>NZ_JAJOYS010000001.1 GCF_021166475.1 Pelagibacterium xiamenense
GGGCGAACGCGCCCTGGTATTCGCCCTCGACCCGCCGGGTGAGATCGGTCTGCGCCAGAGCGCCAAGCACCGTGACGGTTTCACCCAGGCCCCGCTCGACGGTTTCGACGAGATCGTTGACCCCGCCCGCCAGTGCATTGAGTTCCGCATCGGCGAAATTGGCCTCGACGCGATGCGAGAAGTCGCCCGCAACCGCCGCATTGACCACCTCGCCGAAGGAGTCGCGCAACTCGTTCATCATCGCCTGTCGCTCTTTGCGCCGGGTTTCGCTCGCTGCGATTTCGTCCTCGCTCATCTGTGCGATGCGCGCCGCATTGTCGCGGAACACCTCGACCGCGCGCGCCATGGCGCCGATCTCATTGCTGTTGTCCACATAGGGGACTTCGGTCTCGAGCTCGTTATTGGCGATCTTGCCCATGACCTCCGAGAGCCTGGGGATCGGCCGCGAGATCGCCCGCGAGGCAAAGATCGCCAGCGCCCCGACCGCGACGACCGCGATAACCCCGACCAGGAACAGCATGCTCATCAACTCACCGACAATCGCGGTGATCGCATCCTTGCGGATATTGACCTGCAGCAGGCCCAGAACGTCTTCGCCCGAAAGATAGGTGATCGGCTGATAGACGGTATAGTAATCGACGCCGTTGAACTGCGATTCCGTAATCACGCCCTCGCCGGCCATCAGCGTCTCGAAACCGGGGCTGTCTGCATTGACCGGCGATTGCGAAAGACGCTCGCCATTGGCATCGACGTGCGAGGAAGACACTTCCTCGAACTGGCCGGTTTCGGCGTTCCACGCAAACACGGCCGCGTTCTCGCCGGTAACCCGTGCAATCGAATCGACGGTGTCGTTGTTATAGAACCGCGGCATCACCCAGGTGCCGATCTTGGCGATATCGCCTTCTTCGGTCCATTCGACCTGAATGCCGCCCATCCCGCTCAGGATCGTCGCTGCGGTGCGGATATTGCCGGCCTCAGCCGCGCTTGCGCGGTTCTCGGTATCGGCGTTGAGGCTGATGAATACGGCCAGAACGACAACGCTCACCGAAAGCACGACGGCGGAAATCACCATCGCCGCGATCATTGTCGTCATCTTGAAACGACCGAAGAAGGAACCCTTCTTCTTCTCCTCCGCGCCCTCGCGAGCGGCGCCAGAGTCAACCTGTTCTTGGTTTTCACCGATCGTCATCGGTATCCCCCCTTCCTTGGGTACAGTCGCAGCGGAAGGTACGGACAATTGATTAAATCAAAGTTTCAGGACGGGTAACCCGACGTTAAAGCCTCAAGGCCGCACGCATGGCGACCGGCAGATACAAAAAAGGGCGCTCACAAGCGCCCTTACTGCATCCTCGATCCGGCCCCCGATCAGTGCGCGGCGCGCCCGAGACCTGCACTTTCGACAAGCAGGTTCTTCCAGGTATCGAGCCTGTTCTGCGCAGCGCTTTTCGCGTCGATATCCTCGGCCGCCGACAGCGCTTCCTGCGCCTCGGCGATCTTGGCTTCGATCTCCGTGCGCCCGAACTCGCTGGCCGGCTTGGCGTCTTCAGCCAGGATCGTCAGCCCGGCCTGCGAAATATCGGCAAACCCGCCGCCCACGAAATAGCTCGTGGCCGCGCCGTCGGTATTGGTGACGGTAACGAAGCCCGGCTTGAGCGTGGTCATCAGGGGCGCATGCTCGCCCATGACCGTCAGATAGCCCTCGGCCCCCGGCACGACGACCGACCGCACCTCGGCCGAAAGCACGAGATATTCGGGCGAAACGATTTCGATTTTGACGCCATCGGCCATGGAACGGGCCTCCTCTGGAGGGTTTCCGGGACCGGCGAAAACCGCCCTTTCGCCCCGGAACCGCTACGAACTGTAAAAGTAACGATCCGTCCCGGCTGCCCGGGACGGACATTGTCTTACGCCGCTTCGGCGGCCAGCTTCTGGGCTTTCTTGACGGCGTCGTCAATGGTGCCGACCATGTAGAAGGCCTGCTCGGGCAGGTGGTCGTATTCGCCCGCGACAAGGCCTTTGAACGCCTTGATCGTGTCTTCGAGCTCGACATAAAGACCCGGAGCCCCCGTAAAGGCTTCGGCGACGTGGAACGGCTGGCTCATGAAGCGCTCGATCTTGCGCGCGCGGGCGACGATGAGCTTGTCCTCTTCGGACAGTTCGTCCATACCCAGGATCGCGATGATGTCCTGAAGCGACTTGTAGCGCTGCAGCACTTCCTGCACGTCACGGGCGACCTTGTAGTGCTCCTCGCCGATGATCGAGGGATCGAGCATGCGCGAGGTCGAATCGAGCGGATCCACCGCCGGATAGATGCCCTTTTCCGCGATCGAGCGGTTGAGCGTCGTCGTGGCGTCAAGGTGCGCGAACGAGGTCGCCGGCGCCGGGTCGGTCAAATCGTCCGCCGGCACGTAAATGGCCTGCACCGAGGTGATCGAGCCCTTGTTGGTGGTGGTGATGCGTTCCTGCAGCGCACCCATGTCGGTGGCGAGCGTCGGCTGATAGCCCACCGCCGACGGGATACGGCCAAGCAGCGCCGACACTTCCGAGCCTGCCTGGGTAAAGCGGAAGATGTTGTCGACGAAGAACAGGACGTCCTGACCCTTGTCGCGGAATTCCTCGGCGATCGAGAGGCCCGTCAGAGCGACGCGGGCGCGGGCTCCCGGGGGTTCGTTCATCTGGCCGAAGACGAGCGAGCACTTGGAGCCTTCGGTCGAACCGTCGTTTTCCTTGGGGTCCTTGTTCACCCCGGATTCGATCATTTCGTAGTAAAGGTCGTTGCCTTCGCGGGTGCGTTCGCCGACACCGGCGAACACCGAATACCCGCCGTGCGCCTTGGCGACGTTGTTGATCAGCTCCTGGATGAGCACCGTCTTGCCCACACCGGCGCCGCCGAAGAGCCCGATCTTGCCGCCACGGGCATAGGGAGCCAGAAGGTCGATGACCTTGATGCCGGTCACAAGGATCTGCGCTTCGGTCGCCTGGTCGACGAACTCGGGCGCCGGCGCGTGGATCGGGCGGCGCGTCGCGGCCTTGACCGGGCCGGCTTCGTCGATCGGCTCGCCGATGACGTTCATGATGCGACCGAGCGTGGCTTCGCCGACGGGAACCGAAATCGCTTCCCCGGTATCTTTCACCTCGGTGCCGCGCGCGAGGCCCTCGGTGGTGTCCATGGCGATGGTGCGCACAGTGTTCTCACCCAGGTGCTGGGCGACTTCGAGCACCAGACGGTTGCCGTTATTGTCGGTTTCAAGCGCGTTCAGAATGGCCGGCAGGTGGTCGTCGAAGGTGACGTCCACAACGGCGCCCATAACCTGAGAGACGCGGCCGAGTTTGCTGTCTGCCATGGTCTTTGTCCCTGTATTTTAGAGCGCTTCGGCGCCCGAAATGATTTCGATCAGTTCCTTGGTGATCTGCGCCTGACGCTGGCGGTTATAGCTTAGCGTCAGCTTGTTGATCATCTCACCGGCATTGCGCGTGGCGTTGTCCATCGCCGTCATCTGCGCGCCGAAGAACGAGGCGTTGTTCTCCAGAAGCGCCCGGAACACCTGCACACTCACATTGCGCGGCAAGAGGTCGGCGAGGATGGTTTCCTCGTCCGGCTCGTATTCGTAGATCGCCGCGCCCGAATGGACCGCCTCTTCGCCCTCTTCCTCGTCGAACTTGGCGGGAATGAGCTGGATCGACGTCGGCACCTGGCTGATCACCGATTTGAACGTCGCAAAGAACAGCGTGGCGACGTCGAACTCCTCCGCCTCGTACATGTCGAGCAGCTTCTGCCCGATCCCCTGCGCGGTGTCGTAACCGAGTTGCTTGACTTCCCTGAGCGAAATCGTCTCGAGCATGTTCTTGGAGAACTGGCGCTTGAGGATATCCGCGCCCTTGCGGCCCACGCACAGGATCTTGACCGTCTTGCCCTGCGCCAGGAGCTCTTCGGTGTGCTCGCGCGCCATCCGCGCGATCGAGGAGTTGAAGCCACCCGCAAGCCCGCGCTCGCCGGTGGCGACCACGAGAAGGTGGACGTCGTCCTTGCCGGTCCCCGCAAGCAGCTTGGGAGCGTCCGGACGGCCCTTATAGGCGAGCGCCAGGCCCGAAAGAACCTTCTCCATGCGCTCGGCATAGGGCCGCGCGGCCTCCGCGGCGTCCTGCGCACGCTTGAGTTTGGCCGCGGCGACCATCTGCATCGCCTTGGTGATCTTCTGGGTCGACTTGACCGAGGTGATCCGGTTCTTGAGGTCTTTCAAAGAGGGCATTGCGCCAAAAGCTCCCTGCCAGCCGGGTCGGGTTTAAACGCGATCAAACAAATCAGGCCGCGTAGGTCTTCTTGAACGCATCGAGGGCAGCCTTGAGCTTTTCCTTGATGCTGTCCGAAAGCGCCTTCTCGGTCGCGATCGCCTCGAGCAGGTCGGCATGCTTGCTCCGCAGGGTGCCGAGCAGCGCCTTCTCGAAGGGCTGCACGCCCGAAACCGGCAGATCGTCGAGATAGCCGTTCACGCCCGCATAGATCACCGCAACCTGTTCTTCGGTCTTCAAAGGCGAAAACTGCGGCTGCTTCAAAAGCTCGGTCAAACGCGCACCGCGATTGAGCAAGCGCTGCGTCGCCGCGTCAAGGTCGGAACCGAACTGCGCGAACGCCGCCATCTCGCGATACTGGGAAAGCTCGCCCTTGATCGACCCGGCCACCTGCTTCATCGCCTTGATCTGGGCCGACGAGCCCACGCGGCTAACCGACAGGCCGACGTTCACCGCCGGGCGGATGCCCTGGAAGAAGAGGTTGGTTTCAAGGAAGATCTGACCGTCCGTGATCGAGATCACGTTGGTCGGGATATAGGCCGACACGTCGTTGGCCTGCGTTTCGATGACCGGCAGCGCCGTCAGCGAACCCGCGCCGTGGTTCTCGTTGAGCTTCGCCGCGCGCTCGAGGAGCCGCGAATGAAGATAGAACACGTCGCCCGGATACGCTTCACGTCCGGGAGGACGGCGCAAAAGCAGCGACATCTGGCGATAGGCGACGGCCTGCTTGGAAAGGTCGTCATACCCGATCACGGCGTGCATGCCGTTATCGCGGAAATATTCGCCGATCGCACACGCGGTGAACGGGGCGAGGAACTGCATCGGCGCCGGGTCCGAAGCGGTCGCGGCGATAACGATCGAATATTCGAGCGCGCCATTGTCTTCGAGCGTCTTGACGAACTGGGCAACCGTCGAACGCTTCTGGCCCACCGCGACGTAGACGCAGTAGAGCTTGTCGTTCTCGTTGCCGGCGTCGTGCGCTGGCTTCTGGTTGAGGAACGTATCGAGCAGGATGGCGGTCTTGCCGGTCTGGCGGTCGCCAATCACGAGTTCGCGCTGGCCGCGGCCGATGGGGATGAGCGCGTCGATGGCCTTGAGCCCGGTCGCCATCGGCTCGTGCACCGATTTACGCGGCAGAATGCCCGGCGCCTTGACGTCCACGCGGCGGCGTTCGGTGTATTCGATCGGGCCCTTGCCGTCGATCGGGTTGCCCAGACCGTCGACCACGCGGCCGAGAAGGCCCTTGCCGACGGGGGTGTCGACGATCGCGCCGGTGCGCTTGACCGTGTCGCCTTCCTTGATCTCGCGGTCCGAGCCGAAGATCACGATACCGACATTGTCCTCTTCGAGGTTCAACGCCATGCCCTTGATGCCGCCCGGGAACTCGACGAGCTCACCTGCCTGCACATTGTCGAGGCCATAAACGCGCGCGATACCGTCACCGACCGAGAGCACCTGCCCGACTTCGGAAACGCTCGCTTCCTTGCCGAAATCCTTGATCTGGTCTTTGAGGATCGCGGAAATTTCCGCAGCTTTGATGTCCATTAGCTGACCCCTTTCATGGCGATCTTCATGGCCGAAAGTTTTGTCTTGAGGGAGGTATCGATCATTTTCGAGCCGACCTTGACGACCAGTCCGCCGATCAGGCTCTCATCGACACGTGTTTTCAACGATACGGCCTTGCCGATCTTGTCCTTGAGAACCTTCGCCAGTTCGGCCGATTGCGCGTCCGACAAGGGCGCAGCGGAAACCACGTCCGCGCTCACCTCGTTGCGCGCATCCGCGGCAAGGTCCTTATAGAGCGAAATGATGGCCGGGACCGCATAGAGCCGCCCGTTCTTGGCCACGAGCCGCAGCGTGTTCGCGACAAGCTCGGGTGTCTTGGCCTTGGCAAGGATCGCCTCGAGCACCTCGCCCTTTTTGTCGGCGGTGATGGTCGGGCTTTCGAGGAACTTGGCGAAATCGTCGTTAGAATCGATGAGGGCCGCGATAGCGTCGAGGCTCTTCTCGGTGTCCTCGATCGCGTTCGCTTCGCTGGCCAGATCGAAAAGCGCCGTCGCATAAGGCCGCCCGATCTGGAACAAAACAGAGTGTGTAGCGCTCAAGCCTTCCAACCCCGCTGTTTGCCTCCGGCATCGTGCACAGCAGTAAGCGCGATGCGGGACGAAAATTTCAAAATGATAGCTTCCCGTGAGGCTGTCCGGGGGAGGACAACCCGCAATTTCCGGCTGGCCTTACCATGCCCCACCGGGCCGCGCAAGCGCATCGCGGCCAAATTGGGGCGGCTTAAATGTCGCAACTGTCACAGAACCCGGAAAGCCCGCGAACGCTCAGTAAAAACTCATCGGATCGATATCGACCTGGACCCGCAAACTCCCCCGCGCCGGATCGGCGTTTTCCAGCCAGAACCGTACATATCCCGAAAGATCGAACTCCTTGGGGCTCTGCGCCAGAATCCGCACCCTGTACCGTCCGCGCACCATGGCGACGGGCGCATCCGCCGGCCCGAACCGCCGCACTTTTTCCGAAAGCGGCGCCGCCGCCATCAGCGCCCTGGCATATCCGAAGGTCTCGTCGTGGTCGGCCCCCGAAACGATGAGCGCCGCCAGCCGTCCGAACGGCGGCAGCCCGCCCTGCTCGCGCACCTTGAGTTCGTGCGCATAGAACGCCTCGCGATCGCCCTTGACCATGGTCTGCATCACCGGGTGCTCCGGGTGATAGGTCTGCAAAAACGCCTTGCCCGACCTGGACGCGCGCCCCGCCCGCCCCGTCACCTGGGTGAGGATCTGGAACGTCTTCTCAGCCGCGCGCGGGTCACCATGCGCGAGCCCCAGATCCGCATCGATCACGCCCACCAGCGAGAGCTTCTCGAAATGATGCCCCTTGGCCACCAGTTGCGTGCCGATGATAAGGTTGTAGTCCCCCCGTGCGATCTCAGCGAAGCGCTCCCGGATCTGCGTCATCGACCCCATGTCCGAGGACAGCACCACCGGCCGCGCGCCTGGAAAACGCTCCGCGACCTCCTCGGCGATCCGTTCGATCCCCGGCCCCACCGCGACGAGCGAATCCGCCGCCCCGCACGACCCGCAGACCTCCGGTGCCCGCTCCTCGTGCCCGCAATGATGGCACATGAGCACGCCCCGGAACCGGTGCTCGACAAGCCATGTCGAGCAGTCCGGGCATTGATACTGATGCCCGCACGCCCGGCACAGCGTCAAAGGGGCGTAGCCCCGGCGGTTGAGGAAAAGGAGCGCCTGCTCGCCCCTGTCGAGCGCGTCGAACACCGCCCGCGCCAGCCGCGGCGCGATCCACTGCCCCTTTTCCGGCCCCTCCTCGCGCATGTCGATCGCGGTGATGTCCGGCAGCGTCGCCTCGGCGAACCGGCTTTCGAGCTTCACATGCGCGTACCGCCCCTGATTGGCGTTGTTGCGCGATTCGACCGACGGCGTCGCCGAGGAGAGGATCACCCGCGCCCCGGCGAGCGAGGCCCTGACCACCGCCATATCGCGGCCGTGATAATTGACCCGGTCGGCCTGCTTGAACGCCCCGTCATGCTCCTCGTCGAGAACGAAAAGCCCCAGGTCCCGGAACGGCAGAAAGAGCGCCGAGCGCGCCCCGATCACCGCGCGCACCGCGCCGGTGAGAACCCCGCGCCACACCCGCGCGCGCTGCATCGGCGTCATGTCCGAATGCCATTCCGCCGCCCGCTGCCCGAAGCGCTTTTCGAACCGGTCGAGAAACGTGTGCGTCAGCGCAATTTCGGGCAGGATGATCGCCACCTGTCGTCCGGCCCGCAGGCAATCGGCAACGGATTCGAAAAACACCTCCGTCTTCCCCGACCCGGTGATCCCGTCAAGAAGCGCAACGGAAAACCCGCCCGTATCGTGCGCCCGGATGTCATCGAGCGCCCTTTGCTGGTCCGCCGAAAGCGCCGCCGGTGCGAAGTCCGGCTCGGGCGGCATCACCGGCGGAGGCGGCGGCAATTCGATCTGCTCGAGCGTCCCGGCCTTGACCAGCCCCTCGATCACCGACGGCGACACCCCCGAGGCCCCGACGAGCGCCGCCTTGGCCCACGGCATGTCGTCCTCGAGCAAATCGAGCACGCGTTTTCGCGCGTCGGTCAGCCGTTCAGGGTCCGGTCCGGCGCGCCTGTATGCCAGGATCGGCCGGGGCGGATCGAGCCCCTCCCGGCTCCGCAACGCCCCGCGCAACACCATCCCCGGTTGCGCCAGCGTATAGCGTGCGACCCAGTCGACAAGCTGCAAAAGCTCCTCGGAAAGCGGCGGCACCTCGAAGACGTGCGCGATGTCCTTGAGCCGGTTATGGGCAAAATTGTCCTCGGGCGCGCCCCAGACCACCCCCAGCGTCGGCCGCGGCCCCAGCGGCACGACGACGATCGACCCGCGCGTAACCTCCATCCCTTCGGGCACCCGATAGGAATAAGGCTTGTCGACGGCGACCGCGACCATGACCGAAACGATGGGACCAAGTGAGGACAACGACATTTCCCGAACGATAGCGAGCCAAGGGGACGCGATTCTGCGCCCCTGCGCAATCATCGCTATCGGCACCGGCGCCCAACCGCAAGACGGCTGGATATGCCGCAGGCCGAACCCCTCCGGAGCAAACTTATCCCCGCCTCTCAAACCTCGCCTATGATGCGCGTTACGGACCCGCTTTGATGGGCGCAGGCGCGACGAACGTTTGGGCGGGACCGGTCCGGGTCCGATGGGAGTCGTCCCAGCGGAGGTCCGAACGTCACCGAGGCCAGCCACAGCGATCCTGTGGTCACCGGGGAAACCTGGCGGGGATTGGCCCCAGCCCGAGCGGACGCCAAGCCTAAAATCCCGGATGTATGCGGCGAGGCGGACCTCGCATCTAAATTATCAGTATGAGGCATCGTCTCGCCGCATACCGTCCACGCTCTTTGAAAACCGGGGTTTGAAGGCCGCCGGGCCGCTCGCACGCGCCTTTGCCAATTCCTAACCCCTCCCCCGCTACCCTTGCCCCATGACCGACACCGGCTTTGCCATTTCCGAGACACTGCGTGCCCACATCACAGAGTGGCGGCGCGAACTGACCGCCATCCGCCGTCTTTCCCCCAAAACCATCGAAGCCTATGCGCGCGATCTCGACCAGTTCCTCGCCTTCCTCTCGGGCCATATCGGCGGAACCGTCGACATGGGCGACCTTGGGGACGTCCGCGCCGCCGACCTGCGCGCCTTCTTTGCCGCCCGCCGCGCCGGCGGCACCGGCTCGCGCTCCATCGCCCGCGGACTTTCGGGGCTCAAATCCTTTTTCACCTTCCTCGAACGCAAGGGCGTCATGGCGCTCGAGGCGCTCTCGGTCGTGAGAACGCCAAAGCGCGCGCAGACCCTGCCCAAGGCGCTGACGGTGTCCGAGGCGCGCGCGGCGATCGACACCACCCACGAGCTCGAAGACCGCCCATGGGTCGCCGCCCGCGACGCCGCCGTGCTCGCCCTGTGCTATGGCGCCGGCCTGCGCATTTCCGAAGCCCTCGCCATAACCCGCGCCGATCTCGACGCGCAGAGCCTCCGCGTGCTGGGCAAAGGCAACAAGGTCCGCCTCGTTCCCCTCATCGCCCCCGTGCGCCAGGCCGTATCGGCCTACCTTGCGGCCTGCCCTTTCGCGCTCGAGCCCCGCGACCCGATTTTCCGTGGCGTCCGTGGCGGCCCGCTGTCCCCGCGTATCGTCCAGCTCCGCGCCGAACAGCTCCGCTCGGCCCTGGGCCTGCCGCCCTCGGCGACCCCCCACGCGCTGCGTCATTCCTTCGCCACCCATCTCCTCGGCAAGGGCGGCGACTTGCGGTCGATCCAGGAGCTTTTGGGCCACGCTTCGCTCTCGACGACGCAGATCTACACCCACGCGGACACCGAGCATTTGCTCGACGTTTACCGCAAGGCGCATCCGCGCGGATAGCGCGCCCGAATTTGGCTTTCGGACTGGTAATTGGCCGCCGAATGCTGTTCACTCCAGATAACGTCGGCGACCCAGGGGCGCGCTGAAAAAAACCAATCGCGGCGACATCGCCGGACGGTAAGGGACGAGATCATGAAAACCTCAAGGACGATTCTGGGCGGCGCGATCCTTGCCTTCGCCCTGACGCTTTCGGGCCCGGCATGGGCACAGGCCGATATCGATTTCGGCGACGACACCAGCACCTGGGCCAATGACGGCGAATGCGACGATCCGCGTTTTGAGGGCGAAGGCGCCGCCAGCATCACCAGCCCGGTCGACCAGGGCCGCGACGCGGCGGACTGTCAGGCCGCCTACGAAGCGGGCACCGTGACATATGTGGGCGAAGCCGAAGCGCCGGCGGCAACGGCATCGGCCGGTGACGACATCGATTTCGGTGACGATTCGGGCACCTGGGCCAACGACGGAGAGTGCGACGATCCGCGCTTCGGTGGCATGCTCGACAGCCACGAGATGGCCGACGCCACCGATTGCCGCTCGGCCTATGAGGCCGGCGACGTGACCTTCGAATCCCCCAACGTGACGAGCGGCGCGGTTCAACCCGCTGCCGACATCGATTTCGGCGACGATTCGGGCACCTGGGCCAATGACGGAGAGTGCGACGACCCGCGCTTCGGCGGCATGCTCGACAGCCACGAGATGGCCGACGCCACCGACTGCCGCTCGGCCTATGAGGCCGGCGACGTCACCTATCTCGGCGAAGGCGGCGACATGGTCGCAGACGTCGATTTCGGTGACGATTCCGGGGAATGGGCCAATGACGGGGAATGCGACGACCCCCGTTTTGAAGGCGACGGTATGGGTGTGGCGCTCGACAGCCACTATATGGCCGATGCGTCCGACTGCGAGGCCGCTTACAACGCCGGCGCCATCGCGCTTGCCGGCGAGGGCGGGGACGATAACGGCGGCACGACTATGGCTGGCGACATCGATTTCGGCGACGATTCCGGCCAGTGGGCCAATGACGGGGAATGCGACGATCCGCGCTTCGAAGGCGACGGCATGGGGGTCGCGATGGGCAGCCACAACATGGCCGACGCCACGGACTGCCAGGCGGCCCATGAAGAGGGCACGATCGTTTATGTCGGCGACCAGGCGGCGACCGACCCGATCGTCGTCGACGGCATCGATTTCGGCGACGATTCGGGCAGCTGGTCCAACGATGGCGAATGTGACGATCCGCGCTTCGAAGGCTCCGGCGTCGGCGTCGCGCTCGACGACCACCTGATGGCCGACGCCACCGATTGCTCCACCGCCTACCAGGACGGCACCGTCACGCTGGCTGCGGGCGGCAACGGGGACGTGCGCATCAACTTCGGCGACGACTCCGGCGATTACGCCAATGACGGGGAATGCGACGACCCGCGGTTCGAGGGTCCCGGCATGTTCGAGACCACGCTCGACAGCCACCTCATGGCCGACGCCAGCGATTGCGAAGCAGCCTATGACGAGGGCACCGTGACGCTCATCGAGGACGGCGACGACACCCGCATCAATTTCGGCGACGATTCCTCGGACGCCGCCTTCGACGGGGTCTGCGACGACCCGCGTTTCGTGGGCCGCGGTGGCGCACCCGAACTCTTTGCCCATAACGAGCTCGCCGACGCCTCCGACTGCCAGGCAGCCTACGAGGCCGGCACGGTCACCTACGACCCGCAATAGCGGCGCCGGCAAACAAAAAAAGCCGCGCTCCCCGGAGCGCGGCTTTTCCGTTCCGGCCGTGAACGGGGTCAATCCTCGGGATAGTCGCCCTGCGGCGTACCGGCCCGTTTGGTCTGCGCCCGGAGGATCGTCCGGTCGCGCGAAGACACCCCGATCAGTTCCGCCACCCGCCAGACCATGTTGTCCTCGAGCTCGTGATTGGTGTCGTCGGCGAAAACCACCTGCCACATCATGCGGATGATCGCGATCTTCTCGTCGGGCTCGAGTTTTGTGAGCGCGTGGGTGAACTTGTAGAAGTCGACCGATTCGCGATCCTGCCGCTTGGCCTCCTCGATCAGCTTTTTCACGTCGCCGTCGCTGAGCCCGTAATGATCCTGCAGGATGCCCGAGATCATCTTGAATTCCTCGGGCCGGGCCTGCCCGTCCACCGCCGCCAGGTGCACAAGCACGGCTGCCACTGCAACCTCCGGCTCCTGCAAGGTTGCCGGCTCGGTATCCGGCTGCCGGAAAAGACGTGCAATGGTATCGAACATGGCCGCAACTCCACTCAGGACGCAGCCAAAATGGTAAGCGGACCCCACTGACCGCTCAAGCAGGGCCCGCCCGCCCCCTGCGTACATTTTTTTGAGTGTGTGCCTGGCGCCACATCCGCGTGCCGCGCACGCCCAACTTGATCTATAATGACGGCCAAAGGTCATGCTGGAGTCCGCCGCGCACGTGTACGCTTCTTTCAAATCCGCACTTGCTGCGCTTGCAGGCAGCTTCTGGTTCGTCCCGACGCTGATTGCACTGAGTCTTCTTCTGCTCGCGCTTGCGATCATCGCGGTAGACTCCCTCGACTATGTCTTCGGGATGCGCGATGCATGGTTCTTCCCCCGCTTCGGGCCCGAAGGTGCCCGCGCCGTCCTCACCACCATCGCCGGGGGCATGATGACGATGGCGAGCCTTGTGTTCTCGCTGACCTTTGTCGGCCTGACCCTGCTTGCCGGCCAGTTGGGCGCGCGCATTCTGATGTTCTTCATGCACGACAAAACGACCCAGTTCATGCTGGGGACCTTCGTGGGCGTGTTCCTGTTCGCGCTCACCGCGCTCGGAAACGTCTCCGAGCTTCAGGACGGGTTTGTCCCCAGCCTCACTGTTGCCGCGGCGATCGGCCTGGCCACCCTCGCCTTCGGCCTCGTCATTTATTTTGTTCACCACATGGCCCTCTCGATCCAGGCCGACGTTATCGTCGCCGACCTTGGCGAGCGGTTCTGCCAGGCCATAGCGCGTATCGCACAAACCGCGGCGTCCTCCGACATTGCGGCCTCGCGAAAGGCCGAGTCTCTTTTTACCGATCTCGAAGGTGACCCCGTACCGGCACCGTCTTCAGGTTATATCCGTTATATCGACTACGACGCGCTCGTGGCCGCCGCGCGCAAGCGCGGGCTCCGCATCAGGCTCGTTGTGCGGCCCGACGACTATGTCCATCACGCGGGCCCGCTGATGTATGTAGAAGGCAGCGACGTCAATATCGGAGCCTTGGCCAAGACCATTCGGATGGGACAGCGTCGCGACATCCTTCAAGAAGCGACCTATGAGGCCCGGGCGCTCGTCGATGTGGCCCTCAGGGCGCTCTCACCGGGCATCAACGACCCCAACACGGCCGTCGCTGCCATCAACCAGCTCTCCGCCGGGCTTGTGGCGCTGACGCGGGCAGCCATCCCGCCCAACGTGCTGTTCGACCGCGAGGGCAATCCGGTCCTGATCAGGCCGCATCTTGGCGTTGCGCACTACCTCGACCTTGTCATTCCGACCCTGGCTCCTGTCCTGCGCAGCGACACCCTCGCCACGGAGGCCGTCATCGCCTTGCTGACGACGCTCCACCGCGTTGCGCGCGACCCCCTTGAAATTGAGGAGATCGAGCGCTGGCTGGGCGTCATTCGCGCCGATATTTCCAATTACGCGCTGCCCCTGGCCTTGATAGAGTGGTTGGAAAAAGCGTGCGAACTGGACAGCACGCCCGCACCCTAGCGGGCGGCCCCACCGTCCTGGTTCGGGCCTGACCCTCGGCCCTGCCGCCTACGGCGCCTTGCTGCTGTCCATGTCCGCCAGCAGCGCTTGCGCCAGCGGCTTCGCATCGCTCGCCTGATCCTCCGGCACATCGATCGCGATGCCATCCGAAAGCCCGGTGCGGATGCCCGGCAGCCCGCCATCGGGAATGTCGCGCGGGGTGAACCCATGCGCCCTCAGGGCCGTAAGCAGGATGCGCGCAACCGATTCCTTTTCGACGTAAAGAATGGTCTCGTAATCGGTCATCGCCCACCTCCGGGAAATACAAAAGGGGCCCGCAGCCAAAAGCAGCGGACCCCTTCAAATATAAACCAAAATCGGCGTTTAGGCGACCTTGCGCTCGACCATCATCTTCTTGATCTCGGCAATCGCCTTGGCCGGGTTGAGCCCCTTCGGGCACACCTTGGCGCAGTTCATAATCGTGTGGCAGCGATAGAGCCGGAACGGGTCTTCGAGATAGTCGAGCCGCTCGCTCGTCGCCTCGTCCCGGCTGTCGATGAGCCAGCGATAGGCCTGCAAAAGCACGGCCGGGCCCAGATACTTCTCCCCGTTCCACCAATAGGACGGGCACGAGGTCGAGCAGCATGCGCAAAGAATGCATTCGTAAAGCCCGTCGAGCTTGGCCCGGTCATCGCGGCTCTGCAGCCATTCGGTATCCGGCGTCGGCGACTTGGTCTGCAGCCAGGGCTGCACCGATTTGTGCTGCTCGTAGAACGTCGAGAGATCCGGCACGAGGTCCTTGACCACCGGCATATGCGGCAAGGGATAGATCTTGATCGGCCCGTTGCCGACCTCGTCCATGCCCTTGGTGCACGCCAGCGTATTGGCCCCGTCGATATTCATCGCGCACGATCCGCAAATGCCCTCGCGGCACGAGCGGCGCAGCGTCAGCGTCGGGTCGACGTTATTCTTGATCCACAAGAGCCCGTCGAGAATCATGGGCCCGCAATCGTCGAGATCGACGAAATAGGTATCGATCCGCGGATTGGCTTCGGTATCCGGGTCGTAGCGGTAAACGTGATATTCCCGCAGCCGCGTCGCACCTTCCGGCTTGGGCCACACTTTGCCCTTTTTGGGCCGGGAGCGCTTGTCGAGAAGTAGTTCAGCCATCTGCCATTCGCTCCCTTAGTAAACCCGCGCCTTGGGCGCGATTTTCGCCAGGTCGATCCCGTCGGTCAAAGGATCGACATGCACCGGCCGGTAATCGAGCGTCACATTGCCCGCCTCATCGACCCGCGACAGCGTATGCTTGCGCCAGTTCTCGTCGTCGCGGTCGGAGAAGTCTTCGCGCGCGTGCGCCCCGCGGCTTTCCTTGCGGGCCTCCGCCGAATAGACCGTCGTGATCGCGTTCGCCATGAGGTTTTCAAGCTCGAGCGTCTCGACGAGATCCGAGTTCCAGATGAGCGACCGGTCGAAGACCTTGATGTCCTTGAGCTCGCCCCAGATCTCGGTAATCCGCCTGCAGCCGTTTTCGAGCGTTTCCTGCGTGCGGAACACGGCGGCGTCTTCCTGCATGGCACGCTGCATCTTGTCCCGGAGCTGCGCTGTCGGCGTGCCGCCATCGGCGTGCCGCAGCCTGTCGAACCGCGCCATGATCTTGTCTTCGGAAGCCTGGTTGACGTCTGGGATCGGCGCGTCGCGGTCGACGACCTCGCCGGCGCGGATCGCCGCCGCCCGCCCGAAGACCACGAGGTCGATGAGCGAATTGGACCCCAGCCGGTTCGCCCCGTGCACCGAGGCGCAACCCGCTTCGCCCACGGCCATCAGCCCCGGCACCGTCGCATCGGGTCCGCCGCGCGAGGGGTCGAGCACTTCGCCGTGATAATTGGTTGGCACACCGCCCATATTGTAGTGGACGGTCGGGATGACCGGGATCGGATCGCGGGTCAGATCGACGCCTGCGAAAATCTTTGCGCTCTCGGAAATCCCCGGCAGCCGCTCGTGCAGCACCGCCGGATCGAGATGGTCGAGATGCAGGAAGATATGGTCCTTCTTCGGCCCGACCCCGCGCCCCTCGCGGATTTCCATGGTCATGCAGCGGCTTACAACGTCGCGGCTGGCAAGATCCTTGGCATTGGGCGCATAGCGCTCCATGAACCGCTCGCCCTCGGAATTGACGAGATACCCGCCTTCCCCGCGCGCGCCCTCGGTAATGAGGCACCCCGAGCCGTAAATGCCCGTCGGGTGGAACTGGACGAATTCCATGTCCTGCAAGGGCAGCCCGGCGCGCGCTACCATCCCGTTGCCGTCACCGGTGCACGTATGCGCCGAGGTGGCCGAGAAATACGCCCGCCCGTACCCGCCAGTCGCCAGCACCACCATCTTGGCGCGGAACCGGTGGATCGTCCCATCATCGAGCTTCCAGGCGATGACGCCCTGGCAGACGCCGTCCTCGCTCATCAAGAGATCGAGCGCGAAATACTCGACGAAGAACTCCGCATTGTTGCGCAAGCTCTGCCCGTAAAGGGTGTGGAGAATCGCGTGACCCGTCCGGTCGGCCGCCGCGCAGGTGCGTTGCACCGGGGGGCCGTCGCCATAATTCTGCATGTGCCCGCCGAAGGGGCGCTGATAGATCTTGCCCTCTTCGGTGCGCGAGAACGGCACGCCGTAATGCTCGAGCTCGTAAACCGCCTGCGGCGCCTCGCGCGCGAGATATTCCATCGCGTCGTTGTCGCCCAGCCAGTCCGACCCCTTGACGGTGTCGTACATGTGCCACTGCCAGCTGTCGGGGCCCATGTTCGAAAGCGACGCCGCGATGCCGCCCTGCGCCGCGACCGTATGAGAACGTGTCGGGAAGACCTTGGTCACGCAGGCGGTCTTGAACCCCTGCTCGGCCATGCCAAGCGTCGCGCGCAACCCGGCGCCGCCCGCCCCCACGACGACGACGTCATAGGCGTGATCGATGATCGGATAAGCTTGAGAAGCCATAGATTGGGTCTAACCTCCGAAGGCCAGGACGAGCACCGAGAGGACGCCGATGGCCCCCACGATCACGGCGAATGCGGTATTGAGCCCCATGCAGAGTTTATGCATCGACGGGGTGTGGATGTAGTCCTCGATCACCTCGCCCATGCCGATCCGCATGTGAACGAGCACGGAGGCGAAGAGAACCAGCGTCAGGACGAAAACGAACGGGTTCGAAAACGTCGCCGCCATCGTCGCGCGGTCCGCGCCCGCAAGCGAAACGACAAGCCAGATCAAAAAGCCGACGAGGAAGATGTTGAGAAAGGCCGTCACCCGCTGCTGGATGAAGGTGCCGGTGCCTTTTTTCCCGTGTGCGCTCAATTTATCCTCCTAGAACCAGACAAAGAGCGCCCAGCACACCAGCGTGGCCAGCGCGGAAAAGACGAGGGTCGCCACCGAGATCATCTCGCGCGACGCCGGATCGAACGCGGACCCGGTGTCCCAGACGAAATGCTTGATGCCTCCGGCCATGTGCTGAAACAGCGTCCAGGTATAGAGGAACAGCCCGATCTGGATGAGCCAGTGCCCGAAGAACCCGTTGACCGCCGCGAGCTGGTCCTGCCCCAGCGCCGCGGCGCCCAGCCAGAGGATGAAGAGCAGTGTCCCGATATAAAGCCCGATCCCCAGAATGCGGTGGAGGATCGAGAGCGTCATCGTCAGCGTAAAACGCCAGACGGAAAGATGCGGGGAGGTCGGTCTGAACGAAGAAGCCATGCGTGTCCTCGACTTGCCCTCGATTGGCCGGGGAGGGATGGTACGCCGGTTGGCCGGCGCGTGATTGTTGCGCCAACTTCTAGCCCTGCTTTCCCCATTCGTCAAAGGGCGCGCGATAGGTCTTTGGTCTGAAAACGCGTCATTTTTCCGTCGCTAAAATATTGATTGTTATAGTCATATTTCCTACTGACGCTGGACAGACAGCGCTAAGTCGCGGCAAATGTGAGAAAATGTCAGCCAGGTTTACCTACAACGTAAAGTGAGGCCGCAATTGATGGACGCCATCAGGAAAAGCGCGAAAAAAATCCGCCACGCCGGTTGGGGTACGCTCACGGAATACGAGATCGGCTATCGGCACGCTGACGGCACAGAGCAGAACCTCACGCGCGAGGTCTACGATCACGGCCACGCCGCGGCGGTTCTGCTGGTCGATGCCGAGGCGCGGGAATTGACGCTGGTGCGCCAGTTTCGCATGGGCGCCTACGTCAATGGCGACGCCGATCCCCATCTGCTCGAAGTCTGCGCCGGCCTGCTCGATGGCGATACGCCCGAAGCGTGCGCCAGAAAGGAAGCGATCGAGGAAACCGGCATCGCCCCCAAAACGCTTGGCCACGCTTTCGATCTCTATGCCAGCCCGGGCTCCCTGACCGAGAAGGTCCACTGCTTCCTCGGCAGCTATGACGCAACCTGCCGCGTCTCCGACGGTGGCGGGCTCCGCCACGAAGGCGAGGACATCGAGGTGGTCACAATCCCCTTCGCCGACGCGCTCGCCATGACGCGTAATGGCATTATTGTCGACGCCAAGACCGTCGCGCTCATCCAGTATGCCGCGCTCGAGGGGCTGCTCTAGTCGTCCGCACGCGCAGCCTCGGGTCCCACCCCCAGTTCTCGCGCCAGCGCTCCGGCGGTTGCCCTCAGCCCACGCCATTCCTCCTCGCCGAGCCCCTCAAAGAGGTCCATGAGAACTGCCTCGCGCGCAGCGCACGCCGCCTCGACCGCCGCGAGCCCCTGCTCGGTCACCGCGAGCACGCTCGTGCGCCGGTCCCGGCCTTCGACCCGCCGCGCCAGCCCCCGCTGCACCAGCCCCTCGACGAGCCGCGAGGCCGTTGGCACGCTGATCCTCTCATGGGCCGCCAGCCGCCCGATGGTATCGGCTTTGAGATAGTGGATTACCGAAAGCGCCTGGAGCTGCGCCGCGCTGCAACCGGTCTGCCGGTCCGCCGCCTGCAACGCACGGTCCAGCGGCAGAACGATCCGGTGCAGCAATTGCAGCGCCCGCGTCTTGTGGAGGTCCGCCACCAATCCCTCTTTTCATTAGCCATGCTAATTGTTAGCATAGCTATATATTTGAAACGGGTAAAGCCGCAGGGAGGGCTGTTCCATGGAGTTTCACCGAGGCCGCCTTATCGACCACTTGCATTTGCGCGTCTCCGATCTCGAAAAAAGCCGCGCGTTCTACCGCGCGGTGCTCAACGCCGTTGGCCGCGACATCACCTTCGAAACCGACGCGTTCTTTGTGGCCGACGAACTCTTCATCGACAAGGCAACGAACGACACAAGCCGCTGCCACCTTGCCTTTCAGGCCCCCGACGAAGCCACCGTCGCCCGCTTTCATGCTGCCGGCCTCGCCAATGGCGGCACCGACAACGGCGCCCCCGGCGAGCGCCCCTATCACCCGGGCTATTATGCCGCCTATATCTTCGACCCCGACGGCAACAATCTCGAAGCGGTCTATCACGGCCCTGCCGATCGCAGCGCCGAGTCGGTCGTCATCACGACGCCCGGATAAAGAAGGACGAGATGAGCGCGCATCGCGGCACAGCGAATTTCACCCGCCCGATCAACCCGATGCCCCGCGGACATTGCGGCGCAGCTCGAAACGCCGGGCCGTAATCTCTATTCGTATTCGGTAAGTTTCTTGTCCGGATCGTAGACCTGGTCGGAAACCTCCTTGGTCACAGCCTGCCCGCACCGCATTTTCCCGGCCACCGCGTCGAAGACGTAGTGCGGCTCGCCATAAAGCAGCCAGCCTTCCGACAGCGCCTTGGTCACCTTGTGACAGAACGCCGAATCGTCGTCGCCGCTCAAGAACCGGTAAATCACCATTTTGGAGAACTCCTGAACACGAAGGGGAATCGCAAAAGCGAGGTTAGCCCTTGCGCTTCGTCCCCCTCAAGGGCTACTTGCAGGGGCGGTAGTAACGGAATAGGTGAGCGGATGCAGGGCTTTCCAAAGTTTTTGCTCGATGGCTACAGAAACTTCATGTCCGGGCGCTACGCGACCGAGAGCGGACGCTATCGCGAACTGGCCGAAAAGGGCCAAAAGCCCACCACCCTCGTGATTGCCTGCTGCGACAGCCGCGCCGCGCCCGAAACCATCTTCGACTGCGGCCCCGGCGAACTCTTCGTGGTGCGGAACGTTGCCAACCTCGTCCCGCCCTTCGGCCCGGATGCGACCTATCACGGCACGTCGGCGGCGATCGAATTTGCCGTTATCCATCTCAACGTCGCCCACATCGTCGTCATGGGCCACGGCCGGTGCGGCGGCATCAACGGCGCGCTCGCGACCGCCGCGGGCCAAGCGCCCGAAGGTGACTTCATCGGCAAATGGCTCGAAATGGTCAAACCCGCTGCCGAAAAGGTCGGCGCGTCGGACCTCATGACCGATGCCGAGCGGCAAACCGCCCTCGAGCGCATCTCGATCCGCAATTCGCTCGGCAATCTTCTGCAGTTCCCCTTCATCAAATCCCGCGTCGAGGAGGGCACGGTTTCGCTCCACGGCGCGTGGTTCGACATTTCCACGGGCGAATTGTGGGTGATGAACGGCGAAAGCGGCGATTTCGCGCGGCCCCAGCTTTAGAGTGTTTCCAGAACAAGTGGGCACCGCTTGTTCCGTTCGGAAACCCGAAAAATCAAACACCTGAAATCTCCTGTTTTGAATCCGTCGAAACAGGAGATGCTCCAGCGCCTCCCCGCCGGGATGGTTACGCGGCGGGCGCAGTCGCCTGCCGCGTCTTGATCCTGAACACGGTGAGCACCAGCCCCGTCATGATCAGCGCCCCGCCTGCGACATCGGCCGCATGGATCGGCTCGCCAAGGATCAATACCCCCGACGCGATGCCGGTCACCGGCACCAGCAGCGTGAACGGCGCCACCGTCGCCGCCGAGTGGCGCGAGAGCAGGCCGCTCCACATCGCGAACCCGAACAGCGTCGCCGGATAGGCGAGAAAGGCGACGAGCCCCACACTCGTCCAGGACGGCGCGGCAAGGGCATCGATCATTGCGGGCGCTCCCTCGAAGACGAGCGACAGGCCAAGGAGCGGGATCGACGCAAAGAAATTGCCCCAGACCGTAAACGGGATCATCGGGATCGCCCCGGCCTTCTTGGAGATCGTATTGGCGCATGCCCAGGCGAACGCAGCGAGCAGGAGGATCGCCAACGGCAGGGCTTCGGCCCCGACCCCATGCCCGGCCGCGATCACGCCGATGCCCGCGAATGCCACCGCGGCGCCCGCGATCTGCAGCCGGCGCGGGGTCTCGCCCAGAAAGAAGAAGGCCAGTCCAATGGTGAACATTGCCTGCACCTGCAAAACCAGCGACGCGAGCGACGCCGGCATCCCCAGGTAAAGCGCTATGTTGAGCAGCGAATAGAGCGCCGTGCCCATAAAAAGGCCGTACCCGACAACGAGCCGCCACCGCGCCCTGGGCCGGGACACGAAGAAGATCATCGGCACCGCGGCAAAAAAGAACCGCAGCGCCGCCACGAGGATCGGTGGAATCTCTGCAACGCTGAGCTTGATAACGGTGAAATTAACGCCCCAGATCGTGACGACGACAAGGGCCATGAGGATATCGCGCGGCGGCATGGGCTTTTTTTTCTTGGGCAGGGGTGCTCGGAGGACGCATCTGCGCATCATTGGGAGCAAAAATACAAGGGGCGCGACTGTCGCAGCCCCACTTAGTCGGCGAGGCGCTTCGGCGGCGCCGTGCTCCCCCTCACGACCAGTTCGGTGGCAAGGGCCTTGCGATGAACCGCGCCATCGTCCTCGATGATGATCCTCGCCGCCGTCCGCCCGATATCGGCGATCGGCTGGGCGATTGTCGTGAGCGGCGGACTGGACGTAGCGGCCTCGGGCACGCCGTCGAACCCGACGATCGAGACGTCCTCGGGCACGCGGATGCCGCGCGATTTGAGCCATTCGATGGCAGTAAGCGCGATCCAGTCCGATTGCGCAAGAAGCGCCGTTGGCGGCCTGGGCGCCGAAAAGATCGCCTCGAGCGTACGATGCACCGTCCCGGGATCAACCTGCGTTTCAAAGACCGGGATACGCGCGGTGTCGATGCCGTAGGGCGCAAGCGCATCGAAATATCCCCCTAAGCGATCCCGGGTCGAGGTGTAGACCGTGGCCGCGATCTGCTCCCGGGTCACCGGACCCTCGCCATCGGCCAACGCCATGGCCAGAACGGCGAAATCGCGGTGCCCGAGATCGGCCAGATGCCGGGCTGCCTGCGCAGCCCCCTCGGCGTTGTCGATCCCCACCGCTGAAATATCGTCGTCGAGCGAAAGCGATAGCGCCACGAACGGCAATTGCCGCTCGCGCGAAAGCTCGAGCAAATCCGGCGCGCCGTCGATGCAGAACAGGATGAACCCGTCGACGAGCGCGCTTCTGAGGTTCCAGGCCAGTTCCTTGGGGTCTTCCGCCGAAACCAGCGAGACGCCCGCCCCGCGCGCCTGGCTCGCCTCGGTTATTCCCGTCATCAGCACGCGAGCGAACGGATCGGCGAAAAAATAGCTTAGTGGCTCCATCGTCGCCACGCCGATGGCGTGGACCTTGCCCGCGCGCAATAGCCGCCCCCTAGGATCGGGACCGATATACCCCATCGCCCTGGCGACCTCCCGCACCCGTTCGCGCACCTCCTCGCGCACGAGATCGGGCCGGTTGAAGACGTTCGAAACCGTGCCTTGGGAAACCCCCGCCTTGGCCGCGACGTCCGCGAGCCTCACCGTCTTGCCGAATGTGGCCGTAGCCATCGTCACCTGCTTTCAATTGCGCCTGCCGGGTAATATAGCGCCTCGATTGAAGCGATTCAATTTTTGCTTGACACCGATCGTGCAAGTCGGCATTTTTGAATCGTTTCAATCACGCGTGTATCCACAATTTGAAACGATTCAAACATCAAGCCGATGACCGAAGGAGAACCGAAATGTCGGCACTGGAAAAGATCGGGCACAAGACCCGCGACTTTACCGCGGATACACAGCCCCAACCGCTGATCCCGAACCCCCTCGTGCTCGCCCTGACGGCGCTGAGGCACGCCATCCGCAAGCGCCGCGAACGTTGGGCCCTTGTGAGAATATCGCGCCGTGATCCGCGTCTCATTCGCGATATGGGTCTTGATCCCGAGGAGGTTTACGACGCCGTTCCCACAAGCTGGGACGAACGCCACCCGGGCCGCCTCCGCATCCGCTGAGCGCGCGAAATGCTAGCGCGCAGCGAGCGCGGAAAACGCTTCGGCCCGCGCCTCGAACCCCGGCGCGGTGCCCCAGGCATAAATCCGGGTGACGCTCCTCAGCCCCTCGCGCTGGAACGGATCCTGGCGGATGATCGCCTCGACCTCTTCCTTGGTTTCGGCCTCGAATACCCAGAGCCCGCCCACGGGCACGCCGTCCGGCTGGGGCCGCATGGCCCCGGCCAGGACGATCTTGTCGCTGTTGGCCCGCAGATAGGCCTGGTGCGCCTCGGTGAACCGGGCGCGGATATCCGCCGCGCCCTCTTTCTTGTCCTCGAAAAGCGCCACCCAGCGCATCAGGCGCCGGCCCTGGGAGAAATGAGCCCGCGTTCGACGATCGCTTCGGCGATCTGGATGGTGTTGAGCGCCGCGCCCTTCCTGAGGTTGTCCGAAACCACCCACATCGCAAGCCCGTTCTCCACCGTCACGTCCTCGCGGATGCGCGAAACGAAGGTGTTGTCGTCGCCCTTGGCCTCGACCGGGGTGATGTAGCCACCCGGCTCGCGCTTGTCGACGACCATGATCCCCGGCGCGTCGCGCAGCGCGTCGCGCGCCTCGTCGGGCGTGATGGCGTTTTCGAATTCGATATTGACCGCCTCGGCGTGCGACACGAACACCGGCACGCGCACCGCCGTGCAGGTCACCTTGATCTTGGGGTCGAGCATCTTCTTGGTCTCGGCGAGCACCTTCCACTCTTCCTTGGTGTACCCGTCCTCCATAAAGACATCGATATGGGGGATGACGTTGAAGGCGATCTGCTTGGGGAACTTGTTGGGCGTCGGCGTATCGTTGACAAAAATACCCTTCGTCTGATCCCACAATTCGTCCATCGCGTCCTTGCCCGCGCCCGACACCGACTGATAGGTCGCAACCACGATGCGCTTGATCTTGGCCAGGTCGTGCAACGGCTTCAGCGCCAGAACGAGCTGCGCGGTCGAGCAGTTGGGATTGGCGATGATGTTTTTGCGTTCGTTCCGGGCGAAATACGCATCGAGCGCCTGCGGATTGACCTCCGGAACCACAAGCGGCACGTCTTCGTGATAGCGCCAGGCGGAGGAGTTATCGATTACCACCGCGCCGGTCGCGCCGATCTTGGGCGCCCAGGTCTTCGAGATGTCTCCGCCCGCGCTCATCAGCACGAAATCGGTCCCGGTAAAGTCGTAATCCTCGAGGTTCTTGCACTTTAAAATCTTGTCCCCGAACGAGACCTCGCGCCCGACCGAGCGCGAGGACGCCAGCGGCACGATCTCGGAGACCGGAAAATTCCGCTCTGCGAGGATTTCGAACATCTCGCGGCCCACATTGCCCGTGGCACCGACGACTGCAACCTTGTAACCCATTGTATTGCTGATCCTTTTGACCCCACCTCCCGCTTCGGACCGTTATGTCCGAGGGCCGCGTGATTTCGCCGCCTCCCCGTCGGGAGGCTTGGCCCGGGGAGACGCTTTAGGCGGTTTTGGTGGTGGTTTTCATGCCGAACGGCATCGTGACCGGCGTTTTGGCGCCGGTGAGCGGCATTGGCGATCTGGTGGTCCGACGACCCATCTTCGCGCGCTCCGGAAAATCTGCACGGGGCAGTAAGTGGCGTACTCTGGCCGAACTGTCAATCGCCTTGCGTGACTGCATCGTCCTGCATCCGGGCGCGAAACGCCCTGCTACTGGGGCACGAGCACCGAATCGACGACATGCAGAATTCCGTTGGACTGGGGCACGTCGCGGATCGTCGCCCGCCCCGGTCGCAAGCGCTCGTCGACCACATAGAGCAGTCCGCCCACGGCCTGGAACCCCAGCACATCCCCGCTCAGCGTCTGCAGCGCAACGCCCCCGCCGCTGCGTTCCGCGAGCGCCAGAAGCTCTTCCGCGCTATAGCGGCCCAAAACGACATGCGCACTCAGGATCCGCCTCAACGCACTGCTCTCCTCGGGCGTAAAGAGCGCATCGACGAGCCCCCGCGGCAACTTGCGGAAGGCCAGGTCGGTCGGTGCAAACACCGTGAACTGCCCCGGCCCTTGCAATGTGGACGCGAGCCCCGTCGACGTCAGCCCTTCAAAGAACAAGGTATGATCGTCCGAGTTGACGAGATTTTCGATGATATTGCGGTCCGGCCGCATCTCGGCGCCGCCGATCCTGATGATCGGGCTGGCCTCGACCAGCGCATCCTGGCTGGCGGCCATCGGCGCATGACCGGCCCCCGCGGCAAGCATTCCAAGAACGGCGATGGTTTTAATCAGACTCCCGGTCATCACGCACTCCCCCTTACGACCGTAAAGGAACAGTTTAATCAGAAAAAATGATAAAATACAGAGGGCCGACGAACACGCCCCCGTGACCCCTCAAGATTGAGCGGCCGTCCGCGCTAAAACGTGAATCCGACCATCAGCCCGAGATTGGAGAGCCCGTCATTGTTCTCGCACAGATCGAGATTGGAAATATGCTCGTAGCGCAGCGTCACCGTGACGTTTTCAGTGACATGCGCGCCGATCCCGGCGGTGTCGTAGAAATTGAGCGGGCACCCCATATCGCGCCCCGGCGACGGCGCGCCGTCGAGCGCCGCGTCCGTCAGAGCGCCGCCGAACCCCAGCTCGATATAGAGAGGCGTGTCAAAGAGCCCGAACTGCCAGTTGAGATTGGCGTGGATGAGGTTCTCCCAGCCCGCGAAATTGAGCGTCCCCCCCACTTCGAGCCGCGGCGAACCGATGAACTCGACGACCGGATGCGCGGGCAGGTTGAACAGCGCCGAGACCTTGACGTCCTCGAGCCGCGACAGGTCCCAATTGTCGCCCGTCGGCAGGAACCCGTCGTAGGCGCTATGGAAAAAGACGCCCGCCCGGATTTCGTCGAGCATCCCGTCTTCCTGCGCGAATGCGGCCTGCGGCAGTGTTGCCCCGGCAAGAAGGACAAGGGCGGTAACAAGATGCTTCATCGGAACGGGGCAGCCTTTTGGGTTTCGATGCCGCTGCACTCGAACGCAGCGCGGTCCGCTTGTCAACGTTCAATGGGCTTTGGCGCCCTCCGGCGGGGCCGGTGACACAAATTTACATACGATAGCGCCGGAACGCTCGGCCTTTACTGCCATTGTCTAGCCGAGACACAACAGGAGGTCCCATCATGGCACTCAAATCTCTCAACGACCTTTTCATCCATACCCTCAAGGACATCTACTTTGCCGAGAACCTGCTCGTAAAAGAGCTGCCCAAAATGGCCGAGAAGTCCAGCTCGGCCGACCTCAAATCCGCTTTCGAATCCCACCTCGAGGAAACCAGGGAACACGTCGACCGGCTCGAGCAGGTCTTCGAGATCCTGGGCGAAAAGGCTGAAGCCGAGGAATGTCCGGCCATCGAGGGCATCACCAAGGAAGCCCATGAGCTGCTCGACGAGATCGATGACGCGGAAACGCGCGATGCGGCGCTGATTTCCTCGGCCCAGGCAGCCGAGCATTACGAGATCACGCGCTACGGCACGCTCGCCACTTGGGCCAAGGAGCTCGGCCATGACGACGTCGCCGATCTCCTTCACAAGACCCTCGATGAGGAAAAGTCGGCGGACGAAAAGCTGCTCAAACTCGCCAAGGACAGCCTGAACCTGAAGGCTGCCTGACGCTATTGCCGCCCCCGGAAATCACCGGCGGGAAGGCGATCGAGGGAAAGGCCGCAGGGGATCCCCCCGCCCTGCGGCCTTTATTGCGCCGCTAGAGCTTGGCGATGATCGCGTCCGCCATCTCGGCGGTCGTCACCTTCCGGCACCCGGTCTGCATGATGTCGCCGGTCCGCAGCCCATCTTCGAGCACGTCCGAGATCGCCGTATCGAGCGCGACGGCAAGCTCGATCATCTCGAACGAGTACCGCAACGCCATCGAGAACGAGGCGAACATCGCGATTGGATTGGCGACCCCCTGCCCGGCAATATCGGGCGCCGACCCGTGCACCGGTTCGTACATCGCCTTGCGCTTGCCCGTTTCCGGATCGGGCGCGCCGAGCGACGCCGAGGGCAGCATGCCCAGCGACCCCGTCAGCATCGCCGCGGCGTCCGAAAGAATGTCGCCAAAGAGGTTGTCGGTGACCATCACGTCGAACTGCTTGGGATTGCGCACCAGCTGCATGGCGGCATTGTCCGCGAGGATGTGGTGCAATTCGATATCCGGGTAGTCCTTGACGGCCTCGCGGACCACCTCGTCCCAAAGGACACCCGACTTCATCACGTTCTTCTTGTCGGCCGAATGCACCTTCTTGCCGCGCGTGCGCGCCAGATCGAACGCCACCCGCGCGATCCGGTCGATCTCGTAGCTCTCATAAACCTGCGTATCGACGGCGCGCTTCTGCCCGTTGCCAAGTTCGGTGATTTCCTTGGGCTCGCCGAAATAGACCCCGCCGGTCAACTCGCGCACGATTAGGATATCGAGCCCCTCGACGAGTTCGCGCTTGAGCGAGGATGCTTCCGCCAGCGCCGAATAGCAGATCGCCGGCCGCAGGTTTGCAAACAGCCCCAGATCCTTGCGCAACCGCAAAAGACCTGCCTCGGGCCGGTGCTCGTAGGGGACGTCGTCCCACTTGGGCCCGCCCACGGCCCCGAAGATCACGGCGTCGGCAGCGAGCGCCTTGTCCATGTCCGCATCTGAAATCGCCACCCCGTGCGCGTCATAGGCCGCGCCGCCCACGAGCCCCGTTTCATAGACGAAATCGGTCTTCCCGCTCGCGTTCAGATGCGCAATGAGCTTTTCGACTTCGGCCATGATCTCGGTGCCGATGCCGTCGCCGGGAAGGAGGAAGAGAGATTGCGTCATGTTCTTGTCTTGCCAACCAGTTGAAAGTGCCACAGGTGCTAGTATGCGCGCGGCAGCTTGGCAAGACCCGAGGGGCAGGCAGCCTTTGAAAGGATCGGCCTCAACCCGCCAGCAGCGCCGGCCGGACGGCCGGTGTGCCGGCGAACAGAAGCTTGACGTAGGACCGGAACAGCAGAACCTGCTGGGGCAGAATGCCCGGATCGCGCAGCACCTTGCTCATGATGATCCCGCCATCGGTGATGCACGACATCATCTGCGCAAGGTGGGCGATATCGACAGGCTCGGCAGGGGGATGACACTGGGCAATCTCTTCGAGACGCACCTGGAAAAACAAATTCCACGCATTGACCGAGCGCGCCGTGATCTCTCGCACCTCCCGGTCGAACAACCGTTCCTGGTAACACACCGATGCGATGAGGCACCCCGGATGCCCGTTAGGCAGGTCCGCCAGCGTTTCGGCCAGCAGCTTGAGCCCGATCAGGAAGGCCTGCAGAGGATCGTCCGACAGCTCGCATCCGCGCCCGAACAACTCGGCGAAGACCTTGTCATTGGCGGTGACGTAACGCTCCAGCATGGCCCGGGCCAGCTCATTCTTGTCGCGAAAATGATAAAAGAACCCGGATTTTGTCAGCCCGGCCTCTGAGATGATCTCCTCGATCGAGGTCGCCCCGAACCCTTTGGCGAGCACTGATTCTTCAGCAATTGCGAGAATGCGCTCGCGCGTTTCACGTCCCTTGCTCATTTCCGGGCTCCATCAACTGTACCCACGGTAGGGTTTTGGACATGTCCAGCATCGGGAAAAGGGCGGCACGGTCAACGCCACACTCCACAACGCTTTGAAATAAAAATCAAAAATTGAAAATCCGGTCCCCGCACCACGAGCTTTCTAGAACTAGGCGCCGCGGCGCGCGAAAACATGACCCATCGCAGCGACGGCAAATACCGGTGAAATCGTCTGCAAGCAAGCATTTGTGGAGACAAAAGATGTCCAAAATCGATATGGCCCTGCCACAGTTGCAGGGTCAGATGTTCGTGACCGACGGCGGCTTTGAAACCTTCATGATCTTTCACGAAGGTCAGGAGTTGCCATACTTCAATGTCTTCCTGCTCAACGATTCAGAGCAGGGCCGGGAGAGAACCCGCCAATACTACCGGCGCTACCTGCCCATCGCGAGGGAGGCCGGGCAGGGTTTTCTGTTCGATACCAACACCTGGCGCGCCAACCCTGATTGGGGCGCCCTCGTCGACTACGATGCCGCAAAGCTCCGCGCGGTAAACATCAAAGCGGTTCGACTGTGCCGCGAAATCGCGGGCGAATTCGAGGCCGAAGGCATCAGGACCCTTGTCAGCGGCCAGATTGGTCCGCGACGTGACGCCTGGCAATATGACGGGCAGATGACGGTTGCCGAGGCGGAAGCCTATCACGCCCCCCAGATCGATGCGTTCGCCGAAGCCGGTGCCGATCTCGCCACAGCCTATACGCTGACCAACACTCCCGAGGCGATCGGCATCGTCAACCGCGCCAGGGCGGCTGGCTTGCCCATTGTAGTGTCGTTCACGCTCGAAAGCGACGGGAACCTGCCCGGCGGCAAGCCTCTGGGCCGCGCGATCACCGAAGTGGACGCCACAACCGACGGCGCACCGGCCTACTACATGATCAACTGCGCGCATCCGGTTCATTTTGCCGCGACGATCCGGCACGCGGGTCATTGGGTGGACCGGATCGGCGGACTGCGCGTCAACGCTTCGATGAAGTCTCATGCCGAACTCGACGAGTCCGAAACTCTCGACGTCGGCGACTGGAACGACCTCGCCCAGCGCTACCAGCGTCTGCTGCCGCTTCTGCCCAACATCCGCGTGCTGGGCGGCTGCTGCGGGACCGACCACCGCCACATCGCGGCCGTCTGCCACCAGTGCTTCCCCCGCGAGACCGCCGCGGCCTGACGCACCACTCAAAGGGTCCGCGCGCTCATGCGCGGACCCCGCGTAAAGAAGACCGCCTGCATGCGCCGCCGCGCCCCCGCGGCGCTCTTCGACCCGGTACGGCGTCCGGACGGCGAAATCGGGATCGCCTCGCGCCGACTGCACTAGCTCTGGTGCGCGCCGATCCGCGCGGTGACCTCGATCTCGATCTTCATCTCGGGTTTGATGAGCCCGCAAACGATCATCGAGGCGGCCGGCCGGATGTCGGTGAAGACCGGTCCGACCGCGGCAACCACGTCGTCGACGAACGCGGTATCGGCCACGTAATAGGTGACGCGCACCACGTCCCGGATGGACGATCCCGCGTCCTCGAGCGCCTTCGCGATCGTCGCGAGCGCGTTTTTCGCTTGCGCGCCCGCATGTTCTGGCATCGTCATGGTTTCATAGTCATACCCGGTCGTTCCCGAGACATAGACCATGTCGCCATCGCGCACCGCGCGCGAATAGCCGAAGGTCTTTTCGAACGGCGACCCGGTTGAGATACGCAACATCGCTAAAAGCCCTCGCAGTTAAAAAATGGCGACGCCGCGCACCCGGGCCGTTCCGCTAGCCGGTCTCCCGAACCAGGCGTTTCTTCATGAAAATCCGGCGCGCACCGACAGGATGGTCCTCGATCGTTCCAAACACCTCAAAGCCCAGCTTTTCGTAGAAATCGGGCGCCTGAAAGGAAAAGGTGTCGAGCCAGATCCCGTCCAGTCCCTCCTGGCGGGCCCAGGCTTCCGCACGTTCCATCAGCTTTGCGCCATATCCTTTCCCACGCATCTTTTCAGATACCGAAAGGAACTGGACAAACATCCACTGGTAGAGCGCATATCCGGTCAGACCGCCCTCGATCTCTCCGGTCTGGGGATCCTTGAGCAGAAAGCCAAAGGAGCGGTAGCCCGCACCCGGCCATGCGATCTCCGCATGAGCGCCGATATTGGCGGAGACGGCCTCGGTCTCATCGGCCGTCGGGCTGTCGGTGAAGACGATGTCCATGACGGGCGCCCATGGGGGATGTGATTAAAGGCTCAAACCCAGGGCCGGCTCTCTGCCATTTTTTCTTCGTACCCTGCGATCGCCTTGTCGTCCTTGAGCGTCATGGCGATGTCATCGAGCCCTTCGAGCAGCGTATGCTTGCGCGACGGATCGATGTCGAAGTGGATCGTCCCGCCATCGGGACCGGAAATCGTCTGCGCCTCCAGGTCGACCGTCAGCGTCGCATTGGACCCGCGCTCCGCGTCGTCGAGCAGCATCTCGAGCTGTTCGGGCGTGACGACGATCGGCAGGATGCCGTTCTTGAAGCAGTTATTGTAGAAAATATCCGCAAAGCTGGTCGAGATGACGCACCTGATGCCGAAGTCGAGCAGCGCCCAGGGCGCATGCTCGCGTGAGGACCCGCAGCCGAAATTGTCGCCCGCGACGATGATCTTGGCATCCCGGTAAGCCGGCTTGTTGAGCACGAAATCCTCGCGCTCCGACCCGTCCTCATTATACCGCATCTCCGAAAAGAGCGCCGAACCGAGCCCCGTACGCTTGATCGTCTTGAGGTATTGCTTGGGGATGATCATGTCGGTGTCGATATTGATGATCGGCAGCGGCGCCGCCACACCGGTCAATGTCGTGAACTTGTCCATATTTTTTCGCCAAAGCTCCCCAAGCGGCATGTCCGGAAAAGGGCCGGATGGGCCGCGGATTGAAGTATTGCAGCGCTGTCTAATCCAACACGCGCCGAATGCCAAGCGGCCAGCGGGCGAAAGTGCATGCAATCGCGCCCGGCAGGCACCCCGCGGTTGCCTCCCTCCGCGACCGCCGCTAATCTCGCCGGAAATTTTTGACCAGCGGATAAAAAAATGACGCCTCATAACAACGCCAGGCCCGGCGACTATGCCGAGGCCGTTCTCCTCCCCGGCGATCCCTTGCGCGCAAAATGGATCGCCGAGACCTTTTTCGAGGACGCAAAATGCGTCAATACCGTCCGCAACTGCCTGGGCTTCACCGGCACCTTCAAGGGCAAGCCCGTCTCGGTGCAGGCCACCGGCATGGGCCAGCCCTCGACCGCGATCTACGTCCACGAGCTTTTGAACGTCTATGACGTCAAGACCCTCGTGCGCGTGGGCACCTGCGGCGGGCTCAACACCCGGGTCAAGGTCCGCGACGTCGTCATCGCCCAGACCGCATCGACCGATTCCACCATCGTCAAGGACGCCTTCGGCCCCTACAACTTCGCCCCGGCCGCCGATTTCGGCCTCCTGCGCGCCGCCGCCGACGCCGCCGAGGCCAAAGGCCTGACCGCCCATGTCGGCGGCATCCTCTCGTCCGACATCTTCTACCACCCCTCGGGGGCCGAAGCCTACGCGAGGCTCATGGCGCACGGGGTCCTGGGTGTCGAAATGGAAGCCGCAAGCCTCTACACCCTCGCCGCCCGCCACGGCGCCAGGGCGCTGACGGTCTGCACCATGACCGACTGCCTGATCACCGGCGAGGAAATCGACGCGGACGCCCGCCAGACCTCGCTCGTCGACATGGTGGAGATCGGCCTGGCCGCGGCGCTGGGCGTGTAGCAACTCAGAACGGCGGTCCCGAGCGGCTGATCGTGTGCTTTTGTACCTGCCCGTCCAGGAACGCGGATCCGGTCTCGGGCGGGTTGGCGATCTTCCGCCAGGCTTCGAGCTCCTCTTCGGACTCCCAAAGCTCGTACATATTCACCCGCCCCGGATGGACCGGATCGGCGCTGATCGAAAGATCGAAGCACCCCGGATAGGTTCGCGCGCGCCGCACGAGATCGGCATGTGCGGCAACATAGTCATCCCGCTCACCGGGCTGAACGATAAGATATCCGGCGACAATCACCATAAGGCTTCTCCGTCAAACATGCATGTGCTGGCGCCGGCGCGAAAACGCCGGCCACTGCTTGAAAGACGAGGAAACAGCCCCGATTGCGACACGGGCAGCGAAAAAAACCGCCGCCGCCTCAAAAATCGCTCGAAATCCCCTTCACTTCCCAGTCTCCGTACCGGGCCGGATCGAGCCCGCCCCGCCCGTCGACCTCCCGCGGCGCCGCTTCGGTTTTCGCGTCGATCGCTGCCTTGCGCGCCCTGGCTTCTTCGAGCGCCCGGCGGGCGGTTTCGCGGTCGGGACGTTTGGGAGTGGCGGTATCGCTCATGGATCGCTTCGGCTTCATGATGACAAAGAGTTAAGGTCGGTGAACCTTGTGTGGCGGTTCACGCATTCCCATAACTATAGCAACCTGACAGCCCCATAGCGAGCGTTGAGAAGATGATGAACTTTATGCGCACCACCATTCTGATCGCCGGCATGACCGCGCTCTTTATGGGCGTGGGGTATCTCGTCGGCGGCACCGGCGGCATGGGAATCGCTTTTGTCGTCGCGCTCGGCATGAACGCCTTCGCCTATTGGAACTCCGACAAGATGGTGCTCTCCATGCAGGGCGCCCGCGAGCTCGACCCGCGCTCCGCCCCCCAGCTCTACGATCTGACCGCAAGGCTCGCCGAGAACGCCGGCATCCCCATGCCCAGGCTCTATTTGATGGATTCGGCCCAGCCCAACGCCTTCGCCACCGGCCGCAGCCCCGACAAGGGCGTCGTCGCGATCACCCGCGGGCTCGTCCAGAACCTCTCGATGGACGAGGTCGGCGCCGTCATCGCCCATGAGCTGGCGCACATCAAGAACCGCGACAGCCTTACCATGACCATCACCGCCACCCTCGCCGGCGCGATCTCGATGCTGGCGCAGTTCGGGCTCTTTTTCGGCGGCCGCAACAATGATTCCCCCGTCGGCTTCATCGGCACCATCGCCATGGTTATCCTCGCCCCCATCGCCGCCATGCTCGTCCAGATGGCCGTCTCGCGCACCCGCGAATACCAGGCCGACAAGGACGGAGCGCTGATCTGCCGCGACCCGCTCGCCCTCGCCTCGGCGCTCGGCAAGATCACGGCGATGGCCCGCCGCACCCCCAACATGGCCGCCGAGCGCGCGCCCGCCATGGCGCACATGTACATCGCCAACCCGCTTTCGGGTCAGCGCATGGACAACCTCTTTGCGACCCACCCCAACCCCGCCAACCGCATCGCCGCGCTCGAGGCCATGGCGGGTGAAATCTCCGGCGGCGGTGGTGGCGCAACGCCGCGCGCGCAGGTATATGTCGACCCCGACCGCCCGCGCACGACCCCCAACTGGCGCACACCCGGCACCCGTCCGCGCGATGCCGGCGAGCATAGAGGGCCGTGGGGGTGAGCGCCGACCGCGCATAGCGCGGTCAAATCGCTCCGGTGGAGCGATTTGAGGCGCGAACGCGCGAGCCTGCGGCGAGCGCCGGATCAGCACCAGTTAAACGGCACGGCCTTCTCCGGCGCCGCAGCAACCCGAAGGCCTTGTATTGAGCCAAGTCAAATCCACCCCCGGCCTCCAGCCCCGCCTTGAGGCCGCGTTCGCCCTCAACACGACCCTCCGCGGCGCGCCCTTCGCCCCTATCGCTGCCGAGCGCCTGCCGGACCCCCGCGACCGCGCCCTCGCCAACCGTCTCGCCACCACCGCGCTCCGCCGCCACGGCCAGATCACGGCGGTCCTCGAAACCCTGCTCAAAAAAGGCGTCCCCGCCCGCGCCGGTATCCTTGAAGCCGTCTTGCGCATCGGCGTTGCCCAGCTCCTCTACCTCGACGCCATCCCCGCCCATTCGGCCATTCACCTCGCCGTTGAATCCGCCCGCGCCGACAAGCGCGCCGGCCGCTTCGACAAGCTCGTCAACGGCGCCCTGCGCACCCTTCAGCGCGACGCCGAAACCTTCGGCGCCCTGCCCGACGCGCTGCTCCTGCCCGGCTGGCTCAAGGCCAGATGGCAAAAGGCCTATGGGGCAGCCGCGCTCGAAGCCTTCGTACACGCCCTCCTCGAAGGGGCCCCGCTCGATCTTACCCTCAAATCCGCCGGCCCGGCCCTTCTCGAAGCCCTCGGCGCGGCTCCTGTCCTTGGCACCACGATCCGCGTCGAAACCCGCGACGCCGCCGTCGCGGATCTCCCAGGCTATGCCGAGGGCCAATGGTGGGTTCAGGACGCCGCCGCCGCGATCCCCGCGCGCCTCATCGACGCCAGGCCCGGCATGCGCGTCCTCGACCTCTGCGCCGCCCCCGGCGGCAAGACGGCGCAACTGGCCGCCGCCGGCGCCGCCGTCACCGCGCTCGACATCGACGCCGCTCGCACGGACCGCCTCGCGCAGAACCTCGCCCGCCTCGACCTCAGCGCCGAAATCGTCGTCGCCGACGCCCTCACCTACGCCCCCGGCGAAACTTTCGACGCCATCCTCCTCGACGCGCCGTGCTCGGCCACCGGCACTTTCCGCCGCCACCCCGACGTCCTCCTCTCCCGTGATCAGCAAGGCGTGAACGGCCGCGTCGCCCTTCAGCGCGACCTGATCGCCCACGCACTCACCCTGCTCGCCCCTGGCGGCACGCTCATTTATTGCGTGTGTTCGCTCGAGCCCGAGGAAGGCGAGGACCAGGCAGCCTGGGCGCTCAAGACCCACTCCGGCCTCACCCTCGCACCCGTCGCCCCAGCCGAACTCGATGGTTGGGCCTCCCCGATCCGCCCCGACGGAACCGTCCGCACCCATCCCGGCCTCGCCGTCCCCGGCCCCGCCGGCGGTACCCTCGACGGCTTCTTCATTGCCCGGTTTACCGCCGCCTGACACCTTGCGATCCGGTTGTTAAGTGTCGCGGTGCTTTAGGGTGTGGTTAACGGTCCATTGATGATAAGTTCGTAAGTTGCGAGTATCTATGGGGCCTGAGGGCGTGTTGGAAGTTTTGCGTTTTGCTCTGCGGCGGATGGCGCTCTCCGTCGCGGACCGGGTTGTCACCAACCCGCTTTTTGCCTGGACCTGGTCCGGCGCTCCCGCACGCGCGTTCACCGGACGCCTCACCGATTTCCGCTCCGCCGACGCCCAGACCATCGTCGAAATGATGGAAGGCAAATACCTCTTGGGCGCGCGTTTCATCGATACGCACGGCGTCTCTCCATTTGCCATCGAAACCGACGCCGCGGACTGGCTGGCCGATCTCCACAGCTTCGGCTGGCTGCGCCATTTCCGGGATTTGCGCGACCCAGGCCAGCGCCGGTTTGCCCGCACCCTCGTCATGGACTGGATCGGACGGTATGGCGGTTTCGACCGCGAGACCTGGTCGCTCTTTGTCACCGCCCGGCGTGTTCTCAACTGGCTCAAGAACTATGCGCTTCTGACCGAGGGCGCCAATCCCGACCAGATTCGCACCATCAACCGGGCCCTCGCCGTCCAGCTCCAGTCCCTCGTCGTGCGGGCGCCGCTCGAGCCCGATCCCCTCCCGCGCCTGATGGCCCAGATCGCCATGGCCGGCGCCGCATTGAGCGCGTCCGAAGACGATCCGGACACCGAAAGATTCCTCGCCCGGCTCGAGGCCGAACTCAACGCCCAGCTCGACGCCGACGGCTTGCACCGGTCGCGCAACCCCTTCGCGCAGATCCAGATCCTGACCGAACTGATCCCCGTCAGCCAGCTTTTAAGCCAGCGCCGGCAAGACCTCTCCGCCGCCGTCGGCGCAAGGGTGGAAATCATGCAGCGCGCGCTCGACCGGCTCGTCCTCGGCACCCGCGAGCCGGCCTATATGAATGGCTGCGGCCAGGCCCCGGTCGAACTGGTCCTCTCCATCGCCGCGCAGTCCGGCGCCCGCGGCAACGGCACGGGCAGCTGCGGCGGCTATGGCATTCTTGTCGACGGCTCCGGCAAACTCGTCGCCGACAGCGGGCTCGTGCCGCCGGCCCAGTTTGCCCAGAGCGCCCATGCGGGCGGGCTGAGCTTCGAGTTTTCGAGCCACGGCGCGCTGATCGTGGGCAATTGCGGACCCGCACCCGCCCAACTGCCCGAAAGCCGCAACCTCTTCCGCCACACCTCCGCGCACTCCGCTCCGACGATCGACGATCTCTCGAACGCATCGCTCTCCGGCGGCAGCCTGCGCGGCTCCATACTGCGCCCCCGCGGTACGACGCAGATGACGGTCTCGCCCGAGGACTGCGCGATCGAGATGCGCTCCAGCGCGTATCGCAACCGCTACGGCCTCGATATCGTCCGCTCGCTGACCCTTTTGGGCGGCGGGCACACGCTCGTTGGGCAGGACCGCCTGCTCGCTGCGTCCCGGCGCCATCACCGCCAGGGCGACGCCATCATCCGCTTCCATCTCGCGCCCGACGTCGCTATCGATCGCGCCGATGGCGAGGATCTTATCCGGCTCGTTTTCAAGTCCGGCCCGACCTGGGCCTTCCTTTGGGAGGGCGCCCGCGCCGATATCGAGGAAAGTGTCCGGCATTCGGCCCATTTCGGGCTCGTCAAAACCCGTCAGATCGTGCTTTCGGGCCCGGCGCGGCCCGATACCGAAATCGCATGGGTCTTCACGCGGCAATAGCGGCGCGCATACGCCCCGTCCTTTGTCGTCTTCCGGTTTCCCTTTCGCTCATTCCGTGCTAGCGAGCGCGGCATCCTCCCCCAAAGACCCGCTATCCAGGATGTGACACGAATGGCGCAGACCGCGAACCTCAAGATCAAACGGGCCCTGCTGTCGGTCTCCGACAAGACCGGCATTGTCGATTTCGCCTCCAGCCTCTCCCGCATGGGCGTCGAAATCGTCTCGACCGGCGGCACGCGCAAGGCGCTGGCCGATGCCGGCCTGCCCGTCATCGACATCTCCGAGGTCACCGGCTTTCCCGAGATCATGGACGGCCGCGTCAAGACGCTCCATCCCAAGGTCCACGGCGGCCTTCTGGGCATCCGCTCGAACGAAGCGCACAAAAGCGCCATGCGCATCCACGACATTTCCCCCATCGATCTGGTTGTGGTGAACCTCTACCCGTTCGCCCAGACGGTGAAATCGGGCGCCGATTACGACACGGTCATCGAAAACATCGATATCGGCGGCCCCGCCATGATCCGCGCCGCGGCCAAGAACCACGGCGACGTCACCGTCATCGTCGATCCCGACGACTACGCCTTCGTTCTCGAGGAACTCAAGGACAAGGGCGAGGTGCCCTACCCCGCGCGCCAGAAGCTCGCGGCCAAGGCCTACTCGCGCACCGCCGCCTACGACGCGGCGATTTCCAACTGGTTCGCCCGGACGCTGGAAACCCCGGACCTCACCTGGCGCAGTTTCCCCGGCAAGCTCCGCCAGGAAATGCGCTACGGCGAAAACCCGCACCAGTGGGCGGCGTTCTACACCGACGGATCGGACCGCCCCGGCGTCGCCACCGCCACCCAGGTCCAGGGCAAGCAGCTCTCGTACAACAACATCAACGACACCGACGCGGCCTTCGAGCTCGTTGCCGAATTCGATCCGGAAAAATCCGCCGCGGTGGCCATCATCAAGCACGCCAATCCGTGCGGCGTCGGTGAGGGCAAGACCCTTGTGGAAGCCTACAAGGCCGCGCTCCTGTGTGATCCCGTCTCCGCCTTCGGCGGCATCGTGGCGCTCAACCGCCCGCTCACCGAAGAGATCGCCACCGAGATCGTCAAGCTCTTCACCGAGGTGATCATCGCCCCGGGTGCCTCCGACGAGGCGATCGCCATCATCGAGGCCAAAAAGAACCTGCGCCTGCTTCTGACCGACGCCCTGCCCGACCCCAAATCCGACGGACTGACCGTCAAATCGGTGGCCGGCGGGCTTCTGGTGCAGACTCGCGACAACAAGAACGCCGAGGATTGCGACTTGAAGGTCGTCACGGAGCGCCAGCCGACCGAAGCGGAAATGCGCGACCTCCTGATCGCGGCCAAAGTCGCCAAGCACGTGAAGTCGAACGCCATCGTCTACGTCAAGGACGGCGCCACCGTCGGTATTGGCGCGGGCCAGATGAGCCGTGTCGATTCCGCGCGCATCGCACACCGCAAATCCAAGGACGCCGCAAAGGCGGCAAAGCTCAAGGGCGCCCTGACCGAAGGCTCGGTCGTCGCCTCGGATGCCTTCTTCCCCTTCGCCGACGGCCTCGAAGCCCTGATCGAAGCGGGGGCCACTGCCGTCATCCAGCCCGGCGGCTCGATCCGCGACGAGGAAGTGATCGCGGCGGCCAACAAGGCCGGCCTCGCCATGGTCTTCACCGGCATGCGCCATTTCCGGCACTGACCGGGTTCGCCCTTTGCACGAAAAAGGCGGCCCCGGGGCCGCCTTTCTTGTCCGACCGGCCTGGTTTTAGCCCAAAAGCCCCAGCACGATCCCCTGTACGATCACGACGCCCAGAAGATACCCGCCGTCGATAACCGACAGCGACCAGGGCTTGCCCTGGTACCGGTGGTTGAGGATCATCGAGGTAACGATGAACCCGACCCACATATGGATACCGATCAAGACGGCATTGTAGACCGTCGTGTCACCCATGATCACCGGCGTAAGAAGCGCCAGAAAATAGGCCATGACGAGCTGGCATGCCGTCGCCCATACGAACGGGGTGACAGAGCTTCCCGATTTGATGTCGTCCTCGGTGATCCCCGCCGCGGCCATCCACTGCCTGGACAGTATCATGTACCAGGCCGCGCCCAGCGCCATCGAGGCGACCGTCGCAAGGATCACCGCCAGCCAGTTGACGTCGAAATGCGTTATTCCCATCTGAATTTTCCCCTCACGCAGCGCGGCGCCGGCGCACCCCACGCACGCCCCTGATTCGCGCCTGCGTCATTGTAACGCAGCACGCGGCTGTGCCGAGGGATTTTTTCCAATGCCCAGAAGGGACTAAGGCTTCACGCCCCCCAATTCGCAGATGATCTTCCACTCGGCCTCGGAAACCGGCTGCACCGAAAGCCGCGAATTGTTGACGAGCACCATATCCCCAAGCTTGGGGTGCGCCTTGATCTCGTCGAGCGTCACGGGCCTTTCGAAAGACTTCACCGCTTCGACATCCACGCACTCCCAGCGCGGATCGTCGGTGGTGGAATCCGGATGGACCTCGTTGGCGACCCTGACGATCCCCACGACGGCCTTCTCCTTCACCGAGTGATAGAAGAACCCCAGTTCGCCCTTCTTCATCTCGCGCATGTTGTTGCGCGCCTGATAATTGCGCACCCCGTTCCATTCCTCGGGTGCGCCCTTTTCCACCTGATGGTGCCAGCCCCAGGTCTCGGGCTCGGACTTGAACAGCCAGTATGCCACTTAGATATCCTCCGGACGTTTGAGGGCCCAGTTCCAGGGCCGGATATCGATCGATTGAAAGAGCCCCGCCGCCGCGTAAGGATCCTTCTCCATCAGCGCCGCGGCCGCCTCGCGGCTTTCCGCCTTGACGACGAGCAACGACCCGCAGGGCTTCTCGTCGGCGCCAAGATAGGGCCCGGCCAGAACCAGCGCGGCGTCGTTCTCCTCCCAGAATTGAAGGTGCGCCGGGCGCGTCGCCAGGCGCAGGTCGAGGGATTCGGGTTTGTCGAGAGCACTGACGGCAAAGAGCATCGCTGGTTATCCTTCACGTTTGAGCGGACGGGTCATGAGCATGTGGACGATCGCGGAAATATCCTCGGCGCCCGAAAGCGCAAGATTGACCGCATGAACGAGCGGGGCGTCGATGCCGAACGCTTCGGCGAGCGCCTGCGCCACCGGCGCGGTATAGACCCCCTCGGCAAGCCCGATCCCGCGCGCCCGGATCTCGGCAACGCTGGCGCCTTCCCCGAGCGCCACCCCGAACCGATAGTTGCGCGAGGCGTCCGACGTGCAACTGAGCGCCAGATCGCCGATCCCCGCAAGCCCCCCGAGCGTTGCCTCCTGCCCGCCCATCGCGCCGATCAGCCGCCCGAGTTCGGCAAAGGCCCGCGCCAGGAACGCCGAGCGCGCCGAGAGCCCCAGCCCGGCCCCCTCGATCGCCCCGGAGCCGAGCGCATAGACGTTCTTCAGGCCGCCGCAAAGCTCGACCCCGACAAGATCGTCGCTCGCATAGGGCCGGAAGCTCCGGCTCGCCAGGAGCGACGCAACCGCCTCCGCGCGCCCGATATCGGGCCCCGCAAGCGTCACCGCCGTCGGCCTCCCGCTCGCCACGTCATGGGCAAAGCTCGGGCCCGAGAGGACGAACGGCTCGGCCCCGGGCGCGGCCTCGGAGAGAACCTGGCTCTGACGCCGGTTTGTCCCCGCCTCGAATCCTTTCGCGCACAAAACCACCGGCAGACCCGCCAGGCGTTCGGGTCCGATGGCCTCGAGCGTGGCGCGCGTTGCCTGCGCGGGGACAACCATGAGGATAAGGTCGGCGCCCTCGAACGCCGAGTAGTCCGAATAGGCGACCAGCGACGGCGCCAGATCGATATCGCCCAGATAACGCGTCAATCGATGATTCAGCGTCACGTCGCGCGCTGAATCCCGATCGCGTGCAAAAAGCCGGACCTCATGCCCCGCAAACGCCGCGGCCTGCGCCAGTGCCGTGCCCCAGGCCCCCGCTCCGACGACATGCACCCGGCTCACGCTGTCGCCTCCACGATTGTTTCATCGAGGGGCCATCGTGGCCGCGCGATGACACCGAAATCGTCCCTGACCCCAAGCGCGAACCGCTCGGCCCCCGCCCACGCCACCATGGCCCCGTTATCGGTGCAAAGCGCCGGCGGCGGCACGATCAAATGAGCGCCCGCGGCGTCGGCAACGTCCCGCAAGGCCGCCCCGATCGCCCGGTTCGCCGCGACCCCTCCGGCCACCACGAACCGCGCCGGAAAACCCGGAAAACGGGCGGAAAACCGCTCCAGCGCCTTGCGCGACCGCGCCGCAACGATGTCCGTCACCGCCGCCTGAAAGCTCGCACAAAGGTCTGAAATATCTTGCGAATTGACCGGAGCCACCGATTCCGCCGCCAACCGCAGCGCCGTTTTCAGCCCCGAAAACGAGAAGTCCAGCCGGTCTTCCTTGAGCAACGGCCGCGGCAAAGCAAACCGCGTTCCATCCCCCGAGGCCGCCGCAGCCTCCACCGCCGGCCCGCCCGGATACCCCAGCCCCAGCAATTTCGCAGCCTTATCAAAGGCTTCTCCAAGCGCATCGTCGATCGTCGTGCCCCAGCGCTCATACGATCCGACACCCTTGACCAGCACAAATTGCGAATGCCCGCCGGACACCAGCAGCATCAGATAGGGAAATTCGACCCCATCCGTCAGCCGCGCCGTCAGCGCATGCGCTTCCAAATGATTGATTGCGATCAAGGGCTTACCGGTCGCGCTCGACAACGCCTTGGCCGTCGTCAGCCCCACCAGCACCCCTCCGATGAGCCCCGGTCCCGCTGTCGCGGCGATCGCCGAAAGATCGTCAAACCCGACCCCGGCCTCATCGAGCGCCGCTTGGATAATCGCGTCGAGATGAATAACATGGCTGCGCGCCGCCAGTTCGGGCACCACGCCCCCAAACGCCTCGTGCTCGGCAATCTGCGAGCGCACGACGTTGGAGACGATCGTTCCCGACCCGTCGGGATCGCGCCGCACCACTGCCGCCGCAGTCTCGTCGCAGCTGGTTTCGATGCCGAGGATGAGGGCGGGATTGTCCATTGCGGCGTTCTGACTCTGGCCTTGGGTCGCGTTAACGCGTTATCATTCAATACAAAACGCATTGAGCCAATGCGCCATGTATCTGATCTCTTAAGTAGGACGAGGCCACTTTGCAATCTATCACCATCGGCACCCGCGGGTCCCCGCTCGCCGTCGCCCAGGCCGAAGAGGTCCGCAATAAGCTCGCCGCCGCCCACGGCTTGGGGCTCGACACCATCGCCATCAAGGTGATCAGGACAAGCGGCGACATGATCCAGGACCGGCCCCTGTCGGAGGTCGGCGGCAAAGGCCTTTTCACCAAAGAGATCGAAAAGGCGCTTTATGACGGCGAGATCGACCTCGCCGTGCATTCGGCCAAGGACATGCCGACGCACCTGCCCGAAGGTATGGTGCTCTCGGCTTTCCTCGAGCGCGAGGACGTTCGCGACGCGTTCATCTCGCTGATCGCCAGGAGCCCCGACCACCTGCCTGAAGGCGCGAAGATCGGAACCTCGTCGCTGCGCCGCGGCGCCCAGTTCAAGCGCCTCCGGCCCGATTTCCGGACCGTCGACTTCCGGGGCAATGTGGCGACCCGCCTCAAAAAGCTCGCCGACGGCGTCGCCGACGCGACGCTTCTCGCGCTCGCCGGCCTCAACCGGCTTGGCGAAGCGCACCGCGCGACGCTCATCCTCGACACGAGGGATTTTCCGCCCGCCCCGGCGCAAGGCGCCATCTGCATCGAAACCCGCGCGAACGACACCCGCGTCACTGAACTCGTCGCCGCGCTCGATCACGCCGAAACGGCAACCCGCGTCAGCGCCGAACGGGCCTTTCTCGATACGCTCGACGGTTCGTGCAAGACCCCGATCGCCGCGTTCTCGACGCTGGAAGGCGCAAGGCTGACGCTCTTTGGCCAGATCCTCTCGCCCGACGGCAAGGAGGCCTTCGAAGATGAAGTCGTTGGCGATGCCACGGAGGCCCGTGCCCTTGGCCACGCCCTCGGCGAGAAACTCAAGGCCGAAGCGGGCGCCGATTTTCTCGATACGCTCAAACGGACTTAACCGGCAAGGGAGTGCCCATGGCCCCGGTCCTGCTCATAACCCGACCGCAGCCCGATGCCGACCGCACCGCCGCGCACCTGCGCGCGCTCGACATCGACTGCGCCATTGCGCCCATGCTCGAGGCAAAGCCCAGCGGCACCGCGCTGCCGGCGCTGGATGCTATGGTGGCAACCGCCGCCACCAGTGCCAACGCCATCCGCTTTTTGAGCGAGCAGCCGGGCTTTGAAATCCTCCGCGGCCGCCCGCTCTACACCGTCGGCGACCAGACCGCCCGCGAAGCCGAATTGGCCGGCTTTACCAACGTTCATAGCGCTGGCGGCACGCTGCACGACCTGGCCCACCTGATCGCGGCAAACAAGCCCCCTGGACCGGTCTTCTACCCTGCCGCGCACCATCAGAGCGGCGATCTCGCGGGACTTCTGTCCACTTCCGGTATCCCGGTCGAAACCCACGTGCTTTACGAAATGGTGGCGGTATCCGCGTTCCCGCCGGCTGCGCTCAAGCGCCTTATGGATGGCGAAATCGCCGGGGCACTGTTTTATTCACGCCGCACTGCGGTGGTATTTGCGAGACTTTGCGAAGGCAGAGATTTCGCGCCCGTGCGAACCCGTCTCGAAGCACTGTGCATTTCCGAATCCTGCGCCGAACCGCTGGTGGAAAGCCATTTCCTGCGTATCTCACTCGCCGATGAACCCAATGGCGAGGCCATGGAAACCCTCGCGCTGGCTTTTGCCCGCGAGCAAATCAGGCCATGATGACGAGGCCCCCTTCGTAATGCTTGCAAGAGGCTTTTCATAAATGGCGGACAAGAAACCCGGCCCGGTCAAACCCCCGATCATCGACGCAAAAGCGCGCGAGGCTGGGAGCGTGGACGAGGGCGAGCCGCGCGCCGAAGGCGCATCCGGCGCCACGGAAACCAAAGCGGGCGAAAAAGCGTCGGCGTCGCGCCCAGCCAGCGGCGGCGGCCCGGAAACATCCCGGACCTCCGGCACGGCCGCTCCGAAAGCCGGGTCGGAGAAATCCAAGACCGAAACGGCACAGGCGCAAAAACCCAAGGCCGATAGCGCACGGTCCCGGTCAGGTGGCAAGCCGAGCACGAACGCGCTCGGCGCCGGAGCCCTTGCCGCAACCGGTCTCGGCGGCGCGGCCCTTGGTTTCGCGCTCGCCTATGGACTGGCGGTATTCGGCTTCTGGCCGACGCCTGAACCCGATACCGGCGCCACCGCGGCAATCGAATCGCGTATCGCCGATCTCGAATCGGCCCTGTCCGGCGTCACAAATGACAGCGGCCAGGCCGACACCCGGATCGGCGACCTCGATACGCGTCTCCAATCGCTCGAAACCGATGTGACTGGACTTGCCCAGTCCGCCCCGGTTGCCCAATCGGATTTGGAAGCTCTTTCTGCGCGGGTGGATGAACTCGCCAACGCGGTCAACGCTGTCAGCGCGGGCGCCTCGGGCCCTGACGCCACCCAGATCGGGTCGGACATCGCCTCACTCCAAAGCCGGATCGATGCCGTTGAGGGCGATTTGGGCAACCTTGTCCCTTCGGCAACCGGCATGACCGCTGACCTCCAGGGCCTCGAGGCGCGCGTTGCCGAACTCGAATCGGCATTCGCCGATCAGCCCGAAGTCGCCGAGATAACGGCAGAGCGCGACCGCTTCGCCCAGATCCCGGGGATCATCGCCACGCTCGAGCGGACAATCGCCGCCGGAGACCCTTTTGCGGCCTCGTTGGCGGATCTCGAAGCCGTCCTGCCCAATCTCCAGATCCCGCAAACGGTCCGCGCAGCAAGCGCCACGGGAATTTCGTCGACGGAGGCCATAGACGCCGAACTACGCGCGCTGATGCCCGAACTTCTCGCCGCACGACCGCACGACCCCGATGCCGGAATCTTCGAAACGCTGATGAGCCAGGCACAATCGGCCATCGCCCTGCGCCCGGCCGGTGACGTCGCCGGCAATTCGCCCGACGCGCTCCTTGCCCGCGCCGAGGCGGCGCTCGAAAACGGCGATCTCGCGGCAGCACGCGCGGCCTTGACCGCCTTGCCCGACCCGATGCGGGAGGTGGCGGCGCCCGTCGTGGAAAAAACCACCGCCGCGCTCTCTGCACGAGACCTGCTCGAAGCCGCCCGTGACGCAACCAATGGCATAGGAGAGGCCGCGCAATGACCCGCCTTGTCGTATACCTCGCCCTGAGCCTCGTTCTTGCATTGGGCGCCGCATGGCTCATCGCCTTGCCCGGCACTGTCCGGATCGATGTCGGAAATTACCGGCTCGAGCCGGGTATCGGCACGGCCATCGGCGCGCTGATTGCGCTCATGGTGCTGACGATAATCGCGTGGGCCATTGTCCGGCGCATTCTCGCAGCCCCGAAAACCATCGCACGCCATACCGCCCGTCGCCGCTACGATGCGGGCGTCGAAGCGCTCTCGGACGGCCTGATCGCGCTTCAGGCCGGCGAACTCACAAAGGCCCGCAGCCTCGCCCGGGATGCACGATCCAAGCTCCCCGAAAACGCCGCCGCGCAATTGCTCGAGGCGCGCGCCGAACTGGCGCTGGGAGATCTGGCCGCTGCCCGCGAGCACTACCGCGCGCTCATCTCCAACCCCAAGACCGCGATCGCCGCCCTTGCCGGACTTCACGAGCAAGCCGTCGCCCAGAACCGTCCCAACGCGGCGCTCACCTTTGCCCGTAAGGCGCTGGTGCTCTCCCCTTCGCTCGATTGGGCCGGCCAGGCGGTCTTCGAAGACCTGGCCGCAAAGGGCGCGTGGGCCGAAGCGCTCGACATGTCCGGCTCGCTGCCCGCCCATACGCGTGCCCAGCGGGCCGACAAAAAACGCCGGCAGGGCATCCTCCAGACTGCGCTCGCGGGAACGCTTGAGGAAACCGCGCCCGACGCCGCCCTTGAACATAGCCTCGGCGCCCTCAAGTCGATCCCCAACTTCCCTCCCGCAGCGCTGATCGCTGCGCGCATCTACATCAACCGCGGCGACACCCGCCGCGCCTCGGGCATCCTCCGGCGCGTCTGGCGCGCGACGGGTCATCCCGACGTCGCTACGCTTTATGCCCACGTCAAACCCGGCGCCTCCGCCGTCGAACGCCTCAAGCGCATCCGCGCCCTCGTCGAGGCACCGGGCGAGGACCGCGCGGCGGCGATGGTGCTCGCCCGCGCTGCAATCGACGCCTATGAATGGGCACTGGCGCGCAACACACTCGCGCCCTTCGCCGCCAACGAACCCACCCAGCAGATTTGCCTCTTGATGGCCGAAATCGAGGAGGGCCAGTCGGGCGACCAGGGCAAGGCCCGCGAATGGCTGGCCCGCGCCGTAAACGCGCCCCGGGACCCCACCTGGACCGCTGACGGCACGACGAGCGACGAATGGGCACCGGTCTCCCCCGTCACCGGTCGCCTCGACGCGTTCGAATGGAAAGTCCCGGTCACCGCGCACACCCATCGGGCACTGGAGACTCACCGGCCTGCGAACCAGCCCGATCCCACCGAACCCTCCAAGTCGATCGAAGCAGCGCCCAAAGGCGAGCGAACCTTGTCGGCCTCGGCCTCGACGGGCTAGCGGCCGGGGCAAAAGAAAGTGCGCGCAAGGCCGTTCTCGGCCCTTGCGCAAAACCGCCCGCATCAGTAAAAGACGCGGGCAATCGTACCGGTCGGCATTTTCCCGCCGGCTCGCCCTGTGGGCCGCTTTAGCTCAGTTGGTAGAGCACATCATTCGTAATGATGGGGTCGCGTGTTCGAGTCACGCAAGCGGCACCAGCCCTTTCCGGACAGCAACACGAACCACCTCAATGCGTTGTGCCTGCATCGTGAGCCAGCAGGCTTGCGCCCAGCCCGGGGCGGGTACGTAGAGCCCGGCGGAAATCGCTCGGGCTCATCCCCGCAAGCTTGCGGAAACTCGCATTGAACGCCGATAGCGAGCCGAACCCGCTGTCCATCGCCACCTGCAGGACACTCATGTCATCCTGATGCAAAAGCGCTTGCGCGTAGGAGAGCCGCAGGAGGCTCACATACTCGTTGAGCGTCATGCCGGTGGATTTCTTGAACACATTCATCGCGTATTTGGGGTGGATATCGGCCGAAGACGCAATATCGTTTGAATCGATATCGTGCCTGAAATTCGCAGCCACGAACGAACAGATCCGCCCGATATTGTGGAAGCTCTGCCGGTCCGGTGCCTCGAGCGGCGTATGGGGTTCGGTCTCGGCCTCCAAAAGGCAATAGCTGTCGAACTGGATCCGCTCAATGCGCAAGAGCACCTCATCGATCGCGTGTTCGACCCGCGCCGCATTCTCAGAGCGCAGATACCCCGACCATCGGGCAAAATTTCCATCGTCGCTCGGATCGCGCTGCCGCGTCAGCAGCGTCCCGCCCAGCATCAGCCGTTGCTGGATGTCTTCGGGCAACCGCAGCCGGAAAAAGTGCAAAAGCGGCAGATGGATCGCGATGTAGAAAGCATCGTCGCTGGTGTCGACGACCCTGTGGGGCAGCCCGCCCCAGAACAGGCACAGATCGCCTGGCGCAAGATGCACGCCATGCCCCTGCATCTGATAATCGACCGTACCGGCAAAGACATAGTTGATTTCGACCTGCGCGTGCCAATGCGCCGTGGCCATGATGCCGGGCTGCTCATGGCTGACGAACAAACGGTTGGGCACCCGCTCCACCGTGCTCAGGCGCGGGTCCCAGTACCGCTTCCCACCAATCTTACGATCCAACGACTCCCCCTTCCCTTATTGCGAGACGCCGATCTCCAAACTGCTAGTTTAGGTTTGGCCCGGCACCCGGGCAAATGAAAAAGGGAGGACTTCAAATGCGCACCAAAGTGATCTGCACGGGGTTGGCGCTTGGCGTCGCCATGTCGGCGACCGGCGCGAGCGCCCAATCGGGCGAACTCACCATCTGGAGCTGGAACATTGCCGCTTCCTCGCTCGAATCCGTGATCGAAGGGTTCAACGCCCAGTATCCGGACGTCTCGGTGACGGTGGAAGATCTCGGCAACCAGCAGGTTTTCGACCGGCTCCTCGCCGGCTGCGCCGCGGGCGGCTCCGGCCTGCCCGATATCGTTTCGATCGAAAATCACGAAGCCGAAATCTTCTGGGCCCAGTTCCCCGACTGTTTTGTCGACCTGCGGACACTCGGCTATTCCGAGGATGTCGCTTCGGCCTTCCCCGACTTCAAGCGCATCGAACTCGAGGTCGGCGACAAGGCCTATGCCATGCCTTGGGATTCCGGACCCGTGGCCATGTTCTACCGCCGCGACTTCTATGAAAACGCCGGCGTCGACCCCGCCTCGATCTCGACCTGGGACGATTTCATCGCGGCCGGCGAAGCGGTAATGGAAGCCAATCCCGGCGTCGTCATGGCGCAGGCGGATCTCAACGGCGACACCGAATGGTTCCGCATGCTCGCCAACGAGCAGGGCTGCGGCTACTTCGCCCAGGACGGTGCGGCCATCACCGTCGCCCAGCCCGGCTGCGTTGCAGCGCTCGAAAAGGTTGGCGAAATGGTCAACGCGGGGCTCATCACCGCCGCCGACTGGAACGAAAAGATCCAGTCCAACAACGCCGGCACCGTCGCCTCGCAGCTCTATGGCGGCTGGTACGAAGGCACCATCCGCTCGACCGCGCCCGAGGATCAGGCCGGGCTCTGGGGCGTATACCTCATGCCCTCGATGACCGAAGACGGCCCGCACGCGGCGAACCTCGGCGGTTCATCGCTCGCCATCACCTCGGCCACGAACAATCCCGAAGCGGCCTGGGCCTATGTCAACTATACCCTCGGCACCAATGAAGGTCAGGTGACCATGCTGCGCGAATACGGTCTCGTGCCCTCGCTGCTCTCCGCCCTCGACGATCCCTATGTTAGCGAACCCCTCCCCTTCTGGGGCGATCAGGCGGTCTGGGTCGATATTCTCGGCACGCTCGACGATGTCGTCCCGAGCCGCGGCACGCCCTTCTTCGGCGACGCCGACGGGGTCATGCGCGCGGTCCAGACGCAGTATCTCAATGGCGGGTATGAGAGCGCTCAAGCCGCGCTCGACGATGCCGCCGGCCAGATCGCGCTGGTGACCGGGCTGCCGGTCGCGAACTGACCACGCATCCGGCGCGCGGACGAGAGGACGCCCGCGCGCCGGATTTCGCTTGAGGAGGAGGACAAAACGATGCGCGTGCGTTCGCGGACGGCCTACGGATTTCTGGCGCCGTATCTCTTGATCTTCGCCGGGTTCTGGATCTGGCCGATCCTCTATTCGTTCTACCTCTCCTTCCTCTCGACCCGCATCCAGCCCTGGACGTTCAACCCCACCATCAATTGGGGCCGGCTGGTCATCGACCCGGCCTTCGCCAACGCGCTCAAAAATACCCTCATCATCCTCGTCATCCAGGTGCCGGTGATGATCGCGCTCGCGACGCTCCTCGCGGTGCTCTTGAATTCGCACCTGCTGCGCGCCCGCGGCATCATGCGTTTTGCGTTCTTCGCGCCCGTGGTCGTCGGCGAAGTCGCCTATGCCGCGGTGTTCCGCCTGATGTTCAACACCGATTTCGGCGTCGTCAACAAGATCATCGGTGTGGTCGGCATCCCGCCGGTCTCCTGGTTTTCCAACCCCACGGCCGCAATGGCGCTCATCATCATGGCCGTCACCTGGCGCTGGGTCGGGTATAACGCCATCATCATCCTCTCGGGTCTGCAAACGATCCCCGAGGACGTTTACGAGGCCGCGACGCTCGATAAGGTCTCCAAGACCAAGCAGTTCTTCTTCATCACACTTCCGCTTTTGAAGCCCATCATCCTCGTCTGCGTCGTGCTCTCGGTCATCGGCACCATGCAGCTTTTCGCCGAACCATTCCTCATCACCAACCGCGGCGGTCCGGGCGGGGCGACGGAGACGCTGGGGCTCTTCCTCTACCGGCAGGGCTTCACGGTTTTGAACTTCGGCTACGCCTCGGCGGTCGCCTACACCATCGCCGCGCTGGCGGTCATCATCTCCGTGCTCAATCTCTGGCTCGGGAGGGATCCCAAATGAGATCGAAATCCGCCGCGACGCTCTATCGGACCATCGCGCTCCACGCCGTGCTCGTGCCGCTCGCGCTCATATGGCTCTTCCCGATCTGGATGATGGTGGTCTTTTCCACCATGCCCGAAAACGGCATCTTCTCGCCCACGATCAATCTTATTCCGTCCGACCAGTTCTGGACCAACTTCCAGTTGCTCGAGGCCGATACCGGTTTTCTGCGCACGGTCTTCGTCTCGGTCGTCGTCGCCATCGTCTATACGGTGACCTCGGTGCTCCTCACGTCGATGGCCGGCTGGGCGCTCGCGCGTTACCACTTCGTGGGCAAGGGCGTCGTTCTGGGCATAATCCTCGGAACGCTGACGCTGCCCTATTTCGTCGTGGTGATCCCGCAATTCATCATGGTCGCGCGCACATTCGGGCTCGCCAATACCTGGTTCGCGCTGATCGTGCCGCCCCTTTTCAACGCGCTCGGCGTGCTCTTCATGCGCCAGGCGTTCTCCATGATGCCCGGCGAACTCTTCGACGCCGCGCGGGTCGAAGGCGTGAAGGAATGGCAGATATTTCTGCGCGTCGCGATGCCCATGGCGCGCCCGACCATCGCCGCACTGTGCATCATCCTGTTCCTCGCAAGCTGGAACAATTATCTCTGGCCCTTGCTCATCAACAACCGCCCCGACATGATGACCGCGCCCGTCGCATTGGGTTCGCTCATCGGGGTGACGCGGGTCTCCTGGGGCGGCATCATGACCGGCGCGGTGATCCTCACCGCCCCCATGCTGGTCGTCTTCGTTCTCCTTCAACGCCATTTCGTGGCCGGCATCGCCGCCGGCGCCATCAAATAAGGGAGGGTGCCAATGGCAGGCGTAACGCTTAAAGGCGTCAAGAAGCGCTTCGGATCGGTCGAAGTGATCCACGGCGCGGATATGGACATCAAGGACGGCGAGTTCGTCGTCTTCGTTGGCCCCTCGGGCTGCGGAAAATCCACCCTGCTGCGCATGATCGCCGGGCTCGAGGATATCTCCGAAGGCGAGATCGCCATCGGCGGGACGACCGTCAACGATGTCGAGCCTGCCGACCGCGGTATCGCCATGGTGTTCCAATCCTACGCGCTCTACCCGCACATGACGGTCGCTCAAAACCTCTCCTTCGGGCTGAGAATGACGGGCAACGACAAGGCCGACACAAAACGCCGCGTCGACAAGGCCGCCGAGATCCTGCAGATCGAACAATTGCTCGACCGCCGCCCGCGCCAGCTCTCGGGCGGTCAGCGCCAGCGCGTGGCCATCGGACGGGCCATCGTGCGCGAACCCCAGGTCTTTCTCTTCGACGAACCGCTCTCGAACCTCGACGCCGAACTGCGCGTGCAGATGCGCGTCGAAATCGCGCGGCTCCACGCCGAACTCGGCACCACGATGATCTACGTCACCCACGACCAGATCGAAGCGATGACGCTGGCCGACAAGATCGTCGTCCTGCGCGACGGGCGGATCGAACAGATCGGCGCCCCGCTCGACCTTTACGACGACCCGGCCAATCAGTTCGTCGCCGGTTTCGTCGGCTCCCCGCGCATGAACTTCATGGCCGCCAAGGTCGTCGAAGCCGGCGGGGGCACCGCGACCCTTGAACTGGTCAACCAGGGCAGGGCCCGTTTGACCGTCCCCATAACAAACGCACTCAAGCCCGGCGATGACGTCTCCCTTGGCCTGCGCCCCGAGCATTTCGGCGACGAAAATGCCGAAGGCTCCAAGCTCACGCTCAAGATCGACGTTGCCGAGCATCTTGGCGCGACGAGCTATATCTACGCCAACACCGCAACCGAACAACTGATCATCGAACGCGAGGAATCGCGTGCCGAGATCGGCCGTGAAGAGATCACGGTCGCCATTCCGCCTGCCCGCGTCTATCTCTTCGATGGCGACGGGACGCGGCTGAAATAACCCTCTTGCTTTAGGAAAGACCCGACCAAATGACTCAAGCACCGAAGATCCGTTGGGGTATCCTCGGACCCGGCAACATCGCCAAGGCCTTCGCCGGTGGCGTTCTGCATTCCGAGACCGGGGAACTCGCGGCCATCGCCACGCGCAATCCCGGCCGCGCCGGGCTCGCCGACGCCTTTCCTGGCGCGCGGATTGTCGATGGCTATCACGCCCTGCTCGATGACCCCGAAATCGACGCGGTCTACATCGCCGTGCCGCACCCCTATCACGCCCAGTGGGGCATTCGCGCGGCCGAAGTGGGAAAGCACGTTCTGTGCGAAAAACCCATGGGGCTCTCCGCCTTCGAGGCGGACGCCATGTTCCATGCCGCGCTCAAGGCCGGCACGTTCATGGGCGAAGCCTATATGTACCGCCTGCATCCGCAGACGAAAAAAATCGTCGATCTTGTCACATCCGGCGCCATCGGCGAGGTGCGCATGATCAAGTCGAGCTTCGGCTTCGCCATGCCCAAATTCGACCCCGAACACCGGCTCTACGCCAACGATCTCGCCGGTGGCGGCATTCTCGACGTCGGCGGCTATCCGGTCTCGATGGCCCGGCTGATCGCCGGCGCGGTCGACGGCAAAGGGGTCTCCGAACCCGTCGAAGTGTCCGGTTCGGGGCATCTGGGTCAGTCGGGCGTCGACGAATGGGCATCCGCCGTCCTCAAGTTCGAAAACGGCATCGTCGCCGAGGTCTCGTGCTCGGTCTCGCTCAACCAGGACAACGTTCTGCGCATCCTCGGCACCACGGGCCGGATCGAGGTCAAGGACTTCTGGTTCGCCTCCGGCCACGAGGGTGGCACGGGGCTGATCGAGATCGTCCGCCCCGACGGCAGCCGCGAGACGGTCGAGGTCAAGGAAGACCGCTGGCTATATTCCTTCGAGGTCGACGCCGCCGGCGAAGCGATCCGGGCGGGGAAGACGGAATTCGCTTATCCCGGCATGACCCGCGCCGACAGCCTCGCCAATCTGCGCGTCATGGACAAATGGCGCGCGAGCATCGGGCTCGAATACGAGATCGAAAAGCCCAATCTGCGCACCGCCACGATCAAGGGCGAGCCGCTCGAAAAGCGCTCCGACGCCATCAAGCGCCACAAGATTCCCGGCCTTGAGCGCCCCATCTCCAAGGTCGCCATCGGCTTTGAGGATTTCCGCAGCTTTTCGAGCGTTTCGATCCTGCTCGATGCCTTTTACGAAAAGGGCGGCAACGCCTTCGATACCGGCTTCATCTATGGTGGCGGGATCACCGAGACGCTTCTGGGCGACTGGCACACCTCGCGCGGCGTGCGCGAGGATATGGTCATCATCGGCAAGGGCGCGCACTCCCCGCTCTGCTACCCCGATGTCATCGCCAAGCAGCTCGACGTGACGCTCGACCGGCTCAAGACCGACTATGTCGACGTCTATTTCATGCACCGCGACAATCTCGACATCCCCGTCGGTGAATTCGTCGATGCCATGGACGCCGAGGTCCAGAAAGGCCGAATTCGCGGGCCGTTCGGTGGTTCGAACTGGACGCGCGAGCGGTTCGACGAAGCCGTCGCGTATGCCAGAAAGACCGGCAAGACCGCACCGGGCGTCCTCTCGAACAATTTCTCGCTCGCCGAGATGCAAAAGCCGCTCTGGCCGGGCTGCATCGCATCGTCGGATGCCGAGTGGCGCACTTGGCTCGAGGAGCGGCAGATCCCCAACTTCGCCTGGTCGAGCCAGGGCCGCGGCTTCTTCACCGAGCGCGCGGGCCGCGACAAGACCGACAGCGTCGAACTTGTCGAGACCTGGTACACCGAGGAGAACTTCGGCCGCCGTGACAGGGCCATCGAGATGGCGGAGAAGCTCGGCAAGCACCCGATCCACATCGCGCTCGCCTATTGCTTCTATCAGCCCTTCCCGGTGGTCCCGCTGATCGGCCCCCGCACCCTCTGGGAACTCGATTCGAGCCTCGAAGCCCTCGAGATCGAGCTGACCCCCGAGGACATCGCCTGGCTCCAGACGGGCAAGCGATAGACGAAACCGGAAGGCCCGCCCAGTGCGGGCCTTTCTTTTGCGCGCACACGCGCAGCCCAAAGCGCCCTCCGGCGCCTGCCTTCAGGTTCAAACAACTGGACGGTATGCGGCGAGACGCGCCTCATACTGAATATATTAATGCGAGGCGAGCCTCGCCGCATACATCCGGGGTTTTCGGCTTATAGCGGCGCCCCGGGCTGGGGTTTGTTGGTCTTTAGTGGGTCGGTTGGTCGAACCGAAAAAGTGGAACCACTTTTTCTGCCAACCTCCCAAGCCCCCCAAATGACCGGTGCCCCTCTCCCTTTCGGGAGTACGACGGGGATATCAGTCCCCGTCCGGCCTCTGTCCGCTTTGGGCCTTCCCCGCGGCGACCCGCGAGGAACCCGGACCGGACCCGCCCAAACGTTCGTTGCGCCTGCGCCCATCAGAAGCGGGTCCGTACAGAGCAGAATAACCCGGGCTGCCGAGACGGGGATAAGTTTGCGTTACGCGCCTACCCCGCCGGGGCGCGAAGGGCCCGTCCCGCGTCGTCGAACACATGCCCCACCGCCGGATCGAGCGCGACATGGATGTCCTCGTGAAGCGCAATATCGGGCGCGCCGCCGAGCTTTATGGTCATCTCGTCGCCTTCGCGCGTGCGGAAGTGGACGATGGCGAATTCGCCCAATTGCTCTATGACCTCCACGGCACCGGATATCTGCGCGCTGTCCGCGCCGACACGTTCAAGATGCTCGGGCCGCACCCCCAGCGTCACCGCGTGCGACAAATCGCTGCCAGCGAAGGGCACGGTCCTGCCGTTGGGCAGCGCGACGCCCGACGCGCTGCCCTTGACCGGCAGCAGGTTCATCTTGTTACCGCCGATGAACTCGGCAACGAAGGTGTTCGCCGGCGAGCGGTAAAGCTCGAGTGGGGTGCCGACCTGTTCGATCACGCCCGCGTTGAGCACGACGATCTTGTCCGCCAGGGTCATCGCCTCGACCTGATCGTGCGTCACGTAAATCATTGTCGCGTCGAGGGTTTCGTGCAGCTTGGCGATCTCCACCCGCGTCTGCGCGCGCAAGGCCGCGTCGAGATTGGACAAGGGCTCGTCGAACAGGAACACTTTCGGATCACGCACGATGGCCCGCCCGATGGCCACGCGTTGGCGCTGGCCGCCCGAGAGTTGCTTTGGCATGCGCGAGAGATAGCTTTCGATCTGCAGGATACGCGCGGCCTCGTTGACACGCCTGTCGATCTCGGCCTGCGGCGCCTTGGAGAGCCGCAGCCCGAAGGCCATGTTCTCATAGACCGACATATGCGGATAAAGCGCATAGCTTTGAAACACCATCGCGATACCGCGCTGGGGTGAAGGGACATTGTTGACCACCCTGCCGCCGATCCCGATGTCCCCGCCCGAGATGGCCTCGAGCCCGGCGATCATGCGCAGCAGGGTCGATTTCCCGCACCCCGACGGTCCGACAAAGACAACGAACTCGCCCGAGCGGATATCGAGATCGATCCCATGGATGACCTCCAACGCGCCGTAGGATTTGCGCACATTCTTGAGCGTCACATCGGACATGGTGACCTCCTAGGTTTCGATCATCACGGTTGCGATTTCAAATGGCCTGAGCTTGAGCGTGATCGCGTTGTCGGCAACGGCAAGCGTCTCGCCACCCTGTTCCATCAGATTGGCCAGTTTGGCGGATTTGACCGGCACCCCGAACGTCACCGTTGCCTCGGCGCGCTTGTTCGCGGTTTCGAAAACCCGCAGCACCAGCGCATCGCTCGCTTCGGCAAGCTTGACCGTTTCGATCGTCACATTGTCCGCATCGCACCGCGCCAGGCTGAAGGGCTCGCCCCCCGGCGCGCCGGATGCAGACAGATCGCCGATAAGCCGGATGGGGTTGTTGAACCGCTCGGCCGCGCGATGGACCGTTTCGAGATCCGAAACACCCGCGTGCACGTAAAGCGCATAGCGCAGCCGGTGCTCGCCCTGATCGGCATCGGGGTGCGGATGGGTCGATCCGCGCACCAGCGTCAGCCGGACAAGCTGCTCGTGGGCGTCATAGCCATATTTGCAGTCGTTAAGGAGCGCCGCGCCGAAATCGGCCTCGCTCATATCCACCCAGCGGTGCATCGAGGCCTCGAACCGGGCCTGATCCCAGGACGTGTTCCGGTGCGTGGCGCGCGTGACGTGGCCGAACTGGATTTCCGAACGGATCTCCGAAACGTTGAGGTCGAAGGGAAACAGCACTTTGACCACCGTCGCCTGCTCGTGCCAGTCGATAAAGGTATCGAATTCGACCTGCCGCGCGCCTTCCGCGAGCGAGACGATCTGGACGAATGTCGAGGATTGATACGCCCGTTCGATCCGCAGGGCGGCGCGATAGGGTCCGGTTTCGACGACCGTGATATCCGCCGGCCCGTCCGCGAGCGGCCAGAACTGCTCTTCGAAATACCAGTCGATATCCCAGGCATCCCAGTTCATCGACTTGTCTTCATAGGCCACCAGCCTGTTGGCCGTTTGGCCCTTGGCAATCAGCTCGCGATTGCCCGCCTTGTCGAAAACCGACGTGATCTCACCCCTGATGTCGAAGCTGACGCGGATGAGATCGTTTTCCAGATGCGCCGGCGATACCGAGAGGCCCGTGCTCCGCGCCACGCCGCCTTCAGTGACCGCCACGCCGGACCAGCCCAGCGCCGGCACGGCAACCGGCACGGCCTGTTCGGTTGACCCGTCCGCGCGGGCGACTTCCTGGAACGTGAGCGTCTCGTCGCCCTGCCGCAGAGCTTTGCCCGTAAGTTCGGATGCCGCGAATGCCGCAAGCTCGCCGGTGCGGTCCTGGCTCGTGAAATTGACGAGCCGCGCGCCGCCCTGCGCCACCCCCGTCGCCGCGCGCGCCGCCGTCAGCAGCGGCCCGTTCGGCGAAGCGAGCGTGGCAAAGAGTTCGTCATATTCGGTGTCCGAATCCGAATAGACCTCCGGGATCGAGGTGCCCGGGAGAATGTCGTGGAACTGGTTGATGAGCACCGTGCGCCAGAATTCATCGAGCGCCGCGCGCGGATAGTCCGCGCCAGTGAGCACGCTTGCCATCGCCGAGAGAAACTCAAGCTCGCGCATTTCGCGTTCGGCGCGGCGGTTGTTGGCCTTGTTGGCCGCGATGTTGGTAAGCGTGCCGCGGTGATACTGCAGGTACAATTCGCCGTTCCATCGCGGGAAGCGGGCTTTCTCCGCATCCATTTTCGGGCCCAGCCGGTCAAGGAAATTCCCCAAGCCTTCGAGCTTCACTTTCGGCGCGCCGGGAATGCCGCGCTCCAGCCGCATGCCGCGCTCGATCATCGCCCGCGTCGGTCCGCCCCCGCCGTCGCCATAGCCATAGCAGAGCACGAGATCGTCGTTGACCGCCTTGGGCTCATAGCGCTTCCACGCGCCCATGACCTCGCTGACCGAGAGGTCCGAATTATAGGTCGTGAAGATCTGCTCGGAATCGAACGCCTGCGCGGTGATCAGCTGCGCCTTGGTTTCCGACCCATCGATGCCGCGCCAGAAGAAGGTGTCGTAAGGGTGCCGGTCGGTATCGTTCCAGCTCAGTTTCGACGTGATGAAGTATTCGAGCCCCGAGCGGGAAAGGATCTGCGGCATGTTGGCCGAGTACCCGAAGGTATCGGGCAGCCACACGCAGCGCGGGGTGACCCCGAACTCCTCGCGGTGGAACCGCATGCCGTGCATGATCTGCCGGACCATGGATTCGCCCGAAACGATGTTGGCGTCCGGCTCGACCCACATCGCCCCTTCGATCTCGAACTGCCCACGCGCAACGGCCCGCTTCACGCCCTCCCAGATCTCCGGATAGTCGGATTTGAGGAAGTGAAAAAGCACCGCCTGATTGTACATGAAGATGAAGCCGGGGAATTCGGCCATGAGGTTCAAAACGGTCGCAAAGCTGCGCCCCGTCTTGTCGCGGGTGTGCATGACCCGCCAGAGCCACGCCACGTCGATATGGGTGTGCCCGACCGCCGTAATCGTCGGCTGTGCTTCGGTATCGGTGAGCCCGTAGATTTCCGCGGCGATCGCCTCCGCGTCATCGAGCCCCGAGATCCCCGCGCCGCGGCGGTCGAGCGCGCGCAACGCCCGGTCCACGCAATTGAGGATCGCGTGCCGCCGCCCATCGGTTTGCGGCAGGCGGATGGCGACTTCGAGCGGAGTGATAAGGTCATAATAGAGCTTTTCAACCCGCTCGGAACGGGTGAAGAACTCGACCTTGAACCCCGCCAGCGGCCGGTCGAAGAAGGTGAAGGCGTTGACGTGGACGACGTGCTTTTCCCCCGGCACCGCGTTGCGGGCAATCACCAACTCCGTGTGGTTGCCGTCTATCGCCTGCGCGATGGCGCCGTCGATATAGGCAAGGCATTGCGGGTCGGTCGAGCCGGGCCGTTCCTGCCATTGCGAGGTAAAGCGCAGGAGGAACGTCTTGCCCTCGGCCTCCTTGGGCACCTCGACTTCGGCGGCAAACCAGGTATGACCCTGATGCCGGCTCCAGACCGTGCGCTGGGTAAACGCCGGCCAGCTGCACCAATCGTCTTGGAGCGCATCGGGCGCGGCGAGCCCGGCCTCATTGTAATGCCAGGCAATTTCCCCCGGCACGGGCGAGAGGATCTTGGCCTCGAGATCGGCGCAAAGCCGCAGGAGCTTCGCTTCCTCCTTGAGGTCATCGGTCAAGAGCCCGAGCTTGTGGGTGAGGGGATTGGTATACGTCATCCTTTAACTCCGACACCGGCGAACCCTGTGTTCATGTTCCGCCGCAACAGAAAATAGACGCCGACCGCCGGCGCCGCGTAAATGATGGAAAAGGCCGCGAGAAACCCGTAGTCGATGGAGCCCTGCCGGCCGAACGCACTGTAAAGCCCGATGGACATGGGGAACCCCGCTTCGGTGCGCGAAAAGATCAGCGGCAGGAGGAACTCGTTCCACGCGCCGGTAAACGAAAAGAACCACACCACCGCGATGCCCGCTTTCGAGAGCGGCAGGACGATCTTGATCAGGATTGTCCAAAGCGACGCGCCTTCGACATAGGCGGCTTCTTCAAGTTCGATGGGGACCGTATCGAAGAAGTTCTTGAGCAGCAGGAGCGTGAACGGCAGGTTCAGGATGGTGAGCGCGAGGACGATGCCCATCATGTTCAGGAGCCCCGCCGCCTGCGCGGCGAAATACATCGGCACGATGACCCCGGTCGCCGGCAGCATGCGCAATAGAACCAGCGCCCACAAGAACGCGTTGCGCCCCGGAATGCGCATGCGCGACAGCGGATAGGCCGCCGAGATCGCGACCACCACCGTGAGCGTCGCCGTGCCGGCCGCGATCAGCATCGAATTGACGAACTGCCGGCCCGCCGACCCGCTCAGTGCCTGCACGAAATTGTCGATCCCGATCGATTGCGGCACCTCGAGCTGCCCCGTCGCCGCCGGGTCTATGGCGTTGGTCATGAGCCAGAAGAACGGGCTGACCCAGATGAGCGCGAGAAATGCGAGCGCGAGCGCCGTCAGTCGCGAGGGCCGGTCCTGATCCATCACTTCGCGGGCCATTACTTGGGCTCCTTCAACAAACGCAGATAGAAGAGTGACAACACCCCGACGATCACCAGCATCGCCACCGAAATCGCGCTGCCATAGCCGAGTTTCCCGACCATGAAGCTCTGCTTGTAAAGGAAGATCGCAAGGACTTCAGTCTGGCGCCCCGGTCCACCGCCCGTGAGCGCGTAAATGAGCGGGAAATAGGTGAAGGTCCAGATCGTGATGAAGAGCATGTTGGTCGCTATGTGCGGCCGGATGATCGGCAGAATGACCCGCCACACCCGCTGGAACGCCGTCGCGCCATCCACCTTGGCCGCCTCGACCACCTCACGCGAAACGGAATCGAGTGCGGCGGAAAAGAGAAGATACGACCATGCCGTCCCCTTCCAGATATTGGCGATGATGACGACCGGCAGTGCAAACTCGTTGATGAAATTGACCGGTTCGAACCCCAGGGGCGTGATGATGAGATTGTTGATGAGCCCGGTCTGAGCGGTTGTCGCCGACCACAGGAACGCAGCGACGATATCGGGCACCAGCCAGCCGAGCATGATCGTCGCTTCGATCACCCCGCGCAGCACCGAGCGCTGCGTCCTGAGCGTGGCGGCAAGCAGGAAACCCAGGACCGATTGACCGACAATCGCGGAAAAGAACGAGAAGATCGTGGTGGTCCAGAGCGATTCGAGAAATCCGCGCCGGGTGAAAAGCCGCGCGTAATTGTCGAACCCGACCCAGCTCCAGTTGACCGCCTTGCGCCCCACGAGTTCGAGATCGGTGAAGCTGAACGCCAGCGCCCAGCCGGTGAAGTATAATAGCGCGCCGATCAAGAAGATCGCCGGTATGGCGAGTGCGACAAGCACCCAGAGATTGGATGCCAGCCAGGGGTGGAGCTGGTACTTCATGGCAGGGCCCGGAGATCAGAGACAAAAAAGCGGGCGCGCGGGAGGAGTCCCCGCGCACCCGGCCAGGGAGGACCTATTCGTAGGTTATGACGTTTTCTTCCCCGAACTCGTCGACGAGCGAGGCATGGTACTCGCTGATCGCGTCTTCGACGCTCACGCCATCGAGGATATCCGCCGTCATCTGCTGAACGAGCGCGGAGACGACCTGATAGCCCGGATAGGTATCGCGGCCGGTCGTGTCGGCGGCAAGTGCCGTAGCTTCGGCGAGATAGGCATCGGACGCGTAGGCGTCGGAGGCCGCGATATCGGTCCGCACGGCCATGCGGCGGTTTTCGACCGTCCAGTCGCCGAAATTGCCCGCGTCGAAAATCGTCGTCAGGAGCTGGAAGGCCAGTTCGGGGTCCTGCGCGTTCTTATTGACGCCGATCGCCCAGCCGCCCGAGATGTTGGTGGTCGCCTTGGTGTCGGGCAGACCCGAACCCGGCCATGGCGTCCAGCCGATCAACGCGTTGCGCTCGTCCGCGCTCGGAAGCGCCGGGCCGCCATTGCAATCCCAAAGGCACGTGAATTCCCACGATCCGCTTGCGAGGATGCCGATTTCGTCATTCGCCATGGCCTCGCGCACCGCCGCGCCGATATCGGTCGCGTAGTTGATCGAAGCGGTCGCGAGTTCGTCTTCGGCATAAACGTCGTGATAGAGCTCGAGCGTCCGCCGGATCGCCGGGCTGTCGCCGATCCACTTGCCCTCGGCCCAGTTCCGCAGCCGGTTGCGGTCGTCCTCGGGCGTATCGGCGCCCAAAAGCGCCATATAGAAGCCCTGCATGGTCGCCGCCTCGCCCTGCTTGGTGCCGGCGGGCAGAAGGAAGGCGTTGTCGATCCCGGTTTCCGCCTTGATGGTCCGGGCGGTCTCGAGGACGTCGTCCCAGCTTTGCGGCTCCCACGGCATTGCAATGCCCGCGGCCTCGAAAACCGACTTGTCGTACCAGAGCATGCGCACGTCCGTATCGGTCGGCAGCGCATAGACTTCGCCGTCATAGGAAACGACGTCCAATAGCGCGGGCATATAGTGCTGGTACTGGTCCCAGTCCGATCCCATGTCGCCCAACGGCATCAGATAGCCCGCCGAGGCAAGCTCGGAAACCACGAAACTGTCGAGCTGGATGACATCGGCCGCCGTCCCGGCTGCCAGATCGAGCGCCACGCGCTCGACATAACCCTCGCCGGGCAGTTTGATCGCATTGACCGTTTCCCCGGTCGCCGCCTCAAAATCGGCGATTCCCGGCTCGACAAGCGAGCTGAGCCAGTCCGCATACATGATCGAGACTTCCGCGTGGGCGGGCATGGCCATGCCGGCCACCCCGAAAACGGCGACAGCTGTCGCCAGGCTCTTGTTGAGCATCAGCTCCTCCTCCTAATGCGCTGAACCCTCCTCCAGCGTCGCCGCCAGCAAAACAGAATAATTGCAACGTTGCAATACAAATTTAGAACGTGACGGCTCCGGTGCGGTGACTATCGATTTTTATGTGTCTTTTCAGGATGATAATGACTTAACGTCGCATCTGTGGAGAGATCGTCAAACATGCATCGTTGTAAATTTACCGGTTTGACGGCGCAGGCCCTGCGTGTAGATAAGGGATGAAGGACCATTGCCAGCACTGCGTGACATGCGGGACGCCAAGAAAACCGAAAAAAAACCGAAAGGCCGTGCCACGCTGCGCACGATCGCCGAACTCACCGGATTGAGCCTGTCGACCGTTTCGCTTTCATTGCGCGGGGGCGCGAGTCTCAAGGAGGAGACCCGGCGCAAAGTAGCCGAAGCGGCGCGGGCAGTCGGCTATGTGCCCGACCGCGCCGGCGTGCGCCTCCGCACCGGCAAGACCAACGTCATCGCACTTGTGCTCGACGGCGCCCCGGATTCAATCGATTTTGCGCAAAACATGATCCAGGGCGTCGGCCACGCCATAAGGGGTACACGGTACCACCTGACGGTGACGCCCGAGTTCGAACGCACAGCGTCGGTGGAGTCGATCCGCTACATCCTGGACAACCGGACGGCCGACGGCGTCATCATAACCCACACCGCGCCGCGCGACCCGCGCGTGCAGTTGATGATGGACGCCGACTTTCCCTTCGTCTGCCACGGGCGTACGGAATTTTTCACTCCCCACGCCTATCACGACTTCCATTCCGAAGCGTTCGCCCGGCTCGCGGTCGAGCGGCTGCTTTCCAAGGGGCGGCACGACCTCCTGCTCACCATCGGGGACGATTCGACGACGAACTACCACAATATCGTCACCACTTTTAAAGGCGAGGTCGCCCGTGCAGGCATTTCCGGGACGGTCATGGACACGAGCGTCGCGCGCGGGCGCAGCAGCGAATTGCGCAAGTTCGGCATAGACCTCGCTACCGCGCCGCAAAGGCCGGACGGCATCATCTGCGACAGCGAAACCCGCGCGATCGCCCTGATCAGCGGGCTATACGAGGGCGGACTGCGGATCGGACGCGAGCTCGACCTGATTTCCAAGCAAACGACCGACATCCTGCCCACGGTCTTTCCCGACGTCGACAGTATTGAAGAGGATGTCTATTTTGCCGGGAAAGAGCTGACCCGCCTGCTGTTGCGCCGCATAGAGGGCGAGGCGCCCGAAACACTGCAGACGCTGGGCGAACCGATCCCCCACTGGCACTGACAGATGTGTCCGGCAATACCGCGCCCGCGAGAGGCTACTCCGCCGCCTCTCTCGGCGCGAACCGCTGCTCGGCGATTGCGGCCATGCGCGCGGTCGGCTGGATCGCAGCCACGTAGTTGGCTTCCGAGCCGGGCGAGAACAGGGCCGCCCGCTCCTCGGGGGTCGACATGAAGAAGGGGAAGCGGTCGGCGACGCGGTTGCGGATCTCGCTGTATTTGGCCGCATAGAGCCGAACGGGAAATTTGAGCCCGCCCCCCAAAAACCGCACACCCTCCCATTCGACCGAGCCGAAGACGCGCTTATAGAACGCAGCGTGCTCCTCGCGGATCGACGAGAGGCAGTAGTCCGGCGCGAAATATTCGCATGCCATCGCCGCGAGCCGGATCGTGAGATAGGGCAGCGCCGGATAGGCCAGCGCAGCGTCCCTGTCGGCTGTAAAGCGCGAGGGATCGACGAAATGCATGCCTGCGTCGAGCTTGGGGTGCAGAACGTCCGCATATGCCGTCATCGAGGGGGAATGCCGGTGTTCCGCCGTCAGGTGATGAAGCCGTAGCGAGCTGACGAGCTGACCGTCGATGTAAACGCCGTAGCACATGGCATTGGGCACGAAATCGAGGTCGTCCCGGGCCACCTCTTCAGTATTGGCCGGAATAAAATCCTCACGCCGATAAGCATCGTAGCGCAGCCGATATACAGGGTCGAACTGTTCGTCGAGCCGAACGCGTCTATACTCGACCTGATCGAGGATATCCATCAGCGTTGTTGCAAAACGCGATGTGGTTACAGGCTTGCGGTCGGCACCATGCTGCGTAGTACGCATTACTTATCGCCCCCGTGACGTGCAGAGACGACTTTAATCGATTTTTAACCAAACTTGAACAGCAATTTTATGTTTCCGGAAATAGGCGCAGCCAAGCGCACGCCGGCAACGTCGCTCCCGGTGAAAATTTTCGCTGGCAGGAAAAAGGGTTAGCCGCGCGTTAACCGTAATTGTGGAATTGCGTTCGACGCCGTTCCCATAGACCCGATAAGCGCCCGGATTTCGGTCGCGGGCAGCGGCATGCCGAAGAGGAAACCCTGAACCTGGTCGATCTGGGTATGGGCGCTCAGGAGCGCAAGCTGCTCTTCGGTTTCCACGCCCTCGGCTGTCAGCGTCAGATCGAGATCCTTGCCCAGCCGCGCCACGTTGGCCATGAGCTGCGCCGAGCGCGCATCGGTTGTGATGTCGGCGACGAACGACCGATCGATCTTGAGCTTGGAGAACGGCATTTCCTGCAGGTAGGAGAGCGAGGAATACCCCGTGCCGAAGTCGTCGAGCGCGATGCCGATACCCCGATCGGCAAGCGCCCGCAGACGGCGGGACGCCATTTCGCGGTCCTCGATCAGCGCGGTTTCGGTGACCTCGATCTCAAGCCGCGAGGGCGGCAGTCCGCTCTTTTTCAAAGCCCGGGACACGTCGTTGGCGAGCATATCCGACAGCAGGTCCCGCGCCGAAACGTTGACGGAAACCGAGATCGTTTCCGGCCAGTTGGCGCATTCGGCCGTCGCGGTCGTCAGAACGTAACGCGTGATCTCGTCGACAATGCCGGTTTCTTCGGCAAGTTCGATAAAGACCATGGGCGGGATCGGCCCCAGTTCGGGATGCGTCCAGCGCGCCAGCGCCTCGCAACACACGACCGACCGGTCCGCGAGCGACACCATGGGCTGGTAGACGAGCTTGATCTGCTCGCTGGCGATGGCGTCGCGCAGATCCGCCTTGAGACGCTGGCGGTAGCGGAACTCGACGTCGAGCGCGTCGTGGAATTCCTGCCATTGACCCTTGCCGCGCGCTTTGGCTTTGTAGAGCGCCAGATCGGCGCGGCTGATCAGCTCGTCGAGATCCGAAGCGTCCTCCAACAGACGCACGAAACCGATGCTCGCCTTGAGGTCCACATTCTCGCCGTCGACGTCAAAGGGCTGCGAAAGCGCGGACAGGATGTGTTCGGCCTCCGCGCCGCCGCTCATCCCGCTGGTGTTGACCGAGCGGTAGACGACGAACTCGTCGCCGCCGAACCGCGCGACGTGGCTGTCGCGCCCGATCACCGATCCGATGCGCCGGGCGGTCTCCGCGAGGACCTTATCGCCGGCCAGATGGCCCAGCGAATCGTTGACGTGCTTGAAATCGTCAAGATCGACAATCATCAGCATGGCGGGTTCGTGCCGGCGCAAACTGCGCCGCTGCGCGAGGTCCGCCTCTACGAGTTCGGTGAACTGAACGCGGTTGGGCAGACCGGTGAGCCGGTCGTAGCGCGCCATATAGTTGATGCGCTCCTGGGTCCTCACGCGCTCGGTGACGTTTTCGAGCAGCAGCACCGTACGATCCCCGCGCGAGGAGATCGTTACCTCGCAGTGAAAGTCTTCCGAAAGCTTCATCACGACCTTGCCGCCGGTCTGCCGCTCGATCATGCGCAGTATGCGGTCCGCGGTCGCATGCGGCAGCGCGCGGCGCGAGATCGCCTCGCTCAGGAGTTCGGCCACGGTACGCCCCACCCAGGCGCCTTCGGCGATCGAGGCAAAGGTCTGTTCGGCCCGGTCGTTGACGAGCGCGATCACCCCGTTCTCGTCGATCATGCACAACCCGTGCTGCATGGTGGCGAGCGCGGTATCGAGCTGGTCGGCGAGCGTCTTGGCGGCAACCCGCTCATGCACTGCCGAGAGCAGGTGATTACGCACATCCGCGCCCAGCGACCGGAAGCTGATGAGCATGGGAAGGAACAGCGAAGCAAGCACCGCCTGGTAGATGTCGCCCGCCAGCAAGAGCCCCAGAACCATTGGCCCGCCCATGCCCAGGACCTGCACGGTCATGAGTTTGTCGGAGCCGAAATTGCGTGTGACGATCCCCACCATGGCGGCAACCGTTACCGTAATGCTCACGAGTTCGGCAAAAACGTCATCGACGAAAACCGCCGAGGAAAAGCACCAGCTGCCATAGGCGAGCGCGGCGAAATAACCGAAAAAGACAGCCCGGCCCTCCCAGTATTCGGCGGCATCGACATCGTCGGGGGCGAACTGGGCCTTGTGGAACGCGCGGATGTTGTAGTCGCGTGCGATGACCAGGGCGAGAAGCAGCGCAGCGTGGAAATAAAGGATCGGCGAGCCGGCCTTGAACGCACACGCAGCCGCGCCGACCGCGCTGGCCAGCGTTCCCAACAGCATGCCCCGCCGGTCTTTATAGAGCGACGCGACTATCGAGACATAGTCGAGTGCGGGCAGCGATTTGCGCATTCCGTGAAACATCATCTAAGAGTACTACCAGCCGGTCGGAAGCCCTGCGTCCAGAACGCATTCGACCAGAACCTTCCTGTAATTGAGTTAAGTTTGAAGCGCGCAAACTCCCTTAAACGCTGCAAAATCATGCTTTGGTAAAGAGGGCATGAATGGCGCGGACCCCATTTTATGAAACGTGCAGCGACGTTTCGGCGTTCTGCCATCAAGGCAAAAAGGAGACACCGCATGAGCGAAGACACCTCCGGAATCCTGACCGGCACAGCGCTCGAGGAGCACCTTCACGAATGTCCCGGCTGGAGCGAAACCCCCGGCCCCGCGATCGCCAAGAGCTTTAAATTCCAGTCCTTCGTCGAGGCTTTCGCCTTCATGACGCAGGTCGCGCTTCTGGCCGAAAAGGCGGGACACCACCCCGACTGGTCCAACAGCTACAATAGGGTCGATATCGCGCTCTCGACCCACGACAAGGGCGGCATAACCCAGAACGATATCGCGCTCGCGCGCAAGATAAACGCGCTTGTCAGCGGCTGACCGAACGCCGTCGCTCTAGGGCCCTGAGGCCCAGATAGGCCAGTAACAGCGCCACCGCGGCGTTGGCGACCGCATGCCAGACGAATGCGCCGGGCACAATAAGGCGTATCGCATGGGCGATGGCGAGAGCCGCAAAGGCCGGCGCCAGCCAGCGCGGTGCAGGTGCGGCCCTGAAATGCAGCGCGAACCCGATGAGCCCGGCTTCGAGGAAAATCAGCGCCAGAAGGTAGAACGGCGTCAGCACCACATCGCCATAGCCGATCTCCCCCGCTGCGATTGCCCCAAGCGTGCCCGAGGTCAGAACGATGATCATCACCATCCCGTAAGATAGTGCCGCAAAGGCGATCATAACGATCCCCACGCGCCCGGCGCGGGCCATGCCCGGCTCGCTTCGCGCTGCGAAAATACCCGCTCCGACAAGAAACAGCGCGACGGTCGCGACGGTGCCGTCAGCAACGCCGACGCCTCCCGAGGCCAGCATGACGGCTTCCGCTCCGGCCCAACCGAGCGTGCTTACGATCAGCAATAGAGCTAGGATCATCGACTTCGCCTTTCCTTGTCGCGCCGTCGATAAGCCCTCGGGCGCACGATGAAAAGAGCCGCGGCCAAAAAGATGCCGCGCTCGCATGAGAGAGATGTACTCCGGAGCCTTGGCGCGAGAAACAACAGCCGTTAATCTTGCCTTTACCTCTCGCTGCCGGTTAAGTGCAGCGATCCATTATCGATTTTGCCGGGAATAGGTCCGGTCGCCGCCGGCATGGAGCGCATTTGAAATGATTGTTCGACACAAAACGACCCTCGCCCTCGCCGCGATCCTCGTCGCCGGCACGACGCTCGCGGCCTGTTCGACCCAGCGCTTCGGCGGCTCCGCGCCAGCGACCACGTCGCTGCCCCAGCCCGCGCCGATCACCCCCGTCCAGACAGGAACCGTACAGAGTTCGGACCTGCCCCCGATCGGCGGCACGGCTACGGCCGCGAGTGGCGCCACCAATACGGGACTTTACGATCCCTCGACCCAGACCGCGGCATCCGGCGGGTTCGGCACGTTCGACGACGTTTCGGGCGCTTCGACCGGCGGGCGCGACCTCACCGGTCCGCTGACCATGGAAAAACTCCTGGGCGGCTGGACACTGACCGCCGGGGTCGACCAGTGCCGGCTGAATCTCACCTACACCGCCAAGGGTGCGACGGGCCGCTACCGCGCATCGACCCCCGGTTGCACTCAGGAAACGCTCGCCGGCATCACGTCCTGGCAGCTCCTGGGCAGCCAGATCCAGTTCTACAACGAGGCCAACGAATTGATCGGCACCGTCTTCAAATCTCCGGACAACCGGCTCGTCGGCACCCTCGCCGGCGGCCAGTCGATCACGATGACGGGCTGATCTTGGCCCCGCGCACCGCCGGGGACACGTCCGTCCTCGACCGCTACGCCGATATGGTCGTCGCCGGCGAAGTCCGCCGCGACCCCGCCCAGCAGGAGGCGGCCGCACGGCTCGATGCAGTTGCGCGCGGCCTCGAGGCGCTTGAAGCGCACTCGGGATCGGTGATTGCGTCTCTCTTCAAGCGCAAGCGTGTTGCGCCCGAGGGCCTTTACATCTGGGGCGATGTCGGGCGCGGCAAGACCATGCTCATGGACCTCTTTTTTTCGTCCGTGCAGGTGACGGCCAAGCGGCGCGTGCACTTTCACGAATTCATGAACGAGGTGCATGAGGGGATCGCGAAATTCCGCAGCGAAAACCCCGGCACCAGGGGCGCGCGCGACCCCATCCCCGCCGTGGCCCGCCCGATCACCCGTTCGGTACGGCTCTTGTGCTTTGACGAGTTCGTCGTCTCCGACATCACCGACGCGATGCTTTTAAAGCGGCTCTTTGAAATCCTCTTCGCCGACGGCGTCGTCGTGGTTGCGACCTCGAATATCCCGCCCGAACGGCTTTACTGGAACGGGCTCAACCGCCAGCTCTTTTTACCCTTCATCGATCTCCTGAAGACCCATACCGAGGTCTTCAACCTCGATTCCGAAACCGACTACCGGCGCGAACGCCTCGACGCGCAGGACGTCTACCGGATCGGCACGGGTGCGGAAATCGACGAGGCGATGGACGCGCTCTTTGCCCATCTCATCGGTGGTGCCGACGCCCAGCCCATGCAGGTCGAGAGCCTCGGACGGCAAATTGCCGTACCGGCCCAGGCCATGGGTGTCGCGCGGTTTTCCTTTGCCGAGTTGTGCGAGCGTCCGCTCGGCGCGCGGGACTATTTGAAGCTCGCCAAGGCCTTCCATACCATCGTCATCGACCATGTCCCGGTGTTCTCGCGCCTCAGATCCGACGCCGCCAAGCGCTTCATTCTGCTCGTCGACACGCTCTACGACCGCGGCGTCAAGCTCGCCGCCAGCTTCGAAGCCCCGCTCGACGCGCTCGCGCAGGACGACAAGACGCGCTTCGAATTCGCCCGTTGCCTCTCCCGCCTCGAGGAAATGCGCTCGGCCGAATACATTGCGCAGCCACTGCGGCAGGTGGCGCAATAAAGCCGGCCCCGCCGGTCTCCCCCTAGAATGTTACTTTCCCTGACACGGAAATTGGCAGCGCTGCCGACCCGTTGGCGGGCCTGAAACGCGACCGTACGCAAAACATCACGTTCCGCGCCGGTTATACGAAGGGTTCACTTGCGTCCGTTTGTCACAAGGTCTATGGAGGGCGCGAGGAACAACCAACTTTACCTATAGGGAAACTTGCTCATGGCGCGGAAGAAAATCGCCCTGATCGGTGCTGGTCAGATCGGGGGAACATTGGCGCATCTGGTCGCGCTCAAGGAACTCGGCGACGTCATCTTGTTCGACATCGTCGACGGTGTCCCCCAGGGCAAGGCGCTCGACCTCGCCCAGTCCGGTCCGGTGGAAGGCTATAACGCCAGCCTCAAGGGCACGTCCGAATATAAGGACATCGAAGGCGCCGATGTGGTGATCGTCACCGCCGGCGTTCCGCGCAAGCCCGGCATGAGCCGCGACGACCTTCTTGAAATCAATCTGAAGGTCATGGAGCAGGTCGGCGCCGGCATTTCCAAATACGCTCCCGACGCCTTCGTCATCTGCATCACCAACCCGCTCGACGCCATGGTCTGGGCGCTCCAGAAATTCTCCGGACTCCCCACCAACAAGGTCGTCGGCATGGCCGGTGTCCTCGACTCGGCCCGCTTCCGCCACTTTATCGCCGACGAGTTGAACGTCTCGGTTCAGGACGTCACCGCCTTCGTCATGGGCGGGCATGGCGATACCATGGTGCCCTTGGCGCGGTATTCGACCGTCGCGGGCATCCCGCTCCCCGACATGGTCAAGATGGGCTGGATGAGCAAGGAAAAGCTCGACGAGATCATTCAGCGCACCCGCGATGGCGGCGCCGAGATCGTCGGCCTCCTGAAGACCGGTTCGGCCTTCTACGCCCCCGCCGCCTCGGCAATCGAAATGGCTGAAAGCTATCTCAAGGACAAAAAGCGCATCCTTCCCGCCGCCGCCTATCTCTCGGGCGAATTCGGCGTCAAGGACCGCTATGTCGGCGTGCCGGTCGTGATCGGCTCCGCAGGCGCTGAGAAGGTTGTCGAGATCGAATTGAACGGCGCGGAAAAGAAGATGTTCGACACCTCCGTCGCCGCCGTCGAGGGCCTTGTCGAGGCCTGCACCAAGATCGCGCCTAAGCTCGCCTAACCCCACTCCGCCGGTAGCGTTTCCGCCCCGGCGGAAACGCCCCAACCCACCGAGGGCAAGAAAGAATGAACATCCACGAATACCAGGCCAAGGAACTCCTGAAGTCCTTCGGCGCCCCCGTCGCGCAGGGCGTGGCGATCCTTTCGGCCGACGAAGCCGAAGCCGCCGCCAAGTCGCTCCCCGGACCGCTTTATGTGGTCAAGTCCCAGATTCACGCCGGCGGGCGCGGCAAGGGCAAGTTCAAGGAACTCGGCCCCGACGCCAAGGGCGGCGTGCGGCTCGCCAAATCGGTCGAAGAGGTCGTCGCCAACGCGAAGGAAATGCTCGGCAACACGCTCGTGACCAAGCAGACCGGCGAAGCGGGCAAGCAGGTCAACCGCCTTTATATCGAAGACGGCGCCAATATCGCGCGCGAGCTGTATCTCTCGCTCCTCGTCGACCGCACGACCGGCAAGGTCGCCTTCGTCGCCTCGACCGAGGGCGGCATGGACATCGAAACGGTGGCCGAGGAAACGCCTGAAAAGATCCTCACCCTGCCGATCGACCCCGATACCGGCGTTACCGGCGCAGACGCCGACAAGCTCGCCGCCGCTCTGGAGCTTTCGGGCAAGACCGCCGACCAGGCCAAGGACGTCTTCAAGCTCCTGTATAAGGCCTTCGTCGAGAAGGACATGAGCCTTCTGGAGATCAATCCCTTCATCGTCATGGACAATGGCGATGTGCGCGTCCTCGACGCCAAGGTCTCCTTTGACGGCAACGCGCTCTTCCGGCACCCGGAAATTCTCGAGCTGCGCGACCTCTCCGAAGAGGACGAAAAGGAAATCGAGGCCAGTAAATGGGACCTCGCCTATGTCGCGCTCGACGGCAATATCGGCTGCATGGTCAACGGCGCCGGTCTCGCCATGGCGACGATGGACATCATCAAGCTTTATGGCGCCGAACCGGCGAACTTCCTCGACGTTGGCGGCGGCGCCTCGAAGGAAAAGGTCACCGCAGCCTTCAAGATCATCACCGCCGACCCGAGCGTTAAAGGCATCCTCGTCAACATTTTCGGCGGCATCATGCGCTGTGACGTCATCGCCGAGGGCGTCATCGCCGCGGTCAAGGAGGTGGGCTTGAACGTCCCGCTCGTCGTGCGTCTCGAAGGTACCCGCGTTGCCGAGGGCAAGAAGATCATCGACGAGAGCGGATTGAACGTCATTTCCGCCGACGATCTCGACGACGCCGCCCAGAAGATCGTCAAAGCTGTAAACGGCTGATCCATGATGGAACTTCTCGTCGCATTGCTGCCTGTCCTCATCCTGGTTGCCCTTGTTGTGGCTGTCGCGCGCTGGGCGCAGCGGGCTTACAAGCGGCTTGTGGATGAGACAAGCGCTGCCAATCGGGCGATCGCCGATTCCAATCGTGAACTGATCGCCGAGCTGCGCGAGATCAAACAGATTTTGAAGGACCAGAACTAAATGTCCATCCTCGTCAACAAAGATACCAAGGTCCTCGTGCAGGGCCTGACCGGCAAGACCGGTACGTTCCACACCGAACAGGCGCTCGCTTACTTCGGCACCAAGATGGTCGGCGGCATTCACCCCAAAAAGGGCGGTGAAACCTGGTCGTCGGGCGTCGACGGCACCGAACTGCCGGTCTACGCCTCGGTCGCCGAGGGCAAGGAAAAGACCGGCGCCAACGCCTCGGTCGTCTATGTGCCCCCCGCCGGCGCCGCCGCCGCGATCATGGAGGCCATCGAAGCGGAGATCGAATTGATCGTCTGCATCACCGAGGGCGTGCCCGTTGCCGACATGGTCAAGGTCAAGGCCGCGCTCGAAAAGTCCAACTCGCGTCTGATCGGCCCCAACTGTCCGGGCGTGCTCACGCCCGAGGAATGCAAGATCGGCATCATGCCGGGCAATATCTTCTCCAAGGGCTCGGTCGGCATCGTCTCGCGTTCGGGCACGCTGACCTATGAAGCCGTGTTCCAGACCACCAACGAAAAGCTCGGCCAGACGACCGCGGTCGGCATTGGCGGCGATCCGGTCAAGGGCACCGAGTTCATCGACGTGCTCGAGATGTTCCTCGCCGACGACGCCACCGAATCCATCATCATGATCGGCGAGATCGGCGGCTCGGCGGAAGAAGACGCCGCCCAGTTCCTGATCGACGAGGCGAAAAAGGGTCGCAAGAAGCCGATGGCCGGCTTCATCGCGGGCCTGACCGCCCCCAAGGGCCGCACCATGGGCCACGCCGGCGCCGTCATTTCCGGCGGCAAGGGCGGTGCCGAGGACAAGATCGCGGCGATGGAAGCCGCGGGCATCAAGGTGTCGAAATCCCCCGCGCGGATCGGGGCGACCCTTGTTGAAGTCTTGAAGGGCTGACCCTTCACTTTTGCCGCGCCCGGCGCCACCTTTGAGGCTACGGTTAACCAATCCCAAAGGGCGCCGGGGCAAACTGAATGACTAACGCGTTTCGGGCGGAAGCTGTGCCGCACTCTCGCCCGAAACGGGGACGAACAGAACCGGAAACGGTTCGCACCACAATCGGCATCTGGCAGCGCGGATGCCGGTTTGACAGCAAAAACGGGGACCGCACCCCCGCCCGAGAGCAAAAATGGCACGACAGGACCAGAACGAAGCGTTCCTCCTCACCTCATTCCTCTATGGCGGCAATGCCGACTACATCGAGGACCTCTACGCCCGCTACAAGACCGATCCAAAGGGCGTGGACCCGAGTTGGGCCGACTTTTTCGCCAACCTCTCGGACAGCTCCGACGATGTGAAAAAGAACGCTTCGGGCCCGAGCTGGCGCCGCGCCGACTGGCCGCGGGTCTCCAATGGCGAGCTGGTCTCCGCGCTCGACGGCGACTGGGGCGAAATCGCGGTCAAGGCGCAAAAGGCGGCAACCGATAAGGCCAAGGCCACGGGCGCACCCGTTTCCACCGAAGCGGTCATGCAGGCGACCCGGGATTCGATCCACGCCATCATGATGATCCGCGCCTATCGCATGCGCGGCCATTTGCACGCCAATCTCGATCCGCTCGGCCTCGAAGTGCAGGAAGACGCCCCCGAGCTCGATCCGGCGAACTACGGGTTCACCGAAGCCGACTACGATCGCGAGATCTTCATCGATTTCTATCTCGGGCTCGAATACGCGACGATCCCGCAGATGCTCGACATCCTCAAGCGCACCTATTGCGGCACCATGGGCGTCGAGTTCATGCACATTTCCGACCCGGAGGCGAAATCCTGGCTGCAGGAGCGCATCGAAGGCCCGGACAAGGAAATCACCTTCACCACCAACGGCAAGAAGGCGATCCTCTCCAAGCTTGCCGAGGCTGAAGGGTTCGAAAAATTCCTCGACGTCAAATACACCGGCACCAAGCGGTTCGGGCTCGACGGTGCGGAAGCTGTGATCCCGGCGCTTGAGCAGATCATCAAGCGCGGCGGCGCGCTGGGGGTCAAGGACATCGTCCTGGGCATGGCCCACCGCGGGCGGCTCAACGTATTGACCCAGGTGATGGGCAAACCCCACCGCGCCCTCTTCCACGAATTCAAGGGCGGCGCCTTCTACCCTGACGACGTCGAGGGCTCGGGCGACGTGAAATACCACCTCGGCGCCTCCTCGGACCGCGAATTCGACGGCAATCAGGTGCACCTGTCCCTGACCGCGAACCCTTCGCACCTCGAAATCGTCGATCCCGTGGTGCTGGGCAAGGCTCGCGCCAAGCAGGACCAGAATTCCGCCGTCGACGGGCGTTTCGTCTTCAACACCCGCGAAACCGACCGCACCACGGTGCTGCCGCTGATCCTCCACGGCGACGCGGCCTTTGCCGGCCAGGGTGTGGTTGCCGAATGTTTCGGGCTGTCGGGGCTGAAGGGCCACCGTACCGGCGGCTCCATCCACTTCGTCATCAACAACCAGATCGGCTTTACCACGAGCCCGCACTTCTCGCGCTCGTCCCCGTATCCCACCGACGTGGCCAAGATGATCGAGGCCCCGGTGTTCCATGTGAACGGCGACGACCCCGAAGCCGTCGTCTTTGCCGCCAAGATCGCGATCGAATACCGCCAGAAGTTCGGCAAGCCCGTCGTCATCGACATGTTCTGCTACCGCCGCTTCGGCCACAACGAAGGCGACGAGCCCAGCTTCACCCAGCCGCTGATGTACAAGGCCATCAGGGCGCACAAGACAACCTACGAGATCTATAGCGACAAACTGGTGTCCGAAGGTGTTCTGAGCGCCGAGGAAGCCGACAAGATCAAGGCCGACTGGCGCGCCCACCTCGAAGCCGAGTACGAGGCGGGCCAGGATTACCGCCCCAACAAGGCCGACTGGCTCGACGGCGCCTGGAAGAACATCAAGCTTGCAGAAGTCGACGGCCCGCGCCGCGGCGTGACCGGCGTTGAAATCGAAAAACTCACGACCTTCGGCGAAAGGCTCTGTGCTGTGCCCGAGGGCTTCAACGTCCACCGCACGGTTCAGCGTTTCCTCGACAACCGCAAGAAGATTATCGCCTCGGGCGAAGGCGTCGACTGGGCCACTGCCGAAGCGCTGGCCTTCGCGTCGCTGGTCGATGAAGGCCACCCGGTGCGGCTTTCCGGTCAGGATGTCGAGCGCGGCACCTTCTCCCAGCGCCATTCGGTGCTCTACGACCAGGAGAACGAATCCACCTATACCCCGCTCAACAACGTAAGCGAGAACCAGGCCCGCTACGAAGTCATCAACTCGATGCTCTCCGAAGAAGCGGTGCTTGGTTTCGAATACGGCTATTCGCTTGCCGAGCCCAACGCGCTGACGATCTGGGAGGCCCAGTTCGGCGACTTCGTCAACGGCGCGCAGGTCGTCATCGACCAGTTCATCGCCGCGGGCGAGCGCAAATGGCTCCGCATGTCGGGCCTCGTCATGCTCCTGCCGCACGGCTATGAAGGCCAGGGCCCCGAGCACTCCTCGGCCCGCCCCGAGCGCTTCCTGCAGCTGTGCGCCGAGGACAATATGCAAGTGCTCAACTGCACCACCCCGGCGAACTATTTCCACGCCCTGCGGCGGCAACTCAAGCGCGATTTCCGCAAGCCCTTGATCATCATGACGCCCAAATCGCTGCTGCGGCACAAGCGGGCGGTCTCGGGCCTTGCCGAAATGGGTCCCGACAGCTTCTTCCATCGCCTGCTCTGGGACGATGCCGAGGCCCCGGGCGCACCCAAGACCGAGATCAATCTCAAGAGCGACAGCGAAATCCGCCGCGTCGTCATCTGCACGGGCAAGGTCTACTACGACCTTCTCGAAGACCGCGAGAAGCGCGGCATCAACGACGTCTATCTGATGCGCCTCGAACAGCTCTATCCGTTCCCGGCCAAGGCGCTGATCGACGAATTGACCCGCTTCCCCAACGCTGAGATCGTCTGGTGCCAGGAAGAGCCCAAGAACATGGGTGCCTGGGCGTTCGTCCAGCCCTATATCGAATGGGTGCTCGAACAGATGGGCAAGCCCGGCGCGCGTCCGCGCTATGTGGGCCGCCCCGCCTCCGCGTCGACCGCCACCGGGCTGATGCGCACGCACATCGCCCAGCTCCAGGCCTTCCTCGACGAAGCCTTTGAAGAGTAGGAGTGTTTTCAGCCAGAGTGGATACCACTTTGGCGGTTCGAAAACGCGACAGGAAAAGAACGAACACCGCTTGAAAAGCGCCTCACATCAATAGGGAAACCTTAAGAACGATGTCCACCGAAGTCCGCGTCCCGACACTTGGCGAAAGCGTCACCGAAGCCACCATCGGACAATGGTTCAAGAAGGTTGGCGACGCGGTCGCCGCCGATGAGCCCATCGTCGAGCTTGAAACCGACAAGGTGACCATCGAGGTCCCCGCCCCCGTGGCCGGCACGCTCGAAGCCGTCAACGTCAATGAAGGCGACACCGTCGAAGTCGGCGCCCTGATCGCCGCGATCGCCGCCGGCGAGGGTGCGCCCGCGCCCAAGGCCGAGGAAAAGCCCGCCGCCGCAGAAAAGAAGGCCGAACCCGCGCCCGCCGCCGCGGCCCAGCCCGCCGCAAAAAGCGAAATGCCCCCCGCTCCCTCCGCCGCCAAGATGATGGAGGAAAAGGGCGTCTCCGCCGATGCGGTCGAAGGCTCGGGCAAGCGCGGTCAGGTCCTTAAGGAAGACGTCCTCAAGGCCCTCGAAAAGACCGGCTCCGGCGAGGCCAAGGCGGCTCCCGCCCCCGCTGCCGCGCGTGCCCCCTCGTCCGCCGAGGACACCCCGCGCGAGGAACGGGTCAAGATGACCCGCCTGCGCCAGACCATCGCCCGGCGCCTCAAAGACGCCCAGAATACCGCTGCCATGCTCACCACCTTCAATGAGGTGGACATGAAGCCGGTGATGGATCTGCGCAGCCAGTACAAGGACCTCTTCGAGAAAAAGCACGGCGTGAAGCTCGGCTTCATGGGCTTTTTCACCAAGGCCGTGACGCATGCCTTGAAGGAAATCCCGGCGGTCAACGCCGAGATCGACGGCACGGATATCATCTATAAGAACTTCGCCCATATCGGCGTCGCTGTCGGCACCGACAAGGGTCTCGTCGTCCCCGTCGTGCGTGACGCCGACCAGATGACCATCGCCGAGATCGAAAAGGAAATCGGACGTCTGGGCAAAGCCGCCCGCGACGGCCAGCTCTCGATGGCCGACATGCAGGGCGGCACCTTCACCATCTCGAACGGCGGCGTCTACGGCTCGCTGATGAGCACACCGATCCTCAACGCGCCGCAGTCGGGTATCCTCGGCATGCACAAGATCCAGGAACGCCCGATGGTCGAAAACGGCCAGATCGTCATCCGCCCGATGATGTATCTGGCGCTCTCCTACGACCACCGCATCGTCGACGGCAAGGAGGCGGTGACCTTCCTCGTCCGCGTCAAGGAAAGCCTCGAGGACGTCCAGCGGCTGGTTCTCGACCTTTAAACACACGGGGAGGGTCTCGCCCGGCCCTCCCCTTTTTTGCGTCCGCCCCGTTATGAGCCTCGAACTCACGCTCCTCGTCTGGTCCGTCGTCCTGCTGTTCGTCCAGATCAGCATTCAGGCCGTATGGCTCACCGTCGATCTCGGCAGCGAATACAATGCCAGCCCGCGCGACGCGCAAAAGCCGCTCGGCACCCATGCCGCGCGCGCCAAGCGGATGCTCGACAATTTCCTCGAGACCTACCCCGCCTTCGTCGGCCTGGCGCTCACGACCGTGCTGCTTGGAACTTCGAACGGGCTCACCCAATGGGGCGCGGGGATTTATTTCGCCTTTCGCGTTTTCTATATCCCGCTCTATCTTGCCGGTGTCGCCTATATTCGCTCGCTTGTCTGGATCGCGGCCAGCGCGGGTCTCGCCATGATGGTTCTGGGGCTTTTGCTATGATCACCGAATACGGGTTCGAGTTCTTCGCGCTCCTTGTCGCTTTCGGGGTTTCCGCCGTCATTCCCGGCGCCGACTTCGCCATGGTGCTGCGCCAGTCGATCGCCCATGGCCGGCGCTCGGCGCTCTTTACAAGTGCGGGCATCGCCACCGCCATTCTCGTTCATGGCGCCTATACGATCTTCGGGCTGGGGCTGATCATCTCCCAGTCGCTCCTGGCCTTCACGATCGTCAAGATCGTGGGCGCGGCGTATCTCCTCTGGCTCGGCATTTCCGCCCTGCGCGCCGATCCGCCCCGCCAGCCCGATGTCAGCGACGCCCTGCCGCGCGACGAGATGCGCCCCACAACCGCTTTCGCACTCGGGTTCCTGACCAATCTCCTGAACCCCAAGGCCGTGCTCTTTTTCGTCGCTCTTTTCACCACCTTGGTGAGCGCCACAACGCCCATGGCCATCAAGGCGGGCTACGTCGTCTCGATGAGCATCGAGCTCTTTGTCTGGTTCGCGCTCGTATCGCTGTTTTTCGCCCTGCCCGCAGTGCGGGCCAAGTTCTTCCGCCTTGGACGTTGGTTCAACCGCGTCACGGCGTTGACCTTCATTGCACTTGCCATCCGTGTCGCTGTCGCGCGGCCCAACTAGCTAAGGAAATTCGCCATGGCCGAGAGTTTTGACGTCACCATTATCGGCACCGGACCGGGGGGCTATGTCTGTGCCGTGCGCGCCGCCCAGCTCGGAATGAAGGTCGCCGTGGTCGAGAAATGGGCCACATTCGGTGGTACCTGCCTCAATATCGGCTGCATCCCCTCCAAGGCGCTGCTGCACGCCTCCGAAATGTTCGAGGAAGCGACCCACCTCTTCCCCCAGCTCGGGATCGACATTGCCGAACCCAGGCTAAACCTCACCGCCATGATGGCCCACAAGGACGACACGGTGGCCTCCAATACCGGCGGTATCGAGTATCTGTTCAAGAAGAACAAAATCACCGCTTTCCGGGGTACCGGCGCGATTCCCGCAGCCGGCAAGGTCTTCGTCACCGCCGAAGACGGATCGGCCCAGGAGATCGAAACCAGGAACATCGTCATCGCCACCGGCTCGGTTTCGACCGACCTGCCCGGCATTGAGATCGACGAGGACAAGATCGTCACCTCGACGGGTGCGCTCAAATTCAAGAAGGTACCGGAAAACCTGCTGGTCATCGGTGCCGGCGTCATCGGGCTCGAGCTCGGCTCGGTCTGGGCGCGGCTCGGGTCCAAGGTGACGGTCGTCGAGTTTCTCGACCGTATCCTGCCGGGCATGGACGGCGAGGTGTCCAAGCAGTTCCAGCGCATGCTGCAAAAGCAGGGCATCGATTTCAAACTCTCGACCAAGGTCACCGGCATTGAAAAGACCGGCGGCGGCCTCAGCGTTACGCTCGAGCCCGCCCAGGGCGGCGACGCCGAGACCGTTGCGACCGACGCCGCGCTCGTGTCTATCGGTCGCAAGCCCTTCACCGAAGGCCTCGGCCTTGCCGACGCGGGTGTGGATCTCGACGACCGCGGTCGCGTGGTGACCGACGCCCACTACAAGACCAATGTCAACGGCATCTATGCGATCGGCGACGTCGTCGCCGGGCCGATGCTGGCCCACAAAGCCGAGGACGAGGGTATTGCGGTGGCTGAAATTCTCGCGGGACAGGCGGGGCACGTCAATTACGGCGTCATCCCCTCCGTCGTCTATACGAGCCCCGAGGTCGCCTCTGTGGGCAAGACCGAAGAGGAACTGAAGGCCGACGGCGTCGCCTACAAGGCCTCGAAATTTCCCTTCACCGCCAACGGCCGCGCCAAGGCGATGCTCGCAACTCAGGGCTTCGTGAAAATCCTAGCAGACAAGCAAACCGACCGCGTGCTCGGCTGCCACATCGTGGGCAAGAACGCCGGCGAGATGATCCACGAGGCCGCGGTTCTGATGGAATTCGGCGGCTCGGCGGAAGACCTGGCCCGCACATGCCACGCGCATCCCACAATGAGCGAAGCCGTCCGTGAAGCCGCGCTCGGCGCCAATGACGGGCCGATTCACATCTAGTGCACGCGCGCCGCTCGATAGCGGCGCGTCTCGCATTCTGCAATGGATGCAATCGCAATTTGCAACGCGATAACATATGGTTAACCATAGGGCTGGCTACATTTTGAGACAAATACCGGGCAACCCACACAATCTGGATTAACCCTCTATTGGCACGCTTCGTGCATTATAGGTTTCTGTCCGGATCTTTGTGTGTTGCGTACCGGATTACCTATTGGGCCCGGCCTCGCGTATTCTGAGGCGGGCCCTTTTTCTTGATCCCTGCCACTGTGAGCGCAGGTCTTGCCCATGCGCGGGCGAACGACTAGATATCGTCGAAACGCGGATAAGAAGGATTTGCGATCATGCTCTTTGGCCTGCTGCAATTTGTCGATCTGGTATTGAACCTGATCATCTTCATCATCATCGCACAGGTCATCGTAAGCTGGCTTCTTGCGTTCAACATCCTCAACATGTCGAACCAGTTCGTCGCGATGGTCGCCAATGCCCTTTTTCAGATCACCGACCCGCTCCTGCGCCCGATCCGCCAGTTCGTTCCCAATTTCGGCGGGCTCGATATTTCCCCGATCATCCTGTTCCTGGTGATCTATTTCATCCGGCTCGTGATTCTCTATCCGCTAATGGCGCAAGTCCGCTTCGGCTGATTTGCCAGACTGGTACAAACTCACGGAAACGGGCGTCCTCGTCTTTGTACGGGTGACGCCCAATGCGTCTCAAGACGCCATTGAAGGTATAGAGCTGCGGGCGGACGGCACTGAAGTGCTCAAATTGAGGACCCGTGTCATCCCGGACAAAGGCCGGGCCAATGCGGCAGTCGTCGCAATTCTCGCCAAGGCCCTCCGCGTTCCCAAATCCGCGCTCGCCATAACGGCCGGAGCGACCGCGCGGGTCAAGACGATCGGCGTGACGGGCGATCGGATAGTGCTCGCCGCAGCCCTCGACGCAATCACGCCCAAGACCGGCGCAAATTGACCCGATCCCCGGCCAAATACCAAGTCAGCATTATTGCCCTATCGACGCGCATTGCGGAAAGTCGATAAATTCCATTTGCTTGGCATCCGATGATCTGCCTATCCTCTCAACATCCTTGGGAGGAGTTTACACGCACAACAAAGGCGGGGAGGCTTTTGTGTGCATGTAACCAGGGCAGTATAGCTGACCAATGTTGAGGGGAATACACAATGTCTCTGGCCCTTTGGCTCATCGTTGCCTGCGGTGTGCTTTCGATCATCTATGGCATCGTCACCACGCGCACGGTTCTTGCCGCGGACGCCGGGACGGCACGCATGCAGGAGATTGCCGCCGCCGTCCGTGAGGGCGCGAGCGCCTATCTCAGGCGCCAATACACGACCATCGCCATCGTCGGCGCGGTCATCTTCGTCATCGCCTTTTTCCTTCTGGGCGCCTACGCGGCGATCGGCTTTTTGATCGGCGCGGTGCTTTCGGGAGCCGCAGGGTTCATCGGCATGAACGTTTCGGTGCGCGCCAATGTGCGCGTCGCCCAGGCTGCAACCACGTCCTTGGGCGGAGGGCTCGACCTGGCGTTCAAATCCGGCGCCGTGACCGGGCTGCTCGTCGCCGGCCTCGGGCTCCTGGGTGTCACGCTCTACTACTTCTACATGACCGCCATCGCGGGATTTGAGGCCATAGACCGCACCGTCATCGACGCGCTCGTCGCGCTCGGCTTCGGCGCCTCGCTGATCTCCATCTTCGCCCGTTTGGGCGGCGGCATCTTTACAAAAGGTGCCGACGTGGGCGGCGACATGGTAGGCAAGGTCGAAGCGGGCATCCCCGAGGACGACCCGCGCAACCCCGCAACCATCGCGGACAATGTCGGCGACAATGTCGGCGACTGCGCCGGCATGGCGGCGGACCTTTTTGAAACCTATGTCGTCACCATCGTCGCCACCATGGTGCTCGCGGCGATTATCCTGCCGGCCGACCTGAAACTCATCGGAATGGTGCTCCCGCTCGCTATCGGCGGCGCCTGCGTCATCACCTCGATCATCGGCACCTATTTCGTCAAGCTCGGCGCCAGCAGCAACATCATGGGCGCGCTCTACAAGGGCGTAATCGGCACGGGCGTGCTCTCGCTCGTGGCGCTGTTGCCTGTGATCTGGCTGATGTTCGGCGACATCATGATGCCGATAACCGTCGGCACGACCACCTTCACGCCGCTCGCGCTCTATTTCTGCGGCGTCGCCGGACTTGTGATCACCGGGCTCATCATCTGGATCACCGAATACTATACAGGAACCGACCGTCGCCCGGTCAATTCCATCGCCGAAGCCTCGATCACCGGGCACGGCACCAACGTCATCCAGGGCCTCGCGGTTTCGCTTGAATCCACGGCGTTGCCCGCGCTCGTCATCATCGCCGGGATCATCGCGACCTACTCGCTCGCAGGGCTCTTCGGCATCGGCGTCGCCGTGGTCACCATGCTCGCCCTCGCGGGCATGATCGTCGCGCTCGACGCCTTCGGGCCGGTGACCGACAACGCGGGCGGCATCGCCGAGATGGCCGGCTTGCCCGAGGAGGTGCGCAAGAACACCGATGCGCTCGACGCCGTCGGCAACACCACCAAGGCCGTGACCAAGGGCTACGCCATCGGCTCGGCGGGCCTCGGTGCACTCGTGCTCTTTGCCGCCTATACCCAGGACCTCTCCTATTTCATCGGCGAGGCCACCGAGGGCGATTTCTATTTTGGCGTCGGCCAGGTGAGCTTCTCGCTTGCCGATCCTTATGTCGTCGTGGGACTGCTCTTTGGCGGGCTTCTGCCCTTTCTTTTCGGCGGCATGTCTATGACCGCCGTCGGGCGCGCCGCGCAATCGGTCGTTGTCGAGGTGCGCCGGCAGTTCAAGGAAAAGCCCGGCATCATGGAGGGCAAGGACAAGCCCGACTACGGCCGCGCGGTCGACATGCTGACCAAGGCCGCGATCCGCGAGATGATCGTGCCCTCGCTCCTGCCGGTGCTCTCGCCCATCGTCGTCTTCCTCGTGATCCTTCTGATCGCGGGCAAGGCCGCCGCCTTCGCCGCGCTGGGCGCCATGCTCCTGGGCGTCATCGTCACCGGGCTCTTCGTCGCCATTTCGATGACCGCGGGCGGCGGGGCCTGGGACAACGCCAAAAAGAGCTTCGAGGACGGGTTCACCGATTCGACCGGCCAGGTGCACCATAAGGGCTCGGACGCCCACAAGGCCTCCGTGACCGGGGATACTGTCGGCGATCCCTACAAGGACACCGCCGGCCCCGCGGTCAACCCGATGATCAAGATCACCAACATCATTGCGCTGCTGCTCCTGGCTGTACTGCACTGACCCGACCGGGGAACGCTTGCAAAGCCGGCCCTTCAAGGGCCGGCTTTGTCGTGTCGACAGTCGTAAAAGCGTCAGCATTCCTGTCTATCATAAAGTCGTATGTCATTGAATCTTAAGCATGATATTGGACATTTAACGGAGCGGGCTCTAGTCTGGCCCTGACGCAAAACGATCGATCGCGACCGAGGGCGGAAATCCGATGACACGTACTGTCGAAACGCTGATGAGCGCCTGGAACGCGCGACTCGAAACGCTCGCCGCCGAGAAGCCGCGCGAAGCCGTCTTCATCAAGAAGGCGCTCAAGTCGTCGGACGAAAACGATCTTCTCAGCTATGACGTCGACACCCTGGAGGCGCTCCTGAGCCGCACGGCCGCCCACATCGGCGAGCGCAAACCGGGCACAGCCGACATCCGCATCTGGTCGCCCGAGGCGCCGGGTGCGCGCGACGTCGTCGTCATCGATATCTATTCCGCCGACACGCCCTTCATCGTCGATTCCGCGCTCGGGGCGATCCGCGCCGCCGGCGGCGTCATTCGCTTCATGACGCACCCCGTCGTGCCGGTCGACACCACCGGAACGCCCTGGACGGTGCTCGACAAGCCGACCCCGGAATCGCGCAACGAGTCGATCCTGCAGGTCCATATCGACCCGCCGGCGGACGCCGGTACGCTCGACACCATCCGTGCAGAACTCGAAGAAACCATGACGCACGTGCGCCGCGCCGTCATCGACTGGCGCGACATGCTCGAGCGCCTGCGCACGGTGGTCGTCGAATACCGCGAACACCCTCCGCATATGCGCGAACCCGAACTGGCCGAGGCCATGCACTTTCTTGCCTGGCTCGCGGACCATAATTTCACCTTCCTGGGCATGCGCGAATACCGGTTCACCGGCCCGGACGGCCAGCTTGCCCCGGTCGAAGGCAGCGGGCTTGGGATTCTGCGCGACGCGAACTACGTCTACTTGCGCCAGGGCGATGAGTACGTCCACACCACCGACCGGCACGCCGAGTTCCTCGCGAGCGAGGAACCGCTCATGGTCACCAAGGCCAACAAGCGCGCCCTCGTCCACCGCCGCGTGCACATGGATTATGTGGGCATCAAGATCTTCGACGCCGACGGCAGGACCGTCGGCGAATTGCGCGTGGTCGGTCTTTTTACCTCGATGTCCTTTGCGGTTCCGCACACCGAAGTGCCGCTTATCCGCCGCAAGGTGACCGCGGTGATGCAGCGCTCCGGATTCGACCCGCGCGGACATGCGGGCAAGGCCTTGATGAACGCGCTCGACAATTATCCGCGCGCGGAGATGTTTCAGATTTCCGTCGACGAGCTGTTCGAATTCGCCTCGGTGATCGCGACGCTTCCCGACCGCCCGCGCGTCCGCGTCCTCCCGCGCATCGACAGGTTCGACAATTTCGTCTCCATCCTCGTCTACCTCCCGCGCGATCGCTTCGATTCCGGGGTGCGCAGCAAGATCGGCACCTACCTCGCCGAGCGCTACGACGGCCGCGTTTCAGCCTTTACGCCGGATTTTCCCGAGGGGGATCTTGCGCGCGTGCACTTCATTATCGGCCGCAATGGCGGCCCCACGCCGCGCCCCGAGCGCGATGACCTCGAAGCCGACGTGAACGAAATCACCCGGACCTTTGCCGACAGGATGCGCGGCGAAGCCGAAGACCCGGCCTTGGTCGCAAGCTACGCAAACGCGTTTTCAGCCGACTATCAGCACGCCTATTCTCACATCGATGCGCTTGAGGATGTCGCCGTATTCAAGGGTCTCGGACCGCAAAAGACACTCGCCGTTCACCTCGAACCCGGACACGTCGAGCCCGGATCGCTGACACTCAAATTCTATCATCGCGAGCACCCCATTCCACTGTCGGACCGGGTGCCGCTCCTGGAGAATTTCGGCTTCCGCGTCATCGATGAGCGCACCTATCTGATCACCCCCGACAACGCCCGGCCGCGCTATCTGCACGACATGACCGTTGTCCCCGCCGACGGCCGGGCGCTCGACGTGCCCAAACTCGCCCCCCGGCTCGAGGCCGCAATCGTCGCCGCGTCGCTGGGTGAAATCGAGAATGACGGGTTCAACCGGCTGACCGTCCTCACAGAGATGGGCCATGCCGACATCACCATCCTGCGCGCGCTCGCGCACTACCTCAAGCAGGTCGGGATTGCCTATTCCCAGCGTTACATCTGGTCCGCGCTGGCCAATCAGCCGCAGCTCGCAAGCGCGCTGGTGACACTGTTTCACACCCTGCACGCGCCCCGCGTCGATCCCGCCCGCGAGGAAAAAATCGAGGCGCTGCAACAGGATATCGCGACGCATCTCGAGGCGGTGACATCGATCGACGAAGATCGGATCGTCCGGCGGCTGCTCAATCTCGTCGCGGTCTCGCTGCGCACCAACCTCTATCAGGACGACCGCCCCGCGCTCGCGATCAAGTTCGATGCCAGCGCCGTCGAGGGCATGCCGCGCCCGCGGCCATATCGGGAAATTTTCGTTTATTCCCCGCGGGTTGAGGGTGTCCATATGCGCGGCGGCCCCATCGCCCGCGGCGGTATCCGCTGGTCGGATCGGCCCGAGGATTTCCGCACCGAAATCCTGGGTCTGGTCAAGGCGCAGATGGTCAAGAACGCCGTCATCGTGCCTGTGGGCGCCAAGGGTGGTTTCGTGCCGCGCCGGATGCCGCTAAACCCCGACCGCGAAACGTTTTTTGCCGAAGGCACGGCGTGCTACAAGATCTTCATCGGCGCGCTTTTGGATGTCACCGACAATTTGCACGATGACACCATCGTGCCCCCTACGATGGTGCATCGCAGGGACGACGATGACCCCTATCTCGTCGTCGCCGCCGACAAGGGTACGGCGAGCTTCTCCGATACCGCCAACGCCATTTCCGTCTCCCGCGATTTTTGGCTCGGCGACGCCTTCGCGTCAGGGGGATCGGCGGGTTACGACCACAAGAAGATGGGCATCACCGCCCGCGGCGGCTGGGAAGCGGTCAAGCGGCACTTCCGCGAGATGGACCACGACATCCAGACAGAGGAATTCACCGTCGCAGGCGTCGGGGATATGTCCGGCGACGTTTTCGGCAACGGCATGCTATTGAGCGAAAAGATCAGGCTCGTCGCTGCCTTCGACCACCGCGACATCTTCATCGACCCCGATCCCGACCCTGCAACGAGCTTCGCCGAGCGCAAGCGGCTCTTCGAGATGGGCCGCTCGAGCTGGCAGGACTACGACACGTCCAGGATGTCGGAAGGCGGCGGCATTTATCCCCGCACGCTCAAATCCATCGAGCTGTCTCCGCAGGCCCAGGACCTTCTCGGCCTGGGTGCCAAAGTGTCGCCCTCCGAGGTGATGAACGCCATTTTGAAAGCGCGGGTCGATCTCCTGTGGTTCGGCGGCATCGGCACCTATATCCGCGCCTCGAGCGAAACCGATGCCGACGCCGGGGACCGCGCCAACGACGCGATCCGCATCACCGGCAAGGAGGTCGGGGCCAAAGTGATCGGCGAGGGCGCCAATCTGGGCGTCACCCAACTGGGCCGCATCGAATATGCGATGAACGGCGGCCGCATCAATACAGACGCCATCGACAATTCCGCCGGGGTGAATTCCTCGGACCTCGAGGTCAATATCAAGATCGCGCTGTCGAGCCTCGTGCGCTCGGGCGCACTGCCGATCGAGGATCGCAACGCCTTCCTCGTCGAGATGACCGAGGAAGTCGCCGCGCTCTGCCTGCGCAACAACTATCTTCAGACCCTGGCGCTATCGCTGACCGAACGCGCCGGACACCGGCAGCTTCCCGACCTCATCGACCTGATGGGAGGGCTCGAAGCCGAAGGCGAGCTCGACCGTTCGGTCGAATATCTGCCCGATGCAAATACGCTTGCCGAACGGCAGGCCGCGGGCCAGGCCCTCACGCGCCCGGAGCTGTCCGTGCTTCTGGCCTACGCCAAGAACACGCTCTTTGCCGACCTCCTGTCGTCCTCGATCCCGGACGATCCCTATCTCGCCAAGGAGCTCTTCCGCTATTTCCCCGAAACGCTCAAAGAACGCTATCCCGACGCGATCGAAACCCATCGCCTGCGCCGTGAAGTGATCGCGACGGTCCTTTCCAACGCCATGATCAACCGGGGCGGCCCGGCCTTCGTCTCGCGGCTGGTTACCATGACCTCGACCGATGCGGGCGCCGTCGCCTTCGCCTATGCCGCCGCGCGCGACGCCTATGATCTGCAGAACCTCAACGCGGCGGTCGACGCGCTCGACAACCGGATTTCGGGGGAGACGCAGCTGGCGCTCTATGCCGAAATCCAGCGCCTGCAGGTGTCCCAGGCGCTCTGGTTCCTGCGCAACGAAAAGTTCGACGCGGGGCTTTCGGACATGGTCACGCGCTACGGCAACGGGGTCGCCGAAATCCGCGCGGCGCTGCCCGACCTCGTTTCGCCCTTTCTCGCCAATGCCATCGCCGAACAGGAACGCGCCTTCGAGGCGGCCGGCACGCCCCCCGACCTCGCCCGGCGGATCGCCGCGCTTTCGGTTTTGACGCTGGCGTCCGATATCGTTTTTGTCGCGCACCGCTGCGAGCGGCCGGTCGCCGATACCGCCAAGGTCTTCTTTGCGGTCATAGAAACCTTCCGCCTTGGACGCATTACCGAACAGGGTGCGGCGATCGAAGCCACCGAACGCTTCGACCGCATGGCGCTCGACCGCGCCATGGCCAACCTGACGCGCGCCCTCCGCGACGTCACCTCCGACGTGCTGACCGCCGAGGGCAAGACCGTCGATGCCCAGCTCGTCGCATGGCAAACCCCGCGCAAGGCCGCGATCGCGCGGACGGCGGAAACGGTCGGGGACCTGATCGAGGGCGAGCTGACGATTTCGCGCCTTTCTGTGGCAGCGGGGCTCCTCTCGGATCTGGCAAAGGGGTAAGGCGCGACCCCAAGGGTCAAATCATGAAGGTGGCATAATTTGAGCGCTGGCAGCGATGACAAGGCCGGCGCCCTAAAATCCTGCTTCCCACGCCCCCACCCGCTCCGGTTCCATCGCCGCGCAATCGAACCCGGGAACGAACCGTTCCGCTGCCCGGCGGGCAAGCGTGTTGGCGTCAGGGTTCGCCCGCGCGTCGACATAGGCGACGTGGCAGGTGTTGCCGATCTCGAGCCTGGTGACGACAAGCACCTGCCCTTGCTCGCCGCCGTCCTCAAATGCGTCGAGGTAATAGCGCAAAATCGTGGCGACGGGGATCGGGCCGAATTCCGGCCGGTCCACGACGAGCCATTCGAGCGTGTCGTGGATCGTATTGAACGGGGGCAGCGTCTGGCGTCGGGCGATCTCGTCGGCAGCATCGGGCCCGTAAGAGACGAAAAAGCGCAGGTCACCCTCGGACACCAGCAGCGGATAGCCGCGATAGCCCGGGCACGTCCAGCTTGCGCCAAGTTCGTATTGCGAGACCATGGTGCACTCATCGGCGATGTCGATATGGGTATATTCGCTGCGCCACTCCTGCGCTTGCGCGGTGCCCGCGGCGAGCCCTGCGATAACTGCGATGATGGCCAATGGTTTCATGCTGGCGTCCCTCCTTCGGCGTCCGGGCTCAATATGGCTTGCAAACTCGCGCCGCGCTAGGCACAACAGCGCCCGATCCATCCCCTCCTCCCAACCCGATATGGATTGAAGATCATATGAACATCGACGCCATTGCGGTCGGCAAGAACCCGCCCGAGGATTTGAACGTCATCATCGAAGTGCCGCTGGGCGGCGAGCCGATCAAATACGAGATCGACAAGGACAGCGGCGCGCTCTTTGTCGACCGCTTTCTCTATACGCCCATGCGTTACCCCGGCAATTACGGCTTTGTGCCCCACACCCTGTGCGGCGACGGCGACCCGCTCGACGTGATCGTCCTCAACTCCCGCCCGCTGGTCCCCGGCGCCATCGTGCGCTCGCGTCCCGTCGGCGTGCTGTTCATGGAAGACGATGGCGGGGTCGACGAAAAGATCCTCGCCGTGCCGGTTTCCAAGCTCACCCGCATGTACGACTCGGTTCAGGACGTGACCGACCTGCCCGAAATCCAGATCGAGCGCGTCAAGCACTTCTTCACCCACTACAAGGACCTCGAGCCCGGCAAATGGGCCAAGATCGACCGCATCGGCGGTATCGACGATGCCCGCAAGGTGATCCTCGATTCGATCGAGCGGGCCAAGGCGGAAGGGTAAGCGACCTTGGCGCGGCGCCCTGTGCCGCGCCCCACACCTTCGGTTTACTTGACCTTTGGCCGGACACGGGCGTAGAACGTGCCCGGCCTAATTTTACCGGTTTGACGGGAAACGCGACGAAATATGAGCAAGACGCTTTACGACAAGATCTGGGACGATCACCTGGTTGCCAACAACGAGGACGGCACCTCGCTGATTTATATCGATCGTCACCTCGTTCACGAAGTAACGAGCCCCCAGGCTTTCGAAGGCCTTCGCCTTGCCGGCCGCAAGGTCCGTGCCCCCGAGCGCACGCTCGCAGTGGTCGACCATAACGTGCCGACGACCGACCGCACCCACGGTATCGACGACCCGGAATCGAAAATCCAGGTCGATACGCTGGCGAGGAACGCGGCGGATTTCGGCGTCGAATATTATAACGAACTCGACATGCGCCAGGGCATCGTCCACATCGTGGGCCCCGAGCAGGGCTTCACGCTGCCGGGCATGACGATTGTGTGCGGGGACAGCCACACCTCGACCCACGGCGCCTTCGGCGCGCTCGCCCATGGCATCGGCACCTCCGAAGTCGAGCACGTTCTTGCGACCCAGACGCTCATTCAGTCCAAGGCCAAGAACATGCGCGTCACCGTCGACGGCAAATTGCCCGAGGGCGTGACGGCCAAGGACATCATCCTCGCCATCATCGGCGAGATCGGCACTGCCGGTGGCAACGGCCACGTCATCGAATTTGCCGGCGAGGCGATCCGCGAGCTGTCCATGGAAGGCCGCATGACGGTCTGCAACATGACCATCGAAGGCGGCGCCCGCGCGGGCCTTATCGCGCCGGACGAAAAAACCTTCCAATACGTCAAGGACCGCCCGCGCGCGCCCAAGGGCACCGCTTACGGCATGGCCCTCGACTATTGGAAGACGCTCTATTCGGACGATGGCGCGCATTTCGACAAGGAAGTGCGGCTCGATGCGGCCAACCTGCCCCCGATCGTCTCCTGGGGCTCCTCGCCCGAGGACGTCGTTTCGGTGACCGGCGTCGTGCCCGATCCCGAGGCGATCCAGGACGCCAACCGCCGCGCCTCGAAAAAGCGCGCGCTCGAATATATGGGCCTCGTGCCGGGCACCAGGATCACCGATATCGAACTCGACCGCGTGTTCCTGGGCTCGTGCACCAATGGCCGCATCGAGGACCTGCGCGCCGCCGCGGCCATCGTCAAGGGCCACAAGGTTCACGAGCGGGTCAACGCCATGGTCGTTCCCGGCTCGGGGCTGGTCAAGGCCCAGGCCGAGGCCGAGGGACTCGACAAGATCTTCATCGAGGCGGGCTTCGACTGGCGTGAACCGGGCTGCTCGATGTGCCTTGCCATGAACGCCGACAAGCTCGCGCCGGGCGAACGCTGCGCCTCGACCTCGAACCGCAATTTCGAGGGCCGCCAGGGCTTCAAGGGCCGCACGCACCTCGTCTCCCCGATCATGGCCGCCGCCGCGGCGATCCGCGGGCACTTCGTAGACATCCGCGAGTGGCCGCGCGGCTGATGGCCCAGGGCGGCAAAGACGATTTTTGGGGGCGCCGCGAGGCGCCCTCTCTCGATGATATCGAGGCCCTCGCCGCCAAAGCGCTCGAAGCTCTGCCCGAGCCTTTTCGTGCGCTCGCCGCCGAGGTTCAATGCCGCGTCGCGGAGTTTCCCGAAGATGCGGTACTCGAGGACATGGGAATCGAAAGCCCATTCGATCTGCTGGGGCTTTTCGAAGGCATCGGCATGACCGAAGACGGCGCCGCGCCCTATACCGGGCAGATGCCCAACCGCGTCTGGCTGTACCGCCGCCCGATCCTCGACTACTGGGCCGAGCACACCGATACGCTCGAGGATATCGTCACCCATGTTCTGGTGCACGAGATCGGGCACCATTTCGGGCTTTCGGACGACGATATGTACGCCATAGACGACGCGCCGGACTAGGTCCCGCCGTCCAGATCGAGCGATTGCGCCTCGCTTGAGGACATGAAGCGGTAGTCGATCTGCCGGCCCTGATCCAGATCGTCGTCGACAACGAGCACCAGATCCTGCCGGCGCAGCGCCGCCATCCACTCGCCCCATTCGGCGAGCGTGAAGCCCGGCACGGGCCGGTCCGCCCCCTCGTTGTGATCCGCGTTGAGCGCATGCTGGTCGAAAGTGAGCTGCAAGAGCGGGCTGGTCCCGCCGCCGGGCTCGGGCACCTCCATCATCACCGGTGCGCCGCCCCGCGCTTCCGTCCACTGCCGTATCGCTTCTTCGTCCCTTAAGATCCGGGCCATTTTCGCGGTTCCGTTCCTTGTTCAGATGCGTCCAAAGAACAACGCAACGGCCCGCCAAACGGTTCACCGGACGATTGACCGGGATAGGTCAGCCTTTTAGATGGTTTTAACCCATTCTTATGGACGTTTTTTCTAAGTTCGTCCGGCCTGGCTAACGACGGTTTCCTATGAGCGGTGCGCTGTTCGTCTTTTCCATCAACGTCACGCTCGCGCTTGCCATGGCCGCGGGCTTTTTTGCCGTAGCCCGCTTCGACCCCAAAAACACCGCCGCGCGCTGGATGGTGCTCGCCTTTCTGCTCGGCGGACTGAGCATCGCCTCCGAATTCGCCATCAGCGGGGGGATCTTCGTCTCGCTCGCGCGCATGACCGTGGCGCTGGCCTTCCTCGCGGCCATGCTGACCGTCGCCGTAGCGCTTTCGCGCTACTACAACACCACCCAGGACTGGCCGAGCCTGAGCGTGATCTTCGTCGCCTCGGCCATGCTTTATACGCTGACCCTGGAGATGCCGCGCAACGACCCCGTCCGCCAGGTCCTCTACCAGCTGCCCTATGCGCTCGTAAGCCTCCTGGGGCTGAGCCACGTGTGGCGCTCCAAACGCCGCGCGGCGCTCGACTGGTGCCTGATGGTCCTTCTTATGGCCTCGGCGCTGCTCTTTGCCGCCAAGTCGGTGATCGCCAACCTCGTGGGCGGCGTCGGCGCACAGGCGCAGGACTATTCGCGGACCGTTTATGCGATGATCTCGCAGTCCTCCGGCGCCATCCTCGTTCTGATGGTCGGCATGCTGATCCTCGTCATGCTCGCGCGCGAAACCGCGGCGCGCCTGATCCGCCAGTCCGAGCGCGACAGCGCGACAGGGTTCCTCAACCGCACCGGTTTCATGAACCACGGCGATGCACTTTTAAGAAAGCTCGGCAATGGCAGCGCCAGCGAAGCCGCGCTGATCCTCCTCGCTCTCGACGGAAGCTTTGAGGACGCCGCCGTCGAGACGCAGATCCGGCTCCTCGCCGGATTGCTCCACGCCATCGATCCGCCCGGCGCATGCATCGGCCGGCTCGGCCCGACCCAGTTCGCCGTCCTTTTGCCGCACGTCAATCTGCTCAGCGCCCGCCAGACCGCCGAAGGCCTCCGGCGCAAGACGGCCAAAGGCGAAAAAAACGCCCCCGCCGCGACCGCCAGTTTCGGTATCACCGAACGAGAACGCACCGATACGCTGTCGGACATGATCTTGCGCGCCGACTGGGCGCTCGAAGAGGCCCGGCACGCGGGCGGCGATTGCGTGCGTCTTTCCGCCCGCGCCGCCCTCGGCGTGGTCCGTCACGGCGCCGTCAGTTGACCGCGGTGTCCGCGAGCCGGTAGCGCTCGAGCTCCTCGCGGGTGAAATAGTAGAGCTTGTCCGGCGGGGTCTCCATGGCGTGGATCCAGAGGTCCGGATCGACCTCCATGGCAACGAGATGCCGCGTGATCCGCGCCGTCAGCGTCTGGGCATCCGACATCGCCTGCGCCGGCCCGATTTCGGCAACCGCGCGCGCCGACGCCGCATAGATCTGATGCACCCCCACCGAGGCTGCCGCATCGACCGACCGGCTCGTCCCGGCTGCAAGGATCAGCGGACACGAGGACGCACAGACCGCTCCCGCGGCAACCGAGGTGCCATAGCCGCGCTCCCGGATCGCCGCTGCGATCGCAAGCGCGTCATCGAGCGACCCGCCGGGGGAATTGAGCGCGACGGTTTCGATGTAATCCCCGCGCCGTTCGAGTTCCGCTTCGAACCGCGCCGCGGCGCCCGCCCCGATGGTGCCGGTGAGCGCGAGAACGCCTTGCGGCCCGAGCTCGATCGCAAGCGGCGCCGTGAGCACCGCTTCGGGCGTGGTGATCGTTTCGTGCGGGCGGAAAGCCGGATCGCCGGGATCGATCTCGGGACGGTCCACCGCCGGCAGCACGGGATCGGCGATATTGGCCGGATCGGCCGGCGGCGTATCGGCGCTGAGCGCCATATAATCGATCAGGAGCACCGATGCCGTGCCCAAAAGCATGGCGAAAAAGGAAAGCCGCAGGATATCCCCGTCCTCGATCGCGGCGAGCCGCGCGAGGATACCTTTGGCCATGCGTTGGGGACCGGCGGCATTCATGGGCGTTGCGGGCCGTCCCCGCGCCGGCCGCGCGCGGGCAGCGTGGTGACGGTATCGTCATCGGTAACACCGTCGTCGGCTGCCGCCTCTACCGAGTGGTCCTGCGGGTGCGAGGTCTGCTCCTCGGCCTGCGAGGCATCCTCGGCTTCCATGCTTTCGACCCCAGGCGCGGGGTCCGGCTGCGGTTGCGTCGCCAGCATCTGGTTGTGCAGCGCGACGGCGCGCATCATCTCGCCCGCCGTCATCGTCTCGGCATCCTCGCGCAACGCCGCGTCGCGCCGCATGGCGCTGTGGGCCACCGCCATGATGAGGACGAGAACGACAGGCAGCAGGTCGATCGAAATCGCGCCGGCCCAGGAGGGGACGAAGTCCTCCGCGTAGCGCAGCACGGCCTCGGCACTTGAAAGCGGCACGAAACGCCGCGGTTCGACCCGCGCTTCGCCCAATATCGCATCGGCGGCGTCCGCCAGCGCGGTCGATTGCGCGGCGACCGCGTCGCGGATATTGGCCATGGCGAGCCCCTGACGGAAGACGAGGTTTTCGCTCTGCCCGTCGGCAACAGGCGCGATGAACCCCAGTGAGAGATCTTCCGCCGCGCGGCGCACCGAAGGGGCGACCGAGGTTTCCTGCAGTGCCGCGATGACCCCGGTCAATTGTACGATCTCGGCAGCGAACCGGTCCGCGCGCGGCTGCACTTCGCCCGGCGCCGAAACGAGTTCGCGCATCGCCGAAAGGTGCTGCGACCCCGTCTCGAAAAGTGCGCTCACACGCTCCTGCGACGCGGTGATCGTGCCCGTCAGCGCCTCGAGCTGGGCCGACATCTGCGAAAGAAGCTGCACCACCGAGCCCGATCCCGACGACCCCGTCAGCGCCCCGGCCTCGCGCTCCTGCTCTGCCAGCGTCGCGAAACGCTCGGACGCGCGCTGCACATCAGGCAGCAGCGACTGCGCCGAGAGCGCGTTGGCATGCGCCGCGTCGAGATCGCCCGCGTAGTCTTCGAGCGTCACCGCCATATGCTGTTCGAGCGCCGCCGACCCCGCAAGCGCTGCCGCATTGAGCCACGAGCTCATCGCGATGATCATCACCGACCCAAGCAGCATCACCCCCGCAAGGACGATCCGCTGACCCACCTCCGTCATGAGCGGCAGGAGCCGCATCATGTAGCTCCAGAAGACATAGATCCCGACCGACACCGCGGCCGAATAGATGATCGCGGCAAAAAAGACGAAATTGGCGTCGCCGTCCAGAAGCCCGCGCACGCCGAGATAGGTATAAACGCCGCTCGCCAGCGCCAGGACCGCCAGGGCAAAACGCGTCGTGGTTTCAAGCCCGGATAGCGTCTGGCCGATCCGGAGGGCGGGAGTGAGAGTGGGCATGAGCGTCCAAACGGGTCCGAAGGGGAAAAGTTGACGGCAGCTTAACAGCGATAAACGGGCGAAATCGAGGCCTTTCATCCGCCTTGCGGGCGCGGCGTCCCGCCCGCTAACGCAAAGGTGATCGCGCCGCACGCATCGAACGGCCGCGCAGGACGTTGCGCCAAGGCGCCGGAGGGGCATTCCTGGCGCGATCAATCGAATTCGCACGGAGGGACTTCTATGACGCTTTCCAGACGCACCACGCTCCGCTTGGGCGCGACCACGCTGGCGGGGCTAGGGCTTTCGGCCGTCATGCCGCGCATCGCCTTTACGCAAAACACCATGGGGGACACATACGAAACCGACGACGGCACGCTGACCGTCTCCCCGATCTCTCACGCCTCGCTCGTCCTGACCACCCCGTCCGCTGTGATCTATGCCGATCCGGTCGGTGGCGCGGCGCTTTACGAGGGCCATCCGCCTCCCGACCTCATCCTCGTCACGCACGAGCACGGGGACCATTACGATCCGGATACGCTCAGCTCGCTGATCGGCCCGGACACGCGCATCGTCGCCAACCCGGCGGTCTTCGACATGCTCCCCGAAGCGCTCGCCGCCCAGGCCGAAGCGATCGGCAATGGCGAAAGCACGAGCTTCGGTGACATCGGTATTGATGCCATCCCCGCCTACAACACCACCGAGGACCGGCTCCAATACCACCCCCAGGGCCGGGACAACGGCTATGTGCTCACCATCGGCGACACGCGCGTCTATATCGCCGGGGACACCGAGGACATCCCCGAAATGCGGGCGCTCGAGAATATCGACATCGCCTTCGTGCCGATGAACCTCCCCTACACCATGGACGAGGCCCAGGCCGCCTCCGGCGTCGGCGCTTTCGCTCCGGCGGTCGTCTACCCCTATCACTACAGGGGCAGCGACCTCGACCTGTTCGAGGACCTTCTGGGCGGGGAGAACGTAGAAACCGAGGTGGTCAGGGGGCCATGGTACGAGGACGCGTAACCCGGGTCGCCAGCCCCTCATGTCCGCCCTCTCGCAAGGAGGATGGTAAGGGGTATCGGCGGCGCTGACGCGGGCCTATTCCTCCGGCTCGGTCGTCACCATCAGGGGGAAGCCCGCGCGTTGGCCGGCTTCTATGGCGTCTTCGGCCTTGGTTTCGGCAACCTCGCGGGTATAGACCGCGATGGTGCAAACCCCGTGGGTATGCGCGGTCATCATCCGCGCATAGGCCTCGTCTTCGGTGAGCGCGAAGACCTTCTTGAGGACCGTCACGACGAACTCACGCGGAGTGAAATCGTCATTGACCAGGATCACCTTGTGCAACCGCGGCTTTTCCGGCTTGGTGATCGTTTTTGTGCTTTTTTCGGTGGATGTGTCGCTCATTCGTCCGGCTCCATCAAAAAGCCTGCGGGGTTCCGCGTGAGACAAAACCACTATAGCGCGGCCAGACCGCACTGGCCACAGGACCGGTGCGCCACGCGATCAAATTTGGGTTTGAACCGCGCCGTAAGGCACGGGTCCGGCCGTCACCCGCCGCCTAGCCAGCTTCGGCCTGCGCGGCGCGCATGGCCCGCTTGCGGTCGTGCGGATCGAGATGGATCTTGCGCAGGCGCACCGATTGCGGGGTGACTTCGACGTATTCGTCATCCGCGATATAGCTCAGCGCCTGCTCGAGGCTCAGCCGCTTGGGCGGGGTGAGCCGTACCGCCTCGTCCTTGGACGTCGTGCGGATATTGGTCAATTGCTTGCCCTTCAAGACGTTCACCTCGAGGTCGTTCTCGCGGTTGTGCTCACCCACGATCATGCCCTCATAAACGTCGACCCCGGCCTCGATCAGCATCGGCCCGCGATCTTCGAGGTTGAAAAGCGCATAGGCGACCGAACTGCCCGTGCCGTTGGAAATCAGAACGCCCGTGCGGCGCGTGGGCAGCGGACCCTTGAAGGGCGCATATTCGTGGAACACGCGGTTGAAGACCGCCGTGCCGCGCGTGTCGGACAGGAGCTCGGCCTGATAGCCGATCAATCCGCGCGTGGGCACGTGCAGCCGCACGCGGGTACGCCCGGTGCCCGAGGGGCGCATCTCGACGAGATCGCCGCGCCGCTCGGTGAGCTTTTGCACCACCGTCGAAGCGTATTCGTCGTCCACGTCGATGATGACTTCCTCGATCGGCTCGAGCTTCTGCCCGTTCTCCTCACGGAACAAGACCTTGGGACGCCCGAGGCACAATTCGAACCCCTCGCGGCGCATGGTTTCGATGAGCACGCCGAGCTGCAATTCGCCCCGGCCCGCGACGTCGAAGGAATCGTTGTCGTCGCCCGGCGTGATCCGGATCGCGATATTGCCCTCGGCCTCGCGCATCAGACGCTCGCGGATGACGCGCGACTGCACCTTGTCGCCTTCCCGGCCCGCCAGCGGACCGTCATTGATGCGGAAGGTGACCGAGATCGTCGGCGGATCGATGGGCTTGGCCTCGAGCGGCTCGGTGACCGAGGGAACGGCGATGGTGTTGGCCACGGTGGCGGTTTCGAGCCCGGCCAGCGCGACGATGTCGCCCGCGGTGCCCTCTTCGATGGGCTCGCGTTCAAGCCCGCGGAAACCCAGGACCTTGGAGATACGGCCCTTTTCGACGGTCTTGCCATCGCGGCCGAGCGCGTGGACGGAATCGCCGGGCTTGACCGAGCCCGAAACGATGCGGCCGGTCAGGATACGCCCGAGGAACGGATTGCGCTCGATTGTGGTCACCAGCATGCGGAACGGCCCGTCTTCGACCCGGGGTTCGGAGAAATGCTCGACGACCTTGTCGAGGAGCGGCCCGACGGTATCCCTGGGGCCCTGCGGCTCCTCGGCCATCCAGCCCTGCTTGGCCGAGCCGTAGAGCACCGGGAAGTCGAGCTGTTCGGGACTGGCGTCGAGCGAAACGAAGAGATCGAAAATCTCGTCGAGAACCTCGTTGTGCCGCTCTTCGGGCTTGTCGATCTTGTTGATGGCAACGATGGGCCGGAGCCCCAGCGCCAAGGCCTTCGAAAGCACGAACTTGGTCTGCGGCATCGGGCCTTCGGCGGCATCGACGAGGATCACCGCGCCATCCACCATCGACAGGATGCGCTCGACCTCGCCGCCGAAATCGGCGTGACCCGGCGTATCGACGATGTTGATGCGCGTGTCCTTCCAGTTGAGCGAGGTCACCTTGGCGAGGATGGTGATGCCGCGCTCCTTTTCGAGGTCGTTGCTGTCCATCACGCGTTCGTCGACGCGCTGGTTGTCCCGGAAGGTGCCGGACTGGCGCAGGAGGACGTCGATAAGCGTGGTCTTGCCATGGTCGACGTGGGCGATGATCGCGATATTGCGCAGGGTCATGAATGGGCCGCTAGCGTTGTGGCGCACCCAAAGCGGAACCCCTCTCGTGGGATGGACCAACGGGGGCGTTTGGCGTGCGCCGATGATTTCGGAATTGGGCGTTGCGCCAGCCCATACCCCAGCACGGCCGCGCGGACAAGGAAAAACGGCGCATTCGAGCCATGCGCGGGGCGCCGGAGCCGTTTCGTCCGGCGCCCCGAAGGGCTATTTCAGCGATCGCGGCTTGTCTTCGGCCTGCCAGAGCCCCAGGCCAAAGCCATCCGGGTCCAGAAAATCGGCGCTCCAGCCGCCGGGCGCTTCCTCGACCGGGGTGACGATGGTGACACCCTTTTCCGAGAGCGCGGCGACGATGTCGTCGATCCCGCCCTCGGTGATGTCGAAGATAAGCGCCGGGGTGTTGCCGCGCTTGCCTTCCATTTCGAAAAAGATGATCTCGAGCCCCTGGTCGAGCGATCCCGAGAGCCAGAAAGGCTCGGCGCCCTCCTGCCGGACGAGGCCCAGGCCCAGCACGTCGTTGTAGAAGGTTTCCGTGCGCTTGATGTCGGCGACGTAATAAACGACCGAAGCGCGGTGGGGTTTGGGTAGCATCTCGATTGCCTCCTTGGCGTTTGCTTACAACCCTTGTTGCCGCGCTTGGGGGTTTTGTGAGCGGCGGATGACGAAAAAATGCCCGTCCGGGTCGTGGGTCGCAAAGGTCCCCCCACGGCGCAGATAGGAGGCGAGGCCCTCCCGGATCTGCCCGTATGCCAGATCGAGACTGAGCCCGGGCAGTCCCTCGGGCATTGCGACCCCGCGCCCGGCCAGCACCTTTTTGAGCGCCACCACGCGCTGGCGCAGCGCCGCGTCGGAGATTTCGAGCAGATAGGCGATCTCGCGCCGGCTGTGCCCCGATAGCGCCAGAGCCGCAACGACGCGCAGGGATCGCGGCAGATCGCACAAAAGCGCGGCCAGCTGTTCACCGTTCCTGGCGGCTTCTGGCTCCTGCCCGTCCTGCCATTGCGCCTCGCGCTGCTGTCGGCGGGCGGCACTGCGCGCGTCGAACGCGGCACGCTTGCGAACAGCACCGGCCATCCAGCGCCGGTTGGCGGGCGATGCGATATCCCCGCGCCCGGCGCGGATCGCCGCGAGAATCACCTCCTGGACGATGTCCTCGGCCTCCTCGACCCGCCGCGCATAGCGCCGGGCGGTGCCCAAAAGGGTGCGGTAGTGACGCGATTGGTCCATGGATGGGGGCCGCCCCACGTTAGCGTTGAGCAGACTCTAGCGTCCGCGCGCAGGCTTGTCGAAGGGCAAGCGCCCAACGAAAAGCCCGGTCGCCCGGGCTTTCCTGTCGGTCGCGGCTTTTTAGGCGCCGGTTCTGAGCTTGCGCGCGCCATAGGTCTTCAAGCGCAGCCCGTTGAGCTTGATGAAGCCCTCGGCGTCGTGGTGATCGTAGGTGCCGGTGCCTTCCTCGAAGGTGACGAGGTCTTCCGAATAAAGCGAATAGGGCGAGGAGCGCCCCACGACCTGCACCGAGCCCTTGTAGAGCTTGACCGTCACCTCACCGGTGACGAACTCCTGGCTCTTGTCGATCAGGGCCTGCAGCATCTCGCGCTCGGGCGCGTACCAGAACCCGTTATAGATGAGTTCGGCATAGCGCGGCATGATCTCGTCTTTAAGATGCGCCGCGCCGCGGTCGAGCGTGATCGATTCGATCCCCCGATGCGCCGCCAGGAGGATCGTGCCGCCCGGCGTCTCGTAAATGCCGCGGCTTTTCATGCCCACGAAACGGTTCTCGACCAGGTCGAGCCGCCCGACGCCGTGCTTGCCGCCAAGTTCATTGAGCTTTTCAAGGAAGGCCGCCGGGGAGAGCGTTTCGCCATTGACCGAAACCCCGTCGCCCTTTTCGAACCCGATGGTGACCGTTTCGGGCGTATCGGGCGCCTTCTCGGGATCGACAGTGCGCTGGTAGACGTAGTCCGGCGCTTCCTGCGCAGGATCCTCGAGCACCTTGCCCTCGGACGAGGTGTGCAGAAGGTTCGCATCGACCGAGAACGGCGCCTCGCCGCGCTTGTCCTTGGGCACCGGGATCTGGTTGAGCTCGGCGTATTCGATGAGCTTGGTGCGGCTTTGAAGGTCCCATTCGCGCCAGGGCGCGATGACGCGGATCGAGGGGTTGAGCGCATAGGCGCAGAGTTCGAACCGCACCTGATCGTTGCCCTTGCCCGTCGCGCCATGCGCGATGGCGTCCGCACCGGTCTTCTCGGCGATCTCGACCATGCGCTTGGCGATCAGCGGCCGGGCGATGGAGGTGCCCAGGAGATAAACGCCTTCATAGACCGCGTTGGCGCGGAACATGGGGAAGACGAAATCGCGCACGAACTCCTCGCGCAGATCCTCGATATAGATCTCCTTGATACCCACGAGTTCGGCCTTGCGGCGCGCCTCTTCGAGCTCGTCGCCCTGGCCGAGGTCGGCTGTGAAGGTAACGACCTCGCAATCATAGGTATTGCGCAGCCATTTGAGGATGACCGAGGTATCGAGGCCGCCCGAATAGCCCAGCACGACCTTTTTGATGTCTTTGCCCATTGTGTACGCTTTTCTTTCCTTGGACAGCGTCCGCGATTGATGCGGGGCGACACTAAGCAGATCGCGCGCGCGCTGGCAACTCGGCGCCGCAAAAGCGTCATTTTCAGGTGGACGGTGGCGCGATTTCGATCAACATAGCAGCGCCGCACCCAGGAGACTTCCACCATGCCGGACTTCTTGCCCGATCTGACGATCATTCTCGCCTTTGGCCTCGCGGCCATCGTGCTCGCGATCACACCGGGCCCGGACATGGCGCTGTTCATTTCGCGCACTGTCAATTACGGGACCCGGCACGGCTTTGCGACAGTCCTCGGCGCGCTGACCGGCATTGCGGTCCACACCATGCTTGTGGCGTTCGGCATCTCGATCCTGATCCTCACCGCCCCCGCCGCCTTTATGGCGCTCAAGATCGCCGGCGCCGGCTATCTCATCTGGCTCGCCATCCAGGCGGTCCGCTCGGGCGCCGGCCTGCGGCTTTCCAAGCCGGGAGCGAAAGTGCCCACGCTCAAATCGAGCTACCTGACCGGGCTCGGGATCAACCTCACCAACCCCAAGATCGCGCTCTTTTTCGTAACCTTCCTGCCCCAATTTGTCTCCCCCGGAGACCCCGCGGCCAGCGCCAAGCTCGTCTTTTTCGGCCTCGAATTCGTCATCGTCTCGCTGCCCATCGTCATCGCCATCGTATTCGGCGCGCGCTGGCTCACCGAAACGCTGATGAAGAGCGAGGCGGTGCAAAAGGCCCTCAACTGGAGCTTCGCCGCAGTATTCGCCGGCTTTGCGGCGACCATCCTCACCGCCCAGGCCCGCCACTGACCCGCAGGGAACCGCGCCGCGCTTCGACCGTTGCTCTGGCGTAGGCAAACCTGTTTCAGAGGCACATTTTCATGTCGTTTGGCGATTTCATCCGCATTGTATTCTCGGTCCTCATTCCGCCGCTGGGCGTCTTTCTCCAGGTCGGTTTCGGACTGCACTTCTGGCTCAACATTCTCCTCACGCTTCTGGGCTATATCCCCGGGCTGATCCATGCGATCTGGATCATCGCAAAGAAGGGCTAGCGGTCGTCCGAAAGGTCGAAGTCGTACAACGCCATGATTTCCTCACGTCCGCCAAGGCTGCGATAGAGCGCCCGCGCGGGGTGGTTGTCGGTTTCGGTGCCAAGCCACGCATAGCGGGCGCCGCCGGCCTTTGCCGCATCGATCAGCGCCGAAAGCACCGCTTTACCGATCCCCCGCCGCTGATGGCTTTCTGCAACGCCAACCTCGTTGATGAAGAACTCACGCGGCTTGTCGGGGTGTATGTAGAAAAGCCCCGACGCCATGCCCACGACGGCACCGTCCTCCACCGCGAGGACGATGAGGTAATCCCGATTGGCGAGATAGGCCCGCGCAAGTTCGGGATCGATCGGGTTGTCGAAAACGTCGGGTCCCGCGCTCAGAAGGAGCGGCAGGTCGTCCTGCCCCAGAAGTCTGATCTCGACACTCACCGGCCCGTCCCTAACCTGCGCGCCGCGCGCTCTTTGCCGCCCGGCGCTTCCGCGTCATCCGGGTCGGCGCGTGAAACCCCGGCGGCTTGGTTTTGACCCACGCGATGAATTTCGCGATCTCTGGATCGGCCCTCAAGGCCCCGATATCTGAAAGCCGCCGCGCGATCTCCGCCTCCGAAAACCGGGCGTGAATGGCGGAGTGGCAAATCTGGTGCAGGCGCACCGTGCCCATGCGCGCGCCGCCCTTCAACCGCGGCGTCAGGTGGTGCCGGCTCGATTTGGCCTCGGACGGAATGGGCCGCCCACACAGGGGACAAACCTGGTCTTCACGCCTCTCTTCTTCGGCTTCGATGAGGGCCGTGGCCCGTTCGATTTTCTTTGCCGAAGGCCGGGCCATCTAAAGCATGAACGCGTCGCGGTCTTTTTTCTTGAGCCGCTCGGTTTCGCTTTTCAGCTGCCCGCAGGCCGCAAGAATGTCCCGCCCCCGCGGCGTGCGCACCGGCGACGCATAGCCCGCGCGGTTGACGATGTCGGCGAAGCTCTCGATCCGGTCCCAGTCCGAGCACTGGTAATTCGACCCCGGCCAGGGGTTGAACGGGATGAGGTTGATCTTGGCGGGGATTTTCGCCAAGAGCCGCACCAGTTCCTTGGCGTCGGCGTCGCTGTCGTTGATGTCCTTGAGCATCACATATTCGAAGGTGATGCGCTTGGCGTTCGAGACGCCCGGATAGGTCCGGCAGGCTTCCAGCAGCTCTTCGAGCGGCCATTTCTTGTTGATCGGCACGAGCACATCGCGCAGATCGTCGCGCACAGCATGGAGCGAAATCGCGAGCATCACCCCGATCTCGTCGCCCGTCGGCGCGATCTTGGGCACCACCCCGGACGTCGAGAGCGTGATCCTGCGCTTGGAGATCGAAAGCCCCGCCCCGTCCGAAGCGATCAGCAAGGCCTTCTTGACGTTGTCGTAATTATAGAGCGGCTCGCCCATCCCCATCATGACGATATTGGTGATCGCGCGGGTTTCCCCCGCCGGCACCAGCCCGTCTGTGGGTCTGACCCCGCCGGGGAAATCCCCAAGCCTTTCGCGCGCCATCATCACCTGGGCGAGGATTTCTCCCGCCGTCAGATTACGCACGAGCTTCTGCGTGCCGGTATGGCAGAACGAGCAGGTGAGCGTGCACCCCACCTGCGAGGAGACGCACAGCGTGCCACGGTCGGATTCCGGGATATAGACGGTTTCGACCTCGACCGGCGGCATATTGGGATGCGCGGGGTCGCGGAACCGGAAGAGCCATTTCCGCGTGCCGTCGTTGGACACCTGTTCCGAGACGATCTCGGGCCGCGTGAGGTCGAAAACGTCCCTCAACTCGGCGCGCAGACCCTTGGAGATATTCGCCATGCGGTCGAAATCGGCGGCGCCGTTGACATAGACCCAGTTCCAGAGCTGGCTGGCACGCATGCGCTGGTCGCGCTCGGAAAGCCCCATTTCGCCGAGTTTGCCCGCGATCTCGGCCTTCGAAAGCCCGACAAGCGGCATCCGCCCGCTCGGTGCGGGACGGGGCGCGGAGGAATGATCGATGTCTAGCGCAAGGCTCATCGTGCCTCTCGCTCCGGGTCTGGTTTTGGGAATTGGACAGTGCGCGCCGCTTACGCCAGCGTCAAGCGCGGCGCTTCCATAGCACAGGGACGCGCCCGCGCAAAGCCGCTAACACGCGTTGTCGATCTCCCGCGAGGCTGCGGTCGCGCCCGAGAGCGAGAAGGTCTGGGTGACCTTGATGCCCCTCAGGCTCGTGCCCTCGACGGTCATGGTCGATCCCGCGCGGATCGCCGCGGTGGCCGCCTGGGTTTGCGACGGGTCCGCCAGCCAGGCCGCATCCGCCTGCGTGAACATGGGAAATTCCTGCCCGCCAACCCGCATCACCGCCTGGCTGTCGGGCGCAAAATCATACCCCGCCACGAGGTTGATCTCCGAGCGGATCCCTGCGCTGGGCCGGTGGGTGATGTAGAAATAGCCCTCGGTGTACCCCTCGGGCGTCGGCTCGGTCGACGACGGCCTGGCGAGAATGAAACAGATCTGCCCCGCGCTTTCGGTGGTCGCATAGGCCGACCACGCATTGTGATCGCCCAGAACCCGCACCGACTGCGCGGCTGCGCCAAGAGGCGCCATCCCGGCGCAGACCATCACCGTAAGGAGCAAGAGCACGCGCCGCATCGACATGGTTCACCCAGTGTTCGAAATCAAAAACAAAGGCCGGAAAAAGCGTCCGACCTTTGCCAAACTCTTCGGGCCAAGGCAAGCCGACAGCCTATCGCGGGCACTCCTCGGCGGCACGGTTGAGCGCCGCGGTGATCCCGACGAGCGAATAGGTGTCAACCGTATTGGTGCCGCGCTGCGATGTCGCACGCACGATCAGCGTTGCCCCGGCCTTCATCGCTTCGACGAAACCCGGCTCGTCCTCGATCGAGGCCAGCCAAGCCGATTCGCCCTGGGTCACCATCGGATAGGACCGCCCGTCGACGCTTGCCGACGCGTTGGGATTGGTCTCGTGGATGGGATACCCCACGATGGTCGCGACCTCGTTGCGGTTCGTGGGCCTGATGGTCACGAGAAAATGAATGGGGCCCCGGTTCACATTGGTGGGCTCGCTGGACTGCGGGGTCGCCGAAACGTAGCAGATCTTGCCGCTGTCGTCGCTGTCGGTCCACGCCGTCCAATAGTCGAACACACCCAGGCTTTCCGCCCCCAACGCACCGCCGGCATAAAGGCCGACACTCGTGGCGGCAAGCGCCCCAGCCAAAATACGGCCCAATGAACGGCCGATCCTTGACGTCATCGCCAAACCCTTCCTTCTACTCGATACGAAACAATGTCTTTTGCCGGTGCGAGAGTGTGCACCGTTATGGTTACCAAGGAGCAAAGAAACGCCCAGGCCCGACCCGATTTGCGATAAAGGGAAATAAATTTGGCACCAATTGGGCTTAACTCCCGCTCACCTCGATGCAAGTAAGCCCCCGACGCTGAACACGGGCTGAACGCACACTCACGTCGCGGTGAAAGCGCTACGCGGCCAGCGGATAATCCTGCTCGACGACATAAGGCCCGCCCCCAACCGACTCCTTGCTTGAAAACAGGACGAAATGTTCGACCGTGAAGCTCAGGGGCGGGAACCGGCCAGTCTGCGAGAGGTGATGGGCGAGGTCTTCGGGCTGGGTATCCTTGAGACGCGCAAGCGTCACATGCGGCACGAACTTGCGCCCGTCCGGCACCAGACCCACCCTTTGCAGCATCCGCTCGTGGCTCGCCTGCAGGCGATTGAGCGCCTCGCTCGGCGCCAGCCCCGCATAAAGCGCGCGCGGCTTGTTGCCGCCGAAAACGCCCAGATGATCGATCGTGAGCGCAAAGGGTTCGGCATAGGCGAACCGCGCCAGGATGTCGTCCACCTCATCGGCGGTCCGGTGATCGACGTCGCCGATGTAGCGCAGGGTGATATGGTAGTTGGCCGGATCGATCCAGCGGGCCCCGGGGACCCCGCCGCGCTTCAAAGAAAGCGAAAAACCGATGTCGGAAGGAATTTCGAGGCCGGTAAAAAGCCTGGGCATGACGCACCCCCGTTTGGCTGTGGCACCGCCCCGTAACCCAGGCGATGCCGGACTGACCGGGCCGTCTGCCGGCCCGCGCAAGCGGACCCGCAGACGCCTTCCGAATCAAAACGTAACACAGCTTTAGCCTTTCGGCGTGTCAAAACGCTGAACACGCGTGCGGCGGCCCGCTTTCGCTTGTAATTTCAGCCCCTCGTCTCCATATTACCACCCAACCGGTGCGCATTGTCGGCACCTGGACGCTACATTTTCATGAGGATGGAACGAAAAATGGCAGAATACGACCGTCAGACCGTCAACGCCGGTCGCGTAGGCACGGCCGCCGCCATAGACGAGGGCCTGCGCGCACACATGCTGCGCGTCTACAACTACATGGGCATCGGTCTTGTGGTGACCGGCGTGCTCGCCTTCTTTGCAAGCCAGATGGCCGTGACCGCCGACCCTTCGGCCGCCGCCGCGCAGCTTCAGGACGGCACTCTTCTCACCCAGTGGGGCGTGCTCCTTTATACAACGCCGCTGATGTGGGTCGTCGCGCTCTCCCCGCTCGCTTTCGTGCTGGTCCTGAGCTTCGGCATCAACAAACTCTCCTTCTCCGCCGCCCAGATGGTTTACTGGGGTTTCGCCGCGGTGATGGGCCTGTCGCTCTCTTCGATCTTCCTGGTCTATACCGACGCCTCGATCGCCAAGGTGTTCTTCATCACCGCCGCAATGTTCGGCTCGATGAGCCTTTACGGCTACACCACCAAGCGCGACCTGACGGGCATGGGCTCCTTCCTGATGATGGGCCTGATCGGCCTCGTCATCGCCATGGTGGTGAACATGTTCCTTCAGAGCGGCATGCTCGACTTCGCGATTTCCGCGATCGGCGTGCTGATCTTCGTGGGTCTCACCGCCTACGACACCCAGAAGATCAAGGAAGCCTATGTCGAGGGCATGGGCCACGAAAGCCTCGGCAAGCTCGCCATCATGGGCGCGCTGTCGCTGTACCTCGACTTCATCAACCTCTTCCTGATGCTGCTGCGCCTGTTCGGCAACCGCGAATAACGCAAGCAGATCAGACAGCGAAAACAAAAAGGCCGCGGAGGATATCCGCGGCCTTTTTGCTTGTCCCCGATGCCGCCGTCCGGTCACCGCACGACGTAAAGATGCGGATCGAGCACCTTCAAGACATTGGCAAGGTCGTGCCCGCGCTTCAAAACCCGCCCGTCGGTGCCAAAGACCATGTACTGGCCCTGCTTGCGCGCCAGTTTGGGGTTCTTTTCCACCACATAGAGCGGACGCTCGGAGGCGCGCTGATAGATCGAAAACAGCGCCCGCTCGCGCAGCATGTCGAGCGCGTAATCCCGCCACTCTCCTGCGGAAACCTTCTTGCCGTAAACGTTGAGAATGAGCGCCAGTTCGCGCCGGTCGAAACTCACGACACCCGTGCCCCGGCCGGGGTGTCCGGTCTTTGTGCCATCGTATCCGGCAAGACCGCCTGCACTCACAAATTCGTTCAAGCCCGTGCCCCTCGTCGTCATGGCAATGTCACGAACCATGATTGCCGCGTTCGCCCCCAAGTGCAACCCCGCGCTTGGCACTGGTCCATTCGGCCAGAAATCTCCGCTAAAACTTCGAAATTGAGCCACAATCTGTCCGCGCTCGCGCCCCATTGCGCATTTAGCGTTGCATTATTGCCTCCAGTGGCCGGCCACCAGGTTCACCGAGCCCCCAAACCTTGACCCTGGTCGGTCGGCCCCCCTCTTCCCCCTGAGGGAACCTGATTTCAGGAAGCATGACCTCCAATTGCCAAAGACCCTTCGCCCCCGCGCCGGGCGGAGGGTTTTTCATATCCTCTGGCGGGATCGTGGCTGCTCAGATCTCGAATGCCGCCGCGCCGATCACGGCGCCCGGCAGGTCCCCGTTCTTTTCCTGGATAAGGATCGCCGCGCCGTCATTTTCGGTGCCCAGCGCTTCGGCGCACGGAATGTTGATTTCCATGCCCGTCTCGCGCGACCACATCCCGATCGGCTGGCGGCCGGTGACGATATGGGAATAGCTGAGCGCGCGGCCCGAATTCTCGCCGCGTTCGACGTCGACGGTCGCGCCGGACTTGTAGGTGACGAGCCAGACGATGGCCTCGCCGCCCGCCGCGTTCGGCCCCGCCGAGGCGGTAACGACGCCCTCGCCGGTCATCTCGAGATCGATCGCGACCGGAAGCTGCGATTGACCAACGAGGTTCAGCACCTCGTCCTCATGGCTCCCCGGCAGCCCATGGGCGCCGTTGACCACCATTTGCGGCGTATAGACGCGATTTTTGCCCCAGCTCAGGGCATAGGCGCGCTGCAGTTCGGTATGGGCCGGGCTGGCGAAGGTATCCTCCCAGCCGATATAGTCCCAGTAGTCGACATGGTAGGCGAGCACGACGACGTCCTCGCGCTCCCCCAGCCGCGCCAGCAGGGCATCGGCGGGCGGGCATGACGAGCAGCCCTGGCTGGTAAAAAGTTCGACGACCGCGACCGGCGCCGACCGCAATTCCATCCCCGCCGCCATCGGCGCGGCAAAGGCGGTCCATAACGCTGCGACAAGCGTGAGAATGGGGCGGGGCGCGATCATGGGCAATGTTCTAAGCAATGGATGAAGCACGGGCCAGTCAAATCGCGGTGAAACCTCGCAGGCCGCGGGTTAAGAAATTGCCCACTCTTCAACAAGGGCTTCACCGGTCCGCCGGCCCGGCATAGGCAGCCCGCAATTCCGCGATCTCTTCGAGCGCCGCCTCGAACGCCGACCAGTCGTCCTTGTCCGCGATCGGCGCCCAGAGCGCTTCCATCTCCTCGATCACCATCGTGCGCGGCCGGGCGCGGTCGAAATAGGGATGCGCCCGCGCTCCGGGCCGCGCTTGGTAGTTCGAAAGCGCCGCCCTGACAGGCTCGAATTCCGCCGCCGCATAAGCCGAAGCTGCGGGGCTGGCACCGAGCCGCTCGGCATCCGCCCCGCCGCGCAGATCGAAAATGACCTGCTCGAACGGCGGATTGATCGCGCCCAGGAACTTGAAAAGCGCTGCCGTGAATTCGGCATCCTGATCTTCCCCCGCCGGTACGAGCGCCAGCCGCTCGAGCACCGCCAGCGCCAGCCCCCGCTGAAAGGCCGGCCAGAAGCGGTTGAGCGCCGGTTCGAGCTTGGGGATGTCGCTCAGGGGCACGAGACACTCTGCGAGCCGCGTGAGGTTCCACGCCAGCGCGTCGGGCTGGCGCCCGAAGGCGTAGAGCCCGCCCTGGTCGAAATAGGCCGCCGTGAACCCGGCCTCGTAACGGTCGAGGAACCGCCACGGGCCATAGTCGAAGGCTTCACCGGTGATGTTGATGTTGTCAGAGTTTAGGACGCCATGAACGAACCCCGCCGCGATCATCCGCGCGCCGGTTTTGGCCACGGCCTCGCAGACCGCGCCCAGAAAGGCCGGCACTTTTTGCGCCTCGGCCAGATCACCGAGATGGGGATAATAGTGGGCGATCGCATGATCGACGAGGCGCCGGATATTCTCCGTGTCCTCGAGGTAGGCAAGACGCTGGAACGTGCCGATCCGGATATGGGAATGCGACAGCCGCACGAGCACCGAGGATCGCGTAGGCGACGGTTCGTCGTTGCGCATCAGGGATTCACCCGTTTCGATCAGAGAGAAACTCTTGGACGTATCGACCCCGAGCGCCTCGAGCATTTCGGTCGCGAGCACCTCGCGCACCCCGCCCTTCAGGGTCAGCCGCCCGTCGCCGCCGCGCGACCATGGCGTCGTACCCGACCCCTTGGTCCCCAGATCGAGCAGCCGCCCGTCCTCGAGGTCGCGCAATTGCGCGAACAAAAAGCCGCGCCCGTCGCCGAGGTCGGGGTTGTAGACCTGGAACTGATGCCCGTGATAGCGCAGCGCGAGCGGGGTCCTGAAGCTCCCCTCAAACGGTTCGAACCACCCGAACCGCGCGATCCAGTCTTCGTCGGAAAGCCCGCCAAGGCCCACGCGTTCCGCCCAGCGCCGGTTGCGGTAGCGCAGGACGGTCCTGGGGAAATCGGCCGCTTCGACGGGATCGAAGAAATCGGGCCCGAGCCCGGCATGGACGGTTTCGAACTTGGCTTGAGGCACTGGCGATCCTGGCTATTGGCGCGCCGGGGAGCCTAAGTGCTTTCGAAATGATCGTAAACCGCCCGCGATAGTGCTTCGAGTTGGGGCCGGTCGAGAAAGCCCGAAATCGCGTAGGCCACGGGTCCGTCGACCCAGCGGAACGTATTGACCCCGTCCCCGTGCGAGAACTGGAACGCCGTATCCCGGGCCCCGATATTGCGCGCCAGAAGAATGGTGGCGCGGTCTCCCTGCGCATTCTCGTACATCAGCATCGCGCCCGGCACCCCGCCGATGGGCAGGAGCCGCCCGCCAACGAGCGCAAACCCCAGCGCTTCGAGTTCAGGCGCCGTAAACGGCTTGTCGATCCGGTTGCCCAGCCAACTCACGAGATGATCCTGCTCCTCCGCGCCGACTTCGACCGGATGGCGCACTTCGCGGACATAGGTCAAATAAACGTCGCTGGCCTCCCGCGCGAGCCATTCCCCGTCCGCGAGGCTGAACCCGGACGGCGTCGTTTCGGTCACGACCGCATCGTTGAGAAGATAGCCTGCCCCACCGCCCAGAAGGAAGGCGAATGCGAGCCCGGCTGCCATCAAAACCCCCGCCGGGACGCGCCGCTGCACAGGGCCAGGCTCGGGCAGATCCACCCCATCGCCGGTCGCATACGGCGCGAAGGCCCCGCGCAGCGCGTCATCATTGGCGCGCCAATCCTCGACCTCGGCCATCAGAGCGGGATGGGATTCAAGATGCTTTGCGACGGCGAGACGGCGCGCGGGATCGAGCTGCCCGTCGAGATAGGCGTGCAGATCGTCCTCTGTGATATCGATATGGTCCCTGTCCGTCATCGTTACTAACGCTGTGTCATCGATACGATATTGTCCTGCCGCAATGCCGTCGCCAGCCCGCGCCGCGCGCGGGAAAGCCGCGACATCACCGTGCCCATAGGAATTTCGAGAACTCTCGCCACTTCCCCGTAGCTGTAGCCTTCGAGCACCACCAGAAGCAGCACCGCGCGCATATCCGGCGAAAGCGTATCGAGCGCTGCGACGAGCCGCCTTTGCAAAAGCGGATCGCGCGCCTCTTCGGCCCCGTCCCCCGCCGCCGCAAGCCCGGGCGCGTCCTCGAACGGCACGCTTTCGGGCGTCCGGCGTCCGTCGCGCACGCGGTTGCGGTTGAGGTTGGTCATGATGGCGAAAAGCCAGCCCCTTAAATTGATCCCGCGCCAACTGCGCTGATTCTCGAGCGCACGCGCCACCGTGGCCTGGAACAAATCCTCGGCCGCATCCCGATTGCCCGTGAGCCCGTAGGCATAACGCCTCAGGGCGGGCAAGTGGCTCATGAGCTCAGCCCGCAAACCCCCGCTCCTCTGCAAAACCGGTCTTCGCGCGGGGGCGTGCGGCCGCCCCCGCGCGAACGTTTGCAAGCCAGCTTACATCAAGGCCGTGCCACGTCCCAGACGCCGCCGACCCCGTCGCCCGATGTCATGCCGGGTTCGGTGTCGTTGATCCAGTAGTAAAGCGGCCAGCCATCCTTGGCCCACATCACCGTGCCGTCGGTGCGCTCGACAAGCGTATAGGCGCCTTCGGCCATCGCGCCGTCCTCGGCAAAGAAGGGCGGCCAGTTGACCGCGCATTGGTCATAGCAGTTCGAAACGCCCTCTTCGTCATTGCGGAACGTATAGAGCACCATGCCCTCGGAATCCGCGAGGACAGGCCCCAGATCGGATTCAACGGTGGTGACATCGGGGGCGGCGACCGCCAACCCGGTCGCAGCAAGAAGGGCGCCGGCGGCCAGCGCGGCGCGCGAAATCGACTTCGAAAACATGCGGGATCTCCCTTGTTGTGCCTGCATGGCACGAGGCTCTATGCCCGGCCATGTTAAGTAAGACACCGCCAGGGGGCGGTTTATTCCCGCATTGCCAGAAAAATCCGGACGCTCGCACACTGCGCCGTGCCTTCGGCACCGTTGGTGAGCGCAAAAAGGCATGAAAAAACCCGGCTGCGAGTGGCAACCGGGTTCGATCAATAGCGCTGGAAGAACGCGGCTTATTCGCCCTTGTTCTCTTCGGCAGGCGCCTCGGCGTCGGCCTGCGCGGCCTCGGCGGCAGCAGCTTCTGCAGCGGCGGCTTCCTCGGCGGCCTTTTCGGCAGCAAGGGCCTCGGCGGCAGCGATCTTTTCGGCCTCGCGGGCGGCGCGGGCGTCGGCAGCGGCCTGACGCTCATCGGCCTCGATGCGCTTGGTGCGGGCGTTGGTCGATTCAAAGATACGGGCCGACTTGCCGCGGCGGTCGCGCAGATAGTAGAGCTTCGCGCGCCGGACCTTGCCGCGCTTGAGAACCTCGATGCGGTCGATCATCGGCGAATGGACGGGGAACACACGCTCGACACCTTCGCCATAGGAGATCTTGCGCACCGTGAAGCTTTCCATGATGCCGCTGCCCGAACGCGCGATCACGACGCCTTCATAGGCCTGAAGGCGTTCTTTTTCACCTTCGCGGATCTTGACCCACACCTTGACGGTGTCGCCATGGGTAAATTCGGGGATCGCACGCTTGGCAACAAGCGCGTCGAGCTGCTCTTTTTCGAGCTGCTGGATGATGTTCATATCTCTAATCCGTTCTGATCTTTTCACTGGGGTGCCTTGAGGCACCCGGTCTTGGTTGGACGGAACTTTCGTCAAGCGGCGCGTATAAACCGGAAAAGCCCCCGAGTCTAGGGCTTTTCCCTCTTAAATTCGGCCCAGAGATCGGGCCGCCGTGCCGCGGTCAGCGCCTCCGCCTGCGACCGGCGCCAGCGTTCGACCTTGCCGTGGTCGCCCGAAGTGAGAACCGCGGGGATTTCGCGGTCCTCGAATACTTGCGGCCGCGTATAGTGGGGATATTCGAGCAGCCCCGCCTCGAAGCTTTCGTCCTCATGGCTTTCCTGCGCGCCCAGGACCCCCGGCAGGAGCCGCACCACCGCTTCGAGCAGCACCATTGCGGCCACCTCGCCGCCCGCGAGCACGTAGTCCCCGATCGAGACTTCCTCAAGCCCCCGCGCGTCGATCACCCGCTGGTCGATGCCCTCGAACCGCCCGCAAACGACAACCGCCCCGGGGCCACTGGCGAGTTCGCGCACGCGCTTTTGCGTCAACGGCACCCCGCGCGGGCTCATGACGAGCTTCGGACGCGGATCGTCCGCCGGCGCGACATCGTCAATGGCGGCGGCGAGAATATCGGGCTTTAGCACCATGCCCGCACCGCCCCCCGCGGGCGTATCGTCGACAGTGCGGTGCTTGTCGTGCGCGTAATCGCGCAGGAAATGCGTATCGAGCGACCACGCCCCGGTTTCGAGCCCCCGCCCGATGACAGAGGCACCAAGCGGACCTGGAAAGACATCGGGGAACAACGTGATGACCGAGGCGCGCCAGCTCATCGCGCGTCATCCGGATCGACGTCCTCGGGATCGCGCGGCGTCTCCTCGAGCCAGCCTTCGGGCGGGATCGCCGTGACATAACCCTCGGCAAGCTTCACCTCCGGCACCACGGCCTTGGTGAACGGCAGGAAGACCGACCGCCGCGCGCCCGAAAGCCGCACATCGAGCAGATCGTCGGCGCCGAAATTGGTCACCGCCGTGATCGTCCCCAGCTCCGACCCGTCCACGAGCCGCACCGATAGTCCGATGAGATCGGTGTGATAGAACTCGTCTTCGTCCGGCTCTTCGAGCCGGTCGCGCGTCACATAGAGCGAAACGCCATTTAGCTTTTCGGCCTGGTTGCGATCCGTAACGCCCTTGAGCGTGGCGATAACGATGGTCTTGGCCACCCGCGCCTTGGCAATCGAGATCGAAAGCCCCGGCTTATCGGTCTCGAGCGGATCGTAACCGGCGATGGCAAGCGGATCCTCGGTATAGGAGGTGATGCGCACTTCGCCCTTGATCCCGTGCGCCGCGCCGATCTTGCCGAGGAGGATGCGATTGCTTGTCATAAAGGCCATTTCATCCACTGACCTGCGTGGATATCTCCGCGCGCGGTTATGCGGTAGCCACCAAGACGCGTCAATGTTTATGGTGAGCGTGAGTGGCAAAAGCAGCAGCGCCCTGCCAGCAGGCGTGACCGGGAGAGATGGGCTCTCCCGGCTGTGGCGACAGCCTCGCCGTGCAATGGAGGGACGATAATGTGGTTCTTACCCATTACCGTCAGCCTTGATATGAAAAAAGACCCGGTCGAGCTGGCAACTGCGGATCCGGGTCTCATTCATCGTCTGGTCCCGCACGCCCGTGCGGGCAAGATCACGCCAAAAAGCCTTACTCGGCTTTGGCTTCTTCGGCAGCAGCCTCTTCAGCCGGAGCCTCGGCTTGCGCTTCCTCAGCGGGAGCCGCAGCGGCTTCCTTGGCGGCTTCTTCAGCGGCCTTCTTTTCCTCGAGGCGCTCGAGCGCCTTGGCGCCAGGCTTGCCCTTGTTGGGGTTGTTCTTGGGGGTGCGCTTGAGAAGTCCCGCGGCATCGAAGAACCGCTCGACGCGATCGGTCGGCTGGGCACCCACTTCGAGCCAATGCTTGACGCGCTCGACGTCGAAGGTCACGCGGTCCTCGCGCTCTTTGGGCAGCATCGGGTTGTAGGCGCCGATGCGCTCGATCACGCGACCATCGCGCGGCGAGCGCGCGTCAGCAACGACGATGTGGTAGTAGGGGCGCTTCTTGGAGCCACCACGGGCGAGACGAATTTTGATAGCCATGTGTTTTTGGTCTTTCTCAGCTGAATAAAGGGTTGGTCTATTTCTTCTTGCCCGGAAGCCCGGGCAGCCCCGGCAAGCCGGGGAATTTCTGATTGCCGCCGAGACCGGGGAGCGAGGACCCACCGCTCTGCTTGGCGAGCTTCGAGAAATCGTCGGGAAGTTTCGAGGGATCGGCGCCCATCTTCTTGGCCATGTCCTCGATCTGGGCGGGATCCATATCGGGCATGCCGCCACCCGACAGCATTTTCTTGCCCATGCCGCCGAACATGCCCGCAAGCCCGCCGGCGCCGTTTTTCGAAACCTTCTTCATCATGTCCGCCATCTGGCGATGCATCTTGATGAGCTTGTTGATCTCGGAAACCTCGACGCCCGCGCCTTTCGCGATGCGCTTGCGCCGCGAAGCGTTCAAAAGCTCAGGCCTGGCGCGCTCTTTTTTCGTCATCGACTGGATGATCGCGACCTGCCGGTCGAAAATCTTGTCGTCCATCCGCCCGTCGGGCAGGTTTTTCTTCATACCGCCCATGCCCGGCATCAGATTCATCAAAGCGGCCATGCCGCCCATCTTCTTCATCTGCTGGAGCTGGCCCTTGAGATCGTCCAGGTCGAACTGACCCTTCTTCATCTTCTTGGCCATCTTCTCGGCGTCTTCGGCAGTGACGTTCGCCGCCGCCTTTTCGACGAGCGAGACGATGTCGCCCATCCCGAGAATGCGGTCGGCGATGCGCTTGGGATGGAAATCCTCGAGCGCGTCCATCTTTTCCCCGACGCCGATCAATTTGATCGGCTTGCCGGTCGCCGCGCGCATCGAAAGCGCCGCCCCGCCGCGCCCATCGCCATCCACGCGGGTGAGAACGATACCGGTGATGTCGACGCGCTCATCGAACGACCGCGCGAGATTGACCGCGTCCTGACCGGTAAGGCTGTCGGCTACGAGCAGGATTTCATGCGGGTCCGAGACCTTTTTGATCTCGGCGGTCTCCGCCATCAGCCCTTCGTCGATATGGGTGCGGCCCGCCGTATCGAGCATCACGACATCATACCCGCCGCGCTTGGCTTCGGTGAGCGCGCGCTTGGCGATATCGACGGCGGACTGCCCGGGGATAATCGGCAGCGTATCGACCCCGATCTGCGTCCCGAGCGTCGCCAGCTGCTCCATCGCCGCCGGACGGCGCGTATCGAGCGAGGCGAGAAGAACCTTCTTGTTCTCCTTGTCCTTCAGCCGCTTGGCGATCTTGCCGGTCGTCGTCGTCTTGCCCGAACCCTGAAGGCCCACCATGAGGAACGGCACTGGCGCGGGCGCATTCAAGGAAATCGGCGACGCCTCTTCCCCGAGCACGCCGACTAGCTCGTCATGGACGATCTTGACCACCTGCTGGCCGGGCTTGACCGAGCGCGTGACCTCCGCGCCCACGGCACGCGTGCGCACCTGTTCGGTAAACGCCCGCACCACTTCGAGCGACACGTCGGCCTCGATCAGCGCGCGGCGGACCTCCCGCAGCGCGGCCTCGACATCGGCTTCGCTCAACGCGCCACGGCCGGTCAGGCCGTTGAATACGGCGCCAAGGCGATCGGAAAGGCTTTCAAACATACTTCGTTCGCTCGTTTGTCTCGTGTCAGGGGGTAGAACGTCGAATATGGGTCTTGAGCGCGCCCGGAAAAAGTGGAAACCGCTTTTTCGGTTCGGGCGCGCGACCACCAAGAAGCACGGTCAAATGCAAAACGCACCCGCGGGCGCAACGCGCTGGCGGATGTTGACCGATTGCCTCTCGGGCAACCCAGTGACTCGAAATCCATCATTTCCTGACAGAAGGTCGAGGCGGCTTATAAGGAGCCGCAAGCAAAGAGTCAATTGTGAGCGGAGCCCGCGAAGGGAGCGGTGCGCCCCCTCGACAGGCCCTTCGCGTTACGCCGCCTTGTGTGCCCCGGCATCTTTCTTCTGGGCGCGATAATAATAGTTCGCGTTCTTGCCCAGAACCATAGAGCGGATCATCTTGCGCAGCCCTTCGGACTTGCGTAACGGCGCGGCGATCGCAGCCCCGGTGGCGATGAAGGCGACCTTCAGGGCATCCCAACCCGGGTTCACCCCCGGCGCCTTTTGCGCAAAGCCCCGGTCGCGCAGCATCGCGTTGGCGACATAAAGCCGGTTGCGCCGCCGCACCGCGCGCGTCTTCCACGTGATCGCGACCGAGATCGAATAGGTCTCGCGGGTCTTGATGTAGTGCGGCCACAGATAGGGTACGAAAACCCCCTCGCCCGGCTTGAGATCGTTATGCATCCCCTTGGCTTCGTAGCGCTCCTCGAATTTGAGGTTCCTGTGCTTGGTGATGCAGTGCTCGATCTGGTCCTCATTGGCGATGGAACGATCGTCATTGTCGTAGATGTTGAACTGCTTGTCGCCGTGGATCTGGACGAAGAAATTGTCTTCGCTGTCGAGGTGGAACGGCGTCGTCGAGTTGGGCGAGGAGACGAAGACGAACCCCTGGATATCCGAGAACCCCGCCGCGCGCAGGCTTGAAAAGCCCTGCGCCCGCGCCACCGAAAGCAGCGCGTCTTCCAAAAGCGCCTTGTAATCGGGATGGGTTTCGACCTGCTTGAGCACCATCCACGCCCCGGCCGTCTCGACGCGCTTGACGATCTCCTCGGGCGAAAGATCGACCAGCGGGGTCGCGTCGGGATCCTGGCTCACCGCCGCCTTGCCCGAATTGTATTCGATCCGGTCGCCGGGCAGGGACTTGACCAGATCCAAAATGGCGTCGAGCGTCAGCCGCGGATCGTTTTCGAGCCCGTGGGTGATCCGGAAGGGCTTGTTGGGAAACAGTGTTTCGAAGGCCGAGCGTTCGGCCCGGAGCAGTTCGGTCATGGTTGTGCGTCCTCTTTGAAAACCGCGCGCGGTTGCGCGCCCTTGAACCGTGAATAAGCCGCCTTGACGCCCGAACGCAGCGCTGCGCGCGCGTCAAAGGCGGCAATACAGAGTTTGGGCGCCAGGCCGCGCCGCGTGGGGATGAACAGGTCGCCGACCGCCAGCCGTTCGCGCCAGACGTGGTCGATCATCGGATGCCCGGGTGCCGCTGTTGAATCGACGAACGCGACCTCTGGATCTTCGGAAAAGTGCCGCGTCAGCGCCACGGTAAGCTGGACCCCCGGCGAATAACGCGCATAATCCTCGTCATAGGCCGTCTTGAAAAAGAACGCCGTTCCCTGCGCGCGAAACACGATGCCCGAGGCCAGCGGCGCGCCCTCGAGCGTCAACTCGCAGATCTCGACGGCGCCCTCGATCGCCAGCGCCGCGCAGGCCTCCGCGATGAAAGCCGCATCGCCGCTGCGCTGGCCGAGGCTGGAGCCCGCCGCACCCTTCCAGCCTTTTGCCTCAAGCGCCAGAAAGCGTTCGAGCGCCACGGCAATCTCTTGGGGCGTGCGCGCGAGAGACCATCCGACATCGCCAAGTTCCTCGAGCCGCTTGCGCTGGCGCCGCAACTCCTTGAGCTTTTTCGAGCCCATCCCGGCACGCAGATACGCTTCGGCATCCTGCCTCGCATCGAGCGCCGCGCGTTCATGCGCGTTGCGCACAACGGGCTCGAGGCCACGAACCGCCAGCGCGGTATCGAACGCACGCGCCACCGGCCCGTCGAGCGTCGCCATGGGCAGCGCCAGCATGGCAAGTCCGCTCGCCGCGGCCGCATCGATCAGCCCGCCGGCGGCGGCAACCAGGTCGCCCGCAAGCAGCGGCGTGCCGAGCGGCATATAGGGAAAGAGCGCAACGGCAGCGGGGATGGGCAGGAACAGCGCCTTGAGCGCGGAAATGACGGGGATCTGCCCCGTGAGTGTGCCGTCTTCGTCCTGGATCCGGATCAGGCGCGGCGTCCGTGCACCCGCAACATGCCGCGTCAGCGCCCCCAGATAGGCGCGCGACTGAAAAACGTTCGGCTCGGCGGCGCGATGGGCCAAAAGGGTCCAATCGGCGGCACCCGGCGCATCCGCGCCCGCTACAGTGTCCTGCCGCTGGCTCGCGAACCAGGGCTCTTCGACAGTTTCAAGTTCGACAAGGCTGGACATCGGCGCCGCTTCAATAGTGTCCATCAAAAGTTCAGACGGTCCTATCACCAAGCAGAGGCGGGCGATCATTAAAGCTCGGCTTTGCGTTAACAGAAGCCCTTAATCGCTAAACTTGTAGCGAACTTGCGGTCCCCCCGGCCCGCGCAACCCTGCCTTTCTGTCGCGGCACCGCGCCGGTGGTGGAAATCGCAACGCTTTTGCGCCATATAAGGCCGATAAACGCACCCGAGGAAAAGGCCTGCTGTCCGCATGAGCGCGCCGCTGCCCTATTTGAAGATGAACGGTTTGGGGAACGATTTCGTCGTTCTCGACGCGCGCGCGCGCGCCATAAAGCTCACCCGCGACCAGGTCCGCGCCATTTCCGATCGCGCCGGCGGCATTGGCTGCGATCAGCTCATTATCATGGAGCCCGACGGGATCGAGGGCGTCGATCTGTTCATGCGCATCTATAACGCCGAGGGCGGCGAGGTCGACGCCTGCGGCAACGCAACCCGCTGCATCGCCGGATTTGTCGCCGGGGAAACCGGCGACGACAATGTCACCATCCGCACCAATGCCGGCATCCTCGCGACGCACATCCAGGGCGACCTCGTCACCGCCGATATGGGCACGCCCCGCTTCGATTGGGACCAGATCCCGCTCGCCGAACCCTTTGCCGACACCACCGGCATCGAACTCCAGATCGGCCCCATCGACGCGCCGGTGCTGCACACGCCCTCGGTCGTCAATGTCGGCAACCCGCACGCGATCTTCTGGGTCGACGACCTCGCCGCGCACGACCTTGCACGCTTCGGCCCCCTGTTGGAAAACCACCCGATTTTCCCCGAGCGGGCAAACATCACCATCGCCCAGGTGATGGCCGCCGACCGTATCAGGGTCGTCGTCTGGGAACGCGGCGCGGGTCTGACGCTCGCGTGCGGCACCGCCGCCTGCGCCACCGCCGTCGCCGCCGCGCGCAAGGGTCTGACGGGCCGCAAGGTGACCGTTGAACTCCCCGGCGGCCCGCTCGACATCGAATGGCGCGAAACCGACGGTCATATTCTCATGACCGGTCCGTGGACGCTCGACGGCGAAGGCGTCATCGCCCCCGAACTTCTGGGGGAAACCGCCGCATGAGTATCGAAACCATCACCTTCGGCTGCCGCCTCAACGCCTATGAATCCGAAGTGATGAAGGCCGAGGCCGAAAAGTCGGGCCTTAGCGATGCGATCATCGTCAATACCTGCGCGGTGACCGCCGAGGCCGTCCGCCAGGCCAAGCAGAGTATCCGCAAGGCGCACCGCGACCACCCGGACAAGAAGATCATCGTCACCGGCTGCGCCGCACAGACGCAGGCGCGCGATTTCGGCGACATGGCCGAAGTCGATCTCGTCATCGGCAACAACGACAAGCTCAAGGCCGAAAGCTACGAGCCCATCGCCTTTGGCGTACCGCTCAACGACAAGGTCCAGGTCAACGACATCATGAGCGTGACCGAAACCGCCGGGCATCTGATCGACGGGCTCGACGGCCGCGCGCGCGCCTTCGTGCAGGTCCAGAACGGCTGCGACCACCGCTGCACCTTCTGCATCATCCCCTATGGCCGCGGCCCCTCGCGTTCGGTGCCCATGGGCGTCGTCGTCGAGCAAATCAAGCGGCTCGTCTTCAACGGCTATCGCGAAGTCGTGCTCACGGGCGTCGACATCACCTCCTATGGCGGCGATCTGCCCGGCGCGCCGACGCTGGGCAAGCTCACCCAATCGATCCTCAGGCACGTCCCCGGCCTGCCACGCCTCAGGATCTCCTCGATCGACTCGATCGAAGCCGACCCGGCGCTCTACGAGGCCGTGACCGATCCGCGCCTCATGCCCCACCTGCACCTCTCGCTGCAATCGGGCGACGACATGATCCTGAAGCGCATGAAGCGCCGCCATCTGCGCGCCGACGCGCTCGGCATCGTCGAAAAGCTCAGGGCCCTGCGCCCCGACATGGTCTTTGGCGCCGACATCATCGCCGGTTTCCCCACCGAAACCGACGCCATGTTCGAAAATACGCTCGATTTCGTCACCGAGGCGGACCTGACCTATCTCCACGTCTTCCCCTTCTCCCCGCGCGAAGGCACCCCGGCGGCGAAGATGCCGCAGGTTGCCAAGCGTGTGGCCAGGGAACGCGCTGCGCGCCTGCGCGCGGTCGGGGAAAGCCAGTTTCAAAAACTCTGCGCCTCCCGCATCGGCATGACTGAAACTGTGCTCATCGAGCGCGACGGCGTGGGGCGTACGGAACAGTTCGTGCCGGTCCGCACTTTCTCGGGCAAGCCCGGCGAAATTGTCCCCGTTGTCATCGATGCCGCCGATGCGGCCGGGCTCGTCGGCCGGCAGCACGGATACGCAGCAGCATGAGCACCAACCTTTTCCCGCAGATCGCCGCCTGGGTCAGCCGCCTGCGCGGCAAGGCTCCCGAATCCGAAACCGCAAAAGCCGCCAGACGCGCCACCGCCGCGCGGGATAAAAAGCCCACGACGTCCGACAATGAACCGGACTCGGGCAAAGCCAAACTCAAGCGCGCGGCACGTCAGAACGATCCGAAACGCCCAGGGACCTGATCGACCAACGCATGAGCGAACCAAAAAAGAGCATATGGGACAAACTCTTCGGCGTCCCGCCCGAAAAAAGCCGGCAGGATGAGAACGAGGCGCCGGAAGCCGGGCACGCTGAGGCCGAAGAGGCCCCCGCGCCCGAAAGCGAGGCCGATCCGCGCGACGCCGCTCCGCCCGAAATGCAGGCCGAATGGGTCAAGGCTGGCCACCCCAATCCGCCCGAGCAGGAGCCACCCGTCCCCGGCGACATCTGGAACCCGCTCGATAAGCCCGACGCCATCGAGGACCGGCTGCCAGAAGACCCCGAAGCGCCCGCGGACGAGCCCGAGGCCGAAACCACGACCGAGGCGGAAGCCGAACCCATACCGGTCACACCGGACGCGACGCCCGCGCCCGCCGAGCCTGAAAAGAAAAGCTGGTTCCGCCGCCTTTCGGACGGCCTCAAGCGCTCCTCGGACAATCTCACCAATTCCATCGGCGCGATCTTCACCAAGCGCAAGCTCGACGACGCGACCCTGCAGGACCTCGAGGACACCCTGATCGCCGCCGATCTCGGCATCGATACCGCGATGGCGATCACCGAAACCCTGCGCGCGGAAAAGTTCGACAAGGACGTCGCTCCCGAAGAGGTCCGTGCCGCGCTCGCTTCGGAAGTCCAGTCCGTCCTCGCCCCGGTCGCCACGCCCCTTGAGATCGACACGGCCAAAAAGCCCTTCGTCATCCTGATGGTCGGGGTCAACGGTTCGGGCAAGACGACAACCATCGGCAAACTGACCGCGAAATACAAAGCCGAGGGCAAATCCGTGCTGCTCGCAGCCGGCGATACCTTCCGTGCCGCCGCCGTCGAGCAGCTCGAAGTCTGGGGCCAGCGCAACAATGTCGAGGTCGTGACCCGCCCCACCGGCGCCGACGCCTCCGGCCTCGCCTTCGATGCGGTCAAAAAGGCCCAGGACGAGGGCACCGATATCGTCATCATCGATACCGCCGGGCGCTTGCAGAACCGTACCGAATTGATGGACGAGCTCGAAAAGGTGATCCGCGTCATCAAAAAGCGCGATGAGACGGCCCCCCACGCCACGCTTTTGACACTCGACGCCACTACGGGTCAGAATGCACTCAACCAGGTTGAGATCTTTGGACAAAAGGCCGGTGTCACCGGCCTCGTGATGACCAAGCTCGACGGCACCGCGCGCGGCGGCATTCTCGTTGCCATCGCGCGCAAATTCGGCCTGCCGATCCATTTTATCGGCGTGGGCGAAGCCATCGGAGATCTCGAACCGTTCAAGGCAGACGATTTCGCGCGGGCCATTTCCGGCCTCGCAGAGCAATAGGCATAAAGACGAATGGCAGAGAGCCAGACCAGGCAGACCGAACCCGATTGGGAAACCTTGAAACCCCAGATCACCAAGCTCGCCCTCGAGCTCGGCCCGCTTGTCGTCTTCTTCATCGTCAACGCGCAGGCCGATAACATCCTCGGCGCGTTTCCAGTTCTTCAGGGCTGGTTCTCCCAGGGCATCATCCTCGCTACGGCGGTCTTCATGGTCGCCATGCTGATTTCGCTGACGCTCTCGAAACTGATCATGAAGCGCATCCCCGTGATGCCGCTCGTGACCGGCGTCGTCGTGCTCGTTTTCGGCTCGCTGACGCTTTACTTCCAGGACAGCACCTTCATCAAATTAAAGCCCACCATCACCAACGTGCTCTTTGGCGCAACGCTTCTGATCGGGCTCATGTTCGGCCAATCGCTGCTGCGCTACGTTTTCGGCGAGGTCTATCATTTGAAGGATCGCGGCTGGTATCTGATGACGCTGCGCTGGGGCCTCTTCTTCTTCGCCCTCGCCGCGCTCAACGAGATCGTCTGGCGCAACTTCTCCGACGATTTCTGGGTCGCCTTCAAGGTCTGGGGCATCATGCCCATCACCATGGTCTTTGCCATGGCGCAGGTCCCATTGCTGACCAAGTACGCCCCCGACCCCAAAGAAGCCGAAAGCCCGGCAAAGGCCGCTGTCGAGGCCGCGCAGACGGAGACCTGAGCGGTTTAGGCAAGATCCGTGTGGGCGAACGCCTCGCCCGAATACAGGAGCTTGAGCCTGTACGCCTTCGCACAGGCATAGCTGTAGCATTGGGCGTGACTGAGCCCTGCCCGATGACCCGAATCTCGACCATAGGTTGCCGCCGCATCGAGCGCGATACGACCGATATCGCTTGAAATGGTGATCTCACGCGCCTGCAACGCCTTGACCAAGGCATCGACCGCTTCGTGCGCCTGGGCGATCCTCCGTGCATCCGTCGCGCTTTGCGCGGTCGTCTTGGCGCGGGCAACGGCGGTGCAGGCGTGATGGATCACCAGCGGCGACACGAAATACGGCCCTCCGGCCCGCTCCAGCTGCGCCTCGAGCCCATCCGCCCCCGGCGCGTCAAGGAGGATCGCTACGATGGCCGATGCGTCGATGAACATCAGGTTTCGCCCCACATCGCGTCGATATGGGCCTTCATGTCAAAATCCGGATCGGTGGGCCCCATCGCGCGGACGAGCGCCTTGGCCCGCGCGAGCCGGTCGCGCAGCGGGATCGCGGCTCTGGCGCGCGTAATCTCCTGCCGGAGCGCCCGCCGCACGGCCTCGGTCTTGGTTGGCGCGCGGGTCAAAAGCTGCAATTCACTCGCCAGCCTGTCGACTTCGTCATCCCGGATATAGAGCGGCATCGGAATATCCTTTCGCTACGATCTGTATATTCGTAGCGCGATCCCCGACGCAAGCTACCCCCGCGCCGCCTCAATCGCCGGCAACAGCCGCTCACGATAGCTCCGCTCATCGAGCGGCCCGGTGTGCTTGAAGACGATCACGCCCTCATTATTGACCACGAAAGTCTCCGGCACACCGTAGACCCCCCAGTCGATCCCCACCCGCCGATCGCGATCCGCGCCGACGCGGTCATAGGGGTTGCCGAGTTCGGAAAGGAAGGCCCGCGCGTTTTCCGCCGGATCGTCATAGTTGATCCCGAACATCGCCACATCGACGGCTTCGGCCATTTCCATGAGATAGGGGTGCTCCGCCCGGCACGGCACGCACCAGCTCGCAAAGACGTTGACTACCGTAACGCCGTTGCCCGAAAGGTCCGCCGTCGCGAACCCGGGCAGGTCCAAGCCCTCGACCGGCGGCAGATCGAATTGGGGCACCGGCTTGTCGATCAGCGCCGAGGGCACCAGTGACGTATCCCGCCCCATCTGCGTTGCAAACACACCGACCAGCGCAACAAGCACCACAAGCGGCGCGAGCGCCAGGATAAAACGCGTCCGGCCGCTCATTGCCCGCGCCGCCTCGGACGTTTCGCTTCGAGCTCAACGATCCGCCCCCGCGTCCGCCGCGCGTCATAAACTGTCCAGCCGACAAGCGCGGCGACCACCACGACGGTCCCCAGATAAGCTGCAACGATGAATTCCCAATGCGCGCCGAGCTCAATCATTGGCACCTCCCGCAGCCCGCGCCGCCGCACGCTCGAGAGCATGCACCCGCCGCTTGCCGATCTCGGTGCGCATGCGCACCAGATGCAGGGTCAAAAACAGGAACGAAAACGCAAAGGTCATGACAAAAAGCGGAACGAGGATCGCCGCATCGATCGTCGGCCCATCGGCCCGGAACACCGATGCCGGCTGGTGCAGCGTCTGCCACCAGTCGACCGAAAACTTGATGATCGGGATATTGACCGCCCCAACAAGCGTAAAGACCGCCACGATCCGCGCGGCCTTCAATTGATCGTCGAACGCCCGCCAAAGGGCGATGATCCCGAGATAGATGAACAAAAGGACAAGCGTCGACGTCATCCGCCCGTCCCATTCCCAGAACGTGCCCCAGGTCGGCCGGCCCCACATCGATCCGGTGAAAAGCGCCACTGCCGTGAACGCGGCCCCCAGGGGCGCGGCGGCCTTCTGGCTGACATCGGCCATAGGATGCCGCCAGACGAGCGTGCCGATGGCGGAGACGGCCATCACCCCATAGCAGAACTGCGAAAGCCACGCGGTCGGTACGTGCACATACATGATGCGCACCGTATCGCCCATATAGCGCTCGCCCGGAGAGGCCGCGAACCCGTAATAGAGCCCCACGGCGAAGAGCACCGCCGTCACAACCGCCAGCGGGATCACCAGATGCCGGGACCACTGCAGAAACAGCCCCGGATGCGCGATCCGCGTGAACCAGCCCGGCTCAGCCGAATTGTCGATCCCGCTCATTCACTCTCCAGATATCCTGAGCGCCAGCGCCGCCGCGAAGGGCACGAGCGCCACGGTCAATAAACTCAGCGCCGCAAGGAACAGCATCGCCTGGCCGGATGCACCCATCGCCGACCGGCTCATCGTGCCGGCCCCGAAAATTAGCACAGGCAGCGTCAGCGGCAAGATAAGGACGGGTGCGACAAGTCCGCCACGTTTCAGCCCCACCGTCACCGCCGCCGAGAGCGCAACGAAGGCCGCTAGCGCCGGCGTTCCAAGCAACAGCCCCAAGAGCGCCGCGCCCAGCATCGCCCCGTCCATCCCGAACAAAAGCCCCAGCGCCGGCGCCGCGACGATCAGCGGCAGGCCCGACAGCAGCCAATGCGCCACGAGCTTGGCAAAGACAATCGCCTCAAGCGAAAGTGACCCGTGCCGGAACGCGATCAACGAGCCGTCCTCGAAATCGGACCGGAACAGCCGGTCATGGCTCAAAAGCTGGGCCAAAAGCGCCGCGACCCAGATCATCGCCGGCGCAATGGCCGCAAGCAGCACGCGGTCCGGCCCCACCGCGAACGGCACGACGACCCCGATGCTCAGGAAAAACAGCAAAAGCGTGAGCACGTCCCCACCGAGCCGCAGGCTCAGCTTGAGGTCGCGCGCGATGACGGCGAAAAACGCGCTCAATGCATAAGCCTTTCGAGCGCAACGGTCCGCGTCCGTGCATCGGCCTCGATGCCGAGCGGCAGATGCGTGGCGATAATCGCCATCCCGCCACGCTCGAGATGCGCGCCGATGAGCGCATTGACCCACTCGCTCCCCTCCGCGTCGAGCGCGCCTGTCGGCTCGTCGAGCAGCCACACCGGCTTTTTCGCCGCGATCAGCCTTGCCAATGCGAGACGCCGGGTTTGCCCGGCCGAGAGGACGGCCGCCGAGACCGACGCCAGGCCGCCGAGCCCGGCCGCCTCCAGCGCGTCGTCGACAGCCCCGGTTTCCCCGCCATTGACCCGCGTCCAAAAGAGCAGATTCTCGCGCACCGAGAGCCCCTTCTGGACCGCCGAAAGGTGTCCCAGAAAATGCATCTGCGCCGCCTCGCGGAGTTCCGGGTCGAGCCCAACCCATTGAATCACACCGGCTTTTTTCGCCAGATGCCCACCAAGCGTCAGAAGCGTCGTGCTCTTGCCCGACCCGTTGGGCCCGCGCAGAACCAGCGCTTGGCCCGCCCCGATCTGCGCCGAAAACCCCACAACGACATCCACCCCGCCCCGCGCGATGGCAAGGTCCGAGACGGTCAAACCGAGGGGCGGCGATGGAACGGTCGGGCTCATGGGAACCTTCCTATGGGACCGGGTTCGGCTCTGGCAAGTCCGAACGCGATTCATTATAGAAAGGGCAACCGCCCCGGTGGCGCCCGGTGGCCGCGCACGCGGGGGGAAAGACACAGTTTACCTCACAACCGAAATAGGCGGACCCGTGACAGATCATCCCGACAGCTTCAAAGCCAAGACCACGCTCGATGTGGGCAACAAGGCCTATACGATCTATTCGCTCGCCGAGGCCGAAAAGAACGGTCTCGACGGGATCGCCCGCCTGCCGAAATCCTTGAAGGTGGTGCTCGAGAACCTGCTGCGCTTCGAGGACAATCGCACGGTCAACAAGGACGACATCACCGCCGTCAAGAACTGGCTCAACGACAAGGGCAAGGCCGGCCACGAAATCTCCTACCGCCCCGCCCGCGTGCTGATGCAGGATTTCACCGGCGTCCCCGCCGTTGTCGACCTCGCCGCCATGCGCGACGCGACCCGGACGCTGGGCGCCGACGCACAGAAGATCAACCCGCAGGTTCCCGTCGACCTCGTCATCGACCACTCGGTGATGGTCGATTATTTCGGTTCCCCCACCGCGTTCGAGCAGAACGTCGCCCGCGAATACGAGCGCAATGGCGAGCGCTATGAATTCCTGCGCTGGGGCCAGTCCGCGTTCGAAAACTTCCGCGTCGTCCCCCCCGGCACCGGCATCTGCCACCAGGTGAACCTCGAATACCTCGCCCAGACCGTCTGGACCAAGAAAGTCGACGGCGAAGACATCGCCTATCCCGACACGCTTGTCGGCACCGACAGCCACACCACCATGGTCAACGGCCTTGCCGTCCTCGGCTGGGGCGTGGGCGGCATCGAGGCAGAAGCCGCCATGCTCGGTCAGCCGATCTCCATGCTCATCCCCGAAGTCATCGGCTTCAAATTCACCGGCGAGATGCCCGAGGGCACAACGGCGACCGACCTCGTCCTCTACGTCACCGAAATGCTCCGGAAAAAGGGCGTCGTCGGCAAGTTCGTCGAGTTCTACGGCGCCGGCCTTTCCTCGCTCTCGCTCGAAGACAAGGCCACCATCGCCAACATGGCCCCTGAATACGGCGCCACCTGCGGCTTCTTCCCCATCGACAGCGAAACCATCACATATCTCAAGGAAACCGGCCGCGAACCCGACCGCGTCGCGCTCGTCGAGGCCTACGCCAAGGCCCAGGGCATGTTCCGTGCCGACAATGACGAGGACCCGGTCTTCACCGACACGCTCGAACTCGACCTTTCGACCGTCGTGCCCTCGCTCGCGGGCCCCAAGCGCCCGCAGGACCGCGTCGCGCTGACCGACGCCGCGACTGCCTTCGAAAAGGCGCTCGACGAGATCACCGGCGGCCGCAAGAACGGTGCGGTGCCCGAGACCCGCGGGGAATCGCGCTATGTCGACGAAGGCGCCACCGGCGCCCACGACACCCCCGAGGATCACGACAACCACGGCTACCCGGTGACCGGCGCCGACTACCGCATCGCCGACGGCGACGTGGTGATCGCGGCGATCACCTCGTGCACCAACACCTCCAACCCCTCGGTTCTGATCGCCGCCGGCCTCGTTGCCAAGAAGGCCCGCGAATTCGGCCTGAAGGTCAAACCCTGGGTGAAGACCTCGCTGGCCCCCGGTTCGCAGGTGGTGACCGAGTATCTCGAAAAGTCCGGGCTCCAGGAAGAGCTCGATGCCATGGGCTTCAACACGGTCGGCTATGGCTGCACCACCTGTATCGGCAATTCCGGGCCGCTCGACGAGAACATCTCGCGCACCATCAACGAGAACGATCTCGTCGCGGTTTCGGTCCTCTCGGGCAACCGCAACTTCGAGGGCCGCGTCAATCCCGACGTCCGCGCCAACTACTTGGCTTCGCCTCCGCTCGTCGTCGCCTACGCGCTTTTGGGCTCGATGACCCAGGACATCACCACCCGGCCGCTCGGCACGGGTTCGGACGGCAAGCTCGTCTACCTCAAGGATGTCTGGCCGACCTCCGCCGAGGTTGCCGAGGTGCTGCGCACGGCGATTTCGACCGACATGTTCAAGCGCCGCTATGGCGACGTCTTCAAGGGCGACAAGCGCTGGCAGGAGATCAAGGTTGAAGGCGGCGAGACCTATAACTGGAATTCGGCCTCGACCTACGTCCAGAACCCGCCCTATTTCGAGGGCATGGGCACCGAACCCGAGCCGATCACCGATATCGAAGGCGCGAAGGTCCTCTCGCTCTTCCTCGATTCGATCACGACCGACCACATCTCCCCGGCCGGTTCGTTCAAGCCCTCGACCCCGGCCGGCCAGTACCTCGTCGACCGGCAGGTCAAGCCCATCGACTTCAACTCCTACGGCGCCCGCCGCGGCAACCACGAGGTGATGATGCGCGGCACCTTCGCCAATATCCGCATCAGGAACCAGATGGTCCCGGGTACCGAAGGCGGCTTCACCAAATCGCCCTCCGGCGAAACCGTGCCGATCTACGACGCGGCGATGGAGTATAAGGCCCAGGGCACCCCGCTCGTGGTCTTTGCCGGCAAGGAATACGGCACCGGCTCGTCGCGTGACTGGGCCGCCAAGGGCACGCGTCTCCTGGGTGTCCGCGCCGTCATCGCCCAGAGCTTCGAGCGCATCCACCGCTCCAACCTCGTGGGCATGGGCGTCCTGCCCTTGATGTTCGAAGAGGGCACGAGCTGGCAGTCCCTCGGCATCACGGGCGAGGAAACCATCTCGATCAAGGGTTTGACCCAACTCGAGCCGCGCCAGACGCTCAACGTCGAGATCACCTATGCCAACGGCGAGACCAAATCCGTCCCGGTCCTTCTGCGCATCGATACGCTCGACGAGCTCGAATACTACAAGCACGGCGGCATCCTGCACTACGTGCTGCGGAACCTCGTCGCGGCGTAAGGTGACCAGTGAGTGGAAAATACGAAGGGCGGCCACCGGCCGCCCTTTTCCGTTTGGGTTCGTTAAAGCCCAACCGCCATCTTGAGCCCGATCACCCCCAGAAACGCGAGGATCAACCGGTCGAACGCCCGCGCGCTCAGTTTCGAGGCCAGCCACTGCCCGATCGGCATGCAAACGGCGATCGGCACCAGCGCCAGCGTCCCCTGCAGGACCCATTCGGGCTGCATGATCCCCGCCACCCAGAGCGCCGGCCCCTGCGTGCACACGAGCACCAGGAACATCGCGGAAACTGCATAGACATGCGGGCCGCGCTCGAAACGCATGGCGTGGATGAAGGTGACGCCGATGGGCGCGGATATCCCCGTCGCGCCGTGTAGCACGCCGGCCCCGAGCCCCGCCGGGTACGCGCCGTAATACGCGCCCCGTCCCTCGACGATGAAACTCGGGCGCGCGAGGCGGAAGATGACATAGCCCACAAGCAGCAATCCGAGCGCCAGCGTAAGCCCGCGCTCGGGCACACTGTCGAGGAGCCAGGTGCCGATGGCGACCCCGACGACCACCGCGGGCAGCATGGGCAGCAGGAACCGCATGCGCGGATCGCGGCGGTAGGCGCGGAAGTGCCAGATCTGCCAGAGATTGGTGACGAGCGTCGGAACCACCAGCACCGCGACCGCGTGCTGGAGCCCGAAGACCGAGGCGAGAAACGGAATCGCGATCAACGGCATGCCCATGCCCGTCGCGCCCTTGGAGATCGATCCCGCGCCGATGGCGGCGAACACGATGGCAAGCGTGGCGAAATCCATGTCCAGATCCATGCGCTGGGAAAACGACGGAAGGCCGCCCGGGCGGGCGCTAAAATGTTTGCTAGCCCATCGGCGGCAAAAGGGCAATCGCACCTTGGGCGGGATCGGCCCGGCGACGCCCATGACTGGCGGGAACGGCCCAAATCGGGTTATGCTGATCTCCGATAGGCCGCGGTTGCAACGCCGGGCCGGCTGCCCTGGTAGTTCCCGCGTCCGACGGCCTCGTGCACGTCAGGGAGGAACGATTTTGGCCCAGCTTCATGCATCGACTGCCATCGGCGAAGACGCCGCCAATCTGAAAATCCGCGACATCACCGTTGCCGACGTCATCGACGCCCTGCGGCACGGCTTCGAGGATTTTTGGGAGCACCCCTCGCATTACGCCTTCGCCGCAATGATCTATCCGGTCGTGATCATTGTGATCGCGCTCTGGGTTTCGGGCCAGAACGTCCTGCCGCTGCTCTACCCGCTGGCCTCGGGTTTCGCGCTCATCGGCCCGTTCGTGGCGCTGATTTTTTACGAGATCAGCCGCCGCGCCGAACTCGGGCTCGATACGTCCTGGAAATACGGCTTGGGGGCGCTGCGTTCGCCTGCGTTCCCTGCCATGCTGGCGGTCGGCGGGCTCTTGTGCATTGTCTTCATCGCCTGGCTGATCGCCGCGCAACTCCTCTTTACCGGCCTGCTCGGTGCCGAACCCCCGGCTTCATTCACAGCGATGCTTTCGGAAATCTTCACAACCGGCGAAGGCTGGACGCTGATCGTCGTGGGCAACCTCGTGGGCGCGGCCTTCGCGCTGGCGGTGCTCTCGATTTCCGTCGTGAGCTTCCCCCTGATGCTCGACCGTCACGTCGGCGCGCGCACCGCAATCGAAACCTCGATCCGGGCCACCTCGGTCAACACATGGCCCGTTCTGGTCTGGGGGTTCATCATCGCGGTTCTCATCGCCATTGGCATGGCGACGCTGTTTCTCGGGCTCGTCATCATCATGCCCGCGCTCGGGCACGCCTCATGGCACCTCTACCGCAAGATGATCGTTCCGCCGCCCGACACGCCTGTCCGGACGCGCCAGCCGGGATAGGACAAGCGGGCGCCGGTCGAACCTACATGAAGACGAGCCGCATCCACTCGGTGTAGCTGCCCTCGAGCGCCATGATGGCAACGAAGACCAGAAGCACCAGGGGCGGCACGAGAATGACGTAGGTGAGCGCCAGGCGCTCCCACGCCACGTGCATGAAGACCGCGACGATCAGCCCGGCCTTGAGCATCATCAGGGTCCCCACCAGTCCCCAGCGCAGAAGGCCCTGGAAGTGCAGGAGGTCGACCATGTAGGACCCGGCGCTGAGAATGAAGAGCCACACCCAGACGGTGATGTAGAGCCGGATCGGGTGCTGCTGGCCCTCGGCGTGGGCATCCTCGTGGCCCGGTCTGTCCAAATGTGCTTCAGCGTGTGCCATTGCTCTCACCATAGGTAGAAGAATGCAAAGATGAAGACCCAGACCAGATCGACGAAGTGCCAGTAAAGGCCCATGATCTCGATCATCTCGTAGCGGCCCTTGCGCGCCGTGAAAAAGCCTGCCCGGCCGGTGTCGAAATCCCCCCGCCAGACCTTGCGCGCCATGATCAGCAAAAAGATCACCCCGATCGTGACGTGCGTGCCGTGGAACCCGGTGATCATGAAGAAGCTGGCGCCGAACTGCTCGGCGCCGAAGGGGTTGCCCCAGGGGCGCACGCCCTCTTCGATGAGCTTCGTCCATTCGAACGCCTGCATGCCGACGAAGGTCGCGCCAAAGAGCGCGGTGATGAGCAGGAGCACCGTGGTTTTCACCTTGTCCCGCGCATAGGCGAAATTGACCGCCATCGCCATCGTGCCGCTCGAGGTGATCAGGACGAAGGTCATGATCGCGATCAGGAGCAGCGGCACGTGCGCGCCGGCGATCTCGAGCGCGAACACCTCGGACGGATTGGGCCACGGCGTCGTTGTCGACATCCGCGCCGTCATGTAGCCAATGAGGAACGACCCGAAGACGAAGGTATCGGAGACAAGGAAGATCCACATCATCGCCTTGCCCCACGACGCCGTCTTGAACGAGCGCTGATCTGACGCCCAATCCCTGACGGCGCCCCTGAACCCCGGCTCGAGCGTGGGCTGCGGCCTGTTGGTGGTCGTTTCGCTCATGTCACCCACTCCCCGCTATGATACGCCCGCAAAGGGCAAGAAACGCCGCCGCCCAGCCCGAAAGCACGAGCAGCAGCACGACCCAGACCAGCAGCATGAAGAGCCAGTAGGTCGCCGCCAGATCGATGCTCAGCCGGATCGCCGCCACATCGTCCGCGCGCCGGATCTTCGCAATCGGACGCGCCAGCGCGACGATACCGCCGATCACGTGCAGCCCGTGCGCCGCCGTCATCAGGTAAAAAAAGCTCCCCGCCGGCCCCGAGGTGATCGCATACCCGTTCGCCGTCAGGATGGTCCACGCCCAGAGCTGCCCGGCGATAAAGACCGCCGCCGCGCCCATGCCGCCGATAACCCCCGCCTGTGCGAGCATAATGTCGCCGTGCCGCGCGCGGACACGCGCCCATTCGAGCGCCAGGCTCGCGGCCAGAAGCGGCAGCGAATTGGCCCAGACGATCCCCGGCAGCGGAAAGCCTCGCCAGTCTCCCAGCTGCGCCCGCAGCACATAGGCGGAAATCAGGAGCGCAAACAGCGACCCCACGACCGCAAGAAAAATGCCCAGCCCGATCTGCGCCGGCGGCAGGCGCGGTTGGTCCGCCCCGCCCAGCGTCGCCACGCTGTCGGTTTCAAGCCACGGCTTGACCATCAGCCCCTGGCGCGAAATCCACCAGAGCACCAGAAGCGCAACGACCGTGAGAAAGGCGAGGATGGCGATCATGTCGACGCCTCCCGCCCCGCGACCGCCGGCTGGTTCTGCGCAATGAAATCCTCAGGCGCGCCGGGCACCGAATAGTCGTACGCCCAGCGGTAAACGACCGGCAGCTCCTTGCCCCAGTTCCCGTGCTCGGGCGGGGTCTTGGGCGTCTGCCATTCGAGCGAGGTCGCCCGCCACGGATTGCCGCCCGCGTGCTTGCCGTTCTTGAGGCTCCAGACGAGATTGAAGATGAAAACGAGCTGCGCGAACCCCACGATGAACGCCATCACCGAAATGAACGCGTTGAGCGCCATCGCCGAGTCGGGCACCACCGCGATGTCGGTGGTCTCGAAATACCGCCGCGGCGCGCCGGTCAGCCCGACATAGTGCATGGGGAAGAAGATGAGATAGGCGCCCACGAACGTCACCCAGAAGTGGAACTTGCCCAGCCCTTCCGAGAGCATCCGCCCGGTGACCTTGGGATACCAGTGATAGATCGCCCCGAAGATCACCATGATCGGCGCCACCCCCATCACCATGTGGAAGTGCGCGACCACGAACATCGTGTCCGAGAGGGGCACGTCGATCACCACATTGCCCAGGAACAGCCCCGAAAGCCCGCCATTGACGAAGGTGACGATGAACCCCAGCGCGAACAGCATGGGGGTCGTGAAGTGGATGTCCCCGCGCCAGAGCGTCAGCACCCAGTTATAGACCTTGATCGCCGTCGGAACCGCGATGATGAGCGTCGTCGTGGCAAAGAAGAACCCGAAATAGGGGTTCATCCCGCTCACATACATGTGGTGCGCCCAAACGATGAAACTCAGCGCCCCGATGATGACGATGGCCCACACCATCATCCGATATCCGAAGATGTTGCGCCGCGCGTGCGTCGCAATGAGGTCCGAGACGATCCCGAACGCCGGCAGCGCGACGATATAGACCTCCGGGTGCCCGAAGAACCAGAAAAGGTGCTGAAAGAGGATCGGGCTGCCCCCGCCATAGCTCAATTGCTGACCGAACTCGACGAGCGTGGGCATGAAGAAGCTCGTGCCCAAAAGCTTGTCGAACAACATCATGACCGCCGCGACAAAGAGCGCCGGGAACGCCAGGAGCGCCATCACGGTGGCAACGAAAATCCCCCAGACGGTCAAGGGCATGCGCATCAGCGTCATCCCCCGCGTGCGCGCCTGCAGGACGGTCACGGTATAGTTGAGCCCGCCCATCGTGAACCCGATGATGAAAAGCGCCAGCGACACCAGCATCAGGATGATGCCGCCCTGCTGCCCGGGCGTGTTGGACATGATCGCCTGCGGCGGATAGAGCGTCCACCCCGCCCCCGTCGGACCGCCCGGCACGAAAAAGCTCGCAACCAGCACCAGCACCGCCACGAGATAGATCCAGTAGCTGAGCATATTGGCATAGGGGAACACCATGTCCCGCGCGCCTACCATCAGCGGGATGAGATAATTTCCGAACCCGCCCAGAAACAGCGCCGTCAAGAGATAAACCACCATGATCATCCCGTGCATGGTGATGAACTGGTAGTAGGCTTCAGGGCTGATGAAATTGAACGTGCCGGGAAACCCCAATTGCAGCCGGATCAGCCACGAAAGCACCAGCGCCACGAACCCGATCCCGAACGCGGTGACCGCATATTGGATCGCGATGACCTTGGCGTCTTGGGAAAAGACGTATTTCGTCCACCAGCTCCTGGGGTGATAAAGTTCCATTTCCCCGAGCTCGGCCGGCGGGGCCGAAGCGCTCGCATCATGGGGAATATCCGCCATTTACCTCCTCCTCACGGCCCCTCCCCGGGGCCCAGTCACGACGCAAATTCCGCGAACGTCATCTGCGTGCCCAGCCATTGGTCGTATTCGTCCTGCGTGACGGCGCGGAACCCACCGCGCATATACGAATGCCCCGTGCCGCAAAGTTCCGCGCACAGGATCTCGTAGCTTCCCTCTTGTGTGAGCGTTGCCCAGAAATAGGTTACCGAGCCGGGGATCATGTCCATCTTGGCGCGGATCTCGGGCACGTAGAAATTGTGCAGCACATCGACCGAGCGCAGCCCGAACCGCACCGGCGCATCCACGGGCAGAACCAGCTCCCCGCCGATGATCATGTAGTCGTCCTGCCCCGCGGGGTCTTCCGGATCGATGCCCAGGGGATTGTCGAAATTGACGAACCGGTTGTCCGCGCGCCCAAGCTGTCCGTCCTCCCCGGGCAACCTGTAGTTCCAGAGCCATTGCTGGCCGATGACCTCGATCTCCATGGCATCCTCGGGCACCGAGACAAACTGCGCCCAGACGAACAGCCCCGGCGTCAGCATGGCGATGACGCCCGCCGCCGTCAGCGTCACGAGCCACGTCTCGAGCCGTTTGTTCTCTGGCTCGTAACGCGCGGTATTCCCGTCCCGATGCCGGAAGCGGAAAAGGCAGTAGGCCATGAACAGAACCACTGCGGCAAAAACGATCCCCGTGATCCAGAAGGTGAGGATCGTCGTATCGTCGATATAGCCCCAGTTCGAGGCCAGCGGCGGAAACCACCACGGGCTTAAAAGGTGGAACGCGATCGATCCCACCACAACGGCAACCATCACCCACGCAACAACCATCGTGCCCTCACCTTCCTTCCGGAGAGAGAACATCGCACGCCAGAACCAGCCCTCTTGCGAGGTGAAATCCTGGCCGGGTCATACCCTCAAATGGCGATGTGGTCGTATGCATGGCCACGCTCCGCGCATCACCCCTCCCGGCGACCTGAATGCTTGGAACAGACTCGACGCAATTCTAAACGTAGCGCAAATATCCCGGCGCTGTCGGGTATGCATATACGTAAGTAAGTCTGCCGCTTTTGTTTCCAGGCTCCAAGAGCCTATGCGACAGGAATACCCCTCACACCTTCAACCCGACTTTGCTGGTATTGAAGACGACTTGGAATACGCAAATAATCTCATTGGTTTGGCTGGGTGTCAACTGAACCCTCCGCGCCGGCAACCCGGATGTTCGCTGCGCACGAAACGCCACCCGGCACAGCCCGTGCCGGTTCGTCAGGGCGATCGGATCGCCCTGCCGTCTTTCTGATGTGCGCGAAGTTCAGCCTATTGCGCGGCCGGATTGCCCTCTTCGTCGAACTGGGCGAGATAGGCAATGACGTTCGCCCGGTCCGCTTCCTCGGGCAGCCCTGGGAACGCCATGCGGGTGCCCGGCAGGAATTGCTGCGGCGCTTCAAGGAAGGCCATCAGCGCCTCGACATCCCATGTGACACCCGAATTCTTCATCGCGTCCGAATAGTTGAAACCCTCAACACTGCCCGCGGGCTGGTTCACCACACCGTTGAGCGCCGGCCCGACCGTGTTGACCGCGCCCGGCCCGACCCGATGGCAGGCCATGCACCGCGTGAAAACCTGCTCGCCCGCGGCCGGGTCGCCGGAAACCTCCTGGCCCGCCGCCGCGCCCGGCGCCAGCATCATCACGCCCAGCCCGATCGCCCCGACGCGCGCTTTCCAGTCAATATGCATAGCTTTCCTCCTCCTTTGAACGCGTTCACGACGCAAACGAGGACCTTTGGGCGCCCGTCGTTACCGACGGGAAGCGCCTGCACGAATAACGCGGCGCCATCGCCTGCCTCGCATCGCCCAATCAAACGCCCAAGCCCCGGCCTTCGATCCCGCGCGCACTGCCGCGGCATTGCGAAGGGGGTGCTTTTATGGATCAGTGTACGCGGTTATGGGCCGTCTGGCTATCGGCTCCGATCCGGACCCGAATCGCGCGCAAACAAAAAGGGCCCTTGCGGACCCTTTGCACCGAGATCACGTGTCCCGGAAAATTGGAGCGGGCGATGAGATTCGAACTCACGACCCCAACCTTGGCAAGGTTGTGCTCTACCCCTGAGCTACGCCCGCACTCCATATCGCCGCGTCCCTTGGCAGCGACGCGATGCGCGCCTATATGCCCAACCGGGCGATCAATTGCAACCCATATTTTGCGCGTTTTTAAGCGCTACCGAGTCTTCGGTTAACAACCCCGGTTCCGCGCTGCTTTGCAGACCCCGCGCCCATGGTGTAAAGGGTCTGACGAAACTCCCGGCGCGCCCGCGCAACAAAAGGACAGGCGGATCATGGACCTCACGATGAACGCGAACGCCACCGGCGCCCAGGGTGCGCTGATCGTCGACTCCTCGACGGCGAACTTTCAGGCCGACGTGATCGACGCTTCGCGTACCACACCTGTTCTTGTCGATTTCTGGGCGCCCTGGTGCGGCCCGTGCAAGACCCTCACCCCGGCGCTCGAGCGCGTCGTGACGGCGCTTCAGGGCAAGGTCAAGCTCGTCAAGATCAATGTCGACGAGAACCAGGCGCTCGCCGGTCAGCTTGGTGTCCAGTCGATCCCGACGGTCTTCGGCTTCGTCGGCGGCCGGCCTGTCGACGGTTTCATGGGCGCCATAGCCGAATCCGAAATCGCGAAGTTCTGCCAGAAGCTCATCGACGGCGCCGCGCGCGCCGGGGTCAAGAACCAGTCCGAGGGCGAAAGCCAGATCGAAGCTGCGCTCGAGGGGGCGCGGCAGGCGCTTGAAGCCGAGGATTACGAGCGCGCCTACCAGATCTACGCGCTCGTCCTCCAGCACGTCCCAGACAGCCAGCCCGCACTCGTCGGCGTTGCGACGGTCCAGTTCAAAACCGGCGATCTCGAGGCCGCCAAACAGACCCTCGCCATGCTGCCCGAGGACGCAAGCAACGCCGACGGCGAAGCGCTCGCAAGGGCCATCGCCCTGGCCGAGGAGGCCGAAAAGCTTGGCGATCCCGAAGCGCTCAAGACCCGGCTCGCCGGCGACCCGGACGACCACGCGGCCCGGTTCGATCTCGCCATGATCCATAACGCACGCGGCGAAAAACTCGAGGCCGCCCAGGCGCTGATCGAAATCATGCGCCGCGACCGCGAATGGCGCGAAGATGGTGCGCGGCTCAAGCTTCTTGAGCTGTTCGAGGCCTGGGGACCCAAGGACCAGGCAACAATGAAGGGCCGCCGTCTCCTCTCGGCGCTGCTTTTCCGCTAAACTGGCCAGGCTTGGACCGGCCCAAACAAGGACATTTCATGCGCCGCCCGCACTCGACATCCGATCTGCCCGAGCTTCTGGCGCTCTTTCCGCTCTCCAAGGCGCTTCTGCTGCCCGGCGCGCAGCGGCCGCTCAACATCTTTGAGCCGCGCTTTGTCGAAATGATCGACGACGCGCTTGCCGGCAACCGGCTGATCGGGCTCATCCAGCCCACTGAACGGACGAACGAGGAAGCCCCCCGCGGCCCCGTCGGCATCGAAGAGGTCGGCTGTATCGGCCGCATCGTTCATTTCGAGGAGCAGGAGGAAAACCGCTACTTCGTCGTTCTTGAGGGCGTCAGCCGCTTCGACCTCGTCGAGGAGGTAACCACCGCGACGCCGTACCGTCAGGCCAGGATCTCCACCGCCCGCTACGACAACGACTTCACCCCCGAGCTCGGCGTCGACCGAATCGACCGGGCACGGCTCCTTGCGGTCTTGCGTGAATATGCCGAATTTTCAGGCATCGATGTGGATTGGGAAGAAGTCGAACAGACCGATACCGGCCAACTGGTCAATCTCGGCGCCATGCTCAGCCCCTATGGCGCCAAGGAAAAGCAGGCGCTTTTGGAGGCCCCCACGCAGTTCGAGCGGGCCGAAACGCTTATCGCGCTCGCTGAAATGGAGATGGCCCGCGCCCGGCAGGGCGCCGTGCTGCAATAGGTCCCATGCCGAGCGACCCGCGCCACGAGCTCGACCCCAGAACGCTCGAGATGCTTGTCTGCCCGATCACCAAGACCCGGCTGGTCTTTTCCCAAGACAAGACCGAACTCATCTCAATCGTCGCCCGCCGCGCCTTTCCCATCGTCAAGGGCGTGCCCTTGCTGGTCGAAGACGCGGCACGGGTCGTCGAAGAGGACGAAATCGACCGGCTGCGGTAAGCGCCGGGCCTGTTGCGAGGACAGCCCTTAAAGCGCAACCCCCCGCAGGAGCTTCGCCCCGTCGGCCCCTGCCGCGTGCCGGATCAGCCCCTGCTTGACCGGCCCGAACCGGTCCACCATGGAAAGCCCGAAGTCCCGCAGCGCGCGCACCGGCGCCAGATCGTTGGAAAAGAGCCGGTTGAGCCCGTCGGTCATCCCCGCCATCAGCGCGGTATCGAACCGCCGCAGCCGTTCGTAGCGCGCCAGAACGTCTGCCGCGCCGTGGTCTTCCCCCAGCCGCATGGCATCGACCAGCACCTCGGCCAGCGCCGCGACGTCCTTCAATCCCAGATTGAGCCCTTGCCCGGCAATCGGGTGGATGACATGCGCCGCATCCCCGATCAAGGCGATCCGATCGCCCGCGAACCGGCGCGCCAGTTTGAGCCCCAGCGGGAAGGCCTGCACCGCGTCGGCCACCTCGACCGCCCCCAGGCTCGCCCCCATCACCGCCTCGATTTCCCCGGCCAGCGCAGCCTTGTCCATCTCCACGAGCGTCCGCGCGCGTTCGGGAGTCTCTGTCCAGACGAGTGAGGAAAAATTGCCCTTGAGCGGCAGCGAGGCAAACGGACCGGTCGGCCGGAAGTGTTCGTAAGCCGTATCCTCATGCGGCAATTCGTGCCCGATGGTCGTTACTATGCCGGACTGTTTGTAGTCGTGCGCGAAGACGTCGATCTTCGCCATGCCGCGCAGCGCCGAATTGCCCCCGTCCGCAGCCACCGCCAGCGGTGCGGTCAGAATGCGCCCATCCTCCAGCGTCACCTTCGCGCGCCCGCCATGCCCGGTAAACCCCGCGATCCCGGCGGGCGCATAAAGCGCCACCTGGCCCTCGGCGGCATCGAGCAGCGCTTTCGCGCTCGCGGTGTTGGGGACCATATGCGCAAAGGCCTCGCCCGGTCCGACCTCGCCCGCGAAGCTCAAGAACAAAGGCCGCGCGATGTCGCCAGCCCCCGAATCGGTGATCTTCATGGCGCGAATCGGGTTTGCCGCGTCCGCCATCCCCGGCCAGACGCCGATTGCCTCGAACACCCGCCGCACGCCCGCGGCGATCGCGGATGCGCGCGCATCCTTGGGCACCGAAAGCGGCCGGCGGTCGACGAGCGCGACATCGATCCCCGGCACCGAGCGCGCGAGCGCCACCGCGAGCGTCAATCCCACCGGACCGCCGCCGACAATGATGACGTCGTGACCCGTCCCGGAGGCTTGTGCCGTTTTCTCAGCCATGTCGTCAGCGCCTCGCCGCGTTCGATCCAGATGCTCGGTAAGCGCCAAGAGTGCACCCGCGTTCCCCACCGGGCAAGCCGCATTTGGCCGCAGGCTTGTCATCCGCTTGCGCGGTCCCAGCGCTGCAAATTTGTTCACCTCTTGTTAAAGATGGGAATTTTTGTGCACATTTTTTGTGCATTCAAGAATGTGTCAGGACTGGGGCACGTTTCACCCCCTCCGACATATGCGTTGTTTTTCAACGACTTGAAACGATTTCGGACAGTTTGGCACGGCTTTTGAGTCCAGATGAGCCGTGTCAGGTGCGGAATCGGAAAGGAGCACCCATGAAACTGCTTACTGCAATCATAAAGCCGTCACGGCTCGAGGAAGTGCGTCAGGCTCTCAATTCGCTCGACGTACACGGAATGACCGTGACCGAAGTCAAGGGGTACGGGCGCCAGAAGGGCCATTCCGAGATCTATCGCGGGACCGAATACGCCGTTCACTTCCTGCCCAAACTGAAGGTTGAGATCGCCGTGGACGCCGCCCAGGTCGACGCGGTCGCCAGCGCGATCAAGGACGCTGCCCAGACCGGCCGGATCGGCGATGGCAAGATTTTCATCCTCGATCTCGAACAGGCGATCCGCATCCGCACCGGCGAAACCGGTACGGACGCGCTTTGAACGCCTGGCGCTCACTTAGGGGAAAGATTATGACTCATAGAACAACGAAACTTCTCGGCACGGCGGCGCTTGCGTCCCTGCTGCTCGCATTGCCGGCGTTCGGCCAGGAAGCTGCGGCCGAAGAGGTCGTGGAAACGGTCTCCGAAGGCGTCTCCGCCGACGTCGTCTTCATTCTCAACTCGTTCCTGATGATCTTCGGCGGCGTCCTGGTCATGTGGATGGCTGCGGGCTTTGCGATGCTCGAAGCCGGCCTCGTCCGCACCAAGAACGTCTCGATGCAGCTTTTGAAGAACATCTCGCTCTTCTCCATCGCGGCGATTGCCTATTACATTGTCGGCTACAACCTCATGTACCCGCTGGGCAACTGGTCCATCGGCGCCGACGAGACCGGCGGCTTCCTCGGGGCCTTCGGCATCGGCATTCTCGAAGCCGTTGGCATCACCGCGGACGGCGCGGACGATTTCTCCTACGCGGCGACCAGCTCGGACTTCTTCTTCCAGGTGATGTTCTGCGCCACCACCGCCTCGATCGTCTCGGGCACGCTGGCCGAACGCATCAAGATCCTGCCGTTCCTGATCTTCACCTTCGTTCTGACCGCCTTCATCTACCCCATCCAGGCCTCCTGGAAGTGGGGCGGCGGCTTCCTCGACAGCCAGTTCGGCTTCCTCGACTTCGCGGGTTCGACGGTGGTTCACTCGGTCGGCGGCTGGGCCGCGCTCGCTGGCGCCATCCTTCTGGGCGCCCGCAACGGCAAGTACAATGCCGACGGCACGGTCAACGCCATGCCCGGCTCGTCCATGCCGCTCGCAACCCTTGGCGCCTTCATCCTCTGGATGGGCTGGTTCGGCTTCAACGGCGCCTCCCAGCTCGCCATGGGGTCGGTGGGTGACGTTGCCGACGTCGGCCGCATCATGGCCAACACCAACGCCGCCGCTGCCGGCGGTGCGGTCGCCGCGCTGATCCTGACGGCGATCATCTACAAGAAGGTCGACCTGACCTTCGTCCTCAACGGCGCGCTTGCCGGTCTTGTCTCGATCACGGCCGAACCGCTGACGCCGGGCCTCGGCACCGCCTCGATCATCGGCGCCGTCGGCGGCGTGATCGTGGTCTTCGCCGTGCCGCTGCTCGACCGGCTCAAGATCGACGACGTCGTGGGCGCCATTCCCGTCCACCTCCTCGCCGGTATCTGGGGCACGCTCATCGTGCCGCTGACCAATCCGGACGGCAGCTATATCAACCAGCTGATCTCGATCGTCATCGTGGGCATCTTCGTCTTCGTTGTGAGCCTGGTCGTCTGGGCCATCCTCAAGGCCACGACCGGCCTGCGTCCCTCCGAGGACGACGAGGCGCTGGGTCTCGACAAGGCCGAAGTCGGCGTCGAGGCCTACCCCGAGTTCTGATCCCACGGGATCGCCAAGCACGGAGGGCGCGGTTCGCCGCGCCCGCCTCTCCCAGGCGGCATGCAGCCCATATCCCTCTTGACCCCACATCTTGAGGCCTTCCCACTCGCAAAACCGATATGGGCTGCATCCCCTCTGGGAGACATTCAGAAGGCCCCGCCCCAAGGCGGGGTTTTTTGTTGCCTGGAATTTTCATCCGCCCGCTAATCCTAGATTAACCATGCGGGCTTAGGCTCCGGCTCGGGAGCGCTTTTTGCGTAAACGGCACCGGTCTTTCCGGTTCGGGAACGCGCCCCTTGAAGTATTTGCGTAACGAGCCGGCATTTCGATGAGTTTGCACCCTTCCCCGCATCTGGACGACACCCACGGCACCAGCGCAACGCTGCGGATCGCTATTCCCGTGCGCCTGATCGGGATCGTGCTTCTGGCCGTGTGCGCGCTTATCCTGGCCTCGCTCGCTTCCTGGCACGTCGATGACCCGAGCTTCTCCTACGCCACCGACAAACCGGCGGAAAACTGGCTCGGCTTTACCGGCGCGGCCATCGCCGACATCGTCTTCCAGCTCGTCGGCCTCGCCGCGCCCGTCCTCGTCATTCCGCCCATCGTCTGGGCCTTTTCGCTCATCGGACGCCACGTGCCCAATTTCCTGGGCCTGCGCGTCACCGGCTGGATATTCGGTACCGTGCTCGCCACCGGCGTTCTCTCCGGATTTCCCGCACCCCAGAGCTGGCCGCTGCCCCTTGGGCTCGGCGGCTTCGCCGGCACCGGCTTTTCCGCGCTCTATGCGCTCGTCCTCGGCAGCCCGCCCCAAGGCTGGGGCGCGATCCTCTATGCCCTCATTCTCCTGCCCCCGACGCTCGCGCTCATCTGGCTCTCGGCCCGCCCCGCGCGCACCCACGATTCGCTGCCCGTCCCCCGCGCCGCGCAAAAGCCCCGCGCCAGCCGCGAGCAGGCCGCGCACCCGCCCGAGCCCGAACAAAGCGATGACGACAGCGACGGCCCGTTCGCCATCGCCATCGGTTACCTTGCCCATTGGGGGTATACGCTGCTGGGCTTCGCCAAACGCATGATGGCGCGCCGCAAGGAGCCTGACCTGCCCGTGCGCCAATGGCAGACCACCGATTTCGAGCCCCAGCTCGACCGCTCCGTCCCTGCCCCCGAAGCCCGTCGGGAACCGAGCCTTGACGCGGGCGCCTCGGATTGGGACGAGCAGGACGAGCCCGATTATACCGACTACGAACCGGCTCCGGCCCGGCGCGGCACAGATACCGACGACGACATCGCACGCCTGATCGTCGAGCAGAACTCCGCCTCCCCGCGCGTCGCCGCCCCCGCGCCGCGCCCGGCGCCCTCGCGCCGCACCATGCGCGAGGCGCAGAGCTCGTTCCTCGCCGATGACGGGTTCGAGCTGCCCCCGCTCGATCTTCTCGCGGCCCCCAAGGCCAACCAGCTCAATCCCGAACACCGCCCCGAAGCGCTCGAGGAAAACGCCAAGCGCCTCGAAGGCGTTCTGGAGGATTTCGGCGTCAAGGGCGACATCATCAACGTCCGCCCCGGCCCGGTCGTCACGCTTTACGAGCTCGAACCGGCCCCCGGCATCAAATCGTCCCGCGTCATCTCGCTTGCCGACGATATTGCCCGCTCGATGAGCGCCATTGCCGCCCGCGTCGCCGTCGTTCCCGGCCGCAACGCCATCGGCATCGAACTGCCCAACACCACCCGCGAGACCGTCTTCCTGCGCGAGCTTCTCGATTCGGTGGATTACGAGAAGGCCAAGGCCAAGCTCCCGATCTGCCTCGGGAAAACCATCGGCGGCGAACCGATCATCGTCGATCTCGCGCGCATGCCGCATCTGCTCATCGCGGGCACCACCGGGTCGGGCAAGTCGGTGGGGATCAACACCATGATCCTCTCGCTGCTTTACAAGATGTCGCCCGAAGAATGCCGGCTCATCATGATCGACCCCAAGATGCTCGAGCTCTCGGTCTATGACGGCATCCCGCACCTCCTGACGCCCGTCGTCACCGACCCGCAAAAGGCCGTCGTGGCCTTGAAATGGGCCGTCCGCGAGATGGAGGACCGCTACAAGAAGATGTCGAAGGTCGGCGTGCGCAACATCGACGGCTTCAACCAGCGCGTCAGCGAGGCGCAGAAGAAGGGCGAGGTCATCACCCGCACCGTCCAGACCGGGTTCGACCGCGAAACCGGCGAGGCGATCTTCGAGAGCGAGGAATTCGACCTCGAACCGCTCCCCTATATCGTCGTCATCGTCGACGAGATGGCCGATCTGATGATGGTCGCGGGCAAGGACATCGAAGGCGCCATCCAGCGCCTCGCGCAGATGGCCCGCGCCGCCGGCATCCACCTCATCATGGCCACCCAGCGCCCCTCGGTCGACGTCATCACCGGCACGGTCAAGGCCAACTTCCCCACCCGCGTCTCCTTCCAGGTGACTTCCAAGATCGACAGCCGCACCATCCTGGGCGAGCAGGGTGCCGAACAGCTTCTGGGCAACGGCGACATGCTCTATATGGCCGGCGGCGGCCGCATCAAACGCCTGCACGGCGCGTTCGTTGACGACGGCGAGGTCGAATCGATCGTCTCGCACCTCAAGAGCCAGGGCACCCCCGAATACCTCGAATCGATCACGACCGAAGACGAGGGCGACGGCAACGCGCTCGACGAGGACGGCCAGTTCGCCGGCTCGGGCGACGAGCTTTACGACAAGGCCGTCAATATCGTCCTCTCCGACAAGAAGGCCTCCACCAGCTACATCCAGCGCCGGCTTTCGGTTGGCTACAACAAGGCCGCAACACTCATCGAGCGCATGGAGCACGAAGGCATCATTTCCCCGGCCAACCACGCGGGCAAACGCGAGGTGCTCGTGGGCGACAACGCGGACGGCTACTGAGCCGGCGCGGAACCGCCACCCGGGCGACCGCGTTAGCCGGCGATCAAACCATTGTCATCGCCGGGCAACCGGGTAACCTTCCTGTTGCCGTATTTGCTCAATAGCCCCAGGCCAAGGGGTAAAATCCATTTCGCTCGAAGGTCTTGCCGATCATGACACGCCTTATCAAAGCCGCGCTCGCACTCGTCCTCCTCGTCGCCGGCGCGACGGCCGCCACCGCCCAGACCCGGGAGCTGACGCTCGATGAAGAGTACATGCTCCAGCGGATTTCCCAGCACAATACCGAGATCCGCACCATGGCCGGCCGCTTCGTGCAGGTCGACAGCCAGGGCGGCCGCACCGAAGGCGTTTTCTGGCTCAAGCGCCCCAACCACATCCGCTTCCGCTACGGCCCCCCGAGCCGCGAGGAGATCATCTCGCAGGGGCGCGGTTTTTACGTCATCAACCGCGAAGAGCGTTCCCAATATGCCTACAACCAGGAGCACGTCCCGCTCCGCCAGGTTCTGGGTGACGAGGTGAACCTCATGACCTCCAACCTCACCGACGTCGTGATGAGCGAAACCCACGTCTCGGTCTCGCTGGTCGACGATACCCCCATCGGCACAGTCCAGGTCTCGCTCATCTTCGAGCGCGAAACCCTGGACCTCGCCCAATGGAGCCTCATCGAGCCCTCGGGCGTCGAAACCACTTTCTCGATCTACGACACCCAGAAGAACATCGATATCCCCGACAGCTATTTCTATATCGATCCCACCTATTCCCAGGTACAGCGCTGACACCCGGTCCGCGGCCCCGCCCTTTACACGTCCGCCCGCCAAAGGGATAAAGGCCCCGCGCCTTTATCCCTTTTTTCGAGTCGGTTTATGCCCTCACTTGCCACCTGGAACATCAATTCGGTGCGCCTGCGCCTGCCTATCGTCCTGGATTTCCTCGCCGAATACGCGCCGGACGTTCTGTGCCTGCAGGAGATCAAATGCACCAACGACCAGTTCCCGGCAAAACCGTTCAAACAAGCCGGCTATGCCCACCAGGCCGTTCACGGGCAGAAGGGCTATCACGGCGTCGCCATCCTTTCGAAATCCCCCATCGACGAAATTGCCACCCGCGGCTTTTGCGGCATCCCCGATTCCCGGCACGTCTCGGCCAGGCTCGATTTCGGCCGCGGCCCGGTGACCGTTCATAATTTCTATGTTCCCGCCGGCGGCGACGAGCCCGATCCCGAGCGCAACCCCAAATTCCGCCACAAGCTCGACTTCCTCGCTGAGATGTCCGACTGGTTCGACGATCTCGTTTTTGACGATCGCCAGATCATCTGCGGGGACTTCAACATCGCTCCGCACGAAAACGACGTCTGGAGCCACAAGCAGCTCTTGAACGTCGTTTCCCATACACCCGTCGAAACCGAAGCCCTCAACGCGCTCCTTGGCCGCCGTAACTGGGTCGATCTCGTGCGCCGGCATATCCCGATCGAGCAAAAGATATATTCCTGGTGGAGCTACCGCGCCAAGGACTGGTCCGCCTCCGACCGCGGCCGGCGTCTCGACCACATCTGGGCGACAAGAGACATCGCCGCCCACTCGAACGCCTGCCGCATCCTCCGCCCCGCCCGCGGGTGGTCGGACAAACCCTCCGACCACGTGCCCGTGATCGTGGATTTCGGCTAGCGCCGATGCTCAGTTCGTTTCCTATTGGGAAAACTTCGGCGCAATCTGCGCTATTCTTTCCAGATACCGCGCCAGTTCCGCCCTGAGAATCGCCGAAACGCTTTCGGCAAGCTCGGGATCGTTGCGCAGAAGTTTCAGGAACGGTTCGCGCGGTATGTACAGCAGCTGCGCCGAGGACCGGGCCCGGATCGACGTCGCGCGCGGCCGGGTCAGCATCAACCCCATCTCTCCGATAAGAGCAGGCGCGACGATGGGATAGGGCGCGCGCGCGCCGGCCCCATCAAGGTCTCCATCGATCCCCTCCAGCGTGCCGGTCACGAGCACATAGGCCCCGTCCGCCTTTTCCCCGGCGACATAAAGCGTATCCCCGCGCGCAAGCGCACGCTCCTCGCTCACAAAAGCCAGAAGCCGCAATTGCTCGTCGTTGAAACCGCCGAAAATCTCGAACTTGCGGAAGACGGCAACCGCCTCGTCGTCACCCATCGCTGCCCCCAAAAGGCACTAAGAGCTCATAGGTGACATATTTTTCAGCCGCCGCAAAGGCTTAGGGGACCAGTCTGTAGCCGCCCTCTTCAGTCACCAGCAGCCGCGCATGCGAGGGATCGCGCTCGATTTTTTGCCGCAGCCGGTAGATGTGGGTCTCGAGCGTATGGGTCGTCACCCGGTTGTTATAGCCCCAGACCTCGGCGAGCAGCACGTCGCGCGAAATCGTCTTGGCGCCCTGCCTGTAGAGGAATTTGAGGATCGCGGTTTCCTTGTCGGTCAGGCGGATTTTCTGCCCGTCGCCGTTTTCCAAGAGCTTGGCCGCCGGCTGGAAGGTATAGGGCCCGATGGTGAAGACCACGTCCTCGCTCTGATCGTGCTGGCGGAGCGCGGCGCGGATGCGGGCCAAAAGCACCGAAAACCGGAACGGCTTGGTGACATAGTCGTTGGCGCCGCTTTCCAGCCCCAGAATCTGGTCGGCATCGCTGTCGTGTCCGGTCAGGAGGATCACCGGCGCGCGGAAGCCGTTTTCGCGCATCAGCTTGAGGGCCTCGCGCCCGTCCATGTCGGGCAACCCGACATCGAGCAGCATCAGGTCGACATGACGCGATGCGGCGGCCTCGCGGGCCTGGGAGGCGGTTTCGGCCTCGGCCACCTCGAACTCCCGATAGGGCGCGAGCTGATCCCTGAGGCTGTCACGCAACTCCTTTTCGTCGTCAACGATCAACAGATGGCGCTTGATCATCCCACAAAGCCCTTGAACTCAATACGGTTTTTCGCGCGACTACAGTCTAGCCTACAGCCGGGACCCCGCCAATCACATCAGCGTTATTCTATCAGTACGTATGACGGCTGGAAATTGTTTCAATGCCCGTCGCGTGCGCCAAAGAGGGCCGAACCCACCCGCACATGGCTCGCACCCATCAGGATCGCGGTTTCAAAGTCCGCGCTCATCCCCATCGAAAGCCCCGAAACCCCGGCATCCGCAGCCAATTGCGCCAGCTGCGCGAAATACGGCCCCGGTGCCTCCTCGACCGGCGGGATGCACATCAGACCGGCGATCTCGAGCCCGTACGCTTCCCTGCACCGGCCGACGAATTGAACCGTCTCGGACACCGCGACGCCCGCCTTTTGCTCTTCGCCCCCGATATTGACCTGGACAAAGCACGGCAGCTTACGCCCCTGGGCAGCCATCTCGTTCGCGAGGATTTTCGCGAGTTTCTCCCTGTCGAGCGAATGAATGACGTCAAAGAGCGCCACGGCGTCCCTGGCCTTGTTGGTCTGCAGCGGCCCGATCAGATGCAGCCTCGCGTCCGGATATGCCGCCTTGAGGGCCGGCCATTTTCTCTGCGCCTCCTGCACCCGGTTTTCACCGAAATCGCGCTGGCCGGCGGCGAGCAGGGGTTCGATCGCATCCGTCCCGAAGGTTTTCGAAACCGCAATGAGCTTCGGGACCGCGAGCCCCTCGATTCGCCGCGCGGCTTTCTCCATCCGGAGCACGATGTCCTCGAGCCGCTGGGCGGCGGGGGTTTGCGAAGGCGCTGGCGCAGTCATGGAACGGTTGACCTTTGGGTGCTTTTCTGGTGATGGGTACTACCAACGGGAGCGCGCTCGAAAAAGGTGGGTATCACTTTTTCGCTACGAACGCGCAACCACGCAAAGACAGCACCCTCAATTTAAAAAACAAAGCTCGGGCAGCAAAGTGACCGCAAACGATTTCGAGCGCTACAATCCGCGCGAGAAAGAACCATTCTGGCAGAAAACCTGGGACGAGAAGGAAACCTTCACGGTTTCCGATGAAATCCCCGCCGACCCCTATTATGTGCTCGAGATGTTTCCCTACCCCTCGGGCCGCATCCATGTCGGTCACGTGCGCAACTACGCCATGGGCGACGTCGTCGCGCGGTTCCAGCGCGCCAGAGGCAAGACGGTCCTCCACCCCATGGGCTGGGACGCTTTCGGCATGCCCGCGGAAAACGCGGCGATGGCCAACAAGGTCCACCCGCGCGAATGGACCTACGCCAATATCGCCGCCATGCGCACCCAGCTCCAGTCCATGGGCCTTTCGCTCGACTGGAGCCGCGAGTTCGCCACCTGCGACGAGGCCTACTACCACCGCCAGCAGATGCTGTTCCTCGACTTCCTCGAGGCCGGGCTCGTCACCCGCAAGACCTCCAAGGTCAACTGGGATCCCGTCGACCAGACCGTCCTCGCCAACGAGCAGGTGATCGACGGCCGCGGCTGGCGCTCCGGCGCGCTCGTCGAACAGCGCGAACTGACCCAATGGTTCTTCAAGATTTCCGACTTCGCCGAGGAATTGCTCGAGGCCATCGATGGGCTCGACAACTGGCCGGAAAAAGTCCGTCTGATGCAGCAGAACTGGATCGGGCGCTCCGAAGGCCTGCGCATGCTCTTCGAGGTCGCGACCGAACAAAGCCCTGCCAAAACCATCGAGGTCTTCACCACACGCCCCGATACGCTCTTCGGCGCATCCTTCATCGCGCTCTCGGCCGATCATCCGCTGGCCGCCGAGCTTGCCAAGACCGACCCGGCGCTCGTCGATTTCATCGCCGAGTGCCACCGCATGGGCACAGCCGCCGAAACCATTGAAACCGCAGAGAAAAAAGGCTTCAAGACAACGCTTGAGGTCAAGCACCCGGTCATCGAGGGCGCGACGCTGCCCGTCTATGTCGCCAATTTCGTCCTGATGGATTACGGCACCGGCGCCATCTTCGGCTGCCCCGGCCACGACCAGCGCGACCTCGACTTCGCCAACGCCTATGGCCTGCCCGTCATCCCGGTCATCCTGCCCGAGGACGCGGACCCCAAAAGCTTCACCATCACCGACGAGGCCTATACCGGCCCCGGCAAGGTCTTCAATTCGGGCTTCCTCGACGGGCTCGATGTCGAGGACGCCAAGGCGAAAATCGCGCAAACGCTCGAAACCCGCCTCGTCGACGGCAAGCCGCAAGGCGTGCGCCAGACCAATTACCGGCTGCGCGACTGGGGCATCTCCCGCCAGCGCTACTGGGGCTGCCCGATCCCGGTGATCCATTGCGATCATTGCGGGGTCGTGCCCGTACCCAAGGATCAGCTCCCCGTACGCCTGCCCGAGGACGTCGAATTCGACACCCCCGGCAACCCGCTCGACCGCCATCCGGGGTTCCGCAACACCACCTGCCCCGAATGCGGCGCCGAGGCCCGGCGCGAGACCGACACGATGGACACCTTCGTGGATTCCTCGTGGTATTTCGCCCGCTTCACCGCGCCGGGCGCCGAAACCCCGACCGTCCCCGCGCTCGCCAACGCCTGGATGCCGGTCGATCAGTATATCGGCGGCATCGAGCACGCGATCCTGCACCTGCTCTATTCGCGCTTTTTCACCCGCGCGATGAAAAAGACCGGCCATATCGGCATCGACGAGCCCTTCAAGGGCCTGTTCACGCAGGGCATGGTGACTCACGAGACCTATAAGGACGATAGCGGCCAATGGCTTGCGCCCACCGAGGTCGCCATCGAGATGGTCGGCGAGGAACGCGTCGCGCGCCACATCGGAACGGGCAAGCCGGTCACCATCGGCTCGGTCGAAAAGATGAGCAAATCCAAGCGCAACGTCATCGACCCCGAGGACATGATCGCCGCCTACGGCGCCGACACCGTGCGCTGGTTCGTCCTTTCCGATTCGCCCCCCGAGCGCGACGTCCAGTGGACCGAGGCGGGCATCGAGGGCGCCTGGCGCTATGTCCAGCGCGTCTGGCGGCTGGTCAATGAGGCGAGCGCCGTGCTCGACACCAGCGCGGAAACCCTCGACGAGGATCCCGCGTCGATCGAAATGCTCAAGACCGCCCACAAGGCCGTCGATCAGATCACCCGCGACATCGCCGGCCTGAGGTTCAACCGTGCCGTCGCGCAGGTCTACGAATTGACCAACGCGATCTCGAAATTTCTCCCCGCGATCGCTCCCGCCCCATCATTGACCGCGATCAAGGCGTTGCGCACCTCGGTTGAATTCCTCATCCAGACCATCGCGCCGATGATGCCCCATCTGGCCGAGAGCTGCTGGGGCGTTCTGGGGCACGACAGGATGGTCTGCGACACCCCCTGGCCGGAAGCCGATCCGCGCTATCTCGTTGACGATACAGTGGTTTTGGCCGTGCAGGTCAACGGCAAACGCCGCGGCGAAATCTCCGTCGCCAAGGATGCCGCCGGCCCGCAGGTCGAAGAGGCGGCCCTTGCGCTCGACGCCGTCGCGCGTATCCTCGACGGCAAATCGCCCAAGAAGGTCATCGTCGTGCCCAACAGGATCGTCAATGTGGTCGCCTAGCCGCGCCGCGCGCGCGGCGGCGGTCGCAATCGCCGTGCTCGCCGCGCCAGTGCTCGCCGCGTGCAGCTTCGGTCCGGTCTATTCCGGCGCGGCCCAGAGCCGGCCGGCGCTCGCCCTGCGCTACGCCGAGCCCGGATCGAGGCTCGAGCAGATCGTCTACCAGGAACTCGCCCGCGACCTCGGCCGCTCGACCGACGCCGACGCGCCGGTGCTTTCGGTGTCCGTCGGCATAAGCGAAACCCGCGTCGGCCTGTCCTCCGCATCGAGCCCGGTGTCCGACCGCCAGGTCGTCGCAACCGCCACCTGGACGCTGCGCGAAGACGGCGCGGTGATATCCACCGGCAAGCGCACGGCTGTCTCCGGCTACCAGCGCACGGGTCAGACCTTCGCCGACGACCGCGCCGAAGCCAATGCCGAAGAACAGGCCACCCGCGCCGTTGCCGAAGCCGTTCGCCTCGCCCTGCTGGCCGAGCTCGCTCCCCAATGACGGCGCTCAAGGGCCGCGATATCGAGACCTTTCTTGCCAAACCCTCGTTAAATCAAGGGTTTATACTCGTCTATGGCCCCGATGGCGGGCTGGTCTCGGAAAACGCTGGCCGACTCCTCAAAGCCTTCGCCGGAGACCCGCCGGACCCTGAAAGTCTCGTCACCCTGCACATGAGCGAGATCGACGCCGACGCCCAGCGTCTCGGCATCGAGGCGCGCACACCTTCGCTGTTCGGATCGGGCAAGGTCATTCGCGTCCGCGCAGCCACTAACAAGCTCACCGCGACCCTGACCGAACTGCTCGACGAGAAAGCCGACGCCCTTTTCATTGTCGAGGGCGGAGACCTCAAGCCCTCGGATTCCCTGCGTAAACTGGCCGAGCAGCGCCGCGACGCCCGCGCCTTGCCCTGCTACGCCGATACCGGCCAATCCCTCGACAAGCTCATCCGCGAAAGCTTCGCCGCCGCCAATATCACCACCGAGCCCGACCTCGTCCCCTTCCTGCGCGACATGCTCGGCAATGACCGCCAGGTGACCCGTGGCGAGATCGAAAAGCTCGTTCTTTACGCCGGCGAAGGCGGCAGCCTGACCCGCGACGACGTGACCGCGCTCTGCGGCGACAACGCGGCCCTTGCCCTCGACGCGGTCGTCGACGCCATCGCCAGCGGCCATGCAAGGAATTTCGACACCGCCCTGACCCGCGCCGCGGCTGCCGGTACCGACACCCAGCGCATCCTCGCCGTCGCGCTCAACCACTTCGCCCGTCTGCGCGCCATGCGGTCCCAGATCGACGAAGGCACGCCCCCCAATCAGGTTATCGACCGCGCCACCCCGCGCATCCACTTTTCGCGCAAATCGGCGATGGAACAACAATTGCGCATCTGGAACGACGACGGCCTCGCCAGTGCCTGCGCCCGGCTGAGCCTCGCGGTCGCCCAGTCCCGCAAGTCTTCGGCCCTTGCCCAGGCCACCGCCCGGCAGGCCATGCTGGCCGTTTGCATGGCAGCGGCTCGCCGATGACCCTACTGGCCATGGGACATCTAAGTCCTTGCCAGTAAACGTATATTCTTGATCTGGCGCGCGACCGTAAAGTCAACTGCTTCACGTGAAACACCCACTAAAAAACCCGGCGCATCCGCACCGGGCTTTGAAATTTTGCGCAGGGTGGTGGCTACCCCATCAGCCGAGAGCACACACCGTCGAGTTGCTCGAGCGTCTTGTAGCGGATTTCGAGCTTCCCGCCCTTTTCCTTGTGGTCGAGCGTCACCGAAAGCCCCAGCGCATCGGACAATTGCCGCTCGAGCGCCAACGTGTCTGCGTCTTTTTCCTTGCCTTTGGTGCTGGCTTCGGAGGCCGGACGCTTCTTGGCTTCGGTATCTTTCTGGTGCAGGGCCTCGGCCTCGCGCACCGATAGCCCCGCTGAAACGATGCGGCGCGCCAGCGCCAGCGGGTCGTCCGAGGTAATCAGCGTCCGCGCGTGCCCAGCGGTCAGATCGCCGCTTTCGATCATCTCCTGCACCTCGGCGGGCAACCGCAGCAGCCGCAGCGTGTTGGCCACATGCGAGCGCGATTTGCCGATCACCTGGGCGAGATCGTTCTGCGTATAGCCGAACTGGTCCATCAGCTGCCCGTATCCTTGCGCCTCTTCGAGGGCATTGAGGTCGGCCCGCTGGACGTTCTCGATAATCGCGAGTTCGAGCGCTTCCTTGTCGTCGACTTCACGCACCAGCACGGGAACTTCGTGCAGCCCGGCCTTCTGTGCCGCCCGCCAGCGGCGCTCGCCGGCAATGATTTCGAACCGGTCGGGATCTTCCGCGCTCGGGCGCACCAGCAAGGGCTGCATCACGCCCTTCTCGCGGATCGAATTGGTCAGGTCCTCAAGCAGCTCGTCGTCGAAATCCTTGCGCGGGTTGGCGCGGTTGGCGACGACGAATTCAACCGGCAATCGCCGGACGCCCGAGCCGGTATCGAGCTGGCGGGGCGCCTCGACGGGCCCCATGTCACCAATCAAAGCGGCAAGGCCGCGGCCCAGACGGGCGGGTTTGTCGTTCATCTTGATCTCCATCAGGCCGCCCTCAACTGCCGCTCGCGCTTGATCACCTCAGTCGCTAGCCGCAGGTAAGCCTGACTGCCTGCACACTTCAAATCGTACAAAAGCGCCGGCTTGCCGTAGGACGGCGCCTCACTCAGCCGCACATTGCGCGGAATGACGGTGTCGTAGACCAGCGTCCCCATATGGTCGCGCACATCCGCCAAAACCTGTTCGGACAGGTTGTTGCGCTTGTCGTACATGGTCATCACTACGCCCTGGATCGACAAGCCGGGATTGAGCGTCGAGCGGATCTGCTCGATGGTCTGCAGAAGCTGGCTCAACCCCTCGAGCGCGAAGAATTCGCACTGCAGCGGCACCAGAACCGCATCGGCGGCCGTCAACGCATTGATCGTCAGAAGATTGAGCGAGGGCGGACAGTCGATCAGAACATAGCTGATCGGCTTGCCGTCGATCGTGATCTCGTGCGCGGTCTTGAGCGCTTCCTTGAGCCGGAACGCCCGGTCCCGCTCGGCGGCGATTGTGAGCTCGACGCCCAGAAGATCCATCGTCGAGGGGACGATGGCGACATTCGGCACCGCCGTGCGCGCCGCGGCCTCGACGACCGTGCATTCATTGAGCAGAAGGTCGTAGCTCGACCGCTCGCGCTGCGCCCGTCCAAGCCCGAGCCCTGTCGAGGCATTGCCCTGGGGATCGAGATCGATGATCAGAACCCGCTCGCCGATCGCCGCGAGCGCCGTGGCGAGGTTGATCGCCGTCGTTGTCTTGCCGACGCCGCCTTTCTGATTGGCGAGCGTGAGGATACGCGGATGCATGTGGCCTCCGAAACCTGTTTGGTTTCAATCCCTTAGCGCGCCAAACGACAAGCAACCCGCTTTATCGCCCAAAGCGCGACGAACCAAAAGACTCGCTCCGGTTTCCCAATAGGGAAAGCGCCTTGCGCCGCTTGAACCGAAGTCCCGATCAGAGCGCCCGCAGATGCGTCAGCTCCAGAATAACCCCTTCGGGGTCGATCAGGCTCCTATGATGTACCACGTCGAAGGCAAAAGAAGAATCCGCGAGTTGCAGTTCTTCACGAAATTCCCTGCCCTTATGGAAGTAAGCCCTTGCATTCGGGCCAAAGAAGGGCAGCGCATAACGCAGAAGAAGCGGTAAAGGCGCCAGGGCGCGTGAGGTTATGATATTGATTTCGCCCACATCTTCGGGGTCGACGGCTTCGATGCGCGCATTGTGGACGCGCGCGCCCGCAAGCCCGAATTCGCGAATCGCGGCATTGAGAAAAGCGCATTTGCGGCCATTGGACTCGATCAGATCGAACCGGACACCGCTATCCTTGAGCGCAATAGCGAGCGGGATTGCGGGAAAACCGCCACCGGAACCGATATCGAGCACATGCATCGGACCACGCGCCTCGGTCGCGGATGTGAAGATCAGCGGCAGCAATTGCAGCGAATCGAGAATATGCCGGTCCCAGATCGCGCGGACTGTTTCACGTGAAACGAGATTCTGCACTCGCTGCCATTTTTCCACCATGTCGTTAAGGCCCGCGAGGTCCGCATGCACCGCGTCGAGGTCGCGGCCGAACCAGTCGCGGTAGGGCTCCAGCGACGAAAGCGATCCGGACGCGCTCAACTTGCCTTTCGCTCCATACGGCCGCGCCGGATGACCGCGAGGATCAGGGTCAGCGCTGCCGGCGTCACGCCCTCGATCCGCTGGGCCTGGGCAATGGTCTGCGGCCGCGCCGCGATGAGTTTCTGCTTCATCTCGTTGGACAGCCCCGGCAAAGCGGCATAGTCGAGCCATTCGGGAATCGCCCGGCCTTCGTCACGCCGGACCGCCTCAACGTCCGCGTGCTGCCGCTCAAGATAAACCGCATACTGCGCATCGATCGCGAGTTGCTCGTAGGTGGCAGGATCGATTTCGCCCACCTCCGGCCAAAGCGTTGTAATTTCTTGCTTTTCCGTATTCGGATAACTCATCAGCTCGAACGCGGTGCGCCGCACGCCGTCGGCATTGACCTTGACACCGGCCTTGCGCGCCGCCGTCGGCGTGACCGATAGAGACTTCAACAGCGTCGTACCGGCGTTGAGCCGCGCCATGCGCGCACGGTGATGCTCTTTGCGGCGCTGGCCCACAAGGCCAACCGCGATCCCGAGATCGGTCAGTCGCTGATCGGCATTGTCCGAACGCAACTGCAACCGGAATTCGGCCCGCGACGTGAACATCCGATAGGGTTCTGTCACCCCGCGCGTCACCAGGTCGTCGATCATGACCCCCAGATAGGAATTGGTGCGCGAGAGAATGAGTGGTTCGGCGCCCTGGACTGCCAACCCCGCATTGGCCCCCGCCAGGAGACCCTGCGCCGCGGCCTCCTCGTAACCCGTCGTGCCGTTGATCTGCCCGGCAAGATAAAGCCCGGGCACCGCCCGCAGCATCAAGGCCGGCGAAAGTTCCCGCGGATCGACATGATCGTACTCGATGGCATAGCCGGGCCGCTTGATGACGACGTTCTCGAGCCCTGGCATCGCCTTGAGGAAAGCAAGCTGCACCTCTTCAGGAAGTGACGTCGAAAGGCCGTTCGGATAGATCGTCGGATCGTCGAGGCCTTCGGGTTCGAGAAAGACCAGATGGCTCTCCTTGTCCGCGAACCGAACGATCTTGTCCTCGATCGACGGACAATAGCGCGGCCCCCGGCTCTGGATGCGTCCCGAATACATTGCCGACCGCGAAAGATTGTCCGAGATGATCCGATGCGCTTCAGCGGTCGTCCGTGTCTCGAAGCACGTGATCTGTGGGTTGGTAATCGCGTCGGTCAGCGCCGAGAACGGCTCGGGCGGGTTGTCCCCGTGCTGCGCGGCGAGCGCCCCGAAATCGATCGACCCCGCATCGAGCCGCGGCGGTGTTCCGGTCTTGAGGCGCCCCAGCGTCAGTCCGAGGCCTTCAAGCCGCTCCGAAAGCCCCAGAACCGGTCGCTCCCCGGCGCGCCCGGCCGGGATCGTCTCTTCACCGCGATGGATCAGCCCGCGCAGGAACGTCCCGGTCGTCAGAACCACCGCCCTCGTCCCGAATTGCCGCCCGTCGAGCAGCACAACGCCGGCAACGGCGCCGCCTTCGGTCACAAGATCGTCGACCTCGCCCTCGATAATCTCGAGATTGGGCGTGCCGGCCAGTTCAGCCTGCATGGCGCTGCGGTAAAGCGCACGGTCCGCCTGCGCCCGCGGTCCGCGCACCGCGGGCCCCTTGCGCCGGTTGAGGACCCGGAACTGGATACCGGCGGCATCGGCCACCCGTCCCATAACCCCGTCGAGCGCGTCGATCTCGCGCACCAAATGCCCCTTGCCCAGCCCGCCGATCGCCGGGTTGCAGCTCATCTCGCCGATGGTGGCGCGCTTGTGGGTAATAAGGGCTGTTGGCACCCCCATGCGCGCGGACGCGGCCGCAGCCTCGCAGCCGGCATGCCCGCCCCCCACAACAATGACGCCGAAATCGCTCATGTGTGTCTAACTCTGTTTCACGTGAATCATCGTGGCCGCGATGTGTGTCATCAAAAGGGCCAGGATTGTTTCATTGTCGTCATCGTGTTTCACGTGAATCCGGTTCCGTTGCAACCGGCAATCGCTGTTTCACGTGAATCACTTTCCGATGCAGAACCCCGCAAACAGCCGGTCCAGCACGGTTTCCGTGTCAATAAGCCCGATCAACCGCGCCAGCGCATCCGACGTCAGCCGCAATTCCTCGGCGCACAATTCCGGTTGATCGATAAGCGTGATCCCACGATGAATGTGGCCGAGGGCCGCTTCGAGCGCCTGTCGGTCGCGTAAATGGCTGACCAGCCCGGTTTCCGCACCGCCGAGCCGCGCCTCAATATGGGTTTTGAGCCTTGAAATCAAGGCCTCCACCCCCGCGCCCGTCCGCGCAGAGACTGCGAGATCTCCGCTTTTCGGGGGCTGGAGATCGGCCTTTGTCGCCAGGCGCCAGACCGGCGACCGGGTTTCCGGCAGAGATGCCTCCGCAATATCCGGCGCGTCGAGCCACAAAACAAGGTCCGCGAGATCGAGGGCTTGCCCCGTCCGCTCTATTCCGGCCGCTTCGGCCTTGCTCGTCGTTTCGCGCAGCCCTGCAGTGTCGGTGACGATCACCAATTGCCCGCCGAGGTCGATTGCAACGTCCTTCGTGTCACGCGTTGTGCCTGCTTCGTCGGTCACAATGGCGAGGTCTGAACCGGCTAAAGCATTTAGAAGGCTGGATTTTCCCGCGTTCGGCGGTCCGGCAAGGACGATCCGGAAGCCTTCGCGAACAATGCGGCCACTGGCATAGCCGGAAAGCGCCGATTCGATATCGCGCGCCAACGTGGCGAGCCCGGGCCCGAAGTCCTGGGGCAAGTCTTGCGGAACATCATCCTCGTCGGCAAAATCGAGATGCGCCTCGATCTCCGCCCGGGCATCGATAAGAATGTCCCGCCAGCGTGTGATCTTTACCGCCAGCCCGCCGCCGAGCCGCATCAAGGCCTGCTTGCGCTGGCTTTCGGTTTCCGCCGCGAGCAGATCGCCCAGCCCTTCGATGGCCGTCAGATCGAACTTGCCGTTTTCAAACGCCCGTCTGGTGAAATCCCCCGGCCCGGCGAGAACAACGCCCTCCATGGCCGTTAAAGCGCCCAGAATGGCTTTGACGCCAGCCGGCGAGCCGTGCACGTGCAGTTCGGCGCAATCCTCGCCCGTAAAAGAACGCGGAGCAGGAAAGATGGCGATAAGGCCCTGGTCGAGGGGTTCACCCGCCCCGGGGTCCCGCAGCGTCCGCAATGCGAGCTTGCGGGGCTCAGGAAGCGCCCCGCAGAGCGTTTCGACCGCTGCAAGGGCCTTGGGGCCGGAAAGGCGCACCACCGCCACGCCAGACGGCAGAGAGCCGGAAGACAGCGCGACGATGGTGGGCTGAGCCATTTTGAACGGGATCGGCCTAGGTATTCATCGAGTCGAAGAATTCGCCATTGGTCTTGGTCTGGCGCAGCTTGTCGAGGAGGAACTCCATCGCATCCACCGTTCCCATCGGATTGAGGATGCGACGCAGGACGTACATTTTCCGCAGAATATCGGGCTCGACAAGCAGTTCTTCCTTGCGCGTGCCCGATTTCGTGACGTCGATGGCCGGGAAGACGCGCTTGTCGGAAACCTTGCGGTCGAGCACGATTTCGGAGTTGCCCGTGCCCTTGAACTCTTCGAAGATCACTTCGTCCATGCGCGATCCTGTGTCGATCAGCGCCGTCGAGATAATGGTCAGCGAGCCGCCGTCCTCGATATTGCGCGCCGCACCGAAGAAACGCTTGGGGCGTTGCAGCGCGTTGGCATCGACACCGCCGGTCAAAACCTTGCCCGATGACGGCACCACCGTGTTGTAAGCGCGGCCAAGACGGGTGATCGAATCGAGCAAAATCACGACATCGCGCTTGTGCTCGACCAGGCGTTTGGCTTTTTCGATAACCATTTCAGCCACTTGCACGTGACGCGAAGCCGGCTCGTCGAAGGTCGAGGAGATCACCTCACCCTTCACCGAGCGCTGCATGTCGGTGACTTCTTCCGGCCGCTCGTCGATCAAAAGCACGATGAGATAGCATTCGGGGTGATTGTTCGCGATCGACTGTGCGATATTCTGCAACAATACCGTCTTACCGGTACGGGGCGGTGCGACGATGAGCGCGCGCTGGCCCTTTCCAAGCGGCGCAACCAGATCGATAACGCGTGCCGACCGGTCCTTGGTCGTCGGATCCTCGAGCTCCATGCGCAGACGCTCGTCGGGATAAAGCGGCGTCAGATTGTCGAAATTGATCTTGTGCCGGACCTTTTCGGGCTCTTCGAAGTTGATCGTATTGACCTTCAAGAGCGCAAAATAACGCTCACCCTCTTTGGGCGAGCGGATCTGGCCTTCGACCGTATCCCCGGTGCGCAACCCGAAGCGCCGGATCTGGGACGGGCTGACATAAATATCGTCAGGGCCGGGAAGGTAGTTCGCGTCCGGTGAGCGCAAAAACCCGAACCCGTCCGGAAGCACCTCGACCACACCCTCGCCCGTGATATCGACCTCGCGCGTCGCCAATTGCTTCAATATGGCGAACATCAATTCCTGCTTGCGCAGGGTGTTTGCGTTTTCAACTTCGAGGTCTTCAGCAAAGGACTGCAATTCGGCCGGAGATTTGGCCTTTAAGTCCCTAAGCTTCATGAATTCCATGATCTGCCTTTTCGCGGGAGATGGATGTAGAAGGGAAAGGATATGTGGAGGAAAAGACGGGCGCGTTTGAAAAAAGGCCCTTGCCGCGACGGACGCGCGGTCTCTGCGGTTTTGCATAAACCGATTTCAGGTCCGATTGCAAGCAGAACCGCAAGCAAGCGCGCCAAGGGGCAAAAACTTACGCGTCAGAACGGTTTGACGATCACCATGATGACGATGACGATCATGAGAACCGTCGGGATCTCGTTGATCATCCGGTAGTAGCGGGCGGGCTTGTCGTTCTTGTCCGCTGCAAAAGCCTTCTGATGGCGCGCCAGGAGCCCATGGAAGCCCGAAAGCGCGATAACGAAGGCGGCCTTGACCCACATCCAGCCCTGGGAAAAATCCACCACTCCGAACCCGAAGGCGAGCGTCAGCCCGAACACCCAGCTCGCGATCATCGCCGGCGTTGTGATGCCCCTCAAAAGCCGGCGTTCCATGACCTTGAAGGTTTCCGACTGCACCGAACCGGGTTCGGCGTCCGCGTGATAGACAAAAAGCCGGGGCAAATAGAGCGAGCCCGCCATCCAGGCGATGACGGAGATAACGTGGAGGGAAAGAACCCAGGGATACCAGTTCACAGCGCGCGTCCGGTTATTGTTTTACAGCCCGGATAAGGACTTCGACGTGTTCGATAGGCGTTTGCGGTGTGATTCCGTGCCCGAGATTGAAGATATGGGGCCGATTTTTGAACCCGTCAACAATCGCCCGCGCCCGATCCTCCATCTGTTTGCCGCCGGCAACGACCCGCAGCGGATCGAGATTACCCTGCACCGTCAGCGTTTCGGGCAGCATCTTGTTGGCGAACCCAACGGGCATGGAAAAATCGAGCCCGAGAACGTTGACGCCCGTTTCGGTCGCATACCTCCCGATCATTCCGGCCGCGCCGCGGGGAAAGCCGATGATCGGCGCGTCGGGGATGTCCGCGCGGACCCGTTCGACAATCCTGGCATTGGGGCCGAGAACGTAGTGCACGAAGGCATCTTCATCGAGATTTAAGGCCCAGCTTTCGAAAATCTGGACGATATCGGCACCGGCCCTGAACTGGGCAATGAGATAGCGCGCGGAAACCTCGACGAGAATGTCAATGAGTGCCGCGAACGCTTCGGGATGCTGCAATGCAAACAGCCGCGCGGCTGCCTGGTCGGGAGATCCCTTGCCTCCCAGCATGTAGGTCGCCACGGTCCATGGCGCTCCACAGAAGCCGATCAGCGTCTTGTCGTCGGCGAGCGCTGACTTGATACGGCTCACAGCCTCGAAAACAGGCTCGAGCTGTTCCAAAGCCGTTTCAGGCGTCAGTTGATCGATTGCGTTGGCATCAAGGGGCTCGAGTAGCGGCCCTTCCCCAGCCGCAAAGCGGACCGGTTGTCCAAGCGCATGCGGAATGACGAGGATATCGGAAAAAAGGATGGCCGCATCGAGGTCGAACCGCCTGAGCGGTTGAAGGGAGACCTCGGTTGCAAAATCGGGATTGAAACACAGATCGAGGAAACCGCCGGCTTTTTCGCGTACCGCACGATATTCGGGAAGGTAGCGCCCGGCTTGCCGCATGATCCAGACGGGCGGCTTTTCCTGGCGGATACCCAAAGCCGCATCGAGCAGAGGTTTTCCGGTAGGCGTAATGGGCATGGGCAAAGGCACTCGGAGGATCGGGTTGGGGAGGGTCTAAGACTCTTAAATGAGTCTGTTTTTTCTTTATGGCTGTGTTTTGCAGGAATTCTCGGCTGCTCACAATCCCGATGTCAAACTGCCGCTGCGGCAAACCCGCCCAATCGTCGCCTGGGGATTCATTCTTGCCGGCGCCGGGGCGTTTTGGCGCAAGGCGCCGCGTTAAGGGGGCGTTAACCATGACGGGCGCCGTGGGAACATGTTAATGAAACCTTAACGAGCCGGTACGCGGCACCGGCCGATTTCCCCGGAGTTACCCACACCCTTCCATCTCGCTCCACAGCTAACGATCTGTTAACCGAAATCCGGCCAGCGGGGACAAAAGTCGCTGGTCCTGTCCGCATATCGTTTCTTAACAGGCGCCGGGGACGACCCTGTGAAAAACCGTGCCGCCGCTTTGCCCGAAAGGCCCAGAAATGCTGATCCTTGCTTCGAAAAGCCAAACGCGGAAAACGCTTCTGGACAACGCCGGTATCGCGTTTTCGGCGCGGCCTGCGGCGGTCGATGAGCGCTCGATCGAGCAGGAAGTCAGTACCTCGGGCGCGGACAAAAAGGAGGTTGCCGGAGCCCTCGCCCTCGCCAAGGCACAGGCGGTCAGCGCTGCAAATCCCGCTGCGGTCGTGATCGGTGCCGATCAGACACTCGAATGCGGCGACCTCGAAGTCCACAAGCCAAGCACGCGCGCCGACGCTGAAGCGCAATTGCGCGCCATGGCCGGCCGGCCGCACCAGCTTCACGCAGGTGTCGCGCTCGTGAAGGATGGCGTCCGCCTCTGGCAGCATGTCGAAACCGCGACGCTTCTCATCAAGAACTTTACCGATGCCGAGCTTGAGACCGTTCTTGATCTCGAAGGCGACAGCATCTTCTCATCGGTCGGTGGCTATCGGCTCGAAGGCCCGTCGGTGCGGCTCTTTGCGTCTATTTCGGGGGATTACTTCACCATTCTGGGCCTGCCGCTCTTGCCATTGATTGCCGCGCTGGCCCAGTTTGCCCCGGAAACCCTTAAACCGGGCGCGGCATGATATCGTCTTCCTCTTCGTCTCCGGCCGCCTTCGTCATCGGCCACCCGATTGCGCATTCCAAATCGCCGTTGATCCACGGATATTGGCTCGAACGCTACGGCATTTCGGGCTCATACCGGGCATTCGACGTCGCCCCGGCGGATTTGGAGGCCTTCATGGCCCGCCTGCGTGGACGCGAATTCGTCGGCGGCAACATCACCATTCCCCACAAGGAAGCGGTGATGGCCCATTGCGACGTCGTCGACCCGCTCGCGGGCACCATCGGTGCCGTCAATACGCTCGTACGCCGGGGCCAGGAAATCCACGGCAGCAACACCGACTATCTGGGCTTTCTTGCCAATCTCGATGCCGGCGCACCCGGATGGGATGGCGATCTGAAAACGGCGATCGTCCTGGGCGCCGGGGGCGCTGCGCGGGCCGTACTGGCGGCGCTGATCGCCCGGGAAACCTCGAGGATCGTCATCCTCAACCGCACGCCCGAACGCGCCCAGGCGCTTGCGCGCGATTTCGGACCTTCGGTCACCCTGGGCAGGCTCGAGGACTTCGCGGTGTTCGCGCCTGAAGCAGGGCTTCTCGTCAACACGACCTCGATCGGCATGGGCGGCACCCGCTTTGACGATCTGCCGCTCGAGACACTGGGCGAGGGGGCTGTCGTCAACGATATCGTCTACACCCCCCTCGTGACCCCGCTTCTGGCGGATGCGCGCGCGCACGGATATGCTGTCGTCGACGGGCTGGGTATGCTGCTCCATCAGGCGACGCCCGGGTTTGCCGCCTGGTTCGGCAAGGATCCGGAGGTAACCACGGAGCTGCGCGCCCGGATCGTTTCGGCCATGGGGCTTTGAAAGATGCTGCGTGTAGGGCTGACAGGGTCGATCGCGACGGGAAAATCCACCGTCCTTGCCGAATGCGCGGCGCTCGGCCTGCCCACCTATTCGGCCGACAGGGCAGTCCACGAACTTTACGAAAAAGACGCGGTGGCAGCGATGGAGACGATGTTCCCGGGCGCGACCGTCAACGGAAAGGTCGATCGCGCGGCGCTAAGCGCGATTCTGGCGGCCGACCCCCAACGCATCGTTGATCTCGAAGAGCTGATCCATCCCCTTGTGCGTGGCAAGGCCGCGGATTTCTTCGAGGCCGCCGAGGAGAGCGGCGCCGATATCGCCGTCGTTGAAATCCCGCTCCTTTTCGAAACCGGATCGCGCTATGTGCTCGACACCGTGATTGTTACGGTCTGCAGGCCTGAACTCCAGCGGCGGCGCGCGCTCGCCCGGCCCGGCATGACCCAGCAAAAATTCGACATGGTCCTGGCCCGCCAGATGAGCCAGGAAGAAAAAGCCGCGCGGGCTGATTACGTTATCGATACGTCGGGTTCGATCGCCGACAGCGCCAGCCAGTTGCGTCAGGTTATCGCCACGCTGCGCGAAAAAAGAGGCAGAGAAAATGCGGGTGAGTAATCGCGAGATCGTGCTCGATACCGAAACCACGGGCCTCAGCCCACAGCAGGGTGACAGGCTGGTGGAAATCGGCTGTGTCGAACTCGTCAATCACGTACCGACAGGCAAGAACCACCACATCTATATCAATCCCCAGCGCGACATGCCCGAAGAGGCCTTCAAGGTGCACGGGCTTTCTGATGAATTCCTGCGCGACAAGCCCCTCTTTGCCGAGGTCGCCGAGGACTTCCTCGCCTTTATCGGCGATGCGACGCTCATTATTCACAATGCGCCCTTTGATATGGGGTTTCTGAACGCCGAACTCGAATGGATCCGGCGCCCGGCGCTCAAAAATCCCGTAATCGACACCGTCATGCTCGCGCGCGAAAAGCACCCCGGCGCGCGTGTGAGCCTCGATGCGCTCTGCAAGCACTACGGCATCGACAATTCGCGCCGTACGCTTCACGGGGCGCTTCTAGACTCCGAAATCCTGGCCGAGGTCTATCTCGAGCTGATCGGCGGCCGCCAGGTTGCGCTCGCCCTTTCCGCCGAAGCCCAGAGCTACGGCACCGAACCGACGGCCCGCCCCCGCGCGATGCAGCGCCCCACCCCGTTGCCCTCACGGCTCACCGACGCCGAGCGCGCCGCGCATGCGGCGTTTCTGGAAAGAGAGCTGGGGGACAAGGCGATCTGGGCACAGTACCGGACCTGAAGCGCCCGAAAGACAAAACGCCCGAAGCCGTAGCTCCGGGCGTATTTGATCGCGGTCGACAGCGCCCCGGTCAGTTGACCGTCGGCTTTGCCTCTTCACCGGCGTCCTGTCCCGCCTGCTGCTTCTGGCGCTCGGTGGCGGCCTGAAGATTGCGGCGGTAAAGCGAAAGGAAATCGACCGGCTCGAGCATCAGCGGTGCAAAGCCGCCCTGCTGGATCGTCTGCGCCAGCACCTGCCGGGCAAACGGGAAAATGAGCCGCGGCGCTTCGACCATGAGGAGCGCACCCAGCTGGTTCTCCGGCACGTTCTTGACCCGGAAGAGCCCGCCGTAAACGAGTTCGACCGCGTAAACGACCTTGCCCTCGTGCTCGGTCTTGACGTTGATCCCGATCTCGGACGCGTAGACCTCGTCGGACTGCTTCTTGACCTGAACGTTTATATTGACGTTCGAGCCGGGCTTCTGCGCCGCCGCGACGAGCGAGCCCGGGGCGTTTGGGTTTTCAAAGCTCAGGTCCCGGATATATTGCCCGACAATCGCGAAAGACGGCGTATTGGTCGCGTCGGGCGCCTGCCCAGCAGCGCCGGTTTCGGGCGTATCCTTGGTATCCTCTGCCATCGGAGTTCGATTTCCTCTTTATGTGCCGCGCGCCCTAAGGACGTCGCGCTTCCTTGTAAGCCGGTTTGGTCAGGTGGCTACCATCTTTGGCCAAAGGCCACAAGGCGCGTGGACCGTGCGGGGCGCGAACGTTACCGGTAGGAATCGTGATCCAGATCGATCGACTTCGGTCCGTCCGCCCCCGGATGGTTGGCTGGACGGTAGGTTGTGACGACGACCATATTGCGGCTCAGCGCCGTGAAGATTGCCGAGCGGACCGCCGGGATGAACAGGATGAACCCGATAACGTCGGTGACGAATCCCGGGATCAGCAGCAGAACGCCGGCAAGCGCCAGGAGCATCGCCTCGCCAAACTGCCGCGCCGGGATTTCCCCGCGCGCCATCATTTGCTGGCAATCGATGATAAGCCCGACCCCCTGCAGGCGCAAAAGCGCGACGCCGGCGACGGCCGTACCGATGATTGCGGCCAAAGTCGCCAATATGCCGATCAGCCCGCCCACCCAGATGAAGGTGGCGATCTCGATGAACGGCATCAAAAGAATGGCCAGAAGGATCAGGCGGCCCATCGTCAAATGTCCTTGCGCACGATGCGGTGGTTGGTGACTCAACTGCGCACGAAAGCGCGCGATTTCAACCCCGAAACCTCCAAATCGGACGCAGAAACGCCTATTATCGTATAAACGTGGTGTCCGTGTCCGGGCTTTGGCGATCACCAATCGTTCAGCTTGCGGTCCCCTAAGGTGGTTTGCACGGCGCGATTGCTTATATATAGGTCACTCAATGTCGCGCGGTTGCACCGCCGCAAAAAACTCCAATGCTTGAGGATGCGAGACACTTATGGGCGAATTTCTCGATTTTCCGACCATCATCGTTATCGTGGTGGCCATTGTCGTCCTGTTGCGGCTGCGCTCGGTTCTCGGCACGCGCACCGGCAACGAGCGTCCGCCTTCAGCCCGTTACGAGCGCGTGTCCCGCACCCGGCCGGACAATGACGACACGGTCGTGCAACTGCCCAACCGCAAACCCCAGGGCGAAGATGCGGAGACGGAGCGTTTCGAACGGAAGCGCGAAGCGGAGATCGAAAGATACGCCAATGGCCGCGAGGACGTCGCCAATGGCCTGAACGAAATTGCCGCCGCCGATCCCGCCTTTTCGCCCAAGTCGTTTATCGAGGGTGCAAAGTCGGCTTACGAGATGATCGTCACAGCCTTCGCGGCCGGCGATCGCAAGACCCTCAAAACGCTCCTCGACAAGGATGTCTATGACAGCTTCGAGGCCGCGATCGCCGAGCGCGAGGCCGCCGGACAGACTGTCGAGTTCACGTTTGTGGGGCTTTCCAACATCGATTTCGCAGAAGTCGGTATGGACAAGCGCAACGCGGTGGTGACCCTGAGAATCGACGCCGAAGTCGTTTCGGTCACCCGCGACAGGGCGGGAGAAGTGGTCGAAGGCACCCCCGGTCAGGTCGTCTCGATTGCCGACGAGTGGACCTTCGTGCGCAACACCCGGTCGCGCGACCCCAACTGGAAGCTCGTCGCCACCAACGATCTGCAGTAACGCCCGATCCGCCTGGAGGCATCGGAGCGCGTGTCATGAGCAAGAAGGGGTCCGACAAGCGCAAGACCAGCGGACCCCTGCGCGACTGGCACCTCTGGCGCGAGGTCGGCAAGACCGTAAATCCCATCCAGCGCCGCAAGACCCAGGATCCCAAGGCCCTGCTCGACGAACTCGACGCCGCACTCAATGCCCGGCCCCAGCCGGACAAGCCCCCCAAGGATGCGCCGCCGCGCCTTGCAGCCCCGTCCATGCCTTCGGCCCGGCCGGTGATTTCCGCCGCTCGTCCTCCGCTCGACAAGCCCATCGAGCCGGGGCTCAGGAAACGCCTCGAACGCGGGCACCTGCCCATCGATGCAACCCTCGATCTTCACGGGATGACGCAGGAAGAGGCCCATGCCGCGCTGCATCGCTTTATCCCCGCACGTGCCGCGCGCGGCGACCGGACCATTCTTGTGATCACCGGCAAGGGCCTGAAAAAGACCGGCTACCTCCAGATCGAGCAGAAGGGCGTCCTGCGATCCATGGTCCCCGTCTGGCTCAAGGCGCCCGAACTCGCGCCCTTCGTTGCCGGCGTTGACCGCGCGCATCAGTCCCACGGCGGCGAGGGCGCGCTTTACATCCGGCTCAAGCGCAAGCGGGAGCACCGCCCATGACGCCTCTGGGCGCAAAGCTGCGCAAGATGCGGGCCGACCGCGGCATTGCGCTAAAGGACATGGCCAAGGCGCTCAACGTGTCGAGCGCCTATCTCTCCGCGCTCGAACACGGCAAGCGCGGCAAGCCCACTTGGTTCATGGTCCAGAGGATCATCGCCTATTTCAACGTCATCTGGGACGAGGCCGAGGAAATTCAGCGGCTCGCGGAAATCTCCGATCCCAAAATCACCATTGATACCGGCGGTCTGCCGCCACAGGCGACCGAGCTCACAAACCGGCTGGCCGCGGAAATTTCCAACCTCACCGCCGAGGACATGACCGCACTCAAGGACGAAATCGTCCGCCGCGCCTTGCGCAAGAAGGCGTGAACCACCTCGCCTTGACCCCGTCACAAAGCTTTTGGACCCTGCAGTCTCGATAACGGGCCGGAAGTGTATGGGAGGAAGGCCATGTCATTTTTCGCGCGCGTGAGCGTTTTGGCCATGCTGACAGGATTGCCGTTGACCCTGGCGTCCCCCGCCTTGGCGCACCATGGCTGGGCCTGGACCAGCACCGATGCGCGGTTTGAACTCAGCGGCACTCTGACCGAAATCTATATCGGCCATCCGCATGCGACTGTCGAGATCGACGATGGGGAAACGATCTGGCACGTGGATCTGGCACCGCTCGCGGCCACTCTTGCCGCCGGATTTGATGAAACAGCGGTCGCAATCGGCGAACCTGTAACGGTCATCGGTCACAGGGCGGCTGATGCCGGTCAGGCCCGGATGAAGGCTGTGCGCGTAGTGACGTCCAGCGGTACCTTCGATGTCTATCCCCGGCGCGCGGCGGCCCTTGGGGACTGATCCGTGATGCTCGAAGCCGTCGAACAATTGCCATTGGCGCAATTCTTGCGCCGGGATCTTTTTGCGTATCCGATTGTCAACGCTCTGCATATTCTCGCATTGGCAGTGCTGTTTACCACAGCGCTGCTGATGGATCTGCGTATTCTCGGCCTGGGAAACCGCCTGGATCTCAAAGCGGTAATCGATACCCTCCGTCCTCTCGCCGTCGGGTCATTTGGCGTTGCGGTTTTAACCGGTGTTTTGCTTTTTATCGTCCAGCCGCTGCATTACGCACCCAATCCGGTCTTCTGGTCGAAAATCGTACTGGTGGGGCTGGCCTTTGCCAACGCGGGCTATTTCGTGCTTGCCCGGCGTCATCTCGACCCCGGCAGCTCACGCACCCGTTTGTCCGCAGTTATGTCCATCCTGCTGTGGACCGCGGCCATTCTGGCGGGACGCGCCATCGGCTATTTCGGCAGTGAATAGGCGCGGCACCGGCCTGCAGCTTGCCTTCCTCCGCGGCGAAGCAGGCCCGGGCCCTTGCGCAAGGACAGTATGACCCGGGCCGCCGGAGGTCAGAGCACGTAGCGGCTCAGATCGGCATCGCCGGCCATCTTGCCGACCGTCGAACGCACCGTCTCGCCGGTGATCGTGATCGTCGATCCGGTCCTGTCCGGCGCGTCATAGGAAATGTCCTCGACAAGCCGTTCGAGCACCGTCTGTAGCCGCCGCGCGCCGATATTCTCGACGCTTTCGTTGACCGAAACGGCGATGTCGGCCACAGCGTCGATGGCGTCTGGCGTGAATTCGAGCGTCACACCCTCGGTTTCCATCAGCGCCACATATTGCCGGATCAGCGAATATTCGGTGTCCGAGAGAATGGCGACGAAATCGGCTTTGGTGAGCGCCTTGAGCTCAACCCGGATCGGCAACCGACCCTGAAGTTCCGGCAGCAGGTCCGAGGGCTTGGAAACGTGGAAGGCGCCCGATGCGATAAACAGGATATGGTCGGTCTTGACCGGCCCGTATTTGGTCGCAACCGTCGTGCCCTCGATAAGCGGCAGCAGGTCGCGCTGCACCCCCTCGCGCGAAACGTCGCCGCCACCGCGGCCATCGCGAACGGAGATCTTGTCAATCTCGTCGAGGAAGACGATCCCGTGGTTCTCCACGAGCTCGATCGCTTCGGCAGTCAACTTGTCCTGGTCGAGCAGCTTGTCGGCTTCTTCGTTAATGAGGATGTCGTAGCTGTCCTTGACCTTGACTGTGCGCTTCTGGCCCTTTCCGCCAAAGGCTTTCCCGAACATATCCGAAAGATTGATCATCCCCGCGCCGCCCCCGGGCATGCCGGGAATCTCGAACATGGGAATGCCGCCGGGCTGGCCGGTGACCTCGATCTCGATGTCCTTGTCGTCGAGTTCGTTGTCGCGCAGTTTCTTGCGGAAGCTGTCGCGCGTGGACGGAGAAGCCGAGTGCCCCACCAGCGCGTCGATCACCCGCTCTTCGGCATTGATATGGGCCGTCGCCTTTACTTCGGCGCGCTTCTTGTCCTTCAAGAGCACGATGCCGGCCTCGACGAGATCGCGGATCATCTGCTCGACATCGCGGCCGACATAGCCCACCTCGGTGAACTTGGTCGCTTCCACCTTGACGAAGGGCGCCTGCGCCAGCCGCGCCAGCCGGCGCGAGATTTCGGTCTTGCCGACACCGGTCGGCCCGATCATGAGGATGTTTTTCGGCGTTACTTCGCGCCGGATGTCCTCGGGCAGTTGCTGGCGGCGCCAGCGGTTTCTGAGCGCGATCGCGACCGCACGCTTGGCCTCGCCCTGACCGATGATGTAGCGGTCGAGCTCGGATACGATCTCGCGGGGGGAAAAACTTCTATCGTTCATTCTGCAACTTCTGCCTTTTGAAGGCGGCGCACCGGACCCGGTCGGCTCCGGCGCGCCAAAGGGATGGATCAGGGTCCTACGCCGTCTCGAGGCTTTCGACCGTGATGTCGGAATTGGTGTAAACGCAGATATCGGCCGCGATCTTCATCGCGCGTTCGGCGATCTGCTCGGCATCCTTGTCGGTGTCGATCATCGCGCGCGCGGCGGCCAGCGCGTAGTTCCCGCCCGAGCCGATGGCGGCAATGCCGTCTTCCGGCGACAAGACGTCCCCGGTCCCGGTCAGGATGAGGGTATCGGACTTGTCGACGACGATCATCATCGCTTCGAGACGGCGCAGATACCGGTCGGTGCGCCAGTCCTTGGCGAGCTCCACGCATGCGCGCATCAACTGGCCGGGATACTGTTCGAGCTTGGCCTCGAGGCGTTCCGAAAGCGTGAACGCGTCCGCGGTCGCACCGGCGAAACCGGCGATCACGGCGCCTCCAGCAAGATGACGGACCTTTTTGGCGCTGTGTTTCATCACCGTCTGGCCCATCGAGACCTGCCCGTCCCCGGCAACAACGACCTTGTTGCCTTTGCGCACCGAAACGATTGTGGTCATATGGGGCATACTCCAACTACTTCTCTAGGTTGCCCCATATTTAAGTGGCGACGGCCCGATTGCAATGCGGGCGCCGTTAACGGGGGCTTTGCGTTGCCGGTGCAACCCTGTTAGAGGAACATTTCTCAATCCTTGGAGGGCAAGAAGGGCCATGCGGACCGCGAGCCTTGAGCGCAAGACCAACGAAACCGACATCATGATCGAGGTCGACCTCGATGGTATCGGTGCGCATGAAATCGCCACCGGCGTTGACTTCTTTGACCACATGCTCGACCAGCTCGCAAAGCACAGCCTGATCGATCTGACGGTCAAGGCCAAGGGCGACCTCCACATCGACGATCATCACACGGTCGAGGATGTCGGCATCGCGCTCGGCCAGGCGGTCAAGGAGGCGCTGGCCGACAAGAAAGGCATCACCCGGTACGGATCGTGCGACCTCCCGATGGATGGCACGCTCTCACGGGTTGCGCTCGACGTTTCGGGCCGGGCCTTCCTCGTCTGGCGTGTCGCGTTCACGAGCGACAAGATCGGCACGTTCGATACCGAATTGGTGCGCGAATTCTTCCAGGCCTTCGCGATCAACGCCGGCATCACGCTGCACGCGGAATGCTTTTACGGCGACAACAACCACCACATCGCCGAAAGCCTCTTCAAGGCCCTCGCCCGCGCTCTGCGGCAGGCCGTTGAAATCGATCCGCGCGCCAAAGACGCGGTGCCTTCGACCAAGGGCGTGCTCTGAGCCACAAAAAGCCAGGCACGCCAAAAGGACATCTTAAAGGCGATGACCCTTTTTGCGATTTATTCCAAACCCGACGAGGGCCCCGAAGCGGTCGAGGCCGTGCGGCAGGGCTTTAGCTGGGCGGCGTTTCTGGTGACCCCGGTCTGGGCTCTGCTTTACCGCGCGTGGCTCGTGCTCTTCGCCTGGGTCGGTGTTGCTCTGACGCTGGACGTGCTGGCCAGCGCCATCGGCTCCGGAGCGGCCTACGGGCTTTACGCGGTCTTCGCACTGTGGGTCGGCTTCGCCGCTCCCCAGATCCGCGAAAGAGGCTTCGAGCGGCGTGGCTGGCTGGCACACGGCGAAATCAGCGCAACGAGCATCGAAGGGGCAGAGACCATCTGGTTCGAACGGGTGTACGGAGCGCGCGCATGAGCGGCACGGTTGCGATTATCGACTACGGCGCGGGCAATCTCAAATCCGCGCAGAAGGCCTTTGCCCGCGCCGCCGAAGGGTCCGGAACCGACGTCCTCGTCACCGCCGAGGCCGACGCCGTGCGCAAGGCCGACCGCATCGTGCTCCCCGGCGTCGGCGCCTTCGCCGACTGCATGGCGGGGCTCGAGGCCGTTCCCGGCATGCGCGACGTCCTTGAGGAGCGCGTGCTGGGCCGCGGCGTTCCGTTTTTCGGCATTTGCGTGGGCATGCAACTGCTCGCAAGCGTGGGCCGCGAAAAGGTCGAGGTCGCAGGCCTCGACTGGATCTCCGGCGCGGTGGAAAAGATCGAGCCGCAAGACCCCAGGCTCAAGGTGCCGCATATGGGCTGGAACACCCTGACGCTCACCCGCGCGCACCCGCTCTTTGACGGCATCGCGACCGGTGAAGACGGCCTCCACGCTTATTTCGTCCATTCCTACCATTTCGCCGTCGAGAACCCGGACGACCGGATCGCGACGGCCGACTATGGCGGACCGATCACCGCCGCTGTCGGCCGGAACAACGTCTTCGGCACGCAGTTTCACCCTGAGAAGAGCCAGACGCTGGGTCTGGCTCTGATTGCCAACTTCCTGACGTGGAGCCCATGATGACCGATCCCGAAGCGATCGTCCGCGCCTGGTGCGACGCCATTTCGGACCGCGACAAGGCGCGCTTTCTGGAGCTGAGCCATGCCGCGATCGCCTTTTACAGTACCGACGGGGTCGGCACCGGACACGATGTCGTCGCCGATTGGTTCGACACCGAACCCATGCGCATCACGATAACGTCCATCGAGGTCGATGGGCTGACCGTCCGGCTCCACCAGCATATCGATTGGCTCGACGCCCAGGGCAACGTGGCGGACGCTGCCGACAGCGCCGCCCAGATCGAAGTGCATGACGACAAGGTCTTTTCCTATCGCCGGATCGACGAGGCCGAAGGCCCCACCGGCGACAAGCCGGTGATTTCTCCATGATTCTTTTTCCCGCCATCGACCTGAAAGATGGCCAGTGCGTGCGACTCAAACTCGGCGACATGGAACAGGCCACGATCTTTAACGACGACCCCGCCGCCCAGGCCGCAACCTTCCAAGCCCAGGGCTTTGAATACCTCCACGTCGTCGATCTCAACGGCGCCTTCGCCGGTGAGAGCGTCAACGGCGCTGCCGTCGAGGCCATCCTCGAGGCGGTGGATTTCCCCGTTCAATTGGGCGGCGGTATCCGGACCCTCGATCACATCGACGCCTGGCTCGACAAGGGCCTCGCCCGCGTGATCCTCGGCACCATCGCCGTCCGCGACCCCGACCTCGTCAAGAACGCCTGCCGCGCGTTTCCCGGACAAGTCGCCGTCGGCATCGACGCGCGCGGCGGCAAGGTGGCCGTCGAGGGCTGGGCCGAAACCTCCGAGCTCTCCGCCATCGAACTCGCCAAGCGCTTCGAAGGCGCCGGCGTGGCCGCGATCATCTATACCGACATCGACCGCGATGGCGTGCTCAAGGGCATCAACTGGGAGGCGACGCTGGAGCTCGCAAACGCCACCTCGATCCCCGTGATCGCCTCGGGCGGCCTCGCCTCGATGGACGACATCCTGCGCATGACCCGTGCCGACGCACAGATCCTCGAAGGGGCGATCTCCGGCCGCGCGCTCTATGACGGGCGCATTGATTCACGTGAAGCATTGGCGCTTTTAAGGGGCGCGGCATAAATGACCGCGCCCGCCGGGCCGCTCGCAACAAAGCGCTTCCCCTGGTGGGTCTATATCCTCGTTCTCGCGATCATCCTTCTCTTCGCCCTGGCGCCGGTCGGCTCTGTCGTCGTCGCGGGGGCTCTGGCCGAGACCCATGGCTGTACGCTCAATGAGGGCAATATCCATCCCTGCATCATCGGCGGCACCGACTGGGGCCCAACGCTCTACGGCATGTTCGTCATGGGCTGGTTCATGCTCGTGACGCTTCCCATGGGGTTCTTCGCCCTCCTCGCCTGGCTCGCCGCCCTCATAATTCACCTCTTCCTTTATTCGCGCAGGGCGCGTAAGGAGGCCCCGTGACACGCAAAGCCCGCATCATTCCCTGCCTCCCGCTTGCCCGCAGCGGCAAAGTCGCGAGGACAGCGCAACGCAAAATTGGAGCGGCCGTCCGATGACACTCAAAGCCCGCATCATTCCCTGCCTCGACGTCAAGGATGGCCGCGTCGTCAAAGGCGTAAACTTCGTCGATCTCAAAGACGCCGGCGATCCTGTCGAAGCCGCCATCGCCTATGACGCCGCCGGCGCGGACGAATTGTGCTTCCTCGACATCGCCGCCTCCCACGAAGGCCGCGACACGATCTTCGACGTTGTCGCGCGGACCGCCGAGCACTGCTTCATGCCCGTGACCGTCGGCGGCGGCGTCCGGACGAACGACGACATCCGCAAGCTGCTTCTTTCAGGCGCGGACAAGGTCTCGATCAACTCCGCCGCGGTCGCCGATCGCGATTTCGTCGCCCGTGCGGCGGACAAATTCGGCGATCAATGCATCGTCGTATCGGTCGACGCCAAGGCAACCGACGACGGGCGTTGGGAAATCTTCACCCACGGCGGCCGCAAGCCCACCGGCATCGATGCGGTGGAGTTTGCGGTTCAATCCGTTGAACGCGGCGCCGGCGAACTGCTCGTCACCTCGATGGACCGCGACGGCACGAAATCGGGCTTCGACATCGAATTGACGCGCACCATCGCCGACGCCGTCGACGTCCCTGTCATCGCCTCGGGCGGCGTCGGCACGCTTGACCATCTCGTCGAAGGCATCCGCGACGGCCACGCCAGCGCCGTCCTCGCCGCCTCGATTTTCCACTTCGGCACCTATACGATTGGCGAAGCCAAAGCCTATATGACAAACGCCGGCATCGCGATGCGGCGGGACTGAGCCGAGGTTCGAGACCGCGACAGCAGAAGTCTATTGGGGGAATTCCAATGCCACTGACCCTTGACGCTCTCGACGCCCGTCTGGCCGAGCGCGCCGCCGCGTCACTCGAAGAGTCCTACACCGCGAAACTGATTTCCGGCGGCACCGCCAAGTGCGCCCAAAAGCTCGGCGAAGAAGCAGTGGAAACCGTCATCGCGGCGATGGCGCACGACAGGGAAGAACTCGTCAAAGAGAGCGCGGACTTGATCTATCACTGGCTCGTGCTCCTCCGGGCCGAGGGCGTGCCGCTCGCCAACGTGATGGACGAGCTCGAACGCCGCACAGCGCAATCGGGGCTCGAAGAGAAAGCCGCGCGGGGTTCTGCCGAACAATGAGTGCGCATAAGCTCGATTACGCCCCCTACCTCACCTTCTCTATGGCCGAATGGGCCAGGCTGCGCGCCGACGAGCCCATGACGCTGAACGCAGAGGACGTCGACCACCTGCGCGCGCTCAACGACCCCATCAGCCTCGCGGAGGCCGAAGAGGTCTATCTGCCGCTCACGCGCCTGCTCTCGTTCTATGTCGAAGCGGTGCAGGCGGTGCATATCGCCTCGACCCGGTTTCTGGGCCACAACGGTGCCAAGGTGCCTTTCATCATCGGCGTCGCCGGATCGGTCGCGGTCGGCAAATCGACGACGGCGCGCATCCTGCGCGCGCTCCTGCGCCGCTGGCCCTCTTCGCCCAAGGTCGACCTCGTAACGACGGACGGTTTCCTCCATCCCAACGCGGTCCTCAAAGAACGCGGGCTCATGGAGCGAAAGGGCTTTCCCGAAAGCTACGACCGCGCCGCCTTCGTCAATTTCCTTGCCCGGATTAAATCCGGCGAACCCGCCGTCTCCGCGCCGACCTACTCGCACCTCGTCTACGACGTTCTGCCCGATGAGCGCATCACGGTCGAAAAGCCCGACATCCTCATCGTCGAAGGCCTCAACATCCTCCAGCCCGGGGATCTGCCCAAAACCGGCAAGCCCATCGTCTTCGCGTCCGATTTCATCGATTTCTCGATCTATATCGACGCTGACGAACGGGTGCTCGAGGACTGGTATGTCGAACGCTTCATGAAGCTACGCGAAACCGCCTTCCGCGATCCCAAAAGCTTCTTCCGCCGCTTTGCGGAATTGACCGAGGACGAGGCGGTTGCGACCGCCAAGGACATCTGGCGGTCGATCAACCTGCTCAACCTGCGCGAGAACATCCTTCCCACGCGCGGCCGAGCCGACCTGATCCTCGAAAAAGGCCGCGACCACGCCATCCACCAGGTGGCGTTGCGGAAAGTCTAAACCGCGATCCCTTCGCCGCGCGCCATCTCCTTGAGATCGGCGATCGGCCGTGCGCCCACATGCGAGATGATTTCCGACGCTGCCAGGCACCCCAGCCGCAGCGCTTCGCTCATTTCCTGCCCGCGCGCCATGGCCAGCAGGAAGCCCGACGCAAAAAGGTCGCCCGCGCCCGTGACGTCGACGACGCTCTCGACCGGGAACGCCGGCACCGAGACGATCTCCCCATGCGCAATCGCCATCGCCCCGCGCGGTCCCATCGTGATCGCCGCGACCTCCGCGTCCTCCGCGATCTGAAGTACCGCGGCCTGGAAGTCGTCGGTCTCATAGAGCGACTTCAGTTCCTCGACATTGGCAAAGACGTAATCCATCGTCTTCGAGCGGATGAGATCGAGGAACTCCTCGCGATACCGGTTGACGCAGAACGGGTCCGACAGCGTGATCGCGGCGGCGCGTTCGGATTTGTGCGCGTAGTGCGCGGCCTTGACGAATGCCTTTTTCGCAAGCGGGGGATCCCAGAGATATCCCTCCATATAGGTGATCGCGGCGGACCCGATCGTCTCTTCGAAAATGTCCGCTTCGCTCAATTGCTGCGATGCACCCAGATAGGTGTTCATCGTGCGCTCGCCGTCATTGGTCAAAAAGATCATCGAGCGCGCGGTGGCGGTCCCATCGGTCAGATACGGCGTCTCGAAATTGATGCCCTTGTCGGAAAAGTCCCGCGCGAAAACCTCGCCCAGCTCGTCGTCGGCGACCTTGCCCACGAACGCGGCCCGGCCTCCGAGCGCGGCAACGCCCGCTGCGGTATTGGCCGCCGACCCGCCGGGGATCATCTGCTTGACGGAGGGCATCTTCTCGAAAAGCTCGGCCGAGCGCTCGGCATCGACAAGGTGCATGATCGATTTGCGCATGCCCTCATCGATCAGAAATCTGTCATCGACTGGGGCGATCACGTCGACAATGGCATTGCCGATGGTCAGGGCGTCGAACCGGGTCGTCATCAGCGCTCCGCAATTTATGGCATGGGACGTCTCTTCTCGCCCGGCTTACGGCATCGGGCCGGAGCTTTCAACTCTCTGCGGCCGTTTTGGCCGGATAGCGGCACCATTGTGAGATGATACAGCGGTCGCAGGCGGGCTTACGTGCCTTGCAGATGTAGCGCCCGTGCAGGATGAGCCAGTGGTGGGCGTGCAGCAGGTATGGCTTGGGCACTCGCTTTTCGAGTTTCTTTTCGACCTCGAGCGGCGTCTTTCCCGGCGCAAGCAGGGTACGGTTGCCGACCCGGAACAGATGCGTGTCGACGGCAATGGTTGGCTGCCCGAACCCGATATTGAGCACCACATTCGCGGTCTTGCGTCCCACCCCCGGCAATGCCTCGAGCGCCTCGCGGCTGTCTGGAACCTCGCTCTCATGTTTGTCGATGAGCGCCTGGCTGAGCGCATAAACGTTCTTGGCCTTGTTGCGGTAAAGCCCGATGGTCTTGATGTAGTCCTTGATTCCGTCCTCCCCGAGCGCGACCATTTTTTCCGGCGTATCGGCGACCTTGAACAAGGGCCGCGTCGCCTTGTTCACGCCCACATCGGTCGCCTGCGCCGAAAGGACGACGGCAACCAGCAGCGTGAAGAGATTGACATATTCGAGCTCGCCCTTGGGCTCGGGGTCGCGCGCGGCAAAGGCGGCGAACATGGCTTCGATTTCGGCTTTGGTGAGAGCTTTGACCACGGCTGGGGAACTCGGTGTTGCATTGATTCTTGTAGGCCCGATATCAATAGACAAGCGATGACCGCCTGACAAATGGCCAGCCCCGTGAGCACCAACGATACAGCCCCGCTCTATGCAGCCCTCCTGACCCCGCACCGCGCCTTGGAGGCGCGCGCCATCCGCTGGGTCATCGCGCTTGCGGCATGCCTCGCCTCGATCCCCGGCATCGTCTTTTACGCCATGGGCGCCTGGCCGGTCGTCGGCTTTCTCGGCCTCGACGTTCTCGCGCTCTACTGGGCCATGAGCGCGTCGCTCAAGGACGCGGACGCCTATGAGGAAGTGACGCTCTGGCCCGATGCGCTCGACGTCCGGCACGTCACCAAGCGAGGAAAGGAAACCCGCCGCGCGTTCAACCCTTTTTTCGTCCGCCTCTCCATCGAGCGCGACGCCGAAGACCGCGTCACCGCCCTGCGGCTCGTCACCCGCGGCCACCACACCGAAATCGGCCGCTTCCTGACCCCTGACGACAAGGCGATCTTCGCTGAAAGCTTCGGCGCGGCGCTGAGCCGGGCGAAGGGATAGCGCGTCAAAACCGGGTCGCGGCCCTGCGCTGCAGCCTTTAGAGTGAAGGCACAATCTCAATTGCAACGCGATGGTGAACCCATGTCTGCACTCGCCTCTGTTGCCGCGTTCGAACCAGGGCTCCAGCCGGACACCTACGGGACGATCTCCAAGGCCATCGAATATCTCTCGGTCCCCGGCCGTGAGGATGTCGATATCGCCGGGCTCGCGCACGCGCTTTCGATGAGCGAACGTCAGCTCGTCGATCTCTTCCGCCGCTGGTGCGGCCTGACACCCAAGAGCTTCGCCCAGGCCGTCGCGCTGAACCACGCGCGCAAACTCCTGCGCGAGAATATGAGCGTGCTCGACACGACCTATGAAGTCGGACTGTCAGCGCCCTCGCGCCTCCACGACCTTTTCGTCACCTATGACGCCGTGCCCCCGGGGGTCTACCGCGCCAAGGGCGAAGGTCTCGAGTTCACTTGGGGCTATGCGTCCTCCCCTTTCGGTCGCGCCGTCATCATGATGACCCAATACGGGGTGGCGGGGATATCTTTTGCCGATCCGGGCAGGGAGGATTTCGCCTTCGACGACCTCGCCAGCCGCTGGCCGAATGCGCGCTACCGGCGCGACGACGCGGCGGTGGCTCCGATGGCGGCCCGGATCTTCGATCCCGACCGCTGGGACCCCACGCGTCCCGTGCGGCTCGTGATGATCGGCTCGGATTTCGAGGTGAAGGTCTGGGAGACGCTTTTGAAGATCCCCACCGGCGGCGCCGCGACCTACGGCGCCATCGCCAAATCGCTCGGCCGCCCCTCTGCGGCCCGTGCGGTGGGCCGTGCCGTGGGGCGCAACCCGATTTCATTCGTCGTCCCGTGCCACCGCGTCATCGGTTCGGACGGGACGTTGACCGGCTACCACTGGGGCCTCGTGCGCAAGCGCGCGATCATGGGCTGGGAAGCCGGGCTTGTGTCAGGCCGATAGCGTGTTTCCGGAAAACGTGGGTACACGTTTTCGGCTCGGAAACGCGACGAACAAGGTTTACAGTTCCTCGGTCGAAACCCGCTTGCCCGCCGCGTCGATCATATAGACGATCGGCGCGCCGGTCGCGATTTCGCGCTTTAAGATCGCCTCTTCGTCCAACCCTTCAAGCACCATGACGAGCGCGCGCAGCGAATTGCCGTGCGCGGCGACGAGAACGGTCTCCCCCGCCTTCAAACGCGGCAGGATTTCCGCCTCATAGTACGGCAGCACCCGCGCCGCGGTATCCTTGAGACTTTCGCCGCCCGGCGGGGGCACGTCGTAGGACCGGCGCCAGATATGCACCTGCTCCTCGCCCCATTTCTCCCGGGCATCGTCTTTGTTGAGCCCGGCGAGGTCGCCATAGTCGCGCTCGTTGAGCGCCTGGTTGCGCACGATCGTGAGGTTCTCGATCCCCATCTCTTCGAGGATGAGGTCGAGCGTGCGCTGGGCGCGCACGAGCGCCGAGGTGTAAAAGGCGTCCGGCTTGTAGCCTTTGGCTTTGAGCGCCTTGCCTGCCGCGCGGGCTTCATCGATCCCCTTCTCGGTGAGGCCCGGATTGCGCCAGCCGGTAAAGAGGTTCTTGAGATTCCATTCGCTCTGGCCGTGGCGAACGAGGATCAGCGTGCCGGTCATATCTGCAATTGTCCTTTCAATCGGAAAGGCCGAGCACGTCGGCCATGGAATACAGTCCCCCGGGCTTGTCGGCGGCCCAGAGCGCGGCGCGGATCGCACCATCGGCGAAAAGCGCCCGGTCGCGCGCCGAATGCGAGAGCGTGATCGTCTCCGCCATCGAGGAAAAGAGTACCGAATGCTCCCCGACAATCCCGCCGCCCCGAAGCGTGGCGAAGCCGATAGACCCGGCCTCGCGCGGGCCGGTATGTCCGTCGCGCACGCGTACCGAATGCTGATTGAGATCGATATCCCTGCCTTCGGCTGCCGCTTCACCGAGCAAGAGCGCCGTCCCTGAAGGTGCATCGACCTTGTGCCGGTGGTGCATTTCAAGCACTTCGATATCGAAAGTCTCGTCGAGCGCCGCCGCGGCCTTTTTAACGAGCGCGGCGAGAAGATTGACCCCGAGGCTCATATTGCCCGACTTGACGATCCGCGCTCCGGCCTCGGCCGCCGCTGCAATCGCCGCATCGTCTCCGGGCGAACACCCGGTCGTCCCGATGATGTGGATGAGCCCTTTTTGCGCGACGCGTCGGGCGACCTCGACGGTCAAGGCCGGCGCCGTGAAATCGAGAACCGCGTCGACCGCGTCAAGGAGCGCAGGAAGATCGTCGCCGATTGTGACGCCGAGCGGTTCGAGCCCGGCAAGTGCGCCCGCATCCTTGCCCAGGGCTGGAGCGCCCGCGCGGTCGATGGCCGCGACCAGCGTTAGGCCTTCATGCGCGGCGACGGCCTTGATATTGGCCTGCCCCATGCGCCCACCCGCGCCCACAATGCCGATCTTAAGCGTCATGATGGTTGCCCTCGCCCTTCCTTCACCCGGTCTTTAGCCAGCCAGCACCGGTTTGGCAAATCAGCTCGAGGCCATTTCCTCGAGGATCGCCTGGGCGGCCGCCCCAGGGTCGGGAGCGGCGATGATCGGGCGCGCGACAACGAGATGACTCGCACCGGCCTGAAGCGCATCGGCCGGCGTCATGATGCGCTTCTGGTCGCCCGCGTCGGACCCCGCCGGGCGTATGCCGGGAGTGACCACGGCCATATCCGGCCCGACGATCCCGCGAACGCGCTCCGCCTCGAACGCCGACGCGACTATGCCGCCCATCCCTGCCTCCCGCGCCTGGTTGGCGCGGCGCTCGACGAGATCGGTGACCGATGCGCTGTAACCGGCGTCCTCGAGGTCGGCCTGATCCATCGAGGTGAGGACGGTGACGCCCAGAAGGCGAAGGTCGCTCCCCCTTGCCGCATCCACCGCGGCGGCCATCGCCTTGGGGTAGGCGTGGATGGTGAGCATATGTGCGCCGGTCGCCGCAATCGCGGCGACGCCCTTGGCGACCGTGTTGTCGATATCGAGGAGCTTGAGATCGAAAAAGACCTTCTTGCCCGCCTTGATCAACTCACGCCCGACGGTGAGCCCGTCGCCGCCATAAAAGAGCTGGTAGCCGATCTTGAAGAAATCCACCGTGCCGCCGAGTTTGGCGATGAGGTCCTCGGCTTCCCCGCGCGTGGAAACGTCCAGCCCGACGATCAGCGTCCCGGCCATGGCTTTCTCCCAGATGTCTCGATGATGTTGCGGCTCGATGCCATGTTTGGTGGATTTGCGCAAGACTTGGACGCGACAAAGCGCCCTCCGGCCTCTGCCATGGGGTTCACTGAGCGTGGACGGTATGCGGCGAGACGATGCCTCATACTGCATATAAAATAGCGAGGCCCGCCTCGCCGCATACATCCGGGATTTTCGGCTTGGCGTCCGCTCGGGCTGGGGCCAATCCCCGCCAGGTTTCCCCGGTGACCACAGGATCGCTGTGGCTGGCCACGGTGACGTTCGGACCTCCGCTGGGACGACTCCCATCGGACCCGGACCGGTCCCGCCCAAACGTTCGTTGCGCTCGCGCCCATCAAAGCGGGTCCGTACGCAAAAGAATACGTCAGGTTTTTGGGACGGAGATAAGTTCGGGATCCGGAGCGCCGGCAGTCGCCGGAAACCGCCTAGATTCCGCCCCGCGAAAAATGCGTGAGCTCCCTGACCATCTGCTTCATTTTCGTCTCGATCGGTGCTTCGAGAATTTCCCCCTCCGGCCCGATCGCGGTCTCATCGGGTCCGATCCCCAGGAGTGTCGGCACCACCAGCGCGCCGATTTTGGAAAGCGAATCCCTGAGGTGCGACTGCGCCCAGATCGTTCCGTATTTCCCCGACGAGACGCCACCGATCCCGAAGACCGCGTGCCGGAACGGCGACGGCCTTTGCCGCGAGAGCCAGGCCACCGTGTTGACGACGAGGGGCGGCACGCCCCCATTATATTCCGGGCAGGCGATGAAGACGATATCATGCGTGCGGAACAGGTCCGCCAGCCGCCCGGCCGCTTCGGGTACATTGTCGGGCTCGAGATCCTGGTTGAAAATCGGCATGTCGAAGTCTTTGAGCGTGATCGCGTTGACGTCGACGCCCGCGGCGCTCAGCCGCTCCCCCATCGCTTTTTGCAGCTTTTGATTGACCGAGCCGGTCCTGATGGAGCCCGAAAGGGTGAGCGCGGTGGGCATGGCGAAAATCCTCTGGTCTTTGAAAATCGTTTGCTCGTGCCGTCATTAAGAACGCAGCGCACGCATAAGGACAAGGGTGCGGCAGCGAACGCGACGTTTCGCAAAACAAAACGCCCTCCCGGAAGTGGGAGGGCGTTTCACGAAAAACCCTATCGGAAATCTCAGGCTTCGAACATCTTCTTGAGCCGGTCGAAAAACCCTTCGGAGGCCGGCGACGTCGAATAGTCCGATTCGCGCTCGAACTCTTCGAGGAGCTCGCGCTGGCGCTTGGAAAGACCCTGCGGTGTTTCGACGTCGAGCTGGACGTAAAGATCGCCCACCTGCTGGGAACGCAGGACCGGCATGCCCTTGCCCTTCAAGCGCACGCGCTGGCCCGGCTGCGTGCCTTCGTTGACTTTCACCTTGGCGCGCGTGCCTTCAAGCGTGGGCACCTCGAATTCGCCACCGAGCGCCGCCGTGATCATCGAAATCGGCACCTTGGCGAAAAGGTCCGCGCCGTCGCGCTGGAACAACTGGTGCGGCTTGACCGAAACGAAAATGTAGAGGTCACCCGACGGTCCGCCGCGCAGCCCGGCTTCGCCCTCGCCCCCGAGCCGGATGCGGGTGCCGTCCTCGATGCCCTTGGGAATGTCGACAGAAAGCGTGCGGGAGGTCTGCTTGCGGCCCTGCCCGGTGCAGTCGGTGCACGGCTGGTCCATCGTTTCGCCGCGGCCCTGGCATTGCGGGCAGGCGCGCTCGATGGTGAAGAACCCCTGTGCCTGGCGCACCTTGCCGCGGCCGTTGCACATGCGGCAGGTCGAAAACCCGGTGCCCGGCTTGGCGCCCGATCCGTCACAGGTCTCGCACTGGCTCATCGAGGGCACGTCGATGTCCACCGTTGTGCCGGTGAAGGCGTCCTCGAGCGTGATCTCCAGATTGTAGCGCAGATCCGAGCCACGCATGCGCGCGTCGCGCTGACGCTGGCGGGCCGCCCCGCCCATGAACTCTCCGAAGATATCCTCGAAGATGTCGGACATCGACGAGGAGAAATCCGGCCCGAAGCCACCGCCGTGCCCGCCATGGCCGTTGAAGGCCGCGTGGCCGAACCGGTCATAGGCCGCGCGCTTTTGCGGGTCCTTGAGCGTATCGTAGGCTTCGGAGATTTCCTTGAACTTGTGCTCGGCCGCTGTGTCGCCGGGATTGCGGTCCGGATGGTACTGCATGGCGAGCTTGCGATAGGCGGATTTGAGCGCCTTGTCGTCGCATTCGCGCGTCACGCCCAGAACGTCGTAGAAATCGGCCTTGGACATATCAGATGCCCCTCTTGATTGGGGCACGGAACGGGAAAAGCTGTGTCGCGGTCATTTCTCGTGCCAAATGGGTGTGTAGCTCGGCCAGATGCCGCAGATATTGGCGGCATTTGCCAAAAGAGCAAGTGCGAACGCCCGGACCTGTCGATCCGGGCGCCGTCTTTAGCGGTCCTGATTCACGTGAAACGGACCCGATCATGGCTCTTATGCCGACTTCTTGCTTTCGTCGTCGTCATCGTCCTTGACTTCTTCGAAGTCGGCGTCGACGACGTCGTCCTCGTTGGCGTCAGCCTTGGCATCGGACTGTGCGGCCTCGTCCTGCTGAGCCTTGTACATGGCTTCGCCGAGCTTCATGGAGGCCTGCGCGAGCGCATTGGTCTTTTCCGAAATCGCCTCGGCATTATCGCCTTCGAGCGCGGTCTTGGCTTCGGCGATCGCCGTTTCGATCTCGGCCTTGACCTCTTCGGTCACCTTGTCGCCATGCTCTTCGAGCGACTTCTCGGTGGAGTGGACGAGGCTTTCGGCCTGGTTCTTGGCTTCCACCAGTTCGCGGCGCTTCTTGTCGGCCTCGGCATTGGCCTCGGCTTCCTTGACCATCTTTTCGATGTCCTCGTCGGACAAGCCGCCCGAGGCCTGGATGCGGATCTGCTGCTCCTTGCCGGTGCCCTTGTCCTTCGCCGAAACGTTGACGATGCCGTTGGCGTCGATGTCGAAGGTGACCTCGATCTGCGGCACGCCGCGCGGCGCGGAAGGGATGCCCACGAGGTCGAACTGGCCGAGCATCTTGTTGTCCGCGGCCATTTCGCGCTCACCCTGGAAGACCCGGATGGTCACCGCCGACTGGTTGTCCTCGGCGGTCGAGAAGACCTGGGACTTCTTGGTCGGGATCGTGGTGTTGCGGTCGATCAGCCGGGTAAAGACACCGCCCAGCGTTTCGATGCCGAGCGAAAGCGGCGTGACGTCCAGGAGCAGAACGTCCTTGACGTCGCCCTGCAGCACGCCGGCCTGGATGGCGGCGCCGAGCGCAACCACTTCGTCGGGGTTGACGCCCTTGTGCGGCTCCTTGCCGAAGAACTCCTTCACCGTCTCCTGCACTTTGGGCATGCGGGTCATGCCGCCCACGAGCACGACTTCCTCGATCTCGCCGGCGCGGACGCCCGCGTCCTTCAAGGCGGCCTTGACCGGCTCGACGGTGCGCTGGATGAGGTCTTCGACGAGGCTCTCGAATTTCGAGCGCGAAAGCTTCAATTGCAGGTGCTTGGGACCGGACGCATCCGCCGTGATGAACGGCAGGTTGACTTCGGTCTGCGAGGCGCTCGAGAGCTCGATCTTGGCCTTTTCGGCCGCTTCCTTGAGCCGCTGCAGCGCCAGCTTGTCGCCCCGCAGGTCGATGCCCTGTTCCTTCTTGAACTCGTCGGCGAGGTAGTCGACCAGACGCATGTCGAAGTCTTCACCGCCAAGGAAGGTATCGCCATTGGTGGACTTCACCTCGAAGACGCCGTCGCCGATCTCGAGGATCGAGATGTCGAACGTGCCGCCGCCAAGGTCGTAAACCGCAATCGTGCCGGATTCGCGCTTCTCGAGCCCGTAGGCGAGCGCGGCGGCGGTCGGTTCGTTGATGATGCGCAGGACTTCAAGCCCGGCGATCTTGCCGGCGTCCTTGGTGGCCTGGCGCTGGGAGTCGTTGAAATAGGCGGGAACCGTGATAACGGCCTGCGTGACGGGCTCGCCGAGGTAGGATTCGGCGGTTTCCTTCATCTTGGAAAGGATCATCGCCGAGATTTCCGACGGCGAGGACTTTTTGCCGTCATACTCGACCCAGGCGTCGCCATTGTCGCCCTTGACGATCTTGTAGGGGACGAGCCCCTTGTCCTTTTCGACCGTCTTGTCTTCGTAGCGGCGCCCGATCAGGCGCTTGACGGCGAAAAGCGTGCCTTCGGGGTTGGTGACCGCCTGGCGCTTGGCCGGCTGCCCGACGAGGCGTTCGCCATCATTGGAGAAGGCGACCATCGAAGGCGTCGTACGCGCGCCTTCGGCATTCTCGATCACCTTGGGAGTTTTGCCGTCCATCACGGCAACGCACGAGTTCGTCGTGCCGAGGTCGATACCGATTACTTTTCCCATTCATCTGCCTCTTTGTTTGAGCGAGCCCATTTTGGTTTCGGCCCTCGCCATGATGCGCCCTTTAAACTGCGGCATCGCGTCCTGGCGATGGAGCCGGGCCCCTCTGGGGATGCGTTGGTTCCGTTTTGCCCGTTTTGCGGGCTTGGCTGGCTATATAAGGAGGTGCCCTTCCCCCTTCAAGCGCACGGGTGCAACCGCGCCGCTTTTTGTGACATTTGCGCCAGGACGTGGCTTTTGAGCACGGTTTTCCGTATGAGTGTGCCCTAACGGCAAAGTCTGAACAAAGGATTGGCCATGCACCCGCTTTTAAGACGCCTCGGAGCGGTCGGCTTCTTCGGCCTGGCGCTCACCGGACCCGCGCTGGCGCAGGATGCGCCGGCCGAAGCCCTTCCGGCGGAGGCCGACAAGCTGCTCTGGTGCGCCTCGGCGGTGCATTTTCTCGGCATTGCGACAGCAGACGAGACCGAGGCGGATACGTATTTCACCGCCAGCCAGATGCTTCTCGAAAAGGCAGCGGCGACGCTCATCGCCGCCGAAATCCCCGCCGACGACGTCGCCGGCATCGTCGCGACTTACGACGAACGTGTGGTCTCGGACTTCGAAAGCGACGCCGACCTGCCTTACGATCCCGGCGCCTGCCTCGACGCCCTCGAGCTCGGCTAGGACGCGCCTAGACGCTCTTGTCGATCCCCTCGTCGCCGGACTTGGGCGCCTCTTCGGGCGCGGGCTCGGGTGCGCCGTTGCGCTTGGGGCCGCCCTTGGAGACGCCGACCATGGCAGGGCGCAGCACGCGCTCGCCGATGGCATAGCCGGTCTGGACGACCTGCACCACGGTCCCCTCGGGCACCGAAGGGTCGGGTACCTCGAACATGGCCTGATGCCGGTGCGGGTCGAACTTCTCGCCCTGAGCCTCGATCGGCTTGACCCCGTGCTTTTGCAAGAGCCGCTGCATTTCGCGCTCGGTCATGTCGATCCCCTCGATGAGGGATTTCAACGTCCCTTCGGCCGTATCGCGGTCTTCCTGCGGGACGACCATCAGCGCGCGCGCGAGGTTGTCGGTGGCCACGAGCATGTCGCGGGCGAACCCGGCGATCGCATAGGCGCGGGTATCCCCTACTTCGCGCTCGGTGCGCTTCCTGAGATTTTCCATCTCGGCTGCCGTGCGCAGCACGCGGTCCCGAAGTTCGGCATTTTCCGCCTCGAGCTGGGCGATGCGCTCTTCGGGAGCCGGCTCGGCCTGTTCGGTTTCGGCGCCGGGCGCGTCCGCGCCGGTCTCGAGCTCGCTTTCAGGCGTTGCGTTTTCGTCACTCATCATAGTGGCGTGTTCCCATTCCGGGTTTGATTATCGGGCAAGTGATTTGCTCCCGCATATCGGCCAGCGGGGGAAAAATTTCAAGCCCGGATGCGCCGGGCCCGGCGCCCTAGAGCTCGCCCTTCTTGCCGATCAGCCGGGTCACGACATGCGCTGTGTAATCGACCACCGGCACGATGCGCGCATAATTCAGCCGCGTCGGCCCGATCACACCCAAAACGCCAACCACCTTGTCGTTGGCATCCTTATAGGGCGAAAGCACCACCGAGGATCCCGAAAGCGAAAACAGCTTGTTTTCCGACCCGATGAAGATGCGCACGCCCTGCGCGGTCTCGGCATCCGAGAGAAGCTCCAGGAGCCCTTTCTTGTTCTCGATCTCGTCGAACAATTCGCGCACCCGCGCAAGGTCCTCGGACGCCATCGTGTCGTCGATGAGGTTGGCGCGGCCGCGCACGATCAATGTCGGCGCGCTGGTTTCCTTGTCGATCATCGAGGCGAGGCCCTGATCGACGAGCCGCTGGGCGATCTCGTCGAGTTCGGCGCGCTGCTTTTCGCTCTGCAGCCGGATCGCTTCCTGCGCTTCCTTGAGCGTGCGCCCGGCAATGTAATGCGCGAGAAAATTGCTCGCCTGGGTCAGCGCGCTCGCGGTCAGCCCCGGCGGCAGCGCAATGATGCGGTTTTCCACCTGCCCGTCCTGCCCCACGAGAATTGCCATCGCGCGTTCGGGATCGAGCCGGACGAATTCGACGTGCTTCAAGACCATGTCCGATTTCGCCGCGATCACCATGCCCGCGCCGTGGCTGAGCCCCGAAAGCATGACGCTCGCTTCGTTGAGGACATCTTCGATATTGCCGGCGCTGCCGGTGAAATTGCGCGCGATCCTGTCGCGCTCGGCGGCATCCATGGCGCCGATTTCGAGCATGGCGTCGACGAAGAACCGCAACCCCTGCTGGGTGGGCGCCCGGCCTGCCGAGGTATGCGGCGCCGCGATCAGCCCCAGATCCTCGAGATCGGCCATCACGTTGCGCACCGAGGCTGGCGAAAGCTGGGTGTCGAGCATTTTCGAGATCGCCCGGCTGCCCACGGGTTCGCCGGTTTCGATATAGCGTTCGACCAGCCGGCGGAAAATCTCCTGGCTGCGGGCCGAGAGTGTTTCGAGGAAATCCTGCGATGGGGTCGGAGTGTTCGCCATGTTCACCATTTAAGGCGAATCCTGGGGCTAGCCAATAGCCCCGCGCTTGTTCGGACCCCGGTGAAAGGTTAAGAGGCGGTAACCAATCCAGGCGACGACGAATCCAAGGGACATTTTATTATGCGGCCAAGCGGGCGGGCACCAGACCAGATGCGGGCAGTCACCCTCGAGCGGGGCGTGGCGCCACAAGCCGAAGGCTCCTGCCTCGTGGCCTTCGGGCGCACGCGCGTGCTGTGCACCGCGAGCGTCGAAACCGGGGTCCCCTCCTGGCGCCGCGGCCAGGGGCTCGGCTGGGTAACCGCCGAATACGGCATGCTGCCGCGCGCCACCGGCCAGCGCACCCGCCGCGAGGCGACCGCCGGCAAGCAATCGGGCCGCACCCAGGAAATTCAGCGTCTGATCGGGCGCTCCTTGCGGGCGGTGATCGATATGGCGGCGCTCGGTGAAAACCAGATCGTCCTCGATTGCGACGTCCTCGAAGCCGACGGCGGCACCCGTACCGCCTCGATCACCGGCGCCTTCGTCGCGCTCAGTGAAGCCATAAACTGGATGAAGCACCGCGAACTGTTGAAGGGCGAGCCCATCCGCGACCACGTCGCGGCAATCTCCTGCGGCGTTTATCGCGGCACCCCTGTGCTCGACCTTGATTATCTCGAAGACAGCGAAGCGGAAACCGACGCTAATTTCGTTCTGACCGGCGCGGGCAAGTTCGTTGAGGTGCAGGGCACCGCCGAGGGCGAGCCGTTTTCCGCCGACGACCTCGCCGCGCTCATCGGTCTGGCCCAGAAGGGCGTCGGCGAACTCGTCGACCTGCAGAAGTCCGCGCTGGGGGCAGAGTGATGGGCGATTGGCCGAAACTTTCGCGCGGCGACACCCTCGTTCTGGCGACTCACAACGCGGGCAAGCTGGCCGAATTCCGCGATCTCCTGAAGGATTTCGGGCTGGCGATCACCTCGGCGGGCGAACTCGGCCTGCCCGAGCCCGAGGAAACCGGCACGACCTTCGTTGAAAACGCGCGGCTGAAGGCCCATGCCGCCGCCAAGGCGACCGGCCAGATCGCGCTTTCGGACGATTCGGGGATTTCCGTCGACGCGCTCGAGGGCGCCCCCGGCGTCTATACGGCGGACTGGGCCGGCATCCCGCGCGATTTCGGCCGCGCCATGCAAAAGGTCGAGGACGAACTTCAAAAGCGCGGAGCGACTGCGCCCTCCGAGCGCCGTGCCGCCTTCAACGCCACGTTCTGTCTCGCCCACCCTGACGGCCGCGACGTGATTTTCACAGGCGTCGCTCCGGGCACTCTCGTCTGGCCCCCGCGCGGGGAGAACGGGCACGGATACGACCCGATGTTCCTCCCCGACGGGCAAACCCGCACCTTCGGCGAAATGAGCGCCGAGGAAAAACACTCCTGGGCCCCGGGCAAACCGGGCCTCTCCCATCGCGCCCGTGCCTTCGCGAAATTCGTCGAGGACATCCTTTGAGCGCCAATTCCGCATTCGGGGTCTATATTCACTGGCCGTTCTGCGCGGCCAAATGCCCCTATTGCGACTTCAATTCCCACGTCCATCACGGCGCCTTCGACGAGGTTTCCTTCGTCGAGGCCTACACAAAAGAGATCGCAACGACCGCCGCCCGCGCCCCGGACCGGCTCGTCCAGTCGATCTTTTTCGGCGGTGGCACGCCCTCGCTGATGAACCCGGCCTCGGTCGAAGCGATCCTCGATGCGGTGGCCAGGCACTGGCCGGTCGCCGACAACGCGGAAATCACCCTTGAAGCCAACCCCACCTCGGTCGAGGCGGAACGCTTCCGCGGCTACCGCGCAGCCGGCGTCAACCGCGTCTCGCTCGGGGTGCAATCGCTCCGCCCCGAACCGCTCGCGCGGCTGGGGCGGCTTCATTCGGTCGAGGATGCGGTGGCCGCCGTGCGGCTCGCGCAGGAGATCTTCCCGCGCTCGAGCTTCGACATCATCTATGCCCGCCCCGAACAGACCCTGGGCGAATGGGAAGAGGAACTGACCGACGCGCTCGCGCTCTCGGCGGGGCACCTTTCGCTCTACCAGCTCACCATCGAGCAGGGCACGCGCTATTTCGACCTCTTTCACGCGGGAAAACTCAAAATGCCGTCGGAAGATCTCTCCGCCGACATGTTCGAGATGACCCAGGACCTGACCGCCTCCTACGGTCTTCCGGCCTACGAAATCTCCAATCACGCCCGCCCCGGTCAGGAAAGCCGGCACAACCTGACGTATTGGCGCTATGGCGAATATGCCGGCATCGGCCCGGGCGCCCATGGCCGGCTGCTGATCAACGGCGCCCGCCACGCCACCGCCGCGGAAAAAATGCCGTTCAAATGGTGGGAAAAGGTGATGGAAAAGGGCGACGGCCTCGAGGTCGACGATCTTCTGACCTGGGACGAGGAAGGCGACGAATACCTCGTCATGGGCCTGCGTTTGCGCGAAGGCATCGACCCGAACCGCTATGCGGCTCTCTCCCGCCGCAGCCTCGCCGCAAGTCAGATCGACTATCTCAAGGATATCGGCTTCATCGAAACCCTTCCCAACGGCCGCCTGCGCGTGACCGACAAGGGCTGGCCCGTGCTCGACGCGGTGGTCGCGGATCTGGCAGCCTAAGCGCTTACTGCCCCAAACTCGCCCCCACCGGGGGGATCACGTTTCCGCTCCCGGCCGGCCGCGCGGTCTGGGCTGGCACGCCGCCAAGCCGGACCGGATCGAGCACCTGCCCCCGTCCCTGCAGGATTTGCTTGATGACCAGCCCGTATTCGGCCCGCCCGTCAGGCAGGAAGCGGAACGGTCCGTCGCGCCCTGTGAACCCCGAAAGCCGCGTCAGAACCCCGCTCGAATACCGCGGCTGGGTCAGAACGAGCGCGTCATTGCCCGCCAGAAGCACGGCCGTATAAGCGAGCGTCGCAAACGGGTGCGGCGCGCCGCCGAACCGGGCCTCGTATTCTCGCGCCAGCATGGCGAGCCCGTTCGGATCGACCGCCGGATAGATCGCGCCCGAGAGATAGGGCTGACCCAGGACCGCGCTGTCGCCCTCCCAGTCCGCCGAACCGACAATGACGATCCGGTCGCGGCTGACCCCCGCCGCTTCGAGCAGGATCGCAAAGCTCGGCGCGGTGGCGCGGTCGGGAAGAAACAGCGTATCGATCTGCCCCGCCTTCAAGAGCGGCACAAGATTTTCGATCGCCTGCCGCCCGCTCGTCTCGTCCGAAAACATCTCGACCCCGCGCACAGCGAGGCTCATCTCCCGCGTTGTCGCCTCGAAGGCCGCGCGCTGCAACCGGCCATAGGCGTTGTCGGGGATGACCGCCGCGACCGCCTGCGCCCCTTGCGCCCGCGCGAACCCGATCGAGCGCATGACTTCGACTTCGGGCATGACGTTGAGGAGATAGACCCCGCTTTCGGCCACCGCCGAGGTGTTGGAAAACCCGATGAGCGGAATGTTCGCGCCCCTGGCGACATCGCCCGCCGCCGCAACCGCATCGGCCAGCAGCGGCCCGAGAATGAGGCTCGCCTTCTCGCTCACCGCCTCCTGTGCCGCCGCCCGCGCCCCCGAAGCGCTGCCGCCGGTATCCTTTATGACGAGCTGGATATTGCTCCCGGCGATTTCCATCGCCATGCGCGAGGCCGCTGCCATCGAGCCCCCGACATTCGCGGCGCTGCCCGAAAGCGGCAGCAGCATCGCCACCCGCACCGGGCCGGACCCTACGATATCCCCGCGCGCCGAGGGCAGCGGCTCTGCCGCTACAGACGCTGTATTGGAAGGCATCGGCAGCCCGGTGCTGGCGGGAAACCCGAAATCGGCGGTCGGCGAGCACGCTGCGAGAATGCCGAGCGCGCAGAACCCCAAAAGGAATTTCAAAGCCCCACGCATGCCACGCCCCTTTTGGTGATTCGCCTCTCCGGTAAGGATGGCGATTCTATACAAACCGGGCCGGAATGCTAAAAGGCTTTGAGTTCGGGTGGTCGTGTCCCTGCCACCGCCAACGGGAGCCCCTATTGTCAGAACCCGCCGACAAAGACTACGCCATCGGCACCCACCGGTTCACGCCCGGGCGCCCCGCGCCGGGGCTCTACCTCGTTGCGACACCGATCGGGAATTTGAAGGACATCACCATCCGCGCGCTCGATATCCTCGCGGGCGCCGACCTGATCCTGTGCGAGGATACCCGCCACACCGCGCGGCTCTGCGAGGCCTACGCCATAAGAACCCCGCGCACCGCGCTCCACGAGCATAACGAACGCGCCCGCATCGAGGGTATAGTGAAGCGTCTCGAAGAAGGCGCCGCGATCGCCCTCGTTTCGGATGCGGGCACGCCGCTCCTCTCCGATCCGGGCTTCCCTCTCGTCCGTGCCGCCCGCGAGGCGGACCTGCCTGTCTTCCCCGTCCCCGGCGCATCGGCGCTCCTCGCCGCGCTGACGGGCGCGGGGCTGCCCACCGACGCCTTCTCCTTCATCGGCTTTCTTCCCGCCAAGACCGGCCAGCGCAAGAACGCGCTCGCGCCGCTTGCCGCGCGCACCGAAACGCTCGTCTTTTACGAATCCCCCCGCCGCATTGCCGCATCGCTTTCGGACATGGCTGAAACCTTCGGCCCCGAACGTCCGGCCGTCGTCGCCATGGAGATCACCAAACGCTTCGAGCGCTTCGCCTCCGGCCCGCTCGCTGAACTCGCCGCGGATTTCGACGCCGATGATCCCAAGGGCGAGGCGGTCATCCTCGTTGGCGGCGGCGACGGCAGCCCGCCCGCTGCCGAGGGCGACTGGCAGGACGAACTCGCCACGCTCATGTCCGAAAAACCCCTGCGCGCCGCCGTTGACGATGTCGCGCAGAAATTCGGGCTCCGCCGCAAGGAGGTCTACAATGCCGCCCTCGGACTCAAGGCCCGGACTTAACCGCCGTCAGGCCGCGGAACGCCGGGGCCGGCGCGGCGAACTTTGGGCCGAACTGTTCCTGCGCGCAAAGCTCTACAAAACGCTTTACCGCCGCTACAGAACCCCCAGCGGGGAGATCGACCTCATCGTCCGGCGCGGGCGCACCATCGTCTTCGTCGAGGTCAAGCAGCGTGCCAGCGCCGCGCAATACGGCGAGGCCATGGAGGCGGTCAACACGCGCCGCATCTCCGGTGCCGCGGGCTGGTTCGAGTCCCGCCACCCGCAATATTCCGGTTTCGATTACCGCTTCGACGTGATTTTCCTTGCGCCGGGCCGCTGGCCGTCCCATCTCTCCAATGCCTTTTTCGCCCACTGACGCTTTTTGGAGCCGTGAATGCCCCTTTCCGTTGCCGTCCAGATGGACCCCATCGATGCCATCAACCCGCTTGGCGATTCGAGCTTCGCGCTGATGCTCGAAGCCCAGGCGCGCGGCCACACGCTTTTTTATTATACGCCCTCCTCGCTCGCCCAGCGCGGCGACACGGTCACGGCCCGCGTGCACCGCGTCACGGTCGACGACAAGGAAAAGGGCCTGCATTTCACCCTCGAGGACTGGAAAAAGACCGACCTTTCGGATTTCGACGTCGTCCTGTTGCGCCAGGACCCGCCGTTCGACATGAACTACATCACCACAACCCACATGCTCGAACGCATCCACCCCGAAACGCTGGTGGTCAATCACCCCGGCGAAGTGCGCAACGCGCCGGAAAAAATCCTCGTCACACAATTCCCCGAATTGATGCCCGATACGCTCATCACCCGCGACCGCGAGGAGATCCGCGCTTTCCGGGAAGAGTTCGGCGACATCATCGTCAAGCCGCTTTTCGGCAATGGCGGCGCCGGGGTCTTCCGCATCCAGCCGGGCGATGAAAACCTCGCATCGCTTCTTGAGCTCTTCGAAACCAATTTCCGCGAACCGTTCATGATCCAGCGCTACCTCCCCGAGGTCAGGAAGGGCGACAAGCGCATTATCCTCGTCGACGGCGAGCCCGTTGCCGGGCTCAACCGCGTTCCTGCCGAGGGCGAGGCGCGCTCGAACATGCATGTGGGCGGCCGTCCCGAGCTCTCGGAATTGACCGACCGCGAGCGCGAAATCTGCGCTGCGATCGGTCCCGAACTCAAAAAGCGCGATCTGATTTTCGTCGGCATCGACGTTATCGGCGGGTATCTGACGGAAATCAACGTCACCTCCCCCACCGGCATCCGCGAGGTCAAGCGCTTCGGTGGCCCCGATATCGCGGTATGCGTCTGGGACGCGATCGAAAGGCGCCGGTGATTCACGTGGAACAAGAAAGGGCGCACACAGCACCCCCGGCAGCCAACGCTTGAGCCTCCGGCTCATTTAGGCCAGTCTGCCCCCAGCTGAGTCTTGGGGGCCATTGAGGCAGATGACATCGAGTTTCCTCGTCGCTTTCGCGACGTTCTTCGCCACCGTCGGGGTCGCCGACATCGCCTTCATCTTTGCCGGGCTAACCCAGAAGAACACCAATGCCCAGCGCTTCACATTCGCGACCCGCGGCGTTCTCATCGCCGCGGCAATCTTGTTGTTCTTCGCCTTCGCCGGCAGCGCCATCCTCGATATTTTCGGGGTCACCATCCCCGCCCTGCGCACCGCCGGCGGCGTCCTGCTCCTGCTGATCGCCATCGACATGGTGTTCGCGCGCCATTCGGGCGGCACCGGCACGACCGACGAGGAAGAGGCCGAAGGCCACGCGCGCGAGGACATTTCGGTCTTCCCCCTCGCCATGCCGCTGCTCGCCGGCCCGGGCGCCATCAGCGCGGTGATCCTTCTGACCACCAGCGCCAAGTCGGACCTCGACTATTGGCTTGTCGTCGGCGCGCTGGTCGTGGTGCTGGCGCTGGCCTGGCTCACGCTTCTCGTCGCCATCCCCATCCAGCGGCTTCTGGGATTGACCGGCCTGTCGGTCGTCTCCCGCGTCGTCGGCATCCTTTTGACCGCGCTCGCCGTTCAGTTCGTCTTCGACGGCATCAAGGCGAGCGGGCTTCTGGGCGTGGCGACGGGGAGCTGATCGATCCCTATTTGATCGCCCGGCACCGCCCCTGCGCGGCGAGCGCATTGAAGGTGCGCGGATCGCAGCCGGTCAGGAAGAACTGCGCCCATTCCTCGCGCGACCCATAAAAGACGTTCCGGTCGACCTCGCCCTTGATCCCCGGGACGACGCCGGTCTGGGTGAACTGCCAGAACGCATAGGCGCGGTTCTCGTAGCGGTGATGGGGTTCGGCGGCTACCGAGCGCAACCACATCGGGTTGTCGAAGGGTTCGCCCACAAGGATGTCGCGGTGGAAATTGATGTCGGTATAAATGATCGGCACCTTGCCCGTATGCCGCTCCATCCCCACGAGGATCTCGCGGATCATCGCCAACGCCTCTTCGCGCGTCAGATCGGGCTTGCATGAGGACAAGTGGTTCCATTCGAGGTCGAGCACCGGGGGCAGCGCGTCGGGTTCCGCCGGAACATTCCGGGTGAACCACGCGACCTGCTCGTGCGCCGGGCGGCACCAGTAGATGAAGTGGTACGCGCCGCGCGGAACGCCCGCCGCGCGTGCCCGTTCCCAATTGGTGCGGAACATCGGGTCGAGGTGATCTCCGCCGTCGGTCGCCTTGATGAAGGCGAACTTAACGCCGCTGCGCGCAACCGCGTTCCAGTCGATGACGCCCTGATAGCGCGAGACGTCGATCCCCTGCACCGGCATGGAATGCGCGCGCGCAACCCCGGGATGTGGATCGTTGTCGCCCGAATAATAATTGCGCGCGCAGGCGGAAAGCAAAAGGCCCAGCGCGAATAGCGCCATCAGCGGCAACATGGCCTTGGCAAAGGTGAAAGAACCGGGGCGGCGGGGCGCGGCGGCGAGCGGCATGGAACGGATGAACTCGACAATTTGAGTAAAAGACGATCAATCCGGTTGTCGCTCACCTTCCTTTAACGAAGCGCTGAGAAGGCTGGTTAATAAGGGGTAAAAACGCGCCGGCGTCGCCCATCGGCCACGCCGGCATCGAAGCGGCGGTATGCGCTCGCGCGCGCTAGTCCGCGAGTGATCGCGCTTGCGTGACGATCTTGGTCGCATCGTATGGCTTTGGGAAAAACCAGGCGATCCTTGGCGTCTCGGGCCGGTGCTTGCCCGAAGTGACGAGCACGGGCACATCCGGCCAGTGGGCCCGGGCGATTTCGACAAGATCGAGCCCGTTGTGACGTCCAGGCGTTTCGATATCTGTAAAAATGAGATCGACATCGATCCCCCGTCCGAGGGCCTCGAGAGCCTCGTCTACGGTCGCCGCTTCAAGCACGGTGAATCCGGCGTCTTCGAATGCCTGGGCGATATCCAGCCGCAGCAGCGGTTCGTCTTCGACGACGAGCACTGCGCGGCCATCGGTATGGCTGGCCATCGCAAGCCTCCTTCGCCCCCAAAAGCTATAGGGGTAATCGTGTTCATGTTGGGACGGTGTCCGCCCGGTTTGTTCCCGACACAATGAACCGGGGCTGCGGGAAGTTCCCCGCAATTCCATCACATATGCGTCAGGGCCGGTTGTCCTCTCCACAACCTGTTCCCGAAATGTTCTTGTTCTGCCGGTCCGATGCTGCTAGCGTTCGCCGGCATTGGCAATTTCGGGCACAGTGGCAGCGCACCTCATTTGTACGGATGCGCAGGTTTTGGGGGCTTGGGGATGACCACGCGGATCACGACGGTCGCCTTTCAGGGCATCGAGGCGGTGCCTGTCGACGTGCAGGTGCAGATTTCGCCGGGCAAGCCGATGTTCAACATCGTCGGTCTCCCCGACAAGGCGGTGGGCGAAAGCCGCGAGCGCGTCCGCGCCGCACTGATTGCCTCCGGCCTCGCACTGCCTGCAAAGCACATTGCCATCAACCTCGCCCCCGCCGACCTGCCCAAGGAAGGCAGCCACTACGACCTCCCTATCGCCCTGGGGCTGATGGTCGCCATGGGCGCCATCCCCGGCGACGCGGTCGAACGCTTTATGGTCCTGGGCGAGCTTGCGCTCGACGGCCGGGTCACCGCGGTGACCGGCATTCTCCCCGCCGCGATTGCCGCCAACGCGCGCGATCTGGGCATCATCTGTCCCGCCGCCTGCGGCGCCGAGGCCGCCTGGGCGGGCGAAGAGATCGACATCATCGCGCCGCCTTCGCTGTTGGCGCTCGTCAACCACCTCGCTGGCCGCCAGATCGCCGCCCGGCCGCAGCCGGTGCCCGCGCTGCCGGGTGCCGCCGGCCCCGACCTCGCCGATCTGCGCGGCCAGGAAACCGCCCGCCGCGCGCTCGAAGTCGCCGCCGCCGGCGGGCACAATTTCCTTATGGTCGGGCCGCCGGGCGCGGGCAAATCCATGCTCGCGGCACGTTTGCCCTCGATCCTCCCGCCCCTGAGCCCGCGCGAACTGCTCGACGTCTCGATGATCCAGTCGATCGCCGGCGCCATCAAGGGCGGGCAGATCTCCGACAGCCGCCCCTTCCGCGCCCCGCACCACTCGGCCTCCATGGCCGCACTCGTGGGCGGGGGTCTGAAAGTCAAGCCCGGCGAAGTCTCCCTTGCGCACAATGGCGTGCTGTTTCTCGACGAGTTGCCCGAGTTTCAGCCCCAGGCCCTCGACAGCCTGCGTCAGCCGCTCGAATCGGGCGAAACCGTTATCGCCCGCGCCAACGCCCGCGTCACCTACCCCGCCCGCTTCCAGCTCGTCGCGGCCATGAACCCCTGCAAATGCGGCATGGCGGGCACGCCCGGGCACACCTGCAGGCGCGGCGAGAAGTGCGCCAGCGACTATCAGGGCCGCGTCTCGGGCCCGTTCCTCGACCGGATCGACATCCGCATCGACGTCCCCGCCGTCTCCGCCGCAGACATGATCGCCAGTGCCCCGGGGGAATCGAGCGCATCCGTCGCAACACGCGTGGCAAGAGCCCGCGACATCCAGCGCGAGCGCTACGCCGCGCTGGGCGCCAACACCGTCTTTACCAATTCCGGCGCCAGCGCGTCACTTATCGAACAGGTCGTCGCGCCCGACACGGAAAGCCGCGACCTCCTGTTGCGCGCGGCGGAAACCTTCTCGCTTTCGGCCCGCGCCTATCACCGCGTACTGAAAGTCGCCCGCACCCTCGCCGACCTGGCCGGCAGCGAAAAGGTGGCAAAACCACACATCGCCGAGGCACTGAGCTACAGGCTGAACATGGTGAGCGCATGATTGCCCCCGACCCCGCGCGGGTTTTCCGCAAGCTCGCCGTCAACAACGCGCTCGCCAATTACCGCCTCGCCCAGGCGGTCATCGCCCTGCCACAGGCCGAATTCGAAGCGAAGCGCACGAGCTTCTTTCCCTCGCTCAAGGAGACGCTCAACCACATTCTGGTCGTCGACTGGTTCTATCTCGACGCCCTCAAGGACGGAGAATTGGGACTCAGGGCCTTCGACAACGAGGAGCCGTTCGCGACCGCGGAAACGCTTTACGCGGCGCAGCGGGAAAGCGATCTTGACCTCTTTGCGTTAACCCGGACGCTCGTGGCGGAGGCACTCGCCGCGCCGATAAAAATCCAGCGCACCGGCCGCATCCAGATCGAACGGCTTGACGACGTGCTCTCTCACCTCTTCCAGCACCAGACCCACCACCGCGGCCAGGCCCACGCCATGCTTGCAGGCACGGCGATGAAGCCGCCCCAGCTCGACGAGTTCATCGTCGCGGACGACGCAATATGGCGCGCCGGGGAACTTGCGGCATTCGGCTGGACCGAGGATACGCTCGAGTTTGAAGATCGGCCCGGAGATATCCATGCAGATGGGTAGCGAAACAGCCGCATCGCCGGCACCCGCGAAGCGCCCGGGGGCGCCTGTGTTTCGCTGATCGCCGACGGCGATGCGAAGCATCTCTACGCCAGGTTCGGGTTCAAACCCGTCATGCCCGCATCCATCGGCATGGCCCGGGTGACGGGCAGAACGAATTAGGCCGCGATCCCGCGATCCTTCGTCGTCATGAAGGTCAGCGAAGGGAAATCCTTCGCGCAGCGATCGATTTCCCACTGGCTCGGCGCCAGGAACACAGGATCGCCGTAGCGGTCCTCGGCGATGTTGAGCCGGTGGAGCGCGGCGAATTTCTCGAATTCCTTCTCGTCGCCCACCTTCACCCATCGCGCGGTGACATATTGCGCCGGCTCGATCCGGATTGGCACGGAATATTCCACTGCCGCGCGGCTGGTGAGCACCTCAAGCTGCAGCGGCCCGACCGCGCCCACATAGTATCCCGCGCCGATCGAAGGCTTGAACACCTGTACAACGCCCTCTTCGGCAAGATCCGTCAGCGCCTTGGCGAGCTGCTTGGTCTTCGAGGTGTCGGACAAATGCACCCGGCGGAGGATTTCAGGCGCGAAATTGGGAATGCCCGTCACCGTCACGTCCGGCCCGTCCGTGAGCGTATCTCCCACGCTCAGCGTGCCGTGATTGGGAATGCCCACGACGTCCCCGGCAATCGCGGAATCGGCAAGCTCGCGCTCGCGCGCGAAAAAGAACATCGGGTTGGCGACGCGCAGATCCTTGCCCGAACGGACATTCTTGAGTTTCATCCCGCGCGTCATCGTCCCCGAGGCCAACCGCACGAAGGCGACCCGGTCGCGGTGGTTGGGGTCCATATTGGCCTGGACCTTGAAGACGAACCCGGTGCATTTCTCGTTGGCCGGATCGACAGGCGCCGGATGGGCCGGCTGCACGCGTGGGGCGGGCGCGAAGGCGCACACCGCCTCGAGCAATTCCCGCACGCCGATCGATTTGAGGGCCGAGCCGAAATAAACCGGCGTCAGGTGTCCCTCGCGATAGGCCTCCATGTGGAATTCCGGCAGCGTGCCGCGCGCCAGTTCGAGCCCTTCGAGCGCCGCGGCGACCGCATGGTTCTGGCTGTTCGAAAACCGCGAGACGACCGCTTCGACATCGCCCTCGGGCCCCTCCGCGTTACCCTCCGCGTTGACGAACCGTCCGCGCCCAAGGTCGATCATGCCGGAAAAATCAACCCCCGAGCCCAGCGGCCACATCATCGGCACGGTATCGAGCGCGAGCGTCTCCATGATCTCGTCGAGGATTTCGAGCGTGTCGCGCGCGTCCCGGTCCACCTTGTTGACGAAGGTGATGATCGGGATGTCGCGCAGCCGGCAGACTTCGAAAAGCTTGCGCGTCTGCGCCTCGATGCCCTTGGCTGCGTCGATCACCATGATCGCCGAATCGACGGCGGTAAGCGTGCGGTAGGTATCCTCGGAAAAGTCCGCGTGACCGGGCGTATCGAGAAGGTTGAGGGTCAGCCCGTCATGCTCGAACGTCATCACCGAGGAGGTGATCGAGATCCCGCGCTTCTGCTCGATCTCCATCCAGTCCGACCGCGTGCGCCGCCGTTCGCCGCGCTCCTTGACCTCGCCCGCGAGGTGAATCGCGCCCGAGTTCAGAAGCAGCTTTTCCGTAAGCGTCGTTTTGCCCGCGTCCGGGTGGGAAATGATCGCAAAAGTACGCCGGCTCAGATGGCCGGCAGGTGCGGTGGTCTCGCTCACGCTACGCTCCGAAGGACAAGGCGTGCCACGGGTCGATACGCAACCGGCGGCGTTTGCGCGCTTCCTATAAGAAAATGGCCGATTTGCGAACCCCCTCGCGTTTTCGGTGCCGCGAACCGCTTTTTGGTCTTGCCGCACCCGTGCGTCTAAATTAAACAAGTAAAACCTTGTTTAAAGGATGCGACCATGGCGACCGCAAGCGAAGCGCGCTGGTTTACAGTTCTGACCCCGCGCTATCTCGGCCCCACCGTCACGCTCTGCCTCGGCGTGGCCCTTCTTGCGTTCAACGGCTTTCTGGCCGCGACAGCGCTGCCCTCCGCTGTGGTCGATCTCAAGGGCGTCGCGCTGATGTCCTGGGCGACGACGGTCTTTCTCGTCTTCGCCATCATGGGTGGCACCGCCGCCGCCATCGTCAAGACCCGCCTTGGCGCGCGCATGGCGCTGCTTGTCGCGGCGCTGGTCTTCATCGCCGGCTCGCTGCTCGCCGCTCTGGCGGGCGGCATGCCCGAACTGCTCGTTGGCCGCGCGTTGCAGGGGCTGGGAGAAGGCGTTGTCGCGGCCATCTGCTACGCGCTCATCCCCGAGCTTTACCCCTCGAAACTCGTCCCGCGTGTTTTCGGCGCCGAATCTGTCGTCTGGGCGCTGGCCGCATTCGGTGGCCCGGCGCTCGCCGGGGTTCTGACCGAAACGATCTCATGGCGCGCGGCCTTCATGGTCAACATCCCGCTCGGGCTCATCTTCATCGCGCTGACGCTGATGGTCGTGCCGCGGCGGGTCGAAGCCGGCAATGTCGACCGTCTGCCCATGGTGCGGCTTGTGCTGATCGGCGCCGCGATCATGGCGATTTCGGTCGCCGCGGTCCTGCGCGATCCCCTGCCCACGGCGCTGTGCCTCGCGCTTGCCGGCGCCGGGCTCGTGGCCATCGTCCGCCGCGACGCGGGTGCGCGCGAAAAGCTCTTCCCAACCGGCGCCTTCCGCCTCAACGACACCGTCGGCGCGGGGCTATGGGTCGTCCTGCTGATGCCCGTGGCGCAGGCGGGCATCGCGGTCTATCTCGTCTATGCGCTGCAAAATCTCTGGGACTTCGGGGCCACTCTCGCGGGCGCCATCAACGCGGTCATGGCCGTGGCCTGGAGCACCATGGCCATCGCCATTTCGGGCGTGGCCTCGGTTCCGGGACGCCATGCGCTCATCCGGCTCGGCCCGGTGTTTCTCACCGCCGGCCTCGCCGCGCTCGCCCTCGGGGTTGCCGATCAAGCGCTCTGGCTGGTCATCACCGGCCAGGTGCTCCTCGGCTTCGGCTTTGGCGCCTCCTGGGCCTATCTCAGCCAGACCATCATGGAATCGGCGCGCCCCGGCGAGCGCGACAGGGCCTCGGGGCTCCTGCCCACCATCCAGTCCGCCGGTTACGGCATCGGCGCGGCCATTGCGGGCCTTATCGCCAACATGGCCGGGCTCGCCGCGGCGCAAACCGCCGGCGATATCCGCGCCGCGATGATCGTGGTCTTCGCCTCCGGCATCGCCATCGGCATCCTCGCCATTCTCGCGGCCCGCATCACCGTCCGCAATGCGCGGCGTCTCCTGGCCACAGCATGAAGAAGGGCCCGGAGCAGCGCGTCCGGACCCTTCCAATGATTCACGTGAAATCAGCCCGAGGAATAATGCTTCACGTGAATCATTTTCCTGTGGAGAACCGGTGAAGAACAGCGGGGAAAACGTGTCCCCGCCCCTCCCACAGTCTCAATGGAACTGCGCCGTCTCCGTCGACCCGGCCATCGCCGTCGTCGCGCTTTCGCCTTTCGAGACCGCCGTCGCGACCGCGTCGAAATAGCTCGTCCCCACCTCGCGCTGGTGGCGCGTCGCCGAAAACCCGTGCGGCTCGGCGGCGAACTCGGCCTGCTGAAGCTCCGAATACGCCGCCATGCCGCGCTCCTTGTAGCGCCGGGCGAGATCGAAGGTGGTGTAAGAGAGGTTGTGGAACCCCGCGAGCGTGATGAACTGGTATTTGTACCCCATCGCCCCGAGCTCGCGCTGGAACGCCGCCATCTCGTCTTCGCCCATATATTTCGCCCAGTTGAACGAGGGCGAGCAGTTATAGGCCAGCATCTGGTCGGGATGTTCCTTGCGGATCGCCTCGGCAAAGCGTTTCGCGTCGGCAAGGTTCGGCGTCGAGGTTTCGCACCAGATGAGATCGGCATAAGGCGCATAGGCCAGCCCGCGCGCGATCGCGGCCTCGAACCCGCCCTTGAGCCGGTAGAACCCCTCCTCGGTCCGCTCCCCGGTGATGAACGGCGCGTCGTATGCGTCGACATCGGAGGTGATCAGCTGCGCCGCCTCGGCATCGGTCCGCGCCATGATCAGCGTCGGCACGCCCATGACGTCGGCGGCCAGCCGCGCCGCGTTCAATGTCCGGATGAAGGTGCGCGTCGGAACCAGCACCTTGCCGCCCAGATGCCCGCACTTTTTCTCAGACGCGAGCTGGTCTTCGAAATGGACCGCAGCGGCCCCCGCCTCGATCATCGCCTTCATCAATTCGAAAACGTTGAGCGCGCCGCCGAACCCGGCCTCCGCGTCGGCGATGATGGGCACAAAATAGTCGATATCGGCGTCCGACTTGCCTTCGAGCCGTTCCATCTGCTGGATCTGGTCGGCGCGCTGCAGCGCCTTGTTGATGCGCCTGACGATGGCGGGCACCGAGTCGGCGGGATAAAGCGACTGGTCGGGATACATATTCCCCGACGTATTGGCGTCCGCCGCCACCTGCCAGCCCGAAAGATAGATCGCCTTCAAGCCCGCCTTGACCTGTTGCACCGCCTGGTTGCCGGTAAAGGTGCCGAGCGTGGGCACATAGTCTTCGGTATGGAGCAACTCCCAGAGCCGCCTGGCGCCGTTTTCGGCCAGGGAATGCCGGATCGGCAGCGAACCGGCGAGTTTTCTGACATCCTCGGGCGTGTAGTCCCGGGCCACATTGGCCCAGCGGTCGGGCGCCCATTCGGGGGCGGCAAAGCCGGTCGGTTCGGTCTGCGGTCTATCGAGCATTGGTGGTCTCCTCCAGAATGCGAAAGGGTTAGCTGCGCCGCGCGAAGGTCGCGGCGACCATGGGCGTACCGTTGAACAGCGTCGTCGCCGGCGCCTCGCCATGCGCGACGGTAAAGCTGTGCCGGCCGGCGCGGTGGACGATTGCGTATTGCTTTTCGGCGAGCCCCTGTGCGCGGAAGCTCGCCATCACTTCGGCCATCGAGGGCGCGATAATGGTGATGAAGTCTTCGGTCTGACCCGTCTCGTGCGTGTGGGTCTGCATGTCTCTTCTCCTGCAGTGAAACGCACCATCGCGTTCGCTTGAGTAAAGAATTGACAACACTCGGTCGAAACGCAAGAATAAACGCAATATCAGGAGGTTAAGCTGTAAAGCTTTGCAAATTATCAGCGCCGGTTTTGTAAATCCGGTAAAGAAACGGAGGAGGAAATGGCGGGTGCCGGGCCGCAAATCGGCGGGCGGATCAAGCGCTTGCGGCGCCAGAAGGGCTTAAGCCAGGCCCAGCTCGCCGAAACGCTGGAAATCTCCGCAAGCTATCTCAATCTGATCGAACACAACCGCCGCCGCATCACCGTGCCGCTTCTCTTCCGCGTCGCGGGCTATTTCGGCGTCGAGCCGGGCGAGTTGGCCGAAAGCGACGATGGCCGGCTCGCGGGCGATCTGATGGAGCTTTTCGGCGACGATATCTTCGCCGACAGCGATCTGACCAACCAGGATATCCGCGACCTCGCCGCCAATCACCCGGCGGTCGGCCGCGCGGTTTTGAAGCTCTTCGACCAGCTCAAGCAGTTCCAGCGCCCCCAAGCCCACGCGGATGCGCCCCAATCGGGCTATAACCTCGTAACCGAAGCGGTTTCCGATTTTCTTCAGGGCGAAGCCAATTATTTCCCCACCCTCGAAGCGGCCGCCGCGCGCGTCCGCGCCGATGTCGACACCGCCGCCGAAAGCTTCGAGCAGGGCCTCAGGACTTACCTTTTCAACGTCTTCGGTATCGAGGTGCGGCTCGTCTCGCTCCCCACCGGCGTGGTGCGCCGGATGGAGGATGGGGGCCGCGTCCTCGCCATCGCCGACATCCTCGAGCCCGAATCCGCGCTGTTCGTCATGGCCCAACAGGCCGCGCTTTTGAGCGCGGAGACCGAAATCATGGCGCTCATCGACCAGAGTACGCTCCCTCAGCCCGATTCAGTCGGCCTCGCGCGCAACGTCCTCGCCTCCTACCTCGCCGCGGCGCTCATCATGCCCTACGAGCCCTTCTTCACCGCGTGCCGCGATACCCGCTACGACATCGAGCGCATCGGCCGGCGCTTCCGCGCCAGTTTCGAGCAGGTCTGCCATCGCATGACTACGCTCCAGCGTCCGGGCATGAGCGGCATTCCGCTGCATCTCGTCAGGACCGACATCGCGGGCAACATCTCCAAGCGCTTCTCCCTCTCGGGCATCCACATTCCGCGCCATTCGGGCGCCTGCCCGCGCTGGAACGTCTACGCGGCCTTCCTCAATCCCGGCCAGATCAACGTCCAGGTGAGCCAGATGCCCGACGGCCAGCGCTATTTCTGCATCGCGCGGGCCGAAACCAAGGGCGGTCACGCCTATAACGCGCCCAAACGGCACCTCTCGATCGGGCTGGGCTGTTCGGTCGCCCATGCGGACAAGATGATCTACGCCGACGGGATCGATCTCAATGCTCCCGCAGGCGCGGTCCCCATCGGCGTGGGGTGCCGCATCTGCCCCCGCCGCGAATGCGGCCAGCGCGCACATCCCGCCGCCGACCACCGGTTTCCCGCCGATGACGGACAAAGGATGGAAAATCTCTATATGGGGTAGTGTGCGATGGTCAGGAGCGGGACCGGGCCAGGAAGGGGCGAATGCGCTGTCATTGAACCTGCACGCCGGGGTGCGCATTGTACACGCTCGACACGACAGGGATTGGAGCAAGTCCTGAAAATCGGGAACCGGTTTTTCGAGAGGACTTGCGGCAAATTAACAGGAGGCTAGCAATGGAAATCCAATACACCGCCCACGCCAGCGCCACCGGCGGCGGCCGTCATGACGGGCATTCAAAGACCGACGACGGCAAGGTCGACGTCAAAATCTCGAGCCCCAGGGAGATGGGCGGCCCCGGCGGGGAGGGCACCAACCCCGAGCAGCTCTTTGCCACCGGCTATGCCGCCTGCTATCTCGGCGCGCTCCGCGCCGCCGCCGGCAAGGACCACGTCAAACTGCCCGACGACACCAGGATTTCCGCCGATGTCGGCGTCGGCAAGCGCGACGACGGCCAGGGCCTGGGGCTCAAGGTCACCCTGACCGCAACCGTTCCCGGTCACGACGCCGAAAAGGTCAAGGCCTGGATGGACGCCGCCCACATCATCTGCCCCTATTCCCACGCCACGCGCGGGAACATCGAGGTCAACCTCGAGGTTGGATAGGAGCTCGGGCAGCCTGCCCCTCTCTTCGTTGCGTACCGGACAATCGCACGGCTTTGCGCCGGTGGCGTCTCACCGCCCTCGATCCCTCCCCTGATGGGGAGGGGTTAGGGGTGGGTGTATCCGGCGCGAGCTGAACCGGCTGGCGCCGTCAAACCGGCCGATAGACGAAATGCGAGAAATCCGCCGGCTGTGCCGTGCCGTTGAGGTCGTGCGCCGCCATGCCGAGGAACGCGCCGGTAAAGCTGCCGTGCTCGGCATGTCCGCCGCATTCGTCCGAAAGGATCGACGCATCGAGCGCCGGCCCGACCGCCCGCCAGCTCTCACTGCCCTCGGCATAAAAGAACTGCAGTTTCGAACTCTCGATCCGCAGCTTCATCCGGATCGGCCCGCGCCCGACCCGTACCGGTTCGCCCGGATAGGTGAGGTTTCCGTCCGGGTGGGAGACCAGCGAGGAGATCACCTCGAGCTGCGGCGTGCCGTCCTCTTCGGCTGTCAGCGCCAGATAGTGGAAATTGTAGCGCCCGTAATAGGCGATCAGCCCCGCCATCTGCCGTTCGTCATGCGGATGAAACGTGACCTCCGTTTCCGCCTCGAGATCGAAATGCTGCTGCCGCCGCGCCACCAGCGCCTGTTCGAACCAAGAGGCAATCGACTCGCGGCCATAAAGCCGCAGGTTTCCCGGCGCCGCATCGAGCGAGAAGATCCGTTCCGGTTCGGGCGTCCTCAGCCACTGGAAATCGATATGAAGCGGCTGCCCGGCGGTAAATTCATACCGCCGCTCGGCGTCGAACGCGGCCTTGTCGTAGGTTCCGGGCACCTCGACCTCGCTCTGGGGCAGGTTGGTCCCCGCTTCGAGGTAGAGCCAGCCGTCGTCTTTCCACACCGCCTTTTGCAGCGCCGTTTCGCGGCCCAGTACGCAGCGCCGCTTTTGCGTCGTGGGGCGGCCCGTAAGGTGAACGATATACGTCTCCCCCTCCGGCGTCTCGACGATGTCGCCATGCCCGGCGCGCTGCAGCGGATTGAGCGGATCGTCCTTGGCCGTCACGACATACATGTCCGGATGGAGCTCGTAGGGCCCGTCGATCGAGCGCGACCGCGCCAGCGTCGCCGCATGGTCGTACCCCGTCCCGCCCTCGGCGGTGAGGAGATAATACCAGCCCCCGCGCTTATAAAGATGCGGGCCTTCGACAAGCTTGAGCGGCGAGCCGCGGAAGATGTTCTTGCGCTCGCCCACGAGCTTGCCGGCCTCGGGGTCGAATTCCTGCAGCGCGATCCCGGCGAACCGGTGGTTGCGCGTCCGGTGGTCCCACAGCATGTTGAGGAACCACTTCTTGCCGTCATCGTCATGAAAAAGCGACGGATCGAACCCTGAGGAATTGACGTAGACGGGGTCCGACCACGGCCCCGTGATGTCCTCGGCGGTGACGATGTAGTTATGCGCGTCCTTGAAGTTGCCGTCCTTGCGCTTGACGTCCGTATAGACCAGCCAGAACTTTTCCCCGTCATGGGTGAGGCACGGCGCCCAGATCCCGCAACTGTCGGGGTTCCCGCGCATGTCGAGCTGGCTCTTGCGGGTCAATGGCCGGGTGATCAGCTCCCAGTTCGCAAGATCTTTCGAATGATGGATCTGCACCCCGGGGAACCACTCGAAGGTCGAGGTGGCGATGTAATAGTCCTCCCCGACCCGGCAGATCGAGGGATCGGGGTTGAACCCCGGCAGAATGGGGTTGGGCCGCAAGGGCATGGGTTCTCCTCCCAAAAAAACAGGCAGTCCCCCGCCCCGCTGGCAGGTTGGGGCGGGGGACGACGCGGTTCTAGACGAACCGGTTGATGAGGTTCTCGAGATATTCCTGACGGCCCGACCGCGGCTCGGGGTTGATGTTCTCGGCCTCGACCCGCGCGGCGATGTCCTCGAGCGTCCTCTCGCCCTTGAGCATGGCCTGCGCCTCGGGCGCCTGCCAACCGGCATAACGCTCCTCGAGGAATGTGTCGTAGGCGCCGTCCTCGATGATCGCCGCCGCGGCCTTGAGCCCGCGAGCGCACGTGTCCATGCCGCCGATATGCCCGTATAGCAGGTCTTCGGGGTCGATCGACTGGCGCCGCAGTTTCGCGTCGAAATTGGTGCCGCCGGTCGTGAACCCGCCGGCCTTCAGGATGTGGTAATACGCCAGCGCCACTTCCGGAACGTTGTTGGGGAACTGATCGGTATCCCAGCCCGACTGCATGTCGTTGCGGTTCATGTCGATGGACCCGAAGATCCCGTGCGCGGCCGCCATGGCGATTTCGTGCTCGAAGGTGTGCCCGGCAAGGATCGCGTGCCCCACCTCGATATTGACCTTCACCTCCTTTTCAAGCCCGTATTTCTTCAAGAACCCGTAGACCGTCGAAACGTCGTAGTCGTACTGGTGCTTGGTCGGCTCCTGCGGCTTGGGCTCGATGAGGATCGTACCGTTAAACCCGATCTTGTGCTTATAATCGACCACCATCGAGAGCATCCGCGCCATCTGGTCGAGTTCCTGGCCCATGCGGGTGTTCAAGAGCGTTTCATAGCCCTCGCGTCCGCCCCAGAGCACGTAGTTCTCGCCCCCGAGCCGTTTGGTGACGTCCATATTGGATTTGATCGTCGCCGCGGCATAGGCAAAGACGTCCGGATCGGGGTTGGTCGCCGCCCCGGACATGAAGCGCCGGTTGGAAAAGAGGTTCGAGGTGCCCCAAAGCAGCTTGACCCCCGTCTCGGCCATCTTGGTTTCGAAGATGTCCGCGAGCGCGTTCAGGCGCTTTGTCGATTCGGCAAAGCTCTCGCCCTCGGGCCGCACATCCGCATCGTGGAAGCAGAAATAGGGCGCGCCGAGCAGCGAGAACATCTCGAACGCCACATCGGCCTTGAGTTTCGCCGCTTCCATTTCCCCGTCGAACCAGGGCCGCTCGAAGGTGCGCCCGCCGAACGGGTCGCCGCCTTCCCAGGCGAACGAGTGCCAATAGGCAATGGCAAAGCGCAGATGGTCTTCCATCCGCTTGCCCAGAACGATCTCGTCGGGGTTGTAGTGCCGGAAGGCCAGCGGATTGGTGCTCTCGGGGCCCTCATAGCGGACCTTCTCGATGCCTTTGAAGAAATCGGTCATTTACGTGCGGGCCTCCTCGATACCCGGATAGAGCGCGCGATAGCGCTGGTAGTGTTCGTCATAGGCGGCGATCAGATCCGCCCTTGGTGCAATGGTCCTGGCGATTTTGGGGTTCGCGCAGACCGTTCTGGGGTCGGCCCCCGTCGCCGCGATCAGCCCCAGCCGCGCCGCGCCGAAGGCGCCGCCGAAATCGCCCGCCTCGGGCACGGCGATCTCCATCTTGAGGTTGGTCGCGATCATCTCGAGCCACAGTTCCGACCGCGAGCCGCCGCCTACGGCGATGAGCGTCTCGATGGTTGTCCCGGCATCCGAAAGGACGCGCTGGCAATCGCGTACGGCGAACGCCACGCCTTCCATCACCGCCTGCGCCATCGTCCGCGCGTCGGAAAGATGCGAGAGCCCAACGAACGACCCGCGCGCATGCGCGCTGTTGTGCGGCGTCCGCTCGCCCGACAGATAGGGCAGGAATATCTCTTCGCCCGGCCCGGAATATTCCTTCGCAACCGCCCCGGTCAGCGCCGCGGGGTCCTGCCCCACGAGCTTGGCCAGCCAGTTGAGGCTGTCCGTCGCCGAAAGGATCACGCCCATCTGGTGCCAGGTCTCGGGGATCGCGTGACAGAAGGCGTGCACCGCGCCCTCGGTATTGGGCCGGAATTTTTCGTTCGAAACGAACAGCACGCCCGAGGTCCCCAGCGACACGAACCCCTCGCCCGGCGAGACCGCGCCGATCCCGCAGGCCGAGGCTGCGTTATCGCCCCCGCCCCCGGCAACGACCACCTCGCCGCGCATCCCCCAGCGCGCTTTGAGCTCATCCTTGAGCGTGCCCGAAACCGCCGAGCCTTCGACAAGATCGGGCATATGAGCGCGCGCGAGCCCGGTCGCGGCCAACAGCGCGTCCGACCAGTCGCGCTTTTTGACGTCGAGCCATAGCGTGCCCGCCGCGTCCGACATCTCCGAAACGAACCCGCCGGTCAAAAGAAACCGCACATAATCCTTGGGCAGCAACACCTTGGCGGTGCGCGCGAAATGCTCAGGCTCGTGCTTTTTGACCCAGAGCAGCTTGGGCGCCGTGAACCCCGGCATCGCGATATTGCCCGAAATGTCCCGGCTGCGCGGCTCGTTGGCCTCCAGTTCCGCGCATTCGACATCCGAACGCACATCGTTCCAGAGGATCGCCGGGCGGATGACGGCGTTGTCTTTGTCCAACAGCGTCGCCCCGTGCATCTGCCCCGAAAGCCCTATGCCTTCGACCGACGCAACCGCCTCGGGCCGGTCCCTGGCGAGCGTATCGATGGCACCCAGAACCGCGTCCCACCAGTGAGCGGGGTCCTGTTCCGACCATCCGGGCCTGGGCCGCGATACAGAAAGCGGCGCGGTGGCCTCTCCCAGAACCGCGCCCTCGCTGTCGATCACGACGGCCTTGACCCCGGACGTCCCGATATCGAGACCGAGATAAGCACTCATGAGGCACGTACCTCAAAACCGATCATAACGAAATCTCCTCAAAAGGTGCGCGCCGTTTTTTCAGCGGCTTGTCCTTGATTATGGAATGGGTGGAGTCCTAGCGCATATTGTCTCTAAGGAAAACCTTAATCTCGATCTCCCCCGGCGCCGGCGCGGCGTCGGGTCCAAGCACCAGCCGCTTGGCCTCGGCCCAGACCGCGCGCACTTCGGCGTCCGGATCCTGGTCGATGACGCAATCGATCGCGCCCGAGCCGAGCGCCGCCCGCGTCGGCCCGGTCAATTCATGCGCAATGACGCGCAAATCCGACCGCCCCGCCTCGTTGATCGCCATTACGAGCCCGGCATTCCCCGCGCCCACATTGTAGATGCCCCCAAGCTCGGGGTTTTCCTTGAGGAAGCCGAGCGCCTTTTCGTAGGTGGGCGTAAATTCGTCCTGCCCCTCGATGGGACCCTTGACCACAAGCGTCGGAAATTCCGCTTCGACAACCGCCCGGAACCCCGCGACACGCTCGGCATGGTCGATCAGCTCCATCGACCCCGCAACGAGCCCGACCGTGCTCCCCTCGGGCAGAAACCGCCCCATCAGCGAGGCCGCAGTGCGCCCCGCCGCGATATTGTCGACCCCCACAAAGGCCCGCCTTGCCGATCCGGGGAGGTCGGAGACCAGCGTCACGATTTTGATCCCCCGCCCGGTTGCCCGCGCCACCGCCGCGTGCACTTCGGGCTTGTCGATGGCGACGATCACCGCGCAATCGCAAGCTTCCGGCGCGAGCGCATCGAGCGCGTCGGCGAGCGCGCGCGGCTCCATCGCCTTGACGCGCAAAAGCGTGAACTGCCCGCGCTCGGCCCGCGCGTTCGCTCCCGCACGCTCGACGGCGTCGGCGAGCTTGGCCATGAACTGGTTGGTCCCGTCCGGCAGGATGAAGCAAAGCCGGATATCGCGCGCCCGCGCCAGCATCGAGGCGGTAAAATCCCGTCGGTACCCGATCGCTTCGATCGCGGCCTCGACCTTCTCGACCGTGGCTGGCCGCACCCCGGCGCGCCCGTTAAGCACGCGATCGACCGTCGCCAGCGACACGCCCGCCGCCTTGGCGAGGTCGTGCACCGTCACCCTCTCGGACCGCTCCGTGCCCACCTTAGGCCTCCTCTCCCGCGCATTTGAGGTACGATACTCATTGCAGCGCATCCCCGAATCCGTCAAGTCACGGCTCGCCATCCCCGCGAAAATGGTGATAGGGGAGATAAACGGCTCTAGGGGGAGAACACCATGGCGATAACCGTCAATACCGCAGGCGAATTCAACGGCAAGCGCGTCGACGAGGCGCTTCTGGTCTCCGACACGGGAGCAGAGATCGCGCTTTTGAACTGGGGCGTCACCGTACGCGACTGGCGCGTCCCCGTCGCCGGCGGTCTGCGTTCGGTCGTACTGGGGTTCGAAACCTTCGACCCCTACCCCGAGCACTCCCCCCATTTCGGCTCGCTCGCCGGCCGCGTCGCCAACCGCATCGCGGGCGCGCAGTTCACCCTCGAGGGCCAGACCTATCACCTGCCTGAAAACCAGACCGGAAGCTGCCTCCATGGCGGCCCCGAGGGTCTCGGCCGCCAGGTCTGGGATATGGAGATCGATGAAGCCGCCAATGCGGTCAGGTTCACCCATTTCTCCCCGGACGGCGCCATGGGCTTTCCCGGCAACGTCAATTTCGAGGCGGTTTACACGCTCAAAGGCAACGCGCTGAGCCTCGAGCTCTCCGCCATGCCCGACCGCCCGACGCCCATCAGCCTCGTCCAGCACCAGTATTTCAATCTCGGCACCACCGAGACGATCCTCGACCACACGGTCGAAACCCTCGCGAGCGCCTATTCCGAGGTCGACGAAAACCTCGTGCCCACCGGCGCGCTCCTGCCCGTCTACGGCACCCAGTACGACCTGCGCAAACCCCGGACGCTCCGCGACGATGCGGGCAATCCGTTGAACTACGACGTCAACCTCGTGCTGCCCACGGCCCGCAAGTTCGAGGACCCCCTCGCAATCGTCACCGCCCCCGATAAGGACCTCACGCTGAAACTCTTTTCCGACCGTCCGGGCGTGCAGTTCTATAACGCCGTCTGGACCGACTGCCCCGTCCCCGGCATTGGCGGGCGCTATTACGGCAAGCACTCGGGCCTCTGCCTCGAGGACCAGAAATTCCCCGGCGCGCTGGCGCACGCGCATTTCCCCTCGATCGTCGTGACGCCGGACACCCCCTACCGGCATTGGTGCCGGTTCGAAATCGGGTAGGGGACTGGATGCAGGCCGCTGCGCTTGTGCATGATGCCAGTGCCCTCCTGCCGCCGCCGCTTGCGCGCGTAGGCCGGTTTAGCGCGCGCCTCGCCCTTACCGAGGCCGAGCGCGCCGCCGCCCACCGCGTGCGCCGCGCCGTCTTCGGGTTTTCCGACGCCGACCGCTTCGACGCCGACTGCGATCACCTTCTCGTTTGCGACCACACGACGGGGGTCATCGCGGGCACCGCGCGCCTTCTCCCCGCATCCGCCGCCCGCGCCGGGTTCTACGCCGAGGCCGAGTTCGACATTGCGCCGCTTTTGGCGCGTCATCCCCGTCTGCGCTTTTGCGAAGTCGGCCGCACCTGCATCGCCCCCGCCCACCGCCACGGCGCCGCCATGCACGCGCTCTGGGCCGGCCTCGCCGCCTATGCGCGCGAAAACGCCATCGATGTCTATTTCGGCACCGCGAGCCTCCCCGGCGCCGACGCGAAACGCCACGCGGACGCCCTGGGTTATCTTGCAGGCGTCGCCGCGGCCCCGGACGAATGGACCGTCCGCGCCCGCCCCGAACGCGCCGTCCCCGTCGCCCCACTCACGCGCCCTGGGGCCGGCTTGCGCCGCCGCCTCCCCCCGCTCCTGCGCGGCTATCTCGCGCTCGGCGCGTATGTGAGCCCCGAAGCCGCCATCGACCCCGCCTTCGGCACCACCGACGTCCTCGTCACGACCCGGCTCGCCAACGCCCCTGCGCCCTATCGCACACACTTTTCACATTCGTCTTAAAAGCAGCGTGAAGGGCCGCCCCGGCTGTTGGAATCGGGCACGAACTGCAATACGTTCGCAAACTTTGAAACGTCCACCCGCAAGGACCATCCAGTCCCGATGCCACAGATCATGTCCAGGGACATCGATAGCGCGCAGACCGGCCCCGCTGCCTCGAGCGCCGTGACGCCCATGATGGCGCAGTATTTCGAGATCAAGGGCGTCAACCCCGGCTATCTGCTCTTTTACCGCATGGGCGATTTTTACGAGCTCTTCTTCGAGGACGCCGAAATCGCCGCCCAGGCGCTTTCAATCACGCTCACAAAGCGCGGCAAGCATCTGGGCGAAGATATCCCCATGTGCGGGGTGCCCATCCACGCGGCCAACGATTATCTCAACAAGCTCATCCGCTTAGGCCACAAGGTCGCGATCTGCGAACAGGTCGAGGACCCCGCCGAAGCCAAAAAGCGCGGTTCGAAATCCGTCGTCAAGCGCGACGTCGTGCGGCTCGTCACCCCCGGCACGTTGACCGAAGACGACCACCTCGTCGCCCGCGCCCACAACTTCCTCGCCACCCTCGCCATGCTGCGCCACGGCGACGCCGATTTCGCCCTCGCCTGGGCCGATATCTCAACCGGGGATCTTTTCGTCGCCGACATATCGCGCGAGGCGATTGCAGACGAACTGGGCCGCATCGACGCTGCCGAACTGGCGATGACCCAATCGACCCTCGACGCCTTGCGCGAAGCCGGCATTCCGGCCCCGCTCATCGCCGATTGCACGCTCCTGCCGCCCGACCGGTTCGATTCCGAGGCCGCGGCGAGCCTCCTGCGCGGCCATTTCACCGATGGCGCTCTCGACCCCACGGCCTTCTCGCGCGCCGCCCGCGCGGCTCTGGGCGCACTCGTGGGCTATGTCGCGGAAACCCAGAAGGGCCATTTCCCGGCGCTGCGCCCGCCGCAGATCCAGAACGCCGCCCGGCACATGCGGATCGATCTGGCGACCCGCAATTCGCTCGAATTGCTCACCACCAATCGCGGCGAGACCCGGGGCAGCCTGCGCCACGCCATCGACAAGACCGTGACCCCCGCCGGTGCCCGGCTTCTCTCCGCCCGCCTGGCGGCCCCGCTCATCGACCCAGAAGCCGTCAACGCGCGGCTCGATATGGTCACGGCGCTCATCGACAATTCCGTCACCACCACCGATATTCGTGCCCAATTGCGCTCGGCCCCCGATATCGCCCGCGCCTTGAACCGCCTCGCGCTCGAACGCGGCGGCCCGCGCGACCTTGCCGCCATCGGCAACGGCGTCGCCCGCGCGCTGGAGCTTGGCGGGCTCCTCGGGGGGCTCGATCCGCTCCCCCAGGGGCTCCTCGATATCGCGGTGGCGCTCGGCAAGGCCCCTGCGGGTCTCGCCGCCGAGCTCGGATCGGCCCTCGCCGAAGACCTCCCGCTCTTGGCCCGTGACGGCGGCTTTGTTGCCGAGGGCTACGACCCCGAACTCGACACCCAGCGCCAGCTGGGCCGCGAATCCCGCACCGTCGTCGCCAGGCTCCAGGCCGAGCTTTGCGAAGCAACCGGCGTCAAGGCGCTCAAGATCAAGCACAACAACGTTCTGGGCTTCTTCGTCGAGGTGCCCTCAAACCACGGGCAAAAACTCCTCGACGCGCACCGCGAGACCTTCATCCACCGCCAGACCCTCGCCAACGCCATGCGGTTCACAACGGGCGAACTGGCCGAACTCGAAGGCAAGATCGCCCGCGCGCAGGATACCGCGCTTGAGATCGAGCTTTCGATTTTCGCGCGCCTGCGCGAGGCTGTGCTCGCGGCCACCCAAGAGCTCCAGGCCGCCGCCGACGCCATGGCCGCGCTCGACGTCGCCGCGTCGCTGGCGACCCTCGCCGCCGAACGCGGCTATTGCCGCCCGGTGATCGACGGTTCGCTCGCCTTCGAGATCGGAGGCGGACGTCACCCCGTCGTCGAAGCGACCCTCGAACGCGAGGGCCAGAGTTTCGTCGCCAACGATTGCGACCTCTCGGCTCCTGAGGACGCCGATGCCGGCCAGCTCTGGCTCATCACCGGCCCCAATATGGGCGGCAAGTCGACCTTCCTGCGCCAGAACGCGCTCATTGCCATCCTCGCGCAGATGGGCTCTTACGTCCCTGCGCGCTCGGCCCATATCGGCGCCATCGACAGGGTCTTCTCCCGCGTCGGCGCGTCCGACGACATCGCCCAGGGCCATTCGACCTTCATGGTCGAAATGGTCGAAACCGCCGCCATCCTCGACCGCGCCACCAGGCGCTCGCTTGTGATTCTGGACGAAATCGGGCGCGGCACCGCGACCTTCGACGGGCTCTCGATCGCATGGGCCTGCGTCGAGGCGCTGCACGAAACGACCCGCTGCCGCGGCCTGTTTGCGACCCATTACCACGAATTGACCGCGCTCAAGGAAACGCTGTCGCGCGTCTCCAACCACACCATGACCGTGCGCGAATACAAGGGCGACGTCGTCTTCCTCCATGAAGTGCAAAAAGGCGCCGCCGACCGCTCCTATGGCATCCAGGTCGCCCGCCTCGCCGGGCTTCCCGCCCCCGTCGTCGAGCGCGCCCGCGCCATTCTGGAGCTTCTGGAGAAGCGTGGGCAGTCCGATCCCGGCTCCGTCCTTGAAGATCTGCCGCTTTTTGCCCATATGCCGGGACCCGGGCCAGCGCAACCCGATGATAACCCGATCCACGCTATGATTGAGTCTGTCGTCCCCGACGACATGACCCCGCGCGAAGCGCTCGAATGGATCTATTCGCTGAAAAAGGCACATAATGCTGACCGCACAGGCTGAACCGCAGACCCAGGTAAAGCGTCCCCCGGCGCGCGGTGGCCTCGACGCCGAAGCCCTCGTGCGCGCCGCGCGCGAGGCGACCGCCGATGTCGCGCCCGACAGCCCCGCCGCCCGCGCGATCCTGCTCGATACGGTCAGGTCCGCGCTCAAATCCGCCCGCGCCGCCGCCGAAACCGAACTTCTCGCCACCCACAAGGGCACGCGCTGCGCCCAGGCCATCGCCCACGCACAGGACGAGGTCATCCGCGCCGTCCACATCTGGGCCACCCGTTACGTCTACCCGCGCGAAAACCCCTCCGAGGCCGAGGCCCTCGCCATCGCCGCGGTGGGCGGGTACGGCCGCGGCACGCTCGCGCCCGGCTCGGACATCGATCTCCTCTTCATCCTGCCTTATAAGCAGACCCCCTGGGGCGAGAGCGTCACCGAATTCGTCCTCTATATGCTCTGGGACCTGGGGCAGAAGGTCGGCCACGCGGTCCGCTCGGTCGACGATTCCATCCGGATGGCCAAATCCGACATGACCATCCGCACCGCGACGCTCGAAAGCCGGTTCTTGACCGGCGACAAGCGCCTCTTTAGCCAGATGCGCGACCGGTTCGAGACCGAGATCGTCGAAAAGACCGGCCCCGAATTCATCGCCGCGAAAATGGCCGAGCGCGACGCGCGCCACGAGGCCCAGGGCAACACCCGCTACGTCGTCGAGCCCAACATCAAGGACGGCAAGGGCGGGCTGCGCGACCTCAATACGCTCTACTGGATCGGCAAATATTTCTACCGCGTGCGCACCTCGCACGAGTTGATCGACAAGGGCGTCTTCTCCCGCGCCGAATTCCGCTCCTTCCAGCGCGCCGAGGATTTCCTCTGGGCCGTCCGCTGCAACCTTCACTTCCTTTTGAGGCGCGCCGACGACCGGTTGACCTTCGAAGTCCAGCAGGAAATGGCCGAGCGGCTGGGCTATGCCGACCGCGCCGGCATGCTCGGCGTCGAGCGCTTCATGAAGCGCTATTTCCTCGTCGCCAAGGATGTGGGCGATCTCACCCGTATCTTCTGCACGTCGCTCGAATTCGCCCACGCCAAAAAGGTCGACGCCTTCGGCCGCGTCTTCAAATCCTTCCGCAAGACCCGCCGCGCCATCCGCGGTGAGCCCGATTTCGTTCTCGAGCACGGCCGCATCACCATTGCCGCGCCCGACGTCTTCGAAAAAGACCCGGTCAACATCATCAAGATCTTCTGGGTTGCCGGCCGCGAAGGCGTGATGTTCCATCCCGACGCGCTCAAGCAGCTCACACGCTCCATGCGCCTGATCGACAAGAGCCTGCGCGCCGACGCCCGCGCCAACGCCTATTTCAAGGACATCCTCACCGCGCCCAAATCGGTCGAGCGTATCCTGCGGCGGATGAACGAATCCGGCGTTTTGGGCAAGTTCGTCCCCGAATTCGGCAAGATCGTCGCCCTGATGCAGTTCAATATGTATCACCACTATACGGTGGACGAGCATCTGATCCGCGCCGTCGGCGTCATGGCCGAAATCGAGAACGGCGGGCTCAAGGACGAACTGCCTTTGACCCACGAGCTCCTGCCGCATCTCTCCGATGTGCGCCTCCTCTACGTGACGCTCTTTCTCCACGACATCGCCAAGGGCCGTCCCGAGGACCATTCGGTGGCCGGCGAGGCCATTGCCCGCAAATTCTGCCCGCGCCTGGGTTTCTCCCCCGCGGAAACCGAAACCGTCGCCTGGCTCGTCCGCCATCACTTGCTCATGAGCGAGATCGCGCAATCGCGCGATATCCAGGACCCCGAGACCGCCCGCAATTTCGCCGAGGTGGTCCAGTCCCCGCAGCGGCTTGCATTGCTGATGATCCTCACCGCCTGCGACATCCGCGCCGTCGGCCCCGGCGTCTGGACGGGCTGGAAAGGCTCGCTCCTGCGCGCGCTTTATTACGCGACCGAACCGCTCCTTTCGGGCGGCCATTCCCAGGTGTCCCAGCGCCAGCGCATTTCCGAGGCTCAGGACGAACTGGCCGCCGCCCTGCCCGATTGGCCCAAATCGAAACTCAAGGCCTATACCGCGCGCCATTTCCCCAATTACTGGCTCCGCGCCGAGCCCGAACTGCAGGTCGCCCACGCCAAAATGCTCGACCGCGCCGGCGAGAACAAGGGCGCCTTTGCGGCAACCACCGCGATCAAGGAATTCGAGGGCATCACCGAGGTCAGCTTCTATACCCCCGACCACCCCCGGCTTTTGTCGCTTATCGCCGGCGCCTGCACCATGGCCGACGCCTCGATCATCGGCGCGCAGATCTTCAACACCCGCGACGGCCATGCGCTCGACACCTTCCGCCTGCGCCGCACCTTCAAGACCGACGAGGACGAAAAGGTCCGCGCCGCCCGCATCACCGAAACCGTCAAGGCGCTGCTTGAGGGCCGCAAATACCTCCCCGACGATCTGGGCCACGATTCGCGCTACAACCGCCGCCTGCAGCCCTTTTCGGTCCCCACGGAAATCTTCATTTCCAACAAGCTTTCCGACAAGTTCACGGTCATCGAAATCTCCGGCCTCGACCGCACCGGGCTGTTGTTCCATCTGACCCGCGCGATCTCGGACCTCAACCTCACCATCGGCTCGGCCCATATCGGCACCTATGGCGAAAAGGCCGTCGACGTCTTCTACGTCACCGATCTGACCGGCGGCAAAATCGAATCCAAAGCCCGCCAGAAGCGCATTCGCGACGCGCTCGAAGCCGTGTTCGAGCCCGAAAGGCAAACGAAGAAGGGCGCGGCGTGATGGAACCGGCAACAATCGCCACCCCGGACCCCCGCCCTTGAGCCTCTACCGCAATTTCTTCTCCGTCTCCGCGCTGACGCTTGTAAGCCGCGTCTTCGGCTTCGTCCGCGACATGCTTATGGCCGGCGTGCTGGGCACCGGCCCCGCCGCCGACGCGTTCTTCGCCGCCTTCCGCTTCCCCAACCTCTTCCGCCGGCTCTTTGCCGAAGGCGTCTTCAACACCGCCTTCGTGCCGATCTTTTCCGGCGCGCTCGAGCAGCAGGGCAAGGAGGCCGCGCGCGAGATCGCGACCCGCATCGTCTCCTGGCTCATCGTCTTCCTCGTTATCGTCACGATCCTCGCCGAAATCTTCATGGAGGCGATCCTCGTCCCCTTCGTGCCGGGCTTTCTCGACGACCCCGAAAAGTTCGAATTGACCGTCCTCTTGACGCGGATCTGCTTCCCCTATCTCGCCTGCATGAGCCTGATGGCCGCCTATGGCGGCATCCTGAACGGGCTGGGGCGCTTCCTCGCCGCCGCCTTCGCGCCGGTGCTTTTGAACATCGCGACGATTATCGTGCTTGTCGGCCTCGTCCTCTACCAGGCCAACGATCCGGCCTTCGACGCCATCTGGGTCACCATCGGCGTCATGGCCGGCGGCGTGGTGCAACTGGCGCTCGTCGTCTGGGCGCTGGCCAAAACCGGCTTCATGCCGCGCTTCACCTGGCCGGTCGTCGACAAATCCGTCCAGCGCTTCTGGTTCCTCGCCATCCCCGCCATGCTCGCGGGCGGCATCACCCAGATCAACATCTTCGTGGGCACCATCATCGCCTCCCAGGCCGACAGCGCCATTTCCTACCTCTATTACGCCGACCGGCTCTACCAGCTTCCGCTCGGCATCATCGGCATCGCCATTTCCGTCGTCCTCCTCCCCGAGCTTTCGAGACACCTTAAAGGCGGGCGCCTCGCCGAGGCCGAAACCAGCCAGAACACCGCGCTCTTGATCTCGATGCTCCTGAGCCTCCCCGCCGCAACCGCGCTCGCCGCGCTCGCGACCCCCATCATCTCGGTGCTCTTCGAGCGCGGCGCTTTCGACGCGGCGGCGACCCGTGCCACCGCCGACGCGCTCGTTGCCTTCGCGCTCGGACTTCCTGCCTTCGTCCTCATAAAAGTCTTCCAGCCGGGCTTTTTCGCCCGCGAGGATACGGTCACCCCGACCGTCATCGCGGGGGTTTCGGTCGTCGTCAACATCGCCATTTCGCTCGCGCTTTTCCCCGCGTTCCAGCATGTCGGCATCGCCATCGCGACCACCGTTTCCGCCTGGGTCAACACGATCGCCCTCGCCTTCCTCCTCGCCCGGCGCGGGCACTTCCGCCTGCCCGCGAGCCAGATCCGGCGCCACGCCATGATCCTCGGCGTCGCCCTCGCGATGGCGCTCGTTCTCTGGCTGCTCGCCATCCCGCTCGCCCCCTGGCTCGCGGCCAATGCCGGCACGCTGCAAAAAATCGTCGCGCTGGGCGTCCTCATCGCGGTGGGGCTCGCGGTTTATTTCGCCCTCGTGCATTTGACGGGCATCCAGAAGCTCGGCACGCTGCTCGCGCGCTTGCGGCGGACGGGCTAAGCGGCTAAACCGCAGGGGGCGTTCTCAGCAAAAGTGGGCACCGCTTTTGCGGCTCGAGAACGCACCAAACAAGCAGCCCCAGCCTTTCTTCGACTTCCCGAGACATCCATGCCATTCACCAACCGCATCTTTTCCGGCATCAAGCCTTCGGGCGATCTGCACCTGGGCAATTACCTCGGCGCCATCAAGCGCTTCGTGCCCCTTCAGGACGATTTCGAGTGCATCTATTGCGTCGTTGATATGCACGCGATCACCGTCTGGCAGGACCCGGCGGATTTGCGGCGCTGGACCTACGAGATCGCCGCGGCCTATCTCGCCGCCGGGCTCGATCCGAAAAAATCGATCATCTTCAACCAGTCCCAGGTCGCCGAGCACGCCGAACTGGCCTGGGTCTTCAACTGTGTCGCGCGCATGGGCTGGATGGCGCGCATGACCCAGTTCAAGGACAAGGCAGGCAAGAACTCGGAAAACGTCTCGCTGGGGCTCTTCGCCTATCCCTCGCTCATGGCCGCCGACATTCTCCTCTATAAGGCCACCCACGTGCCCGTAGGCGAGGATCAAAAGCAGCACCTGGAGCTGACGCGAGACATCGCCGCCAAGTTCAACAACGATTTCGGCCCCGCGATTGCAGCCAAAGGCTATGAGGAAGAATACTTCCCCCAGACCGAACCGGTCATCGCCGGCCCGGCCACCCGCGTCATGAGCCTGCGCGACGGCACCAGGAAGATGAGCAAGTCCGACGCCGCCTCGGACATGGCCACCATCTATCTGATGGACGACGCCGACGCGATCGCCAAAAAGATCAAGAAGGCCAAGACCGACCCCGAACCGCTCCCGTCCGAGGCTCAGGGCCTCGATGCCCGCCCCGAAGCCGCCAACCTCGTCTCCATCTTCGCCGCCCTCGCCGACAAGAGCGTCGACGACGTGCTCGCCGAATATGGCGGCCAGGGCTTCGGCGCCTTCAAGCCTGCTCTGGCCGAACTCGCCGTCTCGGTCCTCGCCCCCCAGGCCACCGAAATGCGCCGGCTGGTCGCCGACCCCGGCGAAATCGACACCATCCTCCGCGACGGCGCCGACCGCGCCCGCGCACTGGCGGAAACAACCATGGCCGAAGTCCGCGACATCGTCGGCTTCGTCCGGTAGGGACAAGAAGCGCCAAGCGGCACCACCTCTCAAGCATGCCAACCCGGGCTTGCCCAGGGTAATCCGAAAAGGTCGACCCGGCGCCCTCCGGTAAGGCGAAGGCCATCCCCACGCCGTCCCGGCTCTGCTCTTGCGCCTTTGATCCATGTCCTCCAGAGGCGACTTGGAGTCGTGCACATTGCGGGCTGTCGTTGCTCGCGGATTCGTACTACTTGCAAAATGCAATCAGTTTTGCTACCGAACCAATTGCAACATACAATTGGTTGATGTGATGCGATGAGCCCGCGTTGGCCTTCCGAGCGCGAATAAAGGCTCGTCCGTCTCGGACCCTTGGCAGTTTGCGCAAGCGACATCCGCCGCCAAATCGTCACGCAGAGTCCCATAAAAAGGAGATCACACAATGCCGAAATTCGTTACGATCGGGTATGGCGATCAGACCGGATACGACCGCACGTCCCAGGCCATAACCGACGCCGCTCACCAACAGGACGCTAAGCTGCGCTCGGAAGGGGCCCTGATAGGGATTGCCGGCAAGCCGGTACAGGTGCGCAATTCGGACGCGTTGGGTGTCGAAACGACCGATGGGTCCTTCATGTCATCAGATCTGCCGATCGCGGGGTTCACCATCATAGACGCTGCTGACCTGGCCGAAGCGATCGAAAAAGTCTCGACCGTCCCCTGTGCTGTCGCGCACGGCGTCGTTGAAATATGGCCATTGGAGTAGTCCACGCGCGCAATAGGTCAATCGGCGGAGCGGTAGGGGCCGCTCCGGCGCCCTGTTCGCCCTCTCATCGTCTCCGGGCAGTTTTCGGCCCGGCGGTGTTGCCGGCCGCTCAGATAACGGTCAACGGCTCGCGCTCATAGGCCCGGCCAAGCACATCGATGAAAGCTTGCGACACGGGCAGGGCGGTGGACCCAAGCGTCTTGACGGGTACGCCCGGCGTCCACGAATTCATGACCGCCGCACCCTTGAATTCGCCCATGTGCGCCGGATCGATCCGCTCCTCGCGCTGCGCGATCCCGAGCGCGTCGAGCTGGCGGCGGAGGATGGCCATTGTGATCCCCGCCAGCATATTCGCCTTGGGCCAGACGACGGCGTCGCCGTCCCAGAAGGCGAGGTTCCAGATGGTGGCCTCGCTGATAAATCCGCGCGCGTCGAGAAAGGCGGCATCGTCATACCCCGCATTCACGGCCTGCCGGAGGTAATAGGTCTTCGAGGCCTCCCCCACATGCTTGATCGATGGCAGGGGCCGCTCATGCTGCACCGTATTGAGGCGTAGCGGTCCCTTCGGGCCACCGAAGGCAGGCGCCGTGCGGACCAGCACGGCGGGATCGTCTGCCGCTCCGTGCGGGGTAAACTCTCCGTTCCGCGAATACATGGTCGCGGTCAGCGACAGGGCCGAGGGCCCGTCCGCTATCGCGCTCCTGAGCCGCTGGCGTACCGAATCGTCGGGCAGTGCCCGGCCGAAAAATTCCATCGACGCCGATCTTAGCCGCGCCAGGTGAAGATCGAGGCCCCGCACCGCGCCGTCGCGAACCTGCATGGCCGTGAAATGCGCAAACCCCGCAAAGGCGAGGGCGGAAAGCTCATCGGCACTCGCCGGTCGTCCATCGATTTCCGTTCGAAAGCCCGTTGTCTCTGTCATCGCTGTGCTCCTGAGCGGTTTACTGTGTCAGGCGCGTTTTGTAGGGTCTGACAGCACTGTCAGGGTCAAGGCCTCAGGATGAAGATCGGCGAACTCTCCCGCAAATCGGGTGTCAGCGTCAGGATGCTGCGCTACTACGAATCGCGCGGCCTGCTCACACCCGGGCGAACCCCGTCGGGATATCGGGACTATGATGCCTCCGATCTGGACACGCTTGAGCGCATCCGGTTGCTCGGAAGCGCGGGCATGACCCTCTCGACCATTCGCGAATTTTTGCCCTGTGCCCTCGACCGCAGGCATGCATTCGAGCCATGCGACGAACTCAAGTTGAAATTGCGCGGGCAGATCGACGCGCTCGACGACCGGCGCCGGAGACTGTCCGAGAGTCGCGATCTCCTGGTGAGCCTCCTTGATGCTTTCGAGGCATCGACGCCGTCGTAGAGCGTTTCGGGGTTCCTCACGGGTGGGCCGGCTATCCGCCGGCGGCCAGAACCGCCGCAAGCCCCGCCCGCAGATCGGCAACGAAGGCGTCGGGAACCTCGAGCGCGGGGAAATGTCCCCCGGCGGGCGCCGCCCGCCAGCGCACGATCCGCCGGTACCGCTCCTGCGCCCAGGCGCGCGGGCACTTCTCGATATCGCGCGGATAGATCGTGATCGCGGAGGGCACATCGACCCTAAGATCGGGATCGAACGCATTCACCCCGCCATGGCTTTCGGCATAAATGCGCGCCGCGGACGCCCCCGTCCCCGTCAGCCAGTACAAAGTGACGTCGTCGAGAATGCGGTCCCGCGATATCGTCTCGAACGGGCTGTCGGCGGTATCGCTCCACTCGGCGAACTTGTCGAGGATCCACGCCAGAAGCCCCACCGGTGAATCGACGAGCGCATACCCGATCGTTTGCGGCCGGCTCGCCTGCTGCTTGGCATAGGCGCCGCGCTCGCGCCAGAAGGCCTGGGTCTCCTCGGCCCATTGGCGGTCGGCCGCCGTCAATTCGTCCATCGACAGCCCCGGCGGCGCTTGCGCGAGCACCGTGTGGATGCCCAGGACCCTATCGGGAAACCGCCCGCCCAGCACCGTCGTGATGACCCCGCCCCAATCCCCGCCATGGGCGAGAAAGCGCCGGTAGCCCAGCCGTGCCATAAGCTCCACCCACGCCGCCGCGATCCGGCCGACCCCCCACCCGGTGGCGGCGGGTTTCTCGCTATAGCCGAACCCCGGCAGCGACGGCACGACGACGTGGAACGCCGGCGCGTCCGGGTCCCCGGGCTCCGCCAATGCCTCCACCACATGCGCGAACTCCGCAACGCTCCCCGGCCAGCCATGCGTCAGGATCAACGGCGTCGCGTCCGCCCGGCCGGACCGCCGGTGCAGGAAATGGATACCCAACCCGTCGATTGTCGTGCGGAACTGCCCGATCCGATGAAGACGCGCCTCGAAAGCCCGCCAGTCATAGGCCTTGCGCCAGTATTCGACGACCGCGACAAGATCGGCCAGCGGCACGCCCTGATCCCACCGGCGCGGATCGGGTGCGGGGCGATAGACCGTCTCGCGCTCGGGCAACCGCGCGCTCGCCAGCCGCGCGCGCAAATCCTCGAGTTCCCCCTCGCTCGCCCGCGCCGTGAACGCCTGCACGTCATTATTAGAAAAACTGCCAACCATCGGCCGCAACTCCATTCCGGAAACTTGCGACAAAGGCTAACAAGTCATGCGGGCCGGGGCTTGCCAGAAATGCTGAACCCTCGTTAGTTTTTCTAACATGTCCAACCGCCCCGACATCGCCTGGCTGCCCCTCAACGCCCTCCGTGCCTTTGCGGCCGTCCACGAAACCGGCTCCGTCGGCGCCGCCGCGGATGCGCTCAACGTGACGCATGGCGCCATAAGCCAGCACCTGCGTGGCCTCGAAGACCGCCTGCAGCGCAAGCTCTTCACCCGTTCGGGCAATCGCCTCGTCATGGCGCCCGACGCCGCCGAGCTCGCCGCCGGCCTGCTCGGCCACCTGCGGGCCATGGCCGCCGACATCGACAGCTTCCGCCGCGACGAGAATATTCTCAACATTACCGTGACGCCGCATTTCGCCCAGCACTGGCTGCTCCCGCGCATCGGCGATTTCGCAAAGCGCCACCCGCAGATCGACCTGCGCATCAATGCCGATGCGAAGCTGCACGATCTCGCGCAAGGCGATTTCGACGCCGCCGTCCGCCATGGCGACGGCGCCTGGCCGGGGCTCAATTGCGAAAGGCTGCTCGAAAGCCGCCACATCGCCGTCGCCGCGCCGTCGGCTCTGGCATCGGTCCTTGTCGAAACGCCCGGTGATCTCGTGAAACTGCCATGGATTCTCGACGAGGACCGCGACACCGAAATGGCCCACTGGTTCGCCGCTCACGGCGTCGCCCACAAGACGCACACCCGCATCACCCGCCTGCCCAGCGCCCTCACCCTTACCGCGGCGCTCGACGGGCACGGCGTGGCCTGGCTGCCCCGGGTCTACGCCGCGCCTTACCTCGCCACCGGCCGCCTCGTGCAGCTCTTTGCCGGCGACAGCCGACGCGAGGAGACCGGGAGCCACTATTACCTGTGCTGGATCGACACCAGGAACGGCCCGGCGCTCAGAGCATTCCGCCACTGGCTGAGGCGCCAGCTCGACGCGCCCCCATCCTAGGCCGCGCCCTGCCGCCCCAACCACTCCAAAATCGCCCGGTTCGTCTCCTCGGGCCTTTCCTGCTGGATCCAGTGCCCGCAATCGAGTTCGGCCACCTCCACGCCCGGCACGAAGTCCGCCAGCCGCTCGGCCTTCGCAATCGTGTCCCGTGCGCCATAAATCATGAGCGCGGGCTTCTCGATGACCGGGTCGACGTCCCCCAACAGGTGCCAGTTGCGGTCGAGGTTCCGGTACCAGTTTATGCTCCCCGTAAACCCCGACGCTTCGAACGCGGAAACGAAGACAGCCAGCTCCCTCTCGCTCATCAGCGCCTCGCCCAGGGGCGTCTCCGCCCGCGCCAGATCGATCATCATCATCCCCGGCGCAGGCGGGCCGGGCGGCACGTTCTTGCGGTAAAGATTGCCAAGGAACCGGGACACATTGGCGTCCAGCACCGCGTCCGCGACCCCCGGCTGCCGGTTGAAATGGACGAAATAGAAGTCGCCGCCAAACACCGCCTCCATGAATGCGATCCAGGGCACCTCCCCGCGCTCCTGATAGGGCAGGCTCAGATTGATCAGCCTGGCGACCCGCCCGGGGTGCAAAAGCGCCAGCCCCCAGACCACCATCGCCCCCCAGTCGTGCCCGACAAAAGTGGCGTCCGCGTACCCGAAATGATCGAGCAACCCGACCAGATCGCCCGAAAGGTGCGCGATATCGTAATCGCTCACCGCCGCCGGCCGCGATGAATTGCCGTATCCGCGCTGGTTGGGAACGATGACGTGATAGCCCGCCGCAACCAGCGCGGGCACCTGGTAGCGCCAGGAAAACGCATGCTCCGGCCAGCCATGGCAGAGCACGATGGGGTTCCCCGCATGCTCCCGCCCCGCTTCGAAAACTTCGAGCTCCACACCGTTGACGGGGATCAGCGTGGACGTGGGAAAGTCGGCTGGATCGAACATGGCAGGCCTTTCTTCTCTTTTGGGAGGGATCGGATAAGCGCCGCCCGCCTCGGACAGCGCCATAAAGAGAAGCATATGGCCAATTATGCCGTATTCTGGCACATTAAACGGCAATGACAGCCTCCAGCTTCGAACGGCGCGCCGAGCGCCGCACCCGCCTCATCGGCCTCCTGCGCTCCGAGGCCCACTGGACCACCGCCGCCCTGCGCGAGCACCTGGGCGTCAGCCAGCGCACGCTCATGCGCGAACTGGCGGCGCTCAGAAACGCCGGCTATCCCATCGAGTCCGACAAAGGCCGCGGCGGCGGCATCCGGCTCGACGGCCGCTGGGGCATCGAGCGGCTCAATCTCAGCCACCGCGAGGTGGTCGAACTGATCCTCGCGCTCGCCATCGTCGAATCCCTCAATTCACCCCTGCTCACGGGCAACCTCACGGCGATCCGGCAAAAGCTCTTCCAGGCCTTCCCCCAAAAGCAGCGCGGCGCCGTCAGCAATCTGCGCAAACGCATCATGATCGGCAACAACGCGCAGGCAAACCTCGTCTCTGCCTACACAACGGCGTCCCCGCGCGTATCCGAGGCCATGGCCGAAGCCTTCCTGCGCCAGCGATGCGTGGAGATCGCGTACCAATCCGAAGCCGGCGAGCGCACCCTTCGGGTGATCGAGGCGCAATACATCCTGCTCAACTGGCCCATCTGGTACATCGTCGCCTGGGACCACCTCCGGGGGTCGTCCCGCGTGTTCCGGATCGACCGGATCAAAACCGCGCGCATCCTCGAGGCGGGCTTCCAGCTGCGCCCCAAGCATGCGTTCACGGATCGCTACGCGCCGTTCTATCGGACGATCTAGGGGTGGATCGGCCCGCCGGCATTGTGCCGGCGGGTCTTGTTTACGCTACCAGGGAAAGGCTTCGTTGACCGAACCGGTGAAGGTGCCCGTCGGGTGTTCGCGGCTGAGGGCGACGCGAACGGCCTCGGCAGCGCCCTGCTGGACGGTCTCGGTGCCTTCGTAGTTGTTGAGCGCCGTCCTGGTGAACCCCGGGGTCACCGCGTTGACCTTGATGCCTTCGGCTTCAAGATCGATGGCGAAGGCCAGCGTCATGGCGTTGAGCGCGGTTTTGGACGCGCCATAGCCGGGGTTGAAGGTCGCTCGATAGGGATGGGGTGTGGAATTGATGGTGAGCGAGCCCAAATTGCTCGAGACGTTGACGATGCGCGCCGCGTCCGATTTGCGCAACAGGGGAATGAAGGCCTGGGTGACCGCGAGGACGCCGAAGACGTTGGTCTCCCATATGGTGCGCACCTCATCGATCGAGATCAGCGTCGCGCGCGAACGCTTGATGTAGTCCTGCATGGACTCGCTTTGCTGACCGTTGGCCCGGGAGATCGCGGCATTGTTGACCAGAATGTCGAGACGGCCGAACTGCTGCGCGACCTGCGCGGCGGCGGCGCTGATCGAAGCCGCGTCGGTGACATCGAGCTCGATGGGATGGACGTCCCCCGCGATGGTTTGAGCCGCCGCCTTGCCGCGGCCGGCGTTGCGCGAGCCAAGCAGCACCGTGAGCCCGCTGGCGGCGAGGTCGGTCGCGATCTGCAACCCGATGCCCTGATTGGCGCCGGTTACGAGTGCGATGCGTGAGTGTTCAGTCATGGCATGATCCTGTTCCTGGTTGACCGAACAGGAGATGGTCACAGGCGCCTGGACGTCCTATATTCATAAATCCAAAGAAATTTCGAATGAGTCCAGAATGGCTGATCCCCTTGCCCAGATCGTCGGTTTGCTGCGCCCGGGGGCACCGTTTTCCAAATGCGTCACGGGCTCGGGGCCATGGCGCGTGCGGCGGACGCAGTCGCCCAATCCCTATTACGTTGCCGTGCTCAAGGGGAGCCTGCGCTATCGGGATCACCAGGGCGGCGAGGTCGTCGTCAACGCGGGCGACTTCATCCTCATTCCCTCGGCGCAGGACTTCATGATGCTCAGCGATGTGCCCAGCAAGAATAGCGACATGGTCGTCGACCCGGTCATCCTGCCCGGCGGCGGATACCGCGTCGGCAGCGTCGACGGTCCCATCGATATGCGGGCGCTCGTGGGTTACTGTATCTTCCAGTCCGACGATGCGGTCCTGCTCTCCTCGCTGCTGCCCAAACTGGTGGTCGTGCGTGCCCAGCATCGTCTGGCCATGCTGATGGAGTTGCTGGGCGAGGAGGCCGTGGGAGACAGGCCGGGGCGGGAGGTCGTGTTGCAGCATCTCCTCGAAGTGCTGTTCATCGAGGCGCTGCGGACGACAGCCGAACCGGACAGCGCCCCGGGATTGCTGCGAGGCCTGTCGGACGAGCGGCTGGCCGTGGCGATAAGGCGTATGCATGCAAAGCCCGGCCGCGGCTGGACCGTCGCCGAACTGGCGCGGGAATCGGCCCTGTCGCGGTCGGGGTTCCATGCGCGGTTCGCAAGCGCGGTGGGCATGGCGCCGATGGAATATCTGACGGCCTGGCGGCTGGCTTTGGCCAAGGACCTGTTGCGCAGGCGCGAGGCGAGCGTGGGCGAAATCGCCCGGCAGGTAGGCTACCGCTCCGCCAGCGCCTTCAGTGTGGCGTTCACACGCGACGTGGGCGTCACCCCCGCGCGCTACGCGCGCGAGACCGCCACCGCCTTGTCCGGCACGGCGGCGGCGTTTGAAGGTGCCATCGCCTGAACGGCGCGCAAGTCCGGCCAGAGAACACGCCGCCCGATATGCAGCCAGCGAGCGGGAGGTAGGGCGTCTACGAATCTCCGGCGGGGGAGACGAACAGATCGAGCTCCTTGAAAGCCTCGGCAATGCACGTCTCGAGAGGCTGGGACGCTTTCTCGAACCACAAGCCGAGCGCATGGCCCAGGACGACCAGGCCCGCCTTTGCTGCAAAGGCCGCGCGCGCCGGTGCAATGCCGCGCTTTTGCAAGGCGTCGGCCACCACGCCGGCCAGCGCGGCATGCTTGGCCACTTCCCGCTCCATCAACGCTGGATTGGCTGCGATGATGTGCTGGCGCGGCTCGGAGAAGCGCCGGTTGCCCTCGAGCAATGGCGTGACATCGGCAAAGGCGCGGCGCAGAACCGCGCGCGGCGGCAGGTCCGCCGGTGCCTGCACGATCGCCTCGGTCAGCGCCGCGCTCAGCACCTCCTGGCCGGCGAACAACACCTCCCGCTTGTCGGGAAAGTGCCGAAAAAACGTGCGCTCGGTCACCCCGGCCCGCGCGGCGATCTGAGCCGCCGTGGTCTGCTCGAAACCGTTCTTTGTGAACAGCTCGAGGGCAGCGATTTGCATACGGTAACGGGCGTCTTCGGAAGAGCGTGGCATATCTTCATATAACCCTGTTGTCAGTTACTGTCATCTTGTCTATATGTCAGTCACTGACATAACGCAGGGAGATACGCATGCGCGTTTTCATCACTGGCGGCACCGGCCTCGTCGGCACCCCCGTCATCGCCGAACTGCTTGCCCACAATCACACCGTCCTGGCTTTGGCACGCTCGGAGGCCTCCGCCGACGCCGCTCGCAAGGCCGGAGCCGAGCCAATCGCCGGTAGCCTGACCGATCTCGACGTTCTGCGCGCCAGCGCAGCGAAGGCGGACGGCGTCATTCACCTGGCCTTCAGCAATGATTTCAGCAGCCCCCAAGCGCTTGCCCGCAGCGTTGCCGAAGAGACTGCGGCGCTGACCGCGCTCGGCGATGCGCTTGTTGGCAGCAATCGCCCTCTGGTCACCGTTTCGGGCACGCCCGGGATCCCGGGGCGCGCCGCGACGGAGGCCGATCCGCTGCCGCTCGATGGTCCGGTGGGTGGCCGCAGCCGCACGGTCAATGCCATTCTCGGCCTCGCCGCGCAGGGCGTACGCAGCGCGTCCGTCCGCCTGCCCCGCACAGTGCACGACAAGGGCAATGGCGGCTTTGCGGGCCTCCTGACCAATATCGCCCGCCAGTCGGGCGTCTCCGGCTATGCGGGCGATGGTAACCAGCGCTGGCCGGCGGTACACGCCCGCGACGCCGCGGTCCTGTTCCGTCTGGCGCTGGAACACGCGCAAGCCGGCACCGCCTGGCACGCCGTGGCCGACGAGGGCGACGCGGTGCGCGACATTGCCGGCGTCATCGGCCGCCGCCTCGGCCTGCCGGTGCAGTCGGTTCCCCCCGAAACCTATGGCCCGCTCGGCCCCATCTTTGCCGCCGATCAGCCCGCCTCAAGCGCACACACGCGCGAGACTCTTGGCTGGACCCCGACCCATCCGAGCCTCCTCGCCGATCTCGAAAACCTCGAGCCTTAGCGGCAACAAATGGTCCGGGCGACGCGTCTCGGCCAGGTGGGTGTCACACGCAGCCACGGCCCGGTCGCCTCGCAGCCTCATATGCCTGCGCAAAAACTTTCCTCTTGAGAGAAGTATCAATGCATGATAGTTCGCCAAAAGGAATACTATTGTGACTGGAGGCTGAAGTGCGCGTTGTCCTTTTGAATTTTCTATCGCTCGACGGCGTATATCAGGGCCCGGGATCTCCAGATGAGGATCGATCGGGCGGCTTTGACCGGGGTGGCTGGTTTGTGCCCTTCGTTGATGCGGTGATGGAGCAAAGGGTGGAAGAGTGGGCGGCCTCTGCGACCGGATTCCTGTTTGGCAGGCGAACATACGAGGAATTTTCCACTGTGTGGCCTACGATCACTGATCCGGCCGACCGCAATGCTGCACGTCTTAATTCACTTCCCAAATATGTTGCGGCAAGCGCGTCGGTCGACACCGCTTGGGGGCCGGCAACGGTCTTGAATCAGGATGTTGAAGGCGCAGTGGCGGCGCTGAAACAAAATGGAAGCGGCGAGCTTCAGGTGCACGGCAGCGGGCGGCTGGGGCGGTCGCTCTTAGCCGCAAACCTCGTTGATGAATTGCGCATCGCCATCGCTCCCGTGATTGTAGGCCAGGGTCGGAAGCTCTTTGGCGAGGCCCCAGCGCCCTTGGGGTTCAATCTGCTTTCCGAGGAACGGACCCCGGCGGGCCTTTTAATGTGTCGTTTTGAGAACTCCGGCGACGGAGCGGTCGGAACATATATCCGTGGGCAAACCAATCTATCGGTTGCCGGCTCCGCAGGCGAGTGAGGGTTTAAATGATCCAATCAGCCACGCAACAGCCTGACGAACTAAGCAATATCTTTCTTGCGCTCGCCGATCCGACCCGTCGAGCAGTCATTGCTCGACTTGGGCAAGGGCCGGCCAGCGTCAGCGAACTCGCACGTCCGTTCGACATGGGACTGCCGTCGTTCATGAAACACATTCGGCTTCTTGAAACGAGCGGGATGATCCGAACCAGAAAGGCGGGGCGGACCCGGACATGCGTAATCGACGGTCCAGGCCTTTCCAGTGCGGAGCAGTGGCTGGCGGGGCAAAGAAAAATTTGGGAAGCGCAGACGGACCGGCTGGAAGCATTCGTCTTGAGCGAACAGGAAGAGGGAGCCGTCAGTGACCGCGGAGCTTGATCTTGAGGTTTCGCGCCTTATCAAGGCACCGCGAGACCGCGTTTGGAATGCCTGGGTGGACCCGAAGCGCCTGGCTCAATGGTGGATACCACACCCTTTGACCTGCCGGGTCGTCAGTCTGGACGTGCAGCCAGGTGGGGCGTTTGTCACCGAGATGAGCAAGGATGGCGGGCCTTTCGTGCCCCACCTGTCAGCGTGCTTTCTCGAGGTTATTCCCGAGCAACGCATCGTTTACACAAACGTACTTACCGGTGGCTGGCGGCCAGCGAACAACGGGTTTGTGACGGCGATCATCACGCTATCGGACCACCCTGAAGGGACCCGATATCGCGCACAGGCCTTGCACAAAGACGGTGCGGATCGGGCGAAACATGAAGAGCTTGGATTCCACGATGGCTGGGGCACAGTCGTGGCTCAATTGGCAGAACTCGTTGAGGCCAAACCCTGATATCGAAGGAGCAATATCGGCCACGCTCCGTCCCATTCACCCCACCCCTCCTCAAATCCGCTGTGGCAGCATGCCGCGTCTCGCAACAGGCACCGGAACCCGCGCTTGTCCGATCCCTCAGACCGCTATGCGGATGAATACAAACGCAAATTTCTCGTTATCGTGGATGAGAGCGAGGAATGCGCCAAGGCGGTCACGTTTGCCGCGCAGCACCTGGCGCTGACCGGGGGGGCATCTCACCCGCCATCTGGCGTGTTCATCCGCGGTGGCGCATAACACCGGAGTTTGAACAGGGAGTCGTACAGGGCGAGATCAGCTAGGAATGCACAAACCTCAGCAGGATTGATCCTGGAAGCCGCCTTCCGTGTCGAAGAAGAGCGTACGCCGGCGACCTTGGTCGAAGTCACCGACACTAGTTGAGACCGACGATGGCCTCATGGTTGCTGTGATCGACCCCGCACATGGCCATGCCGATCTGAGGGCCGCTGTTGCTGTATCAGAAGCCCTCCAGCACGATCTTGCCCTTGGCCCGGTTGGTTTCAAGCAATGCATGGGCTTTTTTGAGCGTGGCGGAGTTGATGGGCGAGAGCACTTCCGTCACCGTCGTCTTGATCTTTCCCGCATCGATCAGCTTGGCCACCTCGTTTAGAAGCTTGCCCTGTTCGGCCATGTCGGCCGTCCCGAAGATGGAACGGGTGAACATCAGCTCCCAGTGGAGCGATACCGACTTGCGCTTGAACTCCAGCGCGCTGAGATGGGCAGGATCATCGATTAGACCGAAGCGTCCCTGCGGTGCGATCAGGGTTTCGATGGCTTTCAGGTGATGATCGGTACTGTTGGTGGAAAAGACGAATGCCGGGGCGCCCAACCCGAGGGCCGCGACTTCTTCAGCAAGGTCCTTGCTGTGGTCGACCACGTGGTGGGCACCCAGCGACAGCACCCATTCCCGGGTTTCGACGCGGGATGCGGTAGCGATCACGGTGAGGTCGGTCAGGGCGCGAAGCAGCTGGATGGCGATAGAGCCAACGCCACCAGCGCCGCCAATGGTGACAATCGCGTTGGCGGCGCCTGGCACCGGTCGGCGAACATCGAGCCGGTCAAATAGCATTTCCCAGGCGGTGATGGCGGTCAGCGGAAGGGCCGCCGCTTCGGCATTGGAGATGGTTTTCGGTTTGTGGCCCACGATGCGAGCCTCGACGAGGTGGAACTGACTATTGGCACCGGCGCGGGCGATAGAGCCGGCGTAAAAGACCTCGTCGCCCACCGCAAAGCCGGAAGCCTGTGGACCAACCTCGGCTACGCGACCCACCGCGTCCCAGCCGAGAACCTTCCATTCGCCTTCCGGCGGCCTGCCGCCACTGCGCACTTTGGTGTCGACCGGATTGACCGAGACCGCAGCGACCTCGACCAGAAGGTCGTGCCCAGTAGCAGACGGGCGGGGCAGGTCGATGTCAACCAAGGCATCCGGGCGGTCGATGGAACCGGGCTGCTGATATCCGATGGCTTTCATGGCGGGCTCTCCTTGCGAGCAATTGCTGTTCGCCACAAATGCGACTACGTGTAGTTGATCGCAATACGTACAAGCATTGCACATAGTGTCGAAAAGGATACTGTTATGGCCAAAGCGCGTCATTCACGCTTCGACTGCAATCCTGGCTGCTCGGTAGAGGCGGCGATTGGGCTGATCGACGGCAAGTGGAAGTCGATCGTCTTGTGGCATCTGCTTGGTGGCACCATGCGCTTTAACGAGATCCGCCGCACCATGCTCAACTGCACGCCGCGCATGTTGACCAAACAGTTGCGTGAGCTGGAAGAGGATGGGCTTATCGTCCGCAAGGTCTATGCGCAGGTGCCGCCCAAGGTGGAGTATTCGCTCTCTGAACTCGGCCGCAGCATGGAGCCGATTCTCTCGGCGCTGAAGCGCTGGGGCGACGCCAATATCGGACTTTATGGAAAGCCCCAAGGGCACGATCCGCGCGAAGCGACCTGATCAGCATCCGCGCAGATGAGTGGTTGGCAGACGACGGGTTTCCGCCCTCGCCATGTCCAGCGTCCACGTCCGGGCGCCGTTGATCGGCATATAGCTTCGGTGACAATTCGGGTGAATTCATCACGATGTTATGCCAGATCGGGTTGGCGTGTTGGCATGGTGGTGGGGATCAGGGCTGGAATACGGCGGCTTATCGCTGTCGCCTACCAATAGCGGACTGTCAGGTTTCCACCCCACTCTGGTCATTGCACCCCACCCCTCTTGCCACCCTCAAATCCGCTGTGGCAGCATGCCGCGTCTCGCAACAGGCACCGGAACCCGCGCTTGTCCGATCCCTCAGACCGCTATGCGGATGAATATAAACGCAAATTTCTCGTTATCGTGGATGAGAGCGAGGAATGCGCCAAGGCGGTCACGTTTGCCGCCCTGCGTGTCCGCCGCACCGGCGGCACGGTCGTGCTTCTCTCGGTGATCGAGCCCGACGACTACCAGCACTGGCTCGGCGTCGAGGAAATCATGCGCACTGAGGCGATGGAGGCCGCCGAATCCATGCAGGCCCGCCAGGCCGCCCGCATCGCCTCGTTCGGCTCGATCAAGGTCGAGCGCGTGATTCGCGAGGGCAAGAAGGCCGAGGAGATCGAAGGCCAGCTGGCCGACGACCCGGATATCGCCATCCTCGTTCTCGCCGCCGCCGATTCCGCCGAAGGCCCCGGCCCGCTGGTGTCTTCCATAGCCGCCCGCGGCGCCAACGCCCTGCGCGTCCCCGTCACCATCGTCCCCGGCTCGATCCCGGACGGCGATCTGGCGGCGCTGTGCTAGTGTAGGTGAAACCCAAAACGCGCCCGGCGCTTCTGACCTCGCCCGAGCCTTGATCCCGCCCCAGCAAGGGGAGGAAGGCAATGCCGTGCTCGCGCCTGCGTGCGCATGCCCCAAAAGCCCGGCATCGGCCCGATTCCCCTCCCCCCTTGTGGGGAGGGGTTAGGGGTGGGGTGTCAGGAGTGGGGGTATTCGGCGTCCGCCCGGAATGACGGGCGCAAGCGTGCGAGGTGACGCAGCGAGGGCGCAGGCGTGACGCCACGCAAAAGCCGCGGCCCTCCCCACTTGCAATCCCCGCCAAAAGGACTATCTTGGCATCAACTTGGAATGGTTCTAAAAAGCTGTTCCGCCCGCGCAGCAACGGATTGTACGCGATGTTTATTCAGACCGAAGTGACCCCGAACCCGGCAACGCTCAAATTCCTCCCCGGCCGCGAAGTGCTCGCCGGCGAGCCGCGTGATTTCCGCGATGCCGACGCCGCGCGCATATCTCCGCTCGCTTCGGCGCTTTTCTCCCTCGACGGGGTTTCCGGCGTGTTTTTGGGTTCCGATTTCGTTTCCGTCACCAAGGACGAGACCACCGATTGGGCCCATATCAAGCCCGCCATTCTTGGCGCGGTGATGGACCACTATATGAGCGGCAAGCCGATCCTCGCCGAGGGCGCCCCGCCCGCCGAGGCCAATGACGCCGACGAATTTTTCGACGCCGACGACGCCGAAACCGTCGAGGTGATCAAGGAGCTGCTCGCCACCCGCGTGCGCCCCGCCGTCGCCATGGATGGCGGCGACATCACCTTCAAGGGCTATAAGGAAGGCACCGTCTTCCTCCACATGCAGGGCGCCTGCTCGGGCTGCCCCTCCTCGACCGCGACGTTGAAGTCCGGCATCGAAAATCTCCTGCGCCACTTCGTCCCCGGCGTCGAGCAGGTGCAGCAGATCTGACAATCCAATAGAACAATCGAATAACGGCCTCACATCCGTAAGACCGGAGCCCCGTAAGCCCTCGCGCTTGCGGGGCTTCTGTTTTGCGCCTAAAGCCTTTTGCCATGACACTGCCCGTAACCCTCGCCATCGATACCGCCCGCGACCGATTGCAGATCGCGCTGGGCAATTCGGACGGAAAAATCGATGTCGAAATCCGCGATATCGCGCGCGGGCACGCCGAAATCATCATGGATGTCATCGTGGCCATCCTCGCGCGCAACGGGCTCGGCTACGAAAATCTCGAAAAAGTCGCGGTGACAACTGGTCCGGGCTCTTTCACGGGCCTGAGAATCGGGCTCTCCGTCGCCCGTGGGCTGGGGCTTGCTCTGGGCGTGCCCGTCCTCGGCATTTCCTCGCTTGTCGCCCTCAGTTTGTCCCACGATGGACCCATTGACCTCATCGTCGATGCCAGGCGCGGCGAGGCCTACCGCCAGGCCTTCTCGGCCCCCGGAATCCCGGCCTCTGCGCCCCAACTGGTGGCCCTCGAAACGGCGCTGGAAGCCGCCGCCCGCACCGCCCCGGACGACCCCGCAATCGACATCGCCACGATGACGAAATTCGCCGCAACCGCAAATCCGGACGATTTTCCCCCCGTTCCAAACTACATCCGCGCCGCCGACGCCAAGCCGCAAACCCGCGGAAAAGTGGCGCGCATATGAGCTACTGGACTGCTCCTGCAGGCCTTTTCATCGGCTATGGCGAACCCGCCCACGCCGATCATCTGGCGCGTCTCCACGCCCAGGGTTTTTACCGCGGCTGGCCCCGCGACGACTTCGAGGCCTACCTCGCCGACCGCCTGAAAACCCCGGCCTACGTGGCTTTGGACGCCCGCCGCACCCCCCGCGGCTTCGCCATGCTGCGCCTTTCCGGCGACGAATGCGAGCTCCTCACCATCGCCGTGGAGAAGAAATTGCGCGGCAAGGGCGTCGGCCGCGCGCTGCTTGCGGCCGCCGTCTCCGACCTCGTGACGACACCCGTACGCACCATGTTCCTCGAGGTCGACGAAACCAATCTGGGCGCCATAAAGCTCTATAAAAACTTCGGTTTTACGGAAATCGCGACGCGCCGGGGCTACTACCCCAAGCCCGACGGCTCGACCGCCACCGCCCTTGTCATGCGCGCCGATCTCGGCTAACCCCCAAGATTGACGGCGGAAATTTCGGAGGTGCGCCATGAGCACGCAATCGGGCAGCGAGGCCACGCTCGAAGAGCAATGCGTCGCACGCAACATGCGCATGACCGAGCAGCGCCGCATCATCGCCCGCGTGCTCGAAGCCGCGACCGACCACCCGGACGTCGAGGAACTCTACCGCCGCGCCGCCGCCATCGATCCCAAGATCTCGCTCTCGACAGTCTACCGCACGGTCAACCTCTTCGAGGAAGCCGGCCTCGTCACCAAGCACGATTTCAAGGACGGCCGCGCCCGTTTCGAGCAGAACCCGGACGAGCACCACGACCACCTGATCGACGTCCGAACGGGCAAGGTCATCGAATTCCGCAACGAAGAGATCGAGGCGATTCAAGAGGTTATCGCCAAGAAACTTGGCTATAGGCTCGTCGACCACCGGCTCGAACTCTACGGGGTCCCCATCGCCAGGGACGGCGACGACTAAGCGTCAAGCCATGGTTTTCCGGCTCCTGTTCCTCGCCCTCGTCGTGGTGCCGTTCACCCTGGCCGGCCTGCCGATCCAACTCCTGCTGCTCGCGCTCAGGCGCCCCGAATGGACCGTCTTGCCGCGGATTTTCTTCAAGCTTACCGCCTTCGCCCTGGGCCTGCGCATCAAAATCGTCGGCGCACCGGCCAGGAACGGTCCCGCCCTCATCGTCGCCAACCACATTTCCTGGCTCGACATTCCCGCCATCGCTGCGAAGTTCCCGGTCTGCTTTGTCGCAAAGTCCGAGATCGCGACCTGGCCCATAATCGGCGCCTTGGCCAGACTGCAAAAGACCGTTTTCGTCGACCGCACCCGCCGCACCGATGCGGGCCGCACGGCTGGCGAAATGAAGGACAGGATCGCAGAAGGCGCCAACGTTCTGCTGTTTGCCGAAGGCACCTCCGATATCGGTACCCATGTCCTGCCCTTCCGCTCGGCGCTCCTGGGCGCCGCCCGCCAGGCCATGGCCGAGGGCACGGGCCACGAGGTCGTCATCCAGCCCATGGCCATCGCCTATACGGCGCTGTCGGGCCTGCCGCTCTCGCGCCACGAACGCCCGAAGATCGCATGGATCGGTGACATGGGGTTGGGCGACAATCTCAGGCAGATTCTCTCCTCGGGCCCCAAGGACGTCACCATCGCCTTCGGAGACCCCATCAAGGGCGACGGCGATCGCAAGACAATCGCCAGAACCGCCGAACGCGAGGTCCGGCGCATGCTTGTCGCCTTGAATCGCGGCCAGCCTTTGCAATGACCCCCCATAAGGGTGTAAAGGGGCCGCTTAACGAGCGAAGTGGCATCTAGCGCGATGAGCGAAACCAACACCAAGAAGGTCTTCATCAAGACCTATGGCTGCCAGATGAACGTCTACGACAGCGACCGGATGACCGACGCGCTGTCGGAGCACGGCTATGCGCCCACCACCGAGATGGGCGAGGCCGATCTCGTGCTTCTCAACACCTGCCACATCCGCGAAAAGGCCGCCGAAAAGGTTTACTCCGAACTTGGCCGTATCCGCGATTTTCGCGACGAGCGCGGCCCCGGGGCCAAAAAAATGCTTATCGGCGTCGCCGGCTGCGTGGCGCAGGCCGAGGGCGATGAGATCATGCGCCGCGCGCCCGCGGTGGATCTCGTTTTCGGCCCCCAGTCCTATCACCGGCTCCCCGAACTCGTCGCCAAGGCCGGCGCTGAGCGCGTGATCGACACAGATTTCCCCGAGGAAGACAAGTTCGCACATCTCCCCCAGCCGCGCCGCGAAGCCACCATCAAGCGCGGCTTGACGGCGTTTCTGACCGTGCAGGAAGGCTGCGACAAGTTCTGCTCGTTCTGCGTCGTCCCCTACACCCGCGGCGCCGAAGTGTCCCGTCCCGTCGCACAGGTGATCGCCGAAGCCCGTGCGCTCGCCGATGCCGGAGTGCGCGAAGTGACGCTCCTGGGCCAGAACGTCAACGCCTATCACGGCCTCAACGACAACGGCCGCAGCGTGGGTCTTGGCGAACTCTGCCACATGCTCGCAGATATCGAGGGTCTGGAGCGTATTCGCTACACCACGAGCCATCCCCGCGACATGGACGACGATCTCATCGCCGCACACCGCGACCTCGACAAGCTCATGCCTTACCTCCATCTGCCCATCCAGTCGGGCTCGGACCGGATCTTGAAGGCAATGAACCGGCGCCACACGGCAGCCGAGTATCTCGAGTTGATCGAAAAAATCCGGGAGGCCCGCCCGGACATGGCCCTTTCTGGCGACTTCATCGTGGGTTTTCCCGGCGAGACCGAAGAGGATTTCGAAGCCACACTCGATATCGTCAGGAAGGTCGGCTACGCCTCGGCCTTTTCGTTCAAATATTCCACCCGCCCCGGCACGCCGGGCGCCGAAATGGACGATCAGGTGCCCGAACCGGTCAAGGCCGAGCGCCTCGAACGCCTGCAGGCGGAAATCAACGCGCTTCAGACGGCGTTCAACGCCGGCTGCGTGGGCATGACGTTTCCGGTGCTCATCGAAAAGCCGGGCCGGAACCCCGGCCAGGTTGCCGGGCGCTCCCCGTACCTCCAGCCTGTGCATATCGAAGCCGACGAGAGCCTCATCGGCCAGATCCTGCCGGTCGAAATCACAGGCACGGCAAAAAATTCGCTTTCCGGCACGATTGTCACAGGCAAGGCGCAAGCGGTCTGATACCATCGGACAACAGAAAGATTCGGATTTGGTACCTCCCGAGCGGCCCACCTTGACACGAAACCTGAGCGTCCAGGGCGACGCGACCCCGCCCGCCCACCTCGAACTGGCGTTCGAAGACAACCGGCTTGTGTCCCAGCTTTACGGTGAGTTCGACCAGAACCTCGCATTGATCGAGCAACGGCTCGGCGTCGAGGCCAATTCGCGCGGCAATCACGTCATGCTGCGCGGCGGCGCCAACGCCGTCGATCAGGCACGCCGCGCACTCGAGTCGCTTTATGATATGCTCGAGGAAGGCAAACACGTCTCCGTCGGCGATGTCGACGGGGTGATCCGCATGGTCCAGACCGAAGACAGCCAGCTTTCGCTGCCCACCATCGAGAAAAAGGGCAAGGTGCGCATGGCCCAGATCGCCACGCGCAAGGCCACGATTGTCGCCCGCAACCCGGCGCAGGACGGCTATATCCGCGCCATGGACCGGTTCGAGCTCGTCTTTGGTGTCGGTCCCGCGGGCACGGGCAAGACCTATCTGGCGGTGGCCCACGCCGCGACGCTTCTCGAGCGCGGCGAGATCAACCGCATCATCCTTTCCCGTCCCGCCGTCGAGGCCGGCGAGCGGCTGGGCTTTCTGCCGGGCGATCTCAAGGAAAAGGTCGATCCGTATCTGCGCCCGCTCTACGACGCGCTTTACGACATGATGCAGCCCGAAGTCGTCGACCGGTGCCTTGAAAACCGTACGATCGAGGTCGCCCCGCTTGCCTTCATGCGTGGGCGCACCCTCGCCAACGCCGCGGTCATTCTCGACGAGGCGCAGAACACCACATCCATGCAGATGAAGATGTTCCTGACCCGTCTGGGCGAAAATTCGAAGATGATCATCACCGGGGACCCCACCCAGGTCGACCTGCCGCGCGGGGAAAAATCCGGGCTCGTCGAGGCGCTGCACCTGCTTTCGGAGATCGAAGGCATCCACACCACGCGCTTTACCGACAAGGACGTCGTCCGCCATGCGCTTGTAGCCCGCATCGTGCGGGCCTATGAGGGCGCCACCGGCAAGGACCCCCTCGGCGAAGGGCGGCTCGACGTTTGAGCGTCATGCTGGAGATCGACATCGCCGTCGAGGATGGCGACTGGCCCGAAGGGCTCGAGCCGCTGGCGGAAACCGCGCTGCGGACCGCGCTTGAGCATTCCGGGCGGCAACTTGCCGGTCCGGCCGAGTTGAGCGTGCTTCTGACCGACGACGCGCACCAGAAAGACCTCAACCGCCAATGGCGCGGCAAGGATTCGGCAACCAACGTGCTCTCTTTCCCTCAGATCGAACCGGACGGCCCGGTGATGGGGCTCCTGGGCGATATTTCGCTTGGTTATGAGACACTTGTCCGCGAGACGGTGGAACTCGAGAAGCCCTTTGAGCATCATTTCGTCCACCTTCTCGTCCATGGCATGCTTCACATTCTCGGGTTCGATCACGTTTCCGAGAACGAAGCTCTTGTCATGGAAGCCAGAGAAACCGATATTATGAGGCTGTTGGGATACCCCGACCCCTATGATGGCACCCAGCCACTCTAAGGGGGGCGTTTAGCCCGAAATGCGCAATGAACCAGGAGTGCTGACGGTTGACCGAAACGAGTCACCGCACCCCAAGATGACCGACAACGATCAATCTAGCGCCGCGGCGCGCCGGCCGCATCGCCTTTTGGGCGACATTGAACAGTCTGAACCTTCACCCGACAGGCGGCCCACACTGTGGGCCAGGATCAAGTCCCTGTTGCCCGGTCGCGCGGGATCGCTGCGCACCGACCTGCAGGAAGCCCTGGAATCTCCCTATGATGCGGAGATGCCGGACAGTTTTTCCGCGTCCGAACGCGCGATCCTGCAGAACGTTCTGAATTTAAGCGATATGCGCGTCGAGGACGTCATGGTCCCCCGCGCCGATATCGAAGCGGTCGAGGTCAACGTGACCGTCGGCCACGTCATTGCGCGCTTCCGCGACGTGGGGCATTCGCGCATGCCGGTTTTCGAAGACAGCCTCGATTCGGTCATTGGCATGGTCCACATCAAGGACGTGCTCAACCGCACCACCGAACCCGTCAAACCTGAAAAACACGCCAGCGGTCCTAATGGCGCCGCCAACGGCAATGGCAGCGCCAACGGCAATGGGAATGGGGCGCCGGCGAGCCCGGTCAAGTTCACCACACCGGCGCTCAAGCAGAAGATCGGCAAGCACGATCTCGTGCGCAGGGTACTCTTTGTGCCCCCCTCGATGCCGGTCATCGACCTTCTCCAGTCCATGCAGGCGACCCGCATGCACATGGCGGTTGTGGTCGACGAATATGGCGGCACCGACGGGCTCGTAACTATCGAGGATCTGCTCGAGGCGGTCGTCGGTGACATCGAGGACGAGCACGACGAGGACGAAGCCGCGATGCTCAAGCCGCTCAACGAGGACATGTTCCTCGCCGACGCGCGCATCGAACTTTCTGAACTCGCCGAGACGATTGGGCCCGATTTCGACCCTGGCGCGGTCGCCGAGGATGTCGATACGCTTGGCGGCCTCGTTTTCGCGCTCGTGGGCCGCGTGCCCGTACGCGGCGAGGTCATCTCGAAACTCAAGGGCTTCGAGCTGGAAATCACCCGCGCAGACGCCCGTCGTGTCCGCCAGGTCCGCATCACCCGCAGAAAGCGCAAGCAGCGCCTTATGATCGCCGGCCCCAAGGCGGAAGCCTCCGCAACGGCCCCGCACGAAGGGCCATCCGGACAGCAGGCGGCCGAATGAGCTAGGGCGCCTACGCTTCCCTTCTCTCCTTGCGGGAGAGGGGAGGCACGCCCTTACCGCGCTTCGTCGAGCGCGTCCTTCACCGCATCCATCACAGCTTGCCGCGCCGTGTCGTCAGGCGCCTCACGCAATTTGTGACTCAGTTCGATGATGAATTCGGCATAGGAATTATGCCAGTCATGGGCGATCTGGCCCGGATCGATCCGCGGCCGCTCGGAGGGAATTGCGGCGCCCGCGCCCCCTGCGGGCAACTCGACGAGATCGTCGAGCTCGGGCCGGATGACCTGGTCCGAGGAGAGCCCGACCTCGAGCAGCGCGGCGGCAAAGGCCTCGCGTTCCTCGTCGTCGCCATGGGTCAGGAAAACCGACCCGTGTACGGGCAGCCGCGCTTTGACCCACGCCACAAGCTCGCCATGGTCGGCATGAGCCGAATAGTTCTGGATCGTTCGGATTGTCGCCCGCACCACCGTTTCGCGGCCGTGAATACGGACTTCGTCGGCGCCGTCCTGGATCACCTGCCCGAGCGTACCCTTCGCCTGATACCCGACGAACAGGACCGTTGCGTCGTGGTGCGGCAGGTTGTTGCGCAGGTGGTGCTTGACCCTTCCCGCATCGCACATGCCCGACGCCGAGATGATGATCGCGCCGCCATGGATCATGTTGATCGCCTTGGATTCGTCCACCGTCTCGATGATCCGGAACCGCTTGTCGGCGAAAAGCTCCTCGGCGCTCAACTCGGTATCCTCGAACTGATGCGCGAAATTGCGGAATACGCCGGTTACCCGGCGCGCGAGCGGTGAATCGAGGAAAACCGCCATGGGGTTGATCGTGCCGTCCTTGATCAGGACGCCGATGTCGTGCAGCAGCTCCTGGCTACGCTCGACGGCGAAGGCCGGAATTACGACATTGCCCCCCCGCTCGAGCGCCGCGTTGAGTTCCTCACCAAGAGCCGAACGCCGTGCCTCAAGTGTATAATCGACACGGTCGCGCCCGCCATAGGTGGATTCGCACACCACGTAGTCGAGGTCGTGCGGGCTGTCCGGTTCGAGGTAAAACGCTTTCTCGTCCGGCCCGATATCGCCCGAAAAGAGAATCCTGACCGGCTTTTCGCCGTCCGCGATCTCGAGCTCGATCGAGGCCGAGCCCAGGATATGCCCGGCATTCCAGAACCGCGCCCGCACTCCGCCGCCGGGCGAGAACCATTCGCCATAGGCGTGCGCCTGGCCATGGTCGAGCGCCAGCTCTGCGTCCTTGAGCCTGTAAAGCGGCTCGACCGGCGGCTCGCCCTGGCGCTGGCGTTTGCGGTTCTCGCGCTCCGCCTCGCTTTCCTGGATCGAGGCGGAATCGGGCAGAAGAAATTCGATCAACCCCAGCGTCGGCGCCGTCGCGTGCAGCGGCCCACGATAGCCGCCTTTATAGAGTTTGGGCACCAGCCCGACGTGGTCGATATGCGCATGGGTCAGAAGGACGAAATCCATGTCCTTGGGAGAAAAGGGGAACGGCTTTTCGTTGAGCGCCCGCACCGTCTTGTTGCCCTGAAAGAGCCCGCAATCGACAAGGAACGTGCCGGCATCGTGCGTGATCCGGTAGCACGAGCCCGTGACTGTGCCTGCGGCACCGTGGAAGGACAGGGTGACGGTCATAAGAAACTCCGGATTTTCGGGGGCGGAACTAGCGCGGCGCGCGCTTGGCGAGGATCCGTTGCAGCGTCCGGCGGTGCATGTTGAGCCGGCGCGCGGTTTCCGAGACGTTGCGGTCGCACAACTCGTAAACGCGCTGGATGTGCTCCCAGCGCACCCGGTCCGCAGACATCGGGTTTTCCGGCGGCTCGGGCTTGATCTCTTCGTCCGCAAGCAGTGCCTTGATGATATCGTCGGCATCCGCGGGTTTGGCGAGATAGTCGACGGCACCCAGTTTGACCGCCGTGACCGCAGTGGCGATATTGCCATAGCCGGTCAGAACCACGGCACGGGCGTCAGGGCGGCGTTCGTGCAAGGTGGAAACCACCTCGAGCCCGTTCCCGTCTTCGAGCCGCAGGTCGACGACGGCAAACGCTGGCGGGGCCGATTTGACGGCCGCCAACCCCGCCGCGACGCTGTCTGCGATCGATACGATGAATCCGCGCTTGTCCATAGCGCGCTCGAGCCGCGTCAGGAACGGCCTGTCGTCGTCGACGAGCAAGAGTGTTCGGGCTTCGTCAGCAAGGTCGGTCAAATCGGTCATTATCGTTTTCCTCTCGCCGTCCTTTATATGGCGAATAACGCCCCAAAGGTCAAAGCCGCCCGGTGCGGCCTATTGGTACGGCTCCTCGACCAGCGCCGCACGCGACCACGAAATCTCGACACAGGCGTGCCCGTTTGCCCGCGCGTTGAAAAAGCGCAACCGCGCGCCCGTCCGCTCGAGCAAGGTCTTCGCGATGAAAACCCCGAGCCCCAGCCCGCCTGCGCCCTCGGCCGGACGCGGATCGGCGTCCCCGCCGCGCCAGCGCGTGGTGAGGTAGGGCTCACCCAGCCGGCTCAGGAGATCGGGGGGAAATCCCGGCCCGTCATCGGTGATGGTGATCACCACGCGCGACCCATCCCAGCCTGCGCTGATCGAGACCTTTTCGCGCGCGAACTGCACGGCGTTTTCGATGAGGTTCCCCAGTCCGTACAAGAGCCCGACATTGCGCGCAATCACCGGCTCGGGCCCGCCATGCTGGGACTTTGAAAGCGCGATTGACTTGCCTGCCCCCGCGCTCGAATGCTCGTGTAGTTTGGCGAGCTCGGCGACGATGTCCGAAAGCGAGGCATGATCGAAAATATCCGACCCGCCCGGCTTGAGGCTGCGCAGTTTGCCCAAAATCGCGCGGCAGCGCGCGACCTGGTCCAGAATAAGGTCGATATCTTCGGCCATTTCCTGCGTCGGCGCGTCCGAGCGCATCTCCTTGGCTGCCAGCGCGATCGTCGCCAGCGGCGTGCCCAGTTCATGCGCCGCGGCCGCTGCGAGCCCGTCGAGCGCGGAAAGCTGCTGCTGGCGCGAAAGCGCAAGCTCGGTCACCGTCAGCGCGTCGACGAGTTGGCGGGCCTCGTGCGCGACCTTACCCGTATACCCCGCAACGAACGCCACGCCGCACAGAACGGCCACCCACATGCCCACAAGATAGATTGTTGGCGGCACGAAGGGCGCGGCGGGGTCCCAGGGCAGCGGGAGATGGAAGACCGCCAGCGCCGTCGCAATCGCACCGGCAAGAACGGCCAGCAGCACCGTTTCGCGCTGCGGCAGCACCGAGGCGGACACTGAAACCGGGGCGATCAGCAAGAGCGCAAACGGGTTGCCCAGCCCGCCGGTGAGATAGAGCAGTCCGCCCACCTGCAGACAGTCATAGGCCAGTTGCAGAAACGCAAGCCGCCGCCCGGGCCGGTGTGCGGGCCCGAATCGGATCAAGAGCCCGACATTGAGCAGTACCGAAAGCCCGATCAGCGTCAGGCACGCGACAAGCGGCAGGGGGTAGCCGAGCCCGTAATGGACAAAGAGCACGCTCGCCGCCTGCCCCGCGATCGCAAGCCAGCGCAGCAGGATAAGGGTGTCGAGCCTTAGAGGATGGGCAGGATGGGCGAGCGCATGCGCGTCGCTATCGGCCAATGGGTACATGAAAAACCACTCGGAAATCTGGGCCAGGCGCCCGGCAGGCCGGGCCTATGGGCGTTCTAGCACAGGATTTCAAGGGCCAGAAATCGCATATTGGCGCCTTGACCGCGGATTTGACGACCCCAGCTATAATCGTGTTCGAACCTGGAGAGACGGACAATGAGCACTGCGATTATCAAACCTGAATGGTCGCCCATCACCATCGCTTTGATGGTTCTGGGCTTCATTATCTTCTGGCCCCTGGGCGCAGCGATGCTCGCCTATATCCTTTGGGGCGAGTATTTCGGCGGCTCGAAAGAGAAGGCCGAAAGCTGGGTCCATAACCAGCGCGAGCACTGGAAAGCCAAGAAGGCGGCTCGCCACCACTGTCATGGCCGCCACTACCGCGGTTTCGACCGGACCGGCAACGCCGCGTTCGACGACTATCGCGAAGAACAGCTCAAGCGTCTCGAAGAGGAACGGCGCCGGCTCGACGAAGAGCGCGCCGCGTTCGAGGAATACCTCGACAACCTCCACAAGGCGCGGGACCGCGAGGAGTTCGACCGCTTCATGCGCGAACGCCGCAACCGCCCCGAAAGCAACGAAGGCGGCGATCAGCCCCACCAGTACTGAAGACGAACGAGCTAAGTCCGGCGCATATGACAGGGGATGAGCCTCCCGCCCCTGCCGGACCCCCGCCCCGGAGCCTTTCCGCCGGGGCCGTGAGAAGACGGCGTACGCTTCCCCTTGGCGTGCGCCGTTTTTCTGTCTCCCGGACACCAAGCTGGTCCATACTGGCTCGAACCGATTCGCACATCGAGGGTATACCGCATGGCCCTGGGTCTCCTGCGCGCCGCAAAAATCCCTGATACGACAGAACTCGTTATAGGCGGCGTCGCAGTCGCGGTGAGCGTGAGGGTCAATCCGCGCGCCCGGCACTACCGGTTGACGGTCTCGCGCAAGGGCGAGCCCGTACTCACGTTCCCCGCCTCGGGACGCTGGAAGGAGGCGCAAGCCTTTCTCGAACGCAATCGCGGCTGGCTCTCCAAGCGTCTCGAAAAGCGCGATGGTGTCGCAAGGCTAGGCGATGGCGCCAGGGTGCCGCTGCGCGGCGTCGAGCACACGGTTCTGGTCCGCGAAGCCTTGCGCGGAACGGTCGAGCGCACAGACGGGTCCGATGGCCCCATCCTTTCGGTCCCTGGGGGGGCGGATCATTTCAAGCGGCGGCTCGTCGACTGGTTCAAACGCGAGGCGCGTGCGGATATTGAAGCGCGGTGTGCAATTCACGCTGCAAATCTCGGCGTCTCGATCGCGGCGATCCGCATGCGCGATCAGTCGACCCGCTGGGGGTCATGCTCGTCCACGCGCACGCTCAGTTTCAACTGGCGCCTCATCATGGCACCGCCCTATGTCCTGGACTATGTCGCCGCACACGAGGTCGCCCACATCCTCGAGATGAACCACGCTCCGGCCTATTGGCGTACCCTCGCGCGTACCCTGCCGGACTATGAACGCGGCAAAGCGTGGCTCAAGGCGAACGGCCAGTCCTTGATGGCAATCGACTGACCATCCCAAGTGTCATGTTATGTCATAACATTGCAACACGGGCGCGATAGCTTCAGGCTCGGATGCGGTCCGGGACCAGTTCTGGTGCGGATCAATTGCCTCCAACAAGGGGTTCGCGCCGGACCGCATCCGACCCGGCGCCGTTTGCAGGCCCGCCCCTACTGCCCGCCAAAGATCGAATTGAGCAGGCCGCCTACAGGATCGTTGGTCGGCCCGACAAGCTGCCCGCCGGTTGCCGGTGCCTGGCCTTCGGGCGGCTGGGCGACGCGCTGCGCAAGGGGAACGTAGTGACCGGGCAAATTGGCGACGGACAGTCCTTCGTGCGCCTCGACCATGAAATTGCGCCAGATTTCAGCCGGCACAGTGCCGCCTGTCAGCCCGGCCGTCGAGGTGTCGTCGTCATTCCCGATCCACACCCCGCCGACCCAGCTTGCCGTATAGCCCACGAACCAGGCGTCGCGCGTGCTCTGGGTCGTGCCGGTCTTGCCGCCCATGGGCCAGCCGGGAATCGCCGCACGGGTCGATGTGCCTTCCTGCACGCCTGTCTGGAGCATGTCGTTCATCATCCCCACCTGCTCGTCGGTAAGAATCTGCCCCGGCCCGGAGGGAACGGCCTCGTAAAGGACTTCGCCATCGGTCGTCGTGATCCGCGTGATCACATTGGCGATGACGCCCTGCCCGCCATTGGCGAAGGGCGCGTAAGCTGCCGTCAGTTCGAGCAGCGAAACCTCCTGTGTGCCCAGCGCGATCGAAGGCACAGCCTGGAAATTGGAGGAAAAGCCCATCCGGTACGCGGTCTCGATGACGTTTTCCGGTCCGATATCGATGGCGAGCTGTGCCGCGATCGTGTTGATCGACTTGGCGAGTGCATCGCGTAACAGCATCGGGCCGCGATACTGGCGATCGTAGTTGCTCGGGGACCAGCCATTATAGTTGATCGGCTCGTCGACCATCACCGTGTCGGGCGTATAGCCCTGCTGCAGCGCGGCGAGATAGACGAATGGCTTGAAGCTCGAACCGGGCTGCCGCCGCGCCGTCACCGCGCGGTTGTACTGGCTCTGATTGTAGTCCACGCCCCCCACAAGCGCCCGCACCCGGCCTTCGGTATCCATCGCAACAAGCGCGGCCTGGTCGAAATTGCGATCCGCGCCGTACTGGCTTACCGCTTCTTTGATCACGAACTCGGCGTGTTTTTGCAGATCCCAGTCGATGGTCGTGTGGACGATCACATCCTCGTTGACCTCGCCCAGATAGGCGTTCATCAGCGTTTCCACCCAATCGGCCACGTAGTACTCGGCGCCCGCTTGCCGCGTCGGCACGCTCGTCCGAGAGGGATCGATCGCAGCCGCGTCGGCCTCTTCTTGGGTGATGAAGCCCTCGCGTACCATATTCGCGAGCGTCAGGCGCTGCCGCTCGATGGCGCGCTCGGGGTAGTTCTTGGGGTTGTAGGCCGACGGCGCGGGCAGAATGCCCGCGAGCATGGCGGCCTGCCCGAGCGAAAGATTCCGTGCCGAAATCCCGAAATAGGTCTGTGCCGCCGCCTCGATCCCTGTCGCTCCGGAGCCGAAATGCACCCGGTTCACATAGAGTTCGAGAATCTGCTCTTTGGTGTAGTTCTGCTCGAGCCACAGCGCCAAAAGCGCTTCCTGCACCTTACGACCAAGCGTCTGGTCGGGTGTGAGAAACAGGTTTTTGGCCACCTGTTGGGTAATCGTGGATGCACCGCGCGTGAGTTCGCCCGCGCGCAGGGACTCCACCGCCACCGAAGCAAGGCCGATCGGATCGACACCGAAATGCGAATAGAACCGCCGGTCTTCGTTCGCAATAATTGCCAGCGGCACATAATACGGCAACTCGTGGTAGGCGATCGCCTCGCCGCCGGTCTGCCCGCGGTTGGAGAGCAACTGGCCGTTCGACGCAAGCACCTGAATATTGGGCGGCCTCTGCGGCACCTCCCAGGTATTGGGCGCGCCGAGCTCGCGGCCGTAGTAGAAAATGATGCCGCCCACCACGATTGCGCCCAGAATGCCCATGGTGAAGCAGAAATAGATCGCGCCGACGAGAAATCCGCCCAGGCCGCCGCGCCGCTTCCTGGTCTTCGCTGGTTTGCCCCTGGGCGTCTTTTTCGGCTTCTGCGCCTTCTGCGGCTTTTCCGCACGCGCGGCTTTACCCGCCGCGCCGGCGCCATTGCCGCCTTTTTTGCCGGCGTCGATACGGTCTTCGGGAGACAGACGAAGGTCCATAGAGCTCACTTTCCGGGCAGATATGGCGATTGCGTGGCGTCCCTTCCGTTCAATCGCCGGCAGTGCTCGCGCATGGACACGCGGCAGGCCAAATCAAGGCTCTGCTATTGAGCCTAAATGTGGCCGGTTTATGTGAGGTAAAGCGGCCTTATGCAAGCGGCTAGGCCAATTTGGCCCATAACACGCCTAGTGTTGCGCATCTGCACCGGCAGGTCGTAACGCGGGCCGGTCAGACGTCCAGGTTCGAAACCGCCAACGCGTTGTCCTGTATGAAATCCCGGCGCGGCTCGACGAGGTCGCCCATCAATTGGGTGAAGATGTTATCCGCGTCGTCGCTCTGGTCCACCTTGACCTGCAGGAGCGTGCGCGCATTGGGGTCCATCGTGGTCTCCCAAAGCTGCTCCGCGTTCATTTCGCCCAGGCCTTTGTAGCGCTGCATCGACACACCCTTGCCACCCGCCGCCATCACCGCGGAAAAAAGCGAGCGCGGACCGTAAATCTCGGTCATCGTATCCTTGCGCGTCAGGGTCGGTACACCGCCATAAATCTCGTCGAGCTTGCCCGCCAGCGAGCGCAGCTTGCGTGCGTCTGCCGAGCCCAGAAGCGCCGCGTCGAGCGAATGGGCTTCGGTGACCCCGCGCACCACGCGCGAAAAGACGTACCCGCCTTCGCCGTCGAGTGTGCCCGTCCAGCCGCGTTCGGTTTCGTCGGACATGCGGTCGAGCCGGTTGGCAACGCGCTGCGCGAGGTGTTGTGCGGCGGCCGTATCGTCCATCGCCTGCGGATCGAGCGCACCGACAACCGCGGCCTGCTCGATCATCTGCCGGTTGTATTTGGTGTTCTGGGCGTCGATCAGATGGTAGAGATCGCGCGCCTGTTCAACGATCGTGAGAAGATCGGCGCCCGCGTGCGAAGACCCTGACCGTGTCGTCAGGACAGCGTCGTCGACGCCGCCCGAGAGCAGGTAATCCTCGCGCGCCCGTTCGTCCTTCAAATACTGCTCCGACTTCCCGCGCGTTACCTTATAGAGCGGCGGCTGGGCGATATAGATGTGCCCGCGCTCGATGAGTTCGGGGGTCTGCCGGTAAAAGAACGTCAACAGCAGCGTACGGATATGCGCGCCGTCAACGTCGGCGTCCGTCATGATGATGATCTTGTGGTATCTGAGCTTGTCCGGGTCGAATTCCTCACGGCCGATCCCGGTCCCGAGCGCGGTAATGAGCGTGCCGACCTGGTCGGACGAGATCATGCGGTCGAACCGCGCGCGCTCGACGTTCAAAATCTTGCCGCGGAGCGGCAGCACTGCCTGGGTCGCACGGTCGCGGCCCTGCTTGGCCGACCCGCCCGCCGAGTCGCCCTCGACAATGAAGATTTCGGCCTTGGACGGATCGCGCTCCTGGCAGTCCGCGAGCTTGCCTGGCAGCGAGGAAATCTCAAGCGCGGATTTGCGGCGCGTCAACTCGCGCGCCTTGCGCGCTGCTTCGCGCGCCGAAGCGGCTTCGGCGACCTTGGAAACGATGGTCTTGGCTTCGGCGGGGTGCTCCTCGAACCATTGGGAGAGCTTGTCGTTGACAACGTTCTCGACCACCGGCCGCACTTCGGAGGAAACCAGCTTGTCCTTGGTCTGGGACGAGAATTTCGGATCGGGCACCTTCACCGAGAGGACACATGTGAGCCCCTCGCGAGTATCGTCGCCGGTGAGCGACACCTTTTCGCGCTTCAAGATGCCGCTCTGGTCGGCATAGCTCGTCACCTGCCGGGTCAACGCGCCGCGCAAGCCGGCAAGATGCGTACCACCGTCGCGTTGAGGGATGTTGTTGGTGAAGCACAGCACGTTCTCGTGGTAGCTGTCGTTCCACCACATGGCGACTTCGACCGTGATCCCATCTTTTTCCGCAACGATCGCTATCGGCGTGTCGAGCAGGGGCGATTTGTTCTTGTCGAGATATTTGACGAAGGCCTCAAGCCCGCCCTCGTAGAGCATGTCGGTCTCAACGACCTCGGGATGCCGCTTGTCCTTGAGGATGATGTGCACGCCCGAGTTCAAAAACGCCAGTTCGCGCAGCCGGTGTTCGAGCGTCTTGTAGTCGAACTCGACCATCGTGAAAGTGTCGGTCGAGGGCATGAAGGTCACCTCGGTCCCCGAGCGCCCCTCATAAGTTCCCATTTCTTCGAGCGGCTTGTCGGCGACGCCATGCGTGAAGCTGACCTCGTGGACCTTGCCGTTGCGGCGGATCTTGAGCTTGAGCCATACCGAAAGCGCATTGACGACCGAAACGCCCACGCCGTGCAGCCCGCCGGAAACCTTGTAGGAATTCTGGTCGAACTTCCCGCCCGCGTGAAGCTGGGTCATGATCACTTCGGCCGCCGAAATCCCCTCTTCCTTGTGGATGTCGGTGGGGATGCCGCGGCCATTGTCGGTAACCGTCACCGAACCATCGGCATTGAGCGTGACGGTGACGAGGTCGGCGTGTCCCGCCAGCGCCTCGTCGATCGCGTTGTCGACGACCTCATAGACCATGTGGTGCAGGCCGGTGCCGTCATCGGTATCCCCGATATACATCCCTGGCCGCTTTCGCACCGCATCGAGGCCCTTCAGGACCTTGATCGAATCCGCGCCGTATTCGGGTTCACCGGAGATGTTCGAAATATCGCTCATGAAGCTCGAGAATCAGCCTTTGTTGGGGACCGTTCCGTTGTAGCCGATCCCCTCGTTTTCCCAAAGCAATTTGCCGGAAATTCTAGATCTTAAATGGGCAAAAATCGCCGATTTTCAACCGGTTTGGTGCAATTGGCCGCTCGCAACGGCAAAGTGTTGCGCCCGCGCCCCCAGATCGGCGAAAAGCACCGGGTCCGTGCCCGTCATCCAGCATTGCGTATCGAGCTTATCCAGCGCGTCGAAAAGCGCTGCGCGACGCTTTGGATCGAGATGCGCGGCAATTTCATCGAGCAGCAGAAAGGGCGCGATGCCTGTCATCTCTTTTACCAGCCGCGCGTGGATCAACACCAGACCGATCAGCAGCGCTTTTTGCTCTCCGGTTGAACACAACCCCGCCGGCATGCCCTTTTGCCGGTGAGTGACCGAAAAATCGACCCTGTGTGGCCCCAGTGTGGTCCGCCCCGCGGCACGGTCGAGCGCGCGGGATGCTCTCCAGCGCAGAGCCAGCTCGCCTTCGAGCTCGGAGGCCGTTTTGGGCTCGGCGTCTTCGAGCAGTGGGGAAAGATCGAGGAGCGCCTCGGGAAAGCCCGTGTCGGCGACCGAGGACGCCATCAGCGCCTGCAGGTGGGTGAGAGAGTCCGTGCGTGCAAAATGGACCGCCGAGGCGTATTCGGCCATCTGCGCCTCGATCGCCGACATCCACGCCGGGTCACCGTTCTCGTCCAGAAGCCGATTGCGCTGGCGCATGGCGGTTTCGAAATCGGCAACTGCGGCGCCATGCCCGGGAATGAGCGTTGTCACCAGCCTGTCGAAGAACCGCCGACGCTCGGACGCCGGGCCGGAAAAAAGTCCGTCCATGGCCGGTGTGAGCCACAACAGGCGCAGATATTCGCTCATCTGCGTCACCGATGAGGCGTTGGTGCCGTTGATCCGCACGCGCCGCGACCCCGCATCCCCGGCCGCTCCTGTGCCGATATCGACCGGCCCGTATTCGGTTTCGATGCTCGCCGCGACCGCCCAATTGCCATCCGAACCCGAAAGCGCAAGCGTATCGAACGGCGCCCGCCGCAATCCCCGGCCCGGCGAGAGCAAAGACACAGCTTCAATGAGATTGGTCTTGCCGGCGCCGTTCTCGCCCGTCAGCACCACATGACGCGGCGCAAGGTCGAGCGCGGCGCTCGCGTAGTTGCGAAAACTGGTGAGCCTGAGCCGCGAGATGTAGCGCTGGGGCATGGACCGCCCGCCGGGCTACACCCGCATCGGCATCAGAACGAACTGCGCCTGGGTCTCCCCGTCTTCCTTGACGAGCGTGGGCGACCCCGCGTCGTTGAAAAGGAACAGCGCGTTCTCGGTGCGGATCTGGGAGATGATCTCGAGCAGATAGCGTGCATTGAAGCCGATCTCGAACGCTTCGACGTCGAACTCGACGGCGAGTTCCTCATTGGCGGTGCCGTGATCGGGATTGGTGACCGACAGCTCCAGCATACCTTCGGACAGCGAGAGCTTCACCGCCTTGCCGCCGCGTTCGGACGCAATCGTCGAAACACGGTCGACCGCCTTGGCGAGGCCGTCGCGGTCCACCCGTAAAAGCTTGTCGTTGTTTTTCGGCGTCACGCGTTCATAGTCGGGGAAGCTGCCCTCGATGAGCTTCGAAAGAAGCACCACGCCCCCGAGCGTGAACCGGATCTTGGTGTCCGAAAGCTCGACCTCGACATCACCCTCGACGCCGTCCAGCAGCTTCAAGACCTCCGAAACCGTCTTGCGCGGCACGATAATCCCCGGCATCCCGGCCGATCCGGAAGGCGCCTCGGCCTCAACCCGCGCGAGCCGGTGCCCATCGGTTGCCACCGCGCGCATGACAATGCCGTCGCCGGCGTCGATCGTGTGGATGAAAATACCGTTGAGGTAGTACCGCGTTTCCTCATTGGAAATCGCGAACTGCGTGCGCTCGATAAGGTCCTTGAGCGCTTCGGCAGGGATCGAGAACGTATGCGTGAAGCTGCCCGATTTGAGGTCGGGGAAGCCGTCGGGGTTGAGACAGGCAAGGTGGAAGCGCGAGCGGCCCGAGGTGATCGACATCTGGTCCGCGCCGTCGGTCTCGAGCACGACCTCTGCCCCGTCCGACAGCTTGCGCACGATTTCGTAAAGCGTGTGCGCGGGCACGGTTGTGACGCCCGGCGTGCCGGTCATGGCGGGAACGGTCTCAGTCACCTCGATATCGAGATCGGTCGCCCTCAAATCCAACCCTTCGGCCGTCGCGCTCATCAGCACGTTCGCGAGGATCGGATAGGTGTTGCGGCGCTCAACGACCCGGTGCACATGGCCAAGCGATTTCAGCAAGTGGTTGCGCTCAAGCGTGACCTTCATCGCGTATTCATACCCCTTCAGGAAACCCGTGGTGCAGCGCGGCCCGGCATCGGCCCGCAATCCCGGCAGAACACCGGGCGGAGACCCTGCCCCCATTGGCCCGAAAACGCAAGGCCCCACCCCGTCGCAGGCCGCCGGGGTGGGGGATTTTCCGCAGGATTTGCTAGATGGCGGGGGGCGGCGCCAGCGATCCCCTATTCTTCGAGCATCCGCTTGAGGAGTTCGATCTCCTGGGTCAGATCTCCGTCGTCGCGCATGAGTTGTTCGACCTTACGCACCGAGTGAAGCACGGTCGTATGATCGCGGCCGCCGAACCGGCGCCCGATCTCGGGGAGCGAACGCGAGGTCAGGGCCTTGGCAAGATACATCGCGATCTGGCGCGGGCGCACCACGTCGCGCGAGCGGCGCGAGGAGAGCAGATCGGTTCGACGCACGTTGTAGTGCCGCGCCACGATCCGCAGGATGTCCTCGATCCTCACCCGCGGCGTTTCCCGGCTGCGGATCAGGTCCTGCAGCGTCTTTTCGGCAAGCCCGACGGTAATCGGTTCGCCCGTGAGCTGATTGGCCGCCACCAGGCGGTTGACCGCCCCGTCCAGATCGCGTCCGTGCGAAACGATGCAGCGCGCGATGAAATCGATGACAGGCGCGGGAAAGGCGAGCCCCGCAAATCGGGACGACGCCTGATCAGCCCGCTTCTGCACGATGGCGCGGCGCAAATCCATATCGAAGGGCGCAATGGGGATGACGAGGCCGCCCGAAAGCCGCGACCGCACGCGGTCGTCGAGCATTTCGAGATCCCGCGGCGGCGCGTCGCCCGCAACGACCACCTGCTTGGTCCCCGAAATCAGCGAGGAGAGCGTGTGGCCGAATTCGGTGGCCGACTTGCCCTGCAGGAACTGCATGTCATCGATCAGAAGAAGGTCGATCCGGCGCAGCCATTCCTTGAAGGCCAGAGCGGACTGGTGCTTCACGGCCGTAATGAAATGATACATGAAATGGTCGGCAGTGAGGTACACGATATTGCGGCCCGCATCGGACGCACCGGCAGCCCAGGCAATGGCGTTCAAAAGGTGGGTCTTGCCCAGCCCCACGGTCGAATGGATATAGACCGGGTTGAAAGTGACCGTATTGTTCGCGGCTGCCGATGCCACCTGCTTTGCGACGCCGAGCGCCATTTCGTTGGCGCCGCCGGCAACGAAGGTCTCGAAGGTCAGCTTGCGGTCGAGCGCGCTGCCCGAAAGCGCGTCCGCCGGCGCACCTCCGGCCGCACCGAACATCGTACCCGCCGAGCTGGCGGGGACCGGACGGACCTCGGCCTCCTGCGCTGCGGTTTCGACGCGTTCGGGCGAGACGTCGCTGCCGGCCACGAGCCGCGGGCGCGCCTGCCCGTTGATCCGCACGGTCAGATGCAGGCGCGAAATCGCCTCGTCCTCGGCGCGGAACGCCTCCAGGATTTTTTCGACGTAGTTCGATTGTATCCAGGAGCACAAAAATCGCGTCGGCACCGACAGATGCGCCAAGTCGCCGACGATTTCCTCAAGCGCAAGGCGTGCGAACCAGGAGGTGAAAATGTCTTCTCCGACCGCCGCCCGCAGCCGTGCGCGCACCCGCAGCCACAACTGCTCGGTATCGCCCGTTGTCATAGTCTTTGTCCCGCATTGTGCCCCAGTTTCGCCGCGCGGGTTTAGATCCGCTTGTGCTTTTTTGATTGGGTATGTGTCGCGATCCGCTGACGCGATCGATTCCATATTCGAGCCTCTTTCCCCGTTGCGCCGCCCGGTTGTTGAGCGGTCTGTGTTTTCCGTCAAAATACGCCCCAACGCAGACAACAATACTCACGCCCCATCAAATGATATTGATGGAGATCAGAATAACGAACAAATTGAAAACGGCGCGAACGCGCCTTTGGACTATATGTGAAACGACCTGGCTAGTAGTCCCGGCCTCGGCCGTGGAGCTGATGCTTGGCTTTCGCATCCGAGACTGTGCTCGATTGCATGGAACCCCCGGAGCCGCGCATCATGTTTCCCTCTTTTTTAGGCAGGACGGCGGTCGTTTCACTTGGATGCCCGCCGCTTTTGTTGTCATCCAATGAAGCCATTTTAGACAGCCAAATTTTGGCGCACAACCGCACATTTCGTCAAAAATGGGCTTGACTCTCACGTCATTTTTGAGCGCCCCCGGAAGGGGCTCGGAAAGCAAAAATTAAGGGTATGGGACTCCTTGAAGAATCGCCCCTCTGCCCAAATTTGAGGCGCCAAAAATTTTTTCCTGACAGCGCCGATTCGAACCGCCCCGTGGCGCAAAGGTGACAGTCACGTGACGGATTTGTTACGGAAATCCGAACGACGAAAAAACCCCCTCTCGGGGGCTGAAAACTCATTCTATTGGATCGGGAATATGGGGCCGGCAGGATACCTGACCGGCCCTGAAAAGGCCTTATGCGCCCAGCGCTTTGACTCGCTTGGCAAGGCGCGAAACCTTGCGGTTGGCGAGGTTCTTATGAAAGACACCCTTGCCGGCGGCACGCTGCAGCTCGGGCTCGGCGGCCCTGAGCGCGGCAGTCGCGGCGTCCTTGTCGCCCGAAGCGATCGCTTCTTCGACCTTGCGCAGATAAGTGCGCACGCGCGAGCGGCGGGCGATGTTGACTTTGGTGCGGGCTTCGATCTTGCGGGCGGCCTTCTTGGCCGAAGGGGTATTTGCCATTTTACGACTTCCTCGTGGCGATATGCCTTGCGTGCTACCCTGGGGCGCACAACCGGAATAGGAGCCGGGGATGTCCCGGCGCCGATGAAGGCTGCTCTATAGGAGCGGCAGGTTCGAGAGTCAACGCACTTTGTCGTGCCGGGCGAAGACGCGCCAGCAAGGCCGGCGCGGTTGTTTCAACGCTGGCAGACAGGGCAGAAAAAGCTCGATCGTCCCGCTTGCACGATCCGCTTAACCGTGCCCGGGCAGTCGGGTTTGAGGCAGGCTTCGCCCTCCCTGTCGTAAACGAGGAAATTGTGTTGGAAATAGCCTGGCCGTCCGTCCGCATTGCGGAAGTCTCTCAGGGTGGAGCCGCCCGCGGCGATCGCATCTTCGAGCACCGTTCTGATCGCACCCGGCAAGGCCATAAGAGCGGGGCGGGGTTTGCCGGTCTTCGTGGCAAGGCTCCCCGCGATGCGGGCCGGAGCGATACCGGCGATATGGAGCGCCTCGCACACATAGATATTTCCCAGGCCCGCGATCACCCGCTGGTCGAGCAGGACAGACTTGACGGGGCTCCTCTTCCCCATGAACGCTCTCCCGAGAAAATCCGCATTCAGCGCGTTGCCCAGAGGTTCCGGCCCCAGAAGGTCGAGATAGGGGTTGGGGGCGCTGGGACCAAAATGCGCCATGAAGCCGAACCGGCGTGGATCGCCATAATAAAGCGAGACTGCGCCGCGCTCGGGATGGCGGAGCCGGGCTGAAAAGTGAACATGCCGGGCGCCGGCCTCGCTCCTGAAGCGCCGCGAGGGCTCCTCAAGGGCTGTATCGTTGACCCAGAACGCCCCCGTCATGCCCAGATGCGCCAGCCACAACGCACCGTCGGACAGGTGGAAGAGCAGATATTTCGCCCGCCGACCCGTGGTCACCACCGTGCGGCCCATGAGCGCGTCCGCGAATCCTGGAGGAAACGGGAAGCGCAGGTCCGGGCGAAAGAGCGTTACCGCTTCGATCCGCGCGCCTTCGACAAAAGGCGCAAGACCGCGTCTTACCGTTTCGACTTCTGGAAGCTCGGGCATGGTTCGGAAGGTCCGCCAGGGCTGCGGCGCGGTAACCTTTTGCGGTCGGCCGTGCTTGCGTTATCGTTGGCCCAAGCCCATAACCACGTTGCTTTTAAAAGAACAAGAGTGCTCCGCCATGTCCCAGACGCACGAAACGACCCATTTCGGCACCGCCACCGTGCCGCTTGCGGACAAGCAGGGCATGGTCAACGAGGTCTTTTTCAAGGTCGCCGAGCGGTACGACCTGATGAACGATCTGATGAGCGGCGGCGTGCACCGCGTTTGGAAAGACACGATGGTCGCCCGGCTCGCTCCGCCTAGGACGGGGTCCCGGCCCTATAGGGTGCTCGACATGGCTGGGGGTACTGGCGACATAGCCATGCGCATCCTCGATGCCAGCCACGGCTATGCCCATGTGACGGTGTCGGACATCAATGCCGACATGCTTGCCGTCGGCGCCGAGCGCGCCAAATCCTGGCGTTACCCCGCGCAGGTCGAATTCGTCGAGGCCAACGCCGAGGAACTGCCCTTTGCGGACGCGAGCTTCGACGCCTATACGATCGCTTTCGGCATAAGGAACGTGCCACGTATCGAAAAAGCGCTTGCCGAAGCCCACAGGGTTCTCAAGCGCGGCGGGCGGCTTCTGGTGCTCGAATTCTCCAAGGTCGATGTCCCCGTTCTCGAAAAGGTCTATGATCTTTTCTCCGATGTGGTGATCCCCCCCATGGGCAAAATGGTCACCGGCGACGCTGCACCTTACCGCTATCTCGTCGATTCGATCCGCAATTTCCCCGATCCCGAGGCCTTTTCGGCCATGATCGCCGCCGCCGGGTTCAAGAGGGTCACCCACGACGCCCTCTCGGGCAATATCGCCGCGCTGCACGGAGCCTGGAAACTCTAGATGTTCGCTTATCTGCGGCTTCTCCGCGCCGGCTTCATTCTCGCGCGCGAGGGCGCCTTTTCGCTGGCCGAGAACCAGCCTCTGCCCCCGTCCGCCCGTTTCGCCGTCAAATGCGCGCGGCTGATCGAAAAGCGGGATGTCCGCAAGACCGGCAGGGTCACGCGTCTCGCCAATGCGCTCAACCGGTTGGGGCCAACCTATGTCAAGTTCGGGCAGTTGCTCGCCACGCGCCGCGATATCGTTGGGCCGGATGTGGCCGCCGACCTCGCCCAGCTCCAGGATGCCATGCCGCCTTTCGATGCGCGGCTGGTGCCGGGTCTTCTCGAAGAGGCACTGGGCGAAGATGCAGCCGCGCTGACCGATATCTCCGAGCCCATCGCCGCCGCCTCGATTGCCCAGGTCCATAAGGCGACCCTGACCCTGTCCGACGGCACCACCCGGACCGTGGCGGTCAAGCTCCTGCGTCCGGGCATCGTCCAGCGCTTCCACCGCGACCTCCAGGGCATGCGCGCGGCCACGCGCGCGCTCGAAACGCTCGTTCCTTCTGCCCGCCGGTTCAACGGCCAGCGCGTCGTCGATACGCTCACCCGGTCGGCGACGCTGGAAATGGACCTGCGCATGGAGGCCGCGGCCATCTCGGAGATGGCGGACAACAATGCCGAGGACGACGGCTTCCGTGTGCCAGAGGTCTATTGGGCCCAGACAGCGCGCTCGGTCCTCACCACCAACTGGATCGAAGCCATCCCTGTCCGCGACAGCGAGGCGATTGCCAAGGCGGGACTCGCCGGCAGCGAGCTGGCGATCACGCTCATCCAGAGCTTTCTCAAACACGCCATCCGCGATGGATTCTTCCACGCCGACATGCACCCGGGCAACCTTTTCGCCGACCCCCGGACCGGTGCCATCGTCGCCGTCGACCTCGGCATCATGGGCCGGATCGGGCTACCCGAGCGGCGCTTCCTCGCCCAGATCCTGCATGGCTTCATCACCCGTGACTACAAACGCATCGCCCAGATGCACTTTGACATAGGCTATGTACCTGCCGACCAGTCCGTCGACGATTTTGCTCAGGCGCTCCGTGCGATCGGCGAGCCCCTGGTAGGCCGCGGCGCAGACGAAATCTCAATGGCCAGGGTCCTCGGGCAATTGCTCGAAACCACCGAGGTCTTCAATATGAGCGCGCGGCCCGAACTGGTCCTCTTGCAAAAGAACATGGTGCTCGTCGAAGGCACAGCGCGCATGCTCGATCCCAGGTTCAATATGTGGACCGCCGCAGAGCCCGTGGTCGGCGATTGGGTCCGACGCCAGGTTGGCCCGTTGGGTCACATCGACCGCGCCCGCGAGAGTTTCGGCGAGATCGCCGGGCTTTTCGCCCGCGTGCCGGGTCTTGCAGCGCGCGCTGAGCGCGTGCTTGCGCAGATCGAAGCCGACCAACAGCGGGCCCGGCGGCGTGATAGGGTGATGGTTGCACTCAAATGGGGTGCGCTTATTGCGCTGGCCCTTGCCATCGCCCTCATGGCCGCAACGCTCTTGGGAGGCTAACAATGCTCCATGGCAGGCATATTCTGCTCATAATGTCCGGCGGCATCGCAGCGTACAAGGCACAGCTGCTCATACGGCTGATCCAGAGGGCCGGCGGAACGGTGCAGGCGATTTTGACCGAGAGCGCCACCGAATTCGTGTCGCCTCTGACGGTGTCGGCGCTGAGCGGCAGACCGGCGCTGACTGAGCTCTTCGATCTCACACAGGAATCCGAGATCGGTCATATCGAGCTTTCCCGCTCCGCCGATCTGATCGTGGTAGCGCCGGCAACGGCGAACCTCCTCGCCAAGCTCGCCCACGGTCTCGCCGACGACCTGGCATCGACGTGCCTTCTGGCCACGGACACGCCGATCATGGCCGCGCCGGCGATGAATGTACGGATGTGGGAAGCCGCCGCCACGCGCCGCAACATGACAGTGCTGCGCGACGATGGGGTCATCGTCGTGGGTCCCGATGAAGGCGATATGGCGTGCGGCGAATACGGGCCGGGCCGTATGGCCGAACCCGAAGCCATTCTTGAGGCCATCGAGGCGCATTTCCAAGGCGCGGACGGCGCCAAGCCGCTTGCAGGCCGGCACGTCATCGTCACCTCCGGCCCCACGCGCGAACCGATCGATCCGGTCCGCTACATCTCCAACGCCTCTTCGGGCAAGCAAGGCACGGCGATTGCCGAAGCGCTCGCCGCGCAGGGGGCCAGGGTGAGCTTTGTCACCGGCCCGGCCGAGTACGCCAATCCCCGGGGCTGCGAGGTTATTCGCGTAACGACGGCGCGGGAGATGGACGCCGCCGTCGGCGCGGCGCTGCCCGCCGATGTCGCAGTCTTCTGCGCTGCTGTCGCCGACTGGCACGTCACCAATCCCGCGCAGATCAAGATCAAGAAGGATTCCGGCGGGAACCCGCCCCTTCTCGACTTCGCGCCCAATCCCGACATTCTGAAACGCATTGCCGCGCTCGAGCCCGGGGGGCGCCCCGAACTCGTTATCGGTTTTGCCGCCGAGACTGGCGATCTCGAAGCCCGCGCGCGGGAGAAGTTTGCCGCCAAGGGCTGTGACTGGCTGCTCGCCAACGACGTCAGCGCCGAGCGTGGTGTCTTCGGCGGGGATGCGACAGAGATCGTCTTTTTTGACGCCAGCGGGCACACGTCCTGGGGCGCGATGGCCAAAACCGCTGTCGCGCAAAGGCTCGCACAGAAAATCGCCGCGCATTTTCGCTAAATGACAAGTGAATGGTTCGGGTTGCCAGCGGCCGGGATTCCGACCACAGTGCGCCGGGAAAGACATGGGCGTCCATGCGCCCGCAACGCTTGTGGACGGAGGCATAAAAGAATGAATTTCGCACCGATCGCCCGGCTGGGCGGCGCTGTGGCCGTGACCCTGGGTCTGGCCGCGTGCATGGACGTCACGATGGACCTTGAGGTTTTGAGCGAAACCGACGGGAGGGCGACGATGACGACGTCGGTTTCCAACGACGTCTACACGATGATCGAGCAGCAAGCTGACGAGGGCGGTGACGAATTCTGCCCCGACGGAGAGGTTGTCGCGGGCGACGCGACCACCGAATGCATCGTGACCTCCGAAGGCGCGTTCGACGAACTCGATCTCGGCGACGGCGAAGACGGTGGCCCCCGGATCGAGGCGATCGGAAACGGTCAGGTCCGCGTCAGCCTCCCCACCGGCGAACTCAACGAAGAGATTTCCCAAGGCATGGGCGAGGAGCAGGACGCCGAAATGATGGCGATGGTCTCGGCCATGTTCGAGGGCCACTACATTACCTTCAACGTGTCGGGTGGCGAAATCGTCGACACCAACATGGACCTTGCTGAAGATGGCATGGCCGCGAGCTACCAGATCCCATTCGCCGACCTGATGCAGGGCACGCTGGAGCTGCCCGACGAACTCTACGCGGTGGTGCAGAAATAGGACATATGATTGCGCTGAGTTTTCTCGAACATGGCAGGGGCTTGCCCCTGCCGAAGCGTCAAAGCGAGGACGCGGCGGGCTACGACCTCGCCGCGGCGTTAAGCGAAGACACGGTGCTTGTGCTGCCCCCCGGCGGCTACGACATGGTGCCGTGCGGCTTCGCGATCGCATTGCCGTCCGGCTTCGAGGCGCAGGTCCGCCCGCGCTCGGGACTCGCGGCCAGGCACGGGGTGACCGTACTCAACGCACCCGGCACGATCGACGCTGACTACCGCGGCGAGGTCAAGGTGGTCCTCATCAATCACGGCCGGGAACCCTTCGAAATCCGCCGCGGCGACCGCATCGCACAGATGGTGATCGCCGCGGTGCCCGATACCCAGTTTGTCGAAGTCGAAACGCTCGAGGAGACGGAACGTGGCAGCGGTGGCTTTGGGTCCACGGGCACCGGCGGTTAGCCTCGCGCTGGCCCTTGTCGCATTCGCGGTGCCGACGCAGGCGGCGGACCGGTATCAGTTCGACGCGCTGGGCTATTCGCAGGACGGCCGCTACTTCGCTTTCGAGCAGTTCGTCGTCCAGGATGGTTCGGGCTTTCCCGTCTCGGAAATCTTCATAATCGATCTCGATACCGACACCTTCGCTGCCGGCTCTCCTTTCGAGGGCCGCATGCAATCCGAAGAAGCGACGCTGCCGCAGGCGCGGGGGCAAGCCGGCACGGCGGCGGCGGGGGCCGCCGCAGAGCTGGGAATTTCCCGTCCCGCCGTGCCGATCGCACTTTTGGGCGATGGCGAACTCAGCGACGAGAGGCTCACGCTCGACTTCGGCATCCCCACCTGGGGGCTGGCCGAAACCGAGGGCGAATACGAGCTCAGCCTTGATATCTTCAAGGCTCCTTCAGGCGAAGATTGCATCGACTGGTTCGGGGATGAGCCGATGGGCTACGCTCTCGCGCTAACAGACAAGACCGGAACCCGTGAAATCCACCGCGATACCCGCGTACCGGCCTCGCGGGGCTGCACGATCACCTACAAGCTTTATGGCGTCTTCCTGCCGTTCGAGGCCTACGACCTCGATTCGGCCGTCGCTGTGCTCTCGGTCTGGTCGCATGGCTTCGAAGGTCCCGATCGAAAATTCATCGCTTTGCCCATCGGGGCACGCGAGTGAACCTTGGGCCTGAGGAAACCCGCCGCTACGCCCGCCATATCGTTCTCAAGGACATGGGCGGATCGGGCCAGCAGAAGCTCAAATCCGCGCGCGTACTGGTGATCGGGGCAGGGGGGCTGGGCACCCCCGTCGTCGCTTATCTCGCGGGCGCGGGCATCGGCAATCTTTCCATCCTCGACCCCGATACCGTTGACATCTCCAACTTGCAGCGGCAGGTGATCTACGAGACTGCCGACGCCGGACATGCCAAGGCCGAACGCGCACGGGACCACGCGGCGGCCCTCAACCCGCACATCGCGGTTGAGGCCGTGTCCGCGCGAATCGGAACCGAAAACGCCGGCGACCTCGTCGCCGGACACGATCTCGTCGTCGAGGGCACCGATAGCTTTGCTGCGAAAAAGGCAGTCGCAGACGCCTGCGCTGCCGCTCGTATCCCGCTTGTGACCGGTGCGCTGGGCCAGTTCGACGGGTCGTTGACCGTTCTCGCCCCGTTTCTCACCAACGCCGCCGGCGAATCCTGGCCGAGCTTCGCCGCCCTCTACCCGGTTGACCCCCGCCCGGAAGACAGCCCGCCCTGCGAGGAAGTCGGGGTCCTCAATGTCCTGCCGGGCATCGTCGGAGCAATGATGGCCAACGAAGCCATCAAATGGATCGCGGGGATCGGCGAGCCGCTCCTGGGCAAGCTCCTGATCTACTCGGCGCGGAGCGGCGAAACCCGCGTGATGCGATACCGGTGATTCTCACGCGTCGGGATGCTTGAACACCAGTGTCGCGTTTGTCCCCCCGAACCCGAAGCTGTTCGAGAGCACGCAAGCCAGATCCACATCGTCGCGGCGCTCGCGCAGGATCGGCATGTCCTCGAACTCTGGATCGAGCGTCTGGATATTGGCGCTCTCGCAGATGAAGCGGTTCTGCATCATCAAAAGCGAGTAGATGCACTCCTGTACGCCCGTGGCACCCAGCGAGTGCCCGGTGAGCGACTTCGTTGCCGAAAGCGGCGGGCATTTGTCCTCGTTGCCGAAAACCTCGCGCAGTGCCTCGATTTCCTTCCTGTCTCCGACAGGGGTCGAGGTCGCGTGGGGGTTGATGTAGTCGATCGGCATATTGACGGTTTCGAGCGCCATCCTCATGCACCGCACCGCCCCCTCGCCCGACGGCGCCACCATATCGTAGCCGTCCGACGTCGCGCCGTAGCCGATCAGTTCGGCAATGATATTGGCGCCGCGCGCCTTGGCGTGTTCGAGCTCTTCGAGGACCAGAACCCCCGCGCCACCGGCGATGACGAAACCGTCACGATCCTTGTCATAGGCGCGCGATGCGGTTTCCGGCGTGTCGTTGAAGTCCGAGCTCATCGCGCCCATGGCGTCGAAAAGGTTCGACATCGACCAGTCGAGATCTTCATGCCCGCCGGCAAAGACGATGTCCTGCTTGCCGAGCTGGATCTGTTCGTACGCATTGCCGATGCAGTGCTTCGAGGTCGCGCAGGCCGAGGAGATCGAATAGTTGACCCCGAGGATGCCATACGCGGTCGCGAGCGTCGCCGAAGCGGTCGAACTCATCGCTTTGGGCACGGCAAGCGGGCCGATGCGCTTGGGGCTCTTGCGTTCGCGGGTGATATCGGCGGCCTCGACGACCGCGCGGGTCGACGGTCCGCCCGACCCCATCACGATGCCCGTACGCGGGTTCTTGATGTCGGTTTCCTCGAGCCCGGCCATTTTGATGGCCTCTTCCATGGCGAGGTAGTTCCAAGCCGCGCCCTTGGCCATGAAGCGCGTCGTGCGCCGGTCGAGCATTTCGAACGGGTCGATCTTGGGCGCGCCGTGTACCTGGCAACGGAAGCCGAGATCGACGTAATCCTGCGCCTTGGATATCCCCGGGCGTGCGGCCTTGAGGCTCGCAAGCACCTCCTCAAGATTGTCGCCGATCGAGGAGACAATCCCCATACCGGTAACCACAACGCGTTTCATATCCGCCTCATTCCCTTGTGACCTGGTTGTGGAGCCCTGCTTCTGCGGCAGGTTCGCCGCGTGGCTTACATCGCACCGGGGTCGGTGAACAGCCCGACGCGCATATCCTTGGCTTCATATATGCGCTTGCCGTCTGCGTTTACATAGCCGTCAGCAATTCCGAGCGTCAGTCGCGAGCGCATGACGCGCTTGATGTCCACACCATATTCGACGCGCTTGACGTCGGTGGTAATCTGGCCGGTGAATTTGATTTCCCCCGCCAGCGCGCGTCCCCGCCCGGGCGAACCGCCCCAACCGAGGAAGAAACCGGTCATTTGCCAGAGCGCATCGAGTCCCAGGCAACCCGGCATCACCGGATCGCCGTGAAAGTGACACTGGAAAAACCACAAGTCCGGCGTGACATCGAGTTCCGCCCGCACCTGCCCCTTGCCGAACGGTCCGCCGTCGTCATCGATCCGCGTAATGCGATCGAACATCAACATCGGAGGCAGAGGCAGTTGCGCGTTTCCAGGTCCAAACAACTCACCGCGCCCACAGGCCAGCAACTGGTCGTAATCGTAAGAATGGGCGCGGTCTGCCATTGTGTTCCCTGAATTACCTCGAAGGTTGTGTGTAGAAGGCATTTGCAGGAAGGGTCAATAGACCATTTGGCGTGAACCGGGCCGAGTCGGGGTTTTCCCCGTAACGGCTGCGCGATGAACTGCCACTTAGGCCATTTGCGCTTTTTTTTGCCGCCTGCGGACAACCGACGAGGGGATGTTCATGCCCTCGCGGTACTTTGCGACCGTCCGGCGTGCCACCTCGATGCCCTGCTCGTTCTTGAGGACGTCCGCTATGGTGTCGTCCGAAAGAATGGCATCGGGCTTTTCCGCATCGATGAGCTGCCGGATGCGGTGACGCACCGCTTCGGCGGAATGATCTTCGCCGCCTGACGCGGACGTAAGCGCCGTTGTGAAGAAATACTTCATTTCAAAAAGCCCGCGCGGCGTGGCCATGTATTTGTTGGCCGTAACCCGCGAAACCGTCGACTCGTGCATATCTATGGCGCTCGCCACGGTCTTGAGCGTCATCGGCCGTAGATGAGAAATGCCGTAAGTGAAGAAGCCGTCCTGCTGTTTGACGATCTCGCTCGCCACCTTGAGAATGGTCTGGGCGCGCTGATCGAGGCTCTTGGTAAGCCAGTTCGCGGTCTGCAGGCAGTCGACGAGAAAGCTTTTCTCGCTCTGGTCGCGCGTCTTTTTCGAAACGGTTGCGTAGTACGTGCGGTTGACCAGAACCTTGGGCAGAATGTCGGAATTGAGTTCGATCTGCCAGGCGCCGCTGTTGCCGCGCCTAACGAAGACGTCCGGCACGACCGCCTGGATCGGCGCGCCGTCGAATGCCCGCCCCGGCCGGGGATCGAGCTCGCGGATTTCCGCCAGCATATCGAGAATGTCCTCACGATCGGCCCCCGTAGCCCGCATCAGCTGGGCAAAATCATGGCTCGCGACAAGGTCGAGATGCCGCAACAGTCCGGCCATCATCGGGTCGAGCCGGTTCTTGTCCTCAAGTTGAATGGCGAGGCATTCGGCTAGATCGCGCGCGAAGACGCCAACAGGGTCGCAGCCCTGGACTTTCTCGAGCACCGCCTCGACATGTGCGACGTCGGTGCCGAGCTGTTCGGCAATCTGGGCGCATGTTGTCGTGAGGTAGCCGCGCTCGTCGAGATTGTCGACGAGATTGCGCGCGATCAGCCGCTCCGCCGGATCCTTGATCAAGAGCCCGACCTGTTCGGAGAGGTGATCGGCAAGATTGGTCTGGGAGGAGACGAATTGATCGAGATCGGGTGCCTCGCCGCCAAAATCTCCTCCTTTGCCCTGCGGCCACGCGCTCGCCTGCGAAAGTGAATCCTGCCCGGTCTGTTCGGGAAACACATTGGCAACGTCGGTGTCGAACCCGTTGGCGATCGATACCGCGCTTTCGAGCCGGCCGCCATGATCGACGACGTCGCGGTAAGGATCGATTTCGGTATCTTTTTCGCGCGGCAACGCGTCCCCGGCGTCGGCGCTCGCGTCGTCGCGGTCAAGCAGCGGATTGCGCAGGAGTTCCGCGTCGACGAAGGCGTTGAGTTCGAGATGACTCAATTGCAGCAGCCGGATCGACTGCATCAATTGCGGGGTCAGCGTGAGGTTTTGCGATTGCCGGACTTCCAGCCGCGGCGAAAGCGCCATCGTTCGGTTCTTCCCACTTGCTCCCGGCGCACCCCCTGCGCGCCATCACGGCGCCGACCCTAGTGTGTTTTAGCGGGCTATACAAGTTTCGTGCCAGAAATAATGTCTGACAGATTTATGACAGGGCCCGATATGTGGCCTAAAGCGTGAAACTCTCGCCAAGATAGACGCGTCGTGCGTCCGGATCGGCCATGATCGTTTCCGGCGTTCCCTGAATCATGACATGCCCGTCATGAATGAGATACGCGCGGTCGACGAGCCGGAAGGTCTCGCGTACCTGATGGTCGGTGATGAGCACGCCAATGCCGCGTTGGGTGAGTTGCCGCACCAGCGCCTGGATATCGCCCACCGCGATCGGATCGACCCCGGCGAAGGGCTCGTCGAGGAGCATGAATTTCGGATCGGCCGCCAGCGCCCGGGCGATCTCGACCCGCCGCCGTTCGCCGCCCGAAAGCGCCAGCGCGTCCGAATCGCGCAGGTGCGAGACGTGGAACTCCTCGAGCAGCTCGTCGAGCCGGGCATGGCGCGCCTTTCTGTCCCGGATATGCCCCTCAAGCACCGCAAGGACATTGTCCTTGACCGACAGGCCGCGGAAGATCGAGGCTTCTTGTGGCAGATAGCCGATCCCCAGCCGCCCGCGCTGATAAAGCGGGAGGTGCGTGATCGTATGCCCGTCGAGCATGACCTCGCCCCTGTCGGGCGGCACCAACCCCATGATCATGGTGAAAACGGTCGTCTTGCCAGCGCCGTTGGGGCCCAGAAGCCCGACCGCCTCGCCGCGCTTTACGGCTATTGAGACGTCGCCGACCACCTGTCGGCCTTTGAAGCTCTTGGCCAGCCCGTTCGCGACGAGCCAGTCGCGCGCCATTTCGTTGCGCATGGATGTCCTACTCGTTCCCGGGCGTGAAAATGCCGGTGACGCGCCCGTCATTCGCGCCTTCCCCGCCGCCGGCGAAGCGCGAGGTGCCCGCGCGGGTATCGATGATCAGTTCGGCGCTGGTGATCGTGCCTGAAGCGTTGACCACCACGACATCGCCCGTGAAAACGAGAATGCGGTTTTCAAAGTCGTAGACCGCCTTGTTCCCGTCCACCGTCTGATCCTCCGTGATCATGCGCACCCGCCCGCCCGAGGCGGTGAAACTCACAAGATCCGAGGGGCCACCTTCGCCATAGAGCACGTCGACCTGTCCGGCGGTCATTTCCATGCTGCCCTGAATGATTCTGACATTGCCCGTGAACAGGGCCGAATTGCTGTCCTCGGTAATCTGCAGATCGTCCGCGGTGATTTCGACGGTTTCCCCGGCATCGGCGGCAAGCGCGTCGGCACCAAGCGGATCATTCTGCGGTGCCGCGCCCGCTTGCGCTGGCGCCGCGTCGGGGGCAGGGGTGAGCTCCTGCGACTCCTGCGCCAACACGGGCAGAACCGCCAGAACCGCGCAGAGCGCTACAAAACCGGGCCAATGCCGCATCATTCGTTCTCCGTCACCTCGCCTGTCCTGGGTGTGCCGGCATCGGCTACCGGCTGCATCTCGACCTTCGGCCCGGTAAAGTGCCACGTTGCCGCGGCAATGTCGTGAACCATCGTGTTTGCATTGAGTTCGGACCCGTTAGCATAGGTGAAACGTACCGGTCCGTCGCTTTTGATGATCTGCGCCGGCCAGTCGGCCTCGGCGCCCTCGAGCACACCTTGCGCGCCCGTGGAATCCTCGACGTAAACGGTCTCATCCGAGCTCAGATATTCTCTGCTCATCGTCCATTCCGCGCGCGAGAAGGTGACCTCGGCCCAATACCCCGCCGCACCGTCGAGATCGATAGTGAGGTCATAAAGTGTCGAAACGTCGAGATTGCCCGTATCGCTTTCCGAGCGCGCCGCTTCCATGCGGTAGACCGCGCCGTCCGCGGTGAGCCCTTCAAAGCGCGGGGACTGGATAACCAGGGTATCGGCATCGAGCGCCGCACCATCCACGACGATGGTCTCCCCGACAACGCCAAGTGCGAACTGGATCAAAGGCACCGAGAACAGAATGAGCCCCGCAACCGGCACCGCGATCCGCAACGCCGCTATCGCCCGGTTGTGCCGGGCGATATTGCGGTAGACCGCTTCGCTCATGTCCGGCTGGGCTGCGCTCAAGGCAGTTGCCCTCTAGCTGTGGGCGAAGATGTCGATTTCTGGCCAGCCGGCGAGATCGAGCTTCGCGCGCGTGGGCAGGAAGTCGAAACAGGCTTGCGCCATCTCCGCGCGGCCCTCGCGGGTCAGCATGCGGTCGAGATGACGGCGCATGTCGTGGAGGTAGAGAACGTCCGAGGCGGCGTAGTCGAGCTGCGCCTGGCTCAGTGTATCCGCGCCCCAGTCCGAGCTTTGCTGTTGCTTGCTCATGTCGATGCCCAAAAGCTCGCGCGCGAGATCCTTGAGCCCGTGCCGGTCGGTGTAGGTCCGCACCAGCCGCGAAGCGATCTTGGTGCAATAGGCCGGTTGCGGCATCACACCAAACGCATTGTAGAGCGCGGCCATGTCGAAGCGCGCGAAATGGAAAAGCTTGGTCACGCTTTCGTCGCCAAGGAGCTTTTTGATGTTCGGTGCATCGGTTTGCCCGGGCGTGATCTGGACGACGTCCGCGGTTCCGTCCCCCGGTGAGAGCTGAATGACGCACAGCCTGTCGCGGGCCGGATTGAGTCCCATCGTTTCGGTATCGACGGCTACTTGCCGTCCATAACGCGAAAGGTCGGGCAAATCGCCCTTGTGCAGTCTAACGCTCATCGCTCTCTCTTGTTCTTGCAGTGCCCGCGGGGCCAGTCCGGCCGATCAGAGGCTGTGATGCCACAGCCGGGCGCCGGTGCAAAGGGCGAACTGACCTTGCAAGCTCAGTTCGCAAGAACGCCCAACACCGCCGCCTTGGCAACCGCCTGTGCGGCGGTGGCCGCCTTGAGGCGCCGTCTCGCGCTCGCGATATGCTTCTGGATGGTATCGGACCGACGTTCCGAGCTTGAAGGCAATCACGTGTGCCGCTCGTGATCTCTGGTGGGAATCGCAGGGTCGGCGATCACCCCGATGCCGGCGACCAGCGGGCCGCGCTGCTTGAGCGGATGCTTACGCCGTCGCCCCAACCCGCGTCCCTTCCGGGACGGCGAACCGAACCCGGCGCCGGCCGATCATTATCGAAGAAGGATTGGTGCCCAGAAGAAGACTCGAACTTCCACTCCCATACGGGAACTAGCACCTGAAGCTAGCGCGTCTACCAATTCCGCCATCTGGGCAATGGTGGACGTAGTTAGTGACAGCGGGGCGCTTTGTCAATCGCTCTATGGGCCCGGCCCGCGCTTTTGCAAAGGCCGCCGCGCTTGTACGCGGCGGCCATGCCGTTAAGCGGTATTAGACGCCGATCTTGCCGCCGTCGGCCTTGGTGATGGCCACCACCGACGGACGCACCGGCATGGCGGGATCGAAATCCGGCCAGCGGGTCGAGAGGTCCTCGTAGTAAGACGGCCGGCCGTGACCTTCCCAGTCCTCTCCGCCGTCAGCCGGGTGCTGCACCGCAACGAAGAAGGTCGTGAGGTCGGGCGTAGGTTGGGGGCCGCACATTTCCGCACCCACTGGCACGCGATAGAAGAGCTTCGACGTGCCTCGCGCCTCACCCTCTGTATCCACCGCCCAGAGCCCGTCGGTGCGGCCCGTATCGGACGGCGAGTTGCCGTCAGTGGACACCCAGAGCCGCCCGTCGCTGTCGACCGCCGCGTTGTCGGGCATGCCGAACCAGCCGTTTTCGCTCGTTTCGGTGGAGAACGTCGCGCCGACCTCGGCGATCGAGGGATCGCCGCACTGCAGCAGCACTTCCCAGGTCCCCGTCGTCGCCGCGAAATCGCCATCGGCCTCGATGATTTCGATGATGTGCCCGAAGGCGTTCTCGGCACGGGGGTTGGCGGCGTCGATCTGGTCTTCGGTGCGGCGCGTATTGTTGGTCAGCATCACATAGACGCGGCCATTGGTCCCGTTGGGCTGGATGTCCTCGGGGCGGTCCATCTTGGTCGCGCCCAGAAGGTCGGCGGCACGGCGCGTTTCGATGATGACGTCGGCCTGGCTCGCGAACCCGTTCTCTTCGGTGAGCGGACCTTCACCGTAAACGACCGGCAGCCATTCCATCGAGCCGTCTTCGGCAAAGCGGGCAACATAGAGCGTGCCTTCGTCCAGAAGGTCCATGTTGGCGGCGCGGTCGTCCGGGTTGTAGGTGCCGGCGGTTACGAACTTGTAGACATAGTCGAAGCGCTCGTCGTCGCCCGAATAGAACACCACACGCCCGTCCGGTGCGACGATGGATTCGGCACCCTCATGCTTGAACCGGCCAAGCGCGGTGCGCTTCTTGGGCACAGAATTGGGATCGAACGGATCGACCTCAACCACATAGCCGAACCGGTTCATCTCGTTGGGCTCCTTGGAGACGTCGAACCGGTCGTGGAAGTTGGCCCACTCGTACCAGCCGCCGGGCGCGCCAAGCCGCTCGTAGTTTGCGGCTTCCGGGTGGCCTTCGGGCAGTTCGCCGGAAAAATAGCCGTGGAAGTTCTCTTCCGCCATGAGGTAAGTGCCCCAGGGTGTCGTGCCCCCGGCACAATTGTTGAGCGTGCCGCGCACGCGCGTGCCGGTATCGTCCTCGCTCGTCTTCAAACGGTCATGGCCGGCGGCCGGTCCGGTGATTTCCATTTCCGTCTCGCCTGTGATGCGGCGATTGTACTGGCTGTCGCGCACGTGTTCCCACTTGCCGTCCACCTTGCGGATCTCGGCAACGGTGCCGCCGTGGGCCATCAGTTCGATATTGACCTGCTCTTCGGACAGCGGGCCCTGCACGACCTCCTCGCCTTCAACCGTGATGAGACCGGGGAACATCAGGTGCGGGTTGGTGTATTCGTGATTGACGAGCAACAGCCCGTGCTCGGACGAACCCTCGAGCGGGACATAGCCGACGAAGTCGTTGTTGTAGCCGAACTGACCCGCCTGCGCGGCGGCGGTCTGGTTTTCCGGATCGAACGCCGGTGCGTCCGCAAGAACCGGATCGCCCCAGCGGAACAGAATGTCGGCGTTGTAGCCCTCGGCCACGTGATGGTCCGCGTCAACGCCGGCGGTGACCTCCGCGAAGTTGAACGCCGAGCCTTCCTGCGCGTGCGCTTTTTCGGCGGTCATCAACGCCAGCGGGCTGACGGTCGCCGCGATTGCGGTGGTCGCGAGCGAACCCTTCAGAAATCCGCGGCGGGAGAACCGGCGCGAAATCAGCTCGCCCATCGTCGGATTGTCCGAGGGATTGGTGGGGTCGAATTCGGCGTGTTCGAGCCCTTGTGTCTTGAATGTCGGAGTTTGGTCATTCATGGCCGTCCATCCTTGAAAAAGAAGAAACGGCTCTAGCGGTTGAGTGAGGCCTGTCCCCCTAGAGCACGCAATCAAGGGCGCCACCGTCACTTGAACAGGCCACGGAACAAAAGCCCGCCCGGCCGCCAATGACTGGAGAAACGCCCTGCGCGCACGCTAAGGCCGGCGTATTGCAATGTTATGACGTTACGGAAGCTGCGGAACCCGGGAGCTTCGGGTTCCGCGTGCGCTGTCGTGCCTCAGGCGTTTGTGACGCGCCACACGACGTCGCCGACATCGTCCACAGCGAGGAGCGCGCCATCCTTGGCGATTGTCACCCCGACCGGACGGCCGTTCGACGTCTTTTCGTCCGGCGCGAGGAAGCCCGTAAGAATGTCGATCGGTCGGCCGGTGGGCTTGCCGTTCTCGAACGGCACGAGCACAACCTTGTAGCCGCTCAGCTTCGAGCGGTTCCACGAGCCATGCTGCCCGATCACCATGCCGGCGGGCAACCCGTTGAGGGTATTTTCGGGCAGCCAGCACAGCCCGAGCGAGGCCGTATGCCCGCCAAGGGCATAGTCCGGCTGCGTCGCGGTAGCGACGAGCTCGGGATTGGGAGGGGTTACCCGGTCGTCCACCGTCTGGCCCCAGTAGCAATAAGGCCACCCGTAAAATCCGCCATCCTTGACCGAGGTGAGATAGTCGGGCGGCGTTTCGTCCCCCAGCCCGTCACGTTCATTGACAACGGTCCACAGCTGGCCGCCGTGCTGGTCCCAGGCCATGCCGACAGGGTTGCGCAGTCCCGAAGCGAAGATACGATGGGCGTTGGTTTCGAGGTCGAGCTCGTGGATGCAGGCGCGATCCTCTTCGGCCGCGAGCCCCTGATCCGCAATATTGCTCAGCGATCCGACGGCGACATAGAGCTTCTTGCCGTCCGGGCTCGGGATGATATTGCGTGTCCAATGCCCCCCAGGCTTGAGATCCATGAGCTTTGTGCCCGGCGCCGTGATCTTGGTCTGCCCCTCCTCATAGGGGAAGGCGACGACGCTGTCGGCATTGCCGACATAAAAGGTGTTTCCAACAAGGGCCATGCCGAAGGGCTGGCTGAGATTTTCGAGGAAGGCCTCGCGGATCTCGGGCACCCCGTCACCGTCGGCATCGCGCAGAAGCGTGATTCGGTTGGCGCTGGGCCGCGTCGCGCCCGCGCGCGTCATAACGCGGTTCATCACGTAGTTGTACGCACCGGTTACCGGCGCGGGCAGCGTCGAGGATTCCGCGACGAGCACATCGCCATTGGGCAGCACATAGGCCCACCGGGGATGTTGGAGTTTGGTCGCGAAGGCGGTGACCTTGAGCCCGGGCGCGGTATCGGGCACCGCGCCGTCGCGCCAGCCCATGGCCGTGGGCATTTTGAGCGTCGGTACGCCGCCCTGGGGGCGCGGTTCGGGGATTTGCGGGCTCGTGCCGAACGCCGGTGCATAATCCACCGGGTGCAGCCAGCGTCTCCTGATGTAAAAACCTGCAACCCCGAGCGCGAGGACGACGAGAATAACTAAAATAACAGTGCCAACGGCGCCCATGGCCAAGCCTCCCAAACAGCGCATTACAACGTTGCGCCCTTTGTGGGGTAAGCCGCGCCGAAGCGCAACCCGGGGCTGCCGCTCAGGCGCGCCAGTGGTGATAGGGCGTTTGCTGCCACCCGCGACGATTGGCGCCCGCTTCCCGCCCCGCTTGGGGTTGAAAGCGATTGAAAGCGCCGGCACGCGCGGCTAAAACCCGTTGCGAAAGCAGTTTTTGACCCTCGGCAAGAAGCGGGACACCTCACGATGGACAAGCGCGGCGGCAAGCTCGTCACCATTTTCGGCGGATCGGGCTTTATTGGCACCCAATTGACCCAGGAACTGGCCCGGCGCGGCTATCGCATCCGCGTGGCCGTACGCCGGCCCGACCTTGCCGGGCACGTCCGCATGTTTGGCTTCCCCGGTCAGATCCAGCCGGTTCAGGCCAATCTGCGCTATCCCGAATCGGTCAAGGCAGCTGTCGCCGGATCGGACGTCGTCATCAACCTCGTGGGCATCCTTTTTGAAAAGGGTAAGCAACGCTTTCGCCTGATCCAGACCCAGGGCGCAAAATACGTCGCCGAGGCGGCGCGCGATGCCGGTGTCGCGCGGCTCATCCACATGTCCGCGCTCGGCGCCGACGCGGAATCGCCCTCGGCCTATGCGCGCTCCAAGGCGCTCGGCGAGGCCGAAGTGTTCAATGCCTTTCCCGATGCCATCGTCATCCGTCCCTCGGTTGTTTTCGGACAGGACGACGGGTTTTTGAACCTTTTCGGATTTATTGCACGGCTGTTCCCTGTGATGCCGCTGATCCACGGGGACACGCGCTTCCAGCCCGTCTATGTGTCCGACGTGGCCCGCGCCTATGCGTTGGCCGTCGAAGGTAGCGTAAAGTCCGGCAAGGTCTACGAACTCGGCGGCCCGGACATCGAAACCATGCGCGACCTGATCGCGAGGGTTCTGCGCGAAACCCAGCGCAAGCGCCCGGTTCTCCCCGTTCCTGCTGGCCTCGCGAAGATGGGTGCAAGCGTCATGGCGTTCCTGCCCAGGCCGCTCCTGACCCCGGACCAGGTCGTCCAGCTCGGCATCGACAATGTCGTGTCCGAAGAGGCGATCCGGCAAAAGCGCACCTTCGCCGCCTTCGGCATCGAGCCCACCGGCATGGACGCGGTGCTTCCGTCCTACATGTGGCGCTTCCGCAAGCATGGCGAATTCGACCGTCACGGGGACAACGCCCTGGGCGTGCACTAGCCTTAATCTCCGGTTAACCGGTCCGATCGGATTGCGAGGATCGAAGGGCGCCCGGCACAAAAAGACCTTGATCCGGGCGCAGTTTCGCTTCCTAACTTGGCAGAAGGCCACCATGGCGCCGGAGAAATCCGGCGCCATGCGAACCTTTTGTCCGATTGGATCATTCACCCGCCATGCCAACGATACTGCACCACAAGCTCGACCCCGCCTCCCGCCTGATCCGGCTCATGCTCGCCGAATACGGCGTCAAAGCGGAGCTCGTCGACACCTCGCCCTGGCGGCGCGATCCCGATTTCCTCGATATCAATCCAGCCGCTTCCGTGCCGGTCATGCTCGACGAGCCGTTTCCGCCGGTGATCGGCGTATTGGCCTCGATCGCTCATATCGAAGCCAATTTCGGCCCCGACGGCCCGGTGGAATCCTTGCTGCCCGAAAGCCCCTCCGAGCGCGCGGAAACCTGGCGGCTTGTCGAGTGGGTGCTGTTGAAGCTCAACAGCGAAGTGACCGGCTACCTGCTTGAGGAAAAGCTCATCAAGCGCGAATTGCGCTCCGGAGCGCCCGACCCGGCTGTCATCCGCATCGCCAAGGCCAATTTGGGCGAACACCTTGCCTATTTCTCCTGGCTTGTCGCGACCCGGCACTGGCTTGCGGGCGACAATATGACGCTCGCGGACTTCGCGCTGGCTTCCCATTTTTCGACGCTCGACTATATGGGTGATATAGACTGGGAAAAGGCGGGCGACGCCAAGGATTGGTACGCGCGGATCAAGTCCCGTCCCGCCTTCAGAACCCTGTTGGCCGACCGCGTGGTCGGCATGCCGGCGGCCAAAAGTTACGCGGACCTCGATTTTTGAGCGCTGAGCGCGAACGTGTCGTCTCCGAACTGCAGACCCGTGCCAAAGCCTTGGGTTTTGACGCGTTCGGCATCGCTGCTGCCGACGCGCGCCCCGACCTTGGGGAAAAGCTTGAATCCGCCATCGCGCAGGGCTGGCACGGCGATATGGACTGGCTGGCCGAAACCAAAGTCCGCCGAGCCGACCCTCGGGTGCTCTGGCCAGATGCCAAATCGGTGATCCTGCTCGGCATCAACTACGGACCCCATGAGGATCCTATGGATCGCCTCAAGGACAAGGGGCTCGGCAACATATCGGTCTATGCCCAGTCGCGCGACTATCACGATGTGGTCAAAGGCAAATTGAAGGAACTCGCCGGGCTGTTGGCCCGCCGCGCCGACGCCGAGGTCAAGGTCTTCGTCGACACCGCGCCCATTATGGAGAAGCCCCTCGCCGAGGCCGCCGGAATTGGCTGGCAGGGCAAGCATTCGGTGCTCGTCTCGCGCGAATTCGGCTCGTGGCTGTTTCTGGGCGCCATTCTTACCAATGCCGAGTTGCCCGCCAGCGCGCCGCACGCCGAAAGCTGCGGCAGCTGTACCCGGTGTCTCGACGTGTGTCCCACCGACGCCTTTCCGGCGCCCTTCCGGCTGGACGCGCGTAAATGCCTTGCCTACCTCAACAACGAGCACAAGGGCCAGATCCCGCTGCAATATCGCAAGCCCATGGGTAACCGGGTATTCGGCTGCGACGATTGCCTTGCGGTATGTCCGTGGAATAAATTCGCATCGAGAGCGCGCGAAACCCGGCTGCAGGCGAAAAACGCACTTGCTCATACACGTTTGGCTGACCTTCTTGCGCTCGATGACGCGGCGTTTCGCACGTTTTTTGCCGGGACGCCGGTGAAGCGGCTGGGTTCGGCCCGGTTCTTGCGCAATTGTCTTGTCGCGGCGGGCAATTCTGGCGATTCGGGGCTGGTCGGGCTGGTCTCCGGGCATCTGGAGCACGAAAGCCCGCTCGTGCGTGGCATGGCGGTCTGGGCCGCGCGGCAGCTGGCCCCCGAGGCAACGCTCGCCGGGCTCCGTCGACGTCACGTGGAAATCGAAACCGACAGCGAGGTAATGGCTGAATGGACGATGTGAGCCTTTTCGTTTTCGGCGCCGGTTTTGCGGCCTCAGCCGCAATCGACGCGCTAAGGAGCGCGCGTCCGGGAGCGCGCGTTTCTGCGACGACACGCGATGCCGGCAAATTGAGACTGCTTGCATCCCGGGGTATCCATGCGCATCTGTTCGACGGTGAAACCCCCGGTGCCACATTGCTGCCCGACCTCGAAAGGGCGACCCATCTGCTGGTGTCGATAGGACCCGATGCCAAAGGCGATCCGGCCTTGCGCGAACACGCCTCCCATATCGAAGCGGCTCGGCGCCTCGAATGGATCGGCTATTATTCGACCATTGGCGTTTACGGCGATTCAGGAGGGGACTGGATCGACGAAACAGCGCCGACGCCCGCGACGAACCCGCGCATCGCCCGGCGGCTCGAGGCTGAAACGCTGTGGTCGGAACTGGCGAACACCAAGAATATCCCGCTCGCGATCATGCGCCTTGCGGGGATCTACGGCCCGGGGCGTTCGGCCTTTGACAAGTTGCGCGCGGGCACGGCACACCGGATCAACAAACCCGGACAGGTCTTCAACCGCATCCACACCACCGATATCGGTGAAATGACCGCCCGCGCGGCGCTGCGGCAGCTTGGCGGCGTCTACAACCTGACCGATGATGATCCCGCGCCACCCCAGGACGTCGTCGCCTACGCGGCAGACCTGCTCGGCATCGACCCGCCGCCCGAAATCCCGTTCGAGACAGCGCAAATGAGCGACATGGCGCGGTCGTTCTACGCCAACACAAAACGCGTATCGGGTGGCAAGATCAGAAAGGCGCTGGGATACGAGCTCGCCTATCCCGATTATCGCGCCGGGCTCGAGGCAATATTGAAAACCGAGGGTGTCCGCGTGCCGGCAAACGATTGACGCACACCCCGTTGCATCCTAAATGGCGCGGCCATGGCAAAACGTTCCAAAACTTCGGCTCCCTCCCAACGCATGCTGCGCGTCGGCGAACTCGTCCGCCACGAGATCGCGGCACTGCTTTCGCGCGGGGAGATCATCGACGATCTCCTTGAGACCGTGACGGTCACCGTGCCCGAAGTGCGCATGACCCCCGATCTCAAGATCGCCAATGTTTACGTGATGCCGCTCGGCGGCGAAAACGCCGAAGATGTGGCCGATGCGCTCAACGCCCACGCGCGCTTCATCCGCGGGCGCGTCACGCCTGCACTCGACCTTAAATATGCGCCCGAATTCCGCTTTTTCGTCGACAAGACGTTCGACGAATTCGGCAAGATCGACGCGCTTTTGAAGTCCGAGCGCGTCCAGCGCGACCTCGGACCGCGCGACGACGAAGAAAACGACCAATAGCGAAAGGCGCTTCGTGACCGACGGCACCAAAAAGCGCGTCAAGCGCGATCTGTCCGGCTGGCTTGTGTTCAACAAGCCTTACGACATGTCCTCGACCGAGGCCGTTGGCAAGCTGCGCTGGCTTTTCGGGGCCAGGAAGGCCGGTCACGCCGGAACCCTCGACCCCCTCGCAACCGGCGTTCTACCCATCGCATTCGGCGAGGCGACAAAAACGGTCCCCATGGTCCAGGACGGCACCAAGGTCTATCGGTTCGACATCGTTTGGGGGTCCCAGACCACGACCGACGATGTCGAAGGCGAAGTCGTCGCCACCTCGGACGTGCGCCCCGATACCGATGCGCTTCTCGCCGCCCTGCCGCGCTTTACCGGCGTCATCACCCAGGTTCCCCCAGCTTTTTCCGCGATCAAGATCAAGGGCGAACGAGCCTACGATCTCGCCCGCGCCGGCGCGAAGCTCGACATGCCGCCGCGCGAGGTCGAGATTGACGCCATCGAGGTGATCGCAAACGATGCGACCCGCGCCACGCTCTCTGTCACCTGCGCCAAAGGCACCTATGTCCGCGCTCTTGCCCGCGATATCGCCGAAGCACTGGGTACGAAGGGCCATGTCGGTGCCCTGCACCGCGCCCGGGTCGGCGCGTTCTCGGACGCCGATGCTGTGAGCCTCGAAACGCTCGAGGCCGCCGGTGCCGAACGCGACGCTATTCTGCTGCCGGTCGCCGCCGGCCTCGCCGCGCTTCCTGAGATCCGCGTCGACGCCAGCCAGGCCGGCGTCCTGCGCCGCGGCAATCCGGTGCTGTTGACCGGCCGGGATGCGCCTGTGGCGCTCGATGAGGCCTGGGCCAGCCAGCGCGGTCAGGCGGTCGCAATCGGCTATGTCGAAAAAGGTCAGTTCAAGCCCCGGCGCGTGATATTGTCCCGGTAAGTGCCATCGCGCCCACGGATTGCCCGAATCGGGTAATAGTCAAGGCTCCAGTCGGTGCCTCCTTGCACCGCCGTTTGCGGACAAGTGTGACCGCGCTGCACTTTACCCGTCCCGGGCTCCGGGCTAAGCCTCAAAAAAGATAAGGGCAGGCGGCAATGCACGGCCCGCAAGAACGGCCACATTCCACATGACCCACCCCGCCGCGAACCGCAAAGACCGAACGCCCTCCCGACCGCGGGCGATGCCCATTCTCAACTATCTCACCATCCTCGTTCTGGTGATCGTTCTCCCGGTCCTGACCTTTGCCGGCGTCCTGATCCAACGCCACAACGAGGCGCAGGAAGACACCGTCGAAACCTTTACCGTCGCCACCACGCGCTCGGTGATGCAGGCCGTCGAGCGCGAAATCTCCGGCATGATCACCACTTTGCGGGTCCTCATGACCTCCGAATCCCTGGTCGACGGCAATCTCGCGCGGTTCCACGCACATGCCCAGGACGCGCTCGCGGGGACCGGTGCCAACCTCATCGTCATCAACCGCGCCTACGAGCAGCTCCTCAACACGCGGGTCAGTTTTGGCGAGCCGCTCGGCCTGATGTCCGACCCCGAATCGGCAAACCGGTCCTTTGAAAGTCCCGACGCGATCGTTTCGGACCTTTTTTGGGGCGAAACGGCAGCGGACTGGGTTTTCAACGTCATGCTGCGCCGGCCCAACGCCGAGCCGGCCGACCACGTCGTCATTCTCACCCAGGCTGCGGCGAATTTATCCAACGCGCTTTTGACCCGCGAATTGCCGGAGGGCTGGCATGTCGCGCTTGTGGACAGCGACAATCGCGTCATTTCCGCCTCCCGGGAATCGGCCGTCGTCGGCGAACCGTTCTTCCTGCCATTGCTACACACAGAGGGCGCCTCGCGCCGGTGGAACGCGCGGACTATCGGCGGGGAAGACTACATGACCATTACGCAAGGCTCGATCCTGGCGGGTTGGTACGTCGTGGCCTGGGCCCCCGTGTCGGTCGTCACCGGCCCTTTGCGGGTCACGCTCGTCTGGCTGGTTTTCGGCGGCCTCGCGATTGCAGGGCTTGCGGCCTTCGCCGCCGCCGTCGTCGCTCGCCAGATCGCTCGCTCGGTGCGCGGGCTGGCGCGCCAGGCCCGGCGGCTCGGGGCGGGCGAAACCGTCGATCCCGTCGCCTATCCGGTCTATGAGATCGCCCAGGTGTCCGAGGCGCTGTTCGAGGCCGCCGAGAGGCGGAAAAAAGCCGAGGCCGAAGCTCGCTTCCTGATGCGCGAACTCGCCCATCGCTCCAAGAACCAGCTCACCGTCATCTCCGCGATGGCCAAGCAGACCGCCCATGGCACGGAGTCCGTCTCGCAATTTGTCGAGAGCTTCCAGAACCGGATTTATGGGCTCGCGCGCTCGACCGACCTGCTCCTTGCCCACGGCACCGGGGGGATCGAGCTGCGCGATTTGTTCAAAACCCAGATCGATCCGTTCCGTCCCGAAGACCCCGCCCGCGTCCACAAGACCGGCCCGGTTGTCCGTCTCAACGTGCAGGCCGCGCAGGTGCTGGGCATGGCCGCGCACGAAATGGCCACCAACGCGGCGAAATACGGCGCCTTTTCAGGTCCGGGGGGACGGCTGCGGGTCAACTGGGAATTCAAGGACGACGGCAGACTGCACATCTCGTGGCGCGAATTCGTGCCCGACTTCGCGACGCCGGGGGACGGCAAGGGGTTCGGGACGGTCGTGCTCAAGACGATGGTGGCCGGTTCGCTCGGCGCCGATGTCGAACGCATGGTCCACGAAGACGGCATCGAATGGGTCTTTGCCATCCCCCGCGAGAGCCTCGACCCCCAGCGCGAGCAGGCCGGGATTGAGGACGACGACTAGTTCCGGGGCGAAGAAATTTCTTCTCATATCGACGTAATTGCCCTATAGGGGGCGCCAACCGGCGGCATTTCGGCTTGCCGGAGAGGCCATACCTGGACGGCATCCCGGCTATGGCGGCTTTTCCTTCACCCGATCTCGAAAGGATGACCCGATGTCGATTACGCCAGAGCGCAAGGCCGCACTGATCAAGGAATACGCGACCAAAGACGGTGACACCGGTTCGCCGGAGGTCCAGGTCGCGATTTTGACCGAGCGGATCAACAATCTGACCGATCACTTCAAGACCCACGCCAAGGACAACCACTCCCGGCGGGGCCTTCTGAAGCTCGTTTCGACCCGCCGCAGCCTGCTTGACTACGTCAAGCGCGGCGACCAGGCGCGGTACCAGAGCCTCATCGAACGGCTCGGCATCCGCCGCTAGGATCGACTTCGAAGATGCGGCGCCCTCAAAAGCGCCGCATCTTTGCTTTTCCCCAGCCCCCAAAGAGCGGGGATAACTCTGGGGATAACCCGCGCCTTGAGGTCGTGTGCCCCAAGGCTTAATCCGACGGCCATGCGGCCCATCTGGGGCATGGCAGGATCGCCGGAAGCTTCGATTGCCGGAGCCTCTCGCCGTCTTGTCCATGTTCCAAAAAGGCCGCCGGCCCTGCGCTGGACTTCCTGCGGGCCAAAATGCCCGCCACCCGGCGCACAAAGAGGAACTGGAATAGAAAAATGTCTCTCAATTTCGATTATCACAAGGTCGAGCTCGATTGGGGCGGCCAGCCGCTGACCCTTGAGACCGGCAAGGTCGCCCGTCAGGCCGACGGCGCCGTCGTGGCCACGCTGGGCGAAACCGTGGTGCTTGCCACCGCCGTTTCGGCCAAGGAACCCAAGGCCGGCATCGACTTCTTCCCGCTGACGGTCAACTACCAGGAAAAATACTTCGCCGCCGGCAAGATCCCGGGCGGCTATTTCAAGCGCGAAGGGCGCCCGACCGAGGCTGAAACCCTGACCTCGCGCCTGATCGATCGTCCCATCCGCCCGCTTTTCCCCGCCGGGTACAAGAACGAGACCCAGGTCGTCATCACCGTGCTCCAGCATGACATGGAGAACGAGCCTGACGTCCTCGCCATGGTCGCCGCCTCTGCCGCCCTTACCATTTCGGGCATCCCGTTCATGGGTCCGATTGGCGCGGCGCGCGTTGGCTATATCGACGGCGAATATGTGCTCAATACGCCCATCGACAAGCGGTCGGATTCCAAACTCGACCTCGTCATGGCCGGCACCGCCGACGCCGTGTTGATGGTGGAGTCCGAAGCCCAGGAGCTCTCCGAAGAGGTGATGCTGGGCGCCGTGATGTTCGGCCACCAGCAGAGCCAGAAGGTGATCGAGGCGATCATCAAGCTTGCCGAACTGGCCGCCAAGGACCCGCGCGATTTCGAGCCGGTGGACAATTCCGCTCTCGAAAACGAAATGCTCGCCTTCATCGAAAACGATCTGCGCGCAGCCTACAAGATCACCACCAAGGAAGAGCGTTACGCCGCCGTGGACGCGGCCAAGGCCAAGGTCAAGGCGCACTTCCTGCCCGAAGAGGAAGAATCCAAATACACCCCCGAGCAGGTCGGCGCGGTCTTCAAGTCGCTCCAGGCCAAGATCGTCCGCTGGAACATTCTCGACACCAAGACCCGTATCGACGGTCGTGATCTTGAAACGGTCCGCGGTATCGAGGCCGCGGTTGGCGTTCTGCCGCGCACCCACGGTTCTGCGCTCTTCACGCGCGGCGAAACCCAGGCGCTTGTGGTTGCGACACTCGGGACCGGCGAAGACGAGCAGTTCATCGATTCGCTCGAAGGCACCTACAAGCAGAACTTCCTGCTGCACTACAACTTCCCGCCCTATTCGGTCGGTGAAGCCGGCCGCATGGGTTCGCCCGGCCGCCGCGAGATCGGCCACGGCAAGCTCGCCTGGCGCGCGATCAATCCCGTGCGTCCCTCCGTCGAGGAATTCCCCTATACCCTGCGCGTCGTCTCCGAGATCACCGAATCCAACGGCTCGTCCTCCATGGCGACCGTTTGCGGGACCTCGCTGGCGCTCATGGATGCCGGCGTGCCGATGAAGAAGGCCGTCGCGGGCATCGCGATGGGTCTCATCCTCGAGGGCGACAAGTTCGCCGTCCTCTCGGACATCCTCGGCGACGAGGATCACCTGGGCGACATGGACTTCAAGGTCGCCGGCACCTATGACGGCGTCACCTCGCTCCAGATGGACATCAAGATCGCCGGCATCACCGAAGAGATCATGAAGATCGCGCTCGGGCAGGCCAAGGAAGGCCGGACGCACATCCTGGGCGAAATGGCCAAGGCCATCGACACGGCGCGTTCGGAAGTGGGCGAATTCGCCCCGCGCATCGAGACGCTCAAGATCCCGACCGACAAGATCCGTGAAGTCATCGGCACCGGCGGCAAGGTGATCCGCGAGATCGTCGAGAAGACCGGCGCCAAGATCAACATCGAGGACGATGGCACCGTCAAGGTCGCTTCTTCGGACGGCAAGGCCATCGACGCGGCCATCAAGTGGATCAAGTCGATCACCGACGAGCCGGAAGTGGGCGAAATCTACCAGGGCACCGTCGTCAAGACGGCCGATTTCGGCGCCTTCGTCAACTTCTTCGGCGCCCGTGACGGCCTCGTGCACATCTCCCAGCTCGCCGAACACCGCGTGGGCAAGACCACCGACATCGTCAAGGAAGGCGACAAGGTCTGGGTCAAGCTGCTGGGCTTTGACGAGCGCGGCAAGGTCCGCCTTTCGATGAAGGTCGTCGATCAGGAGACCGGCAAGGAAGTCGAGAAGGAAGACGCCGAATAAGGCGAGAGCTTCCGTTTCCCGATTGCAGAACCCGGCGTCCAGGCGCCGGGTTTTTTTGTTTGCGTGACGGTTTGACAGTCCTATTGTTCGCGTCGACACTCCAGCCGCACGGGCGACCCCCGCCCGAAGGGAGTAAACAATGCGCTTCATGGTGATGATCAAGGCGTCCGCAGAGACCGAGGCGGGCGTGATGCCGACCGACGAGCAATTGCTCGAAATGGGCAGGTACAACGAGGAACTGGTCCAAGCGGGCGTCATGAAGGACGGCGCCGGGCTGCACCCGACCTCGAAGGGCGCGCGGATCGTCATGAAGGATGGCGAGATGCTCGTCACCGATGGCCCCTTCGCCGAGACCAAGGAAGTGATCGCCGGCTTCTGGATCTGGGAATGCGCGTCGCTCCAAGAAGCCCTCGAATGGCTCAAGAAATGCCCTGCGAGCCCCGGCCAGACCGACTACGAAATCCGTCAGGTTTTCGAGCTCGAGGATTTCGTCCAGGGCGAAGGCATCGACCAGCACAAGAAAGTCGCACAACAGATGGATGAGCAGGGCCTCGAGAGTCAGACGGCCTACCGGAAATAGTGCCGCGTTCTGTCGGTACGGCGATCCCTGCTGCGTCCTTAAGGTGCAACCGTTGCAACAAGGGAGAGCACCAGATGCCCACGGTCACATCGAAAGACGGCACGCCGATCGGCTATGAAACCTACGGCTCCGGCCCAGCGATTGTCGTCGTCGCCGGCGCCACCCAATACCGGGCCGTCGATCAGGCCTCGCCCGAACTCGCAAAGCGCCTTGCCGATGCCGGGTTCACCGTTGCCCTTTTTGACCGCCGCGGACGCGGGGAGAGCGGCGACACGCGCCCATATGCCGTGATGCGCGAGGTCGAGGACATCGAGGCCGTCATCGACGCGCTCGGCGGCAAGGCGAGCCTTTACGGCATGTCCTCGGGCGCCGTATTGGCTACCGAGGCCGCGGCCGCGCTGGGCGCGAAAGTCGAAAGGCTCGTTTGCTACGAGCCGCCGATCGACGAATCGCAATCGCGCGAACAGGCCTTCGCCGAACTCGCCGAAATGGAAGCGCTGCAGGCCAGGGGCGACGGCGCTGGGGCGATGGAAACCTTCATGAGCGCCGTCGGTATGCCCGAAGAGCAGTTGGCAGGCTTCAAAGCCTCCCCTGCATGGCCCGCATTCGCGGCCGTCGGCGGCACCATCGCCCACGACTATCGCGTCATGGCCGAGGCGACCAAAGGCGATATGAACGCCCGCTGGGCGGGGGTTACTCAACCGGCGCTTGTGGTCAATGGCGATGCGAGCTTCGATTTCATGGCTGCCGGAGCCGACCGTGCCGCCGCCGCGCTCCCCAACGCCACCCGCAAGACGCTTGCCGGGCAGGGCCACGGCCCGGATGTCGATGCCATCGCGCCGGTGTTGGTGCAGTTCCTGAGGGCGTGATCCACGAACTGCATTGTGCGGCATGCCTATTCGTCCGGCGGCCCTTGGGTCCCGGTGTCAAACAGCGTGGACGGTATGCGGCGAGACGATGCCTCATACTGAATATAAAATAGCGAGACACGCCTCGCCGCATACGTCCGGGATTTTTGGCTTGGCGTCCGCTCGGGCTGGGGCCAATCCCCGCCAGGTTTCCCCGGTGACCACAGGATCGCTGTGGCTGGCCTCGGTGACGTTCGGACCTCCGCTGGGACGACTCCCATCGGACCCGGACCGGTCCCGCCCAAACGTTCGTTGCGCCTGCGCCCATAAAAGCGGGTCCGTAACGCGCATCATAGGCGAGGTTTGAGAGGCGGGGATAAGTTTGCGCCAAGGCGCTGAGATGAAAGGGGCCTCAGGCCCCCTGCACCCGTTCTCAGGCATTTGTCCCCAGCCGCCCCTCGGGCAGAACCCGGTGCGGCGGGGTGTGGCCGTCGAGGAAGGTGCGGATGTTGACGATGACCGTCTCGCCCATCTCGATGCGGCCCTCGAGCGTTGCCGAGCCCATATGCGGAGTGAGGACCACCTTGTTCTCGCGCGCAAGCGCCAGAAGCTGGGGATTGACCCCTTTCTTGTGCTCGAACACATCGAGCGCCGCGCCCAGCAGATGTCCCGAGGCGATCAACTCGGCGAGCGCGGCTTCATCGACCAGTTCGGGCCGCGCGATATTGACGACGACCGCACCCTTTTTCATGCGCTTCAGCCGTTCGGCCGAGAGGATGTTGTAGGTTTCCCGCGTGTGCGGCGTGTGCAGCGAGACGATATCGACATGCGCCAGCATCTCCTCGACCGACGCCCAATACCGCGCGTTCAACGCCTCCTCGACCTGTGGCGGCTTGCGCGTGCGCCCGCAATAGTGGATTTCGAGCCCGAAGGCCCGTGCCCGGCGCGCCACAGCCGTGCCGATGCGGCCCAGCCCCACGATCCCGAGAGCCTTGCCACCAATGCGCTGACCCAGCATCCAGGTCGGCGCCCAGCCCGGCCACGTGCCGTCCTTCAATAGCACCCGCGCACCCTCGGCGAGCCGGCGCGGGATCGCAAGAATGAGGGCCATCGCCATGTCCGCGGTGTCCTCGGTGAGCACGGAGGGGGTATTGGTGACCGTGATCCCGGCCCCGTGCGCCGCCTCGACATCGATATTGTCGAACCCGTTGCCGAACTGCGCGATGAGCTTGAGCGACGGCGGCAGCGCGGCGATGAGCCCAGCATCGATCCTGTCGGTGATCGAAGAGACAAGAACATCGGCCTGCCGCGCCTGGCCGATCAGCACCTCGGCGGAAAGCGGAACGTCGGTTTCGTTGAATTCGGCGTCGAACAGCGCCGCCATCCGCTCCTGGATCGGTGCGGGCAGGCGCCGCGTAACGACGACTTTGGGCCGCGCGCGCGTCACACGATCACCATTTTTTCGCCCTACCGCTCGCGCCCGACGCGATACCGGACGAACGGATGGTTTCGTTCCCTGATGTCGCGTTTTTGCGCGTCACGAGCGGTCCTTTCAGTGACCGTTAACAACGGTGCAGTACTCCAATAGAAAAAATCCGCCGGGCTGGAAAGCCCCGGCGGCTGCGTAACCGGTGAGCATTCCAAGTTGTCCAGCCTCCGCCGTCAGTTCCAGGCCACTCTTTGCTCCCTTCTCGCCCTGGCCGCGCTTGCGGGCGCGGCAAGCGCCCAGCAGACCGGGCCGGTAACCGGCCTGCCCATGCCGCGCTTCGTCTCGGTCGGCGCCGCGCCGGTCAACGTGCGCGTCGGGCCGGGGACCAATTACGACATCGCCTGGGTGTTCGTGCGCCCCAACGTACCGGTCGAGATCGTCCAGGAATTCGACACCTGGCGCAAGATTCGCGACGTCGACGGCGCCGAGGGCTGGGTGCACCAGAGTCTCGTCGTCGGCGCCCGCACCGCGCTCGTCACCCCCTGGGCGGCGGAGGGCACGACGGCGCTTCTCGGCGACGAAAGCAGCGACGCCCCCGTGCGCGCATGGCTGAGCCCGGGCATGATGGTCCGGCTTGAAAGCTGCACGGGCAGCTATTGCGCCGTCGCCCTTGATCACACCGACGCCGAGGGGCACTCCCGCAGCTATGCGGGCTACGTTGCCCAGAACGCGATCTGGGGCGCCTATGAGGGCGAGGTGTTCGACTAGCCGTGGGTCTTCTTGACCCGCACGATCACGTCCACATGCGTGATCGCCATGCCGTCCGGCGCGTCCGGGAGGCCCGAGATCCGGATCGATTCGGACGGAATATCCTCGATCCGCTCCTCGTCCTCGATATAGAAATGGTGATGGTCGGTCGTGTCGGTATCGAAATAGGACCGCGCCGCATCGACGGAAATTTCCCTCAACAGCCCCGCCTGCCGGAACTGGTGCAGCGAATTGTAGATGGTCGCGAGCGACACCTGCACACCCGCCTCGGCGGCTTCCGAATGCAGCTGCTCGGCGTTCACATGCCGGTGTTCCCCGGAAAACAGCAGTTCCGCAAGCGCCAGGCGCTGCCGGGTCGGCCGCAATCCGGCCATGCGGAGCACCGCCATCAGGCACGGCCCGCGGGAGGCCTCGGCGGCGGTTTTTTGGGGAGACGTCATCAGGTGTGAGGGTTCCGGGCTTCTTGGTGCATGACCAAACTATAGTCAGCCGCACAGCCCTATACAAGCATTGTGACAGCCGAACCCATTGCACGCCGCGGCTTTGCGCCCCGGAGCAGCCACCGTCCGGCGTTCGCGGGCACTGCGCCGAGCGCGCACCCTCATTTGCCGACGCGGATAATAACGAGCGGGTTTTGCGATGTCACCAGAGGATTTGCACACCCGCGGGGCCAATCCGATTGCCTTGCCCCCGGCAGCGGGTCTAGACTCGGCTGTTGCAGAGCACGGGATCTTGACCCCGCGCCCGTCACACGAACCAACCCGAGAGGCAACCATGAGCTTGCGTGTATCCGGTAAAAACATGGACGTTGGCGAATCCCTGCGCACCACGGCCGAGGACCATATCGATGCGGTGGTGGGCAAGTATTTCGACGGAGGTTATGACGGGCAATTGACGCTCGAACCCGAAGGCATCGGGTTCCGTGCCGATTGCATGGTGCATCTCGATACCGGCGTTGTGCTCTCCGCCAGCGCTACGGCGAACGATGCCACTTCGGCCTATGAAACGATGGCCGCGCACATCGAAAAGCGGCTGCGGCGCTACAAGCGCAAGCTCAAGAACCATCGGCGGAATGCGAACGGCACCGACGCCGGCTACGCCGATTACGTCATCGCGTTTTCCGACGACGAGATCGAACTCGACGAGAACGACGCGCCCCCCGTGATCGCGGAAACGACCCAGAGCCTCAGGACGATGAGCGTCGGTGAGGCGGTTATGGAGCTCGATTTGTCGCAGTCTGACGTAATCGTGTTCCGCCACGCTGGACATGGCGGCATGAATGTGGTTTACCGCCGGGCCGATGGCAACATTGGTTGGATCGATCCGGCCCTTTCCAATTGACGAAGGGCGATGACGTCCCCCACGAACAGCACCTAAAGGCTTCTTTTCATGGAACTTGCTGACATTCTGTCGCAGGAATCGGTGATTCCGTGCGCAAAGGTCGCATCCAAACGACAGCTCCTCCAGCTTCTGGCCGAAAAGGCATCGGCGCGTGTTGGGGTCGATGCTCAGGTCATCTTCGATACGCTTTTGAGCCGCGAACAGCTCGGATCGACCGGTCTGGGCAACGGGATCGCGATCCCGCACGGCAAGATCAAGGGGCTCTCCGGCGTCACGGCGGTTTTCGCGCGTCTCGCCGAGCCGATCGATTTCGACGCCGTGGACGACCAGCCCGTCGACCTCGTCGTGATGCTGCTGGCGCCGGAGGGGTCGGGCGCCGATCACCTCAAGGCCCTGAGCAAGGTCGCCCGTCTCCTGCGCTCCGAAGGCATCCTCGACCGCCTGCGCGCGACCAAGGACGAGGCCAAGCTGCGCGAGATCCTGACGACCCCGCTCGAGACGATCCACGCGGCCTGATCGGGCTCACCCGGACAAAAAAAGCGCCATCCCGCTCGCGCAGGATGGCGTTTTCACGTTTCGGTGCGCGCGGGCGCTAGTGCAGGGTGGCGAGGGTCACCTCGTGCCCGTCGATCCAGTCCTGCACGGCTTCGCGCGTATCTGCGATCAGAACCGGCGCGCCGTCGGCGGACATCAAAAGCTCCAGTTCCTGCTCGGCCGGAGCCGCGCCCGCTTGCGGGACGAATTCGGCGAGATCGCCGGCATTCATCCGGCGCCAGAAGACGATGTCGCCGGCGCCCAGCGCGGCAAACTGTTCGGCGGTCAGGAACTTGAGAGGCTCGGCGGCGCGACCCAGCCGGGTGTCGTCAAACGTCCGCTTTTCGTCTGGTTTGTTCATAACTCTACCTCCTTCACTCGACCGGCCGGATTTCAATGCGGCGAGTCACAGGTTCGGCCTGGGGCCGATGGACGGTTACGACAAGGAGGCCGTTTTCAAGGTCGGCACCCTCGACGCGCATGCCGTCGGCAAGCAGGAAGGTGCGCTGAAACTGTCGTGCGGCAATTCCGCGATGCAGATAGTCCCGCGCACCATCATCGGTTTGCCGGCCGCGTACGATCAGTTGATTATCCTCCGCAATCACTTCCAAGTCGTTACGAGCGAAACCTGCCACGGCGATTGAGATGAGATAGGTCTCACCGCCGTTCTGGGGGCCGGTGCGCTCGATATTGTAGGGAGGATAGCCTTCCGTAGCCCGGGAAAGCCGGTCGAAGCGCTCTTCGAAGGCCTCGAAGCCCAGCACGAAAGGCGCAGAGAAAAGCGAAACGCGCGACATAGCGGTCAACCTGTCCTTGTCCATCAAGCAACATTGCCGCTCCGGCCCGATTTCGGCACCGGAGAAGCGTTGAATATGATATGGGGCGTTCGCGCACCGCTTCAAGAGACTCACGCCCATGACCAAACCCGAACCGGTCTCGATCGTCATGCCTGCCTTCAGGGCGGAAACCACCATCGCCGCTTCGGTGAAAAGCGCGCTCACCCAGGACTTCGGCGCTTTCGAATTGATCATCGTCGCCGATGACGGGACCGACTACGAGGCCGTCCTTGGCCGCGCCGGGATCGCCGATCCGCGCATCCGCTACCTCGAAAGCGGGTTGGTCGGCGGCGGCTCGCCCCCGGCGCGCAACAAGGGGCTCGAGGTCGCGCGGTACCGGTTTTCGGCCATCCTGGACGCCGACGACCGCTTCGCGCCGGCAAAGCTCTCGGCAGCCATGCCGCATCTGTTCGAATACGGACTGGTCTCGTGCGCGCTCAACGTTACGCGCCCCGACGGCCGGGTTCTGCGGCAGGTCGGCACCGGGCCGGACCGGTTGCTCACGCCCGGAACCTATAAGTTCACCAATCTCTCCATGGATTCGATGCTGGTCTACGACCGCTCCCGCGCCGATCCACGGTTCGATCCCGGATTGCCCTGTCTCACCGATCTGGATTTCCTTTTAAAGCTCTTCGCTACGATCCCGGCCTGCTATCATCTGGGAACGCCCTATCACGATTACGTCAAATTGCCGGTTTCGGTCTCGAACGGACCGGGGGTGACCGAGAAGATGGTGCGAACCAAGAACGCGATGCGGTCCCGCCTGGCGGCCGGTTACTATCCACTCCCCCATGCCCGGGACGTCGCGGGGATCGACACGTTCCTCGCGATCTCGCTGGCGGCCGAGAAAACGTACGAACCGGCGACGGATGGCGAGGGTCCGGCGCTGTTCGAGGATCATCTTGAGCCGATGCTCAGGGCCCGTTGCGACACGGCGGGCGCCGAAGCCTAAGTGTCCGCAGATACGTCAGATGACGGATGCGGCGCTTAAATTTTCGCGCAGGCCCCTGACATAAAGTGTCATGTGCGATCCTTTTCGACGGGGCCGGGCATGAGGCGTGACAGACCGTATCGGTTTTCCATGGTGGGCATTTCGCACTTCCGCGCCGACGGCACCGCGGCGGCCGTGGTCGAATTCGCCCTGCTCCTGCCCGTCTATCTGCTGCTCGTTCTGGGCATGATCGCCTACGGCATCTATTTCGGCGCCGCGCATTCCGTCCAGCAGCTCGCCGCGGACGCGGCGCGGGTGGCGGTGGCGGGATTGACCGCCGACGAACGCGCCGCGCTCGTTACCGCCTTCGTCAAGGCCAACGGCCCGAGCTATGTCCTGATCGACCCCGAGAAGCTCGCGGTGGCCCCCGAGCAGAGCCCGGCCGACCCGGCGCAGTACAACGTTACGCTGAGCTACGACGCTTCGGCGCTGCCGATCTGGAACCTTTACCCCCCGATACCGCTGCCGGGCAAAACCATCATGTACCGCTCTACGGTCAGGCAGGGCGGCATATAGCCATGCCTGGCTTGAGGACGGCCATCGCGCCCTTTCTGGCCGACGAAGCGGCCAACTTTACCGTCATGACGGCATTGATCATGCCGGTGCTGCTCGGGATCGCGGCGCTGGCGGTCGATTATGCGTCGCTCACCCACCAGAAGCGCAGGCTCCAGGCCGCCGTCGATCTCGCCGCAATCCACGCGGCGGGCGATCCGGACAATGCGGGCGCGCGCGCGCGCACCGTCCTTGTCGATGCCGGTTTTGTCGCCCCGCAGACCGCGCTCGAGGCGCTTGTCGGCGAAGAGGGACCGCTGACGGTGGTCCGGGGGCTCTATCGCGCCGATATCGGGACGCCCGCCGCAACGCGATTTGTTCCCGAGGGGAGCGCCGTCAACGCCGTGAGCGTCGCATTCACGACACCCGGGACGCTGCATTTCGCGCGCACGTTCTACGCCGGCGACATGGCCCTGGGCGCCCGCGCCACCGCCAGCGTCACACCGCGCGCCGCACTCTCCGTCGGCTCGCGGCTGGCGAGCCTCGATGCGGGCGTGCTCAATGCGCTCCTTGGCGGCCTGTTGGGCACGACGCTCGAATTCGAACTTCTCGACTACGAGGCGCTGGCAGATCTCGACATCGATCTTCTCGATGTCCTCGACGCCCTTGCCGGAGATATCGGGATTGAGGCGGGCACATATCGCCGGGTGCTCACGGCCGACGTCGCGCTCGCCGACCTCGCCGCTGCCATCGCTGCCGCTTCGAGCGATGAAGACCATGCCGCCGTCGCGGTTCTTCTGAATCTCGCCGGCCGGCTCGATGACGAGATCGTCGTCGACATGGCGAACCTCGTGGCGTTCGGCGATCTGGCCGCCCTCGGCATCGGAACGGCGTCTTCGGGCGTATGGGCGACCCTGGATGCGCTGTCGCTGGTCACCGCGGCGGCGGCACTTGCGGACGGCACCCATCAGGTCGCGCTCGATTTGGGAGCCGGAATTCCCGGGCTGGCTGGGTTCACCGCGCGGCTTGCGGTCGGCGAGCCGCCCCAGGGCGCGTGGTTCACGCTTGCCGGCGACGGCGGCTACGTGCGCACCGCGCAGGTCCGGCTGAAGTTCGAATTCTCGCTTCTGGGCGACGGCGGCCCGGGCATCGGCGCGTTCGGCGTCACCGTGCCGGTTTATGCCGAACTGGCGCCCGCCGAAGCCTGGTTGGTTTCCGTAACCTGCCCGCCCGGCGTTCCAGCCGGCGCCCGGGCGACTGTCGGGGCACGGCCGGGTGTTCTGCGGCTCGCCATCGGCGCGACCGATCCGGACGCGTTTTTCGACACCGCTGCGCCTTTTTCGGTCGGCTACGGCACCCTGGCGACGGTCGCCGGCCTCGCCCGCGTGACCGGACGCGCGGATATCGCGATGGTTCAGGACGACCCCTATACGCTTTATTTCGACGCCGCCGATGCCGCGGCGGGAACCGTCAGGACGGTCTCTACCGTCACCCCGGTCGCTTCGCTCACCGGAAGCCTCCTCGAAACCCTTGACCTGCGCCTCGAGCTCATCGGCCCGAGCCTTTTGGGCGGGCTGCTCGACGGGCTCACCGAGACCGTGGATGCCCTCGTGGCGCCCCTCGCGCCGGTCATCGACACATCCCTTGCGGCGATCTTCGAAAGCCTCGGGACTGGCCTGGGCGAAGCCGACATCCGCGTGCACGGTTTCGATTGCCGCGCCCCGGCGCTTGTGCAGTAGCTATTTCTGCTTTCCGTTGGGGTGCAGCGTCTCGCCCCGCGCGAGCATGGCGACGAACTGCGCGATCTTGCGCTGCCGCGTGTCCGTGCGCTTGGCGTTGTTGATCCGGAAGGTCAGCGCGAAAAGATTGGCACGGTTGAGCGTTTCGAACGTGGCCTTGGCCCGTGCGTCGGCGGCGACCGCGTCGAGGAAATCCTGCGGCACCTCCAGTTCGGTGCCCGGAGCATAGGCCCGCTCCCAGCGTCCGTCGGCCTTCGCCGCTTCGATTTCCTTGAGCCCCGGCGCCTGCATGAGTCCCGCTGCAATCAGGCTTTCGGCATGCCGGACATTGATGAGCGACCAGATCGACGCCTTCCGCCGTGGCGTGAAGCGCAGCACATAGGCCTCTTCGTCGAATTTTTTCTTGATCCCGTCGATCCAGCCCCAGCACAGTGCCGCCCTCACTGCCTCCTCATAGCTGAGTGTGGGGTATCCCGTGTGCACCTTGTAGAATTTCACCCAGAGGAAATCCTCTGCGGCGTGGTTGTCCCTCAGCCACGCATAGAAGGTGTCTCCCGTTTCGAACGGGAGAACCTTGTCGGGGTCGACGATAACGGGGGCCATTGTGTTGCGTCCTCAAGCCTTGCTGGCCCCAGTCAAGCGCAGGCCGGTGCTCTGGACAAGTCTCGCATTCGCGAATCCGCGCAATCGCAGCAAAAAAGCCGCGCTTGCAAGCGCGGCTTTTTGAAGTTCGGTAGGATGGTGGAGCCAAGCGGGATCGAACCGCTGACCTCCTGCATGCCATGCAGGCGCTCTCCCAGCTGAGCTATGGCCCCTTTTGTGTCCCTGTGCCGGCAGACCCGGCCCGAACGGCGGCGAACCTATGTGAGACGCGTCGCGGACGCAAGAGCAAAAATGGCGCGTGCGACGGATTTTTGACAGCCCGGTTTACCGGTCTTCGTCCTCGTCGACATCGACGTCGAAATCGATGTTGTCATCGTCGTCATCGGTCTCAAGGAAGCTGTCGTCGTCATCCCCGCCGAGATCCTCGTCGACCTCCACATCCTCGACGTCGGGGATGTCATCGCCGTTGTCATCGTCGTCATCGTTGTCGGTGTCGCTCTCGGCGTCCGAAAGCGAGATGACCTCCGCCCCGGCGGCTTCCGCGGCGAGATCGACATCGACCTCTTCTTCTTTTTCGGGCCGCGCTTTCTCGGCGGGCTTGGGCGCCTTTTCGGGCGCAGCCTCAAAGAAGGACACCGGGTAGGACTTGCCCGTATAGGGCGAAACCACGGGATCCTTGTTGAGATCGTAGAATTTTTTGCCCGTCACCGGGCATGTGCGCTTCGTACCGCGTTCATCAGTGGCCAAGGCAATTCCCCATTGCTCTTTAAATGTCTCGGATCGGCAGGGGCGGGCAATAAGGGCGCGCCGCGAATTTGCCGGTTCGGTTACGACGAAATTTTCGGCCCTGTCAAACGCTAAATGCGGGCACCTTTGTGGCGTTGGCACCGCGTTCCGGGCGTGCTAAGCCCGGCCTCGCTTTCCGTTGGATTTTCTCGAAGGCGACGCAAGACGATGTCCCACGCCAATTCCCCCCACCCCCGCGCCAGCTTCGCGCGCGGCGCGCTGACCGGCACAATCCGGGTTCCAGGCGACAAATCGATCTCTCACCGTGCCATGATGTTCGGCGCCATGGCGCGCGGGCGGACAACGGTTTCGGGGCTTCTCGAGGGCGAAGACGTGCTCGCGACCGGCCGCGCCATGCAGGCCCTGGGCGCCTCGGTCAAAAAAGAAGGCGAGCTCTGGCAGATCGACGGTCTCGGCGTCGGCGGCTTTCTCGAGCCTCAAGCGCCGCTCGATTTCGGCAATGCGGGGACCGGCGTGCGGCTCTGCATGGGCCTTGTGGGCACCTATCCGTTCGTCACCCGTTTTGTCGGCGACGCGTCGCTGTCCAAGCGCCCCATGGCCCGCGTGCTCGATCCGCTCCGCGCGGTAGGTGTCGAAGTCGTCGAGCACAACGAAAACCGGCTGCCCATCGCGCTGCGCGGCCCCAAAACTCCGCTGCCCATCGACTACCGCGTGCCCATGGCGTCGGCCCAGGTGAAGTCCTGCGTGCTCCTCGCCGGGCTCGTCGTTCCCGGAGAAACCCGCGTCGTCGAGCCGGTCATGACCCGCGATCACACGGAGAAAATGCTCGCCGGCTTCGGTGCCGAGATCGATATCGCGACCGATGACGAAGGCGAGCGCACCATCATCGTGAAGGGCCTGCCCGATCTTGTCGGCCAGGAGCTGCAGGTACCCGGCGACCCGTCTTCGGCGGGCTTTCCGCTCGTCGCCGCGCTCATCGTGCCGGGGTCCGATGTGACCATCGAGAGCGTCTTGATGAATCCGACCCGCACGGGACTGATCGAGACGCTCGTTGAGATGGGTGGCGATATTTCCATCGAGAACCGCCGCAATTCCGGCGGCGAGGACCTTGCCGACCTGCGTGTCAGGCATTCGGCCCTGACGGGCGTGAGCGTACCCGCCTCGCGCGCGCCCTCGATGATCGACGAATACCCTGTGCTCGCGGTTGCGGCCGCCTATGCGCAGGGGCGTACCGAAATGCCGGGCATCGAAGAGCTGCGCGTCAAGGAATCCGACCGTCTCGCCGCTGTCGCGCGCGGGTTGGAGGCCAATGGCGTCGTCTGCGAGGAGGGCGCCGATTATCTCGTCGTCGAGGGCAGGGGCGGCGTTGACGGCGGCGGCAAGGTGGAAACCCATCTCGATCACCGCATCGCCATGAGCTTCCTCGTCATGGGGCTGGCCGCCGACCGCGCGATTACCATCGATGACGATACGATGATCGCCACGAGCTTCCCGAGCTTCATCGGCGATTTCACGCGGCTGGGCGCAGGCTTCTCCGAAGCAGGGGAGGCGGCATGATCATCGCTGTCGACGGGCCGGCCGCCTCGGGCAAGGGCACCATCGCTGCCGCGCTCGGGCGGCATTACAACCTGCCGCACCTCGATACCGGGCTCCTGTACCGCGCCGTCGGTCGCGAGATGCGGGCCTATATCGACATGCCCGACCTCGAGGAGCGTGCGCTCGCGGTGGCGCGCGACCTCGATACCGACGCCATCGACCCCGAATATCTGATGAGCGCCGAAGTCGGGGTGCTCGCTTCCAAGGTGGCGGTGTTTCCCGGCGTCCGCCAGGCGCTGTTCGAGGCCCAGCGCGGCTTTGCCACGCAGGCCGGCGGGGCCGTGCTCGACGGGCGGGACATCGGCACTGTGATCGCGCCGGAGGCCGACGCCAAGCTTTTCATCGTCGCCGAACCGGAAATCCGGGCCGAACGCCGCGCGCGTCAGCTCGAAGCGCGCGGGCAGACCGTCGACCGTGCCGCCATGCTTGCCGAGATCGTCGCCCGCGACGAACGCGACCGGAGTGCGCCCCATGGCGGTTTCCATCCCGCCGCCGATGCGGTCTTGCTCGATACCTCACAATTGGATATAGAAGCCGCCATTACGGCAGCCATCGCCGAAGTCGATGCCGCCATTGCCCGCAAGTCAGCGTCCATGGCCGGAGGGTTTCCAGAATAAGTGGCTACCACTTATTCGGTTCGGAAAGCCGACAAACCGGAGAGGACCTTAATCCAAGCTTGCGGCTCTGGGCGGGTTCAATTTCGGGCCGGTCGTTCCTATATCGCGACCGTGTGAGGCGCAGTGCGCCTCCAGTGCTTTTGCCGGGACATCCGCAGGACAAGGACGAACGTGCGCGTGGCGTTTACGGGGATGTGTCCGTAAAGGCCCCTGGCGCGTTGGACGTGCCCGCACCCTTTTCAAGAACCGAGCCCGTTCGCGTGGACTTCATGCGGACGGACCCCATCATCAACACCAACCCAACCATGTTCCGGCCCGGCCGGAATGGAGATTGAATGGCAAATACTGCTGCAACCACCGAAGATTTCGAACAGCTCCTTATGGAGAGCTTCCAGGACATCGATCCCGTTGAGGGTACCGTTGTCAAAGGCAAGGTCGTCGCGATCGAGAAGGATCTCGCCATCGTCGACGTTGGCCTCAAGACCGAAGGCCGCGTGCCGCTGAAGGAATTCGGCGCCGCCGGCAAGGACGGCACCATCGCGGTCGGGTCCGACGTGGAGGTCTATGTCGACCGCGTCGAGAACGCCATGGGCGAAGCCGTCCTCTCGCGCGAGAAGGCTCGCCGCGAAGAAAGCTGGGTCCGCCTCGAAGCGCTCTATGAAAAGAACGAGAAGGTCGAAGGCCAGATCTTCAACCAGGTCAAGGGCGGCTTCACCGTCGATCTCGACGGCGCCGTGGCCTTCCTGCCCCGTTCGCAGGTCGATATCCGGCCGATCCGCGACATCACCCCGCTCATGAACGTGCCCCAGCCGTTCCAGATTCTCAAAATGGACAAGCGCCGCGGCAATATCGTCGTATCGCGCCGTGCCATTTTGGAAGAATCGCGCGCCGAACAGCGTTCGGAAATCGTCCAGCAGCTCGAAGAGGGCCAGGTGGTCGAGGGCGTGGTCAAGAACATCACCGATTACGGTGCGTTCGTCGACCTTGGCGGCATCGACGGCCTGCTGCACGTCACCGACATCGCGTGGCGCCGCGTCAACCACCCCAACGAGGTGCTCTCCATCGGCGAGACGATCAAGGTTCAGATCATTCGCGTCAATCAGGAAAGCCACCGTATTTCGCTGGGCATGAAGCAGCTCCAGGCCGATCCCTGGGAAGGCATCCAGGCCAAATACCCGGTCGAGGCCCGCTTCACGGGCCGCGTGACCAACATCACCGATTACGGTGCGTTCGTCGAACTCGAGCCGGGCATCGAAGGCCTGATCCACGTCTCGGAAATGAGCTGGACCAAGAAGAACGTGCACCCGGGCAAGATCGTCTCGACCTCCCAGGAAGTCGATGTCGTGGTCCTGGAAGTCGATCCCGACAAGCGCCGCATTTCGCTGGGCCTGAAGCAGACCCTCGCGAACCCGTGGGAAACCTTCGCCGACAAGTTCCCGGTTGGCGCCGAAGTCGAGGGCGAGGTCAAGAACAAGACCGAATTTGGTCTGTTCATCGGTCTCGACGGCGATGTGGACGGCATGGTCCACCTCTCCGACCTCGACTGGAACCGCCCGGGCGAAGAAGCGCTCGAAGACTATAACCGTGGCGATATCGTCAAGGCCAAGGTCCTCGACGTCGACATCGAGAAGGAGCGCATTTCGCTTGGCATCAAGCAGCTCGGCTCCGACCCGATCGAATCCGCTGCCGGCGACGGTGTGCGCAAGGGTGCGATCGTGACCACGACCGTGACGGCCGTGACCGATGGCGGCATCGAAGTTCAGATCGCGGATACCGATCTGACCGCCTTCATCCGCCGCGCCGATCTCTCACGCGACCGCTCCGAACAGCGCCCCGAGCGCTTTGCGGTCGGCGAAAAGGTCGACGCCCGCGTCACCCAGTTCGACCGCAAGACCCGCCGTATCGGTCTTTCGATCAAGGCGCTGGAAATCGCGGAAGAAAAGGAAGCTGTCGCGCAGTACGGATCGTCGGATTCCGGCGCGTCGCTTGGCGACATCCTCGGCGCCGCGCTCAAGAACCAGGACAAGGACGAAAAGTAGGCTTTTCTCCCTGGCTTGAATCCGGGCCCGCGCGGGTGACGCGCGGGCCTTTTTGCGAGTCGAGCGTTCAAGAGGTGCGGCATGCCCTGGCGTCCCATGCTGGCAGGCGATATTCCCGCCGTATTCGACCTGTCGGTGCGCATCCACCCCGGATATCCCGAGTCCGAGCCCGTCCTGGCCGAGCGCCAGGCGCTCGCGCCGGAGTGGTGCTGGCTCTATGAGGGGCGAGAAGGCCCTGCAGGCTACTTCCTTGTGCACCCCTGGCGGCTCGGAGCGCCGCCGGCGCTCAATGCGCTCCTGGGCGGATTGCCCGATACGCCCGATACGCTCTATTTCCACGATCTGGCGCTTCTGCCCGAAACCCGCGGGACCGGCGCCGCGTCGGATATCGTTCGGCGCTCGATTGCAGCCGCGCACCCGTTCAAAACGATCAGCCTCGTTGCCGTCAATGGCACGGCACCGTTCTGGAGCCGGTTCGGCTTTTTGGAGGAAACGCGGCCGGACCTCTCGGGCAAGCTGGAAAGTTACGGACCGGGAACGCGGTATATGGTGCGGCGGGTTTAACGCCTTCATCCGGCCTTTCGCCGCGCCGGCCGCGCCGCGCTCTTGCATTCCGCCAGTCCAGCGGCTAGCCGTTCTCCCCACCGACCCTTTATGCTCGAGGCCGAAATGACCCAGCTCGGCGACGATCCCGTTCACGCCATCCCCGCAACCCGCGCACTCAAGCGCTCCCGGGGCCGCTGGCGGCTTTTTGCCTTTCTCCTGATCGCGCTCGCGGTCATTCTCGCATATGCGCGCTTTACCGCGGTATGGACGCCGCGCGCGGATACGCTGGCGCGGGTCGAGATCGGCGGCACGATCACAACCGACCACGAACGCACCCGAAGGCTCGCGGAACTAGCCGAGGACGATGCGGTGCAGGCGGTGATCGTCGCGATCAACAGTCCCGGCGGCACGACGGCGGGTGGTGAGGAACTCTACGAATCCCTCCGCCGGCTCGCCGAGGTCAAGCCTGTCGTCGCCGTGATCGACGAACTGGGGGCCTCGGCGGCCTATATGACGGCTATCGGCACCGACCGGATTTTCACGCGGCGACTGTCGATCGTGGGCTCGATCGGCGTCTTTTACGGCCATGTGGACGCCGGCGGGCTGCTCGAGAATATCGGCATTGACTACGACAAGGTCGCCTCCGGCCCGCTCAAGGCCGAGCCCGACATTGACGAGCCGATAACCCCCGAAATCCGCGAGTCTCTCGCCGCGCTCGTCGACAACAGCTACCAGTGGTTCGTGGATATCGTCGCCGAGCGGCGCGAAATGCCCCGCGCCCGGGTTCTGGCCCTCGCGGACGGCCGCATCATGACTGGCGCGATGGCGGTCGATGCGGGGCTCATGGACGCCATCGGCGGTGAAGCGGAGGCGATTGCATGGCTCGAGACCGAGCGCGGCATCGACGCCGATCTGCCGGTCGTAAAGGCGTTTCCGCCGCCCGAGCGGACCAACTGGCTCGTCGAATGGCTCGTTTCAAGCGCGAATTCGGCTCTCGGTGTCGATCTCGACCGGGTTATGGCGCTTGACGGTCTCGCCGCGCTTTGGCACCCTTCATCCCGATAAACCCATCAAGAGCAAGGCCAATTTGGCTGCCCGTGTGCCGGGGGGCGCAACCGAAGATGATCAAATCCGAACTCATCGAACAGCTCGCGGCGGAAAATCCGCATCTGTTCCACCGCGACGTCGAAAATATCGTCAATGCCATCCTTGATGAAGTCAGCGATGCGCTTGCCCGCGGCGACCGGGTGGAATTGCGCGGCTTCGGCGCATTTTCGGTCAAGAACCGCCCCGCCCGCGTCGGCCGCAACCCGCGTACCGGCGAGCAGGTCGATGTGGGCGAGAAATACGTGCCGCAATTTAAGGCCGGCAAGGAAATTCGCGAGCGGCTCAACCGCTGACGGCTTCGCCGTCCAGAGGACGCTCGGACAACGCTCCGTAGGGAAGTAACCGCCTGATGGCCAAACGCATTATCGGCTGGCTCGTGCTGATTCCGCTTTGCGCGGTCATCCTCGTGTTCGCTCTCGCCAACCGGCACCCCGTTCCGGTCAACTTCAACCCGCTGATTTCGGTCGATCCGGCGGCGCCGGGAGCGGGCGTGCCGCTGTTTCTGATCATCTACGCGGTGCTCTTTTTCGGCATTGCGCTCGGCGGCATCGCCGTGTGGTTCGCGCAAGGCCAGCACCGGCGCGCCGAACGGCGATGGCGCAAGGAAGCCGAAAAGCTTCAAAGAGAGCTCGAGGGCGTGCGTGGGCGCCCGGCGAGGCGTGAAACCGATCCAGCGCTCGCAGCCGCCGACGAATTGGCGTAAAACCTCCCCATGACACAGGACCTCGTGATCAAGATCTGCGGGATCAAAACCCGCGAGATGGCCGAGCACGTCGCCGCCGCGGGCGCCGACATGATCGGCTTTGCCCATTTCGAGAAAAGCCCCCGCCATCTGCCGCTCGAAGCCGTCGCCGCGCTTGCGGGAGCACTCGAAGGCCGCATCGAAACCGTGGTCCTCATGGTCGACCCAGACGACAGGCTGCTCGATCTGGCGGCCGCAACCGGCGTCGATTGGCTGCAGCTCCACGGGCATGAAAGCGTGGAACGCGTCGCCGAAGCCGGTACGCGGACCGGCAGGAAAATTCTCAAGGTGCTCCCCATCGGCGGCTCCGCCGACGTCGCGCGCCTTCCCGAGTATCACGCGGTTGCCGACAGGCTGCTCCTGGACGCCAAGCCGCCCAGAAACGCGACGCGGCCCGGCGGGTTGGGGAAGACCTTCGACTGGTCGCTGCTCGAAACGCTTGACCGTTCCATCCCCTTCATGCTTTCGGGTGGCCTCACCATCGACAATGTCGCGGACGCGGTCGAAACGGTACGGCCTTTTGGGATCGACGTCTCCTCGGGCGTCGAGCGTATCAAGGGCGAAAAGGATGCCGAACTCGTGACCGCGTTCATCGCCCGCGCCCGTGCGGCGCAAGCCAGACAGGAAAAAGCGCTATGAGCGAGGCCATGGTCAATTCATTGCGACAGGGGCCCGACGAACAGGGCAAATTCGGCATTTATGGCGGCCGTTTCGTCGCTGAAACGCTGATGCCGCTCATCCTCGACCTCGAAAAAGCCTATCGCGCGGCGCAGGACGATCCCGAATTCCACCGCGAAATGAACGATCTGCGTGTCCATTTCGCCGGCCGGCCCTCGCCGCTTTATTTCGCCGAGCGCATGAGTGCCGACCTTGGCGGCGCGAAGATCTATTTCAAGCGCGAGGATCTCAACCACACCGGTTCGCACAAGCTCAACAATTGCCTCGGGCAGATCCTGCTCGCCAAACGCATGGGCAAGACCCGTATCATCGCGGAAACCGGCGCCGGCCAGCACGGCGTGGCGACGGCGACCGTCTGTGCGCGCTTCGGGCTGCCCTGCACGGTGTTCATGGGCGCCACCGATGTCGAACGGCAGATGCCCAACGTCCTGCGCATGAAAATGCTCGGGGCCGAGGTCAAACCGGTGACTGCCGGTGCGGGCACCCTCAAGGATGCCATGAACGAGGCGTTGCGCGACTGGGTGACGAATGTCGAAACGACTTACTACCTGATCGGCACCGCCGCGGGCCCGCATCCTTATCCGGCGATGGTCCGCGACTTTCAAAAAGTGATCGGCGAGGAAATTCGCGCGCAGATTATGGAAGCCGAGGGCCGGTTGCCCGACGCGCTCGTTGCGTGCATCGGCGGCGGTTCGAACGCCATCGGCACGTTTTACGACTTTCTCGACGAGCCGGACGTCAGGATTTTCGGCGCCGAAGCCGGCGGGCACGGGCTCGACGTCGACAACGGCCACGCCGCTTCGATGGCCGGCGGTCGGCCTGGTGTCCTTCACGGCAACCGCACCTATCTTCTCCAGGATGTCGATGGGCAGATCCTCGAGGGCCACTCGATCTCCGCCGGGCTCGACTATCCCGGCGTTGGCCCCGAGCACGCGTTCCTGCGCGACAGCGGCCGGGTGAACTATGTGCCCGTCACCGACAAGCAGGCGCTCGATGCGTTCATGGCCTGCACTAAGTTCGAGGGCATCATCCCGGCGCTCGAAAGCGCCCACGGGCTCGCCCACGTGATGGAGATCGCGCCAAAAATGGGCAAGGACGAGGTCATCGTTCTGTGCCTGTCGGGACGCGGCGACAAGGATGTGGAATCCGTCGGCCGGCACCTGGGTATGGCGATGTAGGCAAAGCCACCCGGTTTCCGCATGGCTGGCTTTCCCGTTCCGCGCTTGTGGAAACGCGTCTCCGGCGCCATTTAAAGGGCAAGACATATCAAGCCCTTGACGGAGACTATAGAGATGGCCCGCAATTCTTTCCTTGGTGGCGTTGCCGACTTCTTTGGCGACATCGGCCGCGCCCGTGCCGCTTCGGCACTCTACAACGATCTTTCGGTTCTCTCGGACGCGAGCCTCAAGGCCCGTGGCCTCAAGCGCGATGAGATCGCCGCTTACGCCTACAAAAAGTCCTTCGGCAAGTAAGGCCGGCCCCTTCCAGGTTCACGGGCGGCACCGGGCAACCCCCGGAGCCGCCTTTTGTTTGCGCGACCCATGTTGACACGCAGGGCGATCTTGCCCTTTATCGCCGCCAGTCTTCACCGGGGATAAAAGGCCATCCATGAGCGCGACGCGGATCGAGAAACGCTTTGAAAAAACAAGGCGGGAGAACCGCCCCGCATTCGTTGCGTTCGTCATGGCCGGCGACCCTGACGAGGCGACCGCCGACGCGATCCTCGCGGGGCTTCCCGCGGCCGGCGCGGATGTGATCGAACTGGGCATGCCCTTTTCCGATCCCATGGCCGACGGCGTCGCCATCCAGATGGCCGGGCGCCGGGCGCTCGAGAGCGGCATGACGCTCAAAAAGACGATCCAATCCGTCGCCCGCTTCCGCAAGACCGATCCCGATACGCCCATCATCCTCATGGGCTACTACAACCCCATATACATCTATGGCGTCGAAACTTTCCTCGCCGACGCCGCAGAGGCGGGCGTGGACGGGCTGATCGTCGTCGATCTGCCGGCCGAGGAAGACGGGGAACTGTGCATTCCCGCGCTCAAGGCCGGGCTCAATTTTATCCGCCTCACCACCCCTACGACCGACGACAACCGCCTCGCCACCGTGCTGAAAAACACCTCGGGCTTCGTCTATTACGTCTCGATGACCGGTATCACCGGCGCCGAGATCAAGAACCGCGAAGCGGTCGGCACGGCGGTCAAGCGCATCAAGGCGCATACCGACCTGCCCGTGGCGGTCGGTTTCGGGATCAAGACCGCCGAGGACGCCGCCTTTATCGGGCGCGATTCCGACGGCGTCGTGGTGGGCTCGGCGATCGTTTCGGCGATCGCCAATTCGCTCGAAAACGGCAAGGCAACCGCGGAGACATCCAAGGCTGTCCACAGCCTCGTGGCGGACCTTGCGCAAGGTGCAAAGGCTGCCAGAAGCTGATAGTATCGCCACAATCCGTACCTATATAGGATCATGTTCCGGCACTTTTGCCGGTGTCGGGCGTTGTCCCGATACACCAGAAGACCAACAGGTCGAGGCCTAGAAAATGAACTGGATCGATAACGTCGTCCGCCCCAAAATCCGCTCCTTCCTCAATCGCCGCGAGGTGGAGGAAAATCTCTGGGTCAAGTGTCCCGAGAGCGGGGAAATGGTGTTCTACCGCGATCTGGAGGCCAACCAGTGGGTCGTGCCCAATTCGGGCTACCATATGAAGATCAAGGCCAAGGACCGGCTGGCGAATTTCTTCGACGACGGGCACTACGACACCATCGCGCTCCCCGCGGTACCTCAGGACCCGCTCAAGTTCCGCGACGTCAAGCGCTACACCGACCGCTTGAAGGAAAACCGCACCAAGACCGGTATGGAAGACTGCGTGATCGTGGCGACCGGCAAGCTCTACGACCGCCCGGTGACGGTCGCAGTGCAGGATTTCGACTTTCTGGGCGGCTCGCTCGGCATGGCCGCCGGGTCGGCCATCGTCAAGGGGCTGGAGACCGCTGTCGAGCGCAAGGAACCGTTCGTCATGTTCGTCGCCTCGGGCGGTGCGCGCATGCAGGAGGGGATCTTGTCCCTGATGCAGATGCCGCGCACCACCGTTGCCGTTCAGCGCCTCAAGGAGGCGGGGCTTCCCTATATCGTCGTCATCACTAACCCCACGACCGGGGGCGTGACGGCGTCCTACGCCATGCTCGGGGACATCCAGATCGCCGAACCGGGCGCGACCATCGGTTTCGCCGGCGCGCGGGTGATCGAGCAGACCATCCGTGAAAAGCTGCCCAAGGGTTTCCAGACCTCCGAATATCTGCGCGACCACGGCATGGTCGATATGGTCGTGCACCGGCACAATCTGCGCGCGACCATCGGCTCGCTCGTGGGCATCCTGACCAAGGCCGCAGCCAATGACGACATCCCCGCTTCGGCTCCGTCCCGCTCGCTGACCATGCGCGAGGTCGCTGTCGCCGCCGAGGGCGATGGTGAGGACGATCTGGCCGCCGACGCGCCCGTCGCGGCCCACGCCGAATAGGATCGGCCCGATCCAGTAGCGATTCTCCAAGACAGGGCAGGCGCCGTGTCCCGTACCGATGCGATTCTAGAGCGCCTGTTGAGGTTGCACCCAAAGCTGATCGATCTCGAGCTGACGCGGGTCGAGCGCCTGCTCGACGCGCTAGGGCGTCCGCAGGACAGGCTGCCGCCTGTCATCCACGTTGCCGGGACCAACGGCAAAGGCTCGACCGTCGCCTTCCTGCGCGCGATGCTGGAAGCTGCGGGCAAGCGCGTGCATGTCTATACCTCTCCCCACCTGGTTGCCTTCCGCGAGCGCATACGGCTCGCGGGCACGCTCGTTTCCTCGCGCCAGCTCAACCGCGCGCTCGAGGCGTGCGAGGCGGCCAACGGGGGCGAGCCGATCACCTATTTCGAGATTACGACGGCTGCGGCGTTTCTGCTTTTCTCCGAGGTGGAGGCGGACTATCTCCTGCTCGAAGTCGGCCTGGGCGGGCGCTATGACGCAACGAACGTGATCGATCATCCGCTGGGCGCGGTGATTACGCCGATTTCAAGCGATCACACACAGTTCCTGGGCGAAACCATCGCCGAAATCACCGATTCCAAGGCCGGGATCATGAAGCGCGGCGCGCCCGCCGTCATCGGCCTGCAGCCCGACGACGCGCTCGATGTGATCGACGCAGAGGCCCAGAAGCTCGGGATAACCCCGTTCGTCGCCGGGCGCGACTATGACGGCTTTTCCCAGCGTGGGCGTTTCATCTATGAGGACGATACCGGACTGATCGATCTGCCCATGCCGGCGCTGGTCGGCAGCCATCAGGTGGAAAACGCCGCGCTGGCGGTGGCCGCAGTGCGCCATTTCGGCCTGCCCGTCGATGAAGAGGCGATGGCGAGGGCCATGCGGTCGGTTGCCTGGCCGGCACGGCTCATGCCCCTGCGCGGGGCGCTTCTTGATCATGTGGGTGAAGACAACGAGCTTTGGCTCGACGGTGGACACAACGCGGCGGGCGCGCTCGCGCTGGCTGAGGCGCTCTCGGAAATGAACCGCGCACGGCCCGCGCCGCTGGTCCTCATTACCGGCATGATGGCCTCAAAGGATGCCGCGCGCTATTTCGCGCCGTTCAAGGAACTCGCCGCCCGCGTCGTTGCCGTGCCCATTCCGGGCGAGACCGGCGCGCTCAAGGCAGCGGATCTCGTGCCGCACGTAAAGGCGCAGGGCATACCGGTTGAGACCGCGCGCTCGATCGGCGCCGCGCTCAAAAGCGCCGCAACGACAAGCGGCGCCCGCATCGTCATCTGCGGTTCGCTCTATCTTGCCGGGGCGGTCCTGAGGCAAAACAAAACGCCCCCGGACTGATCCGCCAGCTACGCGGAGGTCCGGGGGCGTCTTTGTACTCTGCCGAAACGAAAGGAGCGGCAGAGAAGCTCAGTTTAGGCCGCGTGGCCTTCGAGCCACTTGACGAGGCCGGCCTTGGGCGTGCCCGCGCCGATCTTGATGTCGGCGGCTTCACCGCCCTTAAACAGGATCATCGTCGGGATGGAACGCACGCCATACTGGGCGGCGATGGAGGGGTTCTCGTCGACATTGAGTTTGACGATCTTCACCTTGCCTTCCATCTCGGTCGAGATTTCTTCGAGGATCGGCGCGATCGCGCGGCAGGGGCCGCACCATTCGGCCCAGAAATCCACAAGGACAGGTTCCTTTGCGCCAAGCACTTCATTCTGGAAGGTGGCTTCACTTACCTGTTCAGTCATTGCATTTTACCCTTATTTCGGAAAGGCGCGGGGCCCTTCGCCCGCGGTCGAGTCCATCAATAGCTAATTAGAGTCGAAACCCAGTTCAAGGCGCCAGCCCCTCACGTGAGCGTGTAGCTGCTTGTCGCCAAATGCAAGTCTTCTTCCGGCAGCACCATGAGATGACGGTTCGCCGTCCAGAGAATGGCCGCCTCGACGGTATGCCGGGGGAATAGCCGCTGCGCCGCCAGACGGTAGAGACCGAGCTGGACGCGATAGGGAGCAGGCACATGCGCGGCATCGGGCGCAGGAGCGGCGTCGGACTTGTAGTCGACGACAAGAACGCCGCGGTCCCCGATGACGATCCTGTCCATCCGCCCCGCCAGCCGGATGGCTTTGCCCGCCCGCGTGCCGTCGAGCGCAAAGCTGACCTCGGCGCGGGCACCGGGGCCGAAAAGGCAGCCCAGCGCGGGGTCTTCGAGAATGTCGAGCGCTTCCGTCGCGATGTCCGGCGCGAGCTCGGGATGCCCGGGCAGCAGCGTTGCCGCCGCGCTTTCGGCAAGGCGTGCGCGCAGATGCTGAGGAACGCTGTTCAGATGTTCGAGCAGCGCGTGAATGCCGATACCGCGCGCGCGCGCCGTACGTGCCTCATGGAGCGATTCAGCAGCGCTGTTATAGAGCGCATCGACGTCGATGAGCGCGTCATGCTGCGAGGGGGAGACGATGGTTCGCGGCGCGCGGCGCGCGGGTGGGCCCAGCGCGAGGGGAGTAGTTGGGGTACGTTCCTCAGGTCGCGGGTCGATGACAGGCGCCGGTGGCATCGCATCCGCGGGAAAGCGCAGGACATCGCGCCCGGAGACGGCATCGGTCGACAGTTCTCCTTTCGCCGCCAGCGCCTCGCTGAGGACGCCGTACCAGGTGCCCTCGGTCTTCCCTTTGGCCTTGAGGGGGCCGGTGACATAGAGAGCGTCCTCCGCGCGCGTCATGGCGACGTAGAGATTGCGCCAGTATTCGGCGTTCTGCCGCGCCTGTACCGCCTCTCGCAAGGGAGCTGAGGCAGTGCTGTGATCGTCCTTTTTCGGGCAGAACAGCAGGAAGGGGTGTCCGCCCTCGCTCGAGAAGAAAATGCAATCCTTGACCGCCGGTGGCGTACCCGTCGCATCGGCGAGAAAGACGATGGGGGCTTCGAGACCTTTTGCGCCGTGCACCGTCATGAGCCGCACGCCGGCGGCCTTTTGCACAAGGTCGCGCTTGATGGTGATGTCGGAAGCCCGCATTTTCGCAACGAACCCCGTGAGCGAGGGCTGGTCGGACTGCTCGTGGGCGAGGGCGAGATCGAGAAATTCGGCGATCACCTCGTCGACCTCGGCCCCGAGACGTGTATGGAAGCGCTTGAGCCCGCCCGCTGCGTAAAGCACATGCGCGAAAAAGGCGTAGGGCCGGTCGAGATCGAGCCGCGCGCGCAACGCGGCGAGCTGGGCATGGGCGGCGCGCGCCGAGGGGACCTCCGACTTTGCGAGCGCGGAGAAGAGCGATACGCCCCTGCCGCGCCCGTGCGCGAGCGCAAACAGCTCGTCCTCGGTGACTTCGAAAAGCGGCGAGCGCAGGACAGCCGCGAGGAGGAGGTCGTCGGCGGGATTGAGGAGCACGTCCGCGAGCCCGAGCAGGTCGTCGACCGCAATGTGGGCGGAGACCGGCAGCCGGTCGGCGCCCGGGCTTGTGATATTGAGTTCCTTGAGCGCCCGCACGATCTCCCCGAAAACCCCCGTGCGCTTCTGAACGAGAATGAGAATATCCTCGGGCACGATCGCGCGTCCGCGCGGGCCGAGCGGAGCGCCGGTATCCACCCAGTGGGCAATGGTCCTAGCGATCGCGGTTGCGGTCTGACGCGCGGCGCTCTGGAGGTTTTCGCGCGGGGCGATGGGCCAGTCGGCGCCCAGCGGCGTCACCTCGGGCTCTTCGAATACGGGCCAGACCTCAATGCCGCCATGACCCTTGTGTGCCCGCGCGCTTTCGTGGCGGATGCCGTGCGCCCCGGCAAAGAGCGCGGCGCCCAGATTGGGCCGGGCGCAAACCTCGTCGACCCCGTCAAGGACGGTATCGAGGGTGCGGAAGCTCGTTTGTAGCGTGATATCGTGCCAGTTTTCCTCCGCCTGCCGTGCCCGCAGGCCGAATTCTTGGCCCCGCTCGTTGAAGAGCGCCGGTTCGGCGCCCTGGAACGAATAGATCGATTGCTTGGGATCGCCCACCGCAAAGAGCGTCTTGTTCCGCCCCGTACCGGCGCCTGAGAAGAAGTCGTCGGTGAGCGCGTCGATCACCTCCCATTGCTCGGGATTGGTGTCCTGACTCTCGTCAACGAGGATGTGGTCGATCCCAGCGTCGAGTTTGTAGCGCACCCAGTCCCGATGGTCGGGGTTGGAGAAAAGCGCGCCCGTGCGGGCGATGAGGTCGTCGAAATCCAGGAGCGAGCGGGCGCGCTTGTCCGCCTCGAAGCGCTGCGCGATGGCCGAAAGAACGTCGATCAGCGCAGCCGATTGCGCGGCGATGGTGAGCGCGCGGTAACGGTCGAGCATGGCTTCGAGACGCTCGGCCTCGGCGCGGAGCCGTGCGGCAAGATCGGGATCGGCGCGCTCGATGGCCTTGTTGGGAAAGCCGCGCCTGGGCACTGCGCCGCCGCCGTTGAGGTAGGCGGCGAAAAGCTGTTCGCTCGTGGGGTTTTCGCGGTCGACGTCGCACAGTTTATCTTCGAATTGGCGCTGCTTGACGCGTCCGGGCGGCGTGATCGCGTGGACGGTGTCATATTCGGCCGGCGTAACGAGCATGCCCGAGATGATGTCATGTTCGAGCGCTTCGAGCGTATCCGTGTCGGAAAGACGCAGAAAGCGCCTCAGCGCGACCTTCGCCGCCGCCGGATCCACGAGCACGGCGCCGAGCTTGCGCCCGCCGCCGAGCGCTTCGGTCACCGCCGTTTCGATGCTTGTGTCGCTGAGCGTGTCGAACAGCCGGGCAACCGCCCCGGCGACCGGCCCCGTACCCTTGAGCCCGTCGGCAAGCACTGCCTCGCGGGCGGAGCGGATAAGCTCGGCGCGCTCGTCCTCCTCCATCACAGCAAAATTAACCGGCACGCCGGCCTCGTAGGGGAATCGCTGCAGGACAGATTCGCAGAAAGCGTGGATCGTCTGGATCTTGAGACCGCCCGGCGTTTCAAGCGCGTGGGCGAAGAGCGAGCGGGCGCCGGCCATTTCTCCTTGCGCCGGATTGCGGCCAAGGACGACAGAAAGCTCGGCGACCAGTTCGGCATCATTCGCACGCGCCCATTTGGCCAGCTCCTGCGCCACGCGATGACGCATTTCGGCGGCAGCGGCCTTGGTATAAGTGAGGCACAAGATGGTTTCGGGCGCTGCGCCCGCAAGCAGCAGCCGCAGTACACGGCGCGTGAGGACGAAGGTCTTGCCCGAACCCGCATTGGCGCTCACCCAGGCCGAGGCGGTGGGATCGGAGGCGCGGGCCTGCGCGGTTTTCGTATCGTCGGGAATACGCCCGATCCGGCGATCGCTCATTCCTCCTCCTCTTCAGCGTCGGCGAGCGTCCATTCTCCGGTGCGCGCGAGATGCTCGTAGGCGCCTTTGAAACGCTGGCTGGGCTTGGGGAGAACCCGCGCCATCATGGGCTGGGTGCCGCGCATCAGGAGCGCTTCGACGTGGCGCGAGAACCGCGCAAAGCTTTCCTCGATGGCCTGGGCGAGCCCGGTGCCTCCAAGCGCGAAGGGCTTTTCCTCGAGGGCTTTGGGACCGTTGGCGATTTTGACATAACTCAGTGCTTCGGCGTCGGCACGTAAATCCTCGCCGAAACCGCCCGCAAGCGCCATCGTCGCTTCGAGCGGCAATTGCGGCGCGAGGAAGTCCTTCATTTCAGCCGGGGTCGGGACCTGTCCGGTCTTGAAGTCGATGAATTCGAGCCCGCCGGAGGTCAAGACGTCGATACGATCGGCGCGGCCGCGGAGCACGAATGCTTCGCCGCCGATGGCAAATTCCGCCTTGCCATCGATTTCCGCGTTGCGCCTGGCAACCCTGCCAGCGCGCCCGCGCTCGAAGGCTATGAACTGACGTGCGGCGTGGGAGAATCGCCTCAGCCAGATGTCGCGCCGTTCGGGGATCGCCTCGAGCCCGGCAAAGCGCGCCTGCGCGATCTCCATCAGCGTCTCGTGCGCGTCCGGGGCCGAAGGATCGCGCCCGGCGATGACATAGTCGCCGAAAATGTCGTGGATGATCGTGCCGCGTTCGGCGGCGTCGGGGTCGGCGCCGAGCGGATCGACCGGACGCAGGCCCAGGACATATTTTGCGTAGAGATCGTAGGGCGAGCGCAGCAGCGTTTCGGCCTCGGTCACCGAAAGTGACCGCGGGCGGATTTCGGCGGGCGGCCTCGGGGCGGGCCGGGTCGCGGCGCGCGAGGGTCCGTCGATGGCGTCGATCCGCGCGGCGGCGTCGACCCAGACCGCGCCGCGGGCGACCATTGCCCTGGCGACCTCCTCGCCCGCCAGGGCCTCGATACGCTGGAGGAGCCGCGAGGGGGTGGAGGGCGACGTGCCCGAGCGCTCCGCGCGGGTGAGAATGACGTTTGGTGCCCCGGCGGCCATGAGAAAATCGTGCGCGGCGAGCCCGTGCAGCTTTTCGGGCGGCTCGAGCCCCGCGGCCATGCGCATGCCGCGGCTCATCCACGGGCCGGGGTCTGCGATCTCGGGCCAGACCCCTTCGTTGAGCCCGGCAAGGATCATGAGGTCGGCGCGCATCAGCCGCGCTTCGAGCCGGCCATAGATCACTGCGTCGTCGGCCGGCACCTGCCGGGGGCGGACGCTCTCGCCGGCCATCAATTGCGAAAGCGCCAGATCGAGCCCGCGCGCGCTGTAGCGCGGGCCGAATGGGCCGAGCGCCGCGGTGGTTTCGATCCAGCGCGCAAGCTCTCCCTCACCCTCAAGGGGCGGAGCCGTTGTGTCGGGCGAGGACGCGCGCAAGCGCGTGAGCGTGTCGTCGAGCGCTGCCGCGAAGTCCGCGGCGCTGAAGGCTGGACCTGCGCAAAGCCTCGCCAGCGGCTCCAGCGCGGCCTCGAGCGCATCGAGCAGCGCGGAGATCGCCTCTGCCTTCTCCGCGTCGAGCTTGAGTGCGGGATGGGACATGTCACCGGCCAGGTTGGCCGCGACGCCCTTGCGCAGGCCGGCGAACCCCGGCGCCGGCCGCTGTCCTCGCAAGACGCCGAAATCGAGCCATTCGGTGGCCGCGGCGACAGCGCCCCGGCCCATGCCGAGCGCCGCATGGCGGTTGTGGAGAAGCGCAATCAGGTCGACCGGCCGCATTTGCCCGCAAACCAGCGTCACGACCTGCCGCACCAGCCGGCCGGCGCGCGACTGGATGAGCGGGGTGCCCGCCGCGTCGTCGAGCGTGACGTCGAACCGCGCGAGCTCGGCGCCGATCCGCCGCGCCAGGGTCTGATCCGGCGATATAACGGCGACCGAGCGGCCCGCGTCGAGCCCGTCGCGCACCGCCAGAGCGATGGCGCGGGCTTCCTCCTCGGGCGTGCGCGCAACAAGCGTGGCGACGCTATCGGTCGCCGCGGCGATGTCGCTCGGTTCGAGGGCGTTGGACCAGCCCGCCGTGTCGTCGGCGAGGGCGAGCGCGGTGCGCAAAAAGCGCGTGCGCGGCTGATCGGGCTCGGCCAGTTCGATTACCCCCGATGGCGGCACGCCGAGGCGGCGCAGGAGCCGTGCGAGGCCGTAATGGGGATGCCCGTGCGGGTTGGCCTTGTCCTCGAGGAGCGTTTCGTACTGGTGGCTGCCCATGGCCGTATCCACACCCGGGAGCACGATCGCACCTCGAGGCAGCTTGGAGATTGCAGCCATGAGATCGGCGGTCGCGGGGATCGAGCCGGTCGAACCGGCAACGATCACCGGCTTGTCGCCATAAAGCGCCGCGACGCCCTGCGCCTGGCGCGCCAGGAGCGCGTTGGTACGCGCTGCCGCATCGATTTCGCCATCCTCGGCGAGGATTGCCGGCCAGGCCTCCAGGATGGCGTGAACGAAATCGAGATTTGTCTGCCACTGCGCCGCAAGCTGCGCGTCGTCGATAGCGCCCAGAGCGGCGCTCGATTTCTGCGCGATGGTGAAGTCGTCGATGAGCGTCCCCAGCGTATCGGCGAGCGCCAGCACCTCGGCTGGGTTGGGGGCGCCTGTATAGCCGCCGAGACCGGGGCCGGAAAAAACAGGACGCGACTGTGTCGAGAGCCATTTTTCGACGAGTTGCGCGAGCATGAGCCTGCGCTTCATACGACCCACGGGAGCCGGCAGGGCCTCGGCTTCATAGGGCGGCAGAAACGGCTCGGCGGAAGGGTCCTCTCCGCCCAGCGCCTTGAGATTGGGCAGGAGGAGCGGGTCCTCGCCCATCTGGGCGATCAGCGCGTCGGCAAGCGCGTTGCGAGCGCGGCGGGTAGGCAGGAGGATGGTGATATCCGAAAGCCAGAACGGCCCCTCGCGCGGCCAGTCGGGAACGAGCGTGCCGTCGATCAGTGCCTTGGCGAGCGTCGGCAGGAAGGCCGCGTGCGGGCCGATGGAATAGATTTTCCCGGCGGCACTCATAGCGCCGCGCCGATGACCTGCTCGGTGCGCGCGATGGCGTTGGGATCCCCGACGTGGAACCATGGCGCTTCGATCATTACGCCCTTGAGCCGCCCCTTGTCCCGCGCGGCGGCAAAATGGGCATAGAGCGAGAACGGGATATCCGGCCCGCTCGCGGCAATGTCGCGCCCGATCAACGCCGCGCCGGCGTAGACCACCGGGCGCCCCAGCTTGGCCGAGAGCGTGCCGTCTTCCGCGTAAAGGAAGTCCGGACCTTTCCAGAACCCGGTCGCTTTCTCCGGCGTGACGCACAAAAGGACGATGTCCGCCTCGCCATCGGCATAGGCCTGCGCCATGCGCGCAATTGGGGTGTCGGCGTAGGGCACCCAGAACGTATCGGTATTGAGCGCGAGCACCGGATCGGTCTCAAGCAGCGGCAGCGCCCTTTTGAGCCCGCCGCCGGTATCGAGCAGGCGATCTTTCTCGTGGCTCACCGCGAAGGCGAGGTCGGGGAGCGCGGACTGCAGACGTGCGACATGCGCGGCGACCTGATCGGCCTTGTGATGCGCATTGACCGCGAACCGCGTGCACCCTTCGGCGATCGCGGCATCGATCGCATGGTCGATCAACGGCTTGCCCGCGACCTCTATTAGCGCCTTGGGCGTCTCGAACGTCAGCGGCCGCATGCGGGTGCCAAGACCGGCGGCAAGCAGCATGACGTCGGGGACAGGCGCGGTGGGTGCGGGCTGGGCGGTCAAGGGGTCGATCTCGAAAGCATCCATGGGTGGCCTAGTCTTGCGGATTGACGGCCCAGGGCGCAAGGGCCAGAGCGAGGGGATCGAGACTGCGGCCTCCGCGTTCGGTGATCGTAAGGATGCGTTCCTCGCCCGGCCCGTGCAGGGCGAGGGTGACCGCATAGCCGGGAAGCGTTTCAAGATGCGGCGCGCGGTCGGGCCATTCGACGAGAACGACAGCCTCCGGGTCGTCGAGAAGCCCCAGTTCATCGATCTCGTCTTCGTGCGAAAGCCGGTAGAGATCGGCATGGACAACACCGGGATAGGGCTGCACCAGCGCGAAAGTCGGCGATGGGACGTCGAGATCGGCGTCCTCGAGCCGGGCGCGGATCACCGCGCGGGCAAGCGCCGTTTTGCCCGTCCCGAGATCGCCATAGAGCGAAACGACATCGCCAGGCTTGAGGAGCCGCGCCAACGCAGCGCCGATGGCATCGGTTGCCGCCGCATCATGTGCAAAGAGTGTCAGCATGGGCTATTCGCCCGCGTTGAGCGCGGCCTGCGTGTTGGCCGGGACGATCACCGTGACCTTCGTCCCACGCGGTTCGCGTGCGTCGACCGAAACCGTGCCGCCGTGCAGGTTGACGAAGGTTTTGACGATGGCGAGCCCGAGCCCGGCGCCGCGCTGCCGCCCCTCGACCGACTGCCCCTCAAAGCGCTGGAACATGGCCGAGCGCATGTCCTCGGGGATACCGACGCCCTCGTCCTCGACGGTAAAAACGATGCGGTCGCCGCGGGCGGACACGTCGAGCCAGATCCGCGCACCCGGGTCGGAAAACCGTGCTGCGTTCGACAGAAGATTGTAGAGCACCTGCACGATCCGCGTGCCGTCGGCAACGAAGCTCGGCAGGTCGCGGGCGATGTGCACCTCGAGGTCCACCGGACGCTCCGAGCCGGAGGACGCGGCGGAAAGCCCGGCTTTGGCCTTTTCGACGACGGTTTCGATGTCGAGCACCGAGGTGTTGAGCTGGGCAATGCCCGCATCCACGGTGGCGAGATCGAGAATGTTATCGATCAACAGCCCCAGATTGGCGCTCGAGGAGCGGATATACTCGGTATAGGTCCGCTGGCGTTCGTTGAGCGGGCCCACCTCCTGGCTCGCGAGCAGATCGGCAAAGCCGATGATATTGGTGAGCGGAGAGCGCAGTTCGTACGACACGTTCTGGACGAAGGTGTCCTTGAGCTTGTCGGCGGCGATGAGCGCCTCGTTGCGCTCCTTGAGCACGCGCTCGTAATTGGCGCTTTCCGAGACATCGACAAAGGTCATCATCGTCTGCCCGTCGGGCAGGCGTACGATGGCGTAGTCGAGGAGCCGCCCGTCCGAGCGTGAAATCCGACCCTTGGTGTCAGAGCGGGTCGGGTTGAGATCGATGATGCCCTGCTTGAGCTCGCGCCAGATGCGGGCGCCGTCCTCGGGGAAGGTTTCGCCCGCGGCCTGGGTCAGTTCGTCGATGTGCGGGTGGTTGCCCAGGGCGTTCATCGGCAGCTTCCAAAGAAGCGACAGCCGCGGGTTGTGGAGCTTGAGCCGTCCGTTGGTGCCAAACACGGCAACGCCCTCGGTGAGGGCGTTGAGGGTTTCGCGCTGCACGTGCATGAGCGCGTTGTGCCGTGTTTCGAGCGCGAGGCGCTCGGTCATGTCTTCAAAGACGTAGATGACTCCGCCCGTCCCGGTCGCCGGCGCGGCGATGACGTTGGCGCAGCGCCCGTCGGGAAGGTACCAGGGCGTTTCCCGCGGCGCGGTGAGGGCATAGCTCATCAGGTGTTTTGCGCGCCAGTCGCGGTAGTCGGGCTCCGAAGGCAGGAGCCCCTGCGTGCGCAGCCTGTCGAGGATGGCGCGTTCGTCCGGCTCGGTATTGAGCCAGTCCACGTCCAGCCCCCAGAATTCGGCATAGGCGCTGTTGTAGTGGGTCAGCCGGCGGCCCTTGTCGAACACCGCGACAGGCGTCGCGAGCGCGTCGATCACCGTTGTCAGATGCCCGAGATCGGGCTCGGTCCGCTCGGGCTCGGCCTTTTGCGGGCGCGCTTGCGGCAGATAGCAATAGCCTGCGCTGCCGCCCGAGAGCGGGAACAGGACGAGGTCGAGCTTGCCCGCAGTGGCGTGTTCTTCGGTTAAGGCGATGGTGTCGCTGGCATCCTCGAGCGAGCGGATGTGCCTTTCGCGCGTCTTGACATCGAAGATGTCCGGCGCGGTGCCGCGTTCGCCCTTGAGACCCAGAGAGCGGGTGAAATGGAGGTAGGCAGCGTTGGCGTAGACGAGCAACCCGTCCTTGTCGCGCAACCATGCCGGTATGGTCAGGTTGGCGAGGATCGCCTGCGCATCCGCGAGCGAGGGGATACGGGTAAGGGCATCGCCCTGCAACGGCGGTTCGACGGTCGCACCCGAGGGACGCAGCCGTACAACGGCGGTGCCGCCGATCAGCCGCCCCGCCGCCCGGATGATGCGTCCATCGCGCGCAGGGACCGAAATCTCGAAGGTCCGCCCATCGATCCTTAGGTCCGTCAGCCTGTCGGCCAGGTCTTTAGCCGGGCCGGTTTCGAGCCATGCGCGGAAATCGAGCACCGCTTCGGGCCGCGTCTCGCCCGGCAGGATCTCGGTAACCGGCCCCAGGATGGAAGGCTCGAGCCCGGCGTCCTTCCAGATGATCGTGACTTCGGGCATGCCCGACAAAAGCGTTTCGAAATCGTCGAGCGCGGCGCGCATGGTGCCCAGGCGATCGGTCGAGCGCCGGTGCGCGGCTTCGGCGATCCGGCGCCATTTGACCGCCATCAGCGTTGCCGCGATGCCGAACCCGGCCGCCCCGAGCGCGATGGCATAGGGCGCCGCGCTGGCGACGGATGCGCTTGTAAGGGGCGCGGAAAGGGCGGGGCTTGCCGCAAAAAGGGCAAGGTGTGCTGTCGAAAATGCCAGGAATCCCGTTGGTTTCCGGAATCCAGCCGGACGCATACCTCTTGCCCTTGTTCTGTTGAAACGTGCCCGCCCTTTGGTCGCCGCGACCGGGCGACCGAATCACTTAACCATACCCGGCGCCCGAATCGCCTCCAAGAGTCAAACTCGCGTTTGCGTGGATAACTTTCCCCTTGCGTGGCACCAAAGGGGTGATTTGTTTTTGTCCGGGCAAAGAAAAAGGGCCCCGCAGGGCCCTTTTGAAAGGCTTAGTACCGGTAGTGATCGGGCTTGAACGGGCCCTCGGGCGTTACCCCGATATAGGCGGCCTGGGTGTCCGAAAGCCTGGTGAGCTTGGCGCCGAGCTTTTCGAGATGCAGCGCGGCGACCTTTTCGTCGAGATGCTTGGGCAGGACGTGCACGGCGTTCTCGTAGGCGTCCGCCTTGGTCCAGAGTTCGATCTGCGCCAGCGTCTGGTTGGCAAAGCTCGCGCTCATGACGAAGGACGGATGCCCCGTCGCGTTGCCGAGATTGACCAGACGGCCCTGCGAAAGAAGGATCATCCGGTTGCCGGTCGGGAAGGTGACAAGATCGACTTGCGGCTTGACGTTGGTCCAGGGGAAGTTCCGCAGTTCGGATACCTGGATCTCGTTGTCGAAGTGTCCGATATTGCAAACGATCGCCATGTCCTTGAGCTGGCGCATGTGATCGATCGTGACGATATCCTTGTTGCCGGTCGCCGTAACGATGATATCGGCGGTGGGCGCGGCGTCTTCGAGCGTCACGACCTCGAACCCGTCCATCGCCGCCTGCAGCGCACAGATCGGGTCGATCTCGGTCACCTTGACCCGCGCGCCCGCGCCTGCGAGCGACTGCGCCGAGCCCTTGCCCACATCGCCATAGCCGCAGACGATGGCGACCTTGCCGGCCATCATCACGTCGGTGCCGCGGCGGATGGCGTCGACGAGGCTTTCACGGCAGCCATACTTGTTGTCGAACTTGGACTTGGTGACGCTGTCATTGACGTTGATCGCCGGGAAGGGCAGTTCGCCGCGCTCGTGGAGCTGGTAAAGCCGCATGACGCCCGTCGTGGTTTCTTCGGAAACACCGCGGATGTTCGCCTTGACCTTGGAATAGAAGCCCGGCTCGGCCGCGAGGCGCTTTTTGACCTGCGCTGCGAAGAATTCCTCTTCCTCGCTTTTAGGGTGCGCGATGACCGAAGGATCGGTCTCAGCCTTTGCGCCGGTCAAAACCAGCATGGTGGCGTCGCCGCCATCGTCGAGGATCATATTGGCGGTTTCGCCATTGCCCCAGTCGAGAATGCGGTCGCAGAAATCCCAGTATTCCTCCAGCGTTTCGCCCTTGTGCGCGAAAACCGGAATACCCGCGGCAGCAATCGCGGCGGCGGCGTGGTCCTGGGTGGAAAAGATGTTGCACGATGCCCAGCGCACTTCGGCGCCAAGCGCCACGAGCGTTTCGATGAGCACCGCGGTCTGGATGGTCATATGGAGCGAACCGGCGATCCGCGCGCCCTTGAGCGGCTGCGCATCGGCGAATTCGCGCCGGATCGCCATAAGGCCGGGCATCTCGATTTCGGCCATTTCGATTTCCCGCCGGCCCCATTCGGCCAGGGAGATGTCCTTGACTTGATACTCGGTCGCTGCCGGTTTCATAGCCGCCTCGTCTTTTTGGAGTTTCGATCTGGGCCCGGTTTATACGCGGGCAGGCGGTCCGGTACAATACGAGATATAAAGATTTATTTATATCCTAACGCCGAGCGTCCACCCTCGGGCGCCGTATCTTGCGGCGGAAGGGCGCCGACGCGGCGGTGGTGCCGCCCCATGTCAACGCGTACCCGGCCACGAGCCCGGCGACGGCAAAGCCGAGCCCTTCGATACTGGCAGGGATGGCGGGCGTGAAGTCCTCAAGCGCGGCGGCGCCGACGTCGCTGTCGAAATAGCGCGCCAGCGACATGGTCTTTTCGATGGGATCGGCGGTCCTGAGTTCTCGCAACTGCGTCGTCAGCTCGTCATAGCGGGCAAAGACACGGCGTATCGACGTTCCGCGGTCGTTGAGGAACGGATCGGCGCTCGCGTCATAGCGCGCAAAACCTTCCTCCCGCGTCAGCCCGCTCGCGGCGGCATCGCCGTCGAACCGCGCGATCACCGCTTCAAGCTCGTCAATCGCGCCGCCAAGCCGCTGGGTATAGTACTGGGTGTATTCGGGGACCTGGGAAAAGGTGAGCGCGCCGAAAAGAGCACCGGCAAGGCAGAGTGTGCGCTTGATCATGGTGCTCCCGTTGCGGCTTAAAGCGTCAGGTCCTGGGCAGCTTCGTTGTCTTCGTCGAACCCGCACGTCACGAGGTCCGCCAGAGCTTCTATGGCTTCGCGGGCCTCATTGCCGGTGGCGCGCACGAGTATGGTCGAGCCCGGCCCGGCGGCGAGCATCATCAGCCCCATGATGGAAGTGCCGCCCACCGTCATGCCGTCGCGGGTAACCGTCACCTCCGCGTCGAAATGATCCGCGGTCCGTACGAACCGGGCCGAAGCGCGTGCATGAAGCCCGCGCTTGTTGCAGATCGTAAGCCGTTGGCATACGGCCCGGTCCGGTTCAGCCATTGCACTCATTTGCCCAACACATCGTTTGCGACGTTAATATACTTGCGGCCCGCATCCTGTGCAAACCGCACCGCCTCCTTCATATCGGCATCGGCGCGGATCCGTGCAAGCTTTACGAGCATCGGCAGGTTCACCCCCGCAATCACCTCGATATTGCGGCCCTCCATCACCGAAATCGCCAGATTGGACGGGGTGCCGCCGAACATGTCGGTGAGAATGACCACACCATCGCCGCTCTCGACCCGCTCGACCGCCGAGATGATGTCGGTGCGCCGGGCCTCCATGTCGTCTTCCGGGCCGATCGAAACCGCCTCGATCGCCTCCTGGGGGCCGACCACGTGTTCCAAAGCGGCGCGAAACTCGTCTGCAAGCCTGCCGTGGGTCACAAGGACCATGCCAATCATACGCTGAGCTTTCCGTCAGTAGGCGCCGCAACCGGGGCGAAGTGTTGTCCCGAAGGCATTTGGATTCAAGTCATAATTGGGTAGTTTGCCCCGCTTATCACGCCATCGCGCCGAGCGCGCGAAGCGCCGCGTGCACGAGGAAGCGCTGATGCAGCCCGTCGACCAGCCCGCGGCGGGGTACGGGGCAACGTGGAACCCAGATGCCGTGGATCTGGGTCGTCAATTCCCGCTCTTCGAGCAGCCGCTCCATGGTGTCGACAAGCTCGACCACCAGATGCACATGCGCGGATTCGGCGTAGGGCAGTTTTACGATGCCGCGTCCACGCAACTCGATCAGCCCTGCAATTGTCGCCGGCGGCTCCATCACCAGCCCGTCCTCGTCGACGCTCAGATCGACCCGGTCGTCGGAAATGAGGAGCGCGTCTTCCCCGCGCAGCTTCGCCTGTTCGAGCAGGTCGAGCGCGAGGAGGGATTTTCCGGCACCCGAAACGCCGGTGAGCAGAATGCCGTGGTGCGCAACGAGTATGCCGGTGCCGTGGGTGTTATGTTTTTGCGTCACGATCTGGCCCGTGGAAGAGTGAGTCTGAATACCGCCCCTGATCGGTCATCCCGGTTCCCTGCTTCTAGCGTGCCTTTGTGCGCCTGTGCAATCTGGCGCGAGATCGAAAGGCCCAATCCCGAGTGGTCGCCGAACGATTCGCCTTCCGGCCGGTCGGTATAAAACCGTTGGAACACCTTTTCGGTATCTCCCGAAATCCCGCGCCCCTCGTCCTTGACGCAGGTGACGATGGTGTCGCCTTCGATCGACACCGTAACGGTCACCGTCCCGCCGGGCGGCGAGAACGACACGGCGTTGTCGATCAGATTGGTGAACACCTGCGCAAGGCGGTTGTCGTGGCCCTTTACGATGGGTTCGCCCTTGCCCTTGGGCGTTTCCAGAACGACCCGCACGTCGCGCTTTGCCGCAAGGTCGGACTGGATCGAGACGATGGCCTCGGCGAGCCGCGCGACATCCACCGGGTCGGTGTTTTCGCGCGCCAGCTCGGCATCGATGCGGCTCGCGTTGGAAATGTCCGAAATCAGCCGGTCGAGCCGGCGCACGTCATGCTGGATGATCTCGGCCAGCCGCTCGCGGTCGGTCTCGGACTTGGCGAGCGGCAGGGTTTCGACGGCGCTCCTCAAAGAGGTCAGCGGGTTTTTGAGTTCGTGCGCGACGTCTGCGGCGAACCGTTCGATGGCTTCGATGCGGTTGTAAAGCGCGTTGGTCATGGCCCGCAGCGAGCCCGACAAATGCCCGATCTCGTCCGAGCGCTCGGTGTAATCGGGAATTTCCGCCCGCGCTTGCATTGACGTCTGCACCCGCTCGGCGGCCTCCGAAAGCCGCCGCATCGGCCCGGCGATCGTCCCCGCGAGCAGGACCGACATGAGCCCCGTCACCGTCGCGGCAACTGCAGCGATCCGCAGGATGCTCCAGCGCTCCTGCGCAACGATCTGGTCGATGTCGCCCGGCGTGGTCGACAACAGCAGCGCCCCGATCACCGCCCGCTGGCGCTGGATCGGAACGGCGACCGACACGACGAGCTGCCCGCGCTCGTCCTCGCGTACGATATCGGCGGGAGAGCCGCTGAGCGCCGAGGACACTTCGGGGTAGTTAAGCCCCTCGTCGACGCCGTAGTCCTGGTAGCGCGGGTAATCGGCCGAACCGAAGAACCGCGAGATCGCGCTCCACCACTCGAAAAGGAAGAACTCGCCTTGTGCCGGCGTGCTGATATCGGTCGAGCGGAGGATCTCCCCGCTCGCATAGATGTTGTTGGAATCGAGGATCAAAAGCCCCGCATCGTCGTAGATACGCGCCCGGGTGCGGGTCGGCGTGACGAGGTTGCGCAGGAGCGGCGCGATGCGTTCGGGATTGATGGGGAACTGCAGCGTCGGGTCGAAGAACGAGAACGGTTCGGAGACCTGGCCCTGGTAAAAATCGAGCAGCCGGTCGGGATTGACGCTGATGACGTCCGAATCCGCGGTCGCCGAAGCAGCGATCGCTGCGGAAATGATCTCGCCCTGCACCCGCAGCGACTGCACGCGCACGTCGATGAGGCCGGAACGGAAGGTGTTGAGATAAAGGATACCCGAAACCAGCAACGCCAGCGCCACAAGGTTCAGGATGACGATTCGGCGGGTGAGCGAGGCAAAGAAGGTGAAATTGATAACCCGGCCCACCCCGCGCGCAAACGCAAGGACCGGACGCAGAAAAGGTCTGCGTGCGGTCTCCGGCGGCTTGCCGGTGGCCGCATCGGGTGCTTCCGCGCTTTCGGTGCGGCTCGGCTCTCGCGAAATCCGGTCGTCCAATGACGGACTACTGCTCCTTGAAGCGATACCCCACCCCGTAAAGGGTTTCGATCATGTCAAAGCTGTTGTCGACGGCTTTGAACTTCTTGCGAAGCCGCTTGATATGGCTGTCGATGGTCCTGTCGTCAACATAGACCTGATCGTCATAGGCCGCATCCATCAGCGCATTACGGCTTTTGACCACGCCCGGGCGTTGCGCGAGCGAAAGCAGAATCAAAAATTCGGTGACCGTCAGGGTCACCCGCTGCCCGTCCCACGTACAGGTGTGGCGCTCCTGGTCCATCACCAGCGCGCCGCGCTCGAGCGTCGCCCTGGCGCCGGCGTCTTCCCCGTTGACGGCGACCGCCCCGGCCTCTTTGGGCGCGGCGACCCGGCGCAGCACGGCCTTCACGCGTTCGACCAGAAGCCGCTGGGAAAATGGCTTCGTAATGAAGTCGTCCGCCCCCATCTTGAGCCCGAACAGCTCGTCGATTTCTTCGTCCTTGGACGTCAGAAAGATGACCGGAACGTCCGATTTCTGCCGCAGACGGCGCAGAAGCTCCATCCCGTCCATGCGCGGCATCTTTATATCGAGAATGGCGAGGTCGGGCCGGTCCGAGCTCAACCCTTCAAGCCCCGAGGCGCCATCGGTATAGGTCGCAACCTGATAGCCCTCGGCTTCGAGCGTCATCGAAACGGAGGTGAGGATATTGCGGTCATCGTCGACAAGCGCGATTTTCGGCATAAAGGTTCCCTTTATACTGGCACCTGACCCAAGACAAAACGGGCGCAGACGCGGTCAACGGGCCAGTTGTTGTTTTCGATGTCGCGTTTTGGCCCGTACATTACGCGTAAATTATGGCAACGGCCAATGGTTCCGCCTTTCGGACACGCCACAACGCCGGTCCACCGGGCGTCTTGCCGCCTAGACGAACGTCTTAAGACCCATTGCCAGATGGCTCCACCCATATGGTGCGCCTATTGTCATCGCCAAGGTCGGCGGGGGCACCAAAATGCCGCGCCGTGCCGTTTTTCACCGCTGTTTGAGAGTTGAGCCATGACGAAGACGACCTGCCAGAGCCTCGCCGCGACCATCGCAGCCAAGGCCGAGAAGGTGTATCTCAACGACCCTGCGCCCGCGCTCGTCGAATACGCCGTGCGCCGCGGGGAGGGCACGCTGAGCGCCGATGGCGCCTTTGTCGCGGATACCGGCATTTTTACTGGCCGCTCGGTCAAGGACAAGTTCATCGTTCGCGACGAGAAGACCGAAAACCTTGTCTGGTGGGACAACGCCAACGCGATGACGCCGGCAAGGTTCGACGCGCTGCTCGAGGATTTCGTCGCTGCGCTCGATGGCTGCGAGGTTTTCCACCAGCAGCTCTATGCCGGCGCCGAACTCCGGCATCAGAACAATATCGCGGTGCTTACGCCTTCTGCCTGGCACGCGCTTTTTATCCGCAACCTCCTCATCCGGCCCGCCGCCGCGGCGCTGGAGGGGTTCGCGCCCGACATCACGATCGTGCACAACCCCGGTTTCCGGGCCGACCCGAAAAAGCACGGCACCAATAGCGATACCGTCATCGCGCTCGATCTTTCGCGCAATATCGTTCTGATCGGCGGTACGGCCTATGCCGGTGAAATCAAAAAGAGCGTCTTTTCGATCTTCAACTTCCACGCGCCGAGCCAGGGCGTTTTGCCCATGCACTGTTCGGCCAATGTCGGCAAGGATGGCGATACGGCGCTCTTTTTCGGGCTCTCTGGCACCGGCAAGACGACGCTTTCGACCGATCCGGCGCGTGTCCTGATCGGGGACGACGAACACGGCTGGTCCGATGACGGCGTCTTCAACCTCGAAGGCGGGTGTTACGCCAAGACCATCAATCTTTCGGCCAAGGCCGAGCCGGAAATCCATGGCGCCACCAAAGCGTTCGGTACCGTGCTCGAAAACGTGGTGCTCCATCCCGAGACCCGCGAACCCGACTTCGCCGACGGCTCGAAGACCGAAAACACCCGCGCGGCCTACCCGCTTTACGTGCTCGACAACGTCTCGCGTACGGGCACGGGTCCGACGCCGACCAACGTCGTGCTCCTGACCGCCGACGCCTTCGGGGTCCTCCCGCCGATCGCGCGCCTCAACCCCGAGCAGGCGATCTACCACTTCCTCTCCGGCTATACCGCCAAGGTCGCCGGCACCGAGCGCGGGGTCACCGAGCCCCAGGCCACGTTCTCGGCCTGCTTCGGCGCTCCCTTCATGAGCCTGCACCCCACGGTCTATGGCCGCATGCTCAAAAAGCGGTTGAAAGACAGCCTCGCCGAATGCTGGCTGATCAATACCGGCTGGACCGGCGGCCCGTATGGCGTGGGCAGGCGCATCTCGATCAAGGACACGCGACGGCTTCTGGACGCGGCCCTTTCGGGCGAACTCGTCAACACCGAGACCCGCATCGACCCGGTTTTCGGTTTCGCGGTGCCGCGAGCGGTCGAAGGCGTCGACGCCGCGCTTCTCAACCCGCGCGAAACCTGGGCGGACAAGCACGCCTATGACCGTCAGTCGGAAAAACTGGTGGCGTTGTTCGAGGCCAATTTCGCCAAGTTCGGCGCCGCCGACGCCCAGGTTGCCGAAGCCGGACCCCGGCTAGCCGTCGCAGCCGAGTAAGCACCCAGGCCAATATCTAGAGGCTCCGCCGTTTCCGGCGGGGCCTTTGTTTCTGCGCAGGGCCGATGTTACGGCCCCGTCCGCCCTCAGGCGGCTTCGGCGTCCGGCCGGCTGAAGTTCACTTCGCGCGTGACCTGCCAGCGTCCGTCCTCGAAGACGAAATCGATGCTCAGATCGATCAGCCTATTGGGCCCCCCGACCGGAATTTTCCGCGAAATCAGAACATGTCCACGATCCCCGGACACCGTGAGGCTGTGGATTCTGGCCCACATGTGGTCGTCCGGGTTCTTGTCCTTGAACGTCTGCTCCAGCAGCGCCATGAAGTCTTTCTTTTCAAGAGTCACAAGGTGCCCGTCTATACTCAGATCCATCACCACGATGTTGTCGTGATAGATGCTGTCGAGCTTTTCCATGTCGGCGCTGACGCCGGCTTTCATCAATTCTTCGACCCTGGCGCGCAGTGTGGCTTCAGTTATTTCAGACATGTTCACTCCTTAAGGTTTGGACGTAAGTCCCGTTGATTGGGGCGTCTTTCATTGGCCCGCGCCGAAAGCCGATGCCCTTGGCAATCCACTCCAGGTTGGGGCGTGAAAAAGGTACGTTCGAGGTGTCCACGATTTGCACGGTGCCGGTCTCGTCGATGACGAACAAACCCGGTTCTGCGAAGGGCCCGTCGACGTCGATCCCGTTTCGCGGGCCGGAAATGTGTAATCCCAACTCCAGCATCTGCGGAATGCTCAGGCCATACGCGACATCGAACGCCGGTGAAATCTGCGTCATGTGCGCGGCCGCTCGGGCTTCGCTATCAGCCGATATGGCGATCACATCCACGCCGAGCGCCTTGAAGTCCGGCAAGGCGGAATTGAGTTCGTTGAGATATGTCGTGCAGAGCGGGCAATGCTTGCCGCGATAGACGACCACAAGCATCCAATCCAGCCCATTGCGGGGCTTTGAGATTTCGCGCCGGCCACCGCCGAGCACAGGAAGTTCGATCGCCGGAAACACCGATCCGGCGGCGCCTTTTTTGCTGGTCACTTGAAGCGATTCCCTTTATGTATGGATCGATACATAAAGCGAGGCGCATGAGTGCGTCAAGGAATATATATTGAGCGATACAAAAAAATTAGGCCGCCCCCGGAATTTCGACTACGACAACGCATTGCTCCAGGCGATGTCGGTATTCTGGGTCAAGGGCTATGATGGAGCTTCGATGCGTGACCTGACCGGTGCCATGGGGATCTCGGGGCCCAGTCTCTACGCGGCTTTTGGTGATAAGCGCGACCTCTACCTGAAGACGATAGACCACTACTGCTCGGCGGACGCCTGCACGCCGCTTGTGGCTCTGGAAGGCGAAGAGGATATTGAAAAAGCGCTTCATGCCTTCCTGTCCGAGGTTATTCGCTCCGCAACAGCGCACGAAAGCGGCGCCAAGGGGTGTTTCCTCGCGTCCAGCGTCGTGGCGTGCGTCGGGCATGTCGATGGCGTGGGCGAGCGTGTCGACGCCGCCATCGACGACACCGAGAAGAGGTTGACCGCACGCTTCGAGCGCGAGATCCAAAAGGGCACCTTGCCTCCGACCTTCCCGGCGCGGGAACGGGCAGCACTGCTTTTCGATATCCGGCAAGGCTACATGTTTCGCGGCCGTGCGGGCTGGTCCAGCGATCGCATGCAAAAGGACGTTGCCGACCGGGTCAGAATGTTGCTGTCAACCTAGGCGGTTCAAACCGGACATAAAGCCCAAGCCACCGTCCCAACGCCATCCTGGCGGCGATGGGTACTGCGTTGGCGCCATTGCAAGCCGCCGCCGGACGCGGATCAATAAAAGATGTGGTTGCCGATCGCGGCGACCTGCGCATAGGCCGATGCCCAGGATGGCGAAACCGAGGTGGTGTGGAAATGCATCGCCGTTTCAAGCCCTTCGGCGGGCGTGTCCCCCTCGAGGAACTGGTCATAGGCGGCAAGCGCGATGACGTGCGATTTCACCCAGGATTGGCGGTCGATGATGTTGCCGTATCCGCCATCGTCGGGCCGCCCGTCGCAAGCAAACGAGAACTGGCAGCGGTTGCGCATATGCGCATTCTGAAACACCACGCCGCAAACGCTGTCGGGATAGCGCGCCGACTCGACGCGATTGAGGATGACCGAGGCAACCGCCCATTGGCCTTCTTCGGGTTCCCCGCGGCTTTCGTGATAGACGGCCTGGGCCAGGCAATAGCGCTCCGCCGCCGCAATTTCCTTGCGTTCCTCTGTGGGAACAAACGACGTCGCGACATACTCCGCGAGCAGTTCGGGCGTCAGCGCACGGGCCTCATCGGCTTGCGCCGGCACCGAAACCATCAGCAAAAAAGTGGAAATCATGGCGCCGAAAATGCGCCGTTTTATGCCATCGGTGGCGTTGCCGCTAAGCGCCATCGTTCCTTCTGCCCCCGTCTTCCGGACATTTCTGCCCGGCGCCCTCATGCGCGGAAGACCCTACAAAGACCAATCGATTAACGCATTATTAAGCTTAATCGATGGTTAACGGCCTTCTGTTTAACCCGTTATGGGACCGGGGGTAAAGACCTCAACTTGGCGTGGGGTTAGGCAAATGCGTGCAATTTGAACCAAATACGCCTCGTCTGCGGCTTCGGACGTGACAGACGGCCCGCGATTGCCTATGAACTGCACTAACATGTCACTTACCGCACCTTCACCCCCATTGCGAGAACTGACCCCGCGCCAGATTCAGTGGATCGGCGGAGGATACCTTGCGATGTTTTCATCGCTCGCCGGGCAAACCCTGTTCATCGCGCTGTTCGGCGCCGCGATCCGCGCCGAGTTCGGGTTGTCGGACGGGCAGTATGGTCTCATCTACACGGCGGCGACGCTGTGCTCGGCCATATGCCTGATATGGGCCGGTACGCTTCCCGACAGGCTCCCGGCCGCCGTGCTCGCCGGAGGAATTGCCGCGGGTCTCACGATCATGTGCCTGACAATCAGCTTTGCGCCGAGCGTGCTGGTTTTGGGCATCGCGTTGTTTGGTTTGCGGTTTTTCGGCCAGGGCATGACGACCCACAATGCCGCGACGGCGATTTCACGGTGGTTCAACCGCTTTCGCGGGCGGGCCCTGGCGATCTCGCAATTGGGGCTCAACACCGGCGAGGCCATCCTTCCGGTGCTGGTTGCATTCGGTATTGCCGCGATCGGTTGGCGCAGCGTCTGGCTCGTCGCGGCTGCGGTCGTGGCGCTCGTTCTGGCGCCGGCCATCGTCTTTCTTTTTGCCAACCCGCCGGACGGAAAACGCGCCCGGGCTGCCGGGTTTACCAATCCCGACGCCGCGAGCACCGAGCACACCGGCAGCCAGTGGACGCGGCGCAAAGTGCTCGCCGACCCTGTCTTTTGGCCCGTGCTCATCGGGCTTCTGGCAATGCCGGCAATCTCGACCGCGATCTTTTTCCACCAGACCAATCTCGTCGCCGACAAGGGCTGGGGGCTTCTGACGTTCGCGGCGTTTTTCCCCGTAATGTCAGTCACTTCGGTCATCTCCTCGATGGCGAGCGGGTGGCTCATCGATCGCTTCGGCGCCTATAGGCTGCTGCCCTTTCTCCTGCTGCCCGCCGCGCTCTCGCATCTATTGATCTGGCAGTTCTCCGCCTTCTGGGTGATCCCGGCGTTCTTTCTTCTGAACGGCTTCACCAATGGCGCCAACGGGACCATCATGAACGCCATGTGGGCCGAGCTCTACGGCACGCGGCACCTTGGATCGGTGCGGGCGATCGCGACGTCCGCCATGGTCCTGTCTTCGGCCGTAGGGCCTGGAATCGTTGGTGTTTTTATCGACCAGGGCGTGTCTGTCGCCGCGCAGGGACCGTTTTTTGCGGGCTATTGTATCGCCGCCAGCATCGTCTTTTTCACTCTGCAGGGCCGTCTCGAAATGCGGAAGGAAGCGCTTTACGCGCCCTCGCTATAGGACCAGGACGCCGGTGTGTTTGGCTTTGTCCTCGGGCTCCACGTGAATCGTGATAAGGCTTTGAGGCGCCACATCTTTCAGCGCCGCTTCGATGCGGTCACAGATGGCGTGTGCGGCCTCCACGCTCATCGTGCCCGGCACCACGAGGTGGAAGTCGATGAAGGTCATGCGGCCCGCGCGGCGGGTGCGCAGATCGTGCGCCTCGATGGCGCCCTCGGCATTGGCGCTGATTAATTCCCTAAGAGTTTCAAGGGTTTCTTTCGGGACCGCGATGTCCATGAGGCCGCCGACGCTGCGGGCGATGAGCCTCGTGCCGGACCACAGGATGTTCAACCCCACGATGACAGCAATGAGAGCATCGAGGGCTTCCAGGCCCGTTACGATGGCGACGATGAGCCCCACGATGACACCCGCCGAGGAGACGACATCGGTCAAAAGGTGCTGCCCGTCCGCCTCGAGCGCCGGCGAGGAGAAACGCCGGCCCGCGCGGATGAGGATAAAGCACCAGATGGCGTTGATTATGCTCGCCACCGCGTTGATCGAAAGCCCCTCGACCGGCGCGGTGAGCATGGCCGGGCTTTCGAACGCGCGCCAGGCTTCCGAGAAGATCATGAGCGCAGCCACGAGGATGAAAACGCCCTCGACAACCGCCGAGAAATATTCGGCCTTGTGATAGCCGTAAGGCAGCGCCGCGTCGGCGGGCCTTTGCGCGAGCGAGACCGCGACGAGCGCGGCAACCGCCGTCACCACATTGACGATCGATTCGAGCGCGTCCGAATAAAGCGCGACCGACCCCGTGAGCGCCGCCGCCCAGTATTTGAGCGCCAGGACGAGGACGCCGATGACGATACTGCCGATGGCCAGTTGGACGGGCTTGCTCATGCGTCCGGCATAAACCCGTCCGGGCGTCTTGTCTATCTTCTTGATTTTAAATGCAAATGCTTCGCAGAGGCAGCATCGGTCTACGAGGCGAGGAACATCTCGTCATGCGCGTGAACGAGGCTGTCGAGCACCGCCGCGCAGAGCGCAGCGATCTCCTCGGTCGGGCCGACGAGATCGGGCACCATCACCGTGCGCATGCCCGCCGCGTGCGCGGCCCGGACGCCCGAATGGGAATCCTCAAAGGCAATGCAATGGGCGGGGCGCGCGTTGAGGCGTCTCGCGGCGGTGAGATAGGGCTCGGGGTGCGGCTTGGGATTGGCGACGTCGTCGCGCGTGACGATGGTGTCGAAAAGCTCGAACAGCCCCGCATGCGAGAGGTGCCGCGTGGCATGGGGCTTGCGCGAGCTGGTGGCGACGGCCACGGGGATATCCCGGTCCTTGAGCGCAGTTATGAGCTCGCGCGCCCCGGCCTTGACCGGAACGCCTTCGTCCTTGGTCCGGTCGTGCATGAAAGAGCGGCACTTTTCGTCGAAAAGCGTATAGGGGAAGGCGACGCCAAAGGTTTCGACCAGCATCTTCTCGGTCGCCTCGTGCGAGGACCCGACAATGCGCAGATGCACCTCGTCGCGCATCTCGTAGCCCAGTTCGGCACAGACATCGAAAACGATCGACCGGAAGACCGATTCGGTATCGAGCAGCGTGCCGTCCATATCGAAAATGACGGCGTCGAACGGGTGCGCAAGCGCGGGCATGGGCGGGAAGCTCCTTGGCGTTAAAGAAGCACTTCTGACTAACAGAGCCGCGCCCGCGCGGCTAGCCCCGAAGACCAAGTTTTGATCGGGAGCGAACCCGGTCTCCGGCGGCAGCCATAGCCTTGCGGAATGCGCCTATTGCGGCGGATCGCCCGCATCGGTCCCCTCGTCGGCGGCGGGCAGGCCGACCTCGTCCTTGTTTGAACGCCGGCGGCGGCGTTTGGACCGGGGTTCGGCCGCTTCCGCCTCGATTTCGGTCTCTTCGGTATCGTCGCGCACCATATGGAGCGGCGGGGCGTTGCCGGCCTTGTCGACGCCGAAATAGACGGTCTGGTGCGGGAACGGGATCTCGATGTTGCGTTCGTCGAAGATGCGCTTGAGGATCGCATTGTAGGCGCGCTTGAGCGCCCACTGATTGCCCGGCAGCGTCTTGATGCGGGCGCGCAGGATGATCTCGCTGGCGCCGAACTCGTTGAGCCCCATCCATTCGAGATCGCCAATGATGACCTTGGCGTTCTCCGGGTCGGCGCGCAATTCCTCGAACGCGTCGTAGATCGCTTTCTTGGCCTCTTCGGTATCCTCGCGATAGGCCACCCCGATATCGAGCAGCGCATAGGAGAAGCCGCGCATATAGTTGGTGACCACATCGACCGAGGAGAACGGCACGATGTGATAGGCGCCCTCGAGGTCGCGCAAGGCTGCCGAGCGGATGGTCAGGCGCTCCACGACGCCGGAAATGCCCCCGATCTGCACCACGTCGCCCACATCGATCGCGCCTTCGAGCTGAATGAAGACGCCGGTGATGATGTCCTGCACCATCTTTTGCGCGCCGAACCCGACGGCCAGCCCGATGATCCCCGCCGAGGCCAGCAGTGGCGCGATATTGAGCCCCACTTCGGCCAGAACGAACATCAGGACGATGACGATGAGCGCGATGGTGACGGCGTTCCGCAACAGCACGAGCAGCGTTTTCTCGCGCGCGGAAACGCCTGTCGCGTAATCGGGGTTGATGCGGTAGTCGACCCAGGAATTGAGCACCAGCCACGCCGCGAAGGCGACGAGGAGGATGACCGCAACGGTGATCGTCGTACCTGCAAGCTGGTAGCCGATCTGGCTTTCAAGGAAGGCGAAGACGTCGAACGCCCCGAGCGCGTTGAGGCAGAAGACGATGACGGCCAGAACCACCACGAGCCGCACCACATAGAGCACGCGCGGCACAAACGCGTTGAGCCGCTTTTCAAGCAGCGGCACGCGCTCGGTGATGTTGTGCGGCAGCGAAATGCCGCCGCCGATCATCCGGGTGATGAGGTTATAGGCGATCATGCCCACAAGGATCGCCACGGCGATCTCGGCATTGGCGACGATGACGGCATAAAAGCCCGAGGTCGGCCGCACGATGACGATGAGCGCGAGCACCGCGAGATAAATCAGGATCGGCACCGCCCAGTACCGCGCGGCCATATGCTTGCCCCGCCCCGCATGGTGAATGCGCCAGCGCCGCGCGAGCTTGAGCGCAACAGGCCGGCGAATGGCCATGACCAGCGACGCGATGAGCGCGAGGATGATCAGCAGCACAATGACCGACAGCGCCCGGCCCGCCTGCGGATCGACCAGCCGGGTGACCAGCGGCAGCATGAGAAGCTGCCCGTAGACAAAGAGCGAAATCAGCGTCCGTCCCCACCCCATGGCGCCACGGGCGGTTGTATCGGAGACCGAAACCAGCCGCAGATCGGGCCGGCGCGGCGCCAAGATGACGCGCATCACCGCAAGCGTGATCTCGATGACGAGGAAGGCGTTGAGATAGAGCGAATGGGAGAAATTGATCTGCCCCTGATTGCCCAGCACGGTGAGCGCGGCGAGATAGCCCACGGCCCAGGGCACGAGGGCAAAGCCGATATCGATCAGGAACCCCAGCGAAATGCCGATCAGCTTGGCGATGAACCCTTCGGCCGCGACCGCATCGCGCAGCCGCCCGCGCAGCCCTCCGAGAAACCGGCGCAGGAGGATCAATACGCCATAGGTGATGGCCACCAGCGCGGCGAGATCGACGAGGATGAGGCCGATCTGGCCCAGTTCGCCCGCCGTAAGCGCCGAAAAGGTCTGCGGCGCGGCCGCCAGCTGATCCCAGAAATCCACGGCCCCCGCGACGGCGCCCTCGACAAGCCCCTGGGTGAAGGCGGCAATCTCGCCCCCCACCGAGCGCATATCGAGCCCGCTCTCCTCGGCGTCTTCGCCCGCCGCCGCGACGGCGCCCTGAAGTTCGGCAATGAACGCCTCGCGCGCTTCCTCGTCCTCGAGGATGCCGATGAGCGTGTCGATGGCACCCTCAACGCGCCCCTCGACGCTCTCTGCCGGCGCGTCCCCACCGCCCGCAGCCTGTCCCCAGGCCGGCGCGGTGCCCAATGCGGGCATCAGCGCGAGAATGAGTGTGACGAGCAGGCGCGGCAAAAAGCCGGCGGCGGAAGTGGCGCGCATAGTGATTTGAGCCCTCTAGTTTTTTTTCAAGCGTACATTTTTTTGTCCTGTGGTGAACCCCCGCGAGCCCGTTGAGTTCCGCGCAAGCGCGAAAACCCGACAGCCGTGCGGCTTCGGGCTGGGCGATTTCTCGCTGAGTTCGGACGCATGTGGCGCGTGCGCGCAAAAGAAACGCGCGGGCGGCGGGCGGCGTTCCCGGGCGCTCAGAGCCGCCGGATCGTCTCGGGGTCTTCCTCCCCGCCGAAAAACGCTTCGAGCGCTTCGCGGAATGCGCACTCTTCTGGCACGGCGCGGGCAAAGAGGGTCATCGCGGAGCGGAATTTGAGATCGTCGGGGGCGCCGAAGATCGCGTGCGCGGATTTATCTTTGTGCCCGAGGACGGCGCGCGTGCATTCGAGAAGCCGTGGGCCGAGGACGGGGTGGGCGGCATAGGCGCGGGCCTCGTCGAGCCCGGAGAGGGCGAAGCGCTGGCTCATGGGAGAGTGGCCGAGGCCCGCGATCTGGGGGAAGATGAACCACATCCAGTGGGTGCGTTTGCGACCATCGCGCAGTTCGGCGAGAGCCGTGGAGTATATGGGGGATTGGGCGGTGAGGAAGTGGTGCAGTGTCTCGCTAAACCTCTATCATCCTATCGCTATTATCGTTGCTCTCAGTAGCTCGCCGCTCATGATTGTCGTGTTCATCATCCTCATCTCGGCGGCCGCTTAAGTCAGCTTCCAACCATGATTTATACTGCTCGTCGCAGTCATGAAGGAGCTTTTCAACATATCCCTTGATTTTGGTCATGATAGGCCTCCAAACATGATTCTTTTAAAGAATCGTAACAATCTGTTACCATCTGGTTAAGGCAGTTTGGGGGAAAAGTGTGCTAAATCGTCTGCTGTATCCCGAGATTTTTGTCGGGCTTGTTGCGCCCGTTGGTGTCGACACCACCGACGTTAGAAAAAGCCTTACCAGCGAGTTCCAGGCGAAAGGGTACACACCGATTCACGTCAAAGTGACGGATGTGTTTCCGATCCTGCACCTTCAGGTCGGTGGAAGACACCCAATCACGAGCACGGGCTATATTGATCGGGTTCAGAACTACATAAAATTTGGGGATGAACTCCGGGAGCGCTTTGAGCGAAATGAAATCCTAGCTGCAGCAGCGATATTTTCGATAGCGAGGCTTCGAACGCAGCACTACGAAGAATTGTCCAACGAAGAAAAACACCAAACTTATGAGCGGCGTGTTTTCATTATAGATCAATGCAAAAGGCCAGAAGAGATAGACCTTCTTAGAAAGGTTTATGGAAATCTATTTTTCCAAATATCAGTATATGCGCGGCGCGAGACGCGCGCCAGGTTCATTGCCTCAAAGGTTACAAAAGATCTGGCAGTGACTGATGGAAAAACGGCAGACAGCATGGCGCTAGAATTGATTGCGGACGATGAAAATGAAGCCACAAAACCTCATGGGCAACGGGTTGGAAAAACGTTCCACGGCGCTGATTTCATCGTTAACACAGAAGTTGTAAATCTTTCTATTGGAATGCAAATTAGAAGATTCTGTGAATTACTTTTTGGATCAAATGCCATTTCTCCTACTAGGCTCGAATATGGAATGTATTCTGCAAAAGTGGCAGCGCTCCGCACGCTAGATTTATCGAGACAGGTGGGCGCGGCGATTTTTACAGAAGCGGGAGAGGTCTTGGCTATGGGCTCCAATGAAGTGCCCAAGGGTGGCGGCGGCACCTATTGGAGTGACTCGGAAGGTATAGATGCCAGAGAGTATCGACTTGAGATCGATACCAATGATGACCTCAAAAAAACTGTGGCTCGGGAGTTTTACACGCTAGTTAAGGGAAAAACTCCATCCGAAGCAGAATTTGGGAGCTTTCTGGATAGAGTAGATGTTCAAAATTCAAGAGCGATGGATGCTCTTGAATACGGAAGAATAGTCCATGCAGAAATGGGAGCCCTTATGGATGCCGCCCGGCATGGCCATTCTGTTCGAAATGCCGTATTATTTACGACCACGTTTCCATGCCATATGTGCGCAAAGCATATCGTGGCCAGTGGCATTGCAAAGGTTTACTACTTGGAACCGTATCCTAAGAGTTTAGTTTCGGAAATTCATTCGGATTCAGTTGAGGTGGATGGCTCGGATCGCGGGAAATACCGCGATTATCCAGCTAGTCGATTTGAGCATTTCTATGGAGTCACCCCAAGACGGTATCGTGAATTTTTTGAACGTACCAAGCGCAAGAAGGATGGGCAATTTGTCCCCTACTCGGGCGTAGGAGGAAAGCCGCAACCCATAGTTGAAACCTATAGACCCTCCTATGCTCAGTTAGAGCAAAAAGTAATACGGTTTGGGCTGGAACTCCTCGAACAGCTCACGGAGAAGAGAGCAGCAGGTGGGAGGAATAAGCTGAAGCCTCTTAGACTTGTCGTGCATAGCCCTGACGTCTAATGCGCCTCCCCCCAATGTTTAGCCGCCTTCGCATCCACCTTGAGCGGCACGGTTAGCTTCAACGCCGGCTCTGCCGCGCCCTCCATCGTCTTGCAGATGAACGGGATCGCCGCCTCGGCGCTCTCCGCCGGCGCTTCGAAGATCAACTCGTCGTGCACCTGCAGGAGCATGTCGGCTGCCATTTGGTTCTCCGTCAAAACCCGCTCCATGCGGATCATGGCGCGGCGGATGATGTCGGCGGCCGAGCCCTGGATGGGGGCGTTGATCGAGGCGCGTTCGATGAAGGCGCGTTCGGAGGGGTTTTTGGTGTTGGCGTTTTCGAACGGGATCTTGCGCCCGAAAATCGTCGAGACGAACCCTTGCGATTTCACCGTCTTGCGCTGGTGGTCCATGTAATCCTGGATGCCCGGGAAGCGCTCGAAATAGGTCTTGATGTACTCCCCCGCCTCCGAGCGCGAGATGCCCAGCTGGTTGGCGAGCCCGAAGGCGGAAATGCCGTAGATGATGCCGAAATTGATCGCCTTGGCGCGGCGGCGGATCATCGGGTCCATGCCTTCGATAGGGACGCCGAACATCTCGCTCGCGGTCATCGCGTGAATGTCGAGGCCCTCCTCGAAGGCGTCCTTTAGGGCCTGGATATCGGCGATGTGCGCGAGAACGCGCAATTCGATCTGCGAATAGTCCGCGGAAATCAGAAGATTGCCGTCCTCGGCGACGAAGGCGGTGCGGATTTTCCGCCCGTCCTCGGTGCGGATGGGGATGTTCTGGAGGTTCGGGTCGGTCGAGGAGAGCCGCCCCGTGGCGACGGCGGCCTGATGGTAGGAGGTGTGCACGCGCTTTGTGCGCGGGTTGATATATTCGGGCAGCGCGTCGGTATAGGTGGATTTCAATTTGGTCACCCCGCGCCAGTCGAGGATGACCTTGGCGAGCGGCACGTCCCTGGCCGCGAGATCGTCGAGCACCGAGGCGCCGGTCGACCATGCGCCGGTCTTGGTCTTGGTGCCGCCCTCGAGCCCCATCCTGCCAAAGAGGATGTCGCCGAGCTGTTTGGGGGACCCCAGGTTGAACCGCTCGCCGGCGATCTCGTGCGCCTCGGCCTCGAGCGCGGCGGCGCGCTGGGCGAAATCGCCCGAAAGCTCGGAAAGGATCTGCCGGTCGACCGAAATCCCCCGCCCCTCCATGCGTGCGAGCACGGGGATGAGCGGGCGGTCGACGGTTTCGTAGATCGTCGTGCCCGAATAGGCGGGGAGGCGGGGCTTTAGAACGTGCCAGAGCCGCATGGTGATGTCGGCGTCCTCGGCGGCGTATTTCGCGGCGGTCTCGATCTCCAGCTGGTTGAAGGTCTTCTGCGCCTTGCCGGTGCCCGCGATGTCGGAGAATTTGATCGGCGTGTGCTCGAGATAGCGCTGGGCGAGCGCGTCCATGCCGTTGTTGCGCGCGCCGTCGATGGCGTAGCTCATCACCATGGTGTCGTCGACCGGGTTAAGGTCGACGCCGTAACGCGCGAGCATGCCGATGTCGTATTTGATGTTCTGCCCGATCTTGAGGATCGCCGGGTCCTCGAAGACGGGCTTGAGCATGGCGAGCGCGGTTTCGGGCGGCATCTGGCCTTCGGCGCGACCCGAGCCGAACATGTCCCCCTCGCCCACGGTGTGGCCCACAGGAATATAGCAGCCATTGCCCGGCGCGGTGGAAAGGCAGATGCCCACGAGATCGGCCCGCTGATTGTCGAGCCCGGTGGTTTCGGTGTCGATCGCAACGTGGCCCGTCTCGATGATCCGGGCGACCCAGGCGGCCAGTGCCTCGGGCTCGCGGACGATCTCGTAAGCCTCGTAATCGATGGGGAGCGCGGCGATTTTCGCGAGCACCGCTTCGGCATGCTCGGCCGGGCCGTGGGCGGTCGCATGGGCGGCTCCGGTATCCGCCGCGATACCGGTCTCGCCCGAATGCCCGTCCGCGGAGGCGCTGAGGCCGGTGTCGGCGGAAAAATCGTCCGGGTCCACATCGAGCGCCGTCGCGACCCGGCGGGTGAAGGCGGAAAATTCCATGGCCTTGAGGAACGGGATCAGCGTTTTCGCCTCGAGCGGCTGGCGCACGAGGTCCTCGAGCGGCACCTCGACGGGGACGTCGGTTTTCAGCCGCACGAGCTCGCGGGAAATCCGCGCCATCTCGGCGTTCTCGATGATCGTCTCGCGGCGCTTGTTCTGCTTGATCTCCGAGGCGCGGGCGAGGAGCGTGTCGAGATCGCCATATTCGTTGATCAGGAGCGCCGCGGTCTTGACCCCGATGCCGGGGATGCCGGGGACGTTGTCGACGGCGTCCCCGCACAGCGCCTGGACGTCGACGACCTTGTCCGGGCCGACGCCGAACTTCTTTTCCACCTCCTCGGGCCCCATCCAGCGCAGGGGCGGCTGGCCCGGCCGCGCAATGGTGTCGAGCATCGAGACGTCCGGCCCGATCAGTTGCATCAGGTCCTTGTCGGACGAAACGATTGTGACCATCGCGCCTTTTTCGCGCGCCTGGGTGGCGTAGGTGGCGATGATGTCGTCGGCCTCGTAGCCTTCCTGCTCGATCGAGGGGATCGAAAAGGCGCGGGTGGCGGTGCGCGTCAAGGGGAATTGCGGGATCAGGTCCTCGGGCGCTTCGGGGCGGTGTGCCTTGTATTCGGGGTAGAGATCGTTGCGGAAGCTCTTGCCCGAATAATCGAAAATGACCGCCAGATGGGTCGGCGCCTCGCGCGATTTGAGATCGTCATAGAGCTTGAAGAGCATATTGCAGAACCCCGAAACCGCCCCCACGGGCAAGCCGTCGGACTTGCGGGTCAGCGGCGGCAGGGCGTGATAGGCCCGGAAAATGAAGCTCGATCCGTCAACGAGTACGAGGTGCATGAGAAGGTCGGTCCCGGATATGGCGGGGGCAGGCGCGCCCGAAAGTGGTGGTGTCGCTTTTTGCGGCGCAGATTGGCGCGAATGGGGATTCGGGGCAAGGGGCGCGATCCGCGCGATTGCGCCCGGCGCGGGTGGAGGAATTGGTTAACACTCGACAGGCACAATGGCCCCGCGCCGTGCAATGCGCGGCGAGGAGGGCGCATTCGTAGGCATTCCAACGAGAGGAGGCCGGAATGCTAGACAAATGCACGGCCATCGTGATGGCCACGGACAAGGCGTGGATCGAACGCTGCAAAAAGCTCGCCCATACGGCGGGCTTCGAGGAGACCTATGGGTTCCTGGGCGTCGACGACATCGCGCGCCGCGTCCGCAAGACGCCGGTCCAGTTCCTGTTCGCCCACTACGAACTCGGCGAGGACGTTTTGCGCGAAACCATGATCGCGATCCGGCACCACCACGAGCGCGACGTCAAATTCATGCCCATGGTGGTCTTCACCAAGGACCAGAGCGTGGCCTCGCTCAAGCACTTCCTCAAAATGGGGTTCGACGACATCGTCGCCTTCCCCTGCGCCATGACGCACCTGGTGGGCCGGCTCGAATTGCAGCTCGACCGCAAGCTCGATTATTTCCAGGCCGGGGATTATTTCGGTCCCGACCGCCGGCGGCTGATGGAGGAGGACGAGGACTACCGCAGGGAACGCCGCGCGGGGGGCACCTATACCCACTTCGTCATCCAGCGCGATATCGAACACGGCGTACGGATCCTGCACCAGAAGCAGGAGCACGCGCGCGAGAGCGCGTAGGCCGGGTTCTTCGCCTTGGGTCGGGCCGGCTAAACCTGCGCCCACGCGGGCGGGGTGACGCCCATGACGAGGGCCCAGTAGGTCCCGTACGAGTTGTTGGCCGTCGACGGTCCGCGGCGAACGGCAAGGCCGAACTGCCGGTAGTCGGGGTTGACCATGACCCTGTGGTGCGTCGGCGAGGTCATCCAGCCATCGATCACCGCTTCCAGCGTCGGCGGGCCGCCCGCGAGGTTTTCGCCCGCCCCGCCCCAGAAATTCTGCCGCCGCAGCCGCGTGATGAACGCTTCGCCGCTCTCGGCGGTATGCGCGACATTGCCCGTGCGCGCCATGATCGCCGCCTGCTCGTCGGCCACCGCCTGGAGCGTGGCATTGTGGCTCACTTCAGGCAGGTCCTCGTCCCGGCGCATCGCGTTGAGCGCCGCCTGCGCGGCGGAGGGCGAGACGTAGGAAACGGGCGTCGCCCGTGGCGTGGTCATCACATAGGACGACGCGCAGCCCGCAAGCGCGGTGGCGGCAAAGCCCGAGGATATGAGGAGAAAACGGCGGCGGGTCGGATCGGTCATGAGAAAGGTCATTAGCAGAGGCGAAGCGGCGGCGGGTACAGTTTTTGCTCGCGGGTATCTAATAATCCGTCTCGTAAAACACCCCGACCTCCGATTCCCCGCTCGCGCTCGTCGAGCCGCGGGCGGTGAGGGCCTGGGTGATGTCGATATTGATCGAGACGCGGTTTTCCGCGCCCGCTTCGACCCCCAGATAGATGTTGTCGTCGAGATAGGTGCCCGCGCGCACCGAGGCATTGCCCTCGGCATCGGTGACAATGTCGAGATCGTCAAGACCGGCGGCGGTGCGCAGGCTGTCGAGCAGCGAATTGCCGCCGCCGCCACCCGCGAGCTCGGCGGCGGTCGCTGCGAGCTGGGCCAGTTGGAGAGGCGACAGCTCGCCCACGCTGCGCCGGAAAATGAGCTGCGCGAGCACCTCGTCCTGCGGCAGCGCGGGTTGGGAGGAAAATTCGATTTCGGGCGAGGAGGCGCGGCCGGTGACGGTGATGAAGACGGTGAGATCGTCGGCGCCGGCCGAGGCGACGAAGTCGAGATAAGGATCGAGATCCCCGATCAGCGTGACCCGGCCGGATTCGAAATCGATCCTTTGCCCCAGGATCGAAAAGCGTCCCCGGATCAGTTCGAGCCCGCCTACGGGCTGGACGTCGGCGACATTGCCGGTGATGCGCAACTGGCCGCCCACTTCCGCATCGAGCCCGAGCCCGCGGATGAAAACCTGATTGGGCGCGGAAATCGTGACATCGAGCGCCAGGGGCGACGAGCGCGCCGCGCCCCCATCCCCATCGCGGCCGACCTGCGCGCGGGCGAGGGTCGCAAGGACCGCCGGGGGCGGCGAGACGTGCCGCACATCGATCACCGCACCCGATCCGCCAAGCCCCTCGGGCAGGGTGATATCGGCGCGGTCAATGTCGACGCGGCCCGAAAGCCGTCCGCCCCGGCCGATCGGACCCGAGAGGTTCAGCGTGCCGTTGAGCGTTGCGACCAGCAGATAGCCGTCCGCATATCGCGCGTCATCGAGCGTGATCGTGACGTCGGAGGTGAAGGCAGGCGCATCGAGCCCGATCGTGCCGGTGGCCGAAACCGAGCCGCCCGTCGCGAGCCGTGCGGTGAGCGCGGAAATTGCGATCCGTTCGCCCGTAAGCTGCGCGCTGCCGGTGATATCGACGAGCCGCAGCGCGAGGCCGGGGTCGATATAGTCGCCGTTCGCCACCGATACCGTGCCGGAAAATTGCGGATTGTCGAGCCGTCCGGTGACCTGCGCGTCGACCGTCGCGGTGCCCGAAACCTGCGCGCCGCGATCGGCGACGAACCGGCTGGCAAGGCTCAGGGGCGCAGTACCCCGGACCGAGACGCTAAGTCCGCGCCCGGCCAGGGGGATGGTGCCGCTCGCGGTTGCCTGCAACCCCTGCGCGCCCGTGGCGCTGGCGCTTGTCAGCGTGACGGTTCGGTCCGCATACCGGCCCTCGGCGGTCACCGAGAACGGCGCGATGCCAAATTCGGAAACCGCAGCGGCGTTGAGTCCCGCGCCCGAGATCGAAAAACTGGCCTGCGGGTTTGCCGCGGCGCCAAAAATGCGCGCCTCCCCCTCGAGCGTGCCCGCAAGCCCGAGCCCCGGCGCGACGGCGTTGGCAATCGAAAGCGGCAACGCGCTGACCGTCAGGTCGATATCGAGCGCCTCGCCCGCCGAACCGGTCGCCGTGATCCGGCCCGAACCGGCGTTGATCTCGATGCCTGAAAACTGCACCGTGTCGTCGGCCACCGTGAGCGTTGCCGGTGCCGCGAGACTTGCCGAGAGCGCTCCTTGCGTGAGCGAGAGCGTGTCGAGCGCGACGCTGTAACCCGCATCGATGGGCGAGAGCGCGCCCGCGAGCGCCAGTTCGGTGCCGTTGCCAAGCGCGGCGGACCCGTCGAACCGCGTTGTATCCTCCGCGCTCACGGCGCGCAGCATGACCGTGTCGATATCGGTTCCCGCTGCAACGATATCGCGACCGTCGATGGTGCCGCGAATGACCGGGACGCCAAAAAGGTCCTCGATCTCGATGTCGGCGGTGGCCGACCCGACCGAAACCGCCTCGGCGGTGAGGCCCGAGAGCTGCGCCTCGGCGGTGACGTTCTGCGTTGCGCCCGACCGTGCCAGAATGATGTCGGCATTGACGGTGCCCGAGGCATCGACGAGCGCCAGCGCGGCGGCGGTTTCGACTTCAGGCGCATCGAGCGTCAGCCGCGCGTCCATCAGCCCGTCGGCAAAGCGCGTCAGATTGCCCGAAAGCTCGGCCCCCGGCGCCGAAAAGGCAATGTCGGCGAGCCGCAGGCGCTCGGGCGTCGAATCGATATCCGCGCCGAGCGTGACGCGGAAGCCGTCGAGGAAGGCCGTGCCCGAAACCGTGCCGGAGAGCGTGCCGTCCTGGGTCACCCCGGTAAAACCGGCATTGGCGTTGGTAAGCGTGCGCTCGGCGATCCGGCCCTGGGGAACCGAGGCGTTGAAATCGAGCGCGATGCGGCCTTCGCTGCCCCGGGCCGTACCGGTCGCCGTCAGCGCACCGGAAAGCTGCTCGTCGATGAGCGCGAGGTCGGAAAGCGCAACGTTAAGGGCGAAATCGGCCGCGCCGGTGGCATAGGTCCCGTCGGCGGTGATTTCGACCTGCGCGTTGGTGAGCGCGAAATTCTCAGCCTCGAGACCGCGCGCGGTGCGCGCGACCCGGCCCGAAAGCGCGATTTCGCCCGCGAGCAGGTTGTCGGCAACCGGATCGTCGATGGAAAGCCCCAGCGCGGTGCCGTCGAGCGTGAGGTCGAACCCGCCAACGAGCGGCGAAACCGTGCCGGTCGCGGCAAGCGACATGGCGCCGGACAGATCGCGGCCGGCGAGCCCCGAAAACGGTGCGATCGAGGTGGTTTCGACGCCGATCGTGCCGTCGAAGACCGCGTCGTCGATCTCGCCGGAAAGATCGAGCGTGAGCGCTTCGCCCATGAGGCGGAACTGCGCGAGCGTGATCGGGTCGCCCGCCTGCCAGAGCGCGGCGATGCCGAGCCCTATTGCGTTGCCGAAGGCCTCCTCGATTTCCGGCGAGGAGGCGGAGATGCCCGAAAGCGCGCCGTCGGCGTTGAAGGTGACACGCCGGGTTGCCGGGTCCTCGAGATTGGCGGCGACGCCCGAGGCGTCGATCAAAAGCGTGTCCGCAGCGAACCGTTCGGTCGAAAAGCCGGTGATGTCGAGCGTTCCGGTCCAGTCCTCGGACTGGTCGATGCCATAGTCGACGTTGAACGCCACGCGTTCGACGCGGGTCGCGGCACCGGGCACCGGCAGGATGACGGGACGCCCGACGCGCGAGGCGATCTCGGCGGAAATGTCGAGCCGGTTCAAAAAGCCGTCGGCGGTGGTCGAGGCGCTACCCGCAAGCTCGAGCTGCCCGCCGGTGAGCGAAATGCCGCTCACCGATACCCCGCCCTCGGTACGCAGCAGCACATCGGCGGAAAACGCGGTGTTCTCGCCAAAGAACGGCCGGTAGGGTTCGGGCAGGACGGCCGTGATGGGCCCGCCGAGATCGGCTGAGATGGCGATGCCGACTTCGGTCTGATCGACGACGCCGGTGCCCTCGAGTACGCGATTGCCGCCCGCATCGAATGTGAGCGCCACGTCGAGGTCTTCAATGGGGCCCGCGCCGGTGAGCCCGAGCGCGATGTCGGGGCGCCCCTCGATGTTGAGGAGGTTGGCGACGATCCCGTTTTCCGGCTCGGTGAGGGTCAGCGAAAGGTCGATCTCGCGGGTCTCGTTGGCATAGGCCACCGCCAGCTCGAGCGTGCCGCCGGGGCCGTCGAGCCGTTCGATATCGAGGTTCGCATCGAGCGCACCACCGACTAGGCTGATCGCGCCATCCACAGAGATTTCCGAACCCAGCCCGAAGACCTGCTCCCCGAAACGGACGCTGGGCGCCGAAAGCGACTGGATTTCGACCGCAACGGGCAATTCGGGCACCGTGAACCCGCCCGCTTCGGGCGCCGGAGCCTGGAACCCGCCCCCGGTCTGCTCGGGGGGAACGGGGTTGCGGATGTAACTGATCGAATCCGCCGAAAGCGATCGGATGTCGAGCCGGCCGAACAAAAGCGCGCCCTGGTCCCAGTCGATGGCCGCGTTTTCGATGACGAGATAGATGCCCTCGGTGTCCGCAACGGTGATCTGCGCGATCGAGGCCTGCGCCGAGAGCACGCCGTCGATCCCCGCGAGGCGGATCTGCCGGTCGGGCGTCGAGATGGTGTCCTCGACAAACTGCACGAGCATGTTGCGCTGTTCGGCCGCGTTGAGTTCGGCGGCGCGCGCGAGCGTGTCCATGAGGCTTTCGCCCTCGTCCTGCGCGTAAAGGACGACGGCGGGAATGGCCAGCGCGAACGCGGCGAATATGATCGTCGCGAGCCGTCTCAAAATGCCTGTCCTATGCCGACATAGAGCGCGTAATCGGGGTCGTCCTCGGTCTTGTTGAGCGGGACCGCGAGGTCGAGCCGCAGCGGGCCCAGCGCCGTATAGTAGCGAATGCCCACGCCCGCGCCCAGGCGCAGGTCGTCGAAGGTGGGGAAGGCGTCGTCCGCGACGAAGCCGCCATCGAGGAAGGCGACGCCGCCGAAACTGTCGCCGAACCGCGCACGGGCTTCGAGCGAGCCTTCGAGCAGATAGCGTCCGCCGGTGACCCCGTCATCGGTCTCGACCCCGATGGAGCGGTATCCATAGCCCCTGACCGAGCCGCCGCCGCCCGCGAAAAACAGCATCGAGGGCGGGATTTCCGAAACGTCCGGGCCGACGATGGCGCCGGCCTTGACCCGTGCGGCGAGGATATAGTTGTCGTCCGCGTCGAGCGAGAAATAGGTCCGGCCCTCGAGGGTCGCGCCGACGATGGCGTTGCCGTAGGTGAATTCATAGAGAGGGTCGACACTGGCCGAGAGGTAGAAGCCTTCGGTCGGCTCGAGGGTGGAATCGCGGCTGTCGAAGGTGGCCGCGCCGTAAAGTCCGGCGGTGGTGAACTCGCGTGCGCCGTACGTGTCGTCCTCGAAATAGGCGTATTCGGCGGAGAACCCGCCCTCGGCGGTGATCTCGCCGGTGAACAGGTGCTCGAGCCCGACCCGGCCGGCCACCGAGGTCTCCTCGTAAAGCGGCAGCACGCTGCGCTCGGCGGAAATCGCCGCGACGAGGTCGGTATCGGGGGTCCAGATGCCGGGCTTGGTGAAGGTGCCGCCGAAGGCATAGTCGAACTCCGCCGTCTCGACGGGGAAGCCGATGCCCGAGACCTTTGCGTCGAGCCGCAGGCGCTCGGCCTGGCCGAAAAGGTTGCGGTGCAGCCAGTAGCCTTCAAGCCCCAGTCCGTCGACGCTCGACAGCGTCGCGCCGATGCCGAAGCGGCGGAGTTTCTGCTCCTGCACGAAGATCGTATAGGGCAGAACGCCGTCCGCGCGCACCGCGTCGGCCGCCTCGATCCGGAGCGAGCGGAAGACATCCAGCCGCGCAAGGCGCGCGCGGGCGAGGGCGATGTCGTCGGGGTCGTATTCCTCGCCCGGGACAAGGCCGGTCTGGCGGACGACGAAATCGGGGTCCATGTTCTGCGTGCCCGAGGTGGCGACCGGCCCGATGACAGCATGCGCGCCCGGATCGACGGTAAGGGTCACCTCGAGCGTGCCCGAGGGATGGTCGGCGACGACCTCGCGGGTGGCGATGTCGGCCTTGGGGTAGCCCAGCTGCCGCCACGCCTGCACGAGCAGCGTCTCGGCCTGCGCGATGACCCCTGCGCGGGCGACCTGGCCGGTGGCGAAGCCCGTCGAGGCGAGCGGGGGCACGGCGTCGTCCGCCGCGACATTGGCGGGCGCGGCATTGCCGACGCGCAGCGTGCCGAAGACGAACTGCCGGCCGGGGTTGACGGTGACGGTGATCGCGACGGGGTCGGGCAGCTCGGCGTCCGGCGGGATGGCGCTGGCCTCGCGGCCCGCGACGGTTATCGAAATCGCGCCGCCGTAATACCCCTCGTTATAAAGCGCCGCGAGCAGGCGTGAATAGTCGCCACGCGCCTTGGCAAGCAGTCCCGGCACGCCCGACGCGGGCTGGTCACGATCGGTCCAGAGGTTCGAGGCGTTGCGCAACGCCGTGTCGAGCGCGCCGTCTGCGCTCGTTTCGAAGGTGATCTCATAGGTGCGCGGATCGGCGATCACCGCCTCGACGTCTTCCTCATCGCCGCCGAAAAACTGGATGCCGAAGAGCTCGAACGCTGTCGCGGGCGCGCTGAGCGGAAACGCCAGAGCGCCGGAAAGAGCAAGGCTTGTCAAGAAGCGCATGATCACGGCGGTTACGCGGCCCCAACTCGATACATTCATTCCGGTTCAGGTCCGAGCCATACCGCCCCGGACCCGGCAAACGCAACTGTGCCGGAACGACATGATCAAGACCACGCCCGCGCCGGTCCTCCTTCGCCGCGAAAAGCCAAATTGAGGCAAAATGCTAGCATAGCTTGGTTAACAGGGCATCCCCGTTTGTGCGTCTTTGGTCCGATCAAAGCGCGTCGGGGCGCGTGGGCGGCGCGGGGACGGCTTCGAGCGGCCCGGTGGCCTGCGCATCGAGCAGCGAGAACGTGCCGCGCAAAAGCTCCATCCCTTCCCCGACGATGTCGTTGTCGACGGCGAGCGGGACGGGTTCGTATCCGCGCGCTTCGAGCGCCGCAACAAGCGCGTTCTCGACGGCCGGCACCGACGGGGCGGCGGGCGCGGGCAGCGGAGCGGCCTGGCTCTCGATCGCTGCAAGGGCCGCCGACGGGCGGGCGAGTGTTTCGGGCCGCGCGGGGGGCGCATAGGCGAGGGGCACCGAAACCGGTTCGGGATCGGGGACAGGCGCGGCCTCCTGCGGCGCGATGCTTGCCACCTGCACCGGATCGAATTCGGGCAGCGGCGCGGGCGCATCGGCCGGCGCCGGCGCGGCGGCGACCTGCTTTGGGGGCGTGGGCGCGACCGGGGACAGCGGCCCCGGCCTCAGCCCGGTTTCTTCGAGCAGCCCCATGTCGCGCGCGTGGTAATAATAGCCTGCGGCGTAAAGCTGGACGGCGCGGTCCTGATCGCCCTGGGCGACGAGATACGCGCCGCGCAGATATTTGACCGCGTAAATGAGATTGGTTTCCGCATCGAGGAGCCCCTCGGGCGGGCCGGAATAGCCCATCGTCCGGGCGGTGGCCGGGAGGATCTGCATGAGCCCGTAATAAGGGCCGTTGCGCGCGGCCGGGTTGAACGTGCTCTCGCGGTTGACGACGCGGCGCACGAGTTCGAGCGGGACATCGTAATATTGCGCGTAGTACTGGACGAGGACTTCGATCTGCTCGCGGGTTTGGGCCTTGGCGCCGGTCGCACATACGGCGACGACAAGCGCGGCAAAAAGGGCGATCAGCCGTCTTGCGGGCATCGACAGGGGCTCCAATGGGACGAAAGTGCCGGGTGACCTCAACAGATCGTGATTACACTGGGAGCACAAAAGGGCGAAATCGCGGCCAAACCGCATCAAAATCGCCCAATCGCGCCCGACGGCCCGGCGTTTCGTTTGCCGCGCGGGAATGCTATGGCAACCGCCCATGCTCAACCCGATGCCCAAGACGTTTATTTACAATCCCCCCACCGATCCCTGGCTGTCGATCCTTTACGAGGACGAGGCGATCATCGTCTGCGACAAACCTTCGGGCCTTTTGAGCGTGCCGGGCAAGGATCCGGCGCTTTTCGACAGCCTGCAGTCCCGCATCCTCGATGCCTATCCGGGTGCGGGGACCGTGCACCGGCTGGACAAGGATACCTCCGGCATCATGCTGTTCGCCAAGACCAAGGCGGCACACGGCAAGCTGGGGATGCAGTTCGAAAAGCGGCAGACCAAAAAGTCCTATCTCGCCCGTGTTTGGGGCGACGTTGCCCAGGACGAGGGCCTCGTCGACCTGCCACTGGCGACCGACTGGGAAAACAAGCCCCGTCAGCGCGTGGATTACGAGCGCGGCCGCGCAGCGCAAAGCCGCTGGCGGGCGCTCGGCCGCGAAGGCGGCGTAACGCGCGTGGAACTGACCCCGATCACCGGCCGCACGCACCAGCTGCGCGTTCATATGATGGAGCTTGGCCATCCCATCCTGGGCGATCCGTTCTACGCGACCGGCGCCGCGCTCGCTGCCGCCGACCGGCTGCAGCTCCATGCCGCCTATCTGGCGGTGCGGCATCCCTTGAGCGGTGAAGAGATGGCATTCACCGCGCCGGTACCGTTTTAGGGGTGTAACCGCCACCCCTGCGAAAATCGTAACTTGCAAAACGCTCACGCGTTGGGCAAATGCGCTGTTGGGGACCGGCACGCAAACTTGGCACCGGGGAGGGCAGGCAATGCGGCAAACGTGGCGGTGGTTCGGGCCGGACGATCCGGTGAGCCTATCCGATATGCTTCAGGCGGGCGTGGAGGGCGTGGTGACCGCACTCCATCACCTGGCGCCCGGCGCGGTCTGGAGCGCCAACGACATCCTCAGGCGCAAGGCCGAGATCGCCTATCTCCCCGACGGCACGACAACCGGGCTCACATGGGACGTCGTCGAGAGCCTGCCTGTCTCCGAGGCGATCAAGACCCAAACGGGGCCCTGGCGCGAACACATCGCGGCCTATAAGAAGAGCCTCGAAAATCTGGGCGCTTCCGGGATCGGCGTGGTTTGCTACAATTTCATGCCGGTGCTCGACTGGACGCGCACCGATCTTGCCTTTCGCCTGCCGCATGGCGGCACGGCGATGCGGTTCGACATCGCCGATTTCGCCGCCTTCGACATCCATATCCTGGCCCGCCCCGGCGCCGCGGAGGATTTTGCCCCGGAGGTCGTCGCAGAGGCCGCCGCGCGCTTTGCCCGCATGGACGCCGCCGCGCAAGATGCGCTGACCGGCAGGATCGTCGCAGGGCTCCCCGGCGCCGCCGAGCGCCGGTCGCTCGCGGATGTGCGGGCCCTGCTCGCGAGCTATGACGGCATCGGCCCCGACACGCTGCGCGCTCACCTTGCCGATTTCCTCGCCGAGGTCGTCCCCGTCGCCGAGCGCGCCGGGGTGCGGATGTGCTGCCATCCCGACGACCCGCCCTTTGTGCTTCTGGGCCTGCCGCGCGTCGTTTCGACTGCCGCCGATTGCCGCGCGCTGCTCGCCGCCGTGGACACGCAAGCCAACGGCATTACGCTGTGTTCGGGTTCACTCGGCGCGCGGGCGGACAACGATCTGGTGGCTATGATGGAGGAATTCGGCCCCCGCGTGCATTTCCTGCACCTGCGCAACGTCAAACGCGAAACCGGTGCGCTCACCGGGTCGTTCTACGAGGCCGAGCATCTGGGCGGGGATACCGACATGGTCGGGCTGGTCAGGGCCGTCCTTGCCGAGGAAGCCCGGCGGCGCGCGGCGGGCCGGTCGGACGCGTCGATACCCTTCCGTCCCGACCACGGCCAGGCGATCCTCGACGACCTTTCAAAGCAATCCACTCCGGGCTACCCGGCAATCGGGCGCCTGCGCGGGCTGGCCGAGCTGCGCGGGGTCGTCGCCGGGCTGAGCTACCCCGCGGCGGGCTAACGCCCACCCGCAGGCTCGGGCTGCTGTCGAACCGGCGCGGCCGTGCGCTGGAGCGCGCAGGCGCGTTAACAGTTCGTAAATCGTCTGCGGTGATGATATTCGCGAGGGGATGAGGGATCGATCGTAACGATCGCCGTCGAGGACGCGCCGGCACAAACCGCCGCGAGGAAGTCCTATGGAGTCCAAGTCGTCCAATTCGCACGACCCCATGCTGAGGGTCTTCGTAACGCTACCGGCGTCCTATACGGTCGCGGGGAGCCGGGCGGAAGGCGAGCCTGTCGCGGTGCACAGGTGCCGCACCCGCTCGATCGCGCTCGATCGCATCGTCATCGAGGCGGACACGGCGCCGCCCGAGGACACAAAGATCCATCTCAACGTTCCGGGCCTGGGTATTTACGCCGGCCAGGTCCAAAAGAGGATCGCAACCGGTTTCGTCGTCAACATCACCTTCGATGCCGCCGCGGTCGCCAAGTTGACCCCGCGGCTCGGCTGGCTCAAGCGCTACCTTGCTCGCCAGATCGACAACCGCCGCACCCATGCCCGCCACCGGCTGCCGCCATATCCTGTGCAACTGTGCGCCGACGACGGCACGGAAATCCCCGCAACGCTCTACGACCTGTCGTCCTCGGGCCTCGCGGTTCTCACCGACGCCAGGCCGGCAATCGGGGAGCGGTTCACCTTGGGCGGGATAACAGGCACCGTCGCGCGCCTGTTTGAGGGCGGCCTGGCGCTCTTTATCGATCCGCCGCGCCAGCTCGACGAACTCAGGGAGCAACTGCTCCCGCAGGAGCGGAACGACTTGGGCGCCCGGCGCGGTTGAAAGTCTCCAGAAAGTAATGAAGGGCACGGGAATGCGCGAGTGCTTGCTATCGCCATCAAGTGCATTTAATTTTAATAAAATCTAAGCATATTCAGCCAAGAATTGCCCAGGTGGCAAATGAGAACCACCAGGGGGCGCAGACCATGCAGGCAAATCCACCGGGGGCGCCCGACGAACGGTTACGCGTCTTCGCCACCCTCTCGGCATCCTATACCGTCGCCGGCGCCGGCTCCGAAGTCCACCGGTGCCGTACCCGGTCGATCGCGCTCGACCGTATCGTTATCGAGGCGGAAGGTGCGCCGCCGCAGAACGCCAAGGTCTTCCTCAACATTCCCGGTCTTGGCATCTGTTCGGGTCAAGTGAGCAAGACAATGCCCAACGGCTTCGTGGTGGCGATTGCGCTCGATACCCGCGCCGTCGCCAAGCTGATGCCGCGCCTGGGCTGGCTCAAGCGTTTCCTCGCCCGCGATACGGATAACCGGCGCGCGCATCCGCGCCATCTCATGCCGCCCTACCCGGTGACGCTCAGAGGCGATGACGGTTTTCACGCCGAAGCGACACTGTACGATCTGTCCTGTTCAGGGCTGGCGGTGATGACCGATGCCCAGCCGGATCTTGGCGCGCGGCTGACGCTGGGCGGGATTTCGGGAACGGTCGTGCGGTATTTCGAAGGCGGGCTGGCGATCTGCTTCGACGCGCCGCGCCCGCTCGAGGACCTCAGGGAGCGCCTGTTCCCGCATCCCCAGATCTAGCCGCCAAGAGGCTCACCCGGCGCGCGACGCCAGTCGGCCCGCCTCGTCCTCCGACATCACGCGCGAGAACACGAAACCGGTGAAGGCCCGCAGGAGGTCCGCATCGAGCTTGGGGCCCATTTCCCTCATGACGTCGAGTGCCAGCTCCGGTGCCATCGGCGGCTTGTAGGACCGCCGCTCGAGCAGCGCGCCGAAGATGTCGCACAGCGTGATGATGCGCACGAAATCGGAGATCTTGCTGCCCTTGAGTCCGTCGGGATACCCGCTGCCATCGAGAAATTCATGGTGATGCAGGACCGCGTCGAGAAGGCGCGGGCTGCCATAGTTCTGGGCCTTGAGGATGTCCCAGCCGAAGATGGGGTGCTGGCGGACGATGGCCATCTCCCTGGTGGTGAGCCTGCCGGGCTTGTGCAGGATCGCGGGTGGCACGCGGGCCTTGCCGACATCGTGCAGCATCGCCGCAAGCGTGAGGTCGAGCCGGTCTGACTGGGCAAAGCCCAGATGCACGGCGAAACCGGCGCAGAACCCCGCCACGAGGAGGCAATGCTGGGCCGTGACCTCGTCGATCGACCAGCTGTGGTTGAGCCAGTTGCCAATCCCTGCCGCTTCGATTGCAGAAAGGATCGTGCCGGAGCTTTCCTCGATCCGCGACGTGGCGAGCTTGCGGCCCGCGCCGGCGGCCGCAAGCGCGCCGCCGACCGCTTCGAACGCGGCATCGACGGCCTCGGTCACCGTCTGGGCGAGGATCCGCGTGGCCGCGTCGGGGAGGACCGCCGCGGCCCGGTTGCGTGGAACCACCAGATGCGCGCCGAGCGAATGCGCCTGGGTTTCCTCGTGATGGGATCCGGGGGAGACGACGAAAATCAACGTCACCCGCGCCGCGCGGTAGGCCGCCAGTATGGGGCGCGCCTGGTGGACTGTTTCGCTATTGGTAAGATCGATATCGCAAACGAGCAGCCGCGTCGCGGCGCCCGGTGCGGCGAGCTGATCAATGGCGGTCACCGTGAAGTCGCACGCCGGCCCGATTGCGCGCGCCAGTGCTGTCCCCCGCCCAATGTCATCGGTAGCGATCTGCAAGTTGTCGCTCTTATTTTTTTACAAGAAAAAGAATACGCCTTGAGCTTTAATGACATCTTACTTCGAGAGGGCGTTGGAAAAAGATGTAAACGTCGCTTGGAAAACAGGACAACTTGATCGCGTCAATATCGCCGCTGTTGCGTTCCCCTGTGTCCCGGCGTGGGCGAGGCCGGCTGCCGGAGCGGTGGTCGAGCAGGCCCTGGCGCCCGTCGATCCCGGGCGCAGGCTTTCCACAAACGCGGGGGCGTCGTTTTTGCGCGTCCCACATCCGCGACCGCTGCGAGATCGCCGTATCCGGGGAGGACTGGCCCCCCAAAGCCCGCACCCGTACTTTGAGCGGCACCGGCCCTCAATTCCCCTGTTGCGCCCGCGCCCCGCTTCGATTAGGTTCCACCCCGTTCGCGCCTCCGGCTCTTCTTTGCGCCGCGCACGCGCCGGGCACCCGTAGCTCAGCTGGATAGAGCGCTGCCCTCCGAAGGCAGAGGTCGCACGTTCGAATCGTGCCGGGTGCGCCATTTCGCTAGGTAGAACAGTGTCTTAGATCTTCAGCTTGGTCACTCTCTTAAGTGGGGCGCAAGCTGCGCGTAAGCGTCGGGGGCTGTTTTACAACTCGATGCGATGCTACGTCTGTTTTGATGCCGGTTTCGACGCGTCGATCCGACTTTTCCCCGCTGCCACGATGGATTCGGAAGCCGGCCTTGCGGTGGCTCGCCGGGGCCATCGTTTTGATGGTCGCATTTTAAGCCATTCGCTCGTTGCGGCTATTGGTTTGACGCTTTGGAACTTGCCTCATCGCTTCCGTCCAGACGCCGCACCTCGCGCAACTGCGGGAAGATGACGGCCCAGGCAGCGGCGATCGGGATGATGAGTGCGCCACCAAGTGATAATGCAGCGACAGGGCCGATCCACGTGGCCATGACACCGGCCCGAAAAGCGCCCAGCTCGTTGGAAGCACCCACAAAGATCTGATTGACCGCGTTGACGCGGCCACGCAGGCCATCGGGTGTCCAGATCTGGACCAGCACATTGCGGATGTTTACGCTGATCATGTCGAAAGCGCCGATCAGGATCAGTGCGGCCAGCGAGATCCACAACGTGGTGGACAGTGCAAAAACCAGCGTTGCCACGCCGAATCCGGCGACGGCCGCGAACATGATCTTGCCCGCGTGATTGCGGATCGGGAACAGGATAAGGGCGAGGCCCACGGCGATGGCTCCGACGGCCGGACCGGAGCGCAAAAGGCCCAGCCCTGCTGGCCCGATATCGAGCACATCGCGCGCATAGACCGGCAATAGAGCCATGGCGCCGCCAAACAGCACCGCGAAAAGATCGAGTGATATGGCGCCCAAAACCGGCCTGTTGGTCCACACGTAGCGAAAGCCCGCACTTACCGACTGCCAGCCCGCCATGGGTTTGTCTGCACGTGGCGCCAGCTTTGGAACGCCCAGGACGACAAAGAGTGACGCGGCAGCCAACAAGGCAGCGGCCGTACCAAATGCCAATCGAACGTCAATGGCGTAGAGCAAACCACCTGCAACGGGTCCGCAAATGGTCGCGAACTGATTGGCCGTAGCGTTGGCGGCCACGGCCGGGGGCAGGAGGCTGGTGGGCACGATATTGGGTACGAGGGACTGGCGTGCCGGATTATAAAAGGCCCTCGTCGTGCCGAACAATGCGATTATGAGAAAGATCATCCAGTTTGTTGCAATCCCCGCGCCGGTGACTGCGAACAAAGCCAGCGCACACACGCCCATTAGCGCGAGCGTCACGCTCATGATCGTCCGGCGTGAAAACCGGTCCGCTACCGATCCGGTAATCAGGACCAGCAACAGTGCCGGCAGGAACTGGGAGAGGCCGACAAGGCCCAGGTCAAGCGGAGAGCGCGTGAGGTCGTAGAGATACCATCCCACCGCTACCGTTTGTACCTGGACAGCAAAACTCGTCAGGACCAGGGCAAACCAATAGCTGCGATAGGCAGGTATCGAGAAGGCCGCGAAGCGGCCGGGAGTAGAAACATCGAGGGGCGTGGTGCTCACTTTGGGGCTCTGTCGGATGGCGGGGAACCAGGGCCGGGTGCGATCGGCCGGCATCCGGCCCGGCAGATATCTGATCCTGGTTGGTCTATATCAGCCTTCGATTCTCCAGATTTGCGGCAAGCCATCACGAAAGGCAATTCACCCGCCCGGGTTCTGGACGCAAATCCTATGGCTCGGAGCCCCAATTAAATGCCGCTGGTTCAAAATTTCACATCCAAGCGCCTCTGTCGTGACACAGGTGATCCATTGCCGTCCCGCCAGGTGCGCCAGTCCGGGCAGCAAGACATGTCCCGGCAGCTCATGTGGGCAGAACATAAGCAAACGCGTCGTTTTGCGGGCATCCGGTACGCGAAAGTGCATCGATTCAAGAGCATGGGACATAAGTTTGGTGATGACATCGTTTTTCTGACTGCCGCAACGGTCTAGCATCCGCAAATACGAAATCAGAGGAGCCATTTATGCGTGCAGCGCTTTGGGCGCTCCTGATTGGAGACACTGGCCTGCCGTGCGTTATCAAGCCGGAAGGCGCGAAAGGCGACGAGCCGGTGAGGAGGTCATGCCGCCTGTCGGCAGCCGTCAAGGAGGACAATTTGCAAGAGGAGGTAGCAATGTCGATACTGAAAACGTTCAAGGTATCTGGCGCGGTTCTGGCGATGACGATGGGCGTGGCCCAAGCTGCATCGGCCCAGACGGTCGAAGAATTCTATTCCAGCACGCCCGTCACAATAATGGTCAGTGCGCCGGCAGGAACCCTGTCAGATGTTCTGGCGCGCCAGTTCGCGACTTACTTTGCCCAGCACATACCTGGTGAGCCCGACATCGTTGTCATGAACGTGGCTGGAGCGGGTGGCATGGTGGCCGCAGGTCAGCTTCAAAGCAATCAGCCCACCGACGGCTCGGTCATCGGTTTTCTGCAGCGCAACAATCTCTACCGTTCGCTTGTTGATGGCACCAACGACACTTTCGATCCGCGCGAAGTGCAATGGATTGGGAGCCTGAACAAGGAAAAGTACGCCATCGTTGCCTCCGGGCAGTCACCGGTACAATCGGCCGACGACATGTTCACCACGCCCATGGTGATCGGGGCAACCGGGTTTGCCAACGAAAATCGGACGCTTGCGGCCTTGATGAATGATTATCTGGGCACGCAGTTCGAGATCATCCACGGCTATTCGGGTCGCGAAGAGGTCTATCTCGCCATGGAGCGCGGCGAGGTTGATGGCTGGCTGCCCACGGTCACGGGCCTGATCACCGGAGATCAGGCGCGACAGGTTGCGGAAGGTGAATTGACTGTCCTTATGCAACTGGGCTGGGAGAACGATCCGGCGTTTCCCGATCTGCCCAACTTCTCCGACTATGTCGAGGACCCCGAGGTCGAGGCGCTGATCGATTTCCTGATCCTGCCGTTTGAGGCGGGTCGTCCACTTGCCGTTCCCGCGGAAGTTCCCCAAGACCGTGTCGCTGCCTTGCGGGAGGCCTTCACGGCGACCATGGAGGATCCCGCGTTCAAGACGTTGATGGAGGAGGCCGGTTCACCCCTCGAGCCGATCTCGGGCGAAGAGATAGCCGCAGTGGTGGATCAGTTGTACGCAACACCCGAAGCGACCCTCGAAGACGTACGCACCCTGGTCACCGCCACCGACTGAGGAGGCGACCGCAAGCGGGGAAGGGCACCAGTTCGTTCCCCGCTCGTGCTTTTTGTCACAAGGCTGGCCGCACCCCGGCCGGCACCCCTCTTTTTCACGTTCGCACATCCTCAGGCTGGACTGTGCAGGTCCGAAGGTCCAGACAGGCCCGGGTCAAGGGAGAAATCGTCAAATGGAAGCCCTGTTCGATGGAGCCATGATGGACGCCGCCGGTCAGGCGCTGCTGACGGTCTTGCAGCCCGAGCGCATCATGTTCCTCTGGCTCGGTGTCCTGGTGGGACTGGCCATTGGTCTGCTGCCGGGTATCGGCGGCTTGACCGGCTTTGCCCTTCTGGTTCCCTTTACCTACACCATGGAGCCGTTTTCCGGCATTGCGATGCTGCTGGGCATGATGGCCGCCAGTTCGATCTCTGACCCCATACCTTCGGTCTTGTTCGGTGTTCCCGGGACCACAGCGTCCCAGGCCACGGTTCTTGATGGCCATGCGATGGCAAAAAAGGGCGAGGCGGGCCGAGCGCTGAGCGCTGCCTACGGGGCCTCGCTCGTTGGTGGGCTGGTCGGGGCGGCGGTTCTGGGACTGGCGATTCCGATTCTGCGGCCGCTGGTTTTGTCCATCGCAACGCCCGAACTGCTCGCCATCACCATTTTCGGCATCGCCATGGTGTCGGCGCTCTCCGGCAGTGCCCCCCTTCGCGGCATTGTGGCCGCCTGTATGGGCATTCTTGTCGGCATGATCGGCACCAATCTAATGACCGGTGAGCAACGCTGGACGGCAGGGGCGCTCTATCTGTGGGATGGCGTGCCCATGCTGCCGGTGTTGCTTGGTCTTTTTGCACTGCCCGAACTTTGCGATCTGGCCATCAGGCGCCGCGCTCTGGCCGAGGAGCGCAAGTTCAGCGCCACTCAGGGGATGATCAAGGGGCTCAAGGACTGCGTCGCCAACTGGTTCCTCATCTTGCGATGCAGTGGCCTGGGCGCGGTTCTTGGGGCGATCCCCGGGATCAGCGGCTCGGTGCTTGATTGGTTCGCCTATGGTCACGCCATACAGACCGAGAAGGGCGCTCGCGAAACATTCTCCAAAGGGGATGTGCGCGGCGTCATTGCGCCCGAAGCGGCCACTAATGCAAGCACCGGCGCCATCCTCGTTCCGGCCATCGCCTTCGGCGTTCCTGGCGGGGCGGCAACGGCGATCCTGCTCAGCGCCCTCATGGTCCACGGTATCGTTCCGGGCCCAGAAATGCTCACGCGCAACCTCGACATGACCTATTCGATGGTGTGGAGCATTGCGCTGGCCAATGTCTTTGGTGCCGGGATCTGCTTTGTGCTCAGTGGGCAATTGGCCAAGATATCGACACTGCGCTACACGCTGGTGCTGCCCATCATCTTGTCCATCGTTTACGTCGGCGCGTTCCAGGGCTCCAAAAGCTGGGGCGACATGATCGTTCTTCTTGGTTTCGGCATCCTGGGCTGGGTGATGAAGCAGCTCAAATGGGCCCGGCCGCCACTCATACTGGGTCTGGTGCTCGGCGCGTTGATGGAGCGCTACATGTCGATCTCGATCATGCGCTATGATGCCGATTGGCTCTTGCGGCCCGGCGTTATCATTCTGCTGGGCTTTTCGTTCCTCGTTCTCTTCCGTCCCCTGTTCGGACAATTGGCCCGCAAGGGGTTCAGGGTCGTACTGCCGGCGAGCACGCGTCCGGTTTTCCGGCCTGAGGACCTTCTCTACGTCTTCTTCATGGTGGTGGCTGGCTACATGTTGGTCCAGGCGCAGCAGTGGTCGTTCAGTGCCCGCATTGGCCCGACCGTTGTGGCGTGGACGGCGATCATTGCCGGAGCGGTCAGCCTTTTGTTCCTCGTTTTCTCGAACCGCAGCCATCCCAAAACCGAAGCGAGCGGCCAGGGAGACGACATCTACATGGATCTTAGTACCGACACCGGCGATGGATTGACCGCGCGCATCATGGTCATGCGCGCAGGGATTTTCTTGGTTTGGGTTCTTGGATTTCTGCTCGCCATGGCGCTCATCGGGATGATCCCGGCCATCGCCGTAATGATCATAGCGTTCATGCGCCTCGAGGGGCGCGAGCGCTGGACGCTCTGCATCTTGAATTCGGCGGCAGCGACGGTGCTCATTTATGTGGTCTTTGACCAGGTCATCCGGGTGCCGTGGCCTTCCACGGTACTCGGCGCCCTGTTGCCCCCACTTGCTGCGATCATCCCGTCGGTGTGACCGTGCTGACATGGCGCGCGCTGGCTGCTAACGCTTGGCTTGCGGGTTATCCAGTTGGCAGTTATGGCGAACGATTTGCACGATACCGAAGTCTTCTTCCCCAGCCTTACCCAGTTGCGGGCATTCTACGAGGCCGCCCGGTTGGGAAGCATTTCGCGCGGATCTGAAGCCTTGTTGCGCTCGCAGTCCGCAGTGACCCAGGCGGTCCAGAGCCTTGAGGCTGAACTTGAGGTGACGCTTTTTGACCGGACCCGCACGGGATCCTACGTCACAGAGATGGGCCGGATTTTGCAAAACCGGGCCGAGCGGTGCTTTTCCAAGATGGAGGCCGCCATCGATCGCGTCCAGCAGAGCGGGGCGGACAACCCAAGGCCCCCCCTTGCTAGCCGGCGCCTGACGCGGGCGCAAATTCTGGCGCTGATTGCCGTCCACGAATATGGTTCCTTTGCCCAGGCCGCGCGGCACATGCCTGTTTCGCTCGCGTCCATGCAGCGTTCGGCCCGAAATCTTGAAAAGCAGCTCGGGCGCAAACTGTTCGCCCACACCGCCCATGGAATCAGCACAAATCCGGTTGGCGCACGGCTGTCCAATGAGCTCCAACTCGCCATCCGTGAGCTGGAATGGGCGCAGGAAGAGATGCGGTCCTACCAGGGCCTGTTGCGTGGGCGGCTGCTGGTCGGTTCGCTGCTTCTTGCGGGTAACAATTACATCTCATCGGAACTGGGAAAGTTCGCCGAGCTTCACCCGCAGGTCAACATTCGCCTCATCAATGCGCCCTATGACGAATTGCTCTCCAAGCTGCGCGGCGGGTCCATCGACTTTCTGGTGGGGCTTCTCAAGTCGCCCCCACCGACCGATGATGTGGTCGAAGAGCCCTTGATGTTCGATTCCTATACAGTGGCGGCAGCCCGCAACCACCCCTTGGCCAGTATGGACGACATCTCTTGCGAGACCTTGCGCGAATATGAATGGGTCGCCCCCGGAGTTGGCGCCCAGCGGCGGCGGGTGTTTGAATCCATCTTTGGCGACGGACCGCTTCCCCGTTTCAGTGTCGAAACCCACTCGCTGCTAACGATCTTTATTCTGCTGTCCCAGAGCGAACGAATGGCCGTGATGACCCGCTCGGAACTGTCGGTGGACAAGAAGCTGGGACACAACCTTTCGGCCATCGACTATCCGATCCAGGCGCCTCCTGCGACCATTGGCGTCACAACGCGCGTCAATTGGCAGGCCACGCGCCTCCAGCGGGCATTCCTGGATTTTCTGCGCGAGGGGCCGCATCGGACCGTCTAAATCCGCGCCGCCAATCTTCTTATGTCCGATCCGTGAAAAACGCCGCCTTGTCCTCGGGGGCGCAATGTCCAGCTTTCTGTTTTTTCTTATACCAGGTGGCAGATTTGGAATTTGAGTGAACAGGGCGGAACGGTGTCTGTTGGTGGCCACCTGATCGGCCGGAGCGGGCGCGCGTTCAAGGCGTGGTTACGGAACCGGACGTGAACTGCCGCCCATATAGGAGTTCCCCAAAATATGACTGTCGTCGATATTCATCCCCATATCGTCTCGCGCGATACGGCGCGCTATCCTATGTCCCCTATTGGCGGCAAGCGTTCGGACTGGTCTCACCAGCGCTCCATCGAACTCGACACGCTGATCGAGAGCATGGACGCAGCAGGCGTGGACAAGGCCGCGGTGGTCCATTCCTCCACCACCTATGGTTTCAACTGCGACTATGTGGCCGACGCGATCGCGCAACATCCCGATCGGCTGACCGGGGTCTTCTCGGTCAATGTTCTTGAGCCGGAAGCGCCAGAAGCGATGCGCCACTGGTATGAGCGCGGCTTGACCGGAATGCGGATATTTGCCCGTGGGAGCACGCTCAAGCAGGCATGGCTATCCATCGACGACCCGCGGGTATTTCCGTGCTACGAACTGGCGGGAGAGCTCGGTATTCCCGTTGCAACCAATGCGACGGTCAAAATGCTTGAGCAGATCGAGACCGTGGTGAGCGCCTTTCCCAAGGTTTCTTTCGTGATCGATCATCTGGGACGTAGCGATTTTTCCGACGGGCCGCCTTATGACAACGCAGCACCGATCCTGAGCCTGGCACGCTTTCCCAACGTCTATCTCAAGGTCACAACCAATAATCTTCGCGAATCCCGCGACGGCAAGTCCGATCCCATGACGTTGTTTCCCAAACTGGTCTCGGTGTTCGGTGCCGATCGGATGGCGTGGGGGTCCAACTATCCTGCTTCGCAGGGCACGCTCGAGCAAATGGTGGATCTCGCACGCGATTGCCTTGCTGGTGTCTCGCAGGCGGACCGCGATTTGATCATGGGCGGCACTGCCCTCAATCTGTATCCGGCACTTGCCGAAAAGACTGCATCGGCCTGACTGACGGGCAAAGTGGCGATTGCACGGGCCAAATTACGTGTGCCCGGCCGATGAAATGCGGGCAGCACGCACTGGTTTCGCCGCGGCTGGCGCCCCCGTGAGTTTCGTGAGTAAGAACTGTCGTGCGTCCGCCTCGGCTCGATCCACGGCGCCTGCCATAAACCTGCGTCCTGCATTCTGCCGAGAAAGACTTATCTCTCGGAGCGCAATCGCTATACCCCTTCCAGCACGCCCGTGCGCTACAACCACTGCACCCAGCTGGTCAGTGGAGCACGCACAGGAGCATCATCTACCAATGAGCATACCAGAGGTCGTAAAAGATCCCCCCTTCAACATCACCCGTGCCAGCCACGTCCGTTATTACGTCAAAGATCTCGACCGCTCGGTCGAATTTTATACCGAGATCTTTGGCTTTGTGGTGAGCGCAATCGAGAACGGCATCGCCTACCTGCGTGGCACAGAGGAATCCTGTCATCACTCGGTGGTCCTGATGCAGAACGCCGATAAGGCCGGCACCTCGGAATGCATCGGGATGCGCGTGGCGTCCGAAGACGACATCCATAAGGCCAAGGCCCATTTCGAAGCAGTCGGCGGTACCGCAGAGATCGTCGAGCGCCCGCATCAGGGCCTCAGCCTGATGACCCGCTTCGGCGAAGGCTTCCCGCCAGTAGAGCTTTGCTCGAGCATGACCGTCCTGACTCGCACGATGAACGACTTCCGCTCACAGAAAGGCGGGCGGGTGCTGCGGCTCGACCACTATCAATGCGCCGTGCCCGATGCGACCTTGGCAGTAAAACGTTTCATGGCGCTTGGCTTCCGACCGTCGAAATACACGCTCGACGAGGATACGGGCAAGGTGCTCAGCATTTTCCTCAGCCGCAAGAATAATCCGCATGATCTTGTGATGGCGTATGCGATGGGGCCGCGGCTGCATCATGTCGCCTTCGTGGTATCGGACCTTCAGGCGATGCTGCGCGCAGCTGACATCGCGGCCAATATGGGTTACGGGCGCGACGTGGAACACGGGCCGGGCCGGCATGGGCCGCCCAACGGGGTCTTTCTCTACTTCCGCGACCCCGACGGGCACCGGATCGAATTCATCCTGCCGCCGATGCAGTTCATGGACCCCGAAGACCAGCCGAATACCTGGTCTTCGACCGATGGTTCCTCTCTCGTTCCCTGGGGCAACGGTCCACCACAGAAATGGCGTGAGCAGATGACGCATTTCGATGGTCTCGAACCGGCGGGTGGCCCATTGGCGCGCTGGACCTCGCTCACCGACCCCCGTCATCCCCAGAAGACGTGATGGGGGCTATTATTCAGTAGGAGCCATTCCTGGCTCGTACCAGATTCTGGCGCGAAGGCCGACTGCTGCACGCGGCTCGGCCTTCGACCTTTTTTGCAGCTCCTAGCGCGGCCAATGGGGCGGCCAACGTCGCTTTCGCCGTCATGCGTGTTGCGGTTGCCCTGTCTTCACGCACGTTGGGCCTTATTGGATGCAATCGGCTCCGGCACTCGATCGCTTGGGCCACATCAATTGAAGCACGCTCCATAGCAGCTGGGGTCGTTCTCGATGAAAAGGGGCGCGCCGCGACAAGGCCGCCCAGAGTTGACCGGAAGCTGCGAGCAAGTCGTACCGGCAAAAATTCGCCCCGCGTGCCAGATCATAAGAGACACTCCATCCATTGCCCGGTGCCCGAACGCCCGTCGCCTGTGCTCAACAGCGTATGGCGGTTTCCTGTTAGCGGTATGGAGCTGGCGAGAAAACTATGGCAAAATGGTTGAATTTTAGGCATGGGTACGTCGGTTTATCGATAGCGTTCAACGCAAAAGTTATGTCTTTGGGCAGTTTACGATTGGGCTTTCGATGGGTCGGGCTGGTAGCTATTGACCCACAGGAGGCCGGGCGAGCGAAGAGACCTTTGGCGCTCCAACATGTGAATGGAAGGCAGCATGGCTCAGTTCGCGGAAATCCCGAACCTGCGGCACTTGCGTATGTTGCAGGTTATCGGCAAGACAGGCGGCGTCAGTTGCGCATCGCGTGAGCTGAGCACTTCGCAGCCGGCCGTCACTCAAGCTGTGGCAAATCTTGAGGCCGAAATCGGCTGTCCGATCTTCGAGCGCTGCGCCACGGGCACTTATCCAACGGTTCTGGGCCGCAGGTATCTGCTTCGCATCGACCGCTTTTTCGACATTCTTGACACAGCACTGGCGCAGGCGCTCCCGCCAGGCAATCAGCGGCAGGGTCGGGGCAGCCCGAGGGCTGACTGGTTGATTACCAACACCCAGCTTCGGTCGCTCATCGTGACGTGCGAACAGGGCAGGGTGAATGAGTTTGCCACTGCCATTGGCTTGTCTCCTGCTTCCTTGTTCCGCTCCGCCCGGACCTTGGAGCGCGCTCTTGGAAGGCCATTGTTCGAGCGGACCGCGCGGGGACTGCTGCCGACCAAGCTTGGCGAAACCCTGGCGCGAGAATTCCGCCGTGCCGTGCGAGAGATTGAGATGGCCAACGGCGAGGTGTTGCTGGCCAATGGCAATGAAAGCCTCGAGATCACCGTTGGGGCCCTACCCATGGCGGGCTCACATGATCTGGCCAGGGCGACCCGTGATTTTCTGGCCCTTTATCCCTCGGCAAAGGTGCGCCTTGTGACGGGCGAGTACCACAAACTGGTTGCGGATCTCTCCAGTAGCAGGATCGACATGATCTACGGGATCCTGCGCAAACCCGAATGGGCAGAAGACCTCAGTGAAGAGCTGCTTTTCTATGACAGCTATTGCTTGGTGGTCCGGGCCGGACACCCTTTGACCCGGGTTAAAGAGGTCACGCCGGCCGACCTTGTCGATTGTGACTGGGTTGTGCCGCAGCTCAATACCCCGCGACGCAACCGTATCGAAAAGATATTCGATGCGCTTGGTCGCAAACCGCGGTTTCCCTTGGAAACGCCATCACTGGCCGTGATCCGGGCCTTTCTACTGGACTTTGATACAATCACCTTGATGACCCGCTCCGAGGTCCAGGGTGATCTGGACCGCGGCATTCTTGTCAGTTTACCCACTCGTTTCCTTGGAACAAAACTGCGCAAAGGCTTGACCACGCGGAGTGACTGGTTGCCCACAGAAGCCCACGAAGCGTTCTTGAACTGCCTGCGCAGTGTGGCGTCCGAGCTGGATTACGATCGCGCCGTAAAGCCGGAGATGATGCTGGTGTCTTAATGTCTTTTTGGGTGGGTGCACTGGGCGTTGCCAAGTGCGCCGCCAAGACAGGCGTACTCCAAGATTGACGGATGGGTTGGCAATCAAGCAGCAAAAACGCGACGCCTTTATAGTGGCGTCGCGTTTTGCATTGGTATGAGCACTTTTCCCAACAGACTTGCCAGAATGTGCCTATCGGTCTTGCTCGAAACTAGAGAAGGGCCTTTGCCTTTTCCAGGGTCTCGTAGCTGCGTGAGGGCTGGGTAAACAAGATGTCAAAGCCCTGCTCGACAACCTCAGAAACATTGGCAGCGGTCACGTGGGGGTGGGCGATGCGCACGCCGGCAGATTTTGCCTTGGCCAGGATTTCGGATTTGGCAGCGACGACGGCGGGATGCTCGTACTGGCGAGGGTAACCCAGATTCTGGCTGAGATCGCCTTCGCCAATCATGATTGCGCCAACGCCGGGTACGCTCAGGATGTCATCAAGGTTCTCCATTGCCTCGACGCTTTCGATCATCAAGACAACCATGATCTCACCGTGGGGGACGAGGGGCCACACATCGGCGCGCTCATAATATTCCTGCACTGTCAGACCCCAATATCGCGCAGCGGCGTTGGGAGCATCGCCTCGCAAGCCCTTGGGCTCGAAATTGGGGGCGTCCTTGGGGCGGGCATAGCGGCAGGCTGCGACGGCATTGCGGGCCTGCTCAGCGGTGGCGATGTGGGGGAACACCACGCCATAAACGCCCTGGTCAAGCACCTGCTTGGCCATCCAGGTGTTCATCTCTGCCCCATTGGCCGGGACCCGAACAAACGGCGTCACTGGCGGTTGGAGCGATCCCGATTCCACAATCCGCCGCCGGTTCATCAGGTGCTGGAGCGCATCCTTGAGCTCGGAGGCCGAATAGGGAGTGTGCTCCATCTCAAACAACACGCCTGTCAAAGGGGAAAGGCCGAACTGTGTGGCCTCCTCCCGATCAGCCCTGGCAAAGGCCATAGTGGCTTTTGTACCGGCTTCGAGCGCTGCAATAATGCCGTTCAAGCGTCCGATATTGTTCATTTCGTTCTCCTTTGCCGGCCCTACAGGGGCAGGAACATTTCCTCAGCGGTATAGAGCTTGGGGATCAGTCCCTGTTGGTGGCCATAGCGGATGAGGGCCTCGATGGATGCACGGTTTGCTTCCAATCCGTAGGGTATGGGGTCCCCGCCCACGATCTTTCTGTGCCTGAGATCCTTTTCCGCCTGCTTGCCGGTCGCAGTACCGTTCTCTAGCGCGGCGAGGTAGGGTGCTTTTGCCTCCACGAATGCAGCGTAGAGGGTTTCGGCCAGGTCGGGATGCTCGGCCAAAACGCTTTGCTTTATCGCGAGGGTGCCGTGGATGGGATAGACCCCGTTCTCAGCATAGACGTCTGCATTGCGCTGGGCAGGGTTATCAAAAAGCTCGGTCAGGTTCTCGGGCAAAGAGGGACCGGCCTGGTTCCAGCCTTCGCCCGGCTTGCCAGCTCTGCCGATACCTGCATCACCGGTGCAGGCTGCATCAAGCTGGCCGTTGGCCATCATTTCGACCAGTGAAGATCCCTCCGGGACCTGCCGCACATTGTGCGGCAACTGCAGCTGCTCGACATGTTCTTCGTCATCGACCCACCAGGTCACCCTGTCGATGTCCACGCCATAGGTGTTCTGCAAAAGACCCCGCTTCCAGACGCCTGTGGTCACGGAATAGGCGCGGACGCCGAAGTTTTTGCCTTCCAGGTCCTTTGGCTTTTCGATCCCGGCTTCGGGACGGACAACGAGGCCGTCATGGTGGAACCGGCGGACGAAGAACAGCGGCAAGGCGATGATGGGCACGCCATAGGCTCTTGCGATGATGTAGGTCGTCGGCGCGATCTCACAAATGTCGAAAGCCAGATCCCGAACCATGCGCCGAAATGCGGCGATATGGGGTTTGACCTCTTCAAACTCCAGATTGACGCCGGGGACGGAGACCTTCCCGGACTTGAGTGCTTCGGTGAAAGGATAAGTGCGCAAGGCAACCTTGAGCGTGGGATCAGGCATAGTGGCACCTTTCGTCTGAATGATGGCACAGCTTCTAGCCCAGCGGCAGCGCCGGGGCTTAATAGGAGTTTGCACCCTATCCATAAGATTGCGCCCCTCGAGCCCCAGGCAGGGAATGTTTCGAATGCAACAGGTACGATTTCCAATTGGACCGTTGCGAGGGCTGCGGGCTACCGCTGAGGGCGAAAGGGCCGTGAGCCCTGCGATTTATTGGGAGGCGCCAGCGCCATGATTATCGATTGCCATGGGCATTTCACCACCGTTCCCGCCTACTTCCGTGACTATCGGAAGGCGCAAATTGAAGATTATGCCCAAGGCAAGACCTCGGGTTTCTCCGATGCGCCACAAATCTCGGACGACGAGTTGCGCGAGGGCTTGGAGGCCAACCAGATCCGCCTGCAAAAGGAACGCGGCATCGACATGACGCTGTTCTCACCCATTGCGGGCCTTATGGGTCACCACCACGGCAATGAGGCGATGAGCCAACACTGGTCGCGGACCTGCAACAACCTTATCGCCCGGGTGGCCAAACTGTACCCCGAGCGCTTCGCCCCGGTCTGTCAATTGCCCCAGAGCCCTGGCGCCAACCCGGCGGGGTGTATCGAAGAACTGGAGCGTTGTGCGGAGCTTGGTTTTGTGGCCTGTAACCTCAATCCCGATCCCTCCGACGGGCACTGGACCGATCCCCCGATGACCGACGAGTGGTGGTATCCGCTCTATGAGAAATTGGTGGAGCTGGACATGCCGGCGATGATCCACGTCTCGGGCTCTTGCAACCCCAATTTCCACGGTACGGGTGCTCACTATATCAACGGCGACACGACGGTATTTATGCAGTTGTTGTTGTCGGATCTGTTCAAGACCTTCCCGAGTTTGCGTCTGGTCATCCCCCATGGGGGCGGCGCGGTGCCTTATCACTGGGGCCGCTACCGCGGGCTTGCTCAAGATCTCGGCCGCCCGCCGCTTGCCGAGGCGCTGATGGACAATGTCTATTTTGACACCTGCGTCTACCATCAGCCGGGCATCAACCTGTTGACCGAGGTAATCCCGGTCAAAAATGTCCTTTTCGGTTCCGAGATGGTTGGTGCCGTGCGGTCCATCGATCCGGAAACGGGCCAGGCCTTTGACGACACCAAGCGCTACATTGAGGCGTTGGGGCTCTCCCCCGAAGACCAGCATGCCCTGTTTGAGGGCAATGTCCGCAAAGTCTATCCTCGTCTTGACGCGCTGCTCAAGGACATGGGCAAATGACGACCTCTCGCAGTGCGGCGCGTATTCTCGTCGATCAACTGGTGATCCAGGGGGTGACCCATGTGTTCTGCGTGCCCGGCGAGAGCTTTCTTGCCGTGCTCGACGCACTCCATGACACGCCTGAGATTGAACTGGTCACGTGTCGGCATGAAGGTGCCGCGGCAATGATGGCGGAAGCCCATGGCAAGATCACCGGCCGGCCTGGGGTTCTGTTTTGCTCTCGCGGTCCCGGCGCCACCAACGCATCTTCGGGACTGCACGTGGCGTTCCAGGATAGCACTCCCATGATCATGTTCATTGGCCAGAATCCTCGGCCTGTGCTGACGCGTGAGGGCTTTCAGGAAATCGACTATCGCCGGACATTTGCCGCCCAGGCCAAGGCGGTACTGCAACTGGACGACGCAGCGCGGACTTCGGAATATCTTACGCGGGCGTTCCAACTGGCCCTCTCTGGACGACGGGGGCCCGTCGTCATTCCCATTCCCGAAGATATGCTGGAGGATCGGGCTGAGGTTAAGGACGGTCGGCGGGCACAGGAGACATTGTGCGGCCCCACGCCAAGCGCTGTCGAGCATGTCCGCGCTGCACTGGAAAGCGCCAAGCGTCCCCTCGTGATGCTAGGCGGCTCGGGTTGGACCGAGGATGGTGTAAAGCGTTTCCAGGCATTTGCCGAAGCCAGCCATTTGCCGGTAACTGCCAGCTTCCGTCGTCAGGATCTGCTCGACAACCGCAGCTCGAGCTATGTCGGAGAAATCGGGTTGGGGGTGAACCCAAAGCTCGCTGCACGGGCCCAGGAGGCGGACCTCTTGCTGGTCATTGGTGCTCGCCTCGGCGAGATTGGCACCAACAGCTACACCATAATGGACAGCCCGTGTCCCGCACAGCGCCTGATCCACGTTTACCCGGGGGCAGACGAGATCGGGCATGTCTATCAACCCGAAACGGGCATCGTGAGCAATCCAGCCCAGTTCGTGACCGCCCTCGCCCAGGCTGGCGCGGTCAAGGGTGCGTGGGCGGATTGGACTGAAGGCGCGCGCGCCGATTTCGAGGCATGGACGGCCCCGCGGCAGAGCCCGGGCCCCATCCAGATGTGCGAGATCATGCGCTGGATCGACCAGAACATGCCGGCCGATACGATCTATACCAACGGCGCTGGCAATTTTTCCGTTTGGCTGCATCGCTACCACCGCTACCGCGGGTTCGGCACGCAGGTCGCACCAATCTGTGGGTCGATGGGATACGGGGTACCGGCGGCCTTGGCCGCTAAACTCGCCCGGCCCGAGGCCACGGTGATCTGCGTCGCCGGCGATGGTGATTTCCAAATGACCGGAACCGAGTTGGCAACGGCGGTGGCCCACAAGCTTGGCGTGCGCATTCTCATTCTCAACAATGGTATGCTGGGCACCATCCGCATGCATCAGGAACGTCATTATCCGGGCCGGGTATCTGGCACACAGCTGGCCGATGGCAATCCCGACTTTACCGCTTTTGCCCGTTCTTACGGGGCTTACGCCGAAAGGGTCGAGCGGACTGAAGATTTCGCCGCTGCCTTTGGCCGTGCGGACGCTCACGATGGACCGGCGGTTCTCGAGATCATGATTGATCCCGAAGCCATCACTCCGGCGATGACATTGTCGCAGATCCGCCAAGCGGCACGGCCCTGACGATGGCCTGTCAAGGGCCGTATCGATTGTTGCCCCGGGCCATAGGAATTGGCGTCAGCCATATTCTCCCCACGCCTCTCAAGCGGCTAGGATCGCCCGCAATGAACCACTGTGCCCGCTCCCCGGAAGGTGACACATGAGCGAAAAAATCATCGACATACATCCCCATATCATCGCGGATGATACCGATAGATACCCCTTTGCCCCATTGGGCGGCATCCGTTCGGATTGGTCGGCGGAGCGGCCGTTTACCATCCACGACTACATTGCCGAAATGGATGCTGCCGGTGTCAGCCGGGCGGCGATGGTCCAGTCAGCCACAACCTATGGCTATGACAATTCCTACGTCGCCGACAGCGTCGCGGCCTTCCCCGACCGGATCGTCGGGGTGTACACGGTCGATGTCAAACTGCCGGACGCTGTGGCGACCATCGATGGTTGGCGCAAGCGCGGAATGGCCGGTTTGCGGCTCTTTGGCGCGGGGTCCACTGTACAGTCGGACGGGGCGTGGATGCTCGCGCCTGAAACGTTCCCGGTTTGGGAGCACATGGCCGATATCGACATGCCCGTTTGCATTCAGACCACCAAGATTGGCCTCGCGGTGGTGGAAGAAATTCTCGAGCGCTATCCGGAAGTCAACATTATCCTTGATCACCTCGGTCGTCCCGATTTGAGCGATGGTGCGCCCTATGCCAACGCAGCACCGCTTTGGCGGCTCGCCCGGTTTGACAACCTGTTTCTGAAAATCACGCCACGGACGTTTGATCTTTCCGAAAAGGCGCCTGCCACACCCGATACCTTCTTTCCAAGACTTGTTGCCGAATACGGCGCGGAGCGCCTGGCCTGGGGATCGAACTTCCCCGCCAATACCGGCACGCTCAAGGACCTGGTGGATCAGGGCCACCGGTGCTTTTCCGCACTCAGCAGCGCCGAGCGTGCCGCGATCTGGTCGGGCACGGCCGAGCGGCTCTATCCCCAATTGGCCGAGGCGAACACTTCACAGGCTGCAATCGCATGACCGAATTCCATAAAACATATCCTGGCCAAGGTCCTTTGACCTTGTCTGCCAACATCACCGAGTTTCCCCCAACGAGGGCCCTTTTGGCAGGGGAGGTGTCGTCAGAGTTGGTGACGCTCGACTTTGCCGGGCTGGATAAGGCCCATGACGGCTTTAAGGACATGCTGCGTCGGGGCAGGTTCGACATCTCGGAGATGGCAATTGCCACCTATCTGCAGGCCCATGCTTACGGCAAGCCTTTCACCTTGCTGCCGTTCGTTGTGTTGGGCCGCTTTCAGCACCATTGCATTGGCTACAATACGGACGTCCACAAGCAATTGGCTCCCGGTGACCTGGCCGGCAAGACGGTGGGTGTGCGCTCCTATACCCAAACAACCGGTCTCTGGGTTCGTGGCATTTTGCAGAATGAGTATGGGGTGAATCCGGACAGTGTGAACTGGCTGTGCTTTGACCAGCCGCACCTGCAAGAGTACACCGACCCACCCTCGGTCAGCTGGGGGGACCCGGCGGACGACCCGGTCAAGATGCTGCTCGCGGGCAAGCTGGATGCGGCCATCCTGGGGATGAATATGCCCAAGGACGAACGCATCAAGCCCCTCATTCCCGACCCGCACGAGACCGCAAAGGCCTGGTATGCCCGCGAGGGACTGGTGCCGCCGAACCACTATCTCATTGTTCCCAATGCGCTGTGCGATCAGCGACCCGATGTGGTCGAGGAACTGTGCAGGATGATGGCCGCCTCTCGAGCCAAGGCAAAGACCGAGGACGGAATTGACCCCTGGCCGGTCGGTATTAATGCCAACAGGCGGGCCTTGACCTGCGCGGCCAAGTTCGCCGCCCAGCAACATATGATTGATCGTCAGCCGGAGGTGGATGAGCTTTTTCACCCCCTCATCCGCGAGATCGCCCCTTGAGGACCGTCTCGCCTATACGACGCCACTTAACCACTGAACTTCATAGGGAGGAAATTATGAAGCAACTCAACATTCTAGCGCTCGGCGCAGGTCTATCGACCGTTCTGGGCCTTACGACCCCGGCCCTGGCTCAGTCCGTTGAGCTGATATACAACAATACGCTGCCGCCATTCAACGAAACCTATCAGGCCGGCATTCGCGATTTCGCGCAGGACATTGTCGAAGCGTCCGAAGGCGATATCCTGGTCACCATTCCTGACGCGGAACTCGCGCCACCCAACCGCCAATATGAGGCGGTGCGCGATGGCATTGTCGACATGGCCCTGATTGACATCAGTGCCGTCAGCCAGCTGGTTGCCCTCAACGGTATCGGTGAATTGCCCGGCAATTCGCCGTCAGCCGAAGCCGGCTCCGTCGCGCTTTGGGAAACCTATAAGGAATACTTCGAGGAGATTGGTGAATGGGAGGGGGTCAAGGTTCTGGCAACTCACGTTCTTCCCGGTCGCCAGATCCTGTCGGTGAGCGACATTGTTGCTCAAACCCCGGAGGATCTGCAAGGCGCGCGCATCTGGGCAACCTCTGCTCCTTTGGCGGCTGCTGCCGACGCTTTTGGAGGCGTTCCCATGGATACAGCCTATCCGGAGCTGCAGGAAAATGTTGAGCGGGGCAATCTCGATGTGCTGTTCATCACGCCCGGCTCGGCCAGTGGTGCAGGGGTTCGCCCCAACGTCACCCACGTCACTAAGATCCCGGGCGGGTTGGGCACTGGAGCCTTCGCGGCCATTATTTCAGAAGAGCGTTGGAACGAGCTCACCCCCGAGCAGCAGGACGCGATTCTCGAGGCAGCCGAAGACCTGCCGCGCCGCCTCGGACAGGCCAATGACGCTGAAGAAATTGCGACGGCTGACTACTTCGCCCAAATTCCCACCACCAACGTGGAGGGCGAGGCCCTGGAAGCCTTCAACGCTGTGCTTGATGAACAGGTCCAGGCGTGGATGGAAAGAGCGCGTGAAGCAGGCTTGGAGAACCCCGAGGAAGCAATGGAGTTCTACCAAAGCGTACTCGATCGCGAAACGGCCGAGTAAGACAGACTCCCCTACAGACTCGGGTCTGTAGGGGACTTTTTTGAGGCGGACATGATTTCTCGGATCAACCGAATACTTGGGGCAGTTTCTCTCATCATCTCGGGAACCGCCTTTTTCTTTATGACGTCGATCGCTTTTGTCGATGCGATCGGGCGGCAGTTCCGCCGGCCGGTTCTGGGGGCGTCCGAATATGTGGAACTGGCGCTGCTCACCTTCTTTTTTGCGTCGCTGGCTCTTGTGGTGCGTGACGACTCCCAGATCAGGGTTGGGCTTTTCGCCGATCTTTACAAGCCTCGGCTCGCTGCAATCGAACGCGTGTTTACGGGCGTGGTGGAAACGCTGGTGCTTATCGGCATCGCCTACATGATTTTCGATCAGGCCGGCCGGCTCAGTCGTTTCGGAACCGTGACCTACTTCTTGAAGATACCCGTGGCGCCCTGGGTCTTTGGGGCAGCTGTCATGTGCGTGATCGCTGTCTGGTTCGGGATATTGAATCTGACAAAACTCAAGCCGCAGCCAACACCACGCCCACACGCTTTGCCCGAAGGGGAAAACTAAGTTGCTTGTCATCCTTGTCTTTGGCAGCCTCTTGGGGCTGATCACTTTCACGCGCCTGCCGTTGGGATTCGTGATGCTGTTGACCGGCGGGGCCGGGATTGCCGTATTGCATCCACGCGGTATTCCTGCCGGTATCGCTGTTGCTGAGCAACAGATCATGGACCTGGCGCTCAACTACAACTTCTCGGTCTTGCCGCTCTTCATTCTTATGGGGGTGTTTGTTGTAAAGGCTGGGCTTGCGGAAGAGCTTTTTGAGGCGGCCAGGCGCTGGCTGGGCCATTATCGCGGTGGTCTGGGCCTTGCAACGGTTGCGGCATGTGGGGGCTTTTCCGCCATGACAGCCTCGTCGGCTGCATCGACGGCCACCATGGCCCGGCTCGCCATTCCCGAGATGGACAAGTACAAATATGATCAGGGGTTTTCCTCCGGCACGGTTGCGGCCGGCGGCACCCTGGGCATTCTCATTCCACCGTCGGGAGCCCTTATCATTTACGCTCTGCTTATCGAGGGCAGCGTGGCCGAGTTGTTCATCGCTGGCGTATTGCCAGGGATTCTGACCGCGCTGCTTTACCTGCTGGTGGTTGCAGCCGTTGCCCGTCTGGCTCCACAATGGGCGCCGTCTGGACCTCGGTTCGATTGGGGAGCGCGGTTCAGTGCGCTATGGAAGATCTGGGTGGTGCTGGCTCTGTTTGGCATCATCATGGTCGGCCTCGTGCTTGGATGGTTCTCCCCGACAGAGGCCGGCGGTATTGGTGCCGGAGGGGCCTTCATATTTGCCCTGGTGCGACGCAAACTCACCTGGGCGATTTTCGTTGATGCTCTGGCCGAGGCCGCAAAGCTCTCGACAATGATCTTTATCGTTGCGGCTGGAGCGCTGGTGCTTAACCAGTTCATCAACCTGTCCGGCGTCACCGGCGACGCTGTGGATTTCATTCAATCCCTGGGCCTTGAGCCATGGCAGGTCATTGCATGCTTGATCATCTTTTATTTCTTGCTCGGATGCATGATGGATGGGTTCGCAATGATCTTCCTGACGGTGCCCATCATCGCGCCTCTGGTCGCGGACCTGGGCTACGACTTGGTCTGGTGGGGTATTGTGACCGTCATGGTGGTAGAAATCAGCCTGATAACCCCGCCGATTGGGATGAATGTCTTTCTTCTCAAGGCCATGCAGCCCAATCTGCCTGTCACCGAGATCTACAAGGGCATCTTCCCCTATCTGGCTGCTGATTTCGTCAGACTGGCCCTGGTGCTGTTCATCCCCGCGATCGCGTTGTGGCTGCCAAGCCTGATGCACGGCTGACATACGCGGAGTTCGCTCGACACGATGGCGCCTTCGGACCCTCCGATGGCGCCATCGTTTCTATCTGCCAAGCGCTTGTTGATCACCACTGACGCGTGGCGATCGTCATGATGTGCCGGGCTGGTCAACGCGTTTGTGTTATGGCTGGCAGCAGTGGTCGAGGGTAGCGTCACGGTCTTGACGACGCGTTCAGCAACCCGTTCCGGCGCACGCATTGGACAGATGACGAAGCCTTGCCCTCAGCAGCGCTCGAACCTCGACACGCAACAGCCGCACACCAGTGCCGCCCTCCTCTAGACGTGCGTCAATAACGTGCAAGTTTGCTGATAACGACTGGGGAGACAAACGCTGCCGAGGTCGGCTTGAACACGTTCAGGGCGTGGCCGGTGGCGGAAAGCAGACCGGTTTCGGGGGCCACGGCAAACACAGTCACGACATCGCTTGCTTGATTGGCAACCAGCATCCAGCGTCCGCAGGGTGACAACCCGAGGCCCCAGGGGCGTTCGCCGCCAGCGTCAATACATTGGATTTCTGACAGTGCGCCAGTGTCCTCTTGGATGGCAAAGACGTGGATTTGGTGTGTGCCCCGATTGGAGGCGTAAAGGAACCGGCCATCTGCAGAAAGGCCGAACGCAGCCGCGCCCCGCGTGTGCTGAGCGTCGGGCTTGTCCATGGGTGTGGTGGCAAGATGGGAGAGAACCCCCTCGTTCCACGCCAGATGAAATATCTCGGCCGACAGTTCTCCCAGCATGTAGGCAAACCGTCCATCGGCACCAAACAAGACAAAGCGCGGACCGCAACCGGAAGGGAAGGCGGCGAACGGGGGATGTGCTGGGGCCAGACGCGACCCGTCCACTCGATAAACAAAGATCCGATCCGCGCCCATGTCGGGCACCAGCAGGAAGCGTCCAGAAGGATCAAGAGTTACCCCGTGGGGGTGCGGAGCTGTCTGGCGCTTGTGCGGACCGGTGCCGCTTGTCGTCTGTGTCGAACTGATCGGCGCCAATTGGCCGCTGGCGCATATGGGTACTGCCACGGCCTCCGGCCCGCCAAAATTGGCGCAGTACAGCATTTCGCCGGCATCATCTATGGTAATATGGGTCGGCCCGCCGCCAGTGCGCCGCCGTGCTAGGGGCTGCAAGGTCCCTTGGGTATTGGCGATGCAATAGCTCATGATGGTTCCGTGGCGATCATCTCGGTTGCCGACCTCGCTGACGGCGTAGAGCACGGGCCGTGCCGGGTCGGGCAGGGCAAATGTGGGCCGCTCTTCCTCGGCCACACAGCCAAGGCTCTCAAGGGCGCCGGTCGCCCCATCCAGACGAACGGCGAAGATGCCTTGTCCTGGGCCCTCACCTTGCGTCCCGATATAGGCGAGCATCACCATCAGGCCAGAAACCGAGCTGGAATGAAGCAGGGCATGGAGTCCTCCCACAGACTGTCCGTCACAAGGCGCTTATTGGATCCATCCGCTTCCATGACCATGATCTGGCCATAGGGCTGAAAGGTATAGTCATAGATCGCTGCTTCGTCACGGAACCCATATTGAGCCGTCGAATAGGCAATCTTGCCATCAAGGGTCCACACCGAGTGGGCATCGGTGGCGCGAGTCTCTGTCAGTTGGGTGCAGTCTGTACCGTCCGGACGGATCTTGCAGATATGGTAGTCGGCCCAGCCGAACTCACGCGTAAAGGTGATCCATTCGCCATCGGGAGACCAGCCGGGCATATTGTCGATTTCTGTTGTCAGCGTGCGGACGGACTTGTCCTCGACATTGACGATGCGAAGCCCTCCGCCGGCCTTGCTCCAGACTCTATAGACGATTTCGCGACCGTCCGCCGAGTAGCTGGGGAAGCCGGCGTGCTCGGTGCCGTCGGTCAGATCCTCATAATATGAGCCATCGGCCTTTACCCGCATGATCTTTGCCGTTGCGCCGCCTCGGGCGTCAAACCAGGGGCCCAATCCAAAAGCGATCCATTCGCCGTCGGGAGACCAGGTGGGCTGAAACGCGCCCGCGAGCCCCTTCTTGTTCTGAACTGGATCCAGCCCCTTGCCCGTGACATTGAAGACCACACGCCGATCCGACCCGTCTGCATTGCAGGTCACGATCGAGGAATTGCCGTTCTGCTTTTCGGTAATCGCGAGCTTGCCCTGGCGCGAGACGGCAGGAAAGACGTCGGTCGATCGGTATTCCCAATCCTCGTCCCAACTATGAAGCGGCTTGCCCTGAGCCCGCCAGGCGAAATTGACCTTTTCATAGACTACTTTCTTGCCATCGGGGGACCAACAGGGCGAGCGCAGGGCGCGGAACACCGGCTCGATCCCGGCGGTATAGTAAAGCCCCGTCTGCGGCCCCTCGTAATTCATCCAGGCCAGGTCGGTCTCGCGCAGGTTCGTGTCCATACCGATACCCTTGAGGTAGTAGGCAACGGTTCCGTCGGGCAGGATCTGCGGGTTGATCTTGAGGCCCGGTCCTTGGGTGTGCACGATGCGGTCACCACCGGTGGCGAAGTCCACCGAGACAATCTGCGAAACGCCATTGGAGATCTTCTCGGGACGGCGCGAGTACCAGTTGTGTTCGCGCTCCATCTCGTAAAACACGATACGTTTGCCGTCTGGAGAGAACTTGGGCGTGCCCAGGGCATGATCTTGTTTGAACGCGATCTGGCGAAACCCTGATCCGTCCGGCCGGATCGCATATATGCCCAGAACCTGGGTGTGTTCCCATCCGTGCCCCTGCTTGTGACCGTACCAGCCGGTATTGCGGTCCGAGGAAAACACCAGCCATTCCCCGTCCGGAGACCAGGTGGGACGAAAATATCCGTCAGGGCTCCCCGGGTCTCCAGCCACTTCTGGTCTGCCGGTGAGATTGCGGCGTTCACCTGTTGACAGATCCACGACCCAAACATTGGACTTATATCCGTCAGCGGTCGAAACGTAGGCACCCAGAGTTCCGTCGGGAGAGATCGTGAGAACATCTTCGACCGCAGGGGAGGCCACGACTGGCTGCACATCCGAACCATCGATCCGGCAGCGATACACATCGGCATTGCCATCGCCGTTCCGCTCCGTCGTGAATGTCACCCATTGGCCGTCAGGGGAGAAACTGGCGTGATAGTCAAAGTCCGATCCCTCCATCAAGAGCCGCTCGTCGCTGCCATCTGCATTGGCAATATATATCTGTGCGCTGGATGGGCCGATGCGGTTCATTAGCATCACGCCCTTCTTGCCCGGGGCAGCCTTATTGATCGTGATCGGGAATTGCTCGTTCATTACCGTTTCTCCTGCGATGACAGGTCGGGGCGAACGGGCGCCCCAGGGTCATCGGTTAACATTTCGGCCGATGCCGGCCCAATAAGGACTGCATGCTCGGCCAAAAGAACTTTGCTCTCTCAAGCTAGGGATTTATCGCTTGCGTCGGCCGTGCCACGGGTCCAGTAGCCCGCCGCTTTGAGCGCCTCGCGCGGGTGGCCCTTTTCAAGGAAATGATCGCGCAAGGCGCGGGCAACAGCGGCTTCCGCGGCGATCCATACGAAGCCGCGCCCATGAGGTAGGCTCATCGAGTTTGCCGCCTCCAACAATGAGGATGGGTTTGCGGCCTCGGCTTCGGGGCGATGAACCCAGTGGCAGGTGGCATTTGCCGCCGTATCAAAGACCTGTTCATCATCGGGACCGTCCACGGCCGCGAGGGTGATGACATGGGAGCCTTGGCCCAAGGCCTCTACCTGCCTGCCGATGGCTGGAAGTGCGGTTTCGTCGCCGATCAGAAGCCACCAGTCAAAAACGTCTGCGATGACCGATGAGCCGCGCGGGCCACCAATAGAAACGCTATCCCCCGGCCTGGCCTCGAGCGCCCATTGCGTCGCCGGACCTGCCTGATGAACAGCGAAATCCAGCGTCAGCGTTCTGGCGTCCGGGTCAAAGGCCCGAGGGGTATAATCCCGCATGATGGGCTTTCGATCTTCTTGGTGGGGCTGGTCCTGCGATGGCAGAAACAGTTTGACGTGATCGTCAAAGCCCCGACTTTCGAAGTCTTTGAGATCATCGCCGGTCAGAACCAGTCGGATCATGTGCGGGGTGAGGTAATATTTTCGTGCGATCCGCAACTTGCGCCGCTTGGGCTCAAATCTGTAACGGGTGAAGATCGAAGTTTGCTGGGCTTGGGCATCGCGGGTCAGTTCGCTGGCCAAGCGAGAAATCTTGTTTGCAACATCCACAATGTCGGTATTGGCCGGTGCGGCGCCGAGCCGGTCGCGGATAGCGGCCTTCAGTGCATCCATTGCGGCCACCACCTCCTGAGGCGCGCCGGCTCGGCCCGAGCCGGGTTTGCGAGCCCAGATCGCCGAAACCGCATCAGCGTTGGCCGCCAGAAATGCGCTGCCGGCCTCGGTAATCTGGGCGCATTTGCGGCCCACCTCGTGCTCGGCCACCGTGACGAACTTCATGTCTTCGAGCCAACCGATAGCGGGGTATATGGCGCCAGGACTGGGGATGTAGGCGCCGTCGAATTTCTGCTCGATCTGTCGAATGATCTCATAGCCGTGGCGGGGCTTGTGAGCCACGAGCGCCAAGACCATCAATCTCAGGTCGCCATAGTCAAAGGGACGTTTTTTTAATGGACGCCCGCCTTTGATCTTATTCCCTCTCCGCCCATCGGTCTGCGATCCTCGCGGCATTGCACTTCCTTTTCGATATAACGAACATGTCGATATATCGAAAAGGAAGGAGTTGCAAGACCCCCGGCTTTCCGCTGCAGATCCAACCTTTTGTTTTAGGAGGGTGTTGGATGACCGTGGACGTGCCTGCAGGTGCCCTTGCCGTCCGCCGAAATTATCGCTCAAGAGCTCGTATTTGGGTCTGCAAATGCGGATCCTGCCCTTGTCGAATCGTGCACCTTGCCGGGTGTGGCCCCGTTATTCATCCCCCGCCGGTCGCCCTGTTGCTTTGGCCGACCGGTCGATGGAAAGCACGTTCCAGAACGCCCGCCGCCCGGGTCTCCGGCGACGGGCGGAGATGCAGGGTGCACCGAAATGGTGCCGACGGTCAGAACCGAACGTTCAGTCGCGCGGTGGCCGAATGATCCTGAACTCCGGAGCCGAACTGGCCGCCATAGGCAAAGCTCATCGTGGCCTCATCGGCGAGGTTCAGATCGATCCCGGCTTCGAGCACCAGCGTATCTCGCCCAAGCGGCACGCCCGCGATGGTGAAGGCATCGCCCGAGGAAGCGAAGGACAGCTGCGAGGCTGGAGCGCCGCCAAAAGCGTGCCGCCAGCCGACCGTGCCGCGCAGGGTGGCGTCCGTCTCGCCGAACGCGATATCGGTTTCCGCGCGCAGCCCAAGGGTGGTGAAGGTCGCATCGACCACGTTGGAGGCTGCGCTCAGCGCCGCGGCGCCGCCGCTTTCGGTAAAACCGTCGGTCGCAAGGCTCACATAGGCCAGGTTGGCGAATGGTTCGAACCGGGCCGCACCAGCCTCAAAGCTGTAGGCAGCCTCACCCCAGGCTTGCAGGGTCCGCGCGTTATAGGACGCGGTGAGGCTGTCCGAGAAGCCGGAGATATCGGTTGAACGCGTCGTGTCGAGGCTGTGCCAGCTATGGGCAAGGCCGCCCGTGAGCGTGAGAGCCCCCCATTCGCCGCCGCCATAAGCCCCGAGGGTATAGGTATCGGCCGTGCCCGATGACACGCGGTCCGAAACACTGAACGTCGAACGCGAATAGCCGCCCAGCACACCGATGCGCGCAGTGTCCAGAACAAGCGCATCACCGCCCATCACGAATCCGCCGATGGTGCGGTTCATGGCGGCGGCATTGCCGTCGCTGTCCCACCGGCTCCAGCCGCCAAAGCCCTGGCCCCAGATCCCGAAATTCTCGGAAACCGGGTCCGCGATCTGCGCGGTGGCGTCCGCCCCGACACCGCCGAGCGTCACGCGCAGCCGGTCCATTGCCGCCTCGCGCGGAAACCGGCTGTCCTCAAGCAGCGCCGTCTGTGCCGAAACATGGATCTCTCCGGTCAGGCTGTCGAGGGCAGCCCGGGCATCGTCTTCGCTCCCGGCAAGGCCCACCAGTGCGTCATAGACCGCATTTCCGTCCCCGAGCGCTTCGACCGCCGGTGCAACGGCCTGCTGGTTGGGCGTTTCGGCGATCTGCGAGAAATAGGCGACCTGTTCGGATATCAGATAGACGCCGGTGGCATCGTAGCGGTCGGTGAAATCCAGAAAGATGTAGTCGTCGCTCACATCGTCGAATGTCCCCGACACGCTGCTCGCCGTGATAATCGTGTAGGTGCCCGGTGCGGCATAGGAGGAGCCGTCGTCGGACCCGTTCTCGGGTGTGACATGGATGGTGCCGCCATTGATCGTCACCGCGCCGCTGGCGTCGAGAAGGTCGTTATTGATCCCGGCAGAAAAGCCGCCATCGTCGAGCTCAACTTCGTAGACCGATCCGGGATTGAAAATAATGGTGCCCACATGGGTCGTGCCGATGGAATTGCCCGGCGCCAGGACGCCTCCCGCCTGCATGGCGACCAGACCGGACAAGGTTCCAGATCCGCCAAGAACGCCCCCATCCAGGGCAACCACGTTGCCGCCCAGGCTGCCATTGACACGCAGGGCGCCGCCGGTGATCGAGGTCACCCCCGAAAACCCCGATGAATCGCCTCCCAGGAGCGTTTCGCCCGCGGCATGATAGATGCGGCCCTCGCCGATCATGTCCGCGTCAAATGCGTAGGCATCGTCCGTGTGGTTGAAGACGAGTTTTGCATCTTCATGGTCACCGAACCACAGCTCCGCAGCGTCAAGAGTGCCCGCCCCCTGAGCGGCCGCGCCGCCTGCCGCGCCGATATTCAGCGTGCCGTCGGAACTTGCGTCGTAGCCCAGATAGGCTCTGCCCGAAACGCTGACCGTCCCGCCATCCGCGATGGTCAGGACGCCGGTACCGTCCTCGGCGATAATAAGCCAGGAATTGCTGCTGAGATTGGCCGACGCGCCGCGGACCAGAACCGTTCCCTGCCCATCCGCGTCGTAGCCCAGATAGATCGTCGAATCCGCGTGAACGCTGCCGTCGATAATGTTGAGGGTGCCGGCGCCGATGTCACCGACCAGCAATTCGTTGCCGGCTTCCATGTAGGAACCGCCGCCTGTCACGTTGACCGTGCCAAGGGTGCCGCTGTCCGCGGCGATAGCGATATCGTTGTCGATGACGGCCTGTCCCCCCTCGGCGATGGTCAACTGTCCTGTGCCACCGGCAGAATTGCCCAGATAGAGGCCGCCGGTGGCGGTCAGTTCAGACCCCGCCCCGGTAATGGTCCCGACACCGTCACCGAGGTCGCCGACGAATATGTGATCATTGGAAGACAGGGTTCCGCCCGCCGCGAGGGTCAGTTCGCCGCGCGAACCCACATCGCCGCCAAGGCTGACTTGCCCGACAGTGTTCCAGGCCGCGTCGTTGACCTCCAACGTGCCCGAACCGGAGCTGTCGTGGGAGCCGAGAATGAGTGCGAAGCCGCTATCATTCACCACGGCGCCGTTGGAAATGATGATGTTGCCCGCGCCACCGGTGCCGACATAGGTATTGTTGCCGGTGTCCCAGGCCGAACCGCCGGTTACGGTCAACGTCCCCATGCCGCCGATCTCGCCGATATTGGCGAACCCGCCCGTAGTCAGGGTGCCGCCGTTCTCGACGGTCATCACCCCGGTGCCGGAGTCGCCGACAGAAAGGTCGAACCCGATATTCAGCGTGCCGCCGTCATTGACAACCCGGCCGTCACTTCCCGTCTGCGCGCCTACGGTCATGTCGACATCGACGGTTGCCGTGCCGTCGGTGATGCTGAGGGTTCCGGTGCCGGCATCGCCGATAAAGATATTTCGGGTCGCCAATTGCCCGCTGGCGCTCGTGACCTCGATCGTCCCTTCCGCGCCAGCCTGATCGCCCAGCGTCGTCGTCGCACCGATGTCGGCAAGCCCGTCTGCGATTCTGAGCGTGCCTTCGCTGCCGCTCGAACGCGCAATGGTGAGATCACTACCGCTGGCGGAAAGATCCAGCAGCCCGCCGGATTCAATCGTGACGGTACCGGCCGCGGTGCCATTGTGTCCGATAAACCCGTCATCCGCCGCAACTGTCGCGGCATCGCGGATGTACAAAACCCCGGTGCCGCCATAGCCGACCGTCAAGGTGCCATCGGCCACATCGAGAACCGATGCCGCGCCGGTAACGGTCGCCTCCCCATAGGCGCCGGCATCGTTCGCGATGCGGATCGCTCCGCCCACGGGGCCCACACTGACGGAGCCGCCGTCCGAAACCGTCAGGTAGCCGGTTCCGCCCTCGGAAATGTAAAGCGAGTTCGTATGCTCCCACGAGCCGCCGCCTGTCACAACGACGGTGCCGGTGGACGTGGTGCCGAAGGCGATATTGCCTGTCGTATCGGACACACTCGCGCCGTCGGAAATGGTCAGTTCACCGACGCCGTCATAGCCGACCCAGATCTGGCTGTTCGATGTCCAGTCCGAGCCCGCACCATCAACGCTCACCGCGCCATCGCCGGTAAGTGTCCGGCCGATAAACGATTCGTAGCTCGTGACGCTGCCGCCGGCGCCCCCGTTGGAGATTTCCAGCACGCCGGTGCTGTTGTCGCCCACATATAGCTGGTCAAGGATATTCCACGGACTTGCCTGGGTCCCGCTCCCGCCGCCAATGACGGTCTCGGTGGTGCCGCCATCAATGATCTCCTGAGCGAAGACGGCGGCGGGCAGGAGGCTGACCAGCGCGGTCGTCGCCATCAATGCGGTGAACCGGAAACCAGCTGCATGACGCTCGTATGGCGGGCAGTTGGCGCCGGCCCGAATGCCGGTATTGCTGTCGAAACTGATCTGCACGTCGTATTCCCCGAACACTGTTTATGGCGACCCGGCCCGGAATCGGACGGGTGCCAGTCTTCAAGGCTTCTACGAAGCTACGCATCGTGCGGCATGCGACGTTTGTGCGATGCGATTGCAGTTTCTCGAGTTGTCCCGGCCTCAGGGCGACGGCAGGACGATCTTCTCGTCCCAGTAATATTGCGTCGTCATCTCGACCTCGGACCCGGCAATTTCGGCACGCGTTTCGCCAAAATCGACGGCCTGCGCCGGCGTTGTGACGATCATCCGGCGAACGGCCGGGCGCAGGGTTTCTGGATCGAGCCAGACGGAGACCCGCGAGCGTGAGGCGACGGGCGACGTCGTCTCCTGAATATAGGCGAAATGCGCAAAAGCCTTGCCGTCGATGGTCTCCGTTCCGCATTCGGTATCGCGAATGCTTTCGCGTAATCGCGCATTCTGCGCGAGCGTCTCCTCCAGCCAATTCTCGCTGCGCATTTGAGAGCGCTGCCACGTTTCGCCATCGCTCGAGGTGTATTCCTCCGAGCCCAGAACCAGCCAGTGCACGCCCGTTTCTTCGACGATCTGGTAGAAATGGCTGTAGTCGCGGAACCACTGCCCGGTGTGCTGAACGGGCACCCCTTCGATCAGGGTTGCGGTTTCGATCCGGTAGTTCTGCCAGGTCTCGCCGGCCTGGAGCAAAGCCTGGATATCCGCGCGGCAGTCGGCCGCGGCGACCGGAACTGTAGAGAAAAAAGCGATAGGCGCGAGCCAGAGATATTTCATCGATTGGCCCTTATTGGTTCATGAAATTGGCGGCATAGACCCAGAACCCGATATGCAGCCCCAAGCCCAAAAGCATGAGATTGAAGAATATCCTGCCTGGCCCGCTTTTCAGGTGGCGGCCGGCCACGTCACGCTTGAAGGACTTGTTGGCAAGGTAGCCGGGCAGCAGTTTTTCCGCGATCCAACTGTATTTCGGCGCGGCCGCGTCGCGCTCGGCAATGACCCTGGCGCCGACGAAGAATGTGCCCAACTGCCATCCGGCAAAGCCGATAAAGGCGAGGACCGCCGAACCCAGCATCCACCAGGTCGTCCATTCGATTTCTGTGACCGGGACATCATAGACCGTCATTGGCTCCGTTCCTTTTCACGGTTCCTCTTGTTGCGTTCCGCGTCCCGGGCCATCCCGATATTGACGACGCCGATAAAGAGTAGAATGCCGACGATGGTCAGTGTGTCTTGCAGCGAGCTTCCCCGCATGTCGGGATCGATTTCGCCGACAGCCGGATCATCGGGGAGATAGCGGAGCGTCACCTCGTCCGGCGGGTTGTGGCGATCAAAAAATCCGCTGGTGACCGGGACCGTGCTCTGGCGCACCTGCGCGCCAATAGTGAACCTGACCGTCATCTCATAGGCATAGCGAGGGCGATCGGTGCCACTGCGAATGATGCGTTTGGAGACAATGCGCGCCTGCGTCTTAACGCCGGAGGCATCCAGATCGCGGTAGGTTTGGTCGGTGCTGTGATAGCTCCAAACCCCGTAAAAGATCGCGCCGGCGAACGGCAGCGACAGAACAGCAATACGGATCAGGGCAAGCCAGAGACTGTCCTGCGGAAGCGTTGCAGGCCCTGATTTCGCAGTATCAGCCATTGGAAGCCACGGTGCCACGGTTGAGCCACCTGAGGACGAAAAAGGCCGCGATCCCCGCCGGAACAAGCAAGGCCAGCCCGATCAAGCCAATGGCGGCGGGCAAGGCCCAGAGCTGTTCGAAATTGTCCTGCCGGACGTCGCGTTTTTGATCGGGCGTAAAGAAGATGTCGTGGCGGGACCCGATCGCATGATTCCAGTTGGGTGACGACTGGCCGGTGCTGGCCTCTGTCATCTCCCCATCGGCGAACCGGTAGCGAAAGACCGGGCTGTAATCGATTGTAGCGCCGTCCCATGGGTTCCAGCCCTCCCAGGCGTAAACCCGCACGACTTCACCGGTCGTCCGCCGGGCATTGGCAAGAAACGATTGGCTCTCATATGCCAAGGCCGCAGCGGTTCCCAGAAAGAGTACCGGAAGAAGGAAGATCAGTACCCATACCCGCCAGGATGCCTGCCGCCGTCCATCCGGCCCGATGCGGAGCAGATAGAGTTGCGTCATGTTGAGCCGGATCAGGGCGGTGTGCAGCATCGTAACAATCCTGAACTGTGCGGTCGTGCGGCGGGTCTACGTCAAGCGGCGGGTGCGGGCGCCGCCTTGCCCAGCGGGTTGGGACCATAGGCATTCGCGCCCGGCGTGCCTTTGAGAAAGCCCAGTTCAACCACCATCCAAAGGGCCACAGCGGTTGCCGCCCACATGGCGATGGTTGTCGCAAGTCCCGGCATGAGGACCTGAGTGCCGGCAAAATCGACCGGTGAGTAGCCGATCTGAAAAATACTGATGGCCTGCATGAGAATGCCCGGTGCGATGAAGATGACGGCCCAGGGCAGGGCGGGCTTGCCGCGATCGTGCAGGCGTTTCACAACAACCGCGGACCATATGTAGACCACACCGGCGGACAGGATGATCTGGGCAAAGATCCGGACAATGCCGTCAGGCAAGACCGACAGCACGGTGCCTCCGGCAAGCAGCGATATCGCCATTATTCCAAGCAGGCCGAGCCAGAACCCCTTGCGTGCAATACGGCCCTCAAATGACATGAACAGGTCCATCGTTTTCCTCCAATTCGGCCTCGATGGCCTCGGCACTACGGTTGTGCGGTAATTGTCAGATTTCCGTCGAAATCCAGTACGTAAAAGCTGATCTGTCCCATCGTTGCGCTGCCGTCGCCATTGTCTGCGACCGTCTCGATCAGGCTCTCGGCGTCTGCGCGAAAGGCGGATGGGTCGGCATCGTTTATCGTTGCGGCGATAAACGAGATCATCTGCGATCCCGCTCCGCCCTCACCGCCCGCCCAGGGCTGGGTTGAAATGTCCAGGAGAGGGCCGTCCGGCTCCGCGTTTGTTATGAACAGGCGTCCGCCTCCGAGGGTGAAGGTGCAACTGACGATTGTCTTTGTTGCATCGCCCGGCATGGGATTTTCCGCGCAGGCCAGTTCCTGAAAACTCAAGGGTTCGCCCGTGGTCTGGGAAGCGGCTTCGATGCCGGCGATGAATTGCTCGGTCGTCAGCCCCAGAGTCTGCGCGTGTGCGGGCAGTGGCCAGCACGAGGCGGCAAGAGCGGCAATGAGCAGGGTGTTCCGATTTTGCATGCTTGTCCCTTGGTGTGATGCGCGCGCTATTGGGCGCCGAGCGGCGGCCCGACAAATTCGAGGCGAAATTTCTCGGAGATCGGTTGCATGGCCGGGAGATCGCGCGGCATCTCGAGACCGGCGGCGGCAACCTCGGCAAAGAACCCCTCGAAACCACCCGGCGTGAGAATGGTCAGCATGCGCGCAGGACTCTCCTCGCGCACCCGAAAGGTATGGGGCGTCCCGCGCGGAATATGGACCGTGCCGCCTGCCCGCACGGTAAGACGCTCGTCTCCGCGGGCGAAATCGACCGCGCCGTCGAGAACATAGAATGTCTCATCGGCATCATGGTGGACATGCATGGGCGGACCGAACCCCGGCTGGTCCTCCGAGCGGAACATTCCAATTGCCCCGCTCGTCCCCGCGGCGCTCAGAAGGATTTCATAGCGCGCGCCCATCCAAACGACGCTCGCGGTTTCCGCATGTGTGTTTGCATCCATAATCTTCGCTCCCTTAACGGTGCGGAACGTCTCGGTTCCGCCGTTTCGGGTTCGAATGTTATGGGTGTGTCACAAGCCGATCATGCGACGTTTGTACGATGCGCGCGAAATCTGGAGAGGATCATGATCCGGGCATATGCCGGACGCCTAGACCGGCAGGGGCTGCTCGCCTTCGTTCAGAGCCATCATGACGTCCGCCACCAAGTCCCGCATCCAGCGATGAGCGGGATTGTTTGTGGACCGCTTGTGCCAGACCGCCACGATCAGAGCCGGGTCCATGGGCATCGGAGGCTTGTAAATTCCAAGCCCCATCGAGGGGGCCAGATGCTCGGCCAATTGCCGTGGAATGAGCGCAATGAGCTCGCTTTCGGCAATAACACGGCAAACCCCTGAAAATACCGGCAGGGTCATTACGACATTGCGGCGGCGCCCCACCCGCGCCAGCGCGGCGTCGCCCATAGCCTGCAATTTGCCCTCGGGCGAAAACAGCACGTGACCCATCTCGCAAAACAGGTCCATCGGCAGCTCGGCCCCGGGCTTGAGGCCCGAGCGGGCAATCACCCGGTTATCCCGCGCGGCGACCGCGACGAAGCTGGAGTAGAACAAGGGGCGGCAGTCGGTCCAGTCGGGGAACGTCGCCGAGGGAATGAGCGCCATATCGGCTTCGTAGCGCTCCAAAGAATCGATGTAGCTGTAGGGCACGACATCAACAAGTTGCGCACACATGTGCGGCGCTCTGGAGCGCAACTGGCGGGCGAGAACGGGCATCAGCATCTCGGCAAAAAAATCACTCGCCGCCATCTTGAAGTTCGATGCGCTGGCGGCGGGATCGAAGGCGGGTGGCGCCAATAGCGCTTCGAGCCGGGTCAATTCCGCATGAAGCGGTAGCGACAGCGAAACCGCATAGTCGGTAGGCCTGAGACCCTGGCCGTGCCGCACGAACAGTTCGTCATCAAGCGCATGCCGAAGCCGCGCCAGCGCTCCCGAAACCGCCGATTGCGACATGCCCAGGCGCTCCCCCGCCTTCACCGTGGAACCCTCGCGCAACAGCGCGTCCAGAACACGCAGGAGGTTCAAGTCGAAAGTCCCGAAATTCACTTCGGCGATAGGTCCTATACGATCAAACGATTTTTCAAATAAATCAAATACTGCTACCGATAGCAACAACGAGAGCGCTTTCGTTTCCTTGGCACCAATCGTGGAGGAAACGATGTTAGATGAAGTGAACGGTTCCGGCGTCATCGAATGGAACGGTGTCCGCTACAAGACGATCCTGTCGCCAGCCGACAGCGGTGGCGCCATGTCGATTATCGACAGCTGGTCGCCCGCCGGTGCCGGGCCTCCGCGCCATGTGCACGATGCCGAGGATGAAATTTTCGTACTCATTGCCGGCTCCTGCGAATTCTGGCTGGAGGGCGGTCGCTTTACGCGCGGGCCGGGCGAGAGCGTCTTTATCCCGCGCGGGCGCGAACACACCTTCCGGGCAACCGCAGACGGTCCCAGCCGTCACCTGGTGATCCTGACCCCGGGCGGGTTCGAGGGCTTTTTTGCCGATATGGCCGCCGGTCAGTTCCGCATTCCCGAGGACATGGCGCAAATCACCGACTCGGCGGAGCGCCACAACATGCGCTTTACCGGACCGCCTTTGGGCGCTGACGCGCTTCAACCGTGAGTGTCCTCGCAATGAAGCCGATCGTTTATCACATCCCGGTATGCCCCTTCTCCCAGCGGCTTGAAATCCTGCTGGCACTGAAGGGGCAGACCCACGCCGTCGAGTTCCGCGTGGTCGACATCACAAAGCCACGCGACCCCGCACTTTTGGAAAAGACCCGGGGAACGACATCGCTCCCGGTTCTGGAAATGCCCGACGGTCGCATACTCAAGGAAAGCCTCGTCATTCTCGACTATCTCGACGAAGCGCTTCCCGGCCCGCCGGTCCGGAGGACCGATCCTTATGAGCATGCCATTGAACGCATGCTGATCGCGCTTGAAGGGCCCTTTACCGGTGCGGGATATATGCTGGTCATGAATCAGGACCGGGCCGAACGCGCAAAAAAGCGCGAAAGACTGCTCGAACTTTATGCCCGGATCGACGATTGTCTTGTCGCTTATGGCGGCACCCAAAGGGAGGGTGGCGACTTTCTCTTTGACGCGTTCGGTCTTGCCGAAACGGTTTTTGCACCGGTTTTCGCCAGGTTCTGGTTTCTCGAATATTACGAAGGGTTCGATCTGCCCCACGATCCTCGCTTTGAGAGGGTGCGACGCTGGCGCACGGCCTGCCTTGGCCATCATGCCGCCCAGCAGGTGAGCCGCGAGGAAATCGTCAAGCTCTACTACGACTACGCTCTGGGGATGGGAAATGGGGCCCTGCCTGCCGGCAGGGAAATCTCGAGCTTTGCCATGCGACCCCATTGGCGGGATCGGCCATGGCCGCCTGCGGATAAATACGGTCCCCCGGCAACGGACGTGGAACTGGGACTCGCAGGATGAGAGGCGCGCGAAATACAGTGGGTGCCGCCTTGCGATCGGCCCGGAAGCGGGTAAGCGGCATGGACAGTGCATCCAAAATCGTCGGGCAGATATACGATGCCGCATTCGACGCGCAGATCTGGCCCGACTTGCTGTGCGCGATTGCCGATCATTGCCGTGTGGAAAACGCCGCTCTCGTGGCCACGGACCCGCATATCGGATTTGCGTCGGTCGTGACGCCGCGGGCGGATCCCAGGATCGTTTCGGATTACGCCGATCACTGGTGGGCGCACGACCCGACTGTCAAAGCCACAGCGTCAATGCCCGTTGGCAAGATCACCAGCCTTGACGATACGGGGCGGGACACGTTCTTCGCCAGTGCATTTTATAACGACTACTGGCTTTATTCGGGACTGGGAGCCGAGCGGATTGCGGCCAATCTATTCACCGATAACGGTGGATTTGCTAGCTGCATCCTGCAGGCGTCGAAACAGCGCGACGAGATTGATCCAGACGCATACGAACGCTTCGGCTTTTTCGTCCCGCATCTCGTGCGTGCCATCGGTGTTGCCCGCAACCTCCAGCGCACGGCTTTCGAGAAGGCCCTTCTGGAGAGCGGTTATGGCGCCCATCAAACGGGATCCGTGATCGTCGACTGCTACAGGCGTGTGATCTTCGCCGACAATGTCGCTGAGGACATGCTGTCGAACCACTACGGCATCCTGGTGGCCAAAGGGCGCATTTACCTTCGCGACAGGAAGCCCGACGCAGAGCTCAACGCAGCTTTGCTTGCATGTTCCGCGGCAAGGTTCGGTGCGCCCGCGAGCCGCAGGATCACCGTCGGATCGGAGGGTGCCGCAGCATCGTTTACCGTTGAGGTCCGCCCCTTCCGTACCGCCGGAACGGCGCCGGGAGCGCCCCGTCCGGCTGCAATGCTGCTCCTGCGAGATCCCGAACTGCGGCGAAGACAGCGCATAACCCTGCTCCAGGACCGTTTCGCTTTCACCCCTGCCGAGGCCAGACTTGCCCTGGAAATCCTCGTGGGCGATGGGCGTGCCGCCGCCGCCCGGCGCTGCGGCGTTTCGGTAAATACCGCGCGCACCCAGCTCACCTGCATTTTCGAGAAGGTTGGCGTGACCCGGCAGACCGAGCTGATCCGAGCCTTGATTGATGCGGGTGTGGCGCGCTGAGCTCTAGCGTCAGGCTGATTTGCCGAGCAATGTAATTGCACACGTAGACGGCGGAAATCGGCATCCGACGCACGAGCCCGCTCAGAAGGAAAGCATCCGCACTCAGCTCGACGGCAGGTCGCCGCCATTGACGTGAATGGTCTGGCCGGTCGTATAGCGGCCGTCCTCCGAGGCGAGAAACAGGTAGGCCGGCGCGACCTCGTTGGGCTGTCCCGGCCGGCCCAGCGGTGTATTTTCGCCAAACGATTTGACGTGCTCGGCATCGAAGCTCGCGGGGATCAACGGGGTCCAGATCGGACCAGGCGCAACCGCGTTGACGAGGATCGGTTTGTCGGCCAGGCGCGCCGAAAGCGAGCGTGTCAACGCAACGATCGCGCCTTTCGTCATGGCATAATCGACCAGCTCGGGATGTCCCCTATAGGCGACGACGGACGCGGTATTGATGATGCGGGCGCCCGGCTCCAAGTGCTTGAGCGCCGCCTGCACCATAAAGAAATAGCCGAATATGTTGGTATCGAACACACGGCGGACCGCGTCTTCGTCGAGATCCGCAAGGTCGTCCCGCACGTGTTGTTCTGCGGCATTGTTGATCAGGATGTCGAGCTTGCCGAAAGTTTCGATGGCACGTTCGGTCAGCGTCCGGCACACAGCCGCATCCCCGACATCCCCTTTAAACAGTACGGCCTCGCCACCCTCGGCCTCCACCAGACGCTGTGTCTCCTCCGCATCGCCATCCTCGTCGCGATAGCCGATCACCAGCTTCGCACCCTCGCGCGCGAACAGGACGCTGATCGCGCGCCCGATCCCCGAGTCGCCGCCGGTGATGAGCGCGACCTTGTCCTTTAGCCGTCCGCTGCCCGGATAGAACGGCATATACTCCGGGCGGGGCTCCATTTGGCTTTCGATGCCGGGCTGACGGTCCTGATGCTGGGCGGGCTGCGCCATGGTCGCGCTCCTTCACTGTGTTATGCTGACCTGAAATCGGGTATGGCGGCGATTATTTACGCTGTGGCGAGATCGTCCCGGCGGACATTGAGCACGAGGCGATCGCCTGCGACCTCTTTGATCTGGTCGGGCAGGATGTATCGATCCTTTTGCAGAATGCCGTCGGCGTCGAGCAGCACATATCCTTCGCGCAAAAGTCGCGCTCGCTGGGCTTCGGGCATATCGCTGGGCCAGAGCGCCGACTTCAAAGCGTCCACAAGCGTTTCGTCGTGTTCTGTCTCCTGGCCTGCGGTCGTGGTGGCTTCGGCCTGACCGAACTTGAGGTCCTCGACGGTGCCAATGTGCTCATCGGCGCTGTCGTAGACATCCATACCTGTGCGCACGTTTTCGGGAATCCCAGCCATTTTGTATCTCCTGACCATGTCGGGTTCTCACCAGCTTCAACGGCCGGCATCCAATCGCGTTCCCGGGGGCGGAACGACACAACAATGATCCGGCGCGATGCGCGCCCGAGGAACACAGATCGGCCTGTCTCCGTTGCGTCCCCAAGACGTGCGAAAATCAGGAGGCAGGTATGAGTGCCGTCCCACACGAACAGACAGCGAGGCAGATGCTCTCTCCAGGCTACATTGCAGCGCTTGTTCTCGCCGTATTGCTCCTTGCCGCTGGCGCCGTGATTTTTCTCGGGGGCATTTGGCTGCTGGCCCTGGGTGGATCGTTCTACTACGCGGTCGCGGGTGCCGGCGTCCTGGCCACGGGCGGCTTGCTCATGGCGCGGTCGATACTGGCCGTATGGGTTTACGCTCTAACCTATGTATTCACGTTGATCTGGGCACTTTGGGAGGTCGGATTGGACGGATGGGCGCAAGTCCCCCGTCTCGTCGGCCCGACGATCGTGCTGGCGCTGGTTCTCCTGTGCATCCCGGTCCTCAGATCGAAACGAGCGGAAGGGAGGACACAGTGACTTTCCAGTCGATCTCCAAAACATGCCCGATGGTGCTTGTCGGCATGACGTTGGCGCTTGTCTCATCCGTCCCGTCATCGATCGCGCAGCAGCTTCCCCAGCAGCCGGAGGGGCAGTCTCCCGGCGCCGTGATATCCGAGCCGGTTGAAGACGGGGCACCTTCGGCCGCGCAGGCTCCCTTGGCGACGGCGGAAACCGGGGATGCCTGGCCCGCCTATGGCGGGACGTATCACGGGACGCGCTATTCTCCACTCGACCAGATCACAACCGAGAACGTCGCCAACCTCGAGCGGGTTTGGGAGTTCCGGACGGGCGACCTCCCGCCCGAAGACCAGGACGTTGCATGGTCGCCCGAAACCACACCGCTCAAGGTCGGCGACGATCTTTTCATGTGTACGCCGACGAACGTCATGATTGCCGTTGACGCCCGGACGGGCCGGGAAGAATGGCGGTACGACCCGCAAGTCTCCTATGACGCGGTTCCCCATGCGGCAGCGTGCCGGGGCGTTGCCTATTTCGAGGTCCCCAACCCCGAAGATCCCGATGCGCTCTGCGCAAACCGCGTCATAGAGGCGACGCTCGATGCGCGTCTCATCGCGGTCGACGCGCGTACCGGTCAGCCCTGTCCGGAATTCGGCCGCAGCGGGGAGGTGCCGCTCGATGAACATTTGGGACGGACAGTCCCGGGCTGGGTTGCGGTGACCTCTCCCCCCACAATCGTGCGCGGCATCGTCGTCGTCGGGCATCAGGTCAACGATAACGAAGCACTCGACGCACCATCGGGCGTGGTGCGCGGCTACGACGCGGTAACCGGCGAACTGGCGTGGGCCTGGGATCTCGGCCAGCCGGACCTCGAAGGCGAGCCTCCCGAGGGTGAAACCTATACGCGCGGAACACCCAATATGTGGACGACCGCCGCAGCCGACGAGGAACTGGGGTATGTCTATCTGCCCCTCGGCAACTCCGCGGTCGATTACTACGGTTCCGAGCGCAGCGAGGCAGAGAACGCGTACGCGACCTCGCTCGTTGCCGTCGACGTCACGACCGGCGAGGACGTATGGCACTTCCAGACCGTCTACCACGATGTGTGGGATTACGATCTGGGAAGCCAGCCGGCATTGGTGGATTTCCCGACCGAAGACGGAACGGTTCCGGCGATCATCGTATCGAGCAAGCAGGGCGATATCTATGTGCTCAATCGCGAGACAGGCGAACCCCTGTTCCCCGTTGAAGAACGGCAAGTACCCGGAGGGGGCGTCGAGCCGGACTACCTCTCTCCCGTCCAGCCGTTCTCGACCTATCACACGCTGGCCTTCGAGCCGATCGAAGAACGCGATATGTGGGGCATGACGCCAATCGACCAGCTTTGGTGCCGTATCCAGTTCCATCTCGCCCGCTATGACGGGATGTACACGCCGCCGACCGCGGATCAGCCGTATATCCAGTATCCGGGGTACAATGGCGGCCAGGATTGGGGCTCGATGGCCGTTGATGAGGAACGCGGCATTATCGTTGCGAACTACAACGACATCCCCAACTACAACCGGTTGCTCACGCGTGAGGAGGTCGAGGAACAAGGCATGCTGCCGATCACCCATCCGGAGGGGGACGAGGGCGACCCGCAGGTCGGCGTGCCCTACGGCATCGAGGTGAACCCGGGCTGGCGCAGCGACGTGACCAACCTGATATGCAAGCAGCCCCCTTATGGCGGGATCCGGGCGATCGACCTGGAAACCGGTGAGACGATCTGGGATCAGCCGTTCGGATCGGCGCGGGCGAACGGTCCCTTCGGCATACCCTCAAGGCTGCCGTTCACAATCGGCACGCCCAATAACGGCGGTCCGATCGTCACGGCCGGCGGGCTCATTTTCATCGCCGCGACGACCGACAACCTGATCCGTGCGCTGGACATTGAAACCGGCGAGGAGCTCTGGCGGGACGTCCTGCCGGCGGGGGGACAGGCCGCGCCGATCACCTTCGAGCAGGATGGCCGTCAGTATCTTGCCATGTTCGCCGGCGGCCATGGGTTCATGGAAACGCCTCCAGGCGATTATCTCTGGGCCTGGGCTCTGCCGGAAGAGTAATACGGCCGCCCCGCTGAGCCTTCCGGCCGCGAGGTCGGGGGCTCAGTTCCGTCCCGGGCGCTGAACCTAGGTTAGAAGACGGGAAACCAGGGCCAACCCGTGTCGTTAGCTCACTACTGGATAGGTGAACCGGAGACGGAAATGGCTACGACGGTCGGAAACGAACGCAACATTGAAGACCTTCTTCTTGAGCTTCTCAAGCTCGAGCATGACGCGCTTGCCGGCTATGACGCCGCGATCGAGCATCTTGAGGACCCCGAGATCAAGACACAGGTCACCGCGTTCAGGGAAGACCATGCGAGTCACATCAGCGATCTCGATGTGCTGGCGCGCGAACTCAGTATGGAAGCGCCCAGCGGCGGCGGACTGAAGAAGGTCCTGACCTCCGGCAAGGTGCTGGTTGCCGACCTTTTCGGTGACGAGGCGATCCTGAAGGCCATGATCCTCAATGAGGATGACACCGTGACCGCATACGAACGCGCGGCCGACAACGTCCATGCGAACGCGCGCGCGCGATCGATCTTTCAGGAGGCTCTCGCCGATGAACGGCGCCACCGCTCCTGGATGAAGGATGCCCTATCGTCCTCTTAGGGCCGTGTTCGAAGGTTCGCTACAGCTTTAAGAACAACCGCGAGGGAAGAAAGATGTCCGATCATTACCAGACGCAGAGTGGCGCGCGCGGCGGGTCTTCCTCGGAAGCGCGGCAAGCCTATGCCGAACACGAACGAACCTATCGCGGCTTTCTTGCCCTCTCCAAATGGTTCGTCATTCACGTGGCTCTGATCCTCATCGGCCTTTATTTCGTGACGATCCAGGGCATGCTCTACCTGGGCGGCATGTTCTGGCTTCTGGCTCTTGCGCTTATGGGATATGGCCTCGTGAACGCGGCGCTCAGATCAACGCCGCGCCACTAGGGATCGGGCCGGGCCTCAGCGTTTGGTGTTGCTCGCGCCTTTGGCGCTCGCCTCGGAGGGTTGAGGCTTGGCCGGGTTGGCTCCGCTGCGCGTACTCGCAGCCCCGGGAACCTGCCCGAACTTGGTGCCGCCGAGGTGTCCCCCGGTGGACATATGCGTGACCCGTTCGCGTTCTTTTTCGGCGTTTGCCTTGCTCATAACGGTCTCCTGGACAGTTCAAAATTCACATCTCGTCAATGCGACACCGCGGTGCGCGTTCCTCAACGCCAACATGAAGCAATGGCAGCCGTGAAATTGAACGGAGCGGGGCAATTTGCCGTTATCGGAATCAGGAAACGTGAACCAGCAGGAGAGAAGCCATGCAAGACGCCAGAACCGAGGCAATTCGCGCCAGAGCCTATGAACTCTGGGAACAGGAAGGACGGCCCGAAGGGCGCGACCAGGACCACTGGTTTCGTGCGGCTCAAGAGATTGCACAGTCCCAGGACGCTTCGAGCGGCGGCGGCGACCGCCTGCCCGATCCGGACCTGCCAGGCTCGCCCGGAACCGCATCGAATGGTTTTGAAAGCGCCGTGCCCGACAACCTGTCGCGCCGTCGTGAGACGCAAAAGACCCGGTTGTAATGGGTGAGAGACGGGATCGGACAGACCGCCCTGATGCGAACCATGCAGCTACGCCCGTACGCCACATGATGACTGTGGTGCTGCTCGGCGTGGCGCTCGTTGTGGGCACCTTCCTTGTTTGGCAGGTGATCGGTGTGCTGTTGCTCGTCTTCGCCGCTTTCGTGGTCTCGAGCATCTTTTCGATGGTGGCCAAGCACCTCCATCGTTGGCTGCGGATACCCGAGCCAATTGCGCTTCCCACGGCGATCGTGCTGATCACCGCGTCTATCGGAGGCTTCTTCGTGCTCACCGGCGCCCAGTTGCGATCCGGCGCCGAAGAGCTGGCGCGTCGGCTGCCCCAGGATGTCGAAGCTCTCGCCGAACGACTGGGTATCCGGGATCTGACCGGACAGATGGGCGAGGCGCTTCAGAACGGCGAGGCGCTCTGGAACATCGTGAACTATACCGGTGGGCTCGCAAGCGTCCTGACGGGGCTTTTGGTCGTGATTGTCGCCGGGGCGTTTATCGCGGCATCGCCGGATACCTACCGGCGCGGCTTCCTGCTGCTCTTTCCTGGCCACATGCGCGGCCGCATCGACCGCGCCATTTCCGCGACGTCGAGAGCGCTTGAGCTTTGGCTGGTCAGCAAGGTCATCATGATGCTGGCCGTATTCGCCGCCACAACGCCAGGTCTTTACTTCATCGGCGTTCCCTACGCCCTGACATTGGGCATCCTGGCGGGAGTGCTTGAGTTCATCCCTTTCTTCGGTCCTATCATCGCGGCGGCCCCCGCACTTCTCGTCGCGCTATCTGAAGGCGGCACGATGGTGTTCTGGGTTGCCGGGCTTTACCTTGTCATTCAGCAACTCGAGAACAATCTTCTGGTCCCGTTGACGCAAAAATATGCGGTCTCCCTGCCACCGGCGGTGCCGCTCTTTTCGATCCTGCTTTTTGCATCGCTGTTCGGTGTCCTCGGTCTCCTGCTCGCCCTGCCCCTGACCGTGGTGGTCGTGGTGTTGATCAAGCAGCTCTATGTCCGGGACGTATTGGGAGAGCATGTCAGCCTTCCCGGCACGGATGACTGAGTTCAAAGCCCAAAAAGGGAGCCTGCGCCCTTAGCGGCCCCCGGTCTGTGGCGTGGCTTTCTGCGCCGGATCGAACGACGGCACGCTCCGAAGATGGAGATAGCCGGGCGAAAACATCGCGATCTTCTTGAGTTCGGCAACATCTTTGAGTTCCATCACGTGGTCGCGAAATACGATGAGTTCGCGGCGGCGCAGTTCCTGCAAAGTGCGATTGACGTGGACCGAGGAGAGCCCCAGCGTGTCCGCCAGTTCGCTCTGGGTGATCGGCAAATCGAACGTGTAGACGTCCACCTGCGCGACCGCGGACAGCCGGACATAAAGCTCGCACAGCAAGTGGGCCATGCGCTCGAGCGCCGAGCGCTGCCCGATGTTCACGAGCCATTCCTGGGTAATCGACTCCTCCACAAGCGTCGACCACCATAGGGCACGGGTGATCCGCGGATATCGCTCGGTCAAGGCCAGAAGGTGTTCGGGGGTGATGACCGACACGGACACATCGGAAAGCGTTGAGACCGCACTGTCCGTCCGCCCCAGGATAAACACGCGCAGATCGCTGAGATCGCCCGGCACCAGAAACGACAGAATCTGCCTGCGTCCGTCCGGCAGGGTTCTGTGTCTGCACGCGAACCCCTCTTCGATCAGGCAGATCGCGCCCTTCAAGGATTTGTCGTCCGCGATCATCTGGCGTCCCCTGAGACGTTTGGATCCTGCTGGGAGGCTGAGGATGGCCTGCTGCTCGTCCTCGCTTAAAGCGATAAAATTCTGAAGCTTTCGAACCAACAAGTGCGTCACGCAAGATACCTCATCCAAATTCGGCTTCTCTTCAAACGCGAGACTGCGCCCGAAGTTCGCCAAAAGGGTCCCGGCCGCGCGCTGCGCCACAGGGGCCTGTTGCATGGCGGGCGGATCGACGGATTAACCTATGTTGTTCCCCCTTGAGGCGCGAACCAAGCGGCAGAAATGCCGCCGGTCGATGCAAACATTCCCCGTTCTCTGCGTTAGAGGGGAACGGAGGATCAAATGGAGAGAAACCGAGATCTCGATAAGAAGCAGATCCTCGTCGTCGAGGACGATTTCGTGCTCGCGCGGGAGATCTGCACTGAACTGGAGGCCCACGGCGCGGCGATCATCGGACCGGCACCGACCGTCCATTACGCCCGGCTGATTATCGGCAAGCGCCGCCTCGATGGCGCGGTGCTCGATATCAAGCTTTTTGGCGAGTACGTCTACGATCTGGCCGACGACCTTCAGCGCGACGGCATTCCCATGCTGTTTACCACGGCTTACCGCAACGAACAGATTGCCGCACGATACAGATCCGCTGATACCCTGCAAAAACCCATAGATCTCAATAAGCTAGTGGATCGTGTGTCGGCCTTCAAACGCCCGCGCGGTGCCGAGCCACGCAACCGCTCTGCGGGGCAACAGGCGTCCCTGCCTCATGATGCCCTGTTCGATAAATGGAGTCGCGCGCTCGCAAGAAGCATGCGGGAGCGGGACTGATCAGGCTGACCGGGTCGAATGCCCCCGCTCGCTTCTACCCCAGGGCGCGCGGATGGAACCGATTTCGCGCCCCGCCGCTTGAATCGGTGGAGCTCATAAACTGATGGATCTCGCATGCCTTCTGCACGTCCTGTCTGGAAAGGACAGATACGTCTTTCGCTCGTCTCCATACCGGTGGAACTCTATTCGGCCTCGAAGTCGGGTTCACGGATACGATTCAGGCAAATTCACGAGCCCTCGGGCAAGCCCGTGCATTATGAAAAAGTCGTCGAGGGGGTCGGCCCCGTCGACACCGACGACATCATGAAAGGATTCGAATACGAGAAAGACAATTATGTCCTTCTCACCAATGAGGAGATCGATGCGGTCAGGCTCGAAACGCGCAAGACGCTCGAGCTGACGCAGTTCGTAGGCGCCTGCGCAATCGATCCCCTCTATTTTGACAAGTCCTATTTCGTCGTCCCGCAGGACGAGCTGGCCGAGGACGCCTTCCGGGTCCTGCGCGATGCACTCAGAAGCACCGAGCGCGTCGGCCTTGGCCAGCTGGCCATGCGCGGGCGCGAATATCTCGCCGCCATCAAGCCCTGCAGCAACGGCCTGTTGCTCGAAACGCTCCACTACGAGGATGAAATCCGCGAGTCCGAGAAGTTCTTTTCCGACATTCCTGAAAAGAAGGCGGAAAAGGACCTTCTCGATGTCGCCACCGAATTGATCGAACGCAAGACGGCGGCTTTCGATGCGAGCACGTATCGGGATCATTATCGCGAGGCCTTGCGCGAGGTGATCGACACCAAACTCAAGAGCCGCGGCAAGAAGAAGGTCTCGACCAGAAAAGAGCGCGAAACCGGCGGCGAAGGCGAAAACGTCATCGATCTCATGTCCGCGCTCAAGTCGAGCCTCGAGAAATCCGGCGGCAAATCGCGATCCACGAAAAGCTCGGGCCGCAAGAAAAAGGCGAGTTGACCCATGGCACGTGCGCACGGCCTTCTGGCCGAGTACCGGAAGAAACGCGATTTTTCGAAAACCCGGGAGCCGAAAGGCTCGGCGGCGCAGGGCGCCGGCAATATCTTCGTGGTGCAAAAGCATGACGCTTCCACCCTGCACTACGATTTCCGGCTGGAGCTCGACGGCGTCCTCAAGAGCTGGGCCGTGACCAAGGGGCCGAGCGCCAACCCCGAGGACAAACGCCTCGCCGTTCGCACCGAGGACCACCCCCTGGACTATGCCCGCTTCGAGGGGACGATCCCCCCCGATGAGTATGGCGGGGGCACCGTCATGCTCTGGGATTTCGGTACGTGGACGCCCGAGGGCGATCCGCGCAAGGGCCTGAAGTCGGGCAAACTCTCTTTCACGCTCGACGGCGAACGCATGAAGGGGGGCTGGGCGCTTATCCGCATGCGCGGCAAGAAAGGCGAGGCACGCGAGAACTGGCTTCTCGTCAAGGAACGCGACGCCGAAGCACGGAACAAGGACGCATTGACCAGCCCAGATACCAGCGTCTCGACCGGCCGCAAGATGGCCGCGATCGCCAAGGACGAGGCGTCAAGGCCATCGGAACCGGTCGAGGACGCGAAAGCGCGGAAAAGCCACTCCAACGCGAAACTGCCCGGCTACCACGAACCCGAACTGGCCACCCTTGTCGACGCCGTCCCGAAGGGGGACGACTGGCTCTTTGAAATGAAATACGACGGCTACCGCGCGCTTGCTGCTCTATCTGACGACGCCGTCAGGATCTACTCGCGGCGCGGCCATGACTGGACGGACAAATTCGGCGTGCTCGTCGAACCGCTTTCGCGGTTGACGAGGGGGTCGGCGCTGATCGATGGCGAAGTCTGCGCTTTCGAAAACGGTAAAACCAGTTTTTCAACGCTCCAGACCACCCTGTCCGAGGGCGGCCCTCTTGCTTTTTTCGCCTTTGACCTGCTCGAGCAGGATGGCAAATCGTTGCGCGACGAGCCGCTTCGAAACCGCAAGAAAGCGCTCGCAAAGCTCATCGGCCGCCAGCCAAAGCATGCGGCGATCCAATATTCGCCGGACATGGAGGGGCGCGGAGAGGACGTTCTCGACGCCGTTTGCGAAGCGGGGCACGAAGGTATCATCGCCAAGCGGGCCAGCGCCCCCTATCGGTCGGGGCGTGGAAAGTCCTGGCTCAAGGTCAAATGTACGCTTCGGCAGGAATTCATCATTGTCGGCTGGTCGCCTTCAAATAAGCGCAAGGGCTTTGCCTCGTTGCTGCTCGCGACCGAAGAAGATGGCAAGCTCGTCTATCGCGGGCGCGTGGGTACGGGCTTTTCGGACGACGACCGCGCCCGCATCCAGAAAAAACTCGACGCCCGCGCGCGCAAAACGGCCCCGATTTCAGGCGTTCCCAAGGCGTTCGCGCGCGAGGCGCACTGGGTCCGCCCCGACCTTCTGGGCGAGGTCGCCTACACCGAGCGGACGTCCGATGGTGTACTGCGGCACCCCGCTTTCCTTGGCCTGCGCGAAGACAAGACGGCCACCGGCGTCTCGCTCGAAACGGCGAAGCCGGTGAACGAAAACCCTGCAACGCCAATTTCCGGAGACGGTGGAATGGATGCGCTCAGCGAAGATGACGGCATTGCCGCCGCCGAAGCCGCCGGTGTGCGGCTCACCAGTCCTGGCAAAATCCTTTTCCCCGGCCAGGGCGTCACCAAGGCGCGCCTCGTTGCGTATTACGCCGCGGTCGCCGACGCCATGCTGCCCTTCATCGCGGATCGCCCCCTTAGCCTCGTGCGGTGTCCCGCCGGCCGTGCCAGGCAATGCTTTTTCCAAAAGCACGATACCGGTGGGTTTGCGGACGCCATGAAGTCCGTGGATATCACGGAAAAGTCCGGCGAGAAGGCCGACTACTTCTACCTCGACGACCTCGCCGGGCTCATCGCCGGCGTCCAGATGGGCGTGCTGGAATACCACCTTTGGGGTGTCCGCCGCGACAAGGTTGAGAAGCCCGAGCGCATCGTATTCGATATCGACCCCGACGAGGGCCTTGCCTTCTCCGACGTCAGATCGGCCGCCTTCCGGCTGCGCGACGAACTCGAGGCGCTCGGGCTTCGGTCGTATCCCATGGTCACAGGGGGCAAGGGCATCCACGTTATTGCGCCACTCGTGCGGCGCGCGGGTTGGGACGAGGTCAAGGCCTTCTCCGCCGGACTTGCCAAAAAAATCGCCGCCGAGGATCCTCAAACATTCATCGCAACCGCGTCCAAGGCCAAGCGCGCGGGCAAGATCTTTATCGACTACCTGCGCAACGAACGGGGCTCGACCGCCATTTCGCCTTTTTCGACACGCGCGGGTGAAGGAGCGCCCGTCGCCGTTCCACTCGATTGGAACGAGCTCGACGGCATCGACAAGGCGAACGCGTTTTCCCTGGAGGCCGCGGTGGATCGGGCGCGCAACGCCAAGCCCTGGATGGACTATTTCGAGCTCAATCAGTCGGTGACCAGGGCGATGGTCGAAGCTGTCGCCTGATCGTCTATCGCAAGGATGCGCATTCGGGCAGAAAAACCGCGCCGAGCGCCGCATAGGCCATCGCGAGGATCGAAAGCCCCGTCAAAAGCCGCATGACGCCGCGTAGAAACCCCCACTGTGCGGCATCGCCTCTTTCTCCCGCAAGCAGCCGATAGCTCGCCGCCGGCGCGAGAATGGCCCAGGTCGCCACGCCGGCCGGAATGAGCGAGGCGATCACCACGCTCCACAATACCAGCGCGTTTCCGCCGCCGCTCGAGGTGCCGATGCCGGCGGCGCACAGGGCCGACTGGGACCCGTAGATCGCCGTGAGCTGGATGGCCCACAGAATGGGGCCCGCCAGGATGAAAACGAACGTGCCAACCATGCGGCGCGGAGATGTGGCATCACTCATGATATCACCCGATCAACCGTGGGAAGCCGTGGATCAGCACGAGACCGAACACCCCTTGCGCCGCCGTGTAGTAGTAAAGCAGCGCGGCATTGTCGAAGGTTACGCGGCGCTGCTTGTCCATGCCTCCGCGCAGATGGCGGGCCCCGGCGAAAAGGCACATGACGATGGCGGCAAACGCCGCCTGCCCGGTCAGGATCGGCGCCATATAGACCATGGCGCCATAGCTCGAGGCCGTGGGATCGAGCCCTGTCTGCATATGCCCGAGGATCTCGAGCGCGACACCCCCGCCCAGCAGCAGGGCGGCGATGACGAGGCCGGCAGGCACGCCGGGCGTCCGGACGTTCGGCTCGGGCAAGCGCTTGCCGAGCCACGCCATCAGCGCCGACCCGCCCGCGAACATCGCGGCCGATCCGACGGGAAACACAAGCGATGGTGGCGCGGGCGATCCGTTCGGCGCCCAGACATCGGGTGAAACGGTCCAGAGATAAAGGTAGGAAAAGAAGTACGAAATATAGAGTGCCGACGCCACCAGCATCAGCACCACCATGGCCCACCAGCTGTGGGAATTGGGGCCTGTCATATAGGTCGGCAATTTGTACCCGCCGCCGATGTCGACCTCGCCCTGGCTGGGCTTGTCCAACTGCCAGGTCCAGAGAAGGCACAGGAGGATGGCCAGCGTGCCCGACGCGATCCCCAGCCCGACCTCCTTGATGGTCAGGAGCAGGAAGCCGCCTGCCGTAAACGCCGCCGCCAGAAAGGGCGTCCATCCCGCTCCCGGCATCTGGAGGACATATTGAGGCTTTGCCTCGACCGCCGAGGTGACGATCGTTTCGCGCCCGCCGGTTGGTGCATTGGGGAGGTAATGCAGCCCCGCCTCGACCTCCCTGGGCAGATCGGGATTGTCCCATAGCGGCTCGCGGCTGGTCACATGCGGGATCGAACGGGTCGAATAGACGTCGTTGGGCAGGAACTCGAGCGTTCCGGCACCCCAGGGGTTCTCGGCGCCGCCCTCGCCGAAGCGGAAGTTGCGGATGAGATCGATGATGAAGACAAGAACACCGGCGGCGATGACGAAGGCTCCGGCGGTCGAGATCATGTTGAGGACGTCCCATCCCAGATTGCTTGGATAGGTCCAGACCCGCCGGGGCATCCCCGCAAGCCCGGTGATGTGCATGGGGAAAAAGGTGACGTTGAACCCGATGAACATGAGCCAGAACGCCCACTTTCCAAGGCGCTCCGAAAGCATCTTTTTGCTCACCATAGGTGCCCAGTAGTAGAAGGTGGCAAAGAGCGGAAAGACCATGCCGCCGATCAGCACATAATGGAAATGGGCGACGATGAAGTAGCTGTCATGCGCCTGGAAATCGAAGGGCACGATCGCAACCATGACGCCCGTCAGCCCGCCCAGCGTGAAGATGAACAGAAAGCCGAGCACAAACAGCGACGGGACCGTGATCCTGAAACGCTTGCGGCCCGCCGCGATCGTCGCGATCCAGGAAAAGACCTGGATGCCGGAGGGTATGGCGACCGCCATGCTGGCCGCCGAGAAAAACGCGAGGCTCAGTCCGGGAATTCCGGTGGTGAACATATGGTGGACCCATAGCCCGAACGAGAAAAATCCCGTGGCGATCAGCGCAACCACAATGAGGCGATATCCAACCAGCGGGGTCTGCGCCATGGTGGGCACGATCATCGAGACGAGGCCGGCCGCCGGCAGGAAGATGATGTAGACCTCCGGGTGTCCGAAAAACCAGAACAGGTGCTGCCAGAGCAGGGAATCGCCACCCAGTTCCGCCGAAAAGAACGGCCATCCGAACGCGCGCTCGATCTCGAGCAGCATCGTGGCGAGGATCACGGCGGGGAACGCGAAGATGATCATCGCGGCGAAAATGAGCATCGCCCATGCGAAAATCGGCATCTTGGCGAGCGTCATCCCCGGCGGCCGCGTGCGCAGGACACCGACGACGATCTCGATGGCCCCCGCGATCGCCGATATCTCGATAAAGCCGATGCCCAGGAGCCAGAAATCGGCATTGTCGCCCGGTGAAAATTCGGTGAGCGTGTTGGGCGGATACATGAACCATCCCCCCTTGGGGGCGAGGTCGTAGAAAATGGTCGAAAAGAAAACGAGCCCGCCGATCACATAGGCCCATATGGCGAAGGCCGAAAGCCGCGGAAACGGCAGGTCGCGCGCCGCAAGCATTTGTGGAAGCAGCATGACGCCGAGCGCCTCGACCGCGGGCACGGCAAAAAGAAACATCATCGTCGTGCCGTGAACGGTGAACAACTGGTTGTAGAGGTCCTGACTCACGAGCGTGTTGTCGCCAACGGCGAGTTGCATGCGCATCACCAGCGCCAAAACGCCGGCGAGAACGAAAAAGAGAAAAGCGACGCCGATATAGAGCGTGCCGATTACGGTGTTGTTTACCGCCGTGACGAGTCTGATGCCCTTGGGCGTCGCCCAGACGCGTTTGAGGTCCTCAAGTTCGTGCTCGGGGCGGGGGCCTGAATTGGGTAGTTTTTTCTCTTCGGTCGTACTCATATTCGGCTTCACCTGAGAAAGTAGAGAACGACAAGGCCTGCGCCGTAGCAGATGAACACGGCCACGGAATCGAACCCCATGCGCAGCACGGTTTTGTCCGCGCGCTCGGCCATGCCGATCAGGAACAGCGCCGTAAGGCCGATGCCGAGCAGGGCGCCGAACGCCGCAAAAGGGCCAACGCTGTTGAGCACGGGCTCGCCCTGCGCCACGAGGTCGATAACGAACAAGAGCCCCACATTGATCAGATTGGTGCCCAGAATGTCCGAGACCGCCAATGTGTAAAGACCCGCGCGCGCTGCGGTTACGGTGGTGCTGAACTCGGGAAGCGACGTCGCAAAGGCCAACAGGACAAACCCGACAAGGCTTCCGCCCAGCCCGGTCTGCTCGGCCAGCGCGCTACCGGTGCGCGAAAGCACGTATCCGGCGATCAGAATGACCAGGGCCAGACCCGCGGTGCGAATGACGAGATCGCGCAAGGATCGTCCCGAATATTGCGAGGCGTCCTGCTTTTCCGCTTCGATCTGCTGTTCGTTCAACCGGTGGTCGACCTCGCCCAGCCGCGCGGCAAGCCACGGTTTGCCGTTCGACTTGGAGAGCAGATAGATCGCGAAGGCGTATGCGACGGCGCTGATCCAGGCCCACGCACCGATCCCGAAAACCGAAACGTCTCCCACGACCATTCCGGCTGTCGCGATGGACAGCAAGAGCACATTGAGCCCGCCCTGGAGCAGAACGGTAGGATCGGGCAGGGACGACGTCAGTGCGCGCTTGCTGATCAGAATATCGATGATCGCAAGAATGACGATCTGTGCGGAAATCGAACCGAAGAGATTGTTGACGGCCAACGCCGCCTCCCCGGCTGCAGCCGAAGTGACGGTCACCCCGATTTCGGGAAGCGAGGTCACGCCCGCCAGCAGTACCATGCCGATTGCAGCCTGGCCGATGCCTGTCTTGTGGCTGATGGAGTTGGCCATCCGCGTGATGTGGGCGCCGGCCATCCACACGGCGACTGACGCGACCGCGAAGATCGCCAGATTGATCAGAAGATTGAATTGCGTGAAGTCGAACATGGCTAGTTCAGCCCCTCGAGATATCTGGCGAGATCCGAGACGTCCTCATCGCTGAAGATATCGTAGGCGGGCATCTTGTTTTCGGGCTTGATATGCTGGTTGTCGACGATCCAATCCGCGAACGCCTCGGCATCGTTGGGGAGCGTTGCGGCGGCCAGCGAACGGCGCGCGCCCACATGGGTCAGGTCCGGGCCGATGGTGCCCTCGGCAGCGGTGCCGCGCACCGTATGGCATGCGCCGCATCCCGCCGCGAAAAACAGGTCTCGGCCCCGGGTTTCGGCTTCGCCTTCCGGCTCCTCGGCTGGCCGCGCCTCGGCGGCGAGCCAGGCCTCGAATTCCTCGGGCGACTGCGCGATGACGAAGAAACTCATCAGCGCGTGCGCGCCGCCGCAATATTCCGCGCACTGCCCACGGCTGACACCTTCCTCGGTCGCCGTGAGCGTCAACGTGTTGGTTCGTCCGGGGATCATGTCGAGCTTGCCCGCGATCCGGGGTGCCCAGAAGCTATGGATGACGTTCGTGCTCGTCAGCGCCACCTGCACGGGCTCGCCGACAGGCAGATGCAACTCGTTGGCGGTCTCGACGACCGTTCCGTCCGGCCGCTCGTAGGTAACGCGCCACCACCACAGCTCGCCTTCAACGGAAATCTTCAATCCGTTCTGTGCGCGCTCGGGAGCGGCGCCAGCCCCGAGGGCGATGAAGCCATAGACCAGCAGGGTCGACAGGACGACGACCGGGAACCAGATGCCTGCGGCCGTGACAAACCATTCGCGCGCGAGAAGCTTTCGTGCCCGTTCGCCACCGAAGATCGAAACGCTGGCAGCGATGAGGACGGCAATGAAGATGAGCGTGCCCCCCGCCGTCATCACCCAGAAAAGGACATTCGTGCGTTCCGCTTCGACACCCATTGGCGCGAAAGCGGACTGGATGTTTGAGCAGCCTGCCAGTGCGGCAGGGGCAACAATGGCCGGAACGGCTCTCTTTAAAAACCTCATTGCCCCGCATCCTCCGCCGCGAGCGAAGCGAAAAAGGCGCTGACAGCGTCGATGTCCTCGGCGGACATGCGTTGCGCGACTTCGGCCATGATCGCGCCATATCCCGAGCGGCTCCGGCCGCCCTCGCTCCAGAGGCGCAGTTGCGCGGAGGTGTAGTTTGCGGGCTGCCCGGCAAGGAGGGGGAAGTCCGCGTTGTTCCCGCCATGGCAGGACATACAAGCCGGTACGTCCTCTTCGGGCAGACCCGAAAGCGCGATCTCACGCCCGCGCGCGACCTGGTTTTCGGGAAATTGCCAGTCACGCGCAGGGGGTGCCAGCTCGGCATAAAAGGATGCGAGTTCGGTAATCTCTGTGTCCGTCATCTCGTGCGCGACGGGCTCCATGATGCCGCTGGGCCGGACATGATCGCGATATTCGCGCAGCGCACGGACAAGATAGTCCCGCGATTGGCCGTGGAGGACCGGAACGAACGTGCCAAGGGGCGGGCGGTCCGCGTCGCCATGGCATCGCACGCAGTTCTCGAGCTGCGCGACCGCCTCGCCGGTTTCACCTTGCCCTGCTGCGGGCAGGGGCTCGAATGCCGCGGCGCCCTCTTGGTTGAGATGCTCGAGAAAGGCCACGACCGACCAGACTTCGTCGTCGCGGCTCTCGGCCGGCCACGCGGGCATGCCGGTATATTTCATGCCGTTGTGAACGATCCAGAACAGCTCCTTGGCGCTGTAATCGTCCGCCGCGTAGGTCAGGTCCGGCGGCTCGGGCAGCATATGATCGTAGATCGGATTGTTTTCCGAGCCCGGCGCGCCATGGCACTCGATGCACGCGCTTCTGACATGTTCGCGGCCGAGGGCAGCCCGATCGCCATCGCGAAAATCCGATGGGATGACGACGCCACTGGCGGATGCCTCGATCGACTGGTCCCGTGTCGTCGCGATCAGCCAATCGGTGATCGTCCAGTGTTCGGCGCGTGCGCTGATGTTATAGACGCCCGACCACACAAAGATCGTACCGGCCACCAATAACACGCCCGCAAGAATACCCGCCGCGATGCCGATGCGTTGCCAACGCGTCAACGGCTTGACGAGCGCGGGTTTGTTTTTGTCTTCCCCCGCCATTACGCCCTCGCCTCGAGCGCCATGAACCACCGCGCCGCGATGACCACACCGGCAAGAACATAGCTGAGCGGGCAAGCGACGACCATGATGAGCCCCGCCAGGTGCTGATCGGCGAGCGCCGCCTCGATATCGAGCGCGGTATGCGTCATCCCGGCATAAACCTGGCGCGGCGCGAACACGAGCAGTATGCCCAAAAGGCAAAACAGCTTGCCCGATATCAGAAGCGCGAAAATGGCGCGCCATCCCCCTTCCTGCGGGACCGAGAACACCGCCGCCCAGAACCACGCCGCGGCGAGGACGAGGCTCACATGCATGAGGATCATCAGCGCCGGGGCATGCATCGCAGCTGCAAGTACGGGTGGGGCATGCCACCCCCAGAGCAGCAGGAGCTGCACTGCGGTCGCCAGTGGCCAGCTGCGCCAGATGGGGAAGTCGAATGTGCCGCGTGCGGCACCGATCCCCAGCGGCACCAGAAAATTCATCAGCACAATATGCAGGGCCATATGCTGGCTGAGATGACCGAATTGCTCAAACAAAGCCTGTCCCGCCAAATGTCTCGTGTGCAACAAAAATCGGCTTTGAGGGTAGAGTCCTGGAACCCGAAAAAGGTTCCAACTTTTGCTCGCCTGGTGGCTAACGGGGAAACCGGGAAAAGCGTGTTCCCCGGCCGACTGGCCGGATCGGGCCGGAACTTCCCCCGGCGTCTTGGCTTCTAACCCAGGTAGTCCCGGGCCGGCGGCTCCGGAACGGCGTCCATGCGTTCTCGTTGCGGCTAGAGGAAGCGTGCGGCATCCGCGTGCTTCCTCCCTGGTAAAACGAATGAAGGAGGCGGATATGACGTCACGGAATGAGATTGACGGCGCACTCGAGGAAGGTGACATCTTTTTCCTCTATTCGCCGGACGTGAACGAAGACGAGCCTGACCGCCTGGGCGATGTCCAAAGGTTCTACATGGCCCTGCGCCCGCGCGGCGGCAAACATGTGCGCCTCATGGTTGTTGGCCGCAAGCGGCTGCCGGACGTGACCGAGCACGAGCGCGAATGGGGTTTCGTCGACGCGGTTGAGCGTTCAGAATCGAATCTCGAAAAAACGCTGCGGGAAAAGCATTACGGCACTCAAACGCGGGGAGAACAGGAGCAACCCGCCGCCCGGCCGGCCGGTGAGGGCGTATATGCTGTGACGCTCGAAGACGGTCAGCTGCATCTCTCCTACGCACTTGAATTGCCCGAAGAGCCCGGCGAGGTTCAAAAGGCGTTCAACATCGCCCAGGAGGCCAGCTTCGCCCTCTCGGTCAAGAACCCCGAAAAAGGCAGCCCGAAAAGCGCCGGCCTCGATGAGGGCGGCAAGGCGGACTATCCCGAATCGCTGCAGGACGAATTCCGGGATCGCCGGTTCGCGCGCGAGGATGTCCGCCTTCTGGATTATGAAGGCGCCGAGTTCGTTCTCGTCGGGGCAAGGACAAATCCGCAACGCGCCTATGACATCGAACTGGAAACCGAGGATGAAACCGGCTCGACCCCGGACGTGATGAGCAAGCTGCGGATGGCCAAGTCGCGCCATCCCATAGAGCCGCTGTTCGCCGGGCGCTGGTCATGATCGATTGGATCGTTGCGCATGCCGATGTGATCAACGCCCTCGGAAGCATCGGCATGCTCATTGTGTGGATAACGTATCTGCAGGTGTTTCTGTATAGCTATCGCCGCCAGGTACGGCCGAAAATCGTGATCAACCGCGCGGCCGGCTCTGCACTCGATGCTCATTGTTTCGTGAGCAATATGAGTTCGGATGCGATCTATATCGAAAGTGTCCTGATCACGCTCGAGGTCGACGGGAAGACCTGGACCCGTGCGATAACGGATATCGGCGATGTGCTCGACGCCGGTGAACAGCCCGAGGATCCTCGAAGCAGGACGCACCAGCGGCCGCTCATGCCGGGAAGCTATTATGTCCTCGGCAGCTTCGACACGCTGATCAACAGCGTAGCAAAGGCCGAGTACGACGGAGCCTTTGCAGATGACCTGAACGGTCCGATCCATGCCGAAGTCATGATTATCGCGGACTACGCGTCCGAAGATCTTCCGATTGGCGCCAAGCGGAGGTTCAAGGCCGATTGGCGAGGCACCTACTGGTATCTTTATCCTGAAACGATACACACCACCCAGATCCGATCGCGCCGCAAACGCCGTCGGATCATCGAAATGATCGCAGATCATCCCTAGGAGGGTTTCAAGGCGCAGGCAGTCCGCGCCCGTTTTTCTATCGTTACCGGTCGGCCGCTTTTTCGTCCTCCGTGTCGGCCGCATCCTGTGCGTCCGAGGCGGTATCCCGCAGCTTCTCGTGCACCCGATCAGCGGTGTCGCGTGCGCGGTCGTGGAGCTCCCCGGCCGCCTCGCGACCCCGTTCGTAGAGGCCTTCGAGACCTTCTGCCGCGTCGTCAAAGGCACGGCGCACGGAATCCGACGCCTCGCCCAGGCTTTTGTCTTCCTGGCGGGTTTGCGGCAGGCTGCCCCCTAACAAGGCGCCAACGGCAAAGGCAATCGCCCCGCTCACCAGCGGCTGATCGTGCACAAAATCGTCGACAATGCCGCCGGCGTGCTTGGCCTGATCGGCCACCGCGTCCCCGGCACGAGTGGCTTGCGCGCCGAGTTGCGAAGACGCGGTCTGCAGCCGATCGCCCAGTTGCCCGGCGCCTTCTTCGAATTGCCGCCAATTGTGCGAGGCCCAGCCCCGGGCCCGGCTGATCCGTTGGCCGGCCTCGTCCCGGAAATCGGTGATCCTGTGCCCGGCTTCGTCGATAAAGCCCTGGAAGATATGTCCCGCCTCGTCGGTGAAATGACCGGCCCTGTTTCCGATCTCGTCGGTCAGCGCCTTGAACTTTCGTCCGGCCTGGTCGGTAAACGCGCTGTGGCGCTTGCCGTCCTCTGCATCAACGACCTCGACGCGCTGCAACCATGTGCCCTTGATGACGGCCACGGGATATTCGCATTCCTCGTCGTCATAGCCAGACGACTGGGTCACCCGGCGATCGGTCGGAACTTCATCATTCCCCGATGCAGGGCGCGACACGAGCCACGCGAGGCCCGCACCCACGAGGAGGACCGGCAGGGGGTTGGCGATGACGTTGCGTTTGACATTGTCGGCATACCCGGCCAGCGGTCCGTCCTTGGTAAATCGCAATGCCTCATCGATCAGATGGCCGGGAGAGAGGCGCGTGGACAGCTGGTCAGCCTTTTGTTCGATGCGCATACGGCGGGCATCGATTTCGCGTTCGAGTTGGCGCGATGTCTTGCGTTCACTTGCCATCAGAATCTCTCCTTTGCCGCTTCGATATCCTCGCGCAGCGTGTCGACCGTCCGGGTCAGTTTAAAATTGGAGTCCCTGATCCTCCCCACGCCTGAGGAAATCAGAATCCCACCGGCAAGTCCCACGACAATGCCCGTCGCAAGCGCGGAAAGCGCGTATGCGATCGCAGGGTCCAGTCCGGTCGTCTCGAGCCAGGCCCCCAGAGCGATCACGACTGCACCAAGCAGTGCGAGGAAACCGCCGATCGCCAGCGCCGCACCAACGGCTATGAACTGGCCCCCGCGCACGGCGCCCTGCAGGCGTTCGCCGGCTTCTGTTTTCGCGAGTTCGATTTCCTGCCGGAACAACGCCGCGACGTCCTTGAACAGGCCACTGACAAGCTCGGCGATGCCCGGGTCCCTCGGCGTGGGGTCAGGTGTCGTCATCGTCCATCGTCCTTTTCGTGCCCGCTACTGGATCGCTGAAGGCGTTGCGCGGAAGCGCTCGCAAAACGGCTGATCGCGAAGCCGGAAAGAGCTGCCAGTCCCAAAAAGGCGATGGGATGCTCGCGGCCGAACCGGCTCACATTGTTCATCGCGCGATCGACACTGGGGGATTGTGCGGATCGCGACAGGTGATTCAGCCCGGTGGTTAGGTCGCGGGCATAACGCTCTGCGACGTCCCGCCCCTCAGAGGCCAGTTCAGTCGCCGCGCGCTCGATCGCCTCCGCGATTCCACCGATCTGTTCTGTGGCCTGGGCCTTTTGGCCTTTGGCATAGTCGCCGGCGGCACTGGCCATGTCGTGCACATCGTCACGCGCCGCGCGCACCATGTCGTCGAGATCGTCTTTTGCCTCCTCGCGCGCATCCGAGAGATTTTCGCTCACCTTGCGTTTGATCTCGGCACTTTTGCGCGCGGTCCGCGAGTCACGACCATCGGACGCGCGGCGGCGGGATGTCGAGGAATTGGCCATCATACGTCTCCAGCTCTTGCTGAGTTTCCATCCGAATTAACGGAAGGCCGCGCTGGTCGTTCCCTATTAAGCGCGTTATCAGCTGCTGGGTCATATATTGTTGACTATTAAAGTCAGCTTTGATACGCCCGCTTATCGTGACAATCCTGGTCATAATTTGAGGGCGTTACGGCGTGGCGGCTTGGAACGAAAACGGTGCGGATACCGGAATCCGCTTGGCGGCAAGCGCGCTCTGCGCGGGGTACGATGGCGCGTCCATTCTTTCCGATATCGATCTCACAATCCCGACGGGCAAGATGAGCGTGCTCGTGGGCGCCAACGGGTCGGGTAAGTCCACGCTCTTAAAGACCATGGCGCGCATCCTGACGCCGTCCTCGGGCACAGTGCTGCTCGACGGCAAATCGGTGCATGCGGCCAAGACCCGCGACGTCGCGCGCAAGATGGGGCTCCTGCCCCAGGGGCCGATCGCGCCCGAGGGGCTGACGGTGCGCGAACTCGTAGCCCAGGGCCGCTTCCCGCACCAGGGGTTGATGCGCCAATGGACGCGTGAGGACGAGGACGCGGTCAACGCCGCCATGGCGACCGCCGGCATCACCGAATTCGCCGATCGGCCGGTGGACTCGCTTTCGGGCGGCCAGCGCCAGCGCTGCTGGATCGCCATGGTGCTCGCGCAGGAAACCGACCTTCTGCTGCTCGACGAGCCCACGACGTTCCTCGACCTGAAGGTCCAGGTGGACCTGATGGAGCTCCTGGCGGACCTCGCCCATGCGCGCGGGCGCACGCTCGTCATCGTGCTGCACGAATTGAGCCTCGCTGCCGCCTATGCCGACCATCTCGTCATGATGAAGGATGGCCGTATCGTTTGCGCCGGTGCGCCCGAGACGATCTTCACCGCTGAACGGCTCAAGCACGTTTTCGACCTCGAGGCGCGGGTGGTCCGCGACGCGGAAACCGGGCACCTCGTCTGCGTACCGCTGGGCGCGCACGCCCGGCGCAAGGCGTCGGTGCGCGTCGCATGAGCGCCGCGGCACACGAGCCCCAAGCCCGCATGCATTTCGCCGCCTTTTCCGGCGTGCCGGTGTTGCTCGGCATCACCGTTCTGCTCTTTGCACTCCATATCGCGGTCGGCGCCAAGCCCCTGCCGCTCGGCACGGTGCTCGAAGCGATCTTCGCGCGTGACGCCACCGTTTTCGATCACATGATCATCTGGGACCTGCGCCTGCCGCGCGCGCTGATCGCGCTGGCCGTCGGTGCATCGCTCGCGGTCTCGGGGGCCCTGATGCAGGGCGTGACGCGCAACCCGCTTGCCGATCCGGGCATTCTGGGCCTGATGGCGGGCGCCTCTTTCGCGGTGGTCGTCACGGCCTTCTTTTTCGGCACCGCGCCGCTCGTCTTTCTGCCCTGGATCGCCGCCGCCGGCGCCCTTGTTGCCGCGCTCGTCGTATATTTCATCGCCCTCTGGGCACCGGGTGGCGCGACGCCCCTGACGCTGACGCTGTCGGGCGCGGCGATAACGGCTTTCCTCAGCGCGATTATTTCCATCGCTCATCTGCTCAACGAGGATTCCTTCGAGAACCTGCGCGTCTGGCTCTCGGGCTCGCTCGCCGGGCGCGACATCGAGATGCTTTATATCACCGGCCCGTGGATCGCGGTGGGGCTCCTCGTCGCGTTCTCGCTCGCCCGGCAGGTGACCGCGCTCGCCATGGGCGACGACGTTGCCAAGGGGCTCGGGGTCAAGACGGGCTGGCTCAAGGCGCAGCTTCTGATCACTGTCGTGGTTCTGACCGCCTGTGCGGTCGCGCTTGCCGGACCCATGGGGTTCGTGGGGCTTGTCATCCCGCACGTGGTGAGGCTGTTCGTCGGCTCGGATTATCGCTGGATCGTGCCCTATTCGGCAATCCTTGGCGCTGCCTATCTCCTGGGTGTCGATATCATCGCGCGCATCGCGATAGCGCCCCGCGAGATTTCCACCGGCATCATCACAGCGATGGTCGGCGCACCGGTCTTTATCCACCTCGTTCGCATGAGGGCACGATGAGCACGAGCGCCGGCACCGCTTCCGACCATGTCGTCATCCGCTCGCGCGGCGAGCGCGTCGCTTTGCGCCTGCCGGTCCGCGCGCTTGTTGCGGTTGGCGTGCTCGCCGTGTTGCTTCTGGCCGTCATCGGCGTGAGCCTCACTGTGGGCAGTTACGGCATCGAGCTTGAAACGGTGATCACAACGCTGACCGGCACCACCGTATCGGACGCCATCGACAATGTCGTTTGGCAGTTCCGCTTCCCCCGTACGCTCGCTGCTGCGCTCGTCGGTGCCATGATGGCGCTATCGGGCGGCGCACTCCAGAACGTCACCCGCAACGGGCTCGCTGATCCGTCCCTCGTGGGGATATCCCAGGGCGCCGCGCTCGCGGTGGTCTTCGCGATCGTCGCTGCGCCAGGGCTCGATTATTCCTGGCGACCCATCATAGCCTTCTCTGGCGCGCTCGCCGTCGCCACGCTCGTTCAGGCGCTGAGCTACCAGCGCCGCCGCGGCAACAACGCGATCCGTTTCATTCTCCTGGGCATCGGCGTATCCGCCTTCATCTCCTCGATCACATCGGCGCTCTTGACCTATGGCGACATCGACAGGGCCATATCGGCGCTCTCGTGGCTTGCCGGGTCGATCAACGCGGCGAGCTGGACCGACGTGCAGATCCTCTTTGTCTGGTGTGTGGTCCTCTCTCCGCTCGTTCTGGGGCTTACGCGCATCATGTCGGTGTTGCGCATGGGCGAAGATACCGCGGTCGGGCTCGGCGCGCCGGTCAAATGGGTGCGCTATGCGCTTATCTGCGTCGGTGTCGGCTTCGCCGCCGCGGCGACCGCCATCGTCGGGCCGCTGGGGTTCGTGGGCTTGCTGGCACCCCACGCGGCGCGCCGGATTGCCCGTTCGGGCGTCGGGCTGCACACGGTTCTTACGGCGCTCTGTGGCGCGCTTCTTGTCGCGCTCGCCGACCTCGTCGGCCGCGCCGCGTTCGCGCCCATCCAGATCCCCGCAGGCCTCATCACCGCCATCATCGGCGTACCCGTCTTTGTCTACCTTCTGCAGCGGGCAGCCGCCAAATCGCATCTTTAAGGCCAATTCCATGAAACATACCGCGCCCAAATTCATCCTCGCCGCTCTCTGTCTCCTGCCAGCTTACTCTGCGCCTGCCCTGGCGCAGGAGTTCCCGCTCACCATCGAGAACAGGTTCGGCACGACGGTCATTCCCCATCAGCCCGAACGTGTCGCGACGGTGGACTACGCCGGTGTCGACAACGTGCTCGCGCTGGGGTTCCAGCCGCTGACCGCCCGCGCGTGGTTCGGCCCCTATGAGGACCAACTCTGGCCCTGGGCGCAGGATCTTGCGACGGTCGAACCCGAAGTGCTCGAGGGCGATCTCAATTTCGAGCAGATCGCATCGACCGACCCCGACATCATCCTCGCCCTGCGCTCGGGCATCACCCAGGCCGACTACGACAAGCTCTCGCTCATCGCGCCGGTCGTCGCTGTGCCTCCGGGACGGGGCGACTACGATCTCGACTGGGAAGAGCAGGCCGAACTGGCCGGCCTGGCGCTCGGCCGGTCCGAAGAGGCCGCAGCGCAGATCGCGGAGGTCAAGGCGTCCCTTGCCGCCGTCGCCGCAGCCCACCCCCAATGGCAGGGCAAGACCTTCGCCATGATGACCTATTGGGCGGGATCTGTGGGGCTTTATTCGGTGAGCGATTCGAGCGGTGGGTTCGTGTCGGCGCTCGGTCTGGTGCACCATCCCAGGGTAGCCGAGCTTTCGACGCCCGGCGAATTCTACATCGAGATCTCCGAGGAGATATTGCCCGAGATCGACGCCGACGTGATCTTCTGGTTCGCGGCCCCGGACTCCCCGGAAATCGCCGGTCTCGTCGCGCGCGAGGCCATGCGCGCGCCAAGGGAGGGCCGCGAGATTTTCCTTGCGCTCGATTCTCCTGCCAACGGCGCCATGTCGTTCGGTTCGCTCCTGTCGCTCCCCGAGGCCGCCGAACGGCTGGCTCCGATGATCGATGCGGCGATCGACGGCGATCCGGCGACCGAAGTGCCGCTCGACTGATCCACCAGCACCCGGGCAGGGGACGCATCCGCTGCCTTTAAAATTGAGGAGTTTTGAAATGATCCCTTTCGCAAGGATCGTTGTCCTCTGTCTCGCCGTCCTCGTGGCGGGGCGGGCAGTCGCGCAGGATTTCCCGCTCACCATCGCGCACAAATTCGGCACCACGACCATCGAGGCGCAGCCCGAACGCGTCGCGAGTCTCGACTATAACGGCGCCGACAACCTGCTGGCGCTCGGTGTCCAGCCGGTCACCGTCAAATACTGGTTCGGAGACTATCCCCGCGCCGTGTGGCCCTGGGCCGACGCACTGCTCGAGGGCTCGCCCGAGATTTTGCGAGGTGAGCTCAATTTCGAGCAAATCGCCGCCACCGATCCCGACGTCATCATCGCGCTCTATTCGGGCATCACCGACCGGGACTACGAGAAGCTCTCGGCCATCGCACCGGTCGTTGCGGTCCCCGAGGGCGTTGGCGACTACGAGCTCGCGTGGGACCAGCAGGCACTGATCGCCGGCCGTGCCATCGGCATGGAAGCCGAGGCCGAGGAACAGGTGCAGGCGATCAAGGACGAACTCGCCGCCATCGCCGGGCGCCATCCCGATTGGGCCGGGCAGACGATCACGCTGGGCACCGTCTGGGAGGACGCGCCCTATGTCTACACCGTCTCGGACCCGCGGGTGCAGCTGCTCAACCAGCTCGGCTTCGCAAATCACCCGGAGGTCGAAGCGCTCTCGAGCCCCGGTGAATTCTCCGTCGAGATATCCGCCGAGCGTCCGGAAGTCTTTGACGCCGACGTTTTGATCTGGTTCGCCGACGAAGGCGTCGAACCGATCCGGAGCGCCATCTTCCGCCCCACGCTCACCGCCGTCCAGGAAGGCCGCGAGGTTTTTCTCGGGCCGCTCGTCACGAGCGCTTTGAGCCATACATCGCTCCTGAGCCTGCCATACGCCTTCGAGGTGCTCGAGCCCTCGATCGAATTGGCCATCGACGGCGACCCGGCAACGGAAGTGCCGGTGTCTCAATAGCGGCCCACCGAGAAAGCAAGGGGACGACCATGAAGTATTTCAAATGGACTGCAGGTGTCGCGCTCGCGCTGGCCGCTCTTGCGGCCCCGGCCGCGGCGCAGGACTTTCCGCTCACCCTCGAGCATAAATTCGGCACCACCATTATCGAACAAAAGCCCGAGCGCGTCGCGAGCATCGATTATGGCGGCATCGGCAATCTCCTTGCCGTTGGCGTATCGCCCGTTACCGTGCGCCAATGGCGGGTGATGGACGGGTTCGAACATACCGCCGGCCCCTGGGCCGAGCATCTCCTGACCACCGAACCGGTCGTGCTTGACGGCGATCTCGATTTCGAGGCGATCGCCGCCACCGACCCCGACGTAATCGTTGCGCTCTATTCGGGGATCGAGGCTGCGGACTATGAAAAGCTCAGCCTGATCGCCCCCGTGGTCGCTGTGCCGGAGGGCGTGAGCGATTACGGGCTCACCTGGGAGGAGCGCGCCCGTCTCGTCGCACGGGCCCTGGGGGAGGAAGCCGAGGCCGAGCGCCAGATCGCCGCCATCCAAAGCAGCCTTGCCAACATCGCCGCGTCCCACCCTGAATGGGCGGGCATGACCGCAGTCCTCGGCGGTTTTCGCGACGGCGCGCCGTTCGCCTATACCGAATACGACGTCCGCGCGCAGTTCCTCTACCAGATGGGCTTCGTGCCCACCGGGGCGATGGCGGAGTTGTCGGACCCGGACGGGTTCTGGCTCGATCTCTCGCCCGAACAGCTCGACGTCATCGATGCCGACGTCGTCGTCCACTACGACACCGACGACGAAGTCGCGGTTTCGCTCGAGGAACCGGCCCGCGTCTTCCTCCGGGCTTATGAAACCGGCGGCGAAGTGTTTCTCGGCGACCTTCCGGTCGCCGCGCTCGCCCGCGTCTCGCTGCTTTCGATCCCGGTCGCGCTCGAAGCGCTCGTGCCCATGCTCGAAGCCGCCGCCGACGGCGACCCGGCAACTGAAGTCCCGGACGCCCGGCAGTAGACCTGGATTACAAATTCATTCTCCAACTCAACAGGAAAAGAACATGACTGCAGCCTTTGAACCTGCCCGGTCGTTGTTGACACTGGCCCTTGCGGCCGCCGCCGTTCTGGCGCCTGTCGTTTCGGCATCGGCCCAGGACTTCCCGCTCACCATCGAGCACAAATTCGGCACGACCGTCATCGAGGAGCAGCCCGAGCGGGTGGCGACGGTTGATGGCAATGGGGCCGACAACATTCTGGCCCTGGGCATTCAGCCTGTCACGATCGAGAACTGGTATGGCGACTACGAGAACGGGTTGTGGCCCTGGGCTTCCCCGCTCCTCACGAGCGAACCCGTCATGCTGGAGCGCGGCGATCTCAATTTCGAACTGATCGCCGCCGCTCAGCCCGATGTCATTCTGTCGCTCTATAATGCGCTGACACCGGAAGAGTATGAAAAGCTCAGCCTGATCGCGCCCGTGGTTCCGGTCCCCGAGGGTCGTGGCGACTGGAGCCTGACCTGGGAAGAACGTGCCCATTTCACAGGACTTGCGACCGGAAAGCTGACCGAAGCAGACGCGCAGATCGACGCGATCAACGCGCGCGCCGAGGAGATCGCGGCGGCTCATCCCGAATGGGCTGGAAAGACCGCCCTTATCGCGTGGATCTCCCGCGACGGCCAACTCGGGCTCTATTCGTCGCACGATGCGCGGCAGCAGCTTCTTATCCAGCTCGGCTTCCAAACGCCCGACGCGGTCGATGCGCTGGACGCGGCCGGCACCGCCTCGGTCAATCTCAGCGAGGAAGCCATCGACCTGATGAACGTTGACCTGCTGGTCTGGATCGATGGGGATGGCGATGTCAGCCCCATTATCGACCTTCCGGTGCGCCGGTTCATCGAACCGCATCTCAATGGCCAGGAAGTCGTCTTCACAAAGGAAGTGACGGGTGCTTTCTCGTACGGCTCGCTCCTGAGCATGCCCTACGCGCTCGATCGGCTCGAAACGGCTATCGAGGCGGCGCTGGATGGCGACCCCGAAACATTCGCCGATGACCGGCCCGACAATTGGTAGCGATTGCGGCCGACTGGTCCAGAACGCGTTTCCAGCGTCCTGCGCGCGCCCAAAAACCTAACCCTTCACTGGAATAGGCAAATGCATTTTTTGATAAAGCATATACTCGCCGTCGCCTTCGTGGCCTTCGCGCTTACGGCCCCCGCCGTGGCTGACGACACCCGCATCTTCGTCGACGACATGGGCCACGAAGTGGAAATCCCCGTGGCGCCCCAGCGTATCGTCTCCATGCGCGGCGAGCAGTTCGCCGCGCCGCTTATCGAGATGGGCGCCAATATCGTCGGCTCCACGGGCCGCACCGATCCGCTGCTCAACGATGGCAAGCCCTATATCCGTGGGGCCTACCACGCGCTCGACTATCGCTTCGGCGACGACGGTATCGTCTGGGTCGGCAGTCCCAACGAACACGATTTCGAGGCTGTCGCCGCGGTCGAGCCCGACCTCATCATCCTGCCGGACTTCTCCGCCGAGAGCTACGACAAGCTGGCGCTGATCGCCCCCACGGTCGTCATCAACATCTGGGGCCAGTCGATGCTCGAGCGCTACCGCAAGATCGCCAATATTGCCGGCACGCTTGACGAATACGAGCGCCTTCTCGCCCGCTACAACGAACGCCTCGAACGCGCCCGCGCGACGATCGCGGACGCCATCGGCGACCCGGCAAGCGTTTCGGTCGCCGTCGCCCACGGCGCCGAGGACGGGCTCAGGGTCTACCGCGATTACGGCACGCTGAGTCAGGTGCTGCGCGATCTGGGCTTTTCGATGCCCGCGATCATTGCCGAGCAGGAAGAGGCCAATTCGACATTGAGCCCCGAACTGATCGAAGAGATCGACGCGGACTTCATCATCGATACCTATTTCCCGGCCTTCGACCAGACCGTGAGCTCGGTGACGGCCGATTGGGACGCCATGCTCCCCAACTGGCGCGACCTGCTGCACGCGGGCCGGCACAACCAGTTTTTCATGATTCATCGCGACGAGATGCGCGCGGTCACGTTCCAGTCGCTCCGCACCACGCTCGACATCGTCGTCGCCAACATCGCCTCGCGGCCCTTCGTGCCGCTGGGCGCGGACAAATAAGGAAAATCCGATGAAACTGATTTCTGCACTTGCCGCCGGCGTTCACGCGGTCGCCGCTCTTGTAACCCCCGCCATCGCCCAGCAGACCATGACGGTCACCGACGATGCCGGTCGCGAGGTCGTCGTGCCCGCGCATCCCCAGCGCGTCGTTTCCCAGAACGACAACCGCCTAACCCTGCCGCTCCTCGAACTTGGCGTACCGCTCGTGGGCAGCGCCGGGCGGATCGATGCCGGGGGTAAACCCTATCTGCGCGCGGTCCCCGACCTTCTCGGCATCGATTTCGACACCGCCGATTTCGAATTCGTGGGCACCTATAACGAACTCGACTACGAGGCGATCGCCGCGCTCGAACCCGACCTCATCGTCACCATGCTCGAAGATCAGGTCGAACAGCTGTCGATCATTGCCCCGACACTGGTCATCGATCCCAACCAGTATCCGGTCAAGGAAGGCATGCGGCGGATTGCGGATGTAACGGGCACGACGGACGCCTATGAGGCGTTGGCAGCCGCCTATGAGCGCAAGCTAGAAACCGTCTCGCACTTCATCCCCGAACCGGGCGATATCACCGTTTCGGTGACCTTCTCGTTCCCGGCGGGCGAAGACGTCTATGTTTATAACGACCTGGGCGCCCTGACTGTCGCGCTCAGCGATCTGGGACTGCAACTGCCTGCATTGGCGCGCGAGATGGACGCGCGGTCGATGCCGATCAGTCCGGAAGTCTGGCCCGAGACAGACGGCGACTTCGTCATCAATTTCTACGGCACGACGCCGGAGGACGGGCCCGAGCAGGTGCGCGCGGGGCTCGATCACTATCTCGAGGGTTGGTGCGGGTTTCTCCACGCCTGCCGGGAGGGGCAATACCTGTTCTTCCCCTACGCAAGCTACGGCTATTCCTTCGGTGCGTTGGGTCTGAACCTCGACCTTCTGACCACACATATCGCGGGCCGGGATTTCGTCCCGTTCGAGGAAGGCGGGGCGTAAATGTCCAAACACGTCTTTTGCCGCGATTTGTGCCTTGAAAGGGGCGAGCCGCACGAAGGGACGGGCAACGCGCCGGCGCGTGCATTGCTCCTCGCCTGGCCGCGCGGCAAATGGCGGACCCCACGCTGGGAATCGGCGGATATGAGCCCGGCGCTGGCCAGGGCGGTGCACCACGCCTCCCAGAACGGCGTGCACGTCGCTCTGGTCGACAAGGTGGGGGAGACCGACAGCCTCCCCCGGCTTCAGGCCCAACCGGAATCGGTTTTTGCCGATTTCGAGAACGAGACGGATTTGATCGCCGCCATCGACAACTACGTAAACGGCACGGTTTTCGAGGGCACGCGCGATCCGCGCACGACCATTCTCGTTTGCACCGACAGCCGCCGCGACGCTTGCTGCGCGCGCTACGGGTTCTCGACCTATAAGGCCTTGACCGCCATTGCCGATCCCGAAAAGTTCAACATCGTGCAGGCAACGCATCTGGGCGGATGCCGGTTTGCCGCCTCGCTTGTCGTCGTGCCGCAACGTCAGCGCTATGGCCGTATGACGGCGGGCCAGGCGCCGGCCTTTCTCGAGGCCTTGTCGCGCGGCGAGGTTTTCCTGCCCGCCTATAAGGGCCGTACGGACGTGCCCGAGCCGCTGCAGGTCGCCGAACTCGCGGCCCTGCGCTGGGCCGAGACCCACACAAGAACGACCGGCCCCGTCGCGCTCGACGCGTCCGACATGCCCGAGGACCCTCAAGAAGGCACGGAACTGACGGTTCACGCCGCCATCCACGGCACCGAACTCGATATCCGCCTCAAGGCGCGAATGTTCCACGTCCAGGGCAATTGCGGCGTCGTCGCCGAAGGCGGCGGCCAGCACACGCTGCGCTGGTGCCTCAGCGGGGTCACGACGTCGACACAGCCCCAGTTCCAACCATGAAAGTTCTTGCCATGATAAACCGCGTCGCCAGCGCGTGCCTGGTCTTTGCCTTGGCCGCTTTCCCGGCCATAGGCCAGCAAACTGTGACCTTCACCGACGATGCCGGACGCACCGTCGAGATCCCGGCCGATCCCCAGCGCATCGCCGCATTGCACGATCTTTCCATCACGGTGCCGCTGATCGAACTCGGTGTCTATCCCGCCGCGAGCCATGGGCGGACCACAGAGGAGGGCGTGGGGTTCATTCGTTCTTCAAAAGTGCTCACCGGCGTCGATTTCGATAATTCCGACATCCAATTCGTTGGCAATCTGCCCGTGGACATCGAGGCGGTCGCCATCGTCGAGCCGGACCTTATTATCACCACCCCCTGGCAGACCACGCCGGTCGAGCAACTCGAAGCCATCGCACCTACAATCGTGCTCGATGACACAGTCCGTGGCGACCTGGGCATGTATGAGACCCTTGCCGAAATCACCGGCACTGAGGACGCCCTCGCCGTTCTGGAGGGCCGCTACGAAAGTCAGATCGAGCAAATCAAGCGCCTGATCGATACCTCGGACATCTCGGTCAATGTCATTCAGGGAGTGAACGGCGAGGTGCTGTCCTGGCATACATATGGCGGGCTTGGCCGGGTGTTACGCGATGCGGGCTTTCAGTTCCCCCAACGGGTGGACGCGATCCCCGAGGGGGATTTCGAGCGTATGAGCGCAGAGACCTTCCCAGAGCTCGACGCCGACTTCCTGTTTGTCACCTACCGCACCGACACGCTCGAAACCCCCGACGACGCCATCGCCTACCTCGAAGAGGTGATGCCCAATTTCTGCGACTTCCTGCACGCGTGCCGGGAAAACCAGATGATCGTCATGCCCCGTGAGGAGGCCTCGGCGTCCTCGTATTACGGGCTCGGCGTGATGGCCTACACAATCATCTCGCACATCTCGGGCCGGGACTTCACGCCCAAGCCCGACTGACCGGAATTTTTTTAGAGGCACTTTCATGAAAGCCATACTGATGCTCGCGATGGGGGCCGTTCTGGCCCTCTCGCCTTGTTCTGCCATGGCGCAGGAAACCCGCACCGTGGTCGATGGCACCGGCACAGAAATCGCAGTGCCAACGAACCCTCAGCGCATCGTGACGCTGCACGACAGCCGGCTCACCGTGCCGCTTCTGGAACTCGGCGTCGTGCCGGTGGGCAGCCACGGCCGCGTGGCAGGGGACGGCACGCCCTTCATCCGCTCGAGCCTCGAAATCACCGGCTTTGATTTCGACAATAGCGACATCGCCTTTGTCGGCGAAACGCCCATCGATGCCGAGCAGGTTGCAGCGCTTGAGCCCGACCTGATCATCGCCCCCAACTGGGAAGAAGTCGGTATCGATCAGCTGCGCACCATCGCGCCGACCTATGTCTTCGATTATGGCGCGATCACCGACGAGTTCGAGATCTATCAAAAGATCGCCGAACTGGCCGGCGTCGAGGGCCGCCTCGCGACCCTCGAGGCGCGTTATGCCGAGCAGATCCGCATGATCCGCGCACTTGTCGCGGACCCCGCCGAAATCACCGTCAGCGTCATCCAGCCGCGTCAGGGCCAGGTGCGCGTCTGGAACACCTATTTCTCGCTCGGCAAGGTGCTGCGCGACGCAGGCTTTTCCTTCCCCGCGGCGATCGATGCCGTCGGGGGTGCGGAGGCTGCGGACTTCAGCGCCGAAGTGCTCCCCGAACTCGATGCCGACTTCATCTTCATCACCTATCCGCTGATGGCCTTCGGTCAGACCCCGGCCGATACCGAAGCGGCCATGGCCGACGTTCTGCCCGGCTGGTGCGGCGTGCTTCACGCCTGCCGCAACGGCCAGGTGATCTATCTGCCGCGTTCGGTGGCCTCCTCGACCTCCTATGAGGCCTTGGGCCAGATGGCCCAGGCCGTCGCCAGCCACATCGTCGGCCGCGATTTCGTGCCGATGCCCGATTGACCACCAAGACCTGGAGACAATGATCCACACCATGACCTACCGCACCAAACTTGCAACCGTGGCCGTTTTCGCCAGCTTCGCCGTCACCGCGGGCGTTGCCCAGGACACGCTGACCCTGACCGACGGCACCGGAACCGAAGTCGCCGTGCCCGCCGAACCCGAACGCATCGTCTCGCTCCATGACACCTCGCTCACCGTTGCGCTCATCGAGCTTGGTGTCATCCCCGTGGGCAGCCACGGCCGCACCGAGGAGGACGGTACGCCGTTCATCCGTTCGGCCGAGCTTGTCACGGGGTATGATTTCGCCAACAGCGGCATCGCATTCGTCGGCAACCTCCCAGCCGACGTCGAGGCCGTCGCCGCGCTCGAACCCGACCTGATCCTGACCACCAGCTGGCAAACCGCCGGCGTCGACCAGCTTCGCGCCATCGCGCCGACCTATGTCTTCGATATCGACGCGACCGACGATTTCGACGTCTACGCGCGGATCGCGGAGGTGACGGGCACCACGGACCGGCTGGAAAAGCTCGAAAACCGCTACCGGGCGCAGCTCGAGGTGATCAACGGCCTTGTGGACACCTCCGGGATCACCGTGAGCGTCATCCAGGGCTACAATGGCGAATTGCAGGTCTGGAATACCTATGGCTCGCTCGGCAAGGTGCTGCGCGATGCGGGCTTCACCTTCCCCGACGCGATCAATGCCATCGAGGGCAATTCACGCCAGATCTTCTCGGGTGAGGCCTATCCCGAGTTCGACGGCGATTTCATCTTCGTCACCTACCGCCCCAGCCGGGGCGAAACGCCTGCGGATGCCCGCGCCGCCCTCGACGAGGTGCTGCCCGGCTGGTGCGACGTGCTCCACGCCTGCGCCAACAATCAGGTGATTTACATCCCGCGCGAAATCGCCTCCTCGGCGACCTACGACTCGCTGTTTGCGCTCACCGAGATTGTCGGGAGCCAGATCGTCGGGCGGGATTTCGTTCCGATGCCCGAATAGAATCATCGGATTCGTCAAGCTGGGGAGCGGTTTCCCGCCGCTCCCCATCGTGCTCGATATGGCTCGAAAACCATTGATATGACCCCAACGCGATGAGCGCGAACATCGCGGCTGTCAAAAGGATCGCCGGATAGATGGCTTGAGACAGGCCCTCGGTATTGGCCTTGAAGACCATCACCAGCGCTTCGAGGCTCGCGGCGATGACAATGATGGTGATGAATTTCGTGATCGAGCGTCGCGATTCCACCGATGAACGCAGCTCGCGCTTGCGAACGATTTCCTCCTCGGCGATGAACTTGGCCGTCTCCACAACGGCAAATCCGATGATGACGATGCCGATACTATCGAGAAGCGCATTCACCGGATCGCCCGAAAGCACCCCGGCACTCGCTTTTATCACGGCGGTAATCAGCAACACTCCGGCAAGCGCCATGAGGAAAATCGTTGCCGTTACGAAATAAACCAGCGCCAGCCGGGCATAAATAGCGTTCAACGCAATTTCGTCCTTATCGATTATCCACAAGACCAACGCCCCGCTGGCCTTGCGGTTCCTTTAGCGGAACCGGCGGCGCCTCCGCACGCGCGTCGCTACCCACACTGCAGCCGTCAACCGTACCGGAATCGCAAAACCCGCCCTTCACCTCGGCGCCAAAACCGGCTATCGACGTCTCGCTGGCTAACATTTCACGATACGCTTTCAGCGCGTCTGAAACGATGGAGACGAGACATGAAACTCCTGCGCTATGGCGCTCCGGGCCAGGAAAAGCCCGGTCTTTTAGCCGGTGACGGCACGATCCGCGATCTTTCCGCCCATGTTCCCGACATTGCCGGCGATACGCTCCTGCCCGAAAGCCTTGCCGCACTCGCGGCGGTCGATCCCCAGAGCCTGCCAAAGGTCGAGGGCAACCCGCGGCTGGGCCCCTGCGTCGCGGGCACGGGCAAATTCATATGCATCGGCCTGAACTATTCCGACCACGCCGCGGAAACCGGCGCCAAGGTGCCGCCCGAGCCCATCATTTTCATGAAAGCCACCTCGGCCATCGTCGGGCCCAATGACGACGTCGAAATCCCGCGCACCTCGCAAAAGACCGATTGGGAGGTCGAACTGGGGATCGTTATTGGCAAGACTGCCAAATACGTCTCCGAGGCCGACGCGCTCGATCACGTCGCGGGCTATTGCGTCATCAACGACATTTCCGAGCGCGCCTTCCAGGCCGAGCGCTCGGGGCAGTGGACCAAGGGCAAGTCCGCCGATACCTTCGGGCCGACCGGCCCCTGGCTCGTCACCAGGGACGAGGTCGCCGACCCGCAGAACCTCAAGATGTGGCTTGAGGTCAACGGGCACCGCTACCAGGACGGCTCGACCGCGACCATGGTCTATGGCGTCAAATACCTCGTTTCCTACCTCAGCCAGTTCATGAGCCTCCGCCCGGGCGATATCATCTCGACCGGCACGCCCCCGGGCGTCGGGCTGGGCCAGAACCCGCAGGTGTTCTTGAAACCCGGCGACGTCATGGAGCTCTCCATTGAAGGGCTGGGCACCCAAAAACAGAAGACCGTTCAGGGCTAGATGCCATGACCGGGCTCGAAACCTTCAGGACCGGAACGTTTCTCGGCCGGGTGCAGGCGCCTTCAAGCGCCTGCCCGCGCGTCGTCACGATCCGGGACGGGCAGGTGGTCGATATCACCTCGGCCACGGCCCCCACCGTCCGCGATATCTGCGAAATGGATGATCCCGTGGGCTATGTCGCGAACGCCAGCGGCACGCCGATCGGCGCACTGGCGGACATCATGGCCAACAGCCGCGCGGCGGACCGCAACGCCGATAGAGCCTATCTCCTCGCGCCGATCGATCTGCAGGCGGTCAAGGCGGCCGGCGTCACCTTCGTCGTGAGCCTCCTCGAGCGCGTGATCGAGGAGCAGGCCAAGGGCGACCCGCGCAAGGCCGACGCGCTCAGAAGCGAAATCCTCGACCTCATTGGCACCGATCTCTCCGAGCTGGTACCCGGCTCCGAAACGGCCGCGGCGGTCAAGCAAAAGCTGATCGAAAAAGGCGTCTGGAGCCAGTATCTTGAGGTCGGCATCGGCCCGGATGCGGAGATTTTCACCAAGTGCCAGCCCATGGGCGCCGTCGGCCATGGCGCCGATGTCGGTCTGCATCCGGTGTCGCACTGGAACAATCCCGAACCCGAGGTAGCGGTCGTCGTCTCGTCCAAGGGCACGATCCTCGGCGCGACGCTGGGCAATGACGTCAATTTGCGCGACGTCGAGGGCCGTTCGGCGCTTCTATTGGGCAAGGCCAAGGACAACAACGCCTCGGCGTCGCTCGGCCCGTTCATCCGATTGTTCGATGACGGATTTACCCTCGAAACGGTCAAGACGCTGGACGTGGCGCTCGAAGTGCGGGGTGAGGACGGCTTCGTGCTCGAGGGCAAGAGTTCGATGAGCCGGATTTCGCGAACTCCCGAATCCCTCGTCGCATCCGCCATCGGCGATCATCACCAATACCCCGACGGGCTGGTCCTGTACCTGGGCACAATGTTCGCGCCGGTCAAGGACCGCGGTGGCGCCGGCAAGGGCTTCACCCACAAGCTCGGCGACGTCGTGACGATCTCGGCCCCCACGCTCGGCGCGCTTGAAAACACCGTGCGGCTCTCGACCCAGTGTCCGCCCTGGACCTATGGCGTCAGTCACCTGATGCGCGATCTGGCGCGTGATGGGCTTCTGGGATGACAAAGCGGCCGAAAATCGTCTTTCTCGACCGCGAAACCCTCTCGCCGGAAACCCGCCTGCGCGCGCCGGATTTTCCGCACGAACTGGTCGTTTACGACCGCACCGCCCCGAACGACATCGCCACCCGCATCGTGGATGCCGATATCGTCATCACCAACAAGGTGCCGCTGCGCGCCGATGTGCTCGAAAAGGCCCAAGGGCTCAAGCTCATCGCCGTTTCGGCAACCGGCACCGACATCATCGACCTCGACGCCGCCCGGGCCAGGGGCATCGCGGTCGCCAACATCCGCGGCTACGCGAAAAACACAGTGCCCGAACACACGTTCGCACTCATCCTCGCCCTGCGCCGCTCGCTTGTCGCCTACCGCAATTCGGTCATCGAAGGCCGGTGGCAGGAAGCGGGGCAGTTCTGCTATTTCGATTTCCCGATCGCCGATCTCGCAGGGTCGACGCTGGGTATCGTCGGCAGCGGGTCGCTGGGGTCGGCGGTCGGGCAGATCGGCAAGGCGCTGGGAATGAACGTCGTCTATTCCGGCCGTAAGGACGGGACGATCAAGCCCGGGCAGGTCCCGTTTGCGCAAATGCTCGGAACCTCGGACGTGATCACGCTCCATTGTCCGCTGACGCCCGAGACCCGCAACCTGATCGGCGCGTCCGAATTCGTGCAGATGAGCAAGAAGCCGATTTTGATCAACACTGCGCGCGGCGGGCTTGTCGACGAAGAGGCGCTCGAACGCGCCCTGGAGCTCGGGCAGGTCGCCGGCGCGGGCATTGACGTCACCGCTCCCGAGCCGCCCCCGTCCGACAGCACCGTCATGCGCATCGCAAGCCGCGAGAACGTCATCGTCACGCCCCACACCGGCTGGGCGAGCCGCGAAGCGATCCAGGCGCTTGCCGATCAGCTGATCGGCAACATCGAGGCATTCTGGGCGGGCAAGCCGCGCAATCTGGTGGTGTGAGGCGAACCTCTGAACAAAAAAAGCCCGGACCAACAGGTCCGGGCTTTTCCAATTGCTCTGCAGCCGGCGTTACAGCGTCCGCTGCACCTTTTCGACGCGGTAGCATTCGATCACGTCGCCCGGGCGCATGTCCTCGTAGCGTTCGAAGGCCATGCCGCACTCCTGTCCGGCGGGCACGTCCTTGACCTCGTCCTTGAAGCGCTTGAGCGTCGAGAGCTTGCCTTCGTGGATAACCACGTTGTCGCGCAGAAGGCGCACGCCCGCGCCACGCTCCACGGTCCCTTCGGTGACCCGGCAGCCGGCGACCTTGCCGACCTTCGAGATGTTGAACACCTCGAGGATTTCCGCGTAGCCGATAAAGGTTTCGCGCACCTCCGGCTCGAGCAAGCCGCTCATTGCCTTCTTCACGTCGTCGATGAGGTCATAGATCACGTTGTAATAGCGGATCTCGATGCCCTCGCGGCTCGCGAGTTCGGCGGCCTGCTTATTGGCACGCACGTTGAACCCGATGATCACCGCCTTGGACGCGGTCGCCAGCGTCACGTCGCTCTCGGTGATGCCGCCCACGCCCGAATAGAGGATCTGGGCGGAAACCTCGTCGGTCGAGAGCTTGTTGAGCGCGGTCACGATCGCTTCGACCGAGCCCTGCACGTCGCCCTTGATCACGAGCGGCACCTTGGAGATATCCGAATCCTTGAGCTGCTGCATCATCTGCTCGAGGCTCGTCGCGCCGCCGCCCGCGGTCTTCTCGCGGATCGTACGCTGGCGGTATTCGGTGATCTCGCGCGCCCGCGCCTCGTTCTCGACCACCGCGAAGCGGTCGCCCGCGTCAGGAACGCCGGAGAACCCGAGCACTTCGACCGGCGTCGAGGGACCGGCGGATTTCACCTGCCGGCCCTTGTCGTCGATCAGCGCGCGCACCTTGGCCCACTCGGTGCCGGCAACAAGAATGTCGCCGACATTGAGCGTGCCGCGCTGCACGAGCACGGTCGCGACAGCGCCACGGCCCTTGTCGAGCTTGGATTCGATCACGAGCCCCTGGGCGCTGCCCTTTTCGGGCGCCTTCAATTCAGCGACTTCGGCCTGCAGCAGGATGGCTTCGAGAAGACCGTCGAGATTGGTCTTCTTGAGTGCCGAAACCTCGACGTCGAGCACCTCGCCGCCCATCGATTCGACAAACACTTCGTGCTGCAACAGTTCGGTGCGGACCTTGTTGGCGTCCGCGCCGGGCTTGTCGATCTTGTTGATCGCAACGATGAGCGGCACACCGGCTGCCTTGGCGTGTTTGATCGATTCGATCGTCTGCGGCATCACGCTGTCGTCCGCAGCCACCACAAGAACCGCGATATCGGTCGCCTGGGCGCCGCGGGCGCGCATGGCGGTGAACGCCTCGTGGCCCGGGGTGTCGAGGAAAGTGATCTTCTGGCCGTTCTTTTCGACCTGATAGGCGCCGATATGCTGGGTGATGCCACCCGCTTCGGTGTCGACCACCTTGGCTTCGCGGATCGCATCGAGCAGCGAGGTCTTGCCGTGGTCGACGTGCCCCATGATCGTCACGACTGCCGGACGCGGCGCCAGATCGGCCTCGTCGCTATCCCCGATCTCTTCGAAAAGCCCTTCTTCCACGTCACTGTCGGACACGCGCTTGACGGTGTGCCCCAACTCGGTCGCGACCAGCTCTGCGGTGTCCGCATCGATCACGTCGTTGATCTTGAGCATCTGGCCCTGACCCATCAGGAGCTTGATGACGTCCACGGCGCGCTCGGACATGCGGTTGGCCAGCTCGGCCACCGTAATCGCTTCGGGAAGCGTGACTTCGCGACTGATCTTGGGTTGAGCCGCCTTGGCGACCTTGCCCATCTTCTTGTTCTGCCGCCGGCGCATCGACGCCAGCGAGCGGCCACGATCGCCATCATTGTCGGCAAGTGCGGAATTGACATTGAGCCGCCCGCGCGAATTGCCGTCGCGGCGCGACGGCTGTGTCGAGGGCTTGGGCGCAGCCGAGCGCTTGGCGCGCTCGAGCTCATCGCGGTCCACAAGAGCTTTGGGGGCCGGTGCGGCGCGGCGGCGTATACGATCATCCTCGCCTTCGCCCGGTGGGGGCGGAGGCGGCATATCGGGTTGGGCAGCCTTGGGCGAGGGCCGGTGCGCCGGCTTGGGCCGGGCCTGGCCGGCCTTGACGGGCACGATCTCTTCGAGATCGTCCTTGGCCTGCGCCGCGGGCTCGGCCTCCTGTTGGGCCTGGCGCGCCGCCTCCTCGGCGGCCTTGCGCTCGGCTTCCTCGCGCTCGGCCTTGCGCCGCGCGTCGATCTCGGCGAGGCGCCGGGCTTCTTCTTCGGCCTTGCGCTTGTCTTCGTCGGCGCGCGCGGCAGCTTCGCGCAACGCGCGTTCGCGCGCCTGCGCCTCGCTCTGGGTCAGCTTGCCCGACGGGGCCGCGTTTGAGCGCGGCGAACCCGGTTGCGGCCGCCCGCCCGGGCGCTGACCGCCTTGCGGACGTCCACCACCCGGTGCACTCTGGGGCGCACCGGCACCCGGCCCACCAACCCGGCGCGTGCGTTTTTCGACAACGACGGTACGCGAGGAACGCGACATGCCGGGCTTGGCGCCGACATTGGGCGCGCCCTTTAAGGTCAGGGTCTTCTTCCCCGAACCTGAATTGTCGCTGGTGTTGTCCTTATCGCTCATAGGCTGTCGTCTTCTCTTTCGTCTGTGGCATCGAACCGGGCCAGCCGATTGGCCTTCTCGATCACCGAATTGCTTGCCGCGCCGCTGGCGAGCGCTGCATGTATCACATGTTCGAGCCCCAATGCCAAACCCAATTGGGCGGAGGAGAGGGATTCGATATGCACGAGGTTTTCTCCCCCGTGCGGCGCGCGCCTTGCGGCCTGCAGCATCTTGCGCCGCCCGTCCTGCGCCGCGTCGCGCGCTGTAATGAGCGCGGCCGCTTCGCCTTTCGCAAGAAGGCTTTGCACCTTGGCCGCACCCGTAATGAGCTGTCCCGCCTTGCGCGCCAATCCCAGCGCGCCCACGAGGCGCTGTTCTAACCGCGTCCGGGTCAATAACGCAAGGTCGGGCGGAACCTCTACCTGCGTCTTGAGGCTGCGCGCGAAGACTTTCTTTCTTGCGGCCTCTTCGACCGCAGCCCGCGACAGGCTGATCCAGACCCCGCGCCCCGGCGCTTTGCCGTCTATGTCGGGCGCGAGAACGCCGTCTGGAGACAGCGCGAATCGAATGAGCTCGGATGCCGGCTTTTCAACCCGGCTGAGCGCACACGTGCGCAAAATCTCCTTATGACGTCCCAAGGCGCTCGCTCGGCCCCTTACTTATTCGGCGGCCCCGGTCTCGACGCCTTCGGCTTCGAGCACCTCGTCCTCGATCACCGGAAGATCCTCTTCGGTGATCCAGCCGACCTTCAGGCGCGCCGCCATGATCATGTCCTCGGCTTCCTGCCGCGAGAGCGGGAAGGCCGAAAGCGCTCCGTCGAACCGGTGGGTCTCCCCATCCTTTCGCTCGGTCCAGCCGATCAGGTCGTCCGCCACGTAGCCGGCAAAATCCTCGACCGTCTTGACCCCGTCCTTGCCCAGTGCGACGAGCATCGCCGCATTGAGGCCCGGAATGTCGTAAAGCGCGTCCTCGACGCCGAGCTTCTGGCGCTCCTCGTCCTGTTCGCGCTCGAGCGCATCGAGATATTCGGTCGCGCGGTTCTGGATTTCCGTCGCCGTTTCTTCGTCGAACCCGCCGATCGAAGCGATTTCGGCGATATCGACATAGGCGAGTTCCTCGATCGAGGAGAAGCCTTCGGACGCCAGGAGCTGTGCGACCATCTCGTCGACGTCGAGCGCTTCCATAAAGAGCGCGGAACGTTCGGTGAATTCCTTCTGCCGGCGTTCGCTTTCTTCCTGCTCGGTGAGGATATCGATATCCCACCCGAGGAGCTGGCTGGCGAGCCGCACGTTCTGTCCGCGGCGGCCGATGGCGAGCGACAACTGCTCGTCGGGAACCACCACCTCGACCCGCTCGGCCTGCTCGTCAAGGACCACCTTGGCGACATCGGCCGGCTGCAGCGCCGAAACGACCAGATCCGCTATATTGTTCGTCCAGGGGATAATATCAATCTTTTCGCCCTGCAATTCTCCCACAACCGCCTGAACGCGGCTGCCGCGCATGCCCACGCAGGCGCCGACGGGGTCGATCGAGGAATCCGAGGACGTCACCGCGATCTTGGCGCGGCTGCCCGGATCGCGGGCGATCGAACGGATCGTGATGATGCCGTCGTAGATTTCCGGCACTTCCTGCTGGAAGAGCTTGGCCATGAACTGGGGATGCGTGCGTGAAAGGAAAATCTGCGGCCCGCGCTGCTCGCGCCGGACGTCGTAGATATAGGCGCGCACACGGTCGCCGTAGCGGAACACTTCGCGCGGGATCAGTTCGTCGCGCCGGATAATCGCTTCGCCCCGCCCCAGGTCGACGATGACGTTGCCGTATTCCACGCGCTTGACCGAACCGTTGACGATCTCGCCGATGCGGTCCTTGTATTCGTCGTACATGCGCTCGCGCTCGGCATCGCGCACCTTCTGCACGATCACCTGCTTGGCCGACTGCGCCGCGATGCGGCCGAACTCGATCGGGGGCAGGGGCTCGGTCACATAATCGCCAAGCTTGGCGGCGTCGTTCTTGGCCTTGGCGTCCTCGAGCGCGATCTGCCGGCCGTATTCCTCGACCTCCTCGACGACCTCGAGCAACCGCCAAAGCCGCAATTCGCCGGTCTTGGGATTGATCTCGGCCTTGACCTCGGTCTCCGCGCCATAGCGGGCCTTGGCCGCGCGCTGGATCGCCTCTTCCATCGCCTCGATGACGATCATGCGGTCGATCGACTTCTCTCGCGCCACCGCGTCGGCGATCTGCAAAAGCTCTAGCCTGTTGGCTGAAACGGCCATGTCTTTCGTCTCCAAACCTTAATTCTGGCGATCCGCGGCGTCGTCGCCGTCGGATTCATCGTAAACGGTCTCGATGGTGTCATCCTCGTCATCGAAACCGGGTGTTTCTTCCTGCGCCTTGCGGGCAGCGTCGAGAAGCCTGTCGGTCATCACGAGCTTGGCGTCCGCCAAAGCGGCAAGCGGCAGCCGATGCACCGCATCTTCGGTCTTGGGCGCATCGGGCAGACGGATCGAGAAGCTGTCGTCATCGGCGCCCACGATCTCGCCGCGGAACCGCTTGCGCCCATCGACGGGCTCGGACAGCTCGACCTTGGCCTCGTGCCCCACCCAGGCGGCAAAGTCCCGGGCCCGGACGAGCGGCCGGTCGACGCCGGGCGAGGAGATCTCCAGATGATACTCCCGATCGATGGGGTCTTCCAAGTCGAGAACCGGATTGACGTCCCGGTGCAGCTTTTCGCAATCCTCGATCGCGAACTGCCCGTTTGCGTCCTCGCACATGATCTGCAGCGTGCAGCCGTTCTCATTGGTGACGCGCACGCGCACCAGATCGTAGCCCAGAGACTCGGCAACCGGCTCGACAATGCCCGCAATCCGGGCTTCGAGGGCCGATTCACGAACGTAGCGTTTGGTGTTCTGTGCAGTCATGTTCCGCCGGGATAATAAAAAAGAGCGGGGCCGGTCGGCACCCACTCTCTCATTGGCTCTGAGATTGTTGGACGCTGATATAGCGCCGTGTGGCGGCAATTGCAAGATGGGGCGCTATGCCTCGAAGACGACGCTCTCGGTCTTTGCGCCGAGGTCCGCGAGTATCGCCTTGATGTCGTCGACCATGGCGTCCGGGCCGCAGACGTAGAAATGCTGCGAGAAATCGCGCACGTGCTTTTCGATCATAGCCCTGTCGATCCGTCCGTGTTCGTACCCGGGCTTATCTTCGTCAGTGAGCGTATGGATCGTCCGCAGTCCGCCCATGAGCTCGAATTCGTTCTTGAGGATGATGTCGTCCTCGGTCCGGTTGGAGAATAGGAGCGTATTGCCCTCGAGCGTGCCGTCCTTTTCGAGCTGGCGCAGGATCGCGATAAACGGTGTCACCCCGGCGCCACCCGCGATGAACGTGCCCGCGCCCTTATACTGGATCGTCCCCCAGGGCTCCTCGATCAGCAGATGGTCCCCGGGCTGGAGCTTGCCGAGCTGGTCGGTGACGCCGTTGCGCTCCGGATAGATCTTGGTCGTGAATTCGAGCTCGGACCAGTCGTTGAGCGAAGTGAAGGTGAACGGATGCTTGTTCTCCCGCCATCCGTCCTTGTCGATCGCGACATCGGTGGCCTGACCCGGCTCGAAATGGAAACCTTCGGGCTTTTCGAGCCGGAAGCGGCGGACGTTGTGAGTGACCGGCTCGACGCTGTTGATCGTGATCTTGTAGGTCATGGCAATCCTTGGGCTTGGCAAAGGCTTTCTTGGTACCTTTGCTCAACCCCGAACGGCCCAAGACGTTCCAGCGCGCGGGTTCAGCCGCGCCGGGTGAAGGTAAAATAGAAGCTCTTTTGCCGCCCCTGCCGCCGCGCCTTGGCTTCGTACCGGGTGGGCTCCCACCCGGGATAGGGCGCATGCCATGCCCCCGGCGCCTCGACCGGCCAGGTGAAATCCTCCGACATTGTGACATGCGCCAGGGTCCAGTCGGCATAGTCCTCGATGTCAGTGGCAAACCGCAGCGCGCCGCCCGGTTTCAGCACGCGCGCGAACGCCTCGAGCATCGTGTGCTGGATCAGCCGCCGCTTGTGATGCCGCGCCTTGGGCCATGGGTCGGGATAAAGCACGTAAATGACGTCGAGACAGGCATCAGGCATCGCAGCAAGGAGCTTGATCACGTCGTCGGGGAAAAGCCGGATATTGTCCAGCCCCTCGCTCTCGATCGCTTCAAGAAGCTTGCCGATCCCACCGGTAAAAACCTCGCATCCGATGAACCCGTCGGCGGGGTTCTCCCGCGCCATCCGCGCCAGATGCTCGCCCCCGCCATAGCCGATCTCGAGATGCAGGCGCCCGCCCCCCGGAAAGAGCGCGCGCGGATCGACAGGCACCGAAATGTCGACGGCGAGTTCGGGCAGGAGCGTGTCGAAGAGGACCTGCTGACCCTTGTGCAGCGTCTTTCCCGCGCGGCGCCCGAAAAAGGCGCGCGGGCCGCGCGGGTCCTGCGGGATGGGCTTCATGGATTTGGGTCTGTTTGTCATCAAGGCAAAAAAGCGCAGCACGTTCGGTGCTGCGCTTTAGCGTTTCTTTCAGCCTGCCTGCAAGGGCGCTTAGGTCAGTTCCGCCTTGATGGCCTCGGCGAGGTCGGTTTTCTCCCAGGAGAAACCGCCATCCTCGCTCGGCGCACGCCCGAAATGTCCATAGGCCGCGGTGCGCTCGTAAATGGGCTTGTTCAATCCCAGATGCGTGCGGATGCCGCGCGGGGAGAGATCCATCACCTTGCGCAGGACAGGAACGAGTGCGTCGTCGTCGATCTTCCCCGTGCCGTAGGTGTCGACGAAAATCGACAGCGGCTTGGAAACGCCGATGGCGTAGGAGAGCTGGATGACGCATTTTTCGGCAAGACCGGCGGCCACGACGTTCTTGGCGAGGTAGCGCGCGGCATAGGCCGCGGAGCGGTCGACCTTGGTGGGGTCCTTGCCCGAAAACGCGCCGCCGCCATGGGGGGCTGCGCCACCATAGGTATCGACGATGATCTTGCGGCCCGTGAGCCCTGCATCGCCGTCCGGCCCGCCGATGACGAACGCGCCCGTCGGGTTGACGTAAAATTCGTCCTCGGGCGGCATCCAGCCTTCGGGCAGAGTGGATTCGACAAACGGCCGCACGAGTTCGCGCACCTTGTCCTGATCGACCCCGTCCATATGCTGGGTCGAAACGACGACAGAAGTCGCGGCAACGGGCTTGCCGTGCTCATAGCGCAGCGTCACCTGGCTCTTGGCGTCGGGACCGAATTCCTTGACCTCTCCCGAATGCCGGGCGGCGGCCATCTTCTTCAAAATGTTGTGCGCGTAGGAAATCGGCGCCGGCATCAGTTCGGGCGTTTCGTTGACGGCAAAGCCGAACATGATGCCCTGATCGCCCGCGCCTTCGTCCTTGTTGCCGTTGGCATCGACGCCCTGGGCGATATGGATCGACTGTTCGTGCACATAGCAGTCGAAATCGAAATTCTTCCAGTGGAAGCCGTCCTGCTCGTACCCGATCTCCCTGACCACCCGGCGCGCGACGGCTTCCATCGCGTCGTCGTCGATCTCGGCCGGGCCGCGGGTTTCGCCCGCGAGCACGATCCGGTTGGTTGTCGAGAGCGTTTCGACGGCCACGCGCGAATGGGGATCCTTGGCAAAGAAAAGGTCCACGATCGCGTCGGAAATCCGGTCGCAGATCTTGTCGGGATGGCCCTCGGAGACGGATTCCGAGGTGAACAGATATGAAGAACTGGCCACGTTAAACCTCATGGTGTTTGGCGAGGGCGCACGCGGGAGTGCGCGTGCACAGGCGAACCCTATGCACTTTCAGGAACCGCTTGTGACAGGACTGCAGCCATATTGCAAGTCGGATATAAAGCGATCTTTATGTCCTGTGGGCGGCAGGGCGCCGCCGGCGTTGCCTGCGCGCGGCGAAAAATCCGCCAAATCCGATAAGCGCACACCCTGCAACCAGCCCGAAAAACGGCAGGTTCCGGACTTGCACAAAGAACGGCGTTTCGATCGGCCGGGCCGGCATCCCCTTGATCGCACCGACCTGGCCGGCGCCCATTTGCGCGGTGATGCGCCCCAGCGGGTCGACGATGGCCGAAATCCCCGAATTGGCCGCGCGGACCATAGCGAGCCCTTCTTCGACCGCGCGGATGCGCGAATGATGGAAGAGTTGCGAAATGCCGAACGAGCCGTCGAACCACGCATCGTTGGTCACGACGAAAATGAACTGCGCATCCCCCGCCGCCGCCCCGAGCCCGCCCGAATAGATCGCCTCGTAGCAGATGAGCGGCAGGAAGGCCGGCGTGCCGGGCAGGCTCATCAGCCGGCGGGCATCCCCATGCGCCCAGCCGTCCGTGCCCGCGACCATCTGTGAGAACCCCAGCGACCGGAGTTGGTCGTCGAACGGCAGATATTCTCCGAACGGCACCAGCTGCGTCTTGTCGTAGCTCGATATGACCTCGCCTTCGGAATTGAAGGCGAAGATGGAATTGAAGGGCTTGGCGTTTGCGGCGACCTGCCCCTCGGTGCCGTAGGCCTCGCGCGGCGCGCCGGTCAAAAGAATGATGCCGTCGGGCAGCGCGCGGGCGATGCGCGCGAGGTATTCAGGCTCGTCCGAAAGAAAGAACGGCAGCGCGGCCTCGGGCCAGACCAGATGGGTGACGTCGTCGAGGCCCCGGTCCTCCGGATGCGTGTGCATCAGCGAAAGATCGAGCAGCCGGGTCACCGTTTCCTCGCGCGCAAACGCCTGCCACTTGATGTCCTGCGGGATCACCGGCTGGACGATACGCATGACCATGCCGTCCTGCGGCACGGTCTGTGTCGTTCGTACCCGCTGATACCCCCATCCGATCTGGACGGCGATCACCGCAATGGCCGCGAAAAGCGGCACGAGCCGGGTCACGAGGCTCCGGTCGGCCGCAGGCCAGACGAGCGCCGGTGTGGCGGAGAGAAGGACCGCGACCACCGTGAGCCCGTAGACCCCGACAAGGCTTGCCGTCTGCATCATTTCGATATTGGCGGTGAGCGCGTAGCCCAGGAGATCGAAGGGAAACCCGGTAAAGAGCGTGCCGCGCGCGAATTCCGCGAGCGACAGTCCTGCGGCGAGCGCGAAGATACGCGCGGTTCCGGTGCTCCAGAAGAGGTGCGCGAACGCGACGCCGAATGCCCAGAACAGCGCGAGCGCCCCCGCCAGCGCCAGAACCGCGAATGGCATCGCCGCCAGCATCCACCCGCCGTCGACGAAAAACGCCGCGCCGATCCAGTGGAGCGCTGCGAGGAAGTACCCCAGCCCGAAAAAGAACCCGATGCGGAAGGCGGGGCCGAAGAGCTTACCCAGAACCCCGTCGTGCTGCTCCGCCCCGTCGAGCGCCCAGACGAGCAAGGGCATGGCAACGAAAAGCGCCAGCAGAATAAAAAGCGGCGGCATGGCCAGTGCCCCGACGGCTCCTGCGAGCATCATCAGTGCGGCACGGCGCCAGCCGAAGCTCAGCATGGCGAATTCCGCCAAAGGCGTCATCGTGACCAGTTCCCGCTTGGCGAATCAGATGAGTGCAAGAGTTGCCGGGCACGGGGGGAGGCGTCAACGGTCGCGGAGCGCCCCTGGAGCAAACTCCATGGCCTCAAAGCAAATGTGCCCCGCGCCGAGCGCGGCACGGGGCACGAGATTGTGGTGCAAACAACCTCTGCCGGAGGACTCCGGCGCTGATCACTCTACGACAGTGTCGTGAAACTGTCATCGGGGAATTGCCCGATAATTGTGCACACAAACGCGACAGCGGATCGCGTGTTGCCCATAATTTAGTCATATCCGCGTGGCACATCGGAGTTGCGCGCCGGGCCTGCGCCGTTTCCGCACGGGGGCGCCAAACAGGTCAGCATCCCTGACAGGCGGATTCGCGAGCCTTTACAATTCATTAATCTTTAGGTTTCGCGCAGCGGGCCACCCTTGGCACGCTTCTTGCGAATCTTGCCGGCAGTGCAAACCACCACTGTCGGAGGACAATTATGACAGACTGGACCAAGCGTATCGGGAGCGCGGTTCTCGCAGGAGCCATGGGAGCGTCTCTTTTCGCCGCCCCGGCCCTCGCCCAGGAAGGCGAGCCGATCAAGGTCGGTATTCTGCATTCGCTTTCGGGCACGATGGCGATTTCCGAAACCACCCTCAAGGACGCCATGCTGATGCTCATTGAGCAGCAGAACGAAGCCGGCGGCGTGCTCGGCCGTCCGCTCGAACCCGTCGTCGTCGATATCGCTTCGGACTGGCCGCTCGCCGCCGAACTGGCGCGGCGCCTCATTGAGGTCGACGATGTCGATGTCGTTTTCGGCTGCTGGACCTCGGTTTGCCGCAAATCCGTCCTGCCGGTCTTCGAGGAGCTCAATTCGCTGCTGTTTTATCCCGTCCAGTACGAGGGCGAGGAATCCCAGCGCAATGTCTTCTATACGGGCGCTTCGCCCAACCAGCAGGCCATCCCCGCCGTCGACTATCTGATGAACGAGGAAGGCGTCGAGCGCTGGGTGCTTGCGGGCACGGACTATGTCTATCCCCAGACCACCAACAAGATTCTCGAGCAGTACCTGCTCGATAGCGGCGTTGCGTCCGACGACATCATGATCAACTACACCCCCTTCGGTCACTCGGACTGGCAGACGATCGTTTCCGACATCGTTGCCTTCGGATCCGAAGGCCGGAAGACCGCGGTGGTCTCGACCATCAACGGCGACGCCAACGTGCCGTTCTACCGCGAGCTTGCCAACCAGGGCGTCGATGCCGCCGATATCCCGGTTGTCGCCTTCTCGGTGGGTGAAGAGGAGCTTTCGGGCTTCGACACGACCCCGCTCGTCGGCCATCTCGCCGCATGGAACTACTTTATGAGCGTCGAGACGCCGGAAAACGAGGAATTCATCGCCGCCTGGCATGACTTCATCGGTTCCGAAGATCGCGTCACCAACGACCCGATGGAAGCCCACTATATCGGCTTCAACATGTGGGTTGAGGCCGTCGAGGCCGCCGGCACGACCGACGCGGACGCAGTGATCGACTCCATCGTCGGCATCGAGGTGCCCAACCTCACCGGCGGTGTCGCGGAAATGTTGCCCAACCACCACATCACCAAGCCTGTCCTCATCGGCGAAATCCAGGACGACGGCCAGTTCTTCGTCGTGTGGGAGACCGAGGACCTCGTTCCCGGCGATGCATGGAGCGACTACCTGCCCGAATCCGCCGTGCTCGAGGCCGATTGGACCGACCCGATGAACTGCGGCAACTACAACACCGAGACCATGACCTGCGGCGGCTCCGCCCAGTAAGGCAAAATTTCCCTCAAGCCGGGACGGGGACGGCCTGCCGCCCCCGTCCAGTTCGCCAATCCCAGCCAACGGAACCAAGATGCCATTCGCCCGTCCGTTTGCCATTCTCCTGTTTCTCCTGGCGCTTCTTGGCGCCGCGGCCGCTCCTGCGCGTGCGCAAAGCCCCGCCGAGATCGTCCCCACGATGTTCGATGCGAGCCTGCGTGAACTCGAGGACGCCGTGGCAGCCCTGGTCGCGACGGGCGACCCGGCGGTGGTGCCGGTGCTGCGCGCGCTGGGCGATGGCAACCTTTATGAAACCGACGCGGGCGGTATCTATATCTTTTCCGGCTCCGGCCCGATCCTCGACGCCGTCACCGGTGAGCCGGTTGAAGGCGTTGTGGAAGGCGACCTTTCGCGCATCCGCATCAACAATTCGCTGCGCCGCGACGTCGCCGCCGCCATCGGCAATCTGACGCTGATGAGCGAGAACGACCGGACGCGCATGAGCGCCGCGCGCGAGATGTTCTCGACCGCCGATCCTGACAATATCCCGCTCCTTGAGGAGGCCATCGCCGCCGAGGAGAACGCCGGTGTGCGCGCCGTAATGGAACAGGCCCGCGCCGCTGCGCTCCTTGCCTCGGGCGAGACGCTCACCGAGGAACAGTTCTCCCAAGCCATCGCCGCCATCGCCTCGCGCTCGGACCGCGAATCGCTCGCCATCCTCACCCGCAACCTCGCCAACGCGACGACAGATACCCAGCGCACGGCCATCAATGCCGGGATCGAGCGTATCAACCAGGCCCTTGCCATACGCGACGTCGCCCAGAACGTCTGGTACGGCATTTCGTTGGGATCGGTGCTGCTGCTCGCCGCTATCGGGCTCGCCATAACCTTCGGGGTGATGGGGGTCATCAATATGGCCCATGGCGAGATGGTGATGATCGGGGCCTATGTCACATTCATGGTGCAGGAGGTGATCCGCACCTCCTTCCCCGGCGCGTTCGACTACTCGCTCGCCATCGCGATCCCGCTGGCCTTCCTCGTCACGGGGCTCGTCGGCGTTGCCATCGAGCGCGGTATCATCCGCTGGCTCTATGGCCGGCCCCTCGAAACGCTGCTGGCCACATGGGGGCTTTCGCTCATCATCCAGCAAGGCGTGCGCACCATCTTCGGGCCGACCAACCGGGACGTGGGCAATCCCTCGTTCATGTCGGGCACCTTCGAATTCATGGGTCTGATGATCACCTGGAACCGGCTCTGGATCGTCATCTTCGCCGCGGTCGTCTTCGCGCTTTTGCTTCTGGTCCTCAACCGCACGTCGCTGGGGCTCCAGATGCGCGCGGTGACCCAGAACCGGCGGATGGCCTCGGCCATGGGCATCCGCACCCCCTGGGTCGATGCCATGACCTTCGGGCTCGGCTCGGGTGTCGCGGGGCTCGCGGGCGTGGCGCTATCGCAGATCGACAACGTCTCGCCCAACCTCGGGCAGAACTACATCATCGATTCGTTCATGGTCGTCGTCTTCGGCGGCGTGGGCAATCTCTGGGGTACGCTCGTGGGCGCGCTGACGCTCGGGGTCGCCAACAAGTTCCTCGAACCCTTCGCCGGGGCGGTCTTGGCCAAGATCGTGATCCTGGTTCTGATCATCCTCTTCATCCAGCGCCGCCCGCGCGGCCTCTTCGCACTCAAGGGAAGGGCGGTGGACGCATGATGGGAGCAACGCTGAATCGGGCCGGTTTCCTGACCTTCGTATCGCTCGATGCGCGGGCACGTGGCGTCGCCCTGCCCCTGCAGCGCACCGCCCCGCGGAGGGTTAAGAGCGTAAAAAGGCTTCGTATCGCTTTTGGCCTTCCGGCAGGGAGCTCCGTCCAATGATCACCAAGGCCGTCCTCCGCGCGCTCGACACCAAGGCGGTAATCGTCATTTCCATCCTCGTGGCCGTCGCGATCCTCGTACCGCTCTCGAACCTGTTCCTGCCCGTCGGTCACCCCATGCGTGTGCCCAATTACCTCGTCTCGCTTTTGGGCAAATACCTCTCCTACGCCATGCTCGCCCTCGCGCTCGACCTCATCTGGGGCTATGCGGGCATCCTCTCGCTCGGCCACGGCGCCTTTTTTGCGCTCGGCGGCTATGCGATGGGCATGTACCTCATGCGCCAGATCGGCGACCGTGGCGTCTACGCCAATGCGACGCTGCCCGATTTCATGGTGTTTCTCGGCTGGCAGGACCTGCCCTGGTACTGGCAGGGCATGGACATGTTCTGGTTCGCCGCGCTGATGATTGTCTTCGTGCCCGGGCTCCTCGCCTTCGTCTTCGGCTGGTTCGCCTTCAGAAGCCGCGTGACCGGCGTCTATTTCTCGATCATCTCGCAGGCGATGGTATTTGCCCTGATGCTCGCCTTCTTCCGCAACGACATGGGCTTCGGCGGCAATAACGGGCTCACGGACTTCAAGGACATCCTCGGTGCACCGATCGCCGCGCCCGCCACCCGCGCGGCGCTGTTTTCCGCCACCGCGCTCGCGCTCGCGATATCCTTCCTCCTTTGCGCGATGGTGATCAAATCCAAGCTCGGCAAGGTGATGGTCGCCGTCCGCGACGCGGAAAGCCGCACGCGGTTCATCGGCTACCGGGTCGAGAACGTCAAACTCTTCGCCTTCACCGTCTCCGCGGTCATCGCCGGGGTGGCGGGTGCGCTCTACGTGCCGCAGGTCGGGATCATCAATCCCGGCGAATTCTCCCCGGCCAACTCCATCGAAATCGTTATCTGGACCGCCGTCGGGGGCCGCGGAACGCTCTTGGGCCCGATCATCGGTGCGATCCTCGTCAACGCCGGCAAGTCCTATTTCACGGGTGCCTTCCCCGATTTCTGGCTCTTTGCACTGGGCGGCCTGTTCGTCTTCGTCACGCTCTTCATGCCAAAGGGCATCGTCGGCGTCTTCGTTTCGGCCTGGACCGCGCTCAGGGCCCGCCGCGCTTCGGCACGCGCGCAAAAGGGCATCGGATCGGTGACCCCCGGCCCGGACGAGCCCGCCACCCCGCGCACGGCACCCGACGACGAAGCGGCCCCCCACGGCGCCGAACCCAAACCCGCGGAGTAGCCGAAAATGACATCCGAACTGGCCTCTTCGCTGCTCTATCTCGATGACGTCACCGTTTCCTTCGACGGCTTCAAGGCGCTCAACAGCCTCTCTCTCGTGGTCCAGCCCGGCGAACTACAGGCGATCATCGGCCCCAACGGTGCGGGCAAGACGACGATGATGGATATCGTCACTGGCAAGACGCGCCCGGACAAGGGCGAGGTCTATTTCGAAGGCAGGATCGACCTCACAAAAAAGGACGAGGCCGAAATCGCCAACCTGGGCATCGGGCGGAAGTTCCAAAAGCCCACCGTCTTTGAAAGCCATACGGTCTGGGACAATATCGAGCTTGCGCTCAAGAACCCCCGCGGCGTCTTCGCATCCTGGTTCTATGCACGCGGGCAGAGCGATACCGGCAGGATCGCGGAAATCCTTGAAACCGTACGGCTCACCCACCGCAAGAACGACTTCGCCGCCAACCTCTCCCACGGCCAGAAGCAATGGCTCGAGATCGGCATGCTGCTCGCGCAGGATCCCAAGTTGCTGCTCGTCGACGAGCCCGTGGCGGGGATGACCGACGCCGAGACCGAGGAAACCTCGAAGCTCCTCAAGGTCATCGCGAAAAACCACTCCGTCGTCGTCGTCGAACACGACATGAGCTTCGTGCGCGATCTCGACTGCCGCGTCACCTGCCTCGCGGAGGGCTCGGTGCTGGCTCAGGGCTCGCTTGCCCATGTGAGCGCCGACGAGAAGGTCATCGAGCGGTATCTGGGGAGATAAGAGGCCATGACCCATTTAACCGTCACCGATATCGACCTTTTCTACGGCGCTGCACAGGCCCTGCGCGGGGTCACCATCGAAGCCAGGCCCAACCGCATCACCTCGGTACTCGGCCGCAACGGCGTCGGTAAATCCTCGCTCCTGCGCGCCATTACCGGCGTCCACCCCATCGCTGCCGGCACCATCGCGCTCGATGATACGCCGCTCAAGAAATCCGCCCCCTATACCCGCGCCAGGATGGGTATCGGCTATGTGCCGCAAGGCCGCGAGATCTTCCCGCTCTTGACGGTCAGGGAAAACCTCCTCACCGGCTTCGCGCCGATCAAGCCGCGCGACCGCTCCATCCCCGAGGCGGTCTTCGAGTTGTTCCCGGTCCTCAAATCCATGCTCTCGCGCCGCGGCGGCGACCTCTCGGGCGGCCAGCAGCAGCAACTGGCAATCGGGCGCGCCATGGTGACCCGGCCCAGAGTTCTCGTGCTCGACGAACCCACCGAAGGCATCCAGCCCTCGATCATCAAGGACATCGGGCGCGCGCTGCAGTTTTTGCGCGACGAGATGGGGATGACGATTCTCCTCGTCGAGCAGTATCTCGATTTCTGCCGCGAACTGTCCGATGATATATATGTCATGGACCGCGGCGAGATCATGCACTCGGGTCCCGCAAGCGATCTCGACTTGCCCGAAGTCAAACGGCACCTGATGGTCTGATGCTGCACAAGCTCGAAACCGAAGAGACCGTACCCGGCAGTCACCAGCGTGCCTATGGGGCTGGCCGCATCGCCGCCAAGACCCGTGAAGGCGTTTCCGCGCTCGATACGCTCTATCAGGAAGGCTGCGCGAAAATCCGCGCGCCGAAGAACCACGGGGACTGGCTCGACGCGGTGCTGATCAACTCCTCGGGCGGACTGACCGGCGGCGATCGCATCGACTGGACGTGTTCGGCCGGCGAGGGTGCGCACCTTGTCGCCACAACCCAGGCCTGCGAACGCATTTATCGCTCGATCGGTGGTGCCGCCAAGGTGCGCACGACGCTCTCTGCGGGGCCGCGCGCACGCCTCGATTGGCTACCGCAGGAAACCATCCTTTTCGAAGGCGCCCGGCTCGACCGTACGCTCGCCGTCGATCTTGCGGCCGACGCCACGTTCCTCGGGCTCGAGGCGGTTATTCTCGGACGCGAGGCCTCCGGCGAAGATGCGGTTTCCGCCGCGATTTCCGACACCTGGCACGTCCGGCGCGGCGGGCATCTGATCCACGCCGAAGCCAGCCGGTTGAACGCCAATGACGCCCTGGCACGTGCCAATATCGCGCTGCTGAACGGCGCGCGGGCCTACGCGACGCTCTGCTACGTCGCGGATGACGCCGAGCGGCACATCGAAGCGCTCAAGGCTATCCTCTCGCCATTCGAAACCGCCGGCGCGAGCCGCATCGGGGAAAAAATCGTCATGCGCGCGGCTGCCCCTTCGGGCTATCGTCTGCGCAAGATCGTCATGCCGGCCATCGCGGCGCTCGCCGCGGGCAACGCGGTGCCGCGGCTCTGGACATTATAGGGGGACAAAACGGCGTATGAACCTGACACCCAGGGAAAAAGACAAACTTTTGATCGCCATGGCGGCGGTCGTCGCGCGGCGGCGGCTTGAACGCGGCGTGAAGCTCAACCACCCCGAAGCCGTCGCGCTTATCACCGATTTCGTTGTTGAGGGCGCCCGCGACGGCCGCGCCGTACCCGAGCTCATGGAAGCCGGCGCGCACGTTCTCACCCGCGACCAGGTGATGGATGGCGTCGCCGAAATGATCCACGACATCCAGGTCGAAGCCACATTCCCCGACGGCACCAAGCTCGTCACCGTCCACGATCCGATCCGCTAGGAGTTCTTTTTCATGATCAAGCGCATTGCACTTGCGGCCCTTGCCGTTCTCGCCGCCACGGCACCGGCCTTCGCCCATCTCGATCCGGCAACGCACGGATCGTTCGCCGCCGGGTTTTCGCACCCGCTCTTCGGGCTCGATCACATCCTTGCAATGGTCGCTGTGGGCCTTTGGGCGGCCAGCGTCGGTGGCCGTGCGCTCTGGGCCGTGCCGCTCGCCTTCGTTGCAACGATGGCGCTCGGCTTCGGCGCCGCGATCGCCGGCATGCCGCTGCCCTTCGTGGAGCCGGTCATTCTCGCTTCGGTGATCTTTATCGGCATCATGATCGCGCTGGCCTTGCCGATCCCAACGATCGGCGTCGCGGGCATCGTCGCGTTCTTTGCGCTCTTTCACGGTCACGCCCATGGTGGCGAACTCGGCGCGGCCGGTGCGCTCGATTTCGCCATCGGCTTCGTCATCGCCACCGCGCTGCTGCACGCAGGCGGTGTTGCGCTGGGCCTCGCCATCGCGCGGCTCATGAAGGGCCGTCATGCCAAAACGCTCATGCGCGCCGCCGGCGCTGCGACGGGCCTCGGTGGGCTCTGGCTTGCCATCGGGGGTTAAGATGATCCCCGGAGAAGTTACTCCCGCGCCCGGAGAGGTCGAACTCAACGCGGATCGTGAAGCGGTAACGCTCGAGGTCGCCAATACCGGCGACCGCCCGATCCAGGTGGGCAGTCATTACCACTTCTTTGAAACCAATGCGGGGCTCGACTTCGACCGTGAAGTGGCCCGCGGCATGCGGCTCGATATTCCCGCCGGTACCGCTGTGCGCTTCGAACCCGGCCAAACCCGTGAAGTTACATTGATCCCGATTTCAGGTGGCAGAACCGTCTACGGCTTCAACCAGAAGATCATGGGATCATTGTAGGTTTCTCATGACGGGGGGCTCTGCGTACAGGTGGACGAGGACGCAAAAAGGGCGGAGCGCCGCAGCACTCCGCCCCTGTAATCATGGTCGTTCGGTGGTGTTATGCGTCAACGAAGACCGTGACCTCACCGCCAGCAGCGGTCGAGATGCCGACCACGTCGGTTTCCGCATAACCCTCGGCTTCAAGAGCCGCCATCAGTTCGGCGTTGGCCGAAACGGCGTCATGAAGCGCGGCAAGGTTTGCTTCGGCCGCGGTGTGGGCTTCGGTCACCGCGCTCATGTCGGCGGCTTCACCCTGGGACAGCTCGGAAAGGGCCACGATTTCAAAGCTCGTGGCGGTTTCGAGCATGGGCAACGCACCCGCCGCACCTTCAATGGCCGCGACAGCATCGTCATAGCTGTGGCTCACAGAGCCGGTGGCGTCGGCTTCAACATCGGCTCCAATACCGCTGTCGTCACCCGAAGCGCCGGCTTCGGCGTCCACACCGACGTTGGCGTCGACACCAGCGTCGACATTGGAGTCTTGAGCGACAGTGACGCTTGCATCCGCACCGGCGTCAGCGTCCGTGTTAAGGCCTGCAGCCTGAATTGCGAGCGGCGCCGAAAGGGTCAGCGCGGTGCCAAGAGCAAGAACAGAAAGCTTTTTCATCGGAATATCCTCCGTTTCAGGTTGGGTTCTACCGCCCCTCTGGAGGTTAGAAACGTCGCCGGTGCGATCTGGTTTCAAGGCAATTTTGTGGCAGTGCCCGATATGCCCATAAGAGTGAGGAAATAAGTCATGCCTGCCAAAATCTCCCGCGCTTTATATGCAGACATGTATGGGCCCACCACCGGCGACAAGGTCAGGCTTGCCGATACTGAGCTCGTTATCGAAGTCGAAAAGGACCTCACCACCTATGGCGAGGAGGTGAAGTTCGGCGGCGGCAAGGTGATCCGCGATGGCATGGGGCAATCTCAGGTCACGCGCGCCGAAGGGGCCGTCGATACCGTCATCACCAACGCCCTGATCCTCGATCACTCAGGGATCTATAAGGCCGACATCGGATTGAAAGACGGGCTCATCGCCGCCATCGGCAAGGCGGGCAACCCCGACACGCAGCCCGGCGTCACCATCATCATCGGCCCGACAACGGAAATTATCGCCGGCGAAGGCAAGATCGTCACCGCCGGCGGCTTCGATTCCCACATCCACTTCATCTGCCCCCAGCAGATCGAGGAAGCGCTCATGAGCGGGGTTACGACCATGCTCGGCGGCGGCACCGGGCCGGCGCACGGTACGCTGGCGACCACCTGCACCGGCGCCTGGCACATCGAGCGCATGATCGAAAGCTTTGACGCCTTCCCCATGAATCTGGCGCTCGCGGGCAAGGGCAACGCCTCGCTCCCCGCTCCGCTCGAGGAGATGGTTCTTGCAGGCGCCTCGAGCCTCAAGCTGCACGAGGACTGGGGCACGACCCCTGCCGCCATCGACAACTGCCTCTCGGTTGCCGACGCCTTCGATGTGCAGGTGATGATCCATACCGACACGCTCAACGAATCCGGCTTTGTCGAAGATACGGTCGCCGCTTTCAAGGGCCGCACGATCCATGCGTTCCATACCGAAGGCGCCGGGGGCGGGCACGCACCCGACATCATCAAGGTGGCGAGCTTCAATAACGTCATTCCCTCCTCGACCAACCCCACGCGCCCCTATACCCGCAACACCATCGCCGAACATCTCGATATGCTGATGGTTTGCCATCACCTGGACCCGGCGATCCCCGAGGACGTTGCGTTCGCCGAAAGCCGCATCCGCAAGGAAACGATCGCGGCCGAAGACATCCTCCACGATATGGGCGCGTTCTCGATCATCGCGTCCGACAGTCAGGCCATGGGCCGCGTCGGCGAAGTGCTCATCCGCACCTGGCAGACTGCCGACAAGATGAAGCGCCAGCGCGGCCGGCTGCCCGAGGAAACCGGCGACAACGACAATGCGCGCGCCCGGCGCTACATCGCCAAATATACCATCAACCCCGCCATAACCCACGGCGTCAGCGCCCATGTCGGCTCCATCGAAACCGGAAAGCGCGCCGACATCGTCGTTTGGAACCCTGCCTTTTTCGGCGTGAAGCCCGATATGGTGCTACTCGGCGGTTCGATCGCCGCCGCCCCGATGGGCGACCCCAACGCCTCGATCCCCACCCCGCAGCCCATGCACTACCGCCCCATGTTCGCAGCCTATGGCAAGCTCAGGACCAACTCTTCGGTCACCTTCGTCTCCCGGGCCGCGGCCGAGGCGGGGTTGCGCGACCGGCTGGGCGTCGCCAAGAAACTCGTGGCGGTCGAAAATACCCGCGGTGGCATCTCCAAGGCGTCGATGATCCACAACAGCGCTACGCCCCACATCGACGTCGACCCGGAAACCTACGAGGTGCGCGCCGATGGAGAACTTCTGACCTGCGAGCCCGCCGACGTTCTACCCATGGCGCAGCGCTACTTCCTGTTTTAGGAACCGCGCTCGACATCTTGCTGCTCGCGGCACGGCAAGTCGGGGTCGCGGAAGATGCAAGCGCCGATGACTTGCCAGTGCGGCTCGGCGAATCTTGCCGCTTGCCGTACCTCGCGCGCCTATGATCCCGAGGGGCGGTTACCAGGCGATCAATCCTCTCTAAAACAGTAAGTCTGTGCGCAACCTTCAAACTTGGTTATACCTCAAGCGCGCAAATTCTTACATCGACAGCCCCATGCCCACCCCATCCGCCACTTTCCGCGCCGGTTTCCGCGAATCCCTGCCCATAACGCTGGGGTATTTCCCCATCGGCATTTCCTTCGGCATCGCCGCCGCGCGGGCAGGGCTGTCCCCGCTCGAGGCGGTATTTGTATCCGCCGTAATCTACGCAGGCGCGGCGCAGTTTCTCGCCCTGGCGCTGTTGACCGGCGGCGCGCCGGTGATCGTTTCCGCGCTGTCGGTGCTGGCGATGAACCTTCGCCACGTGCTCTATGGCCCCGCCATCCTCGAAGCCGCAAAGGAGAGGGCCGCCACCCGGTTCTCCTGGCTTTGGGGCGGTTGGCTGTCCGACGGCGCCTTCGGCGCGGCCATTGTCGGGGTCAGCCGGTCGAAAGAGAATTTTTCCGAGCGCTGGATGCTGGGGCTCGGGATTGGGCCCTACTTCTCCTGGGCGGCCGGAACGGGTACCGGGGCGATTTTCGGGGGCGGCGCGGTCGAGGATTTTCCCGCGGTCGATGCCGCTCTCGGTTTCCTGCTGCCCGCGCTGTTCCTCGCCATGCTGCTTGCGGTGCTTTCGCGCAAGCAACTGGCCGTAATCATCGCTTCTGTCATTGTCACCATCCCGGCCAGCCTCGTGTTCTCGACCACGGTTGGCATCGTGGCGGGCATGATCGCCGGCTCGCTGGTGGGTCTCGTCCGCATCAGAGGGCTCGAACGATGAACGCCGACCTTGTCATCATCACGCTCATCGTCGGCATTGGTACGTGGGTCTTCCGCGTTCTGCCCACCAAGATCGATTTGACCGCGGGACGGCCCGGCGGACCGGTAAGCCGCTTCCTCGCCGCGACCGGCCCTGCCGCCATCGCAGCGCTTTTCGCGGTCTCGTTCCTGCCCATGCTCGAGCCGGACATGACCGTCCTCGCCCCCGTCGCCATCGGCATCGCCGCGACCGTCGCCGGCTTTGCCTTTCGGCGCGACGTCGCCCTCGCCACCGTCTTCGGCGCCATCGCATACGGGCTCGCCTACGCGCTGATCGCAATGTGAACGCCCGTCATTCTCGTTCCGCAAAGCCGGTGCTAGACTCCCCAAAGGTGATTTGCATCCCGGGAGACCCGCAGATGACGTTCAAAACCCTTGCCCTTGCCGCCGCCGCGACGCTTATGGCCACCCCGGTCTTCGCCGTCGATACCTCCATGCAGCTCGTTCTTGAGCTCGAAGGCAACGCGCAGCGCGACGTTGTCCGCTATACCTGCGACGGTCTTGAAGAGACGCTTACGGTCGAATATGTCAACGCCCACCCGATCTTCCTCGCGCTCGTTCCCATCGAGGGCGAAAAGCTGATTTTCGTCAACGTCATCTCCGGTTCCGGCGCCCGCTATGCGTCGGGCCAGTACGTCTGGTGGACGACGGGCAACGAGGCGCAGCTGATCGACGAGATGGCAGAGGAGGATGCCGAGCCGGCCTCCTGCATCGCGGCGACCGACACCCCCTGACGGGACTTGCCCGCTGGCACGCTTCCTGCTTGGATCGGGCGACTGAAAATGCCGATCCGGAAAGGGTCATCCGCCATGCGCGCCATCGATCACGATCACAAGGGCCACGCCCGCGGCGAGCCGTTCGGCGTCGCCGTACTCGCCCATGACGAGCGCGCCATCCGCCGCAGGCTCATAACGCTCACCGGCGGCGAGGAGGTGCTCGTCGACTTGCCGCGAACTGTCGCGCTCGAGACCGGCGACGTTTTGGTGCTCGAGAATGGCCGCATCGTCGAGATCGTCGCCGCCGCGGAAAACCTCTACGAGATTACCGGCCGCGACACGCTCCACATCATGGAACTGTGCTGGCACATCGGCAACCGGCACCTGCCGTGCCAGATCGAGGGCGAGGCGCACGGCCCAAAGCGCATTCTGATCGGCCGCGATCACGTCATACGGGATATGCTCGAGGGCCTTGGCGCGACCGTCCGCGAAATTGTCGAACCCTTCTCGCCTGTGCGCGGCGCCTACTCGGGCGGGGAAGGCCACCACCATCATCATCACCACCATGACTGAAACGGCCGCGCTTGTCCGGCTTCTGACCTGGCTCTCCCCGGCCTTCCCCATCGGCGGCTTTGCCTATAGCCAGGGGCTTGAAACCGCGATCGCCGCGCAACGCATTACGACCATCGGCGATGTAAGGGCGTGGCTCGAAGGTCAACTTCACGCCGGCCCGGTGCGCAACGATGCCGCTTTTGTAGGCATCGCTGCCCGCGCCTTGGTCAATGACGATGTGGACGCGGTGCGCGCAGCCAACGCTCTCGCCCTCGCGCTGCAGAGTTCCGTCGAACGCGACAAGGAAACGCGCGAGCAGGCGCGGTCCTTCCTCGACGCCGCAAGCGCCTGGCCCGTCGACGTGCCGGCGCGCCTGGCCGAAACGCTCGCCGCACCCATGGCCCTGCCCGTCGCAGTGGGCGCGATGGCCGGCCTGCACCGAATCGATGCTGCATCCGCCATCGCCGGTTTCGTCAATGCGTATGCCGGCCAGCAAATCTCCGTCGCCATCCGTCTTGTGCCGCTCGGGCAGACCGAAGGCGTCACACTGCAGGCTGCGCTCGAATCCAAAATCGCAGCACTTGCCGACTGGGCCTTAGGGGCGCAGATTTCCGATATCGGATCGCTCGCCTATGGCACCGATATTGCAAGCCTCAAGCACGAAGACTTGCCAGTAAGGATATTTCGATCATGAGCAAGAACGGACCTTTGCGCGTCGGCATCGGCGGCCCTGTGGGGTCGGGCAAGACGACCCTGACCGAAAAGCTCTGCAAGGCCATGCGCGAGCATTATTCGGTTGGTGTGATCACCAACGACATTTACACGAAAGAGGACGCCATGATGCTGGCGCGGCTCCAGGCGTTGCCCGAGGAACGCGTCATCGGAGTGGAAACCGGCGGCTGTCCGCACACCGCTATTCGCGAAGACGCCTCGATCAACCTGCGTGCCATAGCCGAACTCAACGCTCGTATTCCGGACCTCGACATCGTCTTCATCGAATCGGGCGGCGACAATCTCGCGGCGACCTTCTCACCCGATCTCGCCGATCTGACGCTCTATGTCGTTTCCGTCTGCCAGGGCGAGGAGATCCCGCGCAAGGGCGGTCCGGGCATTACCCGCTCGGACATGTTGGTGATCAACAAGGCCGATCTCGCACCATATGTCGAGGTCGATCTCGCGGTGATGGACGCTGACGCCCGCCGCGGACGATCCGGCAAGCCGCACGTCTTCACCGACCTAAAGCGCGGCAAGGGCGTCGACGAGATCGTCGCCTTCCTCGAAAAGCATGGCGGGCTGGTGCGGGCGGAACTTGCACTCTAAGCCCCTGTTCCGGGCCCGGCGACAGCCTTAAGTTCGCCGTCAAAACCTGCTAATCTGCCGTGCATTATGAGCGGCCCCCTGCGCATGCGGCGCGATCTCACGCGCCCTTTCCCCGAGCCGGTTTGGCCCGATGGCATCGTGCTCGTGCCGTTTTCGGAGACGATGGCCGAGGAACTCCACGCGGTCATGCTCGACGGATATGCACCGAACGGCCATGCCGTGCCGCCCTATGCCGACTGGCGTGCACGGCTCTTGTCGGACCCCGAATACGACGCCGAACTGATCTTCGTCGCCCAGGCCGCCGACGGCGGGCTGGTGGGACTCGCTCATTGCTGGAATTCGGGCTTTCTCAAGGACCTCGTCGTCGCGCCGGACTGGCGCCGCAGAGGCATCGGCGAAGCCCTCCTCCTGCGCAGCTTCGAAGCTTGCAGAAATCGCTATCATCCCCATCTCGACCTCAAAGTCGATCGGGCCAACGAAAGCGCCATCCGCTTTTATAAAAAGCGCGGCATGGTTCCCCTTCAATAATAGTAGAATCATTCCGGTGGATGTGGAGTCGTTGCGTCAGTGCACCAGACACGCCGCGTCCCCCCGTCCTCCGCCCCATGCGGCGGCGTCTCAAGGTGCCATCCGCAACTCCACCGCCTCGGGCGAAATGACGAATCCCGACGCGCTCACCGCCGCGAACCGCACATTGCCTTCGGCACGCGGGTCAACGTTCTCAACTGCGGCAACGGCGAAAACCTGACTGTCGCCGATGTGTGTCTGGGCGTTACCGGTCAAGCCGCGCGCGTGCCGAACAGGATCGGTCCGATCGCCGCGACGAGCAGCAGCGCAGCCGTGATATTGAACGCGCGGGCATAGCCCGGCTGCACGAGAAAGCGCCGCAGGACCGTTCCGCAGGCCGCCCAGGCGGACACGCAGGGTATCGCAACCAGCGCCATGATGACGGCGGCAACGCCGACATTGGCCAGGTAGTCGGCGGCGGGCAGATAGGCCGCCGCCGCGCTCGTCGTGATTGCCCATGCCTTCGGATTGACCCACTGAAATGCCGCCGCCCCCGCAAACCCGACGGGTGGCCGGTCCTCCGCTGCCGGGCGCACTGGGCCGCTGCGCGCGATCTTTATCGCAAGCCACAACAGGTACACCGACCCGCAGATGCGCAGCACATCGTGCAAGGCGGGCACTGCGTCAAAAATCGCACCCAGGCCCAGCCCTATGGCAAGAAGCTGCAGCGCCACGCCTAGTGCGATGCCTGCAACCAGCGGCATCGAGCGCCAAAGCCCGACCCGAACACCCGAGGTGAGCGCCATGGTGTTGTTGGGCCCGGGCGTGCCGCTCATGACGATGCAGAACGCAAGGTAGGGGAGGAGGATAGCGGGTTCGATCATGCACGCAATATTAGCGACGGGCACACGCTACAGGATTGCGTTCTGATCGCCAGACGGGCTAATTGTGCAACTTATGGTGAAACTGGATGCAATCGACGAACATATATTGCGTGAGCTGCGGCGCGACGCGCGGCAGCCCAACGTGCATCTCGCCGACCGCGTGGGGCTCTCGCCCTCCGCCTGTCTCCGGCGCGTGCAGGAACTCGAGCGCTCCGGTGTCATAAAGGGCTACCGCGCCCGCATCGACCGCACCCGCGTCGGCGGCGGCTTTCTCGCCTACATCGCCGTAGGCCTTTCTGATCACACGAAGGTCAGCCAGGAGGCCTTCGAGCGGGCAATCGCCCGCGCCCCCGAAGTCGTCGAATGCCACAACATCACCGGCACGGTGGAATATCTGCTGCGCGTCGAAGTCGCCGATATCGCGGCCTACAAGTTTTTCCATACCGACGTCCTCGGCACCCTCCCGCAGGTTACGGCGATTACGACCTATGTGGTGATGGGCTCGCCCAAGGATGAGCGGGGGTGATCATGCGGCCTCCTTCCGTCCCTCGCTGCATGTCTCCGCCGGTGTGTGCCGTCCGGCACTGCGTAGCGCGAATTTCACGGGCTTGCGGATGTCCTCGCCGTAATACGCCCTGACGATTTGATAGAGCGGAATCGTTCCGCCGTGCCGCGCCGCGGTGCGGCTGACTTCGCGCAGGTCGAGATCGGCCAGTCCGACATCGGCCAGAAGGGTACGATCGAGCCCCTGCAGTCTTTGGTAGGTTTTGCGATAGGCCCGCCATAGGGCAAGCCGAGCCAGAATGATCCTGAGCATCGGAACTCCTAGGATGCCGGCGAAAACCGATCGCGAAATAGGGAGGTGGTCCCGGTCGCCGGCTATTGTGTGAATGAAAAGGACAAACGCACCGCCGATCCGCAGGGGTGGTAGGTGCACGTTTGGAGTTTGCCAAATGGACGAGCCGCATGATACGACCGGGATCGCAACTGGTTTTTCAAAAATGCAATAACCGATGGATTGGGACGATCTCCGCCTGTTTCTGGCCGTAAGCAGGCTTGGCGGCCTGTCGGCAGCCCGTACCGCAACCGGTTTGTCGGCGGCAACGCTAGGGCGGCGGATCACCGCGCTCGAGCGGCGCGTCGGCGTGCCGCTCTTTACCCGCTTGCAGACGGGTTACCGGATGACGGCGGCCGGCGAGGAGCTGTTCGGGGTCGCAGAGGAGGTCGAGCGCGCCATGGTCGCGGTCGAGCGCTGGAAAGAGGGCGCGCAGTCCCAGCGCGCGATCCGCGTTTCGGCCGGCAATTGGACCACGGACTTTCTCGCGCGCCACATCCGCTCCCTCTGGCGCCCGGGCGAGCCAGCGATCGAGTTTGTCGCCGCCAATGCGAGGATCGATATCGGTCACCGCGCCGCCGATATCGGCGTTCGCAATGCACGGCCCGAGGATACCGCGCTGGCCGGACGCCGCATCGGCTCGGTCGCCTATGCGCTTTACGGTGCAGTCGATCTCGACGCGGACGCGGAAACGGCGGTCGTCGGGCTTTCGGGCGATACCTCGACGACGCCCTCGGCGCGGTGGCTCAGCGCCACGCATGGCCGCCGCATCGTCCTGAAGGGCAACAGCGTTTACGCCGTGCGCGAACTCGTCGCCGAGGGCGCGGGCATATCGGTGTTGCCCTGTTTTGCCGGCGACGCCGACCCGCGGCTCAAACGCGCGAGCGAACTGATCGACGCGCTGACGACCGAGCAATGGCTCGTCGCGCATCACGACGAACGCCATACCCCCGCCATTCGCCAGACGCTCGAACGCATCGCCGCGCTGATGACCGAGCATGCCCCGCTCATTGCCGGCGCCCGGCCCGGTTTCGCGATTGCCCGATGAGGCGTAAACTGACCCCATGAGCGATTCCGAGCCCGCCCCCGTCCTTGTCGACGGCCGTCAGTCCGCAACCGCGCTGCGCGTCCAGCGCGGGGTCATGCGCTTCTTGCGCGGTGTGCACGATATGGCGTGTTATGCCGAAGTCCCGCTGACCAACGGTCGGCGCGCCGACGTACTGGGGGTCGGGCCCAAGGGCGAGATCTGGATTGTCGAGATCAAATCCTCGGTCCAGGATTTCCGCGTCGACGCCAAATGGCACGAATACCACGCATTCTGTGATCGCTTCTTTTTCTGCAAGCCACCCGAACTCGACGACATCTTCCCGCACGCCGAGGGTCTGATGGTCGCCGACGGCCATGACGGCGCGATCCTGCGTCCTGCCCCGCTCGACACCATGGCCGGCGCGCGGCGCAAGGCCCTGATGCTCAAGCTCGCGCGCATGGGCGCCGACCGGGTCCACGGGCTGATGGACCCCGGACCGGGCCAGACGCCCCTAGTCTGAGGCCGGCACGAGCACCGCAAGCGTTTCATCGCCGTCGTCAAGCAACGTTAGCGTGTCGCCTTCGAGCGAGAAGCCGGCTGCGGCCTCGAGCGCGTCGAAAAACGCCCGCTCTTGCTCCATCTTGGGTGGCTCGCAAGCCATCATGGTGGAAAAGACCTCGGAGATGTCGAGCCCGGCTTCGCCCTTGAACGTCACCGAGCCGCCAAAGACGTTGCACCCGCCGTTCCCGCCGATGTCGTTTTCCTCACCGAAATTGAGCGTGGCGGTGGCGCCTTCGGGCGTCTGGGCGCCCCCGAGGGAGGAAAGGGACCAGTGGGTGCCGACGAGCGGATGAATGTCCGCGCTCCTGGAAAGCGCAACCCCGGCAAAAAGCGCCGCTGCGATGCCGGCCATTCCGAAAATTGCAATTGCCTTCATGTGCCAGTTCTCCTGGATCGGGATAGCGTTGCTGGCGTCATGCCATCCCGCCAATGAACCGCGCCTGAACGCGCCACGCTTGAAAACGTTTGGACTGCGCGCGGCCACTCTGGCACAAGAACCCAAAAAACGGGGGAACGGAAAATGATTGTTGTTTACGGGTCCATCAATATCGACCTCATCGGCCACGCGCCGTCGCTCATGCGGCCCGGCGAGACGGTTCTGGGCTCGACGCTCGAATTCGCGCCCGGCGGCAAGGGCGCGAATCAGGCGCTTGCCGCTGCACGCGCCGGCGCCGGGGTGAAAATGGTCGGCTGCATCGGTGAGGACGAATTCGCCGGCCGGGCGCTTGCGCTCCTGCGCGAAGCAGAGATCGACCTCTCGTTCGTCCGCCGCATGGACCGTCATACCGGTGTGGCCATGATCGTCGTGGACGACGCGGGCGAGAACATGATTACCGTGCTTCCGGGTGCCAACAGCCGCCTGAGCGCCACAGCGCTCGACCAGGCTGGGATCACCGCCGAGGACACCCTCCTGCTCCAGCTTGAAACCCCGCTCGAAGGCGTTGCTGCTGCGGCGGCGCGCGCAAGGGCGGCCGGCGCAATGGTCGTCCTCAATCTTGCGCCCTATCGCGATTTCCCGCGGGACCTGCTCAAGGACGTTTCGGTGCTCGTCGTCAACGAAGGCGAAATGGCCGGGCTGCTCGAAAAGCTCGATGCTCCCGAAATGGCGCCGGAAAAGGCCGTCGCCTGGCTGTCTGAAACGCTCGATCTCACGGTCGTCGCGACACTCGGTGGCAAGGGCGCCATTGCGTGCGAGGCGGGTGACATCGTCAAGGTGCCGGCTTTGAAGATCACCCCGGTCGACACCGTGGGCGCCGGCGATACCTTCGTGGGTTACCTCGCCGCCGGGCTCGCTGAGGGCAGGGCCCTTAAATCCGCTCTCGAACTCGCGGCAACCGCGGCCGGCCTCGCGTGCCTTAAGCCAGGCGCCCAGCCAGCGATCCCCGAGCGTGACCTCGTTGACGAGAAGCTGGCCGGCTGATGCCCCAGGTGAAGACGCTCGAAATCTCGGCACTCGGTCATCGCGGCGAAGGCGTCGCGCTTATCGATACGAACCGCGTCTTCATCCCTTTCACACTGCCGGGCGAGACCGTCAGAGCCGAAATCGACGGCAATCGCGGCCGCCTCGTTGAACTGCTGGCCGCAAGTCCAGACCGCATCGCCGCGTCATGCCCGCATTTCGGCGCCTGCGGCGGGTGCCAGGTGCAACACCTCACGGACGTCGAGTATCGCACGTGGAAGCGCGGACTGGTCACGAGCCAACTCGAGCGCGCCGGGATCGTGGCAGAGGTTGCCGATGTGGTCCCGGCCCACGGCGCCGGCCGCCGCCGCGCCACGCTGCACGCGACCAAGACCGGTGCAGGGTTCATGAGCCTGCGTAGTCACGACATCCGCCTGCTCGATGCCTGCCCGATCCTCGTCCCCGCACTTGCTGCCGCACCGCAGATCGCCACCGCCATAGCGGCCGCCATCGGTCCGTGCGACGTATCTTTTACAGCGACCGATCTGGGGCTCGATGCCGCGATATCGGGCAAGGGCATAAAACCCAATGCCGAACTGACCAGAACCGCCGCGCGGTATGATCTCGCCCGCGTCGCCATAAACGGCGAGGTCGTGCTCAACTACCGTGTACCCACGATCCGCATGGGCGAGGCCGACGTCCCCATCCCGCCCGGCAGCTTCCTGCAGGCCACTTCCCTGGCCGAAGAAACGCTCGCCGGCCTCGTGATCGAAGCGGCAAAGGGCGCGAAATCCATCGCCGACCTCTTTTGCGGCGTCGGCCCTTTCGCCCTGCGGCTCGCCGGGCGCTCGGCGGTCTACGCTGCGGACAGCGACGCCCCCGCCATCGCCGCCCTCGATGCGGCGCACCGCAAGACCAAGGGGCTCAAGGCGGTCACGGCGGAAAAGCGCGACCTCTTTCGTGATCCGATGTCTCCCTTCGAGCTCAACCGCTTCGATACGGTTATCATTGATCCCCCGCGCGCCGGCGCAAGGGCGCAGGCTAGAGAACTCGCCGGCACGAAAGTTGCACGCGTCGTCTATGTCTCGTGCGACCCCCAGAGTTTCGCGCGGGACGCCGCCATCCTCGTCGCCGGCGGATATCGCATGGGCAGGGTGACGCCGGTCGACCAGTTTCTCCACAGTGCGCATGTCGAACTCTTGGCGGTTTTCAGCCGCTGATGCACGCGGGTGCATTACGCGCTTGTCAAATATGACAATATTGTCACAATGGGTCCTGCCACTGACGCAAAAATGCGCAGTGACCGACGTTCGGATTGCGGCGTGGAGGAGGAGCCGAAGGGAGGGCATCGATTGATTGCCGAAATGCGCCACGGCCGTTGCGGCGGGCGTTTTCACGGTCATGCAATCATCACGATACTGTCACCGAAGCTTTGCACGCCCGGTCTACGCATCGGCTCGTGGCTCTCGGGCCACCGGCCGGATGCGGTCGCAATAAGGCAATGATCGGGAGAACATCATGCATAAACATATTCTCACCTCGGGCGTAGCCGCCTTGGCGCTTTGCGCAAGCGCCGGTTCGGCCCTGGCCCAGACCCAAATCAACTGGTGGCACGCCATGGGCGGCGAGCTTGGCACCAAACTCGAGGACATCGTCGCGGGCTACAACGCCAGCCAGGACGAGTACGACGTCGTTCCCACCTATAAGGGAACCTATCCCGAAACCATGACCGCGGCCATTGCCGCGTTCCGAGCGGGCGAGCAGCCGCACATCGTGCAGGTCTTCGAAGTGGGCACCGGCACCATGATGGCCGCCGAAGGCGCCATCTATCCGGTCTATCAGCTCATGGATGATACCGGTGAGCCGTTCGATCCGAACGCGTTCCTCTCCGCCGTCGTCGGCTATTACACCGACACCAACGGCAATATGCTGTCGATGCCGTTCAACTCTTCGACCCCCATCCTCTACTACAACAAGGACGTGTTCGAAGCCGCCGGTCTCGACCCCGAGACGCCTCCGGCGACGTGGGAGGAACTTGAAGCCTTCTCGCGCCAGATCATGGAATCGGGTGCTGCCGAGTGTGGCTTTACTACTGGCTGGATCTCCTGGGTACAGCTCGAAAACTTCTCGGCCTGGCACAACCAGCCCATCGGCACGCTTGAAAACGGCTTCGGCGGCCTTGAGACCGAACTGACTGTCAATGGTCCGGCGCAGGTACAGCACTGGGCGAACCTGAAGGACTGGCAGGACGAAGGCCTGTTCCAGTATGGCGGTCCGGTCGGCGGCGATAACGCACCTCCGATGTTCTATGCGCAGGAATGCGCCATGTACATGAATTCCTCGGCGTCCCGCGCCGGCGTTGTCGCCAACGCAACAGATTTCGAGGTCGGCTACGGCATGTTGCCGTATTATGAAAGTGTTGAAGGCGCTCCGCAGAACTCGATCATCGGCGGTGCCACGCTCTGGGTTCTCCAGGGCAAGGACGAGGCCGAATACGCCGGCGTCGCGGATTTCTTCTCCTATCTTTCCTCGCCGGAAGTTCAGGCCGACTGGCACCAGTTCTCCGGCTATTTGCCGATCACCCAGGCCGCCTACGAACTTGGCCAGGAACAGGGCTATTACGAAGCCAACCCCGGCACCAGCGTCGGCATCGAGCAGATTACGCTCAATGAGCCGACCGAGAACTCCAAGGGCCTGCGCTTTGGCAGCTATGTCCAGATCCGCACCATCATCGATGAAGAGTTCGAGGAACTGCTCTCGGGCAGCAAGACCGCCCAGGAAGCGCTTGATGCCGTCGTTGAACGCGGTAACGCTCTGATCCGCGAGTTCGAAGCGGCCAACAGCTAGCCGCACGCCATCCGAACAGGCCCGCACCCCAATTTCCAGGGTGTGGGCCTGCCCTATTGGATCGGATCACATTATGCAGACCAAGCGCACGACCTTCACCAATCGCGGGCTTCCATATGCACTGGTGCTCCCGCAATTGGCGATTACGGCCATCTTCTTTCTCTGGCCCGCCGGCCAGGCATTCTACCAGAGCTTCCTGCGGCAGGATGCCTTCGGGTTCAGAACGACCTTTGTCTGGCTCGACAATTACGAGCGGCTTTTCGCCGATCCCTCCTACCTCAATTCGCTTTGGGTCACCGCGATTTTCGCGATCTCGACGACGGTGGTGTCGATCGGCCTCGCACTCGCGTTGGCTGCGGCGGTCGACAGAATGATCCGCTCGGCCCGTGCCTATACCACCTTGCTGGTCTGGCCTTACGCCGTCGCCCCTGTGGTGGCGGGTATTCTGTGGTGGTTCATGTTCAATCCCACCATCGGCATTCTGCCCTACATTCTCGACCAGTTCGGCTACGACTGGAACCACTCGCTTTCGCGCCTCGATGCCATGGTCCTGATCGTGCTCGCGGCAAGCTGGAAGCAGATTTCCTATAATTTCCTGTTCTTCCTCGCAGGGCTGCAGTCGATCCCGCATTCGCTCACTGAAGCCGCGGCTATCGACGGCGCCGGGCCGGTGAAGCGTTTTTTCACAATCATCCTGCCGCTCCTTTCACCCACGACGTTCTTCCTGATGGTGGTGAACGTGGTTTACGCCATGTTCGACACCTTCGGTATTGTCCACGGCACGACGGAAGGCGGGCCGGCGCAGTCCACCAACATCCTCGTCTACAAGGTCTACAATGACGGCTTCATCGGGCTCAATCTCGGCTCGTCGGCGGCCCAGTCGGTGGTTTTGATGAGCATTGTGGTGACGCTCACGGTCATCCAGTTCCGCTATATCGAGCGCCGGGTGGAGTACTGAGCCATGGTCGAGAACAGGCCCTTCCTTACCTTCCTTTCGCATCTCGTCCTGATCGCCGGCGTGTTCGTCGTCGCGTTTCCGGTCTATCTCGCCTTTATCGCTTCGACCCACGGTCCAACCGATTTCCTGTCCGGCCTGATTCCGCTCCTGCCCGGGCCGCACATGATCGAGAATTACAGCACCATGCTGACCGAAGGCGTCTCGACGGGCGGCGCGCCGCCCTTGGGCACGATGATGTGGAATTCGCTCATTATGGCGCTCACCATCGCCATCGGGAAAATCGCGATTTCGATCCTCTCGGCCTTCGCTATTGTCTATTTCCGGTTTCCCTTCCGGCAGACGGTGTTCTGGGCGATTTTCATCACGCTCATGTTGCCGGTCGAGGTGCGCATCCTGCCCACCTTCGAGGTGGTCGCCAATCTCAAGATGCTCAATTCCTATGCCGGGCTCACGATCCCGTTGATTGCTTCGGCGACGGCGACGTTCCTCTTCCGTCAGTTCTTCCTGACGGTTCCCGACGAACTGATGGAGGCCGCACGCGTGGACGGCGCTGGAGCGCTCAAATTCTTCCGCGATATCCTGTTGCCGCTCTCGCTCACCAATATCGCGGCGCTCTTTGTGATCCTCTTCATCTACGGCTGGAACCAGTATCTCTGGCCGCTTCTGATTACGACCGACGCGGATTACTACACCATCGTCATGGGCATCAAACGCCTGGCCGACGTCACCGATGCCGAGCCCAAGTGGAATCTTGTCATGAGCGCGACGGTGCTGGCCATGCTGCCCCCCGTCCTCGTCGTCATCTTTATGCAGCGCCTTTTCGTCAAGGGCCTGGTCGAAACGGAGAAATAGTCCATGGCCGGTATCGAGATCAAAAACGTCAGAAAAACCTATGCCGGCGGCGTGGAAGCGATCAAAGGCATCGATCTCACCATTCCCGATGGCAAACTGGTCGTGCTCGTAGGACCCTCGGGCTGCGGCAAGTCCACGCTGCTGCGTATGATCGCCGGGCTCGAAACCATCACCGATGGCACCATTGAGATCGGTGACAAGGTGGTCAACAAACTCGAGCCCGCCGAGCGTGACATCGCCATGGTGTTCCAGAACTACGCGCTCTATCCCCACATGAGCGTGCGCGGAAACCTCGCGTACGGTTTGAAGAACCGCGGCACGCCCAAGGTGGAAATCGCCGAGCGGATCGAGGAGGCCGCGCGCATCCTCGAGATCACGCCCTTCCTCGACCGCAAGCCGCGACAGCTTTCGGGTGGCCAGCGCCAGCGCGTCGCCATGGGGCGCGCCATTGTGCGCCAGCCCAAGGCGTTCTTGTTCGACGAGCCGCTCTCGAACCTCGACGCCAAGCTGCGTGGGCATATGCGCGTCGAAATCCGCCGCCTGCAGCGCACGTTCAAGACGACAGCGGTCTATGTGACCCACGATCAGCTCGAGGCAATGACGCTGGCCGACAAGCTCGTCGTCATGAATGCGGGGCGGATCGAGCAGATGGGCAAGCCGCTCGATGTCTATGCCAACCCCCAGTCGCTCTTCGTCGCCGCGTTCATGGGTTCGCCCGGGATGAATCTTATCGCGGTCGGGGAACTGCAGGCGTTGGGGGTCGGCCTGCCCGATGCAATCCCGGCAAGCACCGGAACGCTCGGCCTGCGCCCCGAAGACGTGACGCTCGAAGCACCCGCCGAGCCGCATATCGTAATCGATGCGAGCCTCGACGCTGTGGAACTGGTGGGGTCCGAGAGCCTCGTTTATGCCCGCGCGCAGGGGATTGAGAAGGACATTGTCGTTCGCACGCCGGGAATCCATCCGGGTGAACCCGGCGACGCGCTGACCTTGCATGTGGCCCATAGCGCACTGCACTGCTTCGAGCAGACAACAGGCCGCAAGGTGGAAATCCAGCGCGCGGCGTAAAGCCAACAGCCATTGGCAGTTCAGGATAATCGGGACAGGATACACGCCCGAATTGGAGGACTGCCAATGCTCAGACACGCCGCCCTGGCCCTTATGGTCGCGTTCGCACCGGTCACGGTGACTGGCACCGAGACCGTGCCGGTCGATGCGCAGGCTTATTACGACATCCTCGCCGATACGCTCTATGCAGATGACCGCAACGCGATGAAGGGTTGGGAGGAGCAGCTGCGCGCACAACTCGATGCCGTCGCCGCCGACCCGATGGACGCGGAAATCGCGGCCTGGGCCAGGGAGATTCGCGCCCTGCTCGACGCAGACCGCCTGCCGATTGCGGACGATGCAGAATTCTTGGGAAATTGGCGGGTCCGTTCGATGCAGGTCGACGATCTGGGCGCCTTTGTCTATTCGTGGTTTCCCGCCCGCGTCTTCCGCGAGGCTCGCGCGCTGGTCTTTGACAAAGACAGCGGCTCCCAGCGCCATCGCGGGTTGATGGCGCTTGAACCCAACCATCGTTTCTATCTCTTCGCCGGAGCGCTCTATTACGGGTACGAGGAGGAGCGTTTCTATTCGGCTCATATGGGCGAGGATGCCCCCAACGCGGACCGCGACATGGACGCCGTAGCCCGTGTTTATAAGCTCGGCCCCGAGCATTTCATGATGGCCTTCGCACCTGATGACGGTCGGTATCGGCTTTACGAGATCCGGCGGTAACGGCTTACCGGTCGATCCGCGTCGAGAGCACGATGGAACTCATCGTCCGTTCCACCCCCTCGAGCGCGCCGATCTCGTCGATGACCGCGTCGAGTTCGGCAACCGAGGGCGCCTCGACGATGACGATCATGTCGAAGCTCCCGCTCACCGAGTGCACCGTTTTGACATCCATGATTGCCTCGAGCGCCTTGACCACGGCGCCCGAATATTTCGGCGAGACGGTCACCATCAGATGCGCGCGGAGTTGTGCGGCAAGATAATCTCCTGAGAGTTTTGCCGTATATCCGGTGATCGTGCCGTTCCGTTCGAGCTTCTCGAGCCGGCTCTGCACCGTCGACCGCGACACCCCGAGCCTGCGCGCAAGCTCGGTCACGGGCATGCGTGCATTCTCGCGCAAAAGCGCCACAAGTTTGCGATCCGAGTTAACTTTCGTCATTCTGGCGTTAATTTTCGGCACATTGCAGGCTCTGAATCATATTTCACACGATCTGCCGAATGCAAATCAACGAAAATTGCTGGCATTCTAACGGTTCAAGGTTGGGGACTTTGAATCGGAGGGTAGAGGAATGAAAGAGATCGTTGTCGTCGGCGCTGGGCGGATCGGTGCCACTATCGCGGATATGCTCGATGCATCGGGCGATTACGCCGTGACCATCGTCGACAAAAACGCCGACCAGCTCGCCGCGCTCGCCGTGAGCAGCACCGTCAGGACCGAGAAGGTCGAGGTGGAAACTCCCGGCACGCTCGAAAAAGTGCTCGTCGGCAAATTCGCCGTCCTGAGCGCGGCACCCTATCACCTGACGACCCGCATCGCCCAGGCTGCCGCTTCGGCCAAAGTGCACTATCTCGATCTGACCGAAGACGTCAAAAGCACCCGTCGCGTCAGGGAGATCGCGGCGACCGCGCACACCGCCTTCATCCCCCAATGCGGCCTCGCGCCTGGCTTTATCGCCATCGCCGCCAATTCGCTTGCGCGCGGCTTCGATACGCTCGAAGACGTCAAGATGCGCGTCGGTGCGCTGCCGCAATTCCCCGACAACGCGCTCAACTACGCGCTCACCTGGTCGCCTGAAGGCGTCATCAACGAATATTGCGAGCCCTGCGAAGCGATCGTCGACGGCAAGCTTGTCGAAGTCGCCCCGCTCGAAGATTTGGAAGAGCTCGAAATCGACGGCATCAAATACGAGGCCTTTAACACCTCCGGCGGATTGGGCTCCACACCGCACGCAATGCTCGGCCGGGTTAAAAACCTCAACTACCGCACAATCCGCTACCCTGGCCACGCCAAGATCATGAAGCTCCTTTTGAAGGATCTTCACCTCGAGGACCGCCGCGACCTGGCGCTTGAAATCATGCGCCACGCGGTCAAACCGACCGATCAGGACGTTGTCGTGATCTATGTCGAGGTGACCGGTACCAAAGATGGCAAACCGGCAAAGGAGATATTCTCCCGCGCCATCCTCTCGGGCTATGTCGGCCAGCACAAGCGTAGCGCCATTCAGATCACAACGGCCTCGGGCGTCGCGACGGTGCTCGACATGCTCGCAGCGGGCAAGTTGCCGCAAAAAGGGTTCGTCGAGCAGGAGAACATTCCGCTCGCCGATTTTCTCGCCAACCGCTTCGGCCGCGCGTTTTCCGAGCGCGACAGGATGACAGCGGTCGCCTGAACCTGATTGAATAGGGGCGTGGGAGGATCGCCAATGGATGACGCGCGCGCAACAAAGGACAGCCCCTCGCTCTCGGACTTCCTCTGGGACGATCCGTTGCGCCTTACCGATCAGCTCGACACCGAGGAGCTGATGATCAGCGAGTCGGCCCGCGCCTTCGCCGCCGACAAGCTCCTGCCGCGCGTCGATGACGCATATCTCAACGAGGAAACCGATCCCGCCATCTTCCGCGAGATGGGAGAAACCGGCCTCCTGGGTGCCACCATCCCGGAGGCCTATGGCGGGCTCGGAGCGGGCTACGTCGCTTATGGGCTCATCGCCCGCGAGATCGAGCGTGTCGATTCGGGCTACCGCTCCATGATGAGCGTGCAATCCTCGCTCGTCATGTACCCCATCTACGCCTACGGCACCGAAGCACAGCGGCAAAAATACCTCCCCAAACTCGCCGCCGGCGAATGGATCGGCTGCTTTGGCCTGACCGAGCCCGACGCGGGTTCGGACCCCGGCGCAATGAAGACCCGCGCGCAAAAAATCGACGGCGGATACAGGATCTCGGGATCCAAGACCTGGATTTCCAACTCTCCCATCGCAGATGTCTTCGTCGTCTGGGCGAAATCCGAGGCCCATGATGGCGCCATCAAGGGTTTTGTCCTCGAAAGGAGGATGAAGGGCCTCTCCGCGCCCAAGATCGGCGGCAAGCTTTCCCTGCGCGCATCGATCACCGGCGGAATCGTCATGGATGGTGTCGAAGTCGGCGAAGATGCGCTTTTACCCAATGCCTCCGGTCTGACGGGACCATTCGGCTGCCTCAATCGCGCCCGCTACGGCATCGCCTGGGGCGTCATGGGCGCGGCGGAGGAATGCTGGCTGCGCGCGCGCCAATACGGCCTCGACCGCAAGCAGTTCGGAAAGCCGCTGGCCGGCACCCAGCTCTACCAGAAAAAGCTCGCCGACATGCAGACCGAGATCGCGCTCGGCCTCCAGGCGGCGCTGCGGGTCGGACGATTGATGGAGGCGGGGCAGGCCGCGCCCGAGATGATCTCGCTCATCAAGCGCAACAATTGCGGCAAGGCGCTGGACATCGCCCGCGCCGCACGTGACATGCATGGCGGCAACGGCATACAGATCGAGTATCACGTCATGCGCCATGCCCAGAACCTCGAAACGGTCAATACCTATGAGGGCACCCACGACGTCCATGCGCTGATCCTGGGGCGCGCCCAGACCGGATTGCAGGCCTTCATGTAATGGTCCACCCGCTTGCCGGTCTGCGCATCGTCGAACTCGCCCGCATCCTTGCCGGACCGTGGGCCGGGCAGGTGCTTGCGGATCTTGGTGCGGACGTCATTAAGGTGGAATCTCCCAACGGCGACGATACCCGCCAATGGGGCCCGCCCTTCATCGATCATGATGGCGATCGCTCGGCGGCCTATTTCCACGCCGCCAACCGAGGCAAGCGCTCGGTCGTCGCCGATTTCAACGAGCCGGACGATCTCGCCTTCGTCAAGGAATTGGTCGGCACCGCCGATGTCGTCATCGAGAATTTCAAACGCGGCGGCCTCGCGAAGTTCGGCCTCGACTACGAAAGCCTCGCACCCGCCAATCCTCGCCTCGTCTATTGTTCGATCACGGGCTTCGGCCAGACCGGCCCCTACAGCTCTCGCGCGGGCTATGATTTCCTCATCCAGGGCTTGTCGGGCATCATGGACCTGACTGGCGACCCGGAGGGGGAGCCGCAAAAGGTCGGCGTCGCCTTCGCCGATATTTTCACCGGTCTTTATAGCGTCATCGCCATCCAGGCCGCGCTCGCCCAGCGCGCGGAAACGGGCAGGGGGCAGATCATCGACATGGCGCTTTACGACGCTATGACCGGTGTGCTCGCCAACCAGGCGCTCAACTACCTCGCTACCGGGGTCTCGCCCACGCGGCTCGGCAACGCACACCCGAACATCGCGCCCTATCAGACACTACCGGTCGCCGACGGCCATTTTATCGTCGCTGTGGGCAACGACACCCAGTTCGCCCGCCTCGTCACCGTCCTCGGTCAGCCCGCGCTGGCCGCCGATCCGCGCTTTGCCACCAACGCCGACCGCGTTGCCAACCGCGCGGCTTTGACAGAAGCGCTTGAACTCCGCACCCGCACCTGGCCCCGCGACGACCTCCTGGCTGCCCTCGAAGGCGCCCGCGTTCCTGCCGGTCCGATTTACGCCGTCGCCGAAGTCTTTGCCGACCCGCAGATCAAGGCGCGCGGCATGGAGCTCTCAATCGACGGCCTGCCGGGCGTGCGCACGCCGATCGTGATGTCGGACGCAGAATTGTCTCTGGACAAACCGGCACCGCGCCTGGGCGCGGATACCGAAACGGTAAAGGCCGAACTGAAACGGCTTAGGAACCACGCCAAGCCATGAGCCTCACATGCCGGGTTTCCCGGTGCCTAAACCAGCCGCAGTACCGTTTGCAGCAGCTTCTCGATATCCGTCTCCCGGCTCAACCGGTGGTCGCCGTCGGGAATAAGCGTAAAGGTCACGGGGTCCGAAATCAGATGGCTTACGAGCTTGAGCGCGTGCGCCGGCGGCACGTCGGTATCTTTGCCGCCCTGCAAGATGGCAACCGGGCAATGGGTCCGGATCGGTTGTCCGAACATGAGGTGCTTTTCCCCGTCCTCGATGAGTTCGCGCGTCAGCACATACGGCTCATCCGAATAGTCCGACGGCTGTTCGACGCGCCCTTTCTCCCAGAGATCCAAAAGCTCTGCATCGGTGAATGTGGATCGCATCAGATCCTGCGTCATATCGACGGCCGGCGCGATCAGGACAATTCCCCGCACGCGCTTTTCGCCCCGCGCCCTGAGCGCGCGGTTGAGCAAAAGCGCCAGCCAACCGCCCATCGATGAGCCGACGACGATCTGTTCGCCCTCGGTGGAGCTGAACACTGCAAGGCTCTCCTCGAGCCAGCGGCTGATCGTGCCCTCTAGAAATGCGCCGCCCGAAGCCCCATGTCCGGAATAGTCGAACCGGGTGACGGCAAAGCCCTTCTCCTCGCCGAGCGCGTCGAGCGCCTGCGCCTTCGAGCCGATCATGTCAGATTTGAACCCGCCGAGCCAAAACAGCCCGGGCGTCTTGCCCTCCCGGCGCAGAATGGCGATATCCCGGGCCTCTGCTCCGGTTCCGACGGCAAGGTTGTCTTCGCGCGCATCCATGGCCGGTCCCTTTCAATCGGTTGATTTGCGGACGCCTACCAACACCCTTGCCAAAGGGCAAGCCGCGAGCGAATGGGTAGAGCTATTGCCCTGTTTGCCTGTTGACTTTACGCCCGATTACCAAGATTTTATGCGCTCGATCCGATAAGAGTGATCGAGCCATCTCGCCCCAAACGCAACAAACGATAAGGATGTAAGCCCATTCGTCGTCCGATGAGAGTTGTGCAGCCCCAGAAAGACGGGCCTCGCGCAAACAATGACATTAACGTGCCCGAAGTGCAGTTGATCGGTGCCGAAGGTGAAAATCTCGGCGTTGTCCGCACATCCGAGGCGATCGCCATGGCTGAGGATGTCGGCATGGACCTGGTCGAAGTCTCGCCCAACGCCAAGCCGCCGGTCTGCAAGATTCTCGATCTTGGCAAGTACAAATACTCGGCGCAGAAAAAGGCGGCCGAGGCCCGCAAGAAGCAGAAGGTGATCGATGTCAAGGAGATCAAACTCCGGCCCAATATCGATCAGCACGACTATGATGTGAAAATGCGGTCGGTCGAAAAATTCCTTGGCGAAGGCGACAAGGTAAAGGTCACCATGCGCTTCCGGGGGCGTGAAATGGCGCACCAGGAAATCGGCCTAGAGCTTTTGAACAAGGTCCGCGACCAGTTCGAGGAGATCTCCAAGGTCGAATCGACACCGCGCGCCGAAGGCCGCCAGATGGTGATGGTCCTGGCCCCGCGCTGAGCGCTTCGCACATCGCTGAACAATCGAGGAGGTGGTCGCAAGGCCACCTTTTTTGTTGGGCGCTACGGCGACGCCCTGAAGCATGCGCAATTATGGCCGGAATTCGTCTACAATAAGGACGAATATTGAATCAAATTTAACACTACGGCGCTAGCCATGGTTCTGCAGGACGCATCCGCTCGGACTATCAGGACTAGAACATGCTCTCCAGACTCAGTATCGCGCAACGGATCTATGGTGGATTTGGCGCTATCATCGCTTTGCTCGCGCTGGTGGGCGCGGCCGCCTTTATCGGCGTTCAACAGCTTTCCACCATTTTTGACGATTACCGCGCAGCCGCCCATCAGACACTTGAGCTCAGCGACTATGTGAGCGATCTGTCTGCGGCTCGGCTCGCCGCGCTCGAATACCGCATCAACCCAAGCGAAGAAACCGCCCAGTCGGTCATCGTCTGGATGGAGGACGTCGCGACCAACGACGCTGACGGCTTGGCGCGCTTCGAAGGCAACCCGGCCGCGCTTGAGGCGATCGCGCATGTTGAGGAACTCGCCCGCGGCTATATAGAAAGCTTCGTCCGCCTGCGCGAAGTCGAAGCCGAAATGGCTACGGTGGGCACGGAGTTTACCGCGCTCGCTGTCGAAATGGGCGATAGATTGACCGGGGTGATCGAACGCCTCGCAACGCTTAACGACGCGGACGCTGCGGTGAATGCCGGCCAGGCCATGGAAGCGCTGATGAGCATGCGCTTGAACGCCGAGCGGTTCTCCAACTCGGGCGCGGCGGCCGATCTCGAGGCTGCCACCGCGGCCGTTGATACGACGCGCGCCGAGCTTCAGGAACTGCGCTTTGCGACACTCGATGTCCAGGTGCAAACGATCGCCGAAGCTATCGCCAGCCAGCTCGATACCTTCGATGCTCAGTTCGAGACCTACGCGAGCCTGAGCGAGGCCGCCCGAGCCATCAATGCCGAAGAACTCGACGTCGCAAGCCCGCAAATGCAGGCGGATTACGACGCAATTCTCGATACGGTAAAGGAGACCGAAAGTGTCGTCGGGTCGAGTGCAAGCGCACAAGCGGACCTCATTACGCTGACGGTCCTCGCCGTCTCGGGCCTGGGCATTGCCGCTGGTCTTGCCATGGCCTTCTTCATCGGGCGCTGGCTCTCAAGGACCATCCGCCAGATGGCCGCGATGATGCGCCGGCTCGCCGATGGCGATCTCGATATCGAACTGACAGAAAATCAGCGCCACGAAATCGGCCAGATGGTCGACGCGCTCACTGTCTTCCGAGACAACGGCAAGGCCGTGCTCGCGGCCGATGCGGAAAAGGCGGAAGCCGCGCGGCGTGAGGCCGAGGCCAATGCCGTGCGCGCCGACCTGCAGGCCCGCATCCAGCATGTGGTTTCCGCAGCCGTCGCCGGGGATTTCTCTTCCCGTATCGACAAGACCTACGCCGAAAAGGATCTTCAGGACTTCGCCGAAGGCGTCAATATGCTCATGGAAACCGTAGAGACCGGTCTTTCCGAAACCGGAGCGGTCCTCGCCAGCATGGCGGAGCAGAACCTTTCGCGCCGCGTCGAGGGTGACTACAGCGGCGCCTTCAGTGAGCTCAAAGCCAACACCAACGCCATGGCCGACGCGTTCTCGGACGTCGTAGGCAAGCTTAAGGAAACCTCGCGCGCTCTTAAGCTCGCAACCGGCGAGATTCTGACCGGTGCCAACGATTTGTCCGAACGCACCACGCGCCAGGCGGCGACGATCGAGGAAACCTCAGCGGCCATGGAGCAGTTGGCTGGAACCGTCAGGCGCAACGCCGAACACGCCGGGGATGCCCTCAACAAGACCGAGGCCGCGGCGACGCTGGCTGAGGACGGGGGACACGTCATGGAAAAGGCGACTTCGGCAATGGAACGCATCACGACGTCCTCGGCCAAGGTCTCGGACATCATCAAGATGATCGATGACATCGCCTTCCAGACCAATCTGCTGGCGCTCAATGCCTCTGTGGAAGCGGCGCGAGCGGGCGAAGCGGGCAAGGGCTTCGCCGTCGTGGCGGTCGAGGTGCGGCGTCTGGCCCAGAGTGCTGCGGAAGCCTCTTCGGAGGTCAAGGCGCTGATCGAGCAGTCCGTATCGGAAGTCGATGGTGGTTCGGCGCTGGTCGCACGGGCCGCCGAAACCCTCGTCGCCATCCGCGACGCGGTGGCCGAGAACGCAACTCTGATGCGTGGGATCTCCGAAGCGAGCCGCGAACAGGCGTCCGCAATCTCCGAAGTCGGTACCGCCGTGCGTCAGCTCGATGAGATGACCCAGCACAACGCCGCGCTTGTCGAGGAAACCAACGCGGCGATCGAGCAGACCGAGGCGCAGGCTTCCGAAATCGATGCGATTGTCGCCGCCTTCAGGCTCGCGCCCGCAGCACCAAAGGACCTTGAAAACTGGAGCGTCGATACCGACGCCGCGTCCACGCGCAAGGCGCAAGCCCGCTCCGGCGCGGCCTACCTCAGCGAGGGCAGCGCCGCCGTCGCTGACGATTGGTCCGAGTTCTAGCCACAACCCGATCCCGCTTTTACCGCGAAACTTATGACAGGGGCGTCGCCATTGGCGGCGCCCTTTGCGTATTCAAAGTTAAATGCTTATTATGGGAATTGTGATACCAATCGGAAAGTGTTCCTGTGGAGGAGAGGGTCCGCAGAACTACGCAGACTTTAAGTTAATGTATGTTGACGACGACCTGAAATCATGGCTGGGACGCGGCCAGGCAGCGAAGGGGGGTCATCGCTATGCCAACTATGCTCCAAGGCCTATTGGGCAATACCAGATCACATGATGATCGCGGCAAGATCGACGCGATCATGCGCAGCCAGGCGGTTATTGAGTTCGCGCTCGACGGTACCATCCTCACCGCCAACGACAACTTCCTCAAGATTGTAGGCTACAGCCTCGACGAGATCGCCGGGCAGCATCACAGGATGTTTGCCGACCCCGCCTATTCACAATCGGCGGAGTATGCAGCGTTCTGGACGCGGCTGGGGGCGGGCGAGTTCGAATCCGGTGAGTTCCGGCGAATCGGCAAGCACGGCCGCGAAATCTGGCTGCAGGCCAGTTATAATCCGATCTTCGACACATCCGGTAGACCGGTCAAAGTCATCAAGCTTGCCTCCGAGATCACCGCGCAGAAAAACGCCGCAGCGGACCACGCCGGTCAGGTTGCTGCGATCTCGCGTGCACAGGCAGTGATCGAGTTCGAACCCGACGGCACAATCCTTGGTGCCAACGAGAATTTCCTCACCACAGTTGGCTATACGCTTGAGGAGATCAAAGGCCGTCATCACGGCATGTTTGTCGAGGAGGGCTATAAAAAGAGCGCCGAGTATGCCCGGTTCTGGGAGCGCTTGCGCGCCGGCGAATTCGACGCCGCCGAATTCAGGCGCTTTGGCAAGGGCGGCAAGGAAATCTGGATCATGGCGTCCTATAACCCTGTGTTCGACGCCGCGGGCCGGGTCAGAAAGGTCATCAAGTTCGCGACCGATATCACCGAGCGCAAGCGCGCCGAAGCCATCCTGAAGCTGTTGGCCGACAGCCTTGGGCGGATGGCCGAGGGCGATCTTGGCGGCCGGATAGAGACAGCGTTCACCGGGGATTACGAAACCCTTCGTCAGGCGTTCAACGCTTCGCTCGATCAGATGGCGCAAACCGTGTCGCGCATCAAAGCCGCTTCGGGCGGGCTCAGAACGGCAACCGACGAAATCTTGTCCGGCGCCAACGATCTGTCCGAGCGCACTACGCGTCAGGCTGCCACCATTGAAGAGACGTCCGCCTCGATGGAACAGCTCGCGACCACGGTTGGTGAGAACGCGAAAAAGGCGCAGGACGCACTCGAGAAAACCCGCGACGCGTCAAGGCTCGCCGAAATTGGTGGCGGGGTAATGGCGGAGGCCAACGCTGCCATGGACAAGATAACCTCATCGTCCGCCAGGGTATCCGACATCATCGGTATGATCGACGACATCGCCTTTCAGACCAACCTCCTGGCTCTGAACGCTTCTGTGGAAGCCGCGCGCGCGGGTGAGGCGGGCAAGGGCTTTGCCGTTGTGGCGGTCGAGGTGCGGCGTCTCGCGCAATCGGCTGCCGAAGCCTCCTCGGAGGTGAAGGCGCTGATCGAGGAAAGCGCCAGCGAGGTCGATGGCGGGTCCAAACTCGTTGCCCGCGCCACCCAAACGCTGAAGGCCATCCGCGAGGCGGTAAGCGAGAATGCTGAACTGATGGGAGGCATATCTGAAGCGAGCGAGGAGCAGTCCGCGGCCATAAATCAGGTCGGCGAGGCGGTGCGCCAGCTTGACGAGATGACCCAGCACAACGCAGCGCTTGTTGAAGAAACCAACGCCGCCATCGAGCAGTCCCAGGCGCAAGCCGCAGAACTCGACGGCGTCGTCTCGACGTTCAGGCTCGCGGGTGCCCACTCCGATATTGCCGGCTGGAAGGCCGACTCTGATACCGCTCCGGCGCGTAAGCGGCCCTTAGCGGCCAAGGGCAATGTGGCGCTCAAGGCGGACTGGGCCGAGTTCTAAACGGCAGGCAGTCCTTGCAGACCATCGGCAACACCATCTCCCCATGCGAGGAGATGGGGGGATGGCGTGGTTGCTGGGCAAACAAGGCTCGGCATTACTCGCACAACTTCCCGCTTGCCTTTGTGCCCCCCGATCCCTATAACGCGCACTTCCAACCGGACCGCCCGGCCAAACGGCATGCCGTGGCGATCCAGAATGCGATGGCCCCCAAGGGGTCTCCTTACTAAAAGGATGAAGCAAAATGCCCAAAATGAAGACCAAATCTGGCGCCAAGAAGCGCTTCAAGGTGACGGCCTCCGGCAAGATCGTTTCCGGCGTCGCCGGCAAGCGCCACCGCCTCATCAGCCACAACGCCAAGTACATCCGCACCAATCGCGGCACCAAGGTGCTCTCCGAGCCCGATGCCAAGATCGCCAAGAAGTACATGCCCTACGCCCGCTAAGGCGGCTGCTGTCAGATTTGAGGAACTAAAGACATGTCACGCGTGAAAAGGGGCGTCACCGCCCACGCCCGTCACAAGAAGGTCATCAAGGCCGCCAAGGGGTACTATGGCCGCCGCTCGACCAATTTCCGCACCGCCGTGCAGGCCGTCGAAAAAGCCGGCCAGTACGCGTACCGCGACCGCAAGGCCAAGAAGCGCAATTTCCGTGCGCTCTGGATCCAGCGGATCAACGCCGCCGCGCGTCAGCACGGCCTGACCTACGGCCGATTTATCGACGGCCTCAGCCGGGCTGAGGTCGCCGTGGACCGCAAGGTCCTTGCCGATCTGGCCGTTCACGAGCCGCAGGCCTTCGCCGCACTCGTTGAAAAGGCCAAGGGTGCGCTTGCCTATCTCGGCGAGATCGAGGCAGCGACCCATGAGCGGATCAACGCCTAACCCGCGTTCCGATCCGCGCCCAGTCTGAAGCTGAGGCCGAAATCAAAGCCTTGTGCCGCTCCCCGTCGTTTGGGGGTGGCGCAGGGCTTTTTCGTTTGCTACCGCTTCACCCGCATTTCAAAGACCTTTTGCTGGAACGAAAATGTCCGAACCTCTCGCCGACCTCTCGGCGCGCCTCTCCGCCGCGATTGATGCCGCAGACACCGAAGCCGCGCTGGACGCCGTGCGCGTCGAAGCGCTGGGCAAGAAGGGGGCCGTCTCGGCGCTTCTGGCTGGCCTCGGCAAGATGACGCCCGAAGAGCGCAAGGAGCAGGGCCCTGCGATTAACGGTCTTAAAAACGAGATCATGGGCAGGATCGATGCCCGCCGCGAGCAGCTCAGGGCCGAGGCCCTCGCCAGGCGCCTCGCGAGCGAGACGGTTGATGTTACGCTCCCCCTGCGGCCCGCTCCTGCTGCCTCCGGCCGCGTTCATCCGGTCTCCCAGGTCATCGACGAGATCACCGCCATTTTCTCGGACATGGGCTTTTCGATCGCCGAAGGCCCGGATATCGAAACGGACTACTATAACTTCACCGCGCTCAACTTCCCCGAAGGCCATCCGGCGCGGGAGATGCATGACACTTTCTTCTTCCAGCCCGGACCCGACGGCAGCCGCAAGCTCCTGCGTACGCACACCTCGCCCGTGCAGGTGCGCGTCATGCAGCAGACCAATCAAAAGCCCGCCGCCGGCTACATGACCCCGCCGCAGGATCCCCCCATCCGCGTCGTCATTCCCGGCCGGACCTACCGCAACGACAGTGACCAGACCCACACCCCGATGTTCCATCAGGTTGAGGGACTGGTGATCGACAAGTCGTCCCATATCGGCCAGCTCCGCTGGGTACTCGAAGAATTCCTGAAGGCCTTCTTTGAGGTCGAAAGTGTCGCCACCCGCTTCCGCCCAAGTTTCTTTCCCTTCACCGAACCTTCGATGGAAGTCGACGTCCAGTGCGACCGCTCGGGCAATGACGTCAAGATCGGCCAGGGCAGCGACTGGATGGAAATTCTGGGTTGCGGCATGGTGCATCCCAACGTGATTTCGAACGCCGGGCTAGACCCGGACGTCTATCAGGGCTTCGCCTGGGGCATCGGCATCGACAGGCTCGCCATGCTCAAATACGGCATGCCGGACCTGCGTGCGTTCTTCGACGCCGACCAACGCTGGCTGGACCATTACGGGTTCAGGCCGCTTGATTTGCCGACTTTGTTTGGGGGGCTTTCGAGCTAGTCAGTATGTGGTTCGACGATTGGGCATCGCTGGAGCAGATCGTCATCAAGGCCGTGGTCGGCTTTGCCTCGCTCGTTGCGCTGCTCCGTATTGCGGGTAAGCGTAGCATCGCCAAGCTCAACGCTTTCGATCTCGTGCTGGTCTTTACGGTCGGCTCGATCCTGGCGACTACGATCCTCAATACCCAAACCACGATTTCCGAGGGGCTGCTTGCGCTTGGGATGCTGGTGGGCCTGCAATGGCTTACGGCATGGCTGGCGACCCGCTCGGCGGCCTTTCGGGGGCTAATAAAGTCTGAGCCGACGCTACTGGTTTACGAAGGGAAGCTCTTGCGCGCCAACATGCGGCGCGAACGGGTAGCCGATATCGAGGTGCAGGCCGCCCTTCGCCAGCAGGGGGTGCACGACATCTCGCAGGTCAAGGCTGTGGTTCTCGAGACCGAAGGCGACATTACGGTCCTCAAAGCGAGCGGCGGCGATGACATTCCCGAGACCCTCCGCAAATCCGGCATCTCCGTTCCCGGGGACCACGATTGACCGGCCAGAAATATATCACCGTACCGCGCGGCTGCGTCCGCTTGAACACTGCAACAGGCTCATGATTCATGAAATTCACCATTGAATGGCTCAAGGACTATCTCGATACCGATGCTACGGCGGACGAGATCGTCAAGACGCTCACCATGATCGGCCTTGAGGTCGAGGACGTTATCGATACGGGCGCGCGGCTGCGGGACTTCGTCACGGCTCAAGTCGTTAGCGCCGAAAAGCACCCCAACGCCGACAAGTTGAGGGTCTGCAAGGTCGACGCGGGCACGGGCGAACTGATCGACGTCGTCTGCGGTGCCCCCAATGCGCGCACGGGAATGAAAGCCGTCTTCGCACCGGTCGGCACCTATATTCCCGGCTCGGACTTCACTCTTACCAAGGGCAATATCCGCGGTCAGGCGTCCAACGGCATGCTGTGCTCGGGCCGTGAGCTCGAGATTTCCGACGACCATGACGGCATCATAGAACTGCCCGAAGATGCGCCGGTCGGCGTGCCCTATCCCGACTATGCGGGGCTCAACGATGTGGTGATCGACGTTGCGATTACGCCCAACCGGGGCGATTGCACCGGGATTTACGGCATCGCCCGCGACCTCGCCGCCGCTGGTCTGGGCCGTCTGCACGATGCTGCGATCCAGCCGGTGCCGTCCACGTGCCCGAGCCCCATAGCGCCGCTCGAACATCGCTTCGCTGAAGGTGAACCCAGGACCATCCGCAAGTTCGCCGGGCGCCTCATCAAAAACGTCAGGAATGGCCCCTCGCCGCAATGGCTCCAGGACCGGCTGCGCGCGGTAGGGCTGCGGCCGATCAATGCGCTTGCCGACATTACCAACTTCATCTCGCAGGGCCGTGGACGTCCGCTGCACGCTTACGACGCTGACAAAATCGTGGGCACCCCGCACCTGCGCAACGCGCGGCCCGGCGAAACCCTGGACGGGCTCGATGGCAAGACGTACACGCTCGATGAAACCATGTGCGTCATCGCCGATGACCAGGGTCCGCTCTGCCTGGGTGGCATCCTCGGCGGCGAGCGCAGCTCGTGCACCGAGGAGACCGTCAACATCTTCATGGAATGCGCCGCCTGGGACCCCGACCTGATCGCCCAGACCGGGCGCAAGACGGGTATCGTATCGGACGCCCGCTACCGCCTCGAGCGCTCGGTCGATCCGGCGCTCACCGAGCCGGGCCTCGAGCTCGCCACGCGCATGGTGCTCGACATCTGTGGCGGGGAAGCTTGCGAGCCCGTCATTTCGGGCGAAGAAGAGATCCCCGAGACCGTCATCACCTTCCCGATTGCCGAAGTTCAGCGTCTGACCGGCCTAAAGGTCGGCTTGCCGGAAGTGAAAGCCATTCTCACGGGATTGGGCTTCTGGGTGTCCGGAATGGGCGAAACGGTCAAGGTCGCTGTCCCCTCATGGCGTCCCGACGTTACGATGAAGGCCGACCTCGTCGAAGAGGTGATGCGCATCTATGGCGTTGACAGCGTGCCCGTCGAGCCGCTCCCGCGCGCGGACCACGTGGCCCAGACCATGCTGACCCCGATCCAGAACCGCCGCCGCATCGTCCGGCGGGCGCTCGCGGTGCGCGGCATGGACGAGGCGATGACGTGGTCGTTCATCTCCGAAGATCTTGCCACCCGCTTTGGCGGCGGCCAGCCCGAGCTCCGGCTCGCCAACGCCATTGCCTCGGACATGACCGACATGCGCCCTTCGCTGCTGCCGGGGCTGCTGACCGCCGCGGCGCGCAACGCCAATCGCGGCCATGCCGATGTGGCGCTCTTTGAGGTCGGCCAGATATTCCTTTCCGACACCCCCGAAGGCCAGCACACGCACGCCACGGGCATCCGTACCGGCACCGCCCGGCTCACAGGCGCGGGCCGTCACTGGCAGGGCAAGGCCGAACCCGTTGGCGTCTATGACTCCAAGGCCGACCTCGCCGCCGCGCTCGATGCGCTCGGAGTCGATATCGAAAAGGCGCAAGTCGTTGCCGAACCTGCCACCTGGAGCCATCCCGGCCGCGGCGGCCGCGTGCAGCTCGGGCCCAAACTGATCCTCGGATGGTTCGGCGAACTGCATCCCGCGCTCGCCGCAGATCTCGATCTCGACGGCCCTGTCGCCGCGTTCGAAATCGACCTTGATGCCATCCCCCTCCCGCGCAGGAAAGCGACGTCCAAACCCGCGCTCGACGCCTCGGCACTCCTGCCTTTGAGCCGCGACTTCGCCTTCGTGGTGGACCGGTCGGTCGAAGCCGCCACGCTCCTGCGCGCGGCAAAAGGCGCGGAAAAGACGCTCGTCACCGACGTCACGGTCTTCGACGTATTCGAGGGTAATCATGTGGGCGAGGGCAAGAAGTCGATCGCCATCGAGGTCACCCTCCAGCCGCGCGAAAAGACGTTGACTGACGAGGAGATCGAAGCGGTCGGCGGCAAGATCGTGGCGGCTGTCGAAAAGGCGACCGGAGGCGCTTTGCGTGCCTAGCGCGCAGATCATCGAACTCGAAAGCAGCGCCGCCTTCCTCCCCGGGGAGGGCGCGCTCCGTCGCCGTCCCCGTGCGCCGGGCCGCAAGCGCCCCGAGGCCTTCTGGGCCGCCTTCGAGGACCGCGCGCTCGTCTATGACTGCTTCCGGTCGGCGGACGGGAGCGAAATCGTCCTTGCCTGCCCGCCACCTTGCACGCTCTTGCCCCAATGGGAGGCCGCCCGCTTTACCGCCCGGCCGTCGGGCAAACCGCTCACCCCGCGCCTTCACATTTCGCGCTCGACGATGACCGCCACGCTGACCGGTGCCCCCGAGGGTACGACCGGCGTCACGCTCACATTCGAAGGGCAGAACTTCGATCTCCCCGTCCGGCCCAACCTCGCCGAGGCCTTCGCCGGCCGGCGCGTCATGTTCACAATGAACAAGGACAACGATCTCGCGTGGATCGCCCTTTGGGCCGACTGGCATGCCAAGCTTCACGGCGTCGATGCCATCGTCGTCTTCGACAATGCCTCCACGCGGTATGCGCCGAGCGATATAGAAACGACACTCGCCGCCATCCCGGGAATGAAGACCGTCGCGGTCCCATCCTGGCCATACCGCTACGGTCCCGTCGACCCCGCGGTGCTGTTCCACCCCTACTGGGCCAACTTCCTCCAGGTCGCGAGCTTCCGCACCACGGTCTCCCGCCTCGCCCCGAAGGCCCAGGGCATCCTCAACTGCGACATCGACGAACTCGTGGGTGGCCCGGACGCCTTCGCAGCGCTGGCAGGCAGTCCCGACGGCCTCGTCATGCTCAAGGGCACCTGGGTTGAAACGGCCATCGCGCCCGAAGATGCGCGCCACGCATACCATTTGCGCTACCGCTACCGGCACAAGAACCGGCTCAAGTCCATATGCGCCAACAAATGGCTCATCGATCCCCAGCGCCCATGGGCGCAGGATCCCGCCTTCACCCCAATGATGCACCGCATCTACGGACTGTCCAAATCCACCAGTCGCCGCGCCCCGGCCTTGCCCTTCTTCCACTTCCAGGCGATCAATACCAATTGGAAGGAGGAGCGGAACATGACGCAAGCTCACGATGCCGGGGGCCACACGCGGCTGCGAAACCTTGACGAACAGGTCGAGCGATACCTGGCCGGGAGCGAGTCAATCTAGATGGAGCCGCGCCTTGCATTCATAGACCGGGCGATCGCTCCGTTCGTTCTTGTCTCGCTGTTTGTGCTTGCCAACGCCATCGGCAACGCCTCGCCCTATCTCTACCTGATTGCCCTGGTGCTGGTTTGGCCCTTCCTTCTGCGCACACAAAATGGCCGCGATGCCCTGCGCCACCCGGTGGGCCTTGGCTACCTTGTCGCGTTCGCGTGCCTGGCCATCGGCTTTATCGGTTCCGCCGAAACCTGGAGCGATCTCAGCAATCTGGGCAATTTCCTGCCCCTTTTGCTGTTTTTCCCGGCCTTTGCGCTCTTTGACCGTAGCGCCGGCCAAAATCGCACCCAGATCGTCGCCGGGTTTGCGCTAGCCGGCGCTGCGGTAGCGCTCGCGAGCGCGGTTCATGACGTCTGGTGGCTCGGGTTGAGCCGCGCCGAGGGCTTCGTCAATCTTACCAACCCGTTCGCCATGGCCTCGATCATGCTGGGCTTTCTTCCCCTCATGGGCCTGCTCTCGGGCAAGGGGCACTGGCGCTTCGTTTTCCTGCTTGGCCCTCTCATGGGCACAGGGGCGGGCGTGCTTGCAGGAACGCGCTCCGCACCCATCGTGGCGGTCGGCCTCGCCACCATTTTCGCAATGTTCGTTGCTGTACGGCTCCCGGTAAAATGGCGATTGATCTGGGGCGGGATCGTTGCGCTTCTGGCCTTGGCGCTGGTGTTCGCCTTTATCGCGTTCGACGATCAGATGCGTGCGCTGCGCGGGTTCAACACTATCTATGCCTTCCTCACCGAAGGAACCGCACCTGACAATTCGACGGCAATCCGGATTCAGCTTTATATCGGCGGCATACACGCCTTTCTCGATTCCCCCATATTCGGCTTCGGGTGGTACGATCACGTCGAAGCTGCCCGCCAGTATATGACCCCCGAGATCGCCGAGAAGGTGGAACGCTGGTCGCATTTCCATAACGACTATCTCAATTTTGCCGCCCTCGCCGGCGTCTTCGGCATCGCCTTTTACGCCCTCTATCTCCTGCTGCCGGTGATCGGTGCGCTCAAGAGTGTGGCCGACAGCCAATACGCCGCCCGCCTCTATGGCGCGCTGGCGATCACCGGCAGTTATGCGCTGCACGGGCTGTTCAACACCGCCTTCGGTGCCGAACTGCTGCTCTGCTTCAGCCCGGTCGCCACCGCCGTCCTTTTGGGCTATTGCAAAGACGCGCCAGTGCGCCGCCAAGCCCTCTGAGCCTCGCCAGAAAAGAGGAAAAGACAGCCCATGCATATTGTTTCTGGCGATGGCCCGATCCATATCGCGCTCACCTTCGACGACAGCTTCTGGGCTCCCGCCTACGCCACCATGCGTTCGATCTGCCTTGCGACGCACCGGCGCAAGGACCTTGTCTTCCATCTTTGCCATCGCCCGCTCAGCACCGGGCACCGTGCCGACCTCGAAAAGATCGCAACCGAATTCGGCGCGAGCCTGCATTTCCACGACCTCACCGCTTCCCGGCACTTTCTCGAGCTCGCCGGCCGGGTTCCGCACCACAAGCGCCTGACCGATATCGTCTACGCGCGCTTCGTCCTCGACCGCTTCCTGCCCGAGGACGTCACCCGTCTCATCTATCTCGATTGCGACATGATGGTGGTCGCTCCCATAGAAAAGCTGTGGGAAACCGATCTGGGCGACAAGCCCATCGGCGCCGTGCAGGACCCATGGGGCAAGCTTATCGGCGGGGGGCGTGACATCAATCAGCGCGACGGCATCCTCGACCCGGCCGATCCCTATTTCAACGCCGGCCTCCTGCTCATCGATATCGGTCGCTGGCGCGAACAGCAGGTCGCCGAAAAGCTGGAGGCTTACATCGTCGACGGCACGGTCGACCGCCTGAGCTACAGCCAGAACGTGCTCAACCTGATTTTCGCAAACAACTGGCACCGGCTCCACGACCTCTGGAACGTGGTCGATCCCGTTCCCGCCCACGTGGCGCTCAATCCGTTCAATGTACATTTTACCGGGACCGGTCGCCCCTGGCGGCTGCTCTCGCGCGTGGGCTATGCGCGGCTTTACCGTCACGTTATGACCAATGAACTTTTTTACCGCTACTGGCGCTTCCGGATGAAAAAGCGCGCCGCGCAATACCTGCCCTTCCTCAAGGCCCGCTGATACAACTCCGCTAGGACAAAGGCCCGCTCAGCCCATGCAAGAGACCCAGACCGGCGCTGCGATCCACATCGCGCTCACCTTTGACGACAGCTTCTGGGCGCCGGCCTTCGGACTCATGCGCTCGATCTGTCTGCATACCCATCGCCGCACCGATCTGGTCTTCCACCTTTGCCACCGTCCCCTGACCGAGGAACACCGGGCGGATCTTCTGAAGATCGAAGATGAATTCGGTGCGACGCTCAAATTCTACGACCTGAGCGAGAACGCCGAATTCCTCGAACTCGTCGCCAATGCGCCCTACCACAAGCGCATGACCAACATCGTTTACGCGCGCCTGCTGCTCGACCGCTTTCTGCCAAAGGACGTCAAGCGGCTCATCTATCTCGATTGCGACATGATGGTGATGGCCCCGATCGAAAAACTCGCCGAACTCGATCTCGAAGGCAAATCCGTCGCCGCGGTCGAAGAACCCTCCGCGCTCAACATTTCCAATCGGCGCGACGCGAAGGAAAACCGCGACCTCATCGATCCCGCCGACCCCTATTTCAACGCCGGCCTCGTCGTCATCGATATGGAAAAATGGCACGCCGCCCGCATCCCCGAGCGCCTCGCCGCCTATATCGCCGACGGCACCATGGACCGGATCTACTACGACCAGGACCTGCTCAACATAGTCTTCTGCAACGATGCCTACCTCCTCGACCAGCGCTGGAACCTGATCGGGCCCCGTCCCGAACACCAGGCGTTCAATCCATTCATTTTGCACTATACCGGCGAGCGCAAACCCTGGAATCTGGTCTCGGGCGTTGCCTTTGCGCGCACCTACCGCCACGTCATGACCAACGAACTCTTTTACCGCTACTGGCGCTTCCGCATGAAAAAGCGTCTCGCCAAATACCTGCCGTTCATCAAAGTGCGCTGACCTCGTGGCCGATCTCCCCACCATCGTTTCGTTCTGGCATGGTCCGATGGGCTACCTCGAAAGGCTGTGCCTCACGTCCTTTCTCGACCACGGCCACACGGTCGCGCTCTACGCCTATGAGCGGCCCGAGAACCTCCCCGATGGCGTCGATTTCCGCGATGCCAACGAGATTGTCGCGCGTGACAGGATTTTCTTTTACAAAGGCGATCGCACCCCGGCGGTCTTTGCCGATCTCTTCCGCATCGAACTGATCGCGCAGGGCAGGGGCATATGGGTCGATTGCGACGTTTATTGCGTGCGCCCCTATCGCGATACCGGCGACTATCTCTTCGGCTTCGACAGCCACCCCAACTGGCGCAATGTCTGGACCGCACAGATCAACAACGCCGTCCTCGGCATGCCGTCGGATTCGGAACTCGTGCGGCGGCTTCTCTCTATCTTCGAGCCCGGCGCAGTGCCGCCGGGGCTTCCCTTCTGGCGCCGGGCCGAGGTTGCCGTGCGCCGGGGTCTGGGCGAGGAACTGCCGGTTCACCACATGCAGTTCGGGGCCACCGGCCCGGCGCCGCTGGGCCATTTCGTGCGCGAACTGGGGCTGATCGACAAGGTGCGGCCCAAGGATGTGCTCTACCCGCTCGACTACGACGACGCGGCGAGCCTCCTTGTCTCGGGCAGCGATATCGAAGGCATCGTCACGCCCGCAACGCTCTCGGTCCATATCTGGAACAGCGCCCTTACCAGCCGTCACGGCCGCGCGCCCATGCCGCCCGAGCCCGGCAGCTTCATCCACCGGGAACTCAGGCGCCTGGGACTATAAGAAGGGCCCCGTAACGGGGCCCTGCTGGCGCTACCGCAGCCACCCACTCGGGCGCGGATGCAGCTCCATCAGCCCGCCGGCGGTTGCCTGATCGATGGCGGCGATCTCCTCTGCCGTCAGCTCAAGATTTTTGAGCACGCCAAGATTGTCGCGCAACTGCTCGAGCGTCCGCACGCCAACGAGCGCCGAGGTCATCTCATCGCGCCGCAGCACCCACGAAAGCGCGAGCTGCACCATGGATTGCCCGCGCTTTTGTGCAATCGGCGCGAGCTTCTCGACGGCATCGAGCACACGCGGCTCGACGTGGCTTTCCCGCAGCGACGAACCTTTCTCGCCTGCCCGCGTGCCTTCCTTGTTGCCCTTGTTGTACTTGCCCGAAAGAACACCCTGCGCGAGCGGCGAGAACGCGATCATGCCGATGCCGAGTTCCCCGCACGCATCGATCGTCCTGTCGTCCTCGATCCAGCGGTTGAGCACTGAATAGGACGGCTGATGGATGGTGAGCGCCACACCCATCTCCTTCAGGATCCGATAGGCTTCGCGGGTCTCGTTCTCGGGGTAGCTTGAGATGCCAACGTATAGCGCCTTGCCCGAGTGCACGGCGTGGGCGAGCGCGCCCATCGTCTCTTCGAGCGGCGTTTCGGGGTCGTAGCGGTGGGAATAGAAGATGTCGACATAGTCGAGCCCCATCCGCCTGAGGGACTGATCGAGGCTTGCGAGCAGATACTTGCGCGAGCCGAACTCGCCATAAGGTCCGTCCCACATGTGGTAGCCGGCCTTTGTCGAAATGATCATCTCGTCGCGATAGGGCCGGAAGTCGCGCGCCAGAACCTGCCCGAACAGCTCTTCGGAAGAGCCCGCCGGCGGGCCGTAATTGTTGGCGAGATCGAAATGGGTAATCCCGCTGTCGAACGCGTAGCCGAGAATTTCGAACGCGGAGGGGTAGTCCCGCGTGCCGCCGAAATTCTGCCAAAGCCCCAGCGAGATCGCCGGGAGCTTGAGCCCCGATTTGCCGCAACGGCGATAGGACATAGCGCCATAGCGCGCCGGATCAGCACGATAAGTCATTGAAATCTCCTCCGGATGGATTGCCGCCGGATGCCGCGGCTGGTGATGTACGATCCTCATCACTATGCCGCCCCGTCGGGTCGCACGCAAGGCCCGCTTGCCGCCCGCTGCCGCGAGGGTGTAAGGGAGGCCCATGAGCGACCCCGCACCCGTGAAAATCGTTGCGCTTTACAAGTTCGTCGACCAGCCGGACTTTGAAACCCTGCGCGCGCCCATTGCCGAATTCTGCTGCGCGCGCGGGATTCGCGGCACGCTCCTGCTCGCTCCCGAGGGGATCAACGGCACCGTCGCGGGAACCCCTGACGCCATCGGCGAGCTTGTGTCGTGGCTTGAGAGCGGCAACATCTTCGGGGGCCGGTTTGCTGGCGCCGAGATCAAATATTCCACGGCGGATACGATGCCCTTCCACCGCATGAAGGTGCGGCTCAAGGAGGAGATCGTCACCCTGCGCGCGCCGGAGGCCAATCCCGGCAGGCAGGTGGGCACCTATGTCGATCCGGAGGACTGGAACGCGCTGATCGAGGATGAGGAGATCGTCCTCATCGATACGCGTAACGATTATGAAGTGGGGCTGGGTACGTTCAGGAACGCCGTCGACCCCAGGACGGAAACCTTCACCGCGTTCAAGGACTACGTTGCGGCCAATCTCGACCCCGCGCGGCACAAGAAGGTCGCCATGTTCTGCACCGGCGGCATCCGCTGCGAAAAGGCATCCTCCTATATGCTCGCGCAGGGTTTCGAGGAGGTCTACCACCTCAAGGGCGGCATTCTCGCCTATCTTGAAAAGGTGCCGCAGGAGCAAAGCCGCTGGGAGGGCGAATGCTTCGTCTTCGACGAGCGCGTGTCGGTCGGGCACGGGCTGAAGATCGGTGAAGCCACGCTCTGCCGCGCCTGCAGGCAGCCGCTCTCGCCGCTGGACCGCGAGCGTCCCGAATTCGTCGACGGCGTCCAATGCCATCACTGCGCGGCTTCGATGAGCGAGGACAAGCGTGCAGCAGCCGCCGAGCGTCAACGCCAGATCGAACTCGCCACAGCCCGTGGCGAGGCGCATATGGGCGCCGATGCGGCCGCCGCTGCCGAGGCACGCCGCCAGGCCAACAAATCCCGCCGGCAAGCCGACCGCCAACGCAATCGGGCAGGGGAGCTCTCATGAGCGTCAAACGCATCGTCGCCAATCTCGAAGGCGATCCGGATACCGCGCAGAATTTTTATGGCGAATTGCTGGGGCTCGAAGTCCGCATGGATATGGGCTGGATCCGCACCTATGGCTCCGCCGAGGATATGACGGTCCAGATGAGCGTCATGATGCAGGGCGGTTCAAACACTCCGGTCCCGGATCTTTCAATCGAAGTCGACGACGTCGACGCCATCCTTGAAAAGGCCAAGGAGATGGGGATCGCCATCGAATACGGCCCGGCCGACGAGCCCTGGGGCGTCCGCCGTTTCTTCGTCCGCGACCCGTTCGGGAAACTCGTCAATATTTTGATGCACGCATAGGGCGAAAAGAGCGCTAGTACCCGCGCGGCGGCGCCGGGTCGTCGTTCAAAAGCAGCACCATATTGACCTGGTCGAGCCATTTGCCGTGCTTGAACCCCGCCTGCGGCAGCGTCCCCGCAAGCGCAAAGCCGAACCGTTCGTGAAACGCGATCGAACCGGTGTTCTTGGCGTCGATGACGGCCACCATGAGGTGAAACCCCTTCGCCCTGGCATCGGCAATCAGCGCCTCCATCAGCGCCTTGCCCACCCCGCGCCCCTGCGCGTCCTCGCGCAGGTAGATCGAGTGCTCGATCGTCTTTCGGTATCCCGAGCGCGAACGGTAGGTCCCGTAACTCGCCATCCCCAGGACGGTGTCGTCCTCGACCGCCACGAGCACGGTAAACCCGCCATTCTGTCGGTCTAAAAGCCACGCCCGCCGGTCCTCGATCGTCTCCTCGGCCTCCGTCCAGATCGCATCGAGATTGCGCACGGCGTGGTTGTGGATCTCCAGAATCTGCGGAAGATCGGCCTCAGTGGCGGGGCGGATGAGCATGGATGTGCACCTTTTCAATTATATATGCCGATGCTAAACTGAAAAACACAATGAATATCAATCATAAAAATAAAGAATTTTTATGGATATCGACCAGCTCCGTACCTTCGACCGTATCGCCCGCGACTTGAGTTTCACCAAGGCCGCCGCCCGGCTCAACGTCACCCAGGCGACGGTCTCGATGCGGATGCGCGTGCTCGAGGATACGCTTGGCGTTCAGCTTTTCGCCCGCGGCCGCAAGATCGCATTGACCGATCAGGGCATGACCTTTCTGCCCTATGCCCGGCGCATCCTCAATACGGTTCAGGAAGGCCGCGAGGCCCTGCGCCGCGTCGAGCGCGGGCGGATCACGCTGGGATCGCTGCGCTCGCTCGTCACGCCCCTGATCAGCGATTCGCTCTTGCGGTTTCAGGCCAGCCACAAGGATGTGGACGTCATCGTGATGGAAGGTCACCACCATCACGTCACCGCCATGCTCCACGACCGTTCGGTCGAGCTGGGCATCATCGCCTGGCCCAATCTCGATCCTCTGGTCCCCGAACTCTATCCGCTGCTCGTCATGCGCGAGCCCGTGCCGCTTGTTCTCGCCCCGCGCCTTGCCGCAAAGTTGTCCCCGCGCCCGCTCCTGTCCGACGTCCTCGCCCTCGTCCCACGCGTCATTTCGCTCCGCTGGTGGCAGGTCGATCCCGAAGGTGCCACCGCGCTCGTCCGCCGCGCCCAGACGAGCGTTGAAATTCCCACTGGCCCCGCGCGCAAATTGGCGCTCGCGGGTGAGGGGCTCGGCTTCTTCGTCCGATCGGCCATTGCCGAACAGCTCGCCAGCGGCGAACTCGTCGAGATCAAGCCCCGCGATTTCGAACCCCTTCACCGCGACATTGCGGCAGTGGCGCTTTCAAAGGCCGCGCTCGAACGTGACATGGTCCGCGATTTCGCCGGCGAGATCGCTATCGAATGCGCAAAGCTGGGCACCATCCTCGAAAACCGGCTCGATCAGCCGAACGCCGCCCGCGCCGCAGCGAGATAGCTCCGGCTCACAGGTAAAAGCGCTCCGGACCTCAGCGCAACGAACGTCTTGCCGTTCCTGCGCTCGAGCCCGGCAACCGCACTGGCTGCCACCCAGTGGCTGCGATGGATCTGGAGCCCCGCCACCCCGTCGGTTTCAGCGATCGCATCGGCGAGCCGCATCAAGACCAGCGCCTTGCCGCGCGCGGTGTGCACTTCGACATAATGGTCCGCCATCGACATATGCGACAGCGGCCCGCGCACCCCATGCGGCAGCCGCGCCAGAAGCCGCGGCTCCGCCGGTGCGGCGTCCGCCATCGGGCTCTGCGCCAGAACCAGGGGCCGCACCACATATTCGAGCATCGCGATGAAAACGAGCGAAACGCCGAGGCAGTAGGCAAACAGCTCAAGCGTCATCCAGCCGCCATAGACGATGTCGGCGAAAAACAGCCGGTTGAGCAAAAGCACAACGGCGGTGACCGGCACCGCGGCGCCCGCTGCCATCACGACAACACCGGCCCAGCGCGGGGCCAGCTCCGGCACGAGCGCGCGCATCAGCACTGTGCCGCCCAATTGCCCCACACCATAGGTCACGAACGCAACGGCGATCCAATAGGGAATACGGATGAGTGGGCCAAGCTCAGCGTAGGTGCCAAACGGCCCCGTCAGCCCCAGGATTGCCCCGACCAGGGCGATGGCCATAAGCGCCCGCCGGTCGCGATAGACAGCCTGCGTTTCACGAAGCGCCGATTGCAGGGGCGGCCAGTTCACGAAGTTTTCCCTTTTGCTCGCGCAGCACCTTTTGCGTTGATAGCCAAACCGCGTCAGGGCGTCACCTGTCTAGATCAGGATTAGCAAAGGACTCTCAATGGACCTGACGCCCCTTACCCACTCGATCCTCGCGGTCCAGCTCCACGCTGGCGCGGCCCTGCTCGCCACGCTGCTGGGCACAGTGGTGATGCTCATGAAAAAGGGCACGCGCATCCACAAGGCCATGGGCCGCGTCTGGCTCGGGCTGATGGCGGCAGTCGCGCTCTCCTCCTTCGGCATCACCGAAGTCCGCATGTTCGGACCCTATTCGCTGCTCCATGCGCTTTCGGTCTTCACGCTCTTCTCGCTTGTCGGCGGGTTCTGGGCGGCGCGCACGGGCAATCTTCTCGCCCACCGCTCGACCATGATTTCGCTTTATGTCTTCGCGCTGCTCCTCACCGGCGGTTTCACGCTGCTCCCGGGCCGCCGCATGCACGCGGTCATCTTCGCCGATGGGGGAACGACCGCCGGGCTCGTGGTGCTCGCCATCCTCGTCGCAGTGGGAACGATGATCGTGATCCAGCGCCGGCGCGGGGTGCGGTTGATCTGAGCGCCGGATTTGGAGAGACTGCCGGCGCTACAAAGGAGGCAGGTATGAACGTCGAAACCGTAAAACGCGGTCCCATGCGATTCCTCGGCATTGTCGTCACGGCGCATTGGCAGGATCTGGGCACCGCCGTGCCGGCAGGCTGGAAGGCGCTTTTCGCCCGCCACGGTGATATCGAAGCGGTCGCCACGGGTCTCGGCGATTACGCCGAAATCTCGTTGGGTGAAGACGGTGGCGTCTATACCGAACTGCTCTGCCTCCAGGTGCAGAGCCTCGCGCGCATTCCCGAGGGCATGGTGGATATCCGCCTGCCGGAAAACACCTGGCTCAAGACCGTCCACGACGGTCCGCTCGCCGGGATCGCAGACGGCTTCGGCGCCATCCTCGATCATGCGCAGGCCACAGGGGTGACCGCAAGCCAGCTCAAGCTCGATACCGGCTACGCGCCGGGCCTGCCGGCGGGCCGGCACGAGCTCCTCATTGCGCTCGAACCGGCCGCCATGCCCGAATTGACGGAGGCGGTAGAGGTCTAGGCGTTACCGATCAGGATGCCGGCCGCAAAAACCAGCGAGCCGCCGAGGACCACCTGCATGACCGCCCGCCAGAACGGCGTATCCATATATCGACTCTGGATGAACGCGATGGCCCAGAGCTCGACGATCACGATGGAGATCGCGAGCGTCGTTGCCGTCCAGAAATCGGGGATGAGATAGGGCAGGGCGTGGCCCAGCCCGCCCAGCGCCGTCATGATGCCCGAGGCGAAGCCTCGCTTGACCGGCGAGCCACGGCCGGTCAGCTTGCCGTCGTCGCTCGCCGCCTCGGTAAAGCCCATGGAAATCCCTGCGCCCACCGATGCGGCGAGGCCGACAAGAAACGTCTCCCAGGTATTCCCCGTCGCGAACGCCGCCGCAAAAATCGGCGCCAGAGTTGAAACCGACCCATCCATTAGTCCCGCAAGGCCGGGCTGCACATAGGTGAGGACGAACTTCTTGTGCGCCGCGTCTCTCTCGTCGTCGCGCACCCTGTCGGAAAGATGCGCGTCCTCGAGCGCGTCGGCGGCCCGCTCGTGACCGCGCTCGGCGGCCTCGAGATCGCCCAGGAGCTTTCGGATCGACGCATCCGTCGTTTGCGCCGCGGCTTGCGCGTAAAATCGCGCCGCGGTCTGTTCCATGTCGTGCGACTGGGCCCGCACGGTGTCGAGATCGAGCTCCGCCATCAGCCACACGGGCTTGCGTGTGAAAAAGCCGCGGACATGCTCACGCCGGATCGGGACGATCCGGTCGCCGAACTTTTTGGTGTACATGTCGATCAGAAGCCGCCGATGCTCGTCCTCTTCGGCGGCCATGCCGTCGAAGACCGCGGCGGAGGCCGGGAATTCGTCGCGCAGCCGGTCGGCATAGGCGGTGTAAATTCTGCCGTCCTCTTCTTCGGCCGAAATCGCCAGAGCGAGAATTTCCTTTTCCGAAAGCGAAGCAAAGTCCCGTTTGCCGGGCTGGAGAAATCGCGAAAACATGAGCCTGTCCTTCTAGTTTAGAATTATTCTAAACTAGCCCTGCTCATCTCGTCCAGCAGCCATGCGCGAAATTTTCGCGTCCGTGACGGCAAGGGCTTTCCCTTTTCGGTTGCGAACCAGTAGCCGTGCTCCGATACGACGCTTTGGGCGAATGGCCGCACCAGTTCGCTATGCGCCAGCGCGTAGTCGACCATGATGTCGACCGCGAGCAGCACGCCCTGCCCGGCGGTCGCCGCATAAAACGAGAGCGCCGGATCGAGATAGACGGGGCCCTCAAGAGCAATCTCCGGCACACCCGCCGCGGCCAGCCATTCATCCCATGAAAGCATGGTCATCCGGTCCCGGATCACCGGAACACGCGCGAGATCGGCGGGCGTCTTGAGCTTTTCGGCAAGCGCCGGCGCACAAACGGGGAAGACCCGTGCTCGCGCCAGAAGCGTCGCGTCGACATCGGGCCAGGTCCCCTTCCCGAACCGTATGCCGCAGTCCACGTCGGGCCGCGAGAGATCGACAAGCGCTTCGGTGGGATAGAGCCGGACCTCGATGTCGGGGTGCACCGCATGGAATTCCGAAAGCCGCCACACGAGCCAGCGCGACGCCGAGACGTTCCCCAAAGTGACGTTGAGCACGTGCCCCTCGTCGGCGACAAGCCGCGCGCTCGCCGATTTGAGGGCATCGAAACCGGATTTGAGCTCGGGCAGGATCGCCGCGAGGGCCGCGCCTGGCACCAGCCCGTGCGCGGTGCGCTCGAACAGCACGACCCCGGCGCGCTCCTCGGCCCGTCTTATGTGCTGGCTCACCGCTCCCGGCGTCACTCCCAGCGCCTCTGCCGCAGGCCCGAGGCCGCCCAGCCGCGCCACCGCTTCGATGGCCCGCAGGGCGTTGAGGGGAATGGGCAAATTGTCATTCATTTAGTTTTTCTAAACGAGCGTCGAGAGCTTGTCGATTGAAAGCATCGGAAAACGTCGGAGAATGGCTGCACTCTTCAGAACGCGGAGACGAGAAAATGTTCAGGTTCATTCGCAGGCTCCTGACCGAAGCCATATACATCGCACCGGCATCCGCATGCCGCGGCGAGCCGCCCGACTATCTGACATTGCGCGAGATTTTCGACATGCCGCCCTATCATCCCCTCTCCGGGCGCGTGATGGGAAGGGACCGACGGAACCGGAATGCGGATTGACCGGGCCCCCGCGCATGCCGCTTGGATGCGGACAAAAGACGCCCTAGATTGGGCCCACTGTCCGCATTCGACGAAAAAGGCCGCGCATGCGCACCACCAAAAAGGCATCATATCGCCTCGCCGGCAAGCGCCCCCTCGATGCCGATACGGTCATCGTTGCGCGCGGCCAGATCGACAGGATGATCGAAGATCTGCGCGATACCGAGGGCCCGCTGCCCGAGCGCGTGCACGACGTCCGCAAGGGCCTCAAGCGCATGCGGGGGCTCCTGCGTGTCGTCCGCTACGCCGATGAGGATTTCTACCGCGCCGAGAACGCCCGTTACCGCGACATTGCGCGCGACCTTGCGCCCCTGCGCGAGGCCGGCGCGCGCGACCAGCTGATCGGGGCGCTCAAGGACCGCTTCGCCGCGCAGCTGGGCGACGAACCCTTCCCCGGCGTCGAGCGCGCGCTTGCCGAGATCGCCCCCGCCGAACATGCCGGCGCCGAGGGTGTGGAGGACCTTCTCGCCCGGACCGAGGAACGGCTGGGCGAGGGGGCGTTCGCGCTCTCGTCGGTCAACTGGTCGTTCACGCCCAGGGATTCGGCCGGGGCCCTCGCCGACGGCGTCGCGAAAATCATCAAGACGCTGCGCAAATCCCAAAAGACCGCGCACGCGGCCCCGAGCCCGGAAAATCTTCACGAATGGCGCAAGGCAGTAAAATACACCGGCTTCGCCACGCGGCTCCTCAAAGCGTTCTGGCCCGGCGACGAAAAACGCATCCGCAAGGATTTGAAGGCCGCCGGCGAAATCCTGGGGCTTATTCACGATATCGACGAGTTTGCGCGCCTGCTGGCCGACGAGCGCCCGGGGCCGGACGACGAGCGGCTTGTGCTCAACGGCCTCTTCGCGGCCTGGCGGAGCCAGCTCGTCGATGAGCTCGACCCCTTGATGGACGCCGTCCTCGCCCTCAGCCCCAAGAAAACCGGCGCCCACATTGCCGACGCCTATCGCAAGACGCTCGTGGCACCCGCAAAGACGTAGGCAACCCCGTTCCGCGACCGATCGGCTGCATGTCCGGGCGTATAAACCGGCTTAAGCCCCAATAAACCATCTTTTGGGGCCTCGGCTTTCCTGCTAAACGCTCGAACCCATGAAGACACCCCAAAAGACCCCGCTCAGCCACATCCGCAATTTCTCCATCGTCGCCCATATCGACCATGGGAAATCGACCCTGGCCGACCGTCTCATTCAGATGACGGGCGCTTTGGGCGAGCGCGAGATGAAGGACCAGATCCTCGATTCGATGGATATCGAGCGCGAGCGCGGCATCACGATCAAGGCCCAGACGGTCCGGCTCGAATACACGCACACCGACGGCGAGCACTACGTCCTCAACCTGATCGACACCCCGGGGCATGTCGATTTCGCCTATGAGGTCAACCGCTCGCTGGCCGCCTGCGAGGGCTCGCTGCTCGTTGTCGACGCCGCGCAGGGCGTGGAGGCCCAGACCCTCGCCAACGTCTACCACGCGATCGAGGTCAACCACGAGATCGTACCGGTGCTCAACAAGATCGACCTGCCGGCCGCCGAGCCTGAACGCGTCAAGCAGCAGATCGAGGACGTGATCGGCATCGATGCTTCGGACTCCGTCGAGATCTCCGCCAAGTCGGGTATCGGCGTCGAAAAGGTCCTCGAGGCCATCGTCGAGCGGCTTCCTGCACCCAAGGGCGACGAGAAAGCCCCGCTCAAGGCTCTCCTCGTCGACAGCTGGTACGACCTCTATCTTGGCGTCGTGGTCCTGATCCGCGTCATCGACGGCCGCATCAGGAAGGGCCAGAAGATCCGCATGATGCAGGCTGGCGCCAGCTACGAACTCGACCGCGTCGGCGTCTTTACCCCCAAGCTCGTCGAAGTCGGCGAGCTTGGCCCGGGCGAGATCGGCTTTTTCACCGCATCGATCAAGGAAGTCGCGGACACCAATGTTGGCGACACCATCACCGACGACCGCCACCCCACCGAAAAGCCGCTCGCCGGCTTCCGTCCCGCGCAGCCGGTGGTGTTCTGCGGCCTCTTCCCTGTCGATGCGTCCGATTTCGACGACCTGCGCGCCGCCATGGGCAAGCTGCGCCTGAACGACGCCAGCTTCTCGTTTGAAATGGAAACCTCCGCCGCGCTCGGTTTCGGCTTCCGCTGCGGCTTTTTGGGGCTCCTCCACCTCGAGATCATCCAGGAGCGCCTCTCGCGCGAGTTCAACCTCGACCTCATCACCACCGCCCCCTCGGTGGTCTATGACGTCGTTCTCACCAACGGCGAAACGCTCCAGCTCCACAACCCCGCCGATCTCCCCGATCCGGTCAAGATCGAGGAAATCCACGAGCCCTGGATCAAGGCGACGATCCTGACGCCCGACGAATACCTCGGAGCCATATTGAAGCTCTGCCAGGAGCGCCGCGGCATCCAGACCAACCTGTCCTATGTCGGTCAGCGCGCCATGGTCGAATACGATCTGCCGCTCAACGAAGTCGTTTTCGATTTTTACGATCGCCTGAAATCCATTTCCAAGGGTTATGCCAGCTTCGACTATCAGATCGCCGACTACCGCGCGGGCGACCTCGTCAAGATGAGCATCCTCGTCAACGCCGAGCCCGTCGATGCGCTCTCGATGCTCGTCCACCGCTCGCAGGCCGAACACCGCGGCCGCCAGATGTGCGAGAAGCTCAAGGAGCTCATTCCCCCGCATCTCTTCACCATTCCTGTCCAGGCCGCGATCGGCGGCCGCGTCATCGCCCGCGAAACCGTTCGCGCCATGCGCAAGGACGTGACGGCCAAATGTTATGGCGGCGACGCCACCCGCAAGCGCAAGCTCCTCGAAAAGCAAAAAGAGGGCAAAAAGCGCATGCGTCAGTTCGGCAAGGTCGAAATCCCGCAAGAGGCCTTTATCAAGGCATTGCGGATGGGGGACGATTAAGCGTGGCGCCGCGCCCGCTCGTGTTCACGAAACAGGCGGCCTGAAACGCGGTCCTGGCGCCGCAAAATTTCGATAGCCGAAATGTCGATCCCCACGCTTGCGCGTCGTCCTGTGTTCAGGCCCAATCCCGGGTCCGGACTTGGAGAACACGCAATGAAATATATCGGCATCGTCAGAACCGCCAACCCCGAAGCCCTCGGTGAGCCGCCGGCGGCGCTCATGGAGGCGATCGACCGGCAAGGCAAGGAGGCGGGCGCGAAATTCCTCGAAGGCGGGCCCATGTTCAAGACCGGTCTCGGCCGTGTCCGCGGGGGTAAGCTGACGCTAGACGGTCCGTATGCGGAAACAAAGGAAGTTGTCGCCGGCTATGCGATGTACGAACTCGAATCCGACGCGGAAATGATCGAATGGACCCGCGCCTTCCTCGATCTCCACCGCCAGCATTGGCCGGAGTGGGAAGGCGAGGTGGAAGTTATCGAGCTTGTGAACGCCGTAGGCTGAGCCGACCGAAAAAACGCAGGGGTACCGCAAGGTGCCCCTGCGTTTTCAGTCAAATGAGCCTGTCTTCACCTCGCCGTCCCGTGCGTACCGGCTCATCACCACACCCGAAGGCGAGTGCGCGGTCGCAACCAGCGACCATCCGCCCGCCGTCGCATTGGCGTCGAACAGCCTCTTGCCCGCTCCCAGCACCACCGGATAGGTGAGCGTGAACATCTCGTCCACGAGATCGTGCGCAAAGAGCGTCTTCAAAAGCATTGCGGAGCCTTGCGTCAAAAGCGGCGCGCCATCCCCCGCCTTGAGTGCATTGATCCCCGCCACCGCATCGCCGGCGATCACATGCGTGTTCCGCCAGTCGCTCGAAAACTCCGTGTCGTGCGTGACGACATATTTGGTGACCTCCCCGAAGCGCCGCCCGATCTCCATGTCCTCGTGCTCGGGCCAATACCCCGCAAAGATGTCATAGGTCTTTCGCCCCAAGAGCAGGTCGAACGGCGCACGGAATACGTCGCCCAGCCACGCGCCGCTGATCTCGTCGGCATGCGGCGCCACCCAGCCGCCATACGCGAACCCGTCCGAAACGTCCTCCCGGGGCCCGCCCGGCGCCTGCATCACGCCATCGATGCTGATCATCGCCCCGACTATCAGTTTACGCATTGGAATTCTCCTTCCACTGCCGGGGCCCATGCCCCCCTGTTCGATCATAGGACGCGCGAGCGTGTGCCATCCCGACAGCGGCCGGGCAAAAACAAAGGGCCAGCGTTCCCGCCGGCCCTATGTCTCGTTGAAAGCGGCAAGTTAAATCGGCTGCGCGACGCCTTCAGGCCCGCCGCCTTCCTTCCGGGCCGGCGGGAAAGCCAGCGCCATCGCCGCCGCTCCGATCCCCACCGCCGCCGATGCGATATAGAGCCAGTGATAGGTCCCGAATGTATCGTAGAGCCATCCGCCGCCTACCGGCCCGAACGCCATCCCGATAGCCGACGTCATCGTCGCCGCGCCGAGCACCGTGCCCATCACATGCGCCCCGAAATAGTCGCGCGCGAGCACCGCATAAAGCGGCATCACGCCGCCATAGGCCATCCCCAGCACAACCGCGAGCATGTAGAATTCGGTCAGTTGCGTCACATAGATATAGCTGTAGATCCCGACCGCCTGCAGCGCCAGCCCGGCGATCAGCACGCGCTTGACCCCCAGCCGGTCCGCCAGAACCCCGAAGATGAGCCGCCCGAAAAGCCCCGAAACCCCCTCGACGCTATATATGCTCGCCGCCGCCAGAGGCGCGGCCCCGCAGATCATCGCATAGCTCACCGTATGGAAAATCGGCCCCGAATGCGCCGCGCAGCACAGGAAGAACACCGTCGCGAGCACGATGAATTGCGGCGTTTTAAGCGCGGCAAACGGCGATCCGCCCGATGCCGTCGCCGCGGCCGCTTCGCCGCCGCCGGCCGCGCTTGTCGCCGGAGCGGGCCGGACCAAAAGCCCCGCCGGCACCAGCAGAATGAGCGCCCCCACGGCGATCATCGTCATCGCAGACCGCCATCCATAGCTCTCGATCAAAAGCGCGGCAAACGGCGTCACCACCATCGGCGCCACGCCGACGCCGATCGAAACCAGCGACACGGCAAGGCTTCTGTGCTTGTCGAACCAGCCGATCGTCGCCGCCATCAGCGGGGCAAAAAAACCACCCGCCGCCGCGCCGCAAAGCCCGCCATAGGCGAGTTGAAAAACGAGCAGGTCGGTCGCCCGGCTGGCGATCAGCAGCCCGGCCACCAAAAGCCCGGCGGCCATCATCACCACCGGCCGCGCGCCGATCCGGTCGCTCAGCGTGCCCCAGCCGAACCCGGCCACACCCATGACGATGAACGCCACGGTCATCGCCATCGAAATCCCCGCCCGCGACCAGCCGGTATCGGTCTCGATGGGGGTAAGATAAACGGGCAGGGCGAACATCGCACCCATCGCCACGCACGTGATCAACGCGCCCGCGGCTACGATGACCCAACCGTAATTCCGTTCCATGATCGGTCTCCCTCCGAAAAGCTGTCCCCAATAGACGTCCCGCCAGCACCCATCCCGACACGTCCGCCGGAAAATTCTCCAGCTTGCCGGGCAGGGGGCAATCCACTTGCATTATGCAAGGTGTGTACACATGCAGGAACCGCTTGTAAACTGCAAGTGAATCAAAAAAGGAGCCCCCATGGATCAGCGGTCCGGATGTCCGATAAACCTTTCGGTGGAGCTGTTCGGCGATAAATGGACCCTCGTGGTCCTGCGCGACATTATGTTCGGCAATCTGCGCACCTATGGCGAACTCCACGCCAACTCACTGGAAGGCATCGCCACCAACATCCTCGCCGACCGCCTGAAACGGCTGACCGCCGCTCGCCTTCTCACGGCCGCCCCGGACCCGGCCCACAAACAACGCACGATCTACAGCCTCACCGACGAGGCCATAGCGCTCGTCCCGGTCATGGCCCAACTGGGCGCCTGGGGGGTAAAACATCTCCCCGCCGTATCCCCCCAACTTGCCGCCCGCGCCATCGCGCTCGAGGACGGCGGCCCGGCGATGTGGCGCGATTTCGAGGCGGAGTTGCGGTGGCTACACCGGGGGGCAGCAAAGCCGGACCGGTCCGTGCTGGCGGAACTGGATGCGGCCTATCGGGCAGCGGAGGGCGCCGGGCGAGCGCAATAGGTCACGCAGCGCTGACGCTTGCAGTGCCGGAAATCCGCCGGGCATCTTAGGGGCGCCCGGCGCCCCATTTGAGCGCGTCTTCGACCTACCGGCGCGACTATTCCACGGTGACGATGGCCCGCCCCAGCACCGCGCGGCCGGGAATGTCGAGATAGCGCACCTCGTAGCGTCCCGGCTCCTCGGGTACGGTGAAGGTCACGGCCTGTTCGGCTCCGGCCGGTTTCACGTCGATCCACGTGAAGTCCGCCTGCTCGGCTCGCGCCAGCGCCACCCGCTGGTCCGCGCTGTCGGTCCCGCCGGTCCAGGTCACCGTGATTGTCGCTCCCGGCGCCGCGGTTTCGGGGACCTTGAGCGTCGCGCCCTGGCTGAGCGCCGCGTCCGCGGCGATCACCTCGAATCCCGTGCTTGCCGCGGTCGCCCGGCCCGAATCAAGGACATAGCGCACTTCATAGAACCCCGGGGCCTCCGGCGCCTCGAACTCGGCCTCCGCCGCGTCACGGGTGCGCACATAGTCGCCCGTCGCCCCCGCCTCGGCCCCCGCGGGGACGATGGTGATAAAGTCGCTGGCATTGACCGTCCCGGTCCAAGATACGCTGAACCGGTCCCCCGCGCGCACAGTCTCGGGCGCGGAAACGCTCACCTCCGGCGCCGTCAATTCGACGCTTGCGCTCGCCATCGTCCGGCGGCCCTCGTCGAGAACGTAGCGGACCTCGTAAAGCCCGGGCTCCCCTGGCGCGGTCAGTTCCCCCTCGGCCGCGTCGCGGACCCGCAGGTAGTTGCCCACCTCGCCCTCGTCGGCGCCGGCGGGCACGATGCCCACAAAGTCGTTGCCGTTGACCGTCCCGGTCCAGCTCACGTCGAAACTGGCGCCCGCGACGACGCTTTCGGGCGCCGAAACCGTAATCTGGGGCTCGGCAACCTCGACGCTTGCGCTCGCCATCGTCCGCCGGCCTTCGTCGAGAACGTAGCGGACCTCGTAAAGCCCCGGTTCCCCTGGCGCGGTCAGTTCCCCCTCGGCCGCGTCGCGGACCCGCAGGTAGTTGCCCACCTCGCCCTCGTCGGCGCCGGCGGGCACGATGCCCACAAAGTCGTTGCCGTTGACTGTCCCGGTCCAGCTCACGTCGAAACTGGCGCCCGCGACGACGCTTTCGGGCGCCGAAACCGTAATCTCGGGCTCGGTCACCTCGACGCTTGCGCTCGCCATCGTTCGGCGGCCCTCGTCGAGAACGTAGCGCACCTCGTAAAGCCTCGGTTCCCCTGGCGCGGTCAGTTCCCCTTCGGCCGCATCGCGGACCCGCAGATAATTGCCCACTTCGCCTTCATCGGCGCCGGCCGGCACGATGCCCACAAAGTCGTTGCCGTTGACCGTCCCGGTCCAGCTCACGTCGAAACTGGCGCCCGCGACGACGCTTTCGGGCGCCGAAACCGTAATCTCGGGCTCGGTCACCTCGATGCTTGCGCTCGCCATCGTTCGGCGGCCCTCATCGAGGACGTAGCGGACCTCGTAAAGCCCCGGTTCAGCGGGGGCCGTCAGTTCCCCTTCGGCCGCATCGCGGACCCGCAGATAATTGCCCACTTCGCCCTCGTCGGCGCCGGCGGGAACGATGCCCACAAAGTCGTTCGCGTTAATGACGTTCGACCAGCTCACGTCGAAGACGCTCCCCGCAGTGACAGTCCCGGGCGCCGACACCGAAACCTCGGCCTCGACAACCTCGACGCTGGCGGTACCGAGCGTTCGGCGGCCCTCGTCGAGGACATACCGCACCTCGTATAGTCCGGCCGCCGCCGGCGCCACGAGGTCGCCTTCGCGTCCGTCTCTGACCCGCAGATAGGTCCCCACCTGGCCTTCATCCGCACCCGCCGGCACAATGCCGACAAAGTCGTTGGGGTGGATCGCTTCGCTCCAGGTGACGTCGAAAGGCGCCCCCGCCGTCAAAGTCGCCGCGACGCCCAGGTCGACCGTGGCATCCACCACCTCGATTGGCGCCGCCCCGACGCTTTCGCGCGTCGCGTCGAGCACGTAGCGCACCTCGTAAAGCCCCGGCTCCGCCGGTGCGATCAGCTCGCCTTCGGTTTCCCCGCGCACCCGGATGTAGTTGTCCAACGCATCGGTATCCGCATCCGCCGGTACGATGGTGACGAAATCGGTGTCGGCGACCGCCTCGCTCCAGCCGGCCATAAACGCCGAGCCCACCACCACGCTCTTGGGCGCCGTCACGTCGATGCGTGCCGTGATCTCCGGTTCGGGTTCGGGCTCCGGCTCGGGCTCCGGATCGGGTTGCTCCTCGATGACGCTCTGCACTTGCGCGAGCGCGTCCCCCAGTTCCTCGGCATCCGCCGCCGGCAGGAAGATCCCGCCGGTATTCTCGGCGATGCAGGCAAGCTGTGCCTGCTCGTCGCTCGCCACGTCGAACCCGATCACATGCGTTTTAAAGGCGATCCCCTGCTGCGCCAATTGGCTCGCCAGCGCGCACGGATCGGCCTCGCAGTTTTCGATCCCGTCGGAAATCAACACCACGGTTGCCGGGTTCTCGCGGTAAGCGAGCGCTTCGGCCGCGTGCTCCACCGAGGCCGAAAGCGGCGTGCGCCCCAGCGGGTTGATGGCATTGACGACGTCGAGGAAGCGCGATTGCTCGAGCGTGCCCACCGGCACGACGGTTTCGATATCCCCGCAATCGGCCTCCCGCCGGTGCCCATAGGCCACGAGCCCGATATTGTTTTCGGGCGCCCAGCCCTCGACGAGGTCCGCCATCACCTCGCGGGCGATCTCGATCTTGGTCATCCCGTCGATCTGGCCCCACATCGAGCCCGATGCGTCATAGACCACCATGACGTCCTCGGCCCCAACCGTACTCGCGCTCAAAACCGCTACACCGATAACGACCGGAAATGCCGCCTGCCGGATCATGATACCGTCCCCTCTGCTGCGGCCGGGCAGGTCCCACCACCCCGCCATACTGGTGGCGGGATGATGGCAGGCCCAGCGCCACGGTCAACCTCGATGTTAAAGGGCAATTTACGCGCTAGCGCTCGCCTTGCCGCCCACGCGCCATTCTGTGCTCGAGCGCGCGCACCAGAAGCGAAAGCGAGATCGTCATGGTGAGGTAAAGGAATGCGACCACATTGTAGGTCTCGAAAAATTTGAAGCTCGAGGCCGAATAGACCTTGCCCAGCTGGGTGATGTCCTGCACCCCGAGCGCCGAAACAAGCGCGGAATCCTTGATCATCGAAACGAAGTCGTTGCCCAGCGGCGGCAGGATGGTCCGGATCGCCTGCGGCGCGATGATCAGCCGGAATGTGTGCCAGCGCGAAAGCCCCAGCGAGCGCGCCGCCTCGATCTGCCCTTTCTCGACCGCCTCGATCCCGGCCCGGAACACCTCGGCGATGAACGCCGAATACCCGATCGTCAGCGCAAAGATCGCGCGCCAGGTGAGGTCGAAATTGCGCACCGTCAGCGCCGGCATGGCCCCCGCATCGATGAGCGGCGACGCAGCCCAGTTGAACGCTTCCACCAGCGCCGGCGCTCCGACGAAGGCGACGTAAAAGAGCAGGACGAGGATCGGTATACCCCGCACGATCTCGGTATAGAACGTCGCGATTTCCCGCAGTACCCGCACCGAGGAGGTTCGCGCCATTGCCACCGCTAGTCCCAGCAGGCACGCCAGCGCAAACGCGATGAAGGTCACGTAGAGCGTGGTGATCACGCCGCCCGAAAGCGTGCGCCAGATCTGCCGGTAATCGCTATCCGCCACGATCGCCCAGCCTAAAATGACGCCGAGCAGAATGATGGCCAGCAGCCAGTAGGGGATGATGTCGCGGCGCTTGCGGTGGGGATTGGCGCGGGGCTTTTGAAAGGTCGTCATCGCGGGCCTAAAAAGATGCCGCGGCGGGAGGTCCGCCGCGGCTCGGTACGCATCGCGCGGGCGCGCTACTGCGCCGCGTTATAATCAAAGAACCATTTCTGCTCGAGCTCGGCCAACGTGCCGTCCTCGCGCATCTGCGCCAGTGCCGCATTGACGGGTTCGACAAGATCGGACCCGGGCGTGAAGATGAAACCGAACTGCTCGGTGCCCATCGGCTGGTCGATGACTTTGAACGCGCCAGGATTGGCGCCCATATACCCGGCAGTCGAGGTGGCATCCATCAGCACCGTATCGACGTCGCCCGCGCCGAGCGCGGCTACCGAAGCCCCGAAGGTCTCGAAGAGCTTGATGCGCGGATTGGCTTCGTCGCCATCGAGGAGGTCGTAAACGGCGACGTAGAAATTGGTCGTCCCGGCCTGGGCGCCCACAAACAGGTTCTCGTCGGCGGCGAACTCTTCGGGCGTTGCGAACCGGTCCTCATCCGCGCGCACCAACATGAACTGCTCGCTGGTTAGGTACGGATCGGAAAAATCGATCTGCGTCGCACGTTCCTCGGTGATCGTGATGCCGTCCATACCGACGTCGTATTGCCCCTCGCGCACGGCCTGGATCATCACGTCCCAGCTCGCGAGCTCCCACTGAACCTCGGCATTGAGCCGGTTGGCGATTTCGTTGAAGAGGTCGTATTCGAGCCCGATCCCTTCGCCGGTCTCCGGATCGGCAAAGTTGAGCGGCGTATAAGCGTTCTCGGTCACCGCAACGATCGTGCGGCCGCCAAGGTCCGGAAGCTCCTGAGCATTGGCGGATATGGCAAGGCCGGCCAACAGGGCGCCGGCAAGCGGCAGGCGGGTGAAAATCTTCATGATGGTCTTCGAGCTCCCCAAAAAGCAAATCCGGCCCGCCCGCGCACGGCTTGCACCATGCGGCGGGCCAACCGCGTCACACTATGACCGGACCGGGGCTCCGGTCCAGTTCGATTTCACAGGTGAAAGGCCTGGTTGATTACGTTTCGACCGGCGCGTCCGGCGCGTTCTTCTGGATCGAGGCGGCGCAATTGATGGCGTTGCGCTTGTCTGTGTAGGTTTCCGAGATCACCATCGTCTCGCCATTGGACGCAACGAAGCGCACGAAAAACTCGCCGTTCTTGGACGGTGCGATTTCGAAACGGTAGCCCTTGCCCTCTTCATCCTTGGTCAAGTCGACGATCGCCGCCCCAGGAGCGTTCTTCTTGAGCGAATCGATGCAGTTGGTCGCGCTCGATTTCGCCTTGTAGCTTTCCGACCAGACCATGATTTCGCTGTTGTAGAGGAATTGAACGCCGAACTGGTCATCCTTGCGGTCGACAATCTTGAACTTGTGCATTTTCCCTCGATCTCCAAATCGTTATTGTCGCGCCGCATGGGTCGTGGCGGCACGGTCCAGTTTGATCACCTACCTTAGCGAAGGCAACCCTGTCCTTGTCCAGTTCAAGCCTTTCGGAGCTCCTCGATGACCGGTAAGCCCGTGATCGCCATCACCTATTGTACCCAATGCAACTGGCTCCTGCGCTCGGGTTGGATGGCCCAGGAACTGCTTTCGACCTTCGGCGCGGATCTGGGCAGTGTCGCGCTGGTTCCGGGAACCGGTGGCATATTCGAGATCGCCATCGATGGGGCGCTGGTTTGGGAACGCAAGCGCGACGGCGGCTTTCCTGACGTCAAAACCCTAAAGCAGATCGTCCGCGATCATATTGATCCCGATCGCGATCTCGGCCACACCGACCGCGTCTGACACCGATTTGCGCATCGGCCCGCGATTGTGGCAACGCACTCGCGCCTAAACCCGGATAAAGGCCAAAATGTTTCCCGGTGTCATGATGGCTTCGCCACGCCCGATCACCATATGATGGGATGGCAGCGCGCGGCGACCGGGAGGCTAACGGCAACGCCACGCTATCCAAGAAGGAGTATTGTTATGCCCATCCTGATCGGCGATACCGCCCCCGATTTCGAAGCCCAGACCACCGAAGGTCCTATCCGTTTCCACGACTATATCGACGGCCATTGGGCGGTGCTGTTCTCGCACCCGAAGAATTTCACCCCCGTCTGCACCACCGAACTGGGCTACACTGCCAAACTCAAGCCCGAGTTTGAAAAGCGCGGCGTCAAGGTGCTCGGGCTTTCTGTCGACAAGCTCGAAGATCACGCCGGGTGGGCCAAGGATATCGAGGAGACCCAGGGCGCGGCGCTCAACTTCCCGCTGATCGCCGACGATGGGACGGTCGCAAAGCTCTATGACATGATCCACCCCAATGCCAACGACACGTTGACCGTGCGCTCGGTCTTCGTTGTGGGGCCGGACAAGAAGGTAAAGCTCAAGATCGAATATCCCGCCTCGACCGGCCGGAACTTCGACGAGGTTCTGCGCGTCATCGACAGCCTGCAACTGACCGCCAACCACCAGGTGGCTACTCCGGTCAACTGGAAGAACGGGGAGGATGTCATCATCGTCCCCGCAGTGTCCGACGAGCAGGCCAAGGAAAAATTCCCCCAGGGCTGGAATGCCGTGCGCCCCTACCTGCGCATCGTCAAGCAGCCCGGCGCATAACGCTCGCCGTCTCTCCAGAGGCAGAAAAAGGGGCCGGTTCCCGGCCCCTTTTTTTGTGTCTTAGTAGGAAATGCCAAGACGGCTCAGCCGCTGCTCCTCAATCCGCCGGATATCGGCCAGCCGCCGTTCGGCGGTGCTGATGCGGTTCTGCGCCAGCCGCAGGTCCGATTGCAGAAGCATCGCCCGCAGCCTCAGAGCCTGCCGCTCGCCGTCTGTCAGCCCCTCCTGCGCGATCTGATCGATCAGGCTGTCGAGCTCGCTTTCGGCGGAATTGTATTGCGCCTCGAGGTCGTAAACCTCCCTGGCTGCCGCGTAGACCCGCTGGAAGCTCACCCCTAATTCGCCTTCGCAGACCCCGTAATAGGTGTCCCCGTCCCGTCCCGCCTCCTCGGCACGGTCGAGCCGGCAATAATGGGTAAGCCCCCATTGCCGTCCGGCCTCGTAGGACTGCCGGTCGAGCGTGATGCCATATTCAGAACACGCCGAGATATGCTTGTCGACATAGCTCGCGGGCCGGCCGTTCGCCCCGTCGGCGATCCCGATCGAGCGCCAGTCGCCCGTCTGGCACTCGGCCTCCGAAAGCGTGGCGCAGGACGCCAGCACGGCGCCGGCGATCAGCACCGCAAGAAAAAGAAAGATCGGCTTCATGGATCGCGCCTCCCGGTCAGCTCGCGCGATTATGCTCGGTCCGGTCCCCGATGCAAGCGGCTCTGGAGCCCGAATTGTGCCCGCACGGCGCGCGTGAGTTTTGCGGCAACAAGCCCGTGGGCCTGCGTGATGTAGGCGCGGATGTCGTCCTCGCTCAACGCGCTCCCGGGTTGCACCTGCACCCATTTGGCACGCGCAAGATAGGGCGCCGGCCGGACGCCGTCGAGCGTCGGCAGCATCTCAAAGCTCATATCCGAGCACTTGAACGCGATCGCCGGGGCTTCGGTGGACCAGCTCGAAAGGATCGCGAAAATCTTGCCGCTACCTGGCGCGCCGACCTTTCCCACTGAGGCATCGCCCCACTGGTGCACGATTTCGACCGCGGGCAGCGCGGCAATCATCGCCTCGAACTGCGCGCGGTCGAACAGGGTCATGCGTTTGCCGGGATCGGGCAGGCGACGCCCGTGCCCTTGAGCCCGCAATACCCGTTAGGGTTCTTGGCGAGATATTGCTGGTGATAGGTCTCGGCAAAATAGAACGGCTCGGCGGGTGCGATTTCGGTCGTGATCGTCCCGCGCCCTGCCGCTTCGAGCTTGCGGTTATAGGCCTCCCGGCTCGCCTTGGCCGCGGCAAGCTGCGCATCGGATGTCGTATAGATCGCCGAGCGGTACTGCGTGCCCACGTCGTTCCCTTGCCGCATGCCCTGGGTTGGGTCGTGCGCTTCCCAGAACGTCTTGAGCAGGGTCTCGAGCGAAACCGCTTCGGGGTCGTAGACGACCTTGACCGCTTCGGTATGCCCGGTCATGCCCGAACAGACCTCCTCATAGGTCGGGTTGGGCGTCACCCCGCCCTGATAGCCAACGGCGGTGACGTGGACGCCCGGCAGCTGCCAGAACAGCCGCTCGGCGCCCCAAAAGCACCCGAGCCCGAAATAGACCGTCTCCAATCCCTCGGGATAGGGGCCCTTGAGCGGCCGCCCGGAAACGAAATGTTCGCGCGCAACCGCCATTTCGGTCGCGCGGCCGGGCAGGGCGTTCTCCCGGTCGGGCAAGGTGTCGGGTTTGGAAAAAAGCGAAAAGATCATGCGCCGGCTCCGCGTTGGAGAAGGCTAGAGCTGGTCGATGCTGACGACAGTGCGCCGGCGCGTTTTCGAGCGCCCCAGAAGCAGGAAGATAATGGCGATACCGCCCAGCACGGCCCAGCCCGGCCACGCCAGTAATGTGGTCAGGGTCGGGTCCCAGAGCAAGGGATGCACGTTTTCTTGAACGGCGGTGCGGGCGCTTTCGAGCGTCAGGGGGGCGATCTGCGCGATCCAGTTGCCCAAGGGCGTGGCGACATACCCGTTCGCTGCCAGCATGCGTGTGCCGTCCGCCACCAGCAGGATCAGCGCCAGCGCCAGAAAGACAAGACCGACAATCCGAAAAAAAACCCGCATGCGTTCTCCATACCCTTACGGGGCCCGCCGCGCCGCGGGCACACCGAGCATTTAGGCATGCCTCGACTTAAGATCAAATCCTAAGCGTTAGAATGGTTTACGCGCGCGCCGGGCGCCGGCGGTCCGCCGGCACAAGGCAAAGCAGACCATGTTTCGAAGCCCGTCTCACCGAATTTTTCGCGAAAATCGCTTCCGTACTCTTCACATCGGCGTCAAACCCGGATAATCGGGCACACGGCGTTCCTGGGGACGCCCGACGAGCAGGCCGTGCGCGCACGGCTCTGCCGATGCGGAGAGATGGCCGAGTGGTCGAAGGCGCACGCCTGGAACGCGTGTAGGCGGGCAACCGTCTCGAGGGTTCGAATCCCTCTCTCTCCGCCATAATTCAACCTGCAACCCCTGCCGGCCTTTGCCGTTGCGCTGGTTTCGGCGCCACGATTGGGAGCGATGACCCGCTCCCTCGATACAAGGCACGATCCAGACCGCGGCCGAAGAGGGCTGCTGGTTATCGATAAAGATAGGGGCGTGGACGGGCGTCGGGCTCCGCGGGCAACCCGATATCGTGGCGCAGCCAGCCATTGCCCGGCAGGGCCTCGAATTTACGGGTGTGTTGCAGCCGGACCGGGTTCCGGAAAAGCCGGAAAACCTTGGACATTGCGCCGATGTAAGGCATCTGGGGTATAGAGCTGTCGAACATGATCGTCACTCCTTTTTAGTGCCTTGAGTTGACAACGCCGCGTGCCTCGGGTCCAACTAAAATCCATCGACATCCATAAGGTGGATTTATGGATAACCTGCCTCCCCTCAGCGCCATCCGCGCCTTTGAGGCGGCCGCGCGCCACCTCAATTTCACCGCTGCGGCAGACGAGCTCGCGATGACGCAAGCCGCCGTCAGCTATCAGGTCAAGCTCCTGGAGGAGCGTCTCGGCGTAAGGCTTTTCGACCGGCGCAAGCGCAAGGTGGAGTTGACCGAGGCCGGCGCCCGCCTTGCGCCCATCGTCACGCGCAGCTTCAACGCCATGCGCGACGGCATTGCCGCCCTCAAGCAATCGGACGACGGCGTGTTGACCGTGAGCGCCGTAACCTCTTTCGGTACCAACTGGCTGGTTCCGCGACTGGGTGATTTTCAGGCGCAATATCCCGACATCGTCGTCCGCCTCGATATCAGGACCGAGTTGGTCGATTTCGACCTCGAGCCTGTCGACGTTGGTATCCGGGCGGGCAGGGGCGTCTGGCCGGGTACGCGCGCGCACAAACTGCGCGACGTCGCCTTCTGCCCGATGATCGCGCCCGAGCTTCTCGGGCGATTGGGGAAAGACCCCAGCCCGGCCGATATCCTCAAGCTCCCCCTCATCGATCCTACGGACGACTGGTGGGCCATCTGGTTCGACGCCGCCGGCGTGCCCGGCGCCGAGGTGCCGACCGGCCGTGGCCTGCAGGTCCTCTCCCAGCATCTCGCCGGCCGCGCCGCGATCGCGGGGCAGGGCGCCGCCATTCTCGAGCCCACGCTTTTTGCCCAGGAGCTGGCTTCAGGTCTCCTGGTCCAGCCGTTCGATATCCTCGCCTCGCGCGGCTACGCCTATTGGCTGGTCCATTCCGAGGTCAAAGGTCAATCCGCCAAGATCAGGCAGTTCCGCAAATGGATCGAAGGTTGCCTTGCCGCCGAGGCGGCGGGTTGACGCTACCGCATGGTTTGCGTGCCGGTCCCCTGTGCCCAAGGCTCCAGGATCTCCCGCGCCAGCGCCCGACCGCGCGGCGTGAGCGCCAGAAGCTCGCCCTGCCGCTCGATGAGCTTCTGATCGTAGCTGCGCAGGAGAACGTTCCGGGCCTTCGCTTCACCCCACAGCAGGTGCTCGCGCAACGCCGCCGCAACGTTCTCCTCGCCGGCTTCCGGCCCGCCTTCGTGGTTGTATAGGTGCACCGCAAGCGTGCGGCATTCGTTGACATAGGCCTGGTTGCGCCGCCGCAGGACCTGCGCGATGAGCCCGTATCGCGGCCCGAAGAGGAACGCGAGCGAGAGGAAGACGCCGGTCATCACCGCCATCATGCCGCCGATCGAAACATTGAGCGCAACCGCGAGATAGTAGCCCGAGACGCTCGAAAGTATGGAGACGAGCGAACCCAGCCCCAGCATCAGCCACAACCGGTCGGTCAGAAGATAGGCTGCCGAAGGCGGTACGATCACGAAGGCGATGAAGAGCACCGCGCCCACAGAGTCGAACGCCGCAACCGCTGTTGCGCTCGTCAGCGCCAGCAGCGCGTAAAAAATTACGCCCGGCGCGAACCCCAGCGCCTTGGCCAGCGCCGCATCGAAGGTCGAAAGCTTGAGTTCCTTGTAAAAGAGCGTGACGAAGGCAAGGTTGACCAGCGTCATCGCGCCCATCCAGACGAGCGACTGGGGAATATGCAACCCCCAGAGGTCGAAGGTGTCGAGCCAGACGAAGCCGATCTCGCCCAGAAGGACGGTATGTTCGTCGATATGGACGTCCCGCGCATAAAGGTTGAGCAACAGCACGCCGATCGAAAACAGCACCGGAAAGACGATCCCGATCGCCGCGTCGTTCTTCACGCGCTGTGTATTCGCGAGGAGTTCGGTGAGAAATACCGTTAGAACGCCCGCCAGCGCCGCGCCGAGGATTTGAACCGGCCCGCTCTGCTGGCGGGTCAGAAGCCAGACGACGACGATCCCGAACACGATGGAATGGCTGATTGCGTCCGACAGCAGCGAATTGCCGCGCAGGACGAGAAAGGTACCCACAAGCGTCGCCGCGATCCCCACGAGCGCGCCGGTCAGCATGATCATCAGGGGGACGTTGTCGAAAAAAGCCGCCAGCATCGCCTAGCCTTCCTGCTTGCCCAGTTCGGAAAGCACCCGCTCGGCCTCGGTAATGCCCGAAGGCGTCAGCACCCAGTGCGGCGTCATTTCCGGCGCGTGCTGGACCTGCTTGATCTGCCCGCGCGCCTCGAGCCGCTTGAGCACGCGCGTCGTGCCCACGCCGTGATAGGCGTCGACCATCGCCTCTTCGGCGGGATAGTCGGGATTGTCGTGATGCGCGGCGAGCCGATAAAGCGTGGTCAGGACGCGCGCGCCGCGCAATCGCCTGCGGTTCTGCGCCTGCCGCATCGCCTCCCAGAGGAGCCCGCGCCCCGGCGCGATCATGAGCGAAACGATGACGGCGGCGGACGCGGCGAGAATGATCAATGGCCCCGTCGCCAATCCGCGCCCGAGCGCGCTGATCACCGCGCCCAGGATCCCCGACGCCATCCCGATCAGTGCCGCCAGCACAACCATGGTTTCGAGCCGGCTGGCCCACTGCCGCGCGGCGACCGCCGGCGCGATCACCATCGCTGCCATCAGGACGACCCCGACCATCTGCAGCCCGACGACGACCGCAAGCGCGATCATCACCGTGAGTGCCACTTCGAGCGCGATAACGGGTAACCCCAGCGAGCGCGCGAACACCGGATCGAAGGAAACGAGCTTGAACTCCTTCCAGAAGACGACGACCAGCGCCAGCGCGACGACCGTCACCCCGCCCATGACCCAAAGGTCGCTCCTCAGGATCGCGGCGGCCTGCCCGAACAGAAACGAGTCGAGCCCGCCCTGCGCGGCGTTGCCCGAGTTCTGGATGAAGGTCAAAAGTACGACCCCGAGCGCGAAAAAAACACTCAGGGCCGTGCCCAGTCCGGCATCGGTCTTCAGCCGGCTGTTGCGGGTCAGAACCAGCATGAAGAGCGCCGCCGCCGCCCCGGTTATGAGCGCGCCGGCGAGGATGGCACCCATGTCGCGCGTCCCCGCGATGATGAACCCCAGGCACACCCCCGGCAGCGCCGCGTGCGAGAGCGTGTCGCCCAGAAGGCTCTGCTTGCGCAGCACGGCAAAGCTGCCCAACACCCCCGAAATGATCCCCAGAAGCGCCGCCCCCATGGCGACGTTCTGGATCGTATAGTCGAGCAGGAATTCCATCAGGTCCGCTCGCCGCTCATCGGCACGACCTCGCCCTGTGGTTTCTCGGCGAGGAACGTCTCGGCCTCCAGAAGCGCAATCTGGCCGCCATACGCCTTGCGCAGGTTGGACGCGGTATAAACCTCCGAAACCGGCCCCTGCGCCACCACGCGCACGTTCACGATCAAGAGCCAGTCGAAATAGCTCTTGACCGTCTGCAGGTCGTGATGGACCACGATCACGGTCTTGCCCTGGTTCCGCAGCGTCCTGAGAATATCGACGATGGCCCGCTCGGTCGTTGCGTCCACCCCTGCCATCGGCTCGTCGAGGAAGTAGACGTCGGCCTCTTGCACGAGCGCGCGCGCAAGGAATACCCGCTGCTGCTGCCCGCCCGAAAGCTGGCTGATCTGCCGATCGGCGAAATCCTGCATGCCGACCATCTCGAGCGCGGCGAACGCCTCGGCGCGCTCGGCCTTCCCCGGCCGCCGCAGCCACCCCAGCTGCCCGTACAGCCCCATCGTCACCACATCGAGCGCGGTGGTGGGGAAATCCCAGTCGACGCTCGAGCGCTGCGGCACGTACCCCACGCGCCGCCGCTGCGCCTTATAGGGCCGCCCGAAGATCGTCACGTGCCCCGCCGTTGGCTGCACGAGCCCCAGGATCGATTTGATGAGCGTGGATTTCCCCGCCCCGTTCGGCCCCACGATCGCCGCCATCACGCCCGGCGGCACGTCGAAGTCGATGTCCCAAAGAACGGGCTTGGAGTGATAGCTGACCGTCAGGTCTTCGACATGGACGGCGAGATCGGGCTCGTGCAATTGGCTCAAGGTGAGGTGCCTTACGTTCGTGCGGAAGCGCTGGGATGGCCACGCGCTTCCGGTGCGTTCGAAGATACGGTCAGTGGGGCCTATTCGGCAACGCCCCACTCGCGGGCCCACGCGGCAAGCGCCTCGGGCAGCGGTGCCGGCGTTCCGCCCAGGGCCTCTGTGATGTGCAGCGTGTTCTCGTAGATCATCCCGACATAGGTCCCGCCGGCGGTCCCGGCTTCGCCCATGGCGTCCGAATAAAGCTCGCCGCCGATCTCGATCCTGTGGCCCGCTTCCGCCGCCGCATCGATCACCGCCTGAATGGTCCGCGGATTGATCGTGCTTTCGATAAAGACAGCCGGTACGTTGCGCGCCGAAACCGTCTCGGCCATCTCCCGGATATCGGCGATGCCGGCCTCGGACTCGGTGCTGATGCCCTGGATGCCCGCGACCTCGATCCCGTAGGCGCGCCCATAGTAGTTGAACGCGTCATGCGCCGTCACGAGAATGCGCTGCTCTTCGGGGATCGAAACGATGCTTTCTTCGACCCACCCGTCGAGCGCTTCGAGCTGCGAGACATATGCGTCCGTATTGGCCGCGACCGTATCGGCGCAATCGGGTCGCAGCTCGGCGATCTGCCCGGCGATCGTCGGTGCGATCTTGGCCCAGAGCGAAACGTCCATCCAAAGGTGCGGATCGATCCCGTAGATATCCTCCACGCTGATCAGGTCCGCCGGCGGTATGGACGCGGGCGAGATCGCTACGGTGGGCGTGCGCTCGGAAAACCTTTCGAGCACGTCCCCGAGCTGCCCTTCGAGCGAATAGCCCGAATATAGGATCAGTTCGGCGTCTTGGAACGTTTGCACGTCCCGTGCGGTGGCCTGATAAAGGTGCGGATCGACGCCCGGGCCCATAAGCGCGATGGAATCCACGCATTCCCCGCCCACATTGGAGGCGACATCGGCGATCATGCCAATGGTCGAGACCACGTTGAGCGGTGCGTCCTGTGCGGAGGCGTTCAGCGGCACACCGGCGGTGCCGGCGAGAATGGTGGAGGCGAGAAGAGTTCGAGCAAGAGACATGGCGGCGGTATTTCCTCTATCGGGTTCGTCGTCATCTCGATGGGATATGGAATTCCCGCGCGCATGTCAATGCAAATGCGAACGATTTGCAATAAGGTCGAGCAGACCGCCAGCTTTCGGCCTTCCGCCTAGCGCAGGGCCTTCACCATCCAGCACGCATCCGGCACGTCCGCACCGCGCAGACGCCTGAAGCCGATCTTCTCGTAGAACCGGATCGCCCGCTCATTGGATGGCGCGACGCCCAGATGGAGGCCCCGGACATGCGCCGCGCTCAGCCGACCGATCAGGATGTCCATCATCCGCCGGCCCATCCCGGCCCCTTGCGCGCGCGGAAGCAGGTCGATGTGTCCGTGCGCCGGATAAGCGGCGAGCGCAGGGTGCGTAAGTTCGGGCGGATGGTGAATATGGTACCGCGCCCAGTCGCTGCCGTGCCAGCCGGACCGCTCCGGCCCGGGATCGCGCAGCCGCGCCCGCAACGGGGGATACCAATCGGTCAAAAGGCGCTTCTCGAACCGAGCGGTATCGGGCGCACCCAGCACATAGCCGCATACGCCGTCCGCATCTTCGAGAACGAAGGCGTAGTCGGGCTCGAACACCTGATAGGGCACCGCATAGATCAGCCCCAACAGGTCCGGATCGTCCTCGATCGCGCTGGCATCGCCCCCCGCATCGCCGGTCTTGAGGCAGATCGCCTTGAGTGCATCCTGGTCGCCCGCGTTCGCCCACCGCAGGGTGAACCCGTGGCCCAAGTCAAAGCTCATGAAAATATCTTCCGCTGCTGTCACGGCGCAAAAGCTCCTGGATCGCGGCGGAAAATCCCCGCCGGTAGAAATTGTAGATGCGGTCCTGACCGGGAAAGACGTCGTCGGGCCCTGGCCCCTCGTCGAGCCATTCGAGATAGCTCACCATATGCGTGATCTCCTCGCGCGCCTCCCAAAGGTAAGGATGCAGCGCATGGAACAGGTTGCGATCTCCGATTTCGGTCAGGCTTTCGAAGACCATCACGATCTGATCGCGCAGGTCCCGCATGGCGCAAAGATCGCCTTGCCACTGCTTGCCCATCGGGTCGGGCCATCGCGCGCCCAGCATGCGCCGCAACCGCGCCAGCGCCTCCTCGATCGCTGGTCCGCATGCGAAGGGCTGATAGAAGAGCGAAACGAGAAGGGCGATGTCCGCCGCCGGCAGCGTTTCCCGGTGCGGCCCGAATGCCGGCGCAAAAGCGCACCGCCACGCGGCAATGGCCTCTTCAGTGGCGCTCTCGGGCGTATAGTGTGGGTCGGTCAGGAACTGGCCAGTGGTCGCCACGGGTACGAAATTGGCGGCGCACTCGTTGTTGGGGTTGATGACATAACCCGCCACGTGTTTGAGAACGCCCCGTTCCCGCCCGCCAAGCGGCCCCAGATGAATACGGCGGACGTCGTAGTCGTTGACGTGGAAATTGTCCCAGATCACCGGCTTGCGGCCGAGGACGTCGGCGACCGCTTTCATATGGCTTGCGGTGATTTTTTCGGAGACGATCTCGGGCCCGGTCCAGAAGACGCCGATCTCGGGCGCGAGCGTTTCTCCGAGCGTCCGCAGATATTCGGAAGTCGCAACGTCGCCGTCGGCGAACCGTTCGCAATATTCAGTCGGACAAAAGAGCAGTTGCCCACCGTCCCGCACCGAAAGATGCGCGTGTATCGCGTTGGCGACATGCGCCTGGGCAGCGGCGAAGGATTTGAAATGCGGAACATCCTTGATCGGCAGGGCGCTGGGAATGTCGTCGAAAAGCAGAACGAAGTCGCGGATGCCCAGCGCAAGCAACTGGTCGATGCGTGCCGTCAGCGCGGTCAGTTCGGCTGGGTCCGAATAGGTGATGTCGAGGCACGGTGCGATGGCCACGAAAAACGTGATCCCCCGCTTGCGCGCGGCCGTGTTGAGGTTGACCAACCCCTTGCACATCGCTTGGTCGTAGGGCACGCGCCATCGCGCCCGCACATGCACGTCGTCCTTGGGCGCGTAAATGAAGCAGTTCATCCCCGCGCTCTCGATCCAGTCGAGCATGGTTTCCCGCTCTGCCGGGGTCCAGGCTTTCCCATAAAATCCCTCGATGACACCCGAAAGCATCGGTCTACTCCATTGCGGTTGCGGTGAGCCCCGCGATCACGTGGCGCTGCAGCAGGAAGTAAAGGGCGAGAATGGGAATGGTCGTGATCGTCAGCGCCGCGAAAACCAGCGCGTAATCGGTGCTGTGATATCCGTAGAACCGCACCAGCCCCACCGGCAGCGTGCGCTTGTCCTCGTCGGTGATGAACAACAGCGCGAAGATCAGCTCATTCCAGATATTGATGGTGTTGAGGATCACCATGGTCAGCATCGCCGGCCAGACCATGGGGACCGAAACCGTCAGGAATATCTGCCAGATATTGGCGCCGTCGAGCAGCGCGGCCTCCTCCATATCGGGCCGGACCGAATTGAAATAGGACGACATCAGAAAGACCGTGAGCGAGAGCGACCACGCCGCCCCCGGCAGGATCAGGGCCCAGAGCGTGTTGAGAAGGTTAAGGTCGCGCAAAAGCGAAAACAGCGGGATCGCGACGACCGGCGGTGGCAGCAGCAACCCGATCAGCATGATGCGGTAAAGCGCGCGGCGCCCCGGAAATTCGAGCCGCGTGAACGCGAAGGCCGCCGCCGTGGCGAAGCCCACGCAGATGACGACAGCGGTACCCGTCACGATCACCGAGTTGAGATAGAGTTCTCCAAGCCCGCCGACCTCCCACGCTTCGGCGAAGTTCTCCCAGCGCCAGTCCATCGGCAACCCGAAGGGCGCCGCGAAGATCTCGCGGTTGGATTTGAACGCGGAAAGCACCATCCAGACCGTGGGGTAGAACATCGCCAAAACGACCGTGGCGGCAACCGCAAGTTGTAGCCATTCTCCGGGCGTCCGCCGGCGCTCAGTAGCGTGTGACATGCGCTCGCTCCGAAAAATGCAGGTAGGCGATCGCAACGCTCATCACGACGACGGCGAGAATGACCGTAAGCGCCGTGCCATAGCCGAGCTGGTTCTGGTCGAAGGCCTGTTTGATGATCCAGGTGGCGGGCACCTCGGTCGCGCCGAACGGCCCGCCATTGGTGAGAATGAAAAAGAGATCGAACCCTGCGAACCCGCCGGTCACCGCAAGCAGTATGCAAACGAGCAGGTTCTGGCGCAAAAGCGGCAGGGTGATCGAGAAGAACTGCGCGAACGGCCCCGCCCCGTCGAGCCGAGCCGCCTCGTAGATCGAGCGCGGAATGCGCCGCAGCGCGGCAAAGAAGATGACCATATAAAGCCCGGAAAATTTCCAGCCCGAAACGATCATGATCGCGAAAAGAGCCGTGCTCGATTGGCTCAGCCAGGGTTGTGCGAAGGCGTCGAGCCCGATTGCGCGCAGCGTCGCGTTCAAGAGCCCCGTGCGATAGTCGAGCACGAAGGCCCACAGCACCCCCGCCGCGGTCATCGAGAGCACCATGGGCGAAAAGAACATCCCGCGCATCACCCCGAACCCGCGCCGGTCCGAATTGAGCAGCACCGCCATCATGAGCCCGAAGGCGACCTCGAAAACGAGGGTCCCGAGGATATAGAGCGTTACGTGCACGTAGGCGAAAAGGTGCGTGAGGTCGGCAAACGCGCGCTGGAAATTCGCGAACCCGACCCATTGCGGCGGCGAAAACCCGTTCCAGACGGTGAAGGCATAATAAACCGCCGAGGCCAGCGGGAAGAGCACGAACCCGCCAAAAAGCGCAACCGCCGGAGCCACGAAAAGAAGGTTCGCGGCGCCGGACGCCAATGGTGCTGTGCGGTCTTCCCGTGGTTTTTGCGGCACTTGGGCTACTGCGGCCCCATCGCGGCTATGGTTTCGTCGAGCCAGGTGAGTGCCTCTTCGGGTGTCCGCTCGCCCGCCGCCACATAAGCCGCGGCCTGATAGAACGCCTCGGCGACGGGCACCGGATAGGTCGTGTCCGGCGGCGGCACCATGGAACCGGCTTCCGCGATCATCGCTGCGACCGACTGGGTTTTCTCGTCGAGATCTGCGCTGTCGTTGACGCCGGCGACCGGGCTGAGCAATGCTCCGGTTTCGGCCCAGATGGTCTGGCTTTCCTCCGATGTGAAGAATTTCAGGAAGGTAATCGCCGCGTCCTTGTTCGCACTCTGGTCGTGAACGATCCATCCGGTCACCGTGCCGATCACGCTGTCGGAGAGCGGATGGTCCGGATCGATCATCGGTGTATCGAACTGGTCGTAGTCGAAACCCTCGTCGGCCAGTTCCGAGGCCGAGCCGATGAGCCATGACCCGATCGGGTGCATGGCCGCGGCGCCCTGGAAGAAACCGGCCATGGCCGGGTCGGCGCCCAGTCCCTGCAGGTCGCGGTTGAAGGCGCCGGCTTCCTGCAATTGGTCGATCAGCTCGAGCGCGCGGGTGAAGCCTGCCGTATTGAACGGACCGTCCTGATTGAACGCGGCCTCGTATTCTTCGACCGGCACCACGCGCGACGCGATGTGCGAGGCCCAGTTGCCCAGCGGCCAGAGCTCGGAATTGCCCTCGATGACCGGCGTTTCCCCGGCCGCGGCGAGCGTTTCGATCAGGGCGATAAATTCGTCCCAGGTTGCGGGGGGTTCGAGGCCATGTTCCGCGAACATCGCGGTGTTGTACCAAATCGTGTTCGTCAGATCGATCGACATGGGCACCATATAGGCTTCGCCATCGACCAGCGTGCCCGCGCCTTCGGTCCAGACCGATTCAAGAAAGCTGTCCTTCCAGCCGTCTTCGGCCAGCGCGTCCGACAGGTTCATCGCATAACCCGCGTCCGCGTCGCGCAGCACAGGATATCCGGCCCATTGGAAATAGATGTCGGGAACGCTCGAACTCTGGAGCTGCGTTATCAGCCCGGTGCCCGAATAAAGATCGTCGTCAAAGACGATCTGCTCGATTGCGATGTCGGGATGCTCGGCTTCGAAATTGGCGATGATCTGATCGAGCGCGTCGCGGTTGGAGCCGCCGGTCATCGAATGCGTGATGCGCAATTCGGTCTGGGCGATGGCGGGTGCGGTGAGAACGGCGACGACGGCGATGCTGATGGTCAGCGATTTCATGTCTTCCCCCTTTGGTGCAGAGACATGGGTCCCATGTGGTATGTTATTGGTTTTCAGAATTATGTCTAGTAACTAGGTAGTTCCAAATTTTGCGCCATTTTCGCTTGATTGTCGCATACCGAAGTCATACCAATGTCATATGAATGGAGATAATCCAGAGCGACTTTGGGGGGCATTGTAGCCGTGTTCGACGCGGTTTCGGCGAAAATGGCGGGTCAGCACGGACCTCTGGCCGATAGGCTGAGAAACGCGCTGGCAGGCGTCATCAATGAAGGCCTGCTGACGCCAGGTGAAGCCTTGCCGTCCGAACGGGAGCTCGCCGCGCGATTGGACGTATCGCGCTCTACCCTGCGCCATTGCCTCAAGGAATTGGGCGCAATGGGCCTCGTTCACACCCGTCCAGGCGCGGGGACGGTGGTGACGGGGCGGATTTCCAAGGCGCTGTCGCGCCTATCGGGCTTTTCCGAGGACATTCGGCTGCGCGGACTGCAGCCGTCCTCGGAAGTGCTTGAACTCACGATCGGGCCGGTGCCGTCCGACACCGCCTTCAGGACCGGGCTTCCCCTGGGCACGCGCACCCTGACGCTGGCGCGGTTGCGGAAGGCCGGCGGCGAGGTGCTCTGTTACGAGCGCGCCATCGTGCCGGTGAGCTCGGTGGGCGAAGACTATGACGGGGTTGGGTCGTTGTACGAACGTATGGACGCGCACGATGCCCGGCCGCGGCGCACATTGCAGACGATCGAGGCCGTCAATGCCTCCATCGAGCTTGCCGTACTGCTCGGCGTACCCGAGGGCGCGGCGGTGCTCAGGATCGATCAGGTTGGATACGGCCCTGACGGTGGTGCTGTCGAGGATGCGGTCAGCTGGTATCGGGGCGACCGGTACAAGTATGTCGGGGAAATTACGGGGTAAACGCTTTTGCGGCGCAGGAGCGGGCCGGACTAGGAATGGAATAGCAACAGATGGGCCAGCTCCGTTTCATTTATCGCGACCGCATCGTCGGGTTGATCGACGATGTGCTGTCGAGTCAGGCGGCGGCGCTGGACGCGGCCGTCAAAGCGGTTGCCGACACGCTCGCACGGGACGGGCTCATCCACGTCGCCGGATCGGGCCACTCGCATATGCTGGCCGAGGAAGTGTTCTACCGGGCCGGCGGGATCGCGGCGGCGCAGGCCATTCTCGATCCTGAGTTGATGCTACACCAGGGGGCGGAGCGCTCCACGCTATTGGAGCGCGAAGAGGGGAGGGCGGCGCGGGTCCTCCCCTCTTATAATCTCTCGCAAGGCGACGTGCTTTTCATCGCCTCCAATTCCGGCCGCAACGCCTACCCAATCGAAATGGCGCTCGCTGCCCGCGATAGGGGTCTAACGACCGTAGCGATCACCTCGATCAGTCACTCCACAAAGTCGCAGTCCCGCCACTCGTCCGGACAGTTGCTCTATGAGGTATGCGACATCGCCATCGACAATGGCGGGGACTATGGCGACGCCGGTCTCGATATCCCCGGCCGCAACGCGCGCATGGGTCCGACATCGACGATCGCGGGGGTCTACATTCTCAACGCGATACTGGCCGAGGCCGTCGCGCTCCTCGCGCAGCAGGGTATCACGCCGGACATCTACCAAAGCGCCAATGCTGAAGACCTTGCCGGTGGCATGTTGTCCATCCTGGAGCGCTGGCGCCATCGTATTCAGCACCTTTGATCTGTCAATGATCCGGCGCGTCGGGCTCTTCGTCGCTATGCGCGATCATGTCCGCGAGCATGTGCCGGATATGGTCGTCGGCCGCCTCGTAGATTACCTGCTTGGCCTTGCGCGTCCCCACCACCAGGCGTGCGGCGCGCAGGAGTCTCAAATGGTGGCTGACCAGCGACTGCGAAGCGTCCACGGCCTGCGCAATGTCACCCACCGGGCGCGGTCCCTCAAGGCAAACAAGCAGGATCTTGAGGCGCGTCGGATCGCCCAGGAGCCTGAATGTTTCGGCAATAATGGTGATATTGGCTTCGGGGATATGAGGTTCGGCCAAGAAAGGTGTCTCCGGTGCGTTCCGGTCCGTCTTCTCCAAATATCAATAGGTGTTCATATGAACATCGGCAACGCCGTAAAGTGGCAATCGCGCTGTCCGTGATTTTCCACAGCGTCAAGCCAGCCTGTTGAAAACTGCGGGGATAACATGGATGACGGTAGAGGATATCCTTTTCTTTACAATGTAATGGCTTGAAACGTCGCCATCGGTCTGCCTGTGCAAAGAGTGCGCCGGGTTGGGATGACGACGAACCCGTATATTTACCTATTCAAACTTGTGGCAAAGTTCCCTAGGCGGCAGGCGAAGATGCCGTGCCGCAGTTCTCGATGCATGGCGGGCAGGGGGCATGTTTGGTGAATCCGGCGCCTGGGGGCGCAACACGGTCGATCGGCGCCGCGCCGTTGCGGTCTTATCGGGACAGCCCGCACCGCACAGGGCGCTCCAACTCGCAATCAAGCACGCGATCGACCGGTTTGTCGGCCTTTTGGCGCTCGTCGCTTTTGCCCCGTTCATCGTTTTAGTCATTGTTGTCATCGTGGCAATCGGAGGCCGGCCGGTAACGCGTACGGCGCATATCGGTCAGGGCGGTCGGACCATCTGGCTCTACCGTTTCGGCAAACCGCCGCTTGCACCCGGGTTTGGCGGGTTCCTCGCCCGATCTGGCCTCGAAGATATGCCCATGCTCTTTAACGTTCTGCGCGGCGACCTGTCTCTCATCGGCCCGCACCCGAACCGCGATCCCGGCGCCTCCCACGCAATGCGGCCCGGCCTGTTCACGCCGACAACAGCGGATGGCCAAAAGCGTTCAGATCTTGACGATATCGAGCGCTACACGCTGTCGCGCGACCTCGCGATCGCACGGGCGGCCATCTGCGAGGCGCTCGCCTCAAAACGCACGGGGTAGCGCCAGCAATAGTCCGCACCGTCTGGTCAAAGTGCCTTGGCAATGTATAAAGGTCCGCCTGGGAGGATCGCCAATGGCCCGCCGACCCGAGTCCGGCAAAACAAAAGACATCAACAAAACCAAGCTCGACGACGCCGCGCGTGCGGGCTGGCTTTACTACGTGGCCGGCAACACCCAGGACGAAATCGCCTCCAAGCTCGGCGTCTCGCGCCAGACCGCCCAGCGGCTGGTGTCTCTGGCGGTGAGCGAAAAGCTGGTCAAGGTCCGGCTCGATCACCCGATAGCCCAGTGCATGGACTACGCCGCACGCCTGCAGGCCGCCTACGGTCTTGATGAGGTCGAGGTGGTGCCCTCCGATCCCGGCCATCCGGACACAACGCTGGGAATTGCCGAAGCTGTCGCCGCGCGGATCGAGAAAATCCTGTCGGCGAGCGATCCGGTGACTATGGGCATCGGCACGGGCCGAACGCTGAAGGCTGCCGTCGAGCAGCTCTCTTTCATCGATTGCCCTCATCATTTCATCGTATCCCTGGCCGGCAACATCGCCCCGGACGGGTCCGCCGCCTTCTATAACGTCGTCTTCAACCTCGCCAACAAGGTGAGCGCGCCGAGCTTCCCGATGCCGCTGCCCGTCATCGCCGCAAGCGCTGGCGAGCGGGCGCTTCTGCACGAGCAGGCTGGCATCGGCCGCACGCTCGCGCTCGCGCAAAAGGTGCAGATCGCCATCGTCGGCGTTGGCGATCTGGGCCCCAGCGCACCGCTTTACGAGGACGGTTTCGTGACGCTCGATGAGCTCAAGGCGCTCCAGAACGTCGGCGCCGTGGGCGAGATCCTGGGCTGGACCTTCGACGCCGAAGGCCGGGTGATCGAGGGCATGATCAATGAGCGGGTCGCCAGCGCGCGTCTTCCCGACCGCGACAACGCGCTCGTGATCGCCGCCGCCAAAGGCGGCAACAAGGTCGAGGCGATCAGAGCGGCCCTCCGCCGCCGCCTGGTCAACGGGCTCATCACCGACGAAGACACCGCGCGGGCGTTGCTCGGCTAGGCTTGGGCCCCTCATTCCACGTGAACTGCAGGCCAGACCGCGTTCGCGGCAACACGGCTGTGCGTCTGCGCGGAAGCGCGCATTTGCTCATTGTGTGAGAAAATGCTCTTGACATTGCGCCTTGAATATTGAGTAATTGCCCACGCGTATAGCAAATGCTCATACTCGAGCATATGGGAGGATTTACCTGATGAGACTACGCTCACTCGTTTTCGGGTCGGTGTCGCTCGTGGCCATGGCGGCGACGGCGCAGGCCCAGTCGCTCACCATTGCAACGGTGAACAATGGCGACATGATCCGTATGCAGGGCCTGTCCGACGCCTTTACCGAGGAGACCGGTATCGAGCTCGAATGGGTCACGCTTGAAGAAAACGTCCTGCGTCAGCGCGTCACCACCGACATCGCCACCCAGGGTGGTCAGTACGACGTCATGACCATCGGTGCCTACGAGACGCCGATCTGGGCCGGCCAGGGTTGGCTTGCCCCGCTCGATGACATGGGTGCGGACTATGACACCGCCGATCTATTGCCCGCCGTGCGCGACGCGCTCTCGGTTGACGGTACGCTCTATGCGGCGCCGTTCTACGGCGAAAGCGCCATGATCATGTACCGCACGGACCTGTTCGAACAGGCCGGGCTCGAAATGCCCGCCGAACCCACCTGGGATTTCATCGCCGACGCCGCGCGTCAGATCACCGACAAGGACAACGAACTCTACGGCATCTGCCTGCGCGGCAAGGCCGGTTGGGGCGAGAATATGGCGTTCATCACCGCCCTCGCCAACTCCATGGGCGCCGCCTGGTTCAATATGGACTGGGAGCCCCAGTTCGAGGCCGGAATATGGGGTGATGCGCTCCAGTTCTACGTTGACCTTATGAACGACGCAGGCCCTCCGGGCGCTTCGTCCAACGGGTTCAACGAAAACCTGGCGCTGTTCCAGCAGGGCAAGTGCGGTATGTGGATCGACGCCACCGTCGCGGCATCCTTTGTGTCGAACCCTGAGGAATCCCAGGTTGCCGACAGCGTAGGGTACGCGCTGTTTCCGACCAACGGCGAATATGACAATCACGGCAACTGGCTGTGGGTCTGGTCGCTGGCGATCCCCTCGAGCTCGGACAATGTCGATGCCGCCAAGCAGTTCCTCAACTGGGCGACGTCCAAGAGCTATATCGAGATGGTCGCCGAGGAAGAAGGCTGGGCCAACGTGCCTCCGGGAACCCGGACCTCGCTTTACGAGAACCCGACCTACCTCGAGGCGGCGCCCTTCGCCGATGAGACCCTCGCGGCAATGAATGCGGCTACGCCCGAGCAACCCTCGGTTCAGGAAACGCCCTATACCGGCGGTCAGTTCGTCGCCATCCCTGAATTCCAGGGTATCGGTACGGCCGTGGGTCAGGCCTTCTCCGCCGCGCTGGCCGGACAGACGACCGTCGAACAGGCGCTCCAGACGGCTCAGCAGGTGACCCGTATGGAAATGGAACGCAGCGGCTACTACCAGTAGGTGGTGGCATGCTCCTCCGCAGGGACCGGCGCGCTCGCCGTGCCGGTCCCTGAATGGTTCGGGCGGTGGCGAGCGACTCTGCGCCGCCATTGACATCCCGCTTCGAGGGGGAACCACCCGACTTGTAACCGAACCCTGCGGCGCAACTGGCGCACAAGCTTTCTTCGCGCCTACGGGGGACGGGCTCGGGTTGGGTATAGGCGAAAGCCGATTCAATAGACGACGCGACAACCGGCGCCAGCCAAAGCTATTCTCAACCAACAAAGCACGGCGCGAGGGAGAAAAATGGCAACGCTACACACACAAACAGCGGCACGCTTCATGATGGCGCCGGCGGTTCTGCTGCTTCTGGCGTGGATGCTGGTACCGCTTTCGATGACGCTGTGGTTCTCCTTCCAGCGGTACAATTTGCTCATGCCGGGGATGGAATACTTCACCGGCTTCGAGAACTACCGCTACTTCTTCTCCAATCCGAGTTTCTGGGCGGCGCTGTTCAACACACTCTATCTCGTCGGTGGCGTGCTGATCATCACCCTCGCGGGTGGCACGCTTCTGGCCCTGCTGCTCGACCAGCCGATCTTCGGCCAGGGCATCGTGCGGCTGCTGGTGATCGCACCCTTCTTCGTCATGCCGACAGTGTCGGCATTGGTTTGGAAGAACATGCTGATGCACCCGGTCAACGGGTTCTTTGCCTGGCTGGCGCGCGTCTTCGGCTTCCAGCCGGTGGACTGGCTGGCGCAGTTGCCGCTCGTTTCGATCATCATCATCGTCGCCTGGCAGTGGCTGCCGTTCGCGACGCTGATTATCCTGACCGCGCTGCAATCGCTCGATGAGGACCAGCGCGAGGCCGCGAGCCTCGACGGCGCCGGCCCGTTCTCGATGTTCTTCTACATCACGCTGCCGCACCTGGCGCGCGCGATCACGGTCGTAATGCTGATCGAGACCATCTTCCTGCTCTCGGTCTTTGCCGAAATCCTCGTCACCACCAATGGCGGGCCGGGGACGTCGACGACCAATCTCACCTTCCTCATCTACATCCAGAGCCTGCTGCAGTTCGACGTGGGTCTGGCATCCGCAGGCGGCATCGTGGCGGTCATCCTCGCCAACATCGTCGCCATCTTCCTGCTCCGCATCGTCGGCAGAAACCTGGAGGCGTAAGAATGGCCCGCGCTGTATCCACCCGCCGCAAGGTAGCTGTTTCCATCATCGCCTGGGCGATCGGACTGATCATCTTCTTCCCGATCCTCTGGACGTTCCTGACCAGCTTCAAGACCGAGGGCACGGCCATCGCCGTCCCGCCGAAGTTCCTCTTCTTCGACTGGACGCTCGAGAATTACTTCACCGTGCAGGAGCGCTCGGACTATTTCCGGCACTTCTCCAATTCGATCATCTCGGCAGTTGGCTCGACCATCGTGGGGCTCATCATCGCGGTTCCCGCGGCCTGGGCCATGGCGTTCTCGCCCACCAAGCGCACCAAGGACGTCTTGATGTGGATGCTCTCCACCAAGATGCTGCCCGCCGTCGGCGTGCTGGTGCCGATCTATCTTCTGTTTCGCGACTTCCGGCTGCTCGACACGCATATCGGGCTGATCATCGTGCTCACCATGATCAACCTGCCGATCATCGTCTGGATGCTCTTTACCTATTTCAAGGAGATCCCCAACGACATCCTCGAGGCCGCACGCATGGACGGCGCCGGGTTGCGCGAGGAGATCCTCTACGTCCTGACCCCGATGGCCGTACCCGGCATCGCTTCGACGCTTCTCTTGAACATCATTCTTGCCTGGAACGAGGCGTTCTGGACGCTCAACCTGACGACCACGGCGGCCGCCCCGCTAACCGCGTTCATAGCGTCCTACTCCTCGCCCGAGGGGCTGTTCTGGGCCAAGCTTTCGGCCGCCTCGACGCTGGCCATCGCGCCAATCCTCATCATGGGCTGGTTCAGCCAGAAACAGCTCGTCCGCGGCCTGACCTTCGGCGCCGTTAAGTAAAGGAAGACTAAGATGGGCTCGATTACACTCGACCACGTTCAAAAGAGCTTCGGCGGCGTCACCGTCATCCCCGACGTCAGCCTCGACATCAAGGACGGTGAGTTCGTCGTCTTCGTGGGGCCTTCGGGCTGCGGCAAGTCCACGCTGTTGCGGCTGATCGCCGGGCTCGAGGACGTCTCCGGCGGCAAGATCAGCATCGACGGCGAGGACATCACCAAGACCGCGCCGGCCCAGCGCAAGCTCTCGATGGTGTTCCAGTCCTACGCGCTTTATCCGCATATGAGCGTGCGCGGCAATATCGCCTTCCCGCTCAAGATGGAAAAGGCACCCAAGGAGAAGATCGAAGAGAGCGTCGCCAACGCCGCGGCGATCCTCAATTTGACCGATTATCTCGACCGCAAGCCGCGCCAGCTCTCTGGCGGCCAGCGTCAGCGCGTTGCCATCGGCCGCGCCATTGTACGCCAGCCCAAGGCATTTCTGTTCGACGAACCGCTCTCGAACCTCGACGCGGCGCTGCGGGTCAACATGCGCCTCGAGATCTCGGAGCTGCACAAAAAGCTCAACACCACGATGATCTACGTGACCCACGACCAGGTCGAGGCGATGACCATGGCCGACAAGATCGTTGTCTTGAACGCGGGTAATATCGAGCAGGTCGGCTCGCCCATCGAGCTCTATACCAGACCCTCCAACCTCTTCGTCGCCGGCTTCATCGGCAGCCCGAAGATGAACTTTATCTCCGGTGAGAAGGCCCGCAGCCAGGGCGCCGCGACCATCGGCGTGCGACCCGAGCACCTGCAACTGAACCGCGAAAGCGGCATGCTGACCGGCACGGTCGGCGTCGCCGAGCATCTGGGGTCGGATACGTTCGTGCACGTCAATGTCGAAGGCGTCGGCCAGGTCACCGCGCGGCTTCCGGGTGACATGCCCGTCAGCCACGGCGAAACCGTTCACCTCACCCCGCAGGAAGGCCGTATCTACAAGTTCGACGAAAAAGGTCTCGCGATTTGAGTGCACGGGACGCGCGCTCCTGCCAAGGTTCGGAATATCCAATGAGTATCAAACTGGCCGCATCATCGCTCGAACACCTGCCAGCTTCGGTCGCGGTGCCGAATTACGGCCGCAGTGACCTCACCCCGGGCATTGTCCATTTCGGCGTGGGTAATTTCCATCGTGCGCATCAGGCGGTCTATCTCGACGCGTTGTTCAATCTTGGCAAGGACCGCGACTGGGGCCTGATCGGCGCCGGCGTGCGGCCAGCCGACGCGCAGATGCGCGACGTGCTTGCAAGCCAGGATTTCCTCACGACTGTGGTCGAGCAAGAGGCCGACGGGACGACTGCGCGCGTCACCGGCCCGATGATCGACTACATCGCGCCGGGGGATACGGGCCGGCTGATCGAGACGCTCGCCAGCCCGGAAACCCGCATCGTATCGATGACGATCACCGAGGGTGGCTATTTTCTCGACGCCGAGGGGCATTTCAATCCCACCCACCCCGAGATCGTCGCCGACGCCGCTGCGCCCGAAGCGCCCAGGACGGTGTTCGGACTGATCGTCGCGGGACTTGTTGCGCGCCGGCAAAAAGGGCGCGCGCCTTTCACGGTTATGAGCTGCGACAACATTCCGGGCAATGGACACGTCACCGAAAACGCGGTTGCGGGTCTTGCCGAATTGATCGATCCGGCGCTCGCGCAGTGGATTCGCAAAAATGTTGCTTTCCCCAATTCCATGGTCGACCGCATCACTCCGGCCACCTCGGATCGCGAACGCGAGATCCTCGAACGGGATTTCGGGGTTGCCGACGGATGGCCGGTTTTCTGCGAAAAATTCACCCAGTGGGTGATGGAGGACGATTTCCCACTCGGGCGCCCAGGGCTCGAAAAGGTCGGTGTCACATTCGTTGACGACGTCGCTCCCTGGGAGCTGATGAAGCTTCGGATCCTGAATGGCGGGCACGCCGCCATCGCCTATCCGGCGGCCTTGATGGACATCCATTTCGTCCACGAGGCGATGGAGGAGCCACTGATTGCGGCCTATCTCGAAAAGCTCACCAAGGAAGAAATCATCCCGGTCGTCCCGCCGGTTCCCAATACCGACCTTGACGCCTACCGTGCATTGATCGCCTCGCGCTTTGCCAATCCCAAGATCGGAGACACCATCCAGCGCTTGTGCCTGGATGGCTCCAACCGCCAGCCGAAATTCATCCTGCCCTCAGCAAATGACCGGCTGGCGGTTGGCGCACCGGTGACAGGGCTCGCGCTCGTCGCGGCGTTCTGGTGCCGGTACTGCTATGGGGTTACCGATTCGGGCAAACCCATTGCACCCAACGATCCAAGTTGGGATCGCATCCAGGCCGCTGCGATCAAGGCCAAGGACGATCCGGCGGCATTCCTTGCGATGGACGACATTTTCGGCGCCGCCGCCAGAAACCCGGCCTATGTCGACGCCTTCTCCCGCGCGCTTGGCACCATCTGGGCCGCCGGCGCACGCGAGGCGTTGGCGCGGTATCTCAACGACAAGCTGTAATGGCCGAGGTGCGCGGGCAAGCAGCTGAAGCTACGCCCGGACCGGCCATCGCGCTCGTGATCTTCGATTGCGACGGCGTGCTTGTCGACAGCGAGCCTCTGGCGGTTCGGGTGCTTTGCGACACCCTCGCCGCCCATCACGGCATCACCGTGCCGCTCGATGCGGCTTACAGGGATTTTCTGGGCCGGTCCCTTGGGGCGATCTGCGCGACGCTTCAGACGGATTACGGGCTCGATATCGCGCCGGACGAACTCGCCGAGATGCGCCACGCGCTTTACGCGCGCTACCGGCAGAGCCTCAAGCCGATCCCGAACGTGGTTTCCGCTCTCGAGCGGCTGCAGACCCGCATCTGCGTGGCCTCGTCGAGCCAGCTCGAGCGCATAAGGCTCAGCCTTGAGTTGACCGGGCTTTATGATCGTTTCGCCCCCGACATATTTTCCGCCGGCATGGTCGAAAAAGGCAAGCCAGCGCCGGATCTGTTTCTTTATGCGGCCCGGCAGATGGGCGTTGCTCCCGGCAGATGTCTCGTGATCGAAGACAGCCCGGCGGGCATCGTCGCGGCCAAGGCGGCGGGCATGGCGGTTTTCGCTTTCACCGGGGGCAGTCATGTCGGCCCCGCTGGTCTCGCGCCGCGCGTTGCCGAACTCGCGCCCGATGCGATATTCGACGATATGCAGACGCTTCCCGATCTTCTAAGCTCCCTCGAAAACGGGAAGACAATCGGTCCGAGGGCATGAATCTCATTGCAGTAGATGTCGGCACGACGAGTGCGCGCGCCGGTGTTGTGACGCGCGATGGCGTCATGCTTGCGCGCACCACGCGGCCCATTGCACTCCAGCGCATGGGTGCCGACCGGGCCGAGCACCAGTCCGAAGACATATGGGCAGCGGTGTGCGCCGCGGTACGAGCGGCGGTCGCCGAGGCCGGGATAGATCCGGCAACCGTCGCCGGTATCGGGTTCGACGCCACCTGCTCGCTGGTCGTGCGCGACAAAAGCGGCGGTCCGCTGTCGGTTGCACCGGACGGGGCACCGGGATGGGATACCATTGTCTGGCTCGATCATCGGGCCCGCGAGGAGGCCCGGGCACTCACCGCGTCGGGCACGCGGGTGCGCGACTATTTCGGCGGCACCTTTTCTCCCGAGATGGAAATCCCCAAGCTCATGTGGCTCAAGCGGCATCTTCCCGAAGCTTGGGCACGCGCGGGTGCGATGTACGACCTCGCGGACTTCCTGACCTTTCGCGCCAGCGGCTCGGGTGCGCGTTCGCAGTCGACCCTGACGAGCAAATGGGGCTTTCTCGCCCATGAGAAGGCCGGCTGGGACCCCGATTTCCTCAAGGCCGCAGGGCTCGAAGATATTGTCGACCGGGCCGGGCTCCCTTCCAACGCCATGCCGATCGGGAGCGATCTGGGACCTCTCACGCCCGATGCTGCCAGGGCGCTTGGCTTGCCGCAAACCTGTCGGGTTGCCGCGGGCATGGTCGACGCGCATGCGGGCGCGCTTGGTGTCCTGGGTGCCTACACTGGCAATCCCGATAGCGCCGACCGGCACATGGGGCTCGTAGCGGGAACGTCGAGCGCGGTCATTGTGCTCTCGCGTGAGCCGCGTGCCGCAAAGGGGCTCTGGGGACCGCATTTCGGCGCCGTGGTGCCGGGGCTTTGGCTCAACGAGGGCGGGCAATCGGCCTCGGGTGGCGCGCTCGATTATCTGCTCGAAGTTCATTCGGCCGGAGGGGTGCCGAACGCCGCTACGCACGAGACCGTCATCAAACGCATCGCGCAGATGCGTGCCGATGCCGAGGGCGCCGACATTGCGCCGCGCTTGCACGTACTGCCCGATTTCCACGGTAACCGCACGCCTTTCGCCGACCCGGAAGCGTTGGGGGTCGTGTCGGGACTGAACCTCGACACCTCGTTCGATGGACTGTGTAAGCTGTATTGGCGGACCGCGGTAGCGATCGCGGCGGGCATACGGCAAATCCTCGAAACCCTCAGAACTGCTGGCTATACGATCGATATCCTTCACGTGACCGGCGGGCACACGCGCAATCCGCTCCTGATGGAGCTTTACGCCGACGTCACCGGCTGCATCGTGCGCGAACTGCCAAAGGCGGACGCGATGATCCTCGGGAGCGCCATGGGTGCAGCAACAGCGGCAGGGCTTTACCCGGACCTCGCTGCCGCCGGCGCCGCGATGTGCGCGAAAAGCGTCACCCGCGTGCCCGAACCGGCGCGTACGGCGCGCTATGAGAAAGACTACGCGGTGTTCCTCAAGCTTCACGCGCAGAGGAAGGAGCTCGAGGTTCTGTTCTAGGCCGCTTCTTGGGAGACAGCGCGTCAACCGCGACATTGACGCGCTATGCCGCGCGGCTTGGGCGCGATCGGCAAGCGGCATTGGTCGCGGCGCTTGATGGTCTTATTGCGGCGCCTACTGCAGGAAATAGGTGATCGTGGTGACCACGCGTACTTTCTTTTCGATCTGCTTTTCGGGCCTCTGATCGGGAATATCGACGGCTGCGAGAATCTCGAAGACGCCTTGATTGGCGGTTTGGATCGTCCCGACCTGAGCTTCCGCCTGCACGGCGAATTCCGCGGCAGCCTCCCGGGCGCGTTGGGTCGCTTCGCCAAGCATGTCGGTCTTGAGGTCGTTAAGGCCAGTGAAGATGTAGCTTGGCCCCGCATTGTAGCTATCGGACGAAAATACCACGCCTGCGCGTAGGAGGTTTCCAATATTGCGCGCGGCTTCGGCGACCGCCTCGACATCGTTGGAGGTCAAAAGGAACTCCTCTGTCACGACAAACCGCGCTTCTTCAGGAGTGCCCGATGCGTTGTATCCGGCAAGCCGATCCTCGACGAAAATGTTCTGCACGTTCATCGCGTCCTCGGGAAATCCCGCATCGGTGAGGAACCGCCGCACCGCCGCGTCCGACCGCTCAAGTGTAGCGCGGGCCTCCTCGAGTGTGGCGCCGGTGGCAACAAACTTGATTGGCCAGTTGGCCAGGTCAGCCGTCACGTTGCGCTCGGCGAGCCCCTTGACTGTCACGGTTCTTACCGGCCAGCGGCTTTCGATCAACGCCTGCCCGCCCAGCCACGCGGCGGCAGCCAGCCCGATCGCGACAAGCAGACCGGCGATGATGGTCGATAGCGATTGCATGATGTCATTCCCTGACCAAACCGCTCCAAGCGAGCTGATGCTAGCATACCGGATTCGCGCGTCCTGGAATATGCGCCTAAACCGGGCCGTACGAATTCGGTCTCGGTTCGCCATGAGGCGCTCCGGAACGCGGCCGGGTTTGCCGCCTTGGTCAAAACTCGATCCCAGCCTGCGCCTTGATGCCCTGTTCGCGGAAGGGGTGCTTGACCAGTGTCATTTCGGTGACGAGGTCGGCGATCTCAATCAGCTCGTCCTTGGCGTTGCGACCCGTGATGATGACATGCGTGTCCGCGGGCTTGGTCTTGAGCGTTTCGATGATCTCGCCGAGTGGCAGGTAGTCGTATCGCAGGCAGATGTTGAGCTCATCGAGGAGCACCATCTTGTAGCTCTCGTCCATGATCATGGCTTTTGCTGCATCCCACGCCTGGCGCGCCGCCGCGAGATCGCGCTGGCGGTCCTGCGTTTCCCAGGTGAAACCCTCGCCCATCGCCTTGATCGTCACCTGGTCGGGAAAATGCTCGAGAATGTCGCGCTCGCCCGTGCCCCACTTGCCCTTCACGAACTGGACGATACCAACCCTGAAGCCATGGGCGATCCCCCGGAAGACCATGCCGAACGCTGCCGTCGACTTGCCCTTGCCCTTGCCCGTATGGATGATAACGAGGCCCTTTTCGCCCTGGTTGGCGGCAACGAGCTTGTCGCGTGCGGCTTTCTTCTTGCGCATCTTTTCCGCGTGATAGGCATCGCGCTCCGCGTCGGTCATCGTATCGGTCTTCTTAGCCATCAGATCCATTCCTTTGTCGCCGCGGTCGCCTTGTCGCCGGTATTCGGCGTCCCGGCAGTCTCCATAAGCAAGACGTGTACTTCCCCATGAGCAACCGGCCTGTGGCGCACACCCCTGGGTATGACGTAGAGCTCGCCCGGTTCAAGATCGACGTCACCGTCTTCAGTTTCGATGGTCAGTGAACCCGACAGCACCAAGAAGAAATCGTCTGTATCGTCGTGATGATGCCAATCGAACGGGCCCTCGAGCTTTGCGACCATGACGTCGTGGCCATTGAACTGCGAGACGATTTTGGGCGACCAGTGTTCCGAGAAGAGGCGGAGCTTGTCCGCAAGATTGACGGCTTTGGGCATGATCGCGTGTCCTTGTCGCTTATTCCGGTGCGGGTTCAAAAAAGGCTGATAGACATTTTCGGTTCGAAACCGCGACAAAACAAAGGTTTGGAGCATGCTGGTTCCGATTCAACAGGAACCCTCTTGTTCCAGAAACCTATACGCCGAATTCGTCCGCGGCGACCACAGCCCGCGCTCGCGCGCTTCGTTGAACCGGGCGATCAGTTCGTCATAGCCGAAGCGGTTGTTGGCGATCAGAAACGCGCGTGTGTCGTCGTCCTCGATATAGGCCTCGAATGCGAGGTCAAAATGGTGCGGCTTGACGGCGCCGGTTGTGGCGGCGAATCCGAACATGTAATCGACCGTGGCGATGATCTCGAAAGCGCCCCGATAGCCGTGGCGCTTGACGCCGGCGATCCATTTGGGATTGACCACGCGGGCGCGCATGACCCTTGCGATTTCCTCTTCCAGCGTGCGCACGACAACACGTTCGGGGCGTGATGTGTCGGTGTGGTAGGTCGCGGGGCGTGCGCCCGCGAGGGCCTCGACTGCCGCGGCGAGCCCGCCTTCGAACTGATAGTACTGATCCGAATCGAGAAGATCATGCTCGCGGTTGTCCTGAACGTGGAGCACTGCATCGGACGCCCTGAGCCGGTGCGCGAAAAGGCCATGTTCGGGCTCACCCTGCACGTGCGCTCCATAGGCGTACTGCCCGGCATCGAGCACCGCTTGCGCAAGGTCAGCGCGCTCCTGCCAGCGCCCGTCTTCGATGCGTTTGCCCACTCCCGCGCCATAGCCGCCCGGCGCCGCGCCGAAGATGCGATGACCGGCTTTCAGCGCCGCTTCATCCATGCCGTGCCCCTCGCTCATCAGTGAAAGCGCGTCGGTGCGCATACGCGCGGCGATAGGGTTGTCCTCTTCGGGCTCGTCGAGCGCTCCGATGGCGCGCACGGCCTTGTCGAAAAGCGCGATCTGCGCGGGAAAGGCATCACGGAAAAAGCCCGAGATGCGCAAGGTGACATCGACGCGCGGGCGGCCGAGTTTGGCAAGCGGGATGATCTCATAGCCCGAGATCGTGAGCGACGCGCCCTGCCATGTGGGCCTGGCTCCGATCAGTGCAAGCGCCTGTGCGATATCGTCCCCCCCGGTGCGCATGTTGGCGGTACCCCATACCGACATGGCCACCGAGGCGAGCCAGGTACCCGTATCCTGGAAATGGCGCGTGAGCAGGCTTTCTGCGGCACGTTGGCCGAGCGCCCACGCGGTCTGCGTGGGAACGGCGCGATTATCGACGGCGTAGAAATTACGCCCGGTCGGCAGCGTATCGATGCGCCCGCGCGTTGGCGCGCCCGAGGGGCCGGGGGCGATGAACTTGCCGTCGAGCCCGTCAACGAGCGCCCTTACTTCAGCGGGGCCGGAGGCCGTCACGCGGGGGCGGATGTCGCGTTCGATGGTTTCGAGCACGGCCCGGGTCGCGATCCACTCCAGGTCGGGCGTACGGCCGGAGACGAGTTCTGCGGCGAGCGCCTCGAGCCGCTCGATCGTGTCGCCGCAACTGCGCCATACCCCGCCGGTATCGAGAACCTCTGGCCGCGGTCCGGTCCAAGCGGCACCGAGTTCGAGGGCAAGCGGGTCGGCGCCAAGCCGCAGGTCCTCAGCCAGCGCGCGAATGAGCGAGGCATCGCCCCCACGTCCTTCGCCGCGTGGCACACGGGCAAAGGCAACGACGAGGTCACGCTCGAAACTGCCCGTTGGCGACCGCCCGAAGACGTGCAGCCCGTCGCGGATCTGGGCTTCTTTGAGTTCGCAAAGGAAATTGTCGACCTGGTTGAGCGCTTGGGTCTCGTCCTCAGGCAGCCCGATATCCGCGTCAAGCCGGGTATCGCGGGTGAAATCGAGGATACGACGCTTGAGTGTGTCGAGCCGGCGCTGGTCCATTCCCATCGCCGTGTAATACTCGTCGAGCAGCGCCTCGAGGTCCTTGAGCGGGCCGTAGGTCTCTGCGCGGGTGAGGGGGGGCACGAGATGGTCGATGATCGTCGCGACCGTGCGGCGCTTGGCCTGCGTGCCTTCGCCGGGGTCGTTGACGATGAAGGGGTAAAGGTTCGGGAGCTGACCTGAAAGGATCAGCGGGTAGGCTTCCCCGTCGAGCGCATTGGCCTTGCCCGGCAGCCACTCGAGATTGCCATGCTTGCCATTGTGGATAAACGCATGCGCACCGAACACATCGGTAAGCCAGAGATAGGCCGCGATATAGGCGTGCGGGGGGACGAGATTGGGATCGTGATAGCTCTCCTCCTCGGGAAGACCGTAGGCGCGCGCGGGCTGGAGGAGGATGGCGACATTGCCGAGGATTTTGATGGGGAGATGAAAGGCATCGTCGCGTACGAACGCATCAGCCTCGGGCTCGCCCCAGCGTGCGGGGACGCCTTCGCGGATGCACGGATGCAGTTGGGCGAAGAGCGCGCGGTAGCGGGCGAGGGGGAGGAGGGCATCGGAGGTGCCGTGCTGTGGGCGGGCGTTGGTCGGACCGGTGAGGAGATGGTCTATGAGGTCCGTTCCTGTCTCGGGAACGCTGCCCACATCATAGCCTCCGCCCGAAAGGTGCCTGAGCATCTCCACGGTCGATTGCGGCGCGTCATAGCCGACGCCATTGGCAAGCCGACCGTCGCGCAAGGGGTAGTTGGCAAGGACGATGCCGATCCTGCGATCGGCGCGGGGCGTGGCGCGGAGCCTTGTGTAGTTCTTCGCGAGTTTGACCGCGCGCGCGATGCCGTCGGGTTCGGGAGTGAACGCGGTCAGCGGACATTCGGTGCGCGCATGCCAGACCGCCTCGGCCTTGTGTCCTACGAGAAGCCCGCCGATCCGCCCGTCGATCTCGGGCAGGACGACCTGCATGGCGAGGTCTTTCTGCGTCAGCCCCTGCGGGTCGGCTTCCCAAAGCGCGGGCGGGCGCGAGCCCTGCACAAGCTGGATGACAGGCGCATCGGTAAGCGCGAAGGGGTTGTCTTCAAACGTGAGATCGCCGACGCCGAGGGCAAAGCCCGTGAGATTGAAGATCGCGGCAGGGCGAAGCATGCCGAGCGCGTTGCGTACGAACTGGGCACAATCGGATTGCTTGAGTGAGGAGACGACGATGGGAAGCGGGGTAAGGCCGGCGTCTTCAATGGCATTGACCAGCGCTTCGAACGTCGCAGTGCCCGCGCCCTCAAGGACGGCGCGGTAGAAGAGCATGGGGATGCAGGGGGCGTCGGACGCGGTTTTGGGAAAATCGGCAAGGTTCTGCGTAATGCCTTTTTGCTTGTTCCAGAACCCGAATTTCGGCATGGGCGCTGCTGCCTCACCGGGCACAGCCCTGCCCTCCGCCAGCGCATTGAACGCGCCGAGAATCGCATCCGCCGCACCCGGCCCCCCGGTCAAGAACAGAGCGTGGAGCTTGTGCCAGTCGGCTTCGTCAATCGTTGAGCGTGACAACAGCACCGGGTCGGGCTGGGCGTCGCCGGGGAGGAACGCGAGCGCAATGCCTTTGGACCGCGCCAGCGTCTCGATCTCGTCGCAGCCATAGGGCCAATAGCCCGCCCCGCCGATCAGGCGGATGACGATGAGCTTGGCGTGGCCAAGGGTGTTCTCGCACCAGAGATCGACCGAGAAATTATGCGCCAGCCGCATGATGTTGGCGAGCCGCAGGCCGTCCTCGCCGGCGCGGTCGGCGGCCGCCGCGAGCATGGTCAGTTCGCTGTCGGCAGAGGATGCGAAGGCGATGCGGCCGGGGGATTGGGCGAGGTCGATAGCCTCGCCATCCTGCTGCAGGGCACCGGCTTGTGCGGCGAGAAGATGCATCAGTTCGCGGCCTTTCCGCTCAAGGGGCTCGCGGTTGTCACGAGCGCTACAGCACCGCAAAGCGCAAGGAGGCCCTGTATGTCCGCAGTCGGTACCGGGATATCGAGCACTGGTGTCATGAGCACGATGCCGCCGGCCCCGGCACAGGCACCGGTTGCCGCGGCCAACGCCATGCGCTGCAAGAGCGCCGATGGCTTGGGCAGAAACGCCCAGGCTGTGGCCGCAAGAAACGCCGGGAAAAGTCCCATGACCGATCCCATGATGAAAAGAAAAGAGACGATCTGAACGGTCTCTCCGCCCGGAAAAGCCCCACCCTCGATAAAGAGGGCAGCGATGACGTAAACCAGCGCACCGACCGGAGGACCGCCCAGAACGATAAGAGCGAAGCGCGCGCCGGAGAGCGTCGGTCTGCTGGTGATGCCGGCCCCGCCCACTTTATGCCGCCTGCGCGGTCCCCTTGAGCCGCGTTTCGATGCCTGGGCGGTCGAGCGGGCTTTCGCCGATCACAACGAGCCGCGTTTCGCGCGCCTCGTCCTCATGCCAGGGCCTGTCGAAATACGCATTGACGCGCGGGCCGACGGCCTGGATGGCAAGCCGGGCTTTTGCGCCGGGAATGGCCGCGAAGCCCTTGAGGCGCAGCACGTCATAGGCGGCAATGGTTTCCGCGATGGTCGCGAGTAGCGTGTCCCGCGCCGGCCCGGAGGGTAGCGTCACCGAGAAGCTGTCGAAGTCGTCGTGCTCGTGCGGCTCGCCCTCATGCTCGAGTTCGTGATGGCTCTCGCGCCCGGCAAGATCGTCTTCGGTGCCGATCCCAAGCCCCAGAAGCGCTGCGGCGTCGACGTGCCCATTGGCGGCGCGGATGATTTTTGTGCCCTTGCGCATATGCGTGCGCAACTGAGCTTCGACGGCCTCCAGATCGCTCTCCGAAACAAGGTCGGCCTTGTTGAGGACGATCATGTCGGCGGCGACCATCTGGTCTTCGAAAAGCTCTCCGAGCGGGGTTTCGTGGTCGAGCATCTCGTCGAGGCGGCGCTGCGCGTCGACCGCCTCTTCATTGGCCGCGAACCGGCCCTCGGCAAGGGCGGCTGCGTCGGCAACCGTGATGACGCCGTCGATGGTGACTTCGGCCTTGATCTCGGGCCAGTTGAAGGCTCGGATCAAGGGCTGGGGCAACGCGAGGCCGGAGGTTTCGATGACGATGTGGTCAGGACGTTCCTCGCGGGCAAGGAGTGCTTTCATCGTCGGGACGAAATCGTCGGCCACCGTGCAGCAGATGCAACCATTGGCGAGCTCGATCATATCCTCTTCGCGGCAGGTCTCGTCCCCGCAGCCAGCAAGGACGTCCTTGTCCACCCCGATATCGCCGAACTCATTGATGATGAGCGCGATACGTTTGCCCTTGGCGTGGGCGAGAAGGTGACGCACCAGTGTCGTCTTGCCCGCGCCGAGAAAACCCGTGATGACGGTGGTTGGGATCTTCGTGCTCATTGCGCACCTCCCGAAATCCGCTGGTTGAAATAGCCATAGGCGAGCCCGAGGGCCACCCAGAACGCAGCCGCGTTAAAGAGCACGGCGGAAACGAAGGCCGCCGCGAGGCCGGCAGGCACGCCGGTTTCTTCGATGGGCGGCTGGGGTGCGCCCACGAGGTGCGGCAGGGCGATGAGGGCAATGGCCATGACCGCCGCCCACCATGTCCGCAGCTTGGCGATGAGCACGAAGCCCGCGCCGGTGGAAACGGCGGCAAAGGCCCACCAGAGTTGGCGTGCGCCGGTTTCTGCAATCGGCATCCCGGGCAAGCCTGGCGGCAACCCCAAGGCCGGGGCGAGCGAGAAGGCCGCAAAGCCGCCCAGACCCCATAGAAGACCGGTCCCAGGCGTAATGGGCAAGCTGAAAACGAGCGAAACCGCCGCCATAACAAAAGCAAATCCTGCGCCGAGGAGCAGGTTGGCGAGAACCGTGTATGCCGTCCGCTCGACGCCGTCCGCCGGCATCCATTCGTCTTCTTCGTGAGTGTGCGGGGCGACGGCCTCGCCTTCGGCGTGCGTATGCTCGTGGCCGCCCGTGGTCTCATAGGTTTCCGCAGCGAGGATGAGCGGAGTGAGCCGAACCTGCTGGAGGACCGAGGTCAAAAGGCCAGCACAAAGGGCTGCGAGGATCGCAGCAAAAAAGAGGTTTCTGAACATTGGAATATCCTTGCCGTCCCCTAGTGGCAGGGGAAGCCCATGGCGTGCCGCGAATCGTGTGCGCCGTTATGCGCGCGATAATCGCCGGCGAAGCCGGTTCCGGCGACGAAAACGAAGCCGAGGACAAGGAACACCGCGCCCAATACCAGGCGCTGGGAAATCGAAAGCGGCTTGACCGCCGAAATGCTTGCAGACGTCATTGCAACACCCTCCGTGTGCGAACAAACAGGACTCCATCACCGGAGCCAACGAACGTGCCGGCAGGTCTCCTGGCTCGCCGCTCGAGCGGTTCTTCGCACGCCTTCCCGGACGGCGTTTCTTGCCCGCCCAGTGGTTATGCGCAAAGCCCATCGCGGCTTACAGTTGCGGGGGCAGCCACGGTCTTGGCCCTTACAAGAGGTTGTCCGCACCGTGTTCCCTTTTGCGTCCCCATACGTTTCTTGCAACGATTGGGGAACCAACACGGTTAAATCTGTGGCAGAGGCCACGGCGCAAGTCAATTGCGCGGCGCGGCGGTCCTGCCTATCAAAGACAATCACACGACTTCGGCACGGGAGACACGAACCATGAAAATGCGGCGGCTGGGAAAAACCGGATATGAAGTGACCGAGATCGGGCTCGGCTGCTGGCAGCTCGGGGGCGATTTCGGGCCAATGGACGATGAGGAGGCCGGGGCCATTCTCGCCAACGCCGCGCGGCTTGGCGTGACCTTCTGGGACACCGCCGACGTCTATGGTGCGGGCCTCTCCGAGCACCGAATCGGCACGTACTATGGCAAACCTGACGGCCTGATCATCGCCACCAAGGTCGGGCGGTCGGGTGCACTTTATCCGGACAAGTACACCCGCTCCGGTGTCCGCGAGAACCTCGAGGAGTCCGCGCGCCGCCTGTGCGTTGAAACCCTTGATCTCGTTCAGCTTCATTGCGTGCCGCCGCAAGTCTTGAAGGATGGCGAGATTTTCGCCTGGCTTGAGGATTTCAAGTCCGAAGGCCTGATCCGGCATTATGGCGCGAGCGTCGAAACCATCGAGGAGGCCTTTATCTGCCTCGAACACGACGGTCTGGCGACGCTCCAGATCATCTTCAATCTCTTCCGCCAGGACGCCAACAAAGAGCTTTTTGAGGCCGCCACCACCAAGGACGTCGGCATCATCGTGCGATTGCCACTCGCCTCGGGCCTGCTCTCGGGTAAGTTCACCAAGGACACGGAATTCCAGCCCACAGATCACCGCAGCTACAATCGCGACGGCGAAGCGTTCTCGGTCGGCGAAACATTCGGTGGGATTTCGTTCGAAAAGGGCGTCGAACTGGTCGAAGGACTGCGCCAGACCATTCCCGGCTCGATGAGCATGGCCGATTTCGCGCTGCGGTGGATTCTCGACCATCCGGCCGTTTCGACAGTCATCGCCGGGGTGTCGAGGCCCGAGCAGATCAGTGCCAATGTCGAGGCCGCAAGCGTACTGCCGCTCGATGCGGAGATCCATGCGAAGGTGGCCGCGTACTACGAAAACGAGGTGAGGCCGCACATCCGCGGAAAGATCTGAGACGCGCCGCTAGACCGTCTTGTCGCGCCCTTCTTCGACCGCATGACATGCCGCCCAGGTCGGGCCGTATTCGCGCAGCTCGGGCCGTTCGGTCCGGCACCGCGCATTGGCAAGCGGGCACCGCGGGTTGAAGGCGCATCCGGACGGTGGATCAAGCGGTGAGGGGATTTCCCCTTCAACGGGCTTGCGTGTCCGTCCCGTCATTTCGAGGTCGGGCACCGCGTCGAGCAGCATGCGCGTGTAAGGATGCTGCCGGGCGGTAAAAAGCGTCTTGGCATCTGCAACCTCGGCGAGCCGGCCGAGATACAGGACACCAATCCGGTCCGCCATGTGCCGCACGACCGAAAGATCGTGGCTGATGAAGAGGTAGGTCAGCCCGAGTTGGCGTTGCAGGTCCTTCATCAGGTTCAGGATTTGCGCCTGCACGGAAACGTCGAGCGCCGAGGTCGGTTCGTCGCAGACGATGAAATCGGGATTGGCCGCTAGCGCCCGGGCAATTGCGACGCGCTGACGCTGCCCGCCCGAGAATTGGTGCGGGAAACGCGCTGCGTCCTCCGGCGACAGCCCGACGAGCGAGAGGAGTTCGGCGACCCGCTCGCGGCGTTTCGCACCGGTTTCGGTCCTGAAGACCCGCAACGGCTCTGCGATAATATCGCCCACGTGCCAGCGGGGATTGAGGCTGGCAAACGGATCCTGGAAGATCATCTGGAAGCGCCGTCTCAACCGTCTCGCTTCGGCCCCTTCAAGTCCTGCCGAGAGCGACTTTCCCTCGAATAGGACGTCTCCCGACGAGGGGCCAAGGAGCCCGACGATGAGCCGTGCGATGGTGGACTTCCCCGAACCCGATTCCCCCACAAGCGCGAAGGTCTCGCCCTTGTTGATGGAAAAGGAAACATTGTCGACAGCCTTGAGAAACAGCTTGTCCTGCCGCTCGATCATCCTGTTGAGCCAGGGTTTTGAGACATCGAATGCGACCGAGAGGTTTTTGACGTCGAGAAGCGGAGCGCTCATGCCTCTGCCTCCGCCTTGTCATAAAGCCAGCACGCGACACGGCGGTCCTCGTGTGGCAGCGGATCGGGGCGGTCGTGGTAGCAGCGGTCGAACACTTTAGGGCACCGCGGGTTGAAGGCGCAGCCTGCGGGGATGGCCGAAAGGCGCGGCATGGCGCCGGGAATTTGCGTCAAGCGGTCCTCGTCGGTCGAAAGCGTGGGGATCGAGCCCATCAGTCCTTGCGTATAAGGATGCGCGGCGCTGCGGATGACCTTTTCGACGGGGCCGATTTCTGCAACCCGGCCTGCATACATCACCGCGACGCGGTCGGCGGTTTCCGCGATCACGCCCATATCGTGGGTGATCAGCATGATCGCCGCGCCACGATCGGCGCAAAGCCGTTTCATCACGTCGATGATCTGCGCCTGCACCGAGACGTCGAGCGCGGTGGTCGGCTCGTCGGCGATGACGAGGTCCGGATCTGCGCATAGCGCGAGCGCGATAACGACGCGTTGACGCATGCCGCCTGAAAACTGGTGCGGGTAGTCGTCGATCCGCCGCGCGGCATCGGGGATGCCGACATCGTCGAGCAGCGCGATGGCGCGCTTGCGCGCGTCCGCATGCGAAAGCGGGAGGTGCCTACGGATCGTTTCAATAAGCTGCTCCGCAATCGTATAGAGCGGATTGAGACTGGTGAGCGGATCTTGAAAGATCATGCCGATCTTGCGGCCACGGATTTTCCGCATGCGATCGCTAGAAACATTGTCGATCCGCTCGCCATGAAGCTTGATCTCGCCCGCCGCGATACGGCCGGGTGGTTCGATCAGACCGATGATCGCCGAGCCGGTCATGGACTTGCCTGCACCGGATTCGCCGACGACACCGAGCACCTCGCCCGGATTGATGGCGAACGAGACGTCGTCGACGGCCGTAAGGATGCCGCGCCGGGTCGGGAACTGGACCGTGAGGCCTTCGACGGAAAGGACAGGCTGGGTCATTGACGCAACCTCGGGTTGAGCGCATCACGCAGCCAGTCGCCGAGAAGGTTCACCGAAAGCGCCAGCAACACCAGCGTGACAGCGGGGAAAAAGAGGATCCACCATTCGCCCGAAAAGAGGAACTGCTGGCCGATCCGGATCAGGGTGCCGAGCGAAGGCTGGGTCGGTGGGACCCCGACACCGAGGAACGAAAGCGTTGCTTCCTCGATGATCGCAAGCGCCAGCCCGATGGTGGCGATGACCAGAACCGGCCCGGTGACGTTGGGCAGGATATGTTTAACGAGGATCATCACCGGATGCACCCCCATGATCCGCGCGGCCGCGACATATTCCTTCTGCCGCTCGACCATGGTCGCCCCGCGTACCGTACGGGCGAACTGCGCCCAGTTGGATAGTCCGATAGCGAAGATCAGCACCCAGACCGCAGCGGATTCCTGTTGCGCGGGCGGGATGATGCCGCGGGCGAAACCAAAGATCAAAAGCGCGATCAGGATTGCCGGGAACGTGAGCTGGATGTCGGCAATGCGCATGATGATCGCATCGGTCGTCTTGCCGCGATAGCCGGCGAAAAGGCCCAGCGTCACCCCGAGGACCATCGCAAAGAGGGTGGCGGAGATGCCGACGAACAGCGAGACACGGCTGCCGTACAGGATGGTCGAGAGCACGTCCCGGCCCTGATGATCCGTACCGAGCACGAAGTAGTTGCCCATCATGGAGTCCGACAGCGGTGCCGTGTAGCCGTCCATCAGATTCAGGGACGATGGATCGAAGGGGTTATATGGCGCGATCAGGGGCGCGAGGACCGCTGCGAGAATGAGGCCGGCAAGAACGATCGAGGCGACAACCGTCACCGGCGACTTGCGGTAGGAATAAAAGACGTCCGAATCCAGAACTCTTGCAAGAAGGCTGGTGGGTTCGGAATGGGTGGGTGCAGGTGAGGCCATTGTGGTTCCTAATGCCCCCGAGCCGGGCCGCTGACCCTGAGGCGCGGATCGACGACATAGTAGAGGATGTCGACGGTAAGGTTGATCACGACGAAGACGAAGGCGATGAACATCAGATAGGCCGCCATCACCGGGACATCGACAACGGCGACCGAATTGATAAAGAGCGAGCCGACGCCCGGCCACTGGAACACGGTTTCGGTGATGATCGCGAACGCGATCACCGACCCGAGCTGCAGCCCGGTAATCGTGATCACGGGTACTAGGGTGTTCTTGAGCGCATGGCCGAAATTGATGGCGCGGCTCGAAAGCCCGCGCGCTTTGGCGAACTTGATATAGTCGGTGCGCAGTACCTCAAGCATCTCGGCGCGCACCAGGCGCATGATCAGCGTCATCTGGAACAGCGAGAGCGTGATCGCAGGCAGGATCAGAGACCGCAGCCCGGATTCGGTCAGAAGCCCGGTGCGCCACCAGCCGATCTGCACGGTTTGCCCGCGCCCGAACGAGGGCAGCCACTGCAGCTCGACCGCAAAGACGTAGATGAGCGCGATGCCGATCAGAAACGTCGGAAGCGACACACCGATCAACGATCCTGTCATGATCGCTGCGGTCGAAATCGTCTTGGGCCGAAGCGCCGCGAAAACGCCGAAACCGACCCCGAAGACAAGCGCCAGCAGCGCCGAGGTAAACGCGAGTTCGATGGTTGCAGGCAGGCGCGAGAGGATGAGCTCCGTCACCGGTTGCTGCAGGCGGTAGGAGATGCCGAACTGGCCCTGCAGGGCATTGGTGATGAAGCGGAAAAACTGCTCGTAGAACGGATCGTTGAGCCCCAGCTGCTGCCGCAGGGCCTCCCGATCCGCGCTCGAGGCTTCCTGTCCCACCATCGAGGCGATGGGGTCGCCCACGTAGCGGAACATTATGAAGGCGATGAGAGCGACGACGAGCATGACGAGAACCGACTGCCCGAGCCGCCGCAGGATGAAGGCCAGCATGAAATGTGGTCTCCGTTACGAAAGGGCCGCCGCGCCGACAATAACAGCGCGGCGGCCCGATGCGTGAGGCCTGTTACTCGAACGTGACCGACGTCATGCTCGGCTGGTTTTCCGGATGCACCGGCAGCGTGATGTCGTCACGCATGGCATAGGCCAGCACCTGGTTGTGCACCGGCAGGAATACATGATCCTCCTGCACGGTCGCCCAGATCTCGGCAATGAGCGCGTCGCGTGCCTCGAGATCGGTCATCGTGCCGAGCTGAACGATCTTTTCGTCGAGCTCGGGGTTGGAATAGAGCCCGATATTGTAGGTCCCGTATTCTTCGCCCTTGGTGTGCACGAGGTCGTTGAAGTTATAGGCCGAATCGAAGGTCGGCACGCCCCAGCCAAGGAGATAGAAGTCCGTCTCGTTGTTGAGGATGATCGGCGAGTGCTGCGCAATCGGGCGCGAGACGAGCGTCACATCGATACCGATCTGTCCGAGCATGCCCACGACGGCCTGCGCGATCGCTTCGTCGTTGACGTAGCGGTCGTTCGGCGTGTCAAGCGTGACCGAGAAACCGTCCGCGTAACCGGCTTCGGCCATCAATTCACGAGCGCGATCGAGATCAGTCTCGGGGCAGGCGTCAAGTTCTTCGGTCCAACCGTTGACGAAGGGCGGAACATTGACGCAGGTCGGGATCGACTGGCCGCGCATCACGACCTGCTGAATGGCGTTCCTGTCGACCGCAAGCGACATGGCTTCGAGCACGCGCGTATCGGCAAACGGGTTGGCATCGGTGATGTTCGAGGACGCCAGCGGCTCGTCGGTCATCTTGTAGCCGAAATAGATCGTCCGGTTCTCGGGACCGGTTTCGATCTTGAAGCCTTCAGAGGACGACAGCCGCTCCACGTCCTGCACCGGAACGTCCTGGACGATGTCGACCTCGCCCGACAGCAGCGCGGCGACGCGCGTCGCATTCTCGGCGATCGGAAGATAAATGATTTCGGTGACTTCGGGCGTCTCGCCCCACCAGCCCTCGTAGTATTCGAGCACCGATTCGACGTCCACTTCACGCGAAACGAGCTCGTAGGGGCCGGTCCCGTTGGTGTTGCGCACAGCGTAATTGTCTTCGCCCGCGCCGAAATCCTGTACCGCGACGACATCGTTCTCTTCGGACCAGTCCTTGTCCATCATGAACGTGTTGGTGACGTTGTTGGGATAGAGCGGCGAGGGCCCGTTCATCTGCACCTCGACCGTGTAGTCGTCGACCGCGCGCACCTCGGCGACGTCGGCGTGTAGCTGACGCATGTTGGAGGTGTCCGAACGGGCACGATCAAGCGAGAAGACGACGTCTTCAGCAGTGAACTCATTGCCGTTGTGGAAAGTCACGCCTTCGCGCAGTTCGAACACCCATACGGTGTCGTCGCCTTCCTTCAGATACCATTCGGTCGCCAGCCGCGGGATGAGGTTGCCCTCAAGGTCGCGGATCAGCAGCGTTTCGTAGATGTGGTGATTGAACGTATGGGTCACGCCCTGATTCTGGGCATGCGGGTCGAGCGTCAGCGCATCGGACGCGCGCGCCCAGCGGACGGTTTCTGCGCTCGCGGCGGAGACGAGCATGGACGAAGCGAGCAGTGCTGCAGCAATGCCGGTCAGTTTTGTTCGCATGTGATATTCCCCTTGCAAATGGTCCGCCACCCGGGCGTGTTTGCCCACGCCTCGGGTGACGGAGAATCAAAAAAAGCGCGCTATCGCTTGTCCGGACAGATCGAAATGCAGTGGTCCGCCTTAACGAGCCAGTGATGTCGATAGTACGGTCAGTCCAATAGACGCGCTCTCTTGATCGACGTGCAGGGATTGTCGTTGTGCATGATGATCCTCCCTGCGACTTGGGGCCAGCAACGCCGGGAACCCGACGATGCATGCCGAGCCCGCAACAAAGCGACTTTTTTTTGATTGCGCAATGGGTATGTGGCAGCCCTTTACGTCAACGCTTCTGCCCTTTCTTGACCGGGCGGTCAAAAATCTCAAGCATTTCCGGGCGAGTCTGGCGTACCGGTTGGTACTATATGCTGAAATTTATGGCAAAATTTTTTCGTTGAGCGAACGGTGGGCAGGGCGTTCCATCCCTCTTTGCATACGCTTTAGCCGATGGTGACAGCAAAACTGCTGTGGAATCGGTAAGACATCCCGAGCGTTGCGGACTAAATCCTCAGGCGTTCGCGCCCTGGATGGAAAGGCAGTGCATGAATATGTCGGCATGCGGCGCGGATCAGGACACTCTATATGCGCAGGCTGCTGAGGCGTTCGGCAACGCAATCGCCCGTCTGGCGCGTGGATACGAAGCGAACCCGGAAGTGGCGCGGGACCTCGAACAGGACATCCATGTAGCGCTTTGGCGGAGCTTCGCTCAATTCCGGGGTGATGCGAGCCTTTCGACATGGGTTTGGCGCGTCGCGCACAATACCGGTGCCCGTCACGTCGAGGCGCAAAGCCGTGCCAAGCGCTCGGGAGCGCTGGTGCCGCTCGAGGCGATAGAGGCTGCGCCGCAGACGCCGAGCCCCGAGGCGGTCGTCGGCGAATCGATAACGCTCGAGCGTCTCTACGCACTGATCTATCGCCTGCGCCCGACGGACCGGCAGGTGATGCTGCTTTACCTCGAAGCGCTTGAGGCAAGGGAAATCGGGGAGATCACCGGCCTTTCGCCGCGTGCCGTCGCAACGCGGGTGCACCGCATAAAAGCGCTACTGGTGCAGCAGTTCGAAAATGATGGGGAGGGGAGAAATGTGTGAACCCGACCGCACCGGGCCAGCCAATCCGGCCCAGAATCTCTGGAAGGAGCAGACCATGACAACCCAGATATTTACCCCCCAGCGCTTGGCCGATCGCGCCGCGGGCCTCGAGCGGCGCATCAGGCGCCGCAACATCATCGAATATGCCGCAGCAGCAATCGTCGTTGCTGTCAGTTTCGGCGCGGCCTTGATGGCGGTGATGGCGGGAATCGAAACTCTCCCCGACGCCATCATCATCGCCGGGCTGGTTGTCCTCGGCATGGGTACGCTCGTTGTCGTCTGGCAACTTCACGCCCGCACAGGCAGTCCCAAGGCGTCCAATGGCAACCAGGCGAGCTTCAGGAGCTACCGGGCGGAACTCGTGCGCCAACGCGACGCTCTGCGCGCGGTCTGGCTCTGGTACCTTGCGCCATTTGTACCAGGGTTGTTGCTGATCTACGCCGCCGACCTGTTCCGGCCCGAGCCGAACTATGTGCTCAGCCTTTCGCTCCTTGCCGGAACTCTTGCGTTGGTGATTTTCCTGTGCTGGCTCAACCTGGTGGCCGCGCGTGGGATCGACGCGGAGATCGAGGTTCTCGACGCGGATCTCGACCGCTAGCGCGGCCTCCTTCGCAAAAGCGCCCCGCACCGGGCTACGCGCTATGTGCCGCCCGGACTGACGGGCTCCCAGAGCTCTATCGGATTGCCCTCGGGATCGTGAATGCGTGCGAAGCGGCCCACTTCCGGTGAGTCCCATTCTTCGCGCGTTTCTACCGGGATCCCTGCAACCACCAGGTCGGCAATCAACGCATCGAGATCGGCGACGCGGAAATTGAGCATGAATTGTTGGTCGTCGCTTCCGAAATAGTCGGTATCGTTCTTGAAGGGCGCAAAGACCGTGGGGCCAGCCTGTTGGCTCCACCAATCGGTCACACCCAAATGTTCCTGATACCAGGATGCCAGGGCCTTCGGATCCTGCGCCCTGAAAAACACCCCACCCAGGCCCAATACTTTGGCCATCGCCGCCCCCCGGTTCGGGTGAAGAAAAGCTATTGGCGCACAAGCGGTTGATAACGTCAATATAGTGGCGTGCTCTGCAATGTCGGACCGGGATGAAACGATTGATGTTGAACCCGATCCGCTCCGTGAGTATGACAAAACGGCCTTACTCCCTGCCATGCATCCGGAACGGTAGCCGCGCGTGTCGATGATTTCCCAAAAGTCCCGTTATGCCCTGCGCGCCCTTGTGGCGCTTACGAGGGCCGGACACGGCAATAGCCTCATGATTTCAGAAATCGCCGCGGACCAGGACATTCCCAAAAAGTTCCTGGAGCAGATTCTTCTAGAACTGAAGCGCAACGGAATCGTCGTCTCCAAGCGCGGTAAATCCGGCGGTTATCTCTTGCTCAAGGAGCCGGAGGACATCAGCTTTGGCGAAGTGCTGCGCATTATCGACGGGCCCATAGCGCCGCTGCCTTGCCTGTCCAAGATCGCCTACCGCCGCTGCAAGGACTGCAAGGACGAGGCCGAATGCGAAATCCGGCACGTTTTTGCAAAAGTAACCGACGCCACCCGCGCCGTGCTCGATCAGACGACGCTCGCCGATGCCGTGGGCGAAATCGACGTGTTGGCGAAGGCGGAGCGCACGGCGTCGATCTAGCCGATCATCCGCGCCCCATCAATCCAGACACCGGTGATGTTGAGGTCGTCGTCAAGGTGCACAAGGTTCGCGCGCGCACCGGGCATGAGGTGCCCCATCTCGCCCTGCCGTCCGATAGCCTGGGCGGGATAGAGCGAAGCCATTCGGAGCACCTCTTCAAGCGGCAGGCCCAACACGCGGTGCATGAAACGCACCGCGTCGATCATGGTCAGATCGGCGCCGGCCAGTGTGCCGTCGGCGAGCCGTAGCGCGCCATTGGCCCGAACGATCTCGCGACCATTAAGCGTGAAACGCCCGAGTTCCGTGCCGATCGTGGACATAGCGTCGGTCACGAGGAAAACTCGCCCCGGCCCCTCTTTGGCGCGCAGCGCGATGCCGATGCCGGCCGCATCGACATGAATGCCGTCCGCGATAAGGCCGGCCCAGACACCGGAGGATAGCGCCGCCCCGACGAGTCCCGGCTCGCGATTGCCGAGCTGACTCATGGCGTTGAACAAGTGCGTTACCATCGTCGCGCCTGCGGAAAAAAGCGCAACCGCATCGTCGCGGCTTGCATCGGTATGTCCGAGGCTGACGATGACGCCGGCCTCGGCAAGCGCGGTTATTTGCTCCGGTGCCACCGATTCCACGGCAACGGTCGTGAGCAGAGTCGCGAGGCCGGCCTTGGCCGCGACCAGCCGGGCGAGGTCTCCCGGCTCCATGGGGCGGATGAAATCTGGATTGTGCGCACCCTTGCGCGCGACCGAGAGGTGCGGCCCCTCGATATGCAGCCCTGCAAATCCCGGTACACCCTGCCTTTGTGCTGCCATACCGGCATCCAGGGCCTTTTGTGTTACCTCCGGGGTATCCGTGATGAGGGTTGGCAGGAGCGCGGTCGTGCCAAAAGGGAAATGGGCCGCACAGAGTGTGGCGAGGCTTTGGGCGTCCGGATGATCGTTGAACAGCACGCCGCCGCCGCCATTCACTTGCAGGTCCACAAAGCCCGGAACGATCAGACCACCGTCGAATTCGATCCGGGGCAGATCGCCGAAATGATCCTCGTCGGCGGCGATCTGATCCACGATCCCATCACGCAGCACAAGCGCGCGGCCCTGGTGCCAGCTTTCACCGTCGAAAATCGCGGCGCCTGAAAGAATGTTGCCGGTCCTCATAGCGTCGAGGTCTCTTTGCGCAGATGTGGCGGCGTATCGGGGTTGAAGCCGCGATGCCGCGCCAGCGCCTCGATGAACCCGTAAAAGCTCACAACCAGTGCGATCGGATCGGTGAGGGGATGGCGCGTCCGCGCGACAGGCAACGCAATGCCGCTGCCCGGTTCCGCGTCGGTGACGAACACCCTGCCGCCTTGATCGGCGAGCTTTCCGCACGTTTCGAGGATCGAGGCGCGCGCCGTGTCGTTGGCACACAGTGCCAGCACGGGAAATCCCTTCTGCACAATGGCCGCTGGTCCGTGCAGCACCTCCGCTGCCGAGTAGGCTTCGGCATGAAGCCCCGAGGTTTCCTTGAACTTGAGCGCCGCTTCGCTGGCAATCGCGGCGCCGGGGCCGCGGCCGACCACGTAGAGCGAATTGGTGCCTTCGAGCGCGGCGATGAGGTCCGACCAGTCGCATGAAAGCGCCGCTTCGAGCGCTTGGGGTAGCGCGGCGACCGCTTCGAGCAGGGCAGCGTCCTTATGCAAATGCGCGAGCACGGCGAGCCCGGCTACAGCCGAGGTGACGAAGGTCTTGGTCGCTGCGACCGACTTTTCCTCGCCTGCACAGATATCGATGACGTGGTCGGCCGCGTCCGCCAGGGGCGAGACCGGGGTATTGGTGATTGCGACGGCTACCGCGCCGCTGCGCTTCGCGCTTTCGAGCATGGCAATGATGTCCGGGCTCTTGCCCGACTGCGAAATGCTGATGGCACCGGCGCGCTCAAGCTTGAGATCCATGCCGTAGATCGAAGCGATCGAGGGGCCGATCGACGCGACGGGAATGCCCGTGGTGAGCTCGCAGGCATATTTGAGATAGCTCGCCGCATGGTCGGACGATCCGCGCGCAATCGTTACGATAAGCCGTGGATCCGCCGCTGCGAGGGCCGCTGCCGCAGCCTTGAAGGCGTCGTTGCCGGTTTCGAGGAGCCGCGCGGTTGCGGCAGGGATCTCGGCGATTTCGCGCTTCATATGCGTCATGGTTTCAGACAAGAGCGGCTCCTTTCAACGGTTTTGTAGTCGCAGTTCGGCGACGAAGTCATAGGCGTCGCCGCGATAGATCGAGCGCGTGAACTCCACGATCCGTCCCGAGGCGAGATAGGATGTCCGCTCGATCCTCAGAGCGGCCGCGCCCGATGTGGTTTCGAGCATTTTTGCTTCATCCGCGCCGAGGTTCATTGCAGCGATACGCTGGATGGCGCGGACAGGCCGGTGTCCCGACGCGTCCAGCACGGCATAAAGTGACGATGTGACAATCGTCGGGTTGGGCAGGATCGATGCCGAAAGGGACGCGCGCTCGATCGCCAGCGGCGTGCCGTCGGCAATCCGCAGCCGTGCGATGCGGGCGACCTGCTCGTCGCTCGAAAGCCCGAGCACCACCGTTTCCTCCGGAGAGGGTGGACAAAGCCCGCGCTCGAGCCAGATCGATCGCAGATCGAGACCGCGCCGCGCCATGTCTTCGGTAAAGGAGGTGAGGCTCGAGAGCGTCTGCTCGACATGCGTCACTTTGGGTGCGACGAAGGTTCCTGACCCGTGGCGTTGCACAAGCACGCCCTCGCGCACGAGGTCTTCGACAGCCTTGCGCACCGTGACCCTCGAAATGTCCATGCTCGCTGCCAATTCGCGCTCGGAGGGTAGCGCCTGCCCCGGGGTGACGAGCCCGCTGTCGACAGCCTCGGCAATTGCGCGGCGCAGGCGCAGGTAGAGCGGCCCACCCTCGGTGCCGCGCCGGAAGATATCGCCTATCGTCTGTTGCATCGCGAGGCCTCCAGCGAGGTGCGCTCGGCGCGATTGGTCCGAGATGGTCTTATGGGGCATAATACCAATAAAATACCATTGGCCAAGCCTCGCCCCCAAAAAAGTAGGGCGGTCACGCGCCCTGTAATTGGAAGGATTTCCCGCTCTATGAGCGCCGAACATCGGCAGTCGCGAGAGCTCGATTGCATCGCTGGACAAGTGGTATTTTGTTGGTACTCTGATTGGTCTGGTGGGGATACGCGGTGCAGACCGGCAATACCGCCAAGAGGAAACGACGACAGTCCGTGCCACAGCAATCCGCCAAAAGAGCGGGGACCGGTGGCCGAACGAGGGAACGGCGCGCGAGCGGGCTCGCGCGTCGCAATCAAAGAGAGGAAGGCCAATCATGCAAGGCTATAAAGGGTATCTGTTGGGCGCCACCGGGGCGCTCGCGCTCGGGCTGGCGGCATCGTCGCTTCTGGCCCAGGAAACGACGCTCACGATTGAAAGCTGGCGCAATGACGACCTGTCGATCTGGCAGGATACGCTCATCCCGGCCTTCGAGGCGGAGCATCCCGACATCAACCTCGAATTCACTCCGACCGCTCCGACCGAATACAACGCTGCGCTCAATGCCAAGCTCGAAGCCGGCTCGGCGGGGGATCTGATCACCTGTCGCCCGTTTGACGCATCGCTTGCACTCTTCGAACAGGGCTACCTCGCGCCGCTTGACGATCTCGAGGGTATGGCGAATTTCTCCGACGTCGCCAAATCCGCCTGGAACACCGATGATGGCGCGACGCCATTCTGCGTCCCTATGGCCTCGGTGATCCACGGCTTCATCTACAACGCCGACGCCTTCGCCGAGCTGGGGCTCGAAGAGCCGGAAACGCTCGAGGAGTTCTATGCACTTCTCGACGCGATCAAGGAAGATGGCGGCTACGTCCCGATGGCGATGGGGACCGTCGATCAGTGGGAAGCGGCCACCATGGGCTATCAGAATATCGGGCCCAACTACTGGATGGGCGAGGAAGGCCGGCTTGCGCTTATTTCCGGCGAGCAGAGCCTGACGGACGAGCCCTGGGTCGCGCCCTATCGCGAACTGGCCAAGTGGGGAGAGTATCTTGGCGATGGCTTTGAGGCTCAAAGCTATCCTGACAGTCAGAACCTCTTCACCCTCGGCCGCGCGGCGATCTATCCTGCCGGCTCTTGGGAGATTGCGTTGTTCGAAGAACAAGCCGACTTCGAGATGGGCGCGTTCCCGCCGCCGGTCGTCAATGAAGGAGACACCTGCTACATCTCCGATCATACCGATATCGGCATCGGCATGAACGCGGCGACCGACAACCCCGAGGCTGCGCGCACCTTCCTCAACTGGGTCGCCTCGCCGGAATTCGCCTCGCTCTATTCCAACGCGTTGCCCGGCTTCTTCGCGTTGTCGAATGAGCCGGTCTCGCTCGAAAACGACCTGGCCCAGGAGTTCGTATCCTGGCGCGAGGAGTGCGAATCCACGATCCGCTCGACCTACGCGATCCTGTCACGTGGCACGCCAAACCTCGAAAACGAGACCTGGAACGCCTCGGCCAATGTGATCAACGGCACCGAAACGCCCGAGGACGCTGCGGCGCGGCTGCAGGACGGTCTCGCAAGCTGGTACGAGCCGCAACAGGGCGAGTAGCGGCCGTCGGAAACCGGCACTATTGCGGCTCCGGGCGATTTTGGTCGCCCGGAGCCATGAGGCGCAACGAGGGGCACGCGAGAAAATGACATCAGGCGTAGGGGAACCGCTCAAACGCGCGCGGCGCTGGCATATCGCCGTATTCCTCGCGCCTGCGGTGCTTATCTATACCGCAATCATGATCGTCCCGCTTTTCGCCACGCTCTTTCTTGCGCTGTTTCAACGGGTGGAGGGGCAGCAGATCTTCGTCGGTATCGCCAATTTCGCGACGCTTTTCGGCGATCCGCGCTGGGCGGCGAGCTTCTGGAATGCGCTTTGGAACAACACCTGGTTCTTCATCGTCCACATGCTCGTGCAGAACCCCATCGGCATTCTGCTCGCTGCCATCCTCTCGAACCCGAGTCTGCGGTTGCGCGGCTTCTACCGCACCGCGATCTTCATCCCGACGATCCTTTCTTTCGTGATCGTTGGATTCGTCTGGAAGCTCATCCTTTCCCCGCTCTGGGGCGTCGCACCATCGATGCTCGACGCGATCGGGCTGCGGCATCTTTTTTCCCCCTGGCTGGGGCAGGAAGGCAGTGCCTTGACGGCGCTGGCGCTCATTTCGGTCTGGCAGTTCGTCGGCATCCCGATGATGCTGATCTATGCAGCGCTGCTTTCGATCCCCGATGAGGTCATCGAGGCTGCCGAATGCGACGGGCTGACGGGCTTCAAGCAGTTCTGGAAGATTCAGCTCCCGTTGGTCCTGCCCACCGTCGGCATCGTGGGCATTCTCACATTCGTAGGCAATTTCAATGCCTTCGACCTCGTTTATGTCAGCCAGGGCGCCCAGGCCGGGCCCAACTATGCGACCGATCTCCTCGGCACCTTCCTCTACCGCACGTTCTTTGGCTTCCAGCTCCAACTCGGTGACCGGAACATGGGTGCGACCATCGCCTCGGTGATGTTCTTCATCATCCTCGCTGGCGTTTCGATCTATCTGTTTCTGATTCAGACGCGATTGCGGAGGTATCAGTTCTGATGACGACCGCACGCAGCACTCTTGGCAACACCATAGCGGCCCATGCGATCCTGATCGCCTATACGCTCGTCGCGCTTTTCCCGGTATTTCTGATCGTCATCAACGCCTTCAAAAGCCGCCGCGACATCTTTGGCGAACCGCTCGCGCTGCCAACGCCAGAGAGCTTTACGCTGGTCGGGTTCGAGACGGTGACGCGCCAGGGCGACTTTTTGCTCTACTTCCAGAATTCGTTCATCGTCACCGTGGTTTCGCTCGCATTCGTGCTGCTTTTCGGCGCAATGGCCGCGTTCGCACTTTCCGAATACCGGTTCCGCGGCAATCCGCTGATGGCCCTATATCTGGCGCTCGGCATCATGATTCCGATCCGGCTCGGCACCGTGGCGATCCTCGAAATGATGGTGGCGACCGGCCTGGTCAATACCCTCACCGCGCTCATCCTCGTCTACACCGCGCAAGGGTTGCCGCTCTCGATCTTCATCCTTTCGGAGTTCATGCGCACGGTTTCCGACGACCTCAAGAATGCCGGGCGGATCGACGGGCTTTCCGAATACCGGATCTTCTTCACACTCGTCCTGCCGCTCGTGCGTCCGGCGATGGCGACGGTTGCCGTCTTCACCATGATCCCCATCTGGAACGACTTGTGGTTTCCGCTGATCCTCGCACCCGCCGAGACGACCAAGACCGTCACGCTGGGCGCGCAGGTCTTTATCGGCCAGTTCGTTACCAACTGGAACGCGGTGCTTGCGGCCCTGACGCTCGCTATCCTGCCGGTCCTGGTGCTTTATCTGGTCTTCTCGCGGCAATTGATCCGCGGCATTACTTCGGGAGCGGTGAAATGAGCGTGCAACCCATCCGTGTGCTTGTTGCCGGGCTCGGCAATATGGGGCGCAGTCACGCGCTGGCCTATCATCATCACCCCGGCTACGAAATCGTGGGGCTCGTAACGCGCGGGGTGTCGGCCATTCCCGATACGCTGGAACACTACGCCCATTGGACCGATTTCGAGGATGCGCTCGAAGCGACAAGGCCCGACCTCGTTTCGATCAACACCTATTCGGACACCCATGCCGAGTTCGCGGTCACCGCGATGGAGCACGGCGCGCACGTCTTCGTCGAAAAGCCCTTGGCAACGACGGTTGCGGACGCCGATCGCGTGGTAACCGCCGCCAAGGAGCACGACCGCAAGCTCGTCGTCGGCTACATCCTGCGCCATCACCCGTCCTGGCAAAGGCTAATCGCCGAAGCCCGTGCGCTTGGCGGCCCCTACGTCTTCCGGATGAACCTCAACCAGCAATCGACCGGCCGGTTCTGGGAGACGCATAAGACCCTGATGGAAACCACGAGCCCCATCGTCGATTGCGGCGTCCACTACGTCGACGTCATGTGCCAGATCACCGACGCACGGCCCGTCGAAGTCCGCGGCATGGGGCTGAGGCTCACCGACGAGATCGCGCCGGATATGTACAATTACGGGCACCTGCAGGTGCTTTTCGAGGATGGTTCGGTCGGGTGGTACGAGGCGGCCTGGGGGCCGATGATTTCCGAGACCGCGTTCTTCGTCAAAGACGTTATGAGCCCCAACGGTGCGGTGTCGATCGTGATGGAGGAGGGCGCCAAATCGTCCGACCACGAAACCCACACAAAGACGGACCGGATACGGGTTCACCGTGCGGCGCGCACCGAAACGGGCGAATTCGCAAATCCCGATGCGTGGCTTTCGATGACCGGAGAACCCGGGCATGACGCGCTTTGCGCCGCCGAGCAGGACTACGTGTACAAAGCGATCACCGAGGATATCGACCTTACCCGCCACATGCAGGATGCCATCCAGTCCCTGCGCATCTGCCTTGCCGCCGACGAGAGCGTCCGGACCGGCAAGCCGGTCAGTCTCTAGCCAAGAGCGAGAATATGGACGCACTCAAACTCACCGGCATCCGCAAATCCTTCGGCGCGACCGAGGTTCTGCACGGCATCGATCTCACCGCAAAAGAGGGCGAATTCGTGATCTTCGTCGGGCCCTCGGGCTGCGGAAAGTCGACGCTTTTGCGCATCATCGCCGGGCTCGAGGATGCCAGTGCCGGTACGGTCGAAATTGCAGGCGCGGTGGTCAATACCACGCCGCCGGCCAAGCGCGGCATCGCCATGGTCTTTCAGACCTACGCGCTCTATCCGCATTTGACGGTCAAGGGCAATATGAGTCTCGGCATGAAACAGGCGGGGGCGCCCAAAGCCGAGATCGAAGAGCATGTCGCGGCGGCCTCGAAGATGCTGGGACTGGATGCATTGCTCGAACGGCGCCCTGCCGAGCTTTCGGGCGGTCAGCGCCAGCGCGTTGCGATCGGCCGCGCGGTGGTGCGCGAACCCAAGCTGTTTCTCTTTGACGAGCCGCTTTCCAACCTCGATGCAGCGCTGCGCGTCAACACCCGGCTCGAAATCGCCCGGCTGCACCGGGAGTTGTCCGCGACCATGGTCTACGTCACCCACGACCAGATCGAGGCGATGACGCTGGCCGACCGGATCGTCGTCATGAATGCCGGGCGCATCGAGCAGATCGGCACGCCCATGGAGCTCTACAACCGCCCCGACAACCTGTTCGTTGCGGGGTTCATCGGCTCGCCGCAGATGAACTTCATACCCGCCGAAGCCCTCGGCGGCGCGGCGGGCGAGACGATCGGTATCCGCCCCGAGCATATGAACGTGGACCTCAATGGTGGCGAACTCGAATGCGAGGTCGTCCACATCGAGCAACTGGGCGCAGACACCAACCTCTATCTCAAGAACGCCCAGGCAGGAGACCTGACGGTCCGGCTCTTCGGCGAGCGCTATTTTGCGCCGGGTTCCAGGGTGTTCGTGACGTTCGACGCGGCCAAGCGGCACCTATTCGATGCCGGGGGGAGGGCGATCCGCTAGGCGGCCTGGGCCGCGCAGGCCTTACAGGCGCCACGGATTTCCATGGTCGTGCGGGTCGTGACGAACCCTTCACGCTCGGCCCACTGGGCGAGCCTGTCGCGTACGACGTCGTCGGAAAACTCCGAGACCTGGCCGCACGTTTCGCAGATCGCAAAGGCGATCAGCCCCGAGCTGTGGCAATGCGGGTGGGCGCAGGCGACAAACGCGTTGAGGCTTTCGAGCCGATGGGCGAGGCCCAGATCGAGCAACTTGTCGAGCGCGCGATAGACCTGCAGGGGCGCCCTCAACCCGTCCTCGCGCAACTCGTCGAGGATCGCATAGGCGCTCATGGGCGCTTCGGCGTTTTCGAGCCGGCCGAGCACGAGCGCCTGATTGCGGGTCAGTTCCTGTGTCGCCATCACTTGAGCTCCTTGTTGCGCCATTCGAGCGGCACCAGCGAGGTCACCGCGAAAACCCCCAGCGCCGCGACAACGATGGTGGGGCCCGACGGGGTGTTGAAATGGAACGATGCCCACAGCCCCATGAGCACCGCGGCGATTCCCCCGAGGACGGCATATAATGCCATGGCTTCGGGCGTGCGCGCCAGTCGTCGCGCGGCGGTGGCGGGAATGATCAGCATAGCGGTGATCAGAAGGACGCCGAGAAGCTTCATCGCGATGGCGATCAATGCGGCCAAAAGAACGGTGAAAATCAATGTGTTACGTTCCGGGCTCAGCCCTTCGGCCTGGGCGATTTCGGTACTGACGGTGCCCGCGAGCAAGGGCCGCCAGAGCCAGGCGAGAACGCCCAGGACCGCGATCCCGCCGCCATAGATGATCGCAAGGTCGGTGACCGACACCGCCAGAATGTCGCCGAATAAGAGCCCCATCAGATCGACGCGGACGTGGGGCATGAGCGACACCATGACAAGCCCGAGCGCCAGCGCCGAATGGCTCAGGAGCCCCAGAAGCGAGTCGGCGGAAAGCGTTCCCCGGCGTTGCAGGAAGGCGAGGATCAGCGCGACGACGACGGCGATGACGAAGACGCCAACCACCGGAGAAATCGAGAAAAACAGCGCCAGCGCGACCCCGAGGATGGCCGAATGCGCCATCGTATCTCCGAAATAGGCCATGCGCCGCCAGACGATGAAACTGCCCAGCGGACCGGTCACCGCGGCGAGCCCGATGCCCGCGATGAGGGCGCGCGTGAAAAAGCTCTCAAGCATGGTTGCGCGTCTCCTCTGCATGGTCGTGATCGCAGTGCGGACCGTGGGCATGATGGTCGAAATGCAGGTGCCCCGCCGCGTCGCGCACCGTACCGTCGGCAAGGTGCGTGTGGTCGTGATGGTGCCGGTAAACCGCCAGCGTTTCCGCCGCGCGCGGGCCGAAAAGCGCCGCATACTCGCCGCTTGCGGCGACCATGTCGGGCGTCCCCGAGCAGCAGACGTGGCCGTTGAGGCAGACGACCGTGTCGGTGCGCGCCATGACGACGTGCAGGTCGTGCGAGATCAGCAGAACCCCGCAGCCGGTCTCGTCGCGGATATCGCCGATGAGGTCGTAAAGCGCGACTTCGCCTGAAAAATCAACCCCTTGTACGGGCTCGTCGAGAACCAGAAGGTCGGGCTTGCCAATCAGCGCCCGCGCGATCAACGCGCGTTGGAACTCGCCGCCCGAGAGCGTCTGCACCGGAGCGCCGGCGAGGTGAGGAATGCCGACGCGCCCGAGGACGTTGGCGATTGCCGACGCCGGATGGCGTTTCGTCAATTGCATCAAGCGGTTGACAGTCATCGGCAGCGATCGGTCGAGCGCGATTTTCTGCGGCACATAGCCGATCTTGAGCCCCGGCGCGCGCCAGACGCGGCCCTCATCGGGCGCGATAATCCCCAGCGCAGCCTTGACCGTGGTCGACTTTCCCGACCCGTTCGGGCCGATCAGCGTGACGATCTCGCCGCGCGTCAAAGAGAGGTCCACCCCGCGCACGAGCCATCGCCCGTCACGGCGGACGCCGGCATTCTCGAGTCTAACCAGTTGTGCTGAAACGTCTTTTTTTCCGTGCACCGGTCGTGAAGCCTCGGCTTGATAAGTGTCAATTGAGCGGTTGCGCCGTTCCATACATAGCGTTATAGAGTAACGTTATCAAACGTTATGTCATAACATTCTCGCTTTAGGATCGCCCATGCGCGCTGCTCGCCTTATTGCCCCCGCCCTTGTCGCCCTTGTGACGAGCCCCGCCGTTGCCGCCCCCAATGTCGTCGCCTCGATCAAGCCGCTCCACTCGCTCGTCGCAGCGGTCATGGACGGGGTGGGCGAGCCCGCGCTTCTGGTTCAGGGCGCGGCGAGCCCGCATGGGTTCTCGCTGCGGCCGTCCGACGCGGCAGCGCTTGAGAACGCCGATATTGTCTTCTGGGTGGGCGAAAATCTCGAAACCTTCCTGCCCGGCCCGCTCGCAACGCTTTCGGGCGACGCGACGGCGGTGGAAATGTTGGAAATTGAAGGGCTTACGCTTCTCGAGACGCGCGAGGGCGGGCTTTTCGAGGCCCATTCCCACGATCACGACAATGAAACAATCGATGACCATCACGCCGGCGACGATGACCACGCTGACCACGACGATGGTGCCGACGATGACCACGATCACGACGATCATGCGCACGAAGACCATGCCCATGACGACGACGCGCATGAAGAGCACGCCCACGACGCGCACGACCACGATCACGGCGGGATAAACGGGCATATCTGGCTCGACACGCAGAACGCCCGCCTGATGGTCGCCGCGATAACCGACGCATTGATCGAGGCCGACCCGGAAAATGCGGAAATCTATAACGCCAACGGGCTGGCGCTTTCGCAGGACCTGTCCGCGCTCGAGGACGAAATCTCCGCCACGCTCGACCCGCTCGCGGGCACGCCCTATTTCGTCTTCCACGACGCCTACCATTATTTCGGTGCCCGCTTCGGCGTTGAGGCGACCGGCAGCTTTACCGTCAATCCCGAGATTGCGCCTGGCGCCGGACGGCTGTCGGAAATCCAGGATACGCTCGCCGAGACCGGCGCCACCTGCGTCTTCACCGAACCGCAATTCTCGCCCGCTCTTGTGGAGACCATCGCCGATGCGACGGGCGCCAGGATCGGCGTGCTCGATCCGCTTGGCGCGGACCTCGCCGACGGGCCGGAGCTCTATCCGCAGCTGATCCGCAATCTCGCTGCCAACCTTGCCGACTGTCTCTCCTCCTGAGATCGTTTCGCGGGCCCTTTCAAGGGCCCGCCCCCGCTTGAGGGTAAACGCAGGACACCGGTACGACGATAAGTCTCCAAGATGGCGAATTCCCGCGGCGGGGAGGCGTGCGACTAGGCCGGCCGCGCCTGAAATCGCAACGCTGGAAAAACAGTGGCCAGAGGCTTGAAGATCCCGCGCTCGTTCATGGCGAGCGCGTAGGCGGCATAGTCCGGGTCGGCGGAAAGATGCCGCTCCTCCGCGCGGGCGCGCAGCAGGTAGATGGCGTTGATCAATCCCAGCAACAGGCAGTTCTTGAGCGCCTCGACGGGTCCGGCGCTTGAGAGAAACGGCATGCTGATCAGCCAGAAGAACAGGCTTTTGGCGATATAGTCCGGGTGCTTGGTGAAGCGATATGGCCCATTGGTGATGATGCCGCGATGGGTCAGGTTGGACCATCGCAGTCCGAAGGCCGCGGTCGCCCAGAGCCAGAGCACAAAACTCAGGACAAGGGCAATCGACCAGGCAAGGGAGAGGACCGGCTGGTCCTTCAACCAGTCGAACCAGTAAACCCCGTCGCTATAGGCAAGCATTTCGCCACTTACGACGCGGTTGAACGGTTCGTAACACGCCAGGGTGACGATCCACCCCCACAACAGCGGATTGACCGAACGAATATGACTGTCGGTGAGCCGAAGCGTCAGGGTGTAGCCGACACAGACGATGGCAAGCTCGCAAGCCGCCACGAAGTCGGTCAGCCACCGCGTTGCCGCGATATGGCCGCCGCCGAGCATTCCGGCACCCGCTTCGAGCCGGCCAATCGTCGCCACCAGATAGACCAGCATGATGGGCAGGAAGAACCCCTTGACCAGCCATCCTGCCGCCAGATGCCGGATTTTCCTCACGTCGACATATTCGGTTCTGCCCCGAATGGCCATTCCCAGATGCCAGTAGCCATCCCTGGGTTCAACCATCACACGATCAACGATCACCTGATATGCGACGATGAAGGGCAACGCGATTGTCAGTACGATCGCGGCCAGGGTCCCGGCATATGACATGGCGTCCACCGGATAGATCCGGACAAGCCAATGCACGCATGCGGTAGTCCCCAGAGCAACTCCCAGCCCCAGAAGTTTGGTCGCAATGCGGGGCCAGTCGGCCGGGGCGCTGTGTCGTGTCCAGTCAAGGCCCGTCGTCTGCCTCCGGTGTACCTTGAGCACCGCAATCTCAAGGGTTGCAATAGGCAACGCGAACGCAAGGACGCACATCAGTGCCGTAGCCCCCGGGGGGACCTGGAGGTATATGCACAGGGACAACCCGCCGACGAGACAAGCCAGGCCCGCCAGGTTAATCCACTGCGATGTCACCGACTGTGGCATTACCAAATCCCCAGTGTTCAACTGCTTCTAGCCCGCCGGGGTTAAGGGCTGGATAATCCACAAAAGAGGATGATCGGCGGCCGCTCTCCGGCCGGGGCCTGCCCTTGCAGTTTCCAGGGGGCGCAATTGAGCCGCTGCGCACGGGTGCTCAGTAGCAGGCGCCGTCCTGCGCCAGCGAGCGGCCGAGGCGATTGGCGATGGAATCGAAGTCGGGGACGTCGAGGGCCGGGTAGGTGAGCCGCACATTGGCGGTTTGCCGTCCATCGCAGGTGGCGATGGATTTGGCGTAGAAGATGTGTCCGCCCCGCGCGCCGCCCCAGGCGGCCCAATCGGGGGTTTCGGAGCGATATGTGATGGCCCAGCCGTCGGCTTCGTCCATCGCGATGCGTGCCCGCATCTCGCTCGAAAAACCGCCGCCATCGACCGGCCCGCCCCAGACGAGGATGTGCGCGCGGCCGTTTTCGGCGCGGAAGAGCTTGCCCTCGCCCGCGACGTCGGCGGCGCCCTCGACCGAATAGCCGGGCGGGATATCGACCCCCGCGCCATAGCGCGGATTGGTATAACGCCCCCAATCCGCGGCCTGCAGCGGCAGGGCGGCAAGGGCGGCAATGCTGGCGAGGGCGAAAAGGCGACTCATAGTGGCGGAAATTGCCGCGCGAATGTGGCGCGCGCAAGGGGAAATGGCGCCGCATCTGCGGCCGAAAAACAGCCGGTTCGGGTGGCCCGTCACATGCCCCGGCCCGGCTGTGTGCCGTGGCGGCCCCGGCCGGGCATGGCACAGATGCGCGCGGGGCAATTCAGGTTCCGTTTTTGCCCCCTTTGGCCTAAACTCACCGATTGTGCTGGGGCCTTTGGGAGCGAGGACAAGTGAAAAGGGCATCGATCGGGGACGTCGCGCGGCACGCAGGCGTTTCGACCGCGACGGTTTCGCGCGCTATCAACACGCCCGAATCCGTGACCGAGAAAACCCGACGCAAGGTCGAGGCGGCCATCGAGGCGCTGCATTACGTCCAGAGCGAAACCGCCAAGAATTTCAAGAAACAGCGCTCGAATTCGGTGCTCGTCGTCGCGAGCGACATCGGCAACATCTACTATTCAGAGCTTTTCCGCGGCATTCAGCGCCGTGCAGAGGCCTCCAACTATGCCATCACCATCACCAACCCTACCCCCGGCGCGACCCAGGACATCATTTTCGCGCATCTGCGCACCGCCAAGGTTGACGGCGTCGTCATCCTCTCGGGCTATGAGGTTGCCGACAGCGACCTCGACCTTTTGACCAAGATCTATTCGGGCACGCCGCCCATCGTCGGGCTGTCCGAGGAACGGGGGTATCTCAAAATCCCCAACGTGCTGATCGACAACGAGCGCGCCGGCTATCTCGCGGGCCGGCACCTTATCGAGATGGGGCACAGAAAGATCGCGCACGCCTACGGCCCGCACCGTACGCCCGTGCGGCGCGCCCGCGCCAACGGGCTCAAGCGCGCGCTCACCGAGGCAGGCATTTCCCTGCGCAAGGAGTATTTCTTCGAAGGCGGCTTCTCCTCGATCGGCGGGCGTGCGGCGGCGCAAAGCTGGCTGTCGCTCAAGGACCGCCCTACGGCGATCTTCTGCGGCAACGACGAGGCGGCGATGGGGTTTATCTCGCAGTTGTCCAAATACGGGCTCTCCGTGCCCGACGCGGTCTCTGTAATCGGCTTCGACGATATCGTTCTGGCCGAGACCTACGTGCCCGCGCTGACCACCATCCACCAGCCCAAGGAAGAGATGGGACGCCAGGCGATGAGCCTGCTGCTCGACATCATCGAACAGCGCAATGTCGATGCGCACCCGGTGGTGGAACTGCCGGTGCATCTGGTGCCGCGCGATAGCGTGGCGCGGATCGGGTAGGCCCGGCGACGCTGACGCGATTGCCGCTCCGCGTCCTTCATGCTAAGCGGGCAAACCTGTGTGCCTCACTCAAGTTAGATTTTTTGCAGCGTGAAAACCCCGCTCGTTTTTTCCATGGGCCTCAAGGGCGACCGGATTGCCCGCCATATCGCCCAGCTCCTCGGCTCCCCGGTGCATCTGTGCGGTTCAGGTCGTGACGATGCCGCCCCGCTCGTCAAGAAGGCCTATGCCGAGCGGGCGCCGATCGTGGGGGTGTGCGCCGCGGGCGTGTTGATCCGGCTTTTGGGCACCGATCTGGGGGACAAGGTTTCCGAGCCGCCCGTGCTCGCGGTTTCCGCCGACGGCAAGATTGCCGTGCCGCTTCTGGGCAGCCACCGGGGCGCCAACGCGCTGGCGCGGTGGGTGGCCGAGGGGTTCCGGGGGACGGCGGCGGTCACCTCGTTTTCCGATACGCTTTACGATTTTTCCCTAGACGATCCGCCGCCGGGCTATGCCGTGGGCAACCCCGAGGCGGTGCGGCCGGTGATGGCGGCGCTTTTGAAGGGCGAAAAGCTCAACGTGGAGGGGCCCTCTGGCTGGCTGTCGCTTGCCGGGTATCCCGTCGATCCCAAGGGGAGCCTTTTACTGCGCGTGACCGAACGGGCCGAAGCGGGCCCGGGGCTGCTGGTGCATCCCAAGACGCTGGTCGTCGGGCTCGGGTGCAGCTCGAACGCGGAAAGCGCCGAGGTGATCGAGCTTGTCGGGCAGGTGCTGGGGTCCGAGGGGTTGTCCCCCCAGTCGGTGGCGGCATTCGCGACCATCGAGAGCCATGGCGACGCCGAGGCGATCCGGGCCGCGGCGCTGCATTTCGACGTGCCCTTGCGGGTGTTTACCAGGCGCGAGATCGGGCGCGAGAAGGCCCGGCTCCATTCGCCCTCCGATGCCGTGGAAGAGGCCATCGGCGTGCCGGGCGTGTGCGAGGCCGTCGCGCTCAAGGCAGGCGCGCTGCTGGTGCCCAAGCGCAAATCCGAGCACGTCACCTGCGCGGTGGGGCGCGCTGACGCTCCGGTCGATCCGCGGCGGTTCGGGAAGGCGGTCTGAGCAAAGGAGCGAGGCCGCGGATATCGCCTAGGCCGAAAGCCAGCTCAGCGTATCCTCGATCGTTGCGGCCGTTTCGGCCTCGGGCAGTCTGGGGCGGGCGATCATGAGGACCGCGACGCCGTGGGCGTGGGCTGCTTCAAGCTTGGCGGCCATGTGCGGGCTGCCGGAATTTTTCGTGACGAGATGCGTGATCGCGTGCGTTTCAAGGAGCGCGCGCTCCTGATCGATGGTGAAGGGGCCGCGCGCCGCAATGATCGTCCAGCCGGTCGGGACGGTTTCGGGCGGCTCGATGACGCGGGCGAAGATCGTGCAGTCCGAGACCCCGTGGAAGGCGGCAAGCTCCTGTCGTCCGATGGTGAGCAGGACGCGGGCGTTTTCGGGGATATTGCGCGCCGCGGCGGGCATATCCGGCACATCGATCCAGTTTGCGTCCGCCGGCGGCGTCCAGGCGGGACGTTCGAGGCGGAGGAGCCGGACGTTGGCCGCACGCGCGGCGATGACGGCGTTGGCCGAGATGCGGGCGGCGAAGGGGTGGGTCGCGTCGACAAGGTGGGTGACGGCGGTCTCGGCGAGGTAGCGGGCGAGCCCTTCGGCGCCGCCGAAACCGCCAGTGCGGACTTTCCCCACGGGCAGGGAGGGCGCCGAGGTGCGTCCGGCGAGCGATGTGATGACATCCTCTGCGCGCCCGGCCAGCCTGTCCGCGAGCGCGCGCGCCTCCGCGGTGCCGCCGAGAATGAGGATGCGCTTTGGCGCGGTCATGTCGTTGCCCTTGGTCATGCTGGGGTTCTATATGAGCCCGAAGGCAGATTCCATTAAGGAGACGCGAGTGCTGGGCTGGTTCAAACGCCGCGCGAGAGGCGAGGGGCATTTTGCGCGGCTCGACGCGGCGCAGTTCCCCCCGTTTGCGCCCGGCTCGGTCTGGCTGGTGGGCGCGGGGCCGGGCGCGCCGGGGCTGATTTCGCTGCTCGGCTATCATGCGCTCGGGCAGGCCGATGTGATCGTTTACGACGCGCTCGTCGGCAAGGGGCTGCTCGAGATGGCCAATCCCGGGGCCGAAACGATCTATGCGGGCAAAAGAGGTGGCAAGCCCTCGGCCAGGCAGGCCGATATTTCCTTAACGCTGATCGAGAAGGCCCGGGCGGGAAAGAAGGTGCTGCGGCTAAAGGGCGGCGACCCGATGATGTTCGGGCGCGGCGGGGAAGAAAGCGAAACGCTCGCGCGGGCCGGCGTGCCGTTCCGGATCGTCCCGGGGATCACCGCCGGGGTGGGCGGGCTCGCCTATGCGGGCATCCCCGTGACCCATCGCGACACCAATCAGGCGGTGATTTTTCTCACCGGCCATGACGACACCGGGGACGTGCCCCAGGCGGTGGACTGGCACGCGGTGGCAACGGCGGCGCCGGTGATCGTCATGTATATGGCGGTCAAGCATCTGGGGTCGATCGCCGAAAAACTGATCGCCGCGGGGCGCGCGGCGGACGACCGCGTGGCGATCGTTTCGAACGCGGCCACCGCCGAGCAGAATGTGACCGAAACGACGCTCGGGGCGGCCGGCGCGCTCGTTGCGTCGCGGGAGATCCCCACCCCTGCGGTGGTGGTGCTCGGGCCGGTCTCGCGCTATCGCGAGGCGCTCGACTGGTATACCGGCGCGCTGCGGGAGAATGCGCTTGGCTAAGGGGCTCGTCATCGCCGCGCCGCGCTCGGGCTCGGGCAAGACCGCCGTGACGCTGGGGCTCGCCCGCATGCTCACGCGGCGGGGCATGCGCGTTGCACCCGCCAAGGCGGGGCCGGACTATATCGACCCGGCGTTCCTGGCGCGCGCGGCAGGGACGCCGGCGGTCAATCTCGACATCTGGGCGATGGGCGCGGACCGCGTACGGGACCTCGCGGCGCGGCACGGCGAGGGGCACGACCTCGTTTTGATCGAGGGCGTAATGGGGCTGTTCGACGGTGCGGTGGGCGGCGGCGGCTCGACCGCGGATCTCGCCGCGGCGCTCGATCTGCCCGTGGTGCTGGTGGTCGACTGCCAGAGCCACGCGCAATCGGTCGCCGCGCTGGTGCACGGGTTTGCCTCATGGCGCGCGGACGTCGAGGTGGCGGGCGTCATCCTCAATCGTGTGGCCTCCGACAAACACGAGGCGATGCTGCGCGGGGCGCTCAAGAAGACGGGCATTCCGTGCCTCGGGGCGGTGCCGAGGCGCGGCGATCTTGAATTGCCCGCGCGGCACCTGGGGCTGGTGCTGCCCGGGGATGTCGAGGGCGTCGACGACTTCATCGCGCGCGCCGGGGCGGTGATGGACACCCATATCGACGGCAACCTGCTCGCTGCCATCGCCCGCGCGGTGGGGACGGCGGCGGTGCGGCCCGATCTGGCCCCGCTCGGGCAGCATATCGCGGTGGCGCACGATGCGGCGTTCGCCTTTGTCTATCCCCATATGCTGGACGGGTGGCACGGTGCCGGGGCACGGCTGTCGTTCTTTTCGCCATTGGCCGACGAGGCGCCCGCCGGGGATGCCGACGCGGTGTTTCTGCCCGGAGGGTATCCCGAATTGCACGGGGCGCGGTTGGCCGAGGCCCACGGGTTTCGCGCCGGGCTCGAAGCGGCGCGCGATCGCGGGACGCTGATCTACGGCGAGTGCGGTGGGTTCATGGTGCTGGGGGAAACGCTTACCGACAAGGCGGGGATAACCCACCCGATGACGGGACTTCTGCCCGTCGCCGCGCGGATCGACAGGCCCAGGCGGGTGCTGGGGTACCGGGTCCTGACCCACGCTTCGCCCCTGCCCTGGCCCGCACGGCTGATGGGGCACGAATTCCATTATTCGAGCGCCGCGCCGGCCAAGCTGCCGCCGCTCTATGAGGTCGCGGACGCGGCGGGGGAAGCGCTCGGGGCAATGGGCGCGCGCGACGGGCGCGTGATGGGGTCATACGCGCATGTGATCGCGGGGGCCGAGGGATGACCGCGCGGGCGTTGATGGTGATGGGGACGGGCTCGGACGTCGGCAAATCGCTGATCGTGGCCGGGCTGTGCCGGGCGCTGGCCAATCGCGGGCACAAAGTCGCTCCGTTCAAGCCGCAGAACATGTCCAACAATGCGGCGGTCACCGCCGATGGCGGGGAGATCGGACGCGCGCAGGCGCTGCAGGCGCGCGCCGCGCGCAAGGATCTCGTGACCGCGATGAACCCGGTGCTGTTAAAGCCCGAGCGCGAAACGGGATCGCAGGTCGTGGTGCGCGGGCGGCGCGTCGCCTCGATGTCGGCGCGGGAGTATTTCGCGTTTCGCGGGCGCTTGATGCCCGACGTGCTGGCGGCGTTTTCCGAACTGGCGGCGGAGAACGACTTCGTGCTCGTCGAGGGGGCCGGGAGCGCGTCCGAGGTCAATCTGCGGGAAAGCGATCTCGCCAATTTCGGCTTCGCGCAGGCGGCGGGGGTGCCTGTCGTGCTCGTGGGGGATATCCACCGGGGTGGGGTGATCGCGTCGGTGGTGGGGACGTTCGCGGTGGTCGAGCCGGAGGATCGGGCGCTGATCGCGGCGACGCTCGTCAACAAGTTCCACGGCGATCCGTCGCTTTTTGACGAGGGGCGGCGGCTGATCGCCGAAAAGACCGGCGTGCCGTGCCTTGGTCCCGTGCCGCATTTCCCCGGTGCGGGGCGGTTGCCCGCCGAGGACGTGCTGGCGCTCGAAGGACCCGACGCGGACAGCGGTGACGTCGTGATCGCGGTGCTGCGGCTGGGGCGGATCGCCAATTTCGACGATCTCGATCCCTTGCGCGCCGAGCCGGGGGTGCGGGTGGTGCTTGTGGCGCCGGGGGAGGCCATTCCGCGCGAGGCGCGGCTGGTCATCATTCCCGGCTCGAAGGCGACCCGGGCGGATCTGGAGTTCGTGCGCGCGCAAGGATGGGATATCGACATCGCCGCGCATATCCGCGCGGGCGGGCACGTGCTGGGGATCTGCGGAGGCTATCAGATGCTCGGGCGGTCCGTCGCCGATCCCGCGGGGATCGAGGGCGCGCGGGGCGAGAGTGCCGGGCTCGGACATCTCGATGTCGAAACCGTTATGGACGCCCATAAGCAATTGCGGGTCGAAGCGGCCCAGGACGCCGTGTCCGGCCTCTCCATTTCGGGCTATCATATGCATATGGGCATAACGCGCGGCGGCGATACGCAAAGACCGTTCGGGTATGTGGCGGGTGCGCCCGAGGGCGCGCGCAGCGCCGATGGGCGCGTGATGGGCACCTATCTGCACGGCCTTTTTGCCGCCGACGATTTCCGGCGCGATTTTCTCGCCCGGCTGGGCGTTGTTGCGGACCCGCTGCTCGATTACGACGCCGGGGTGGACGCGACGCTCGACGCGCTTGCGGGGCATCTCGAGGCCCACCTCGATCTCGACGCGCTCTTTGCGCTGGCGCGGCCGGTGACGACATGAGCGTCTGGGTCGCCCTGCTCGCGCTGATTATCGAGCGGATATGGGGGTATCCCGACCGCGTCTACCGGCTCTTGAACCATCCCGTGGCGTGGATGGGCTGGGTGATCGCCAGGGGCGAGGGGGCCTTCAACAAGCCTGATGATACGCCCGACGATGCCGGCCGTCTGATCGGTGCAGCGTTACTGGGAACCTTTCTGACACTCGTATTGCTCGCGGCCCATCCGGTCGGGCGGCTGCTTTCGGCGGTGCCGGGCGGCTGGGTGTTCGAGGCCGCACTTGCGTCGTCATTGCTGGCTCAAAAAAGTCTGGGCGATGCGGTGGCACGCGTTGCGGACGCATTGCGGGCGGGGCCGGTCGAGGCGGCGCGGGAGGCGGTGTCGCATATCGTGGGGCGCGATACCGCGGAACTCGATGAGGCGGAGATTTCGCGCGCGGCAATCGAAACGCTGGCGGAAAACGCGTCCGACGGCGTGGTGGCGCCGCTCTTTTATCTCGCCCTGTTCGGGCTGCCGGGGATCGCGGTCTATAAGGCCATCAATACGGCGGACTCGATGATCGGGCACAAATCAGACCGCTACCGCGCCTTCGGCTGGGCGGCGGCGAAGGTGGACGACGTCGCCAACTATATCCCCGCGCGCCTCACCGCGCTGCTGATCGCGCTCGCCGCGCGCTGGGTGCCCGGCGCGGCTCCGGGCGCGGCGCTGCGGGCCGCGCGGCGGGATTCGGTAAAGCACGCCTCGCCCAACGCCGGCTGGCCGGAGGCGGCAATGGCCGGGGCGCTGGGGTTCGGGCTCGGCGGTCCGCGGGCCTATAAGGGCGAGGTGCTCGATCTTCCCGCGATGGGGGACGGACGGCGGGACCTGGGGGCGGACGATATCGATGCCGCGCTGAGGCTGTACCGGCGGCTTCTCGACGTGCTGCTCGCGGTGAGCGCAGCTGCGGCCGTTGCGCTTTGGCTGTTCTAATTCAGGTCCTTCCACGGCGCTTCGCCCTTGACCACCATGGGGATGCCCGCGACGACGAAATAGACGTGGCGGCAGATTTCGGCGAGGCGCTGGTGGGCCGAGCCGGTAAGGTCGCGGAAGGTGCGGGCGAGCGCGTTGTCGGGGACGATGCCCAGACCCACCTCGTTCGAAACGATGATGAGCCGCGTATCCTCAATGGCGTCGAGCGTATCCACGAGGATTTCGACTTCCTCGGCAACATCGCGCTCCATGCTCAAGAGGTTGGTGATCCAGAGCGTGATGCAGTCGACCAGAATCACGTCGTGATCCTGGGCGGCTGCGAAGATCGCCTCGGCGAGTTCCATCGGCTCCTCGATGGTGTCGAACCGGCCCTCGCGCATGCGCTGGTGTGCTGCGACCCGCTCTGCCATTTCGTCGTCGAGCGCTTCGGCGGTGGCAAGGTAGGCAGGTCTCTTGCCCGCGCGCAAGGCGATCTGCTCGGCCAGCGACGTCTTTCCCGAGCGCGCACCCCCGAGAATCAGGATGTGATCGTTCACGCAAAACCCTCCGCAACTCTTCATATAGCTGATGATATGTCTATCATGCGATATCGGCCCTGCCACGGGCTGGTTTGCAGCCAATTTCCGATTTGACCGTCTACGACTTTTGTCTTAGGCCCTGTGTCCGTAAGAACTGGAGCGTTCGATTTTGACCAAATACTATCTCGGCGTCGACGGGGGCGGCACCAATTGCCGCGTGCGGTTGACCGATCTCGAGTTCAAGACCCTGGCCGAAGCCCGCAACGGGCGCTCCAATCTGCAACTTGAAGACGGCAACCCTGCCTACGAGTCGATCATGGCCGGGACGCGGGAAGCCTTCGAGAAGGCCGGGCTCGATTATTCCGAGACGGCGCAGACCGCAGCGTGCTTCGGCATGGCGGGCGGGCGCCTGCCTTCGGCGCGCGAGGCGTTCGAGAAGCGCGACTGGCCGTTTGCCAAGGTGCGGGTCTATGACGACATCGATATCGCCCGCGCCGGCGCCCATGAGGGCGAGGACGGCGCGGTGATTATCGTGGGCACCGGGTCGGCCGGCCTGGCGCTGGTCGAAGGCAACCGCTACCAGGTCGGCGGCTGGGGCTTCCACATCGGCGACCAGATGTCCGGCGCGATCCTGGGGCGCGAGCTCGTGCGTTATGCGGTCGAGGCGACGGACGGGCTCGTCGAGGGCTCTCCCCTCACCCAAAAGGTGATCGAAACCCTCGGGCCCACGCTCGACGCGGTGATGGACTGGAGCTTCGACAAACGCCAGCCTGCCGATTACGGCGCGCTGATGCCGACACTCATGGATTATTTTGAAAAAGGCGATCCGGTTGCCGAAAAAATGATCGATATCGAGCTTGGCCATATCGATCGCTATGTGGCTTACTTCAAAGCGTGTGGTGCAAAAAAACTCGCTGTCGTTGGCGGCTTCGGAAAGGCGTTGATGCCGCTCCTCGAAATCCGCTACGGCGACTATGTCAGCCTGCCCCGCGCCGAACCCTTGCACGGCGCCGTCATTCTGGCTCGCCAGAATTTCGGCAATTAGTTTCGTTTACGCACACGGAGGACTCGCGTGTCGTCCCGTATCATTCCTGTCCCACCCTTCGACTACGTCGTTTTCGGCGCCACCGGCGATCTGACCCGGCGCAAACTGATCCCGGCCCTGTTTCACCGCTTCTTCGACGGGCAGTTCGACGAGCGCTCGCGCATCATCGGGGTCTCGCGTACCGCCCTCAAGGATGCCGATTTCCAGAAGATCGCGCGCGACGCCGTCGCCGAATTCGTCGAGAAGGACTACCAGGACAAGGCCGTCGTCGACCGCTTCGTGTCCTGCTTTTCCTATGTCGCCAACGACGTGAACGACAAGAACGGCTGGGCCGAGCTCGAAGACAGCCTCAGGTCCGATCCCGAAGTCATCCGGGCTTTCTACCTGGCCGTGGCGCCCTCGCTTTTCGGCCCGATCTGCGACTATCTCGACAACAAGGGCTATTGGCGCCGCGATGCGCGCGTCGTGCTCGAAAAGCCGCTCGGGGACGACCTCGAATCCTCGATGGAGATCAACGACGCGATCTCCGAGGTCTTTGCCGAAGATCAGGTCTACCGCATCGACCATTATCTGGGCAAGGAAACGGTCCAGAACCTTCTGGCGCTGCGCTTTGGCAACATCCTTTTCGAACCCATCTGGGACGCTGCCCATATCGACCACGTGCAGATCACAGTGGCCGAGGACGTGGGCGCGGGCACGCGCGGCTATTACGACGAGTCCGGTGCGCTGCGCGATATGGTGCAAAACCATCTGATGCAGCTCCTGTGCCTCGTCGCCATGGAGCCCCCGGCGTCCGACGACGCCAACGCGCTGCGCGACGAGAAGCTCAAGGTGCTCCGGTCATTGAAGCCGATCACCGGCGATGCCGTGTCGAAAATGACCGTGCGCGGGCAGTATCGCGGTGGCGCGGTCAACGGCGGCTCTGTGCCCGGCTATCAGGACGAATTGCCCGAGGACAAGAAGGGCTCGAAGACCGAAACCTTCGTCGCCATCAAGGCCGAGGTGGAGAACTGGCGCTGGGCGGGCGTGCCGTTCTATCTGCGGACCGGCAAAAGGCTGTCGACGCGTGTTTCCGAGATCGTCATCCAGTTCCGCGAAATCCCGCACTCGATCTTCGATCACGCCGAGGGGGCGCCCAGGGCCAACAAGCTCGTCATCCGCCTCCAGCCCGACGAGGGCGTCAAGATGCTGATGATGATCAAGGACCCAGGCCCCGGTGGCATGCGCCTGCGCGAGGTGCCGTTGAACCTCTCGTTCGCCGAGACGTTCCACGAGCGGACGCCCGAAGCTTACGAGCGCCTGCTGCTCGACGTCATCCGCGGCAACCAGACCCTTTTCATGCGCCGCGACGAACTCGAGGCGGCATGGCGCTGGATCGACCCGATCCGCGAGGCCTGGGACGACGCGACCGATGCCCCCCAGCCCTATACCGCGGGCACCTGGGGGCCGACAGGTTCGGTGGCGCTGATCGAGCGCGACGGGCGCACCTGGCACGAGGGTGTGGAATAGTCCGGCGAACAAGAGGCGAGGAACCGATCATGAGCGTTGAACGTCACGTCTTTGCAACCAAGGACAAGCTCGCCGAGGCGCTTGCCGAGGCCGTCGCGGAAAACCTCAACACCGGGATCGACCAGCACGGAACCGCCGTACTCGCGGTCTCCGGCGGGTCGACGCCGAAGCGGTTCTTCGAAGCCCTCTCGAACCGCGAGGACATCGACTGGGAAAGCGTCGTCGTCACCCTCGTCGACGAACGCTGGGTGGACGAAACCTCGGACCGCTCCAACGCCAAACTGGTCAAGGAGAACCTCTTGAAAGGGCCGGCCGCCGCGGCGGCGTTCGTGCCGCTTTTTTCGGGCGGCGAGGAACCCGACGATGCCGGTATCGCAAGGACCAATGCCGCCCTCGCCGATCTGCCCGGGGGCTTTGACGCGGTGATCCTCGGCATGGGCAATGACGGGCACACCGCCTCGTTCTTCCCCGGCGGGGATACGCTTTCCGACGCGCTGACCGGCGAGGGGCCGGCCATCGCGATCCGCGCGCCCGGCGCCGGAGAGGCGCGCGTGACGTTCACTTTGCCCCGGCTTCTGGCAACGCGCGCGCTGTATCTCCATATCGAAGGAGACGAGAAGGCGCAGGTCTTCGACAAGGCGCTCGAAACCGGGCCGGTCGAGGATATGCCCGTGCGCGCGGTGCTGTCGCAATCGGCTGTGCCGGTTTCCCTATTCTGGTGTCCCTGAGCTCCTCCCCGCCCTCGGATACCCTCCACCTCACACCAAGGAGGCCCGAACATGAGTGTCAAATCGGCGATCAAGGACGTAACGGACCGCATCGCGGCCCGCTCGGAACTCTCGCGCCGCGATTATCTCGACAGGCTCGACAGGGCGCGCAAGCAGGGCGTCTACCGCTCCGCGCTCTCGTGCGGCAACCTCGCACACGGTTTTGCCGCGTGCGGGCCGGCCGACAAGGATGCGCTTGCGGGCGATACGGCGCTCAATCTGGGGATCATCACCGCCTATAACGACATGCTCTCGGCGCACCAGCCCTACGAGACCTATCCGGGGATCATCAAGGAGGCCGCGCGCGAGATCGGCGCAGTGGCGCAGGTCGCCGGCGGCGTTCCGGCCATGTGCGACGGGGTCACCCAGGGCCAGACGGGGATGGACCTCTCGCTGTTCTCCCGCGACGTGATCGCGATGGCCGCCGCGGTGGGGCTTTCGCACAATATGTTCGACGCGGCGGTGTTCTTGGGCATTTGCGACAAAATCGTGCCCGGACTCGTGATCGCGTCGCTGACGTTCGGGCACCTGCCGGCGATCTTCATTCCCGCCGGGCCGATGACCACGGGGCTGCCCAACGACGAGAAGGCGCGCGTGCGCCAGCTCTATATGGAAGGCAAGGTCGGGCGCGACGCGCTCCTCGAGGCCGAGAGCAAGTCCTATCACGGGCCGGGCACCTGCACCTTCTACGGCACCGCGAATTCCAACCAGATGCTCATGGAGATCATGGGGCTGCACCTACCCGGTGCGAGCTTCGTCAATCCCAGCACGCCGCTGCGCGATGCGTTGACAAAGGCGGCGACCAAGCGCGCGCTCTCGATCACCGCGCAGGGCAACGAATATACGCCCGCCGGGCACGTGATCGACGAGAAGGCCATCGTCAACGGGCTCGTGGGCCTGCTCGCCACCGGCGGATCGACCAACCATACGATGCACCTCGTTGCCATGGCCAATGCCGCCGGGCTCAAGATCACCTGGGACGACATGTCGGCGCTGTCCGACCATGTGCCGCTTTTGGCGCGCGTCTATCCCAACGGGCTTGCCGACGTGAACCACTTCCACGCGGCGGGCGGCATGGGGTTCCTGATCCGCGAACTGCTCGATGCGGGATATCTCCACGACGACGTTACGACCGTCTGGGGCAAGGGGCTCGAGGCCTATACCAAGGAGCCGCGTTTCGTCGGCGAGGAACTGACCTTCGAGCCGGCGCCCGAAGAAAGCGGCAACCCCAAGGTTCTGACCAAGGCGTCCGAGCCCTTCTCCAAGACCGGCGGACTGCAACTGCTCTCGGGCAATCTGGGCAAGTCGGTGATCAAGGTATCGGCGGTCAAGCCCGAGAACCGCGTCGTCGAGGCACCGGCGAGGGTATTCCATACCCAGCAGGGCTTGCAGGACGCCTTCAAGGCCGGGGAACTGACCAGCGATTTCATCGCGGTCATCCGCTTCCAGGGCCCCAAGGCCGTCGGCATGCCCGAGCTCCATAAGCTCACGCCGACGCTGGGCATTCTGCAGGACCGCGGGCTCAAGGTCGCGCTCGTCACCGACGGACGCATGTCGGGGGCCTCGGGCAAGGTGCCCGCGGCGATCCACATGACCCCCGAGGCCGCCGATGGCGGGCCGATCGCGAAAATCCGCGACGGCGACATGCTGCGGCTCGACGCGGAAAAGGGGACACTCACCTATCTGGGTGACGAGCACACCTTCCTGGCGCGCACACCGGCGACCGAAAACCTCGAGCACGAGCATTACGGCATGGGCCGCGAACTGTTCGCGGGGTTCCGGCAGCTGGTCGGCGCGGCCGACCGGGGCGCGAGCGTTTTCGCCTGAATAAACGGCTTCGCCTGAAAATGAACGGCCCGGGATGTGCCCCGGGCCGTTTTTCTTTGCCTAGGAGGCTTCCTTGTTAACCTCGACGTCGTGCTCGGGCGCGGCGGAGACGAGCTGGGACGCGGGGGACTGGACGAGCAGCAGATAGCGCTCGAACTGGACCAGAACGTCGTGGATGAGCTGCTCGCGGGTCATGCCCATGACGTCGTATCCCCGGCTGCCACCCGAGAAATAGGTCCGCGCCTCATGCCGTGTCCCCAGCCGCGCCGCCTCGAACGCGGTGAAGGCCGCGAGCTTCTGGGAGGCGGGGACGACGCCGTAAACGAAATCGCGCACGTCTTCGGCCGGTGATTTGAGCGCGACCGCGCCGGTCTCCTCGACATCGACAAAGGCTTCGCGGCCGCGCGCGGTGAGTTCGCCTGCGACCTGTTCGAGCGCCGGCTTGACCTCCTTATCGATAAAGGCCGCGACCTCGCGCTCGTTCGGCGCATGCAGCATGAGCGCCAGCCGGCGCTGCCATGTGAGCCCCGAGGCGGGCTGCGCCGGCGCCGCGAGCGGAACGGCCGCATGCGCCTCCTGCTGGGCGATATCCGCCTTCATGCCGACATAGAGCGCCCAGACGAGCGCCAGCATGACGAAGGTGAAGGGCAGGGCGCTCGCAATCGTTGCCGATTGCAGGGCCCCCAACCCGCCCGCAAGGAGCAGTCCCGCGGCGACCACGCCTTCGAGCGCGCACCAGAAGACGCGCTGGAGCGTCGTCGTCTCGGTTTCGCCGCCCGCGGCGATGGTATCGACGACGAGCGAGCCCGAGTCCGAGGAGGTGATGAAGAAGATCGCCACCAGAAGGATCGCCAGCGTGGAGGTGACCGCGGTGAGCGGCAGGTAGGTGAAGAACTGGAAGAGCCCCACCGATACGTCGTTGGCAACAGCGGCCCCGAGTTCGCCCGCGGCGACGCCGGTATCGATGAAAATCGCGGTGTTGCCGAACACCGTCATCCAGAAGAAGGTGAACCCGGCGGGGATGAAAAGCACCGCGGTAACGAATTCGCGCACCGTCCGTCCGCGCGAGATCCGTGCGATGAACATGCCCACGAACGGCGACCAGGAAATCCACCACGCCCAGTAAAAGAGCGTCCAGCCGTCGACCCACGGGGTCGGTTCGTAGGCGTAGATGTTGAAGGTGCGCAACAGCAGGGTATCGAGATAGAGCCCGATATTCTGCACGAAATCGCGGAAGAGGTCGGCCGTCGGCCCCACGAGCAGGACGAAGATCATCAAGAGGACGGCGACGACGAGATTGGTCTCCGAGAGGATGCGGATGCCCTTGTCGAGGCCCGTGACCACCGAGATTGTCGCAAGCGCCGTGATCACCGCGATGAGCGGCACCTGGACGAGCGGCCCCATGGGCAGGCCGATGAGGTAGTTGAGCCCGGCATTGATCTGGGTGACCCCGAGCCCCAGCGAGGTCGCAATGCCGAACATCGTGCCAACAATGGCGAAGATATCGACCGCATGACCGATGGGACCGTTGATGCGGTCCTTAAGGAGCGGATAGAGCCCCGAGCGGATCGTAAGCGGGAGGTTGTAGCGATAGCCGAAATAGGCCAGCGACAGACCGACGACCGCATAAATGCCCCACGCGTGGATACCCCAGTGGAAGAAGGTCACCGTCATCGCTTCGCGGGTCGCCGCGACGGTGCCCGGCTCGGCAGTGGGCGGGGCGAGAAAGTGCGTCATCGGCTCGCCGACCGCATAGAACATCAGCCCGATCCCCATGCCGGCGGCGAAAAGCATCGCCACCCAGGAAAGGTACCGGAAATCCGGCTCGGAATCGTCCGGCCCCAGCTTGAGGCGCCCGAACCGCCCGAGCGAGAAAAGGAGCACCGAAATAAGGAAGATGCCGACGGCAAGCAGATAGAGCCAACCAAAGGTGGCCAGAATATTGCCCTGTAATCCGGAGAAAATCTCTCCGGCCTGACCGGGAAAAACGACGCCGATCAAAAGAAAGATCGCGATAATGATCACGGCGCCGAAAAAGACCGGTGGGTTGATGATGAATCGGCTGAACATGCGCCCCCCACTTTCTGCTTCTCACTGATGGGCCCACGTCCCCCGGCGGGCCAGTTCGCACCTCAGAGTCTATCAGCCGTGCCTGCGTTTACAACCGAAGCTGGGGAAAACGTCTCAGGCGCTGCGGTCCGCGTGCTTGAGCAGCAGGTCCTTGGCCTCGTTGATCCTGGCCGCCAGGAAGGCCGAGCCGCCGGCGTCCGGGTGGACTTTTTTCATCAACGTGCGGTGCGCGGCGCGGATCTGATCGGGGGTCGCGCCGGGGGAAAGTCCAAGGATTTCGTAGGCTTCCTCGACACCGGAAAGCCCGCTGCCGGTATGCGGCTCGGCGTTCTCCCGCCCGCGCGCGTCGTCCATACCGAATTGCTCGGTGAAATATTCGCGCCAGCCGGTGCGGTTGGCGTCGAGCCAGCTTTCGAAAAGCGCGACAGAATCGGGGTCGGCCTCGACCTCGTCGTAAAGCGCCCAGCATTCCTCCGCCGAAAGATCGGCGAGGTCGCGCCCGGCAAAAAGGCCTTCGCGCACCTCGCCGGTGACCGCGCCGGTATCGTGGTCGAGCCGCATCGCGAAATAACGGCTTCTGACGCTCGACGCGTTGTTGGGGCTCGCCCGCCCCCCGCCGAAATCGATCGGCCCCAGCCGTCCACGCGTCAGAACGCCGACGCCCGCCGCGCCCAGAAGACCCGCCACGAACACATTGCCCCGCAGCCCGAACAGCGCGCCGATGGCCAGGAGCACGCCGCCGACCGCCCAGCGCAGCGCGCGCACGAGTTCGCGGATTCGGTTCTGGGTGTAGAGCGAATAAAGGTACAAAAGCCCCAGCGCGACCGCGAGGGCGGCGACAAGCCAGATCATCGCAATTGCTCGAGCAGTTTTTGCGCCCCGGAACTCTTTTGCAGTTTCAGCGCTTCACGCCCGCCGCTGGCATAGGCCGCGACCGCGCGCAGGAGCGCGGCGAGCTCGTGCGGCGCCGAGGAGTCGAAACGCGCGTAGGCGCCCTTGGTGAGCCGCGCGAACTCGCGGAACGCGGTTTCGGCGGTGCGGTCGTGACCTTCCTGGAAAAGAAAGATCGGGCAATGCAGCAGCCCCAGTTCGCCCGCCTTTTGCGCGAGCTTGTCGATATCCTCTTCCATGGCGTCGCCCACATAGACGACGGCGTTGATCTTTTCCTTCTTGTGCTCGTTGCGCGCGTGCGAAAGCACCTTGGAAATCTGGGTATGCCCGCCCCGGCAGTCGATGCCCGTCATCAGATCCGCAAGCGCGCGGGCATCGCGCACCCATTTGGAGGCCTGGCATTCCCCGAAGCCACGGAAGAAGATGAGCTGGACGTCGAGCCCGCCGGTCTTGGCGACCGTTTCGAACATTTCGGCCTGGAGCTGGCAGGCGAGGTCCCATGTGGGCTGCCGGCTCATTGTGGCGTCGAGCGCAAACAGAAGCCGGCCGCGGCCGGGGCCGGACGCCTTTTTGCCAGCCGTCATCGCACCGACCTGACTGATGAAGTCGGCGATCTCGCTCCTCGCGCTGGGCTTTTCGGCCTGCGGCGTTTTCTCATCACGCCGGGTCGGGGTTTTGTCCGCCAAAAGCGCCTCCCGTGAACTCCTTTCGAATATGGTCCGCGAGGCGCGGTGCCGCAAGTCCCGCGGGGGCGGCGGTTATTCGGTAGCGGTGGGACGCTCGCTCATCACGATGTCGATCAGCCCCCAGTCCCTGGCTTCTTCGGCGGACATGAACTTGTCGCGATCAAGCGCCTTTTCGACCTCCTCATAGGTGCGTCCGCAATGGTCCGCATAAAGCCGGGTGATCCGGTGCTTGGTTTTTTGCATTTCCTCGGCATGAATGGCGATATCGGACACTTGGCCCTGATAGCCGCCCAGGGGCTGATGGATATGGATCGAGGCGTTGGGCAGCGCGGCGCGGTGGCCTGCCTCCCCTGCCATCAGAAGGAACGACCCCATCGAGCGTGCCGTTCCCATGCACAGTGTATGGACCGGCGGGCGCACGAGCCGCATGGTGTCGTAGATCGCGAGCCCGGAGGAGATCACCCCGCCATAGGAGTTGATGTACATTTCGATGGGGCGCTTGGAATTTTCCGCCTCGAGAAACAGAAGCTGCGCGCTCACCACCGAGGCCATGTGGTCGTTGACCTCGCCGTTGACGAAGACGATCCGCTCGCGCAGGAGGCGCGAGTAGATGTCGAAGGCGCGCTCGCCGCGGCTCGATTGTTCGACCACCGTGGGGACAAGTTGCATCGCGTCGCGCATGGGCGACCTCCTTTCGCAAACGAAAAAAGCAGTGTGCGATGCGCGGGGTCGTCTACGCCGCGCGCATCGTTGTCGTGTTGCCGTTTGCCGCGCGCGGCGGCGCGAGCGGCAATGCCTCGCGGGCATGAACCACCCTGAGCACGGTGCCGCCATTCTCGTCGGGCGCCATGGTGAAGGCGACGATATTGCGGCTGGCGGGGTCGCCGGTGTCGTGGACGCGGTAGCGCACTTCGGTTCCCGGATCGGCATGCACGGGCTCGGTTTGAGCCAGATCGGTATCGGGAAGCCAGCGGTTGCGCAGGTCCTGTTCGGTAAGCGCCCGCCACACGGCGGCGGGCGGCGCGTCGAGCCGGGCTTCGAACACCAGCCTGGGGCCGTCGGGCATCTTGGCGTCCTCGGCGGTCATGGGTCCATATCCTTGAGCACGGTTTTAAGATCGTCGATCCGGGCCGGCCAATAGGCCCGGTATTTCTCGAGCCAGCGCCCGATCGCATCGAGGCCCTGCGGGTCGACGTGGTAATTGACGAAGCGCCCCTTGCGTTCCTCGCGCACGAGACCCACCTGCCGCAATACGGCAAGGTGCTGACTCATCGCCGGCTGGCTGATCGGCATCCCGTCGCGCAACTCGGTCGCATTGCGGCTGCCCTCGGCCAGCCGCTGGAAGATCGCATAGCGCGTGGGATCGCCGAGCGCGCGGAAGATGTCCTGCTCCATCATGGATGACAGATAAGCATAGACTTATCTGAGTCGCAAGAGGGCTAGTCCGCCTCTTCCCAGGTGCGCTGCATCACAACGAAGGTGAAGGACGCCGACCAGCCGATCAGGACGAAGCCCAGAAGCGCCTGCAGGCCCGCGATCAGGCGCATGTCGCCGGTCGCAATGACATCGCCGACGCCCAACGTGGTAAAGCTCATCAGCGAGAAATAGAGATAGTCGCGCGGCGACCCGTCGAACGTGCCGCTCAAAGAGCCGAGCCAGGGGCTTTCATTGATGAAGAAATACAAAAGCGCGAACAGGACGATAGAGACCGAGTGGGCCACGAGGACCCCCACGACACCCAGGGTGACGCGCAGCCGGTTGTTGAACCGCACGTGGCCAAGCAGGCGCGCCGTGTAGCTCAGCAGTTCGTAATGCAGCACAACCGACACAAGCACCATGACGATGCCCGCAAGCGCGGCGACTAGTGTTTCCATCGGGCGCCCTCCGCCACGGCCCGGTGCACGCTAGAACCCGCCGCCGGTCTTGAAACCACCACCACCGCTCCCGCCGAAGCCGCCGCCGGTCTTGAAGCCGCCGCCGCCAAAACCGCCCGAGCGCGGCCGCGTGAACCCGCCCGAGGAACTACCCGATCCCCACGGGCCGCCCGAGCGCGGGCGCGGGCTGAACCCGCCCGGCGGGATGGTGAACCCGCCCGAGCGCCGGCGCTTGCGGCTCCTGGCTGGCGGCACGATGGGCCCCGAACCGCCCGCCCAGTCCTGCGACTTGCGCCAATGGCCCCAATAGGTTGACGCCGAAATCGCGCCGCGCAGGAATTCGTTGAGCAGATCCCCGACCAGCCGGTCCTCGCCGAAGCGCGAGCGCGGATCGTCATAACGGGATTTCTTGAATTCGAACGCGATGTCCTCAAGCTCGCGGCGGCGCGTTTCGAGCGTCTTGAGCCGCGCGCGGTCCTCGCGAAGCTCCGCCTCGTCCTCGGCGATCCGGCGCCGCGTATCCTCGAGCTTGGTAACGATGGCGTCGTCCCGCGACGTGCCCGTGCGGCGCGCGTCCGCGAGCAATTGCGCGACGTCCATACCGCTTATGGCCTGGGCCAGAAGCCCGACCGCCTGCTCGTATTTCGGGTCCCCGCCCTCGGCCAGCTGCTTGTGCTGCGCGGTGAGCGCTTCACGGGCGTCCTCCGCGGCGATGATGGCCGCGTCGATCTCCTCGATCCGGGCTTCGAGGGCGCCGACGGCTTCGCGCGTTTCCTTGCCGCCTGCCGCGTCGATCGCGGCATCCTCAAGCGCCTCGCGTTTTTGCGCCGCCTGCGCCGCGTCCGCCTCGAGCCGCTCGGCATGGGCCTTGAGCCGTTCGGGGATCTCGTTGAGCATGAAGTAGTTGGGCCGCGCATCCGCATAGCCAACGAGCCGCGCGACCCACGCATCGAGCATGCGCGTCAGGCCGCGGTCACGGTATTGCGGCGTGGCGTAGCCGCGTTCCCAAAGATACATGAAAAGCGGATCGGCCCGATAGGGCGCGCCCTTTTCCGCGCGGTCGTTCTCGGCCTGGACGGCCTTTTCGAGCGCGTTCTCGGCGGTCGCCTCCAACTCGTCCTCGGCCTCGACGGCGCGCCTGTAGTCGGCCTCCGCCGAAAGCTCGACCGACAGCGCCTTTTTGAGCGCCTCGATCTCCTCACGCTTGGCCGAAAGCTCCTTTAGCACCGCGCCGCGCTCCTCGGTGAGCGCGTCGAGCGCCGTGTCCTGCTCGGCAAGCCGGGTCTGGAGATCTTCCATCGCCTCGCCGTGGGCGCGCAGCATCTCGTGCGCCTGCGCCTCGGCCTTGCTCATGCTGTCCGCGAGTTCGGCGCGGGCCTCCTCGGTCAGCCGCACTTGCGCCAGTTCGCGCAATTGCGACAGCTCGGTTTCGCGCAGCTTGCCCATGCGCTCGGTGGCGCGTGCGATCCGCTGCGTGATCTCGTCTTCTTCGCGCCGGATATCCTTGAGCGCCTCGTCGAGCGCCTTTTGGGCGTTGGGTCCGCTCAGCATGAAGCTACCATTGGGTTATTGCCCCATCGAGCACGGGCATTGTGTATTCGACATCGAGAAAGCCGTACTGCTTGATCCCGAGAATGTTGCGCTGGATGATGCCGTCGTCCAGCCGGTCGTCGCGGATGGCGTTGTAGGTGGTTTCGGGCACGCGCACCGCCCAGGTGCTGACGACGTCGGTGGCCCCGGTCTCCTCGTTCCGGATCGGCATTTCGACCGGCTGGTCCTCGAGCCCGACCGCTTCCACGACGATGTAGTAGTTCGTTGCGTCCGAATTTTCCTCCGGGAAGCGCCAGATGCCGGTGTTCTCGCCTTCGCGGTCGACGATGCGCAGGGAAAATTCCGCAAGGAGCCGCTGATGGATTTCCTCGAGTTGGGCAATCGCGGCACGCGCGGCTTCGCGATCGCCATCCGCCACGGCCGCATTGCCGCGCGCAACCCAGGGATCGGCCTCCTCGAGCGCGGCCTGGACCTTGGTATCGGTGTAGATGGCCTTGTAGACCGCGTCGATCCGCGCCGGCAGCGTTTCGGTTAGTTCGATCCGCGCGGCTTCCTGCTGCGCCGCAATATAGGGCCGGTAGGCGAAGACATAGCCCGCAAGCCCGATAAGAACCGCCGCCGCGATGGCGAGCGCCGGCTTGCCCCAGCGCCCGCGCGAGACGTAGATCCGCGCGAGCCGTGTTTGGAGGTTTTCGGGCGGCGGCGTATAGGTGAAGCGCGCCTCATCGAGCGCCTTGACGCCTTCGATGAGGATGTGGTCGGGGACATCGATGCCCTGCTCGTGGTAGAGCGCCCGCAAGCGTTCGACGAGCTGGGCCTCGCGCCTGGACGCGTCGAGCTCGCGGGCGACGAGGTTGCGCTCGTGCCGCAAGGTGTCGACCACATCCATCGCCAGCATGACCTCGTCGAGAGGCGCCTCCTGCCGCGTATTCATACCTTCGTGCCGCCCCACACTCTCGGGCTCAGTTCGCGGGGGCCGTCAGCGCGTTGCCTTCGGCGGCAAGCCGCGCGAGCCGCTTCTTGCCATCCTCGACCGCGTCGCGGATTTCGGCGGAGTTCTTCGTCGAGGCCTCGCGCATCTCGTGGATGATCTCGCGCGAGCGTTCCTGGAAATTGACGACGCTGTCCACCAGCGTCTTGACCGCGTCCGCGCGGATGGTCGGGCCGTAGCCGGCCTTCAACGCTTCTTCCTGCACCTTGCCGCCGATATCGGCGAGGGTTTCGAGGCTCTTGCTCATCCCCTCCTTCATCGCGTTGAGCGTTTCGGTGGATTCGTGCAGGCCGAAAAGCCCGGTGAACGACGCCGAAAGCGCGGTCAGAACCGTCTCGTTGGTCGAAAAGAACGAGACCGACTGCTGATAGACGCGCTCCTTGGCGTTGGTGGTCTGCATCAGCCGCGCCATGATGACTTCGGAGGTGGAATACGAGATCGTCAGATTGTCCGAGAGATCCTTGGCGATCTGATAGCGGCGCTCCTCGTTCTGGAGCGCGCGGACTTTCTCGTCGCGCGCCATTTCGAGCCGCGCGCGGTCCGCCGGCGTGCCCTCGGTGAACGCTTCGAGCGCGTCCGAGGCGGCCTTGAGGTCGGCCTTCTTTTCCGCGAGCTTGCCCTCGGCGATCTCGAGCACCTCAAGCGCCATCACCTCGGCTTGCTTGAGCGCGCCGCGGAAATCGCGATAGGCCTCAAGGATCGTGGTTTCGCGGTCGATCTGGTCCTTGGTGTCCTTGGAGACGTCGAGGTAGGTGTCGCGGATCTTGTCGAAGCGTTGGGCGATGTCGCCGCGCGTGACTTTCATCCAGACGTTTGAGGCGCGCTCGAGGATGTCGAGCTTGCCGTCCTCGAGCTGGTCGACCATGCCCTTGGCGTCGTCGCGGATGGAATTGAACTGGTTGGTGATCTCTTCGTAGCGCTCGCCGACATTCATCGCGGCGACCTGGCTGCGCACCACTTCGTTGAAGGCGCTCGCCTGGGTGAGCACGCGGCCGATCAGGACGACCTTGGTATCGTCGAGCGCCGTGATCTCGGCCAACAGTCCGGTAATCGGCGCTTCCTGCGTCCCGTTTTCGGGCCACAGCCCCATCTCCCGGATCGCGCCGACGGCGCGGTCGAGATACTGCAGGGGCGAATTGGCCGCCACGGGTGCAGTCTGGGTTTCGGTGAGATCGGTTGCCATTGGTCGTATTCCCTGTTGAAACTCCGCCGCTAACGGTGCCATGATTCCCCGAGCAGCCGTCAGTGACAATTGTCTAGCCACGTCAGACGGTTGTTTTTAGCATCAATGGTGCCAAAAAGCCGCAACGGGATAAGAGATATAGAGGGCGGACGATGGAATTCGGTGGCCGGTACGTCGTTGCGGCCCCCCGGCTTTCGGTCTGGGAAGCACTCAACGACACGACGGTGCTCAAGGCCTGCATTCCGGGCTGCAAGCGGATCGAGTGGGTCGGCAGCGCCGACCTCGTGCTCGAGATCGCGGTCAATCTGGGCGTGATGCAGCCGGTTTTTACCGGCGACCTCCTGCTCTCGAACGTCGTGCCGGCGGAAAGCTATACGCTCACCGGGCGCGGACGCGGCGGGCTCCTCGGCATGGCGGAGGCGTCGGCCGATATCGTGCTCGCGGATGCCGGACCTGAAACGCGCCTCGTTTTCATCGCCAGCGGTGGCGCGTCGGGTCAGATCATGAAGCTGGGCAGGAAACTCGTCGGCAATTCGGCGCAGCGGGTGATCGATGGGTTCTTCGAGCGCTTCGGCGACGCCATGGGGGTGAAGGTGACGCCGCTCCCGCCGGAAATGGAAAACGGGCCCAGCGACCGCTGAGCCCGTTGCAATCCGATCTAGAGGTCGGCTTCGCGGAACAGGATCATCCCCGCGTGGTGCAGCGCGCCGCGGCGGAATTCGCCGTCGGCGGTAAAGCCGGTCTCGTCTTCATATTCGATGCGGTTGCCCTTGACCGTGTAGCGCCCGGTATAGGCGCCTTCCTTTAGGCCGCGGGCCTCGACGTAGCGCCCGTCCGGCAAAAGCCTGTGGCGCACGAATTTGTCTTCGGTCATCCAAAGACCGACGGGATCGAATTCGACCATGGTTCACGCTCCTTGTCCTTGGGCAAGAGCCCCGGTTGCGAGCGGCCCGCCCTTGGGCGGACCGGGAGGGTAGTCTTGTCTTTTACCAGACGATCGGAATCGCGATTGTGACAAGCGATGCCGCCAGCGCCAGCCCGTAGGCGACGCGGGCGAAACGCCAGCGTCCGCCGCGGCGGACGCTAGCCATTGAGGGTTCTCCGGCGCCGCGGCCTGCCGCCAAAGATGCGGACCAGCCACGAAGCGAGGCCGGAACCGTTTGCCCGAACCTCTGGCGCGGGCAGGGCGGCACCGTAAATACGGCGGTTCAATCGGGTCATCGTGCGGCCTCCTTTCAACGAAAAATCGGAGCGGTCCACCACGCTCCGGCCAGCACACATTGCCCCACATAAGCCCGAATGCGGTAGACAGATCCCATCGATTGATTGCACGATTCTCCGTGCGCAAGGAAAAAGACGTGCACCCGCCAAACGACTGCGCTAGACCTTCTGTCAGGTCATTTCAACGGGAAGGCCAGAGAATATGCTTGAAATCTCGGGTGATGCGGATGCGGGCGCCGAAGTGGCGCGGCTGAAGCTCATTGAAGAAATTGCCAAATTCTCCGACGTGGACGGCGTTCATGCAACACCGGTTCCGCGGTTGAGCTTTATCCGCAGGAGCCACCCCACCGAGCCGATGCACGCGGTCCACAAACCGGCATTGTGCATGATCGTGCAGGGGACCAAACAGGTGGTGGTTGGCGAGAAGGTTTTCAACTACGACGCGAGCCGGCACCTCGTCGTCTCGCTCGACGTGCCCGTCATCGGCCAGGTTGTCGCCGCGACCCCCGAGGCGCCCTATCTATGCGTCAAGCTCGACCTCGACCCGGCCGTTATCGGGTCGGTGCTGCTTGAATCGCGCGTCGCGCCGCAGGCGGTAAACCCAGCCTGCAAATGCCTTGGACTTTCGCGCACGACGCCCGACCTTTTCGACGCCATGACGCGGCTGGCCAGCCTCGCACGGGCACCCCAGGACATTGCCTATCTCGCCCCGCTGATCGAGCGCGAAATCATCTACCGGCTGCTTTCGGGCGAACAGGCCGCGCAATTGCGCCAGATCGCGATCGCCGAGAGCCGGCTCGAGCAGGTCGGCCGCGCCGTCGAACTGCTGCGCGAGCGGTTCGCGGAAGCCGTGCGCATGGATGATCTCGCCAACGCCGCGGGCATGAGCGCGTCGTCGTTTTTCCAGCATTTCAAGCAGGTCACCGCCATGAGCCCGCTGCAGTATCAAAAGCGGCTGCGCCTGCAACACGCGCGGAAGCTGATTCTGACGCTCGGATATGACGCCGCGGCGGCGGGGCACGAGGTGGGCTACGACAGCCCGTCCCAGTTCAGCCGCGAATACGCGCGCCTGTTCGGCGCACCGCCGCTCAAGGACATCGCGCGGCTCAAGGCCGCGGGCGAAACCCTGCTCGACACGTGATTACCGCCTTCGCCGATGGCAGGTTTACCATCGGGCGGAAATTTTTTGCCCAAATGGTCAAAAAACTGAAATTCGTACTTGCAGACTAGCCATTTGCGCGGTTGTATTCCCTCATCATCGTGCGCGGAATGCGCGCGCGCCGGTTTTCGGCGCCGCGCCCCATGCCCGAGAACAGGGAGCATCTTCATGTCAATCAATAAAACTCTTCGCAAAGGCCTTGCCGCACTCGCTGGCGGTGTGGCCGTGACCACGCTGATGGCGGGCACGGCCCTTGCCGATCCGGCAATCATTTACGACCTCGGGGGCAAGTTCGACAAGTCGTTCAACGAAGCCGCCTACAACGGCGCCGAAGCCTGGGCTGCGGAAACCGGCGGCAATTATCTCGACTTCGAGCTCCAGAACGACGCCCAGCGCGAGCAGGCCCTGCGCCGCTTCGCTTCGCAAGGCGCCAACCCGATCGTGATGGCCGGCTTTTCCTGGACCGCCGCGCTCGAGGCGGTGGCACCGGAGTTCCCCGAAACCAATTTCGTCGTGATCGACACCGTCGTCGATCAGCCCAACGTCCAGTCGATCCTGTTTGACGAGCATACCGGCTCGTTCCTCGTCGGCGCGCTTGCCGCGATGAAGTCGGAAACCGGCACCGTCGCTTTCGTCGGCGGCATGGACGTGCCGCTCATCCACAAGTTCTATTGCGGCTACGCCCAGGGCGCCAAGCACGTCGACGAAGGCGCGACCGTCATCGAGAACTACACCGGCACGACCCCGGCCGCCTGGAACGATCCCGTCACCGCGGGCGAATTGACCCAGGCCGCGATCGACAACGACGCCGACGTCATCTTCGCCGCCGCCGGCGGCTCGGGTATCGGCGTTCTGCAGACCGCCGCCGACGCCGGCGTCTATTCGATCGGCGTGGACTCCAACCAGAACTACCTGCACCCCGGTTCGGTGCTGACCTCGATGGTCAAGCGCGTGGATACCGCCGTTCAGACAGCCTTCAACGAAGCCGGTGACGACGCGACCTTCCAGCCCGGCCTGTTGATGCTCGGCCTCGCCGAGGACGGCGTGGGCTTCGCTGTCGACGAAAACAACGAATCGGAAATCTCCGCCGAACAGATGGCCGAACTCGAAGCGCTCGAAGAGCAGATCATCGCTGGTGAAATCGAAGTGCACGATTACACCACCGACGGCTCGTGCCCGGTCTAAGCGGCCGTAGATGAGCGAGCAAACCACGAACACGCAGCGGCCGGACCCGGCCGCTGCTCCGTCCGGCGACAATGGCGACTGGGCGATCGAGCTCGAAAAGATCAACAAAAGCTTCGGCCCTGTCCACGCCAACAAGGACATCGATCTAAAGGTCAAGCGCGGCACCATCCACGGCATCGTGGGCGAAAACGGCGCCGGAAAGTCGACCCTGATGTCGATCCTTTACGGGTTCTATACCGCAGACAGCGGCACCATCCGCGTCAACGGCGTACCGCATGCGATCACCGACAGCCGCCATGCGCTGGCCCTGGGTATCGGCATGGTGCACCAGCACTTCATGCTGGTCGACAACATGACCGTGCTCGAAAATGTCGTTCTGGGCGCCGAGGACAGCCCCCTGCTCAACAAGACGCTCGCGCATGCGCGCTCGCAGCTTGTCGAACTGGGCAGGGAATACAGCCTCGAGGTCGATCCCGACGCGCTGATCGAGAACATCTCGGTAGGACAGCAGCAGCGCGTGGAAATCCTCAAGGCGCTGTTCCGCGGCGCCGACACCCTGATCCTCGACGAACCGACCGGCGTTTTGACCCCGGCGGAGGCCGATCACCTTTTTCGCGTGCTCGAGACCCTGCGCGCCGAAGGCAAGACGGTCATTCTCATTACCCATAAACTGCGCGAGATCATGGCGATCACCGACGAGGTGTCCGTCATGCGCGGCGGCGAGATGGTCGAGACGCTCAAGACGAGCGAAACCAACCCCGAAGAACTCGCCGAACTGATGGTGGGCCGCCGCGTGCTGCTGCGCGTGGAAAAGGAGCCCGCCAACCCTGGCGATATCGTGCTTGAGGTCGAGAACCTCTCGGTCACCGACCGCATGGGCGTCCAGCGCGTCAAGAGCGTGAGCTTTTCCGTCCGTGCCGGCGAAATCGTCGGTATTGCGGGGGTCGCCGGCAACGGTCAGACCGAATTGCTCGAGGCGATCTCGGGCATTGCCGACCCGACCTCGGGCGTCGTCAAGATCAAGGGCAAGCCGCTGGACATCCGTGGCGACGATGGGGCCGCCCGCGCCCGGCGCGCCGGGATGGCGCACGTGCCCGAGGACCGGCACCGCATGGGGCTGGTGACGACTTTTGAGGAATGGGAGAATTCCATTCTCGGCTACGAAACCTATCCCGACTACGGCAAGGGCATGATCCTCGATATCGCCGCCGCCCAGAAAGAGGCGCAGAGGCGGATCGAGATGTTCGACATCCGCCCCGACAATATCCGATTGCGGACAGCGAACTTCTCGGGCGGCAACCAGCAGAAGATCGTCCTGGCGCGCGAAATGGACCGCGAACTCGAAGTGCTCGTCGTCGGCCAGCCGACGCGCGGCGTCGATATCGGCGCCATCGAATTCATCCACAAGCAGATCATCAAGATGCGCGACGCGGGCAAGGCGGTGTTGCTGGTTTCGGTTGAACTGGACGAAATCCGCTCGCTTTCCGACCGTATTCTCGTGATGTTCGACGGCCACATTGTCGGCGAGGCCGATCCCGAAACCGCAAACGAGAGCGAACTGGGCATGATGATGGCCGGCATGAACCAGAAGGAGGCGGCTCAATGAGCGTGCGGCGTCCTTTGCCCCGATGGGCCGACATCGTCCTCCTGCCCGCGATCAACCTCGCCATGGCGTTCCTGATTTCGGGGATGGTTGTCCTGATGATCGGGGAGAACCCGCTCGAGGCGGTTCAGGTGATCCTCTACGGCGCATTCGGTTATGGCGACGGGGTGGGGTACACCCTCTATTACGCCACCAATTTTGTCTTCGCGGGGCTGGCTTTCGCCATCGCGGCGCATGCGGGGCTCTTCAACATTGGTGGTAACGGGCAGGCCTATGTGGCCGGTCTCGGCGCGATCCTCGTGGGGCTCGCGCTCGACCAGACCCACTGGCTGATCGTGATGCCGCTGGCGATGCTCGCGGCGGGTGCGGTCGGCGGCTTCTGGGCGCTGATCCCGGGCTATCTCCAGGCCAAGCGCGGCAGCCATGTGGTGATCACCACCATCATGTTCAATTTCATCGCCGCCGCGCTGATGGTCTACATGGTCAACCGGGTCCTCAAACCCAACAACACCATGGCGCCCGAATCCGAAACGCTCGACGTGATGGGCCGCGTGCCGCAATTGCGCGAGTTCATTCCCTATTTCGGCTATTCGCCGGTCAACCTCACCATCGTCGTTGCCGTCGCGTTCCTCGTGCTGGCCTATATCCTCATCTGGCACACCAAGCTCGGTTATCAGCTTCGTACGCTCGGGCAGAACCCGGTGGCCTCGAAATATGCCGGCATGTCCAACTCGCGGCTCATCATGATCGCCATGACACTCTCGGGCGCCTGCGCGGGCATGATCGCCATCAACGAGGTTATGGGCGTGCAGCATCGGCTCGTGCTCGATTTCGTCGCCGACGCGGGCTTTGTGGGGATCGCGGTGGCATTGATCGGCCGCAATCACCCCATCGGCATCGGGCTCGCGGCGATCCTGTTCGGCGCGCTCTATCAGGGCGGGCAGGAACTGCAGTTCGTCATCCCCGCGGTGACCCGCGAGATGATCGAAGTCATCCAGGCGCTCATCATTCTCTTTACCGGCGCGATGGAGGGGCTCTTCCGCCCCGCGCTCGAACGCGGGTTCGTGCTTTTGTCGCTCGAACAGAAGGCCGAAGCGACGGCCCGCGCAACCGTGGATTCGGAGAGCTAGGCCATGGATATCGATCTCATTCTTTCGATGGCCAACGCAACGATGCGGCTCGCAACGCCGCTGCTGCTGGCCGCGCTCGCCGGGCTTTATTCGGAACGCTCGGGCATTTTCGACATCGGTCTTGAAGGCAAGATGCTCGCCTCGGCCTTCGCCGCGGCCACGGTCGCGGCGGTAACGGGCAATGTGTGGCTGGGGCTGTTTGCCGGCGTCATCGTCTCGATCCTCACCACAATGCTGCAAGGCTTCGCCTCGATCACATTGAAGGGCAACCAGATGATCGCCGGTGTGGCCGTGACCATGCTTGCCATCGGCATGACGACCTTCCTCGGGCAGACCTGGTTCCGCCAGGGCGGGCGCACGCCGCAATTGTCCGGCGATGCGCGCTTTGCGCCCATCGAACTGCCCTTTGCCCGCGAACTGGCCGACGTGCCGGTCATCGGCGCGCTTTATTCGGACATTCTTTCGGGTCACTACATCCTCGTCTATGTCGCCTTCCTTGCCGTACCGGTGACCGCCTATGTGCTCTATCGCACGCGGTTCGGGCTGCGGCTGCGGGCCGTTGGCGAGAACCCAAAGGCAGTCGATACCGCGGGGATTTCGGTAACCCTGCAGCGCTATCAGGCGATCTTCATCACCGGCATACTCGCCGGGCTGTCGGGCGCCTATTTCTCGATCGCGCAGGGCGCCGGGTTCGGCAACGAGATGACCGCCGGCAAGGGCTATGTCGCGCTCGCGGCGCTCATCTTCTCGAAATGGCGGCCCGTGCCGGTGATGTTCACCTGCTTGCTCTTCGGCTTCCTCGACGCCTTGCAGATCCGCATGCAGAACGTCGAGCTGCCGCTCGTGGGGCAGGTGCCCGTACAACTGGTCCAGGCGTTGCCCTATATCCTCACCGTCGTCCTGCTGGCGGGCTTCATCGGCAAGGCCGTGGGGCCGAAGGCCGGCGGCGTGCCGTATGTGAAGGAACGCTAGGACATGACGCGCGCGGCCATCGATACGTCGCTCTTTGAAGCGGCCGAGGCCGTGCGCGCCAAGGCCTACGCGCCCTATTCGGGCTTTCAGGTCGGCGCAGCGCTCCTCGCGGACGACGGCCGGATCTATGCCGGGTGCAATGTCGAGAACGCGGCCTACCCGGTCGGCAATTGCGCCGAACCCTCGGCAATCGCCGCCATGCTCGCGGGCGGCGGCAAACGGATCGAACGGATCTACGTGACCGGGCCGGGCGTTCTGCCGGTGACGCCCTGCGGGGGGTGCCGCCAGCGCATTCGTGAGTTTGCCGCGCCCGACACGCCCGTCATCTGTCACGGCGTTGACGGCGAGCCGCTCTATACGACGCTGGGCGAATTGCTGCCGCACTCTTTCGGGCCCGACCATCTGGTGCGGTAATTCCCCCGTTTATGCCGCCGTCGCCTGCGACCCTATTCGAAATGGATTTGAGATGACAAAAGCAATAAAAACAATCCGCAAGCACGCCGGCGAAGAAACGATCGAGGCCGCGCTGATCCTGGGGTCGGGGCTTTCCGACATTGGCGATCTGCTCGCCGACAAGGTGACCATTCCGTTCGAGGAGCTGAAGGGTTTCCCGTCGGGCGGCGTCTCGGGCCATGGCAAGGATCTGATTGTCGGCATGCTCGGCGGCAAGCGCATTGCGGTCCTGACCGGGCGTCAGCACTATTACGAGCACGGCAACGCCGCGGCCATGCGCCCGGCGCTCGAGGCCATGGCGGAACTGGGCGCCAAAACGCTGATGCTGACCAATTCGGCGGGTTCGCTCGACCCGGAGGTGCGGCCGGGCGATCTGATGCTCCTCTCCGATCATATCAACTATGCGGGGATGAACCCGCTGATCGGCGAAGAGTCGGACGCCCGCTTCGTCAATATGGTCGACGCGTACGATCCGGGACTGCGCGCCAAGACCCACGAAATCGGGGCGCGCATGGATATCGGGCTCAAGGACGGCGTCTACCTGTGGTATTCTGGCCCCAGTTTCGAAACGCCCGCCGAAATCCAGATGGCGATCCGGCTCGGTGCCAACGCGGTGGGCATGTCGACCGCGCCCGAAGTGATCCTGGGGCGGTTTTTAGGGCTGAAGGTCTGGGCCTGCTCGTCCATCACCAATATGGGCGCGGGGCTTATGAAGGGAGAGGAAATCTCCCACACCCAGACCAAGCAAATGGCCAAACTGGGGGCGGAGAAACTCAAGCGCCTGATCCCGGCGCTGGTGGAGGAGATATGACGCTCAAGATCGTCGATAGCGAACACCGCGAGGTGCATCACAAACGCAACCCCGGCTTTCCGCTCGACCTCGACTGGGTCGGCCGCATCCGCATGAACCGCTCGGCGCTCGAACGGCGCGCGGCGACCATCGGCACGCGGCGTACGGTGAAGAAAGAGTACCAGCTCGCCTGGCTTTTGAAGGCTGTGGCGCTGATGGACCTGACGACGCTCAATTCCGACGATACGCCGGGGCGCGTCGAGCGGCTCTGCGCCAAGGCGCGCAATCCGGTCCGGCCCGATATCCTCGAGGCGATCGGCGCGGCAAAGATGGGGGTGACCCCGGCGGCGGTCTGCGTCTATCATGCTTTCGTCGCGACGGCGGTCGAGGCGCTGGAGGGGACGAACATCCCCGTCGCGGCGGTTTCGACCGGCTTCCCGCACGGGCTGACGCCGCTCGAAACGCGGCTCGGAGAGATCCGGGCCTCGGTCGCGGACGGGGCTCGGGAAATCGATATCGTCATCGAGCGCGGCATGGTTCTGCGCGGGGATTGGCAGGGGCTTTACGACCAGGTCAAAGCCATGCGCGAGGCGTGTGGGGATGCGCATATCAAGACGATCCTCGGGACAGGCGAACTGGCAACGCTGACCAATGTCGCCAAGGCCTCGCTCGTTTGCATGCTCGCAGGCGCCGATTTCATCAAGACCTCGACGGGCAAGGAAAAGACCAACGCGACGCTCGCGACCTCGCTGGCGATGATCCGCATGATCCGCTGGTTCCATGAAGAGACCGGTATCGAGATCGGCTACAAGCCCGCTGGCGGTATCTCCAAGGCCAAGGATGCGCTCACCTATATGGCGCTGATGAAGGAGGAACTCGGGCGCAAATGGCTCGAGCCGCATCTGTTCCGGTTCGGGGCGTCGTCCTTGCTGACCGATATCGAGCGGCAATTGGAGCACGGCGCAACCGGGCATTACGCGGCCGATTACCGGATGGCGATGGCCTAACGCGAAATATCGCATGCCTCGCCTTCGGGCTTGAGGCAGGGAGAAAGAGAATGGCAAACGTGGCGGAAATTTTCGAAACGCTCGACTACGGTCCCGCACCCGAAAGCGCGGCGCCGGCGCTCGACTGGCTGGATCGGCACAAGCGCAAGTTCGGGCACTTTATCGACGGCGCCTTTACCAAGCCGTCCAATACCTTCGCCTCGACCAACCCGGCCAATGGCGAGGAACTGGCGCAGATTTCGAGCGCCGGGAAGGCCGAGATCGACAAGGCGGTGAAGGCCGCGCGGGCGGCGTTCAAGGATTGGTCGGCACTTTCGGGTTTCGAGCGTGCGAAATATCTCTACGCGATTGCGCGGCAGATCCAGAAGGACAGCCGCATGTTCGCCGTGCTCGAAACGCTCGACAACGGCAAGCCGATCCGGGAAACGCGCGACCTCGATATCCCGCTCGTCGCGCGGCACTTCTACCATCACGCCGGTTGGGCGCAGCATATCGGGAAGGCCTTTCCCGATCACGTGCCGTATGGCGTTTGCGGGCAGATCATTCCGTGGAATTTCCCGCTTCTTATGCTCGCCTGGAAGATCGCGCCGGCGCTCGCGGCGGGCAATACGGTTGTTCTGAAGCCCGCAGAATTCACCTCGCTGACCGCGCTGCGTTTTGCCGAAGTATGCGAAAAGATCGGATTGCCCAAAGGTGTGGTCAACATCGTGACCGGCGCGGGCGAGACGGGCGAGGCCATCGTCAATCATCCCGATATCGACAAGATCGCGTTTACCGGTTCGACCGAGGTGGGCAAGATCATCCGCCGCGCGACGGCAGGTTCGGGCAAGGGGCTGTCGCTTGAACTGGGCGGGAAATCGCCCTTTATCGTCTTCGAGGATGCCGATCTCGACAGCGCTGTCGAGGGACTGGTGGACGCGATCTGGTTCAACCAGGGGCAGGTGTGCTGCGCGGGGTCGCGGCTTCTGGTGCAGGAATCGATCGAGGAAAAATTCATCGCCAAGGTGAAGGCGCGGATGAAAACGCTACGCGTCGGCGATCCACTCGACAAGTCCATCGATATCGGCGCGCTGGTCGCGCCGGTGCAGGTGGAGCGCGTGCGCGATCTTTTGAAAAAGGGCGCAAAGGAAGGCGGGGAGTTCTATTCGCCCGATGGAGACTTGCCGGAAAAGGGCTGCTATGTCGCCCCGACCCTGGTGACCGGCATTTCGCCTGCCCATACGCTCATGAGCGAGGAAATTTTCGGCCCCGTGCTCGTCGCGATGAGCTTCAGGACGCCCGAGGAGGCCGTCGCGCTGGCCAACAATACGCGCTACGGGCTCGCCTCGAGCCTCTGGACCGAGAACGTCAATCTCGCGCTCGATATCGCGCCGCAGATCAAGGCTGGCGTCGTGTGGGTCAATTCGACAAACCAGTTCGATGCGGCAGTTGGTTTCGGCGGCTATCGCGAAAGCGGCTTCGGCCGCGAAGGCGGCAAGGAGGGCATGGCGGTTTATCTCAAGCCCGCATGGGAGAAGGCGTTGAAAGCGGCGCCCGAAGTCAAGGCGCCCGAGGAGATGACCGGGTCCGGCCTTTCCGCGCTCGACCGCACGGCGAAGCTCTATATCGGCGGCAAGCAGGCGCGCGGGGATTCCGGGTATGCCCGGACGATCCTTGCGCCGGACGGCAGGGCCATCGGCGAGGTGCCCGATGGCAACCGCAAGGATATCCGCAACGGCGTAGAAGCCGCGCGCAATGCGCTCGGTTGGTCGAAAGCAACGGCGCACAACCGCGCGCAGATCCTCTATTATCTCGGCGAGAACCTCGACTACCGCAAGACCGAGTTCGCCGATCGGTTGCGCCAGATGACGGGCGCCAGCGCCAATGCGGCCAAACGCGAGGTCGAATTGTCCATCGAGCGGCTGTTCGCCTTTGCCGGCTGGGCCGACAAATATGACGGCGCGGTGCATAATCCGCCGGCGCGGATGATGGCGGTGGCCATGGTCGAGCCCATCGGCGCGATGGGGATCGTTGCGCCGGCCGAAGCGCCGCTTTTAGGCGCGGTGTCGTTGCTGGCGCCTGCGGTGGCGATGGGCAACACCGTGGTGCTTGTGCCCTCCGAGCCGCATCCGCTGGCGGTGACGGACCTTTACCAGGTGATGGAAACCTCGGATGTGCCCGGCGGCGTCATCAATATCGTGACCGGTGACGCCCCTGCGCTGGCAAAAGTGCTCGCCGAGCATGACGGGATCGACGCGCTATGGGTCGCCGGGTCTGAGGCGACTTGCGCGATGGTCGAGACGGCAAGCGCCGGCAACGTCAAGCAGACCTGGACCACGTGCGGGCGGGCATTCGACTGGGCCGACGGCGACGCGCTGGGTGGCGACTACCTGCTGGCGAAGGCGACGCAGGTCAAGAACGTCTGGGTGCCGTATGGGGCGTAGAGGCACCCACGACGGGTTTGACCGCATTACGCTTGTTCCGGGCCTGATGTCGGGGCGACCGACAATCCGTGGTATGCGCATTACCGTCCGCATGATTGTCGGGCAAATCGATGCCGGCGTATCTATGGAAACGCTGCTGGACGATTATCCGCACCTGGAACGCGAAGACATCGAACAAGCGCTTCGTTTCTGGCAAGCAAATGTGAATAAACACGCCGATTGGGGGGACCACGACTGGCCATGACCGTACTCCCCCAGGAAATCATTGCCAAAAAGCGCGATGGTCACGCCCTTGACAAGGACGAGATCGCGGCCTTCATCGGCGGGATCACGTCGGGCGCGGTGTCCGACGCGCAGGCGGCGGCGTTCGCTATGGCGGTGTTCTTCCGCAATATGAGCGTGCCCGAGCGTGTTGCGCTGACCCTTGCTATGCGCGACAGCGGCAAGGTGCTCGACTGGTCGGATCTCGACGGGCCCGCCATCGACAAGCACTCGACAGGCGGGGTGGGCGACAACGTCTCGTTGATGCTCGCGCCGATGCTCGCGGCCTGCGGCGCCTACGTGCCGATGATCTCGGGGCGCGGGTTGGGGCATACCGGCGGGACGCTCGACAAGTTCGACGCGATCCCCGGCTACACCACCAATCCCGATAACGACACCTTCCGCAGGGTGGTCAGGGATGTCGGCTGCGCCATTATCGGACAGACCGACGATCTCGCGCCCGCCGACCGGCGGCTCTACGCGATCCGCGACGTGACGGCGACGGTCGAGAACATTTCGCTGATCACGGCCTCGATCCTTTCGAAAAAGCTCGCGGCCGGGCTCGACGCGCTGATCCTCGACGTCAAGACAGGAACCGGCGCCTTCATGCAGACGCTCGACGGCTCGACCGCGCTGGCGCAGAGCCTTGTCGGTGTCGCCAACGGCGCCGGAATGAAGACCGGGGCGCTTATTACCGATATGAACGAGCCGCTGGCGAGCGCGGCGGGCAATTGGCTCGAAGTGAAAAACGCCATCGACTTTCTGACCGGCGCGCATCGCGATCCCCGGCTCCTCGAGGTAACGCTCAACCTCTGCGCCGCCGGGCTCACGCTTGGCGGCATGGCGCTCGAGCACGACGACGGCTATCTGCGCGCCAAGGTGGCGCTCGAATCCGGCCGGGCCGCGGAAATCTTTTTCAGGATGGTTGCCGCGCTCGGCGGGCCCGCGGACCTCGACGCGCACCACGGAACGCACGCGCGCAAGGCGGCGATCGTACGCGATGTTTACGCCGACGGCGACGGCGTCGTGACGGCGGTCGATACGCGGGCTGTCGGGATGGCCGTGGTCGTGCTCGGCGGCGGCCGGCGCGACCCCAAGGACAAGATCGACTACGCGGTCGGGTTCGACCGTCTTGCCGGGATCGGCCAGCGCGCGGGCGCCGATGCACCGATCGCCCGTATCCACGCCCAGGACGAGGCGCGTGCGAAAGAGGCCGAGGAGCGGATCAGGGCCGCCTACGCGGTCGGCGGCGGGGCGCCGGACAACCCCGTTATTTATAGCCAGCTCGATCCGCAGGGAGCCGCCTGATGCCGCGTGCCATACTTTGTGTCCTCGACAGCTTCGGCATTGGCGGGGCGCCCGATGCCGCCGAATTCGGCGATGAGGGATCCAACACGCTTCTGCATATCGCCAAAGCCTGCGCGGATGGCCGCGGCGATGTGGCCGGCGTGCGTTCCGGGGGGCTCAATCTGCCCAACATGGATGCCATGGGTCTGGGCGCCGCCGCGACGCTGTCCTCGGGCGGTGTGACGCCGCCGGGGCTGAGCGATACCCCCAAGGGCGGGCGCTGGGGCGTCGGGCGCGAGGTCTCCATCGGCAAGGATACCCCGTCGGGGCATTGGGAGATCGCCGGGGTGCCGGTGCCGTTCGAATGGGGGTATTTCCCCGATACGCGGCCGGCTTTCCCCGAGGCTTTGACCGACGCGATTATTGCCGAGGCGGGGCTTCCGGGCATTCTGGGCAATTGTCACGCCTCGGGTACCGCGATCATCGAGGAATTCGGCGAGGAAAGCGTCCGGACGGGTAAACCCATCTGCTACACCTCGGTGGATTCGGTCTTCCAGATCGCGGCCCACGAGACGCATTTCGGGCTCGAACGGCTTTACGAACTCTGCAAGCTCGTTTTCACCCACACCGCGCCCATGAAGATCGGGCGCGTGATCGCGCGGCCTTTTCTCGGCGAAACGGCCGAGACGTTCAAACGCACGGGCAACCGGCGCGATTTCGCCATCGATCCACCCGAGGACACGCTGCTCGACCGCGCCAAAGCGGCCGGCCGGCAGGTCTTCGCCATTGGCAAGATTTCCGATATCTATGCCGGGCGCGGGGTGACCCACAAGCTCAAGGGCGCCTCGAACATGGAGCATTTCGACCAGACGCTCGAGGCCATGGAGATGGCGCGCGACGGCGATCTGATCTTCACCAATTTCGTCGACTTCGACACCGAATACGGCCACAGGCGCGATCCGGGAGGATACGCGGCGGCGCTCGAGCAGTTCGACGCGCGCCTGCCCGAACTGATCGCCCGGCTTGGCGACGGCGATCTGCTGGTTCTGACCGCCGATCACGGCAACGACCCGACCTGGCGGGGGACAGACCACACCCGCGAACAGGTGCCGATCCTCATGTTTTCCCCCGGTATGGCCGCGGGCAGCATTGGCTTGCGCCCGGTTCTGTCCGATATTGGCGAAACCGTCGCCCACTGGCTCGGGCTGCCACCCGGCCCGCACGGCACGAGCGCGTTTTAAGACAGAAGACACAAGCGAGCCCGCCTCATGCAGAACCTTACGGTCGTCGATCACCCACTCGTCCAGCACAAGTTGACGATCATGCGGCGCAAGGATACCTCGACGGCGAGCTTCCGGCGGCTTCTCCAGGAGATTGCACACCTCCTGTGTTACGAGGTGACGCGCGATCTCGAGGTCGAGATGATCGATATCGAGACCCCGGTCGGCCCGACCAGGGCGCCGACATTGAAGGGAAAGAAGCTCGTCTTCGCTTCGATCCTGCGGGCCGGTGAGGGGCTTCTGACCGGCATGCTCGACCTCGTGCCCTCCGCCCGTGTCGCCCATATCGGGCTTTACCGCGACCCCGATACGCTCGAGGCCGTCGAATATTACTTCAAGGCACCGTCCGACGCCGCGGATCGGCTTGTGATCGTCGTCGATCCCATGCTCGCGACCGCCAATTCGGCAATCACCGCTGTGCAGAAGCTCAAGGACCGCGGAGCGAACAATCTGAGGTTCCTGTGCCTGCTCGCCGCGCCGGAAGGCGTCGAACGGTTCAGCAGCGCGCACCCCGACGTGCCGATTTTCACCGCGAGCCTTGATGAGAAGCTCAACGAGCACGGCTATATCGTGCCGGGGCTGGGCGATGCGGGCGACCGGATGTACGGGACGCGGTGACGTTTATGCCTTGAGCGGCAATCCGTAGCTGACCAGCTCCGCACGCAGCGCCTCTGGCGTCGTGAAGTGAACGGCTTCCATGCCGAACTTGCGCGCGGCGATCACGTTGGCTTCGTTGTCGTCGATGAAGACGCACGCATCCGGCGCGAGGCCATAGCGCTCGCAAAAGACCCGGTAGATGCGCAGGTCCGGTTTGACCATGCGCTCGAGGCCCGAAACCACGACGCCGTCGAACTTTTCAAGAAACGGCCAGTCGGGCAGGACCGATACCCACTTCTCCCAGGAGAAATTGGTGATCGCGAAGGTGGGGATCTCGGCGGCGATCAACTCCTCGTGGATATCGATCGTGCCCTGGATGAGGCCACCGATGGTTTCCTTCCAGCGCTGGTCATAGGCCTGGATCTCGCGCCAGTAGCGGGGAAACCGCGTGATAAGCTTGGCGACGCCCTCCGAATAGACGTCGCCAGCGTCGAACTCGAGGTTCCAGTCGAGCGTGCAGATGTTCTCGTGGAACCAGACAGCTTCCTCTTCGGTCTCGAAAAGTTTGCGGAAGAGATAGAGCGGGTTCCAGTCGACGAATACGCCGCCGAGATCGAAGACGGGGACGAGCGGTTCGGACATGGGGACGCTCCGGGCAAAAGGGGCGGGAGGAAAACTACCGCCCCATTTGGCAGAGTGGCGGGTTCATTGCAAGAGCCGCCACGGCCGCCCCGGTCGGGCTACCACCCGTCCCAATTCAGGCCTCCGCCGCCTCCGCCGTGATTGTTGCCGCCGCCACGACCATTCCCGCCGCCACGGCCATTCCCGCCACCACGGTTATTTCCGCCACCGCCGCCATTATCACGGCCGAAATTGTTGGTGATCCCGCCGCCCTGGCCGTTGCCATTGCCCCAGCTGTTATTTTCCTCGTTACAGTTGTTGCCCTGGCCGCGGCCGCCGCTATAGCCGGCACAGACGTCCACTCCTTCACCGTCCGGATCAACGCCGACACCGACATCAACGCCGTCGTCGTCGAGGTCGATATCAACATCAATCAGGCTATCGGCCTCACAACCGTCGCTTTCAAACCGCGGGATATGGATCGACCGTTGGTAGAGCGGCACATCGGCCTGGAAGACGTAACTGAACATCGGGCTGTAGTCGTACCAGCCTTCGGCAACCACCACGCATCTGTCGGCAGCGAGCTCGGCCATGTCGCCGGGCAGGTCGATCGACGTGCCTCTTGCCAGGGCCGCAACGCCATTGTTTGCGACGCTTTCGGTAACCTCTGCGTCGCCATCGTCGTCAACCGCCACAATGGAAATCCGCATCGGCGTCGCTGCGGCGGAGTAGGGCTGCATGAGCGCTGTGCTCGCCTCGAAATAGCCCTCGATATCCTCGTTTGTGATTTCGCCGAGCTTGTCCTGGGCGACGAGATCGCCCAGCGTTCCGGCCAGGTGAGTGAGCTTGCGGTCGGCCATGAGCCCCTGTGTCACGTCGACGGCCCCAAGATAGGCCAGCAGCATGATCGGGACGATCAACGCAAACTCGACGGCAGCCATGCCCTGTTCGGATCGCGTGAACCGGCGCGTGGGGGAAACTGCGGGCAAAACGCGTGTGCTGTGTGCAGGAAACATCAGAATGGCTCGTTACGGAAGACCCGGACCGCCGAGAGTAGGCGTTTTCCGTCAGGCGTCAGCCCGACCATCAAACCGGGTATGTTGAGAATTGTCGGCCACTTGTAATAGGCCTCTATTTTCATGACCGATGAGCCCGCACCCACATCGTAGGTTTCGGGCCCGGACAGATCGCCGGTGTTGGGGTCCATCGGGTTTTCCGCGGAGTAGTCGGAAAAATCGGAAATTGGTGTGACGGTGAGGTGGATCTCGTCGCAATCGAAGATGCCGTAAAGGCGGTCACAAACCTCGCTGCGGAACCCATCCGCGCCCAGAGGCTGCGCCTGACCGGTCCGTACGATGCGCGAGGTGTCCTGGACCGCGGAATCGAGCGCCTGGCCGGCAAAGTAGACCACAGCGGTTTCCATCGTCGCACCGATGAGCGCGAAGAAGATCGGGCCGAGAATGGCGAATTCCACTGCGGTTGCGCCGCTGGTCGCCATGCCGAAACGCCGGCGAAGGCGGTCTATTGCTTTTAAATATTTGCCTATACGGGTCAGCATCCAAGTGTCCGCAAGTGTGTCCACGTATCAATAGTGGTGCACACTACGGGCAAGACACCTAATTGGTGGTTATTGAATTGGGCCGACTTTGCGCAAAATGGATAGCTGCGTGAACGAAAGGTTAACGCGCAGCCGACGTTACCATCTGGCTGCCACCGATCACGGTAGAGGTATAGGAGGGATCGTCCCCCAGCGCGATGGTGGGCTGGCAGTCGGGCGCGCAGGCGAGCGACGTGCGCTGGGCGCCCTGGAAAACGGTGAGGGTATCGGACTGCAGCTGGGTCACCTCGACGATCGTATCGGCAATCGGTTCGCCTGCCGCGTCGAGAATGATGAGATTGGTGCGCCCGAAGCTCTTGCCCGTAAGGACCAGCGTTTGCGGATCCTGAATGGTGACATCGGCCACGGCCGGGTTTCCAATGATGACGGTCGCCGCAGGCGCGTTGATGCGCAGGACCCGCGCCATATTGGTGTTGACGTTGACCACGACGCCGTCGTCGGCGGCCACACCGCTTCCCGCGTGCAGAGCCGCGAGACCGAAAAGACCGGCAGCAAGAACCGCGCTGCGAACGAAACCGGGCATGGCAAACTTCCCAACTCTCAGAACTATGGTTACCCGAGAATGGCCGGGAATGGTTTATATTTGGCAAATACAGGGCAAGGTTCGGTCGCAGAAGCACTGGCGATGGTTTTGCGCACCGATGCCCGGCGCCGGAAAGACCCCGTCTTCCACGGCGTTCGCTGCCAATACTTAAATTTTGATGCGAAGCGGTAACTAATTAAAAAGTATAGAAAATACGCGTCCGAACATCGGGCTTCCGCGCAAGCAGATTAACTTATTTTCAACAGCTCAAGACTAGCTTGGCGCCAAGTTCGATGTGTGACGCGTCGGACGGATGTCGTCACCTAGTGGACGCAGAACAAGGAGCTAGACATGAACCTCTTCACCAAGTTTGCCAAGGACGAATCCGGCGCCACGGCAATCGAATACGGTCTTATCGCGGCCCTGATGGCCGTTGTTGTTATTGCGGCGATCGGTTTCCTCGGTCAGCCGCTTCAGGACGCCTTCTCCGGCATCGGTGACACGCTCACCGCCAATACGCCGGGCAGCGATGCATCCCCGACCCCGACCCCGACGCCCGATCCTGAATAAAGTCGTCAGAAGAATTTTTGAGAAAGGGGCCGTTCGGCCCCTTTCTTGTCATTGCCGTTGCCGTAATATGCAACACGCATGTATCCGGTGAAATGGGGCGGGGGGCGTATATGAAAAAGTCAGCAGCATCATTCATCCGCTGCAGCAGCGGCGCAACAGCCATCGAGTATGGCTTGATCTGTGCACTTCTCGCGGTCGTGATTATTGTCGCCGTTGGATTTTTGAATGGGCCGACGCAGGGCCTATTCTCAAGCGCCGTTTCCGGCTTCAGCGACATCGAATTCTAGCGCCGCCGGGACCGTATATTCATGACGTTCGTAGCAACATTCGTATTCCCCGCCTTTATGCTCGCTGCGGCAATCTCCGACCTGCTTACGATGCGCATCCCGAACTGGATGGTTTTGGCGCTCGCCGCAGCATTCCCAGTCATTGGCCTCGCCATCGGCCTGCCACTCGAGACGATGCTGGTGCATTGTCTTGTCGCCACTGGCTTTCTCGTCGTTGCGTTCGGCATGTTCGCCGCAGGATGGATCGGCGGTGGTGATGCCAAGTTATCTGCCGCCACCGCCTTGTGGCTGGGCCTCGGAGCGTGGCTGCCGTACCTGCTCTATAGCGCGGTTGCCGGGGGCGTCCTGACAATCACGATGCTCATCCTGCGCCGCTTCGCCTTGCCCCCGAGCCTCGCCGGTGTGCCATGGGTCGCGCGTCTGCACGACCGGGTCACGGGAATACCCTATGGGATTGCCTTGGCAATTGGCGGGCTGTTGGCGTACCCCCAATCGGCTGTCTTCTTGCTGCTTGCCTCCTGAAGCGGGTGAATAACGTCCAAGTGCTTCCGCCTGGGGCGGAAGTTGTATCGGTCTCGGGACGCAATGCAGTCGGCCGTTTCGACCCATACAACTTTAAACGCTTAATTAACCTTCACAAAAAAGCTCCGGTTAACCAAGTTTTGACCCTTTGCCGGCCATAGTGCCGGCTGCCTGATCATGCCTTTGCGCTCTGCGCGTCCGGGCCGGTCGGCGCATAAAGGGGGCGAGGGGAGAACCCTTCGTTCGCGACCCGCGGGGCGCGTTGTGCGCGCGTCGCGTAATGCGGAGTTTGAACATGAAACCGGCGCGTATTCTGCTGATTGTTGTCGCCCTTGTGGCCGGAGGACTGGCCGCCTTCCTCGCAACGCGTGGCGGTGACCCCGAACCACAGACGGTCGAAGTCACAGAAGTGCAGCAGGAGCCGCGGGTACAGGTGCTCGTCGCGCGCAGCGCGATTGGTCTGGGACAGCGGGTCGCAGCTGACGACGTTCAATGGCAGGATTGGCCCGAAGGGGCCGTAAGGCCGGAATATGTTACACGCACCGCGGTTCCCGATGCGCCCGAACTGCTGACCGGCGCTGTCGCGCGTTTTGAAATTTTCGCAGGCGAGCCCATCCGGGAGGCCAAGCTTGTCAATTCGGACCGTGGCTACATGTCCGCGATCATTCCCGAGGGCATGCGGGCGGTCTCCGTACCGGTTACCCCGGAATCCGCTTCGGGCGGCTTCATAACCCCCAATGATCGAGTGGATGTGGTCCTGACGCGTTCGGGATCGCGCTATTCCGAAACGATCCTCAACAATGTCCGGGTACTCGCAATCGGCGCGCGGCTCGGCGAACTGGGAGAAACCGGCGGTGGCGAAGACCCTGACGAACCCGCCGGGCAGCGCTTTGCCAAGGACGATATTGCAACCCTCGAGCTGACGCCGCATCAGGCCGAAGTGCTTCTGAATGCAACCTCGGCGGGCCGGCTTGCGCTCGTCCTGCGTTCGGTGGCCGATTTCAACGACCCGGCCACGGGCCTGGCGACCCCTGGATCGGCACAGGCCCAGGCCATCAAGCTGATCCGCCACGGCAATGAGCAGTCGGTGGTCTCCACCGTCGTCAGCCAGCCGACCCAGACCGCGCAGGCGGAACCGGCCGAGACGGCCAGCGAGCCATGGCCGTACTACGACGTATTCCTCGATTCCATCAGCCCCTCCGGACCCGAAGCCCCCGATGCAGGGGACGCCGGGGCCGAGGCGGGTTCACAATAGGCGGGACGTACCGATGAAGACGCTTATCAACCTCCCGTTTGCCAATCGCCGCACCTTTGAGAAGGTTGCCGTAGCGCTGGCACTCGCGTGCGCCGCGCTGACGACCGTCCCGGCGATGGCGGCGTCACCTCACCTGCGAATCGCCAGTAGCGAGATCGGGCGCACGCAACATATCGAAGTGGGGGTCAACAAGTCCGTCATCGTCGATCTGCCCGTCGAGGCGGGTGAAGTCATCGTCTCCCAGCCCGGCGTCGCCAACGCGATCATGCGGACCCGGTCCCGCGCCATCATCCAGGGCATGGCGCCCGGCGAAACCAATATCTTCTTCCTCGATCCCGCCGGCGCCGGCATCGCCGTGATCGAAATTTCCGTCGCCCAGGATTCGACCGGGCTTGCCGCGACCATCAATCGGCTCATCCCCGGCGCCCGGGTTTCGGTGGAGTCGCTGGCCGATTCGGTCGTGCTTTCGGGCAACGTCAATTCGGGTGCCGACCTTGAGAAGGCCATCGAAATTGCGTCTCAATACGTTGGCGGGGCCGGTGTCACCAGCGTTATCGAAGTCGCCGGCGGTCAGCAGATTGCCCTCAAGGTCACCGTCGCCGAAATACAGCGCGAAACCGCGCGCCAGCTGGGCATCGATCTGTCCGCGTCGGTTGCGATGAGCTCGAGCCAGATCGGCCTTGCGGGCCCGACCTCCTCGGTGGACGCCGGCGCCGGAAACTACAGTTTCGGCCTGTCGGTGCCCAATGTCGAGATCGAGGCCGCCTTGCGCGCACTCGAATCCCAGAACGCGGTCCGGCTTCTGGCCGAACCCGTCCTGACGGCGATGTCGGGCCAGGAAGCCACGTTCCATGTCGGGGGTGAGTTCCCGGTCGAGACCCGTGACGCCGACGGCAATCCCACCGTCACTTACAAGCCCTATGGCATTCAGCTGGCCTTCACGCCCACAGTGCAATCCAACGGACAGGTCGGGCTGGTGCTCGATACCGAAGTCTCCGAGCCGCAGCTGGACAACACCCTCAATATCCGCAGCGCGACGACGTCGGTCGAACTGGGGACCAATCAGACGCTGGCCATCGCCGGGCTGATCGACGAGCGCATGCGCCGCCAGCTCTCTTCGCTGCCCGGACTGGGCAACATCCCGATCCTCGGGGCGCTGTTCCGGTCCTACGAGTATGTCTCCGAGCAAACCGAACTGGTGATCCTCGTCACCCCGATGATCGCGCAGCCCACGCCGTCTTATGCCCGGGCCCCGTTGCCGACCGATACCTATCAGCCCGCCTCGGACGCCGAGTCGATGTTCCTGGGCCGCATGGAAAGCCTTTACGGCGTCACCGGCGGCGGCGGCGCCGGTGAGTTCCGCGGCTCGGTCGGCTTTGTGCTCGACTAAACGATAAGGCCCTCGAAGGGGTAAGGACACCATGAGCGATTTCGACGGCGAGACCACACCGATGACGAGCCAGACCGATGCGCCCAGCGGCGCCCGGCTTATCCCGCGCATCACCATTCAGGCGTTTTGCGAACACTCCCAGACTGCGCAGGTGATCGAGAGCGCGGCCCATGACCGGCGCATGTCCAAGGTGGCGCTCACCACGCACAATGGCGGTCTCGATGGCGCGGTGGAGACCTACAAGACCAATCCGACACCGAACCTCGTCATCGTCGAGACTTCGCTGGAGGCCGGCGCGATCCTCAATGCGCTCAGCCGTCTCGCCGAAGTGTGCGACGCCTCGACCCGCGTCATTGTCATCGGGCACGTCAACGACGTCGTGCTCTATCGCGAACTGATCCGCGCAGGCGTATCGGAATACCTGGTCATGCCGACCACCACTCCGGTGCTCATCAGCGCGATTTCCGATTTGTTTGCCGGCGACGACGCGGCCCCGATCGGTCGGACGATCGGATTTTTTTCGGCCAAGGGCGGCGCGGGCGCGTCGACGGTCGCGCACAACACCGCCTGGGCGATGGCGCGCCAGTTCCGCCAGGACGTGCTGATACTCGACCTCGACCTTGCTTTCGGCACTGCTGCGCTCGACTTCAACCAGGATCCGCCCCAGGGGATCGCCGATGCGGTCTATGCCAATGACAAGATGGATGCGGTGATGCTCGACAGGCTGATGAGCAAGGCCGCCAATCACATCAACCTGCTCGCCGCGCCTGCGGTTCTCGATCGCACCTACGACCTTTCCGAACGCAGCTTCGAGCAGATCATCGAACTGAGCCAGAAGCACGTGCCCATGGTCGTGATCGACATTCCGCACATGTGGACCGATTGGGTACGCCATACGCTCAGCGCTGTCGACGAGGTGGTGATCGTCGCCGAGCCCGACCTCGCCAATCTGCGCAATGCCAAGAACATCGTCGATACGATCAAGGCCGCCCGGCCCGCCGAGACCGATCCGGTGCTCGTGATCAACAAGGCCGGCATTGCCAAGCGGCCGGAGATCCCGGCGGCTGAATTTGCATCTTCGATCGAATGCCGGCTGGCGGGTGAAGTGGCCTTCGATCCCGGCCTGTTCGGAACCGCGGCCAACAACGGTCAGATGATCGCGGAGGTTTCGGCATCCCACAAGCTCAACGACGTGTTCAAGGCGATCAGCCAGCAGGTGACCGGGCGCAGCCAGGGTGCGCAGTCCGGCAAGCCGGGCGTTCTGCGTCTTCCTGACCTCTTCAAAAAGCTCAAGCGCGCCTCCTAGGGGAAGTCTTTCATGTTCGGCAAGCGTACCAGTTTCGGTGGCAATACCCAGGCCGCGCCCGCGCCCCGGCGCGAGGCTCCTCCGAGCCCCGAACACCAGACCGAGCCGAGGACACCGCCGGCCGCCGAAGCGCCCCCGCCCCCGCCGCGCCCCGGACGGCAGGAGGTCATCGACGTCGGCAATGCGGGCGACGCCGGCGGGCGCGATAAGAACTATTTCCAGACCAAATCCTCGATCTTCAACGCACTGATCGATTCCATCGATCTCTCGCAACTTGCGGCGATGGACCAGGACGCCGCGCGTGAGGAAATCCGCGATATCGTCGCCGAGATCATCGCGCTCAAGAATTTCGTGATGTCGATCTCCGAGCAGGAGGACCTGCTCGAGGACATCTGCAACGACGTTCTGGGTTATGGCCCGCTCGAGCCGCTTCTGGCGCGCGACGACATCGCCGACATCATGATCAACGGCTCGCAGAAGTGCTATATCGAAGTGGACGGCCGCGTGCGGCTCACCAATGTGCGCTTCCGCGACGACGCGCACCTGATGAACGTCTGCCAGCGCATCGTTTCCCAGGTCGGCCGCCGCGTCGACGAATCCTCGCCCATATGCGACGCGCGCCTCCCCGACGGTTCGCGCGTGAACGTCATTGCGCCGCCGCTCTCGATCGACGGCCCCGCGCTCACCATCCGTAAGTTCAAGAAGGACAAGCTGACGCTCAATCAGCTCGTCAAGTACGGATCGATCTCGCCGGAGGGCGCCGAAGTGCTGCGCGTGCTCGGCCGCGTACGGGCGAACGTCTTGATCTCGGGCGGTACCGGCTCGGGCAAGACGACGCTTCTGAACTGCCTTACCGGATTCATCGACCGCGACGAACGCGTGATCACCTGCGAGGACTCCGCGGAACTGCAACTCCAGCAGCCTCACGTGGTGCGGTTGGAAACACGCCCGCCCAACCTCGAGGGCGAGGGCGAGATCACCATGCGCGAGCTGGTGAGGAACTGCCTGCGTATGCGTCCCGAGCGCATCATCGTCGGTGAAGTGCGTGGCCCGGAGGCATTCGACCTCCTCCAGGCCATGAACACCGGCCACGACGGCTCGATGGGCACGCTCCACGCCAACTCGCCGCGCGAGGCGCTTTCGCGTCTGGAATCCATGATCACCATGGGCGGCTTCGCGCTGCCCTCGCGCACGATCCGCGAAATGATCGTCTCTTCGATCGATGTCATCGTCCAGGCCGCGCGCCTGCGCGACGGCTCGCGCCGGATCACGCACATTTCCGAAGTGCTCGGAATGGAAGGCGATGTGATCGTCACCCAGGACGTCTTCCTTTACGACATCCTGGGCGAGGACGCCGGCGGCAACCTTCTGGGCCGTCACCGCTCGACCGGTATCACCAAGCCTCACTTCACCGAGAAGGCGCGCTACTTCAACGAGGAAGCGGCTCTGGTCGACGCTCTCGAACGCGCCAATGTCGAACACAACGAGATGATCCGGTAAACCGATGTCGCCATTGCTCCTGGGAATTCTGGTGATCGTTTGCATTGGGGCGCTGGGCTTTGCCTTCGTGCCGGCGCTATCTGGCGGCGACCGCGCAGCCAAGCGCATGAAGGCCATGCAGCGCGACCCGCAGGTCAACCGGCAGATGGCGAGCGCGCAGCGGAGCCGCGAGACGCGCCGGCGCACGGTTCAGGACGCGCTCAAATCCCAGACGGACGCGCTCAATGCCAAGCGCAAGAAGAATACGCTCAAGAACCGGCTATTTCAGGCCGGGATCAAGACCGATACCCGCGTGTGGATACGCAACTGCATCATTTTGGGCACGGTGTTGTTCGTCGTGCTCTTCTTCTTGCAGATCCCTGTGCTCTTCGCGCTCGTATTTGCGGTCGCCGGCGCGTATGTGCTGCCCAACATGTTTCTCTCGGCCCGCCGCAAGCGCTATCAGGCGGCCTATCTCGATGAACTGCCCAACGCCGTGGAGGCCATCGTGCGCGGCGTCAAATCGGGCCTCCCCCTCAACGATTCCATCCGGCTCGTTGCCAAGGAACTCAAGGAGCCGGTCAAGTCCGAGTTCACGCGGGTGCTCGAGCAGCAATCGGTCGGCAAGTCGATGACCGAGGCGGTCGAAGTTCTTTTCGACCGCGTGCCGTTGCCCGAGGTCAACTTCTTCGTCGTCGTGATCACCGTGCAGCAGCAGGCGGGCGGCAACCTCTCCGAGGCGTTGTCCAACCTTGCCCGGGTGTTGCGCGACCGCAAGAAGATGAAGGGCAAGATCAAGGCGATGAGCTCCGAGGCCAAGTCCTCCGCCATGATTATCGGCGCGCTGCCGCTTTTTGTGATCGCGGCGATTTCCGTGGTGAGCCCGTCCTATCTGGTGCCGCTCTGGACCACGAGCGGCGGGCTCGTGGCGCTTGGCGGCGCGGTGTGCATGCTGGCGATGGGTATCTTCGTCATGTACCGCATGGTCCAGTTCGAGTACTAGGAGCGTTCGGTGTCGATCCTCGATCAAATCGCAAGCTCTGATTTTCTCATCGCTGTCTTCGCCGCGATTTCGGCGGCGGCGATTGTCTTTACCCTCGGTGCGCAGCTTTCCGAAAAGGTGGAACGCAAGGACCGGATCAAGAAGGTCGCGCTCGAACGCGAGCAGATGCGCGCGCGAGAGATGTCGCGCCTGCGCAACCAGGCCAGCGCAAAAGCCGATGGCGGTGCCGCACGGGGTATCCGGGGAGCCGAAACCAAGTCCTACATGCGCGATGTCGTCGATCGCTTTTCTCTGCAAAAGGCGTTCGTGGACGAAAATACCGTCGAAAAGCTCGCGCAGGCCGGCCAGCGCGGTCAGGCCGCGCTCACACGGCACCTGTTCATACGGTTCGTGACCCCCATCGTCCTGCTTGTCGTTGCGGTACTCTATCTCATCGTTCTGGCGCCGGGCGGGCGCCCGCTCTATCTCAACGTGACCTATGCGGTCGGCGTTGGCCTGGTCGGCGCCTACCTGCCGATCCTGCTGCTCAAGAACCAGACCCAGAAGCGTCAGCAATCGATCAAGCGTGCCTGGCCCGATGCGCTCGACCTCGTACTCTTGTGCGTGGAATCGGGCATGTCGATCGAACATGCCCTCAAGCGCGTCGCCAAGGAAATCGGACTCCAAAGCCCCGAGCTTGCAGAGGAAATGGCGTTGACGACGGCGGAACTCTCTTTCCTCGAGGACCGCACCCGGGCGTTCGAAAATCTCGGCCGCCGGACCGGGCTCGACGCTGTCCGTTCCGTCATGACGGCGCTCATCCAGGCGGATCGCTACGGCACGTCGGTGGGGCAGGCATTGCGCGTCATGGCCGAGGAAAGCCGCGAGGCGCGCATGATGGAGGCTGAAAAGAAGGCCGCAGCGCTACCGCCCAAGATGACGGTGCCGCTGATCCTGTTCTTCCTGCCGGTACTCTTCATTATCATCATGGCACCGGCCATCATTACAGCGATGACGATGTAACGGTAGGGCTCTGTCGGTCGTGTAGAGATCGATCCGGCGCGCGCCGCAGGCTCGCGCGTTCGGCCTTCAAATCATGCCACTGGCATGATTTGCCCCTTCGGGTCGGCGCCTCACCCCTGGGTATCGCCCCGGATTTCGTCCCAGCGGTTCTGTTGGGTGAGCATGGCGCGGATATAGGCCATATTGGCCTCGACTTCCTCGGCTGGAAGCTCCTGCGCGTAGATGGCACGTGCTTCGTCGAAGCGGCCCTGAAGGCCGAGCACGAGGGCAAGGTTCTGCCGCACGCGGGTCGACGCGCCGGGCAGAGAGACCGCGTAGCGCAGGTGCTGTTCGGCCTGGCGCAGATCGCCGGTCATCGAATAGGAAAGCCCCATATTGGCATGCAGCGCGGGGCGGTCCGGCGCCAGCAGCAGCGCCTGGGAATAGGCTTGCCGCGCGGCCTCGTGCTGGCCCATCTGATCGAGGATCGCGCCTTTGACCGAAAGCGCCTCCCAATCGGGCGCGACGGGGTCCATCGTGTTGCCGAGCACGGAAAGCGCCTGATCGAACCGTCCGTCGGCGGCGAGCGCTTTGGCGTAGGCAAGGCTTACGGCCGGCCCGCCGCGTGATTGGCCCACAAGATATTCCATGACCTGGACCGCCGGCGCCGTCTGTCCGGCCGCGCGCAACGCCGCGGCGTAGTGAATGCCCAGCGTCGCATCGCGCGGATCGTTGCGGTAGCGGCTCGCGAGATCGGCGACGGTGGCCTGGATCTGGGGGCCCGAAAGGTTGGAATAGTCCGCGTTGACCGCCGCCGTGCGGTTGGTCGCGCACGCCGACAACGCCACAAGCGCGACGGAGGCAAGAAGCGCCGAACGGCTCGCTGAGACAATGCGCGCAAGGCCAGTGGCCATGAAGGGAACTCCGTTGACGTCCATAGAGGCGGGTTTCCGCCCGATTATCCCTTAAGCGAACGTAAATCATTAACCCTAACGGGCGGTTAAAGCGGCCGGGCGGAGATTGCCCGGACGCAGGCGAGCGGCTACATCTGGAAGTCCCGCCCAAGCTTTTCCGGAGATTCGCGCCATGACCGATCCGATCCCCCTCGTCTGCGTCCCCAAAGGCATGCTCTGCGAGGCGCCGCTTTCCGAGGCGCACCGTGTCTGGGCCGAGGCCAACGGGTTCGATGGGCAGGAAGGGAAGCTCGTCGCACTGCCCGGCGAGGATGGCGTTTCGGGCTATGTCCTCGGCGTTGGCGCCGAAGGCGCGGGTTCGCCATTGGTCACGGGCCTCGCCGCCGCGATGCTCAAGCCCGGCTCGTACCGCCTCGAAGGCGCCTATGGCGATCCGACGCTCGGCGCCTTGGGTTTTCGCCTCGGCGCCTATCGGTTCACGCGCTACAAAAGCGCCGATGCGGCCCCCGAACTCGTGCTGCCTGACGGCGCCGATGCGGCCGAAGTCGAGCGGCTGACCCAGGCTGCATTCATTGCCCGCGATCTCGTCAACACCCCGGCCAACGACCTGGGACCGAACCGCTATGAGGCCGTCATCCGCGAATTCGCAAAGGTCCGCGGGATGGACGTCAAGGTCGTCGCCGGCGACGACCTGATTGACGCAAACTTCCCCATGATCCACGCCGTCGGGCGCGCCAGCCCCGAGGCGCCGCGTCTTCTCGACCTCACATGGGGGCGCGAGGGAGACCCGAAAGTGACGCTGGTGGGCAAGGGCGTCACCTTCGATACCGGCGGGCTCAACATCAAGCCGGGCAACTCCATGGCCCTGATGAAAAAGGATATGGGCGGCTCGGCGAACGTCCTGGGGCTCGCACACGCCATCGTCGACGCCAGGCTCAAGGTCCGGCTCCGCGTGTTGATCCCCGTCGTCGAAAACGCGATTTCAGGCGCAGCCTTCCGCCCTGGCGACATCCTGCCCTCGCGCAAGGGGATCAGCGTCGAGATCGGCAATACCGACGCCGAAGGCCGTCTGATCCTGGCCGACGCACTGGCCCTCGGGGACGAGGACAGCCCGGATCTCATGGTCGACATGGCGACGCTGACCGGCGCCGCGCGCGTCGCGCTCGGGCCGGAGCTGCCGGCGCTTTATGCGCGCGACGATGCGTTCGCCAGGGACCTCGTCGAAGCCGGGATGGCGATCGACGACCCGCTTTGGCACATGCCGCTCTGGAGCTCCTACGACAAGCTCCTCGCGTCCAAGATCGCCGACGTCAACCACATCTCCTCGGGCGGGCTGGCCGGTTCCATCACGGCCGCGCTGTTTCTCAACCGTTTCGTCACACCCCAGACCGATTGGGCCCATCTCGACATCTTCGCCTGGGCGCCCGAGGCGCGGCCGGGCCGCCCGTTCGGCGGCACGGATCAGGGCGTCCGCGCGCTTTATGCCGTCCTCAAGGAGCGTTACGGCGCGTGATTTGATTGACTCTGGTGCGTATATTGTTGACTATATCAACAATTATGCTCTCCAGGGTTTGTCATGTCTACCGTTGCAGAGGACGACATAGCCGCTTTTCGCGCCTTCAACCGCTTCTACACGAAGGTCATCGGCCTTCTCGAGGAGGGAATGCTCAAAAGCCCGTTCTCGCTTGTCGAGGCGCGGCTGATCCACGAGATCGGGCGCCGTGGCGCAACGACGGCGGCGGCGCTCGCAGAAGAGCTGGACATGGACCGGGGGCAGTTGAGCCGCCTCATCCGTCGGCTCTCCGACCAGGACCATCTTTCGATTGTCCCCGATGACGGCGACCGGCGCACCAACAGGCTCATGCTGACGACCTCGGGCGAGATCGCCTGCGCAGAACTCAACGCCCTCAGCGACGATGCCGCCGAGGCGTTGCTGGAACCGCTCGACGCCGCTCGCCGTACCAGGCTGCTCGCGAGCATGCGCGCCATTCGCGACATCCTCGCTCCTGCCGACATGAGCGGTGCCCTCGTCCTGCGCCCGCCGCGGATTGGCGACATCGGTCATCTTATCGAGCGCCAGGCCGCGCTCTACAACAGCGAGTACGGCTGGAACGCCGAGTTCGAAGCGCTCATCGCGCGGATATACGCCGAATACGCCGAGGCGCCCGCAACCCCGCCAAAATATCTATGGGTCGCCGAAATCGGAGGGCAAATCGCGGGGTCGGTTTTCGTTCTGCCGGCACACGAAACGGAGACAGCGCAGTTGCGCATGCTCTACGTGGAACCCTGCTTCCGCGGGCGCAGGCTCGGGCGGCTGCTGGTGGATGCCGCCGTGACCTTTTCACGCGACTCCGGCTATCGCCGCGTTATCCTGTGGACACAAGACTGCCTCGCTTCGGCGCGCAGGATTTATCAGGCCGCGGGCTTCGAGCTCCAGCGTGAGGAGCGCCACCACGCGTTTGGGCACGACCTCAATGGACAGTATTGGGCGCTGGATCTCTAGAGGCTGTTCCGGCGCCGCGTCCGCCCGGCATCGCCCCCCTAATACCCCCGCTCCCGATCCACCAGGTTCGTCAGCGGCGCGCCGCGCTCGTGCGCCCTAAGCATATCCGAAAAATACCGCACCCCGTTCGCTTCGTTCGAAACCGCGGCGATGTGCGGGGTGATGTAGCAGTTGTCGAGCGCCCAGAGCGGGCTCTGCTTGGGAAGCGGCTCCACCTCAAAGACGTCGACGCTCGCCGCGCCCAGGGTACCGTCCTTCAGCGCCTCGACGAGGTCCGCCTCGATCTGATGCCGGCCGCGCGCGGCGTTGACGACGACGGGGCCACCGGGCAGCTTGCCGCGGCGCAGGCCCTTGAACGTTGCCATGTTGAGGATGCCTTGCGTTTCTTCGGTCAGTGGCAGCAGATTGACGAGGATGTCCGTCGCCGCGAGGAAATCGGCAAACGCTTCCGCACCCGCAAACGTCTCGACGCCGTCGATCGATTTCCGGCTGCGGCTCCAGCCGTTGACTGTAAAGCCGAGCATGCCGAGCTTGCGCGCGGCGTCTTCTCCCAGAACGCCCAGCCCCATGACGCCGACCGCTATGGCGGTCGCAGGCGGCGGGTAGAGTTGCGTCCAGACCTTGGCCCTCTGATGTGCCTGGTAGCGCGAGATGAGCCGGTGATGCATGGTCACTTGCGCAATGACATAGTCGCTCATGGACTGCGTCATATCCGCATCGACAAACCGCACGATGGGCACGTCGGGCAGGTTGGGGTGCGTTAGAAGCGCGTCGACGCCCGCGCCGAGCGAAAAGATCGCCCTGAGACTGTCGAGCCCCTCGAAGGCGTCGGGCGCGGGCTTCCAGGCGAAGACGTAACGGATCTCCGAACGCGGAACGGCGTCGCCCTCCGCGTAGACCGGATACCCATCAAGCGCGCGCCGGAATCGTTCCACCCAGGGAGATTGATCGAGGCCGGGGAGATGGACGAGAAGCGCCATGGGATAATCCTGTGAACCAAAAAAAATAGGCCGCGCCGGAGACCGGCACGGCCATGATAGGGAATTTTCCAGGCGCTGTCAGTGCGCGGCGGGGGCTACTGTCCCGCGGCTTCGCCGTCTTCCTGGGCTTCAACGGTATCTTCGACAGGAACCGGCTCTAGCGTAGCGTCCCCGTCTTCGACGGGCGCCGTTTCTTCGGCGCCGGTCTCAGGAGCTGCCTCGCTCTCGCCTGCCTCGGCCGGCGCAGCTTCACCTTCGCCCTCGACCGGGACCTCGACGGTTTCGGCGGGGCTGGCGCCCTCATCGGCCAGTTCGGCCTCGTCCTGTGCTTCGCTCGGAGCCTCGGCCGCAGGGGCCTCGGGCAGCGGCGCCGGCGTATCGGCCTGCTCGCGCAGGAAGGCGATGAGGTTGGCACGGTCTTCGGGGTTGGAAAGACCCGCGAAGGTCATCTTCGTGCCCGGCGCGAAATTGCGCGGGGATTCGATGAACGCGTCGAGGTTTTCGTACGACCAGACTTCCCCGGCAGCACCCAGAGAGGCAAGCGCGTCCGAATAGGCAAAGCCATCATGGGCCGCGATGGGGCGCTCTACGATACCCCAGAGACCCGGACCGGTGCGGTCTTCGTTGGACGCGGAAAAATCGTGGCACGACTGGCAGCGGTTGATGAGGTTCGCCCCGGCCTCGGCGCTTGCGGTCTGCATGCGCTCGGCAATCGAGGCGACTTCCGGTGCGGCTTCGGCAGCCTCTTCGCCGGTCCCCTCGGGCATCGGCAGCTCATAGGTGGCGCCGCGGCCCTCGATCGGATGATAGATGGCCTCGGCAAGAAAGCCGACGCCCATGACAAAGACGAGCGTGCCAAGAATGGCGCCGAAGATCTTGTTGAGTTCGAATGAATCCATAGTCTCGGTCTCTCCGTACCGTTTCCCTCGCCGGCGCCGGCCGTGCAAAAATCTCGTAAGGCATAAGCGGACGCTGGGCCACCCGGTCCATGACCCGCAAAAGAAGGGTCGCGCCAAAGTCCCGGATTCGCCCACCAAGCCCGCGCGCGGACCTTATAATAGAAGTTTTGGCGCGCGCAACCGGCATCGGTAAAGGTGCGACAATTGCCGCAAATCCCGCCAAGATTGACTCCGCCGCGGGCGGGGGCCATTAGAGGCGCGCACCGATCATAATTCGATATGGATACCGGACAATGGGTCACAAGATAGCGTTTCAGGGCGAGATGGGAGCCTTCAGTCATGCGGCGGCGCACGGCTTTTTTCCCGACGACGAACCGATGCCCTGCGTGACCTTCGAGGAGACCATCGGCGCGGTGCAGAAGGGCGAGGCGGACTATGCCGTCGTCCCGGTGGAAAATTCGCTCTATGGCCGGATCACCGACATCCACCACATCCTGCCCGAAAGCGGGCTGCACATTATCGGGGAATACTACCTGCCCGTGCGCATGAACCTGCTCGCGGTCCCCGGCGCGACGCTCGCGGATATCAAGTCTGTTCAGAGCCTTTCGGTGGCGCTCGGACAGTGCCGCAAGTTCATTGCCGAGCACAAGCTGCGCACGGTCAATGCCGTCGACACCGCGGGTTCGGCGCGCGAGGTCGCGCAAAAGGGCGACAAGTCGCTCGCCGCCATCGCCTCGCGCTTTGCTGCCGAAATCTACGGGCTCGACGTTCTCGCCGAAAATATCGAGGACGCGTCTCACAACACCACGCGCTTTCTGATCATGGCGCGCGACCCCAAATACGCAACGCCGAACGGCACGAGGGTCAAGACGACCTTCGTCTTTCGCGTGCGCAACGTGCCCGCCGCGCTTTACAAGGCCATGGGCGGGTTCGCGACCAACGGGGTCAACATGACCAAACTCGAAAGCTACATGGTCGACGGCTCGTTCACCGCAACGCAGTTTTACGCCGATATCGAAGGGCACCCCGAAGACCGGAACGTCACGTTCGCGCTCGAGGAGCTCGGGTTTTTCTCCGATCACTTCAAGATACTGGGTGTCTATCCTGTTGCGGAGAACGCGCCGGATTCCGAGTAGGGCCCTTGCATTCGGCGCGCCGATGTAACACATAGGGCGTTGGGAGGTTGGTGACGGACGAACCGCTCGCCAACCGGGTCAGGTCCGGAAGGAAGCAGCCCTAACGAGTACGGCACGGGTCGTCGTCAGCCTCCTGCTACTTGGCGCCAAGCTCAGGCCATTCATCAAGCCCGACAGTCACAGCCGGCGCCCCGTCCGCATTTGGCGATGGGCACGCGACAGGAAGATATGGCGACCTCCGACCCGCAAAAGACCCCCTATCAGGTTCTGGCTCGCAAGTACCGGCCAGGCAGTTTTGAAAGCCTGATCGGGCAGGATGCAATGGTGAGGACGCTTTCGAACGCGTTCAAGTCCGGCCGAATCCACCACGCTTTCATCCTGACCGGCGTCCGCGGCGTGGGCAAGACGACGACGGCGCGGATTCTGGCGCGCGCCTTCAACTACGCGGATGAAACCGGGGCGCACCCGACGCTGGACCTTCAGAAGGAAGGCCTGCACTGCGCCGAGATCATCGCAGGCACCCATGTCGATGTGATGGAGATGGACGCCGCTTCCAATACCGGCATCGATTCCATCCGCGAAATCAACGCGATGACCCGCACGCCGCCGATGAGCGCACCCTATAAGGTGTTCATCATCGACGAAGTGCACATGCTCTCGACCTCGGCCTTTAACGGGCTATTGAAGACCCTCGAAGAGCCGCCCCCTTATGTGAAGTTCATCTTCGCGACCACCGAAATCCGCAAGGTTCCCGTCACCATCCTTTCGCGCTGTCAGCGGTTCGACCTGCGGCGGATCACGCCCGAGGTGATGACTCAATATCTCACGGGGCTGCTCGAAAAGGAGGGCGTCCCGTTCGAGCCCGAAGCGCTGGCGATGATCGTGCGTGCGGGCGAGGGGTCGGCGCGCGACTGCCTTTCTTTGACCGACCAGGCGATTGCCCATGGCGACGGGCGGATCACCGCCGAGGCGGTGCGCATGATGCTCGGGCTCGCCGACCGCGCGCAGGTGATCGACCTTTTCGAGAACGTCATGCACGGGAACGTCGCCGCCGCGCTCGACGGGCTGCGTAATCTTTACGATTCGGGCGCCGATCCTTCGACGATCATCGCCGATCTCGCGGAATTCACCCATCTGGTGACCCGCATCAAGATCGTGCCCTCCGCCGCCGAGGACCCGGTGCTGACCCCGGACGAAAAGACCCGTGGCGCCGACCTGGCCAACCGGCTGGGCCTGCGCATTCTCACCCGCACCTGGCAGATCCTGTCCAACGGGCTCACAGAAATCGCCCAGTCGGGGAACGGATTGCAGGCGGCCGAAATGGTGTTGATCCGGCTCGCTTACGCCGCCGATCTTCCCAGCCCCGACGAACTGATCGAAAAGCTGACCGGCCAGCCCCCCGAAACGACAACGGCCCCCTCGGCGCCGGCCCCGGGCGGCGGCGGTGCCAACGCGCGCGCAGCCGCGCCGATGGCCCGGCCTCAGGCCCATGCCGCACCCGCAGCGGAAACGACGCTGCCCGCACCGGGCAGCTATGCCGAACTCGTGGCGCTTGCCGGGGAAAAACGCGATATACTGCTCAAGCACGCGCTCGAATCCGACATGAAGCCTGTGAGCTTCGAAACCGGACGGATCGAGGTGGCGCTGACGCCGACGGCGAACCCGTCGATTGTCTCGGTACTGTCGGCCCGGCTCAAGGACTGGACCGGACGACCCTGGCTCGTGACGGTGTCGACCAAGGAAATCGATGCTCCGACCTTGCGCGAGGCACGCGAAGCGGACCGGCGCAACGCCCGCGACGCGGCGCTAGAAGATCCGATGGTGAAGGCGGTGATGGAAACCTTCCCCGGCGCCCGGCTCGTCGACATCAAGACGCGTGAAACGGCGCCCGAAAACGAGGCGCTCGAAGACCCCGAGGCGATTGAAGGCCTCGAGACGGAGGACGACGAATGAAAGACATTATGGGCATGATGAAGAAGGCCCAGGAATTCCAGCAGCGCGCCCAGGAAATGCAGCAAGAGGCCGCTTCGACGATCGTCGAAGGCACATCCGGCGGTGGCCTGGTGACGGTCTCGATGACCGCCAAGGGCGATCTTCGCGGCATGAAGATCGATCCGTCGCTTCTCAAACCCGAAGAGGCGGAAATTCTCGAGGACCTGATCGTCGCCGCGCATGCGGACGCGCGCCGCAAGGGCGACGACTTCATGCAGTCGAAAATGAGCGAAATGACCGCCGGCCTGCCCATCCCGCCGGGCATGAAGTTCCCGTTCTAGAGCAACGCCGATGGCAAACCCGTCCGGCGGACCGGAGATCGAACAGCTCATCCAACTGCTTTCGCGGCTGCCCGGGCTCGGGCCGCGCTCGGGACGGCGCGCCGTGCTGCACCTCATCAAGAAAAAAGAGCAGCTGATGATCCCGCTGGCCGCCGCGCTCGACCGCGCGGTCGAGGCGGTCAAGGTCTGCGGGACCTGCGGCAATGTCGATACGGTCTCGCCGTGCACGATCTGCGCGGACCCCCGCCGGGCAGAGAGTGGGCTTCTGATCGTCGTCGAGGACGTCGCCGACCTCTGGGCCCTCGAACGCGCCGGCATCGGTCCGGTGCGCTACCATGTGCTCGGCGGCGTGCTCTCGCCGCTCGACGGTGTGGGGCCGGATGACATTTCCATCGACGCCCTGATCGCCCGGGCCCCTGAATACAGGGAAATCGTCATCGGCGTGAACGCCACGGTCGAGGGGCAGACCACTGCTCACTACATTACCGACCGCCTTGCCGGGTCGGGCGTCAAGATCACGCGCCTGGCGCATGGCGTGCCGGTGGGCGGCGAGCTCGACTATCTCGACGAAGGCACGCTGAGCCAGGCACTCAAGGCCAGGACCAGCTTCTAGCGGTTCTGGTGACCATTGGTTAAGCATGGGGGACGCGAACGGCGCGCGTCTCCAGTCCCGTCCGAGTTTGTTTACGTATTTGCCCCAAAACACGTCACGTGTGGGACGAATTACGCGTGACTCATGATTGATGTACTCAATACGCTGCTTTTCGAACACGAATTGCGGCTCGTGGCCCTGGCCGTCATTGTTTGCATATTGGCCTCGTTTTCCTGCGTGTCTGTGCTCGTGCACGCGCGGCGCACCGAAGGCGTCTGGCGCTATGTCTGGCTGGGCGTTGCCGCTGCATCCGTGGGCTTCGGTATCTGGACGACGCACTTCATCGCCATGGTTGCGTTCGACGCGGGCTTTCCCGCCGGTTACGACATCGGGCTGAGCGTTCTCTCCCTTCTGGTTGCCGTCGCGATCAGCGGGCTCGGACTGTGGTTCGCCGCGACGGGGAACAAGCGCTCCGATCTGATCTTGGGCGGCGCTGTCGTGGGGATTGGTATCACCACCATGCACTATACCGGCATGGCCGCCATGCTGGTCGGCGGCCAGATCGGCTGGGACTGGGGTCTCGTTGCCGCCTCGATCCTCTTTGGCATCGTTTTCGGCGGCCTCGCGCTCTGGTTTGGAGCGGATTCCGTTTCGCGGCGCTCGCGCTGGATCGGGACCGGTTTTCTGACGCTCGCCGTGGCGTCCATGCACTTTACCGCGATGGGTGCGGCAGGGTTCGAGAACTGCTTTGCCATCGTGACGCCCAATCAGGTCACCACAAACGTGATAGCGGTCGTGGCGGGCGGCCTTTCCATTCTCATCTTGCTCCTGGTTCTCGGCGCGATCTACGTCGATCTGCGCGACCGCATGCACGCAGCACGCGAAGCCTCGCGCATGCGCGGTCTGGCCGATGCGGCGGTTGAGGGTCTGATCGTGTGCGACGGGCTCGACGTCGTAACGGTCAATGCCAGCTTTCAGCGTTTGATCGGAGATCGGGCGGTCGATCTTGTCGGGCACAAGGTGACCGATTTTCTGCCGGCATCCGCCGTCCAGTCCGTGGGTGGCCGGGCCGACGGACTCGTCGAAACCGAGCTGCGCACGCTCGAGGGAAAGATCATCCCGGTGGAAATCGTGTTGCGCGAAGTGGACTTCGGCGGGAAAGCCCACAAGGCAATCGCGGTACGCGACCTGCGGGCGCGCAAGGATGCCGAACGTCACATACGCTTTCTCGCTCACCACGACGCGATGACCGGACTTGCCAACAGGGCAAGCTTCAATACCCGTCTCGATGAGGAAATCGCGACTGCCGGTCGTCTTCAGCAGCGCTTTGCCATTCTCTATCTCGACCTTGATCGCTTCAAAGAGGTCAACGATCTGTTCGGTCACGCCGCGGGCGACGCCATGCTGCAAAAAGTTGCCGGCGCGCTTGAAGAAACGCTCGGCGGCCAGAACCTCGCGGCGCGCCTTGGCGGGGACGAATTCGCCGTGATCCTGTCCAACCTGTCTTCGCCCGCCCAGGCCGGGAACGTCGCCCAAACCATTCTCGATGCATTTGCGCACGAAAATGCGTCTGCGGACAACGGCATTGTTATCTCGGCTTCGATCGGCATTACGGTTTTTCCGGACGATGCGCAGGACGCCGAAAGCCTGATGACTTACGCCGATACCGCGCTTTATTGCGCCAAGGAAGAAGGGCGCGGGGTCTACCGGTTCTTCGAAAGCGAAATGGGCACCCAGGTCCGCGACCGGCGGCAACTCGAATACGAGCTGCGCCAGGCCGTAGCCAACGAGGAACTCACGCTCGTCTACCAACCGCAAGTCGACCTTGCTACGGGCGATACCACGGGATTTGAGGCGTTGGTGCGATGGGACCATCCGGAGCGCGGCGCGGTGCCTCCAGGCGATTTCATTCCGATCGCCGAAGAAAGCGCGCTGATCCTCTCCATCGGCGAATGGGTGCTGCGCGAGGCCTGTATGGAGGCTGCGCGGTGGAGGGCGCCGCTGACGATTGCGGTCAACGTTTCGCCCTTGCAACTCCATGCGCCGCATTTCGCGCGTTTCGTTGAAGAGACGCTGATCCAGTCGGGACTGGCGCCGTACCGGCTCGAGATCGAAATCACGGAAACCGCGCTCATTCGCAACATGAACCGCGCGCTCACCAGCCTGCGCAAGATCAAGGCCATGGGGGTAAAAATCGCCATGGACGACTTCGGCACAGGCTATTCGTCGCTTTCCAATCTGCGGGCGTTCCCCTTCGACAAGATAAAGGTGGATCAGCAGTTTATCCGCGCCGTTCACGACAACGACCAGTCCGCCACAATCGTTCGGGCGGTGTTGGGGCTGGGCAAGGGCCTGAACCTGCCGGTCCTCGCCGAAGGCGTCGAACGGGCCGAGGAGGTCGAGTTCCTCAAGGGCGAGGTTTGCGACAGCGCGCAGGGTTACTGGCTGGGCCGTCCGCAGACCATCGACAATTATGCGGCCATCGTGTCTGGCCGTGCCACCAAAATCTCCCCCGCTCCGACCCCCACGCGGGCCATCGCCTAATCGGACAGCCGGGGCCGCTCTTCGAAATCGAGCGCCTCGATCCGCTCGCCGCGCTTGGAGATCTTGCCGCTCGATGTGAGGATCTGGTCGATATCGGTATTTGCCTGGGTGAAATGGGACTGGAGCTTCTGCACCCGGTCGGTGAGCCGGCCCACATCGGCAAGAAGCATCGAGACTTCCTTCTGGATGACGTGCGCCTGCTCGCGCATGCGCACGTCGCGCAACAGCGCCTGCACCACCTGGATCGACAGCATCAGAAGCGACGGTGAAACGATGACGACTCGAGCCCGTGCGGCGCGCTGGACGACGTCTTCGAAACGCTCGTGGAGATCCGCGAAGATCGATTCCGAGGGCACGAACATGAAGGCGGTGTCCTGGGTTTCCCCGGCAATCAGGTATTTTTCCGAGATCGCCTTGATGTGGACGCCAAGATCGTTGCGGAACGCGGTCATCGCCTGGCGCGCGGCATCGGGGTTTTCCGCTTCGTTGATCCGCTGCCATCCCTCAAGCGGGAACTTGGCGTCGATCGCAAGCGACGGCGCGTCGTTGGGCATGTGAACGAGCGCGTCGGGCCGCGACCCGTTCGAAAGCGTCGCCTGGAACGAATAGGCGTTCGACGCCAGCCCGTCCGAGATGATTGCCTCCATCCGGCCCTGGCCGAATGCGCCACGCTGCTGCTTGTTGGCAAGGATCGACTGGAGCGAAACGATCTCGCCCGACAGCTGGGTGATGTTGGTCTGCGCCCGGTCGATCACGGCCAGCCGCTCGTTGAGCTTGGTGAGCGTTTCCTCGGTTTTGGTGCGCGTCTCGGTCATCGACTGATTGACGCGGTGGCTCGAGGCGTCGATGCGCTCGGTGAGCGCGCGCGCGAGATCGGAGGTGCGGGTGCCGAAGATTTCGCTCATCGTCTGCATGCGCCCGGTCATTTCCGACTGCACACGCATAAGGTCCGCGAGGTGGCGTTCCATCTCGCTCGTGCGCTTGGCGTCTTCGAGCGCCGCGTCCTCGCGCGCCCGCGCGCCGCGCATCTGCACGGCGATCGAGACGATGAGCAACACAACCGTGAGCGCCAGCCCCACAGCGAGCGCCAGGGTCAATGTGATGGGCGTTCCGCCCAGTTCGAACAGAACCGTTTCCATAATGTTCTTGTTATCTGATTCGCGCGCGACCATATGGGGTTTGCTTGACCGCAAAGGCCCAACTGCTCTATCGAAAGCGCCAACAGCCGATAAACAGAGACGTTCATGACCATTCGCCCGATCCTCATCCTGCCCGATCCCCTGCTGCGCAAAGTGGCCGAGCCCGTCGAGAGCTTCGACGACGAGCTCAAGAACACGGTCGAGGATATGTTCGAGACCATGTACGACGCACCCGGCATTGGCCTTGCGGGACCACAGATCGGATATATGAGGCGCGTCGTCGTGATCGATCTGGCGGATGAGGAGAACCCGGATTCGGGCAAGATCGCCATGATCAACCCCGAGATCGTCGCCATGAGCGACGAGACCGTGGTGAGCGAAGAGGGCTGCCTGTCGATCCCGGACCTGGTCTACGACGTCGAGCGGCCCTCTGAGGTGACGGTCAAATACTTCACGCCCGAGGGCGAAGAGGTGACCCGGGAAGCCAAGGGGCGACTTGCCGTATGCATGCAGCACGAGATCGATCACCTCGACGGCGTGCTCTATATCGACTACCTCTCGCGGCTCAAGCGCGACCGGGTCATCAAGAAATTCCAGAAAGCCGCCAAGCGCGCGAGCTGACCGGCGGACGCTCCGCCTGAAAAGGAGTACGCCTTGCGAGTCGTCTTTATGGGGACGCCGGACTTCGCCGTCCCGACGCTGACCGAAATCGTCATGCGCGGGCACGAGGTGCTGGCGGTCTATACCCGCGCGCCGCGCCCGGCGGGACGCGGGCAGGACGTGCGCAAGTCGCCCGTGCATGCCGCGGCGGAGGAATTCGGCATTCCCGTCTTCACGCCGAAGAATTTCAAGGACCAGGCAGATCGCGATACCTTCGCCGCGCTGGGCGCCGAGGTCGCCGTGGTGGTGGCCTATGGATTGCTGCTGCCACCCGAGGTGCTTGGGGCTCCCGAAAAAGGTTGCCTCAACCTCCACGGTTCGCTTCTCCCCCGCTGGCGGGGTGCCGCGCCCATTCAGCGTGCCGTGATGGCGGGCGATGCCCGGACGGCGGCGAGCATCATGCGAATGGAAGAGGGGCTCGATACCGGGCCGGTGGGGCTGGTCGAGGAAATCCCTATCGGACCGGATACGACCGCGGGCGAATTGCACGACGAGATGATGCGGCGCGGGGCCGATCTGATGGGCCGCGCGCTGGCGGCGCTCGACCGCGATGCGCTCGAATTCACCCCGCAGCCCGAAGACGGCGTCACTTACGCGAAAAAGATCGAGAAGGCGGAAACGCGGATCGACTTTTCGCTGCCGGCGCAAGAGGTGCACAATCACATTCGCGGTCTTTCGCCGTTCCCGGGCGCCTGGTTCGAATTCGAACGCGGCGGCAAGACGGTGCGGGTGAAGGCACTGCGCTCGACGCTCGCGGAGGGCGCGGGCGCGCCGGGCACGGTGCTCGGAGGGCTGACGATCGCATGCGGCGAGGGCGCCGTGCGGCTGATGCAGGTCCAGCGCGAAGGCAAGGGGGCCATGGACGCGGAAGCCTTTCTGCGCGGCGCGGGCGACCTTGCGGGCCAAGCCGTCGGCTAGCGATGCCACGCTACAAGCTCACTATCGAATATGACGGCACCCCCTTCGTGGGGTGGCAGCGGCAGGCGGATGCCTTGTCCGTGCAGGAGGCACTGGAGACGGCGATCCTCGCGTTTTCCGGCGAGGACGTAAGGACGCAGACGGCGGGGCGCACGGATGCTGGCGTGCACGCGCTGGGGCAGGTGGCCCATTTCGATCTTGAACGGGAATGGGATCCGTTCCGCATATCCGAAGCCCTCAACTTCCACCTCAAGCCGCATCCGGTGGCCATTCTCGCATGCGAGGCGGTGGGGGGAGATTTCGAGGCCCGGTTCTCGGCAACCGCGCGGCATTACGAATACCGCATCCTCAATCGGAGGGCGCGCCCTGCGCTCGAGGCGAGCCGGGTATGGCACGTTTCCGTGCCGCTCGATGCCGAAGCGATGCACAAGGCCGCCAAACCGCTTCTGGGCAAGCACGATTTTACAACGTTTCGATCGGCGCAATGCCAGGCCAACTCGCCCATCCGCACGCTCGACCGGCTCGACGTTTCCCGCGAAGGCGAGATGGTCGTGATCCGCGCCTCGGCGCGGTCGTTTCTGCACCACCAGGTCCGCTCGCTTGTGGGGTCACTCAAACTCGTGGGCGAGGGCAAGTGGGCGGTGGCGGACGTGCGCGCTGCGCTCGAGACACGGGACCGGACCCGCTGCGGGGCGATGGCGCCTTCGGCGGGGCTCTATCTCGTCGCCGTGGACTACTGAGCCGTCACGATTGCAGCGCCGGGCCGAGAATGGCACCGGCGACCAGAAGCCCGATCATTACGCCCACGACCTGGCCGACCATCAACATCGCGATGCCGGCGGCGCGCAGCCCGACGACCAGCCGGGCGTTGTTGATGTAAGTGGCAAGGCCCGCTACCAGCGCGATCAACAGGATCGCCTCGCCCGGCAATCCCACGAGCGCGAGAATCTGGAACGCGATGCCGAAGAATGTGCTGAGCCAGTTGCTGACGGTGAGATAGGCGACGAACCTGTCGGCCTTGTCGAGAAATCTCAGAACCACCCACGACGCGCCCGTCAGGATGCCGTAGAGCAGGACGTCGGAAAAAAAGAAGCTGAAGCTGGTGACGCCGGATGCCGACGGCACGGTGATCGCGGTTACGATCAGCGCGATCGCGACAGAGACGATCAGCCCGATGAAGCTCGAGACCAGCCCGCTCAAATCGTCGGAAAAATAGCTCGGCGCTTCACGCCGCCCGATCGCAAGCCGCCAACAGCCGTCTGCGGCAGAGAAGGCTTCCTGGACCAGGCTTGAAGTCTTTGCACTCACCGTGGACGCTCCGATGCTCTTGTGGGCTAAGCGAAAACGGCGAAGCCGCCGCCCATCATGTAGAGCGCCAGCGGCAGGCCCGCAAGGAAGTTGATGAGCGCAAATCCGAGCGCCGGTGCGAAATCGGCTCCGGCGGCTACCCGGGCAAGCCGAAAAAGAAAAAACGCCGTCAGCGTAACGATCACGCCCCAGAGCTGAACGCCGACGAGCAGCGTGAGCCCGCCGATAAAGGCCATCAGCGCGAGCATATAAAGACCCGGAACGTAGATCGTGACGATCGGCGCCTCGAATTTCAGGACCCGCTTGCCGAGGCTGGTCGCGAAAATAAAGGCGAGGACCGGGAGGATATAGCCCGCCATGACAATCAGCATCACGACCGGCACCGGCATGCCATAGCGCACGGCGAGCGCGACGATGGAAAACAGCACGCCGGCGAAATAAAGGACGAACCCGCGATTGAGCGCCGGGGCATCGAAAGCGAAGTGCTCGTTCCAGTCCGGCTTGCCGGCGAGGATTTTCGACCAGCCCGACCCGGCATTGGTAATCGCTTCGACAAATGTCATTCTTGGTCCCCCGACAAAAACCGCGCGATGAACCGCCCATAGAGCGCCGAGAGACGCTCGACATCTCCAAGCGGTACGCGTTCATCGATCTGGTGCATGGTGGCCCCCACAAGCCCGCATTCAACCACGGGACAATAATCGGAAATGAACCGCGCGTCCGACGTGCCGCCGCCGGTCGAAAGCGCCGGTTCAGTCCCCAATTCGTCCTTCATGATAGCGCACAGCAACGCCACATGGCCAACCGGGGCGGAGAGGAAGCATTTCGAAACGCGGCCCCTGGGGGTGAAGGAGAGGGCGCAGCCTTTCGCATCGACGCTTTCGAGCCGGCGCGCGATCTCGGCTTCGATCGTTTCGGCGGACCATGTGTCGTTGAACCGGATGTTGAACCGAAGCGTCGAGCGCGCCGGGATGACGTTCGAGGTCGGATTGCCGGTATCGATCGAGGTGATTTCGAGATTGCTGGGCTGGAAATGATCCGTGCCTTCGTCCCATTTCGCATCGAGCGCCAGCGCCGCGCCGCAAAGAACCGGCAGGGGGTTGGCAGCCTTTTCGGGATAGGCGACATGCCCCTGTGTCCCGGTGACGACGATCTCGCCCGAAAGCGAACCGCGCCGGCCGATCTTGATCGAATCCCCCAGCGTTTCGGCCGAGGACGGTTCCCCGACGATGGCGAAATCGAACTTGTGTCCCTGCGCCTTCGCCCACGCCATGAGCTTGTCGGTGCCGTTGACGGCATCGGCCTCCTCGTCATTGGTGATGGCGAGCGAGATCTGGCCCATTTCGAGCGCATTGGTGTTTGCGAGGCTGGCCAGCGCGGCGCAGAAGGCCGCGACGCCGCTCTTCATGTCCGTCGCGCCCCGGCCCCAGAGCACGCCGTCAGCGACATCCGCAGCGAAGGGATCGTGCGACCATGCTGCGGCGTCGCCCGGCGGGACGACGTCCGTATGCCCGGCAAAAAGCAGATGCGGGCCGGGCGCGGCGCCCTTGCGGGTGGCGAAGAGGTTTTCGACCGGATACGACCCGTCGCCCTCGAATGTGAGACGCGTCACCGTGAACCCGAGCGGGACGAGGAAGGCTTCGAGCACATCGAATGCGCCCGCCGTCTCGGGGGTGACCGAGGGGCAGCGGATCAGGTCGGCGAGAAGCGTTTCGGCGGTCGATGCCATCTAGTCCCGCAGCAGCTCGTTGATCGAGGTCTTCGAGCGGGTCTGGGCGTCGACGCGTTTGACGATGACCGCGCAGTAGAGGTTCGGTCCCGGCGTGCCGTCGGGGAAGGGTTTCCCCGGCAGGCTGCCCGAGACGACGACCGAATAGGGGGGCACTTCGCCGATGAAGACTTCGCCGGTGTTGCGGTCGACGATCTTGGTCGACTTGCCGATGAAAACGCCCATCGAAATGACCGAGCCCTCGCGCACGATCACGCCCTCGACGACTTCGGACCGGGCGCCGATGAAGCAGTTGTCCTCGATGATGACGGGCCCCGCCTGCAGCGGTTCGAGCACCCCGCCAATGCCGACGCCGCCCGAAAGGTGCACGTTCTTGCCGATCTGCGCGCACGAGCCGACGGTGGCCCAGGTATCGACCATTGCGCCGTCGTCGACATAGGCGCCGAGATTGACGAAGGACGGCATGAGGACGACATTTTTCCCGATATGGGCCGAATGGCGCACGAAGGTGCCGGGCACGGCGCGGAAGCCCGCCTCGCGGAAACGGTTTTCGCTCCAGCCGGCGAACTTCGAGGGCACCTTGTCCCACCAGTTCGCTCCGCCCGGACCGCCGGGAATAGGGGCCATGTCATTAAGGCGGAAGGAGAGGAGGACCGCCTTCTTGAGCCACTCATTGACCTGCCAGTCGCCGTCCGCGCCCTTTTCAGCCACCCGCGCCTTGCCGGAATCGAGGAGCGCCAGCGCTTCGTTGACCGCGTCGCGGACCTCGCCCTTGGTGTCGTGGTTGACGGCGTCGCGATTGTCGAAAGCGGAATCGATGGTCTGGGCGAGCTGGGCGTGGGACATTGGCAAAGCCTCTTGTTGGTCTCGATTTGCGGCGGACCATAGCCCAAGGGGGTGGCGCACGGAACCCCGGATGTTGGGGATGAAGACGCGCCAAAGTGTCCGATGGCGCGTGCACCTCGGGTGTCATTGAACGTGGACGGTATGCGGCGAGACGCGCCTCATACTGAAATATAAAATAGCGAGACGAGCCTCGCCGCATACGCCCGGGATTTTCGGCTTATGGCGGCGTCCCGGGCTGGGGTTTGTTGGTCTTTAGTGGGTCGGTTGGTCGAACCGAAATAGTGGAAGCCACTTTTTCTGCCAACCTCCCAAGCCCCCAATTGACCGGTGCCCCTCTCCCTTTCGGGAGTACGACGGGGATATCAGTCCCCGTCCGGCCTCTGTCCGCTTTGGGCCTTCCCCGCAGCGACCCGCGAGGAACCCGGACCGGACCCGCCCAAACGTTCGTTGCGCTCGCGCCCATCAGAAGCGGGTCCGTAACGAGCATCATATTTGACATTCTGGGGGCGGGGATAAGTTTGATCCTGGAAGGCTTCGGCACAGCCTCCGGATCGGCAGCGCTTGTGACGACGGGTGCGGAGCCGCCGCGCATCATTTCCGCAGTCGGTCGGAATTCCCCTTGCCCCCATCGTTAGCCGGTCATACACACCGCTTATGCCAGAATGACCGCGCAGACGGGAACCAAGGAGCCGCTATGGGTCGCAAACGCCACTCCTCGCTGAGGTCCTCCAAGGATGACATCGAGGTTGTCCGCCATTCACCACAAACACCGCAGACCCAATCCTCCGCCTACCGGCTCGCCTTTGCCGATGACGAGTTCCTGACCTCCGAGGACCTGCGCGGCATCCGGTTCCAGCTCGAATATACGAAAATCGAAACCCGCCTGCGTGACGCCGGTGTCAATTCGACGGTCGTGCTGTTCGGCGGCGCGCGCATTCCCGAGCCGGGCAAGCCCGCCTGGGCCGCCAAGACCGAGACGGCAAAAAAGAACCTCGAGGAAAATTCTGTCTATTATACCGAAGCCCGGCGTTTCGCGCAGCTCGCTTCGACCACCGCCAAGGCGACGGGCTATTCGGAATACGTGGTGGTGACCGGCGGCGGGCCGGGGGTGATGGAGGCGGGCAATCGCGGGGCGACGGACGTGGGGGCGCCGTCGATCGGGCTCAACATCGTTCTGCCGCACGAACAGGCGCCCAACGTCTACGTGACGCCGCAGTTCTCGTTCAACTTCCATTATTTCGCGACGCGGAAAATCCATTTCCTCGTCCGCGCCAAGGTCGTCGCGATCTTCCCCGGCGGGTTCGGGACGCTCGACGAGTTCTTCGAAACGCTGACGCTCATCCAGACCGGGCGCATGGAGCGTATCCCGCTCCTGCTCTTCGGCAAGGCGTTCTGGAGCCGTGTGATCAACCTCGACGCGCTTGTCGAGGAAGGCACCGTATCGCCCGACGACGTCAAGCTCTTCACGGTCGTCGATACGGCCGAAGAGGCGTGGGAGATCGTGCGCAAGACGTATAATCTGCCGGAGATTGAGGTGGAGGCTTAGGGCGCCTGGTGTCGCAGGACGCAAAAAGCAAAGGGGCGCTCCGTTGCGCCCCTTTTTTGTGCCTGCTGCGGGCCGGGCCTACTGGTTGGCCCGGACCTGAAGGTTGAGCAGATCGATCAGGAGCATCGGATCGTCCTCGACCCCCATGAATTCCTCCACGCCCACCGGCTGGGCCGGCTCGGCGGCGATTTCGAAGTTCTGCGGATCGTCGATGAAGGCGTTGACCGCGCCCGACACCATTTCCGAGAAATTCGCGTTGTCCAGTTCGGCGAGCAGCATCGGGACGGTGAACTTGAGCCCCTGTGCGAAGGTTGCGCCGTCAAGCCCCTGCTCGGCCGCGGCGAAATCGAGCGCCTTCATGAAGAGCGAGGCGTCGTTGTAGCGGATCGAGGCGCTGTCGAGCTTGAGAGCTGCGAATTCCGCGAGCATAGACTGCGACAGCCGTTCCATCTGTGCCTCGTCGATCTCCTCGCCGGCTTCGCTGAGTTCGGCCATCTTGAGGTTGATCTTCATGAGTTCGCGATAGAGTTCGCGGGTATAGCCTTCGACGGCGAAATTCATCGAGAGCGAGCCCAGCTCGTCGAGCACGATCGACATATCGGTCATCTCGGCCCGCCCGGTATCCGGCCACCAGGTGCCTTCGCCGGAAAGCTCGGCGCCGAACTGCGCGATGCCGAAGGCAGAAATCACCTCCTGGGCTTCCGCATCGTCGAATGCGCTGAGGTCGGCGCGGACGCCTGCGATCCTGTATCCTGTCGTGATGCCCCCGTCGGCCGCCGCGTTCTCGACCCAGGCCTCCATCGTATCGATCGCGAACAGCTCGGTGCCGTCTTCCTTGGCCACCGTCAGCGGGCCGGCGGAGACGCGGTCGTAAAGGTCCATGCTGACGTCGATCATCGTGTCCATGGTGATCTCGGCCGGCAGCGAAATGCCTTCGGCAAGGATATCGACGAAGGTAAGCGTGATGCCTTCGTCCTCGTCGGTGAACGCGATATCCGCGATCGTCGCGCGCTCGGCGGTGTATCCGCCGTCCGGCGTCTCGACGACACCTTCAAAGACGATCTCGCCAGGGATCACGACGAGGTCCTCGCCGGGCACCGCCAGGGTGAAATTGGCCAGCGTGATTGTGTCGCCTTCAGCCGTGGCGGAGCCGTAGTCGAGGGAGACCCCCATGAACCGGCTCACCTCGACGAGCTTGTCGGCAAAGCCGGTGGCTTCCAGTGCGAAGGCGGGTGTGGCGGTGAGCGCCAGGGCGGCGCCGGCGAGCGCCAGATGCGAAATCCGAGTGTGCATGCTTTTCGTCCCCTTGTGTGTGGTCGGGCGGGCGGATGCGGTGTGGCCCGGTCCCGGGCGATAACGCTATCGATGCCGGTTTCGATCCGATGATCGCACAGCTATGCCCGGCTCCGGTTACACGATGATGAAAAATCGGGCGAAAATGCGCTCAACCGTGCTGCTTGAGGAACGCCACGAGATCGTCGGTGATGTGGTGAACGTGCGGCTGGCCGTCGCCGCGCCCCAGTTCCCAGGGGTCGCACTGGTCGTGGATGAAATCCTCCGCAGCGACCACCTGTACGGTGACCATGCCGTTTTCGTGCGGCACCCTGAGGTTCTTCTCGAGGTCGTCGAACATCACCGCGCGGGCGGGATCGACGCCGTGCGCGGCAAGGAAGCGCTCATAGGCGGCTGGAAGCGGCTTGGGCTCGAACTGCGCGAGCCGGATGTCGAATATCCCCTCGAAGATGTCGGCTGCGCCCAGCCGCTTGAGGACGGACACGGCGTGTCCGGCATCGGCATTGGTGAAGATGAACTTGCGCCCCGGCAGCGCCGCTATGGCGGCCACGAGCTCGGGATGCGCGTTGACGGGCGAATAGTCGATGGCGTGAACAGCGGCGAGATAGTGGTCGGGGTCGACGTCGTGCGTGGTCATCAGGCCGTTGAGCGTCGTGCCATGATCCCGGTAGTAGGCCTTTTGCAGATCCCGCGCGGCCTCGAAATCGAGGCTTGTCACATCCATTACGTAATGGGTGATCAGCGTGTCGATCTGCGCGAAAAGATTGCATTCGCGCGGGTAGAGCGTGTTGTCGAGGTCGAAGATCCAGTCGGTGACATGGTCGAGCGTGCGGACAGAGGGGGTCAATTTGTTCATTGCCCCATTATGCGCCAATTCGGTGAACGGTAAATGACCGGAAACGCCGAAGTGATCGGCGCTACGGCCGGCTTCCGGTTCCGGTATGGCGGCGACAGGCCCTACCGCACGATCAGCGTGCCCGCGCCATGCTCGGTGAAAAGCTCCAGAAGCACGGCATGCGGGGTCTTGCCGTTGACGATCACCACACCCTCAACGCCCCTGTCGAGCGCTTCGATGCAGGTTTCGACCTTGGGGATCATGCCGCCCGAGATCGTGCCGTCGGCCATCAACTGCTTGGCCTCGCGGACCGAAAGTTCGGGGATGAGCGTGCCGGACTTGTCGAGGACGCCGGGCACATCGGTCAAGAAGAGGAGGCGCTTGGCGAAGACCGCGCCCGCGATAGCGCCCGCGAAGGTGTCGGCGTTGATGTTGTAGGTCGCCCCGTCGCGGCCCGGCGCGACAGGGGCGATGACGGGGATCATCTCCGAACGCGCGAGCAGGTCGAGGAGCGTGCGGTCGATCTCGACCGGTTCGCCCACGAAGCCCAGATCGAGAATGCGCTCGATGTTGGAGGTGGGGTCGATGACCGTTTTCTTGGCCTTTTCGGCAAAGACCATGTTGCCGTCTTTCCCGCACAGCCCGATCGCCCATTCGCCCTCGGCGTTGATGAGCGCCACGATCTCCTTGTTGATCGATCCGGCAAGGACCATCTCGACGATTTCGACGGTCCGCTTGTCCGTGACCCGCAATCCGCCCTCGAATTTGGATTCGATATCGAGTTTCTTGAGCATCTCGCCGATCTGCGGGCCGCCGCCGTGAACCACGATCGGGTTGACGCCCGACTGCTTGAGAAGCGCGACGTCGCGGGCGAAAGCCTTACCGAGCGCCGGATCGCCCATGGCGTGGCCGCCATACTTGATGACGACGGTCTTGTTCTCGTAGCGCTGCATGAACGGCAGCGCCTTGGCCAGGATCTCGGCATCGTAGGCGTTTTCGTGGGCGTCGGTCATGGGCGGGGATCGGTCCTCTTCTTATGTTCGCGTTCTAGCGCAAGAATTCGTCCGATGCATAGCCCTGCGCGGCGTTCCATGCTTGAATGGTTTCGGAATTGACGCGAACCGCGGCGCAACGCGGCAGCCCGAGGTGTTTTTTGGATCAGGGCCTAGAAGAGATCGCCGGGCTGATCGCCAGGACGGCACTCGCGGACCGCACGGCGTTCCGTGCGCTCTATGCCCGCACGAGCGCGAAACTTTTCGGCGTCGTGTTGCGTATCCTCGGCAATAGAAGCGAGGCCGAAGATGCGGTGCAGGATATCTACGTCAAGATCTGGCAACGGGCAGACCAGTACAGGGAAGATTTGGGATCGCCAATGACATGGCTGATCACCATCGCCCGCAATCATGCTATCGACATTATCCGCCGCCGCAAGCCCGAGACCCGCGATATCGACGACGCCCGCGAGATCGCCGACCCGAAAATGACGCCTGAACAGTCCGCGGCAAATGCGGGCGAACGCGCCCGGCTCGAAGAATGCCTCGAGACGCTGCCCGAGCAGCGCGCCGACGCGGTGCAAGCGGCCTATGTCGAAGGCTATAGCTATCAGGAGCTTGCGGACCGTTTCGCCATCCCCCTCAACACGATCCGCACGTGGCTGCGCCGCGGACTGATCCAATTGCGGGAGTGCCTGGATAAATGAGCGATTGGAACCTGCCAGGGATCGAAGACGACGGCGATCCGCGGATCACGATGGCCGAATACGTGCTCGGCCTGACCGACCCGGCCGATCGGGCGGCCATCGAGCGCGCCATTGCAAGCAACCCCGAAATCGCCGCCGAGGCGCGGTTCTGGGAGGCGCAGTTTGCCGGGCTCAACACCGAGTACCGGCCGGTGACGCCGCCGGCGGGTACGCTGGCGAGAATCGAGGGCCGTCTGTTTGGCGATCAAACGGCGCAGAAGAAGGCGCGCTGGTATGACAGCCTCGTCTTCTGGCGCGCTGCAACGGGTCTTGCGGTGATGATCGCACTCGTCGCGGTGAGCCTTGCCGTTCTGCCTCCGGCTGGTCCGGCGCCACAGTCCGAGTTGGTCGCAGCGCTGGAGCCGGTTGAAAGCGATGTGTCGGTCCTCGCGCTTTATGAGCCGTCGGACGGGGCGTTGCGGCTGACCGCCCAGGGTGCGCCCGCCGGGGAGGGCAAGGACTATGAGCTTTGGCTTATCGCCGGCGAGGATCCGGCGATATCGCTTGGTGTGATCGGGGTAGGGCAGGCCCATCGCGTACCGGTCGACGCCGCGCTACAGCCGCTCTTTGGCGAGGGCGTGACACTCGCGGTAACGCTTGAGCAGACCGGCGGCTCGCCCACCGGCGTGGCCCAGGGCCCGCTCGTGTCGGCCGGGACGGCGACGGCGATCTAACGACGCAAAAAAATCTCTGCACCGCTGAAACTTTGCGAGACGGCCTCTCGTAGCTGGGGGTGTTGCCGGGGTGATCCGGCACACCAACCTTTTAAGGAGAGACCATCATGATCCGCTTTTCTCTGACCGCACTTGCGGCCTCGACCATCCTCGCCGGCGCAGCCTTTGCGCAGGACAACCCGATGGTGGGCGGCGCGGAGATGTTCGCCGAGCGTAATATCGTCGAAAACGCGATGAACTCCGCCGACCACGAAACGCTCGTCGCCGCCGTCCAGGCCGCGGGGCTCGTCGAGACGCTGCAGGGCGAGGGACCTTTCACGGTCTTCGCGCCGACCGACGAGGCCTTTGCCGCGCTGCCCGAGGGCACCGTAGAAACCCTGCTGCAGCCGGAAAACAGGGACCAGCTCGTCCAGATCCTCACCTGTCACGTGGTCGCGGCCAATGCGATGTCCGAAGCGATCATCGGCATGGTCGACGACGATGGCGGCATGCATCCGGTGGAAACCGTGGGGGGATGTACGCTTGAAGTCACCTATGAAGGCGATCAGGTCATGATCACCGACGAAAACGGCAACACTGCCAACGTGACCATCGCCGACGTCAAGCAGTCGAATGGCGTAATCCACGTGATCGACGCGGTACTGCTGCCCGCCATGTAAGCGCGTCGGTGTCCACTGCGGGCCGGCCGGTGCTCCCTGGCGCCGGGCGGCCCGCGGGGATGCCTGGTCGGACCATTCCGCGCGGTATCCTTGGCGGGGTGCATGAAGCGGTGGTCCGGCCGGGTTCCGGCATGGCTTGTGATAACGCGCTCTTGATTTGGACGTGCGCGCAAGCGTCTGAAATCATGCGGCCGCGTCAGGAGGATACGACATGATTTCCCGCCGTTCGATGATTTTGGGTGCATCCGCTGCTGCCGCGGGGCTTGGGCTTTTCGGCCTTTCGCAGCGTTTCGCGATGGCTCAGCATGCCGAGGGCGAATTCGAGATCGTGCTCTCCGAAGCCGAATGGCGCGAGCGGCTGACGCCCGAGCAATTCTACGTGCTGCGCGAGCACGGGACCGAGCGGGCGTTCACCTCGCCGCTCGACAAGCACTACGAGGCCGGGCTCTATCATTGCGCGGGATGCGACCTGCCGCTTTACGCCTCCGAAGCCAAATACGACAGCGGCACCGGTTGGCCGAGCTTCTGGGAATCGCTCCCCGATGCCATCGGGACCTCGACCGACACCTCGTTCGGCATGGTGAGGACCGAATGCCACTGCCGCCGCTGCGGTGGACACCTGGGGCATATTTTCGACGATGGGCCAGAGCCCACCGGCAAACGCCACTGCATCAATGGCGTGGCATTGACCTTCGTTGCCGCATAAAGGCCCTGTTGCATTCTTGTTGCGTTGCCCCCATAAGTCCGCCCGTTTGAATCAAGCATTGGGCTGCGCGCGCAAATGAAACTGACGATCATCCGGACCGGTGGCGTACCCGCGCCCCTGGCGGATCAGTATCCCTCCTATCCGGCGATGTTCCAGGGCATGTTCGAGCGCGACGGCGCAAAGCTCGCCTATGAAACGGTCGAGCTCGACGCTGGGGCGCCGCTGCCCGACCCCGAAAGCCTCGACGCCATCCTGATCACCGGATCGGCCTACGGGGTTTACGATGACGTCGCGTGGATGGAGCCTCTGCGGGCGTTCATTCGCGGCGCCCACGCGGCGCGGACCAAGATGGTCGGGATCTGCTTCGGCCACCAGGTGATCGCCGACGCGCTCGGCGGCGACGTGCGCAAGTCCGAGAAGGGTTGGGGGCTGGGACGGCATACCTACCAGATCGCCTGCCGCCCGCCCTTCCTCGATGCGCCGCGCGCCAGCCTTTCGGTGGCCTGCTCGCACCAGGACCAGGTAATCACGCCGCCCGAGGGCGCCAGGGTGGTGCTGTCATCCGAATTCACGCCCAATGCCGGGTTGCACTACGCCAACGGCACAACGCTATCCTTCCAGCCGCACCCGGAGTTTTCCGACGAATATGCGCTCCAGCTTGTCAGGCTGCGCAAGGGGCTGGCAGAAGACGCCGTGATCGAAAAGGCCAAGGCGTCCTTCGCCAAGCCCTCCGATAGCCCGCTTTTGACGCGAGCGATCAGCCGGTTCCTGGCCGCCTAGAGCAGGTCAGTTTCAAACGCGGGGTGATCCGCCCCAATTTTCCAAGAAGCGCTCTAGTATCCCTCGCGAATCCGCGCGATCTCGTGGCGCAGGGTGTCGATGCCGATACCCTTTTCGCTTGAGGTGACGATGATTTGCGGGTGCGCGGCAGGGCGCTTGGCGATGGCCTTTTGCGTGGCCTCGATGACGGCGGTGGCGTCTTTTTCGGCGAGCTTGTCGGTCTTGGTGAGCACGACCTGGTAGCTCACGGCCGCCTTGTCGAGTTCATTCATGACCGTCGCGTCATTGGCCTTGGGGCCGTGGCGCGCGTCGACAAGCACGTAGACGCGCCGCAGGTTGGGGCGGCCGCGCAGGAACTGGTGGATGAGCTTGTTCCATTTTTCGACCGCCGGTTTGGGGGCCTTGGCGAAACCGTAGCCGGGCATATCCACAATCCGGATGCCCCCGGCCTGGGGCGCAAAGAGGTTGAGTTCCTGCGTGCGGCCGGGCGTGTTGGAGGTGCGCGCCAAAGCGCGCTGGCCGACGAGCGCGTTGATGAGCGAGGACTTCCCGACATTCGAACGGCCCGCGAACGCGACTTCGACGGTGTCGTCGGCGGGAAGGTCGGACACCCGCACGCAGCCTTTCAAGAACTCCCACGGGCGGGCAAAGAGCAATCGGGTGGTGTCGTCGGGCTGCTCGGTCATGGGAGGTCCTGATTGTGTCGGGCAGTCTTGCCTACTCTGTCCCCATCCCATTCCGCAAGAGGGAGGGATGCGGAGGAGGAGCGCAACGAAAAAGGGCCGGCGAACCGGCCCTTATCGTGTGCTTCTTTGCGCCTACTCGGCGGCGTTGGGCTTCTTGCGCTTGAAGCTGGCCACGATGTTGCCGAAGAGATCCACTTCGACGCCGTGCCGCTTCATGATCACCCATTGCTGAACGATCGAGAGGAAGTTGTTCCACGCCCAGTAGATGACGAGGCCGGCAGGGAAGGTCCCCAGCATGAACGTGAAGATAATCGGCATCCACGCAAAGATAGCTGCCTGTGTCGGATCGGTCGGGGGCGGGTTCAACCGCATCTGGACCCACATAGTGATGCCCATGATGACCGGCCAGATGCCGATGCCCAGGAATGCGCCGATAACCGGGACCATGGTGGGATCGTAGGGCAGAAGGCCGAATAGGTTGAAGATGTGCGTGGGGTCGGGCGCCGCAAGGTCCTGAATCCAGCCAAAGAACGGCGCATGGCGCATTTCGATGGTGACGAACAGCACCTTGTAGAGCGAGAAGAAGACCGGGATCTGGATGAGGATCGGCCAGCACCCGGCGATCGGATTGATCTTCTCGGTCTTGTACAGTTCCATCATCGCCTGCTGCTGGGCGGTGCGGTCGTCTTTGTATTTCTCCTGGATTTCCTTCATCTTCGGCTGCACCCGCCGCATGTTGGCCATCGAGGCATAGCTCTTGTTGGCCAGCGGGAAGAAAATCGCCTTGATGATAACGGTGACCGCCAGGATCGCGAGGCCGAAATTGCCCAGGATCTGATGGAGGAAGCGGATCACGAGGAACATGGGCTTGGTGATGAAGTGGAACCAGCCCCAGTCGATCAGCAACTCGAACTGGCGGATGCCGAAGCCCTGCTCATAGCTGTCGATGATCGATTCCACCTTGGCGCCGGCAAACGCAAGGCTCGTGTGCACCCCGGTACCGCCCGCGGGCACGATGACCGCGCTCTCGGAGACGAAATTGGCGCGGTAATCCTCGCCGCCATTGGAGCGGGTCGAGTGGAAAAAGCGCGCGTTGACCGCCTCGTCCTGGTTGGGGACGATGGCGGTTGCCCAGTATTTGTCGGTGAACCCCAGCCAGCCGCCGGTCGAAGCCACGTCGCGCGAGCCTTCGTCGCGGAGGTTCTGGTAGGTCATCTCGATGAGGTTGGCATCGCCCAAAACGCCGATCGGACCTTCATGCAGGATGAAGAAGTTCTGCGTGTAGGGCGTATAGAGCCGCGCGACCCGCGAATAGGGGTAGAGCGCCACGTCGCCGCCCGTCGTGTTCTCTACGCTCTGTTCGACCGAGAACATGTAGTTCTCGTCGACCGAAATCGTGCGGCGGAAGACAAGGCCTTCGCCATTGTCCCAAACAAGCGTCACCGGCGTTTCCGCGGTGAGCGTTTCGCCCTCCTCGACGGTCCACTCGGTTCCCGCGTCGGGCAGCGCGACATCGGTATTGGCGGGCGCGACCCAGCCCTGCTCGAGGTAGTAGGGTTCGGGTGAACCTGCCGGCGACAATAGCGTGATGGTCGGGCTGTCGGGGTCGGTGGTCTCCTGGTACCGGAGCAGATGCAGATCGTCGATCCGCGCGCCGGTAAGGTTGATCGAGCCCGAAAGTGCGCCTGTATCGATCGCAACCCGATCCGAAGCCGCCAGCGCCGCTTCGCGGCTTTCGAAGCTCACGATGTCGGAGGTTCCCGACGGCGCTTCGCCCGCCGCGCCGGTCTCGGCCACGGGCGCTGCGATATCGGCGCTCTCGGCGGCCTGCTGCTGGGCGGCCTCCTGCTGCGCCTGCTCGAGCTGCGGCCCGGCGACGAAATACTGCCATCCAAAGAGCACGATCATGCTCAGGACGACAGCCAGGATCATGTTGCGATTGTTTTCATTCATGGTGTTTTCGGGTCCGCTGGGCCGGGGCGTTTAAGCGTTCGATCGAAGTGCAAAGGCGTTCGACAAGCGCGGCAAAGGGTTCATTTAAGCTTTCACGCCGGCCGATCAAGACATAGTCGTATCCGCCTTTGAAGCGGTCATGACATGCATGTACGGCGGCCCGCAGCCTGCGCTTGATCCGGTTGCGCTCGGGCGCATTGCCGACCTTCTTGGTTACCGTATATCCCACGCCGGCACCGGGCTCGGCAACTGGAACCGCCTGCAACACAAAGCCGCGCCCGGCAATTTTCTTGCCCCGCGCGGCTCTTAAAAATTGCGCCCGCTTTTTCAGGCGCCTGAGCGCAGATGCCGGTGCCTCCGGCATGACGACCGGACGGCGTCGCTTACGCGGACAGCCGCTTGCGGCCCTGGGCGCGGCGGCGGTTGAGGATCTTGCGGCCGTTCTTGGTGGCCATACGGGCGCGGAAACCGTGCCGGCGCTTGCGCACGAGGTTGCTCGGCTGAAAGGTACGCTTCATTGCTCTTCATACCGCGCGCGCCGCGCGCGATCCTCTAAAAAGATAAAAGATGATCCGAATGTCGAATGCCCGCGCCATGACCCGCGAACGGGCCCGGCCGCAGGCAAGGTTGCGCGGCTTATAAGAAAAAGGGGGGGTAAAGTCAATCAATCCCGATCACGATATTGCCAGCGCTGGCCAGCGCCGGCGGCTGGCGCTAAAAGCTGGGAAAACCGGGCGTATCAAGCGGGGATAACTCTTGGCCGAAACGATCAGGACCGATCTGTGTATCATCGGCGGCGGACCGGGCGGACTGGCGGCCGCCAGAGAAGCCCGGGCCGCGGGCGCCGGCGTGGTGCTCGTCGAGAAGGGCGCGCTCGGCGGCGTGGCGCTCAACCGGGGAAGTCTCGCGGCGCACGCAACCGCGGCGGCGGCAAAAAGGGCGCACCAGATGCGCACGGCGCGCGATCTGGGGATCGGCGCGGAGGAGCCGCGCGTCAATTTCGCGCGGCTCAACGGGCATATCGCCGAGGTGATCGCAGCCGCTGCCGCCGAAGCGAGCCAGGAGCAACTCGCCGCCGACGGGATTACCGTGATCCAGGGAGCGGCGGGGTTCATCGATGCGGGCACGCTCAAGGCCGGCGAGACACAGGTCCGCGCACGGCGCTTCGTCATCGCGACGGGCTCGCGGCCCCTCGTTCCGGATATTCCCGGGCTCGGCGATGTACCGTTCCACACGCCCGAAACGATCTTCGAGCTTACGCGTAAACCCGGCCATCTGATCGTGCTCGGCGGCGGGGAGACCGGGCTGGCGCTCGCTCAGGCCTATCTGCGGCTCGGTGTCGGCGTGACGCTGATCGATATTCTCGAGCCGCTCGGCGATTGCGACGCCGAGCTCACCGCCATCGTCTTGCGGCGTCTGAAAGCCGAAGGGCTCAATCTGATGTCCAATACCGGCGTCGTATCGGTCAGCGGCACCGAGGGCGAGATCGCGCTCGAGGTCAAGTCCGGCGCCGAGGAGCGGCAGATTGGCGGGACGCATCTTCTGGTTGCGGCGGGCCGCCGGCCCGATCTCGACGGGCTGGGCCTTGGCCACGCACGCGTCCGCACAACCGGGGGACAGCTCGAACTCAACGCCTTCGGGCGCACGTCAAACCGCCGGATTTATGCACTCGGCGCGACGGCTGGCGACGCCCGTTCGGTGCACGCGGTCCGGCACCAGGCGAGGCAGATCGTCGGGCACGCGCTCGGCGGCATGTTCGGCGTGCGGACACGGCCGGCAATCCCGCACGTGGTCTATACCGATCCGGAAATCGCGCAGGTGGGGCTCACCGAGGTAGAGGCGCGCAGCCGGCACAAAGCGCGCTTTACCATCACCCGCTTCCCGTTTGCGGCCATAGATCGCGCCCGTGCGCTGGGCGAGACGGAAGGGCATGTCAAGCTCATCACCCACGAAAGCGGACGCATTCTGGGCGCCGGAATTGCCGGGCCGGCGGCAGGCGAACTGATTGCGCTGTTCGCGCTGGCCGTCGCCAAGCGGCTCACCCCCCACGACCTCCAGAGGCTCGTCGTGCCGCATCCGGCCCTTGCCGAAATCGTTCCGGCGCTGGCCGGGGCGTACGCGGAAACCTATGCCGAACCGGGCTGGCGTCAGCGGGTTGCAAAAACCCTGGGACCTCTGCGGGCGATCTGGCGGTAACCGCGTCCGCAAATTGGATTTCCAGCCGCCGCGTAGATGCTTTATGGGTTGCGTATGACCGATCGCGTTCATGCCGGGCCGTTTTCAGGGTTGAGTTTCAAGCTGATCGCCGCGATAGCCGGCGTCATCCTGCTTGTCGAAATCGCGGTCTTTTTCCCCTCTCTCGCCAATTTTCGCGCCGGCTGGCTCGATGACCGGCTGCGCGTGGGCGGCGTTGCCGTGCGGGTTTTTGACGCAGTGCCCGACGTCACCGACCTGCCGGTCGAGATCACCGAGCCCTTGCTGCAATCGGCCGGGGCCCTCGCCATCGTCTATCGGCGCGAGGGGCAGTCGGACCTTATTTCGCTCGACGCCGCGATGATGCCCGAGGAGACCCACACCGCCGACATGCGCGACCGCAACCCGCTCAGGCTGATCGCCGATGCGGTCGATACGATGGTGTCGGGCGGGCGCACATTGCGCATCGTGGGGGTGCCGCCGGGCGCCGGCGACGCGGTGGTCGAGGTCATCATGCCCGAAAGCCCGCTGCGCGCAGACATGCTGTTTTACGCCGGCAACATTGCCATGCTCTCCCTCATCATTGCCGGGGTTACCGCCTTCGCCCTTTATGTATTTGCCGAGCGCCTTCTGATCGGACCCCTTCGGCGGCTGACAGGCGCCGTCCTCGCCTTCGGGCAGAACCCGGAAAACGGGCGACTGATCATACGGCCGAACAAGAACCGCAAGGACGAGATCGGCGTGCTCGAACGTGAGTTCTCCCAGACCCAGGAAGAACTCTTCACCATGCTGCGCCAGCGCCGGCACCTGGCCGATCTTGGTCTCGCGGTCTCCAAGATCAACCATGACCTGCGCAATATGCTGACCTCCGCGCAACTGCTTTCCGACCAGGTGGCGACGCTCGACGATCCGAAGGTGCAAAGGCTGGCGCCGCGGCTCGTCAATACGATCGACAAGGCCACCGAATTCGCCCAGAGCGTGCTCGACTACGGCCGCCAGCAATCGCGTCCGCCCCGTCCCGCCCCGGTCGATCTGCGCGCACTGGGCACCGAAGCGAGCGTGGCAGCCGGGCTCGCCGGGCACCCGCATATCGTCTTCGACAATCGCGTACCCGACGATCTCGTCGTCACCGTCGACCCCGATCACCTCGCCCGCGTCTTTATCAACATCTTCAAGAACGCCCGTGAGGCTCTCGAGACGGCCGCCGATACCATGACCAGCCCGACGGTGACATTCTCGGCCGAGCCGCGCGAGACCACGCTGAGGCTGACCCTGGCCGACAACGGCCCCGGGCTGCCGCCGCGCGCGCGGGAAAACCTGTTCGTCGCCTTCAAGGGCTCGGCGCGTTCGGGCGGCACGGGGCTCGGGCTCGCGATCGCGCGCGAGCTCGTCGAGGCCAACGGCGGAACGATTGCGCTCGCCGAGACGGAAAAAGGCACGGCCTTCACCATCGACCTGCCCCTGCGATAGGCGGGATCGGAAGGCCGTGTCGTTTCATTGCAAAGATTATGTGACCAAGGCTTGCAATAGCGAACAAGCCGTTATAAGCGTTGCGCCAGCCGATCGGGGGTTGACCTCCCGGTGCGATTTTTCCATATCGGCAGCACGCGCTCGTAGCTCAGCTGGATAGAGCACCAGACTACGAATCTGGGGGTCGGGAGTTCGAATCTTCCCGAGCGCGCCATTTCTTTACCGCTACCTTTGCCAGCGCTGGATGTCCGTTTCCTTCAGGGGGTCGGGGCCAGGGCAACTCTGTCGCCTGACTCTTTTCAGGTGGGGCCGGTCCTCGTCTAAATATTAGAAAAGACAAGGCGATTCCGGTGCGAATTCCGCAGTCGTTTCATGATAAAATTTTAGCAACGCGCAGTCCTTGTGCGTGTAGTGCTGCTGAATTCACAATGTTGCCCGAATCGGATACAAAAACGTCACCCGTTCGAAGGGGAGTTCTATTTTTCTGTCACTTCTTTCCGGTCGGGAAGAAGCCGGATTTGGTTAAAATAGACAGGAAACTCTCAGAAAATTCAAAAGGATGTGCGCGCACAGTCGCAGCAACGATTTCGCTCGGAGGCTAAATGCGGATCACCCCCAGAGTCGGTTCGGCGATACTTGCTCTATCCATCCTCCTTGTAACGCCGTCCGCGCACGCTATCGCGCCATGGCCAGGGCAGGAGAGTTTCGGCCCGCTCGGTCGCATATCGACCGCCGGGAGTTTCGCGACGCCCTTGGGTTTTCAGGTTTTCTGCTTGCGCGCGCCCGCGCGTTGCCAGCCCACCCCTGAGGCCACGCCGGAATTGACGCCCGATCTCTTTGCGCTGCTCGATCAGGTCAACCGCGAAGTCAACGCCGCGATACGGCCTCAGCTGCGCGCGAGCCAGATATGGGAATTGGGGGCCGAGGCGGGGGATTGCAAAGACTACGCAATGAACAAGTGGAACCGGCTGATCGAGATGGGCGTGCCCGCCGGGGCCCTGCATTTGGCGATTGGGTACACCGAGGACGGTGTCGGCCACGCGGTCGTGCTCGTTCGCACCGCCCAGGGTGATCTTGTTCTCGACAATCTCGCGGACGAAGTCCTGGCGTGGAACGAAGTCACCCACGACCTTGTGGCGATGGCGACGAGCAATCCGCTCCGGTGGACGGCTGCGAGTTGATTTTCGTCCGGTGTCTGGCGGCGCCGGGCTGCAATTTGCGCCAGGGAAGGCCCTGGAACACGTTAACGAGACATTAGCCACGACGCGCTCATCATCGACACGCGTGAGATGTCGTGCAGACCGGGTATGCCGATGTTGGCTTTTACGAGCCTTTTTGCAGCAGGGTTCTTCCAGCTCTTCGCCGGGGGCGCTGCCCTTCTGGCGGGCGTGGCGATTCTGCTCGGCGTGTCCGTCCTGGCCGTGTCTTTTGCCGGCCTGCCGATCCTGACATCGATCGGGCTGCTTCTCGCCTTCAATCTCGGACTTGCAGCCGCGCTTGTGGGCCACGCCCTTCTGGCCGATCGATTCTGACCTTCTCTTGCTGACTGTGCATCCGGCCTTTTCCCGGCCGGCCCATTCCGCGGGGCCGGCTAGCCAGGTCAATTGTCCAAATAAGATGTAACCAGTCAGGATAATACTGCGCGGCTAAGTATGCGGAAATAGTCGGGAAATTATCGATCTCTGCAATTTCGATATGCGAATTCGTCATTTTATGGTATTTAAATAACATGGTTAGTGAAGCGTTGACGGCGTTTCCGGACCAAATTGAAATGACATAGCGGGAGAAAAACCGTGTCGGGGGACGCAGCAGGGGGCCGCAGGTTCATGCAACCTGCGGCACGGTTGGCTAGTATCCACAAGACCTCCGGCGCCATTTCGGGATCAGACCCTAAAAAGCCGGATCAGTTGGCGCAATTGTCGAGGTCAGAACTGCCGATCGAATACATCGGTGAGTGGCCTGCGGAGCCGACGTTCAGTCGCGCCCGCGCTGCGCAATTGGCCGTCAAGCAAATGCTTGACGTGTTGCTCGCTGCGATGGCGCTTTCCGTACTGTGGCCGTTTCTGCTCGCCATCGCCATCGCCATTCGCACGACAAGCAAGGGTCCGGCGCTCTTTTGCCAGATGCGCGAAGGTCACAACGGCCGCAGTTTTGCAATCTACAAATTCCGCACGATGTACACGGAGGCCTGCGACACGTCGGGTGTCGCCCAGACGGTTGCGCACGACCCGCGGGTCACCCCGCTTGGCGGAGTGCTGCGCCGCACGAACGTCGACGAGCTGCCGCAGCTTTTCAATGTCCTGCGTGGCGAGATGTCTCTGGTCGGGCCGCGACCGCATCCGATCGGGATGCAGGCGGCCGGGCAACCCTATCGGGATCTTGTCCCTTACTACGACCTTCGGCTGGCGATGAAACCCGGCCTTTCGGGTTGGGCCCAGGTGTCGGGGCTGCGAGGCCCTACGCGCAACCCGGTCCTCGCGCGCGCGCGGATCGACCATGACATCGCCTACATCCAGAACTTCTCGGTTCTGCTCGATCTCAAGATCATCATGCGCACGGTTTTTCAGGAGATGAGGCACGGAAGCGGAAGCTGACTAAAGAATAGGTAACGGTGCGCGCAAGCGCGGGGACGGAGTTGGAGTAAGATGAAAGCTGGATACAACGTTAAAAGGGTTCTGGTTACCGGAGGAGCGGGTTTTATCGGGTCGCATCTTTGCGACCGGCTTTTGCGGGACGGACATGAGGTCCTGTGCGTCGACAATTTCTTCACCGGCAGCAGGGCCAACATCGCACATCTTATCGGGCACCCCCGATTTGAATTGATGCGTCACGACATCACGGTGCCGCTCTACGTTGAAATCGACGAGATCTTCAATCTGGCATGCCCAGCCTCGCCGGTTCACTATCAGTTCGATCCGGTGCAAACGACGAAAACGAGCGTCATCGGCGCCATGAACATGCTGGGATTGGCCAGGCGGGTGAAAGCCCCCATCCTTCAGGCGTCGACCTCCGAAGTTTATGGCGACCCTTACCAGCATCCTCAAAACGAAACATACTGGGGCAACGTCAATCCGATCGGGCCGCGGGCGTGTTACGATGAAGGCAAGCGTTGCGCCGAGACGCTCTTTTTCGATTATCGCCGCAAGTACGGCATGCCGATAAAGGTCGCCCGCATCTTCAATACCTACGGACCGCGCATGAACGTTGCGGATGGGCGCGTCGTTTCGAACTTTGTGGTTCAGGCCCTTCGCGGGGAAGCGTTGACGCTTTATGGCGACGGAGAGCAGACGCGTTCGTTCTGCTATGTCGAGGACCTTGTCGACGGACTCATCCGGCTGATGGCCACCGACGACTCGACCACGGGACCGATCAACCTCGGCAATCCAGCGGAGTTCACCATCCGGGAACTGGCAATGGCCGTAACGCGGATCACAGGTTCGGGCAGGGCGCCGGTCAACCGGCCACTGCCCGTCGACGATCCCAGGCAGCGCAAACCCGATATCGGCGCCGCCAAGGCGTTCCTCGGATGGGCACCCAAAGTGCAGCTCGAGGAGGGCCTGGAGGCCACCGTCGCCTATTTCAGGGATATCCTGGAGCTACCCGAGCCTCTTCCGGCCGTGCCAGCGGTGACCGTCGAAGGCGTCTTCACTGCGACGCAGGTCATGCCGCAGCGCCACAACGGGACGCTGCATTCGGTCCGGTAAGTCATCCGGCTCCCTGTCACAGGGAGCCGGCTTTCCCGTTCGTTCACGCTTGCACTGCGCGCGCATAGCATTCGGCCGTCTGCGCCGCTATGCTGTCCCAGCCGTATTTTTCCATCACGAACGCTCTGTTGTCGGCATATTGTCGAGCCAGCGCCTGGCGGTCGCGGAGTGCCGCCGCAAGCGTATCGCGCAGGCTGCCCACGCTGTCGCGTTCGCAAACCAGCGCCCGGTACCCTCCATTGCCGTCCGCGACGACTTCGAGATTTTCGGGCAGATCGCTGACGATGACAGGCAAATTGTGGCCAAGCGCTTCGATCAGGGCGACCGGCAGGCCTTCAAGCACCGACGGCAGCACGAAGAACGCGGCATTGCCGAAAAGGCCGTCGAGCGCCTCGCCATAGACAGGCCCGGTGAGAACGATCCTTTCGTCGCCCGCTGCGAGGCCGGAGAGCCTGGCTACCGCATCGTCGCTGCCGCCGCCGACGATCACCAGCTTCATATCCGTTTCGAGCTGGCGGAAGGCCTCGATCAGGAGGTCGACACGTTTGCATTCGACCAGCCGGCCCACGAAAATGAAATAGCCCTTGGGCGCCAGCCCGAGTTGCGTTCTCATGTGATCCTCTGCCGGGACGTTTTTCACCGTTGAGCCGTTGGGAATGTAGTCGAGCGGCTTTCGATGGCGGGCCTCCAGATCCGAGCGCATCGATCGCGAAACGCAGATGACGGCATTCGCGTGGCGCATGGCCATGGTTTCTCCGAACCGGATATAGGTCCGGGCGATCAACCCCCATTTTTCGCGCAGGTAGTCCAGGCCGTGGCAGGTGACCACGACGGGACGGCGAAACAATCGAAACAGACCAGTCATGACCGCGGGGCCGAACGCGTGCAGGTGCACCAGGTCGTACCCTTGTCCGAGCGCGTGCAGGCTGGCGAGCATCGAATAGACCACCATCTCGGTGTTTTTGCCCCGGATGGTCGGGATGTAGACCAGCCGCATGCCCTTGTAGGTTTCCGTGGCGCGACGACCCATGCAATAGACCGTGACCTCGTGGCCGGCATCGACCAGCCTCGCCCCGATTTCCTCAACGGCCACTTCGATGCCGCTGTAATTGGCGGGCAGGCCGCGCAACCCGATCATCGCGATTTTCATCCGCTTTCGCTGCCCCCGCTTACTGTTTGACCCTTGGTGCGCGCCCTGTCGCGCGTGAGCCGCGAGATCGCGCGACCCGGGGATAACGCCGCGCCCGCCAGCAAATTCAGGTGGCCCGAGATCCTGCGGCCCTCGGCAAGTTCGGCGATCGCGATCCTGTACTGGCGCAGCGCCATCACATCGAGCTTGTCGGCGATGCGTGTCCAGATCGGCCTGGATCGTGCCGTACCGAGGAATGCGGCGTAGCTGATCTCCTGCATTCCGGCCCGCCGCCGGCGTGCACAGTCCCGTGCATAGGCGATGCCGATCGTCTGCCGCTCGAGATGTTTTAGCGAGACGTTGCCGGCATGATACCTGTAGCCATAGAGATCCGCCTCGAGGTTCGCCATGCGGCCGACCTCGCTGAACCGCAAGAACATGTCCCAGTCTTCGCCCATGCCGCTGACACGATAGCCGCCGGCAGCGCGCATGGTTTCGGTTCGGGCCATCATGGCCCCGTGGATGATCGAGAGCTGGCCGGTCTGGAGTCCTGCCTCGATGTCCGCATGTGCAACGGGGAGCCGAGGGGTCATCGCCTTGCGGCCCGATTGCCCGAAATAGTGGAACTGGCATCCAACCATCGCGACGTCGGGATTGTGCGCCAGGAACTCGTATTGAAGCCTCAACCGGTCCCGATCGCACAGATCGTCGGCATCCATGCGCGCGAACAAGGGTGTCTGACACGTATCCAGCCCGCGCTGGAGCGTGGCACCCAGGCCCAGGTTTCGGCCCGAAGGCGCGACCTTGAGGCGCGGATCCTGGATCGAGTTCAGATAAGCCAACGAGCCGTCGGTTGAGCCGTCGTCGAGCGCCAGAATCTCGATGTCCGCAAGCGTCTGGTCGAGCAGGCACGCAAGAGCGTCCCTGAGATAGGGTAATCCGTTATAGACCGGTAGAAGGACGGTAACCTTGGGCATCTGGGCTATCCTGAACGATCGGCCGCCCGAGCAGCCGCGTTTCGTGAACCTGTTTGCGGACGACCATCAACTGGGCGATGAAGGCCGCAACGAATGGGCCGAGATTGACGACGAAACCCGAATCCAGCGCGCTGAAGGCAAGGATCGGGCCGCATATCCCGATCGGAGCGACCCGCGCGTGGGCGCGCAGGCGCTTGCCGGGGAATGCGAGCCGTACGGACCAGTAAAGCAGTGAAAAGACGCATAGCGTGGCCATGATCGCACCAAGCACACCGGTCTCGATCATGGCCTGCAGGAAAAGGTTGTGCGCATGCACGACCCCCTCGCCCCAGTAGCGTCCGATAAGAGGATCGGCCCGGAGCGAGCGGAAGCCTTCGCCCCACCAGCTTGCCTGGGCGCGTTCGAGCGCGATCTCGTAAATCGAGGAGCGCCCGGTCAGCGAGGCGAATGCGTCGACCGACTGGCCGCGCAGGAAATACTCCATGGCATCGTCGACGGCCGCCGGTACGAAGATTACAGACAAGGCGGCGACGCTGCCTGCGAGAACAAGGATGTGGGTGCGCCGCTGCAGGATCATGACGATGACGAGGCCCAGCGCCATTCCCGCGATCGCCGTGCGGCTGACCGTGGCGAGGACGGTCACGAACAGAAACCCGAAAAGCAGCCAGCCCCAGGGCGTTCTGTCGTCCGGGTCGTTGGCGAACGCGGCGACCGCACCCATGGCCGCGACAACAGAGAGCTGACTGGGGTGCCCGATCGCTGTCGAGAGCCGCCAGATTTCACCGGGCGAGCCGCCATACCGGATGTACATTTCCTCGGCGCCAACGATCCAGTCCATGCCGAATGTGAGCCCGGTTTCGCCCAAGGCGACCAGGATCCAGTTGAGCGCGGCGTAGGCCGAGATCCAGTACAGCAGCCGCTTTGCCGACAGGCCGACTGAGGCAAGCAACATCACGAACACGGCGATCTGGAAGACGTAGAACGCGCTGAATGCCGGCGAAATCGAGTAAACGACGCTCAGCGCGGCAAAAACCATGAAACCGGCGTACCAAAAGAGCGGCCCCCCGTCGAAGACCCACCAGACGGTCCTCCGGCGAAGAACAAGAAGAGCGGCGATGGCCGCCAGAGCGACCCAGGACCCGATTTGAAACGCAACCTGCGCATCGATCGCGTTCTGCCCGACCAGCGCATCCACATCGCGCGTCCGGAACGATCCGAAGGTTGCGACGATCCAAAGAAAGACGAGCCAGCCCGATATGTCGGTTGCGAACCTTTCCGGTCTTGTCGTCCGAACCGGCCTTGCCCGCGCCATCGCCTTCAATTCCTTGTGACGTGCCAAAAGGCGGCGGTTCTGACGAGGGCGGCGAGCGTGTCGCCGACAAGTAGCGCAATGGCCGCTCCGACAAGGCCCAGGGGTTCGAAAAGTGCCACGGTTGCACCGATCGTCGCCAGCAGCCCGGCCACATTGGCCGCGGCATTCCAAATGGATCGATGGACGGCCCAGACGGCGACATAAGCCGCCATGGCGGCGGATCGGACCAACGCCGCCACTGCAAGCGCCGTAATCACGCCCTGAAGGCCACCGAACCCGTCTCCGTAGAGCAGGGCCAGTAGGGGGCCGCCAACAAGGATGAGCGGAATGGCCAGCGGCAGGACGATGAGGGACAATCTGACGGCTGTGGTCCCCGTGTAGCGCCGAAGTTCACGCGTTTTTCCTTCGCTCGAAAGGAGCGCGGCCTGGGGCATGACGGCGTTCGCCAATCCTTGGGTGAGCGGGTTCGTCAGCATGACGAGCGTATGGCATGCCGCAAATTGGCCGACGAAGGACGGCGTTGCGAGAACGGCAAGCAGCCAGGGCGCAATATAGAGCTGCGCAATGAACGTGCCCAAAGCCAGAAGATTGCCCGATCCGAGCCGGAGGTGCGAGCCAAGGTGTTCCCGCCAAGCCGCGGGTTCCAGGCTCAGAGCAGGCGCTGCGCGTCGCCACCATGCCCAGATGCCGACGATCTGGGCAACAAAAGCGCCCAGCAGGATTGCAAAAAGGCTCGTGAGGCGTGTGATTGCGAGCAGGCCCAGCCAGCCTATGTGGAGGGCCGCGATCGCAAGATCGAGCCCCAGAGCGAGGTTCGGCTTGAAGGTCGCCATCGCGTAACGCCGCGCCAGTTCCCGGGTCAGAACCGCGGGCAGCCAGAGCGCCGCCGCCGCCAGCGGTAATGTCAGTCCGGGAACGTTGAAATACGCATAGGCGGTTGCCAAAACGGCGGAAGCGAAGACAACCGCCACCAGCAGCGCATGATGAATAAGCACGCTGCCCAGATAAGCCCGCCGGTGCGCGTCGGCGTATTTGTGGATCAAAGAGGTCATCGGAGCGGCGATCAGAGATTCGGCCGCCGCGATCAGAAAAGTCAGAACCGTGAAGATGAGGATGTAGATACCTAGGTCGCTCGCGCCCATCCAGCGACCAATGAAGACCGTGGTCACGAAGTTCACGCCACTAATGACGGCCTGGTCGAGAACAGAAACAAGCCCGCGCGACCGCATCATCGAGAAGACTGACGGTCGTGCGAGAACTTTCTCTGCCATGGCGGGAGCACTTAACTTTCCAAATCCACCGGCAACATTCTAGCCATCCCGCGTGCCGCCAAGAAGTGGATTTCGAATAAGTGATTAATTTTGACGGCGCCACAGCATAACGGCTGCCCTGTCGGGCAGCCGACTTATGTGTGCTGTGTTTCCGAAGCCAGGCAGAGGTCCGAATTCGGGAGCCTAGTTATCGCTCGCGAACCTTTGTGTGCCGATCGCTGCCACCGGAATTTCGCCACAGGCTGCAACCGTATCGATAAGTTCACGAACCTGCTGAGCCAATGCCGGATCGCTGATTGCATCTGCCAGAACCGTGAGCCCCGCCACCTCTATCGGGTTAGGCGGAGTACAGGGGCCCGCCAGCAGCCTTTCAGCAATGAAAACCGCGGCGTTGACCAGCTCGGAGTCGGCTTCGCCGGTGGGAAGCGAACTAACGCCTGAAGCATAGGCTTCAGTCGCTCCCGTGCACAGTCCAACCGTTGCCGACGCGGATATGCATCCTGCGTCAATACCGGAAAGATCAGGCGTAGCAGTAACTTGTGCCGGCACCGATGCCGTGGACCCGACTAAGAATGCAACGGATAGGGCGAGTACTTTCGACTGAATGCCCATTTGTTACGTCCCCTTATGGTAAACATAGAGTAAAATAAGAGAAAGTGACGAAATAGTCAATGTTACAGTGCGATGACGGCTGCTTTTGCCGAAGGGCGAATACGGGTTCCCTTCAAATCTCCTGATAGTAGCTCGCGTAGCGGCCGCCATAGCTCGATTGCCCACGCTCCTGCTGGTTGAGGGCGACGGCGATTTCCGCCTCGGGCGCACAGGACTCCTGGAGGATTGTCACCGCGTTCCGTACCTCGGACTGACTGGTGCTTGCCCATTTGACGACGAGGACGAGAATATCGGCGTATTGTGCGAGATGACTTCCGTCCACCACAGGCAGGATCGGAGGCGCGTCGAGAATAACCACGTCGAAGCTCCTGGTCGCCGCCTTGATCAGCTCCTCAAACGCCTTGCCCTGGAAGAGCTGGTCGGCCGGCGCTTCGAGATGCCTCGCGCCGGCAAGCACGCTGAGGCCGGTTTCCGCATCCTCGAAAATCACGCGGGCCAGCGCGCTCCGGTCCACATCGCCTTTGAGGTATTCCCAAAGGCTGTGTTCGGGCGCGATGTCCAACTGCCGGTGCACTGCGGGCTTTCTCAGGTCGCAGTCGATGATGATGGTCTTTTTCCCCGACAGTGCATACGTCCGCGCCAGCGATAGCGCGACGGTGGTCTTTCCTTCCGCCGGAAGAGGCGAACTGACCATGATGATCGCCCCCTGCCTGGCGTCGGGCAGCGCCGTCTCGGCGGTGCGATACCGGACATTGAGGTGCCGATCGATGCCGGCGCGCAACCTCCGGACGGCCTCGGCATAATGGGAAAGAGGCGCGGCGACGACGACATCTGAAACGGATTTGGCCTCCGCGCCGGCCAGATGCTTCTGGCGCGGAATCTCCGCCAGCACCGGGAGCCGGAGGATCGCCTCTGTCTGCACCTTTGAGGTCAGTCCGCCGATGTAATTTTCGTAGAGAAAGCCCAGGCCGACCCCAAGCCCGAGTCCGCCCAGCGCCGCCAGCGCGAGCATAAGATTGGTGTTGGGGAAGCTCGGCGAACGCGCGGGCAGGGCCCGCGAAATAATCCGGCTGTCGGCGATCTGCAGATCCGTCTGTACGCCAAGCTCGAAACTCCGCGACAAAAGCGTCTGATATTGGGATCGCGCAAGCTGGGCGGCCTGTTGGAGTTCATAAAGCCGCGTGAGCATGTCGATCGGCAGGTCGCTTGCGAGCAGATCGGAGCGGATCTGCTCGCGCAGCCGGCTTTCCGAACTCTCAAGCTGGGCAGCGTTAGTCGACAGTGTATCGATCTGGGTTCTCACGCCCTGCTCGAGTTCGGCCTCGATCGCAGCGAGTTCGTTGCGCAGGTCGATGGCGGCCGGTGACGCCGCGTCGGTGCCCGCCAATACGCTGGAAAGTTGCCGGCGTTGCGCATCAAGTGCGGCAAGAGCGTCATTTTCGAGCGCGGTCACAGTTGCCGCGAGGTCGCCCTGGCCCATGTAGCGGTTGACATCGCGCAGCAAAAGCGTGGTCGCTTCGCGTTCGGCTGAAACCGACAGGAGTTCCGCGCGCAAGCTTTCGACGCTGCTGCCGGCCTCGGCGGCGAGCCGTTCGAGGTTCTGGGAAACAAACGCGTCGAACGCTTCTTCGGCGCGCACGATGGCATCGCTCGCCTCGGCGAGGCGCGCTTCGAGCACCGCCTGCGAAGCAGAGACTGACTCGATCTTGGTACGGACCTGCTGGGCGATATAGGAATCGGCCAGCGCATTGGCCAGTTCGGCAGCGCGGTCAGGGTCCTCGGACTCGACCGTCACATCGACCAGATAGGTAATCCCGCGCCGCCGCACGCTGAGGGCATCCTGGAAATTCTCAACGACATCACGCAGGGCCATATCGCCGGTCGGCAGGTCCGGATTGTCGATGCGCAGGAAGGTCAGTATCCGGTCGCGCAGGCTCAACGTCACCCCGAATTCCGGATCGGAAACGAGCCCATGCTCCTGGATTACGGCAAGCACATTCCCCTGTGACTGGATGATCTCGACCTCACTGTCGACACGCGAACTCTCGCTGGTGCCGCTCGTAGTGATTTCTGTGGGGTCGAGCAGGTTCTTGTTCGCCGGATCGATAAAAATCAGCGCCGACGACGAATAGCGCGGCGTGAGCGAAAAAATAACGACGACCGCCAACCCTACAACAACGAGAAATGTTCCGATGATCAGGCGCTTCTGGCGGCGCAGCAGGGCGAGAGCACCGCGGATGTCGATACTGGGTTCGTCCATCAAGTCTCCGTTGGCGGCTTGCCGCTCGGGATAGCGTGTCGATTGACTGGTTGGTTGGGCGCCCGGCGAGTGCAGCATCATCTACTCTCTTGTCGATGCGTGTAGTGCGATACGCCAAGGGCGAGGATCGCAAGGAGGAAGAAGGTGTTGGCCTGCATTTCCAGGCTGAAGTCGACCGTCGAATGCACAGCGCCTACCGCGAGCACGCCAACGGCAACGAGCGGCAGCCACCAATCCTGCTCCCGCCGCCGCACAAATCGTGCACATTGCCACCCGATGATCAGGAGGATGACCATCGGCAAGGAGCCGAACACGACCCCCATCTCGGTCCAGCGGCTCAGATAGGTCGAATGGGCGCGGTCCCAGATACGATCGGGGCTTACGGGCAGAGCATGGAACAGGGGGTAGGCGACCTCGAACGCGCCTCCGCCGAACCCAAGCCAGGGCCGCTCGGCGATCATCTGGATGACCTGAGTGTAAAGCGCGACGCGAACGTCGAGATCCTGTTCGGTGCTTCCGAGCCTTTCGAGCGTGCCCGATCCGAAAAGGAAAAAGGCGGCGACGGTTAGCCCGAGGGTCAGCCCGGCGCCGAGAAAAAACGCGTCCTTGCGCCGCGACCACAGCTTGAGCCCGACGACCAACGCGCAAAGGGCACAGCCAAGCGCGCCGGCGGCAAGTCCCATACGCGAGCGCGTCGCAACCAGTGCCGCAGCGATGACGACGGTTCCCGTCAGATAGAGCGCAGCGGCAACAAGGCTTTCGTTGGTGCCGCGGCGGCCGTTGCCGGAAAACAGCGCCCGCAATGCAGAAACGAGCCCGATGACCAGTCCGAACGCCAGGAAGGTCGCGTAGGAATTCCGGTTGACGAAAGTGCCTGTCGCGGAACCCTCATAGGCCCACTTTTCGAAAAACAGCAGCGGGTCGCCAAGCTGGGTGACGGCCAGCAGCCCGTAGGCGGCATGGGCGCAAACGATGATGAATATCGCGCGGAGCACGAGGGCCGCGCGGGTCCGGTTCGCCGCGAGCTGCAGGACGAGGAAAAAGAACATCCCGTAGGTCAGCATGCGCAATGCCATGAGAGCCGTCTCGCCCGGCGCGACGCTTATCGCCAGGGTGGGTATTTTCGTTCCATCCCGGGTTATGGCGTAAAGGCCATCCCAGAAGTCCCCGAGCGGGAGAAACTGGACGATCAGGAACGCAACACTCGCTGCCCATAGCACGACGATGCTGGCCTGCTGACGCACGGAAATCCGCCAGGTCTCTCCCGCGCGCATCATTGCGACGGCATAGACAAGAGCCGCGAGGCCAACCGCGACTGCGTTCACGGCCCAGAAGAACGGCCGGTTGCCGCCAAGGGGAATGGGGGCAAGAAACAAGAAAACGACAAGAGCAGCCGAAAGTGCGGTGTTGGTTCCAGCTTGACCGCTCCCGAGCGCGAAAGAACTTCTGCGCGATGCGGGGTGCGTGGTGCGGACGCGGATGGGATCGATGGACGATGTCGACATGTCTGCGATACCTTCCTAGAGCGCCGCTGCCGCGGCACGCACGTTCTGAACGAAGCGCTGCTGGATCGCGGGATCGAGCGTCTCGACGACCTCAGTGATGCGCTCCCGGAACGCCTCGTCATTGACATAGCGCAAGGCGATCGATGCGACACCGCGCTGGGAAGCCGCCAACAGGCCCAGGTCGGCCAGATGTAGCGCGCGGGTGGCGTCGTCGAGCCGCTCGAAATTCTCTTCGGCAAGAGCGACGCGCACTTCGGCGATCCATTGTTCGGCCGGACCCGTGCGTTGCGACATCGCAAGCCAATGGTTGCCGGTTTCGACAGCGTCGGCCTGGAAGTGCATGAAGGCGCCGGCGTACCAGGTGTAGCTGTCCGTCGGCATTGCGGCGATCGCCTCTTCCATGAGTGCCAGGCACTTCCGGCGCACCTGAGCAAGCGGCTCCTGAGGGCGCAGCGTTGCGCGGAGCCCGCTTAGCGCGACCAGGCAAACATCGGTCGCCACGCGAACGCCGTGGATGGAGACCGGCAGAGGGACCTCTTGGGTTCTCAGCCGCTCGAAGCGCGCGTTCACCGAGCCGGAGCCCCAGAAATAGGGCGCAGCCTCCAAACGCACCAGCAAGCCTCCGGAGATGATCAGAACCAGAGCGGCCGCGACGACGATCAGGTGCCCAAGACGACGAGAAAGCAATTTGGTTATCACCATGTTGGAGCTTTCTTTGTCCATTGATTGTGATTTGATCGCCGGTTTTGGTCAACGACTTGTCGAAATGCCGGTTAATGCGCGCAAGAAGTAGTAAAATCCCGATCCCGCGGCCTGTTTTGCGTTACCGGTTCAAGTCATAGTGTCAGGAATACTGACATGTTCACGCATATGTGTGTCCGGAATGTCACGCGCGACAAATGACCGGCCGCAGCCTGTTGTCCATCAGGAGAGTGCCGTTTATAACGACGGACGAACTTGAGTACCCGCCAAGGGAGAGCGAAATGAAAGCGGTCATGTCCAATCAGAAAGGAGATATCGACAACAAGGACATGAAGCTTCATGTACGTTCCATTTTCTTTGGCGAGGACGCGCGATGATGCGCAAAATAAGCATTTCCTAGCCAGATTTTTTCCCAAACCGCGGGCGAAAGGGCCCTCCGACGCTTTAGGGCGCCGGCGCTTTGCGCGTGCCCGGAAATTCTTCTCGTATTATCGGCCCCACCTGCCGCTTCTGGCGGCGGATCTGGCCTGTGCGCTGCTGGTTGCCGCAACCGCGGTGGCGCTGCCGGTTTGCGCAAACTACGTGACGACGCGGCTGCTCGAATTGCAGGACACGCCGGAAGCCATCGCCCAGATCATTACGATGGGCGGCGTCATGCTTGCCATTCTGGCCGTCCAGGTACTGGCAATCTTCTTCGTCGACTACCAGGGCCACGTCATGGGCGCCAAGATCGAGGGCGCAGTGCGCAAGGAATTGTTCGAGCACTGCCAGAAGCTTTCGTTCTCCTACTATGATCGTCAGCGGGTCGGGCAGCTCATGAGCAGGATCACCAACGATTCCCTGTGGCTGGGTGAACTCTTCCACCACGGGCCCGAGGATCTCTCGATCGCGGCGCTTAAATTCATGGGCGCCATGCTGGTGCTGGCGTTCATTGACCCCGTGCTGACCGCATTGATCGGCGTGCTCACGCCATTTGCCGTCATCTACGCGCTCTATTTCAACGAGCGGATGAACCGGGCGCTGCAACGGAGCAAGGAGCAGATCGCGCGTGTCAACGAGCGCGTGGAGGATGCCCTGGCCGGTATCCGCGTCGTCCAGTCGTTTGCCAACGAGACGCTGGAAACCGCCCGGTTCGAAAAGGAGAACGCCCGCTTCGTCGAGAGCCGGCGCGACGGCTATAAGAGCGAGGCCTATTTCTCGGTGGGCGCCGAAACGTTCGCCCAACTCGTGATGGTCCTCGTGATCGTCGTGGGCGCGGTGCGCATCCTGACGGCCGGCTTGTCGGTCGCCGACATGCTGACCTTCCTTTTGTGCGTCGCGGTGCTGGTGGACCCGGTCCAGCGCCTCGCGAACTTCGTGCGGCTCTGGCAGGAGGGCTATACCGGGTTCGCAAGGGCCATGGAGCTGCTCGAGGTGGCACCCGACATTGCCGACCGCCCCGGCGCCATCGATGTCCCTCATATGGGTGGCGCAATCGCCTTCAGGGACGTCAGCTTCCGCTATGGGGACGAAGGCCCGGACGTGCTGCGGAACCTCTCGCTCGACATTGCGCCGGGCGAATTCGTGGCTCTGGTGGGACCGTCCGGCGTGGGCAAGAGTACGCTGTGCGCGCTCATCCCACGCTTTTACGACATCCATTCGGGCGTCATCACCATCGATGGCCGGGACGTGCGGGACCTCACGCTTGCTTCGTTGCGCCGCGGCGTGGGCGTCGTCCAGCAGGACGTTTACCTCTTCTCCGGCACTGTAGCGGAGAACCTGCGCTATGGACGGCCCGATGCAACCGACCAAGAGGTTGTCGCGGCGGCCAAATCGGCCAACGCCCACGACTTCATCTCGGCCCTGCCCAATGGATACGATACCGATATCGGTCAGCGCGGGGTCAAGCTCTCAGGGGGGCAAAAACAGCGGCTGACAATCGCACGGGCCTTCCTCAAGAACCCGGCCATTCTGATCTTCGACGAAGCAACGAGCGCACTCGATAATGAGAGCGAGCGGGCGGTGCAGCAGGCGCTGTTCGAATTGACCCGCGGACGGACGACGATTGTCATAGCACACCGCCTGTCCACCGTGCGCCACGCGGACAGGATCTTGGTGCTGACAGAGAACGGCATCGGCGAGGAGGGCACGCACGACGCTCTGATGGCTGCCGACGGACTTTATGCAGCACTGCACAAAGTCCAGGCCAGCATCTAGCCGCAACAATGAGGCCCGCCGCGGCGCTCGCGGCGGGCCTTCCTCAATCGATGATCCGCGACAGCACCCGCATCCAGTTTTCGAACGCGATTTTTTCGAGAAGCGCGGCATCGTAGCCGTGCCGGGCGAGGCGCTCGAAGAGGACCGGCAGGTGCCGCGCCGATCCGATGGCATCCGGGATAAGCGCGCCGTCGAAATCCGAGCCAATGCCCACGCGGGTTTCCCCCAGCCGCTCGACCAGAAAATCGAGATGCCGCACAATCAGCGTAAGGTCGGTATCCGTCCGCATCTGTCCGTCGGGACGCAGGAAGGCGGTGGCGAAATTGAGCCCGACGATCCCGTCGCTCTCCCGGATCGCATCGAGCTGGCGGTCGGTGAGGTTGCGCGGGACCGGGGAAATCGCGTGGGCGTTCGAATGGGTGGCCACCAACGGCGCGTCTGACAATGCGGCCACGTCCCAGAAGCCCTTTTCGTTAAGGTGCGAAAGGTCGATCATGACACCGAGACGGTTGCACGCCTCAACGAGGCGCTTACCCGCATCGGTCAGCCCGGGGCCGGTATCGGGGGAGCCTGGAAACCGCATGGGTACGCCATGCCCGAAGATCGTGGGCCTGCTCCACACCGGGCCGAGCGATCTCAGCCCGGCGTTATAGAGCGTTTCGAGATAGGTAAGATCGGCGTCGATGGCGTCGGCGCCCTCCAGGTGCACGATGACCGACAGCGCCCCGCGCTCGTGCGCCGCGCGGATGTCGCGCGTAGAGGTGCAGATCGAGACGGCGCCGCCCGAACGCTCAGCGAGCGATTTGAGCAGGGCAAGTTCGGTATCGACCACCTCCTGCGCCGCTTCGCGATCGAGTGGCGGGGGCAGTGGCAGATCGTAGGTTTCGCCCATGAGGGCGGTCAAATCGAGCTTTTCGGCGGAAGGTACATAGAGCGCGAAAAAGCCTCCTGCCAGGCCGCCGGCCCTCGCCTTGGGCAAATCGATATGCCCGGGACCGCCGCCATCAAGAAACGCCGCGACAGGGTCGCCCTCCCTCTGGAGAAAAAGACGCAGGGCGACATCGTTGTGACCGTCGAATACGGGAATCATGAAAAAAAAGTCCGGCAGGATGGTAGCGACGTCGGAGGGTACGGGTGGCGCGCCAGCGTGGCAAGCCAGGGCCGGCTTGGGCAAGCGTCACATATCCGTCTTTGAAAACCGGGAGTGTTCGGCAAACGGGCCTTACTAGCGGCTCTGGACGATCCACCACGGAGGCTCTGGAAATGATACGTCTGCTCCTATCGTTTGCCATCGCATTTCTTGCCGGCACGGTTTCGCTCGCGGCGCAGCAACCGGCGGAAGACGGCGCGATCCGCATCGCGACGTTCAACGCTTCGCTCAATCGCGGCGAGGAGGGGCAATTGGCGTCCGACCTCGCCGATCCCGCGGCAACGCAGCCCGCGCGGGTTGCCGAGATCATCCAGCGGGTCAACCCGGACGTCGTCCTCATCAACGAATTCGACTACGACGAGGACGGCGCGGCGGCCCGGCTTTTTGTCGACAACTTTTTAAGCCGGAGCCAGAACGGCGCCGAGCCCTGGGTGCCGGCGGCCATCTTCAGTGCTCCATCCAATACGGGCATTCCAACCGGTATCGATCTCGACCGCGATTCGAGCCCGGTCGGGCCGGGCGACGCGTTCGGCTTCGGATTTTTCCCCGGTCAGTACGGCATGCTCATCCTCTCCAAGCTCCCGATCGCCCGGGACGACGCGCGAACGTTCCAGGAATTTCTCTGGCGCGACATGCCCAACGCCCGCCTGCCGGACGATCCCGGCACCTCGGCACCGGCGGACTACTATACGGCGGAAACACTGGAGAAATTCCGGCTTTCCTCCAAGAGCCACTGGGATGTTCCGGTCGAAGCAGGCGATACGGTCATTCACCTTCTCGCCAGCCACCCTACGCCTCCGGTTTTCGACGGGCCGGAAGATCGCAACGGCACGCGCAACGCCGACGAGGTGCGCTTCTGGATCGACTACGTCGGCGGTGCCGACTACATCTACGACGACGCCGGCGAAACGGGCGGCCTTCCCGCGGACGCGTCCTTCGTCATTCTGGGTGACCTCAATCTCGATCCCAACGACGGCGACGGCATGCGCGACGTTGGCGCTGCGCTGCTTGCGGCCGAAAGGGTGCAGGATCCCATGCCGGCGAGCGAGGGCGGGGCTGAGGATGCGGCGGCGGACGGCGGCGTAAACGGCGGCCATACAGGCGATCCCCGGTATGACACGGCCGATTTCTTCGATGGAATGGGCGGTGCCGGGAACATGCGCGTGGACTATGTACTGCCTTCGGCCGACCTGACGGTGACCGGTTCGGGCATCTTCTGGCCTACTGCCGACGACCCGCTCGCCGAATTGCTCGGACCCGAGGACGCGCAAACCTCGGACCATCGCCTGGTCTGGGTGGACATTGCGATCGAATAGCGCTCTAGCCTGCTTTGTCCGCCGCTACCGGCGCGAGGGCCGCGAATGAGCCACGCGCTTCGAGCACTTGCAGCGCCCGGTGCATGTCGGGGCGTTCGGAGACACTGCCGCTTTCGAGCCATGCGACCGCATCGGGCAAGGGCGACGGCAGGGCGTCGACCGGCATGGGCCGTCCGGTGAGAAAGCCCTGGACCTCGTCGCACCCGCTTTCCGAGAGCAGTGTGAGTTCGCTCTGCCGCTCGACGCCCTCGGCGACAATTCGCAAATCCAGAGATTTTCCCAGCTCGATCACCGCCTTGGCAATCGCGAGGGCGTTCTTGTCGTCGGACAGGTTCTGGACGAAGGACCGGTCGACCTTGATGCAATCGAAGGGGAAGGATTGCAGATAGGAAAGGGAGGAATAGCCGGTACCGAAGTCGTCGAGCGCGATCTTGATGCCCACCGCTTTGAGGCGCTTGAAGATCGAAATGGCCCGCCCCTCGTCTTCAACCAACACGCTTTCAGTGAGCTCGAGCTCCACACGTTGGGGCGCGATTCCGACCTCCTCGATAATGCCGAGAACCTTTTCGACGAAGGTCCGGTCGCGGAACTGAACCGGGCTGACGTTGATGCTGACCGTATCGGTCCCGAGCCGGTCGCGGGCAATGATGCACGCTTGCTTGAGCACCCATTCGCCAAGGGCGACGATTTGGCCGCTGGCCTCGGCGACGGGCACGAATTCGGCCGGCGAAATCTGACCGCGCTTGGGGTGATTCCAGCGCAGCAGCGCCTCGTAGCCCGAAATCCGCCGCTGCTTGAGGTCGATCCGCGGCTGGAAATAAAGTTCGAGCTCGTTCCGGTCGATCGCCTGTTCGAGATCGGCCTCGAGCATGCGTCGCACCTGCAACTGCGCGTCCATGCCCGGCTCGAACACGCTATAGGTGCTGCGCCCGCCCGCCTTGGCGACGTAAAGCGCCATATCCGCACGGGCGAACACGAGGTCGCCCTCGTTGCCGTCGCGGGGAATTACGACGACGCCGACGCTTGCGCCCACGCGAACGCGGACTTTCTCATCCACGACGATAGGCTGACACAGCGCTTCAATGATCGAATGGGCGAGGTCACTGGCCTGGTTCTCGAAATGGATGTCGGAAACGAGGACGGCGAATTCGTCCCCGCCAAGCCGGGCCACAATGCCGTCCTGGCCTACGGTCTGCGTCAGGCGTTTCGCCGTCTCGCGGATCACCGCGTCGCCCGCGGGATGACCGTGGATGTCGTTGACGTCCTTGAAACGGTCGAGGTCGACCAGAAGCAAGGCTCCCATGGTGCTGCGGTTGACGACCCTGTCGATCGCGGTTTCGAGTTGATCGTTGAAAACGGCACGGTTGGGAAGGCCGGTGAGGGGATCGTGCTGGGCAAGGAAGCGGATGCGGTCCTCGGCGATCTTGCGCTCCCTGAGGTCGGATATGGCAAAAACCCGCGTCATCCGGCCGTGATACACAACCCGCTTGGTGCGGATCTCCACCGGGATATCCCTGCCGTCGATCGCAACAACGGCAACTTCGAACGGGTGTCCGTCGTCCGCAGCAAGCGCCCTTTCGACGATGCCGACACCACCGGGGCTGACGATATCGTTGAACGGCAGGCCGCGCAGTGTTTCAAGCCCGCGCCCCAGCAGGTTTTCGAGCGCCTTGTTGCCATCCTGGATGCGGCCGTCGACGGTGACGCAGATGCCTTCAAAGGCGGCGTCGGCCATTGAACTCAGGCGCTCGGCTTCCTCGCGTGCGCGGGCGATCTCGCGCTGGTCACCGCGAGCCTTTTCGGCGGCCTCGACCCGCGACATGAAGCGGTTGAACAAATGCGTCAGCGCTTCGGCGTCGTCGCCATGCTCGACCGGAAGCCGGAGATCCAGCCCGGCCTTGCCTGTGATCAATGCGCCAAGCGCCGTCTCCACGTGCCCCACGCCGATCCGCGTATTGTGTTCGATTTCGTTGAGGCCACGCTGTTCCTCGGCGCGGGTGGGGCGGATCGACCAGAAATGCTCCATGAGCTTGAAGCAGGCAAAGCCCAGCCCGAAGGACCAGACGAAGTTGAGAACGACGCCGAAGAGCTGGACGCCGAACTGCGTGAGGACGTTCGTATGTGGCAGCGTGTCCGGCATCGCGAGGAAAACCAGAGCCAGCGTGCCGGCGACGCCGGAAAAGCCGTGCACGCCGATTGCACCGACCGCGTCATCGATCCTGAGTTTATGTTCGAGCAGCCAATTGCCCCAGATCGCCGCGATCCCGCCGATGAGCCCGACGATCAGGGCGCCGGTTCCATCGAGCACATGACAGCCGGCAGTCACAGCGACGAGACCGCCCAAGAGCCCGCAGATGGGCTTTTCAGGCAGCGCGATATCGTCGAGCGCGAGCCCGAGAACGTAGCCGATGAACCCGCCTGCGCCCGCCGCGAGGATGGTGTTGGCGATGATCGGACCGATTGCGGGGACCGCGGCGGCGGTGGAGCCGCCATTGAAGCCGATCCAGCCCACGAACAACAGCATGGTGCCCGCCGTCGTCAGCACCGCGCTGTGGCCCGAAAGCCGGACCGGTTTCCCGTCGGGCCCGTACTTTCCGGCGCGAGGACCCAGGACCCAGCATGCCGCCAGCGCGACCCAGCCGCCCGTGGCGTGAACCACCGTGGAGCCCGCGAAATCGACGAAGCCGAGATTGGCGAGGAACGCCCCGGCGTTTTCAAGGAGCGCGGCACCCCAGGCCCAATGCACGAAAACCGGATAGACGAGCCCCGCGACGACCAGCGAGCACACCACATAGGAATGAAGCCGCAGCCGCTCCGCCACAGCGCCCGAGACGATGGTCGCGGCGGTGCCGCAGAACATCACCTGGAAGGCAAAAAAGGCGTATTCCCAAGGCGTTAGATTGCGCAGAAAGAGGAAGTCGGCGTCCCAGCCGACCGGGCCTTTGCTGGTCCCGAAGCTCAGCATGAAGCCGAATATGGCGAAGACGAAGACGGCCGAGACCAGGTCGAGGAGGTTTTTCTGGGCGACGTTGACGGAGTTTTTGGACCGCACCATGCCCGCTTCGAGCAGCATGAAGCCGGCTTGCATCAAAAGTACGAGGCCTGCCGCGACGAGGAGCCAGACCATGTCGAGCCTGAGGCTCAGATCGGCGAGTTGTGCCGCGGCATCCTGCGCATATGCCGGTGCCGCGCCGAAGCACAGGCCGGCCGCCAGGGCAGCGGCAAGCGTTTTGAACCCAACCATTTTCCGTCCCGCAAAGGGCGTTTGCACCAATGTGGAGGTTCGGCCCGCAATGGTTAAGTTTGCGTATAATTAGGTGAAAAAGCGCTAGGTTTCTTCGTGACTTAGCCGGGGTGTGAGGAGGGTTGCGAGGTCGATATCGGCGCGTTCGGTCAAGGAGACATAGGTGAAGGTCATCGTCTCGCGTGCTGTGACCATCGGACCGGGAAAAGGTAGATACATCAATTCCTTGGAGGCAAATGCGGGTGAGGCGGTGCCCAATTGCCAATGGCTTTCGATGCGCGCGTCGACGAGGTGCTGGGTGAGCCCGTCGCCGCCTTCGCGATGAAACGGGATGCCGGCGAGGCGCAGATAGCTCGTCTTGTCCTCGGCGGCGCGAAAGCCATCAAGGAAAGCCGTGCTGAGAACCTTGAGTTCCTCGGCGTTTCCGCCCTCGCCGTGCGGGTGCGAGTGAAGGTGTTCGGCGGCGCCGTGAGGGTGATTATGGCCATGACCGTGATGGCGCAGGGCGACGTCGTCATGGGTGTGGCCACGCTGAGCATCATGACGGCCACGCTGAGCATCGTGGGGGCTATGATGACCACCATGGGCGCCATGATGGTGATGATGAACGCCATCATGCATGGCTCAAACCTCCGGTCCGCGGGGGATCGAGACGGGTTTGTCGATAATCGACTTGTGGCTGCCGAGTTTTCCCGCCGAAACCATCGATCCGAGCACGTCGACGATGACGCGCGTCGCCAATAGCGCTGTTATATCAGAGGTGTCGTAGGGCGGGGATACTTCTACGACTTCAAGCCCGCATATCCCCTCCGCCGCGACGCGCCCCACGAGTTCGAGGGCCTCGCGCGGCAGGAAGCCGCCGGGCTCGGGCCAGCCGGTGCCGGGCACGAAGCCGCAATCGACCGAGTCGATATCGAAGGAGATATAGACCGCGTCCGCATCCTTCCAGGCGAGTTCGAGCGCGCGGGTGGCGGTTTCTTCAAGCCCCAGTTCCTCGACGTCACGCATGGTGAAGATGTTGGAATTACGCTTGCGCGCCTCCTGCACACCCTCGCGCGGAACCTGCCAGCCGCCGATGCCGACCTGGACGAGGTTGACCGCCGGAACGTTGGCGAGGTCGGTTGCGTGGAACCAGGGCGTGGTGTGCATCCGCTCGTCGAGGTCTTTTTCCTGCATGTCGATATGCCGGTCGAAATGGACGATGCCGATGCGTTTGGAGGTGCATTGCGCAATGCCGCGCACGCAGGGGAAGCCGATCGAATGGTCGCCGCCGATCATGATGGGCAGCGCGCCCGACGAGACGACATGGGAAACCGCGCGGGTGATCTGATCGAAGGTCTTTTCGATATTGGCAGGGATGGTGAAGACGTCGCCGACGTCGCACAGCGTCATCTGCTCGCGCAGGTCGATGCCCATCTCGTAATTGTAGGGGGTATAGAGCGCGGAGATTTTCCGCACCCCCTGCGGGCCGAAGCGCGTGCCGGGGCGATAGGTGGTGCCGCCGTCGAAGGGAATGCCGATGACCGCCGCATCGAAATTGCCCACCTGCGTGACGTCTTCGATATAGGGCGCCTTAAGGAAGGTGTTTATCCCCGCGTAGTGCGGAAGCTCGCCGCGCGCGAATGTGGGGATGTTCTTGTCGGTGAGGCTGTCGGAGCCGGTGAGGCCCATACGGAGCGCCCAGGCGCGCTCTTTCCGCCACGCATCCTGCGGGATCTCCCCTTCGGCGAGCGCCGCCTTCCAGCCGCGCATCTGCAGCTTGTCGAAATCCGGGTGGTGGAACGCCTGGCGTGCGGGCGCGTCGAGGGATGGGCGGGTGCCGATGCGGGGCCCGTGCTGACGAGGGGACGAAAAAAGATCACGCATGGGCGGGTATCTCCTCTGAGGTGGCAATGAGCTCGTTTATGGTTTCGGGTGGTTGCACATGCCGCTTTCTCTCGAGCGGCAGGTCGTAGGTGATGGTGGCGCCATAGGCCGAAGGGTCGTGCGGGTCGTGACGGATCTTGTCGAAGACCAGGACGCGGGTCCCGAGCTTGAAGGCTTCGCCGATGTCGTGGGTGACCATGAAGACGGTCATCTTCATCTCGTCCCAGAGCTTCAAAAGCAATTCGTGCATGTCGGCGCGGATGCCGGGGTCGAGGGCGCCGAAGGGCTCGTCGAGCAGCAGCACCTTGGGCTTCATCATAAGCGCCTGCGCGATGGCGAGCCGCTGTTGCATGCCGCCCGAAAGCTGCGCGGGGCAGCGCTTGCGGGCGTGGGCGAGCCCGATCTGTTCGAGAAGGCTATCGACGGTGGCGCGCGCCGCGCGGCGTTTGGCGCCGAAGAATCGGCCCGTCAGCGGCGCGGCGGCGAATTCGGCGCACAGGATGAGATTGTCTTCGACGCTCAGGTGCGGGAACACCGAATAGCGCTGGAAAACGATGCCGCGATCCGGCGTCGGCTCGGGCGGGAGGTTCTCGCCGTCGAGAAGGATTTGTCCCCGCGTGGGGCGCTCCTGGGAAAGGAGCAGCCGCAGGAACGTCGATTTCCCGCAGCCCGAGGCGCCGACGATGGTGCAGAAATCCCCCGGCGCGACCGAAAGGTTCACCCGTTCGAGGATGGGGGTTCCCCCGTAGGCCATGCCGAGGTTGCGGACGTCGAGCGCGCTCACAGGCTGTCTCCTTCCAGGTGGCTCCACCAGAAGGCCGAACGCGACCACCACAGCAGCAGCCGGTCGAGGAGATAGGCGAGGATGGTGATCCAGATGACATAGGAGAGGATGACGTCCATCGCGAGATAGCGCCGGACGAGGAAGATGCGGTAGCCCAGCCCGGAGGTCGAGGCGATCGCTTCCGCGGAGATGAGGAAGATCCAGCCCGGCACGAGGGCGAGGCGCAAAGCCGCGATCAGTTTGGGCATCATCTGGGGGAGGACGACGCGGGTGACGATCTGCCAGGTGGAGGCCCCGAGCGTCTGGACCTTCACCATCTGCTCGCGGGGAATATCGATGACCGCCTGGGCCATGGATCGGATCATGACCGGCGCGGTGCCGAGCGTAATGAGCGCGATCTTGGACGTTTCCCCCAACCCCAGCGCGATGAAGAGGATCGGCAGGATGGTGATCGGCGGAATGAGCGAGACCGCGGCGATGAAGGGCGCAAGGGCGGAGCGGATATGCGGGAGAAAGCCGATGGCGATGCCGAGGACGAGCGCGAAGGCGAGCGCGACGCCGAGGCCAAGTCCGAGGCGGGTGAGGCTGTCGAACGTATCGACCCAGAGCGTGATGTCGCCCGTGCGGACGTCGCGCTCGGTGGCGAGGCGGAAAAAGGCCGCGCCAATGGATTCGAGAGACGGAAGGAGGCGGTCCGACGGGTTATCGAGGCGGCGGACATGGCTTGCAGCGGTGTAGGCGACGACAAGCGCGACGAAGGGCAGCGCGCCGAGGAACACCGCGAGGCGGCGGCTGGGCGCGCGGTTGATGAGACGAAGGGGGTGATGTCGCGGCGGGGGACCGTGTTCCACCCCCGCGACAGGCTTTGCGCCGTTCTCGATCGTGCTCATTTGCCGGCTTCCACGGGCGGGGCGCTAAAGCGCCCCGTCTGCAGCCATCTGCATATATGTCGGGTCGAACCGGAGCTTGACGTAGTTCTCGTCGCCATAGACCGAGCCGTCCGGAAATTGGACGCCGATGAATTCGGGGCTCGGCGCGCCTTCGCCCAGAATGCCGTGGTTGAACAGGAAGGTGGCGACGAACTCCATTGTCGCGGGCAGGTCACCGCTCTCTGTGAAGGCGACGGCGTCGGCGGGGGTGAAGAACATCTCGGTCGAGGCGAGCTGGGCCTCATAGCCGGCAAGGTCGGTGCCCGAGGCGGCGGCCATTGCGCTGAGGGCGTCTTCGTCCCCTGCCGCCATGAGGCTCATGACCTCATACCACGCGCCCACGAGCGCCTTGCCGAAATCGGGATTGGCTTCGAGTACCTCGGTGTTGACCACCATCATGTCGATGATCTCGCCGGGGATGTCGGCGCTGTCGAAAACGAGCGTCGTGCCGTCCATCGCAAGGATTTCGCTCAGGAGCGGGTTCCAGGTGACGAGGGCTGTGACGTCGGAGGTGGCCGCCGCGGCGACCATATCGGCGTCCGAGGTGTTGACCACGGTGATGTCCTGCTCGGAAAGCCCGACCGTTTCGAGCCCGCGCGTGAGGAGGTAGTGGGAGACCGAAAGCTCGACGAGGTTGACCGTTTGCCCGGCGATCTCTTCGAGGCTCGTCCCCTCTTTGAGGATCACGCCGTCATTGCCGTTCGAATAATCCCCGACGATCAGCGCGGTGGTGTCGACGCCACTGCCCGAGGGGATCGAGAGCGCGTCCATATTGGTCATTGAGCAACCGTCGAAGGCGCCGGCGGTGTATTGGTTGATGGATTCGATATAGTCGTTGATCTGCACGATATCGACGGAAATGCCGTACATGTCGGCCCACTTGTCCATGATGCCGCTCTCTTCGAGATAGCCCCATGGCATCCAGCCCACATAGATCGACCAGCAGACGGAGAACTCGGTTTTTTCCTGCGCGAAGGCAGGCGTTGCGGCGAGGGGGAGTGTGGCGGCGGAGGCCAAAGCGAGGCTCGTTAGGAGTCTGGTAACCATGAAGATGCGCCCTTCCTGTGCGTTGGACCGGGATGTCCGGCCGTTTCCAACTCTTTTTCAGAAGGTTCTTGCGCACAGCCCCGGGAGAGGTTTGCGCGCGCAAACCTTGTGCAGGTGTCTCCCGGGATTTTGTCCCGCCGTGTCACCGGCCTTAATCGGGCCGGCTTGCACCTCTCGGACCAGCATCTCCATTAAGGAAACCGGAACCCTAGGCGCGCTCTGCACGGAAAATGACGATGCAATGGGCGTGCCAGATGGGGTGCCGGAGGAGCGGGTAGGGGATTCGTGTTGTTTGGGAAAGGGTTAGCCGTTGAGGGTGACGGCGCCGGTGCGGCGCGAGGGCGGAGGAGGGTTGCCTATGGAATGGGCAATGTCGACGCATATGGGCAAACGTTAGGCGCCTGCCGCGCTGCAGTCGATGCCGACGCCGCGCCCGCCGACGCCTCCCATTATTCACGAGCGCGCGTCTGTCCGCATTGACGGCCCGAAATCGCTATGGTAACGTTCCCAAAATATCAATGGGAGGATGCGGGCGTTCAGGCGTCCGCCGTTTCGATGTCCAAGAGCCGCAACAGGCAGCCGACAATTATCGACATCGCCGAAGCCGCCGGGGTCTCCAAGAGTACCGTCGCGCGGGCCTTGTCCGATTCGCCGCATATCGGGGAGAAGACCCGCGAACGCGTGCTCAGCGCCGTCCGCGCCCTGGGCTATGAACGCAACCACCTGGCCCAATCGCTGCGCTCGGGGCGGACCGGCATGCTCGGTCTGGTCATTCCCGACATTGCGAACCCTTTCTGGGCTGAAGTGGCGCGCGGCGCGCAGGACGAAGCGGCGCGCAGCGGGGCTTCGCTCCTGGTCTTTAGCTCCGACTGGGACCCCGCGCGCGAAGCCTCGCATCTGCGCGCCCTGCGCCAGGCGCGCGTCGATGGCGCCATCGTCAATCCGGTGGCGGACAATGTCGACGGGCTGGGCCGGTTCGGTCTGCCGGTCGTCCTGATCGGCTCGAGCGCGGAGCGGTTTCCCGAGCTTTCGAGCGTGGGCAGCGATATTGCCCAGGGCGTGGCGTTGGGGCTTAACCATCTGGCGATGCTGGGACATCACCGGCCGGCGCTGCTTTTGGGGTCGCCGCGTTTGGCGCGGGTGCGGTTCCTGCGCGTGGTGCACGACCATTGCATCGCGCACGATGTCGACCCTTCGACGCTCTTGATGGAAGAGGGCGAATACACCGTCGAATCCGGGCGCGCCGCGATGCTGCGGCTGCTCGAGCGGGGCGGCGACGCGGTGCGCTGTGTGTTCGCGGCGAACGATCTGATGGCGCTCGGTGCGCTCCTGGCGGTGCGCGAGGCGGGTCTGAAATGTCCCGACGATGTCTCGATCCTCGGGTTCGACGGCATACCGGCCGGCGCGTTCTCCGATCCGGGGCTGACGACCGTGGCCAAGCCCGCGCGCGGGATCGGCGCGGAAGGGATGAAGCTACTGGTCGAGGCGATCGAGGGCGATGTGGAGCACCGCCGTGTGTTGCTGCCCTGCGCGCTCGAAGTGCGCGGGTCGCTGGCGGAGGATGCCGGAGCCGGGCCGGCGCGTCTGGCGGCGGTGGGGAGAGGATAAGCGATGAGCTTGGACGAAAAATCCGTGGCGGCTGTTGCGTCTCGGTTTGGGAACGTTCCCAAAGACGCCCCGGGGGCAGAGTTCGACGAGCGCGCCGTGCGGCGGATGCAGCGCGGCGTAAAGGTCCGCACCTGGTTGCCCTATTACCTCATGCTCGCCCCGGGCGTCCTCTACTTCCTCGTCTTTCACTACTATCCGATCTATCTCGCCAAGCTCGCCTTCGAGGATTTCCGCATCTTCGGCGACAACCTCTGGGTCGGGCTCAAGCATTTCGGCGTGCTCTTCGGGTCGCCCGTCTTCTATCAGGTGCTGGCCAATACGCTGATCATCTCGGGGATGAAGATCCTCTTCGTCTTCCCCGTGCCGATCGTCGTCGCGCTCTTTATCAACGAGGTGCGCAACTCCAACCTGCGGCGGTTCATCCAGTCGGCGATCTACCTGCCGCACTTTCTCTCCTGGGTGGTGATCGCGGGCATCTTTATCGCCGCGCTGTCACCCTCGAGCGGCGTCGTCAACGAGATCACCGGCTGGTTCGGGCTCGCGCCCAAGGGGTTCATGACCGATTCCGGGTCGATCCGCTGGGTCGTCGTCTTTTCCGAGATGTGGCGGTCGGCGGGCTGGGATTCGCTTTTGTATTTCGCCGCCATCATGGCCATCGATCCGCAGCTTTACGACGCGGCGGAAATGGACGGCGCCAATCGCTGGCACAAGATCTGGCACGTGACGCTGCCCGGGATCGCGCCGACGATCGCGACGCTCTTCATCCTCAATGTCGGGCTCTTCATGAACGCCGGGTTCGACCAGATCATCAACCTTTCCAACGACGCCATCCGCGACCAGATCGATATCATCGATACCTACGTCTACCGCATCGGTCTCCAGTCCGGGCAATTCTCGCTCGCGACGGCGGCGGGGCTCTTCAAGGGCGTGATCGGCATGGCGCTGATCGTCGCCGCGCACACGATCTCGAAACGCCTGACCGGCAAGGGGGTTTGGTGATGCGGACCAATACGACACGGTTCGAGCGGATCGAGCAGACGATCATCGTCTCGGCGCTGCTCCTGATGGTGGTGGTGACCGTGCAGCCGGTGCTGCACCTTCTGGCGATTTCGCTCTCCGACCCCGCCGAAGTGCCGGGGATGAGCGGGCTTGCGGTCCTGCCCGACGGGTTCTCGCTGGACGTCTGGCGGCTGCTGATCACGCATCCCAACGTCCTGCGCGGGCTTTTGAATTCGGTCTTCATCACGGTTTCCGGGACGATCCTCAACGTCGTCTTCACCGCGCTGATGGCCTGGGCGCTCTCGCGGCCGCGATTGCCCGGGCGGCGGGTGCTGATCGTCTTCGTTCTGGTGACGATCGTCTTCGAGCCGGGGCTCATTCCCGACTATTTCGTCGTGCGCGAATTGGGGCTCCTCAATTCCTACTGGTCGGTGATCCTCTTTAAAATGGTCAACGCCTGGTACCTGATCATCCTTATCCGCTTCTTCGAGGAGGTGCCCGGCGAGCTTCTGGAGGCCGCCGAGCTCGATGGCGCGAACGCGTTCCAGACGCTCTGGCGCGTGGTGCTGCCGCTGACGCGGCCGGCACTGGCGACGATCACGCTCTTTTACCTCGTCTACCACTGGAACGATTTCCTCCGGCCCATGATCTATCTGAACGATCAGGCCATGCAGCCGCTGCAGGTGGTGCTGCGCCAGTTCGTCGTCGAGGGCGACAAGGCCGGGATGGTCGGGGTGCAGGCAATGAACACCTACGAGGGCGCCAGCCAGATCAACGTCCGCGCGCTCGAGGCGGGGATGATCATGCTCACCATCGCGCCGATCCTCGCGGTCTATCCGCTGATTTTGAGGTTCTTCACCAAGGGCACCATGAGCGGTGCCCTCAAGGGATAATCCAAGCACGAAAACGGAGGAGTTTAACCAAAATGCTTGCGAAAACACTCATGGCGTCGGTCGCCGTGCTCGCGCTGGGCGCGGGTACGGCGCTGGCCCAGCCGGTGACCATCCGCGTGGTCTCCAAGGATCTGGTGACCACCAACCCGGACGACATCGCCCATATCGAACGCATCGAGGAGGCGATGGCGGCGCAGGGGACCGAGATCGACATCGAGATCGTCGATCTGCCGAGCGCGGGGTACCAGGACAAGCTCGCCCTGATGCTGCTTTCGGGAGATATCCCGGACCTCATTTACTTCCAGGGGGGCGACGAGCAGTTTGCCAATCAGGGCCTCTTCGAGGACTGGCGGCCGTGGATCGAGGATACGGAGTACCTCAAGGATGCGCTCTGGCCGCACAATGGCGACCGACTCGATAACTATCCTTACCTGCTCTACGTCTTCCCTGCCCGCACCAAATCTCCGGTGATGCGCGAGGATTGGCTTGCGCAAACCGGGCTCGAACGGCCGCAGACGCTCGAGGAATGGACGGAGATGATGCGGGTGCTCGCGGCGTCCGATTACGACGGCAATGGCGAGGAGGATACCTACGGCATCATCGCGCCCGACAACACCGCAGAACTCGATGCGGTCTTCAACCAGGCCTTCGGCGTTGCAACGACCTGGATGCAGAATGCGGACGGCGAATGGATCCATTCGCGGGTCTCGGACGCCGAGCGCGACAAGCTCGCTTACTACCAGATGCTCTTTGCCGAGGGCCTGCTCGATCCCGAATTCATCACCTCGAACTGGGAAGTGAAGGAAGACAAGTTCTATACCGGCAAGGTCGGCATCGTCATGGGCACGGCCGGCACCGTCGTCGACATCTACCGCACCAAAATGCAGCAGGTGAACGACGGGGCCGAACTCGTGCTGCTCGATCCGCCCGCCGGTGTCGGCCAGGGGCTCGAGGCTGTCGACGTTTCCAAGGAATCGCGCGGCTTTGCGCTTTCGGCGCTTTCGGAGAACAAGGAAGAAGTCGTCGCGCTCATGGACTTCCTCGCCAGCCCCGAGGGGCAGATGTTCGAGCGTATGGGGTTCGAGGGTGAGCACTACACCGACAATGGCGGCACCTACGAGATCACCGAGGCGATGGGCACATGGTATCCGCGCTTCATGATCGCACAGCCGGGCGCCTGGCAGCCGCCGGTGGATCTGCTCTCGCCGGTCGCGCAGGCCTCGCTTGAACAGGGCGCGCATTATTTCACGCCCGACAACGCCTTCGTCTGGCCCGCCGAATACGCCGCCGATGTCGACGCGGCGGAAAATTACTACCGCACCAGCGTCTACCGCTTCGTCTCGGGCGAATGGTCGATGGACCAGTGGGACCAGTACGTCCAGGGCTGGTACGACGCAGGCGGCCAGCGATTGACCGAACACGCAAGGACCGTGCTTCCATGACGACAACGGCAAAATCGGACCCGTCCTTTTCCGGGCGGGTCCGGGGCCTCCTCCATGGCGTCGCTTTCGGCGACGCCATGGGGGCGCCCGTCGAAAAGCTCTCGCCGGGCGAGATCGAGACGCTCTATGGGCGAGTAACCTCGCTCGACAACAAGTGGCATCGCACCAGCCGCGATCCGGCGGCGGGCAAGGGGCGCGTGCGCGGCAACGGGATCGTCACCGACGATACGCTCATGACGCTTTGCCTGATGGCGGTCTACAATGAAACCGGGCGGCATCTCGATGCCTGGGACATGGCCGACGGCATGGTTCGCCAGATCGCATGGGTGCCGCGCTATGTGCCCGAGCTTCAGCGCGAATGTGCGCTGCTCGAGCGGCTGTTCTATCCCGAAAAATGGATTTTCCAACGCCATCAATTGGCCTCCTGCGATCCCCGCCAGGGCGGGATCGGCAACATGGTCAATTGCGGGGCGGCGATGTACATCGCGCCGGTGGGCGTGGTGAACGCCTGCGATCCGCAAGGGGCCTACGACGAGGCCATTGCCTTTGCGGGCGGACACCAGCAGAGCTACGGGCTCGAAGCCGCGGGCGTTCTGGCGGCGGCAATCGCTGCGGCGTTTGTGCCGGGAACGAGTGTGGCACAAATCGTTGCGACCGCGCACGCGCTCGCCAAGGACGGAACGCGCAAGGCGATCGCCGAGATCGCCGAAGCCGCCGAAAAACTGCGCGACAGGGGTGCGGGTTATCCCGAGATCGTCGAGACCTTCCACGCGCGGATTGCCAAATTCTCTCCGCTTGGGGACGATCTCGACCACACCGCGGCAAAGGCGGGCAAGGCGACGCCGAATTACCAGCCCTCCCGGTTCCTCTCGATCGAGGAACTGCCGTTGGCGCTCGGCTTCTGCATCACCGCCGAGGGTGATTTCCGCAAGGCAATCGAGGACGGCATCAATTCCGGACGCGATACCGATTCCATTGGCGTGATGGCCGGGGCGATCCTCGGCGCCATGCATGGAGACGCGGTAGTCGACAAGGCCGAAGCCGAACAGCTCGACAGCGTCAACAAATTCGACCTTGCCGAGGAGGCAAGGCGCTTCGCGCGCACCGCCGAAGCGATTTTCGATGCCGACCGCCGCCGGCGCGGTGCCATCGACAGCCATCGCGCGGCGCTTGCGGGCGCCGGCGTGCCGGCACAATAACCTGGAACATATCGGACCTTTCATGCTCCCCACCTCCGACATTCTCTTCCGCATCTATTCGGGCTTTATCGGCAAGGCCATCGGCGTGCGCCTCGGTGCGCCGGTCGAGCCGACGATCTGGTCCTATGAGCGCATCCGCGACACCTATGGCGAAGTGACGGGCTATCTGCGCGATTTCACGAATTTTGCCGCCGACGACGACACCAACGGCCCGGTCTATTTCATCCGCGCGATGCGGGATTATCAGTTGCGGCCGACCGCGAACGAGGTCGCCAGGACCTGGCTCAACTATGCCGCCGAGGGTCATGGCATGTACTGGTGGGGCGGGTATGGGCGCTCGACCGAGCACACGGCCTATCTCAATCTGCGCGCCGGTATCGAGGCGCCACAGTCGGGATCGATTGCACAGAATGGCGCGGCGGTTGCCGAGCAGATCGGCGGGCAGATCTTCATCGACAGCTGGGGCTGGGTGAACCCCGGCAATCCCCAGCGTGCCGCCGAGATGTCCGCGACCGCGGCGAGCGTGGCGCACGATGGGGAAGGGCTCAACGGCGCGCGGTTCGTCGCGGCGATGATCGCGGCGGCGTTCGAGGCCCGGTCTGTGGACGCGCTGTTCGAGGCCGGGCTTGCGGCCATTCCGGCGAATTCGACCTATGCCGCCGTCGTCAACGCCGTGCGCGCGCAGCGCATGACCACGCCGGAAGATTGGCGCGCGTGCCGCGATATGCTGACGCGCGATTGGGGCTACGACCGCTATCCCGGCGTTTGCCATATCATCCCCAACGCGGGCGTTCTGGCGCTTGCGATCGCCTATGGCGAGGGGGATTTGTGCCGCACCGTCGAAATCGCGACGATGTGCGGGTGGGATACCGACTGCAATGCGGGCAATGCCGGTGCGATCATCGGGACGTTTCAGGGCGTCACCGCTGCCTGGGACAAGTACCGCAAGCCCATCAACGATATGCTGGTGACATCCGGGGTGACCGGCGCGCTCAATATCGTCGACATCCCCACCTTTGCGCGCGAATTGACGACGCTTGCGTTGCAGCTCGATGGCCGCGATGCGCCCGCCGAATGGGTGCTCGACATGACCCGTCGCGGCGTGCGTTTCGACTTCGCACTGCCCGGATCGACGCACGGCTTCAGGACGGCGGGGACCAACCAGCTCGAACTGGGCTGGACCGATATCGAAACGCTGGGGGGGACCAAAGGCGCGCTCGAAATTCTCATAGACCGGTTCGAACGGGGACAGAGCGGCAACGTTTTCTGGAAGCCGTTCTACCGGAAGGCCGATTTCGACGACGAACGCTACCGCCCGATGTTCTCGCCGCTCGTGGCGGCCGGGCAGACCGTGGCGTTCGACCTTTTCCTCGAGCCCTGGGAGGGCGACGGGCATTTGCGGGTCGTGCCCTATGTGCGGCGGACGATGAGCAAAACCATCGAGGAGGTTGGCGCCTGGACGCAACCGGAGGCCGGAAAGTGGACATCGGTATCCTTCACAGTGCCTGAGGCCGATGGCGAGGCGGTCGACGAGATCGGTGTGCGGATCGAATATTTCGGGCGGATGAAATTTCTCGGCAAGCTGCACCTCGCCGATTTCGAGGTGTCCGGCGCCGGGCATACGCGGATCGATCCGGCCAATGAAGTCGAGGAATGGGAGGCGATCTCGCGGTTCACGTGGAACCGGGGATACTGGAAGCTCGAAGACGGCCGGATCACCGGGCTGACGGCGGCCGATGCCGACATCTGGACCGGGCATCTTTACGCCCGGGATTTGACCATGCGGGCCGATATCCGGCCCGAGGCCGGGACCTCGCATCTTGTGACGGTGCGCGCGCAGGGAACGGGCAGATTTTACGCTGTGGGCTTTGAGAACGGCAGGGCGGTGATCCTCAAGGAGGATTTCGGAACGACTGTGCTGGCGGAGGTGGACTTCCCTGTCGAGCGCGGCCGCAGCTACGCGGTTGAAGCCACAGTGCAAGGCGATGCGATCCGCTTTGCGGTCGATGGAAAACCGCTGCTCGACGCACGCGACGACAGCTTCGCCTTCGGCCAGTGCGGCATCCGCATGGGTGCGCCCGGCCGGATTTCGGTTGGCGTTATCGAAATAAACGAGCTCTAGGGAGGAGCACGCCATGTCGCAGATCACGCTCAATGGCGTTTTTAAGCGCTACGGCCAGGTGCCGGTTTTGAACGACATCTCGCTCGAAATCGGAGAGGGCGAATTCATCGTGCTCGTGGGACCCTCGGGCTGCGGGAAATCGACGTTGTTGCGCATGATCGCGGGGCTCGAGGATATCACCGCCGGCGCCGTCGCCATCGGCGGCAAGGTGGTGAACGCCATGCCGGCGAAACAGCGCGATCTCGCTATGGTCTTCCAGTCCTACGCGCTTTATCCGCACATGAAGGTCGCCGACAATATGAGCTTTGCCCTGAAGCTCTCGGGGCAACCCAAGGCGGAGATCGAAAAGCGCGTCAAAGAGGCGGCGACGATCCTGGGGCTCGAAAATCTTCTCGAGAGGTTGCCGCGCGAACTTTCGGGAGGGCAGCGCCAGCGCGTCGCGATGGGGCGCGCCATCGTGCGCAACCCGACGGCGTTCCTGTTTGACGAGCCGCTCTCGAACCTCGATGCGAAACTCCGGGTGAAGATGCGCGGGGAGATCAAAAAGCTCCATCAGCGGTTGGGCAAGACCATGATCTACGTCACCCACGACCAGACCGAGGCCATGACGCTCGCGGACCGGATCGTCGTGCTCAACGATGGCGAAATCGCGCAGCTGGGGACGCCGATGGAGGTTTACGGCAATCCCGCCAACACGTTCGTGGCCGGGTTCATCGGGTCGCCCGAGATCAATCTTTTGCCTGCGACCGTACTGGGGAGCGGTGCGGCTGAAGTGAAGCTCGCGGACGGCACGCGGGTGCCGCTCGGCGCGCCGGCCGGTCTGGTCGAGGGCACGCGGGTGACGTACGGGATCAGGCCGCAGCATTTTGCGCTCGATGAGACCGGCATGCCTGCCGAGATCGTCTTGGTCGAGCCGACCGGCGAGGATCAGGAATTGATGATCCGGCTCGGCACGCAGGAGGTTTCGATGGTGGTGCACAACCACGCGCCGTTCGCGCCGGGCGACAGGATTGCCGTGCGGCCCGAGGCGGACAAGGCGGTGCTGTTCGACGCCGGAACCGGCGCGCGGCTGCATTGATGACGGCCGCCGCGACACCGCGCGCATTCGATCCCGAGGCTCGGGGTCCGCTGTCGGGGGTGAAGGTCATAGACCTCTCACGGCTCGTGGCGGGCAACATGCTTTCGCTGCAGTTGGGGGATTTCGGCGCCGACGTGATCAAGATCGAACCGCCCGCGGGCGATCCCTTGCGGGCGTGGAAGGATGGTGGATCGTCGTTCTACTGGAAGGTCTACGGGCGCAACAAGCGTTCGGTGGTGCTCGACCTGCGACGTCCCCCCGCGATGGAGGCGCTCTGGGCGCTGATCGAGACAGCCGATGTGCTGATCGAGAACTATCGGCCCGGCACGCTCGAAAAGATGGGGCTGGCGCCCGAGGCGCTGCATGCGCGCAATCCGGGGTTGATTGTGGTGCGGGTTTCGGGGTTCGGCCAGACGGGGCCTTATGCGCACCTCCCGGGGTTCGGAACGATCGTCGAGGCGATGAGCGGGTATGCTTACCGTACCGGCTTTCCCGACCGCGAGCCGATCCTGCCGCCCCTGGCACTCGCCGACATGATCGCGGGGATCTATGGCGCATCGGCGACCGCGACGGCGCTTCTGGCGCGCGAGACGGGACGGGCGAACGGGCAGGTGATCGATCTTTCGCTGCTCGAACCGATCTTTTCGGTACTCGGGCCGGAGGCAGCGATTTTCCGGCATACCGGACAGGTCAAGGAGCGGATCGGATCGGCGTCCAATACCTCGTGTCCGCGCAATGTCTATGTGTGCGCCGACGGGAAATATCTCGCGCTCTCGGGCTCGACCCAGAGCGTGGCGGAGCGGATATTCCGGGTGATCGGGCGCCCGGACATGATCGACGATCCGCGCTTTGCGACAAACTCGGACCGGATCAAACATCGCGACCTGGTGGATGCAGCGATTGGCGGGTGGTTCGCCAGCCATGAGAGCGCCGAGGCACTGGAGATCATGCGCGCGGCGGGGGCAACGGTGGGGCCGATCTATTCGATTGCCGACGCATATGAGGACGATCACTTCCGCGGGCGCGAGGTGTTTGTCGATCTCGAGGACGCTCAATTCGGCGCGATGCCGATGCACAATATCGTGCCGCGCCTGTCCCAGACGCCGGGCGGTTTCTATCGGCCTGCGCCGGAGCTCGGAGCGGATGGCGAGGCGGTTCTGGCCGAAGCGGGACTGGGTGCGCAAGCGATTGCCGCTGCGTTGGAGAACAAGCGATGAGGCTGCGATCGCTGCTCTATGTGCCGGCGGACAATGACCGGTTCATCGCCAGGGCGCATGAGCGCGGGGCGGACGCGGTGATCCTGGACCTCGAGGACGCCGTGAAGCCCGAAGCCAAGGACAAGGCGCGGGCGGGGCTCGGCGATGCGGTCGCGCAGGTGGGCCAGGCCGGAGCGCGGGTGTTCGTGCGGATCAACGGCGATCTCGACACCGCGCGGCTGGACGCCGAGGCCGCGCACCGGGCCGGGGCGTTCGGGCTCTACGTCGCCAAGGCGGATGCGGCCAAGCTCGATGCGCTCGATGCGTTTCTGACCGAAATCGGCGGCGAACACGATCCGCTGTGCTTCGTGCCGCTCATCGAGGATCCCGCGGGGCTCCTGAACGCTGCCGGGATCGCGCGGCAGAAACGGGTGATCGCGCTTACGGCGGGCGGCGAGGACATCGCTGCGGCGCTCGGCGCGGAGCCGGACGCCGAAACGCTCAAGCTGCCCAAGCTGCTGATCCACTATGCCGCCAAGGCGCATGGACTGCTCTCGTTCGGGCTGTTCCGCTCGACGGCGGCCTACGGCGATCTCGATGCGCTCGAAGCGGCGGCGCGCGAGGCGCGGCGGCACGGGTTCGACGGGGCGAGCTGCGTGCACCCCTCGGCGGTCGAAATCCTCAACCGTGCCTTCGCGCCGAGTGCCGGTGAGATCGCGTGGGCCAAGCGGGTGCTGGCCGCCGCGGATACGGCCGCGGGCGGCGCTTTCGCGCTCGACGGACAGATGATCGACGCTCCGGTGATCCAGCGGGCGCGGGCGATACTGGAGCAGGGCGGAGAGGCTTAGCGTTTCGGCGCCGGCGCGGTCGATTCGCGCAGCACGAGCTCCACGGGCCAAAGCTCGTTGATGTCCTCAGGCGGCCGGCCGGCGAGAATTTCGAGCGCCAGCTCGGCGATGCGTATGCCAGCGGCGCGCATGGACGAGCGTGTGGTGGAGATCGCCGGGACCATCGCAGAGGCGTTGAGGTAGGGGAACTCGTCGTCATGCGCGATGAGCGACACGTCGCGGCCCAGCTCGAGCCCGTGCGAGCGTACGGCGCGGAAGATACCGAGAGCTGTCATCATCGAGCCCGCGAGGAAGGCGGTCGGCGGGTCGGGCAGATCGAGGAGCGCATTGGCGAAGCGGAAGCCCTGCTCGTCCGAAAAGATGCCGTAGCACATCAGTTCAGGGTCGCATGCGATATCGAAATCGGCGAGAGCCTCACGGTAGCCGGCGTCCCGGTGCGCGACGTAGGATCGTCCCTTGGGGCCGCTGATATTGGCGATACGCCTGTGCCCGAGGCTGAGCAGTTCGGAGGTCGCCTGGCGGAACGCGCTTTCGTTGTCGATGTCGAGCCAGGCGTGCGGCGCGGCACCCTCGGACCGGCCGTGGACGATGAAGGGCATATCCAGATCGTGCAGCAGATCGATACGCGGGTCGTCGGGCGTGGGGGAGTGCAGCACCATCGCATCGACCTTCTGGGAAGCCGCGAGACGCTTGTAGACGCCATCCTCGTCGTGATCGGCTTCGAGCGGGCTCACGACGATATCGACCTCTTCGGGCGCGAGCCTTTGGCCCATGCCGATCAGGAATTCGCTCGCGTGCAGCTCGCCGCTCTTTTCAAGCACGAACCCGATTGCACCCGCGCGGCCGGTGGCCAGCCGCAGGGCGCTGGCGTTGGGGCGGTAGCCCGACCGCAAGGCGGCCTCGACGACCCGCGCGCGGGTTTCCTCGCTGACTTCGGGATAGCCGTTGAGCGCGCGGCTGACTGTGGTTTGCGAGAGGCCGAGCTGCGCTGCAAGGTCTTTGAGTTTTACCATGTGTTTCGCCGGACGGCAGGCCCCGGAATTGCCTGCCAAAGAGTCATTTTTACAATTTTCGCGACTGCCATAGCATTATTTCTTTTCCAGATACACCGGCCCGAAGCCATGTAATCGGTCTCATTTCATACCGGGTGGTGTGAGCGATACCCACGTGTTGCGAAAAACGAACGTGATTTCAGAGGTATACGGGAAAAGATGACGGCGCGCTAATCGGGCTGTCCATCAAGTATAGAGGGGCCGTTCAAGTTGTATTGACAGGCCCTTGGCCTTCTGCCAGTTTCGCTTCAAAGCGCTTTGGAAACCCGTTTGATGAAGCTCGGGGCCGAAAGCCGCTTTGCAAGGGAGGAAATGGCGTCGGCGCATAGTGCGATTCCGGCGAACGGTCTTCCTTTGTATTTGATGATACCTGGGAGGACTTTATGAAAACTTCTGCAATACTTGCCGGGCTGTTGTCGAGCGTCACGCTTTTCGTGGGCGCCGCCAGCGCTGCCAACCTGTCGATGGTCTCCGGCGACACCGGCAACGGGCTGGAATTCCTACGCGGCCAACTCGACCGTTTCGAGGCGGAGACCGGTCATACCGTCACCATCGTGCCGATGCCCTCTTCGACGACGGACCAGTTCGGCCAGTACCGGCTCTGGCTCGCCGCGGGCAATTCCGACATCGACGTCTACCAGACCGACGTGATCTGGGCGCCGCAGCTCGCCGACCAGTTCCTCGATTTGACGGAAGCCGCCGCCGATGTCGTCGACGAGCACTTCCCCGCCATCATCGAATCCCAGACCGTCGACGGGCGCCTCGTCGCGTTGCCGGCCTTTACCGACGCGCCGGCGCTTTACTACCGCACCGACCTTCTCGAGAAATACGGCAAGGAGGTTCCCACGACCTGGGCAGAGCTCGAAGCGACCGCCGCCGAGATCATGGAAGGCGAGCGTGCCGAGGGCAACGAGGACATGTGGGGTTTCGTCTTCCAGGGCAACGCATATGAGGGTTTGACCTGCGACGCGCTCGAATGGGTGATGTCGAATGGCGGCGGGCAGATCGTCGAGCCCGATGGCACGATCTCGATCAATAACCCCCAGGCCGCCGCCGCCATCGACAGGGCTGCCGGCTGGGTCGGTACAATCGCGCCCGACGGCGTGCTGGCCTATATGGAAGAAGAAAGCCGCGGCGTCTGGCAGCTCGGCAACGCGGTCTTCATGCGCAACTGGCCCTACGCCTATGCGCTCGGCAACGGCGCGGATTCCGCGATTGCGGGGAATTTCGATGTGGCCCCTCTCCCCATGGGCGACGGCGAGGGCGCACGCTCGGCGGCGACGCTGGGCGGCTGGAACGTCGCGGTCTCGAAATATTCGCAGAACCCCGACGCCGCAATAGAGCTGGCGCTGTTCCTGTCCTCCGCCGAGGTGCAGAAGGAACGCGCGATCAACCAGTCCAACCTTCCCACTATCCAGGCGCTTTACGACGACTCCGATATTGCCGCGGCCCAGCCGATCATCCCGCGCTGGAAAGAGGTCTTCGAAAACTCGGTTCCCCGGCCTTCGGCGCCGACCAAGACCGACTACAACGAGGTCTCGTCGCTCTTCTGGGGTGCCGTGCACGAAACGCTTTCGGGCAACGGCTCGGCGGCCGAAAATCTCGAAATCCTCGAGATCGACCTCGAGGATCTGCGGGGCGACGGCTGGTAGTTCGCTGAAGGACCGAATGCTTATGTTTCGGCTTGTGCCGAATACCCCCGCCCCCAGCCCCTCCCCACAAAGGGGAGGGGGCGGAAGCGAAACCAGGGCGTTCGGTCCGATCTTGAAATGGTGCCTATCGGTGCGCGCAGGTCGCGCGCGCACCGCTACTCCAAATTGCAGAGGAACCAATCGACATGAGCGTTGACGGCACCGTTGCCGCCCCGGCGGCGACGCCGGCCAGGCCGATCAAGAACGAGCTTCTGGCCCAGCGCGTGCGCTCGGCACGCATCTTTCTCGTCCCGATGATCGTCGCACTGCTGATCGTGGCCGGTTGGCCGCTCTTGCGGTCGATCTATTTTTCCTTCACCGACGCCTCGCTCACCAACCTCTACGACCATGAGTGGGTCGGCTTCGCCAACTATCTCAACTGGCGCACGCTCGAGAGCGGCCGCACGATCTTCCGCGGCACGCTGGTCGACCCCGGCTGGTGGAACGCGGTTTGGAACACTGTGCGGTTCGCGGTGATCTCCGTGTCCCTCGAAGCTGTGTTCGGGATGATCGTTGCGCTGGTTTTGAATGCCGAGTTCAGGGGGCGGGGCATCGTCCGCGCGGCGATCCTGATCCCGTGGGCGATCCCCACCATCGTTTCGGCCCGCATGTGGGGCTGGATGCTCAACGACCAGTTCGGCATTCTGAACGATCTGTTTTTGAGGCTCGGGCTCATCTCCGAAAAGATCGCCTGGACGGCCAATGCCGAGACCGCGATGACGGCGGTGCTGATCGTCGATATCTGGAAGACGACGCCGTTCATGGCGCTGCTGATCCTTGCCGGGTTGCAGATGATCCCCAAGGATATCTACGAGGCCGCCGATATCGACGGCGTGCATCCGGTCAAGCAGTTCTTCCGCATTACGCTGCCGCTGGTCCGCCCGGCGCTGATGGTCGCGATCATCTTCCGGATTCTCGATGCCATGCGGATCTTCGATTTGATCTATGTGCTGACGCCCAATTCGTCGGCGACCGAGACTATGTCGATCGTCAGCCGCGAAAACCTCATCGAATTCGACAATTTCGCATATGGCTCGGCGCAATCGACGCTTCTGTTCCTCATCATCGCTGCCATGACGATCCTTTATATCTGGCTTGGCCGCGTGCGGCTTGACGGAGGAGACCGCTAATGGCGTGGGCAATCGTCAAACGCACGAGCTTTTACGCGCTCGTTGTCGCCATCGTCGTGATCGCGGTGTTCCCGTTCTACTATGCGATCCTGACGAGCTTCAAATCGGGGACCGATCTGTTCCGGATCACCTATTGGCCCACCTCCCTTTCGCTGGGCAACTACACCTCGGTGCTGACGCAGGGCAGCTTCATCCAGAACCTCTGGAATTCGCTTGTCGTCTCGACCCTCGTCGTGTGTCTGGCGCTCCTGATGGCGGTGACCGCGTCCTACGCGCTCTCGCGCGTGCGGTTCCGGGGGAGAGGGCTTTTGCTCCTCACAATTCTTTCGGTCTCAATGTTCCCGCAGATCGCCGTGCTCGCCGGCCTGTTTGAAGTTGTCCGCTTTTTCGGCCTCTTCAACACGATCTGGGCGCTGATCTTTTCCTATACGATCTTCACCTTGCCGTTCACCGTCTGGGTGCTGACGACCTTCATGCGGGATCTCCCCATCGAAATCGAGGAGGCTGCGATCGTCGACGGGGCAACGCCCTGGGTGATCATCACCAAGGTCTTCATGCCCCTGATGTGGCCGGCGCTCGTGACGACGGGACTGCTGGCATTCATTGCAGCGTGGAACGAATTTCTCTTCGCGCTGACATTCACCTCATCGAACGCCACCCGCACCGTCCCGGTCGCCATCGCCCTTTTGTCGGGCGGCAGCCAGTACGAAATCCCGTGGGGCAACATCATGGCGGCCTCGGTCATCGTCACCGTGCCGCTTGTCGTCCTCGTCCTCATCTTCCAGCGCAAGATCATCTCGGGTCTTACCGCTGGCGGCGTCAAAGGTTAGTATCCAATGGCCAATCTCGAACTTAGAAACATCCGCAAATCGTTCGGCGCCGTCGAGGTGATCCGGGGCGTCGACCTCACTGTCAATTCCGGGGAATTCATGGTCTTCGTCGGACCCTCGGGCTGCGGGAAATCGACACTTCTGCGGCTCATTGCCGGGCTTGAAAACATCACCTCGGGCGAATTGCTCTTCGACGGGGAGGTGGTCAACGGGCTGACGCCCTCCAAGCGCGGTATCGCCATGGTATTCCAGTCGTACGCGCTTTATCCGCACATGACGGTCTACGACAACATGGCCTTCGGCATGCAGCTCGCGAAGGGGACGAAAGAGCAGATCCGCGAGCGGGTTCTGAAGGCCGCGCAACTGCTGCAGATCGAGCCCTATCTCGACCGCTTGCCCAAGCAATTGTCGGGCGGCCAGCGCCAGCGTGTGGCGATCGGCCGGGCTATCGTGCGCGACCCCAAAGTGTTCCTGTTCGACGAGCCGCTCTCGAACCTCGACGCCGCGCTGCGTGTCGCGACCCGGCTCGAGATCGCCAAGCTCCACCACGATATGGCAAAGACGACGATGATCTATGTGACCCACGATCAGGTCGAGGCCATGACGCTGGCGGACCGGATTTGCGTGCTGCGCGACGGGGTGATCGAGCAGGTGGGCACGCCCCTCGAGCTTTACGAGAACCCGCAATCGCTCTTCGTTGCAGGGTTCATCGGCAGTCCCAAGATGAACTTCCTCAACGGGGAGTTTGCCGACGCCTTCCGGGCGACGACGCTCGGGGTCAGGTCCGAGCACATCCGGATAACCTCCGATGGGCGCTGGTCGGGCGAGGTGGTGCACACCGAGAATCTGGGGTCGGATTCCTACATCTATGTCGAGATCGGCTCGGACGAGCCGCTGATCGTGCGTCAGGAAGGCACGAGCCGGCATCCGGTGGGGGAGAGGATTTCCGTCTCGCCTGTCGAGAGCCAGATCCACCGGTTCGACCGGGACGGGCGGCCGATGCGGGTGTGACTTCGGCTTACCCCGGCGCGAACTGCCCGAGCACCGCGAGGAAGGCATCGCCGTAGCGGTCGAGCTTGGCCTGCCCGACGCCGGGCAGGTTCATCATCGCGTCGCGCGATTGAGGGCGCTCGACGGCCATCACCTTGAGCGTCGAATCGTGGAAGATGACGTAGGGCGGTACGCCTTGCTCGCGGGCGAGCCGGGTGCGTTCGGAGCGCAGGGCTTCGAAAACGGGCTGGTGTTCCCCCGAGAGATCCACCGGGCCGCGCGAACGCTTGAGGGATTCGGTGGTCTGGCGCGCCGCGTCCTTGCGGAACGTGATCTGACGCTCGTTCCTGAAGACCGCGCGGGCCTCCGCGTCGAGATAAAGCGCGCCGTGTCCGGCATGATCGGTGTGGATCAGTCCCATCGCCATCAACTGGCGCAGCACGGAGTGCCAGGTCCTGGCGTTGATGTCGCGGCCCGCGCCGAAGACGGGCTGCTCGTCATGGCGGAAGCGGGTGACCTTGTTCGTGGTTTTGCCGGTCAACACGTCGACGATGTGCCCGGCGCCGAACCGCTGGCCGGTGCGATAGATGGCGGCGAGAGCCTTGATCGCGGCGTCGGTGCCGTCCCACGTTTCGACCGGAGCAAGGCAGGTATCGCAGTTGCCGCAATTGCCGGCGTGGTCCTCACCGAAATGCGCAAGGATCGCCTTGCGGCGGCAATCGGCGGTTTCGCAGACCCCGAGCAGTGCGTTGAGTTTGCGGCGCTCGATGGTTTTGACCGCGTCGGGCGCGTTGCCCTCCTCGATCATGCGGCGGCGCTGGACGACGTCGGCCATCCCATAGCACATCCACGCATCGGATGGCTGGCCGTCGCGGCCCGCGCGGCCGGTTTCCTGATAATAGGCTTCGATGGTCGCGGGCAGATCGAGATGGGCGACATAGCGCACATCCGGCTTGTCGATCCCCATGCCGAAGGCGACGGTGGCGACGAGGCACAACCCGTCCTCCTTGAGGAACGCATCCTGATTGGCCATGCGGATGTCGGGCGCGAGCCCGGCGTGATAGGGCAACGCGCGGATACCCTGGGCATTGAGCCATTCGGCGGTCGCCTCGACCTTGGCGCGCGAAAGGCAGTAGACAATGCCGCTTGCGCCCTCGTGCCTGGCGAGGAAGCTCTTGAGCTGGGTCTTGGCGTTTGCGCGCTCGACAATGGTGTAGGCGATGTTCGGCCTGTCGAAGCTCGAGATGAACACCTCGGCGTCCGAAAGCCCGAGCCGCTCGATGATGTCGGTGCGCGTCATGGGGTCGGCGGTGGCCGTGAGGGCGACGCGCGGCACGCCGGGGAACTGCGCGGTGAAATCTGCGAGCGCGCGGTATTCTGGGCGGAAATCGTGTCCCCATTGGCTGACGCAATGGGCCTCGTCGATGGCGAACAGGGCGATCTCGGCGCGCTCGAGCAACTGGATGAAGCCCGGCGTCGTCGCGCGCTCCGGGGCGACGTAGAGGAGGTCGAGTTCGCCCGAGAGAAGCTGATCGCGCACCGCGGACGCTTCCGCGCCCGAGAGCGAGGAATTGAGCGCCGCGGCATTGACCCCGGCCTGCCGCAGCGCCTCGACCTGGTCGCGCATGAGCGCTATCAGGGGCGAAATGACGATGCCGACACCCGGCCGCGCAATGGCGGGGATCTGGTAGCACAGCGACTTGCCCGCGCCGGTGGGGAAAAGCACGACGGCGTCGCCGCCTTCCGTAACCTGCCGGACGACGGCTTCCTGCTGCCCCCGGAACGCGTCATAGCCGAAAACGTCGCGCAGAACATGTTTGGGATCGGCTTGCGGTCGCGCGAACAGCTGGTCCAAGATGACGCTCTTAGCTTTTTGGGTGAGTCTCTTTGATCGAGGCTAACACGCTCTTGGTGAGCTGCAACCTCAACCGGCCGCTCCAGCGTTCATTATTTATCCTATTATAATCTTTTTGGGTGGCCTATATTGCCATTGAGGGATCGGGAGGATCCGGAGGGCGAAAGGCCAGTCGGCAAGGTTTGAAAGCGATGAGCGAGACGACGGAAGCGGGAGGCGCAGGCGCCGACCGTAGGGGATCAGGGGGACGCATGCGGCCGCGAAATTTCCACTCCCAGGTGATCTGGGCACTCGGTACCGCGATTGTGCAGGGGGATTATCCCGAAGGGGGGATCTTGCCCGGGGACACGGAGTTGACCGAGCAGTTCGGCGTTTCCCGCACGGTTCTGCGCGAGGCACTCAAGACGCTTTCGGCCAAGGGATTGATCGAGGCGCGCGCCCGTGTCGGCACCCGCGTCTTGCCCCGTGCGCGCTGGAACATGTTCGATCCGGACCTTCTCGCCTGGCATCTGGAAACCGGGCTGGACATCAATTTCGTCCATCACCTTGCCGAAGTGCGCATGGCGGTCGAGCCTGAAGCCGCGGCGCTGGCGGCGGAGCGCAGGAGCGGCGAGCATGTCGAGGCGCTGATGTCCTGGCTCGGCCAGATGGAGCGCACCGGCCAAAGCGCCGAGGAGTTCGCGCAAAACGATCTTGAATTCCACAAGGTCGTTGCCGACGCTTCGGGCAATCCGTTCATGGTGTCCCTGAGCGCCGTGGTCGAGGTGGCGCTCACTGCCGCTTTCAAGGTCAGTTCCCCCGTCGAAGGGGGTGAGGCGTTCGACCGCGCGGTGGGGCTGCATCGCGATATCGCCGAGGCCATCGCTGACCGTCGGCCGGACGATGCGCGTGAGGCCATGCGCCATGCGATTCGATCCGGCGTGGACCGCGCCTCCCAGGCGCTGGGGGTGTCGTAGCGCGCCGGTACGCGCGGGGCCGATAGAATCCTGCTTTACAAATAATCATACTATATGCAAACGTAGCGTCGCGCCGGCATCAGACCGGCGCGGTGTCAGGGGCCGATGGGGACACTTCCGCGGCGCCAATTGTTAGGGAGAGAGACACACATGAAATCACTTATGATGGGCGTTGGCGCCCTGGTGGTCGGCGCTGCGCTGACGGCTGGGCCCGCAGTTGCGCAGGACAAGGGTCTTGTGGGCATCTCGATGCCGACGCAGTCCTCCGCACGTTGGATTTCCGACGGCAACTCGATGGTCGAGCAGTTCGAGGCCGCCGGCTTTTCGACCGACCTGCAGTACGCCGAAGACGATATCCCCAACCAGCTCGCGCAGATCGAAAACATGATCGTGCGCGGTGCCGATGCGCTCGTGATCGCGGCCATCGACGGCACGACGCTGACCGGTGCGCTCGAAACCGCCGCCGCCAGCGGCATTCCGGTTATCGCCTACGATCGCCTGATCCGCGGTTCGGAGAACGTCGACTACTACGCAACGTTCGACAACTTCCAGGTCGGCGTGCAGCAGGGGCAGTCGCTGCTCGACGGTCTCGGCGTGGGCGAGAACGAAGGCCCGTTCAATATCGAACTGTTCGGCGGCTCGCCGGACGATAACAACGCCTACTTCTTCTACGATGGCGCCATGAGCGTCCTGCAGCCCCATATCGACGACGGCACGCTTGTCGTGAAGTCGGGCCAGACGGGCATGGATACCGTCGGCACGCTGCGCTGGGACGGCTCGGTCGCCCAGGCCCGCATGGACAACCTTCTGAGCGCCTACTATTCCGACGATACGGTCGACGCCGTGCTTTCGCCCTATGACGGGCTTTCGATCGGGATCATTTCCTCGCTCAAGGGTGTCGGCTACGGTTCGGACGATCTGCCCATGCCGATCATCTCCGGCCAGGATGCGGAAGTCCCGTCGGTCAAGGCGATCCTCGCCGGCGAGCAGTACTCCACGATCTTCAAGGATACCCGTGAGCTCGCCCGCGTGACCGTGGGCATGGTTTCGGCGGTGCTCGAAGGCGTCGATCCCGAGATCAACGATACCGAAACCTATGACAACGGCGTCAAGGTCGTGCCGTCCTACCTGCTCAACCCGGTGCTGGTCACCGAGGAGAACTGGGAAGACGTGCTGGTCGGCTCCGGATATTATACCCGCGAGCAGATTGTCGAATAACCGGCGTTCCTTGTGAAATGGTGCGGTTCCGGGGCTGCCTCGGAACCGCACGTCCGGTTTTTTCCGTAATGGCTTTTAGAGGCCGACCATGACCGCCATTCTCGAAATGCGGGGCATTACCAAGACGTTTCCCGGCGTCAATGCCCTCGACAATGTGAACCTCACCGTCGAGCAGGGTGAAATCCATGCTCTGGTGGGGGAAAACGGCGCGGGTAAATCCACGCTTATGAAGGTCCTCTCGGGGGTCTATCCTTCGGGAGAATATGAAGGGCAGATCGTCTTCGAAGGCGAAGAGCGGCACTTTCACGGCATCGCCGACAGCGAGCATGCCGGCATTGTCATCATCCACCAGGAACTCGCGCTGGTTCCCCTGCTCTCGATCGCCGAGAACATATTTCTCGGCAACGAACGCGCCGAGCGCGGTATCGTCGACTGGAGCGAGACCTACCGGCGCACCGAAGAGCTCTTGCAGCGCGTCGGCCTCAAGGAATCGCCGCGCACCAAGGTGACCCATTTGGGGCTGGGCAAGCAGCAGCTCGTCGAGATCGCCAAGGCGCTTTCGAAAGAGGTGAAGCTGCTCATTCTCGACGAGCCCACCTCGTCGCTCAACGAGAACGACAGCCAGGCGCTGCTCGAGCTGCTCGTGGACTTGAAGCACAAGGGCGTCTCCTCGATCCTGATTTCCCACAAGCTCAATGAAATCTCGCAGGTTGCCGACCGCATCACCGTTCTGCGCGACGGCGCCACGGTCTCGACCATGGACTGCCATGCCCGCGAGATCAGCGAAGGCGACATCGTGCGCGATATGGTGGGCCGGTCGCTCTCGGACCGCTTCCCCAAGCGCGATCACGAAGTCGGCGAAACGCTGCTCGAAGTCAGGAACTGGACGGCGCATCATCCGATCCACACCGATCGCAAGATCGTTGACGACGTGAGTTTCGAAGTCAAAGCCGGCGAGGTCGTTGGCATCGCGGGGCTCATGGGTGCCGGACGGACCGAACTGGCAATGAGCCTGTTCGGTAAATCCTATGGCGACCGGATTTCGGGCGAGGTCTACCTGCGCGGGCAGAAGGTGGACGTGTCCACCGTCGAAAAGGCGATTGCCAGCGGCATCTGTTACGCCACCGAGGACCGCAAGCAGTATGGGCTGGTGCTCGACCAGACGATCAGGCGCAATATCCCGCTCGCCAATTTGAAGGGCGTCGCCAACGGCGTTGTCGTCGACGACCACAAGGAACGGATCGTCGCCGAGGAATACCGCAAGGCGCTCGCAATCAAGTGCTCGGGGATCGGGCAGAAGACGGTGAACCTTTCGGGCGGCAACCAGCAAAAGGTGGTGCTCTCGAAATGGCTCTATGCCGAGCCCGACATCCTTATTCTCGACGAGCCGACCCGCGGTATCGACGTCGGCGCCAAATACGAAATCTACACAATCATCAACGACCTCGCCCGGCAGGGTAAGGGCATTATCGTCATCTCTTCGGAAATGCCGGAACTGCTCGGGACGTGCGACCGCATCTATGTGATGAACAAGGGGCAGTTCCTGGGGCAATTGCCCATCGCCGAAGCGAGCCAGGAGAAAATCATGAGCATGATTCTGCAAAAGGGAGGGATGGCGGCATGACCGAAGCGACCTCCACCCGGGCGCCGGCGGGCCGGCCGCCGATCCTCGACTATCTCAAGACGCACGTGCGCGAATACGGCATCCTGCTCGCGCTCATCGTCATCATGGCGTTCTTCCAGATATCGACAGGCGGAATTCTGCTCAAGCCGGTGAACCTCACCAACCTCGTGCTGCAGAACTCCTACGTGATCATCATGGCCGTGGGGATGCTGCTCGTCATCGTGTGCGGGCATATCGACCTGTCGGTCGGCTCGGTCATGGGCTTTATCGGCGCGCTCTCGGCGACGCTGATCGTCAACTACAATATCCCGTGGGTCCCCGCGGCGATCATCTGCCTGGCCGTCGGCGCCCTGATCGGGGCGATCCAGGGCTATTGGATCGCCTATTGGAAGATCCCGAGCTTCATCGTGACCCTCGCGGGCATGCTGGTCTTCAAAGGTATGATGATGGCGCTGCTGGCCGGTCAGTCGGTCGGCCCGTTCCCGGACGGGTTCCGCATGATCTCGACGGGGTTCATCCCCGACCTCTTCGGAGGCGATGGCCTGCACCTCTTCTCGCTGTTCCTCGGCGTTGCGGTGGCGGCGATCCTCGTGTGGCTCTCGGTGCGCTCGCGCGCCAAGGAGCAGAAGCACGGCACGCCTGACGAGCCATTCGCATTCTTCGTCGCCCGCAACATTATCGTGGCCGGTGCGATTGTCTGGCTCGTCTATTTGTTGGCCACCTCGCGCGGCCTGCCCAATGTTTTCATCATCATGGCGGTGCTGATCGCGGGTTACAGCTTCATCGCTCGGCAGACCACCATCGGGCGGCGGATCTATGCCGTCGGCGGCAACCAGAAGGCGGCCAAGCTTTCGGGTATCAACTCCGAACGGCTGACCTTCCTGGTGTTTGCCAATATGGGCATGCTCGCCGCGCTGGCGGGGCTTGTCTTCGCGGCCCGGCTCAACATGGCGACGCCCAAGGCGGGCGAGACGTTCGAGCTCGATGTGATCGCGGCTGTCTTCATCGGCGGTGCGTCGATGGCCGGTGGCGTGGGGACGATCGTGGGTGCGGTGATTGGCGCGTTCATCATGGGTGTGATGAACAACGGCATGTCGATCATGGGCATCGGCATCGACTGGCAACAGATGATCAAGGGCCTCGTGCTGCTCGCGGCCGTGATCTTCGACGTCTACAACAAGACCAAGGCCGCCTAGGGCGGCATCCGGCGCGGGCCATCTTGCCCGCGCCGTTCTATCAATTCATGAGGTGTTGCGGTGCTGATTTCTCAAGTGCTCGGAGCTGACGGGCAGGTGCGTGTTGTCGCGCGCGAAGGCGATACTGCGCGGGTCGTCAACGGTGCGCAGAGCGTTCTCGCGCTTGCAAGCGATGCGATCGCCAACGGCCAGACGCTTGGCGCGCGGATTGCCGCGCTGGGGCTGGGCGATGAGGTCGATCTTGGCGCAGCCTATGCCGAGGGGCGGATGCTTTCCCCCATCACGCACCCCGATCCGGCGCATTTGCATCTGACGGGCACCGGCCTCACGCACCTGGGTTCGGCCCAGACTCGCGACAAGATGCACGCCGCCGACAAGCCCGAGACGGAACTGACCGAGTCCATGAAGATGTTCAGGATGGGCGTCGAAAAGGGCAAGTCGGCGAATGGCAAATGCGGCGTGCAGCCCGAATGGTTCTATAAGGGCAATGGCCACGCGCTCGTCGCGCCCGGCAAGGCGATCCCTTCGCCGTGTTTTGCGCTCGATGCGGGCGAAGAACCGGAAATCGCCGGGATATATGTGATTGCCCCGGATGGAACGCCGACCCGGATCGGGTTTGCGCTCGCCAACGAATTTTCCGACCACGTGACCGAGCGGCAGAATTATCTCTTCCTCGCGCACTCGAAATTGCGCCACGCGTCGATCGGTCCGGAAATCCTTGTCGGCGACCTGCCGCGCGATATCCGGGGGATATCGAAGATTTCGCGTGAGGGAGAAACGCTTTGGGAAAAGCCGTTCCTTTCCGGTGAGGACAACATGTCCCACACCATCGACAATCTCGAGCACCATCACTTCAAATACGACATCTTCCGCGTGCCGGGCGATGTGCATGTACATATGTTCGGCACAGCGACGCTTTCCTTCGCCGACGGCATTTCCACGCGTGCCGGCGATATTTTTGAGATTTCCGCGCCCGATTTCGGGCTCGCGCTCAAGAACCCCATCGCGGTGGACGAAGCGACCGATCCCGATACGCTCGTCACCGTGGCCACGCTCTAGGGAATTACACTATGACGTTTCAGAAAGCCCCCTGGCCGCGCAAGCTGCGCTCCCAGGAATGGTATGGCGGCGACACCCGCGACAACATCTATCACCGCTCCTGGATGAAGAACCAGGGGCTTCCAGCCGACCTTTTCGATGGTCGCCCGGTGATCGGCATCTGCAACACCTGGTCGGAACTGACCCCGTGCAACGCGCATCTGCGTGATCTCGCCCAGCGCGTGAAGAACGGCGTCTATGAAGCCGGCGGGCTGCCTGTGGAGTTCCCCGTTTTTTCAACGGGGGAAAGCTCCCTGCGGCCATCGGCGATGATGTACCGCAACCTCGCCGCGATGGATGTCGAGGAGGCGCTGCGCGCCAATCCGGTCGACGGCGTCGTGCTGATGGTGGGCTGCGACAAAACCACCCCGGCGCTGCTGATGGGCGCGTCGAGCGTCGATATTCCGGCCATCGTCGTGACCGGCGGACCGATGCTCAACGGCTGGTTCCGGGGCGAACGCGTCGGGTCGGGCACGGCGCTCTGGCAGATGAGCGAGGCGATCAAGGCCGGCGAGATGACCCGCGAGGATTTCCTCGAAGCCGAGCAGGCGATGTCGCGCTCGCCGGGGTCGTGCAACACCATGGGAACGGCCTCGACCATGGCATCGATGGCCGAAGCGCTCGGCATGGCGCTGTCGGGCAACGCGGCTATCCCCGCCGTCGACAGCAGGCGCCGGGTGATGGCGCAGCTCACGGGGCGGCGCATCGTCGATATGGTGAAGGACGATCTGAAACCATCCGATATCCTGACGCGTCAGGCGTTCGAAAATGCAATCCGCACAAACGGCGCCATCGGCGGCTCGACCAACGCGGTGATTCACCTTCTCGCACTTGCCGGCCGCGTGGGCATCGATCTTACGCTCGACGACTGGGATGCGCTTGGCCGTGACGTTGCCACCATTGTTGATCTGATGCCTTCGGGCCGGTTCCTGATGGAGGAGTTCTTCTATGCGGGCGGCCTGCCGGTGGTGCTCAAGTCGCTGCTCGACGGCGGCAAGCTCCATGGCGATGCACTGACGGTTTCGGGCAAGACGATGGCCGAGGAGGTTTCCGAGGTCAAAAACTGGAACGAAGAGGTGATCCGCCCGGTCGACAAGGCGCTGACCGCCCATGGCGGCATCGCGGTTCTGAAGGGCAACCTCGCGCCGAACGGCGCCGTTCTGAAGCCCTCGGCAGCAAGCCCGCATCTGATGCAGCACCGGGGCCGTGCCGTGGTTTTCGAGGATATCGACGACTACAAGGCGCGGATCAACGACGAGGATCTCGACATCGACGAGAACTGCATCATGGTCATGAAGAACTGCGGGCCCAAGGGGTATCCGGGCATGGCCGAGGTCGGCAATATGGGCCTTCCGCCCAAGGTATTGCGCAAGGGGATCAAGGATATGATCCGCATTTCCGATGCGCGCATGTCGGGCACCGCCTATGGCACGGTGATCCTGCACACCTCCCCCGAGGCCGCGGTGGGTGGCCCGCTGGCGGTGGTGCGGACGGGCGACATGATCGAGGTGGACGTGGAGAACCGGCGGCTGCATCTCGACGTCTCTGACGAAGAAATCGCGCGCCGGCTCACCGAATGGAAGCCGCTGCCCGACCAGCCGGAATCCGGTTATGCGAGGCTCTTCCTCGATCACGTGCAGCAGGCCCATACGGGCGCCGACTTCGACTTCCTCAAAGGCAAGCGCGGCAAGGCCGTGCCCAAGGATTCGCACTGATGGCCCACAAGATCGCTATCGCCGGCTTCGGCAAGATCGCACGCGACCAGCACGTGCCGTCTATCGCGGAGAACCCGGATTTCGAGCTCGCCGCGGCCGTGAGCCGGAACGCGCGCGCCGAGGGTGTCGACAATTTCGCGACGCTCGAAGAGCTGTTCGAGAACCGGCCCGATATCGGTGTCGTCGCGCTGTGCACTCCGCCGCAGGTGCGGTTCGAGTATGCGCAAAAGGCCATTGCCGCAGGCAAGCACGTGCTCCTGGAAAAGCCACCGGGCGCGACGCTTTCCGAGGTCGCGGCGCTCGAGGCGATGGCGCGCGAGAAGGGCGTCGTGCTGTTCGCGACATGGCATTCGCGCTATGCGCCGGCCGTGGCGCCGGCGCGCGAATGGCTCAGGGACAAGACGCTGACCGCGGTAGAAATCGTCTGGCGCGAGGACGTCAAACACTGGCATCCGGGGCAGAAATGGATCTGGGAAGCCGGCGGGCTCGGGGTCTTCGATCCCGGCATCAACGGGCTCTCGATCCTGACGGCAATCCTGCCCGAGCCGATCCATGTGACCCGCGCCAATCTCGAATTTCCCGCCAATTGCCAGACGCCGATTGCGGCGCAGGTGGATTTCGTCACCGCAGGCGGGATTGCGGTGAAGGGCGATTTCGACTGGCGTCAGGAAGGGCCCCAGAGCTGGGACATCACCGTGGAGACCGACAAGGGCACGCTGGCGCTGTCCGAGGGCGGCGCGAAGATGGCGGTTGACGGCGAGAGCGTGGTTGACGGTGAGGATCGGGAATATCCCGGGATTTACGCACATTTCGCGCAGCTTCTGGCGCTGGGCGAAAGCGACGTCGACGTCACCCCGCTCCGGCAGGTCGCCGATGCGATGATGCTTGGGCGCCGCGAGACGGTCGCGGCATTCCACGAATAGGCGTCAATCCCATTCTGGCGCCCATTCCGGATCGACGGTGCGGTGGTTGCGGTCCATCGTCTCGATGCGGGCGATGTCCGCATCCGAGAGCTTGAGGTTGACCGCGGCGTAATTGGACCTGATGTGCTGGGGATTGCCCGAGGTCGGGATGGCGCAATAGCCCTTGGCGAGTTCAAAGGCGAGGCTGACCTGTTCGGTTGTGGCGCTGTGGGCTTCGGCGATATCGGCGAGGATGTTCTCGCTCGAAAGCGCGCCGCGGGCGATGGGGCGATAGCAGGTGACCAGAACACCGGCATTCATGCAGTAGTCCGCGAGTGTCTTGTTCTGCATCACCGGGTTGAGCTCGATCTGATTGGTCGCGATCCGGCCCGCGCCGAGGATTTTCGCGGACTCTTCGAGAAGCGCGATGGTGAAGTTCGAAACGCCCATGAGCCGGGTGAGCCCCTTGTCCTGCGCCTCGGCGAGCTGCGTGAGATAGACCTCTAGCGGCACTTCGCCATGCGGTGAGGGCCAGTGGATGAGGACCAGGTCGAACTGCTCGAGCTTTGTCGTCTCAAGGCTCTTTTCGAGCGAAGGGATGAGGGCGCCCGGGCCGAAATTGCGCGGTGCGATCTTGGTCGTGACGAACACCTCCGAGCGCGGCAGACCCGATTGCGCGACCGCGGCGCCGACCTCGCCCTCGGTCTGATAGTCCTGAGCGGTGTCGATGTGCCGGTATCCGGTTTCGAGCGCATGAACGATGGCGCGGATACCGTCCGAGCCCTTGCGGACATTGGTGCCGAACCCGAGGCGGGGAATTGTGGTGTCGAGCGCAGGCATCGCAGGTCCTCCCGTTTGGTTTGCCATGGGCCAACGCGCGGGGCGCCCGATGGTTCTACCTCAGCGAGAGCGTCTCGGCGACCCTCATGAGGAGTTCCAGCGTTTCCTCAATGGTGGCGTGATCGTCCTGGTCGAGCCGCTCGAGATAAGGGCAGGTGAGCACGGCGATGCCGTAGCCCTCGGGGGAGAGAACGGGAACGGTGATATCGTTGACCCCGCGGATTTGCTGGCTCTCGCCGATGCGGTAGCCGGTCATGCGGATCGCCGATAACGTATCCTCAAGGGCCGCAAGTTCGGCGATGCGCTCCGAACCTTCCCACCGCACCTCGAGGGCTTCGCGCGCGTGCTCGTCCTGATAGGCGAGAAGCGTCAGCCCCGATCCGGTATGCAGCAGGTCGATCTCGGCGCCCACGCGCACGCCGAACTCCCAATTGGCCGGGCAGTGCGCCTGTCCCACGACGAGCGCATGGCCCCGGTCCTCGACAACGAGATGCAGGGACTGCCGGGAATCGCGGGAAAACGCGTCCATCAGCGGCAGCGCGCGCGTGACGAGACGGCGGACCGGCGGGTGCCGGTGGGCAAGCACGAATAGCTTGAGCGAAAGCGAGTACCGGTCGCCTTCGGGTGAGCGCGACACATATTCGCGTGCCACCAGCCGCTCGAGCATGCGGTAGATTTCCGAGGGACTGCGGTCCATCGCCTTGACGATTTCCCCCCGCGTCATTCCGCCCGACTGGGTAGACAGCAGTTCGAGAATGTCGAGCCCCTTGTCGAGCGCCGGGGCGCGGTAGCGCTCCTCGCTGCCCCCGCGCGCGCTTTTGACCGTCTCCGCCTCTCCCATCGCGGTTTTCCTCTTGCGGTGCGTGTTCATTTATGAATAGTATGTTCATATAAGAAACGCAACGGCGATTGAAGGGAGGCAATCACCGCGATGCGACTGGCGGGAAAATCCATATTCGTTTCTGCGGCTGCGCAGGGCATTGGCCGCGCAAGCGCCATCGCGTTTGCCAAGGAAGGCGCACGTGTGTTTGCGACCGACATCAACGCGGGCGGCCTGCGCGAGCTGAGCGAAGAGCACACGAAGATCGAGAGCCACCCGCTCGATGTGCTCGATACCGCGGCGGTCAACGCGCTGGCCGCCGAGCTTCCCGATCTCGACGGGATCTTCAACTGCGCGGGCTTCGTTCATAACGGCACGATCGAAGCGGTGACCGAGCCCGAGTGGGATTTCAGCTTCGACCTCAACATCAAGGCCATGTACCGGACAGTCAAAGCCTTCCTGCCGGGCCTCCTGCGCCGGGCCGAGGCCGTCGGGACGGCCTCGATCCTCAACATGTCCTCGATGGCGTCCTCCACCAAGGGATTTCCCAACCGGCTGGTCTACGGCACGACCAAGGCAGCGGTGATCGGGTTCACGAAAGCGATGGCGGCGGACTACGTGACCAAGGGGCTGCGCTGCAACGCGCTGTGCCCCGGCACGGTCGACACGCCGTCGCTGCGCGACAGGATCGCGGCATTCCCTGACCCTGTCGCCGCCGAGCAGGCCTTCATCGCCCGGCAACCCATGGGGCGGTTGGCGACGGTCGACGACATCACGCCGATGGCGGTCTATCTGCTCTCGGATGAATCGCAGTTCGTTTCGGGGCAGGCGCTGCTGGTCGATGGCGGGGTGACGATATGACCGGCGGTCGCATCGACGCGCATTGCCATTACTGGACACTCGCCCGGGAAGATTATGACTGGTTGACGCCGGACCTTGAGCCGATCTACCGCGATTTCGGCGCCGCAGATCACGATGCGGCGTCTGTGGGGCTCGGCGTCGCGCAGCGCGTGCTGGTGCAGGCTGCGCCGACGGTGGCGGAAACGGAGTTCCTGCTGGATTGCGCCACGGCTGACGTAAGGGCGACGGGCGTTGTCGGATGGGTGGACCTGTCGTCACCTGACGCCGCGAGCGATCTTGAACGGCTTGCGGCCGACCCCCTTTTCAAGGGCGTGCGGCCGATGCTTCAGGATATTGCCGAGCCCGACTGGATCGTGACGCGTCCGGGGCGCGAGGCGGTGGCAAAACTGACCGAACTGGGCCTGCGCTTCGATGCGCTCGCCAAGCCGGCCCAGATCGATGCGGTACTCGCTTTCGCGCGGGCAAATCCCGACCTGCCGGTCGTCATCGATCACGCGGCCAAGCCCGATCTTTCGCTTCCCGACGACGCGCCCGAGCGCGCGCAATGGGCGCGCGCAATGGCGGAGTTGGCCGCGTTGCCGCGGGTTTGCTGCAAGCTTTCCGGCCTGCTCAACGAAATGCCACCAGAGAATGTGACAACGCCTGCGGCCACGGCGCGTTTTCTGGCGCCGGTTCTTGATCAGCTCCTTGGCTGGTTCGGTGCGAACCGGATCGCGTGGGGATCGGACTGGCCTGTTGTCAATCTCGCTGCCGATTACGGTTTCTGGGCCAAGGTGACCGACGCGTTGATTTCGCCCCTTTCGGACGCGGAGCGCGCTGACATTCTTTCGGGAACGGCCACGCGTTTTTATGGATTGGAGCCGACCCGATGAGCGCGGCGATGGAAACCGTCCAGGCGGCACCGCTGATTTCGATGAAAGGGATCGACAAGTCGTTCCCCGGCGTCCATGCGCTCAAATCGGTGAACTTCGAGGTGCGATCAGGCGAAGTTCACGCGCTTATGGGCGAAAACGGGGCGGGCAAATCGACGCTCATGAAGGTGCTTTCGGGCATCTATGCCGCCGACGCGGGAACCATCGAACATGACGGCAGGCCCGTGGAGATCGCTTCGCCGCGCCAGGCGCAGGAAATGGGCATCGGCATCATTCATCAGGAACTGTCGCTGATGCGCGATCTCAACGCCGCGCAGAACATTTTCATCGGGCGCGAGCCGCGTACTGCCGGCGGGCTCCTGATCGACGAGAAGAAGCTCAACGCCGAAGCGGCGGCGCTCTTTGAGCAGATCCATCTGAAACTCGATCCGCGCACGCCGGTCTCGCAGCTCACGATCGCCAAGCAGCAGATGATCGAGATCGCCAAGGCACTTTCCCACAAGAGCCGCGTACTGATCATGGACGAGCCGACCGCGGCGCTCAACGACGCGGAGATCAACGAGCTTTTCCGCATCATCCGCAAGCTCAAGGCGGAAGGCGTCGGGATTATCTACATCTCTCACAAGATGGATGAGCTCAAGCGCATCGCCGACCGGGTGACCGTGATGCGAGACGGCGAATATGTAGGCACCGTCCCCGCCGCCGATACGCCGGTGGAAAAGATCATCTCGATGATGGTTGGCCGCGAAATTTCCGACGAACCGCCGGCGATCCCCGACCTCGCTGATGCAGAGACCGTTCTGGAGGTCAGGAACCTCAATCGCGGGCGCGAAGTGCAGGATGTGAGCTTCTCGGTAAAAAAGGGTGAAATTCTCGGCTTTGCGGGGCTCATGGGCGCCGGGCGGACGGAAGTTGCGCGGGTCATCTTCGGCGCCGATCCGCTCGCGTCGGGCGAGATTTTCGTTCACGGCCGGAAGATCACGATCAAACAGCCGCAGGACGCGGTGCGCGCGGGCATTGGATATCTTTCGGAAGACCGCAAACATTTCGGGCTCGCGACCGGCATGGACGTTGCGACCAACGTGGTGATGGCGAGCCTTGAACGGTTTGCCGGTGCCGGGGGCGTGCTCAAGGACCCCGAAATCCGCGCGATTGCACGCAGATATATCGACCAGCTTTCGATCAAAACGCCGTCCGAGCGCCAGGAGGCGCGGCTTCTTTCGGGCGGCAATCAGCAGAAGGTCGTTGTCGCCAAATGGCTCTTGCGCGACTGCGACGTGCTGATCTTCGACGAACCCACGCGCGGCATCGATGTGGGGGCGAAAAGCGAAATCTACAGGCTCCTGAGCCAACTCGCGGCGCAGGGCCGGGCGATTATCGTCATCTCCTCCGAGCTGCCTGAAATCCTTCGGCTCTCGCACCGTATCGCGGTGATGTGTGAGGGCCGGCTGACAGGATTTTTGCCCGGTGGAGCACCGCAGGAGGAGATTATGCGGCTCGCCACACAGCGGAACGAGAACAGGGCGCCCGCCGGAGAGCTTTCGGAGGATGCCAAAATGGGAGAGAAGGCATGAGCGCGATTTCGTCGAAACCGGGACCGGGTAACCTTCTGCGCACTCAGGGTGCACAAAAGTTGCTCGCCTTTGCCGGGCTGATCGCATTGGTCGCCGGGTTCTCGCTCGCGTCGCCCAATTTCATGCAGACACCCAATATCATCGCCATCCTGCAGGCCGCGTCGGTGAACGGCGTTCTTGCGGTCGCTGCGACGCTGATCATCATCACCGGCGGCATCGATCTTTCGGTCGGAACCGGCATGACGTTCTGCGCGGTGATCGCGGGCGTGGTTCTGACATATCTCGGCATGCCCATGCCGGTCGGCATCGCTGCGGCAATCCTGGCAGGCACGTGCTCGGGCCTGCTTTCGGGCACGTTCGTCGCCAAACTCAAGGTGCCGCCGTTCATCGCAACGCTCGGCATGATGCTGATCCTCAAGGGTCTCTCGCTGGTCATCTCGGGCACGCGCCCGATCTACTTCAACGACACGCCCGGATTTACCGATATCGCGACAGGTTCGATCGTGGGGATGATCGTCCCCGCCGTGCCGCTGCCCAATGGGGTCGTGATCCTGTTCGCTGTGGCCGGTATCGCCTCCTACATCCTCGGGCGCACCATTCTTGGCCGCTATGCCTTCGCCCTGGGCTCGAACGAGGAAGCGCTGCGGCTTTCGGGTGTGAACGCCGACCGCTGGAAGATCGCGATCTACGCGCTCGGCGGATCGATCGTTGGCGTTGCGGGTATCCTCATAGGATCGCGGCTGAATTCCGCTCAACCCGCGCTGGGCCTCGGCTACGAACTCGACGCGATCGCCGCCGTCGTGATCGGCGGAACCTCGCTGCGCGGCGGGCAGGGAACGATACTTGGCACGGTGATCGGCGCGCTCATCATGGCCGTGCTCGCCAACGGGCTGCGCATACTTTCGGTCGCTCAGGAATGGCAGACCGTCGTGACCGGTTCGATCATCATTCTCGCAGTCTATGCCGACATGCTGCGGCGCCAGCGCGCTGCGGCTGCGGGCTAGGAGGCGATGTGACCCCGCGCCGGCTGCGCCCGGCGCCAAGACAGAGAAGGGCGGAAGAAGCCGCTCCGGATAACCACAATTGGACAACCATACATTCCATCGGAGGAGAACATGTTCAATCGACGTACATTGCTGGCCGCGGCCAGTGCCATGGCGATACTGGGGATGGCGCCCGCGGCGTCTGCCCAGGACACGCTCGATATCGCGCTGATTTCCAAGGGCTTCCAGCATCAGTTCTGGCAGGCCGTCAACCAGGGCGCCGAGCAGGCCGCCGAGGAACTGGGGGTCAATGTGACCTTCGAGGGACCGGACAACGAATCCCAGGTCGACCGGCAGATCGACATGCTGGCCGCCGCGCTCGCCCGTGAGCCGGACGCCATCGGGTTCGCCGCTCTCGACAGCCAGGCCGCAACGCCGCTGCTCCAGCAGGCGCAGGAGGCCGGCATTCCGGTGGTTGCCTTCGACTCGGGTGTCGAAAGCGACATTCCGGTGGCGACCGCAGCGACCAACAACATGGCCGCCGCCGCGCTGGCGGCCGACCATATGGCCGAACTGATCGGCGGGGAAGGCCAGATCGCGCTGGTGGTGCACGACCAGACCTCGCGCACCGGCATCGAGCGCCGCGACGGCTTCGTCAACCAGATCGAGGCGAGTTATCCCGACATCGAAATCGTCTCAATTCAGTATGGCGGCGGCGACCACCTGCAATCGACCGAAATCACCAAGTCGATCCTTTTGGCAAACCCGGACCTCAAGGGCGTTTTCGGCGCCAATGAAGGGTCTGCGATCGGTGTGGTCAACGGCGTGACGGAACTCGGCAGAGACGACATCGTCGTGATCGGCTTCGATTCCGGGGCGGCCCAGATCGGGGCTATCCGTTCGGGCACGATGGCCGGCGCCATTACACAGAACCCCATCGGCATCGGGTACGAAACCGTCGCGGCAGCAGTCGCCGCGATCAACGGCGAAGAGGTGCCCGAAACCATCGATACCGGGTTCTACTGGTACGATGCGTCCAATATCGACGACCCGGAGATCCAGGCCGTCCTTTACGAGTAATCGTTTCTCCAAACGCGCCAGGGGCGGCACGCCGCCTCTGGCCTTACGATGTTTCATCCGAGCACTGGCGAGAATAGCCCCGACATGACGATCATCACCGACATCCAGGTCATCGACCTGCGCTTCCCGACCTCCCAGCATCTCGATGGCTCGGATGCCATGAACCCCGACCCGGACTATTCGGCGGCCTATGTGATCCTCAAGACCGACGGTTCGCTCGAGGGGCACGGGCTCACGTTCACAATTGGGCGGGGCAACGAGATCTGTTGTGCGGCGATAGAAGCGATGCGCCATCTCGTCGTCGGGCTCGACATGGCCGACGTCACTGCCGACATGGGCAAGTTCTGGCGCCACGTGACCTCGGACAGCCAACTGCGCTGGATCGGGCCGGATAAGGGCGCCATTCACCTGGCGACCGGCGCCGTGGTCAACGCGGTTTGGGATCTTTACGCCAAGATCGAGGGCAAACCGCTCTGGCGCCTCATTGCGGATATGAGCCCCGAGGAGTTGGTGCGCTGCATCGACTTCCGCTACATCACAGACTGCATCACGCCCCAAGAGGCGCTTGAGATGCTCCGGGCACAAGAGGCGGGCAAGGCCGGGCGGATCGCGGATCTCGAGGCCAACGGCTACCCCTGCTATACCACCTCCGCTGGCTGGCTCGGCTATCCCGACGACAAGCTGCGCCGCCTCTGCCAAGAGGCGGTCGACGAGGGCTTCAACCATGTGAAGATGAAGGTCGGGCGCGACCTCGAGGACGATATCCGGCGGCTGACGATCGCCCGCGAAGTGATCGGGCCGGACCGCAATCTCATGATCGATGCCAATCAGGTCTGGGAGGTCGATGAAGCCATCGACTGGGTCAACAAGCTCGCCTTCGCCAAGCCCTGGTTCATCGAGGAGCCCACGAGCCCCGATGACGTCGAGGGACACCGGAAAATCCGCGAGGGGATAGGCGAGGTCAAGGTCGCCACTGGCGAGATGTGCCAGAACCGCATCATGTTCAAGCAGTTCATCATGCGCGGCGCCATCGACGTGGTGCAGATCGACAGTTGCCGGCTGGGCGGCGTCAATGAAATCCTGGCGGTGATGCTGATGGCGGCCAAATACGGTCTGCCTGTTTGCCCGCACGCGGGCGGCGTGGGGCTGTGTGAATACGTCCAGCACCTTTCCATGATCGATTACGTCTCGATCGCGGGGACCCATGAGGGTCGCGTGGTCGAATATGTGGACCATCTGCACGAGCATTTCGAAGACCCGTGCGTGGTCAGGAACGCGGCCTATATGCCGCCCGAGAAACCGGGCTTCTCCATCGAGATCAAGCCAGCCTCGCGCGAGGAATACCGGTTCAGGGGCCAAGGCATATAGGCCGCTCCCCGGCGACCGGGTGCGATGGAAGGAGAGCCCAATGGACCTCAATCTCAAAGGCAAGGTTGTCATCGTCACCGGCGGCGGGGCGGGCATCGGCGGGGCGATTTCGCTTGGGCTCGCACGCGAGGGAGCGGTTCCGGCGATTGTCGGGCGGTCGCCGCTCAAGCCGGAGTTCGAGACGGAACTGAAGGCGCTGGCGCCGGACGCGCTTTTCGTCCAGGCAGACCTGGCGGACGACGAACAGTGCGTCCGGGCGGTCGATCGGATCCTTGAAGCCTTCGGCCGGATCGACGGGCTGGTCAACAATGCCGGCGTCAACGATGGCATCGGGCTCGAGGCGGGGCCGGCGGCGTTCCGCGCCTCGCTCGAAAAAAACCTCATCCACTATTATACGATGGCGCATCTATGCGTGCCGGCGCTACGGGAAACCAAGGGCGCGATCGTCAACATCTCGTCCAAGACCGCCGTGACCGGCCAGGGCGGCACGAGCGCCTATACTGCCGCCAAGGGCGCTCAGCTTTCGCTGACGCGGGAATGGGCGACGTCGCTGCGCAAGGATGGGATCAGGGTCAATGCCGTGATCCCCGCAGAGGTGATGACGCCGCTTTACGAAAAATGGATTGCGACCTTCGAGAACGCGGAAGAAAAACTCGCCGAGATCACCCGGCGCATCCCGCTCGGCCAGCGCATGACCGAGGATCGGGAGATCGCCGACACGGTGGTGTTCCTCCTCTCCGAGCGCGCAAGTCACACCACCGGGCAATGGCTGTTCGTCGACGGCGGATATACCCACCTCGACCGCGCGCTGGACTGAAAAGAAAAGCCCCGGCCTTTGGCACAAGGTCGGGGCAGTCAGGGAACATCAAGGGGTTAGACGTTTATCGAACGCTGCTCGGGCGGGAAATGTTCCCGGCGATCTATGCGGCTTCGAGGGCGGCGGCGATGCCCTGTCCGACACCGATGCACATGGTGGCAAGAGCGGTCTTTTTGCCTGTGAGGGACAGTTCGAGCGCAGCGGTGCCCGCAATCCGCGCGCCGCTCATCCCCAGCGGATGCCCGAGCGCGATAGCGCCCCCATTGGGATTGACGTGTGCAGCGTCTTCGGGGATGCCGAGGCCGCGCAATACGGCGATGGACTGGCTGGCGAAGGCCTCGTTGAGTTCGATCAGGTCGAAGCTGTCGGCACGGATGCCCAGCCGCGCGCAGAGCTTTTGTGTCGCCGGGAGCGGCCCCATGCCCATGATCCGCGGCGGCACGCCGGCGGTCGCGCCGCCCAGAATGCGGGCGAGCGGGGTGAGGCCGTGCTTTTTGATAGCGGCTTCCGAGGCGACAATGAGCGCAGCGGCGCCATCATTGACTCCCGAGGCGTTTCCGGCGGTGACCGAGCCGCCCTCGCGGAAGGGAGTCGGCAGCTTGGCGAGCTTTTCGAGACTGGTTTCGCGCGGGTGCTCGTCTTTATCGACGACGATGGGGTCGCCCCTGCGCTGCGGGATGGTGACGGGGACGATCTCTTTGGTCAGCCGGCCGTTCGCCTGCGCGGTTGCGGCGTTGTGCTGGCTCCTCAGCGCAAATGCATCCTGATCCTGGCGGCTTATCTTGTAGTCTTCGGCAACGTTTTCGCCGGTCTCGGGCATGGAATCGACGCCGTATTTCTGCTTCATCGCGGGATTGACGAAGCGCCAGCCGATGGTGGTGTCGTAGATTTCCGCGTTGCGCGAGAAGGCCGTCTCGGCCTTTGGCATGACGAACGGCGCGCGGCTCATGGATTCCGTGCCGCCGGCTATGAGAAGGTCGGCCTCGCCGGACTTGATCGCGCGGGCGGCGGTGAGAACGGCGTCGAGGCCGGACCCGCACAGCCGGTTGATGGTTGTGCCCGTCACGGTTTCTGGCATACCGGCGAGCAGGAGCGACATCCGTGCGACGTTGCGGTTGTCTTCGCCCGCCTGGTTGGCATTGCCGAAGATGACGTCGTCGACCGCTTCCCAATCGACGGAGGCGTGCCGCTCCATCAGGGTTTTGATGACCAGTGCGCCCATATCGTCGGGCCGCACGGAGGAAAGGGCGCCGCCGAACCGTCCGATGGGGGTGCGCACATAGGCGCAGATATAGGCCTCGGCCATCTTATGCCGCCTTTCCGTGGTGGGCGCGCTGGGTGCGCTCGTTGAGGTCGCGGAGCGTCTTGAGTTCGTCCGCCGTGGGGGCAGGCGTTTCCTTGAGGTCGTCGGCGAATTTGACGGTCCAGCCGCAGGTTTCCTGCACCATGTCGCGAGTGACGCCGGGATGAAGCGAGACCACGGTGAACTCCTTGGTCACCGGATCGGGCTCCCAGAGCGCCAGATCGGTGATGAGCTTTGTCGGGCCCTTGGTCTTGATCCCGAGGCGCTCGCGGTGGTCGCCGCCCTCGCCATGACCGAAGGAGGTGAAAAAGTCGATCTTCTCGACCATCGACCGCTTGGCCTGCTTGAGAGTGATATAGATCTCCCCGCAGGAGGTCGCGATCTCCGGTGCACCGCCGCCGCCCGGCAGGCGGACCTTGGGGTTATGGTAATCGCCGATGACGGTGGTGTTGATATTGCCGAACCGGTCGATCTGCGCCGCACCCAGGAAGCCGACGGTGATCCGCCCACCCTGGAGCCAGTAGCGGAACATTTCGGGCACCGCGACTGTGGTGACGGCGGTTTCGCACAACTCGCCATCGCCGATCGAAAGCGGCAAAACGTCGGGGGCCGTGCCGATCGTGCCCGACTCGTAGATCAAAGTGATGTCCGGCGCGTGCGTGAGCCGCGCAACGTTGCACGCCGCCGATGGCGCACCGATGCCGACAAAGCACACGTCCTTTGAAGTGAGCGCGCGCGAAGCGGCGATGGTCATCATTTCGTTGGGGGTGAAATCGGTCATGCCTGGAGCCCCTTGATCCGTTCGGCGAAGATGTCCGGTGTTGCTTCGAGCACGTTGGTTCGCATCCATTGGGTGAACAGCTCACGGTCCGCGGAGACCTTGTCCCATTCAAGATACGCCGCATTGTCGCGATCATAATAGCCGTGTGTGTAGGAAGGATGCGCGCCGCCTTTGACAATCGAGATGGCTGTAATCGTCCAGTTGGGCAGGATTGTAAGGTTGGGATGCAGGCCCTCGAAATCCTCGACGATCTCTTCGACCGTCACAACGACGCGTTTGGCTGCAAGCGCCGCTTCCTTCTGGACACCGACGATGCCCTCGATCAGAACATCGCCCTTCTTGTTGGCTTTCTGGGCGTGGATGAAGGTCACATCGGGCCGGTGGGCCGGGACGGCGGCAAGCTCCTCGCCCGAGAACGGGCACGTGACGAACCTGATCTCCGGATTGACCTTGGGCAGATCGGCCCCCTTGTAGCCGCGGAAGAACGCGCTCGGCATACCCGCCGCGCCCGCCTCGTAGGCGTTGGCCATGGCGGCGTGGGAGTGCTCGACGGTTTCGATTTCGCGCGGATAGCCGTTTTCGATGGCGTCGCGCATGCGGCGCAGGAGGCCGACGCCCGGGTTGCCGGCGTAGGAAAAGATCACCTTTTTGGCGAGCCCCATGCCGATCATCTGGTCGTAAACGATATCCGGCGTCATGCGGATCAGGGTGAGGTCCTTCTTGCCCTGCCGGATCGCCTCATGCGCAGCCGCGTGAGGAATGAGGTGGGTGAACCCCTCAAATGCGACGGTATCCCCGTCATTGAGATTGTCCCGCACCGCTTGGGCGAGCGGAATGACCTTGCTCATCATCCGTCCTGTTGCTGATAGATAACCGAATTGCACTCAATACCAAGACAGCGCGCGCGTAAAATGATATCTGTGCGCTAATATATATTCAGGAGGAATATATGGTCGCCAGTCTCATCGATCCCCGCGTCAAGCTGCGGCACGTCGCGTGCTTTCTCGAGATCAATCGGCAGGGCGGTGTCGTGGGCGCTGGCGAAGCGCTGGGCCTGAGCCAACCTGCGGTTTCCAAGGCCGTGGCCGAACTTGAGAACATCCTCGGCGTCGCCCTCTTCGACCGATCGCGGCGCAAGCTTGCGCTGACGGGCTTCGGGGAGATGTTTCTGCGCTATGCGACGACGTCAGTGGCCGCGCTGCGAGAGGGGATCGAAAGCGTCGCCAACGCGCAGACGGAGGCTGCGGTCGTCCGGCTCGGTGCATTGCCGACGGTGGAACTCGAAGTCGTGCCGCGCGCCGTTCTGCGGTTCTCGCGCGGACCGCTCGCCTGCCGGGTGCAGGTGGAAAGCGGGCCCAGCCCGCATTTGCTGAACCTGCTGCGCACGGGCGCCATCGATTTCTTCGTGGGGCGCATGCCGCATACCGATGTCATGACGGGACTGACGTTCGAACACCTTTATTCCGAGGACCTCGTGCTTGCCGTGCGCCCGGAGCATCCGCTTGCCGGAAGGGAGGCGCTGAGCCTGGGGGCGATCGAGCGCTTTGCGGTGTTGATGCCGCCGCCGGGCGCGATCATCCGGCCGACCGTGGACGAGCTGCTTGTTGCCAACTCGGTCGGGCGCCCCGCCCAGGACATCGAGACGGTCTCCAATAGCTTCGGGCGAGCCTATGTACTGATGAGCGATGCGGTATGGTTCATCTCGCGCTCGGTGGTGGCTGCGGACCTGCAGCGCGGTGACCTCACCGCACTCGACGTGGATATGGCGGCTTCGCACGGGCCTGTGGGCATCACGACGCGAGCAGGGGCGGAACTGGCGGTGCCGGCGCTCGCCATGATCGATGCGGTGCGCGCGGAGGTGAGCGCGCGGGGGTAGCTATCCCGTCCGCGGCTTGGCGCGGTTGGTTGCCTGCGCCGAAAGCGGGTCGTCGGGCCAATAGTGCTTGGGATACCGCCCCTTGAGGTCCTTGGCGACGTCCGCCCAACTTCCGCGCCAGAAGCCGGGAAGATCGCGCGTGGTCTGGATCGGGCGGTGGGCCGGAGAGAGGAGTGAAAGCAGCAGCTTGACCTTGCCGTCCGCAACCGCGGGGTGACGGTCGAGCCCGAAAAGTTCCTGGACACGGATCGCGAGTACCGGACCGTTCTCGGCTTCGTAATCGATAGGCAAACGGCTGCCCGAGGGCGCGTCGAAATGGCTCGGAAGCATGGCGTCGATCCGGTTGCGCAGTTCCCAGGGGAGCAGGTCGTAAAGCGCTGCGGAGAGGTGCTCGGCCGTGATCTCGGACAGGCGCGTGAGGCCGGAGATGTGCGGGACCAGCCAGGGCGCTCCGTCCTGTGCCAGAGCCTTGTCCGAGAGGTCCGGCCATGGATCGCCGACGGCGTCATGCAGAAATGTCGCGCGGCTCCGCAGCGCCTTCTGATCCCGGTTCCAGGGAAGCGCGCCGATGCCGGTGCTTGCGATGCCTTGTGCAAGAAGCGGTGCGGCGGCGTCCAGATCGGGAATCGCGGATGGGGCATCGTCGAGTTTCAAGGCACCCAGGCGCGTGACCTTGCGCGCGCGAACCGCCCTGGCCGGCCGATCGAAGGCGAGGGCGATTGCCGTGTCGATGCGGTCGGCGAAAACTGCTTCGATATCGCTCCGCTCGATCGCGGCGGCGCAGCGGATTGTTGCGCTGGCGGCCGCGCCGCTGAGATCGGCGACAACGAGGTAAGGCGCTCTTGCCAGCGGATCGGAAGGGTCGAGGCGCGCGCCGCGCCCGTTGGCGAGCCGGAAGCGCCCCGGCTCTCCCGCCGCCTGCGCCACGCGGTCCGGATAGGCGCGGGCGAGATGTCGTCCTATGTCGGCAGAGGGACCAGTACGCGCGTCGCCGCCAGCGAGTTGGGCCCAGCGCACAGCAAGCGCGCGTGCATCGTTCGCGCGGCGCGAGCGCTCTTGGCGCAGGTCTTCGTACCGGTGCGCAAGATTGGTGGAGTGGCCGCCGAGGCCGGGCTCGGCAAGGATCGCGGCGACCAGCGCGGCTTCGCCCGCCTCGCCTTCGCCGGCGGCGCTGGCGATCATGTGTCCGAGGCGCGGATGGAGCGGCAGCCTTTCAAGAAGCGCGCCATGCGGCGTGATCCGTCCGGTCGCATCGAGTGCATCGAGCGCCTTGAGGAGCGCGACCGCTTCGGTCCATGCCGGGCCGGGCAGCGGGTCGAGGAATGCGAGGGCACCTGGATCGGTGACGCCCCAGCCGGCAAGATCGAGAACGAGGTTGGAAAGATCCGCCTGCGTGATCTCGGGCATGTCGAAGGGCTGCAGGCTCGCGGTCTGGCCTTCGTGCCAGAGGCGGTAGCAGATGCCCGGCTCGGTGCGCCCGGCGCGGCCCCGGCGCTGATCGGCGGCGGCACGGGAAACGCGGCGCGTTTCGAGTCGGGTGAGCCCGGTATCGGGCTCATAAACCGGCACGCGGGCGAGCCCTGAATCAATGACGATGCGCACGCCTTCGATCGTGAGCGAGGTCTGCGCGATGGTGGTGGCGAGCACGATCTTGCGCCGGCCCCTGGGCGCCGGCTGGATCGCCCGGTCCTGCTCGGCACCGCTCAATTGTCCGTAAAGGGGGGCGATATCGGTATCCGGCGGCACAATTGCCGCGAGGCGATCGGCGATGCGGCGGATTTCGGCCTGGCCGGGCAGGAAGACGAGGATCGAACCGCTTTCCTCGCGCAACGCGCGCGCAACCGCGGCGGTGACACTGTCATCGAGACGCGCCTCGGGCGGGGCCGGGATGTGGATCGTTTCGACCGCCTGGGCGCGGCCCTCGCTTTCGATGACCGGCACATCCCCGAGAAGCTCCGCGACGCGGGCACCGTCGATGGTCGCGGACATGACGAGCAAACGCAGATCCTCACGCAGGGCCGTCGCGTCGAGCGCAAGGGCAAGGCCGAGATCGGCGTCGAGACTGCGTTCGTGAAATTCGTCGAAAAGAACGGCCGTTATGCCGGTGAGTTCGGGGTCATCGAGGATCATGCGCGTGAACACGCCTTCGGTGACGACCTCGATCGCAGTTTTCGCACTCACCTTGGTGTCGAGCCGCACGCGATAACCGACAGTCTCACCGACGGGTTCCCCGAGCGTATGGGCCATGCGGCGCGCGGCGGCCCTGGCGGCGAGCCGCCGCGGTTCGAGTACGACGATCTTGCCGCCTTTCCGCCAGGGCGCATCGAGCAACGCAAGTGGCACGCGCGTGGTCTTGCCCGCACCCGGCGGAGCAACGAGCACGGCACGCGTGCCCGCCTCGAGCGCTTCTCCAAGCGGCGCAAGGACGGCATCGATCGGCAGGGTCGTATCGAAAGCAGTCATGCCCGTTCTCTCGCCGGTTTGCGCGGCCAGCGCAAGCCACGCGCGGCGGCGGACGCCGGGATTATTTCAAGCTGGCGATCGCGTGCTTGAGGTTCTTTACGATCTCGGCGGAGGTTACTCTGCGGCCTGGGGTTTCAAAACCGAGCTTTTGCGCCGGGCTCCCGGGGGCCTTGACCTCCATCGAGCACGAGGCGTGGATTTCCGAGATCCCTTCGATGCCGAGCACCTCCCCGACATTGGCGGCATTGATCCCCGCGCCGGGCATGATGGCGATACGGTCGCCGGCGTAGGCCGTGATCGCATGCAAAGCAGCCAGTCCCTTGGGCGCAGCCGGCGCGCCGCCGGAGGTCAATATGCGCTCGAATCCCAATTCGACAGCGAGGTTGACCGCCTTGTCGAACTCCGGAACGAGATCGAACGCGCGGTGAAGTGTACGTCCCAACCCTTGCGCGCGAGCCGAAAGCGCCGCCAGTACCCCGGCGTCGAGCCGCCCGTCGGGCAGGCTTGCGCCGAAAACCACTCCGTCGAGCCCATGATGCCGGATGTAGTCGATATCATTCATCATGGTTCCCACCGCCGCATCCGAATAGACGAAATCGCCGGGACGGGGGCGGATCATCGCGTAAACGGGCACGGGGCAGTCCACGGCCTGCTTGACAAGCCCGGGCGAGGGGGTGAGCCCGCCCAATGCCAACGCGGAACAGAGCTCGATGCGGTCGGCACCGCCTTCCACCGCGGCGTCAAGGCCGTCGGCGTCATCAACGCATACTTCCAGAATCACTTTGTTACTCAAACTGCCGTAGACCTAATAAACATGCTCCGAGAAAACCCGGCTCGGTCCGGCATTGCGCCGGCACCACGAGCGGGCGGTCCATCCGCCGCAGAATGCGGCTGCGGACGGCCCCGTCGAGCGCGGCAACCAACGCAAAATCCTTCGAGAGCCCGCCGCCTACCGGCACGACGTCGGCACCGGTCACGTTGACCGCGAGCGCGAGCGGTGCCGAGACGAGCTCGATATAGACGCCGAGTGTTTCTTTTGCAGCGGCGTCTTCAGCGGCCCATGCCGCGAGAATGGCTTCGCTCGATAGCGACTGGCCGCTCAGATGCGCGTGGAGCCGCTCAAGCCCCCGCGCGCCGCCGACGGTGTCGACACACCCCTTGCGGCCACATCCGCACGCAAAATGCGGGATATCGCGCGGCGGGTCGCCGGCCCGAGTGGCGAGGATGGTGCCGTGCCCCCATTCGCCCGCATAGCCACCGCCCCGGTTCACCAGCGCGCCGTCGACGACGAGCCCGCCGCCGACGCCCGTGCCCAGGATGGCGCCGAAAACGATCGGGCGCCCGCGTCCGGCGCCGAGTTCGGCTTCGGCAAGCGCGAAGCAGTCGGCGTCATTGGCGACGATCACGGGAGCGCCGAGGCGGTCGGCAAGGCGTTCCTCGAGCTTGAGCCCGTCGATCGCTGGAATATTGGCGCAGATCGTACGGCCGGTTTCAGGGTCGACTACCCCCGTGATCGATATCGCCACGCCCTTGGGGCGCTGCGGCGCTTGCGCAATCAGCGCCTCCAGCGCCTCGACAAAGGCATCGAAATCCCGCGCTGGCGTGGACACCCGGACCGGATCGCCAATACCATTGGCATCAAAGGCAAAATTGCCCTTGATCGTTGTGCCCCCGATGTCGAACCCATAGATCATGGGCGCGCACGCTAAGCTGAATTCAGCGCAATACAAGTTCAGTTTATGTTAAATGCCATCAATAGTTTTGCGATCGCGGAAACCTTATTCCGCCGCCGCCGGGACATCGCCTGCTGCCGGGCCATTCGGGTCGCCCGGACCGGTTTCACATCCCAGATCGGGAAAGGCGGCGATGCGGTTTCCCGAATAGTCCTCGCGCAGCACGATGAGGTCCCGCTCTTCGAAATGCGCGAGCACGCGCCGCGCGCGGCCGGTCGAGTGACTGCCATAGGCACGTGCCAGCGTAGCGTCCGATGGACAGGGGTGGCCGGCAACGGCCGCACGGGCGAGAACGAGAAAGACGCCCTGAAGATCGTCGCTCAGCGTCTGGGCAAGCGCCATCGCCTGCTGCCAGACCTCGCTCTGTTCGGTCCCGGTATCCACCCCAGCCCGGGCCACGGCAAAGCGGCGCTTGAAATCGGCAAGATCGGGCGGCGCACCAGGCACACGGCGAATGCGGCATCTGACGAGAAAATCCTGATAGAGAACGGCGACGGACCGGTAGCTCGCATCCGGGTCCTCAAGGATTTCCGCAAGAACTGCGGCGATGGCGTCTTCCCGTTCTTTTTCGTCGATCTCGGGGAAAAGCCCCGCATCCGGCGGCTCGGGCGGCGGTGCGCTCAATTGCGCCAGAATATCAGCCGTCGGGCGCGGCGCTGGCTGTGGCGTCCGGCGGACGGGCTGACGAATATCTTCGTCCGCACCGGGGGTGAAGATCAGCTCCGCCGCATCTTCGCCACGTGCCTCGGGCAACGGCATGAGCCTTGGGCTTGTCGAGCGCGCCTGGGTCTCGACAGCGCCGATCGCGATATTGAGTGGACGCCGCGCCAGCGCCGGCCCGAGCGCGATGAAATGCCCGCGCTCGAGGTCGCGGAACATCTCGGTCGAGCGCTTGTCCATCCCCAGAAGGTCGCCCGCCCGCGCCATGTCGATATCGAGAAAGGTCCGGCCCATCAGGAAGTTCGACGCCTCAGCGGCGACGTTCTTGGCGAGTTTTGCAAGCCGCTGGGTCGCGATCACACCCGCAAGTCCGCGCTTGCGGCCGCGACACATGAGGTTGGTCATGGCGCCGAGCGAGAGCTTGCGCGCTTCATCGGACACTTCGCCGGCCGCCGCCGGGGCGAAAAGCTGCGCTTCGTCTACGACCACCAGCATGGGATACCAGTAGTCCCGCTCGGCATCGAAGAGCCCACCAAGAAACGCGGCGGCACACCGCATCTGGGCGTCCGCCTCGAGGCCCTCGAGATTGAGGACTACGGAAACCCTGTGCTGCCGGATGCGTCCGGCGATGCGGGTCAATTCATGCTCGGAGCGGTCGGCTTCAACGACGACGTGACCGAACTTTTCCGCCAGCGTCACGAAGTCGCCTTCGGGGTCGACGACGCATTGCTGCACCCAGCTGGCGCTCTGCTCGAGCAGCCGGCGCAACAGATGCGACTTGCCCGAGCCCGAATTGCCCTGCACCAGAAGGCGCGTGGCGAGCAATTCTTCGAGATCGAGTCGGGCGGGGCTGCCGGTATTGCTAGTGCCCATGTCGATCGCCACAGTCATTGCTGCTTTCGTCTCCGGTCAGTCTGCAGATGCTCGGGTGATTCTTTGGCGGCGGCGCGAACACGCCTATGGCAAATCTAGCATCGGGGGCCGCACGTCCGGCAACCCTTGCAATGGCTTTACGCACAACCCTATGGCAGCGTAGTCGTGCGAATCAGGCACAATCACAATAGCGCAACCAAGGATAACTTTTTTCATGCTCGATCGCGTGGTCGCCATGTTCAGCCGTTTGAAGACCAGCAGGCCAGAGCCCGGTGGTCCGCAGTTCGGTGCATTGCCCTATACCTTCGTGGACGGGCAAATCGTTGTGCTGCTTGTGACCTCGCGTGGCCGGGGGAAGTGGATCTTCCCCAAGGGCCGGCAGATCGAAGGTATGACGCCCTGGGAAACCGCAGCGCATGAAGCCTATGAAGAGGCGGGCGTCGAAGGCGAGATCGAACAAACGCCGATAGGATCCTACTTTCTGCCTGTTACCGATGAACGCCCGGCGCCAGTCGAGGTCAAGGTGTTCCCGCTCAAAGTGACCCGCCAGCGCGACGACTGGAAGGAGATGGGACAGCGATACCGGCACTGGGCCGTTCTCCGTGAAGCCAAGCGTCTGATCACCCACGACGGGCTCGCCGACCTTGCGGTCGCTCTGGCGAGCCGCGAGCAGTCGAGGGCCAGGGACGAAGAAACGCGCTAGAAGCCGAAGAGCGCCGACATCGCAAAATACAGCGCTGCTGACAGCAGGGCAGACGCCGGAACCGTGATGACCCACGCGGCGCCGATTGAAAAGGCGTGCTGGCGCCGCACAAGATAGCGGCGCTGGCGCTTCTGAAAATTCGACACGGCTTCCTCGGGCGTCTTGTTGAGGTGACTGGTTTTCAAGAAGACGCCTTCCGGGCTCACGGCCTTGTTCCGGATACCGCGGTTGGAAAAGCCCTCGCGCAAAAAACCCACGCCGAAGACGGCGCCGATTGCGATGTGGGTTGAAGACACGGGCAGCCCGAGCGCCGAAGCGATCAGGACGGTGATGGCCGCCGCAAGGGCAACGCAATAGCCCCGGATTTCGTTGAGCTTGGTGATCTGTTCGCCGACGGTCCGGATAAGCCGCGGGCCAAACAGGGCCAGTCCGAGCGCAATACCGAGCGCACCGATGGCCAGCACCCAGATGGGAAGGGTTACGGCACCGTCCGAAATGGCGGCGCCATTTCCGACCGCAGCGACAATCGCCGCGAGGGGGCCAACGGCATTGGCCACGTCGTTGGCACCATGGGCGAAGCTCAACAGCGCCGTAGCGAATATCAGCGGGACCCGGAAGAGCGTACCCACCTGTTTGTTGGTGTTCTCCATCCTGCCGGTACGACCCCGCACCCACGGGATTGTCAGGGCCCAACCCACCCCCGCGAGAACCAGCCCCAGGAAAAGCACTTCGTGGGGCTCGAACGACCAAACCCGTTTCAAGCCCTTCATCGCCATGTACATGGCGAAAACCCCGCTCATGAGGGCGACGAGCACCGGAACCCAAATTCGGGCAGCGTCAACCTTGTTGGGCTTGAAAAGGATGGTGGCGTTGACCAGAGCGAGCAGGGCCGCCGCCATCACGCCGCCCAAGACGGGCGAAATCACCCAGCTCGCGGCGATCTTGCCCATGGTTGGCCAGATAATCGCACCGAAACCGGCCGCCGCAATGCCGCTGCCGACCACGCCGCCGACCACCGAATGGGTCGTGGAAACCGGCGCGCCGAGCAGTGTCGCAAGGTTGACCCAAAGCGCCGATGACAATAGCGCGGCCATCATGATCATGATGAAAGCGGTGGTCCCCAGCGTGGTCTCCGGCGTTATGATGCTGCGCGAAATCGTTGAAACCACGTCACCGCCGGCAAGCAGCGCGCCACCAGCTTCGCAAATCGCAGCGATCGCCAGTGCCCCGCCCATGGTCAAGGCTCTCGCCCCGACTGCCGGTCCCATATTATTCGCAACGTCATTGGCGCCGATATTGAGGGCCATATAGGCGGCGATGACCGTCGCAATCATCACCAGGTAGCTCAACGGACTGCCCGACGCGGTGAAAATCGCCCAGGTCAGGGTCGCGAGCAGAAAGATCAGAGCCAGCCCCGGTGCTGCCATGGCACGGGAACTGTCCCGGGTCGCGGCTTTCAACTGGTCGACCCGCTTGAGGTCCTTATCGATTGCACTTTTGGCCATGAATCTTTCGTGTCGCGATTGCGCTGGGTACCTTCGGGCCGCCTCTATAGCAGAGGGGTGTCGTTTGCCACTCTATTGTGATGACATCGTCATAAATCATCCGTTTCCTGTGAGGGCATTTTCTGCGATCTGTGGGCCCAAATCTCTGGAAACAGCTCCCCTCGGGGTTTAGTTTACATGAAGGAACGTTTCCAGCCCCCGGAGAGAAAGCCTTTATGTCCACCCCCAGCGGCCCGCGCAAAAAATCGGTAAACGAGCGGGTCCGGGACATGATCTGGCCCCGCATGGGGTTACGCCGCTATCTCACATACCTGCAGAAAAAGGTGTTGCGGCTGAGCGCCAGCCCGCATGCGATCGGCGCGGGCGTTGCCTCGGGTGCGGCCGTTTCGGTTTTTCCGCTTGTCGGGCTGCATTTCTTTTTGGGGTTCGTCCTGGCTTTCGTAACGCGCGGGAATATGCTCGCAGCGGCCATCGGCACAGCCTGGGGCAATCCGGTCACGTTTCCGTTGTTCTTCTCGCTGAGTTACCAGTTCGGCAGCGCCATCCTTGGCCTGTTCAAGACGCCTGGCACGCAGGCGGTACGGATGAGTGCTGAAAACACCGAAGCCCTCTCGGGAGGTCTGTTTGCACTCGATCTAGGCCAGATCCTGCCGCTCTTTCAGACCATGATGGTCGGTGCGCTGCCGCTGGCCCTTTTTACCTGGGCGTTTTTCTATATCCTGGTGCGCGGGGTCGTCACCAGCTTCCAGATCGCGCGCCGTGCCAGGCTGGCCGCGCGGCGCGGCAACAGCAAGGCCCCGCCGGGTGCCGCCAACGGACATTCGGGGCGATAGGGATCAGCCGGTTTTCCGCCAGCGGTTCGACCGGACAAAGCCGGCAATGTCTTCTCCGCTCATCGGGCGCGCAAAAACGTAGCCTTGCAGGATGTTGCACCCCATCTCCTTGAGGATATGGGCGTGTTCGAGCGTTTCGACGCCCTCGGCAACGACCTCGACACCGAGCGAGGCACCGATGTCGATGATCGAACTCACCAGTCCCCGCTGCGCTTGGGACGCCGTGATGGGCATGATCAGCTGCCGGTCGATCTTGAGCCGGTTGGGCTGAAGCTGCAAAAGGCTGACGATCGAGGCGTAGCCCGTGCCGAAATCGTCGATTTCGATGTCGATGCCGAGTTCGCGGATCTGGTCGATGGTCCAGGAGACCAGTGTGTCGCTCTCGTCGAGGTAGATCGATTCCACCAGTTCGAATGAGACGGTGCCCGGCGCGATATTGAGCGCCTTGAGCGTATCGACGAGCGTTTCGTCCGCCAGCCGCCGTGCCGAAACGTTGACCGAAATGCGGGGAACGGCGATTCCCATGCGGGCCCATTCGGCGCGCTGGGCCATGGCCTGCTCGAGGATCAGCTTGTCGAGCACGGCGACGACGTTGAGCTCCTCGGCGATGTCCAGGAAATGGTCGGGCCCGAGCAAACCCTCGGTGGGATGCTGCCAGCGCGCGAGCGCTTCGAACCCGACGATGTCGAGCGTCCTTGCGTCGAATTGAGGCTGGTAGTGGGCGATGAAGGCGTTGGTTTCGAGGCCATTGAGAATCTCGTCCGCCGTGCGCTTGGTGTTGACGATCTCGGCCTGCAACTCTTCGGAGAAAAACTCGTACCGGCTGCGCCCCCGCCGCTTGGCGCGGTAAAGCGCGATGTCCGCGTTGATCAGCAACTGCTTGGGCGAGATGGCTTCGCAGTTCCCGCTCGCAATGCCGATCGAAACGCCGAACCGGCACTCGTGTCCCTGATAGGTGACGGGCTGACGCATGGCGCCGATGATGCGCTCGGAGAGTTGCCGCAGATCGCTGGACGATTTGCGGCCTACGCACATGATGACGAATTCGTCGCCGCCGATCCGCGCCACAAAATCGTCAGGGCGGACAGCCGACTTGAGGATTTCGGCGGCGTGGACGAGCATCGCGTCCCCAGCCGCGTGCCCCAGCGTGTCGTTGATCTGCTTGAAGCGATCAAGGTCTATATGGAGAATTGAAACTTCGGTGTGCTGGTTTTCTGCGTGGTGCGCGTGGGATTCCAGCGCCTCGTCGAGATAGCGGCGGTTGGGCAAGCCCGTCAGGGGGTCGTGAAGAGCATTGTGCTCGATCCGCGCCTTGGCGGTTTCGAGCTCGAGATTCTTGGCTTCGGCCTGCGTCTTGGCGCGCATGAGCGCTTCGGAAAGCTTTGCATCCGCCGTGACGTCCCAGTTGACGCCCACAATGCGCGGACTGGTGCCCGGATCCTGATAGACAGCGCCAATGGCCCGGATGTGCCGGATCTCCCCCGAGCGTGCGATGACCCTATAGTTGGATATATAGCGCGAGCCCGACCGGATTGCTTCGTTGAAGTCGCGCTCGGCGCGCTCGAAATCGTCCGGGTGCAGCGCATTGCGCCAATGGGAGTAGTCGCGCGGCCCGCCATCGACCGGCAGGCCATAAATCTCGTTCATCCTGTCGTCCCATGAGAGGTCGCCGGTGACGATGTTCATCTCCCAGACCCCGACCTGTGAGGTCGCCAGCGCCAGCTCGAGGCGGCGCGAAAGCCGCGAGAGTTCGAGTTCGCGCCGTCGCTGCTCGATCACCCGGCGGCGGCGCTCTTCGCTCAGGCGTCCCGCGAGCAGGATGGGGATCAACACCAGCGCCGCGCAGATCGCCATGATAAGCCGCAACTGCCAGGTATTGGGCGGCATCGAACGCCAGCCACCGGTCGGGTGGGCCGAAAGGAGCCAGCTTCCCGTGGGCAGTTCCACCGTCGCGGTCACGGGATTGTCGCGCAGGATGGCCGGATCACCCCAGAAGACGGGACCGTCCGCGCCCGTCCCGTCGGGTCCGGATATCGCGACTTCAAAGGGGCTCTCACGATCGTCGAGACCGGCCTGGGCATAGAGCGCGTCGGCGTCGATGACCGCCGCAACAATACCCCAGAAATGCGATTGGCCGAGCGCATCCCTGTAAGATACGGGGAACCGGGCGATGAAGCCGGTTCCGCCCTGGACGAGATTAACGGGGCCCGCAAGGATCATCCGGCCGGTGTCCCGGGCGCGCAGCGCCGTATCGCGCTGGTCGGGATGGGCGTTGTAGTCCAGCCCGAGCGCCGATGCGTTGCCCGCGAGCGGGTAGACCATGCGCACGACGAGATCCGGGGCGGCGGCGACGTTGCGTAACTGATTGTTCTGTTCGAACACGTGGGACGCCAGCCGCGCAAAGCGCTCCTGACTCATGTCCGGCTCGACGGTGATGGTCCCCACCAGTCCATGCACGAGGTGAATGTTGGCGTTGATCTTGCCCTCAAGCCGCGCGCGCACCAGCGACAGGTGGTCGAGTACCGCGCTGCGTTGGCTCTGTTCGAAATAGGCGCGGTTCTGATACTCGGCAAAGAAGGCGGCAATGAGCGTGACGGCAAGCGCAATGATCGCCGGAATGTTGTTCGCGCGGAACAGAGCGCGCAAGCCTCTAGGCACCATTCTGCGCCTGCCCGTCGGTCTCGTTGTTGCCGCCACTGTCCCGTGCCTTTTCTCGCGTGTCGGCATTGTGTAGGCGACAGGACTTAATACAGCCTTTAAGCCGCACCGCGATCCGGCGGCATTAGGCCGGATCGCGGGCATTTGCGGGGCCTGGCTGGCCGGCGTGCAATCCCGTCTGGAAATCACGCGCCAATATGTTTATGCTGAAGGTCTTCGCGAGAGCGCGAAGGGCAAGAGCAACCTCCGGCGGCAATATGGAAGTCCGCTTCCATATTCCGCCGTCTTTTTTGCGTTGCGCCGTTGAGCCTTAGAGGCGTCCCGTTTCCTGACGCATGATGTAAAGCGAACCCAGCACGATCATCGCCGCGCCCGGCCAGAACGCCGCGTTCGGTGCCGCGCCGAAGACGAGCCATGCGAGGATGATATTGAACGGCAGCTTCAGATCCTCGAACGGCTGAAGGTAGGCAGCGTCGGCTGCTGCATAAGCACGCGTCAGAAGATATTGTGCCGCCGCGGTCAAAACGCCGGCAGTCAGCAATATCGTCCAGCCCTCGATCGCCGGCACTTCGAGGCCCGCGCCCAGATAAAGCGCGAAATTGATCGGCGAGAGAAGGAAAAGAAGGTAGAGCGCGATCGACTCCGGACGCTCACTCCTGGTCAGTTCCTTGGTGATCAGCGAAGCGCCGGCCCAAAGCGCCGCGGCAACGACCGGCAGTAGGGAAAACGCAGTGAATGCTTCCGACCAAGGCGCGATGATGATCAGCGCGCCGATGAAGCCTACGAGCGTAGCGCCGACCCGCTGCAGCGTGACGCGTTCACGCAGGAACAGCGACGCGCCCGCGAGCACGAAAAAGGGCGAGGTCATCGAAAGCGCGATCGCCTGCCACAATGGCACATGCGCGAGCGCAAACACCCAGACTTGGACGCCGGCGGCCGACAAAGCGACACGGGCAAGGTGCAGAACCGGCCGCTGGGTACGCATGGCCCCGAAGCCGCGCCGCCACACGAGCGGCAACGCGAAAAGAAAGGCGAGGAAATACTGCCAGAACGCGATCGTGGTCGAGGATAGCCCGCTGACTATTCCGGCCCATTGAACGGTGATGTTGATGCCGGCAAAGGCAATGCCGGCCAAAAGCATCAGCCCCGCGCCCGTAAGCGCCGAACCGTGGGGAAGTGAGGAGGTCGTCTGGCTCATCTGTCGATCCTTTCGCATGCCACCAGTGACCTCAGGGGATGCGGGATCGACGGCACGACGCCTCCGCTAGCGCGGAGCACGTGCCTTAATGTCATTCCCGTTCTCTTCCATCCGGACTGTGACCGTCGGCTTCGGAATTGCACCGAATCTGCTGACCTTCATGTCGGGGACATGAAGCGCTCGCGGGCTTCGGACCTGTGGTCCGTTACCGCCGGTGGGGACTTTCACCCCGCCCTGAGAACATTATCGTCGACAGTCCATCGTGAAATGCCGATGGGACAGAGATAGAGCGCTCCGTGCGCCGATGCAAGCGCGAACGGAAAGAAAAAAGGACCGCCCAAGCTGAGCGGTCCTTCCATGAAATCGCCACAGCGAGTGGCCTGAACCCCTTGCAACCAAGTGGTTCGGAGAGGAGATCTATTTCAGCGAGGGCTGCCTCGCCAAAATCACCTCACACCCAAAGCCGCTCCCGCATGCGCGGATCTCACTAGACATTGGATCACCTCCTTTCACTTGGTTGAAACCACCTCGATGGTGCATGGCTTTGCTCGATTTGGCAAGCCGGGCCCACTCCCCAACCCACGCAAACTAATGTGAGTGGGTATCCGATATCGATGGCTTCTCAAGCCCTTAGAGATGATTCATACTTCGCCGTCCGTCGAATCGTCAGGTAAGGACGCACCGCCGCCGGTATTCGCTTGCGGCGTAAATCAGCAGCACGGCGACGGCCAGTCCGCCAGCCATCGCGATCCAGTCGATCTGCATGAGCATCTGCGTAATCACTGGCCCCGCTTGAAGGCGGGCCTGTCCTTCCCAGACGGCTTCAAGATCGATCGCATCGACGTTGAAGGTCAGCCTGTTCTCAAGGAACCGCCACACATAGCCGCCGCTGCGCTCGAAATTGCGCATTGCGATCGCTTCAAACAGCGATATGACGCCGGGGATGAGGACCGACAACGGGATCGACCAGCGGCCGAAAACCGTGCCCAGCAATCCGATCCAGCCGTAGAACGGCAGGTACCATAGCAACGATGTGACAAACAGCATTGTCGCGATGGCGACGACGTTGAGGAGCGTTACGGCAACCTCTGCCGCCGACGGTGGGCTGAAGCCTGCCAGGAGGTTGGCCACGGTGTAGGTGGGCAGATAGGCGATCAGTGCCGTAAGCACCGTCGCAACAAGGATCGCCGCGGGGAAGATCGTCAGCCCCGCAGCAACCTTGCTCGAGAGGATCTTGAGGTCCGACTGCGGCATGGACTTCCAGAACAGCATCGCATTGTTGCGGCTGTCCGCGGAAAAGGCGTTGGCATAGTAAAACATCAGCGTGACGAGCAGATACAGCCACCAGCCTGCCACGGTTACCGAAAGCAGAGCCTCATAGAGCCGCAACGCGCTCGAGGGCCCGTCCGAAAAGCTTGCGTCGACCGAGTGACCGACCATGCCGTAAAGCGCCGCAGCGAGCATGAGGCCGATCAGCACCATCGGCGCAACGACGAACGCGAGCCTGTGTTCGAGATATTCGCGCTTGATAAGAGCTACAAAGGCGCGCATCAGGCGGCTCCCGCGTTGAACGTTTCGCGCTGCATCAACGCAACGAAAAGGTCCGACAACGTCGGGGTCGACACCTGCCCCAGGGCCTTGAGTTTGGCACGGTCCACGCCATCGAAAATCATTACCGTCTGGCCGAACCGGCCTTCGAGGTAAATCGGGCCCAGCGCCTTGGCGCTTTCGGCATGCGCGGCGTTGGAAACGACAAGCTGGGCGTATTTCTCATTTACCGTTTCCATTTGCATGTGCACGATCAATTCGCCGTCGCGGATGAACATGATGTCCGAAAGCATGAATTCGATCTCGTCCACCTGGTGGGTGGTGATCAAGAGCGTACGCTCTTCGGTCATGTAGTCTTCCAGCAGCCGGCGGTAGAACCGTTTGCGGTAGGTGATGTCGAGCCCCAGCGTCGGTTCATCGAGCACCAGAAGTTTCGCATCGATCGCCATCACCACGGCGAGGTGAAGCTGCGCGATCATGCCCTTGGAGAGGTTCTTGATCTTCGCTTCGGGCCGGATGTCGGTTCCAGAAAGGAACTCGCGTGCCTTGTCCTGGCTGAAGTTGGGATGAATGTTCGAAAGAAGTGCAAACAGCTCGCGCACTCTCAAAAACCGGGGCAACGACGCGACGTCCGAAATGAACGCGACGTTATTCATCAGCTGCGTCCGGCTTGCGAACGGATCGACCCCGAGAACCTCGATCTTCCCTTCGCACTGGGTCAGACCCAGGAGCGCGTTGAGGGTTGTGGTCTTGCCTGCCCCGTTATGCCCGACGAGCCCGTAGATGCGGCCCGCAGGGATGTCGAAATCCAGCCCATGCAGAATCTCGGTCTTGCCGAAGCGTTTGCGGAGTCCCCGTGCCGAAACGATTGGCTGTTCACTCATCACCCTTGCCCTCACGCTTGAGAAGATCGTCGAGGCTCAGCCCGAGCGACGCTATGCGCTCCTTGATCACAGGCCAATCCTCCTCGAGAAATTTTTGACGTTCATATGTGCGCAGCTTTTCGCGCGCGCCTGCGAGAACGAACATGCCGAGGCCCCTCCGCTTTTCCACGATTTCCAGATCGACGAGAGACTGATAGGCCTTGGTAACGGTCAGGGGGTTGACCGACAGGTCGGTCGCCACCTGCCGGACGGAGGGCAGGGGATCGCCCTCGCCTATCGTCCCGCCAAGGATCATCCCGATCATCTGCTGCCGGATTTGGATGAAGATCGGCGTATCGTCTCGCCATTGTGTCATGCATTAACTCTCATAGTGTGTTACATGAGTAGTACACTAAATTGAATTTGACAAGCGATATTTGCGAAGGGGTCACTTGCCCGGTGTATGGGCCCGTTCTACGGTCGCGGGCGAGACGTTGCAATTCATCGGAGGACGCATGGCAGGCGACGCAGCACACGCAGCGGGAGAAGCCGCTGCGCATGGGTTTGATCTGTTCCCCGTCGTTGCCATTCTGGCCGCCGGTGTCATTGCCGTGCCCATTTTCAAACGGTTCGGGCTGGGTTCGGTTCTCGGCTATCTCGCCGCAGGGCTCGCCATTGGCCCATTCGGCCTGCGCATCGTCAGCGAGCCCGAAACCATCCTTCACACGGCCGAACTGGGCGTCGTGATGTTCCTGTTTGTGATCGGGCTCGAAATGCAGCCGCGACGGCTTTGGAGCCTGCGCAAGGAGATATTCGGGCTGGGTGTGCTCCAGGTCGCGACCTGCGCCGCGCTGCTGACGGGGGCCGGTGTTGTCATCGGCCTGCCGCCACTCGTCGCGCTCATTGCCGGTCTGGGGTTCGTTCTCACCTCCACCGCCATCGTCTTCCAGGTCCTTGAGGAGCGCGGCGAGATCGCTGCGCCACCGGGTCAAAAGATGGTTTCCGTGTTGTTGCTCGAGGACCTTGCCATTGTCCCGCTCCTGGCCTTCGTGGCGTTTATCGCCCCGCAGGCGGAGGATGTCTCGTTCGTCGAGCGGGTGACGGGGATCGCTATCGCCATCGCTGCTATTGCAGGGCTCGTGATCGTTGGGCGGTTCCTCCTCAACCCGCTGTTCCGCATCCTCGCCAACGCGCACGCTCGCGAGGTGATGACCGCCGCAGCACTGCTTGTCGTGCTCGGTGCAGCCCTCGCAATGGATATGTCCGGTCTCTCCATGGCCATGGGCGCTTTCCTGGCTGGCGTTCTGCTTTCCGAATCCACTTTCCGGCACCAACTCGAAGCCGATATCGAACCGTTCCGCGGCATTCTCCTGGGACTGTTCTTCATCGCGGTCGGCATGTCGCTGGACCTTGGTGTGATCGCCCAGAGCTATCCACTGATTTTGCTCGCGGTGGTTGCCTACATGATCGTCAAATCGGCCGGCATTTACGCCGTCGCGCGGTTTCTGCGCTCCTCGCATTCCGAAGCCGTCGAGCGCGCTGTGCTGATGGCGCAGGGGGGCGAGTTTGCTTTCGTGCTCTTTTCCTCGGCGCTGTCGGTCGGGATTTTGGACGCCGAGATTGCGGCCATCCTCAACGCCACCGTCATCGTTTCGATGATATTGACCCCATTGGCAATCATGGCGATGACGCGGATGCTGCCCAAACCCAAGGCCAACCTCGAGGGTGTCGAGGAGGTTCCCGATGGGCTGTCGGGCTCCGTGCTGATGATCGGCTTTGGCCGTTTCGCGCAACTGGTCAGCCAGCCGCTGCTCGCCAAGGGTGTCGACGTCTCGATCATCGATAACGACGTCGAGATGATCCGGGCTGCCGCCGACTTCGGCTTCAAGGTGTATTATGGCGACGGTACGCGTCCAGACATTCTCCACGCCGCTGGAGCGGGTAATGCAACGGCGATCCTGGTGTGCATCGACAAGCCCGACGATGCGACCCGGATTGCCGAACACGTCAAGTCCGAATATCCGCTCGCCAAGCTCTACGTCCGGGCCTTCGACCGGCAGCACGCGCTCGAACTTGTTCGGCTCGGCGTGGACTATCAGATCCGCGAAACCCTCGAATCCGCTCTCGTCTTCGGCACCGAGGCCCTGATGGCACTTGGTGTTGATGCCGGCGAGGCCCGTGAAATCGTGGACGATGTCCGCTTGCGCGACGCCGAACGTCTCGAGATGCAGATGGCTGGTGGCTTCATGGCCGGCGCCGATCTGCTCCAGGGCAATACGGGCGTTCCCAAGCCTTCGCCATTGACCAAGCCGCGCCGCCAGGGCGCGGCGATCAATCCCGAAGCCGAGGAGATCGTCTCAGCGCGGGAGCGCGGGACGGCAAAGGAAGAACGGGCGTGAGCGCTTCTCACCGCACGACGGTGATCCGCTCCGCAGCGCGTGTGATACCGGTATAAAGCCACCGCTGCGCCTCCTCGCGGAAGACGAAGCTCTCATCGAAGAGATAGACGTGGTCCCACTGGCTGCCTTGCGCCTTGTGGACCGTCAGGCAGTAGCCATAAGTGAATTCGTCGTATTGCCGGCGGAGTTGCCAGCTCATCTCCGCATCGTCGCCGGTAAAAAAGCCCAGGTGCGTGCGTACTTTGGTCTGGACCGAGGTGCGGTCGCTGTCCTCGGGATCGATGGTGAGTTCGAGCGTGCCGCCGGCGCGCTTCTTGATTTCGGCGACGGACCAGATTTGCCCGTTCAATAGCTTTTTCTGCGGATTGTTCCGCAGGCATACGAGCCTGTCGCCCTTGACCGGTATGTTCGCCGGCAAGCCCTTAAGCTCGCGAATGCGGTTGTTGTAGTGCAGCCGCGTCTTGTTGCGCCCCACGAGCACCTGATCGGCGGCGAGAACTTCCGCCTGATCGACATCCCGGCGCGACACGACCTTGCTCTCGCCATATAGGCCATAGTCGAGACCACGCCCTTCGCGGATGTCGAGCGAGAGCCGCACAATAGGATTGTCGCGCGCCTGGCGGTGGATTTCGGTGAGCATGACGTCGGGTTCTTCGGCCGTGAAGAAGCCCTGGCCCTGCACCGGCGGCAATTGAAAGGGATCGCCGAGGACGAGAATCTTGGTTCCGAAGCTCAAGAGATCCTGTCCGAGCGCCTCGTCCACCATCGAAACCTCGTCGATGACGATGAGGTCGGCGTCTGCCGCGGGCGATTCGGGATCGAGCACGAAGCGCGGCTCGCCTTCTTTCTCGCTTACGCGCGTATAGATCAGCGAATGGATGGTCGAGGCGCCTTTGCAGCCGCGCTTGCGCATGACAAGCGCTGCCTTGCCAGTGAACGCGGCGTATTTGACCGTGTCGACGTCCTGCGCCAGATGACGCGCCAAGGTCGATTTGCCGGTGCCGGCCCATCCGAAGAGCCGGAAAACCTGCTTGCCATTGGGATCGTTGAGCCAGTCCGAAACCGCCTTGAGCGCATCGTCCTGCTGGGTGGACCAGACAACCATTTATGCGCGACACTCCGGGCGGACAATGCAAAGAATCATCGAGGCGAGCCGTGACATTAGCGCGGCATCGGCATGACTGACCAGTTTGGATGAGGAACGACGATGCAACCCAAGGACGTCCTGGACTTCTGGTTCGAACAATACGGCCCGGATGACTGGTTCGGCGGCGACCGCGCGTTCGATCGTGCGTGTCACGAGGCCCTCTCGGAAGTTCATGCGAAGGCGGTCCGGGCCGAACTTTGGACCTGGCGCGAAACGCCCGAGGGGCGCCTCGCCGAAATCATCCTGCTCGATCAGCTTTCGCGGCAGCTCTATCGCGGCCAGCCGCAGGCCTTTGCATCCGACACCATGGCGGTAAGCCTTGCGCAGGAAATCGTCTATCGCGGGCTCGACACCGGGTTTGACGCGCACCAGCGGCTCTTTGCCTATATGCCCTTCCAACACGCGGAGTCGCTTGTCATCCAGGAGGAGTCGGTGAGGCTGTTCAAGTCGCTCGACAATGAAGACCTACTCAAATATGCGCTCGACCACCGCGACGTCATCGCCCGCTTCGGGCGCTTCCCCAAGCGCAATGCCGCCTTGGGCCGCGTTTCAACGCCTGAGGAAGAGGCCTATATCGCGGAGCGGTCCGAAAGCGTCTTCTGAGCCGCCGAACGCACAGGACCAAAGGCGCATTTGTCGCAGCATCCCCAAGCGCTAGAGTGCCCGCCGAACCGGATACAGGGGAAACATCCGTGGGCACGCCTTATCCCGACCTCCACCCCGATCGAGACGCGGCGCTCTCCGAGTTACACGCGCGTCCGCTGCAACTCGTCGACGCCGGCATCCGTGTGCGGCGGATCGTATTGGCGGTCGCGCCGGTGGCCGGAGCGATGCAGGCGGCCATCGAGCGCTTCCGGGACTTCGCCGCGCCACTCGGAATCGATTGCGGGCACCACGGGGCACGTCAGTACAGCTTCGAAACCGAAGAACGCCATGTCACCTGGGAATTTCATACCGAGTTCATCACCGTCACCTGGCGCGCCTCGCTCGCTGACAACGAGAATTGGCCCGACGATGTGGGGCTCGACGCTTTGGGCGGCGCCAGGCTCGTCGGCGCGACCCGGGTCGATCTGATTGAAGCGGCAACTCTGCCCGGGCCGCTTCTGGCAACATTCCGCCCCGAAAGCCTGTGCGCCGCGGCCGTGGAGGCTGGCAAGGCGCAGGTGGCGACCGATTTTGTGCCCGACGCCGACGGCTTCACGCGTTTCGAATTCGCCTCGGGCGGCCTGTCGGCCTTCCGCCGCTCGATCACCTTGCGCCGCCTGCTCGAAATCGAAACCTATCGCACCATGGCGCTCCTCGCTCTGCCCCTGGCGCGCACAACCGCCCCCTCCCTGAGGGCCGTCGAAACGGACCTGGCAGGTCTGATCGAAGGGCTTTCAGATGCAACGACGCCGGAACAGATCCAGGAGCGGCTCGCCGGTCTGCACGCTTTGTCGGTACGTTCGGGCCAGATTTCTGAAAAACTCGGCTACCGCTTCGCGGCGGCCGAGGCGTACGGGGAAATCCTGCGGATGCGGTTGGCGAAGCTGCGCGAAGTGGCGCTGGGACAGGGCTCGTCGCTGACCACGTTTATCGGCAATCGCGTTGAGCCCGCGCTGGCCACCTGCGAAGCGCTCAACAAGCGGATCGCGGTGCTTTCGGCCAAGATCGAGCGCGGCATCGAGCTGTTGAATTTGCGCATCGGGCTCGACATGCAGATCCAGAACACCAAGGTGCTCGAAACCATCGCCGAAACCGCCAAGAGCCAGTTCCGTCTGCAGCGGACGGTCGAAGGGCTCTCGACGATCGCGATCACCTACTACCTGCTCGGCATCATAGGTTACGCGCTGGCCGGACCGCTTTCGATGCTGGATTGGGACAAGACCCTGACGCTATCCATCGCCGCGCCATTCGCGCTTCTGGGTGTCTGGCTCGCGATGCGGGCAATCCGCAAGAAGGCGCATTAACCGCCTAGCGATTGGGCGTTCAGGGCGAACGCGTCCCGCGGCACGAGTGCGCCATGATGGCCGATAACCACGCCTGCCGTCGCATGGCCCTGGCGCGCTGCCGCCTCGGGGTCGGCGCCGCAGAGCCTTGCGGCAATATATCCGCCATTGAAGCTGTCGCCCGCGCCGGTAGCATCGACCACGCTGTCGACGCTGTCCGCCGGCACGCTGACGCGCCGCTCCCGCGTGACGACCAATGCAGGGTCGCCCCCGTTTTTGACCACGACTTCGTCGGCGCCGCCGGCAAGGTAGCGGTCGGCCGTAGCGCTCGCATCCGTGTCGCCGAAATAGCGGACTTCGTCGGCATGGGTGGGCAGGACGAGGCTCGCAACGCGCGCCGCGGCCGTAAGGGCGTCCCGCACGGCATCGTCGTTTGACCAGAGCGCGGGCCGGATATTTGGATCGAACGCCACCATCGCGCCGGCGCGCCGGCGTGCGCCGATCGCGGCGATGAGGCGCTCCCGGGCTTCGGGCGCAAGGATCGCAAGCGTGATCCCTGAAAAGTAGATGACCTGCGCGTTTCCGAGCGCGGCGTCGAGCCGATCTTTGTCGTCCGCCAGCAATTTGGCGGCGGACGTATCGCGCCAGTAGGTAAAGTGCCGGTCGCCATCGGCCTGGTGGATCATATAGAGGCCGGCACGCTTGCCGGCGATCCTGGTGATAAGTTCGGTACCGACGCCGCTTGCGGCGATATGGGCGACCATCCGTTCGGAGTAGATATCGTCCCCGACCGCCGTGAAATAGTCCACCTGCCAGTCGGCGGCCAGCGCGAGCCTGAGGTAATAGGCGGTGTTAAGGGTGTCCCCGGCGAACCCCAGCCGGTAGGTGTCCTGCTGTCCGCCGCTCAGCTCCACCATGGCCTCGCCGACCGAAATGATAAGTTTGCTCATTGCGCCGCCGAAGCGAGATAGGCTTCGGGCGACATGACGATCTTGTCGTCGATGTCTCCGATCGCGCCGAAATCCTTGCCTTCGTAGGAGATCGCCCAAAGTACGGACTGGATCGCGGCAAGCCGCGCGCGTTTCTTGTCATTGGCCCGAATGACCGTCCAGGGCGTATCCGGCGTGTCGGTCGCGGTGAACATCGCATTACGCCGCTCAGTGTATTCTGACCACATGTCGAGCGCGCGCAGATCGACGGGCGACAGCTTCCAGACCTTCACCGGATCGTGCCGCCGCTCGTGAAAGCGCTTCAACTGCATCTCGCGCCCGATCTCGAGCCAGAATTTGAACAAGTGGATGCCGTCATACTTGATCATGCGCTCGAATTGGGGCGCCTCTCGCAGGAATGCTTCGGTTTGCGCTTCCGTGGAAAAGCCCATGACCGGTTCAACGACGGCGCGGTTGTACCAGCTGCGGTCGTAAAGCACGATTTCGCCCCCTGCCGGAAGATGGGCGACATAGCGCTGGAAATACCATTGCGAGGCTTCGCGGTCGGACGGCTTGGGCAGGGCCACCGTGCGCGCGTTGCGCGGATTAAGGTTTTCAAGGATCCGCTTGATCGTCCCGCCCTTGCCCGCCGCGTCGCGGCCTTCGAACAGCGCGAGCACCCGCTCGCCGGTTTCGTGAAGATGGCGCTGGAGCTTGACCAACTCGATCTGCAAGGCTCGCAGCCGATCGTCGTAGTCGTCGCCATCCAGAGTTTCGTCGTACGGATAGCCGCCACTCTTCAAGGCGTTCTTTTTGATCGACTTGGGGAGGTTGGGGTCGTCGAGATCGAATTCTGGCATGAAACGCGTCCGTTGCTCGTCAGGGTGTGGATATCTTTGTACATCTCGCACGTGGGTCTGGTCTTCCCGGACCAATATCATGGCAATGTCATATGGCCACGATAAGCGCAATGACACTATGGATGAGTCTGTTGCAATGAACCGGAACCGGACCGACAGGGCAAAGCTGCGCTCCCATTTCGGAGGGCCTGTCAGCCCTGAGCACGCCATTGGCCTCGGGGCCTCGGCGATCGTTCTGCTGCTGGCGTTCTTTGGGCGCCTTGCCTGGTCCGATGCGGTTCTGGGCGTTCTTGCCGTTATTGCGATAACGCTGGTGGCGACACGCCTCGTTGTGCGGCCTGCAGCGGAAAACGAGGATGCGAACGACAAACCGGGCATCGCGCCGCCGGTCGCCCACTTCGCCGATACGCTCACCCAGCCCTGTCTGGTCATCAACGATCGGGCAGTCCTGATCTATCACAACCCGGCCGCGGCGCAGCAGTTTCCGCGCGCGCGGGCCGGCGATCCGCTTGCCTTCACGCTGCGCGATCCCGACCTCGTCGAAGCTATCGACAGGGCACTGCTGACCGGCGCGGCCCAGCACGTTGAAGTGCACCTGACGGTACCCAACGACACTTGGTACCGCGCCGCCGTCGTGCCGTATCGCACCGAGGGCGATGACGGCGAAGACTATGTCACGATTACGCTTTTCGACTTCACCGAGCAAAAACGCACCGACCGGATGCGCGCTGACTTCGTCGCCAATGCGAGCCACGAATTGCGCACGCCGCTAACCTCGCTGATGGGGTTCATCGACACATTGCAAGGATCTGCCGCCAAGGATGAGGCGGCCCGCGCCCGGTTCCTCGGCATCATGCGCAATCAGGCCGAGCGGATGTCCGGACTGATCGACGACCTGCTCTCGCTCTCGCGCATCGAATTGCGCCAGCACGTCAAGCCGACCACCGAAGTCAATCTCAACCTGCTGCTGCGCGAGGTCGCCGAAGGCCTTGAGCCGCGTCTGGAGGATGCTGGCATCAAGCTCAGTCTCGACATACCGGACGAGCCGATTACGGTGATCGGCGACCGCCAGGAACTGTTCGAAGTCCTTGAGAACCTTGCGGACAACGCCATTAAGTATGGCGGGGACGGCGGGCGGATCGACATCGGGCTGACCCCCGGTGCGAGCCGTACGGGAGCCCATCACGCCATTGCCGTTACCGACTACGGGCCCGGTATCGCGCAGGAGCACGTGCCGCGCCTGACGGAACGCTTTTACCGGGTCGACGCGGAATCGAGCCGCAAGAAGAAAGGCACCGGCCTGGGCCTTGCCATCGTCAAACACATCGTATCGCGCCATCACGGCGAGATGACGATCCGTTCGACGGTGGGCGAGGGGACGCGAGTCGAAATTCTCTTGCCGCGCTAGTAGCGCATCGCTGTGAGCGCGCGATCCGCCGGAGTCGGTCTTTGGCGGAATGCGTTGAAATTTCTGTAACAAAAGGCGGCATGTTCGCGCATCCGGTCCTGCGCGGATCGAGTTTGCCGTTATTTCCCAGTCGCTTAGATTGTCATCCAACTGTCACCTGAGTGACATAGAAGCGTTAGGGGCCGGTTTTAGGGTGCGCCTCCGTCAAGGGTCGAGATCATGCAAAATGCTGGTCTCGTCAGTTTTTCCAAAGGGGGCGCAAGGCCCTGAAATGCTTTTCAAAGGAAGGCAAGAGATCATGAAGACCGCACTTATGACGAGCGCCGCTGCACTCGTTGTCGCCACGCTCGGCGCGACCGCTGCGCAGGCGCAGAGCCGTGACACCATCCAGATCGCTGGTTCCTCCACGGTCCTCCCCTTCGCCTCGATCGTTGCTGAAGAATTCGGCGCCGCTTACCCCGAATTCAACACCCCGGTCGTCGGTTCGGGCGGTTCTTCGGGCGGTCTGCGCCAGTTCTGCGAAGGCGTCGGCGAAAACACCATCGACATCGCGAACGCGTCGCGCAAAATCCGTGAAGGCGAAATCGAGGCTTGCCACGCTGCAGGTGTTGAAGACATCCGTGAAATCGTGATCGGTTACGACGGCATCGTCTTCGCCGTTGGCGCCGACAAGGCCGATTTCGCTCTTGAGCCGATCCAGGTCTACAAGGCCCTGGCCGCTCAGGTCCCGATGGACGGCGAAATGGTCGACAATCCCTACACCAACTGGTCGGAAATCGACGCTTCCCTGCCTGATCAGGCGATCGCCCTCGCCATCCCGGCCTCCAACCACGGCACCCGCGAAGTGTTCGAGGAAAACGTCGTGCTGCCGGGCTGTGAAGCTGCCGAGCTGCCCGAAATGGGCGAAGACGAAATGGAAGCGGCTTGCCTTTCGTTCCGCCAGGACGTTGTGGTCGAGATCGCCGGTGACTACACCGAGACCCTCGCTCGCCTCGAAGCCAACCCCGACACCATGGGCGTCTTCGGTCTTTCGTTCTACGACCAGAACCGCGACACCCTGAAGGTTGCGACGGTTTCCGGCGTCGAGCCGACCATGGACACGATCGCTGCCGGCGAATACCCGGTGTCGCGTCCGCTCCAGTTCTACGTCAAGGGTCAGCACGTCGGCGTGATCCCGGGCATCGAAGAGTACGTTGCTTTCTTCCTTTCCGACGCGATCGCCGGTGCCGGCGGCCGTCTGGAGGAAGCTGGTCTGATCCCGGCCTCGGCTGATTTCCGCGCTCAGGAAGTTGCCAACTTCAACGAAGGCATCCAGGCTGGCGAAGAATAAGCCGCCGCTTGCATGACATAGCGGAAGCGCCCCGCGGCGCTTCCGCACCCCGCTTTTCTTAGAGCATTGCTCGAAACGCCATAATACAGGCCCGTGCCAAGGGCTGCGCACAACAGGAAGGCAAACGGAATGAATGCGTTCATCGTCGCAGCGGTGCTCCTTGTCCTGCTCGGTCTTTCCTATCAGATGGGCTGGTCGAAAAGCCGGGCCATCGCCGGCACGGGGCAGCGCCTGCATTCCCGTCCTGCCTATCACGGCGCTCGCGTCGCCATATGGGTTCTGGCGCCCGCCATCCTGATCGTCGGCCTCTGGGCCCTTTTCGGTCCGGGTGTGACCGACGGCTTCATCCGGTCGCAAATTCCGGCCGACATCGCCGCGACACTCGAGCCGGGCCAACTCGTCAATTCGGTCAATCGCATCAAGGCCATCGCGTCCGGCTATGGCATCATCGGCGAGCCACAGCCCTACGAGGCGGCCGCGGCCGACGCATTGGCCCAGTTCCAGCTCTACAGCTTCCTCGTCGTCATCATTGCGGCTGCCGGCATCGGCATCCTGGCGCTGCTTTATGCACGCAGCCGGATCGTGCCGGGCCTGCGCGCCCGTAACCAGGTCGAGCGCGTCGTAACGCTCGGCCTGCTATTGTGCTCGGCGGTTGCCATTCTCACCACTCTGGGCATTGTCGCCTCGCTGCTTGTCGAAGCGATCCGGTTCTTCACCTTCATCAATCCGCTGGACTTCTTCTTCGGGACGGTCTGGAACCCGCGCTTTTCCACAACGGGCACCGGCGGTGAAGGCGATTATGGCCTCATCCCGTTGCTCTGGGGCACGATCATGGTTGCGACGATCGCCATGCTCGTCGCTGTCCCGGTCGGACTTATGGCCGCGATCTATCTCTCGCAATATGCCCACCCCCGCTTGCGCAATGCGGTCAAGCCGATCATCGAAATTCTCGCGGGCATTCCGACCATCGTCTACGGCTTCTTCGCGCTAGTCACGGTTGGACCGTTCCTTTCGGGTCTGGGCGATGCTGTCGGGCTTGATATCCGCGCGACCAGCGCGGCGACGGCAGGCCTCGTGATGGGGATCATGATCATCCCCTTCATCTCCTCGCTTTCGGACGACATTCTGCGCCAGGTGCCGACGTCGCTTCGGGATGGCTCTTTCGGCCTGGGTGCCACGAAGTCCGAAACGATCCGCCGGGTCATCCTGCCCGCTGCCCTGCCAGGCATTGTCGGCGCGTTCCTGCTCGCGGTTTCGCGCGCTATCGGCGAAACGATGATCGTGGTTCTGGCGGCAGGTAACAGCCCGATCCTGCGGTTCAATCCTTTCGAGCCGACATCCACGGTTACCGTGACCATCGTGAACCAGCTGACCGGCGACAGCGACTTTGCCGGGCCTCAGTCGCTCGTGGCCTTTGCGCTGGGGCTGACGCTCTTTGTTCTGACCCTTATCCTCAACGTTGTCGCACTCTACATCGTGCGCCGCTTCCGGGAGCAGTACGACTAGCCATGACGGACGCAACCCAGACACTCACCGGCGACGCGGCGACACAGGCGCGTATTTCCGCGATCCGCTCAGGCCTTGCGAGGCGCCATCGTTCCGAAGCGATCTTCCGCGGACTTGGGATCGGGGCGATTCTCCTTGCGCTCGCTCTGGTCGGCACGCTGTTCTATCAGGTGTTTTCCAAGGGCACGCCGGCCTTTTTCCAGGCGACCTTGCATCTTGACGTGACCTTCTCCGAGGATGTCGTCACCGTCGGGCCGGCGCCGCAGCGGGAACAGGGTATGTCGAACGCCGAGTTCCAGGCGGCGATGCTCGATTGGCGGCGCGGGCTCGCGCTGGTCAACTGGAACGGGTTGATCGAAGGCGCCGTGCGCGAAAAGGCGCCCGGTTTCGAGATCGATGCAGGCGACATCCGGCAACTGGTGGATAACAATGCGGGACTGACCCTGCGCTCGATGTTCGAGAACGATCCAAGCCTATTGGGCCAAACCGTTCCCGTAAGCCTGCTGGCCTCGGCAAATACCGACAACTGGCTCAAAGGCACCATCGACCGCAGCCTGCCGGACGACCGGCAGCAGCTGTCCGCCCCCACCCGCGAACTCGCCGACAGGTTCCGCGCCAACGGCGTCATCGGCATGGATTTCGCCTGGCACATCTTCACCAATACCGACTCGCGCACCGCGCCGGCAGCGGCCGGTCTCGCCGGTGCCTTTGTCGGCTCGCTCTACATGATGGTGGTGGTGATCCTGCTCGCAGTGCCGATCGGGGTCGCAAGCGCGGTCTATCTCGAGGAGTTCGCGCCGCAGAACCGGGCGACGGACCTTATCGAGGTCAACATCAACAACCTCGCGGCCGTGCCCTCGATCGTATTCGGCCTGCTGGGCGCGGCGGTGTTTATCAACTATTTCCGCCTGCCGATCTCCGCACCCATCGTCGGCGGCCTCGTGCTCACGCTGATGACGCTGCCCACCATCATCATCGCGACCCGCTCCGCGCTGCGTCAGGTCTCGCCTTCGCTGCGTCAGGCCGCGCTCGGGCTCGGGGCCTCGCGCACGCAGATGGTGTTCCATCACGTGTTGCCGCTCACCTTTCCGGGCATCCTCACCGCGACCATCATCGGCGTCGCGCAGGCGCTGGGCGAAACCGCCCCGCTGCTTCTGATCGGCATGAACGCCTTCGTTGCCTCGATCCCCGCGACGCCATTCGACCAGTCCACGGCGCTGCCGGTGCAGATCTATCTCTGGCAAGGCAACGAAAACCGCAATTTCTTCGAGGCACGGACCTCGGCTGCGATTATGGTCCTTCTGGGCCTGATGATCCTCTTGAATGCCATCGCCATCTTCTTGCGCACACGATTGGAGCGCCAAAAATGACAGTCGAAACCACTATGGACAGGAGCGCCACGCCTCCGATGGACCAAAGCAACGCAGCGGTCGGTGAGACCGGCTATCAAACCGTGCGTACCCCCGACGATACCGGGCACCCCGCACGTCTCAAGGCGAACGGCGTTTCGGTTTTCTACGGTGAAAAGCAGGCGCTGTTCGACGTTTCGATCGACATTCCCGAAAAGGCCGTCAGCGCCTTTATCGGCCCCTCGGGTTGCGGCAAGTCCACCTTCCTGCGCTGCATCAACCGCATGAACGACACGATCGAGGGGTGCCGCGTGGCCGGCAGTGTTACCCTCGATGGCGAGAACCTCTACGATCCGAGCCTCGACGTTGTCGAACTGCGCGCACGGATCGGCATGGTGTTCCAGAAACCCAACCCGTTCCCCAAGTCGATCTTCGAGAACATCGCCTACGGTCCCAAGATCCACGGGCTCGTGCGCAACAAGACCGATCTTGAAGAGATCGTCGTCTCGTCCTTGCAGAAAGCCGGGCTCTTCAACGAGGTCAAGGATCGCCTGCATTCGCCGGGCACTGGGCTTTCCGGCGGTCAGCAGCAGCGCCTGTGCATCGCGCGCGCCATTGCGGTTGGTCCCGAAGTCATCCTGATGGACGAGCCTTGCTCGGCGCTCGACCCGATCGCCACCGCGGTCATCGAGGAACTGATCGACGAGCTGCGCGAGAATTATACGATCGTCATCGTCACTCACTCGATGCAGCAGGCCGCTCGCGTCTCGCAAAAGACCGCGTTCTTCCACCTGGGCAAGCTCATCGAAGAAGGGCCGACCGAAGGGATCTTCACCAATCCCAGGGACAAGAAGACCCAGGACTATATTACCGGCCGTATCGGTTAGCAGGGGAACCAACATGCCGACCAACGAACATATCGTCGCGTCCTACGAGGACGAACTGACCGAACTGGCCCGCTCGATCTCCGAGATGGGCGGCCTTGTCGAAAAGGCCATCGCCAACGCCGCCGAAGCCCTTGTCCGCAACGACAAGGAAGTCGCGCTCGCGACCGTCGCCGCCGACAAGAAGGTCGACGCGATGCAGCAGGAGATCGACGAGATGGCCGTGTCGATCATCGCACGCCGTCAGCCCATGGCCTCGGACTTGCGGCTCGTCATTGCCTCGATCCACGTGGCGAACGATCTCGAGCGCATCGGCGACATGGCCAAGTCGACGGCCCGCCGCTCGACTGAAATCGACGGGCTCGCCGCCTCGACCCAGTTCAAGAACGGCATGCGCCACATGTCCGAACTGGCGCTGCGTCAGGTCAAGCTCGCGCTCGATGCCTTTGCGTCCAAGGACAAGGACATGGCCATCGAGGTCGTTGAACGCGACACCGAGGTGGACGCGCTCTACGTCTCGCTGTTCCGCGAACTCCTCACGTACATGATGGAAGACCCGCGCAACATCACCATGTGCACCAATCTTCTGTTCTGCGGCAAGAACCTGGAACGTGTCGGCGATCACGCCACCAATATTGCCGAGCAGGCCTATTTCCTGGCCACCGGCAAAACGTTGACGGCGGATATCGAGGACCTCAAACGCGAGCAGATCAAGAGTTAGAGCGTTTTCGGGAAAAGTGAATACCGCTTTTCCGGTTCGAAAACGCACCCACGGATGGAATAACCATGGTGCCACACGTATTGGTCGTCGAGGACGAGACCGATCTCGTCGAACTGCTGCGTTACAATCTCGAAGCCGAGAATTTTGCAGTTTCGACGGCTGAAGATTCCGACGAAGCGATGCTGCGCATCGCCGAGAACCGCCCGGATCTGATCCTGCTCGACTGGATGCTGCCGGGGACATCGGGTATCGAGATCTGCCGCCGCCTGCGCGCCCGCGAGGAAACCGCGCGCGTGCCGATCATCATGCTCACCGCGCGCGGCGAGGAAGAAGAGCGCGTGCGCGGCCTGGCGACCGGGGCGGACGACTATGTGGTCAAGCCCTTCTCGCTGCCGGAACTGATGGCGCGCATCAATGCGCTCCTGCGCCGTTCCAACCCGCAATTGATCGCGGCGATCCTAAAGGCGGGGGACATCGAACTCGACCGCACCACGCACCGCGTGCGCCGTTCGGGCAAGGAAGTGCATCTGGGGCCGACCGAATACCGGTTGCTCGAATACCTGATGGGCAATCCCGGCCGCGTCTATTCACGCGAGCAACTGCTCGACGGCGTCTGGGGCACGGACGTCTATGTCGACGAACGCACGGTGGACGTCCATGTCGGCCGTCTGCGCAAGGCGATCAATCGGGGCCGGGCCAAGGACCCGATCCGGACGGTGCGCGGCGCGGGATATGCGTTCGATGAGAAGTTCGTCACGCCCTAACGCCAGGCGCGTTTCGAGCGTGCTCAATCGTCCGACGGCCGTGAAGCCTCGGTCTTTAGGGTAGGGCGGTATGCGGCGAGACGTGGCCTCATACTGAGTAGATATAGATGTGGGAGGCACGCCTCGCCGCATACATCCGGGATTTTCGGCTTATGGATACCCCGCCGGGGACGATCCCCTCCCTCTTTCGAGGGTATGGCGCGCTGATCCTGGCCCGACGCATCGGGGGACGTGTCGCCTTGGCGCGAGTGAGCACCCTTTGGGCCTCCGCTGGAGCGACCTCCATCGGACCCGAACCGGCCTGGCGGACAATCCCGGAGCGCCGCGGGATCAAATGAGGTCTCGGCTCAACCCCACGCATCCCGTCTCTCCAATCCTGCCCTCACCGGAAGCTCGTATGCATCCTCGCCCTTGGTGCGGCCGTGAGGAGAAGTATGGCAGGGGTTTTGGGGGCGGGGATAAGTTTGCGGCAAGGTGCTGGGATTGTTGCTGAAATCCCCGCATTTCCGTCTTGCGCCAGACGGAAGTGGGCCTGGTCAATCAAGGCGGTACCGAGGATATGGCCGAGGGTGTCGGCACATAATCGACGTTTGCGGTGCAACGCGATAGCCTGAGCGCCTGTTCCGATTCCATCGAACCGGAAATCTCCTGCGGGCAGGGAGCCCATCTATGGCTCATACGACTGTGACTCAAGCGATAGACATCGCCGCTTCTCCTCAAGCGGTATGGGACGCGCTGATTGACCGGGAGCGGGGCCTTGTCTGGCGCAATGCGGACTATGACACCGATTGGCAAGCGGGTTCTCCGATTGCAATATCGGCGCAGATCGGGCCCAAACGCTACCGGGACAAGGGGACCGTGCTGGCTGTAGAGGAGCCAGTGAGGCTCGTTTATACGTTTTGGCCGCGTGTTTCTGGCTTACCCGACAGCCCGGAGAACTATTCGGTCGTGACGCTGCAACTGGTCCCGCAGCTGGCCGCAACGACACTCAAGGTCGCGCACTCCGTCCCGCCTTCTCCGCCGCGCCGAGGCAAGGGGTTTGAAATCGGTCCCGAATCCGGTTGGAAACACGTTGAGTTCTACTGGCGCACGACCTTGCCGCTGCTGCGCGACCTCATTGAGGGTCGCGATAGTCCTGCGCTGCGTATTGCAAGGCTCAACGCCCGCGCCGATTGACCAGCGCGCCTGCCTGGGCGCCAAGCCATACCGTGCCAAGCCACGCCCCAAGTGAAAGCACGACATAGCCGAGCGCCATGCCGACAGCTCCGGCACGCGCCAAGGCAACGGTTTCGAGGCTGAAGACGGAAAACGTCGTGAACCCGCCGCAAAACCCGGTCATCCAAAAGTGCCGCCCGGTCGAATGGAGCGGCCAGCGTCCCGAAGGCGCGCCGATAACAGCGATGAAGCCGATAAGGAGCGAGCCCAGCCCGTTGACGATGAGCGTTGCCCAGGGCAATCCGGCACCGAACGGGACGGGGACGGCTAGCGAGATGAGCGCCCTGCACACCGCCCCGATAGCGCTCCCGGCGGCTATGGCCAGTGAAAACCGTGCCGCGGTCCTCACAACGCCCACCCGAGCCAAAGGCCAAGAGCAGCCCCCGAGATACAGGCGGCGAATGATGCCGCGATATATCCGAGCGCGTGGGCATACTTGCCCGAACCGGACAGTTCGAGCACCTGCAGCGAGAACGATGAAACGGTCGTATAGCTGCCCAGAGCCCCGGTCGCCAGCAGCGTCCAGTGCGCCTGTCCGCCGGTCGCCAGCGTGTCGGGGGCGAGCGTCAACCCGGCGATGAGGCCGATGGCGACAGTTCCGGTGGCATTGACGACAAGAAAACCCCAGCTTGCGTGTCCGAGCCAGTCTGTCGTCAGGCGCGCTACCCAGTAACGCAGCACTCCGCCCGCCGCCCCTCCGAACGCAACGAGCAGCAAAGAGGGGAGCAGGGTGATCATAGCAGTAGCCAGGCTGGGTTCGCCGTAAGCTAGTCGATTGTCTTGAAAAGAAAAACCCCGGCGGTGGCCGGGGTCAGGTTCGTCGGGAGGAACGATCAGCGCTTCTTGCGGTCGATCTGATGATAGGCGCGCCGCGAATGGAAATCGCAGTAGGGTTTGCCCTCGTCGGATTCGCGTCCGCAGAAATGGAAGTCGGAGTTCATCGGATCGCCGATCGGCCACTTGCAGGTCTTTTCCGACAGCTCGAGCAGCGAGATGCGCTCTTCGGGCGGGATGACCAGTTCGGCGACCTTGTTTTGAACCTCGACCTCGACTTCGAGGGTCTCTTCGATCTTGAGCGCGGTCGCGCCCATCACAGGCGCGGAGGTCGTGCGGCGCTGGCTGGCCGCATAGCTGGTGCCCGATCCGCCGCTTCGGCTGCTGCCACCTGATCCGCCCGAACCGGGCCGTCGCGGGGTGCTCGCGCGCGGTGCCTTGGCGCGCGGGGCGACATTGGTCGGCTTGGCCCGCGCCGACAGCTTAAGCCGGTGCACCTTGCCAATCACCGCGTTCCGCGTCACGCCATTGCTCAATTCAGCAGCGATCTGGCTCGCACTCAGCCCTTCCATCCAGAGCTTCTTGAGCAGCGCAACGCGCTCATCCGTCCAGGTCATGGTCTAGCTCCACCGCAATTAACTTTTATAGAGTCCGTTCCCGCACCGCCAATCGCCACTGGCAGTAAAAGCACTACGTGTCGTATGATGATGGGGTCCGCCACACGAGATGTCGTGTACCCAATGACTTCATCCTACACAGGCGGCGGAATCGGTTTCAAGTGAGAGAACCGAGTTTCCCCCGGGTTATCCCACCACAAAACGCACTGCCGTCGCCGAGAAGCCCTTCGCTGTTGCACGCGGTCCACAGCGCGCGACCGGGACGTGCTAAACTGCGAATGTGGCACCGATGAGTCGAGCCGGTGGCCGTGCTGCCCCAAACGCCGAAATCCGGGGCCCCACATTGACTTTTCACCCTCCGGGCAGCATAAGCAGGGCGATAACGGCGTACCTGAACGCTGGGCGGTTCCGTGATAGTGCGACGGGGCGGCGCCAGATAAAGGTGCGCGTTTTTCATTTGGGCCCGCACGGCCTCTCCCGCGTTTCCGAGACAAATAGAAAAGGTCCTCGTCCCATGTCTGCGCTCTATGGCACGTATGCCCGGTCCGAACTCGCTTTCGAGCGGGGCGAGGGCGTGCGATTGTTCACGGGCGACGGGACCGGCTACCTCGATTTCAACTCGGGAATTGCCGTCAATGCGCTCGGGCACGGGGACGCTCATGTCGTTGCGGCATTGAAGGCACAGGCCGACAAGGTCTGGCATGTCTCCAATATTTTCCGCATTCCCGAGCAGGAAAAGCTCGCCGAACGGCTGGTTGCATCGACCTTCGCCGATGCTGTCTTTTTCACCAATTCGGGCGCCGAGGCCGTCGAATGCGCTATCAAGACCGCCCGGCGCTATTTCTACGACAATGGTGAAAAGGACCGCTACGAGATCATCGCCTTTACCGGTTCGTTCCACGGCCGGACGATGGCGACCATCGCGGCTGGCGGCAACCCCGGCTATACCGAGGGTTTCGGCCCGGTCGTGCCCGGTTTCAAGCATACCGCGCCCGGCGATCTCGCCGCGGTCGAAGCGCTCATCGACGACAAGACCTGCGCGATCCTCATCGAACCGGTGCAGGGCGAGGGCGGCGTGACCGCGATGCCCGATGCGTATCTGAAGGGGCTTCGGGCGCTCTGCGACAAGCACGGCATGTTGCTGATTTTCGACGAGATCCAGTGCGGCTATGGCCGGACAGGCAAGTTCTTTGCCCATGAGTGGGCCGGTGTAACCCCCGACATCATGACCGTCGCCAAGGCGATCGGTGGCGGATTTCCTCTTGGTGCCTGCCTTGCGACCGAAGAGGTCGCCAAATGCATGGTGCCCGGCACGCACGGCTCGACTTATGGCGGCAATCCGCTCGCCTGCGCGGTGGGCAATGCCGTGCTCGACCGTATCCAGAGCCCCGGCTTTATCGAGCACGTTGAGGAGATGGGCAAGGTTCTCGCCTGGCATCTCCAGCAACTGGCGCAGAAATACCCGCAATACGTCACCGAGGTGCGCGGCAAGGGTCTGATCGCGGGGGTCAGGATTACCCCGCCGGTCCGCGATTTCGTCGCACGGCTGCGCAACCACAAGCTGCTTGCCGTGGCCGCCGGCGAGAACGTGCTGCGCCTTCTGCCGCCGCTCATCGTCGAAAAAGAGCATATCGAAGAAGCGATGGAAAAGATCGCCAACGCCTTCGAGGAACTCGACGCCGAAACGGCCAACGCGGCGCAATAGGCTTTTCATCTCCTCTTAATTTGCCAGGACCCTGTCGCAATGACCGGACAGCCAAGACATTTTCTCGATCTCAAGGACATGCCAGCCGAAACGCTGCGGGGCATCCTCGATTTCGCCCATGAACTCAAAGCAAAACTCAAGGAGGGCGAGCGTCCGGCGCTCTTGGAGAACAAGGTTCTCGCGATGATCTTCGAGCGCCAGTCGACGCGCACGCGCGTGTCCTTCGATGTCGGCATGCGCCAGCTCGGCGGCGAAACGCTGATGCTCACCGGCCAGGAAATGCAACTCGCCCGCGAGGAGACGATCGAGGACACGGCGCGGGTCATGAGCCGCTACGTCGATGCGATCATGATCCGCATCCTCTCGCACGACGATCTGACGGATCTGGCGGGCGCGTCCTCGGTTCCGGTCATCAATGGCCTGACGCGCCGCTCCCACCCCTGCCAGGTCATGGCCGATATCATGACCTACGAGGAACATAACGGCTCGCTCAAGGGCAAGAAGGTCGCCTGGATCGGTGACAGCAACAACGTGCTGGCGTCCTGGGTCCACGCGACGGCGAAGTTCGGCGCGACGCTCGCGATCGCCTGCCCCAAGGAGTACTGGCCCGACCAGGGGCTCCTGTCCGATATCGCGGAAGTCGGCGCATCCGTGACGCTGGGAACCGATCCGGTGGAGGCGATTTCGCACGCCGACCTCGTGATAACGGACACCTGGGTTTCGATGGGCGACACCGACGAGGGCGAGCGTCGCCGGATCTTGAAACCCTTCCAGGTCAACACCAGATTGTTTGCCAACGCCAAATCCGACGCGCTCTTCATGCATTGTCTGCCTGCCCACAGGGGCGACGAGGTCACCGACGAGGTGATCGACGGGCCGCAGTCGGTTGTCTTTGACGAAGCCGAAAACAGGCTTCACGTTCAGAAGGCCATACTGTGCTGGGCCTTCGGGATCGAAACGCTTTAGCGCTTTCAGGAAAAGTGGCCCCCACTTTTCCGGTTCGAAAGCGCGACAGATTAAGGAACCGCCATGAGCGAGACTTCCCTCGAACAGTTCGGGCTCGATAGGCCCGAAAGCGGTGACGATGTCGTCGTGCCGTTCACGCTTGAAACCCTCGACAGCCGCGGGCGTGTGGTAAGGCTCGGCGATGCCCTCGACACCATCATTAACCGTCACGGCTATCCCGAGCCGGTCGCACGGCTTCTGGGCGAGGCAATTACACTGACCGCGCTGATCGGCACCTCGCTCAAATTCGAGGGCCGGTTCATCCTGCAGTCGCGCACCGACGGCCCGGTGAACCTGCTCGTCGTCGACTACGATACGCCGGATGGCCTGCGGGCCTATGCCCGGTTCGACCAGGACCAGCTCGATGCGCTGATTGCCGAGGGCACCACCAAGCCCGAAGACCTTCTTGGCAAGGGTATCCTCGCCCTGACTGTCGATCAGGGCGTCCACATGGACCGCTATCAGGGCATTGTGGCGCTTGAGGGCGAGGGGCTCGAGGAGGTGGCGCATACCTACTTCCAGCAATCCGAGCAGATCCCGACACGGGTGAGGCTCGCCGTTGCCGAATACTCCGAACGCGGCCAGCCGCGCCCGAGTTGGCGCGCCGGTGGCGTGCTGCTCCAGCATTTGCCCGAGCATGGCGGCCGTACGATGCCGGACCTGCCCGGCGACGGCGATTTCGAGAACGACGAGACAGCGGACCGCGACTTCGTCGAGGATGACCGCTGGACCGAGGCCAAGGCACTCCTGGACACGCTTTCGGACGCCGAACTCGCCGATCCCGAGCTCTCTTCCGAGCGGATACTGTTCCGCCTCTACCACGAGACGGGCGTGCGCGTGTTCGAGCCGCAGATCCTCGTGGAGCGCTGCACCTGCTCTGCCGAGCGCGTCGAGCAGATGATCAACGACTTCACGCCCGAAGAACGCGACGACATGGTTGTGGAGGGAGAAATCGAAGTGGTGTGCGAGTTCTGCTCGACCCACTACAGTTTCAATCCGAACCAGTTCTGACCGGGTCGGCCACCGTCGGCTGGCTGCGCAAACCTTTCCAAGTCTTGCCAAAAGTTCATTTGAGCGGATGCGCGAGCGCGGCTAGTTTTAGCCGTGCTTCGCGCCGCGAACCTGTGTTCTCGCGCGATGGTGCCTCCCGAGATCCGCCCGGTGGCTGGCAAGGAACGGTCCGTTGGACAAGACAAACACACTCGAACTGGACCCTCCGCCCGACCGTCACGATGGGCTGCGTATTCAGGCGCGTCCGAAACGCCGCTTCGGGCTTGTGAGCGCGCTGGTGCGTATCGCGATCGCGATCGCGATCGTCGGTGCCGCTGGCTATGCGGTCTATCAGATGGTTTCAAGTCGGCCCGAGGCGCCCATGCGGCGCAATATCGAACGCACGTTCACGGTGAGTGCCGTGGAGCCCGTCTACGGCACCTATAGCGCCAGCGTTCTGACTTATGGCGTTGTCACTGCGGCACGCACGATCGATCTGCGGGCACAGGTCGAAGGCCAGGTCGTCGAAGTCTCGCCGGACTTTGCCGCCGGGCGTGAGGTCGACGAAGGACAGCTTCTCGTGCGCGTCGATCCCTATGCCTATGACGGCGCCGTCATCGAGGCCGAGGCGGCGCAGGCGGATGCCGAATTGGCGCTCGCCGAGGCCCGGCAGGCTTATGCGCTCGAACAGAGCAATCTGGAGGTCGCGCAGGCATCTCTCGCCGCCGCGCAGAACGATCTTGCGAACGCACGCCGTCTTCTCGAAAGCGGCGCGGCGACCCAGCAGAGCGTCGATACCGCCGAATTGACGGTCTCCGAACGCCAGCAGGCGGTAAACCAGAGCCAGACGGACCTCTTTACGCTCGAAGCGGGAATAACGCGCCAGCAGGCGGCCGTCGCACAAGCGCAATACAACGTCGAAACGGCCCGGCGCGACCGGGCCAATACCGAAGTCACCGCCCCATTTACCGGAATTGTCACAAGCGCCGCGGCAACGGAAAGCGGCTATATCAGCGCCAACGAGGTGCTTGGCACACTTTACGATACGAGTGCGCTCGAGGTGAGCTTTACCGTTTCCGACAGGGAATATGGCACGCTCGCCGGCGCGGGTCTCGCGGGCCGCCCGCTCTCTGTCACCTGGAACCTCGAAACCGCATCGGTCACCGTCCCCGGCACCATCAGCCGTTCTGCCCCGGAGGTCGACGCGGCAACGGGCGGGGTAACGCTCTATGCGCACCTCGATACCGACGCCGCGGCGCAACTACGCCCAGGTACCTTCGTCTCCGTGGAGATCGAAGGCGTTGCCCACGAAAATGCGCTGCGCATCCCCGAAACCGCCGTCTATGACGACGACCACCTTTATGTCATCCGCGACGGCCGAATGGCCGCCATCGACGTTACAATTCTCGAGCGCGACAATGCCGAATTGATCGTCGCCGCCGATATCCCCGAGGGCGAGCGCATCATCACGACCCGGCTGTCCCAGGCCGGTGAAGGCGTTGCCGTCGTTGTCGAGGGCGAGGAAGACGAGCAGTCGGCTGGCGGGTCTGGAGACGGTCCCGGCGGCGGTGCTGTCGTGCGCGGGCCGGGGGGCTAACCATGCGTCCGTCGCCCGAACAGTCGCGCGGCGTTCTGGCCGCTATGGTCCGGCACCGCAATGCCGCCAACCTCTTCATGCTGTTGTTCGTGCTGTTCGGTATCTGGGGCATCAATAGCCTCAACCGGCAGCTCATGCCGAACACCGAAGTGAAGTCGGTCAACATCTCCGTCGCCTGGAGCGGGGCGTCTGCCGAGGACGTAGAGGCCAATATTCTCACGCTGATCGAGCCTGTGGTCAGCGGGCTCGACGGCGTCACCTCGATGGAGTCGTACGCCCGGGAAGGCGGCGGCACGATCTCGCTCGATTTCGAGCGCACGACCGATATGGCCGACGCGGAGCGGCGCGTGCAGACGGCGGTCGACGGGGTCAACAATCTCCCCCAGAGCGCCGAAACCCCGTCTATCTCGGCTCCGCGTTTCTACGACCCCGTTGCCGCAATCGGCATATCCGGGCCGTTCCCCGAGGAAACGCTGCGTCGCTATGCGCGCGAAATCCGCGATGGCCTTCTCGACGCAGGCGTCGACAAGGTCGAATTCACCGGCTATCGCGACCGGCAACTGCTCATAGAGGTCGATGACGCGCGCCTGCGGCAACTTGGGCTGACGCTCACGGATCTTTCCGACGCGCTCGAGCCCAATTTCTCCGACCAGCCCTCCGGATCCCTCTCGGGCGACTTCGACGCCCAGATCCGCGCGGCCGCCAATGAACTGTCTGTCGCCGAGATCGAAAGCACCGAAATCCTGTCATCAGCCAACGGTGACTCGCTGACCTTCGGCGATATCGCAACGATCACAGATACCTACGCATCCGATACGCCGCTGGGTTATATGCGCGGCGAGCCCGCGATCAAGCTCCAGATCTCGCGCTCCGCGACCGCCGACACAGTGACGACTTACGAAACCGTCCGCAACTACGTGGATGCCCTGCAACCCAGGCTGCCGCAATCCCTGAACGTCGTGGTTTTCGATGCCGCAGCCGAGCAGGTCAATCAGCGCCTGGCGCTGCTGATTTCAAACGGCATCGCCGGATTTGTGCTCGTGCTTGTCGTGCTCTTCGTCTTCCTCGACGGCCGTGTCGCGTTCTGGGTCGCCATGGGGATCCCGGTCGCGATCCTCGGGACGCTCGGCGCGATGTATGTGATGGGCCTGACTATCGACATGATCTCGATGTTCGCCCTGATGATGGTGCTGGGCATCATAGTCGACGACGCCATTGTCGTGGGCGAGCACACGGCGACGCTCTATCGCGAAGGGGCATCGCGCGCCGAGGCTGCCATTCAGGCCGCCCAGCGCATGGCGGCGCCCGTCATCGCCTCGGCGCTGACCACGATGGCCGCTTTCGCGCCGATCTGGCTCGTCGGCGATGTGGTCGGACAGATCATGTCGCCGCTACCCATCGTCGTGGTCGCCGTGTTGGCGGCGAGCCTCATGGAGAGCTTCTTCATCCTCCCCGGACACCTCGCCCACGCCATGCCGCGCGAACGCAAGCGGCCCGGTCCCTTTCGCCGCCGCTTCGACGCGGGCTTCAATGTCTTCCGCGACAGGATTTTCGGCACGCTGGCGCAATGGTCCTACACCTGGCGTTATCTGACCGCGGCGATCGCAATCGCGATCACGCTCGGTGCGCTCGGGCTCATCATGTCCAACCAGCTGCGCTTCGAATTCTTCCCCACCTCCGAAGGCGAGAGCTTCAATGTCTCCGCACGGTTTCAAGCTGGAACACCCCAGTCGGAGATGGCCGCCATCGTTCACGACATCGAGGCCGCAGTCGGCGCCGTCGAGCGCAGCCTGACGCCCGATGGGGAACAACTGATCGTGACGACCTATGCGGGCCTCGATCTCGACGAGGGCGAGGCCGACTTCAACGTCTATCTCACCCCGTCCGAGGAGCGTTCGGTCCGGACATCCGTGATCACGCAGGCGCTCGAGGACAACCTTCCAGCGGTCGCCGGGGTCGAGAACATCGGCATCCGTGAGTTTCGAGGCGGACCTCCGGGCCGGGCGGTTGACGTGCGCTTTGTGGGCTCGGACGCAGCGACCCTCAAGCAGGCGTCCGAAGAGCTGCAGGATGTGCTCGAGGGCTTCCCCGAAGTCACCGGCACCTTCGATACGCTCTTCTACGGCAGCCCCGAGCTCGTGATGAACATCAACGACCGTGGCACGGCGCTCGGGTTCAATCTCACGACGCTGGGCACGCAAGTCCGTGACGCCTTCGAAGGGCGCGACGTCGGCACGGTCATAACCCAGGACGACGAAATCACCGTTGTGCTGCAACGCGTCAGCGACGTCTCCGGCTCTCAAGCCTTGCGGTCGATGTGGGTGCGCACGCCGGAGGGCACCTACGTGCCTTTAACCTCCGTCGTCGATTTCTCCGAGCGTGACGGCTTCCGTTTCATCGCGCGCGAGCAGGGCCGAACCGCGGTTTCCGTGCGCGCCGATGTGGACGACAGCGTCGATAGCGGTGAAATACTCTCGCGGCTGGAAAGCGACTACCTGCCCACGATCGCCGCGCAGTACGGTATTTCCTACGAACTCGGCGGCCGCCAGGCCGAGCAGAACGCCGCGTTCGCCGATCTGGGCGTTGGCGCGATCTTCGCCATTGCCGTGATGTACATCATCATCGCCTGGATTTTCGCGTCCTATTTCACGCCGATCGCGGTGATGGCGATCATCCCCTTCGGGCTGGCCGGTGCGGTGTGGGGGCACTATCTGCTGGGGCACAATCTCACCATCGTCTCGCTGATGGGCATGCTTGGCCTCGGCGGCATTCTGGTGAATTCCTCGATCGTCCTGATCGCCCGCATGAACGAAAGGCTCGCCGGCGGCGAGGGGCTGCGCGAAGCCGCACTCGGTGCCGCGCGCGACCGGTTGCGCGCCGTGATCCTGACGTCGCTGACGACAATTGGCGGGCTGACACCGCTTCTGTTCGAAAAGAGCCTTGTTGCGCAGTTCCTGATCCCCATGGCGGTAACCATCGTTTCGGGCCTGGCGCTCGCCACGCTGCTCGTCCTGTTCCTCGTGCCGGCGCTGCTGGGCATCGGCGCCGATGTCGGTGCCTTCCTGCGCTGGGTGTTCCTGACCCCCAACGCGCCGACCTTCAAAGAGCTTGTCGCAGGCCGCCATCACGACGTTCCGCCGCAGGCCCCGGCCGAATAGCTATGCCCGCCAGAACCGCGGCGTAAACAGTACGAGCACGACGAGGACTTCAAGCCGTCCCACAAGCATGCCGATGGTGAGGAGCCATTTGGATGTGTCATTGAGCCCCGCGAAATTGCCTGCAGGCCCGATCTCGCCAAGGCCGGGACCGACATTGGCGAGGGCCGTCGCGCTGCCGCTGATCGCCTCGAGCGGTGCCATTCCGCTTAGGGAGAGCAGCACCGCGAGGATCAGGAAGCTCGCGAAATAGACGAAGACGAAGCTTTGCACCGAGGTCGAGACGTTATCCGGCAGCGGGCGGCCATTATAGCGCTTCACGTATATCATCGACGGGAAAACGATTTGCCGCACGTGCTGGTAGAGATCGCGCGCAAGAACCTGAAACCGGAATATCTTGATACCGCAGGACGTCGAGCCGGTGCAGCCGCCGATGAACATGATGACAAAGAAGATGGCCATCGAAAGCGGTCCCCAGGCACCATAGTCTGCAATTCCGAACCCGGACCCTGTGATGACCGAGACGACGGAAAACAGCGCCTGCCGGAATGCGGTCTCGCCTTCATGATGGTTTCCCGCGATCTGAACCAGCGCGACAAGGACCGTCGCGGCCCCCACGAGGGCCAGGAACAGCCTGACCTGGGAATCGCGTACGAGTTGCACCACGCTGCCTTGCAGAACGCCAAGATAGAGGACGAAAGGCAGGGCGCCCAGAATCATGAAGACCGTCGACACATAGTGAACAGCCGGCTGGGGGAAAGCCGCAAGCGAGGCGTCGCGCGTCGAGAAGCCGCCCGTCGCCACTGTCGACAGCGCATGCGCAACGGCATCGAACGCCGGCATCCCCGCCACCCAGTAGCAGACCGCGCAGGCGAAGGTGAGGAGCACATAGATGACGGTCATTGCCGAGGCTATCTGGGCGGCCTGCGGCAGGATCTTGTCGGGTGTTTCGAAAGCCTCGGCGCGGAACATCTGCATGCCGCCCACGCGCAGCATGGGCAGGACCGCGATGGCCATGACGACGACGCCCAGGCCACCGAACCATTGCAGCAATCCCCGCCACAAAAGGATGCCCGGCGGCGCCGTGTCGAGCGTGGTGATAACCGTGGCGCCCGTCGTGGTTATTCCCGACATCGCCTCGAACATCGCATCGGTGAACGTCAACCGCAGGTTCGAAAGATAGATCGGCAATGCGCCGAATGTCGTCAGGACCACCCAGATAAGGGTGGTCATCAAGAAGGCCTGCCGCAGGCTCAATTCCGACGTGCCGCCGGTCGAAGCGGCCCACAGGCCTCCACCGAAGATCGTCGTGATCAGCGCCGAGGTGAGAAAGACGAGCCAGTCCTCGTTGCCGTAGACGAAATCGGCCAGCGCCGGCAGGAGCATGGATGCGCCCAGCGCCGCAGTCAGTGCGCCGATCGCTGAAAAGATAGTGCGGAAATCCATGCTCTGCCTGCGTGCGCCGACGTCGGAAGGAAAACTAGACTTGATCGAGCGCGAACGCCAGATCGGCGATGAGATCCTCGGCATCCTCGAGCCCGACCGAAAGCCGCAGCAACCCTTCGGTGATCCCCATCTCGAGCTTGTCCGCGTCGGAGAAGCGCTGGTGCGTCGTCGTCGAGGGGTGGGAGATGATCGACTTGGCATCCCCCAGGTTGTTGGAAATGGCAATGACCGCCAGCGCATCCGCGGCTTTGAAGGCAGCCGCCTTGCCGCCCTTGACCGAGAATGCGACCAGCGTCGAGCCCGCGCCCATCTGCCGTTTGGCGAGTTCATACTGCGGATGGCTCTTGTGCAATGGATAGCGCATCGTTTCGATCTTGGGGTGGTCGGCCAGGAAATCGGCGATCTTTGCGGCGCTCTCGGTCATGGCCTTGACGCGCAGCGGCAGCGTTTCGAGACCCTTGAGCATCACCCAGGCGTTGAACGGGCTTATCGAGGGCCCGGTCTGCCGGATGATGGTATGGATATCGGCTTCGATCAGCTCTTTCGACCCCAGGATGATGCCGCCCATCGCGCGTCCCTGACCGTCGATGTGCTTGGTCGCGGAATAGGTGACGATATCGGCACCGAGTTCCAGCGGCTTCTGCCAGATCGCGGTGGCAAAGACGTTGTCGACGATGAGCAGGGCGCCATGCGCATGCGCGATCTTTGCGACCGCCTCGATATCGACGAGTTCGAGTGTGGGGTTGGTCGGCGTTTCCACGAAAATGAGCTTGGTATTGGGCCGCATCGCCTTTTCGAAGTTGGCTGGATCGCGGCCGTCCACGAGCGTGGTGTCGACGCCCCAGCGCGGCAGGTAATCCTCGATCACGAACCGGCAGCCGCCGAAGAGCGCCCGCGCTGCGACCGCGTGGTCGCCGGCACGCACCTGCGCCATGACGGCGGTCGTTACCGCGGCCATGCCCGTTGCCGTGGCGCGGGCGGCCTCCGCGCCCTCCAGAAGCGCCATGCGCTGCTGGAACATTTCGACGGTCGGATTGGAAAAGCGCGAATAGATGTGTCCCGGCTCATCGCCTTTGAACCGCGCCTCGGCACCGGCGGAGGTGGGATAGACAAAACCGGAATTGAAGAAGATGGCTTCGGAGGTTTCCCCATGCTGGCTGCGCTCCATGCCACCGTGGACCAGCATCGTCTGCGCCTTGCGCTTCTTGGGGTCGGAGAGCGGATTGCCGGCGTGGGACATGGGATACCTCGAATACAAAAAAACCGGCGCGCGAAATGCGGCCGGTGCGGATGGTCGCTTTAGCAGTCTTGTTTAAGGTGGCCTGCAATCGGACCGGCCAAATCACCACCTGATTGCCGTTTTCCGGCAATCTCCTCTGACTTACCGCCAAAACGCGCTTGGCGTCAATCGCTGCGATTGCTAACCAGTCTGAAGCAGACTGTGTGGGAGGCGTCGCAGAACTATGAGCCAGACCTGGCCCCAGGGCATCTTCTCGGCCCGCCTTATCAAGGATCTGGCTAAAAGCGGCGCCATCGCCTCGGGCAAGAAGTTCGATGCGGACCAGATTCAGCCTGCCAGCCTCGATCTGCGCCTCGGCGAGAAGGCGCTGCGCGTGCGCTCGAGCTTCCTGCCCGGTCCCAACCGGACCGTTGCCGAGCGCGTGGAAAACCTCAAGCTCCATGAAATAGACCTCAAGAACGGCGCCGTGCTCGAACGTGGCTGCGTTTATATCGTGCCTTTGCTCGAAAGCCTGGCGCTGCCGCCGGAAGTCGCCGCCGCCGCCAATCCCAAAAGTTCGACCGGGCGCCTCGATATCTTCACGCGCGTCATCGCCGACAACGCCCGCGGCTTCGATATGGTCCCGGCCGGCTATCATGGCCCCCTCTATCTCGAGATTTCCCCGCGCACCTTCCCGGTACTCGTGCGCACCGGCTCGCGGCTTTCCCAGATGCGTTTCCGCGTCGGCAATCCGCGTTTGACCGCCGCCCAGCACAAGGCGGTGCATAAAAAGGAAACGCTGGTCTTCGATCCCAACATGGACGTCGGGGAGGGCGTTTCGCTCTCGATCGATCTGATGGGCGAGGGCCGGGGCGGGCTCATAGGCTTTCGCTCCAAGCGCCACACGGCGGTTGTCGACGTGGACAGGAAAGACGCGCTCGACGTGCTGGATTACTGGGAGCCGCTTTACAATCGCGGCGACAACGAGCTCATCCTCGACCCTGACGAGTTCTATATCCTCGTCTCGCGCGAAAGCGTCCACGTGCCGCCCGATTACGCCGCCGAAATGGTTCCGTTCGATCCGCTGGTCGGCGAATTCCGGGTCCACTATGCAGGATTTTTCGACCCCGGCTTCGGGCATACGGACGCCGGCGGCGAGGGCAGCCGCGCCGTACTCGAGGTCCGCAGCCGTGAGGTGCCTTTCCTCCTGGGACACGGCCAGACCATCGGGAGGCTTGTCTACGAAAAGATGGCCGAGCGCCCGCAAATGCTCTACGGGTCCGCGCTGGGTTCGAACTATCAGGCGCAAAGCCTCAAGCTCTCCAAGCATTTCAAGTCGTTTGAGGGTTTGCCGGGGGTCACGCGGAGCGACTGAGGCGCGCATATCCCCGGCATTGCCTTGCCGGTCGGGGAACTCCTGATATGCGACATCGTTACCTGCCTGAAGGCGGTTTGGCCGATGGGCAGGAAAAAGTACGGAATTGCGGTTCCGCGCGTGCGGGACGATGGATTGCAGGTGGAAGATTCGACCCGTGCGCAGCGCATCTTCTGGGTTGTCGAACGCTGCGGTTGGGCGCTCTTTGCGGCGCTTCTCCTTCTGGCCATGTTCGGGCTCACAGGCTCCGGTGGACCGTTCGCACGGGCCGTCGTGCAGGATGGCTCTGGCAGGGTGGACTATCCTGCCATTGCCCGTTGGCACACGTCTGACGATCTACGCGTGACATTCGCTGGCAATGCAACGACCCATACGCTGGAGGTCTCGCAGGCGTTTGTCGACGCATTCGAGATCGGCAGCATGCAGCCGCGGCCGGCGACCAGCACGACGTTGGCGGATGGTATGCGTTTTACTTTTGAGGCCGGGCCGGACGCCGGCGTATCCGCGTCCGTGTTCGTGACCCCTCTCAATGTTGGATGGATGGACTATGCGGTCCGAATCGACGGCGGTGCGTCGCAAGAGGTACGGACGCTCGTCCTGCCGTAGGAGGCGACGATGGAATCGGTATTCCGGGGTGCTGCCATTTACGTGATCATGCTGATCGTTGTCCGCCTTTCGGGACGCCGAACATTATCGCAGCTGACGGCATTTGACTTCGTGCTCCTGCTTATCGTGGCCGAAACCACGCAGCAGGCCTTGTTGGGAGACGACTTTTCCATCTCCAACGCGGTCATCCTGATCCTGACGCTCTTCGGTATCGATATCCTGCTTTCGCACGTCAAGCGGCACCTGCCCCTGGCCGGCATCGTGATCGACGGCACAACGACCGTTCTGATCAGCAAAGGAGAGCCGGACTGGCGTGCCATGGCGCGGGCGCGCGTGCAGATCGGCGACGTGCTGGAAGCAGCGCGCATTCAGCATGGCCTTGCGCGCCTCGATCAGATTGACTTCGCCGTGCTCGAGGCAAGCGGCAACATATCGATTATACCGGCAGGAGCCGGAAAGTAGATCGAGGCACAGTTCAACGAAAAAGGCCGGGGCGAACCCCGGCCTTCGTTTCCAAACGGATGATCCGTTTACATCGCAGCGGCCGCGCGGGCCTCTTCGAGCCAGCCGTCGACCATGTCGCGGTTGTCTTCGATCCAGGTGGAAGCCTGGGCCTCGATGTCGTCGTCGCCTTCATTCATCGCGGCATTCTGCTCGAAGATATCGCCGAGCGGAATCTCAACGGCGTTGAGCAGAGCGCCCACGGCAGGATTGGCCTCGAGGAATTCCGTGTTGGCGACCGGGACGATGTCGTTGGCAACAAAGCCCATCCGGCACGGATCGGAGACGCAGTTTTCGATGCCTGCAGCGGCCTCTGGCGTTTCGACGCCTTCAGCTTCCGGCACTTCGATCCACACAACGTCTTCGCCCGGCTGGAGCTCGTTCACGGTCCAGTTGGGGGTCCAGGTGTAGAACAGGATGTGGTCGCCCGAGTCATAGGCGGCGATGGCGTCTGCCATTGAGGCCGAATAGCCCGCCTTGATCGGGTTGATGTGATCGCGAAGATCGTAGTCATCGAGATGACCTTCGATCACGACTTCACAGCCCCAGCCCGGAGGACACGCAACAAGATCGGCCTTGCCGTCGCCGTTGCGGTCGAACGCTTCCTTGACTTCGTCACGCTTGAAGTCGTCGAGCGAAGTGATGCCGAATTCCTCGGCGGCAGCGGTATCGATGAGATAGCCCTGAAGCGCGCCGCCCCGTGCAACAGCACCGACGATCTCGGCGCCCTGGCTGAACACGTCTTCATACGTGCTGTGCAGCGGGAACCAGCCGTTCACCCAAAGCTGAACGTCGCCCTGGGAGACCGCCTGATAGAAGGCCGGCGCATCGAGCGTCGTGATCTGGGGCACGTCGTAGCCGAGCTCCTGGAGGAGCTGGCGATAGATCTCGGCGTGGAAGAAGCCGGTGTCCCAGGTGGCCTGGGCCATGTTGACCGTGGTGCCTTCGCCGGGGGTGTCCTGGGCGACGGCGGGTGCGAGTGCGCCGACACCGACAAGGGCGGCGACGCCGAGCGTTGCAAGGGAGGATTTGAGACTGAACATGATGATCGCGTCTCCTTTTTGTTTTCGACAATTTGGACGGGCATCGGGCCCGCCATGCGAAAGGCGTGGGGCCTCGGCCCCAGCCTCTGGTTCGGGCGGGCTTAACCCGCCTTCTTTGTTTCGCCCTCGGGCTGAGAGCCCCTGGAGCGAAAGAGGTTCATCAGCGTTTGCCGCAGTGAAACCGTGTTGACACCGTTGGCCTCGCCCATGCCCTGCGTGATGCGGTCGAGGATGATGGCGAGGATGACGATGCCCACGCCGCCCGCGGTCGCGCCCCCCACATCGAGGCGTCCCAGGCCGGTATTGACCACGAGGCCGAGCCCGCCGGCGCCGATAAGCGCCGCGATCACGACCATCGAAAGCGCCAGCATCAGCGTCTGGTTGAGCCCGGCCATGATCGTGCGCAGCGCCAGGGGAATTTGGACATCCCAGAGCATCTGCCAGCCCGTCGACCCGAACGCATTTGCCGCCTCGATCAGATCGCCCCGCACGTTGCGGATCCCCAAATTCGTGAGACGTACGATGGGCGGCAACGCGAAGATGATGGTCGCGATGATCCCCGGCGTCGTCCCGACGCCGAACAGCATGACGATCGGCACGAGATAAACGAAGGAGGGAATGGTCTGCATGATGTCGAGAATGGGCCGCGTCACGGTCCAGAGCTTGTTGCTCCGCGCCGCAAGAATGCCGAGCGGGACACCGATCACGGCACAGAACAAAACGGCCGTGATGATCATCGCAAGCGTCGTCATCGTCTCGGGCCAGAGTTCGATCATGTCGATAAAGAACAGGCCCAGAACTGCAAAAAGGGCGATGCCGCGGCCAGCCCATTTGAGCGCCGCGAGCGCAAGCAGTGCCGTTGTGACGAGCATGGGGATCCACTGAAAGAGCCCATCCAGCCCATTCAGTGTCGCAGTGATGGGTACCTGTGCGGCGCGGAATACATCGCGGAAATTGGGAACGAGGAAGCCGCGGACGAAGGTATTCACCCAGTCGTCGAACGGAATGACGAGAAGATCGGCGGGACTAAACATTGGCGTCCCCCTTGCGCTGCATGGCCGGATCGGATGGCTTGTCGGCGTCGGGTTCGGATGTCTCGTCGCCCGACAGCTGTGCGAAGACGGACTCCGGCTCGACGATGCCGATCAGCCGGTCCTTTTCGTCGGTGACCGCGATTGGCAGGCCGGCGCTGGCCGCCCCGTAAAGGTCCGCGAGCTGATGCTCGCTTTCGGCCGTGGGATAGTCGGTAATCAGCACTTTGCTCAAGATGTCTCCGTCGACGCCGTTCTCGCGTGTGGCCGTCGCGAGGTCCTGGTACGTGACGACCCCCGCCACCTTCTTGCCGTCGAGAACATAGAGCGCGTTGCGGTTGAGCTCTTCCATCCGCCGCATCGCGACATCCGCGGTGTCCTTGCCCAGAACGACGGCCTCGGGGTCGTTAAAGACCGTATCGGCCGTAAAGACCCGACCGCGGTCGATATCGGCCACGAACGCGGCGACATAATCGTCGGCGGGCTCGGAAACGATCTCCTGCGCGGTGCCGACCTGCACGAACCTGCCGTCCTGCATGATCGCGATGCGATCGCCCAGAAGCAGTGCCTCGTTGAGGTCGTGGGTGATGAAGACGATGGTCTTCTTGAGCGTTTTCTGCAGCTCGAGCAACTCATCCTGCATTTCGCGGCGAATAAGCGGATCGAGCGCGCCGAAGGGTTCGTCCATCAGGAGAATCTGCGCGTCGGTGGCCAGCCCGCGGGCCAGCCCCACGCGCTGCTGCATGCCGCCCGAAAGTTCGGATGGCTTGCTGTCGGCCCAGGCTGTGAGGCCCACCTGGCCGAGCGCCTTGAGCGCGCGTTCGCGGCGTTCGGAGGCGCCGACGCCCTTGATCTTGAGCCCATAGGCAGCATTCTCCGCCACGGTCCAATGCGGGAAGAGCGCGAAATGCTGGAAGACCATAGTGATCTTGGAGCGCCTGATGCGCCGCAGCGTTTCCGCATCGCAACTGGCGACGTCTTCGCCGTCGATCAGGATTTCTCCGGAGGTTGGTTTGATCAGGCCGTTGAGCATGCGCACGAGCGTGGATTTGCCCGAGCCCGAAAGTCCCATGACGACGAAGATCTCGCCTTCCCCGACATCGAAATTTGCATCCTGCACGCCCACGGTCGAGCCGGTCGCTTCGAAAATCTCTTCCTTGGTCTCGCCCCGTTCCAGCCGCTCACGGGCTTCATCGGGTGCGTCGCCGAAAATCTTGAAGACATTCCGGACGGATAACTTGGCTTGCATAAGCTCCCTTACAGTTGTTCGATCGTATTTAAAGACACGAATCGAGAAAAGCAGAAATAGTTATTCGGCACGAAACATCGCAAGGCCAGAATTCTTATGAATACCAGCCCGGCAACGCACGTGAAATGATGTTCTGAATGCACAATAAGGCTGCGCTTGACTCAATTCAACCGCCGAATGGTCAAAAATCTACATAGCGCGCAACCCGAAACGGCTCGAAACCCCCGGAAACTCTTCGATTGCGGAGCGCTTCGCATCCGCGCCGAGCCGCTGCCGGGCTGCCTTAACCCAACCATGAGAGCGATCTTGACGGCGCGCCGGATTTGCCGCAAACAAGGCGCGCTTCGTGCCGCGCACGCAGCCTGAGCGGGTGTAGCTCAATGGTAGAGCAGAAGCTTCCCAAGCTTACGACGAGGGTTCGATTCCCTTCACCCGCTCCAGTCCGCTCTCTGGCGCTATTCGATATAGCATTGACGTAGCCGATTTGGCGTTTCGCGTGCCTATTTGAAGGGATGCGCGTAGCCTTGCGGCTCGAGGGTGTTCAGCAGGCTGCTGCGGTTTTCCTGCGCGTCGAGGCCGACCTTGCCGATCGCCTGGCGTAGGGCTTTCAAATTGGCGCCACCCAATTCGAAAGAATTTGCCCGCACCCGCTCGCGCAGGAGCAGTGATTGCAGCGATGCGATGTGCCATTGGCTGCTGTCCTGAGTGGCGGCATGGTGGCAGATCGCGAGGATCGAGACGAGCCATTCGATGCGCTGTCCAAGCCGCTGCAGTGCCACTTGCGCCGTCGTCAGCTCGAGTTGCAGAGCCACGCTCAGGCGCAGATGGTGCCAGCGGATGCGGCGAAGCTCTCTTTCTGCAAAGCGGGCGTGCGGCCTGAGTTCTCGGGGCAGGGACCGATAGCGCGGGTGGACCGCCGCCGGTATGAGGCGGCCGGCTGCACGCAAGAGATCACCGCAGCCGTTGCGTGCAATCCAGCCAAGCAGTCTATAGGCGGCGCGCGAGGTGACGATGCTGAGAAGAAGCCGGAAGGCCGGGGCGGGGTGCTTGAGGAAGTCGCGCCAACCAAGGCGCAGGAGCCGCCGGTGCTCGGGGACCGCATTGCCGTCCGCGTCCGTATTGATGGCCTGCACCTCGCCAAGGAGCGGTGCGAGATAGGTTTCAACGAAGCGCTGCGTGACGTCGCGCACGGCGCCCATGCGGATCATCTCATCCTCGCCCTCGACCACACCGAACAGGTGCAGATTGGGCCGCGCGGCATTGATCCGGCTGTTGCGGTCGAACGCCCGGCCGCCAAGAACGTGCTCGCAGGCCACCATCGAGTCGAGCGCGGTTTGTGAGGCCGCGGATTTGGTGAAGTCACGGAGCCCGGCGAGGTCGGACCTGGCCTCGTCCTGGGAAAGCGCGAGGAAAGCGAGCGCGCGCGCCTGCAGCGAGCCGCCCAGCATGCGTCCAATGGCAAGCCGGGGCAGTTCGTGCCGGATCACGAGGCCGCCGACACCCTGGCGCTCTCTGGCGTAGTGGACGGCATCGCGCGCCAGCATGCGCTGGTATCCCGCCGACATCGCCGCAAGCATGCACCGGCCGAGCCGCAGGCAATAGAACAACACTTCGACGCCGTCGCCGGGGATGCGGTTTTGTGCCGGTATCGGATAGTTGGCGAAGTGCAGCCGCGAATTGTAGTTGGCCGTGAATGCGTCGACGCCCGAAGGTTCGCAGCGGAATTCCCAGCCATCCTCCTCGATGGCGACGTCCGCTTGGGGAAGCTGGGTGACGAAAAGTCCCAGTTCCTTTCCCGTCTTGCCGATGCGCGCGGCGATTGCGACGAGCCCGCCATGGGTGGCGTTGGTGATCCAGAGTTTGTTGCTCGCGCCTTCGGCAAAGAGGCGATAGTTCCCATCCGCATCGGTTTCGACATAGGCCCGGATCTTCTTGGCGTTGATGCCGGTTCCAACCTCCGTGAGGGCAAAGCCCATGAGCGCGCCCTCAGCGACAAGCGGCAGAAACGTGCTGCGCTGGGTTTCGCTGCCGTATCCGAGCAGCGCGCCGGCGCCGATGGTCAATTCGCCCGAGAGTTCGACGGCGAGCGGCCCCAACCCATTGGCCGCGAGCGCCTCTTCTATGCTGGCAAGGCGCAGATAGCTCGCTTCGGTCCCGCCATAGCTGCGCGGAATTGTGAGCCCATAGGCACCGGCCCTGGCGAGCGCGTCACGCAGTTCGCCCGAGAGCTTGCCGTCGGCGGTGAAGGCGACGCCTTTTTTCAACACCCCCATTGCAGCGGCAAGGACCGGATCCGTCTGCTTTTCGAGCGTAGCGCAGATGCGTCCGCCGGCTTGCAGTTCTTCGATCTCGGGCGGCGGTCCGTAGATCAGACGTTCGACGAGACCGGCCCGTTGCGCGGAGAGCTTCCGGCTCACCGCGCTTGCCGCATCGTCGAGCGCTCCGATGTCGCGTGCCCCTTCCGCGTCGCCCGCAGCACCAAAGGCCGCGGCGGTGGATGATATCTTCGTTTCTCGCGCCGGCTCTTGCATCCTATCCTCCCCGCTCCAAGCCATGCCGAAATAGCGGCTTGATCTGCGTATCCGATATTGTTATGAAATATAACAATTGGCAAGGGAGGAGAGCATGGCCAAGGCGTCAGGCTATCGGCATGTCCGGATGGGGCGGATGGACGTCACCCTTAAGAAGGGGGAAGGTGGCGTCATTTATGCGCGTTCCACAGAGCCGCTCCCGGCTGCGGCGCGGAGCATGACCGACCGGCTGGCCCATTGGGCTCGGGAAAGACCCGACGCCGTTTTTCTCGCCGACAGGGGCGAGGACTGGGCATGGCGGCGCCTGACATACGGCGAGGCCTGGGCAGCGATCCAGCCGATCGCGCAGCGACTGCTCGATGCAGGATTGAGTGCGGAACGGCCTCTCGTCATTCTTTCGGGCAACGAGATCGAGCATGCTCTGCTGGGCCTTGCCGCTATGCTTGTCGGCGTGCCCTACGCGCCACTCGCTCCGGCCTATTCCATCGTCTCCAAGGACTTCGCCAAGCTCCGGCACGTCGCCGACCTGCTCGAGCCGGGCATGATCTACGCAAGCGACGGCGAGCGCTTCGCGCCCGCAATCGATGCGGTATTTGATCGCGATATCCCGGTGATCGTACGCAAGAATCGTCTCCAGAACCGCCCGTGCGAACGTCTGGACGACATTCGGGCCGGGTCGGCGGCCGATGCCGTCGATGGGGCCAGTGCTGCCGTCGGTCCCGATACCATTGCGAAGTTCCTCTTCACCTCCGGTTCGACCGGCATGCCCAAGGCGGTTATCACCACCCAGCGCATGCTTACCTGCAATCAGGAAATGATCCGCTCCGCGCTCGCTTTTCTCGCGGACGAGCCGCCGGTCATGGTCGACTGGATGCCCTGGAACCACGTCGCCGCCGGCAGCCACAATTTCGGGATAGTGCTCTATAATGGCGGCACGTATTACATCGACGACGGCGTAGCGACCCCTGAGGGTATCTTGCGCACGGTCCGCAACCTTGAAGAGGTTTCGCCGACCTTTTACAGCAACGTCCCCAAGGGCTACGAGCTGCTGGTCGGGCACTTGAGCGACAACCCGCGCCTGCGCGAGAGCTTTTTCAAAGACCTCAAGGTACTCCAATACGCCGGGGCCAGCCTGGCCCAGCACGTATGGGATGGGCTCGACGCCGCCGCGACGTCGGCCACCGGCGAACGCATCATGATCATCACCGGATACGGCTCGACCGAAACGGCTCCCTTTGCGTTCACGACGACCTGGGCGGTCGACCGGGCCGGCCTTGTCGGGCTCCCCGCAGCCGGGCTTGAAATCAAGCTGGTGCCCAACGCCGAAAAGCTCGAACTGCGTCTCAAGGGGCCATCGATCACGCCGGGCTATTGGAAGCAGCCCGACAAGACCGCCGAGTCGTTCGACGAGGAAGGGTTCTACAAGATCGGTGATGCGCTCAAATTCGCCGATCCCGACGACGTCTCGCGTGGCTTTGTCTTCGACGGCCGGGTGACGGAGGATTTCAAGCTCTCCACCGGCACCTGGGTGAATACTGCCGGCGTGCGGAGTGCGGCCATTGCGGCGTGCAAACCGATGATCCGCGATATCGTTCTGACCGGCGCCGACAGGAATTACCTCGGCGGGTTGATTTTCCCGGACCTGGACGCCTGCCGGAGACACGCCGGGCTCAACGGAAGCGCCCGCGATGCGGAGGTGGTGACGCACCCCGAGGTCATCGCCTTTTTCCAGGATGCCTTGGATGCGCTCGCCGCGCAGGCTACCGGCAGCGCCAGCCACATAGCGCGGGCCGTGCTGCTTGATAGCCCGCCCAGCATGGAGGCCAGCGAAGTTACGGACAAAGGTTCGATCAACCAGCGCGCGGTGATGGCCGCCCGCGCCGACAAGTTCGAGGCACTCTACGCCGATCCCGCGCCGGAGTGTGTTCTCCAATTCAAAAGAAAGGGTGCCTAGGGTGACGACAGCATCGCACGGCCTGCACGCAAAGTTCGAAAACGCCTACCTCATAGATGGCGCCCGGACGCCGTTTGTCGATTATCGCGGTGCGCTCTCGATGATCTCGCCCATCGATCTGGGCATCAAGTCAGCCCGGGCGGCAATCGCCAAGGCCGGTGTGCCCCCCGAAGACGTGGGGACGACGATTGCCGGGTCGATGGCCCAGGCATCGTACGATGCCTACGTCACCCCGCGTCACATCGGGCTTTATGCCGGCGCGCCGGTCGAACGGCCCGCGCATCTCGTCCAACGCATCTGCGGCACGGGCATCGAGGTCCTGAGCCAGGCCGCGGACGCGGTTTCGCTCGGGCGCGTCGAGCTCGCTCTTGGCGTGGGCACCGAATCCATGAGCCGCAACCCGATCGCGGCCTATACTCACCGCAACGGCTTTGCCATGGGGCAGGTCGAATTCAAGGATTTCCTCTGGGAGGCCCTGCTTGATCCTGCCGCGCGCTGCTCGATGGGCGATACCGCCGAAAACCTCGCCCGCGATTACGGGATTTCGCGCGAGGAGGTTGACCGCTATGCCTCGCGCAGCTTCGAACGCGCCGTAGCGGCGCAGGAGCGCGGAATTCTGCGCGAGGAGATCGTTCCGGTCGAAAACGAGGCGTTCGAGCGGGAAGGGCTGGAACCGCGCGGCATCAAGCTTGGGCGGGGCGTCGAGACCGTCGATGCGGACAGCCATATCCGGCCCTCACCACTTGAAGTGCTCTCAAAGCTGCGCCCCGCTTTCGGCGGTGTCCAGACGGGCGGCAACTCCTCGGCGATTGTCGATGGCGCCGCCGGTGCTCTGGTTGGGTCCAAAGCCTATTGCGACCGCAATGGTATCAAGCCGCTTGCGCGCATGATCTGCAGCGCGGCCGTTGGCGTGCCGCCGCACATCATGGGTATCGGTCCGGCCCCGGCGATCCGCGCGGTGCTCGACGCCAGCGGGCTCAGCCTGGGCGAAATCGATCGCATCGAGATCAATGAAGCCTATGGCGCGCAGGTTCTCGCCTGCGTCCGAGAACTCGGGCTCGACGAAGACAAGCTCAACGTCAATGGCGGCGCCATCGCGCTCGGCCATCCGCTCGGCGCGACCGGGGTTCGTCTTACCCTCACGCTGGCCTATGAATTGCGCCGCACGGGGTTGCGGTACGGCATCGCTTCGGCGTGTATCGGGGGCGGGCAGGGCATTGCGTTGCTCATCGAGAACATGGAGGCCTAAGCGATGCAGGTTGAAAACCGTCTCGCCATAGTGACCGGCGGCGGATCCGGCCTTGGCGCTGCCACGGCGCGCGCGCTGGCCGCAAAGGGTGCCAAGGTCGCGGTTTTCGATCGCGATGCAGAAAAGGGTCAGGCTCTTGCTGACGACATCGGTGGCCTCTTGTGTGCATGCGACGTCGCCGATCCCGGCGGCGCAGAAGCTGCCATCGAGACCGCTACAGCGGCGTTCGGTCCACCAGCAGTGCTCGTCAACTGCGCCGGCATCGGCACCGCTGGCCGGGTGGTCGGTCGCGAGGGGCCGATGCCGCTTGAGAATTTCGAGCGCGTAATCCGGGTCAACCTCGTTGGGACGTTCAACATGATCCGGCTCGTCGCGGCACGCATGAGCCTTGCCGAACCCGACGCCGGGAATGCGCGCGGTGTCATCGTGTCGACTGCGTCGGTCGCTGCTTTCGAGGGGCAGATCGGGCAAGCCGCCTATGCCGCGTCGAAAGGCGGCATTGCCGCGCTCACCTTGCCGGTGGCGCGCGAACTGGCACGTTTCGGGATCCGTGTGCTGACCGTCGCGCCCGGGCTCTTCAAGACGCCATTGCTCGAAGAATTGCCCGAGGAGACCCAGGCGGCTCTCGGTGCCGCAATTCCATTCCCCGCGCGATTGGGCGATCCCGGAGAGTTCGCGGGTCTCGTCCTGGCGATGATCGATAACGACTATCTCAACGGCGAGACCGTGAGGCTCGACGGCGCCTTGCGGATGCAGCCCAAATAGGACGCCCGATGCTTGTTCATACGCGCACAGTCGAGATCGAATTCGGCGACTGCGATCCTGCCGGGATCGTCTATTATCCCAATTACTTCAGGTTGTTCGACGCATCCACCGCCCATCTTTTCGAGGCGGCCCTCGGGAAAAAGAAGATCGCATGGACCAAGGAATTCGGCATTGTGGGGATTCCGATGGTCGATACCGGCGCGTCGTTTTCCCGCCCCGCGCGCTATGGTGACGTGGTCTCGATCCAGTCGCGCATCAAGGAATTCAAGCGCTCGAGCTTTACGGTCGAGCACCGTCTCTTCCACGGCGACGACGAGGCCATCACGGCCCACGAGGTCCGGGTCTGGGCCGAACGTCACCCTGACAAGCCCGATGCGATCCGGGCCGCGCCGATCCCTGCCGAGGTGATCGCCGCATTCGAGGGGAAATGACCTACAGGTCGGCGAGTTTGCGCAGCAGAGCGACGAGCTTGTCCCGCTCGGCGTCTCCGCCAAGCCGGTCGACGCAGACCTGCTCGAACTCGGCCTGCAACGTGTCGAGTTCCGCGATGAGTTTTTCCCCTGCCGCGGTAAGAAACAGCGCCTGCGAGCGCTTGTCGCCTTCGGCCGCATGCCGCTCGGTCCAGCCGCGTGCATCGAGGCGGTTCATGAGCGCTGCGAAATTGGCGCGCTTGATCCCCAGGACCCGCGCAATGTCGATCTGCTTGCAGCCGGGGTTGTGTGCGATCAGCGTGAGCACCGAATATTCCGCCGGGCGGATGTCGTGCTCTTTGAAATGCTGCTGGAAGCGCTGGAAAACGCTCAGCTGCGCACGGCGGAGCTGGAACCCCAGGATCGAGGTGACCGGCGTTGCCGCAAACCCGCCTTTCGGCTTGCGTGCCGGACGATTTGCAACGTCTGTCATAAGCTCCGCTCCTGATCGATTCCATTCCCGGGACCAAGCTTATCCCGGCACGGGCGGGCAAAGGCAAGCAGCGCAAGGGAGATTGGGCGATCCGCCGCGTGCGCAAAGTCCCGACGGGGTACATTCATGACTGGCACTCTTTATTGTTATGTATTATAACATTCTCATAAACAGCCGCGCGGGTCAAAGCCGCATATGGACAAGAACGACGAGGAGAGGCGGGTGACCGAGAGCCAGCCGGTATTGGAAACGCGGATTGAAGGCGAGATTGCCTATCTCACCTTCAATCGGCCTGAAAAGCGCAACGCGGTCAACGATGCCGTTGTCGATGCCCTCCGTGCGTTCTTCTCTGACATTCCCACAGGCGTTCGCGTTGCGATCCTTTCGGGCAATGGGGGGCATTTCTCGGCGGGGCTGGACCTTTCCGAGCAGGTGCGCCGCGAACCGCTCGAAGTCATGCGCCACTCGCGCAACTGGCACGCGGTCGCCCAGCTCGTTCAGCTCGGCGGTATCCCGGTGGTCGCGGCCATGACTGGCGCGGTGATGGGCGGCGGGCTTGAGATCGCCGCGGCGTGTCACGTCCGGGTCGCCGAACCCGACGTCCGGTTCCGCATGCCCGAGGGGCAGCGCGGTATCTTCGTGGGGGGCGGCGCGTCGGTCCGCGTTGCCAGGATCATCGGCGCCGACCGGTTGACAGAGATGATGCTGACCGGCCGCGCCTATTCCGCCGAGGAAGGCGAACGCATCGGACTGGTGCACTATCTCGCCGAAAGCGGCGGCGCGCTTCAGAAGGCCGAGGAACTCGCGCGCCAGATCGCGTCCAATTCGCGCGCAGTCAACTACCTCGTCATCCAGTCGATAGCACGAATCGCCAACATGTCGGCCGAGGACGGTCTTTATACCGAGAGTCTTGCTGCCGCGTTGAGCCAGACCGGCGCGGATGCGGAGGAAGGGTTGCGGGCATTTCTGGAAAAGCGCCAGCCGAAGTTCGGATGATCCTTGCATGGCAGCGCCGCTTACCCGAGAGAGGACGGAACGGTGCGCCAAAAATGGAGGATGCGTGATAGCGCGAAGGCCGACTGTGGTTTCGGGCAAAAGAATAACGCTCAGGTTATCGTTCCTGCCGGATGTTTTCATTTTACGATACTGAGGGTTGCGAACACTATGAGGCGATTTCCGGTGGCCGAGGCACCGGTTGTTGTAATCGGGGAGGAACCATCGTGGAGATGGACCGAACAATCGTGGGACGCGCTGTCGCCGGGCTGGCGAAGCTGACCGCCATTGCCGGGGGGATCGTGCTTTTGCTGCTCGCGGTCCTCGTGGTTGTCAGCGTTACAGGACGGGCGCTGATCTGGGCCGGCCTGCGGCCTGTGACTGGAGATTATGAACTCGTTGCCGCCGGCGTTGGCTTCGCCGTTTTCGCGTTCCTGCCCTGGGCCCATCTCAATCGCGGGCATGCCGTCGTCACCATTTTGAGTGATACATTCGGTCCGCGCGTGAACGCATGGATTCTGGTCGTGACCGACTTTCTGATGCTCGCCGCTGCGATCTTTATCGCCTGGCGGCACGGGCTTGGGATGATCGACAAGTTCAACTACGGGGAAACCACGATCCTGCTGCGCATGCCCCTGGGCTGGGGCTACGCCTCCGGGCTGGTGGGTGCTGTGGTCTTCGTCATCGTCGCGTTTTACGTCCTTGTCCGCTCCATCGCAGACGCGCTCTCCGGCCGCGGACCGTCGGCCCATGAGGGAGGGGCGGGACATTGAGCAACGTCGAACTCGGTCTTTATGCCTTTCCCATCGTTCTCGCGCTGATCTTCCTGCGCGTACCCATTGGTCTTGCGATGCTCGGGGTCGGCGTTTTCGGATCCTATTTCATTCTCGGCTCGTTCAATTCGGTTCTCGCCCAGTTCAAGAACCTTACCTACGGCACCTTTGCCAGCGAGTCGCTTTCCGTTGTGCCGCTCTTTCTGCTCATGGGGCAGTTCGCGACCATTGGCGGCATGTCTTCGGCACTGTTCGAGGCGGCGTCAGGGTGGCTTGGACACAGGCGCGGCGGGGTTGCGATGGCCGCGGTCGGGGCTTGTGCGGGCTTCGGCGCCATCTGCGGGTCGTCTCTCGCGACAGCGGCCACGATGGGTCACGTCGCCCTGCCGGAAATGCGCAAGCACGGGTATTCGGGTGCGCTCGCCACGGGCGTCGTCGCCGCGGGCGGTACGCTCGGCATCCTCATTCCGCCCTCGGTCATCCTCGTCATCTTCGCGGTCCTGACCGAGCAGAACATCGCCAAGCTTTTCATGGCCGCCTTCATTCCGGGGATTCTCGCGGCCATCGGCTACATGATCGTTGCGGCGGTCTATGTGCGGGTCGACCCCAAATCCTCCGGGCTGCGCGAGCGCGTACCCTATTCCGAACGCTTCCGGCAGCTTCTGCGTATCTGGCCGGTACTTGTGATCTTCATTCTGGTGATCGGCGGCATCTATACGGGCATTTTCACCCCTACCGAAGCGGCTGCCATCGGCGCCGCGGGCACAGGGCTCATCGCGCTCGCATCGGGCAGCCTCAACCGTGAAAAACTGGTTGCCGCCCTCCTTGCCACGGCATCCTCGACCGCGATGATTTTTCTCATCGTTCTGGGAGCGGCTGCGCTCAACGGTTTTCTCGCACTCTCCCAACTGCCGCAATTCGCGTCGGGCTGGGTGGCCGAACAGGGCTTCAACCCGTGGCTCGTTCTCGTTGTGGTGCTGATCTTCTACCTCGTGATGGGCTGCGTCATGGATTCGCTCTCCATGATCCTTCTGACCGTCCCCATCATCTTTCCGATGATGACGGGCCTCGATTTCGGTTTGACGCCGGACGAATTCGCCATCTGGTTCGGAATTCTGGTTCTGATTGTCGTCGAGGTCGGGCTGATTACGCCGCCTGTGGGTATGAATCTGTTCATCATCTCGTCGATGGCGCGCGATACCAAACTGTCCGAGACGTTTCGCGGGGTATTGCCGTTCGTGGCGAGCGACATCGTCCGGACGGGCATTCTGATTGCGTTCCCGAGCCTCACGCTCGGGCTCGTATGGCTCTTGTATTGAGTAGGGAGACTTCGAAGCGCCGGGAAAAGCAATAGAACCGGTCTTCGGGACGATCGCAAAGCGACGCGATCAACAAAGGGAGAAAAGGCATGAAACTGTTCAAAACCATGACGGGCGGCGCGCTGGCGGCGGTGCTGCTTTCAACAACCGCTTTGGCGCAGGAGGTGACGCTACGCGTGCACCAGATGTTGCCCGCGCAGGCGACGATCCCCGCCCAGGCTATTGAGCCGTGGGCCGAGCGCGTCGAGGAGCAATCGGACGGACGCATCCAGGTCGAGCTCTATCCAGCCATGCAACTGGGCGGCACCCCGCCGAGCCTTTATGACCAAGCGCTCGATGGCGTTGTCGACGTCATCTGGACTGTGCTGGGCTACACGCCGGGCCGCTTCCCCAAATCGGAGGTGTTCGAGCTGCCCTTTATGCTCACCAATGGCGAAGAAACCTCCGCAGCGTTCTACAACTATGTCCAGGAAAACGCGATGGACGAGTTCGCTGGCGTCCACGTGATCGCGCTGCACACACATGGCCCCGGGCTTTTCCATACCGATGAGCCTATCGAGACGCTTGAAGACCTCGAGGGCATGAAGATCCGCGGCGGTTCGCGCATCATTTCCAACATGCTGGCAAGCCTCGGCGCCGAGCCCGTCGGCATGCCCGTACCGCAGGTTACCGAAGCGCTCTCGCGCGGCGTGATCAACGGCACCACTATCCCCTGGGAGGTGACGCCCGCGCTGCGCGTTTCCGAACTCGTCGACAATCACACCGAATTTTCGGGCGATCGCGGACTTTACACCCAGACGTTCGGGTTCGTCATGAACCAGGCGAGTTACGATAGCCTGCCGGACGATCTCAAAGCGGTCATCGACGCCAATTCGGGCCTGGAGACGTCACGCGAATTCGGTCGGGTCATGGATCAGGGCGATGTCGTCGGCCGCCAGATCGCCGAGGAAGGCGGCAACAACATCATCCTGCTCGATGACGAGGAAACCGCCCGCTGGCGCGAAGCAGCGCAGCCGACGATCGACCAGTGGTTTGCCGACATGGAAGCCGTCGGGATCGATGGCCACGCCCTTTATGAGGCGGCGCAGGCTGCGCTTGCCGCCGAAACCGAGTAAGCGGGCGTTCACCGCAAATGAAAGGGGCGCCGGTTTCGGCGCCCTTTTTGTATCCGCCATGGAAAAGCTACGGCCTGTAGCCGATGTCGATTGTCGCGCTGCCCGAGGCCAGACGTGATACGCAGGCGCACATGCGCTTGCCCTGCGCCTTTTCCTCGGCGCTGAAAAACACGTCGCGATGGTCGATCTCGCCGGTCCGCTCGATCACCTCGACCGCGCACAGTCCGCATTCGCCGCGCTGGCAGTCGTAGATCATGTCGATTCCCGCCCCCATCAGCGCCTCAAGCAAGCTCTGATCCGGCCGGACCGCAACGGTCATGTTCCGGTTGGCGACTGTAACCTCGAAGGCCTCCTCGGCGAAGGCGCCGCTATCGCCGAAAACCTCATAGCGTAGCCGGCCCAGCGGACGTCCGGCGTCCTCCCATGCGGCCTTTACGGCATTGAGCATCGGGATGGGGCCGCATACATAGAGTTCCCCGTTTTCCGGAAGCGCCGCGATTTCACCGGCGATATCGATGAACTCGTCCTTCTCGCCATCGCGGAGCACGACGGCATCGCCCAGCTCCGTCGCAAGATTGTCGGCATATGCCATCAACGCCTTGCTGCGGGCGCCGTAAACGAGCCGGAAGGGAATGCCGCGCTCCTTGAGCGTCAGGGCCATGCCGTAAATCGGTGTGATCCCGATCCCGCCGGCGAGCAAGAGGTAGTAAGGCGCGCGCCACGAGAGCTCGAACCGGTTCTCCGGCAGGCTCATGGTAACCGCGTCACCGGGCGCGAGGCCCCACATGAAGCGCGAGCCGCCCCGGCTTTTTTCGTGCAGTTTGACAGCAACCCGAATTTGCCCCGCATGCGGGGTGGGTACGCAGCTGTAGGTCCGCGTGACCGGCGCACCGGAAATCTCCGTCTGGAAATTGACATGCGAGCCGGGATCGAACCGCGGAACGAACCCTTCGACTGCGAAATCGATCTGCCGCACATCGGCCGCGACCTCGCAAACCGCTGCAACGCGCGCCTGGCGCCATTCAAGCTTGCTGCGCATGAGGTCTCCTCCTCACTCGTTGACCAGAGCCAGCGCGGGGACCCGCGCCAGCAGGCTCCGGTCCTCCTCCATGACATATTCGAGATTGGCGCGGGCCAGCCGCGCGTGTTCGCGCGCCAGCGCCTCGGCACGCGTGCCCTCGCGCATCTCGATCGCCTCGACGATGGCGCGGTGCTGTGCCTGGCCGGTGACAAGCGACCGCCGGAACGCGGGAACGTCCGCCTGCTTGTCGAGAAAGGCACTCGGCGATGCGAACGGCAGGTTCTTCACCCGCTCGACCTCCCGCCGGATCGTTTCGCTCCCCGATAGCCCCGCCAGTGTGTCGTGGAACGCGGCGTTGAGTTCGACATAGCGGTCGAAGTCAAGCGCTTCCGGCCAGTCCGCCACTGCGCCGTCCAGCTCTTCGACAATCGCCTTGAGCGCTGCGAGCCGGTCGGGCGGCGCGCCGCGTTCGGCGGCCAGTCGCGCCGCCGTGCCCTCGAGGACGCCTCGCAGCTCGATGGCATCGCTCACCTCGCTGCGCGAAAAGCGCCGCACGGCGTACCCGCCCGAGGGCAGGATCTCGACAAGACCTTCCTGCTCGAGCCGCGCGAGCGCCGCGCGGATCGGCGTACGCGAAATCCCCAGGCGTTCGGCGATCGCAACCTCGGAAAGGCGTGCGCCCGGCGTGACCGCGCCGCCGAGCACGAGGTCGCGGATGCCCATGAGGGCCTTGAGCGCCTGGGGCTGCTGGCGGAGTGGATGCGCTGCGCCCATCGCTATTCCGCCGCGTTCTGGACCGCCTGCTCCTCGGCGATCATCCGGTCGATCAGCTTGCGCGCCCACATCGATCCCGCGTCGATATTGAGGTTGTAGATGACGTGGTCGGGATTGGCGTCGATGGCGATCTGCTGGGCCTCGAGAATGGCCTCGTCCTCCCGGAAGATCGACGCCACACCCTCGCGCAGCTCGTGGGTGCGGCGCTGCTCGTCGAGCTTGTAGTTGCGCGCGAACGCCCAGAAATAGTGGCACGTCTTTTCGGTTTCCGGCGTGATCGTATTGAGCACGAACCCGTTGACCCCCTGACTGCGGTCGCCTTCGGGCGCGCCGGTGCCGTGCGGCGCTACACCAACGTCGATGGCGATGGTCGCCGGCGCCTCGAAATTGATGATCTGCCAGCGGTCGACATTGCCGGGCTTGCCCAACTGCGCGCGCCAGAACGGCGGCGGATCGATATCGGTCATCCAGCGTGTGATCGTCGCGGTTGTGTCCGAATGCGTTGCGGTGAACGGCGCTTCGGCCACGGCCCGGTTCCCGATCGACGATCCGTGCACATAGGTCTCGTGCGTCAGGTCCATCAGGTTGTCGATCACCAGCCGGTAGTCGCATTTGACATGGATGGTCTTGCCATCCGCCGCCCAATTTGGATCGTCGTTCCAATGAAGGTCCGGTACTTTGTCGGGGTCCGCCAGCGCCGGATCGCCCATCCAAAGCCAGATGAAGCGATGCTTTTCAACCAGCGGGTAGGCTTTGACGCAGGCTGACGGGTTTATCGTGTCCTGCGAGGGCATGTATACACAACGGCCCGTGTCGTCGAATTCGAGCCCGTGATAGCCGCAGATGACGTTGTCCCCGTAAAGCTCGCCCATCGAAAGCGGCAACAGCCGGTGCCAGCAAGCATCGGCCAGTGCGACGGCAGAGCCGTCTTGCCTGCGGTACAGAACCACGGGCTTTCCGCAGATTTTGCGCGGCAGTAGCGCACGTTTCACTTCGACGTCCCACGCCGCTGCATACCATGCGTTCAAGGGAAATGTCTGGTCGCTCATGCCCGGCCTCCTCTCCGATACATGCAAAATGTATTGCTACATAACAAAATGTATACATCGTCGATAGCTGGAATGCAATGGGCGCGGCGTCATCGGGAGTAGCTGCCGGGCAGGCCCCATCCTGGGCGGTCTGGCGGCAGGTTCGATTGCACAATAATTGTGCATGCAATTGCATTGCCTATCGGGTAAAGCTGCGTCATAAGGCGCGCATGCCTCACGAACTCTCGATATTGGTGGTCGACGATAATCGCATCCGGGCCTCGATCATCGAGGATGGGCTGCGCGAGGCAGGGCATGTCAACGTCGTCGTGATCACCGAGGTGAACGAGGTCGCTGCCCGGATCGGCGAGATTGCGCCGGACGTCGTGATCATCGACCTCGAAAACCCCAACCGCGACATGCTCGAGCATTTCTTTGCGCTCTCCCGGGCGCTTCAGCGCCCCATCGCGATGTTCGTCGACAAATCCGATATCGGCTCGATGGAAGCCGCCGTGGATGCCGGCGTCTCGGCCTATGTGGTCGACGGGCTGCGCAAGGAGCGGATCAAGCCGATCCTCGATATGGCCATCTCGCGGTTTCGCGCCTTCTCGCGTTTGCGGGACGAACTCGCCGCGGCCAAGTCCGAGCTCGAGGATCGCAAGACTATCGAGAAAGCCAAGGGCATTCTGATGAAGACCCGCGGGCTCTCGGAGGACGAGGCTTATACGCTGCTGCGCCGGACCGCGATGAACCAGAACCGCCGCGTCGTCGAGATCGCGCAGAGCCTCATCACCGCCGCCGGGCTGCTCGAGCCATGAGGGGAAAGGAAACGCAATGGGACTGACCCATATCTCCGTCGGCTACGTGCCTCTCCTCGATAGCGCTGTCTTGATCGCGGCGCAGGAAATGGGATTTGCCGAGACCGAAGGCCTTGCCCTGTCGCTGACTCGGGAGACTTCATGGGCCAACATCCGGGATCGCGTCGCCATCGGGCATTTCGATGTAGCGCATATGCTTGCGCCCATGCCGCTGAGTGTGAACCTCGGACTGGCACCTCTCGATGTTCCGATGGTTGCGCCGATGGCGCTGGGGCTCGGCGGCAATGCCGTCACGGTATCCGAGGCTTTGTGGTCAGCGATGAAAGAGCACGGTGTACCCGAGGGGGTCGATGCCGCCGCCGCCGGAGCCGCGCTCAAGCGCGTCATTGAGCGCCGGACCGCAACCGGCCAGCCGCCGCTGCGCTTCGGGGTCGTCCATCCCGAAAGTGGACATAACTATGAACTGCGCTACTGGCTTGCCGCGTCCGGTATCGATCCGGTCCGCGAAGTCGAAATCGTCATCGTGCCGCCGCCGTTCTTGCCCGACGCGCTGGGGGCAGGGCGGATCGATGGCTATTGCGTGGGCGAGCCGTTCAATTCGGTCGCTGTCGCGAGGGGGGGCGGGCGCATCGTCACCACCAAATCGGCGATCTGGCGCTCCAGTCCCGAAAAAGTCCTCGGCACGCGCGCGCAATGGGCCGAGCGCTATCCCGAGCAACTCTCTGCGCTCATTCGTGCAGTCACCCGTGCTGCCCGCTGGTGTGGCGATCCGGCCAATCACGACATGCTTGCCGGTATCCTCGCGCGCGAAGACCGGCTTGGCATCGGGGCCCCGGTCCTGACCCGGGCTCTTTCCGGCCGGCTTGATCTGGGAGGGGGTGAGACCTTCCTCGTCCCCGAATTCTTCATCCCGTTCGAGCGCGCCGCCAATTTCCCGTGGATATCCCACGCCCTCTGGTTCTACGCGCAGATGGTGCGCTGGGGGCAGGTGACCCATAGCGCAGAGAACGTCGCAAGGGTCACGGCGACCTACCGGCCAGACATCTACCGCGCGGCGCTTGCGGGGCAGGGCGTTCCCGTTCCTGCCGCCAACGCCAAGGTCGAAGGCGCCCTTACCGAACCGACGCCCCTTGGTGCGATGACGGGAACCCTGATCCTGGGGCCAGATGGGTTCTTCGATGGCACGCAGTTCGATCCCGACGCGATCGACAATTACATCGCGGCCCAGGCGTCGGGTGTCGCCGCCTAAGCGTCTGCCAACGCAATAATCATCGTGGCCTTTTGCGCAAAATATAGTCACCAAGCGTGAGTCTTGTGCGATAGCACGCATGACCAGGGCCAACGTGCTTTCCTGCCCACAATGACAGACGCTTGAAGTTCAAGCGTTTTCTGGCATGGCTCTGAATTGGCATGCTTCCTGCTTGGCTGTCGCCGAATGAGCTCCTCCCACGACGGCTCATGACAAATCTGGCGTCCAAGGGCGGGCGCCGCGAAATGGCAAAGCTGCCAACTGGTGCACGTGTCCGGGCCTTGGTGTCCGGTTCGCGCTTCGGTTGGTGGCTTTTTTGCGTTCTTCGCGGTGCGCTCCGGAAACCGCCGGAAAAATACGGTGCAAACGACGGAGACGACAAATGAACTGGACAAGGGGCAAGGCCGCAATCGCGGCGAGCGTGCTTCTGGCTGCCTCGGCGCTGGGCGCCGGGGGCGCCAACGCCGAAATGCTGGACCTCGAAAAGGACGAACTCACCTTCGGCTTTATCAAGCTGACCGATATGGCGCCGCTGGCGATCGCCTACGAGAACGGTTATTTCTGGGACGAGGGGCTTTATGTGACCCTTGAAGCCCAGGCCAATTGGAAGGTGTTGCTCGACGGCGTGATCACGGGCGAACTCGACGGCGCGCACATGCTCGCCGGCCAGCCGCTCGCCGCAACCATCGGTTATGGCACCGAGGCCCACATCATCACCCCCTTCTCGATGGACCTGAACGGCAACGGTATCACCGTTTCCAACGAAGTCTGGGAGTTGATGAGGCCGAACCTCGAAATGAACGAAGACGGCTTCCCGGTTCACCCGATCTCGGCCTCGGCACTTCAGCCGGTTATCGAGGAATACCGGACCAGCGGCCGCCCCTTCAACATGGGCATGGTTTTCCCGGTCTCGACCCATAACTACGAACTGCGCTACTGGCTGGCCGCCGGCGGCATCAACCCCGGATTCTATGCCGGCGGTGACGATGTCACCGGCCAGATCGGTGCCGAAGCCTATCTTTCGGTCACCCCTCCCCCGCAAATGCCAGCGACGCTGGAGGCCGGCACGATCGACGGCTATGCTGTCGGGGAGCCGTGGAACCAGGCCGCTGTCTTCAAGGGCATCGGTGTGCCGGTCATTACCGACTACGAGCTGTGGAAGAACAATCCCGAAAAGGTCTTCGGCATCACCGCCGAGTTCGCCGAGGAGAACCCCAACACCACCCTCGCCATCGTCAAGGCGCTGATCCGCGCGGCCCAATGGCTCGACGAGAACGACAACGCCAACCGCCAGGAAGCGGTCGAAATCCTCTCCGAGCCGCAATATGTCGGCGCGGACGCGGAAGTCATCGCGGCCTCGATGACGGGCACGTTCGAGTATGAAGCCGGCGACGTCCGCGAAATCCCGGATTTCAACGTCTTCTACCGCTACTACGCGACCTACCCCTATTACTCGGACGCCATCTGGTACCTCACGCAGATGCGCCGCTGGGGCCAGATCAACGAAGACAAGCCCGACGACTGGTACGCAGAGGTCGCCGCCTCCGTTTATCGCCCGGACATCTATCTCGAAGCGGCGCGGATGCTGGTCGAGGAAGGTTTGATCGACGAAGCCGACATTCCCTGGGAAACCGACGGCTATCGCGAACCCACCGACGCCTTCATCGACGGCATCATCTACGACGGCCGCCAGCCCAACGCCTACATCGACAGCCTCGAAATCGGGCTCAAAACCGGCGAAGTCGTCGAAGGTAACGAGATCGTCGCCGCCAACTAGTCGTTCCTCACCACTCCGGCGGCCGGGTTAAGACCGGCCGCCTTGCAACCGCAAAGGATGTTTCGACCATGAGCATCGCGAGTGACACTTCGGATAACGCAGGCGCGGGCCGCCGCGAGAAGCTCTTCGCGGCCATCAATCGCGCGTCGGCCTGGCTCGGCGCATTGGGCTTTGGCTGGCTCACCCCACTGCTCAAGATTGCCGCCGGCGACGATCCGCGCCAGCAGATGGGCGAATTGCGTGACACGCTTCTGTTCCCATTGATGGGCATCGCCATCTTTGTCGCCGGCTGGGCGATCCTTGCGCCGCAGGTTCAGACTTCGCTCGGCGCCATTCCGGGTCCTGTGCAAGTGTTCGAAGAGGCCGGGGGGCTCTGGGAGGACCACGTTGAAGAGCGCGAAAAGGCGGACCGGTTCTACCAGATGCAGGCCGAGCGTAACGCAGAGCTCGAGGCCGAAGGCGAAACCGACAGAATCAAGTGGCGCCAATATACCGGCAGTCCGACCTTCATCGACCAGATTTTCACATCGTTGAAAACCGTCGGCCTGGGCTTTCTGATCGCGACGATCGTTGCCGTGCCCCTCGGTATAGCCTCGGGGCTCAGCAAGCCCTTCAACGGTGCGCTGAACCCCATCGTTCAGCTTTTCAAACCGGTCTCCCCGCTTGCCTGGTTGCCGATCGTCACCATGGTGGTGTCGGCGGTTTATGTCGATGCATCCGAAGCGCTGCCCAAGTCGCTCGTGATTTCGGCGGTGACGGTGACGCTCTGCTCCCTGTGGCCGACGCTCATCAACACCGCGCTGGGCGTGGCATCCATCGACAAGGATCTGGTCAACGTTTCCAAGGTGCTGCGTCTTTCGACAGCGAAGACGGTCACCAAGCTGGTGCTCCCCTCCGCGCTGCCGCTGATCTTCACCGGGCTGCGCCTGTCGCTGGGGGTTGGCTGGATGGTGCTGATCGCGGCCGAAATGCTCGCGCAGAACCCGGGCCTGGGCAAGTTCGTCTGGGACGAATTCCAGAACGGCTCGTCCTCCTCTCTCGCCCGCATCATGGTCGCCGTGCTGACCATCGGCATCATCGGCTTTCTGCTCGATCGGGTGATGTTTACCCTGCAGACCGCCTTCACCTTCTCGTCCAAGCGCTAGGAGACACGGATGTCGATCATTCTCGAACTCTCCGACGTTGCCAAGCACTATGGCGAAGGCGCCAAGCGCAACGGCGTTCTGGACGGGCTGAACCTCAAGGTCGAGGACGGCGAATTCGTCGCCATCCTCGGCTTCTCGGGCGCCGGCAAGACGACCCTGATTTCGCTGATGGCCGGGCTTATCGAGCCCGACCGGGGTGGTGTGCTCTTTAAAGGCAAGGAGATCGACGGTCCCGGCCCCGAGCGCGGGGTGGTGTTCCAGTCCTATTCGCTCATGCCCTGGCTCACGGTGGCGGGCAATGTGGATCTCGCGGTCGATGCCGTGCACGCGAAAATGAATAAGGCCGAGCGGGTCGCGTTGCGCGAGCGCTACGTTGAAATGGTCGGCCTTTCCCACGCTGCGGACCGGCGTCCCGCGGAGCTTTCCGGCGGCATGCGCCAGCGCGTGGCGGTGGCCCGCGCGTTGGCCATGCAACCCGAAGTGCTGCTGCTGGACGAGCCGCTCTCGGCGCTCGACGCGCTCACGCGCTCCAAGCTCCAGGACGAATTCGCCGAGATCTCGCAGGCCGAGAAAAAGACCATCGTTCTCATCACCAATGACGTTGACGAGGCGATCCTTCTCGCCGACCGCGTCATCCCGCTCACCCCCGGGCCGGATGCAACGCTTGGCCCGTCCTTCGCGGTCGATATCGAGCGCCCCCGGGATCGTGGCGAACTCAACGGCGACGACCGCTTCATCGCGCTGCGCCGCGAGATTACCGAATATCTGATGGACGCGGGCGCTGAGCGCAATATTGCGGTCGAGCGCGAAATCCGGTTGCCCAACGTAGTGCCGATTTCCATCGGCAAGTCTCATCCGCCCAGGGCCTACACGGATGCTGCGGCCGGGCCGGCCTCCGAGCGGTACCTTGAGTTCGCCGAGGTCAAGAAAGTCTATCCCACGCCCAAGGGGCCCCTCACTGTCGTCGACGGGTTCGATCTCAAGATGAAGAAGGGCGAATTCGTCACGCTGATCGGCCATTCGGGTTGTGGCAAATCCACCGTGCTCTCGATGGTCGCTGGGCTCAATGAGATCTCCTCGGGCGGCATCATCCTCGATGGTACGGAAGTCGTTGGTGCGGGACCGGACCGGGCAGTCGTCTTCCAGGCGCCATCGCTGATGCCGTGGCTGACGGCGCGCGAAAACGTCGCGCTTGGCGTCGATCGCGTCTATCCCCAGGCCAGCGCCGCCGAGCGCCGCGATATCATCGAATACTATCTCACCCGGGTCGGGCTGGGCGACGCCATGGACCGCAGCGCCGGTGATCTCTCTAACGGCATGAAGCAGCGCGTGGGCATTGCGCGCGCCTTTGCGCTCTCGCCCAAGCTGCTCTTGCTCGACGAGCCCTTCGGCATGCTCGACAGCATCACCCGCTGGGAACTCCAGGACGTTCTGATGGATGTCTGGACCAAAACGCAGGTTACCGCGATCTGTGTCACGCACGACGTGGACGAGGCCATCCTTCTGGCCGACCGCGTGGTCATGATGTCGAACGGACCCAACGCCAAAATCGGCAACATCATGGACGTCGACCTGCCGCGCCCGCGCTCGCGCAAGGCCCTGCTCGCCCACAAGGACTACTACGCCTACCGTGAGGAGCTTTTCGACTTCCTCGAAGCCTATGAGGGCGGTGCCAATCCAGACGCCGAAACGCTCGACCGCATCCGGTCCAAACGCGCGCAACGCGCGATAGCGGCCGAGTAGGTGTGGGGCGACCAGATGGGTATGCGGCAACTCATGCCCAAAAATGCGTCAGAATGCGTGTCCCGTGTGCGGTCGCATCGGATCGGAATCGAGCGCCACCGGGCATTGGGAGCCGCTAAAAGACGATAAATAAAGGTTTTTCCGGGTCATCGAGAAACTGGCACGCTTCCTGCTAGGTATCTCGCAAATGAGCTCCTCCCAAGACGGCTCATAACATCAGGCGTCCAAAGACGGGCGCCACGATATTGGCAACGCCGCCAACCGCAAGGCACTCGTCTTTTTGGACTGAGGTCACCTTGAAGGTTGGCGGCGTTTTGTTTTTTGGCACCATCCCGGGTTCCGCCCGGACAAAGGAGAGCAAATTGGCATTGCCCTCGACCGAGAAAAACGCCGAAGCGACGCGGGCGTTGTCGCTTTCGACAATCGCCTTTACCGCCTGCTTTGCAGCGTGGACGATTTTTTCGATCATCGGTATCCGCATCAAGGGCGAGATGGGTCTCTCTGAGGCCGAATTCGGCCTGCTCGTCGGTACGCCCGTTCTGACCGGCTCGCTGGTCCGCCTCGTCCTTGGCGTCTGGACCGACCGTCTCGGTGGCCGTATCGTCTTTACCGGCACCATGCTTGCCGCTGCGCTGGCGACGTTTCTCCTCAGCCTGGCTCAAAGCTATCCGATGATGCTGATCGCCGCGCTCGGTGTTGGTCTGGCCGGCGGCTCGTTCGCTGTCGGTGTCGCCTATGTCTCGCGCTTTTATCCCGCCAACAAGCAGGGAACAGCACTCGGCGTCTTCGGTGTGGGCAATGTCGGAGCCTCCGTAACCACATTCCTCGCGCCGCTCGTCCTCGTGGCGTTTGGCTGGCAGGCGGTTGCCCAGATCTGGGCGGTTGCGCTCGCAGCGATCGCCATTGCGTTCTGGTTCCTGGCCAAGGACGATCCGGTCATCCGCGAGCGCAAGTCGACCGGCGGCAAGGTCCGCAGCTTCGCCGAGGAGTTCGCGCCGCTCAGGAACCTCCAGGTCTGGCGCTTCTCGCTCTATTATTTCTTCGCTTTCGGCGCGTTCGTCGCCCTGGCGCTGTGGCTGCCGCGCTACCTCATCGAAGTCTACGGCTTCGACATCCAGACCGCCGGCATCATTGCAGCCTTCTATTCCGTCCCCGCGTCGATCTTCCGGGCCCTTGGCGGGCACCTTTCCGACCGTTTCGGCGCGCGTGCGGTCATGTACTGGGTGCTTGTCGTGTCGGCGGTCGCGACCTTTCTGCTCGCCATCCCACAGACGGAAATCGTCATGTCCGGCGTCAACGGCCCGATCGTTTTCGATATTGCCATCGGTGCCGTCGGCTTCGTCGCGCTGATCTTCGTTCTGGGGTTCTTCATGAGCTTCGGCAAGGCCGCGGTCTACAAGCATATCCCCGTCTATTACCCCCAAAGCGTCGGCGCGGTCGGCGGCCTCGTGGGGATGATCGGCGGCCTCGGCGGCTTCATTCTGCCGATTCTTTTCGGTGTGCTCAACGACATCACGGGCGTCTGGACGAGCTGTTTCATGCTGCTTTTCGCGATCGTCCTCGGTGCGCTCGTGTGGATGCATCTTGCCGTTAGAAAAATCGAGGCGGACAGCGCCAGCGACGCTGTACCCGCACCGGCCCAGTAATGACCCTCACCCTAAGAGAGTTGATCCCATGACTGAGAAACTCGTTGTCATCGGTGCCGGCATGGCCTCAGGCCGCATGCTCGAGCACCTCTTTGACGCCGATCCCGGCGCCTACGACGTTACCCTCTTTGGCGCGGAACCCCGCGGCAATTACAACCGCATCATGCTTTCCCCTGTGCTTGCGGGTGAGAAGACCTATGAGGAAATCGTCACCCACGATGCGAACTGGTACGCCGAACACGGCGTCAATTGCCAGTTCGGCAAGACGGTCACCAAGATCGACCGCAACGCCAAGACGGTGTTCGCCGATGGCGTCGAAACGCCCTATGACAAGCTGGTGATTGCCACCGGATCGGCACCCTTCATCATTCCGATTGCGGGCAAGGACCTGCCGGGCGTTATGGCTTTCCGTGACCTCGACGACGTCAACAATATGGTCGCGGCGGCGGAAAAGCCCGGCGCCAAGGCCGTCGTCATCGGCGGCGGGCTGCTGGGGCTCGAAGCTGCCGCCGCACTCAACAATCGCGGCATGGACGTCGTTGTCCTGCACCTGATGGGCCATCTGATGGAGCGCCAGCTCGATCCTGCTGCCGGTTACCTGCTGGAAAAAGAACTCGAAAGCCGCGGCATCAAGATCCACTGCAAGGCGCAGACCAAAGCCATACTCGGGGAGGAGCGCGTCGAGGCGGTGCTGTTGGAGGACGGCACCGTCTACGACGCGGATCTCGTGGTTATGGCCGTCGGCATCCGGCCCGAAACACGCATCGCCACCGACGCCGGGATTGCGGTGGAGCGCGGTATCGTCGTCGACGACGCCATGCAAACATCGGATCCGGATATCCTCGCGCTCGGTGAATGCGTCGAACACAACGGTATGGTCTATGGCCTTGTTGCGCCCCTCTACGATATGGCCAAAGTCGCTGCAAAGACGCTGACGGGTGCCGAGGCAGCGTTCAAGCCGGTTCAGACCGCGACCCAGTTGAAGGTCACCGGCGTAAACCTCTACTCGGCAGGCGATTTCGCCGAAGCCGAGGATCGCGAGGAGATCGTGCTCCGCGACGCCGCAGCGGGCGTCTATAAGCGCGTGGTCCTAAAGGAAGACAAGATTGTCGGCGCCGTGCTCTACGGCGAGACCGGAGATGGCGCGTGGTTCTTCGATCTCTTGAAGCGCGCCGAACCGATTACGGAAATGCGCGACACGCTTATCTTTGGCCAAGCCTATCAGGGGGGTGCCCAACTGGACCCTACGGCGGCCGTTGCAGCCTTGCCGGATGATGCGGAAATCTGTGGCTGTAACGGCGTATGCAAATCCACGATCACCGGCGCGATCGCGGAAAAGGGTCTGACCAGCCTCGATGACGTCCGGGCGCACACCAAGGCTTCGGCCTCGTGCGGCTCGTGCACAGGGCTTGTCGAAAAGCTCCTCATGGCCACGCTCGGGGATGCCTATAACCCTGCTGCCATCCAGCCCATGTGCCCGTGCACCGAGCTTGGCCACGATGAGGTTCGCCGCCTGATCGTTGCCAAGGAGCTCAAATCCATCCCGGCGGTGATGCAGGAACTCGAATGGAAGACCTCCTGCGGCTGCGCCAAGTGCCGTCCGGCCTTGAACTACTATCTCGTGGCCACCTGGCCGGGTGAATACGAGGACGACAACCAGTCCCGTTTCATCAACGAGCGCGTCCACGCCAACATACAGAAGGACGGTACCTACTCGGTCGTCCCGCGCATGTTCGGTGGGCTCACCAACCCCAGGGAACTGCGCGCCATCGCCGACGTCGCGGACAAGTTCAACATCCCGACCGTCAAGGTCACCGGCGGCCAGCGCATCGACCTGCTCGGCGTCAAGAAAGAAGACCTCCCGGGCGTTTGGGCGGACCTGAACGCTGCCGGCATGGTCTCTGGCGCCGCCTATGCCAAAGGCCTGCGTACGGTGAAGACCTGCGTCGGCTCGGACTGGTGCCGCTTCGGCACGCAGGACTCCACCGGGTTGGGTGTTCGCATCGAAAAGTTCATGTGGGGCGCCTGGACCCCGGCCAAAGTCAAGATGGCGGTCTCGGGCTGTCCGCGCAATTGCGCGGAAGCCACCTGCAAGGACGTTGGCGTCGTGTGCGTGGATTCGGGCTACGAAATCCACTTCGCCGGGGCCGCGGGCCTCGACATCAAGGGCACTGAGGTTCTCTGTCACGCCAAGACCGAGGATGAGGCGATGGAGATCATCGTTGCCCTCGTCCAGCTTTATCGCGAGCAGGGCCGATACCTTGAGCGGATCTATAAATGGGCCAGGCGCGTGGGTTCGGACTCGATCAAGGCCAATATCGTCGAGGATACCGAAAAGCGCCGCTACTACTACGAGCGCTTCGTTTACTCCCAAAAGTTCGCGCAGGTCGATCCGTGGGAAGAGCGGGTCAATGGCAAGGACGCCCACGAATTCGCCGCCATGGCCGAGTTCGGCATGCCCCAGGCAGCGGAGTAAAGCGAATGAATGATTGGGTCGAAATCGGTAAGCTTTCCGACATTCCCCGGCGCGGCGCCCGCTGCGTCAAAACCCCCCTTGGCAAGATCGCGGTGTTCCGCACTGCAACCGACGAGGTGTTCGCAATCGACGACCAGTGTCCGCACAAGGGCGGTCCGCTGTCGCAGGGCATCGTCCACGGCGCACAGGTGACGTGTCCCCTGCACAACTGGGTGTTCTCGCTCGAAACCGGCGAAGCCCAGGGCGCGGATGAAGGCGCGGTGCGCACCTTTGCGCTCAGGCTCGATGGCGAGAAAATCTTCATGGACGCGAATATCCTGCTCGCGGTCGCGGCGGAGTAAGCCATGGCGGGCGAGACGATCCGGACCACCTGCCCCTATTGCGGCGTCGGCTGCGGGGTCCTCGCGACTCCTCAATCCGATGGCTCCGTAAAAATCGCGGGCGATCCGGATCATCCGGCCAATTTCGGACGGCTGTGCTCGAAGGGCTCCGCGCTTGGCGAGACGCTCTCGCTCGAGGGCCGGCAGTTGCGGCCCATGGTCGATGGGACCGAGGTCGATTGGGACACGGCGCTCGACGCGGTGGCCGACCGGCTTCAGGGTGTGATTTCCCAATACGGCCCTGATGCTGTTGGACTTTATGGCTCGGGCCAGTTGCTGACCGAGGACTATTACGTCGCCAACAAGCTGATGAAGGGCTTCATCGGCACAGCCAATATCGACACCAACTCGCGCCTGTGCATGGCCTCCTCGGTCGCCGGTCACAAGCGCGCTTTCGGGTCCGACACGGTCCCCGGCTGCTACGAGGATTTCGAACAGGCGGATCTCCTCGTTCTCGTCGGCTCCAACCTCGCCTGGTGCCACCCTGTCCTCTACCAGCGCATTCTTGCGGCCAAGGAAGCCCGGCCCGATATGCGCATCGTCGTTATCGATCCCCGCCGTACCAACGCCGCTGAGCAGGCCGACTTGCATCTGCCGATCGCGAATGATGGCGATGTGGCCTTGTTTTCGGGCCTTCTCGCGCACCTCGCGGCGGCCAATGCAGTTGATGGGCGGTTTGTCGAAAAGCACACCACGGGGTTCGATACCGCGCTTGAGATGGCCGAACCCTGGACGATCGCCCGCGTCGCCGAGGCCACGGGGCTTTCGACCGCCGATGTCGCTATGTTCTTTGACGTTTTTGCCGGTACCGAAAATGTCGTCACGATCTTCTCGCAGGGCGTGAACCAGTCGGTTTCGGGCACTGACAAGGCCAATGCCATCATCAATTGCCACCTTGCGACGGGTCGGATCGGGCGCCCGGGAATGGGGCCGTTCTCGATCACCGGCCAGCCCAACGCGATGGGCGGGCGCGAGGTGGGCGGGCTCGCCAACATGCTGGCCGCACACATGGATTTCGACAAGGCCGACATCGTCGAACGCTTTTGGGGTGCTCCGAATATTGCGCGAAAACAAGGCCTTAAGGCCGTCGAGCTTTTCGCGGCGCTTCAGGAAAAAAAGGTCAGGGCGGTCTGGATCATGGCCACCAATCCGGTGGTTTCGATGCCCGATGCCGACAAGGCCCGCGAAGCCCTTTTGGGGTGCCATACGGTTATCGTTTCGGACATGTATGCGACCACTGACACCGCGCGCTGCGCCGATATCTTCCTGCCTGCCTCCGGGTGGGGCGAGAAGGCCGGGACGGTCACGAATTCCGAACGTCGCATCTCGCGCCAACGGGCGTTTTTAGCTCATCCGGGCGACGCGCGGCCCGACTGGTGGATCATTTGCGAGGTCGCCAAGCGGCTCGGTTTCGGCGAGGCGTTCGCCTTTACATCGCCCGCGGAAATCTTCGCCGAGCACGCCGCGCTCTCGGGCTTCGAGAACGACGGAACGCGCGACTTCGACATCTCCGGTCTGGTGGAGATGGACTACGAAACGCTGGCTCCCGTTCAGTGGCCGGTCCGGGCCGGTTCGGCGCCCGTTTCCCGGCACTTTTCGGACGGCGGGTTCTTCACCCCCGACCGGCGCGCGCGCTTCGTCGCCACCCAGCCACCGCCGCCAAAATCGACAGCCCCGGGGCAGGTGATCCTTAATACCGGGCGCGTGCGCGATCATTGGCACACGATGACGCGCACCGGGAATACGCCAAGGCTTTCAGGCCATTACGCCGAGCCATTCGTTGAGATCCATCCCAGCGACGCCGATCATCTGGGCATTCGCGGCGCAACGCTCGTCCAGCTCGAAAACGCGCTCGGGCGCGCCATCGTGCGGGCCCAGGTGACCGACCGCCAGAGGCCCGGCACGGTCTTTGCGCCCATGCACTGGACCGGCGCCTACTCCTCCGAAGGGCGTGTGAACGCGCTCGTTAGGCCCCTGACCGACCCGGTTTCCGGGCAGCCTGGGCTCAAGATGAGCGCCGTGAGTCTCTATCCGGCCAAGGTCGCGCTTTACGGGTTCGCGGTGTCCGCCGAACGGCCCGATTGCGATGGTGCGGACTACTGGGCGGCGGCCCGCGCCGAGGGCGGATGGCGTACGGAACTGGCGCTTTTCGAACCTGTCGACGATGCCGCGGCCCTTGCCGCTGCGCTCTTTGGCGACACCGCTGGCCTCGACGTTCTCTCGTTTGCGGACGCCAAATCCGGACGCGCCAGCCTTGCCGGGTTTGCCGGGCCCCGGCTGGTTTTCGCGCTGTGGCTATCGCCCGATCCGGTGCTCGTTTCACGCCAATGGGCGACCGCGCAGCTGACCGAGACCCACGACATGCCGATGGCCCGAAACGCCGTGCTTTCCGGGCGTCCGGGGGCGGACAGGCCCGATCCCGGGCCGCTTGTGTGTTCGTGTTTCGGGGTGGGCGCCAACCAGATCGCGGCGCTTGCCGCGTCGGGTGAGGCGACGACGGTGGATGCTGTCGGAGCGGCGCTCAAGGCGGGGACCAATTGCGGCTCTTGCCGTACGGAAATCAGGAGAATCATCGATGCGCATCGTCTCCAGGCAGCCGAATGACCGACGCCGGATGGGCGAACTCGCCTGTCTGCCTGTCTTCTTTACGCTCAAGGGTAAATCTGTGCTCGTCGCCGGTGGTTCCGAGGCGGCGGCGTGGAAAGCCGAACTGCTCGCTGCGGCGGGCGCGAAGGTGCACGTTTTCGCTGACGACAATGAAACAATCGATGACATGCGCGAACTCGCAGACGCGGGCGTTGTCGCGCTTCACGATTCATCGTGGGAGGACGCTGACTGGTCGATTATGGCGCTTGCGGTCGGCGATTGCGGGGAGGAGGAGGCGCAGGGCTTCGTCGATCGCGCTTTTGCCGAAAGCGTGCCGGTCAACGTGATCGACAAGCCCGCCTTCTGCCAGTTTCAGTTCGGCTCCATCGTCAACCGCTCGCCGGTCGTCGTCGGCATTTCGACAAATGGTGCCGCGCCGATCCTGGGGCAGGCCGTCCGGCGCCGGATCGAGACGCTTCTGCCCAAAACGCTGGCGGCCTGGGCGCAACTCGCCCAGACGGTCCGCGCCCGCGTCACCGAAGCGCTCGCCCCCGGCGCCGAACGGCGCGCGTTCTGGGAACGGCTCTCCGATTATGCCTTCCGCGCGGACCCCGGGGATAACTCTCCCGAAGGCTGGATCGAAAAAGCCCAATCGGCGCCCGCAGGCCGGGTGACGCTCGTCGGAGCGGGGCCGGGAGATGCGGAATACCTCACCATCAAGGCGGTGCGCGCGCTGCAGGCGGCGGACGTGATCCTCTTTGACGATCTGGTCTCCGACGACGTCCTCGAACTTGCCCGGCGCGAGGCCAAGCGCATTCTCGTTGGCAAACGTGGCGGGCGCCAAAGCTGCAAGCAGGACGACATCAACGCCATGATGCTCTCGCTCGCGCGGCAGGGGCGCAATGTCGTGCGCCTGAAGTCCGGCGACCCGATGATCTTCGGGCGTGCGGGCGAGGAGATTGCCGCGCTCGAGGCGGCAGATATCCCCCTCGAGGTGGTGCCAGGGATCAGCACGGCTTTTGCGCTTGCGGCACAGCTTGGCATTTCGCTCACCCATCGCGACCACGCACAGTCGGTGCGGTTCGTCACCGGCCACGCGCGCAACGGCAGGCTGCCGGGCAATCTCGATTGGACCGCCTTGGCCGATCCGGCGACGACGCATGTCTATTATATGGCCGGGCGGACCTCGCGGGAGTTGGCCGGGAAGCTGGCGGAGGCCGGGTTGGCGTTATCGACGCCGCTCATTGTGGCGTCCTCGGTCTCGCGGCCGGAGCAAACCGTGGCCTTCGGTACGCTCGCCCAACTGCGGGACGGCGCGATCAATGTCGATTTCAGCCAGCCGACGATCATCGCCATTGGCGCTGCGGTGGCGCAAAGAGGCGCGGTGCTGGGCGATGCGCCGCAAACCGCGCGCCAGACTGCCTGAGATAGCGACCCCGACACCAATCGGGCTATAGTCCGGCATCTCACCGAGATTCGGAACGCCGCCCCCATGTCCCATTTCGACCCCGTCACCGCCCGCCTCGTCCTGGCTCTCGCGCGCGACGGGTCGATTGCCAGGGCTGCCGAGCATGAGGGAATTGCGCCGTCGGCGATTTCGCGCCGCATTGCCGATCTCGAGGCGCGGCTCGAGGTCGTGCTGTTCGACCGCTCGGCCTTCGGGGTGACGCCGACGGCGGCGGGAGAGGAGTATGCGCAGGGGTGCCGGCGGATCTTCCGGGAGATCGCGGACCTCGAAACCGCGATGGGCGGTTATGCCGACGGCAAGGCAGGGGAATTGCAGATCGCCTCGTCCTCCTCTGCGCTTTCGGGGCGGTTGCCCGAGCTTCTGGCCGAATATACCCGCGCCAATCCCGGCGTGGCGCTTGAAATCAAGGAAATGGCTGCACGGGCGTCGCTTTCGGCGCTCGAGGACGCGCAGGTGGATCTCGCCATCGTGGTGGACAGCTACGATTTTTCGCGCTTCGACGTTTCGCCCTTCGAGGACGACCACGTCTGGGTGATCGCCTCGCCCGATCATCCGCTCGCCGCGCGGATGGGGACGCGCAAGTCGCTGCGGTTCGCCGAAACCGTCGCGCATGAAGTGGTGCGCGTGCATCATACAGGAGCGCTCTACCGGCTTTTGAACGACGCGGCGCAGAAGGCGGGGCAACCGCTGCACGGGCGGGTGAACGTCGAAGGCTTTCCAGCCATGGTGCGCATGGTCGAGGCGGGGTTCGGAATCGGGTTCCTGCGCAATTCCTCGATCCACCTGCTGGCGGGAACCGATCTTGTTTACGCCCCGCTGGGGGAGGATTGGGCGAAGCGGCAATTGCTGATCGCGCGGCGGAAGAAAGGGCCGGTTTCCGCACCGGTCGAAGCGTTTCTGGAATTGAGCGCGAAAACGTATGCGCCGATGCCGGGGTGAACGGCTACCAGCGCGCGAAAATCCGCCCTAGGATCGCGCCCAGCGCCACCAGCATTGCAATCGCGATCGGATACCACGTCATGACGAACAGCGGGGAATCGTCCGTGCAGTGGGCGGCATAGAGCGTTGCGGCGATGCCGCCGGCCAGGAGCCCGGCGATCCCGCCCGCGAGCGCCGGGCGCGTGGGGGCGCCGCGGCGCAGGGCGAGGATGAGCGCCCCGACGGGGGCGAGGCCGATGAGCGGGATGTAGGTGAGGCAGACGAGCGCGTTCTTGCCCGTCTGCGCCATTTGCCAGGCGCCGGCAGGGAGAACGAACAGCTCGAGGAGGACCGCGCCGATGCCGAGCGCGGGCGCCAGGGCGAGGACGCTCCAGTGCGGGCGGTTGGCGCCAGGAACGGCGAGGGCGCGGAGCATAAGGAAGCTCGTAACCGCCAGAACGCCGGTCAGAACGAACTTGAAGTCGAAACGGACCGTCTGCGCCGCGCTCCAGAAATCCGCGCGCGGGCCGATGGTGCCGAAAAAGACCGCGGTCGCCAACACGCCCGCGCAGGCAAGCGCGACGGCCCATACGGTATCGAGGCGCGGCCCCGTCCGGGGCGCGTCGGCAGCCAGGGCAGCGATGAGATCCTCGGTCTTCATCAACTCGTCTTTCCAAACTTCGCCGCGATAGCCGCCAGCCCCCTGTGGAGCGCCACGCGGACCGCGGTTTCTTTCATTCCCAGCGCGTTTGCCGTCTCGGATATCGAGCGGCCCTCGACGCTGATGGCGGCAACGACCCGCCGCTGGCCCTCCGAAAGGCTCGCCAGCGCGCGTTCGATATCGCGCTCGCTGGCGGTTTCGGATTCCTCGGCGGCCAAAACGTCTGCGAAGGCGTCGATATCGAGGCTGATCCTTTGCCCGCGCCGCCGGAAGGCATCGATGACCTTGTAGCGCGCGATGGCGTAAATCCAGGGCAGGATCGGCGCTTCCGGACGCCATGTATGACGTTTGAGATGCACCGCCAAGAGCGTTTCCTGCACAATATCCTCGGCATCGACCGCCGATCCGGGCCCGAGCTTGCGGGCGACCAGGCCACGCACCAGCCCTGCGATGTCGCGCAGGAGCTGGTCATACCCCGTCGTGTCCCCGGCTATTGCCGCACGCATGCGTGCGGCCAGCTCTTTGTCCTTTTGCGGCGTCACCACCACTCCTCAATTCGTTCGCGTCCCAACCGATGTTACGCGGCGGCGTGCAAAATCGACGAAACCCCATTCACAAGGCAATCACAAGCCCGTGACGCGCGAAAGCGTGCCGTAACAAACGGCGGCGGGTTTCGAAATGGCGGGTATGGCGCCGGACTTCGCCGGTGGCCACTCATCGACAAACGTCAAATGCAGTCAAAGGAAGAGACCTCATGAACCGTCACATTACCTCGCTCGCCCTGGCAACGTCGCTGGCCGCCGCCATCGGCGCCGGTTCGGCCGTCGCGCAGGATTCGATGTCCTCTGATGCCATGGAAGGCGATATGGTGCAGTGCTACGGCGTGGCGATGGCCGGTCAGAACGACTGTGCCGCCGGCCCCGGCACGACCTGCGCCGGTACCTCCACCGTCGACTACCAGGGTAATGCCTGGAAATACGTGCCCGCCGGCACCTGCGAGACCATGGAACTCGACGGCGGCCGCATGGGCAGCCTCGAACCGCTCGACCGCGACCTGCCGGCCTAAGGCCCGGTTTCGAAGGGTGGAGCTGCGGGGCGTATCCGCGTGGCCCCACCCTGCCAACATCTTCGTCGGAGGGACGGATCATGCCGCTTTCAGCACCCTTGCCCCATAGGGCAGGGCTTGGATTGAAGCCTGAACACTACGCGCAGATCCTCGAACACAAGCCCGAACTGGGGTTCTTCGAGGTCCACGCAGAAAACTACATGGGCGCGGGCGGGCCGCCCCATCATTACCTCGAGGCGATCAGCGCGCATTATCCGCTGTCGCTCCATGGCGTGGGGCTCTCGATCGGCGGGGAAAACCCGCTCGATAAAGAGCACCTCAAGCGGCTGCGGTTCCTTATTGAAAAATACAGCCCCGCCTCGTTTTCCGAGCATCTGGCGTGGTCGACCCACGATTCGGGCTATTTCAACGATCTCCTGCCGCTGCCCTATACGCAGGCGACGCTCGATCAGGTCTGCGCTCATGTGAGCGAGGTGCAGGACGCGCTCGGGGTCAGGATGCTGCTCGAAAATCCCTCGACCTATGTGCTTTTCGAGGAAAGCACCATCGACGAGATCGACTTCATGGCGGCGATTGCCCAGCGGACGGGATGCGGGCTGCTGCTCGACGTCAACAACGTCATGGTCTCCGCGGTCAACCACAAGCGCGACCCCTATGCCTATATCGAGGCCTATCCCATCGACGAGGTGGGGGAGATCCACCTTGCGGGCTACGACGAGACCCAGGACAGTGCGGGGGAGCGGCTTCTGATCGACGCGCACGGGTCGGCGATCCGGCCCGATGTGTTCGAGCTGTTCGTCTTCACGCTCAAGCGGACGGGTCCCAAACCGGTGCTTGTCGAATGGGACAACGATGTGCCCGACTTCGATACCCTTTATGCTGAATCCCGGCGCGCGCAGGCCGCGCTCGATGCGGCCGCCGGGCCAGATGTGAAAGCTGCGCAATGAGTGCGGCAGTCTCCCAGGACGCGTTCGCCGCCGCGCTCGCGGACCCGGCGCGGGCGTTGCCGGCAGGGGTCACCTCGGCGCGCGGCGCGCCCGACCCGCTGCGCTTCGCCGTTTACCGCAACAACGTGCATGTGAGCCTCGTCGAGGCGCTCGCGAAAGGGTTTCCCGTCACGCGGCGGCTGGTCGGGGACGAATTCTTCAAGGCCATGGCGCGGGTCTATGTGGGAAAGACAAAACCCGCTTCGCCGGTCATGCTCTTTTATGGCGACAGCTTTCCCGATTTCATCGCCGGGTTCGAGCCCGCGGCGGGGCTGCCGTATCTGCCCGACGTGGCGCGGCTGGAATACGCATGGACGCAGAGCTACCACGCCGCCGATGCGCCGCCGCTGGGGCTGTCCGATGTCGCCCGGATCGCGCCGGACGCGCTGGCGGCCGCACGGCTCGAACCACACCCGGCGGCGCGCCTTGTCCGCTCGTCTTTTCCGGTGGGCGCCATATGGGCGGCGCATCAGGGCGATGCGGTGGGCAGGCTCGCCGAAAAAGCAGGGCAAACCGTGCTCGTTGCGCGCCCCGGGGCCGAGGTGCGGGTGACGGTGATCCCCGCCATCGACGCGGACTTTGCCGCCGCGCTTTTTGCCGGGTTTACGATCAACGACGCGAGCCTCACAGGAGCCGCAGCGGCGGGTTTCGACGCCGGGCGCGCGCTTGTCGGGCTGATCGGCCTTGGCGCATTCGGCGCCATTTCAAGGGAGCAGACAAGACGATGACCGCAGTTCATTCTTTCCGCCCGGGGCTTATCGGGCTCGTCCAGCGCGCCGACGCGCTTTTGGGTGCCATCCCGCTCTCGCTGTCGCTTCTTGCATTGCGCGTCGCGCTCGCGGTGCCGTTTTTCCGCTCGGGGCTGACCAAGTGGGACGGGTTCCTGGACCTCTCGGCGTCCGCGCGGCTGCTCTTTGCGCAGCACTTCAAGCTCCATATCTTCGGGGCGGCCTATGCCTATCCGTTTCCCGGGCTGATGGCGTGGGTGACCGCGATTGCCGAAATCGTCCTGCCGATCCTGTTGGTGCTGGGGCTCTTTACGCGGTTCTCGGCGCTGGGGATCCTGCTGATGACGGCGGTCATCCAGCTCACGGTGCCCGACGGTTGGGCGAATTTTCACCTGCCCTGGGCAGCCATGGCGCTGGCGCTTGTCACGCTCGGGGGCGGGAAAATTGCTGCCGACCGGGTCTGGAAGCAGGGAACTTAAGGCGCTCTGACGGTTTACATCTATATTCTGAGGCTTACAGTCAGAGGTATCGTCCGCGCTGGCGCCTCCAAGGTGCCATTGCGGACTTTCGCGGGAACCGGCCCGTTCTGGCGTGCGCGAAGCGCGCTGTGCCGGTCCCAAAACAAACGCAAGCACATAAAGGACACAGCATGACCCAGGCTAAGCACGGGGACACTGTGCGTATCCACTATACCGGCCGGTTGACCGACGGGACCGAGTTCGATTCCTCGGCGGGCCGCGAGCCGCTCGAGTTCCAGCTCGGGTCGGGCCAGATCATTACGGGCCTCGACAACCAGGTGCAGGGCATGAACGAGGGCGAATCAGCAACCGTGACGATCCCCGCCGACGAGGCCTATGGCCAACATCGGGCCGAGGGCGTCCAGACGGTGCCGCGCGAGCGCATCCCTGAAGGCGTGGACGTTTCCCCCGGCGCACGCCTGCAGGCAACCGGCGCGGACGGCCGCGCGATGACCCTTACGGTCGTCAATTCGAACGCCGAAGAGGTGACGGTCGACGCCAACCACCCGCTCGCGGGCAAGGACCTGGTGTTCGACGTCGAACTCGTCGAGGTCGTGAACGGCTGACCGCCGCCGGCCGGGCCCCGCGCCCGGCAAGGCATGCAAGGCCCGCCCGGCGTGCGCTCGGCGGGTCGTTGCGCCCGCGCTTGGGCTTTTGTTAACCACAAGGGCCGGTTTGCCCGTGGTTCATACAGCTGTTTTCAGCTTTCCCTAGCATTTGTCGTCCAGGATGCGCCCGCGATTCAATTTTGCGGTGCGGCAATTCCGGTTCGAACGGACAGGTGCAATCAATGGCCATGCAGGCGGCTTACGAGCAGACGGCAGCAGCCGGCTTCACGATCGACGCGGTCGAGGGACTGGACGTCGCGGTTTTCGACACGCTCGAGGCGGTCGAACCGATCTGGCGCGAACTCGAGACGCGGGCGGTCCTGACGCCCTACCAGACCTTCGACTGGATTAATGCCTACCAGGCCACGGGGTTTTCCCCCGAGGCCAGGATCCGCGTGATCGTCTGGACGGACAACGGCCGGCCGGTGGCCTTGCTGCCGCTGGCCATCGGGTCGCGTTTCGGCGTGCGGGTCGGCCAGGTCATCGGCATGGAGATCTCCAACGGCGACAGCCTCGTCTTCGATCCCGCCTATGCCGAGAAGATGACCCCGCGCGCGATCAGGGCCGCGCTCAAGGTCCTCGGCAAGACCGGCGCAGGCGTCGATATCGTCAACTTCCATTGCCTGTTCGCACACGAGCCCGACCAGCCCAACCCGCTGCTCGCCTTCCCGCACGCCCCCGCACCCGATCATTTCTACTGGTGCGCCTTCGAGGAGGCAGAGGGGTCCTATATCGACAAGGTCCTGCCCCATAAGCGCCGCACCAACATCCGGCGTTCGATGCGCCGGCTCCAGGAGGGTTTCGGGGAGCTGCAGTTGCGGCACGCTACGAGCGAGGAAGAGATCGCGGCGCTCCACGACGTTTTCGTCGCGCAACGCGGCAAGCGCTTCAAGCAGATGGGCGTCGAGAACATTTTCGCGCGTCCGCAATTTGCGACGCTGTTCAAGACCGCCGCGCGCACCGGCATCGAACGCGGAACGCCCGTGCTGCGCTATCACGCGCTTTACGCCGGCGAGACTGTGGTCGCGACGAGCATCGGGGTTTATTCGGGGAAACACTATTCCCAATACATCAATTCGACCACCGACGGGCAGGCCGCCAAATATACGCTCATGGGCGTGACGCTCTCGCTGCTGGTCGATGAATTGCGCGCCGAGGGCATAACAACGTTCGATATGGGGCTCGGGGATTTCGAGTACAAAACCGAATGGACGTCCCGCTACACGGTTTACGACAGCGTCGTACCGGTATCGTTGTGCGGGCAAATGGCGGCACCGATGCTGCGCGCGGCGCGGCAGGCAAAGCGAACCATCAAGCAGACGCCGGCACTCTGGAACCTCGCGCGCAAGGTCCTTGCCTTGAAGGCGCGGCGGGTCGACGGGTAGGCCAGCCTAGTACATCTTCTCGCTGCCCGGCACGTAGCCGCTCATCGCGAGGCTCTTCTGCATTTCGCGCGGGGTCATGCCGTAGGCCGAGCGGAAATGCGCGTAGAACTGGCTTTGCGAGGAAAAGCCGGATTCATAGGCAACGTTGGCGATCGACATCGAGTTGGCGAAAAGCAGCGAGCGCGCGCGGATGAGCCGCATGCGGATGACGAACTTCTGCATCGCGATGCCCATCACGCTCGTGAAGAGATTGAGCGCGTAGTTCGGGTGCAGCCCGACCACCTCGGCGACGTCCTTGCTCGTCAGGGGCTCGGAGAGGTTCTCGAGGATGTGCCGCACCATCGCCACCACGTAGCGCAGGGGCGTGCCGGTGCGGGTGCCTTTGGCATCGGGCTCGATCCAGGGATCGAGCAGCGTATCCCAGCCCACCATTGCCGTGCGGCGCAGCATGCTCGCGATTTCCGACTTGAGAATATCCGTCCGCTCGGCATTGCCGCTGCGGTAGTCCCCGTACCATCGTTCGAGCAGCGGCGTATCGACGGCGTCCTCTGGCAGCATGATGACGCCGCCACCCATCATGGTTTCGGTGAGGGTGCCCAGGTTCGGCATATAGAGAAAGGCATCGAGCGAGAGATAAATATTGCACTGGCGTGCTCCCGCCGACGGCCCACGGTCGAGGGAAACGGTCTGGTGGGGAATGCCGGCCCAAAACATGATCAGCCGGCCGGAGGGAACCGTGACGGGCCGTTCATCGACAAGGTAATCCATTTGGCCCTCGGTGAGCCAGTTGAACTCGATATGCCCGTGCCAGTGCTCGCGGGGCATGATCTGCGGATCGAACCAGCGGATGCCGAAGCGCCCGAAGGCGCGGCTGTGCGCGTAGAACTTGCGGTCCGGCCGGGGAACGGGTGCAGAGGGAGGCGATTTGGCCGTGCGCGGTGCCGAGGGTGTAATCGCTGTCATTGTAGAATTCTTTAAAATCCGGAAGAACTGTTTCAGAATACGAATTGTCATACTTTTTGCAAGCCCTACCATCTCGTGGTGTAGCGTTGGGACCGAGGAGATCCCGGCGCCCATCAATCGTATGGATTGGGAGGAGTTATGCGAAAGCATCCGATCGCCCTTACCGGGGCAAGCCTGCTTATGGGGATTTCGGCCTTTGCCGTTTATGCCCAGTCGGTCGAACCGACGACCCCGCCACCACCGCCGGAATTCGCGGCCCAGAGCGAGCCGAACTTCGTCGGTGTGTCCGACATTTTCGAATACCGCGCGCTCGACAGCTATTCCGAGCCGTCCTGGATCACCGAGAACTTCGTCAACGAAGGCAGGCTACCGCCGGTCGAGGAGCGCCTTCCCGTCGAACCGCTGGTCTACAAGACGGCGAACATGCCCGACGGGATCGGCGAGTATGGCGACGTCATGCGCCACGTCATCGGCGGCCGGCCAGAGGGCTGGAACTATATCGGCGGCCAGTCGCAGGGCTGGGGCGGCATCGACATCGGGCTGTCCGAATGTCTCACCCGCACCGGCCCCTTGTTCATGGTCCGCGCCGAGGAACTCGAACCGCTCCCCAACCTCGCAAAGAGCTGGGAATGGTCCGAGGATGGGCATGAACTGACCATGCATCTGATCGAAGGCGCCAAATGGTCCGACGGCGATCCGTTCGACTCTGAAGACATCATGTTCTACTGGGAGGACAACGTCCTCGACCCGAACGTCTCGCCCCTCAACGGTGCGACCCCCGAGAGCTTCGGGGCGGGAACGACGCTCGAAGCCATCGACGAATACACGATCAAGTGGACCTTCGAAGAAGCGTTCCCCACCCAATACCTCTACCAGATGGCCTATGGCACCTTCTGTCCTGGCCCGAGCCATGTCCTCAAGCCCGAACATCCGAACTATTCGGACAACACCTATGAGGAATACAAAAACGCGTTCCCGCCCGAATATCTCAATATGCCGGTCATGGGTGCATGGGTTCCGGTCGAATATCGCCCCAACGACATCATCGTGATGCGGCGCAATCCCTACTACTGGAAGGTCGACGAGCAAGGGAACCAGTTGCCCTATCTCGACGAGATGCATTACCGCCTCTCGACCTGGGCCGACCGCGACGTTCAGGCGGTTGCCGGCTCGGGCGACTTCTCCAACCTCGAACAGGCCGAAAGCTATGTCGAGGCCTTGCGGCGCTCGGCTGATGAAGATGCGCCGGCCCGCCTGCAGTTCGGCGCCCGGACCATCGGCTATGCCTTGCAGATGAACATGTCCGGCAATGGCTGGGGCAATCCCGACGAGCGGGAGCAGGCGGTTCGTGAACTCAATCGCAACCTTGACTTCCGCAAGGCGATAACGATCGCAATCGACCGGCAGCGTCTCGGCGAATCCCTCGTGCGCGGTCCGTTCACTGCCATTTATCCGGGCGGGCTTTATGCCGGCACGACCTATTACGACGCGGACTCGACAGCCTATTTTGAGCACAGCCTCGAGACAGCGAATGCGCTTCTGGATGAAATCGGCCTGATCGATACCGACGGCAATGGGGTTCGAAACTTCCCCGAAGGCACCGCTGGCGGTCAGGATGTCGAGATCACCGTTCTCGCCAATACCGACTATGCGACCGATACCAACCTCGCCGAGGGCGTTATCGCCATGATGGAGCCGTTGGGCATACGGGCCATTGCGAACTTCCAGTCCGCCAATGCCCGCGACGACATGGCCGATTCCGGTCAGTTCGACTGGTCGGTCGTCCGGCAGGGCGCGGAATATGTATCGGTTGTCCAGGGTACGGTCGATCTGGCCCCGACCGGACCGCGGAACCATCAGTTCCACCGCGCCGGCGAGGACGGCACGCTCGACCTGCTGCCGTTCGAAGAGGAACTCGTCGACATCGTCAACGCGTTCGTGGCTTCCAGTGACGCCGAAGAACGTGCCGAACTGATGCGCGAGTATCAGCGCATTTTCACCGAAAACGTCTATTCGGTGGGGCTGACCCAATATCCGGGCGCGCTGATCATCAACAAGCGCTTCGCAAATATCCCCGAAGGAGCACCGATCTTCATGTTCAACTGGGCTGAAGACAGCATCATCCGCGAGCGCGTGTACGTGCCGGCGGACGCCCAGCCCGGTCATGAGCTTCACCCGCAGACGCTGCCCGACGCTCCGGGCGGCAACGGGCCGGTTTCCTAGTTCCTCCCTGACCAGAGACAGGGGGATCCGTTCCCCTGTCTCGCTACTGAATAGAGGCCTCGGACATGTTTCGCTTTCTGGCTGCCAGAATATTGGGAGCGATACCGCTTCTCCTGCTTCTGAGCGTCGTCACCTTTGCCATCATTCAGGCCCCCCCGGGCGACTATGGCGACTACATCCGCTCAATGCTCATGAACCAGGGTGGCGCGACCGCCGAACAGGCCGAGGCGCAGGCCGAGGCCTATCGCGAGGCCAACGGGCTCAACGATCCGCTCATCGTCCAGTATTTCCGCTGGATCACCGGCATCGTGACGCGCTTCGATTTCGGCCACAGCCTTTACTACAACAAGCCCGTCGGCGACGTGGTGGCCGAGCGTTTGCCCGCGACCATCATTCTGGCGCTGACCTGTCACATTCTTGCGTCGATTTTCGGCATCACGCTCGGGATCGTCGCGGCCACCCGCCAATATAGCTGGGTCGATACGCTTCTGGGGTTCTTCTCGTTCCTTGGCATGACGATCCCGCGCTTCCTCCTGGCGATCATCATTCTCTACATCCTCGTCTTCCGATTGAACGTCTCGGAAGTGGGCATGTTCTTTTCCGCGCGCTACGGCGGCGCGCCATGGAGTTGGGACAAGTTCGTGAACCTCGTCCAGCATGTCTGGCCGGTCGTCCTCATCGCGACCTTTGGCGGGCTCGCCTACAACATGCGCGTGATGCGCGCCAATCTGCTGGACGTTCTGAACGCGCAATATGTCGAAACCGCGCGCGCCAAGGGGTTGCCCGAGGGAACTGTCATCATGCGGCACGCGGTGCCCAACGCGCTCCACCCGCTGGTCGCCTATCAGGGCGTCGTGATGCCCTATATGCTCACCGGCGAAATCGAGGTCGCCATTGTCTTCGGACTTGCGACCGTCGGCCCGGCCATCGTCGGCTCGATGGGTGTGGGCGACGTCTTCGTCACCGCGACCTTCATGCTGGTGCTCGCCACGACGCTGATCATCGGCAACATCATCGCCGACATCCTGCTGGCCCTTCTCGATCCCCGTATCCGTCTCGGAGGGGAGAAAAATGACTGACGTCAAGCATCACACCACCCCGCCGCTCCCGTCCGACGCCGGCATCGGCGCCGCTCCCGGACCGCAGATCGCCGAAGACATCGATACGCTCGAGGACCGTTTCGCGCACGGCAATGAAGGCTATGCCAAGCTCGTCTGGCGGCGCTTCCGGCGCTCGACCATGGGCATGATCGGCCTCGTTCTCGTTATCGTGTTGCTGGTTATGGCGGTTTTCGCGGATTTTTTCGCTCCCATGGATCCCAAACGGTCCGAACTGCCGTTCGCGCCGCCCGACATGATCGCGTTCCAGGATCCCGAGGGCAATTTCAGCCTCATTCCCCACGTTTATCCCATCGGGGAAACCGGCGAATTCGATCCCATCACCTTCCAACCCCTGACCGGGCCGGTATTGGATGACCCGACCCCGGTCAGGCTCTTTGTCCAGGGATATGAATACCGGATTTTCTGGCTGATCCCCGCCAATATCCATTTCCTGGGAACCGCGGACGGCCGGCCGATCCACTTTCTGGGGACCGACAAGTTCGGGCGCGATATTCTCTCGCGCGGCATCGTCGGCTCGCGCATCTCGCTGATGATCGCGTTGGCGGTGGTGACGATCACCACCGTTGTCGGCACCCTTGTGGGTATCACCTCGGGCTATATCGGTGGCACGTTCGACACCTGGCTGCAGCGGTTCGTCGAGTTCGTACTCGCCTTCCCACAATTGCCGCTCTATCTGGCGCTGACCTCGCTGATCCCCGTGACGGCGCCGACAAACATCTTCATCGCTTTCGTCATCGGGGTGATGGCCGCCATCGGCTGGGCGCAGTTGAGCCGCGAGGTCCGCTCCAAGACGCTTGCGCTCGCGCGGATCGAATATGTGCGCGCGGCGATCGCGGTGGGTTCGGGCGATCTGCGCATCATCTTGCGGCATATCCTGCCCAACGTGCTTTCGCATGTGATCGTCGCGGTGACCATCGCCATACCCACAGTCGTGCTGCTCGAAAGCTTCCTGGGCTTTCTGGGCTTTGCCGTGAAACCGCCGCTCATCTCCTGGGGGCTGATGCTCCAGGATACCGGCACCTTTTCGGTGATCGGCTCGTACCCATGGATTCTCTCCCCCGTGGTGTTCGTGCTGATCACCGTTTTCGCCTTCAACGCGCTCGGCGACGGCCTGCGCGATGCCATCGACCCGTATTGAGGAGGACTGCGATATGACCCAGGATACTCTTGCACCCTCCGAACGGCACGATATCGGCACGCACGGCCGCGAACTGATCCTCGACGCGCGCAACGTCGCTGTCGACTTCAAGGTCGAGGGCGGGACCGTGCATGCGGTCAAGGACGTCTCCTTCCAGCTCCATAAAGGCGAGACCATCGCGCTTGTGGGGGAATCCGGATCGGGCAAATCGGTGACCGCGCGGACTGTGATGCGGCTTCTGACCAAGCGCGCGACGATCCTGCCGGGGACGCAGATCACATTGAAGGGGCAGGACATCGTCGCCATGAGCGACAAGGACATGCGCAAGCTCCGGGGCAACGACGTCGCGATGATCTTCCAGGAGCCGATGAGCTCCTTGAACCCGGTCTATACCATCGGCCAGCAGCTCTGCGAGATCCTGCATCTGCACAACAAGATGTCGCGCAAGGAGGCGATGGACCGGGCGCGCGAACTGCTCGAGGAGGTTCAGATCCCCGAGCCGGCAGCGCGGCTAAAACAGTACCCGCACCAGCTCTCGGGCGGGCAGCGCCAGCGCGTAATGATCGCCATGGCGCTCGCCAACCGCCCCGAGGTGCTGATCGCCGACGAGCCCACGACGGCGCTGGACGTCACGGTGCAGGCGCAGATTTTGCACCTGATCAAGGATTTGAAGGACCGCTACGGCATGGCGGTGATCCTGATCACGCACGATCTGACGATCGTCCGGCAATTCTCCGAATACGTCTATGTGATGCAGAACGGGGCGGTGCAGGAGCACAACGAGACCGAAGCGCTTTTTGCCAATCCGCAGCATGCCTATACGCGGCACCTGCTGGCGTCCGAACCCAAGGGCGTGGCCAATCCGCTTGTCGGGGCGCACGATACCGTGCTCGAGGGCAAGGATGTGCGGGTGTCGTTTACCTTGAAGCGCGGCGGGTTCTTCAAGCCCGACTATTTCGACCTCGTTGCCGTCGACAATCTCGACATCAAGCTCCAACGCCACGAAACGCTCGGGCTTGTGGGCGAGAGCGGATCGGGCAAGACAACGTTCGGGCAGGCGCTCATTCGGCTGATCGGCAATCAGGGCGGCGAGATCTTCTTCGACGGCGAGCCGATCCATACGCGCGACCGCAAGGCCATGCGGCCCTTGCGCTCGCGCATGCAGGTCGTGTTCCAGGACCCGTTCGCCTCATTGAACCCGCGCATGTCGATCCGCCAGATCATCGAGGAGGGGCTGATCGTCAATGGGATCGGCGCCAATACCAGGGAGCGCGTCAATCGCGTGCGGCAGGCGCTGGTTGACGCGGGGATGCCCGACACCATCCTCAACCGCTTCCCGCACGAATTTTCGGGCGGCCAGCGCCAGCGCATCGCGATCGCGCGCGCCATCGCGCTCGAACCCGAATTCATCCTGTTGGACGAGCCGACCTCCGCGCTCGACCTTTCGGTACAGGCCCAGATCATAGCACTCCTGCGCAAGCTGCAGGACGAGAAGGGTCTCTCCTACGTCTTCATCTCGCACGACCTCAAGGTCGTCCGCGCCCTTTGCCATCGGGTGATGGTCATGCAGTTCGGCAAGATCGTCGAAGAAGGGCCCGTCAGCGAGGTGCTGACCAATCCAAAAACGGACTATACGGCCCGGCTCGTCCGCGCCGCGTTTGAAATCGCCGCCTAGTATTTCGGAGACTTTCCCATGGCACACCCCAAAATTGCATTCATCGGCGCCGGCTCGACCGTCTTCATGAAGAACATCGTCGGCGACATCCTCCAGCGCGAGGCGCTTTCGGGCGCGCATGTGGCGCTGATGGACGTCAATCCGACCCGGCTCGAAGAGAGCGAGATCGTCGTCTCCAAGATCATCAAGACCCTTGGCGTATCCGCGACCGTCTCGACGACGCTCGACCGGCGCACCGCCCTCGAGGGCGCGGATTTCGTCGTCGTCGCCTTCCAGATCGGCGGCTACGAGCCCTCGACCGTGATCGACTTCGAGGTGCCCAAGAAATTCGGGCTCCGCCAGACCATCGCCGATACGCTCGGTGTCGGCGGCATCATGCGCGGGGTCCGGACGGTGCCGCATCTCTGGGCGATCTGCGAGGACATGCTCGAGGTGTGTCCCGAGGCGATCATGCTCCAGTATGTGAACCCGATGGCGATCAACACCTGGGCGATCGCGGAGAAATACCCGCAGATCAAGCAGGTCGGGCTCTGCCACTCGGTGCAGGGCACGGCGCACGAACTCGCGCGCGATCTCGGCATTCCGCTCGAAAAGATCCGCTACCGCTCGGCGGGCATCAACCACATGGCGTTCTACTTGAAGTTCGAGGAGCGCATGGAGGACGGGTCTTACCGCAACCTCTATCCCGACCTTCTGCAGGGCTATCTCGAAGGCCGGCTGCCCAAGCACCGCGCCATGTCGCGTTGCCCCAACAAGGTGCGCTACGAAATGCTGCGCCGGCTCGGCTATTTCGTCACCGAAAGCTCCGAGCACTTTGCCGAGTATACGCCCTATTTCATCAAGGAGGGCCGCGAGGACCTTATCGAGAAATTCGGCGTGCCGCTCGACGAGTATCCCAAGCGCTGCATCGAACAGATCGAGCGTTGGAAAGTCCAGGCCGAGGAATACCGCAATGCCGACACCATCGAGGTCAAGGCCAGCCACGAATATGCCTCGGAGATCGTCAACGCGGTCTGGACCGGCCAGCCGGCGATCATCTACGGCAATGTGCGCAACAATGGCTGCATCACGTCGCTGCCGGCCAACTGCGCGGCCGAAGTGCCGTGCCTCGTCGACGCATCGGGCATCCAGCCGACCCATATCGGCGAATTGCCGCCGCAACTGACGGCGCTGATGCGCACCAACATCAATGTGCAGGAATTGACCGTCAAAGCGCTCATGACCGAGAACCGAGAGCATATCTACCACGCAGCGATGATGGACCCGCATACGGCCGCGGAACTCGATCTCGACCAGATCTGGCAGCTGGTCGACGCGCTTCTTGAGGCGCATGGCGACATGCTGCCCGCCTGGGCGCGGATCGATCGCAAGCACGTGGCTTAGTGATAGGGCACGATTACGGTCTTGCCGTCCCCACCCCTAACCCCTCCCCACAAGGGGGAGGGGGATGAGGCGGTGCACGTTGCAATGCATTGCCCGGCCGCAAATAGAGCTCAGTCTCCCTCCCCTTGATGGGGAGGGACTAAGGGTGGCAGCGCGTTTGGGACTGCGCTACCCCATCTCCCGCACGAGCCGCAAGAACTCCGCGTGCCCCAGGGCCTTGGTCGCGGCCTGCTTGTACTCCTTGACCAGCCCGTCATAGGTCTTTTTCGCAAAGCTCCGCAGCTTCGGGTCGCGCGCCATCTCCGCTTTCGCGACATCCCTATCGAGAAGTCCCAGCCCGTCGAGGACGGGATAGTAAAGCTGCGTTTCGATATGCGGCAGGCCGTCGAGGTAGTCGGGAAAGTGCGACCGGCGCGGCATGTCTTGCTGCCAGCGGTCATGCCGCGCGCGGGTTTCGGGGTGGATACGGTGGGCGCGGACGTCGCGCCAGAAGGGCGTATCGTCGCGCTCGGTCATGTAGTGCATGTTGACGAAGGTGCGGAAATCGTCGACCTGACGGCCGACGCGGGCGTTGTAATCGTCGCGGTTGGCGGGTGTCATCTTCTCGGGGTCGTCGAGGAAGCGGCCGGCGAAAAGCATCATCTGGACGATCGTGCCGTGGATCGAGGTGGATTCGAGCGGTTCGAGGAAGCTCGAGGAAAGCCCCACCGCGAGACAGTTGCCGATCCATGGCGTTTCGAGCCGCCCGATGGAAAAGGGGATATCCCCGCGCGTCTCGACGGGGTGCCCGAGCGCCGCTTCGACTTCGGCTTTCGCTTCGTCGGGGGTGAGGAACGCATCGGAATAAACGTAGCCGCAGCCATAGCGGAACTGCGTGGGGATCTGCCACATCCAGCCCGAGCTTTGCGCCCAGGCGCGGGTATAGTTGGCGATCTCGGCGCCCTCTTCAATGTCGATCCAGAAGGGCAGGGCGCGGTTGACCGGCAGTTCCTGGGCATAGGATTTCCACGCCGCGCCGAGTTCCTTGACGATAAGCTGCTTGCGGAAGCCGGTGGCGTCGATGAAGAAATCGGCGGGAAGCCTGCCGCCGTCATCGAGAACGAGCGCGGCGATATCGCCGGTTTCCGTGTCGCGCTCGACGCCCGAAACCAGCGCATCGACCACCTCGACGCCCTTGGACTTCGAGGCGAAGAACTTGCCCACGAGCGCCTGGTCGAAATGATAGGCGTGGTGGAAGGGGCCGAGGGGGATGAGCGATCCGTCGGGCTTTTGCGCGTAGGGGGCTTTTTTGCGTTCGAGCAAGGGGCCGAACATGTGCATGTCTGCGACCGGCTTGCCGGCGGAGACCGCATAGACGTTGAGATAGTCGTCGGGTGTTCCCGGCGGGACGGCCACGACCTGATGGGGGTCGTCTATTGGGCCGAAATAGCTAAACCCCTTCCGCCGCCAATCCTCGTGCTTGATGCCGAGCTTGAAGGTGGCTTCGGTCTTGCGCAAGAATTCGAACTCGTCGATGCCGAAATGCTTGATGAGCACGCGGAAGGCCGCTGTCGTCGCCTCGCCGACGCCGACGGTGGGGATTTTCGAGGATTCGACGACCTTGATCCTAAGATCGAGCTTTTTACGCCGCGCGCTGTCTTGAATGATGAAGGCCGCGATCCACCCCGCCGTGCCGCCCCCGACAATGACGAATTCGATAGGCTTTGCCATACGTTATCCTCTTCCCGTCCGGGAAGATTATGGCGACCCGGAATGGGCGGCAAGGGTGCGGATGATGGCAGGATGCGGTTTCTTTAGAACCCGGAAAAACTGGCGCAAGCGCCGTTCAATATCCGGCTTCCTTCTGGTGCCGGAAAGCGAGGATATACACGGCATCATGTGAAGGAGCATGGCGATAAAGCGCGACGTATCCCGTATCGCCGAACGGGATGACGAGCTCTCGCAAATCCACTTCGCCCTCGAATGGCCGACCGATGTCAGGACTGTGCTGCAGTTGCAAAAAGTGGTCCTTGATCGCCTTTGCAGCCCGACCGGACGCTAACGAAGTCTTGCCCGCAAGAAATTCGAGACACCGGGCAATGCCGCGTCGTGCGTCTTCGGTAACAATCAGGTGTGGCACTCAGGGGCGTCCTGCTCGTCGTCAGTGCCCCAGGTATCGAGCCAGGCAAAGACCTCCTCGCCTGTGAGGTGCAATCCCGTTTCCTGGAAGTGGGCCCAAGACGCCAAGGCCTCTTGCTTGAAGCTTTCGCGCGCCTCCTCGCGCTCGACATATTCCCGGATCGCCTCGCGCATGATCCAATGCGCGGACCGGCGGCGTTGGCCGGCGAGCGTTTGCACGCGCGCCTTGAGGTCGTCGTCGATCTTGACCGAGGTTGCCATCGCATTTCTCTTTATCGAGAAGTAATACCTTTCGATAAGATAGCGTCTTTATGTGGCTTTGTCGAATGAGAGGTGCGTGCCAATTTGCGGGATCGGCGCCCTTTCAGGCCGCGTGCGGCCGGATGGTTTCGGCGATCTGTGCGCCTACCGCGTCACGCGCGGTCTCCAGATCGTACGTTGTCTGCATGCCGACCCAGAACTCTGCCGTCGTGCCAAAAAACCGCGCAAGGCGCAGTGCGGTATCGGGCGTGATCGCGCGCTTGCCGTGGACAATCTCGCTGATGCGGATCTGGGGCACGTTAAGGGCCCTGGCGAGCGCATATTGGCTCAAGCCCATTGGCTTGAGGAAATCTTCCAAGAGAACTTCGCCGGGGTGAACTGGACCGAAATCAGGCATAACACACCTCAATGATATTCGACGATTTCGACGTCATAGGCGTCGCCGTCACGCCACTCGAAACATACGCGCCACTGGTCGTTGATGCGTATGCTGAACTGGCCGGCGCGATTACCGTGCAGCGCCTCCAGTCTGTTGCCCGGGCGGGACGCGAAGATCAGTCAGCTCGCGGGCATTGTGGATTTGCATCAGCTTGCGGTAACCATCCTTGATAACGTCTTCGGGAACACCTTTGACGAAGCGGCGCTGCCACGCCGTTTCGGCAGCCTTGTTCCCGAACGACTTTATCATGAGGGTATGCTAACGCATCGCGTGTGCTATCGCAATGCGTTAGGTGTGCGTCTGTGGCGCAGCGTCTCACCCCGCGCTGCGCAGTTCCTCGACGCTCCGCACTTTCCGGCGCGCGGCGCCTTCCCATTCGCGGGTCTTGACCGTGGATTTCGCCATGCGCTCCTTCGCCGCCGGGACGGCATCGGCATATTGCGGCAGCCATTCGGCTTGGGCGACGACAAGTTCGTCCACCATGGCCCAGACCTCGTCCGGAGTGCAGATGGCGCCCACGAGCGGGTCGTGCAGGACGGCGAGCTTCAGAAGGTCGATATCGCCGGTCATCGCCGCTTCGACGCTCATGCGCTGGACGGAGATGGACGCCGAGCACGTCGCCGCGCAGGCGAGCGGCAGTTCGATGCCTTCGATCATGTTGAGGCCGAACCGATCGACGAAGCCGGGACTTTCGATGATGGCGTCTTCGGGCAGGTTGCGGATGATCCCGTTGTTGCGGACGTTGAAATGCCCGCGATAGACCCGGCCGGTTTCGATGGCCTCGATGATCCAAGAAGCGTGCTCGGAGGTGCGCTTGTGATCGGAAAGCGGCTTTTCGGCCTCCTTGAGGAATTTCGGGAAGTCGGTTTCGAACCAGTTGCGCTGCTCGGTGGTGTGGCGCAGATAGCCGCCGGTTTCCCCATGGATCCAGTCGCTCATGTCGATCCAGCGGTCGAGCTCCTCGGGGCGCTTGCGGTACCAGGGGAGGTATTCCGAAAGGTGCCCGTTGGATTCGGTGGAATAAACCCCGAAGCGTTTGAGGACGTCGATGCGGAGCTTTTCCTGCCTGGAATAGACAGGATGCTTTTCGAACCCGGCGATCAGTTCGTCCTTTTCGATCTTCCGGCCCCTGGCCCGAATGTCGATGTACCAGGTCTGGTGATTGATGCCCGAGCAGACATAGTCGAGCTCGTCGAGTTCGACGCCCAGGACCCGTGCGATCTGCTCGGCGCCGTGCTGGACGCCGTGGCACAGACCGATGGTCTCGACCCCGCCATGGGCGTTGGCCGCCCAGGTGTTCATGGCCATGGGATTGGCGTAGTTGAGGAACTTGGCGCCCGGTTCGGCGACCTCCCGGATGTCCTTGCAGAAATCGAGAATGACCGGGATGTTGCGCTGACCGTAAAGGATGCCGCCGGCACACAGCGTATCGCCCACGCACTGGTCGACCCCGTATTTCAGCGGGATGGAAATGTCCGAAGAGAACGCTTCGAGCCCGCCCACGCGCACGCAGCTCATGATGTAGCGCGCGCCGGTCAGCGCCTCGCGGCGGTCGGTCGTGGCGGTGACCCTGGCCGGCAGGTTGTTGACCGAAACGATCTTCTCGATGATCTGACGGATCATATCGAGATTGTGCGGATTGATATCGGTCAAAGCGATTTCGATATCAGCGAATTCGGGAACCTTGAAGAGGTCCGAAACCAGCCGCTTGGTGAACCCGACCGACCCAGCGCCGATGATGGCGACCTTGAAGCTCATGAGCTTTCCTCCATGCGATATCCGGCCTTGCGCCGTCTTGTCCAACCCCTAGCGCAGCGGCGCGCGGCGGTGTAGACAAAGGTTGTGCCAAATAGGGTAATTTCATGCTATCCGACCTCATCGCACACGGCCACGGCATGCGTCAGCTCTCAAGCGGGAAATCCGATGTCGGGCTTTTCTGCATGGCGGCGGGCGCGGGCTATGAACTGCGTGTCAACGAGATCTATTCCTGGGATGGATTGCGGCGCGGAGACACGCCGTTCGCACTGATCCAGCACACCATATCGGGCGAAGGCCGGCTCGTTTTTGCGGGGGCCAATCACCGACTCGGGCCGGGCGAGACAATGCTGCTGACATTCCCGCACGCCAATCGGTACTGGCTCGAATATGGCAGGAGCTGGGAGTATTTTTGGATCATCCTCGCAGGCCGGGAAGCGTTGCGCGTGGCCGGTGCGGTGCTGTCGGCGCGCGGACCGGTGCTGAGGCCCGCACAGTCGGCCGTCGACCGGATGGCGGACGGTTGCCTCAAGCTGCTGGCGCGAACCGATGCGACGCCCGGGGAGACATCGGCCGCCGCCTACGGCGCCATAATGGCGCTCTATGACGAGGCGTTCAGTACACCCGCGCCGGTGGATGCGCCGCCCCCGCGGATCGAGCGCGCGGCCCGCTTTGTCCATACCCATCTTTCCGGACAACTCGACGTCGACAGCCTCGCGCGGGTGGCCGGAATGAGCAGGGCACATTTCGTGCGCGCGTTCGCCGCTGCGATGGGCACGCCTCCGTCCGACTACGTCTTCGCCGCGCGCGTGGCGCGCGCCGAGCGCATGCTGCTGGCGACCGATGCGACGGTGAACGCGGTGGCGCAGGCGTGTGGATTCGCGAACGCCAACTATTTCGCCAAGGCCTTTCGGCGGGTCCACGGCAGTTCACCGAGCGAATTCAGGCAGAGCAGGCGCCGCGAAGGGACGTCCTGAGACCGAATGCGACAGTTTTGTTGCGGCGGACTGGATTCTATCAGAAAAGCTGATACACCTCTTTGCGTGACATGTTCGGAAGCGAAACCGGCTTGGGGGCTGGATATTTTATGACGCGTAATTTTCTTGTCGTTGATCCCGAGGAGGGGATGGCGGTGCTCAAGGGGCTCGCCTCGCCGGTCCGGGTGAAAATATTGAAGCTGCTCCACGAAAGGGGATCGCAGAACGTCAACGACATCGCCCGCATCCTCGATCTGCCCCAGTCGACGATATCGTCCAACGTGTCGATCCTCGAGGAGGCCGGATTGGTGCGCTCCGAGACCCAGAAGGCGCGCAAGGGCAACCAGAAGATCTGCCACTCGACCTTCGACGAGGTGCTCGTTGCCTTCAAGGAGGATATCGCCAAGGTGAAGGGCGGGCACATCGAGGTCTCGATGCCTTTGGGGCTCTATACGAGTTGCGATGTGCTGGCCCCGTGCGGTCTGTGCACGCCGGACGGCGTGGTGGGGCTTCTGGACGTGCCCGACACCTTTCTCGACCCCGAGCGCATGCGCGCGGCGCTGATCTGGTTCACCCGCGGGCACGTGGAGTATCAGTTCCCGAACAATGCCAAACTTTCCGATACGGAAATCGAGGCCATCGAATTTTCCATGGAGCTGTCGTCCGAAGTGCCGGGCACAAGTGCGGATTGGCCTTCCGATATCACCATCTGGGTGAACGGCACCGACATCGGAACCTGGACCTCGCCGGGGGATTACGGCGACAAGCGCGGCGTCTATACGCCGGACTGGTGGAAGCTCAAGGGTTCGCAATACGGCAAGCTCAAAACCTTCCGCGTAACCAGGGACGGCAGCTATGTCGACGGGATGAGGATCTCCCCGGTGAACCTTTCGGACCTCGATATCTCCGCGCACCACTCGATCCGTCTGCGCGTGGGTATTCGCGACAACGCGACCCGCCCGGGCGGCATCAATATCTTCGGGCGCGGCTTCGGCAATTACGACCAGGACATCGTGATGCGGATCTATCAGGCGCGCTAGCGCCGGTCCGCACGCCAAACTTTTTTATCCCCGCCCGCAATCGGCGCGTTGACAAGCACGACCTTATCAATCATTAATTCCGATACATATCGAAAAACCTGCGACAAAGGGGAGGGGCAATGAAAGCCACTGCGGTTGCTCATAAAGATTTCACGATTTCCACGATCGACGATCGCGTGTACGGCGCGTTTCTCGAGCATCTCGGGCGCGCGATCTATTCGGGCATCTACGAGCCCGATCACCCCAGTGCCGATGAAAACGGCATGCGCACTGACGTGATCGATCTGGTCAAGGAACTCGACGTCCCGGTGGTGCGCTATCCCGGGGGGAACTTCGTGTCCGCCTACAACTGGGAAGACGGCATCGGGCCGAAGGAAGACCGCCCGACCCGGCTGGATCTCGCATGGCATACCTCCGACAGCAACGAGGTCGGCGTGCATGAATTCGCCGATTGGTGCGCCTCTGTCGGTACCGAGATGATGCTGGCGGTGAACCTGGGTTCGCGCGGGCTCGATGCGGCGCGCAATTTCGTCGAATACGTCAACCACCCCGGCGGCAGCTACTGGAGCGATCTGCGCAAGAAGAACGGTCGCGAAGAGCCCTGGAACGTCAAGCTCTGGTGCCTGGGCAACGAGATGGACGGCCCCTGGCAGATCGGTCACAAGGATGCCGAGGAATACGGCAAGCTCGCCGCCGAGACCGCCAAGGCGATCCGGGCCTTCGATAAATCCCTCGAGCTCGTGGTGTGCGGGTCAAGCCATTCCAACATGCCCACCTACCCCCAGTGGGAAGCGACCGTGCTCGAGCACACCTATGACGAGGTGGACTACATCTCGCTGCACATGTACTTCGGCAACCGCGATAACAATACGGCCAAGTATCTGGCGCTCAACGAGAAGCTGGACGATTACATCGAGTCCGTTGCGGGCGTCATCAAATACATCAAGGCCAAACGGCGCTCCAAGAAGGACGTCTATATCTCTTTCGACGAGTGGAACGTCTGGTACCACTCCAACGAGCAGGACCGGAAAATCCTCGAAGGCAATGAGGGTTGGCCGCATGCGCCGGCGCTGCTCGAGGATATCTACAATTTCGAGGACGTGCTGCAGGTGGGGCTCATCCTCAACACGTTCATCCGGCGATCCGACGTGGTCAAGATCGCGTGCATTGCCCAGCTCGTGAACGTGATCGCACCGATCATGACCGAAAAAGGCGGGCCGGCCTGGCGCCAGACGATCTACTACCCCTACTACTTCGCCTCGCGGTACGGCCGTGGCACGGCGCTCGATGTAACGGTGGATTGCCCGACCTATGACAGCGAGGACTTCAAGGGCGTGCCCTATGCCGACGTCTCGGCGGTGCACGACGAAGAGGCCGGGACGATCACGGTCTTTGCGGTCAACCGGCACGACAGCGAGGCGGTGGATCTGGCCCTCGATCTGCAAGGGTTCGGCGACCTCAAGGTCATCGACCATCAGGTCATGACCCATGCCGACCTCAAGGCGGTCAACTCCAAGAGCAAGATGGACGAGGTCGCGCCGAAAAAGGGCGAGGGCGCGTCGGTTTCCGGCGGGAAACTGGCGGTTTCGCTGCCCGCTTATTCGTACCAGATGGTGCGGTTGGGGCGGTAAGAATAGGCTGGCGCGGGATGCCCGCGCCAGCTTGCGGTCTCCTCCCGCCCGTCACCGCCCGGCATGCCCGGGTGATCCAGGCAGCGCACGCGCCAAGCTCCGACGTGCGTCTCTCCCTGCCATTGGATCACACCGATAAATCGGGTGGCGACGGGGTCGGGAGGGGGGTGCGGCGCCGCCAAAGGAGCGCCGTGGGGCGGCTCGAAGGGCCGGGAGCCTTCACCGCACCAGGCCAGTTAGACGTTCGCGTTCAAGGCGCGGGAGGCACATCGCTTCCCGCGCCGTTTTGCTTTCATATCAAAATAGCCGATTTATATCATATAATATGTTGACAGGATCGCATCCTGCGCTAGCATGTCTTAGTGGAATGCTGAGGAGGCATTCTTCTTAAGGGAGGATATTATGCGAAACGTGACGACGCTTTTGGCGTCCCTCGGTCTTGCCGCATCCTTGTTTTCCGCGCCGGTTCTGGCGCAGGAAGACGGGGCAGTGCCGCAGACTGACTTTCCCCGTGAAGAGACGCTGATCGTACACAACCCCGAACCGGCGGCGACGAACCCGTCGATGTTCAACCTGTGGGTGGCCGGTGGCGGCGGTAACGTGTCGAACGGGCTGCAGCAGCTCATGATGGACACGCTGTGGTACATCGATCCCGACGCCGGGCTTGACGGCGCGATCTACAATTCGCTCGCAAGCGATCTCTGGCAGTACAACGACGACTTCACCGAAATGACGGTGAATTTGCGCGAAGGGATCACCTGGAGCGACGGTGAGCCGTTTACGGCCGACGACGTGGTCTTTACCGTCGAAACCCAGATGGCCAACCCGGGGCTTGCCTGGAGCGCGATCCTTAGCGAGAACGTCGAGAGCGTCGAGGCCGTTGACGACCATACGGTCCATTTCACGCTCAGCCAGCCCAATGCGCGCTTCCATTCCATCTTCTCGGTGCGCTGGAACGCGCTCTGGATCATGCCCGAGCACGTCTTTGCCGAGGTTGAGGATCCGCTCTCCTACGACTTCAACGAACCTGTCGGTCTCGGGCCCTATACGCTCCATTCGTTCGATCCCAACGGGTTCTGGTATATCTGGGAAAAGCGCGACGACTGGGAAAACACGACCGTTGCCCAATATGGCGAACCCGGTCCGCAATATGTGATCTATCGGTCGATCCCGGCGATCGACAATCGCCTGATCGACATGGTCAATGGCGACCTCGACATGATCCACGACCTGACACCCGAGGGCATGTTCTCTCTGGTCGAGCAGTCCGAAACGTCGCGTGGCTGGTTCCCGGGCTTCCCCTATGCCCATCCCGATCCGACGCTTCCGATGCTGATCTTCAACACCCAGAACGAGTTGTTCTCGGACAAGCGCGTCCGCTGGGCGCTCGCGCTGATGCTCGACGCGCGCCAGATCTCGATGGCGTCCTATCGCGGTGCGGCGACGCTCTCGGCCATCGCCATCCCGCCGACGGGAACGCATCCGGCGGACTACCATGCGCCGATGGAAGAGTGGCTCGTCAACTACGAGCTCGATCTGGGCAATGGCGAGACCATCCAGCCCTACAATCCCAACACCGGTGCTGAGATTGCCGACATGGTGCGCCCGCAGTTTGAGGACGTGCCGACCGACGAGGCCGCGATCAAGACCGCCTTTGGTTACGGCTGGTGGAAGCAGGATATTGAAGCGGCGACTGCGCTGCTTGAATCCGCCGGCTTCACCAAGCAGGGTAACCAGTGGATGACCCCGGACGGCGCGCCGTTCGCGTTCACCCTCAAAACCTTCGAGGAAGGCGTGATCAACCGCATGGGCACGATGGTCGCTCAGCAGTGGAGCCAGCAGGGCGTTCAGGTGACCCCGGAAGTCGCACCGCAGATTTTCGGTCAGGATCTCCCGCTGGGCGAGTATGAAGTGGCCACGGCCTGGTCGATCGAGACCTGGGGCGGACACCCCGATCTCTCGTTCTTCCTCGATAGCTGGCACTCGGACTTCGTTGTCGAGCCTGGCGAACGTCAGCCCTCGCGCAACTGGCAGCGCTGGGAGCATCCTGAACTCGATGCCCTCATCGAACGCATGCGTGTGACCGAATTCGACTCCGAAGACAACCTGCAGATCGGCCGCGAATTCGTGGAACTGATGGTTGAGGAAATGCCGGTCATTCCGGTCATGAGCTACAACGTGTTCTCCGCCTATGACACGCGGTATTGGACGGGCTTTCCGACTGCAGAAGAAAACCCCTACGCCAACATCGTCACCAACTGGGCGAACTCCAGGTATATCCTGACGCAGCTCGAACCGGCTGGCGCGGAATAAGCGATCCGCCGGTGCCCGGGCTCAGGCCCCGGGCACCGGCTAAGTTCTCTCGCGCGTTTTCGAACACGTCGGAAACGCATAACCGACCTGAGGATCAATCGGGCCGATGCCGAGCTTCATACTTTTCGCATTCAAGCGTTTCCTGCAACTTGCCGCAGTGATCTTCGCGGGCACTTCGCTCGCCTTCGTTGTCGCAAAACTCAGCCCGATCAGTCCGGTGGAAACGATTATCGGGCGTGTGACCAATCGGGCGTCCATGAGCCCCACGGCGATTCAGTCGCTACGCGAGACCTATACCGAACTCTTCGGGCTCGATATTCCACTCTGGCAGCAATATCTCAATTTCTGGGGACGCCTGTTCACGGGCGATTTCGGGCCGTCCCTGGTCGCCTATCCCACGCCCGCGATAGATCTTATTCTTCTCGCCCTGCCGTGGACCGTGGGGCTTCTGACGGTCGCGGTGATCCTCACCTGGATCATCGGCAATCTGCTGGGCGGGCTCGCCGGCTACTATCAGAATTCACGCCTTCTCAAGGCCGTCGGGGTGGTCGCCATCGGCATCCAGCCGATCCCCTATTATATTGTTGCGTTCCTGATGGTCATCATCTTCGGTTATCTCTGGCCTGTCCTGCCGATCTCGGGCGGGTTCGCGATGAACGTCCGGCCCGGCTTCACGCCCCAATTCGTCCTGTCGATCCTCCATCACGCCATCCTGCCGGCGTCTTCGCTGGTGCTGGTGGGGATGGGAACGTGGTTCTTCGGGATGCGGGCGCTGGTCTCCAACATCGTCACCGAGGACTACGTGACCTATGCCGAGCTCGCCGGGGTCGAACAGCGCAAGATCGTCTCGTCCTATGTCATGCGCAATGCCATCGTGCCCCAATTGACCGCGCTGGCCATGGCGCTGGGCGGCATTTTCTCCGGGACGATCATCACGGAGCAGGTTTTCGCCTATCCGGGGCTCGGGACGCTTCTGATCCGTGCCGTCAATGGCGGTGACACCACGCTGGTTCTGGCCGTCTCCTGCATTTCGGTGATCGCGGTGGCAACGGCCATCTTCATCGTCGACCTGCTTCACCCCTTCCTCGATCCGCGCGTAAGGGTGGGCTAAGCCATGTGGACGATTATCAGGGACCTTATCCGCTACAATATCGAGTTCGCCATCGGCGCGATGCTGGTCGGCATCATCGTTATATTCTCGCTTTTGAGCTTCTTTTCGCCTTACGCGCCGAACGACATTTACGTCGTTTTTCCCGACCAGCCGCCCAGCGCCGCGTTCTGGTTCGGCACCAACTCGCGCGGCCAGGACATGTTCTGGAACCTGACCTTCGCGTTCCGCAACACGCTGTTCTTCGGGATCATGGTGGCGGTGCTGTCGCGCATCATATCGATCACCGTCGGACTGCTCGCGGGCTATCTCGGCGGGTGGGTCGACAGGAGCATGATGTTTGTCAACGACATCTTCGTCGCGCTGCCGATCTTCCCGATCCTGATCCTTTTCTATTTCGTGCTGCGCAGCGATCTCAACATGTTCACCCTGGCGCTCATCATGGCGGGCCTCGGCTGGCCGTTCGATGCGCGGCTGATCCGGTCCGTGGCGATTGGGTTGCGGCATCGTGAGTTCACGCGCCATGCCGTCTTTGCAGGCATGTCGCCGGCCAAGATCATGTTCGAGGAGCATCTGCCCTACGTGATGCCGATCGTCTTTTCCACGGCGATGGCGAACATGATCTGGTCCATCGGCTTCGAGGTGACCCTCGGGGTTCTCGGCTTTACCAACCTCAACGTTCCGACGATCGGCACGACGCTTTACTGGGCCAACAATCACTCGGCAATGGTGGTGGGAACCTGGTGGTGGATCATCATTCCCGTGGCCCTGATCATCGCGACATTCCTCGGACTGTTCCTTCTGGCGGTATCCATGAACGAATATATCGATCCGCGTTCGCGCCTGCGGCGCATGGGAGGCGAATGATGGGCGACGTACTCACCGTTCGCAATCTCAAGGCCTACTACCAGATGGCGTATTTCGGCGTCGACCGCGAGGTGCGCGCCGTAGACGATGTTACGCTCACAATTCGCGAGAACGAGATTTACGGCATTGCCGGGGAAAGCTCGTCGGGCAAGACCTCGCTGATCAAGACCTTCGCCGCGGCGATAAGGCCGCCGCTGAAGATCGTTGACGGGTCGATGACGTACCGGTTCGGCGATCTCGAGATCGATCCCTATAAGGCGAGCAAGGAAGACGTCGACGCCATCCGCTGGAAGCACCTTTCCTATATCATGCAAGGCTCGATGAGCCTTCTCAATCCGGTGCGGCGGGTCAAAAAGACGTTCGAGGATTTCGCCTTCAAGCCCATGGGGCTGCCCAGGGCCGAATTCTGGTCGAAGGTGCGGGCGCACCTCGAGCGGTTGGGGCTTTCGCCCAACGTCCTCGAGGCCTATCCGCATCAGCTTTCGGGCGGCATGCGCCAGCGCGTCGTGATCGCGCTGGCGACGGTCTGCCAGCCCGAGTTCGTCATCGCCGACGAACCGACGACGGCGCTCGACGTCGTTGTACAGAAGGACGTGCTGGCCATGATCCGCGACGTGCAGCGTCAGATGCGCTCATCGGTCGTGTTCGTCACCCACGACATGAGCGTGCACGCCAATATCACGGACCGGATCGGCATCGTCTATGCGGGGCGGCTTGTCGAGGAGGGGCCGACGCGGACGCTTTTTACAGCGCCCAAGCACCCCTATACCGCCCACCTGGTCGCTTCCCTGCCGCGCATCGGGGATACGACGCCCAAGGCCGCGCTCGAAGGCCGGCCGCCCAATCTCGCCGATCCGCCCAGCGGCTGCCGGTTCCATCCGCGGTGCCCGCTCGCCATCGAAAAATGCAAGACCGACGTGCCGCCGCTCGAAACCGTGGGGTCCGACCACCGTTCCGCCTGCTGGCGGTCGGACGAGGTGCGCCCGCTCGCGAAAATCGGAACGCCGGAACCGGAGGTAGTCGCATGAGTACCCTGCTCGAGGTCTCCAACGTCTCCATGCGCTTCGTGATGGGTGGGCTCTTTTCGCGCAACCATATCGACGCGGTGGTGGATGCCAACTTCACGCTCTCGGCGGAGAACCCGGAAATCTTCACGATCATCGGCGAATCCGGATCGGGCAAGACGACGCTGGCGCGCATGATCCTGGGGCTCGAAAAGCCGACGGCCGGCGATATTCTCTTCGAGGGCAAGAGCGCCGCCGAGCGCAATACGCGCGCGGCCAGACTCGCGTTCATGCGCCGGGTGCAGCCGGTGTTCCAGAACCCGTTCGAGACCTTCAATCCTCTAAAGCAGGTCGACCGCTATCTCGAGGCGACCGCGCGCTCACTGCTGGGGGCCAGGTCCAAGGCGGATGTCGACGCGGCGATGGACGACGCGCTTCAGAAGGTGGGGCTGAGCCTCAAGGAGATCGCCGGGCGTTACGCGCACGAACTTTCGGGCGGCCAGCTCCAGCGCGTCGCCATCGCCCGCGCGCTCATCCCCAACCCGGCGCTTCTGATTGCCGACGAGCCGGTCTCGATGGTCGACGCCTCGCTGCGCATGTCGATCGTCAATCTGCTCAAGGAATTGCGCGATACCCTCAAGGTTTCGGTGATCTACATCACCCACGACCTTGCGACTGCGTACTACATCTCCGACCGGATCATCATCATGCAGAAGGGCCATGTGGTCGAGATGGGGCCGGCGCGCACCGTGCTCGACACGCCCGAACACCCGTATTCGCAGTTGCTCAAGTCCTCGGTGCTTTCGATCGACGCGGCGGGGATGGGCGATCTGCGGCCCGCCGACCGCGCCATGGCCGAGGCGGCCTGGTCCCGCGCCGGACAGGGGGCGCTGGTCGCCCGCGACGACGGCCGCATGGTGCGCACCGCCTAGAAGCCGGTCACATGCAGGACGAACCAGACCGCGCCGGCCGCCGGCAGCGGTACGAGTGCGACGAGGACCCAGCGCGAATACCCCGCAAGCGCCGTGTTGGCGGTCAAGAGAACGAGGACGAACGCACCGCCGATGTAAACGAGCGTGGCAACGACCAGCGGGAAGATCGAAAGCTCCAGCGCAGGCGAAAAGCTCGCGCCGATGGCGACAACGACGCCCAGCGCCGCTGCACCGAGAAGCCAGCCGCTGCATCCCGGCTTCGCGCCGGGTTCGTTTTGGTTCGGGTCGTCCGGCGTCTCTGCCATTCTCTCTCGCACCGCGTTCCCAATGCCAGGCTTCGAGCCTACGCCATCGGGGCCGGGCTGCATCACCGGCAATCGGGATTTGCCGCAAACGGCGAGCGATTGCAACGTTAGAATGGCCGGCGCCTGCTTGCGCGCAGCGGGCTGGGGAGAAGCCGGCCGAGGCCCAGATGCCGCGTTTTCTCCCAATGGAAGGGCCGATGGACGAGCTCCAGCGTCGCGCGGACAACGGCTGCCCAGGCGAGAAGCCAGTAGACGGGCAGCAGGCAAAGCCACGGCGCGAGGTCCATACGCCCGATCCGCGCGAGCCCGATCAGGTTGATCGCGGCGGTGCCGCTATAGCCGAGCGCGAGGATGCCAGCATGTACCAGCGTCCAGGTATCGACAATGCCGTACTGGGTCAGATTGACGGCCGCGCGCCCGATGACTGCGGAAAGAAACAGCCCGTGCAGTGCGATCGAGAACACCATGCCGCCCACAAAAATGTTGAAGGCGAGAAAATCGCGCCAGCCCAGGTCGTTGAGCAACTGACGCGGGTGCGCATTGTGAACGAGGAAGGTCTGCACCCAGCCCTTCATCCAGCGCGTGCGCTGTTTGATCCAGGCATCGACGGTTTCGGGCGCCTCCTCGCTCGTGAGTGCGGCAAAGCTCGCACAGCGCAGGCCCAGCCGGGCGAGCCGGATGCCCAGATCGGCGTCCTCGGTGACGTTGAACGCATCCCACGCGCCGATGGTCTTGAGTTCTCCGGTGCGGAAATGATTGGACGTACCCCCGAGCGGCATGGGCAGGCGTGTGCGCCCGATCGCCGGCAGCAGAACCGCGAAATGCCCGGCATATTCGCCCGCAAAGAGCGCCGTGAGCCAGTTGTGGTGGCCATTGGTGACGAGCAGTTCCGCCTGGAGGCACGAAATGCCGGGATGGCGCGAAAAGAGCGTGGCGGCGCGGCGCAGCTGCAGGCGTTCGGGCACGTCCTCGGCGTCAAAGACGACCACATGATCGCCGGTGACGAGCGGCAGCGCATAGTTGAGCGCCTTGGGCTTGGTGAACGGCGCGCGGCGCGGCACGACGACAAGCGAAAACCGCTGGTCGTCGAGTTCGGTCTGCACGGCGCTAACCGTTGCAGGGCTCGTGCTCTCGACCACGAAGACGATCTCGAGCTTTTCGGCCGGATAGTCGAGCCGCCGCATCGCCTCTGCGATCTGCGGCACCATGTGGGCCTCGTCGCGCAGGGGGATGAGCACCGAATAGGTGGGGAGCGCGGCATCGTCCAGAAGCTCGGGCGTGTCGAGAACGCCGATACGGTCCGCCGTGGCGGCGGCCCAGATGCGGAAGATCGAGGGAGCGGCAAGGACGATAGTGAGGAACGGCAGAAACAGCGCCTGGACGATCAGCGGAGAAAAGAGGGCCAGTGCCATGAGCGTATAAAGCGCGAGCGTGAAGGCGATCCTGAGCGCCGGGGTCAATTCGAGATGCGAATTGCCCAGGGGGAAGCGCCGCGCGAGGCGCTGTACGGAGGCATCGAGCAGCGCCGCGGCGTTGGCATCGGCGAGCGCCTGCCGCAGAGCACGCGGCGGAACGACGACCAGCCGGCCCGCGAGGCCGGGATCGCGCGAGATGGCCGTCTTGAGGGTCGCGAGAGAGCGGAAATCCGGCGCGATGAAAAGCACCGGATCGCCCGCAACGGTCCCGCGCGCGGTGGAGAGGGTCGCCAGCACATCAAGATCGGCATCCGGGTCGAGACGGGTGACGAAATGCGTCGCTGTTGCGCGAAAGCCGACGCCGAGATAAGTGGCCATGCGTTCGTAAAGGATCGCCGGGCCGATGCCGAACGTCGCCGAGATGACCGCCGCCGGATCCACCCCGAGCGCTTCGGCACGGGCAAGAACCGCCGCCGCGTCGTGCTCGCTCACGCCATCTCCGGCCAGCGCCCTGACGAGCGCGGTATCATGCTCCTGCGTCACAGATGGCCAAGCCCCCAATTGGCATCTGGCGGCAAGCGTATCAATTTGTCAGGGATTGGGCCATAAAATTTGACGAAAAGTGTAACGGGCTGCGGGACGAATACAATGACGATGCTGCGTGTGCTGACCGGTTTCGTGCTTGCGCTTGCGCTTGCCCCGGCCGGCATCCTGGCGCAGGCGCTGCCGCTGCACGTCGATCCCGGCGCGCGCGAGGACCTTGTCGACCCTCAGACCGTGCCCGCGCTGCGGTTCCTCACAACGACCGACTTTCCGCCGTTCAACTACGAAGACGGGGATGGCGCGTTGATCGGCTATAACGTCGATCTTGCCAGGGCGATCTGCGGCGTGCTCACGGCGCGCTGCACGATCCAGGCGTGGCCGTGGGACCGCGCGCAACAAGCGCTCGCGGACAATCAGGGCGACGCCCTGATCGCCGGGCTCGCCATAACGGAAGCCTCGGGCGAGCGCTTCGACTTTTCACGAATATATCTCCAGCTGCCCGCACGGTTCGTGACCGCGCGTGCGGATGCCGGTGCGTTCGATGCAGGTGCCTATGAGGGCGCCATCGGCGTCCGCGCGGGGTCGGCACATGCGGACCTTTTGGCCGACATGCGGCCCGATCTCGAGCAGGTCGCTTATCCCACCGAGTTCGCCGCGCTCGAAGCGCTGGCCGCCGGGGAGACCGGTGCCGTCTTCGTTGACGGCATGCGGGCTTCGTTCTGGCTCAACGACAACCCCGGCTGCTGCGCGTTTGCCGGCGAGCCCTATTTCCGGCCCGACTATTTCGGCGCCGGCCTGTCGATCGCGGTGCCCGCCGGGCTCGACAACGTACGCACGGCGCTCAACTGGGCGCTCGTGCGGCTCGCGCGGGACGGGCGGATGGCCGAACTTTATCTGCGGTGGTTCCCGGTGGGGTTTTATTGAAGGCGCTGTGCCGGCATCACAGCCGGCGGTGGCGGATGCGGGCGGAGGTTTCGATTGCCGCGGTGGTGAGCCGGTCGATGGAAAAGGCGTCGCGGATCATCTCGAGGAGCCGCAATTCTTCCTGGTTGAGCGTCAGATCGACCGTCGTGATCTCGACCGCGAGCGCATAGGCGGTTTCCTGCAGGCGCGGCTCGAGCGCGTCGGAAATGGCAACCAGCAGTGCATCGAGGCCCCCCTTGTTGATCAGTTCGACGCAGTCGGTCGCAACCTGCGGCAGGCGCGCGATGTCGAAGCTCTCGAACACCGGCCAGCGGCTGATGAGTGCCGCGAAGCGGTCGATTTCGCGGTCGGTGATGTCCCTGTCCGATACGGCCGCGATGACCATGGAATAAACGAGGGCGTCGATGGGCGAGAGCTGCATGCGGGAAACCTGTTTTTGGGCGGTAGAGCGACGTTAAGAGATGGCGCATTGCGGTGCAAGCGGGTAAGGGGGAGGCGGTGAGCGGGCTGGCAGCTTTTGGGAGGATCGGCGAAATCGCCTGTCCATTATCGGCCTGAGGGGCTTTCAACCCCTTGTCCCCGATCCCGGGGGCCAGATACGCCATAGACCTGAAAGCCGGACGGGGACCTATGGACCGTATCGACAAGAAACATGGCAAGGCCCAAACGCGCCACGGACGAGCCATCAACGGGTAGAGACCCGGGTTCGGCACGATATCGCGTTTCGTTTCTGTCGGTTAGAAACCCACACCGTGCCACGACGACATCGAGGTTTGCCGCGCTCAGTTTGCGCTCCATGAGGATCGCGCTCTGCACGACATTGCGCACGACCGCCATCAGGAACCTATCGAGTAGCCGCCTGGGTGGAAAAAGGAGCGCGCTGGAGGTGACGAGAATCTTCCTGACGCCGGTTTGTGACGTAGCTTCAATTATCGCGTCCGCAGACCTGTAATAGATCGACGTTGCCCTTTTTGTCGGCCGCCGACCGCCAAGCGCCGAGATCGCGGCATCCTGTCCCCGAAACACCCCAGAGAGAAATTGCGGATCGCAGGGATCTCCGACGGCAACGCTTAACCGGTTGTGCCGGATCGCCGGGCGTTTCGCATCCGAGCGCACGACCGCGGTGACAATCGCACCCTTGTCGAGCGCCTCTCGAACCACAAGTCCTCCGGTACGGCCATTGGCACCCAACACTACGAGCTTCATTATTTCTGTCCTTTTCGGGTCCGCCGGTGTCATCACGGGTTCGGCGGTCCTGCCTGGACTCGATGTCTATCGATACATTTTTTGCTAGTAAATTGTCTATAAATGTAGGCTGAGTATACGGAAATAGCATACAACCGATGGCATGTCGTTTGATTGGAATCTGGCGAAGACACTGCTAGCCGTTGCCGAGGAGGGGTCTCTGTCGGCCGCCGCCCGCGCGCTTGGTCAGACGCAACCCACGGTCAGTCGGCAGATTGCCGCTCTTGAGCATTCCTTGGACGTCACGCTGTTTGAGCGCACTGGACGGTCGGTCACATTGACGCGGGCAGGGTTGGAGTTGCTGGATCACGTGCGTTCCATGGCCAGCGGCGCCAATATGCTATCGCTGGCAGCTTCGGGGAAATCCCAGTCGATCGAAGGCAAGGTGCTCATTACCGCGTCCGAGCTGATGTCAGCCTATGTCCTGCCGCCGATCCTGAGCGAACTGTGTCGGAAAGCGCCGTTGCTGAAGATCGATGTCGTTGCCGACAACGGTGTCAGAGACCTCATGCGTCGCGAAGCCGATATCGCGATCCGGCATACACCGTCCGATCAGCCCAACCTGATTGCCAGAAGCGTTCGCGAGCAGATCATGCGCTTTTATGCCAGCCCCACCTATCTTGAGAACAACGGAGAACCCAGAGAGGACGATTTTTCGGGGCACCAGATCGTCAGCTACATCGAAGCCGACCGGATGCTCGGGTACCTGGTGCCGGCGGGGCTCAATCTCACGAAAGCGAATTTCCGCCTGAGTTCATCGTCTCAGGTCGCGGCTTTGCAGATGGCGTGCGCCGGTTTGGGCATGATCATCTTGCCCGACCAAATCGCGATGTCGATTTCCGGACTTGTTCCAGTCTTGAACACTCTCAAAGCCTTCAGCGTGCCGACATGGCTCGTCGCACACAGGGAACTACGAACGAGCCGCCGCATCAGGCTGGTGTTTGATCACCTTGCGGACAACCTGTCATAACAGTCTGCACCGCCCTGCCATTGACCTTTCCGGGCCGATAGTGCAACACCGGCGTCGCTTGATCTTCCACCATTGCAAACCATAAGGATGGGCACCCGTGTCCGGCACGCTGTCACCACTCGATCCCGCCGCCATCGAAGCGGCTTCCAACGCGCGCGCATGGCCTTTCGAGGAAGCGCGTAAAGTCGTTGCTCGGGTCGAGAAATCGGGCAAGGGCGAGGCCGTGTTCGAGACCGGGTATGGACCATCGGGGTTGCCGCATATCGGAACGTTCGGGGAGGTCGCGCGGACGACCATGGTGCGCACGGCGTTCCGGCTTCTGACCGGAGACAGGATCCCGACCCGGTTGATCTCTTTTTCCGACGATATGGATGCGTTGCGCAAGGTGCCGACGAACCTGCCCAATCAGGAGATGCTGGCAGGGTTTCTTGGCTATCCGGTTTCGCGCGTGCCGGATCCGTTCGGCAACGAATATCCAAGCTTTGCCGCGCACAACAACGCGCGGCTGCGGGCGTTTCTCGACGATTTCGGGTTCGAATATACGTTCGCGTCTGCCGCCGAATATTACGGCTCGGGCCAGTTCGACGCGGCGCTCATGCGCATGCTCGAAGTCTATGACGAGGTGATGGAGATCATTCTCCCAACCCTCGGAGAAGAGCGCCGGGCGACCTATTCGCCCTTCCTGCCGATTTCCCAGACGACGGGCAAGGTGCTGCAGGTGCCGATCGTGGCGCGCGATGCGGCCTCGGGGACGATCGTCTATCTCGATCCCGATACCGGCGCGCATATCGAAACCACGGTGACCGGCGGCAAGGTCAAGTGCCAGTGGAAGGCCGATTGGGCACTGCGCTGGTACGCGCTCGGGGTCGATTACGAGATGTCCGGCAAGGACCTCATCGACTCGGTGCGGCTTTCGAGCCGGATCGTTTCCGCGCTCGGCGGCACACCGCCCGAAGGGTTCAACTACGAGCTCTTCCTCGACAAGGAAGGCGCCAAGATTTCCAAGTCCAAGGGCAACGGCCTCTCGATCGAGGAATGGCTGCGCTATGCCACGCCAGAGAGCCTGTCGCTCTTCATGTTCCAGAAGCCCAGGGCGGCCAAGCGGCTGCATTTCGACGTCATCCCCAAGGCGGTGGACGAATACTATGCTTTCGCCGCGGCCGCGCAGGATCAGGACGCCGCGCAGCTTCTGGAAAACCCGGCCTACCACATCCATTCGCACAGGCCTCCGGCCTACGACGTGCCGATCTCGTTCGCGCTGATGCTGAACCTCGTTTCGGCGGCGAACGCGGAGGACGAGACGGTGCTCTGGGGCTTTATCGAGCGCTACGTGCCGGGTGGAACGCCGGAAAATCACCCCGAACTCGCCAAGCTCGCGACCTTCGCGATCCGGTATTTCGAGGATTTCGTGAAGCCCGAAAAGGCGTTCCGGACACCGACGGACGTGGAAGCGGCGGCGCTGCGCGACCTTTCCGAGGCGCTCGCGCCCCATGCCGGGTCGACGGATGCGACGGAACTCCAGAACATCGTCTACGAGATCGGCAAGACCCATCCGTTCGAGAACCTGCGCGACTGGTTCAAGGCGATCTATCAGGTGCTGCTCGGACAGGACCAGGGCCCGCGCTTCGGCTCGTTCATTGCGCTTTACGGGGTGGAGAACACCCGCGCGCTGATCGAGAAGGGCGTGAGCGGGCAGCTTGCAGCCTAGGCGACAGGCGCGCCTGGGGCTGCTGTCTTGATGGAATCAGTATAGAAGCTCCAGGTCCTCGTCTTGTCGCGCTTCCGCACCGAATAAGTGGTGCCCGCTTATTCCGGAAGCGCTCCAGCGCGCGCCTATTCTTCGGCGTATTCGAGAATATCGCCGGGCTGACACTCGAGATAGGCGCAGATCGCCGCGAGCGTTTCAAACCGCACGCCTTTGACCTTGCCCTGCCGCAAGAGCGAGAGGTTGGCCTCGGTGATGCCGATGTGTTCGGCGAGGTCCTTGGATTTGACGCCGCGCTGAGCCAGCACGACGCCGAGGTTTACCTTGATCGGCATGGCGGCATCCTCAAACGAACTGCGCGTTTTCTTCGGCCAGCAAAGCGGCTTGCTGCATCGCCCACGCCATGGCTGAAATGGTGCCGGCAAAAAGCACGAACAGGATCGTGTCCGAGGAGACGTAGAAGGCGATCATGCGTTGGCCCGGCGGTGCCGACCAGCTCAAAACGAGGCTCAGGAGCGCCCCGATGAACGGCTTGATCAGCGCACTGGCGCCGATGGCGATCGCAAAGTCGCGCAACCCGCCGCTCGCCGCGCTCGAAAAGATGGCGCCTGAAAGAAAGGCGGCAAGGCAGGCACGGAGCCGGATCAGCCCGAAGACAAGGATGCCGAGCGGGATCATCGAAAGCCCGAACCCGGCGCCGCGCTCCAGAAGACCGACGGGACGCGGTGCGCCTGCGGGGATATGGAGAAGGTTCGCCAGCCCGGAGCGGTCGAGCGTGAACCAGAAGAGGGCCATGCCCACAGGCAGTACGATCGCGGCGACGAGCGCGCCCAACCGCAGTGCGGCAATGCCCGTGCGGACGGGTGCGGAAAGGGGCGCGGAGATGGGTACGGTGGCGGTCATGCGCAAAGGGTCCATTCGAGTTCGTCAGTGGATGGTCCGAATGTGAAGCAAAAATTATCGTTTGACAATAATTAGTTTTCGCAAAACGATAGTTCCTGTCTCTAACCAGGCCAGGAGCCTTGCAATGTATGCTTCCCCTTTCACCCTTCACCGCCGCTTAAAGCGGTTCGCTCTGAGCGTTTTTGTCGCCATCGTTGCGCTGCCGGTAGCCGGGCTGGCACAGTCCCTGGACCGCACGGTGCAAGGCCATGTCTCGGTCGCCACGGTCGCGAATATGATCTCGGATGCGGCGAACGACAGCGCCGCGCGCGACCGCCTCAGCCTCTATCTCACAGGGATTGGCGAGAGCGCGGGATATCTCGTATCGATGGCCGGGGACGCCGGGATGGACCTCGAATGCCCCCATTCATTCAGCCTGGGCAGCGATACGGCCTGGGCTGCCATTGCCGCGGCGGCACCCGACAGCGGCACATGGGCACAGACGCCCGCCGCTCCGATCATTCTTTCGGATATGCTCGAACGGGCCGGTTGCCGTTAGGCGGCGGCAGGGCGGGCCAGGCCTACTGGCTCGCCCACAGGATCCGGGCGATCCAGTCGATCTCTTCGGGCTTGAAGATTCGCGGAGCGTGGTCGGGATTGATCGAATGCAGTTCGATCTGCTTTTCGGTGCGCCGATAGAGGATCTTGGCCATCACCTCGCCATCGCGCGTGCGCGCGACGACACGGTCGCCGCGCCGCAATTGCTCGGTGGGCGAAACGATAAGGACGTCCCCGTCGCGATAGAGCGGCTGCATGGAGTCCCCGGTGACCTCGAGGGCGTAGGCCGTGCCATCTGAAAAGCCGGGGAAGCGCACCTCGTCCCAGCCCTGGCCGGCGGGGAAACCCGCGGCGTCGAAAAAGCCGCCCGAGCCCGCCTGCGCGAAGCCCAGCAAGGGCACGGTCGGCGACGAGACACGCGCGGGGGCTTGCGAATAGGGCATCGAGCCCGAAAGGAAGCTGTCGAAGGTCTCGTTGGTGGCCTCGAGCACCTTGGCGATGGACTCGGTCGACGGCCAGCGCTCGCGCCCGTCCTTCGAGACGCGCTTTGAGGGGTTGAACGCCGTCGCGTCGAGCCCGGCGAGTTTGGCCAGGCCCGATGTCGAAAGCTGATGCCGCTCGGCAAGGGCGTCGAGGGCAGCCCATATGGCGCGGTGCGAAAGCATGGTAGAGGAATGAAGTCTCCAATAAAGGGAAACAAATCCTATTTCTTCCTATAGGGTGTTAACCTTTTTGTAAAGTCAAAACGCGCCTTGGCAGTGCACCGGTCCGCCTGTAGGGTCCCGCTGACAAGGAAGCGGACATGGCAGAACCGATCTATAAAATCGCCAGCAAGGCCGACTGGGAGGCCGCGTGGGTGGCCGGCGAACTCAAGGGCACGGCGGTTGACCTTGCCGACGGCTATATTCACTTTTCGACCGCAGAACAGCTCGCCGAAACCCTCGACAAGCATTATCGCGGGCAGTCGGGACTGGTGCTGGCGACGATCGACCCGGACCTTCTGCCCCATCCCCTCAAATGGGAACCCTCGCGCGGCGGGGCGCTGTTCCCGCATCTTTATGCCCCCCTGCCCATGGCGGCGGTGATCGCCGAGCGCCCGCTCGATGCGCGCGGGGATGGCGGGTTTGACCTGCCGGAGATCGACTGATGGGGCTGGCGGACTTCCTGCGTCACAAGGGCATTCAGAAATTCACCCGCGAGGCGCTCTTGAAGATGGAGCCCGAGACCGCGCACCGGGCGACGATCAACGCGCTGAAGTACGGGCTCGCGCCGAAGGGCGAACCGGACCCGCAGAGCCTCTCGACGGAACTGTGCGGACTGAAGCTACCCAATCCGGTCGGCATGGCGGCGGGGTTCGACAAGAACGCCGAGGTGCCAGGGCCGCTCGCCAGGGTCGGTTTCGGCTTTGTCGAGGTGGGGACCGTGACGCCGCGGGCACAGACGGGCAATCCGACGCCGCGGCTGTTCCGCATTCCCGAGGCCATGGGGGTCGTCAACCGGCTCGGGTTCAACAACGAGGGCCACGCCGCCGCGTTCGAGCGGCTGGCGGATCGGGACCGCAGCCTGGTGATCGGCGTCAATGTCGGCGCCAACAAGGACAGCGAGGATTTCGTCGCTGACTATGTTCTCGGGGTGAGGGCGTTTTCGCCCATCGCCGACTATCTGACGGCCAATATCTCCTCGCCCAACACGCCGGGGTTGCGAAACCTTCAGTCCGACGAGGCGCTGACGCGGCTTTTGGGCGCGATCACCGAGACACGGGCCGCGCAGCCGCGCCAGACGCCGGTTTTCCTAAAGATTGCGCCCGACCTGACCGAGCCCGAGATGGACGGTATCGCGCGGGTGGTGCTCGAAAGCGGGATCGACGGGCTGATCGTGTCCAATACGACGCTGTCGCGCGAGCCGGTCGCGGGGATGGCCAATGCCGGGGAAACGGGCGGGCTCTCGGGCAGGCCGCTCTTCGCACTCGCGACCCAGAGGCTCGCGCAAATGCGTCAGCGCGTGGGGCCGGAATTTCCGATCATCGGGGTTGGCGGCATCCATTCGGGCAAGAGCGCGGTGGCGAAATTCGAGGCGGGCGCCAATGCGGTGCAGCTTTATTCGGCGCTGGTCTATGGCGGGCTCGAGATGATCGACGAGATCAAGGCCGGGCTCGCGCAGGCTGTTGCCGAGCGTGGGCTGACCTCGGTGGCAGGGCTCACCGGGACGGCGATCGACGACTGGGCCCTGGGGCGCGCAACGCATTAGGTGAAGAGGTCGGCTTTTCGTCGTTCGATGGCGACCGCATAGATGCCCGCCCGGGTGAGCAGAAGGACATGCAGCGCCAGCCAGAGGCCCCAGAGCCCCAAGAGCGGCTGGAGAATAATCGCCGTGGCGAGATAGATGGCCAGCGAAGCGAGCATGCCGTTGCGCATGGTGACGTTCAATGTCGCGCCAATCATGATGCCGTCGTAAACGAACGCGGTCATGCCCGTGAGCGGGGTCAGCGCCGCCATGACGAGGTAGGTCCGCGCGTTTTCGCGGACGGCGGCATTGGTGGTCATCAGGTCGATGGCGACCCAGCCGAAGGTGAGGAGGATAATCGTCAACGCGCCGCCGATGACAAGGCCCCAGAGGAGGCTCAGCCGCACGGAGGTCTCGAAGGCCGGACGCCAATTGGCGCCGACGGCGCGGCCGCAAAGCTGTTCTGTTGCCGTGGCAAGGCCGTCGAGGAAGAACGCCGAGATCGCGAACAGCTGCAAAAGGATGGTGCTCGCCGAAAGGATCACCTCGCCCATCCGTGCGCGCTGGGCGGCGAAAAAGGCGAAGGCACCCATAAGCGCCGCCGAGCGGATGATGAGATCGCGGCTGATCCCCACCATGCGCTGGATCGCGGTGAGGTCGAGCAGCGCGGCGCGCGGTGTGGCGGCCAGAATGCCGGCGATGCCGCCATAGTGCCGCACGGCGATGACGAGGCCGATGGCGCTGGCGCAAACCTGGCCGATAACAGTTGCCGCCGCGACGCCGACGACACCCCAGCCGAGCCCGAAGACGAAAGCGATCGAGAGGACGATGTTGACGACGTTGATAAGGATCTGCAGCACCATGCCGGTCTTTGCCGCGGCGCGGCCATAGAACCAGCCCAGGAGCACGTAATTGATGAAGACGAAGGGTACCGACCAGAGGCGGGTGAAGAGATAATCGGCGAAGGCGGCCTGGGATTGTTCCGGCGGCGCCAGCGTGGCGGCGAAGAACCAGTAGACCGGCACCGATAGTGCGAGTAACGCAAGGCCGAGAACGACAGCGACGAGCATGGCGCGGGCCAGATGCAGAAGCCCGTCTTTGGGATCGTGCGCGCCGACGGCCTGAGCGACGAGCCCGGCGGTGCCGAAGCGCAGGAAGAAGGCCAGCGCGAAGATGACGCTGAAGGCGACGGTACCGAGCGCCAGCCCGCCCAGAAGCCCCGCATCGCCCAATTGCCCGATGACGGCGGTATCGACCACCCCCGCGACCGGTTCTGTGATGAACGCGAGCGAAGCGGGCAGGGCGATAGCCCAGACGTCCTTGTTGCGGACGGTGAACGGGTGTTGCGGGCGGGACATGGATGTGGCCGGACGCGGTGCTTTGAAACGAACCGGAACGCTATCCGATTCTCGGACTGCAGAAACGGAAAAGGCCCGGCGATGCCGGGCCTTTCGCCTGGTTGAATATGCGCGGGGTCAGAATTCTGCCCAGTCGGTGTCGATCGCGGCGTTGCCGGCCGAGAGATAGCTTCGGGCCGCTTGAGAGGCCTTCTTCTGAAGGCCGCGGGCGTCGGACTTCAGCTGCGCGCCGGCCCCATCATTCGCCGCGCTATTGGCCGCATCGATCGTGAACACCTCGACGATGCCGTCAAGCTCGGTGGCCTGGGCTTCGGTCTGCTCGATGGCCGCATTCGTCTCTTCGACGAGCGCGGCGTTGTGCTGGGTCATTTCGTCCATCTGCCGGATGGCGGTGCTGACCTCGCGGATGGCGTCCGTCTGTTCGCGATTGGCCTCGGAAATGCCCTGCATCAGTCTGGCGTTCGACTGCACGGCCTCGAGAATGTCGGCGAGCTTGGACGCCGCATCGGCGACCAGCTTGGAGCCGCCGGCGACTTCTTCGCCGCTCCTTTCGACAAGCGTTTTGACTTCCGCCGAAGCGTCGGCGGCCGACTGCGCGAGGCGCCGCACCTCGATGGCGACGACCGCAAAGCCCTTGCCCGCTTCGCCGGCGCGCGCGGCCTCGACCGAGGCGTTGAGCGCCAGAAGATTGGTCTGGAAGGCGATGTCGTCGATCATGCCGATGATGTTGGAAATCTGTGAAGAGGACGACGTGATCCGCTCCATGGCCGTGGTGGCCGCCTGCATGGTGCCGCCGCCTTCGCTCGCCAGCTTTGCGGCGGTCTGGCTGCCGGCGTAGGCCTCATCGGCCTTTTCGGCATTCGCGGTGACCGCGCTCGTCAACTGATCCATCGCCGCCGAGGTTTCCTCGATGGCTGCGGCTTGCTTGGTGGTGCGTTCGGACAGATCGTTGGCGCCCGCGAGGATTTCCCCTGTCGCGGCCTTGAGCGCCCGCGAGGTCGTACGCAGCTTTGCGACGACGTCGCTCAGCTTGTCGGCGGTCGCGTTGAAATCGTCCTTCAGCCGCCGTGCCTTTTCAGGAAGCGTTTCGGTGATCCGGTAGGTGAGGTCGCCCGAGGCCAGGGCGGACAGCCCTTTGGCGAGGCTTTCGACGGCGGCCATGTCGGCCTCGGCCTCACGCGCCTTGTCTGCCTGGGCGCTGGCGCGTTCCGCCTCGCTTGCGGCACGCTCCGCCTCGCGTTGCTGCCGGGTCTCGGCCGCTTCGGCTTCCATGGCCTCTTTGTCGATCGCCGCCTGCTTGAAAACCAGCACCGCGCGGGCCATGTCGCCGACTTCGTCGGTTGCCCTGGTGGCGGGGATGTCCACCGAATTGTCGCCCTCGGCGAGCCTCCCCATGGCGGCGGTCAGGGCATTGACCGGCCTGGTGATCGAGCGGGTGATGACGAACGCTGCGGCGCCCATGGCAATAAAGCCCGCGACCAGGGCGGCGCCGAGCAGGGCGGCGTTTTCCCAGAACAACGCCGAGAGGTCGTCCGTATAAACGCCCGTACCCACGATCCAGCCCCATTCGGTGCCTTCCACGTGCGAGAGCTTGGGCTGGGGTTGATCGCTGCCGGGTTTGGGCCAGAGGTAGTCGACGAAGCCCGAGCCGCTTTGCGCGACAGTTTCAACGAAGGCAGGGAAGATACGCTTGCCATTGGGGTCTTCCAGCGTCGAAAGATCCTGGTTCTCCAGTTCGGGCTTGATAGGATGCATAACGACCGTCGAATTCATGTCGTTGATCCAGAAATATTCGCTTCCGCTATAGCGCATGGGGCGAATGGCCTCGATGGCGCGCGCCTGCGCCTCCTCCACACTCAGCGTGCCGTCCTCCGCCAGCGCCGCGTACGCCGCGATTGTCGACGTCACGGTGTCGGTCATGCTGCTAAGCATGGTCTTGCGCTCTTCGACGAGCTTGTTCTGAGTGTTGAGGACGCTGAACAGCGTTCCGACGGTCATCATCCCGAGCGCAATTGCGCCCATGATGTACAGACGAGTGGAGATACGAAATTTCATGATGGGTGCTCTGGGACCTTTCTGGTGTGCCCAGAGATTATGGCGGTTAGGGTAAAAAAGCTCCTAACCGTCATTTTTGTTGACGAAACGCGAGGCCTGTCAGTTTTCGAAGTCGTCGCGCTTCAGGATCACGGGCCGGGACGGCACCTGGCAGACCGGCATGATCTCCATCACGTTGATGTTGACATGGTCGGGCAGGGTCGCGACCCACCAGACGGCCTCGGCGATATCTTCGGGCATCAGGGGATCGTTGTCCGCGTACATCTTCTCGTTGGCATCGAAATCCCCGCCCGTGCGCACGGCGGTGAATTCGGATTTCGCGTGGCCTGGTTCGAGCGAGGTGATGCGGATGCCGGTGCCCGCCAGATCGGTCCGCAGGTTCATCGAGAACTGATGCACGAAGGCCTTGGTTGCGCCGTACACATTGCCGCCGGCGTAGGCGAAGCGCTGGGCGATCGAACCGGTGTTGATGATCGACGCGCCCTTGCCCACCTGCTTGATGAGCGGCAGGAGGGCGAGGGTGGTATGCAGGAGGCCCATGACGTTCGTTTCGACCATGGTGCGCCACTGTCCGGTGTCGACATCGGGGATCGGCTGAGTGCCCAGAGCGAGGCCGCCATTGTTGAACAGGCACGTGACCGGTTTGAAGCCTTCGGGGATGGCGGCGACGGCGGCATCGATGCTCGCGGCATCGGTCAGGTCCATCGTGATGCCGTGAACGATGCCGGGAAATTCGTCCTCGAGCGCGTTGAGCCGATCGACCCGGCGGCCCGTCGCAATCACCTTCCAGCCATTGGACGCAAACTTGCGCGCTGTGGCCTGGCCGAAGCCGGAGGTGGCGCCGGTGATAAAAATGACGGGCTGCATGGTGATCGATCCCCCGAAAACAAAGACAAGTCGGGTGTAAACGAGTCGCCGGCCAGGGCAAAGCGACCCGTTTTACAATGGGAGGGTGGCTTGTCTTGAAGCGTGCAGCTAGTCCTCGAGAACGAAGGTGACCGACAGGTTGACGCGATAGTGGGAAATCTTGCCGTCTTCGATCTCGACGTTCTGGTCCTTGACCCAGGCGCTCTTCATTCCGCGCAGCGTTTTCGACGCTCGTGCGATCCCCTGCTGGACCGCGTCGTCAAAGCTCGTCGGCGAGGTTGCAGAGATTTCGGTTACCCGTGCAACAGTCATTGTTCCGTCCTCCTTGATCGGCATACGCTTCTCAGGAACGGATCGCCGCCGCGGGAAGTTCCCGGAACGTCAGCGTTTTTTGCCCATTGCGAGGATGCGCAGGACGATCCAGATCGGCACGACGATGACCGCGCCGGTGAGGATATACGCGGCGACCTGCCGGAACGCGGCGAAGCCGTCGTCGAAAAGGCCCGAAACCATGCGCTGGATGCCGCGCAGGAGGTCTTCGGGGCTGACCCCGAAAATAGCCATCATGAAGCCTACGAGCAGGCTTAAGAGCACGAGCCGGATAAAGACCCGGCTCGGGGTGTCGCCCAAAAGCGCGGTAAGACCGTTCCCTGACCGGGGCTCGCGCCGATTGAAACTCTCTGCCAAGTTCATGCCCTCGCGTTCGATTCCCGCTATGCTATGCCGCATATGGGGCTAAACCGTATCCGTTGCAAAGGTTCCGCCGCGCTTGTCCGAACTTTCTCCCATCGTCGCCGACTGGTTCAAGGGCAAGGGCTGGCACGCGCGGCCCCATCAGCTCGCCGTTCTCGACGCCGAGCGGGCGGGCAATTCGGTGCTGCTGATCGCGCCAACGGGCGCGGGCAAGACGCTGGCGGGGTTCCTGCCCTCGATCGAGGATCTGATCGCAACCCCGCATGAGGGCCTGCACACGCTCTATATCTCGCCCCTCAAGGCGCTCGCGGTGGACGTGGCCCGGAACCTTTCCGATCCCATTGCCGAGATGGGATTGAAAATCAAGGTCGAAACGCGGACCGGGGACACGCCGGCGTCACGGCGGCAGCGGCAGCGGTTCGACCCGCCCCATATCCTGATGACCACCCCCGAGCAGATCGCCCTGTTGCTCAGCCATCCCGACAGCGCGCGGCTTTTTGGCAGTCTCAAACGTATCGTGCTCGACGAATTGCACGCCCTTGTTACCTCCAAGCGCGGCGACCTGCTTTCTCTTGGTGTAGCGCGGCTCGCGCGGCTGGCGCCGCAGGTGCAGATCACCGCGCTTTCAGCGACGGTCGCGCAACCTCAAACTCTGCGCGAGTGGATCGCAATGCCGGTGGCGCCGCGCCCCGCGGTGCTGCTCAACGCGCCCGGCGGCGCGACGCCGGAGCTTTCGATCCTGAGGAGCGACGATCCGATGCCCTGGGCCGGGCATTCGGCGGCCTATGCGGTGCCTGATCTTTATCGGATCATCAGGGACCACGGGACGACGCTTTTGTTCGTCAATACCCGGTCGCAGGCGGAGATGCTGTTCCAGAACCTCTGGGCCATTAACGAGGATAACCTGCCTATCGCGCTCCATCATGGTTCGCTCTCGGTCGAGCAGCGGCGCAAGGTGGAAAGCGCGATGGTTTCGGGGCGACTGAGCGCAGTGGTGTGTACCTCGACGCTCGATCTGGGCATCGACTGGGGCGATGTCGACCTCGTCGTCCAGATCGGCGCGCCCAAAGGCGCCTCGCGCATGCTCCAGCGCATCGGCCGGGCGAACCACCGGCTCGACGAGCCCTCCAAGGCGCTGTTCGTGCCCGCCAACCGGTTCGAAGTGCTCGAATGCGAGGCGGCGCTCGAGGCGGTGGCGATGGGTGCCCAGGATTCCGAAACGCCGCTCCCCGGCGGGCTCGACGTGCTCGCCCAGCATGTTCTGGGACTGGCGTGTTCGGCGCCGCTCGACCCCGACGAGACCTTCGCCGAGATCACATCGGCCTGGCCCTATCGCGAGCTGACGCGGGAGAAATTCGACAAGGTGCTCGATTTCGTCTCGACCGGGGGCTACGCGCTGCGGGCCTACGAGCGGTTCGCCAAACTGCGGAAGACCCCGGAAGGGACGCTCAGGATCGCCAACCCGCAGATCGCGCAGCAATACCGGCTCAATGTCGGCACCATCGTCGAGGAGCCGATGCTGAAGGTGCGTCTCGTGCGGGCGCGGGGGATCAAAAAAGGCGCGACAACGGGACCGATCGGACGCGGCGGGCGGATGCTCGGGGAGATCGAGGAATATTTCATCGACCAGCTCGTGCGCGGGGACACCTTCATGTTCGGCGGCGAGATCGTCGCATTCGAGGGCGTGGTGGAGACCGAGGCCTATGTTTCGCGGGCGTTTTCCGACAATCCGAAAATCCCCTCCTACATGGGCGGGAAGTTTCCGCTCTCGACCTATCTCGCCGATGGAGTGCGGCGGCAGTTGGCCGATCCGGAAAGCTGGCGTGTGCTGCCCGATCAGGTGCGCGAGTGGCTGGAAATCCAGCGCGCGGTTTCGGTGCTGCCCGGGCGGGACAGCCTGCTCGTCGAGACCTTCCCGCGCGGGGGCAAATACTACATGGTCTGCTACCCGTTCGAGGGGCGGCTGGCGCATCAGACGCTCGGGATGCTGTTGACGCGGCGGCTGGAGCGCGAGCGCGCGCAGCCCCTGGGGTTCGTCGCCTCGGACTATTCGCTGGCGATCTGGTGCGCGAGTGACATCGGCGGGCTGATCCGCACCGGGCGGCTTTCGCTCGACCAGCTCTTCGACGAGGACATGCTCGGCGACGATCTTGAGGCCTGGCTCGACGAATCCGCCTTGATGAAGCGTACCTTCCGCAACTGCGCGATCATCGCCGGACTCATTGAAAGGCGGCATCCGGGCAAGGAGAAGTCGGGGCGCCAGATGACGATGAGCTCGGATATCATCTACGACGTGCTCTATCAGCACGAGCCCGACCATATCCTCATCGAGGCGACCCGGCGCGACGCGGCGCGCGGGCTCCTCGATATCGAACGGTTAGGGCATGCGCTGAGGCGCATCCGGCGGCATATCCAGCATAAGCCGCTGGACCGAATCTCTCCGCTTGCGGTACCTGTGATGCTCGATATCGGCAAGGAGCCGGTTTTCGGCGAGGCGCGCGAGGCGGTGTTGCGCGAGGCTGCCGACGAACTGATTGCGGAGGCCATGCACATTGACAAGCGCGCTGCCACGAGATGAGGCCGAGGTGACCCCGCTCATTGGTTTCGCCGGTGCCCAATTCGTGCCGCTGGTCTCCGGGGCGCTCTACTGGCCCGAGCTCGACGCGCTTCTGGTCGCCGATCTGCATCTTGAAAAGCATTCGAGCTTTGCCCGGACGGGGCAGTTGCTGCCCCCCTACGACACCGGCATGACGCTGCGGCGGCTCGAACGCGATCTGATGCTGACGCGGGCGGAGCGGGTCTTCGCGCTTGGGGACAGCTTTCACCGCGACGAGGGGACTTCGACGCTGCTTCCGGGGGACCGGGCGCATCTGCAAAGCTTGACCGACCGGGCGGAATGGACCTGGCTTTCGGGCAATCACGACCCGGCGCCGCATACGCTGGGCGGGGCGTGCTGCGCCGAACTGGGCGTGGCGGGGTGTCACCTGACGCATCAACCGCGGCGGGGCATTCCGGGCCTGATCGCAGGGCATTTGCATCCGGCGGCGCGGGTGGCGATGAACGGAAAGTCGTCGCGGCGCGCGTGTTTCGTGTGGGATGACGAGTTGATGATCCTGCCAGCCTATGGCGCCTCGACGGGGAGCCTCAACGTGCTGTCGCCAGCCTTCCACGGTCTCATCGACCGCACGCGGATGCAGGTGATGCTGCTCGGGCGTGGACGGGTCTATCCCGTGGGCGCCAGCCGGCTGGTGAACGGTTAGGCCAGCCGTACAACGATGGTGAGCGCAAGGATCAGGCATACCAGAAGCGTCATGACCGAGCGGATGCGGCCGTAATCCGAGGGCAGCGCGCCGGTATAGCCGGACCATACATCCCATATGCCGTAAATCACGAAGCCGACGATCAGCATGCTCAACCCGATGCTCACGGGCATCAGGATGGTAACGAACCCCAGGATCGAGCCCAGGATGCCGGCGACGTAAGTCAGCTCCGACCCCGCACCGCTGCCCAGCCGGACGCCCCAGCGCACGCCGCCCAGAAACGAGAGGATCGCCGCGCCATAGCCAAGCATGGCGCGCTCGTAGATCACCGCCTCAATGGGCAGGAGCGTGGGGAAGATGGAAAAGTACAGCCCCGCGAGGAAGGGCAACAGGCCCAATAGCGCGGCCAGTCCGGTGATTGTCGAAAAGCTCTTGATCAGCCCCATGCCCTTGTCCCCTAACGTCTGAACAGAACCCCGCCCAGCCAGCCGGTCAAAAGCGCAAGCAATACGCACGCAATGCCGTAAAGCAGGGGCTGGTTACGTGCCGCATCGCCCAGAAAGCGCTCGAAACCCGTTTTTTCGACAAAAAAGCTCTGGCTGCGCTCGGCGACGATCTCGCCATTCCTGACGACGAAAACCTGCGCAAGAAACCGCCCGTTGGGCACGTTGGCGGGAAGCCCAACCCGGGTCGCGAAAAATGTCGGCGAGAGAAATGAGATGGCGCGTCCGTCGGTACGGAAGAGATCCGCGGTCTCCATGAGACGGATCGCTTCGGTGTTGAAAAGCTGGACGTTGCCGGTCGACGCGGTGAGTGTCCGGTCGACCTGATCTTCCATTGTGACGATCCGCTCGCCGATAACCGCCGGATCGATGATCGTGTCGATCGGCCGACTTGAGAGGACGCGGTAAAATGAGGGGAGGCGCTCATAGAGCGCGTAGTCGGCGTTGAGCATGATGCCGAACTGACGCGACTTGCGTCGAACCACGCGGTCGACCAGCGGACCCCGCACCACGAGGACGACGTCGAACGGCCCGGCGGCGATGGTGCCTTCGATCGAAGGTTCGATATTGCCGAAAAAGGTGATCGTCGCGCCCGAGAAATTCGACGTGATCGAAACGATGGGGTCGGAGCTGGCGAAAACGACGCCTTGTGCGCCCGCCGGCCTGGCGAAAGCCAAAAGCGCCAGAAGAACGAGAAGAAGCCGCGCGCTCATACGGATTCCCCGAAGCTCAGCACCGCCATCGAGAAGGGATCTTCGGGGGTCAGAAGCAACGAGAGGGCAAACCGGATGGCGACCCCCAGAACGATGATGGCAAGGAGCGCGCGCAACTGGTCGCCGCGCAGATACTGACCCGCCGAAGCGCCGAATTGCGCGCCGACGACGCTGCCCACCATCAGGCAGAAGGCGAGCAGAATGTCGACGCTCTGGCTCTGCGATGCGTGCAGGATACAGGTCACGGCCATGACCGCCAGCACATGCAACAGCGAGGTGCCGATGACGACAGCGCCGGGCACGCGCAGGATGTAGACGAGCGCCGGAACGAGAATGAACCCGCCGCCGATCCCCAGCAGCGAGCCGATGATGCCGATGAGGAACCCGATACCCATGACGGGCAGCACCGAAATATAGAGCTTGGAGCGCTTGAAGCGCATCCGCAGCGGCAGCCCGTGCACCCAATTGTGCTGTCCGGGCAGCCGGCGTTGCACTGGGCCGGCCTTGCGCGAGCGGATCAGCGAGCGCACCGCCTCGACCAGCATGAGCGTGCCGATGGACCCCAGAAAGATCAGATAGCCGAGCGAAATGGCGAGATCGAGCTGGCCAAGATTGCGCAGCAGGTCGAAGATCCACACCCCGACGGTTGCCCCCAGTGCGCCGCCAATGACGAGAAACAGCGCGAGCTGCAGGTCAATGCCGCCGCGCCGCCAGTATGAGAGGGCTCCTGAAGTGGATGCGGCGACGACCTGGCCGGTGACCGATGCAACCGCGACCGGCGAAGGCACGCCTGAAAAGATCAGCAGCGGTGTGAGAAGAAAACCGCCGCCGACGCCGAACAGCCCAGACAGAAACCCGATAGCGCCACCGATCCCGACAAGGAAGAAGAGGCTGACCGAGATTTCCGCGATAGGCAAATAGATTTGCACTGCCGGCAACCCATGCGAAGCGCATCACAGGGCGGCATCGCGTCCCGCGTGCAGGTTGGTAAATGTCCAACCGATCCGGTCAGACCGGCTGGCTGCCCAGGACGGCAAGCAGTCGCGGATTGATTTCACCGCTCTCGCTCATGCCGGTGGCCTGCTCGAAGGCGGTAATCGCGGCACGCGTCAAGGGACCGACTATGCCGTCGGGTGTTCCAACATCATAGCCCAATTTGTCAAGAAGCTCTTGAACGCGCTTGATGACATCCGCATTGCCGATTTCGCGGCCGGGATCGAATTCTTCGTCCCAGGTGCCGATGGGTGCGAAATTGGCCGCCATGTCGATCTCGACGGGAATCCAGCTTTCAATGGTCTGGTTGAGCCGCTGAACCGTATCCGCATCGAGTGAACGGGCAACGTCGTCCCGTGCGGCGGCGGCATCCTCGTCGCCGGATCTGGCTGCAAGCGAAAACCAGATGTAGGAATTCTCAAAGCTTTGCTCGACGCCGAGCCCGCGCGCGTAAAGCATGCCCAGATTGAACTGGCTGTCGGTAAGCCCGCGTGCTGCGGCTTCCTCGAACCAGTGCGCCGCAGCATCGAAATCCTGGCTCGAAAGCTCGCCCCCCGCATAGAGCGAGGCAAGGTTGTGCATGGACATACGGTTGCCCGATTCGGCGGCGCGCTGATACCAGAGCCGCGCCTGCTCGAGGTCCTTGTCGACGCCCTGTCCGTTCTCGTAGAGATTGCCCAGCCGGTATTGCGCCGGAGCGAAGCCCTGCGCCGCGGCGCGCTCGTACCATGCGGCAGCCTGGCTGAGATCCTGCTCGACGACATGGCCCTCGGTGAGGATCGCGCCAACCTCGAACTGCGCACGTGCGTCGCCCTCCTCGGCGGCCTCGCGCAATTGGGCCGGTTGGATATCCTCGGGCACGGTGGTGGCAGGCAGGTTGGCAAGCGTAATCGGCGCGGTAGTCAGCGGCCCGGTGCTGGCGCTCTCGATATAGCGGTCCGGATCGGGCGGGATGGCCGCGGTCTCGGTGGCGTCGACGCCAAGATCGCCCATCATCGCGGCGATATCGGGCTGAGCGCTCGCAAGCGCCGGGCTCTGGTCGATCATGCGGACGTTCGAAGTCAGTGCGCCGTCCGCATCTCCGGCGGACGAGGGCGTGGTTTTGCCGGGCGCGGCAGCGTCAGCACCGCCTGCATCGGACGTGGGCACCTCGCCGGTTTCCGCTGGCACGGTCGATTCAGCCGGTGCGGGCGCAGGGGCAGGTACCCGGTTGCCCTGGCCGCGGGAAATCACGAGCTGGGCGGTGAGCAGCAGGACGACTACGAGCGCCGTGCCCAAAAGCAGCGGCCGCTTGTTGCGCGCGATAAATCCGGGACGCTTGGCATCCGGATCGACGTCGTCGTCGACCCCGCCGAAGCCTTCGAATTCGGGTTCCGCAGGTGCTTTTTCGGGCTTGGACTTGGCGGCCTGCTCGTCCGGCATCTCATCCGCGTCGTCCTCGCTGGCTTCCGATCGCTGAAAGCGCGCGAGGGCGCGGCCGATCAGCGATTTGGGCTCGGCGCTGTCGTCTTCGGACACGTGTTGCCGCGCCGAACGGCGCGCCGCTTCGATGAAGCTCGCGCGGCTTGCATTGGCGCTTTGAAGGTCCGGTTCAGTTTGGTCCCTTGTCGGCTCGAGCGGTTCAACGTTCGGCGTCTCGTCTCCAAGGTCTGAGCCGAGGCGCGACTGTGGCTTGGCCGGACGCTCGACCCGCTCGGGATCGAGCGTAAAGGTCGGCCCGGCCTCGTGGCGCGGGGCATCCCGGACCGGTTCGGGTTCGAGCAAAGGTGCGGGCCCAGCAAGCGGCGCTTGCGATAGCGCCGAGAACGGCGCTCCGGCGGCCTCGACCTTGCCGGCCGCTCCCGAGGCCGGATCGTTCGGCATCGCGTCGCTGGCGGCGCGCCGGGGCGGCTGCGCCGGCCGCGGCGCGGGCTCAGTCTCGGCGGTCCTTGCCTGTTTGCCGTTGAGCATGGCCTCAAGACGGGCCAGACGGCTATCAACTTGGGCGATGCCGTCCTTGACGCCGGAAAGGTGTTCGTCCGGGTGCCCACCGGCATCACTTTCGCGCGCCAGCAGACCCGAAAGCCGCGTTTCCAGCGCCTCGAGATCGGCCCGCGCAATGGCATCCGCAGTATCGGATCCCGGCGACGGCGGGTTATGCGCGGCGATCGCGCGCGCCAGTGCGTCGATGTCGATACCGTCGGTGCCGTTCTCCTGGGTCTCATAGAGACCGGCGAGCACTTTGAGTTCGGCACCGGTCTCCTCGACCCGCTGGGACAGATGCCGCAACTGCGCCTCGATCCCGGAAAGATCCTGCGGTGCCGCAGTGGCACCGTCGAGCCGCGTCCCCAGATCGTCGATGCGTGTCTCGAGCGCCGAAAGGCGGGGGTCGATCGCTTCGGTGACCGCGTCGCGCAACATGCCGGCATCGTTCACGGACCCTTGCGGCGCCGTCTCGAGCTTGGCGATCCGCGCACCCAGCGCATCGATCTTTCCGACGAGCAGTTCGGTGTCGCTGTTGTATTCGATCGTCGCGGCCAGCGCGGCCAGGTCCTTGCTCAGCCTCTCGAAGGCATCCGAGCCGTCCGGGCGGGCCTTTTCAAGCGCATCGATGCGGTCGTAGATGCTGCGCACGCTCTCTTCGATGACGCGCATGCTGTCAGCCTGGCGCGCCTCCGCTTGCGCGTCGCGCCCGGCATTCTGAACCTGATGGGTTGCGAGTTTATCGATGCTCTCGGCGAGCGCCTCCACTTGTGCCGCAATCGCGTCCGGGCCGCCGCTGTGACCGCGCGAAACCTCGTCGGCGAGCTGCGCGATCTGGGTCTCGAGCCGCTTGACCTGCCCGCTTTCGCCGACGGCGTTGGCAAGGAGCTCGATCACTTCGCTCAATTGCGCGATCTGCCCGGCGACGTCGCCGCTCTGGTCGAGGCTATCGAACCGCTCGGAAATCCGGCTTTCGAACTGCGTGATCCGGTCGCCAAGCTGCGAAACCGCATCGGCAAATCCGGCGAGTTCGCGCGCCGAACTAGCAGCAGCCGGCGCTTCTGTCTGTAGCACCGGTGTCTGTGGCTCCGGCGCGGGCGGAATATCGCGCGGCGCGCTCTGCGCGGCCTGGTGCGTCTGCCGGCCCTGCCGGGCACGGATCTGATTGATGGCTTCGGTCACGCTGTCGGGCTTGGCCGCTCCGGCATCCGCGTCACCGCGTTCTGCCAGCTTGTCGACCGCGAGCCGCACCGAGCGCAGCGCCATTTCGTGCCGGGATGCCTGTTTTCCCGTTGGTGCTGGGGGCATTTCGGGCCGCTCGGGCGCCGGTGATTTCGGCGCCGGGGCCTTGTGCGATGTGCCGATCTGATCTTCAACCTGGTCGAGAAGGGCGACGAGTTCGTTTCGAAGGCTTTCCCACTCGGCGTTCGTTCTGGACGCGGAGTCCGTTTGTTGCCAGTCGTTGTGCGGTTCGGTACGCGCCATTGCAAATTCCCAAAGCCAGGCCGTTCGCCGGCGCGTCATCGCGCCTATCTCTTATGGATTCGCCTAGTCTGACTGTTGGGAACTTATGGTAAATATCGCGTTAATCTCCGTTGCAAACTGCATCGGGTTATCGCTTTTCCAACGTTTCCGGCATAGCGGCGGGCTTGCGCTTTCGTTTAAACCGTGGCGTAGTTCGCGCTTCAAAACGAAACAAAAGCGAAACCGATGCAGGCACCGAACCCGAGGCATGACGAAATCCTCGCGCTCGCCAGGACCGACGGGCGCGTTTCCGCCGAGGCGCTGGCCGATACGTTCGGGGTTTCGGTGCAGACGATCCGCAAGGATCTCAATGCGCTATGCGCGGACGGCAGGCTCACACGCGTGCATGGCGGCGCTCTTTACCCCTCCGGCATCGAGAACCTCGAATATGAGGCGCGCCGGCAGATCGCTGCGGAGGAAAAGGCGCAGATCGGCCGTGCAGTTGCCGCGCTCATTCCCGACAACGCGTCGCTCTTCATCAACATCGGCACGACGACCGAAGCGGTGGGTCAGGCACTGGCCGGGCACAAGGGGTTGATGGTCATTACCAACAACATCAACGTTGCCAATCGCTTGCGCGTCCTGAAAGATTGCGAAGTGGTCATCGCCGGCGGCGTTGTGCGGGGATCGGACGGGGGTATCGTGGGCGAGGCCGCCGTGGATTTCATCCGTCAGTTCAAGGTGGACTATGCGGTGATCGGGGCGTCGGCGATCGATGCGGACGGCGCGCTGCTCGACTACGATTTCCGCGAAGTGAAGGTCGCCCAGGCGATCATCGATAACGCGCGTCACGTGATCCTCGCTGCGGATGCCACCAAGTTCGAACGCGCCGCGCCGGTACGGATCGCCCATCTGAGTCAGATTTCGACTTTCGTCACCGACCACTGCACGAGCGAGGCCGTCCGCGCCGTATGCGCCGAGCATGACGTCGCCCTCATCGAGGCGGGCGCCGGTGATTGACCGCCGTGCGCTTTCGTATAGTTTTCGGTTCAGTTTCGTATAGGCCACCGGGAGGAGAATGCCGTGAGCGCTTATGTCGTTGCCATCGACCAGGGAACAACCTCGACGCGCGCCATGGTGTTCGACGGCGCCATGCAGGCTGTTGCAACCGCGCAGACCGAGTTCACCCAGCATTTCCCGCGCTCGGGATGGGTCGAGCATGACCCCGAGGAAATCTGGAAGACGACGGTCTGGGCGGTGAAGACGGCGCTTGAGAAGGCGGGCGTTTCAGCAGGCGATGTCGCGGCGCTGGGAATTACCAATCAGCGCGAGACGGTGGTCGTCTGGGACAGGGCGACGGGCAAGCCCGTCCACAACGCCATCGTCTGGCAGGACCGGCGCACGGCGCCGACCTGCGAGCGGCTGCGTGCCGACGGGCATGAGGCTGTGTTTGCGCAAAAGACCGGGCTGCTTGTCGATCCCTATTTCGCCGGGACGAAGGTCAAATACATTCTCGATGAGGTTGAGGGTGCGCGCGAGAAGGCGGAGCGGGGCGAGTTGGCCTTCGGTACCATCGACAGCTTTCTTATCTGGCGGCTGACCGGCGGGGTCCGGCACGTGACCGACGCGACAAACGCCAGCCGGACGCTGCTTTACAACATTCGCGAAAATGCCTGGGACGACGAATTGTGCGCCATCCTCGATGTGCCGCAGGCGATGCTGCCCGACGTGCTCGATTGCGCGGATACGTTCGGTGAAACCGACCCGGAGCTTTTCGGCGCGGCGATTCCCATCCGCGGGGTAGCGGGAGACCAGCAGGCCGCCGTAATCGGGCAGGCGTGCTTCACCCCGGGGATGATCAAATCGACATATGGCACCGGGTGCTTCGCGCTCATCAATACCGGCGAGGAGTTCGTGCCGTCGCAAAACCGGCTGCTGACGACGATCGCCTACCGGTTTGGCGGCAGGACGACATACGCGCTCGAAGGTTCGATCTTCATTGCCGGGGCGGCGGTGCAGTGGTTGCGCGACGAACTCGGGATCATCAAGGCCGCCGAGGAGACCGGTGCGCTGGCGGCGCAATCGGACCCGCACCAATCGGTCTATCTGGTACCCGCTTTCGTCGGCCTCGGAGCGCCCTGGTGGGACGCCGAGGCGCGCGGCGCGATCTTCGGGCTGACGCGGGCTTCGGGCGCCGCCGAAATCGCGCGGGCGGCGCTGGAATCGGTCTGCTACCAGACCCACGACCTGCTTACGGCCATGTACAAGGACTGGGCCTCGGGCGATGCGAACACGGTGCTGCGCGTCGATGGTGGCATGGTCGCCTCGGACTGGACCATGCAATGCCTCGCCGACATCCTCGACGCGCCGGTGGACCGGCCCAAAATGCTCGAAACCACCGTTCTGGGCGCCGCATGGCTCGCGGGGTCGGCCGCCGGTGTGTGGCCGGGGCAGGACGAATTTGCCAAAGGCTGGGCGATCGACCGGCAGTTCACACCGAAGCTGGACGCAAAGACACGCCAGACCAAGCTGGCCGGCTGGGCGGACGCAGTCAAACGGACGCTGAGCTAGCCAGCGTTTATTTAAGTCGTCGTGCGGCCGCAACCGGACCGGGGCACGCGCGCAGGATCAGTCGTTGGCAAAGACCATGTCGCCGTCTGCGGCGCCGCTATGACATCCGATGCAACCCGCGGCCTGACCCGCGAGCGAGACGCCGTCGGGCGTCTGGTCGAGCGACCCATCGGGGAAATACTTCGCCCAGAACCATCCGCTTTCCGTGTCGGGCTGTTCGAACATCACCGTTATGGCATCGAGTGCCGCGTCGGGATCATCCCAGACGGTTCCCGGCGTCAGCCCCTCCGCCATATGGTTGCGTTTGACGATCAACTGGCCTTCCTGGCCGTTCATCTCGAACGGCATGTAGAACGTTTCGAGCACCGCGCCATGGGGCTCGGTGCCCGCATAGGGCAGGGTGTGAATCGCGCCTTCGCCAGCCAGCCGCGCATCGATCATGGCCTGCCACAACGCGGCGGCCATATCGACGTCATCTTCCGTTCCGAACATGGCATCTTGCGCGACGGCGCCGCCGCCGGCAGCGCAAACAGCAATCAATGCCGCTCCGAGTTTGAGCTTTGGTCCCATACCGTCTCCTCCTCTTTTCGGCTCGCCCGCCGCAAAAGCTGGCTAACCGCAAGGTAAAACACTGCGAATGGGTACTGCGTTCCCAGAATCCCGTTCCCGATTTCGTGATCGGAACGTATAAGCGGTCGATAGGCTGCGCTTGCACCGCGCCGCTCAATCGTACACTTTGTAAGACCGAGAAAATTCCGGATTCGCGAACCGTTAGATTATGACCAATGCCGCCCGGAAGGACCGCGCGCAGCGACGGAGTGATGGCCCGGCCATCTATACCATCGCCGAGCTCGCAGAAGCCTTCGACGTGACCCACAGAACGCTCCGCTTTTACGAGGACAAGGGCATGCTGCGCCCGCGTCGCGTGGGCAACAAGCGCCTGTACACCAACCGCGACCGCCGCCGCCTGCGGATCATTCTCGACGGCAAGCAGGTTGGGCTGACGCTGCGCGAGATTCAGGAATATCTCGATACCTACGACCTGCGCGACGGCTCCTACGATCATCTGCGCAAGGCGCTCGACAAGGTGCACCACCAGCGCCACCTCCTCCAGCAGCGCCGCGCGGCGATCGAAAAGTCCTTAAGCGAGCTGGTGCGCGTCGAGCAGATCATCGAGGGCATGCTGGCCGAGCCGCAGGACCCCGACGGGCGGGGGGATATTATCTAGCGGTGCCCCGAAAACGGACCCGATCCTAGACCAAAGGCGATCCCGGCGGCGCTTGTGTCCGCCCCCCGCATCCGTTAAACGCAAAAAAAGCTTGTTCGCGGGACATTTGGCACTATGGGCCATCGCATTATTATCGTCGACGATCATCCTCTCTTCCGCGCGGCGTTACGCCAGACGCTCGAAGGTGAGGAGAACGGTTATGCGTTCGAGGAGGCCGGGGATATCGACGGGCTCCTGGAGGCGCTTGAGACGGACCGGGATTGCGACCTCGTGCTGCTCGACCTCAATATGCCGGGGGTGCGCGGGTTTTCGGGGCTTCTGCTGCTGCGCGCGCAGTTTCCCGAAATTCCGGTGATGATCATTTCGGCGGTTGAGGACCAGGCGGTGATCAAACGCTGCTTCGACCTCGGTGCGGCTGGCTATCTTTCGAAATCCGAAGGCGCCGAGGCGATACGATCGTCGATCGATACGGTGCTTTCCGGCGAGCTTTGGGTGCCCGAGGGCATATCGCTCGAAGGCGAGGACGAGCAGACCGAGATGCTCGCCCGGCTCGCCACGTTGACCCCGCAACAGGTGCGCGTGCTGATGATGCTCTCGGACGGGCTGATGAACAAACAGATCGCCTACGAGCTTTCGATCTCCGAAGCGACGGTCAAGGCGCACGTCTCGGCCATCCTGCAAAAGCTCAATGTCGACAGCCGCACCCAGGCCGTGATCGCCGCCTCCAAAATCGAGCAGGGACAGTTCGCCCAGCTCGTCGACGGCGAGTGAAGCGCTTAGTCCGGAAGCGCGCCATCCGCGTATTGCGCCGCAAATTCAGCGCTGGGCGGTATGGGTTTGATCACATCGATCAGGACGCCGTTGGGATCGGCGGTGATGAAGTGACGCTGGCCGAAATCCTCATCGCGTAGGCTCAACAGGATCGGCAGGCCGGCCGCCGTCAGCCGTTCATACTCGGCGTCGACGTCCTCCACCTCGAAATTGAGCAGGAGACCGCTCACCTTGCCGCGTCCGGAAGCGGGGATGGTCTCGTGGCCGCCTTCGAGCACGGCGAGGTTGACCGCCGGATCGCTTTGCGACTGCAGGTGCACGTACCAGCCGCCATCGAACGCCGCATCAAAACCGAAATGCGCGCGATAGAATGCAGCGGTCTCGGCCACCCTGTCGGTCATGATGACCGGATAATAGCTCGTCGTTTTCATGGCTTTCCTCATGTCGAAAACAAACATACAGTATGTATGTAGATAGAAATTAACATACAGGCTGCATGTATGCAACGAAATGAATCGCGACGATCCAACAAGGACCGGTCGGACGCAACCCGTGGCGCCCTGATGGCGGCGGGGCGGACGCTGTTTATCGCGCGTGGCTATGCCGAAGTGGGAACGCCCGAACTCGTCGCCGAGGCCGGGGTGACGCGCGGCGCGCTCTACCATCACTTTGCTGACAAAAAGGCGCTGTTCGCCGCCGTGGTCGAAGCGGAGGCCGCCGCGGTGGCTGCCGAGATCGATGCCGCCACGCCCGCTCAAATGGAACCGGTCGCGGCGCTCGTCGCCGGGGGGAAGGTTTATCTGGACGCCATGCAGACGCCCGGGCGAACCCGGTTGTTGCTCCTCGAGGCGCCGGCTGTGCTCGGATATGCCGAAACCCGCGCGATCGATGAGCGGCACGCCGACCGCACCTTGCGCGAAGGGCTCGAAGCGGCAATCGCGGCGGGCGCCATCCGGGCGCTGCCGCTCGACGCGCTGACGCAAATCCTGTCCGCAGCGTTCGACCGCGCCGCGATCGCCGTATCCGCCGGTGTCGCACGGGAGGACGCCGAAGCCGTCATCCTCGCTGTCGTCGAGGGGCTGACCGCGCGCGGAGCCTAGCCCCGGCGCGTCACCTGGGTGATAAGCGCCCGCAACGCCGCCGGTTTCACCGGCTTGTTGAGCACGGCCGTCCCGCGTGCCTCCGCGAGCTGCCGCACGGCGTTGGTGCGATCCGCCGTGACGAGGATCGCCGGGAGCTGACCGCCGGCGACCTGCTTGAGCCACTCGATGGCGTCGAGGCCGGAGGACTGTTCAAGGTGATAGTCCATCAGCACGAGGTCGGGCACCCAGCCTTCGAGCATATTGGCCTGCGAGATATCCTTGAGCGAGGTTGCGACGCGCACGTCGCAGCCCCAGTTCTCCAGGAGCCCCGACATGGCATCGAGGATCGAACGCTCGTTGTCGACGCAGAGGACCTGTAAACCCGCAAGCCGCGACTCCGGCCGAGCCGCCGGATTGTCCTGGACCGCCGCGACAGGCTCGCTTTGGGCAATGCGCGGCACCGTCACCGAAAAGCGCGAGCCCTTGCCCACGATGCTCTCGATATTGAGCGGATGATCGAGCGCGGCAAGGATGCGCTGGACGATAGAGAGTCCCAGCCCCAGCCCCTGTGCGATCCGCGCGCCCTGTTCGAGCCGCGAAAACTCGGTGAAAATCAACTGGTGCTGGTGGCTGTCGATGCCGATGCCCGTGTCGATCACGTCGATCCGGACGGTCTCGCCGCGCTTGCGGCAACCCACGAGCACGCGGCCGCCGGGCTTTGTGTATTTGATGGCGTTCGAAACAAGGTTCTGGATGACACGCGCCAGCAGCATGCGGTCGGACCGCACGAGGAACGACGCGCCGACGACGCGCAGATCGATGTTCTTTTCTTCCGCAAGCGGCTGGAACTCGATCTCGACCTTCTTGAGCAGGTCGAGGCTGTTGAAATTCGACCGCGTCACCTTGAGCGCGCCGCTATCCATTCGCGAGATGTCCAGGAGCGTCGACATGATGTCCTCGACAGCGTTGAGCGATGCGTCGATCGAGGCCGCGAGGTCCGCCATCGGCGTGCCGCGCGTACGCTCGAAGAGCGTCGAGGTATAGAGCCGCGCCGCATTGAGCGGCTGCAGCAGATCGTGGCTCGCCGCGGCGAGGAAGCGCGTCTTTTCGTGATTGGCCGCGTCGGCCTTGGCGCGGGCCTTTTCAAGCTCGGCGTTGAGCAGCGTCAGGGCCCGCGTACGGTCGTCGACGCGCTGCTCGAGCGTGTGGTTGATCTGTTCGAGCGCCGTTTCGGCCTTGGCGCGGTCGGTGACATCGGCGAGCGAAATGACAAGCCCGCCGCCCGGCGCCTGGCTGGTGTGGATTTCGATGTAGTGGCCCAGAACCGAAAGCCGCTGGGTGAGCGTTGTCGGCTGTGTCGTGATCAGACGCCGGCGCTGATCGGCGAGAATTTCCGGCGTTCCCGGGCCCAGATCGCCGCGCCGGGCGACGAATAGGAGGATTTCATCAAGGCTCGTGCCCTCTCTCACAAGGGTCTCGGGCAGGGCAAGAACCTGCGCGTAGGTCGGGTTGGCGACGACGAGCCTCAGATCGGCACCAAAGAGCGCAATGCCGTATGGCAAATGGTCGACCGCGACGCGCAGATACGCGTCCTGCCTTACCGTGTCCGAATGCGATACTTCGCTCACGCCGGCGACCTTTCCGTTTGCGCGCTACCGCCTTGGTCGGCCCGCAAGGCGGTGCTGTCAAGTTATTCCAATGGACAATTGCCGTTGCATCGGGCTAACTTTTTCCAAGCATTCCAGCGCGTTGGCTCGGATTTTACGACAGATATGGAGAGGCAGATGTCGTTAATTAAAGAATTCAAGGAATTCGCCGTTAAGGGCAATATGGTCGATATGGCCATCGGTATCGTCATCGGCGCCGCGTTTACCGCCATCGTGACCTCTCTGGTTGACGATATCTTCATGCCGGTGATCGGCCTGATCCTCGGGGGTATCGACTTCTCGAACCTGTTCATCGTCCTGTCGAACCCTGAAAACGTCGCTGTTCCCTCGCTTGCCGTTGCGCAGGAAGCCGGGGTGGCGACGCTCAATATCGGGCTTTTCATCAATGCGATGGTGAAGTTTCTCATCGTGGCTTTTGTGCTCTTTCTCTTGGTCAAAGGCATCAACAACCTGCGCCGCGAAAAGGCTGAGGAGCCCGTGCCCGAAGTCACACCCGCACCGCCGCGCGAAGAGGTGCTGCTGACCGAGATCCGGGATCTGCTCAAAACGCGGTAGGGTGAGTCGCGTCTGACAAAAAAGGCGGGCTGGGCCCGCCTTTTTTGCGTGTGGCGCGAGGATGCGCAGAACACCCGTCGGTAAATCTACGGATTGTCACGCCGACGCAAATAGGTCTATAGTCCTATCGTAGGTAGTCGCTCCTAGGGGATCATCCGCTCGGCACGGCCGCCTACCTATCGCAAAATGCGTGCGCGATTCTTCTGAGGGCGCATGCGGCGGACCTGAAGGATAGACATTGAGGGGATTTGACGCGGGCCGGCACACAGCCGGACGGCGAGCGCTCTCCTCATGTCCGAACCGCTTCGGCATGGCTCCCGGCCGTTCCTTGGGACCTGGACCGGAGAGGGACGCGCGGTTTCGGGAGCGGACGCGCGAGAAGGGGCTGTCCGGTCCGTGAAGCCAGTCATACCAAGTCGGGTGTCCCGGGGGCGCCTCTCATGTCTGGAGGATACGATGAACACGGAAATTTCCTATCGCTCTTTTCTCAATCGCGACCGGCTGATCCACATCGTCGATAGCGACGCCAACACCTGCGAGGCGCTGACGCTCCTGTTCCGGCTCGAGGGGTTCCAGACCGCCCTTTCGCTCGATCTTACCGATTTCCTGGGCCGGTTCGATGAGCGTAAACCCGACGTCGTCGTGCTCAACGCAGCCATGGACGGTACCTCGGCGCTGCCCGTGCTTGAAGAAATCAAGGCGCTGCGGACCGGCATTCCCGTCTTCGTCATCTCCGATACCTCGGACGTCGACATGACGGTCGACGCCATGCGCCTCGGCGCGGCCGACGTCTTCGTCAAGCCCATCGATACCGAGCGCTTCGTGCGGGCGGTGCGCGAAACGCTCCGGCGCGACGTCCACATCGGGGCCATTCGCGACGGTCAGCGCGCGGTGGAAATCCGCGGCTTTACCCAACTGACCCCGCGCGAACGCGAAGTGCTGCAATTGATCACAAACGGGCAATCCAACAAGGAAGCAGGACGGGAACTCGGCATTTCTCCGCGCACGATCGAAGTGCACCGCGCGCGGGTGATGGAAAAGCTTGGCGCCCGCAATACCGCGGATCTGATCCGCATCGTCTTGACGAGCTGAGGCGCTATTCCGCTGGAACGGCGCGCGCCGGGCGCAGCTCGCTCAGCGCCTGCCGGGTGACGATCACCGCGCCCTGTATGGCAAGACTGCCCATGATGGCGGCAACGACGATGTCGGGCCATCCCGAGCCCGTGCCAAAGACGCCGAGCGCGGCCAGAAGGACGGCGAGATTGCTCACAACGTCGTTGCGCGTGCAGATCCATGCCGATCGCATGTTGGAATCGCCGGCACGGAAACGCCAGAGCAGGCCGAACGATGCGGCATTGGCCAGGAGCGCGCTGAACCCGACAACGCCCATCGTATAAGCATGCGGGGTCGTGCCGGCATAGATATTCCACGCGGCCACGCCGATGACCCAGACCCCCAGAACGCCCATTGTCATCGCCTTCGCGAGTGCGGCGCGCGACCGCCATTTGAGCGCGAGCCCAACAACAAACAGGCTGATCGCGTAGTTCGCGGCGTCGCCGAGAAAGTCGAGCGAATCCGCAACGAGCGCCGCGGAACCCGAAGCAAGCCCGGCGCCGACCTCGAAGACGAACATCGCTGCGTTGATTGCCAGAACGACCCACAGCACGCGGCGGTGGATCGCCCGTTGGCGCCTGTCGTCAATCTCTGCGTGATGATGCGTATCGCAGCAGGAAGCACCCATTCCAACGACCTTTCGTTTCCGTTCGCGGGCATGATAAAATCTCTAGCCGCTATAGGAGCAAGCGCTCATGACCCAGAATCTCTCGATAGGTGCCGTGGCACGCGAAACCGGCATCAGAATCCCGACGATCCGCTACTACGAGCAGATCGGACTTGTTCCCGAGCCGCCGCGAACCCAAGGCAATCGCCGCCTTTACGATCGCAACACGATCGAACGGCTGAACTTCGTCCGGCGCTCGCGCGAGCTGGGGTTCGACATCGAAGCCATTCGCGCGCTTTTGTCCCTGCAGGATCAGCCGGAGACATCGTGCGAACGCGCCGACACAATCGCCACCGAACGGCTGGCCGAGGTCGAGAAACGGCTCGCACGGCTCTCGGCGCTCAAAAAAGAGCTCAAGGCGATGCTCGCCGAATGCCGGCACGGCCGCGTGGCGCAATGCCGTGTGATCGAGGCGCTGGCGTCATAGCGGACGGGTCAGAGAGCCGCGTACGCGGCGCCGATTTTCGACGCCATCGCTTCCATTTCTGCCTCGGGAATGTCGAGTATCCCATTTTCGGCCATTAGCGCGTGATACTGTTGCTTTTCGAGCGGGATGCCCGGTGGTAGCGGGACGACGTGAAAATGAAGGTGACTGTTGGCCTGCTGGCTGCCGAGCGAAAGGACATATATGCGTTCGGCGCCAAAGAGCGTTTTGAGGACGCCGGATAGCCTGTGGACGTGCGCTTGCAGGTCGAGATATTGCCGGCGCGGTAGGTCGGCCAGGTCTTCGAGATGCTCCCTGGGACAGACGAGACAATAACCGCGTAAGGTCGGGTACTTGCTCAGGAAGATGATTGTTTCGTCGTCTTCGAAAACAACGTGATGCCGAAACGCCGGGTCACGGTCCACGAGTTTGCAGATAAAGCATGGCTGCTCCGCGATGCTGCGGATATAGGCATCAAGGTCGAAAGGCTTGCGTTCGTCCATCCGTCCTGCCGGGCGGGCTTACCCGCCCACGGTCGGAAGCGTCAGGTCGCCTGCGATGAGCTTGGTCTCCATCAGCCGCGACATGTCAAAGTCGCGCGGCAGGTCGAGGGTCTGCCAGACTGCGATCAGGGCGTCGCACAATTCGGCGACCATGTCGTCGCTGTGATACGGCGTCGGGGTGATGCGCAGCCGTTCGGTGCCTTTGGGGACCGTGGGATAGTTGATCGGCTGGATGTAGATATCGTGCCGCTCCATCAGCATGTCGCTGGCGGCCTTGCACTGGCGCGCATCGCCGACGATGAGCGGGACGATGTGGGTGTCGGTCGGCAGCACCGGCAGCCCGGCCTCGGCGAGCACGCGCTTGACGCGGCCGGCCTGGCGCTGATGGGCCTCGCGTTCGGCGTTGGAAACCTTCAAATGCTCGATCGATGTCCTCGCTGCCGCGCAGAGCGCGGGGGGCAGGGCGGTCGTGAAGATGAATTCGGGCGCATAGGAACGGACCGCGTCGACGATCGACTTGTTGGCGGTGATATATCCGCCCATGACGCCGAACCCCTTGGCCATGGTGCCTTCGATGATATCGATCCGGTCCATCAGCCCTTCGCGCTCGCAGATGCCGCCGCCGCGCGGGCCGTACATGCCGACCGCATGAACCTCGTCGATATAGGTCATCGCGTTGAATTCCTCGGCGAGATCCGCGATTTCCTTGATCGGTGCGATGTCACCGTCCATCGAATAGACGGATTCGAAAACAATGAGCTTGGGGCGCTGCTTGCCTGCGGCGGCGAGCAGTTCGCGCAGGTGCTCAAGATCGTTGTGCCGGAAGATCTTCTTCTCCATGCCCGACTGGCGCACGCCCTGGATCATGGAGGCGTGGTTGAGCTGATCGGAGAGAATGAGGCAGTTGGGAATGAGCCGGGCGACTGTCGAGATCGTCGCCTCGTTGGAGACGAAGCCGGACGTGAAAATCAGTGCGGCTTCCTTGTGATGCAAGTCGGCGAGCGAGCGCTCAAGCTCGACCAGCGGGCGGTTGGTGCCCGAGATGTTGCGCGTTCCGCCCGCGCCCGCGCCGAGCTTGCCGGCGGTCTCCTGCATGGCGGCGATGACCTTGGGATGCTGGCCCATGCCCAGATAGTCGTTCGAGCACCAGATGGTGATCTCGCGGGCATTGTCGGCACTATCGCGATAAATGGCCCGCGGGAAGCTACCCGCAATGCGTTCGAGATCGGCAAAAACGCGGTAGCGCTTTTCTATCCGAAGCGCGTCGAGCGCGTCCTCGAAAATACCGCGATAGTCCATGAGGCCTACTCCAAATCCGGCGCTTTTCCGTCCGGGACGAGCCCGCTCGGTCCGCGCTCCTGTTCAATTATACCATGCCGCCCGCCAAACTGCGGCATATGAACTGCAGTGTGAGCGTTTCTCGCAACGAATCAACCCTAATCGGGGCCGCGTTTACACAGAATGATCTGGATCCATGACTGCCAAATCGGTCCCCATACACGCGAACGGCAACTCCTGCCGACGATCCGGTCACGCGATTTTCCCAATTTATGCGTTTTACGACGGCTTCGCCAGCGTGACGCAATGACGCTCCGGCCGGATCGGGCAGAAATGCGGCACGCATCCGGCTGTGACATGGCCGGAAAATAAGCTAAGGTCCACCCTCGCGGGGAGGCATCAACACGGTGCTGCCACAATTGCACCTAGAGTGACGTGCGAGAGAGGACTTGGGGCGCGATGCTCTAGACTTTTTGCTTTTGCGTGGCGCGCCGGAGAAGGACAAGTCCAGGCCCGGCAACCACCCCCAACGCAGGCACCATCAAAAAATCGGTAGAGTCATCATGAAAAACAAGGCAATTGCACTTTCCGCCGTTGCGGCGCTGACCCTGGCGGGTTGCACGACGAACCCCTTCACGGGGCAATCCCAGATTTCCAACACCGCGGGCGGCGCGCTGATCGGTGCGGGCGGTGGTGCCATCGGCGGCGCGGTGATCGGCTCGGCGGTCGGCGGCGATCCGCGCATCGGCGCACTCATCGGCGCCGGTGTCGGTGCCCTCGCGGGCGGCGCGATCGGCAACTACATGGACCAGCAGGAAGCCGCGCTGCGCGCCCAGCTCCAGGGTACGGGCGTCTCGGTGACCCGCGTCGGCGACCAGATCATCCTCAATATGCCGTCCAACATCACCTTTGCCACCGACCAGGCAACGGTGCAGCCGCAATTCCAGAACACGCTGACCTCGGTCGCGCTGGTGCTCCAGGAATACAACCGGACGCTTGTCGATATCATCGGCTATACCGACTCCACCGGCTCGGACAGCTACAACCTGACGCTCTCCCAGCAGCGCGCGACGGCAGTCGCACGCGTCCTCAGCCAGAACGGCGTCGATTCGCGCCGCTTCTTCGTCGAGGGCCGCGGCGAGGCGAACCCGGTCGCGTCGAACGATACCGAGGCCGGCCGCGCGCAGAACCGCCGCGTCGAAATCAAGATCATCCCGATCCGGAGCTGATCCCGTCGGTTTCAACCCCTCGCAAGAGACGAAAGGCGCGCACGATGCGCGCCTTTTTTGTTGGTCAGACCTTGAGCGGCATGACCGTGTCGCCGGGTTCCTGAAGAACGACGATCTTCGACCCCCACGCGACCCGGTCATAGAGATCGATGATGTCCTGGTGCAGGAGCCGGACGCAGCCTGACGAAACGGCTTTGCCGATCGACCAGACCTCGCCAGTGCCATGCAGGCGGTAGAGGGTGTCGCGATTGCCCTGGTGGATATAGAGAGCCCGCGCGCCCAACGGGTTTTCGAGCCCCGGAGGTTGGCCTCCGCGCCATCGTTCGAGTTCCGGCTGGCGGCCGATCATGTCGGCCGGCGGCGTCCAGACCGGCCATTTCCGGCCATAGGCGATGTGCGCGCGACCGCCCCAGGCAAAGCCTTCCCGGCCGATCCCGACGCCATAGCGCATCGCGGTGCCACCGTCCTGGACGTGGTAGAGAAAACGGTTGGGCGTATCGACGACAACGGTGCCGGGCGCTTCGGCAGTCGGATAGTCGACGACCTGGCGGTAGTAGACCGGGTCAAGCTGGGTAAGATCGATCGCAGGAAGCGGGAACGCCTCTTCGGGCATGGCCCGGTACATGAGCCGGGCATGGTCCGGTATGGGCGGCGGTGCCGGCTGGGCCGGAACGCTCGGCGCCGTGGTCGTCGTACAGCCGGCGGCGGTCAGCGCCGCGAGGCTGGCGGCGCCGGCAAGAAAGCCGCGCCGGTTCAGGGCAGGAGACTTCTGAAACATAGGATGCTCGCAATGAGATGTTGCGCGACGCGCGCGCGGTGATTGTCAGGGATGCGTTTGCGAACAGGTCAGGCTTTGGGGGGAGGTGGATCGAAGCCGGGCGCTACAAAAGGGATAGGGACGATCGCTGTGATTTGATGCGATTCAGGCACCCGGGCCGGTCCGGGCACGTCGGCATCGGTCAAGATCGCGCGTTCTGTCGGGCAGGATGGAAGAACCTTTCCCAGCCCGATCTTTTTCCAGCATCGGGCTCCGGGTGTCGAAGGCTCAAAGCTGGCCTCGGCGGCGACCGCTTCGCATACGATGCGCTCCGCATCATGTGCGGCGGCTGGCGTGCTGGCGGATGCCAGGGCGCCAAAAACCAGCAAAAAGCCCGCGGCCAGAAGAAGGATCGGTAGGAAACGTGACATGCCTTTGCGCTTAGCAGGGCAAACAGGGCGAGATCGGGGCAGAATTGGGTCACGGTGTAGTGATTGTACGCGGGCCACCCGGTACGTTGCCATGATGCAACACCCCGTCCTGTGGATGGTGGGCCGCAAAGGCTTGGCGGGCCGCGTGGAGCCCGCATATTGTCCGGCTCCTTATCGATCAAGAGGGTCCCATGAGCGCAAACGAGACAGCCATCGCCGCGACAATCGCAAAAGACATTGCCGCGCGGCCCGAACAGGTTACCGCGGCGGTCAGGTTGCTCGACGAAGGCGCCACGGTGCCTTTCATTGCCCGCTACCGCAAGGAGGTCACCGGCGGCCTGGACGATGCGCAACTGCGCACGCTCGGGGACCGGCTGACCTATCTGCGCGAACTCGAGGCGCGCCGCGCCGCCATCCTGCAGTCGATCGATTCCCAGGGCAAACTGACCGGCGCGCTGGCCGCCGAAATCGCCCGCGTGACGACGAAGGCGGAACTTGAGGATATCTATCTGCCCTATAAGCCCAAGCGGCGCACCAAGGCTGAGATCGCGCGCGAGCGCGGGCTCGAGCCTCTGGCCGATGCGGTGTTCGACGATCGCAGTCTCGTACCGCTGGAAGTCGCCGGAAGCTACGTGACCGACGAAGTGCCTGATGCGAAAGCCGCGCTCGACGGTGCACGCGATATCCTTGCGGAGCGGTTCGCCGAGGATGCGCACCTGATCGGTGCGCTCCGGACCTATATGGAACAGAAGGCGCTGCTACGCTCACGCGTCGTCGAAGGCAAGGAGGACGCCGGCGCCAAGTTCTCCGACTATTTCGATCATGCCGAACCCTGGAGCAAAGTGCCCAGCCACCGCGCGCTCGCCATGCTGCGCGGGCGCAACGAGGAGGTCCTGGCCGTCGATCTGGAACTGGACGCGGACGCCGAGGGGCGGTTCAAGCCCGCCGAACTGATGGTGGCGCGCCATTTCGGGATCGATGCCGGCGGCGGGCCGGCCGACCAGTGGCTGATGGAGGTGGCGCGCTGGAGCTGGCGGGTAAATCTCTGGCTGCACCTCTCGGTCGATCTGATGACCCGCCTTCGGGAGCGGGCAGAGGAGGAAGCGATTGCCGTTTTTGCGCGCAATCTCAAGGATTTGCTCCTTGCCGCGCCAGCGGGCAGCCGCGCGACGCTGGGTCTCGATCCCGGCATCCGCACTGGCGTGAAGGTCGCGGTGGTCGACGCGACGGGCAAGGTGCTCGAGACGACGACCGTTTATCCCTTTGCGCCCCGGAACGATATGCAGGGCAGTCAGGCGGCGCTAATGGCGCTTATCGCCCGCCACAAGATCGAGCTCATCGCCATCGGCAACGGAACGGCCAGCCGGGAAACCGAACGGTTGGTAACGGATATGCTGGCACGAATTCCCGCGCCCAAGCCGATGAAGGTGGTGGTGAGCGAAGCGGGAGCTTCGGTCTATTCAGCGTCTGAAGCCGCGTCCAACGAACTGCCCGATCTCGACGTGTCGCTGCGCGGTGCCGTTTCGATCGCGCGGCGGCTACAGGACCCTCTGGCGGAATTGGTGAAGATCGACCCCAAGTCGATCGGTGTGGGGCAGTACCAGCACGACGTCGACCAGCACAGGCTCGCCAAGTCGCTCGATGCGGTGGTCGAGGATGCGGTGAACGCGGTGGGCGTCGATTTGAACACCGCTTCGGCCGCGCTCCTTGCACGGGTTTCAGGCCTCGGCGCATCGCTCGCCGAAGCCGTTGTCGCGCACCGGAATGCCAATGGCGCATTCGCCGCCCGCAGTGACCTCAAGGCCGTGCCAAGGCTTGGCCCCAAGGCCTTCGAGCAGGCCGCCGGTTTTCTGCGCATCCGCGACGGCGCCGAGCCGCTCGATGCGTCCTCCGTGCACCCGGAGGCCTACGGCGTGGCGCGCAGGATCGTCGCCGCGTGCGGGCGGGACATCCGCACGTTGATGGGCGACAGCAAGGCTCTCAAGGCGCTCGACCCCCGGCAGTTCGTGGACGAACATTTCGGCCTGCCGACCGTGCGAGACATTCTCACCGAACTCGAAAAGCCCGGGCGCGACCCGCGCCCGGAATTCAGGACCGCGCAGTTCGCCGATGGCATTGAGGAGATCTCGGATCTGAAGCCGGGCATGATGCTCGAGGGCACGGTCACAAACGTCGCCGCCTTCGGAGCCTTCGTCGATATCGGCGTGCATCAGGACGGCCTCGTCCACGTCTCCCAACTCGCCGACAGGTTCGTCAAGGATGCCCACGAGGTCGTCAAGACCGGCGATGTGGTGAAGGTCCGCGTGGTGGAGGTCGACGTGAAACGGAAGCGGATCGGGCTTTCAATGCGCAAGGACGCCGCGCCGGGACCGGACAGAAGGCCGGCACCCGATAGGGCTGGAAAGCCGCGCGGCAAGGGTCGCAGCGATAGCGGCGGGCAGGGGGCTTTCGGGGCGGCGCTATCTGATGCGATGCGGCGCAAGCGATAGAGTATCGCGTTGGCAAACGCTGGTGCGCCAAACCTGGCGAGGCACGTAAAATTTGATTTAGATTTTGGGAGCATAACGCTAGTAAACGACAGATGCAGAGGGACGAACAGGGGGCGCACTGCATGTCACAGCCTGATTGGGACAAGTATACCCAATGGCACGAACTCTTTGATGCGCTATGCACGGAGCAGGGGCATTTCGACAATGCGCGCCTTGCCAGCATGTTCTGCGAGGTGACGGCCAATAACGGGCAGGCCAATTACGATGCTGCGGTCAAGAACCTCGCCAACTGGCGGCGCGGCGTTCACATTCCAAGCCGGAAGAATTTCCTGGCGCTTTCCAGGATGATCGAACTCAATGGCGCGGACGGCCTGCGTGAGCGCTGGAACCGCCTTTACGCCGAGGCGCGCCGCCCGGTGCAAGGGGCACCTTCATCGACACCGGTCACGCCGGCCGATGAAAGTCACGCCATAAGACACGCCGTGTACGCGACGCGCTGGCTCAGTGGCGTGACGCTGCTGGTCGTTCTGCTGGTCGTGGGCGGCGTGTGGTTCCTGCTTAGCTCGGGCTACTACATATCCGCCAGCGGTGTCCGTGCCATCGATGTCGAATACAGGCGTTCGATATCGCTGCGGGTCGGTGAATCAAGTGTGGTGCACGGCGCGCGCAGCAACTGCGGCGAACGGGCGCCCGATTGGGAAACCACGCTGTCCCGGCTGCCCGTGCTCGACATCGGCACCTGGTCGGATGGCGGCGAAGGCAGGCGCTATAGCCGCGCTTGCGGCGGTCCGACCCCGGCACGGGGCGTTGTCTTTACCGCCACCCGGCCGGGGCTGGTGGAGTTTACGCTCTACGGCGACCCGGTCACGATCCACGTCGAGTGAGGACAGGCCGGCGGGACGAATGCGCGTCCCGCCGTCATTCCGCCGGCCCCAGGTCCGCCTATCTGATTGTGTTCGACGCGGAATCGAAACGGCCCCACCTGACGGTTTCGGTTTCGCCGTTCGCCTGCACGGTAAACCGGTAGTCGGAGTCGAGCCGTCCATTGGTCGTGTTGCACGGTGGCAGGAAGCCGTAGTTGACGGTGGTCGTTCCCGAGCCGTCCGAAAGCACGCGTGTGCTGCGATGATTATAAGTGCTGCCATCGCTCAGGTAGTCCGTCAGGCTGACGCGAATGGGTACGCCAGCGGTCGCAGTATGCGAAATCGTGAGCGTAGGCGCCTGTCCCTGTCCGCCGAGATCCCGGCACAGATTGGCCTTGGTCATCGATGACACCTTGGCGCTGGCAATGGCGAACGGCTCGGTGGAGGTGGCGGACGTATCGGCAGTGCCGCCCGTCGTCGACGAACAACCGGCAAGCGCCGCGACTGCTGCGAGGGTCAGGAATGTGCCGGTGAGTTGCTTGAGGGGCATAAGATCTCCTATGCATCAATTAATAATTGGAATGTCGGGAACGGCGTTCAGCCTGTTGTCCGCTGAGTGCGGATCGTTTGCTGATTTGCGCGTGACCGGATGCTGGGTATCTTTCCGGGATCTGTCATGCCGAAAAACTCGAAAAATCCGAAACCGGCGAAGTCTGCTTTCAGTTTTCGTCGTAAATTCAAACGACTGCGCGAGTAGTGCCGCTGGAGTGTCGGTTGGTGGCCCGCCTATCTGCGTGGGCAGACGTAAGGCGACGGCCCCACAAAATGCGCGTAGCGCCCGATCAGCCGCGGCGGTTTGCGCCCCCCATCGTTTGGCCCAATCAGGCGTTAATATCTTGCTGGACTTGTAAGAACAGTACCCACGTCCGCCCGGGGGCTCAGTCCCGAGGGAATGCATTTCCGTCTAAAAATATTCGGACTTCTAGTAAACATTGAATACAAGCGTATCGCTTGGGTTTATGAACGATTTCACCTGGTGCGACCTTTTGCCCATAGATTTTGGGGTTGAGCTCCAAATGTCGTCACAACTTCTTGTAGAACGCTGGCCACATCACAACAATATCAGGCTAGCAACACATGAAGATCAAAAAGACGGTCGCAATTTTGGCGATCACCCTTGCTTGGGCACTTCCTCTCTACTCTCCTGCCGCATCCGCGGCCGAGCCTTCTCAGATTGTCCAAACCGTAAATGGCGTCGCGTCGTGGTATGGCGGCCGGTTCCATGGTCGTCTCACCGCCAATGGCGAGCGGTACAATATGTATGCGCTGACCGCAGCGCACCGCTCGCTGCCTTTCGGCACCCAGGTGCGTGTGACCAATCACACCAACGGCCGCAGCGTTATCGTGCGGATCAATGATCGCGGGCCTTATGTCGGCAATCGTGTGATCGATCTGTCCCAGCAGGCTGCAACTGAAATCGGCATGGTCAATGCCGGCGTCGCCAATGTGACCATCGACATCCTCGGATAGTTTTTCCCCCAGAAGAGAGGCGGGATGATTCCCGTCTCTCGCGGCGGTCCGATCCCGGATCCGCTGCCTTGCGGCGACACGCTCACCCAGGTGGCATCGTTTAGAAATGACGAAGGGGAAATGGTGCTGCTGGAGAGATTTGAACTCTCGGCCTCTCCCTTACCAAGGGAGTGCTCTACCCCTGAGCTACAGCAGCTTGGAACGGCGCATGATTGCGCCCCGCAAGGCGGCGGCGCCGATGCGCGCTTCTACTGCCACAGACCCCTTATGGACGCAAGGGCAAAAAACTGCGATTCTCCGGGCAATGAACAACCCCGTTTCTTCGCAAAATGACGAACCCTGACCGCAATCAAAGATTGGCCGCAAAGCTTCGTGAAAATCTCAGGCGCCGCAAAGCGCAGGCCAAGGCGCGCGCGACACACGAGACTGACGACAAAGTGCTGGGGAAAGACGATGACGCGCAAGCCGGGCAAAAATCCAGCGAGACTTCGCGATAGCAGGACCTCCCCCGATCTCTGACGGTTTCTTGCAGCCGCCGATACGCTGCGGTACCAGAGCGTTTGCACTGGCGCCTGCTGCTTTCTTTTTGATTCGCGCCGCGCGCGCATTCTAGGAGTACCACCATGGACCGGATTCGCATTGTCGGCGGCAACGCCCTGAACGGCGAGATCGAAATCTCGGGCGCCAAGAACGCCGCTTTGCCCCTGATGATCTCCGCGCTGTTGACCGACGAGCCGGTCTCGCTTTTGAACGTGCCGCGCCTTGCCGACGTCAAGCAGCTCGAACGCATCCTCGAAAATCATGGTGTCGACATCGCCGTTCACGGCCGGCGCCGCGGCGACAGGGAAATGGGCGGCCAGCGGATAACGATTACCGCCGGGGACATCGTCGATACGACGGCGCCTTATGAGCTGGTGTCGAAAATGCGTGCGAGTTTCTGGGTCATCGGCCCGCTATTGGCGCGCGAGGGCCGGGCACGCGTATCGCTGCCGGGCGGTTGCGCGATCGGCACCCGTCCTGTCGATTTCTATCTCGACGGCCTGCGTGCCCTCGGAGCGGATATCGAAATCGATGGCGGTTATGTGGTCGCGACGGCGCCGGCCGGGCGGCTCAAGGGCGGCCATGTCGTCCTGCCCAAGGTGTCCGTTGGCGCGACGCATACGCTCATGATGGCTGCCTCGCTTGCGGAAGGCACCACGGTGATCGAGAACGCCGCGCGCGAGCCCGAGGTGACCAACCTCGCCGAATGCCTTGTTTCGATGGGCGCGAAGATTGCGGGCATTGGCACGGACCGGATGGTGATCGAAGGCGTCGAGCGTCTGCACGGCACAAGCCATGAGGTGCTGCCCGACCGTATTGAAACCGGCACCTACGCCATGGCGACGGCCATGACCGGCGGCGACGTCCTTTTGCGCGGAGCGCGGAGCGAACTCTTGCAGGCTGCGCTCGATTCGCTTGGCGAAGTCGGCGTCTCGATCAGCCAGGAAGACGATGGGCTGCGCGTCAGGCGCAATGGCAACGGGCTTACTGCGATCGACGTCGAAACCCAGCCGTTCCCCGGCTTCCCCACCGATCTGCAGGCCCAGTTCATGGCGCTGATGACGCGCGCCAACGGTACCTCCGCGATCCGGGAAACGATCTTTGAAAACCGCTTCATGCACGTGGCCGAACTCGCCCGTTTCGGTGCCGATATCCATGTCGACGGGCAGACCGCGACGGTTAGAGGTGTGCCCGAACTGAAGGGGGCTCAGGTGATGGCGACGGATTTGCGGGCTTCCGTCTCGCTCGTCATTGCCGGCCTCGCCGCGCGGGGGGAAACGGTCGTCAATCGCATCTACCACCTCGACCGGGGCTTTGAGCGTCTCGAAGACAAGCTCAGCCGCTGCGGCGCTGAAATCGAGCGCGTCACCGGTTAAGCACCAGGCGATTTGTCCCTCGCATCGGACACAAGGACACGCTAGGAAGGCGTGGCCTTGCAGGCCCATGCCGTATACCCCAGATATGCGGCATGCCCGATGTGCAAATGTCTGATGCCAAGGATGCCATGACCGACCTCAAGCTGCTCGCTCTCGATAGTGAAGACCTCGATGTGCTCTCCGCACACCTGCAGGACGCCGTGGTGCGGGTGGGCGACATGGGTTACGCAAAGGCCGACCGGCGTTTCGTGCTCCTGATGAATCGCTTCGCCTGGGAAGCCGGCGATTCCCGCGGCCGCGGCCAGCGCAAGCGCGCGGGGCTCCATTTCGATTACGTCACCAACGCCCATGCGGAGGGTTTCGATATCCGGGCCAAGGATGGCGTACTCGAACTGCTCGCCGTGCGGTTCCTCGCCGGCGACGAGCCCGCAGGGCAGGTGCTGCTGACGTTCGCCGGCGGTGCGACCGTCAAGCTCGACGTCGAATGCCTCGAAGCACGCCTCAAGGATCTGGGCGGCGTCTGGGCCGCCAAGGCTCAACCCCGGCACGAAGTCGATTGACCATTCGTGCAGGCGAGGCTATTCGCCGGTCTATGACCGTTTTTCTCGACACGGCCGATCCCGGCTTCGAACGCGCCTTTGCCGACCTGCTCGGCTCCAAACGCGAATCCTCGGTGGAAGTCGGCGAAACTGTCGCGTCCATCGTCGCGGACGTGCGTGAACGCGGCGATGCAGCGCTGATCGAGCTCACGAAGAAATTCGACAGGCTTTCCCTTACGCCCGAGACGCTGCGGGTTTCCAAGACCGAGATTGAAGCGGCCTGGGACGCGACGCCGCCGGAGGTGCGCGAGGCGCTGGAATTCGCCCACCGACGGATCACCGCGCACCACGAAAAGCAAAAGCCGCACGATCATATCTATACCGACGAAATCGGCGTGACGCTGGGCACGCGCTGGACGCCGATCGAGGCGGTGGGGCTCTACGTTCCCGGCGGGCTGGCGTCTTATCCCTCTTCGGTGCTGATGAACGCGGTGCCGGCGAAGGTCGCGGGCGTTGAGCGGCTGGCCATGACCGTGCCGGCGCCCGGCGGCGAGATCAACCCGGCCATTCTTGCAGCGGCCAGAATTGCCGGCGTCGATGAAATCTATCGGGTCGGAGGTGCTCAGGCGATCGCCGCATTGGCATTCGGCACCGATACGATTGTACCGGTCTACAAGATCGTTGGACCGGGCAATGCCTATGTCGCCACCGCAAAGCGGCAGGTATTCGGCGCGGTCGGCATCGACATGATTGCGGGGCCCTCCGAAGTGCTCGTCATAGCCGATGAGACCGCCAACCCCGCCTGGGTCGCCGCCGATCTTCTCGCACAGGCCGAGCATGGCGCCGGAGCGCAGTCCATCGTGATGACGACCAGCCGCGAACTCGCTGGCGCGGTCGTCGCGGAAGTCGGCCGTCAGGTTGCCACGCTACGCGCGCCGGACAACGCTCGCGATGGCTGGGAAGAATTCGGCGCGGTGATTGTCGCGCGCGACCTCGATGAGGCTGCGGACCTGGCAAACCGCGTCGCCTCCGAACACGTCGAACTGGCTGTCGACGACCCGCAGGCGCTGATGCCAAAAATCCGAAACGCGGGAGCGATTTTTCTTGGTCACCACACCCCCGAAGCCATTGGCGACTATGTGGGTGGTTCCAACCACGTGCTACCGACGGCCCGATCGGCGCGTTTTGCTTCCGGACTTGGCGTGCTCGACTTCGTCAAGCGAACCTCCGTACTGGGATGCACGCCCACAGCGCTCGGCGCCCTGGCCGACGCAACGGTCACCCTCGCCGAAACCGAAAGACTCGAGGCGCATGGCCGCTCCGTCTCCATAAGGCTGAACCGGTAAGGCGCGATGGATAAGCGGGCGTTCGATGCAAAGACCGACAGGATCGTCACGGTCACGCTCGACCCCAACACCATCACTTCGGTCGATCCCGACGAAGTGCACGAGTGGCGCATTGCGACTTACGATCTCGTTGATACGAACAAGTTCTACCCCGCCCGGGTATCCGCCAAAGGGCCGTATGCGCTGCACCTTTCGATCATCGGCAACCATGTCGTTCTCGATGTGCGCGATCCTGTGGATTTCAGTCCCATCGCCGCGCACTACCTTTCGCTGACCCCGTTCCGTGGGCTGATCCGTGATTATTTCCGTATCCGCGAGAGCTATTACGAGGCGATCCGTTCGGCCTCGACCTTCCAGATCGAGGCGGTGGATATGGGCCGTCGCGGCCTGCACAATCAGGCCGCGGAGCTTCTCATCGAACGGCTCGATAACAAGCTCGTCATGGATCTCGAAACGGCACGGAGGCTCTTCACGCTCATCTGCGCCATTCAACCCTACGCCGCCCGCGTATCCGAGAGGGACAGCGAGCTGCCTACCGTGCTTTTCGTCTGCTCGATGAATTCGGTACGCTCGCCCATTGCGGCGGCGCTGGCGCGCAAGCACTTCCCGGGCCGGCTGATCGCCCGCTCGGCGGGTGTGCGTTCGGGCAAGGCAGACCATTTCGTCCATCAGGTGATGGAGGAGATCGGCATCGACATGTCGGTCCACACGCCCCATACGATGGACGAACTCATGGCCAGCCGGTTCGATCTGGTCGTGACGCTCGCCCCGGATGCGAAAAAAGCCGTCCTCGAACGCGGGTTGGAGGCTGGCGAGATGCTGCACTGGGACATTCCGGACCCCTCGGAAGTCGAGGGTCAGCGCGCGACGGTTCTGGCTGCCTATCGCGATTTGCGCGAGGATCTGGACGCGCGGCTGCTCAAGACGCTCCCGCAATTTCTCGCAGGCGCGGGACAGGAGGTCTGACCCCTTTTATTTGCGGGCAATTCCGTTTAGTTTGCGCGCCAAATCGCCGCCAGGTGGAATAGCCAGGCTGCGGGCATCGCGCTATACGCGGTGCCCGGCATTTTTTGTTGGATCGCGGTCGCGGCCAAGCACGTGCGTTTTCTGCTTGCCGACCGCCATTGTCAGGAGACCCAATGGCAAAGGAAGAAGTGCTCGAATTCCCGGGCGTTGTTGTCGAATTGCTTCCCAACGCAACCTTTCGCGTCAAGCTCGAGAACGATCACGAAATTATCGCCCATACGGCCGGGCGCATGCGCAAGAACCGCATCCGCGTTCTGGCGGGCGACAAGGTTCTTGTCGAGATGACGCCTTACGACCTGTCCAAGGGCCGCATCACCTACCGCTTCAAGTAGGCGCAGGCAAGGAGGCGACATGCGGGCAGCCCGTCCCGAACTCATTCTGGCCTCGGCCTCCCCGCGCCGGCTCGCCCTGCTCAACCAGATCGGCATCGAGCCCGATCACCTCATCCCCGCCCATGTGGACGAGACCCCCGAGCGCGGCGAACTCCCGCGCCGGCTGGCGCAGCGCCTCGCCCACTCAAAGGCCGTCGCGGTGCAGAAAAAGGCCAAACAGGCCGGGATGGCCGCCGGCGCCATCGTTCTGGCCGCCGACACGGTGGTGGCCGTCGGCCGCCGCATCCTGCCCAAGGCCGAAACCATGGACGAGGCTGCCGACTGCCTCAAGCTGCTCTCGGGGCGGGCCCACCGGGTCTTCACCGGCATTTGCGTCCTCTCGCCGGGCGGTCACGCGCACCAGCGCGTCGTCGACACGCGCATCCGGTTCAAGCGGCTCTCGAACAAGGATATCGAGGCCTATCTCGCGTCGGGCGAATGGAACGGCAAGGCCGGCGGTTATGCCATCCAGGGGATCGCCGGAGCCTTCGTGCTCAAGCTTGGCGGTTCCTATTCCGCCGTTGTCGGCCTGCCCCTTTATGAAACGGTGACGCTGCTCTCCGGTGAAGGCTACCCCGTCCAGTTCGGCTGGCTCAACCCGGTCGCAACCGGAGCCTGATCCATGCCCGACAATGTAACCCGGCTGCGCAATCCCAAACCCTGCCCCATCTGCGGCAAGCCATCGGTGCAGGCTTATCATCCCTTCTGTTCGACCCGCTGCGCCGATCTCGATCTCGGCCGATGGCTCAAAGGCAGCTATGTCATTCCCGGCAAGTCGTTGACCGAAGGGCTCGAAGACGACGAGACACCCACCTTCGAGGACGACGACGAATAAAGGTCTGAAGGCGGAGCGCGGCCCGTCCGCGTACGTGTTGTGAAAAGTTCAAAATGCCGCGATTTTTCTCATCGCGCCCGCTGGACAGGCCCCTGCCAAGCCCCTATAAACCGCCCGACCAACACGCGCTGATGCTTTCACACGGCGCTTTGGATGCCCAGGTAGCTCAGTTGGTAGAGCAGCGGATTGAAAATCCGCGTGTCGGTGGTTCGATTCCGCCCCTGGGCACCATTTTTCTTTAATGGAATCAGCGAGTTGAGTTTCAGGAACCGTTACGCTCGGGCGGGTGATATCGCACCGGGTGTCATTTTGGGTAACAGTGGCAAGCGCTAGGGCAGGTTGGACTAACTCGGAACCAAGCACATCGCTTGTCTTCTGCAGCGGCATCCTTCATTCGGCGGCAGTCCCATACTTCCTTCGCGTGTTCTTTGCGGCTCGAAAGGCATCAGTTACTTGTGCGCGAAACCGGTACAAGCTCTCGCTTACACCGTATTCATCTCGAACGGCTTCAATTGGCATTCCGTTGAGAATGACGTGAATCAAAGCTTTTTTAGGCAGCAAAAGTGTCGCCCCTAGCCACTTTGCCTCCTCTTCTATAGCACGATCATAGTCACGTTCGCCGTTGGCTTTGATAGGTGCCGTTAGAGTGTGGCCGAGCACAATATGCGCGAGCTCATGGGCGATATCTGAGTTTTGTCGCCTTGGGTGATGAAAGTCGTTGTAGACGATTTCTTTGTAAGTTCCGTCGTTTATGGTCACGCCTGAAAAGGTATCCTCGCCATTAGTTTGCCAGAACGTCTTTATTTCATCCGGGACGCCATCATGTGTGGAAAGCGGCCTCACAGGTATTTCGAGATGTTCGGCGAGCGTTTTAGCATGCATCGGCGCATGTGGTGCTAAGGACAGTTCCTTGCGGAAGACGGAGGCATAAAACTCCGACTCGGACTTAAAGCCGTGTCTAAACTTGTTCGTCACGACGCTTCCTCATCTCTTCATAAAGGGAGATGATCATTCGTTCCATCATAGCTGACCCCTCCTTGCCCAATTCGCGATCTGCCCGTAGCAGCGCCGTTATCTCCGCAAGCGTCTCCGGCCTACTGGGAGCCTCTCCTTCTCTAAGGTAAAAACTCTTCACGTCGATGCCTGACCATGAGGCGAGCGCCGCAAGGCTATCAACGTCGGGCCTCTTCCCTTGACCCATTCGCGTTAGAGTGGAGGGGGAGACGCCGGTTTTCTCAGCGACCTTTTTCCATGTGATGCCCTTTGCGTTTCGATGAGCGTCAAGCGCAGCATAGAAACCTTCCGCATCAAAAAAATTCGACATATGCTCCTCGATTGCGTTCTTGCAATTATCCTCGAATCGGGTATCGTTCGGGAAATTGCAATCTAGCAATTGCAGGTCAAAGTCGCAATGGGTCGCGTCGGGCGACCAGTCTGGTGAAGGGAAATCAAATGGCTGGGAAGAACCAGTATGTCGTAAGAAACGGCACAAATTGGGGCGTTCGCGGTGAAGGCAATGCACGCCTCACACGGACCTTCGAAACGCAACGCGAAGCCATCGAACATGGCCGCGAGATTGCGCGTAGTCAGGGCTCTGAGCTTCGCATTCAGGGGCGCGACGCCCGGTTCCGCGAAGCGTGGAGCTATGGCAACGATCCTTTTCCACCGAAGGGCTGAGATCGAGAAGCCCCACACTACTACGAGGTAACAACCATGGCCGGAAAGCCCGAGAAAACTGTCACCATCACGGTCAACCAAGATGATCATGATGTGCCCAAGGAGAAGATCTCGTATGACGAGGTTGTAGCCCTTTACCTATCCGACGGCGGGGCAGGGTCCACCGAATACTTGATCAAGTATTCTCGTGGTCATTCCAACAATGTGAGCGGGACACTCGCACCTGGTAACGAGGTAATGGTGAAAGATGGAATGCGGTTCAGAGTTTCGGGTACTGGCGAGTCGTAATCCGTTCGTTCAGGACCTAGAAGAGCAAGGTTATCTGGTTGATTTCATCGGGGGATACTTCCTGATCTATGGCCTGCCCTATCTCAATGATAGGGGCGAACTTGCACATGGCGACTGGGCAAGTCCGGTTGATTTGTCCGCCGAAGGACTTCTCGATCCACCGAAGGATCACCAGGCTTGGTTCCGAGGGGGGCGCCCGCATGACCAGAATGGTCGCCAACTGCGGCTTGGCGGTGGGGCGAACAAAATCAAGGTCGGAGAGGGCTTTGAGACAAACTATTCGTTCTCCTATAAGCTGCTCGACGCAGCTGGGCGGGCACGCCCATACGCCACTTTCGGAGAGAAAGTGCAGACCTATCTAGACACGATCACTGGTCCCGCATTGGCAGCGTTTCCGGACGCGACGCCACTGGGAGCCATTAAGGCGAAGGCCGCAGAGCAAGGTACGCCACTGCGCTTCCCCGATACGTTGTCCTCAAGGTACCACATGAACGACTTGTCGCGGTTGCTCGAAGGCAAGAGGGTCGCGATTGTTGGGCTTGGTGGGACAGGCTCATACATCCTCGACTTTATTGCGCGCACTCATCTCGCTGAGATTACCTTGTTCGACGACGATAAAGTGCACGTGCATACTATCTTCCGCTTTCCGGGGTTCATTTCGGGAGCGATCGGTATGCTCAAGGTCGATGCCTTATTTAGGCACTATGCAAACTGGCATTCCAACATCACGGCCGTCCCCGAGCGAGTCACAGAGGCAAACATTGATCGGGTCCAGGGTTTTGACTTCGTGTTCCTGGCGATTGATCATGGTCCATCTCGCATTTTCATCGCCGATTGGCTCAGCAGGAATGATATTCCCTTTGTGGATTGCGGTATGGGGCTGAACCGGGCGCCAGTCGGCTTGAATGGCGTGGTCAGAGTCACTGGCGCTGATCGCGCGGCTTATGAGGCCACGGCGCGAACAGTTTTCCTCCCTGGCGACGATCCGCAAGGTGGCGAATATCGTCGGCAAGGCCAGATCGCCGAATTGAACGGCCTGAACGCAGCGCTGGCAGTGGTCAGGTTTAAACAGCACTTTGGAATCTATGACCGCCTGGATGAAGCGGCATCGACCATCTTTGAAACGTCTTCCTTTGAAATAGACAGGTCGGAAGTTACGCCATGAGATATCGTTATCAATTGGTGGACCGTATCCCGAAGCAGATGCAAGAAGGCGTCGTCTACCACACCGAGGAGTATGAACTGGCCGGGTTGCTGTGTGCCTGCGGCTGTGGTCATCGTGTCACGCTTCTGGTCCCCGATAGTCACCAAGTTTGGGACGAAGGTGGGTACGCAACTATCCGACCTTCGGTTGGGGTTTTCGACGCGCCTTGCAAGTCGCACTACATTATCAGCACTGGCAGCGTTCAATGGCTCCCCGCATTTACGGGGGACCAAGCGGCAAACATTATGCATGCGCAGATCGCGCGGCACGTTGTGAGAGACGCCAAGCCGGCCACATGGTGGCGACGCGCCAGCGCTACAGCGTTCAGACTGCTCAACAAGTTGTGGAGCCTTTTCACAAGGTAATGCTCGCACCCTTCTGACCTGCATAAATATGCGGTTGGGCAATAGTTTTCTGTCAGCCCACGGATGCAGGTGTCGCCGTCCCTGGTGGTTGAAACGCGAAACGCTCGGTGACCATGGATCAATGTTCCCTCTGATCCCGGTCCCCATTCACACAGCTGCCACGCTCGCCTTGGTGCATTAAGTGTCAGGTCCACCTAGTATAACCATCGGCTTTGATTGATTCTTACTAGGGGCGGAGAGTTTTTTGACAACGGCATTTCACGCGAAGCTTTTTGCGCATGAGTTGAGTAAGCGGCATTCTGTGGCGGATTCGGAGAAGCTCGCTGGTGCTCTTTTGGATGCCCAGGTCGATTTGAACCCGCACCAGGTTGAGGCGGCGCTGTTTGCGTTCAAATCGCCATTGGCCAAAGGTGCAATCCTCGCGGACGAGGTCGGACTCGGCAAAACGATCGAAGCTGGGTTGGTTCTTGCACAGAAGTGGACAGAGCGTAAGCGTCGTATCCTCGTCATCACGCCCGCGAACTTGCGCAAGCAGTGGTCACAAGAGATTGAGGAAAAGTTCTTCCTTCCAACGATGATCCTCGAGGCCAAGAACTATAACAAAATGGCCAAGGATGGTGTGCGCCGCCCATTCGAGCAGAAGAAGCTGGTCATTTGTTCTTTTCAGTTTGCCGCCCGCCATGCCGATGAGTTGATGACCATCCCGTGGGACTTGGTCGTCATCGATGAAGCCCATCGGCTCAGAAATGTTTATCGACCGGACAACCGGATCGGTCGTGCACTGAAAGATGCATTGGCGAACGTTCCTAAAGTTCTGCTGACGGCGACGCCACTTCAAAACTCCCTGATGGAGCTCTACGGGCTTGTCAGCCTGATCGACGACTACACATTCGGCGATGCGAAGAGCTTCCGAGCCCAGTATTCACGCCTTACCGGAGATGGGCAATTCGACGAGCTAAAAGGGCGTCTGGCCCCCGTTTGTCATCGCACCCTGCGCCGCCAGGTACTCGAATATATACGCTACACCAATCGCATCCCGATCACTGAGGAGTTCGTTCCGAGCGACGCGGAGCAGGCATTGTACGACATGGTGTCAGAGTATCTCCGCCGACCAACCCTCCAGGCGTTGCCAGCCAGTCAACGAACGCTGATGACGTTGATTATGCGTAAGCTCTTGGCTTCCTCAACCTTCGCCATTGCTGGTGCACTCGATTCCCTCGCCCGTAAGCTTGAGCGCCAGCTTAAGGACGACAAGAACCTTCGGGAAAAGCTCGAAGAGGAGTTGTCGGAAGACTACGAAGAATATGAGGAGACGGCCGATGAGTGGTCGGACGGCGAAGGTGAACCGGAGCTTCTTACCGCTGAAGACGTTGCCGTCATCAAGCAGGAGATCGCCGATCTTCGTGAGTTCCGTGACCTTGCCGTCTCAATCTCGGAAAATGCAAAAGGGCAGGCGCTATTAAGCGCCCTACGCGCAGGATTTGCGAAGACCCAAGAGCTTGGTGCCGCCGAGAAGGCCATCATCTTCACCGAGTCTCGCCGGACGCAGGAATATCTGGTGAGGCTGCTTTCGGAGAACGGCTACAACGACAGGCTCGTGCTCTTCAACGGGTCTAATAGTGACCCGCAGTCTAAGGCCATCTATGGGGCGTGGCTCGAGAAGCACAAGGGAACCGATCGCATTACGGGTTCCCGCACCGCTGACATTCGCGCCGCGCTAGTCGAGTACTTCCGTGAAAATGCGTCGATCATGATCGCGACAGAAGCTGCAGCCGAAGGTATTAATCTGCAGTTCTGCTCCATCGTCGTAAACTACGACCTTCCATGGAATCCTCAACGGATTGAGCAGCGCATCGGGCGCTGCCATCGGTATGGGCAGCTCCACGACGTTGTCGTCGTCAATTTTCTCAACAAGAAGAATGCCGCTGACCAGCGCGTCTATGAGCTGCTAGCGGAAAAGTTCCAGCTATTCTCCGGCGTGTTCGGCGCGTCGGACGAAGTGCTTGGAGCGATCGAGTCTGGCGTGGATTTCGAGAAGCGGATCGTCTCAATCTATCAGAATTGCCGCTCGACCGAGGAGATCGAAACGGAATTTGAGCTACTGCGTGCCGAGATGGACGAGAACATCAACGCGGCGATGGAGGATACCCGGCGCAAGCTGCTCGAGAACTTCGATGCCGAAGTCCACGATCGTCTCAAGATTAATTTGGATAAGAGCAAGGAGTATATTGGCCGATACGAGCGCATGCTGTGGGCGCTAACTCAGCATGAGCTGCGCCAGTATGCTCGCTTCGATAACGAGCATCTTACTTTCACGCTAACCCGAGCGCCGGAGGATGTGGACGTCCCGACCGGTGGCTACGGTATCGCCAAGAACGGCCTGAGTGAGCACAGATACCGCTTGGGACACCCACTGGCACAGCATGTTGTCGCCAAGGCATGCAACCGCGATCTCGAAGGCGCAACTATCGTATTCGACTATTCCGGTTGGCCTGCCAAGGCGGTCAGCATCGAGCCCCTGGTCGGTCGCTCCGGCTTCCTTTCTGTCCGCTGCCTTAGCTTTTCAGGCTTTGATGAACAGGACCATATTCTGTTCGCTGCGAGGACGGATGATGGAGAGGACGTCGACCCCGACATCATACGGCGCTTATTCGATATGCCGTCCCGTTTAGCCGAGGGCGACATCGGGAGCGGGAGTGCTGGGCTAAACCTCGTTTTGGCTGAACGTGAGCGCGACGTGATTGAAGCGTTGAAACGTCAGAACGCCCGATGGTTCGCCGATGAAAGCCAGAAGCTGGAAAAGTGGGCAGAAGACAAGGTTTTCGCGGCCGAAAAGGAACTGAAGGATGCTAAGGCTCGCGTTCTGGAACTTAAACGCGAGGCGCGCACGGCTGAGTCACCTGAGCAACAGCACCGCATCCAGAATCAGATACAGGAGCTGGAGAAGTCAAAGCGTCGGCTGCGCCAACGCATCTTTGAGGTCGAAGACGAAATTATCGAGGAACGGGATCAGATGATCGCGGACCTTGAAGCGCGCCTCAAACAAGATATCAGCAAACAAGAGCTCTTCACCGTCCGATGGACAGTCGCGTGAGCTGCGAAAATCGGGGGATACCACCATATGCCGAACGTCGAGAAACAAAGAGAACGCCTGGTCAGCCTGCTGAAGGAGCTGTTCCAGCTCGATCAGCCTGACCTGGATTTCGGCTTCTATCGCATCATGCATGCGAAGGCCGGTCAGGTGACGAAGTTTCTCGAGGAGGACCTGCTGGGCATCATCCGCGATGCCTTCGGCGAGGCGGACGGTGCCCGTGTCGAGCAGGCGAAGGCGGCCTACGCCGCCGCGCGCAAGCAGGCTGAGGAATTCGGCGCACCCGATCCTGATGCCGCTCCGAAGGTGAAAGAGGCCAAGGCGGCCTTGGATGCGGCCAAGGACAGCGGCAGCAACGAAGGCGACGTCTACGACCACCTCTACCGCTTCTTTGAGCGCTACTACGACAGCGGCGATTTCATGAGCCGCCGCTATTTTGCGCGCGAGACGGACGGCAAGGCGGCACCCTATGCTGTCCCTTATGATGGGCGTGAGGTCTATCTGCACTGGGCCAATCGCGACCAGTACTACATCAAGACGTCCGAGTACCTGACCAACTTCACCTTCGATCCAACCCAGGCGAAGGAATTCCAGGCGCATCACGGCGCGCTGGTCGAGCAGAAGCCCCTCAAGGTCCACTGCCGGATTGTCTCGGCATCCGAGGGCGAGCACAACAACGTCAAGGCGTCCGAGCAGACCGAACGCTATTTCATCATCCACGAGCCGGAGCCGGTGAAGATCGAGACAGGCGACACCGGCGAGCCGGAGCTGGTGATCCAGTTCCAGTACCGCCCGGACCCGGAAAAAGTCGGCCAAGAGGGAACGTGGCGCAAGTCGCGCCTTGCCGAGGCTGCCCAGAAGGTGAAGGCGCAGCTGCCCACGCTTGAGGGCGCGGGCGACTACGTGACCGCGCTGATGACGCCGGCGCCGACTGAGGCAGAGAAGGATCGGACGCTGCTGGAGAAATACCTGGCCCAGTACACCGGCCGGAACACGATGGACTACTTCATCCACAAGGATCTGGGCGGTTTCCTACGGCGCGAGCTGGACTTCTACATCAAGAACGAGGTCATGCGGCTGGACGATATCGAATCCTCCGATGCGCCGCGCGTGGAATCCTATTTGGCCAAGGTCAAGGTGCTGCGCCGCATCGCCCAGCACCTGATCGATTTCGTCGCCCAACTGGAGGACTTCCAGAAGCGGCTTTGGCTGAAGAAGAAGTTCGTCGTCGATACGCAGTACTGCATCACGCTCGACCGCATCCCCGAGGAGTTCTATGTAGACATTGCGGCCAGCGAGGCACAGCGCGAGCAGTGGATAGAGCTCTTTGGGATTGAGGAGTTCCAAGGCTACTCATCCCCTCTTTCAGAAGAGTTCCTAAGACACAATGACAGATTGCCTGTCGACACGGGGCTCTTCTCAACGGATTTTCGTGACCGTCTGATCTCTGAAATTGACGATGTTGACGGAGTCACAAACGGACTTCTTCTCCATGGCGACAACTTTCATGGAATGAGGCTCCTAACCAAGAAGTATGCGGAAAGCGTGAAGCTGGCGTACCTCGATCCGCCCTACAACACAAACGTCAGCGCTATTCCCTATAAGAACAATTACCGACACTCATCTTGGGCATCGATGATGCAGGATAGGCTCGGTGAAATTAAGAAGGCATTGCAGCCTGCGTCGGCGGTCTATGTAAGCATCGACAAGAATGAACGAAACTCGCTTGAAGGCGCCATGGATAGTGTCTTTGGGAAAGAAAACAAGATTGAGGAGCTGATCTGGTCACAGAACACAAACGATGGCCGCTCGCCCAGATTCTCGACTAATCACGAATATGTAGAAGTTTATTCGAAGTCTCGGCCCGCCGCAGAGGCTGATGTCCGTATGTTCCGTGAGCCGAAGCCTGGATTCTCGGACGTAATGGATTTGATTAAGTCAATTGAGCCCGAATATCCTTCGATTTCGGAAATCCAGAACGCTCTGTCGGATTTGTACGCCAAGCGGAAAGCGGAGTATAAGGCGCAGATCTTGGCAGAAGGACTGGACTGGGAGACAGAAAAGCGGAACGACGAATGGAAGGGGTTGTATCCATATAGATTCGCTGAGTACCGGGACGCGTCTGGTCGCTACGTCGAGGAATCCCGAGCGCGGGACGCCGAAGCTTCAATATGGGTATTTCGCGAAAGCGATTGGACCATAATGGAGTCCGATCAAAAACAATCTGCCACCACCAAGGATCCGGAGCACCCCAACTACCGCTATTATGAGGTGCACCACCCAGTTACGGGGAAGCCATGTGCGATGCCCTCTCGTGGCTGGAAAGGAACAAAATTCCGCGATCCCGACTATCCCGACAGGAACTCTCTAGAGTCTCTTATGGCCGATCATCGCATCGCATTTGGTGAGGATGAGAATAAAGTCCCTCAGCAAAAACGTTTTCTTCATGAAGTAGAAACAAACGTGGCGAAAAGCATCTTTGTTGATTACTCAGATGGCGAGAAAGAGACGTCCCAGCTTTTTGGGAGAACTGGAGTATTCCTTGCGCCAAAGCATACCGGATTTGTGTCGCGCTTCATTCGGCAGGTGGCCGAAAAAGAAGATATCGTCATTGATATTTTTGGAGGCTCAGGGAGCACCGGGGGCGCTGTAATTCAGTCAAACAGAGAAGATGGTGGTGTTCGAAAGTATATTTTGATGGAGGCGAATACGTACTTAGACAACATTATTATTCCGAGAATAAAGAAGACCGCCTTTGCATCGAAATGGCAAGGTGGCAAACCAAAGTCCAAGGACAGCCTAAGCCAAATTGTCAAGTATATGAGGGTAGAGTCCTACGAAGATGCACTTAACAATCTGGCGCTCCGGCCGAACGGAAGCCTTGCTTCGGTAACTAGCGATTTCTCCCGCGACTACATGCTGCGCTATTGGCTCGATTTTGAGACCAAGGGTAGCCCGTCGCTCTTGAACATCGAAGATTTTTCCGACCCTACAAGCTATACACTGAAAGTGAAGCAGGCAGGCACGGATGCCAGTGTCGATAGAACCGTCGATTTGGTCGAGACGTTCAATTGGCTGATCGGCCTCCATGTCGAGCATCTGGACCGATGGCGCGGTTATGACGCCGCCTTCAAGCGTGAGGTCGATCCCGAGCTGCCGGACGACGCGAACACCAGACTGATGCTCGACGGGGCGCTGAAGGAGACCGACGACGGCGCCTGGCGCTTCCGCAAGGTCGAGGGCTACACCCTGCGCACCCCTGGGGATCACAACGACCGGGAGAAGGTGCTGGTCGTCTGGCGCAAGCTCACTGGCGATCTCGAGCAGGACAACCTGATGCTGGACGAGTGGTTCCGGAAATACCGCCTCTCTGCGCAGGACACCGAGTTCGACGTGATCTACGTGAACGGCTCCAACAACCTGCCCAGTCTCCTCCAGGCCGACGAGACCTGGAAGGTGCGCCTGATCGAGGAGGCCTTTCATCAGGCGATGTGGGACGTGGAGGGCTAGGCGTTGGTGGAGGTTCCGGAACAATCTAACCAGCCAATTGCAGAAGCGGGCAAGAGCACCGTGGATGCTGCCAACCCGCTGTTGGATCTTCTTTCTCAAGTGCTGGCAGAAGTCTGGGCAGTGGTTGCTGCGGCTGTGCTTGGAGCAATCGGATGGTTCGGAAAATCGGCATTTGATGGGTGGCAGAAGTCACGGTTGCCTTACAAGCAAGATCGGGACCGTTACCAAGCCGTCATCGAGGCGGTCGACCCGGCGCATCTTCATTATTTCAAGGAGACCCCGCTCAACTTAATTGGGAGCAGGGCTGTTGATGGGATAGATGATGGGTACGAGGCAATGTCATCGATCCGGAAGAGCAGGCCAATATACTTACACCGAAAGCTTCTGCCGCTTGAAGAGGAGCTCTTTCTAGCACTCGGAGAGTTATGCAACTTCCTTCCAAAAAAACTTTTCCCGCATCGCATGAACGCGCACGTCTACACGATGTACTGGGATCAGTTCGATGAATGGAGTGATGAGCACAATCGACGTTTCATGGCAATAAAAGACGAACTTTTTCAAAAGATTGACCGTTCTATTCGTGCCTATGAGGCCTATCGGGACGCTGGCAACCGGTTGTTTGCGGACAGGCTCGTGAAGGAGAAGCCCGGTGGCTAAGGCTACAAAGCAAAAGCAACTCCCCTTCGGCCACAAGTTGGTGCTCAACCAATGGATCGTCAGCTTGTTCGGTTTCGATCCGCTGAAAGATCACAAGGACGGTAAGCGCACCCTGCGGCCGGTGCAGCCGTTGGCCAAGACTGTGAAGGATGCGCAGGAGGGCATGACACCCGAAAACCTGCATCACTTCTACAAAACGCTTGATGTTCACCTGCAGGAGGGCGCGCAGATCACCCGGGCCGACCTGCTGCGCTACGAGCACAACATCGTTAGCCACACGCTGGCGATCAACGAGAAGCGCGACCGGCCGATCGTCTGGAAATATTACCAGTGGCTCTCTCTGCTGTTCGCCGAGATTTATCTCGACCGCTTCTTCGCCGACCGTGAAAGGCTGCTTGAAGCGTTGAACGACTATGTCGTTGCCTTCAACACCTACTGGACTGGTGAGGGCTACGAAACGGGCATCACGCCCTACGAGCTCGAAGACCTGAACAAGCTCTGCCTCCAGAACGCGACGGGATCGGGCAAGACGCTGCTGATGCACGTGAACTTCCTCCAGTTCCGGCACTACGCGGCGAAATCGCCCCTCAAGCACGACCTGACGCGGACAGTGCTCATCACGCCCAATGAGCAGCTTTCCCTTCAGCACGCGCGCGAGATGAAGGGCAGCAATATCGTCGCGGCGCGCCTGCTGACCGACAGTGGCGATCTGTTGTCGTCGGGCAAGAACGGGCTGCGCCAGGTGGACTTCACCGAAGTGACCAAGCTCGGGGACACCGACGGGCCGAACGTCATTGCGACGCGCAATCTGGGCGACCAGAACCTGCTGCTCGTTGACGAAGCTCATCGCGGCATGGGTAGCCAGGAAGAGCGCGGCTGGTTCCGAAGCCGCGCCCGCCTGTCCGAGAAGGGTTTCGTCTTCGAGTATTCGGCGACGCTGAAGGAGGCTGTTTCAGCGGCAAAGCGCGCGGAAATCGAGGCGTCCTACGCGAAAACGATCCTGTTCGACTACTCGTACCGGTATTTCTACGAGGACGGCTATGGCAAGGACTACCGCATCTTCAATCTTCCGCGGACCTTCTCCCAGCTTGAGTTCTCTTACCTGACTGCGTGCCTTCTGAGCTTCTATCAGCAGCTGAAGCTTTACGAGGACAAGCACGGCATTTATGCGCCCTACAACATCGAGAAACCGCTCTGGGTTTTCGTCGGCTCCAGCGTGACCAAGGCGGTTGAACGCAAGAAAAACAAGAAAACCGGCGCAATTACAGTGAGTATAGACGAGACGGTCTCGGACGTCGGCAGAATTCTCGCCTTCATCGCGAAGTTCCTGAAGAGCGAGGGTACGTCGGCCGCTGAGATCGAGCGGATTCTTACCGGCAACGCTCAGGAGACCGGTCTGCTCGACGAGAACGGCGGCGACATCTTCGCCGGGGGTTTCGTCTACCTTCAGCAGCTCATGCTTCGGGAAGGCTGGAAGCCCGGCGACCTGTTTCGCGACATTCTCGAAAAGCTCTTTCAGAACCGGGCCGGTGGTGAGTTGTCGATCGCCCGGGTCAAGGGCGACGAGAACGAGATCATGCTGCGTGTCGGCCAGGCCGAAAAGCCTTTCGGACTCATCAACGTCGGCGATGCATCTGGCTTGGCGACCCATATCGCTGGGCAGGAGTTCGACAACGTCGCGGTCCTGGAATCCGAGTTTGCCGAAACCATGTTCGGTCAGATCAACCTGTCGACCTCGCCCGTGAACCTGCTAATTGGTTCCAAGCGCTTCGTGGAAGGCTGGGATTGCTGGCGCGTCAGCACGCTCGGCCTTATGCATGTCGGCAAGAGCGAGGGCTCGCAGATCATCCAGCTTTTCGGTCGCGGCGTCCGGCTCAAGGGGTATGACTGGTCGCTCCAGCGCAGCGGCTTTGCCACCCCCACCCATCAACCGGAGCTCATACAGTACGTCGAGACGCTGAATGTCTTTGGGATCGAGGCCGATTTCATGGAGCGCTTCCGAAAGTTCCTTGAAGAAGAGGAGCTGCCGCGAAACGATCAGAAGCAGGTGTTCACAGTCCCCCTGACCGTCACCTACGATTTCGGGCAGCGCCTCAAGGTCCTGCGCCCACGCAAGAAGCGGGACGATGGTCGGGAATATGACTTCAAGAGAGACGGCGCTGTGCCTGCGTTGACGATTGTACCAGACAAGATACGACACAAAGGCGTCGCCATAGACTGGTACCCCCGCATTCAGTCTCTGGAGTCCAAGAAAGGCACAAAACTTGGGAGCAAGGAAGAAACCGTCTTCGATGACGGCCACCTCTCGTTCCTGGATTATGATGACCTGTTCTTCCGGCTTGAAAAGTTTAAACGTGAGCGCACCTGGCACAACCTCAATATCTCCAGGCCAATGATCAAAGCGCTCCTTGCGGATCGAACCTGGTACAAGGTCGTGGTCCCGTCGGGGAAGATGGGGTTCGGCGATTTTTCTAATGTCGCCCTTTGGCAGGAGATGGCAGCTGAGCTTCTGCAAAAATTCTCTGAAGAGTATTACAACTATTGCAAGGCTGCGTTCATCGAACCACGGCTCGAGCTCCGGGAGATTGAGGCTGGCGATGGAAGCCTACCGGAAGCCGACGAGTACCAACTGATCGTCGATGCAAGCGAAGCGGCTCTCATCAACGATATTCAAAGCCTCACCAATGACATAGCCGCACGGAAATCTGGGGTTCTCCGAGCTGGTGACCTGAAGGGCTGCCTCTTCGGTTCTCATCTCTACGAGCCCGTGCTTCATGCTGCTCAGGGGAGCAGGGTTCAAATTGCGCCCGTATCTCTGAATGATAGCGAATTCCAGTTCCTCGATGACCTGCGCCTCTACATAGAACGGGATCAAGCGAGGTTAGCGTCCGAAGGAATTGAGTTGTTCCTGCTCCGTAACGAGAGCCGAGGACGAGGGGTAGGTTTCTTCGAGGCGGGGAATTTTTATCCCGATTTCTTGTTGTGGCTCGTGAAAGACGGAAGGCAACACCTGGCCTTTGTTGAACCTCACGGCCTTCAGCATGAAGGGCCTGGCCACAAGAAGATCGAGTTCCATCAGGTCATCAAGGACATACAGGCTAGGCTTGCCAGTGAAAACGTCGTCCTGAACAGCTTCATCGTCACACCAACGCGGTTCGGCAAGCTGAACTGGGGTAAGACGATCCAAGAGCTGGAAGACATGCACGTTCTCTTCATGGAAGATCAACGCGATACATATGTGAGGTCGATTATTAGTCGGATGGTCGCCTAACAGAGCCTTGAGTGTGACAAATAAGCCCGCCCCTGCAAATCTTGGCGAGGGGCGGGTAAGCGATGGTACTAGCTACAAGACGTTAGTTCTTGAAGGCTTGCCGCGCCTCCTTCTCTGCGGCCGATCCTTTCGCCCACTGCCAGGGTGTGCGGGGCTTGTGCATCTTTGCCAGCTCGGGGTTCTTCTTTGCATCGCGGGCGGCAGCGCGCAGGCGCTCGCGAGCGTCACGAGGGTCAACCTTCAACTCGGCGCAGAGCTGCTTGAGCGTGACGATTTCAGGGGTCTTGTCAGTCATTGATCGTCTCCTTTGGTTTCAAGACGATCCTTCTATTAAGATAGCCAATACGGGCGTGTCAGGGAAAACCCTAGATCAACCTGATCGCAATTTTACGATCGCCTCCGCACATGCCGCCAAGATCTCCCGGTCGTCATTGCCTAGCGCGGCCACGGCGGAATTGATCTTGGCGCGTAGCGCATCACCACCGTTGCTTCCGATCTCCTCAAATCCCAAAAGCACATTTGGCGTTGTTTCCAGAACGCGCGCGATGCGGACAAGTGTCGCGAGGTCCGGTTCACGTCTGCCGCTGACGTAGTTGCCATACCGACGCTCTGTAAGCCCCGCGCGTCGAGCAACTTCGGCGTTGGAAATTCCCAAATCCGCCGCGCGTCTTCTGAGGGTATCTGAAAATGAATCCATAAGAACAAAGTGTTCCTGACAGACACCACGGGTCCATGTACAATATGGCGGCATAGAAACCGACAGATCGTGGTCCCATGGAAAGCATGCTCGAATTCATTCGATCCTATCCGGCTGTTCCGGTTCTCGTTGTGCTCGTTGGTGGGGTTGCAGTGTGGCACGTGTGGGAATTCCGCATTCGCCCCCTGTTTATTCCGAAACCCGAAATCGATGCGGTTGTGGATGCACTGATCGAGAAGCACGGCCCAGACGCCGAGGATTGGGCGCGTGGTTACGAAGAAGAAGGTTGGTACAGGTCGGACACCTACTTGCAGGGAAAATGGCGACGGGTACGCCGTGAGCTTTGGCGGCGATACGAGGCAGGCGAATGGGATTAGCATCTGCAACGAACCGATCCGGCAGGCGGACTTCCGCGCGTACGGCCGCGTTGGAATGGCACTTGGAGAAGTGCCGGTCAGGAGAACAAGTAGAACACCTCGATGTCCGCGTGGGCCTTTGCACGCGCCACGGCGGCGATTGCACGCCAATGCCGAGGGCGACTGCCGGTGCCAGGGAAACAGCGCCTCATGGCTCGATTTTGAGCACTTTCAGCGCCTATATGTTACCCGATGGATGGTGTTCCCGTCATGTTCGGGTCGGACCGATTGTAAACGTTCGACTTTCGGCCGCCACGATCGGCACGACGGCTTGACGATATATCAGCGTGTCGGTCTTGGGACTGGCTCTGCTGGGAGATGCGATCGATTGAAGAGGGGAATGGGGGAAGGCGTTTTTATGAGCGATCTCTCCGGGCGCGGACAAGCGGGCATAGAGGCTGCCAAGAGTTTGATCCGCTAGCCGCTACCCGATTCGTCTCTTGGCTTAATGGTGCTCAACTCGTCCTCGATTTCGCGACGCCTCCACATTAGGTCGAAATCCACCTGCAGTCCGAGAAAGAAGCCCTCAGACATGCCCAAGTAGCGTGCAAGGCGTAAGTCGATGTCGGCAGTCATCCGGCGCTTGCCTTGTACAATTGCGTTGATGCGGCGCGACGGTACGTGCACGGCCTGGGCAAGCGCAATCTGGCTGAGGCCCATCGGTTTTAGGAATTCCTCCAGCAGGATTTCACCGGGGTGTGGGATCGGTAGTTCCTTGGTCATCACGCTCCGCCAGCTTCCTTTCAATATGCGCGTGGATTTCTGCGCCGACCCACGCGACGCTTCCGGGTGAAAGATATACTCGCCGGGGGAACCGGCCAGCTGCCTCCTGCCGCAGCAACGTGGAATTTGAGAAGGTGATGCCCAGCCGCCGGAGATCGGCCCGCGTGTAGAGGATCTTCTGAGGGACTTCAGCCTGTTTCATACTCGCTATCCTTCTGTTGTTGCGTGGCATTTCATAAGATAGCGGGCGGCGTACGGGAACAGCGCGAGACCTCTGTTCACCGACCAGCACTTGCTCAGAATTGCACTACGTAAGCGAATTGTGAGCAAGTGGACGACGGAAAAAGTCGGGCGTAGTGGCCGTGCGATTTCGGAGTCAGGAATTACCGCCGGTCGGCAGATCGTCGTTATCCGGAAGACGCCACATCGAACGCCCCTTCTCGCCCTTGAATTTGACGATGCCGAGTTCGCTTTCCGCCCGGCGCAGCGTGGCGAGCGCTATCCCCCTGGGTTCCGCCATGCGTTCGAGCTTGCGCTTCTCTATCGGTCCGGCTGAGAGAGCTTGCCGCAGAAAGTCCTTCGCAAAGTCCCGCTCAGTGCTGGGGCGTCCACGCTGCCCCTCCGGCTTGTCTACGATGTCGTATTCGCTAAGGTCGGGCCGGAGGTCGTGCCAGACGACCTTGGAGGGCTTTCGCTCTCCGGTACTCGCCAACTCGAACACGATGCTCGGTCCTTGCATGGAATAGTTGGCCTTAGCGTGTGCGACGAGGCGCAGATCGCCGTCCTCGGGATGCGTGCCGAGCATCAGAGCCGACCGTACCCGCGCGGCAAGCGCGATCGAGCCAACGCCGCGGTGCATGGGCGTGTCGGTCTTGGCCTTGCGGAAGTGGCGCACAAGCAAGATGCAGGTATCAAATTCACGCGCCAAGTAGTCGAGCTTTACGATGAAGCGCATGGTATCGTTGGCACTGTTGCCGTCGATGTCGGAGTCCATGTAGGCGATGACCGGATCGATAACGACCAGAGCAGGGCGATGCGCCTCGACTTCTTGGCGGAGTAGGAACATGCCCTTGTCGTCGAGGGTAAAGGGCTGGTTCTGGAACCGGATGCGCGAAACGTCGGCGCCGTTGGCCACTAGCCTCGGCTTCAACGCCCGAGCCGCATCATCTTCCGCAGAGAGAAACAGAACATTGCCCTGTTCAATTTCAGTCAGGAAGGGTGGCGGTTTTCCGGTCGTCACCGCCGCTGCCAGCGCTGCCGTAAACGTGGATTTTCCTTGCCCCATATGGCCGTCGAGCAGATTGGCAGCACCACGTACCAGGTAGGGATAGGCAAGATATTGAACGTCTTCCTCCTCGATATCGGCCAAGGACAGGAAGGCATCCTCGCTGCCGACCTCGTAGCGCCCAACGCTTTCGGCGATCTTCGCAACTTCGCTATCTGGAAGAGGTGGGGTGCAGACTTCACCGTTTAGAGCCTGAAGCACTCTTTCGAGCGCATTCTCGGCCAAGCCGCGATACCGCAGGAATCCCGCAAAACTCGTTAGTATGGAGTTTCGTCCGCCCTGGCCTACACGCAATGTAGATTCCGAAAAGTTCACGGTACGTGATGCTGATTCCGGGGCGGCGAAGAAGTCCTTGGGTAGTGTCGCAATTCTGCGCGGACCAGACCGATTCCAACGGTAACGCTTGCCACCCGCATGGTCGCTAGGCGACGTAACGAGGTATCCGTTGCCGGTCTTGATATCGATACCGTCGAGACACGGCAAACGGTCGGGCAGCGGTCCGTCGTATCGGAAATAGTAGTGCGCTCCGCGACCCGTATTGACGTGCGCTGTCTTCGGTAGCCGCAACGACCTATACGTCTTCGCGCCTGTTAGGCCATCGACATCGAGCACCACGAGTCCCTCGGGCGGCACAATCGCCAGATTGGCGTCTGGGTACCGCCTGAAAGCACGTCGGATTCTCGGGCTACTGGTGGTCGCACTCTTGTGCCCGTTTGGAAAGGCAAGGCCGATAGGATGCTTGCCAGCATTTCCGCAATCCGGATTGCCGCAATCGCATACGCCATTGTCGACACCCCAAACGGCAAGAACGCGCACGCCACGCTTTGCCCATGCGAGCGCTGCTTTTTCTGCAGACGAGGAAAGTAGATCCCCGTCGATGCGATCCGTGATCGTCATCGCTCGTGTTCCTTATTTGAGTGACAGAAATAGAAGAGAGACGCTGAGGCCCCTCAGTCATGGATCGGATATTCCCGCGACTGGCGCTCAGCCGCCTTTGCTTCGAGGAATTCGAGTATCTCGTCCTCGAACCAGGCTATTCGCTGTGGTGAAAGATAAAGCCGCCTCGGGAAGGCGTTTTTTGCCTCAAGCCGATAGATGTGCTCACGGCTCCACGGAATGCCCATGGCTTTCAGCTGTTTATAGTCTACGAGACGGCGGGCTACCCCGCCTTGAATCGCGCTCATTTGATCACCTCCTTTCACGATGTGGACAGGAAGGTGGCGCAGTTTTTCAGGCTTGAAATCGTGGTTTATTTCATTGCTGGGGACGATTTTCGGGATAATTTTGGACGCCCAGGTTTGTCCCAATTAACGCCAGACAACTTGATGGCTTCAGTCCATGCGTCGTGGAACGGTTGCTTGCCGATCTGAAACCGTCGTTAGGCTTTAGCGAACAACTCCGCCTTGGTTGGGCGCTTGCTATCAGTCGGATGGTTGACCATCAGGTCCCGCAACCAGTCGCGGCACTGCCGGTAGCGCTCATCTGAGGACAACGTGCCCGTCCGAGTGTGACGATACCTTTGCAGGAAATCAGCAAGCTCCTTCGCATTGACGAAACACCTGAAGGCCTCGCCCGGCCATCTACCCAATTTTATCGTGTTACTCTCTAGGTCGATCTTTGAAGCGAAGTGATAGAGATCCTTAGGGTCGAGGGGAATGCGCTGATCGTGGTCTTCGAGATGCACGGTCACCTCGGTACTGTCGAGCACCTTCCGCAGGTCTTTATAGACCTCCCCAAGAGTGCTATCCACCTTTCGGTCGCGGTCGAGGATAGCGTCGTGCCAATCGTCCCCTAGCAACTCACGCCCGATCTCGCGGGCGGTGTCACGCAAGCTCAGCCAGGTTTGGTTGGTTAGCGCTCCGGGCATCAAGAAATCCATCCAATGATCCCGGCGAGTTTCTACAAAGTCTGCCGGCTTCTCAAGATGCGTGCGCCGTTCTGTTCGCAGCAGCCCTGTTGCTCTCGGTTGCGAAGGCTTGCTTTGCATCTCTAAAGTTGACAGATCGTGATTTTTAAATCACAGATCGATTTGGCCGCATGGAAAGATTGAAAATGGCAGAAAAGTTCTACGATTATGATCCTGCCGATGCGCTGAAGTCGGACGAGGCGATCGAAATCTTTCTTAGCGATGCCTTCGAAAGTGGAGATGCTCACTATATCGCGAAAGCCCTGGGTGTGGTCGCGCGCGCAAAGGGCATGACCAAGATTGCGCGTGAGACCGGACTGGCACGGGAACAGCTATATAAGTCGCTTAGCGAGAACGGTAATCCGACGCTGGAAACGACGCTGGCGGTGCTAAAGGCGATCGGTTTCGGAATCACAGGTAAACGTCACGCGGCATAGCATGGCGTACCGAAGCCGGTATTACGCAGACTCAATCAGGCCCTGATCGACAGGCCCGTCATTCACGGGCGCTTCGGAGGCGTGCGCTAGCGCCTCTACGTAGTCTGCCCACGTCTCAAGCGCTTTGCGCTTCTCTTTTTCGTAGCCATACCGGTTATAGATGGCTGCCACCCCGGAGATAACTCCGGACTTGTGGTTCAAAACCTTTTCAACAACGTGGGGCGGGATCGACATCCGCGCCATGCCCGAGGCGACCGTGCGCCGCAAGTCGTGCGTCCGCCAGTCACTGGCGCCTACAGCGTCGTCGATCCGGTCCTTGGCGCGACCGAAGCCGCTAATAGGAGTTCGCCCTGTGGTCGTAAAAACGAAATCGGAGCCGAGAAAGCGCGGCACGCTTTTGAGGATCGCCACCACCTGAGGCGCGAGCGGTACGTCGTGGGATTGCTTGTTCTTCGACCGCGCAGACGGGATCGTCCAGATAGCCCGTTCCAGGTCGATCTCGGACCAGCGCATGCCCGACACCTCTCCGCGCCGTTGACCTGTCAGAGCTAGCACCTTGAACAGGTCGCCGAACGGATATCCTTCCGTATCAGCGGCGTCCATAAGGGCCTCAAGTTCGGTGTCAGTCAGGACACGCTCGCGCGCCGCCTCTGTATGCAACGGAGATAGCCCTGCGACCGGATGAACATCAACCATTCCCCTGTCCAGCGCCCACGCAAACAGCTTTTTGATGGCCGACAAGGCGCGGTTTGCACGATAAGGCGTTCCGGAGGCGATCAGATCGTCCAGGATGCGCACGACATCAGCACGCCTTATTTGATCAAGCGGCTTGTTCGAGAGTGCCTGGAACTTGTCCAGAAGGATACGCTCGGTCTCCTTCCAGCCTCGGTTCCTCGGCTTAGCGTATAGCTTGATGAACATCGGTACTGTTTCGTCGAAAGTCAGCGTCTGCTCCTCAGGTTCCTCGTCGAGGATTCCGAACTGGGCATCGCGGATGATCTCGCGTGCCCGCTCCCGCGCTTCCCTTAGGGAGACGACCGGATAGGTGCCGATTGTTTTTCGCTTCTGTTCGCCTCGGACGCGCACCATGACGAAGAACGACTTGCGGCCGCTCGGGTAAACACGCAAGCCGAAGGCGGGCAACGTCAAGTCCCACACCTCTCTGCGCCGATTGTCACCGGCTTTCAGATGTTCGACTGTCTTGGGCGTGAGCTTCATCTTCATACGCCGAATAATGACGAGGAGACGAAGGTCTGTCAGGGTTCACTATGTGGCCAGAAACCTGAGGGTGAAGAACGTATTCTAATTGTCGCCTATCAGCTTTTCTCTTTCGAGAACGCGCCGTACTTCCTCGAACGCGGCGCCGATGTTTCCTCTTGGGAAGCGTATCTGACCAAGTCCTTGAATATTGCTGAACTCTTCGCAGCCTTCTTCGAGTAGGACTATGGCCCTTGTGAAGCCTAGTCGACCTTGGAATAAACCTGCCTCGTGGATTACGTTCATTCGCGCCTGCATGCCACCGTCGGCCAATTCATCTTCCGCGGTCAGTACAAGCAAGGCAACGGCAGCAGCGTCCAGCATTTCCGAAAGGCGAGCAATGTTTGTCACTCCAGCCACGGGTACCCGGTTGAACTCATCCCACGGCAGACCAAGTCGGTCTTGAACGAAATCTTTCAATTCGCGCCATGCACCGGCTCTGCCGTGACCAATGAACACGTTTGTGCCAACTCGTTCCGCTGCCGCGTTTCTTCGGCTCTTGCGCTCCAAGTGCGAAGCAGCCTTTGCTGCGATGTCAGCCGCGTTCGTGCAAATTCCGAATGAATGACGGATAGAGGCGACCTCAGCTAGCGGCTCAATGTGAGGCGGCACCTGTGTTCTCTGACCCATCGCTACCATGTCTCTGGTCATGATCTGCCCACTTGGGGACCAATGCTGCACTACGTCACCTACGGACATGGGTTTAAGCGCCTCAAGTTCATCCAAGAGGGCTTGAAGGAACCGGTCTGGCTTCTGCTCGAGTTGATCGCCAAGGATCGACAATATATCTGACTTGCAAGATCTAAACGTTTCAATCGCTTTTTCGGCCGCCTCTCGCTGTGCTGTAAGGTCAGGATTGCCAGCAAGGTCGGCAATATGTCCCTTGACGGTTTCGGCGTCGAATTCTCGCCAGTCACCGTGTGAACCCATGTCCCCAAAAAGTTCTTTAAGGCCCCACTCTTGGCTGAAGTTAGCGCCCGGTGGTGCCGGAACCAGATTGGCGTAATAAACCCGCGAGTGATAGCCAAGCCACGATCCCGAGAATGACTTCTGGACTTTATTTGCGACGGCCTGCAATGCCTCAAGTGGGGCGTTGAACTCATCACCATGCCCAAGTTCAGCGGTGCTACGCAGATTTTCGGCTAGCGAGAATAACTCCTCAAAATCTCTCATTGAATTGCTCACAGTTGAATTGCCGATTTCACGATGCCCCCGCATCGACCTCGTCAAAGGGTAACAGTGGGGAATCAAAACTTGAGGCAATTGATAGTCGGAGCTGGTCTCACGTAGCAACGCTCGATCGGTGCGGACGCTGGCATTGCTTGCTATCCATTGTGCCGTATGCAGCATGATGTCGACGGCGATCCGAAGCTACGGTCACGTTGAAAATCCGCGTGTCGGTGGTTCGATTCCGCCCCTGGGCACCATTCCCCCGCTTTGTCCGACATAATTTCCAATGCTCAGGGTAGACTCATCGCGTCGCGCCAGTCGGCCAGAAAGCGGGCCCGTTTGGCCTGGTCGAGGGTGACCAGTAGCGAAGGGCCCAGCACGATCGGGCGGTAGAACGTCGCACCGCCCGATTCGTCGGCGGCAAGGACATTCTCGGGCGGCGGCCGGTCGAAAGCAAAGAAGAACGAGGATTGCGCGGCGACGTTCTGTCCGCGTTCGGAGAGGAGGTAGTCGAGAAACCGGGCGCCGGCTCTTGGATTTTCCGCGTGCGGCGGAATGAGCGCAGCGCGCGAGAGCACGATGGTAAAGTCGTGCGGCAGAACGATGCCGATCGGGGCGCCCGCTGCGAGCCGGCCATAGGCGTAGGACCCCAGAAGGTTGTAGCCGATCAGCACTTCGCCGCTTTCGATCTGATCGAGTATCGCGCCCGTGGTGGAGGCGAGCACGGCGTCGGCGCGGCCGAACCCTTCGAGCAGCCGGCCGAAGACCGAGGACTGCTCGGCATCGAAAAACGCAAAGAGATAGCCGATACCCGATTGGGTGATGTCGTAGGTGCCCACCCGGCCATTGTAGATGTCAGGCTTGGTACGCAAGAGTTCGACCAACGCGTTGCGGGTCAGCGGGACGTCGCTTTCGGGAACCAACGCGCGATTGAAGACGATGACGGCAGGCTCGAAGGAAAACCCGAAGGCTTCGTTACGCCAGTTCGCCCAGTCCGGAATGGCCTCGGTGGCGGCGGATTCGTGGCGCTGGGCGCACCCGTCATTGGTGAGCTTGGCGATGTGGTCGACCGACGAGGTGATCATCAGGTCGGCAAACACCGTTTCTTTGCGGCAGGCCTCGAGTGCGGCGGCGAACACGTCGTTGGTCAGAGAATCCGCGTACTGGATTGTCACACCCGGCTCGATCTCTTGAAAATCCCGGATGAGCGGCTCGATAGCGACGAGGTCGGCCGAGGCTTCGATCACGAGCGTTTCAGTTTCCGGCCCCGGGGCCGGAAACATGTAGACGTCGCGCGCGGCCGCCGGCGTTGCGAGGCACAGGGCAAGAAGAACGAAGGTCGAAAGCTTCATCGGATCGCCTTTCGGGAAAAGACGATGGCGATGCCGAAATCGCCATTGGGAGCGGTGAGGGTTTCCAGCCGCGCGGCATGGGCGCGGACCACATCGGAAACGATGGCCAGCCCGAGGCCCGAACCGGAGCCGCCGAGCTCGCCGCGCACATAGCGGGCGCGCAATCGCTCCCAGTCCGCTGCGGCAATGCCGGGGCCATCGTCATAAACCGCCAGGGTCGCGGCTTCCGGGCCGTCCTCGAGCCGGACCGTTATGCGCGTCGGGGCGCCATAGGCCAGCGCGTTCTCGACAAGATTGCGCATGGCCTCACGCAGGGCGACGGCATCGCCGCGGATCATGACCGGCCTATCCGGGACGTCGACGCGAACCGTGAGATCCCGCTCTATCGTCTCGAGCATCGCATCGGACACGGCGTTACGAGCGATCTGCGCAAGATCGATGATATTGGGTAAGACGGCCTCGGCGCGGTGGATGACCGTGGCGTGACTTAGAAGCTGGTTGGCCAGCCGTCCGACCTCGGTGACGCGTTTGCGCAGCCGGGCGGTCGCGGCGTCGCGCCCCTTGGCGTCCTTCGCGCGGTCGAGCAATTCGACCTGCGCGGAAATGCCCGTCAGCGGCGTGCGCAATTGATGCGCAGCGGTTTCGATATACCGCTGCATGGCGCCGAGGCGCTCGGAGAGCCGTGCCATGAAGCGATTGATGGCCTCAACGAGCGCGTCCACTTCAAGCGGCGTATCCACGTCGAGCGGCTTGAGGTCGTTGGGGTCGCGCTTCAAAAGAGCCTCTTCGAGCCGCCGCAGGGGGCGTAGACCAAACCGGACAGCAGCCATCAGCGCGATGAGCGCCAGGATGCTCATCGCAAGCACCGGCAGCAGGCCCCCCAGGGTCAGTTCCCAGGTCAACGCGTTGCGCGCTTCGCGCGTCTGCGCCACCGTAATCCGCACCCAGCCCGTCGCACCTTGTTCGGCGAGGTAGCGCCAGACGGAGGCATGTCGGATGTCGTGTCCCAAAAACCTGGCATTGCCGACCACCGCGTCGTCCGACGGCATCGCGCCGTTGCCGGGAAGTGGCAAGTCGTCATATCCGGTGATGATGGCGCCGTCAGGCGCGGCGACCTGATAGTAAACCCGGTCGGAGCGCGAGATGGACAGCGTTTCGAGCGCGGAAATGGGCACATCCACAGTGACAGCCCCCGCGTCGGCCGAAACGGTTTCGCTGATCTGGCGTGCAGCACCGATCAGCAGCCGGTCATAGGCATTGTCGGCGGCGACCCGGGCATAGGACCACGCGGCGAACGTGAGCGCCGCCGCGCCCGCGACCAGCACCAGCGAGATGATCCCCGTCAGACGCCAGAAGAGAGAGAAGCGGCGCGGCGACCGGGTCTCGGTCATGCCCTGGGCGCCTTGTTCACGACGATTTGGTAGCCCATGCCTCGCAGCGTACGGATCTCAGCGCTGGCGCCCGCGAGCTTTTTGCGCAAACGCCCGATATAGAGCTCGATCGCGTTCGGTCCGGCCTCGTTCTCGAAGCCATAGAGCTGGTCGAGGAGATCGGACTTGGAAAAAACGCGATCCGGCTGGCCGATCAATATCTCCAGAAGTGCGATTTCGCGGCGGGTGAGTTCGACCGGGCGGCCATCGAGGGTGACAGCGCGCGATCTGGGGTCGAGCACGACATTGCCGGCCGAAAGCGTCGTTGTCGCGCTCCCTTGCCGACGGCGGAGAAGGGCGCGGGCCCGGGCTTCGAGCTCGCGGAAGTCGAACGGCTTGACCAGATAGTCATCCGCGCCCGTATCGAGCGCGTCGACCCTGTCGTCCACCAGCGCGCGCGCCGTCAGAACCAGAACAGGGGTCTGCAGACCCTTCGAGCGTATTTCCGCGAGCAGGTCGAAGCCGCTGCCATCCGGCAGGTTGATATCGAGAACGATGAGGGCATAGTCCTGAACCGCCAGGGCGTCCGCCGAGCCGGCACGCGTTTTCTGCCAGTCGACGGCATGGCCCAGCCGTGTAAAGGCGCCGACCACTGCCTCTCCGACGTCCTCGGTGTCCTCCACCACAAGAATACGCAGTGAGTGTCCTCCCTTGACAGGTTGATGACAGCTAGCGGGCTTATTGTGCTTTCCAGGAGCTTGCCGCGCCGTCTCAATTGTTCACTTTTGCGGGTGAAAGGGCGGCTTGGCAAGAGGGAGAACTGGGAGGAAAGCGCCGGAAACCGGTGCTTTGCGCCGGCCTGTTTCGCCTGGGCGGAATTGGGCGCCTACGACACGTTTTCTCTCTCTTTTGTGCTCCTCGCCTCGCCCGGACCCGAACGTGGACGGGCGCGAATGAACCCTTGAGGAGGAAAACAGTGAACTTCATTTCCCGTTTCAAACTCGCCGGTGCCGTGTTCGCCGGAGCCGCGCTTATGGGCGCCCCGGCGATGGCCATCGACAGCCTGTCGATCATGGCGCCGGCTTCGCCGGGCGGCGGTTGGGACCAGACCGCGCGCACGATTCAGGCGACGCTCCAGAACGAGGGCCTCGTTTCCAACATTCAGGTCGAGAACGTCGCGGGTGCGGGCGGCACCATCGGATTGCAGCAATTCATCAATCAGTCCGCCGGAGACCCGACCGCGACCATCATTGGCGGATACGTAATGGTGGGGGCAGTGATTGCCAACGATTCCCCCGTCGGGCTCGACGACATCACGCCGCTTGCGCGGCTGACGGGCGAATACGAGATCGTCGTCGTCCCCGCCGACAGCCCGATCCAGAACGCCGACGACCTCGCCGAAATGCTGCGCAACGATCCCGGCTCGGTAACCTGGGCCGGCGGTTCCGCGGGCGGCGTCGACCATATTGCAGCCGGCATGTTCGCCAAGGCAGCCGGCGTCGATCCGGCGCTCATCAACTACATCCCTTATTCGGGCGGTGGTGAAGCGCTGGCCGCGATCCTTGGCGGCCAGGTGACGGCCGGCGTCTCCGGCTACGGCGAATTCGCGGCTCAGATCGAAGCAGGCGAACTGCGTCCCATCGGGATCACCGCGCCTGAACGGCAAGAGTATACCGATGCGCCGACCTTCGTCGAACAGGGCTATGAGGTCGATGTCCAGAACTGGCGCATGATCGCCGCGGCGCCAGATATCACCGATGAGGAAAAGGCCGAACTCGTCGATTTGATCCAGACCATGGCCGGCTCGCAGGCCTGGAATGATGAGCTTCAGACCCGGGGCTGGGTCAACACCTACATGGACGGCCCTGCGTTCGAGGAATATCTCACCAACGCGATCGCCTCGACGACGGCGATCCTGCAGGAACTGGGTATCTCCGAGTGAGCACCGAAACCCCACATGGCGGGGAGGCCGGCGCGAGCCGGTCTCCCTATCCTCACAAGACCGCGCGGGACCTTGGCGGCCTCGCGATCGCGGTCGCGCTGTTCCTGTTCGCCGCGCTCATTGCCTGGGACGGTGCGACTTACCCGGCCCGGCGCTCCTACGCGCAATTCGGTCCTGAGATCTTTCCGTATCTGGTTGCCGCAGGATTGGCCATTTTCGGCGTCGCGACAGTACTGATGGCGCTACGCAACAGCTTTCCAGAGCGTGAGCCGATGAACCTCCCGGCAGTCGCCTGGGTGATCGGCGCGGTTCTGGCCGAAACCGTCCTGCTTTATGCCGGCGCCGGCTTCATTCTCGCCTCTGGCGCGCTCTTCGGCTTTGCCGCGCGGGGCATGGGGCGCAAGCCGGTCTGGCTGACGGTGCTCGTGGGGATCGGCGTTTCCGCCGTGCTTTACGTGCTGTTCAAGCACGGGCTGAGCCTGTCGCTGCCCGCCGGTCCGCTCGAGCGCGTCATAGATGGCGCGATCCGGGGTTAGGAGACAAAAGATATGGATACCTTCGGTCTTTTGCTCGAGGGGCTGCTCGTCGCCGCACAGCCAATGAACCTTGCCTTCGCGCTGGTCGGCGTGCTGTTGGGCACCGCGGTCGGCGTCATGCCGGGGATCGGCCCGGCGCTTACCGTGGCACTCCTGCTGCCGATTTCGCTCTCGTTCGGCGCAACCGGCTCGCTCATCATGTTCGCGGGCATCTACTACGGCGGCATGTATGGCGGGGCGATCTCATCGATATTGCTCAATACGCCCGGGGAAACCGCATCGATTATGACCGCGGTCGAGGGTAACAAGATGGCCCGCGACGGACGGGGCGGCAAGGCGCTGGGCGCGGCGGCGATCGGCTCGTTTTTCGGCGGTACGGTGGGAACGCTCGGGCTCGCGCTCGTTTCGCCGTTCATGGTCAAGGTCGCGCTTTCATTTGGCCCGGCGGAGTATTTTGCGCTGATGGTGCTGTCGTTCGTGACCGTCTCGGCGGCCTTCGGCGGCTCGGTGGCGCGCGGATTGACGGCACTCTTTGTCGGCTTGGCAATCGGCCTCGTCGGCATCGACAAGCTCACGGGGCAGGCGCGGCTGTCTTTCGGTATTCCCGAACTGCGAGACAACATTTCGATCGCGATCGTCGCGGTGGGGCTTTTCGCCATCGGCGAGACGCTGTTCATCGCCTCGCGCAAGATCGGCGGTGACGACAAGGTCGAGGCGATCAAGGGGTCGGTCTGGCTTTCCTGGCTCGACATCCGGCGTATCATCCCCTCCTACTTCCGGGGCGCGGGACTCGGCTTCATGTTCGGGCCGTTGCCCACCGGCGGTGCGGAAATCCCGACCTTCCTCTCCTATTCCGCCGAGCGCAAAACCGCTCGCGGCGTCGCAAGAGAGGAGTTCGAATCCGACAAGGGCGCCATCGAAGGCGTTGCCGGTCCGGAGGCCGCGAACAACGCTTCGGCAGCGGGGACGCTGATCCCGCTTCTGACGCTCGGCCTGCCGACCTCGGCGACCGCGGCCATGATGCTGGCGGGCTTCCAGCAGTACGGGCTCCAGCCCGGCCCGCTGCTGTTCACCAACGATCCGGGGCTCGTCTGGGGCCTGGTGGCGTCGCTCTTTATCGCCAACCTGATGCTGGTGGTTCTCAACCTGCCCTTTGTCGGGGTCTGGGTGCGGCTTCTGATGATCCCGCGGCCCTGGCTCTACGCGGGCATCCTGACCTTTGCGACGCTCGGGACCATCGGCGCGCAGGGCTCGGTATTCGCCCTCGTTTTGCTGCTCGGCTTCGGGCTCCTGGGCTTCGTCATGCGCCGGTTCGGCTATCCGCTGGCACCCGTTCTGGTCGGTGCGATCCTTGGACCGCTGGCCGAGGAGCAGTTGCGGCGCGGGTTGATGATCAACCGGGGCGATTGGTCGTTCCTGGTCGATTCGCCGATTGCGCTGACGATCTACGCCATCGCCGCAGCCGCGCTCCTGGGGCCGTCGATCTGGCGTATGCTTGCGAGCGATAAGACCAAGACCGTCTTTGCCATGGACGGCGACTGACCGGGCGATTGCCGATTTGGAAGACATACGACCGGCGCGGGCAGCAATGCTCGCGCCGGTCTCGTCTTACCGGTTACCGCGCCTTGCGCGCCGACGCGTAGACCTTCGGCTGCCACAAAAAGTCCCTGTCGAAGGGAAAGGTCGGGACGGTCTTCTTCTCGCGTGCCAGCCGCTCGACATGCTGATCGACGGCGCCGGGCGAAAGCGCCATCAGCACCGGGTTGGCGATGGGGGCGAGCTCGGGGGAGAGATAACCCGATTTCACCACCACGATCCGCGCCTCTCGGGGATCGAGCCCCAGGCGTTCGAAGTCCGCGAGGTTGTGGTAGGGCCGGCGCCGGGCGGAAACGACCGCAAGGATACTTCCGATCCGCAGCACCGCCTCGCGCTCGGCGGGCGTCTCGGTCTGCGCCAGAAAGACCACCTCTGCGTCCACTTCAATCGGCGCGCTTGCGGTGGGATCGAGCGATGCGCCGATGCGCGTGTGTACCGCGCTGCCGACACCTGCCGCATAGGCCGCTTCCGTTGCTGGGCGGTCGGCAATGGCCGCGAGGACAACCCCCTGGGCGTCGGCGGTGATGAGCGCGCCGAGCACATCCGCCCGATCCCCGACACCCCCCGCGGTGGGGTTGTCGCCCGAATCCGCCAGAATGACCGGCGCGGTTTCCGATGCCATCGCCCAATCGACGCATTCGGTTATCGTGCCGGTTTTGACCGCGAAGGCGAAATCGTTACGCGCGTTCCAATAGGCGGTGGCGAGCTCGATGGCGGCCGCTTCCATCGCCTCAGGATCGGTGCCGGTGATGACGGAAGCCGCCGTGGCGCGGGCCTGATCGGCCCAGACATAGCCCACCATCAGAGAGGCATCCCAGATGCCGTCGCGCGCATCGATCTCCGGCAGCGGTGCATAAAGGCTCCTGGCGGGCTCGTCGGTGGTTGCGGATTTTTCCCCCGGCATCACGACGGGAACCGGACACCAGACTATGTGCGGCATCTCGCCGGTTTCAAGGTGCCGCACCAGCATGGTCACCGCGCGCCGCATCGTCTCCTCGACGTCGATATGCGGCGCGGTGCGATAGGTCGAGTACATGTCGAGGTCGTCGATGATCGGCTGGGAGAGATTGCCGTGGAGGTCGTAGCTCGCGGCGATCGGACAATGCGGGCCGACTGCCGCGCGCGCCGCGGCAATAAAGTCGCCCTCGGCGTCCTCCAGCCCTTCCACCGACGCCGCGCCGTGAAGCGCAAGATAGAGACCGTCGATCTCCCCATAGGAGGTCAGACGGTCCAGAAACTCGGCCTTGAACGCGTCATAGGTTGCCCGGGCGATAGGCCCGCCTGGCACCGCGCGGGCGTGGAAGGTGGGCAGGAAGTCCGCATCGTAGTCGCCAAGGAACGCAAAGTATGGGGCTTCAAGGAGGTCGGCCCCGCGGAGGATGACGAAGTCCTCCGCGGTCGCCAGAACCCGATTGTAGGTGCTCGACTCGGTATGAAAGCCGCCGACTGCGATTCGCATGGGGCTTTCCTCAGAGCAGCGGCATCAGGGGTGCCAGCGCAGCAAAGCGCGGCCACGCCTTGTTGGACGTATGCGTCCATCCAGCCTCGGCGACAGCCGAGAGCCGGGGGAAGACCAGCCGGTTGAAGAGCCCGTGATTGAAGAGGTTCTCGGTCCAGATACAGGCCTGAACGCCCTTGAGCTTGCCGGCGAGCTCGGCGGGAAATTCGCCCGCTGCCTCATAGGTGTAGCTGTGCTCGACCGGCACCGTGCCGGCCCAGCTCGCGCCCGGCTCGAGCCAGGCTTCGGCCTGAACCATATCGAGATAGTAGGCCTGGCCGGGCGTCATCACGACTTCATAGCCCTGCTCGGCGAGCATGACGCCGTTTTCCGGCTTCTGCCAGGCCATCAGCAAGGTGCCCTCGGGATCGACGCCGCCGCCGTGAGAGACTTCATCCCAGCCCGACATCTTCTTGCCGCGGGCGGTCAGCATGGTTTTGACCTTCCCGAGCAAATACGCCTGCAAGCCGAACGTGCCCTCGAGCCCTTCGCGCGCCATCAAGCCCTTGGCGAGAGGCGAAGCGAGCCACGAGCCGTCGGCCACCTCGTCGCCCCCGATATGGATGTAGTCGGATGGGAACAGCTCCGCGATTTCGCCCAGAACGGTTTCGAGGAACGTATAGGTGTCCTCGATGGCCGGGTTCAGGGCATTGTTGGGATAACCCTGTACCGAATGGTAGCTGTCGGGAGCCTCCTGCCCGTCGGCCAGGTCCGGCAGGGCCTTGAGCACGGCCGTGCAGTGACCGGGGATGTCGATTTCCGGGACGATCTCGATATTGAGCGCTGCCGCATGCGCGATCAGGTCGCGCACCTCGTTCTTGGTATAGTACCCCCCATACGGTTCCGCTGCCGAGCCGAGCTGCGGTACGAGCGCTTCGGCGTGACCGCGCTTCGCGCCGATGTCCGTGAGCTGCGGATAGGCGTCGATCTCCAGCCGCCAGCCTTCGTCGTCGGACAGGTGCCAATGAAAGATGTTGAGCTTGTTCCAGGCGAGGATATCGATGAAGCGGGCGACGTCGGCGATGGGGTAAAAATGCCGGGAGACGTCGAGATGACTGCCGCGCCAGCCATAGCGGGGCGCATCCTCGATGGTGCCTGCGGCCGGAAAAGCGAAGCGCGCGGTGTCGGCGCGGGCGCCGTAGATCAATTGCGCCAGCGTGATGAGCGCATAGCGGCAACCGGCATCGGTGCTGCTGGCAAGTGCGACGCCGTCGGCGCCGAATTCGACGCGATAGCCCTCTTCGGGCAGGCTTTCATCCACTCCGAACGCAATCGGCAACCCGCCCTCGACCGGCACCAGCGAAAACGGCGTGGCAAGCTCGGGAAAGAGGCGATCCGAAAGCGCGGCGATGTCGTGGAGAGCAGCGCGCGCGGCGCGGTTTGTGCCTTCTGCGCAATAGAGCGCCACCGGGGCCGGCCGCGTTTCGGAGATCGTTACGCCGTTGGGCCAGGGCAGCATGAAGAGCGGCTGATCGAGCCTGCCTTCGGGCAAACGCGGGGCAGGGGGCGTCGCTTTGGCGCCCCTGAGGACGAGGTCCCCCACCACGACCGGCAGTGTGCTGCCATCGGCCCGCGCGACATAAGCGCTCTTGGCGCCGTCGGTTATGTGCTTGGCGGGCCGGTTCAGTCCCTCGACCGTGAAGGTCCACGCCTCCCCGTCAGGGATCGCCGTTCCTGGCGGAGGCGCGTACTCATGGAAGTTGGCGATCACCTGCTTGAGCGTCGCGTTTTCGCAGGTGTGATCCTTCTGCGTGCGCGTGAGGGACGAGTAGGCGAGGGTGAAGTTCTCGAGCGTGGCGCCGGTAAAATTGGCAAGCGTGAAGGTGAACCTGCCTCCGGGCGTGGCTGCAGGTTCCCATTGGGATTCGAGGCGCAGGGCGGGGTAGGGCATTTGCGTTCCTAGAAGTCGGTGGATTGAGCGAAGGTTCTGGCGAGTTCGGCCTGGCCGGCGGAAAGCCCGCAATCGACCGGCAGGCAAACGCCGGTGATCGCGGCGGCTTCCGGGCCGGCGAGGAAGGTGACGGCATTGGCGATGTCTTCGGGACGGGCGATGCGCTCGAGCGGATACCAGCGGCGGGCTTCTTCAAAGACGTTCGGATTGGCCTGCGCCCGCTCTTCCCAGGCCTGCGTGCGCACTGTGCCCGGCGCGACGGCGTTGGCGCGGACGCCGAATTTGCCATATTCGACCGCGATCATGCGCGTGAAATGGATAAGGCCGGCCTTGGCGGAACTGTAGGCGGGGTGCCCGAACGTGCCGGTTCCGTTGACCGATGCGATGTTGACGACGGCGCCCGCATTGGCCTTGAGGTGGTCCGCGGCGGCGTGAAAGCAGTGGAATGCGCCGTTGAGATTGAGCGCGACGTCCTGCGCCCAGCTCTCGGGCGTCGAGGACTGGAGGCTGACGCCCAGCGAGGCGCCGGCGTTGTTGACCAGAAGATCGATACCGCCATGCCCGGACGCCTCGGCAATCATGGCGGCGACGGAGGTTGGGTCCGTCACGTCGCAGGCGATGGCAACGCTGCAACCATCGTGGGAAAGTGCCGCAGCGCTGCGATCCGCCGCATCCTTGTCCTTGTCCGCAAGAACGACGACGCGGTCCGCGCGCATCAGCTTGCGCGCAATGGCCCGGCCGATATCCCCGCCCGCTCCGGTAACAATGGCAACCGATGCACTCATGGCGTCTCCGATGTCGTTACGATGGACACGATGAAAAGAACGATGAACGCCCCCGGCTAGTCACCCAGAACCTCGCTGTCGTCCTTGTCGCGATAGGTGACGAGTTGCTGTTTGATCCGCCGCAGCGGTTCGACGGCGGCCTGGTTGCGTTTGACCGCGACGAGGTTGGCCAGGATGTCGACGAGGATCAAAAACGCATACCGGCTCGAGGTCGGACGCATGATCCGCACGCCCTCGCGCAGATCGACCGGCAGCACGATATCGGCGGCGGCGGCGACCGGGCTGTCCGGCCGCGTCAGGGCGATCGCGAGCGCCTTGTATCCGCGCGCGGTTTCGATGGTGCGCACCAGCTCCATGTTGCGGCCCGAGAACGAGGACGCGATGATGACGTCGTCGGGCTGCATCGCCGCGGCGAGCATGAGTTGCATGGTGTGGTCCGCGCTTGCGGTAACCCTCAGGCCGAGCCGGAACAGGCGGTTCTGAAGTTCGTTCGCCAGCATCGCGGAATTGCCCCCCGACCCGAAGGCGTAAACCATGCCCGCATTTGCGACCTTTGCCGCGGCTTTCTCGATGAGGTCGACGTCGAGGTTGCCATGCACCGAATAGAGCGCCGACTGCGCCTTGGTGACGATGTTCTCGGCGATGTCGCGCGCCGACTGTGCCTCGGTTTCGGGATTGAGGTAGCGCGTGCCGATATAGGCGGTCTGGGCGATGCGGACCTTGAACTCGGAAAAGGACTGGCAGTTCAGCCGCCGGCAGAAGCGCGTCACGGTCGGCGGCGACACTTCGGCCCGCGCGGCAAGCTCGATGATCGAGGCGTTCATCGCAAAGCTGGTGTCCGACAGCACGATATCGGCAATCCGCTGTTCCGAGCGGCTCAGATTGTCCATTTCGTCCTGCAATGTGGCCATGATGTCCATATGTCGCTCCTCCCGTGGGCCGCTCCGGTCAGTCCTTTTCGGACTTATAGGCAACACAGTCGATTTCGACCTTGCAGTCCACCATCATACGCGATTGCACACAGGCGCGGGCCGGCGGATGTTCGCCGAAATAGCTCTTGTAGACGCCGTTGAACGACCAGAAGTCGCGCGGATCGTCGAGCCACACGCCAACGCGCACGATGTGCTCGGGCCCGTACCCGGCCTCATCGAGAATCGCCAGGACGTTCCGGATCGTCAGGTGCGTCTGTTCGACGATATTACCGTTGATGATCTCGCCGTCCTTCATTGCGACCTGACCGGAAACATAGAGCCAGCCATCCGCTTCGACCGCACGCGCGAAGGGCAGGTTCTGCCCGCCGGCCCCGCTCTTTTCCGCGCCATACCGCTTAATGGTCATATTCGCCCCTTCTACGCGACAATTTTGTAAATCATTTTCCTGTTTGGTTGACATCTGACCAGATTCAGGGGATTTTCGCTAGGAAAAATCGCAGATCGTGTAAAAAATTTCAATGACAGACCCATTCGCCAATCCATTTGCCGCTACCGACGCCGACCGGCGTGCCATCTGGGAGATGCTCGTGCCGCGCGACATCGATGCATTCCTTTCCGCGAACTGGAGCATGGTCGCGGACGACTTTGTCGCGGAGGGATTCATCGGCATCGACGGCCGGCGGGCGCCGAACCCGGACGACTGGCGGCTCGGATTCCCGTCCCTCGATGCCTATCGCGACGAATGGCTGCGTCAGGCTGCCGACTTCGCGCAGCAAGAGTTTGCCGAGGACCCGCGCGCGGCGATCTTTGCAACGACGAACCTGACCGAGATCGAGATCGCCGGCGATCTGGCGCTCGCGCACAAGAAATTCAACGGCGGCATCAAGCGCGCCGACGGGGGATATGACGAGATGCGGTGGCAAACGCTCTACTATTGCCGCCGCCATGAGGAGCGCTGGAAGATCTCCGGCTTTACCGGCTATATGCCTTATCCGATGGGAGGCGGCAGCACGACGGCCTGAGAGCCGCGTCAGCATCGCTCGACAAGGAAGAACCGCTTGCGCCTTTTCGTTGCCGTCCTAGCAACCGAAACGAACACCTTTTCCCCCATCTGCATCGACCGCAGGGCGTTCGAAGCCTCGCTCTATGCGCCCCCCGGCACCCATCCGGCGACACCGACCCTGTGCTCCGCGCCCCTGACCGTCGGGCGCGTTGTCACGAGGGAACTCGGCTGGGAGCTGATCGAAGGCACCAGCGCCTGGGCCGACCCCGCGGGTCTCATAAACAGGCAGACCTACGAATCCCTGCGCGACGAGATCCTCGATCAACTCCGCGCGGCGATGCCCGTGGACGGCGTGGTGCTGGGGCTGCACGGCGCCATGGTCGCCGACGGCTACGACGATCCCGAGGGCGATCTGCTCGAGCGTGTGCGTGCGATCGTGGGCCCGGACATCCTCGTATGCGCCGAACTCGACCCCCATAGCCACCTGACCGCGCGCCGGTGCGCGGCGGCCGATTTTTTCGTCGCCTTCAAGGAATTCCCTCACACCGATTTCGTCGAACGCGCGGAGGATCTCTGGCGCATCGCGGCGGGGCGCCTCAAAGGCGAGGTCGAACCCGTCATGTCGGTCTTCGACGTCAGGATGATCGACGTCTTCCCGACCTCGCGCGAGCCCATGCGCGGCTTCGTCGAAAAGCTGATGCGCATCGAGCGCGAGGACCCCGACGTGCTCTCGCTCTCGGTCATTCACGGGTTCATGGCCGGGGACGTTCCGGAGATGGGTACCAGGATCGTCGCCGTCACCAACGGCAACCGGCAAAAGGGGGAGGCGCTTGCCGAACGGCTCGGCATGGAGCTCTTTGCCCTGCGCGGCACCTTCCTCATGCCGCAAGCGGACGTCGCAACGGCAGTGGACGAGGCGCTGTCGGTATCCGGAGGGCCCGTTGTGATTGCCGACATGTGGGACAATCCCGGCGGCGGCACGGCGGGCGATGCGACCATCGTCCTTGCCGAACTCCTCAGGCGTGGCGTCACCAACGCCGCCCTCGGCACGATCTGGGATCCGATCGCCGTCCAGATCTGCATGGCGGCGGGCGAGGGGGCCCATATCCCCCTGCGCTTCGGCGCCAAATCAGCGCCGGGCACCGGCGATCCCATCGACGCCCATGTCCGCATCGCGCGTGTGGTCCCCAAGGCCGAAATGCGCTTCGGCGACAGCTTCGTGCCGATGGGCGACTGTGCGCTCGTCGAGGTCGAGGGGATCGATGTCATCCTCAACTCGACCCGCGCCCAGAGCTTCGACCCGAGCCTCTTTTCCGCGCTGGGGGTCGATCCCGGCGCCAAGGACATACTCGTGGTCAAATCGACCAACCATTTCTACGATTCGTTCTCGCGCATCGCGAGCCGCATCATCTATTGTGCGGCCGGAACGCCCTATCCGAACGATCCCGCGAAGACGCCCTATCGCAAGGCCCGGCGGGATATCTGGCCGATGGTCGCCGATCCGCACGGGCTTATGGAAAAAATCCCCGAACCGAGCGAGAAATAGTGCCGTCGTCCCCACTTCGAGCCGAACAATGACCGTCGGAACATCTATCCTTGACCTCTCGACCCCGGTGCCGGTGATCGACGAGGCCGTCGTTGCCGCCAATATCGCGCGCGTCCAGGACTATATGGACGCGCATGGGATCGCCTTCCGGCCGCACATCAAGACCCACAAGCTCCCGGCCCTGGCCGGGGCGCAGCGGGACGCGGGGGCAAGCGGCATCAACTGCCAGAAAATCTCCGAGGCCGAGGTTTTCGCCGATGCGGGCTTTGAGGATATCCTCATCACGTTCAACATACTCGGCGCGGAGAAAACCGCCCCGCTCGCGGCCCTGAATGCCCGCACGAACCTCAAGGTCGTTGCCGACAGCCTGAAGACGGTCGAGGGGCTTGCCGCCGCATTCTCCGCGGACCGCCCGCTAACGGTGCTTGTCGAATGCGATACGGGAGGCGGTCGCTGCGGTGTGCAAACCCCCACCGAAGCCCTGGCGCTAGCCCAGGCGATCGCCGCCGCGCCGGGCCTGCGTTTCGGCGGGGTTCTGACCTATCCCCGGCCGTCCTCGGAAGACACGGTGGAAGCCTTCTTCTCCGCCACCCGCGCTGCGCTCGCCCAGGCGGGGATCGACTGCCCCGTGGTTTCGACCGGCGGTACGCCCAGCCTTTTTTCCGCCCACAAGGTGCCCTCGGCGACAGAGTACCGGGCCGGAACATATATCTATAACGACCGCGCCATGGTGCGCGCAGGCCATGCGGGCCTCGATCGGTGCGCCATGCACGTGCTCGCGACCGTCGTGTCGCGTCCTGCCGAAAACCGGGCGGTCCTCGATTCCGGCTCCAAGGCGCTGACTTCGGACCTGCTCGGCTTTGACGACTACGGCCTGATCGTCGACTACCCGGATGCGCGCATCACCACGCTCTCGGAGGAGCACGCCGTGGTCGACCTCTCTGCGTGCGGGAAAAAGCCCCGGATCGGGGATAAGCTCCGCATCATCCCCAACCATACCTGCGTGGTTTCGAACATGTTCGACGCCGTCGTGTTTCACCGCGACGGCGTCGTGACGCGTACCCTCCCGGTCGCTGCACGCGGCCGGGTCTGGTAGGGGCCTACGCCGCCGTGTGATCGACCAGAGCCTCGTCGGCTTGGGAAAGCTCGATCTGCCGCTCGAGCGCCTGCCCGTCCTCATCGAAGAGGTGGCAGTCGGCCGCGTTGATGCCGACGGTCGCCGCCCGCCCGTCACGGATCGCCGCTGTTCCGTGAAAGAGCCCGCAGAAGTTGTTTTCGCCGGACGATCCGACCGTGCCATAGGCCACAGAATGGATGCCCAGCCGCTCGATGACGCCCGGCGTGAAGGCGAGTTCCAGATCGCCTGACCCCAGATGCACGTGTTCGGGGCGAATGCCCAGCGTCAGTGTCCTGCCCACGAGGTCTTCGTGCGGGGCGACCGGGATCACAGCCTCGCCCGACCCGTCCAGTGACACCGTGACGCCCGCGGCGCCGGCGCCGGTGCAGGTGACCTCCAGGAAGTTCATCTTCGGGTTACCGATGAAGGAGGCGACGAACGTGTTCGCGGGCTTGTGGTAAAGCTCGAGCGGCGAGCCGACCTGGGCGATCTCGCCGAAATTGAGCACGACGATCCGGTCCGCCATGGTCATGGCTTCGATCTGGTCGTGGGTGACATAGATCATCGTCGCGCCGAGCTTTTTATGCAGATTGGTCAGCTCGATCCGCATTTCGGCGCGCAGCGCGGCATCGAGGTTCGACAGCGGCTCGTCGAAGAGGAATATCTTCGGCTCGCGCACGATGGCCCGCCCGATCGCCACGCGCTGGCGCTGGCCGCCCGAAAGCGTGCCGGGCTTTTGCTTGAGCCGTGTGTCGAGCTGAAGGACGCGGGCGGCCTCGTTGACCTTGGTATTGAGATCGGCCTCGTTCATTTTCTCGACGCGCAGCGGGAAGGCGATGTTCTCGAAGACCGACATGTGCGGATAAAGCGCGTAGGACTGAAACACCATCGCGATCCCGCGCTTGACCGGCGGCAGCTCGTTGACCCGCTTGCCGGAAATGACGATGTCGCCGCCCGTGGCTTCCTCGAGCCCGGCGATCATGCGCAAGAGCGTTGACTTTCCGCAGCCCGACGGCCCAACGAACACGACGAATTCGCCTTCCTCGACATCGAGGTCGACGGTCTTGATGACTTCGATGTTGCTGAACGACTTTCTCAGTTTCGATAGCGTTAGCTGGCCCAAGGCGATACTCCTGTTGGCTTGGGAACCCGGCATCTGGCGCCGGTCGCTTGAGGAATACCCCCACGCGGGTCGAGCCGCGCGGGGGCCAGGGTCAAAGAGACGACCTACTTGTATTCCTCGAGATCGGCTGCCGCCGTCGCGATGGCGTCTTCCGCCGTCGCTTCGCCGAGCACCACGGACTGCACCATGTCGATCATGACATCCTGGAAGCCGCGATAGTCCACGAACAGCGGTTCGGGACCGCCATTGGGAATGCCGTCGATAAAGGGCTTCCAGGTCGGGTCTTCGGCCACCAGTTCATCGACGCCCGGAACCGGACGCAAGGGCGTCAGCCCGTGGACGGATTCATAGGCGAACTGATTTTCCGGATTGGTGAGGAAGCGGGCGAATTCGATCGCCAGGTCTTCATACCCGGTGCCGTTGAAGACCGCGAGGCTATCGGTGATCAGGAGCGTGCCCGGTCCGGTCGCGCTCGGCCCGGTCGGCAGCGGCGCGACGCCCCAGTCGATGCCCTCGTTGAAGCGCACGCGTTCCCACGGACCCGACTGCAGGAAGGCAAGCTGCTCGTCATTGAAAAGCGCACGAAGCTCGGCCGATTCATAGGCGGTCGCGCCGGGCTCGGAAACCGGAACCATCCGTCCGAGCGCCGCGAGCGCCTCGATGGCTTCGGGGCTGTCGAGGGTGATGTTGCCGTCTTCGTCGATGACGCTGCCGTTATTGGTGTAGAGCCAGTTGAGGAAGTGGTGCGCGGTGGAATCGAAGCTCTTGGCGATGAGGCCATAGCCCGAAACGCCGGTTTCCTCGGCGACGGCCGCGGACATCTCGTAAAGCTCGTCCCAGGTCGTGGGCGGCGTTTCGGGATCGAGGCCGGCCGCTTCCATCAGGCCCTTGTTGTAGTAGAGCGCCTTGGTCGAGAACGCCGTTGGGAAGCCCCATTGCTGGCCGTCGAAGGTGACGGTATCGACGATGTGCGGATAGTAGGACGCCTTTTCTTCCTCGGTCATCGGGATGGGGACGATAAGGCCGTTGAGGGCGAGCTGCTTGAGCGTGCGCGAACCCATATAGGCGAGCCCGACCGGATCGCCGGCGGCGGCGAGGGTCGTCGCCTTGTCCTGGCACTCGCCCCAACCGACGACTTCGACCTCGACGGAGACGCCGGGGTGGTCGGCCTCGAACTGCTCGATGAGTTCGGGGTAGGTCTCGGCGATTTCGTCGCCGCACTGGATGAACCGGATGACCGTGTCCTGGGCGAATGCCGATCCGATCGGCAGTCCCGCGGCAAGGATCGCAACGGCGGAGGCACCTGCCAACACGCTGGGCGATAGTGCTTTCATAATGATGTTCCCTTTTCTCCTTAGGTAGTCGGTTTCGGCGCTTTGTTATTGTTTGACTGCGCCGGCGGTCATGCCTGCAACGAGGTAGCGTTGCAGGAAAACGAACATCACGAGCACCGGGGCGATCCCGGTAATGCTCGCGGCCATCAGTTCATTCCAGATCACTTCCTGCCGCCCGAAGAACGAGAAGAGGCCGACCGAAAGCGGCATCAGTTCGGATTTGGAGTTGAATGTCAGAGCGAAGATGAACTGCTGGGCGAAGGACGTGATGAAGGCGGTCAGGGCCACGACGACGACGCCGGGCATCGCCAGCGGCAGCACCACGCGGCGGAAGATGTAGAACCGCCCTGCGCCGTCGACCCACGCGGCCTCCTCGAGCTCGCGCGGGATGCGCAGCATGTAGGTGCGCAAGAGCCAGATGCCGGTGGGCAAGAGGAACGCCGTGCCCGGGATGATCATGGCCCAGTAGGTATTGAGGATGCCGAAGGTGCGCATCAGCCGGTAAAGCGGGATCAGCAGGACGGCGCCCGAGAACATGCTGACGGCGAGAAAGCCGCCGAGGATGAGCCCGTGGCCGGGGAATTCGAACCGCGCAAGCGCATAGGATGCCGGAACGATCAGCAAGAGCGCCAGCGCCGTCTGCACCAGGGCGATGAACAGCCCGTTGGCGATATAGCGCCCCAGAAGCGGAACGCTTTGCCACATGGTGACATAGGCGTCGAACGATGCGTTTTCGGGGAAGAAGTTGTAGGGGCGCGAGAACAGGTGGCTCAAGGGCTTGAGCGAAACCAGCCCCGCCTCGATGAACGGCATCAGGATGAAAATGAGGAACAGCCCGGCGCCGGCGTAAAGCAGCGCTTTTTCAACCGGTCCGTAGCGGTCGATCATCGGCGTGTCGCTGGTCCTGGGGGGCGCCTGCGTTGCGGGCACGACGGGCGTGTCCTCGGTGGCGACGTCCCGCACGATGCTCTCTGTGCTCGTCATGCCCCTTGCCTCGATACTTTGTTGATCAGCCGGAAGTAGAAGTAGCAAAAGACCGAAAGGAACAGGCAGATCATCACCGCCCGCGCGGCACCGGCGCCGTATTTGTAACTGCCGATGGCGGTCTTGTAGGTGTCGATGATCATCGTCGTGGTCTGCCCGCGCGGCCCGCCGCCGGTCAAAATCCAGATGATGTCGAACGAATTGAAGGTGAAGATCAGCGACAGCGTGGACATCGTCGCGATCGCGGGCAGCAGCATGGGGAGGGTGATGCGCCGGAAGCGGTAGAACCGGCCGGCCCCGTCCGTCCATGCTGCTTCGTAAAGGTCCTTGGGGATCGACTGCACCGCGGCGAGCAGATACATCGTCACCATCGGCACGCCGATCCAGACGTCGGTGACAATGGTCGACCAGAAGGCGGTGTTGCCGTAGGCGAGAAATTCCGTCGGCCCGCTGGTAAGCCCGAGCCCTTCGAGCATCGCCGAGATCATCCCGAACTGCCCGTTATAGAGCCAGCCCCAGGCAAAGACGCCGATCGGGATCGGAATGATCCAGGGCGGCATGGTGAGAATGCGAAAGAGCGTCCGGCCCGGGATTGCGGCGTTGAGCAGCAGCGCGCCGCAGGTGCCGATCAGGATCTTGAGCCCCACCGAAAAGGTGGTCCAGACGATCGTGCGCACGATGATGCCGCCGAACTCGGCATTGAAGATATCCTGGTAGTTCTCCCAGCCGACGAAATTGACGGTCGGGCGCAGAGAGGCGTCGGTGAACGAGAGATTGATCGTGTCGATGAGCGGATAGCCGACGATCGTCAGGATATAGATGAGGGCGGGAAGCAGCAGGAGCCAGGCGAATGTGATGGCGCTCCGGGTTCCGGTCATCGTCGCTTCCCCTCAGGCTGCGTTGGCGGAAAGCGCGAGATCGAACCGATCCCATATCTCGCGCATCTCAATGACTTTGCGGGTCCGCCGCGCCTCGTCCATCGCCATGGCGAGCAGGCCCGCCTCGAGCGCGTCGATGGCCGAGACCGGAAGCGGTGCTCCGTCGAGAACATGGGCTGTGACGTCCGCGGCCATCTGCTCGTCCGCGCCGTAATGCTGGGAGAGCGCCGTGCGCGCCGCGTAGTGCTTGTCGATGAGATGCGCGTTCGTCCGCGCCTCATGGACGCTGAGATAGCCGCGGATGAAATCGCCTTCGGCCATGCCCTTCGCGCCGATAACGCAAAAGCGCCGGAACTGATCGGGCACATTGAGATTGGTGTGAAACGTCATCGACACGCCGTTCTCGTATTCGACAATGGCGGTCTGGAAATCGACGATATCCCCGTCGCTGTCGAAAACCTTGTCGCTGCCCATCCAGCCCGAAGGCTTGGCGTAGTAGACCTCGAGGTCGTTGGCCCCGTCATTGGCCGGCGCGTTCTGCGGGGTGAAACTCTTGCGGCCGCCGAAGCTGGCGACCCGTTCGGGCCGTGCGCCGACGACGCCATTGTAAAGATCGAGGTCGTGGCAGCATTTTTCGAGCATGAAACCGCCGGCATACTGCTCGTAGCGGCGCCAGTCGCGCATGAAAAATGCGCCGTGACCCGGTTCGATGTGTTCGGACGCCTCGATGGAGACGATATCGCCCAGCAAGCCCTGCGCCTGTGCTGCTCGCAGGTCCTTGTACATGGGCGCGTACCGCAGCACGAGCCCGACCATGAGCCGGTCGCGCCCATATCGCGCGATCAGACGCGCAAGCGCGTAACTTTGTTCGACGGTCGCAACGATCGGCTTTTCGCTAAAGACCCTGCACCCCGCCTCGAGGCCCTGCCGGATGTGGTCGAGATGCATGTGGTTGGGCGAACCGATCATCAGAAGATCGATCTTCTCGTTGGCCAGCAACGCCTCGACGCTCTCGTAGGAGGCGCCGGCCGCAACGCCTTTTTCGCGCATCGAGGGCAGACCGGCGGGGGCGGGATCGACATAGCCGGCGACCTCGAAATTGCGCCCCATCTCCGTAAACACATGGGCCAGATAGCCCATTCTGAAGCCGAGCCCTACAATGCCAACCCTCATTGCGACGCCTGTCCCGTTCCCTCTGGTTTGTAATTTATTTTCGTAAGCTGATCAAAAACCCACCCATTGTCAACATTGTTTACGGGGATTTGGCGTCAAACCTGAAATTCCTTTTCATTTCTGTCGGATCGGTCATGTGGCGCGTCCGGCATGGCTTTTGAAATCGCGCCCGCGGAGGCTTTTCCCGATATCGCCGGCGTTTTCCCACGCTCGAACGGTGTCCTTAAGTTTGCCTCAAACCGGACGTAGCCCTCCCGGCGCCGAAACCGGACCGGCTAGGGGTATGATTTTCGACGACAATTCAGTCATGCGACAGGCGCAGAGGAGGTATGCATGAACTTCATGGGGCGTTGCGCGTTTGCCGCTAGCGCAGTTCGACGCGCCGGTGTTTACGTCGAGAGGTTTTTCTAGAGTCAGATTTCATGCCTTTGTCATCCGCCCCCTTTTCTCCCCGCCGCCGCTTCCTTTTAGGTGTGCTGCCCGTCAGTCTGCTGCTCTCTTCGACCGCCGTCCCTGCCTTGTTCGCTCAGGAAAACGCCCCGCCCCAGGAGGCCGCTCCGCCGGCAGGGGAGGCGTTCTCGTTCGACATCCTGACCGAAGCCATGCGTGCGCGCGCAGCCGAGTCTTTCACGTCCGCCGCAATCGAACTGCCGCCGTTCATGGCGGATATGGATTACGACGCCTACAGGCATATTCACTTCCGCCCCGACCAGGCGCGGTGGTCCGACGAAACCAGTCCGTTCCGGATGCACGCCTTCCATCTCGGCTGGCTCTACAACGAGCCGGTGCACCTTTACGAGGTTGCCGACGGTCAGGCGGTTCCGTTCAGCTTCACGACGGCCGATTTCGACTATCGCGGCGACCTCGCCGACAGCGTTGCGGACGACACGCAATTGCCGGGCGTAGCCGGGTTCAGGCTCAATTACCCGCTCAACCGGCCGGACCTCTTTGACGAAGTCATCGCCTTTGTTGGCGCGAGCTATTTCCGGGCCCTGGGGCGCGGCAATTTTTACGGGCTGAGTGCGCGCGGGCTGGCAATCAATACCGGTCTCTCCGAAAGCGAGGAATTCCCGCGCTTTTCGGCCTTCTATCTGGAACGACCCACGCCGGGCGCGCGCAATGTTGTCGTTAATGCCGCCCTCGAAAGCCAGAGTGCGACCGGGGCGCTCCGGTTCGATATCCGGCCTGGTGCGGAGACGGTCATTGATGTCACCGCGCGGTTCTTCTTCCGCAGGGACGTCGAACAGATCGGCATCGCGCCGATGACCTCGATGTTCCTTTACGCCGAGAACAACCGCGCCCGGTTCGACGATTTCCGTCCGCAGGTCCATGACAGCAATGGACTGAAAATCCTGCGCAATGACGGGGACGTGCTTTGGCGCGCGCTCAACAATCCGCCGCGGTTGGCCAGCTCGTATTTCGCCGAGACCAATCCCCGCGCGTTCGGCCTTTTCCAGCGCGACCGGAACTTCGACGACTATCAGGACGCCGGCGCCCACTACGAGCGGCGTCCCTCACTCTTGATCGAGCCGCTTGGCGATTGGGGAGAAGGCAAGGTCCGGCTCGTCGAAATTCCCTCCGACATGGAAACCAACGACAACATCGTGGCCTTCTGGGTGCCGGAGCAGGGCGTCGCGGCCGGCGACGAGCGCGAATACCGCTACCGCATGCGCTGGGGCAACCTCGATGCCGATCCGTCCGCCGATCTGGCTTATGTGCTCGAGACGCGGACCGGTCATGGCGGGGTCTCCGGCGTCGAAAATGAACCGGATCTGCGCAAGTTCGTTGTTGACTTCAAGGGCGGCAAGCTTGGCCGCCTGCCTGCTGAAACAGAAACACCGCCCGAACCGGTCGTTTCGATCACCGGCGGCGAGATCGTGCATACCGCGCTTGCCAAGATCGACGGGACCGATGTCTGGCGTCTCGTGATCGACGTCCGGTTCACGGGCGAGCAAACGATCGAACTTGTCGCCCATGTCGCGGGGTTCAACCAGCGCTTGACCGAAACGTGGCTTTATCAATGGATGCCGACCGCATGAGTGCCCTTCCCCTCTCTGAAACCGAAGAGTCTCGGAACGATGCCGTTACGGGGCAATTGCCTTACGCCCCCTTGCCCATGCCGCGGCAGCGGCTCGAGGCCGAAAGCTGGCTGCTGCGCGATATCTTCGGTCGCATGATGCGGCTGCCGCTTTTCGCAACGCGGCGCGGATATTAGGACGATGGGCGTTTCCGCCGGCCGTGCTGGGGGATACAGGGGTGCGGCGCTGGCCTTGAGTGTCGTGCTGAGCGCTGCGGCGTCTTCGCTTTTCATCCAGTTCGCCTCCGCCGACGGCCTCGGCACGCTCGATTTCCTGCGAACGGCCCTGATCGCCGTGAGCACGCTCTGGCTGGCCTGGGGCGCGAGCCAGAGCGTCATCGGGTTGTTTTATCGCCAGCGGGTCCACGACCGCGCGTTGACCGGTGCGCCGATCCGGGGCCGGACGGCCATTCTGGTGCCGGTCTACAATGAAGACCCCATCGAGACCTTCTCGCGCATCGCCGCGATGGATGCCTCGCTTGCCGCGACCAATATGGGCCACCTCTTCGATTTTGCCGTGCTCTCGGATACCCGCGACGCGTCCATCGCCGAGAGCGAGGAGAAATGGTTCGCGCGCCTTGTCGCCAGCCGGAATGCCCGGGGCCGCATGTTCTACCGGCGCCGCAAGGACAACGCCGGCAAGAAGGCCGGCAATATCGAGGATTTCATCACCCGTTCGGGCGCAGCCTACGAATTCGCCCTGATCCTCGATGCCGACAGCCTCATGGAAGGGGAAACCATTGTCGAAATGGTACGGCGCATGGAGGCCGAACCGAAACTCGGGCTCCTGCAGACCCTGCCTGCCATTGTCGGAGCCCGTTCGCGCTTCGGCAAGGCGATGCAGTTCGCCGCCAATTTCTTTTCGCCCGTCTTCGCCCGCGGCATTGCGCTGATGCAGGGCCGTGAGGGGCCCTTCTGGGGGCACAATGCAATGGTGCGCACGCGTGCGTTCGCGGCCAGTTGCGGCCTGCCTCAGCTCAGCGGCAAGCCGCCGTTCGGCGGTCACGTGCTGAGCCACGACTATGTCGAGGCGGCGCTTCTGGCGCGCGCCGGATGGCTGGTGCGGCTCGATCCCGATCTCACAGGTTCCTATGAGGAAGGACCGGAAGACCTTATCGCGTTCGCCAAGCGCGATAGACGCTGGTGCCAGGGCAATCTCCAGCACGGACGGCTTCTGTTCGCGCCCGGGCTCAGGACCTGGAACCGGTTCATTTTTCTCCAGGGCATCCTCGCCTACCTGTCTTCGCCGGTCTGGGCGCTTTTTCTGTTCCTCAGCCTTGCCGCTGCACACTTTACCCCGCCACCGGATTATTTCCCCGAGCCCTATCAGCTGTTTCCGGTCTTCCCCGATAATCAGACCTCAAAAGCGATGGCGCTGCTCGTCGGCATTTTCGGGCTGCTGATCCTGCCCAAACTGCTTATCCTTGTCCGCGCGATCATGTCCGGAGACGTCCGACGGTTCGGCGGCGCGGTGCTGGCGGGTATGTCGGTTGCGGCCGAACTGCTGCTTTCAAGCCTTTTGGCGCCGCTCATGCTGATGTTCCAGACCCGGTCGGTCATCCAGGTTTTCCTCGGCCTCGACGGCGGATGGCCGCCGACGCGGCGCGACAGCGCGATCGTATCGCTGCGCGACGCCTGGGCGGCGACGAACTGGATCGTTCTCACCGGTGTGTGCTGTCTGACCGGCGCCGCCTATTTTCTGCCCGAAATCGTGCCTTGGCTCCTGCCGGTCGTTGTTCCGATGACGGTGGCGCCGCTGCTTGTCTCCTGGTCATCCCACCCGGAAACGAGTGCGCTTTTCCGCTCGCCTTTCGAAGTCTCACCCAGTCCGGTTCTCCTCGAACGCGAGCGCGCGCTGCTGGCCTGGACCGGCCCGCAGGGCATCATGGAAATCGTGGAGAACAAGCAGGCGGCCGGCGCCCACCGCCATGCATGAAAGCGTAGCACAAACACGCGGCGCGGTGCCTTCGGGCGTTGTGCAACCGGCGGCGTCCACAGCCAAGAGCCCGCGCGATGCGCGGATCGACGTGTTCCGGGGCCTGGCGCTCGTGATGATTTTCATCAATCACGTGCCCGGGACCGTGTTCGAGCACTTCACCAACCGCAATTACGGGTTTTCCGACGCAGCGGAGGCTTTCGTCTTTCTCTCCGGCGTCGCGGCCGCGCTCGCATATTCGTCCCGGCTGCACGCGGGCCCGCTCTGGCCCGCGATCGCGAGGGTCTGGGCGCGGGCGCGCACGCTCTATTTCGTCCATCTTTCGACGACAACGATGGCCATGGGTATCATGGCGGCCGCTGCGCTCCATTTCGGCCTGCCGGAGTTGCTGACGACCATAAACTTGGCTCCGATCTTCAGCCATCCGCTTGGCGTCATGATCGGTATCCCGACGCTGGGTCACCAATTGGGATATTTCAATATCCTGCCCCTTTATACCGTCCTGCTGCTCGCGGCGCCGGCAATGATCCTGCTGGGCGGGAAACGGCCGTTCCTGCTGCTCGGGATATCCATATGCGTCTGGGCCGCTGCCGCGCAGTTCCGGCTCAATTTCCCGGCCTATCCCAATCCGGGCGGATGGTTCTTCAACCCGCTCGCCTGGCAGCTCCTTTTCGTCCTGGGGCTTTTGACCGGCATGGCGATGAAACGGGGCGCGCGCTTCGTACCGGAGATCGGATGGCTCAAATGGACCGCGGGTCTCTTTTTGCTGGCCGTGCTCATCTGGCGCCTCGAACCCGAGGTCGCGGCCATCGGCCGCGCGGGTCTGGGCGCGCTTTACGATCTCGGGGCGCCATACTACCTCGTCGGGTTCGACAAGACATTTCTGGCGCTGCCCCGAATGCTGCACTTTCTGGCGCTCGCCTATTTCCTCTCGACGCAGGGCTGGGTCGAGCGGTTCGCCCGCAGCCGATCGATGGCGCCGTTCGCGCTTCTGGGCCAGCACGGGCTTGCCGTCTTTGCCACCGGCTCGGTGCTTTCGATCCTGATGCAGGCGATCAAGGCCGGCATCGGCGATCACCTCACGACGGACGCCCTGCTGCTTGGAAGCGGCCTGGCGGTTCAGTTCGCACTCGCCTACGGTCTCCGGCGGACCGCGCGGATGAAGGCGGCCTAGGACGGTATCGCGCTTGGGCGCAGCGCCGCGTTATGCTACGCCCCCGGTTCGGGTTTGTGGAGGGAGTGCGGAGGGGCCATGGCCGATCCTGAGATGACGGCGGACAAAGCTGTAACGGTGCATCTGACCGAGGCCCAGTTCGGCGAGCGCGAGCGTGAACTGGCGCGGTGCGGCGCGCTGGCTGCGAGCACCTTCCGCTACGACAACGGCATCGCGGCGCTGCGCGTCGCCAATGCCCGCGGCGAGATCGTCATGCTGCCTTTCAAGGGCCAGCAGATATGGCGCGCGCGCTTCGACGGGCGCGATCTGACGATGAAGTCGATGTTCGACACGCCCCGCCAGACGACCAATTACCTCGAAAACTACGGCGCGTTTCTGATCCATTGCGGCATGTCCGCCATTGGCGCGCCGGGCCCGCAAGACGATCATCCCCTGCATGGCGAAGTGCCCAACATGGTCTTCGACAGCGCCTTTTTGCGGTTCGATCCGGCGGCAGGGACCGTCACCATCGGCGGCGTCGCGCGCTACAGCAAGGCCTTTGCGATCGATTATAGACTGCGCACCGAGGTGACGCTTGGCGCCGACGCTGCCGTCCTGGACGTTGCGGTGACGGTGGACAACCTCATGGGCACCGAGATCGCGATCATGTATCTGGGGCATGTCAATTTCCGGCCTGTCGACGGCGCGAAACTGGTGTATTCGGCTCCCTATACGCCCGAGGCGATCCGGGTCCGCGAGGCGATACCGCGCCATATCACGCCCAGGCCCGGATACCCGGAATTTCTCGCCGCGCTGGCGAAGGATCCGGGGCTGCATCACGACATCAAGCCCGATCTCGCCTTCGATCCCGAAGTCGTTTTCGACATCGCCATGCAAACCGATGCGGAGGGCTGGGCGCATGCGCTCCAGCGGCATCCGGACGGAACCGCCGATTACGTCGCCCACCGCCCGGCGCAGCTTTCCCGTGCCATCCGGTGGATTTCCCGCACAGGCGACCAGGACGCGCTCGGGCTCGTGCTGCCCTCGACCTCGGGCACCGAGGGACGCACGGTCGAAAAGGCCGCCGGCCGCCACGCTACGGTGCCGGCGCACGGCACTTGGCACGCGGGGTATCGGACGGGCCTTTTGACACCCGGCGAGGCGGCCGGGATGGCGGCGCACATCGACGCGATCTGCGGACGCGACTGAGCCGCCTTCCGGCGCGCCTTTGTGTTGGCGCGGCAACTCGTTTAATGGTTCGTGGTGCAGGCAAAGGACGAAGCAGGGTTTGGGGCAGACCGGAGAGATGGACGCAAACGGCGGCGCAAGAACAGGCAAGCGCGACCCCGAACGCACGCAGGCCGCGATCCTCGAGGCGGCGACGGCCGAGTTCGCCGCCAAGGGCATCGGCGGCGCGCGGGTCGATACCATCGCCGAGCGCGCGGGCACCAACAAGCGCATGCTCTATCACTATTTCGGCGACAAGATCGGGCTCTATACCGCGGTGCTCGAAGCGGCTTACCGCTCGATCCGGACCGCCGAGCACGAGCTCGATCTCGCCCACAAGCCGCCCGTCGAAGCGCTGTCGGAACTCGCCCGTTTCACCTGGACCTATTTCCTCCACCACCCCGAATTCATCAGCCTGCTCAACACCGAGAACCTCTATGAGGCCGAGCACCTCAGGGGGTCGGAATATCTCATGGAGATGCATTCGCACTTCATGACCGAACTGGCCGACGTGCTCGAGCGCGGCGCCGCCGAGGGCGTCTTCCGGCGTGGCATCGATCCGCTGACGGTATATCTCACCGTCGCCGCGATGTGTTATTTCTACCTTTCCAACAAGCACACGCTGTCGGCGATCTTCGATCGCAACCTTGAGGACCGCGAACGGCTCGCGGGCTGGGAGCAACACGTGGTCGAAACGACGCTGGCGTCCGTCAGGGCCTGAGATGGTCGAGCACCATCTCGACCGCATGGGCCTCGCGCGCGTCGATCTGGCTCGCGCTTGAAAGATCTGTCTCGAAAATGACCGAGAGCGTGGCGTTGTTCGAGACGTAGAAATATCCCAGCGCCGCAATCGAAATGTAAAGCTGCACCGGATCGACGTCGCGCCTGAACACACCCGTTGCGCTGCCGCGGGCGATCAGCTTGCCCAATTGCTCGACGAGCGGGGAATGCAGCCCGTGCATTTCGGGCAACGTCTTGATGTAGCGCGCCTGCAGGAGGTTCTCGTTGGTCAGAAGCGCGATGAACCACGGGCTCTGCAAGAAGTGCCGGAAGGTGAAGCGCACCAGCCGCGAAACGGCCTCGACCGGTTCGTACTGGTCGAGTTCCAGCGCCCGCTCGCCCTGCCGGATCTGCCGGTAGGCCTCGACAAGGACGGTTTTGTAAAGACCCTCCTTGTTGCCGAAATAGTGGTAGAGCATCCGCTTGTTGGTTCTGGCGCGTTTCGCGATCGCATCGATGCGCGCGCCCTCGAACCCGCGCTCGGTAAATTCCGCCCGCGCAGCCGCGAGGATCGCGGCCTGCGTACGCGCCGCGTCGCGGGGGCGGGCTTTAGGCGCCGCCCCGCCATCCCCTCGTCCGCTAGCCGGACCGGCCTTGCGGGAGGAGGCGCTTGAAGAGATTTGCGACACTTTCATTGGCCTTGGGAATGCTCATCACAATGGTGATCACGATGACGATCCAGAGAACGGCGCTGATCGGGCGCGTGAAAAAGGGCGTCGGATCGCCATCGGTGATCAGCAGTCCGCGCCTGAGATTGACGTCGAGCAAATCGCCCAGAATGATCCCCAGGACAAGCGGCGCCATCGGGTATTTCATTTCGCGCAGGATGAACCCGATGAGCCCGAACGCGATCATCACATAGACGTCGAACATGCGCTGCGTGATCGCGAACGAGCCGACAACGCAGAGAACGAACACGACCGGCATGAGCTTTTCGCGCGGCACCGTCAGGACGCGGACCAGAAGACGCGTGAGCGAAAGGCCATAGATGGTGATCGCGATCGTCGAAAGCAGAAGCATGCCCACGACCTGATAGACGAATTCCGGGTTCTCGATCATGATCTGCGGACCCGGACGGATGCCGTGGATCAGCATCGCTGCAATCAGAACGGCAGCGGCGGCCGAGCCGGGCAGGGCAAGGGTCAGTGTCGGAATCATCGCGCCGGGGATCACCGCGGAATTGCCGGTTTCCGCCGCGACCAGCCCCTCGATCGATCCCTTGCCATAAAGCTCCTTCTCCTTGCTTGCGCGGCGGGCCGCGGCGTAGGACGACCAAGAGCCGATATCCTCGCCCACACCGGGGATAATGCCGGCGATCGTCCCGATAATGCCCGAGCGTATCGTGGTCCACCAATGCTTGGTAATATCGCCGAGCCTTGGAATGACGCGGTCGGTGCTTTGGGCCATTTCAGGCACAACCTTGCGCTTCATGACCGTAAGGATCTCTGCAAAACCGAATGCCCCCACCATCGCGGGGATAAGGTCGATGCCGGCTCCCAACTGGCTTATGCCGAAGGTGAAGCGCTGGTGCGCATGGAGGTTCTCCATGCCGATCATGGCAAACAGCAGACCCACGATGCCGGCGATATAGCCCTTGATCGGATCGTCGATCGCCGTCAGGCGCCCTGAAATGATAACGCCGAACAAGGCCAGCCAGAAAAATTCGTAGGATTGGAATCGGAGCGCGAATTCTGCGAGCAACGGTGCGATCAGCGCCAGAAAGAAGACGCCGACCACGGTGCCGAGCGCCGAGGAGGTGGTCGCGATCCCCATCGCCATTCCCGCCTTGCCCATTTTGGCAAGCGGAAAGCCGTCGAGCGTCGTGGCCGCGCTGGCGGGGGTGCCCGGAATGGCGAGAAGGATAGCCGACCGGCTGCCGCCATAGATCGATCCCACATACATCGCCATGAGGCTCAGGATCGCCTGATCGGGAGCCATCTTGTAGGTCAGCGTCACCAGAAGCGCCACGCCCATTGTGGCCGTCAGGCCCGGCAGCGCGCCGATGACGATGCCCAGAAGGCTCGCCCACGCGAGGTTGAACAGCGACTCCGGCGTCAGGAAATGGGTGACGCCATTGGCAAGGAGAATAAGGCCATCAAACATCTAGTCGTCTCGCAGGGCTAGGGCAGGCGGACAAGGAAGCCGTACTGGAACACAGCCGTCACGAGGCCGGCCACGATGGCGGCCTGAACAGCGGCGAAAACAGCGGACCGCAGCAAGGGTTTGGGCGCGTCGTTGAGCCAGACTTCAAACGCGACGATAAGGGCGAACACGAACAGCGTGGTTGCCAGCCAGAACGGTACGCGCCCGACAAGGATCAGGGCATAGGCGAGGCACAAGCCGGAGACGACAGCGAAACGGATCGCCTGCTCCGACGCGAAAACCGCCATGAACGCGCGCCAGCCGGCTTTTCCGCGAATGCGCACCAGAGCTTTGGCGCCCAGCAGAATACCGCTGATCGCGAGCAGTGCGCCAAGGAGCCCTGGAACGAGGCCGGGAACCGTCGAGGGGTGAATGCCTCGGATTTCCAGGCGCGGCATGATCCACGACAGGTATATGATCGTGAATCCCAATAGCGCAAACGCAACTCCCGTGAGGAAATCGGCGCGGTTCATCCAGTCGGACTGGCGTTCGGGTTCAGGGGTCTGCTCGTCCATCGCTACATCCGTAGAATTGGAAAAAGGGTACCCGGAATGGACCGGATACCCGAAGACGCGGTTGCGTCGGAATGGCTACATTTCGGTGCCGGTTTCGCAATCGATCCCGATTGTCGAGGGGTCGTTGACTTCAAGCCCACGCTCTTCTGCGGCACAGGCTTCCATGATCACGACCGGCATCGAGTTGGCGCGGGCCTCCTCGCCATAGGACGGTGCGAACACGGCGCCGTTCGTCTCCGCGTATTCGCGAAGCGAATCGGAGTTCATGACATGCTCTTCCCAGATCTGGTTGACGGTCTCGACAACCTCGTCAGGAACGCCCTGCGGAATGAAAATGCCGAAATAGTCCGGAGCGATGGGGAACTCGGGCATCCATTCGGTGATCGGCGGGATCGGATCGACACCTTCGATCGTCAGCGCCTGGTCCGAAAGGACAGCCAGCGGACGAAGGCGTCCGCCGCGGATGAGTTCGGCCTGTTCCACCGCAAGCTGGGTGGTGACCATGGCTTCTCCGCCAGCCGTCGCAATCGCGGCCGGCCCGCCGCCGTCATAGGTCACCATGCGGTATTCAAAATCGCCCTCATGGCCGAGTCCGGCGATGGCCATGCCGCCCGACGAGGTGACCCCGGCGGTTGCGACCGTGATGGCGTTGCCGTGCTCGGACTGGAAGGCTTCAAGCAGCTCGCCGAAATCCGCAAACTCGCTGTCGGCCGGAACCGAGACCACCGGGACGTTGGCGACCGAAAGGTAAACGTGCCAATCGTCGATATTGGTGTCGGGCACGAGGCCGGTCACGGTATAGGTTGCGTTGTTGGCGATGGCGTTTGCCGTCCAGGTGTAACCGTCCTTCGGAGCGTTCAGCACTTCCTGGGTGCCCACCGCGCCCGAAGCGCCCGGCTGGTTGACGACGACGATCTCGGTGCCCAGCTGTTCAGCCAGGATCGGCGCGGTGACACGCGTCACCTGGTCGGTCGACCCGCCTGCTCCCCAGGGAACGATGATGTTGATCGGGCGATCGGGTTGCCAGGAATAATCCTGTGCGAATGCCCCCGTCGCGGTGAGGGCAATGGTCGAGGCGGCTGCGGTAAGCGCAGCCTTGGTCAAAAGACGCATGATTTCCTCCCAAAAGTTCATGTCGCGCCACGGCGTCTCTGCGCGCAACGCTGGGACAGGACTCTGACGATAGAGTAGAAGCCTGTCAAGAAGTAAGTAACTGGTTAGTTCCCTTCGTGTCACGGGGTGCCGGGCACGCGTTCGGCCTCCAGCACTCCGCGTACATAGCCGATTGCCCGTGCCGCGCAGCCCGGACCGTCGGGGACATAAACGAAAGGCTCCATGGCAACCGCGCCACTATACCTGATTGCCGAAAGCCTTGCCATCAGCGGCGCGATATCGTCGCGTGCGGCGGGGTCGTCGGACTGCCCGGGGCCCTGCCGGTTGATGGCATTGAGCTGGACGTGAGCGAGCCTGCCGTTGGTCCAATAGCGCTCGGCAAGGGCGGCAAGCGGTTCGCTTTCCTCCTGCGCGGCGTGGCTGACATCCAGCATCAGTTTAAGCGCCGGTGCGCCCGCTTCCTCGATGATCGCTTCGGCCTGCTCCAACCGGTTGATGAAGTTGCATTCGGTCCTGTTGATGGCCTCGATGCAATAGGTGAGCCCACATGCCCCTGCATGTGCTCCCAGCGCCGCAAAGTGCGCGATGGCGATGGCCCGCTGGCGGACGGGATCGTCATCGAACCGCCTTTGGGCAGGTGAGCCGTGCACCAGCGTCTTGGCGCCAAGGCCGGCCGCCAGATCGACGATGCGCAAGAGCGCGTCGCGCGTTCTTTGTTGTGTCGGGCTGTCCAGAGCCGTGATCGACAGCCCTTTTGGCGCCATCGCCAACCAGTGCAGGCTCGAGACGACAAGGCCGTGATCCTCGACGATCGCACGCGCGTCCGCTATGTCCCGTTGTGAGAGGGCCGTCGGGTCTTCGGCCAGAGTGAACGGCGCGATTTCGAGCCCGTCATAACCCAGCGCCGCCGTAAAGGCGCACTGCTCCTTGAGGTTCATGGGTGCAAGCACCTCGTTGCACAGGGTTAGTTTCAACAGCCTTTCCCTCCTCATTCGTTGTTCAACCAAAGACGGGCCCGATGCGGCTTGACGCCTCCGGAATCGTCTAGTAAGTAACTGGATAGTTACAACGATACCAGCACAAAGGGTGGAGGTCCGCAATGGCGCAGCGCCGCATCGGCATCATCATGCACGGCATTACCGGCCGTATGGGTTACAATCAGCATTTGGTCCGCTCGATCCTGGCGATCCGCGACCAGGGCGGCATCGCTCTTGCCAATGGCGATACGCTGATGGTGGACCCCATCCTGGTCGGCCGCAACCTCGACAAGGTCAAGGCGGTCGCCGAAAAGCACGGCGTCGCGCGGTACTCGGACGATCTTGATGCCGCCCTGGCCAACAAGGACGACGAGATCTTCTTCGATGCGGGCGCAACCAAGGTTCGTGCCGGTCTGCTCGAAAAGGCGCTGGCTGCCGGCAAGCATATCTATTGCGAAAAGCCGACATCGGACGATCTTTCGGTCGCTATCGACATCGCCAAGAAGGCGATGGCGTCGGGGCTGAAGCACGGCGTGGTGCAGGACAAGCTCTTCCTGCCGGGTCTCATGAAGCTCAAGATGCTGCGCGATTCCGGCTTCTTTGGTGAGATTCTCTCGGTGCGCGGCGAGTTCGGCTACTGGGTGTTCGAGGGCGACTGGCAGAAGGCCCAGCGTCCGTCCTGGAATTACCGCAAGGGCGACGGCGGCGGCATCATCCTCGATATGCTCCCGCACTGGCGCTACGTGATGGACAACACCTTCGCGCCGGTCAAATCCGTCTCGTGCCTGGGTGCCACCCATATCGGCAAGCGCGTCGATGAGAATGGCAATGCCTATGCGGCGGACGCCGACGATGCGGCCTATGCGACCTTCGAACTCGAAGGCGGCATTATCGCCCAGATCAATTCGAGCTGGACCGTGCGCGTGCGCCGTGACGATCTCGTCACCTTCCAGGTCGATGGCACGCACGGCTCCGCCGTCGCGGGGCTGCACAAGTGCTGGACCCAGCACCGCGTCAACACCCCCAAGCCCGTCTGGAACCCCGATCAGCCCCAGACCATGGACTTCTTCGACGATTGGGAGGAGGTGCCCGACAACTGGCCCGCGGATAACGGATTCAAGGTCCAGTGGGAGCTGTTCCTCAAGCACGTGGCCGAGGACGGCCCGTGGGAATACGGCCTCGAGGCCGGCGCCAAGGGCGTGCAGCTCGCCGAACTGGGGCTGAAGTCCTGGGAAGAGCGCCGCTGGCTCGACGTTCCGGATCTCGGCCTGTAAGGAGGCTTCACGCATGGTGAACCTGCCCAACCCCGATGGATCGGTCTCGGCCTACGCCATCAAGAACGCGCCGGTCGAAATCAAGAAGCGCGAGGCCTCCGGCTTCAACCGCATCGCCTATGCCGCGGCTCACGTCGTCGCCGACCCGTTCGCCGACAACGACCCCTGGCTTGCCCCGGCGATCGATTGGGATCGAACCCTGGCGTTCCGTCACCACCTCTGGGACCTCGGCTTCGGCGTCGCCGAGGCCATGGACACCGCCCAGCGCGGCATGGGGCTCGGATGGCCGGAAGCCAAAGACCTGATCGGCCGCGCGCTCAAGGAAGCCTCGAGCCGTGACGATGCGCTGATTGCGTGCGGGGCGGGCACGGACCACCTTGCTCCGGGCCCGGACGTCACCATCGAAGACATCATCAAGGCCTACGAAGAGCAGATTGAAGCGGTAGAGGCGCATAACGGCCGGATCATTCTCATGGCCTCGCGCGCGCTCGCAGCGGCGGCCAAGGGACCGGACGACTACAAGCGCGTCTACGACCGCATTCTCTCGCAGGTCAAAGAGCCGGTGATCATTCACTGGCTGGGCGAGATGTTCGATCCTGCCCTCGAAGGCTATTGGGGCAAGGCCGACCATATGGCGGCCATGGACGTCGCGCTCGACGTGATCGCGGCAAATGCAGCCAAGGTGGACGGCATCAAGATTTCCCTGCTTTCCAAGGAAAAGGAAATCTCGATGCGCCGGCGTTTGCCCGACAGCGTCAAGATGTATACCGGCGACGACTTCAACTACGCCGAACTCATCGCCGGTGACGAAGCCGGGTATTCGCACGCGCTTCTGGGCATCTTCGATGCGATCGCCCCGGCTGCGTCGGCGGGGCTCGAGGCGCTCGGCAGCGGCGAGACGCAGAAATTCTTCGACATCCTGGAGCCGACGGTTCCGCTTTCGCGACACATCTTCAAGGCGCCGACGCGGTTTTATAAGACCGGCGTCGTGTTCCTCGCTTACCTCAATGGTTTGCAGGACCATTTCACCATGATCGGCGGGCAGGAATCGACGCGCTCGACCCAGCACCTGGCCGAGCTTTTCCGGCTGGCCGACACCGCACGCGTGCTGATGGACCCCGACCGCGCCGAAAAGCGCATGCGCGAGGTCATGTCGGTCCGCGGGATCGCGCAAGGATAGGGCGGTGAGTTCGGCCGTTCCCATACGCGTTCTCGAAGCCGAGGCCTTCGAACGCCCGGTGCCGTTCCGCTTCGCCTTCCGCTTCGGCGTGGCGAAGGTCGAAGCGGCCAGCCAGGCCTTTCTGCGCGTGCGGATCGCGGACGCGACCGGGCGCGAGGCCTGGGGTTGGGCAGCCGAAATGCTGATGCCCAAATGGTTCGACAAAAGCCCCGACCTGACCCCCGCCGCGAACGTCGAACAGTTGCGCACATCCCTGCGGCTCGCCATGGACGCCATCGGCGCGGCCGGAGAGGGGACGGCGTTCGGGTTGCACGCAGCCATTGAAGCCGACCACCATGCCGCGTGCGCCAAGGCAGGGCTGAACGGGCTCATCGCGTCTTTCGGGCTCGCGCTCGTCGATCGCGCCGTGATCGACGCCCTGGGGCGTCTCGAAGGTGTGTCGGCGGAGCGGCTCGTTGCCACCAACCGGCTCGGGATCACCGGCGCCACGGCGCGCGATCTTGCGGATTTCCCATTCGCCGATTTCCTCGCCGGCCTGCGGGTGCCCCAATCGATCCACGTGCGGCATACGGTGGGGCTGGGCGATGCGCTCGACAACGCCGACCTCAACGGTAACCGGCTCAACGACGGCTTGCCCGAAACGCTGCAGGAAGTCATCGCCGCCTATGGGCACAGCTATTTCAAGCTCAAGGTCTCCGGCGACATCGACGCCGACATCGCGCGTCTCAAACGCATCGCCGCGATCGTCGAACGGCTCCAGCCGGATTATCGCGCAACGCTCGACGGCAATGAGCAGTTCGAGAACGAGGCGCACGTCGTCGCGTTTCTCGACGCCCTGGAGGCGGCGCCCGAACTCGCCAGCCTGCGCGAAAAGCTCATCTTCCTCGAACAGCCCATCGCCCGTGCCAGGGCGCTGTCGGCACCGGTCGAAAACATCGCCAGGCGCGTCCCGCTCGAAATCGACGAATCCGACGCCGATATCGATGCTTTCCTTCGCGCCCGCGACCTTGGCTATCGCGGCATTTCCTCGAAGTCCTGCAAGGGGTTCTATCGGGCCATTCTCAACCGCGCCCGCATCGCGCGCTGGAACGCCGAAGCCAGGGATGCGCTCTATTTCATGTCCGCCGAGGACCTTACCACCCAATCCGGCATTGCCGTGCAGCAGGACCTCGTTCTCTCCGGATTGATCGGCGCCCGGCACGTCGAGCGCAACGGCCACCATTTCGTCGACGGCATGGCCAATGCGTCGGAGAGCGAACAGAGCGCCTTTCTCGCCGCCCATGGCGACCTTTACGAAACCCGGCTGGGCAGGACCCGGCTCAAAATCGAAAACGGTAACGTGGCGCTGAAATCGGTCCGCGCGGCCCCCGGACTGGGGTCGAGCGTGTCGCCCGAATTCGACGCCATGGCACCCCTGCAACCGGGAGGAGACACATGAACCTCGAGGGCCTGTCCATCAATCTCGCCACCACGCGTGGCGCCTGGGGTTTTGCCGATGCGGTGGATGGATGCCTCCGCCACGGCATCACGACGATTTCCCCCTGGCGCGACCAGGTCCACGAGATCGGGTTGAAAGAAGCCGTGCGGATCGTCGAAAGCAACGGCATCAAGCTCACCGGGCATTGCCGGGGCGGAATGTTCCCCGCGGCGGACGCCGCCGGGTTCGAGGCCAATATCGACGACAACAAGCGCGCCATCGACGAAGCCGCCGCGCTCGGGGCGGACTGCCTCGTGCTGGTCGTCGGGGGGCTTCCCGGTTCCTCCAAGGACATCGCCGATGCCCGCAAGCAGGTGACCGACGGCATCGCGGCCATTCTGCCTTACGCCCGCGCCAACAATGTCCCGCTCGCCATCGAGCCGTTGCACCCCATGTACGCCGCCGACCGCGCCTGCGTGAACACCCTCGGTCAGGCCCTCGATATCTGCGTCGAACTGGGCGACGGTGTCGGCGTCGCCATCGACGTCTACCACGTCTGGTGGGACCCCCAGCTCGAAGAGCAGATTGCCCGCGCCGGCCAGATGGGCGCGATCTTCGCCCACCACATCTGCGATTGGCTGGTCCCAACCAACCACCTGCTGCTGGACCGCGGCATGATGGGCGACGGTGTCATCGACCTGCCGCGTATCCGCCGCTGGATCGAGGCCGCCGGGTTCAAGGGCGCGCAGGAAGTGGAAATCTTCTCGCAGGACAATTGGTGGAAACGTCCCGGCGATGAAACGCTCGCGACCGTCGTCGAGCGCTTCAACACCGTCTGCGGATGACCATTGGCGCGCGGGCACCATTTTCTCCCGCGCGCGCTCGAAACAGAACCGGTTGCCATCGCCGAGCCTTGCGCCGAAACAGCGCATGGCTTACCTCTCAGGGCACTTCCCTTCAGGTATTCCAGGCGATCCATTGAGACCAGATACGAACGCGCTTATCGGGCTGGCCATCGAGGCCGGCGCAGAAATCCTGAAGGTCTATGGTGGGGATTTCACGGTCGCGATCAAGGATGATTCCTCCCCGGTCACCGAAGCCGATGTGCGCGCCGAAGCCATCATCCTTGCAGGTCTGAGCACGATCGCGCCGGACGTCCCCGTCGTCGCCGAAGAGTCCGTCTCCGCCGGGCGCGTGCCCGAACACGCGGACGCGTTCTTTCTGGTCGACCCGCTCGACGGCAGCAAGGAGTTTATCTCCCGCAACGGCGAGTTCACGGTCAATATCGCGCTGATCGAAAACGGCGTGCCGGTTTTCGGCGTCGTTTATGCGCCTGCGCTCGGCCATATCTGGTGGGGTGGCGAAGGCGAGGGCGCCTTTCATGCAACCGTCGTGGACGGGGTCGCAACCGGTGCGGCGAAGATCGCCTGCCAGCCCTGCGGTACGAGCGGCTTCCGCGTGGTGGGCAGCCGTTCGCACGGAACGCCCGAACTCGATACCTATCTCAAGACCGTCGAAGTCGCAGATTTCGTTTCCGTCGGATCGTCGCTCAAATTCTGTCTTCTCGCCGAAGGCCGGGCCGATCTCTATCCGCGCTTCGGCCGCACCATGGAATGGGATACCGCCGCCGGCGATGCGGTGTTGCGCGCGGCGGGCGGTCGCGTGCGCACCCTTGGCGACGAGCCGCTCGTCTACGGCAAGCGCGATCAGGCCGACGACACCGATTTTGCCAATCCGTTCTTCATTGCGGACAGCCGGTCGGGCAATTGAAGCGATTAGGGGCGGACGCGATGGTGCAAAATAGTGCGTTCACGCGGACCTGCACTTCCAATAGGATGCCCGACGGACCAAGCGGAGGGCGAACTTGATCGCTAGCCTTGTCGAGCCATTCGGCGCCCTGATCGTTGCGGCGGTCGTTGCCGTACTGTTCCTCGCTTTCGCCCGCGAATGGCGTTCGCCCGAAGTCAGTGCCGCCGTTGCGGTGTCGGTGCTCCTCGTTATCGGCATCATTTCGGTCGACGACCTTTTGGGCGTCCTCTCCAATAGCGCCCCCGCGACCATCGCCGGCATGTTCATCATCTCCGCGGCTCTGGTGCGCACCGGCGCGCTCGAAGCCTTTGCGAGGCGCGTAACGGCGCGGGCGAAATTACACCCCCAGCGCACCTTGCTTTTCTTCCTGGTCGCGATCGCGGTGATGTCGGCGTTCATGAACAATACGCCGCTCGTGATGCTCATGATCCCCGTGGCGGTTTCCATGGCGCGCGAAATGCAAAGCTCGGCCTCCAAGCTGCTCATTCCCGTCTCGTTCTCGGCCATTCTGGGCGGCACCTGCACGCTGATCGGCACCTCCACCAATATTCTTGTCGACAGCGTCGCCCAGCAGAACGGCATGACGCCGTTCCACATCTTCGAGATCGCGCCGCTCGGCATCATCGTTGCCACGGTAGGGATCGGTGCCTTGCTGCTCTCAAAGCGGCTGTTGCCCGACAGGACAACCGTCTCGTCTCTGTCCGTATCCGAAAACAACAAGAAGTTCGTCCTCGAAGCCGTGATCGAGGATAACTCGCCCCACGTCGGCAAAAAGGCGCGCGACGTGGCCGCGTTCAACCGCCCAGACCGGCAACTGATCGACGTCCTGCGCGCGACCTTCTCGCTGCGCCGGCATATGCACGACGTCGTGCTGCAGCCCGGCGACGTGGTCGTTCTGCGTACATCTGTCGCCGAGTTGCTCTCGATGAAAGAGGAGGGCGACCTTACCACCGCGCCCGAGACCGAGCATATGCAATCGCTCGGCGCACGTGCGTCGACGGTCGTCGAAGTGCTGATCGGCCCCGATTCCGGCATCCTGGGCAAGACATTGCGTCACCTGCGGCTGCGCCGGCGTTACGGCGTCTATCCGATCGCGCTGCACCGGCGCGGCGCCAATCTCGCCGAGCGGTTCGAGACTACGGCGCTCGAGGTTGGCGACACGCTGCTCATCGAAGGCGCGCAGGAGGATCTGCGCCGCCTCGTCGAAGACTACGACCTCGTGAACGTCACCGAGCCCGCCGCCCGCGGCTTTCGCCGAGCCAAGGCGCCCCTGGCCATCGGCGTGATGGTCGCCGTGGTCGTGGGCGCCGCGCTCGGTGTGATGCCGATTGCCGGGCTGGCCGTCATCGGCGCCGCGACGGTTCTCGTCACGCGGTGCGTCGAGGTCGATGAGGCCGTTCAGGCCGTCGACTGGCGTATCCTCGGGCTTATCATCGCCATGCTCGGGATCGGCGTGGCCATGGACAAGGTCGGGCTTGTGCAGGGGATCGTGGCGATCATCGCACCGGTGCTCAACGGCCTTTCGCCGCTTTTCGCGCTGGGTGTCATTTACATCATCGCCTCGGTCCTCACCGAAGTCGTCACCAACAACGCCGTCGCCGTTATTGTCACGCCCATCGCGATTGCGCTGGCCACGAGCCTGGGCATCGACCCGCGTCCTTTCGTCGTCGCCGTCATGTTTGCCGCCAGCGCCAGCTTCCTGACCCCGATCGGGTATCAGACCAACACGCTGGTCTATAGCGCGGGTGGTTACAGGTTCTTCGATTTCGTGCGGGTCGGCGCGGCGATCAACCTCGTCGTTTTTGCCATGTGCATGATATTTATTCCGATATTCTGGCCGCTTGTGCCCTAGCGGGCGCGGAACTGCCTCCGGTTACCCGCGTTTGAGCTATCAAAGGGAACTGGAATATCCATGGACACGATCATAGCGCTGGCCGGAAACGCGACGCACACGCCGCTTGGCGTTATCGCCACACGCATGCTCGTCGCCGCCGTTCTGGGTGCGCTGATCGGGCTCGAGCGTGAACTCAAAAATCATTCCGCGGGTCTGCGCACACACATGCTGACGTCGCTTGCGGCCGGCCTGTTCACCATCATGACCTTCGAGATCTATCACGAAATGGTCGAACTCGGCGGCGATACCGCGCGTCTCGACCCCATCCGCGTGATCGAGGCTGTCACGGCCGGCGTCGCTTTCCTCGCCGCCGGCGCGATCATCCGTTCGGGCGCGGAGGTGAAGGGGCTTACCACCGGCGCGACCATGTGGATGGCCGGCGCGATCGGGGTGGCCTCGGGGGCGGGCTTCTTCACGATCGCCGCCATCGCCGCAATTCTCGTGGTCGTGATTACGCACATCATTGGGCGGTTCGAAAAGCGGTTCATCAACAAGGATTGAGGGTGGGAACACCGGACAGTTCCGTGCGTTTACCGGGCACACGACGCTGGGAGGTAGACATGCCGGCAAACTCGAAGGCCCAACAGAAAGCCGCTGGCGCAGCACTTGCTGCCAAGCGCGGCGAAATGTCCAAGAGCGAACTCAAGGGCGCGGCGCGCGAGATGGAAGAGTCGATGACCGAAAGCGAACTCGAGGATCTCGCCGAGACCAAGCGCAAAGACCTTCCGAAAAAGAAGTCCTGACCAGCCGTTCTATGCGGCCAGATGCCGAAGCGCGCCGAGCCGGGCGAGAAGCCTCCGGGCTTCGGCCGGCTTGTTTGCGACCGGAACATCGCGAAAATCCGTGCGCAGAATTTCGCGATCCGCGTGCCCGGTGTGAAACATGAACGGGACGCCGCGTTTGCGCAGGATACGCGCGACTGGGAAGACCTCCTCTCCCTCAAGATCGATATCGAGAAGCGCCAGATCGATGCCCGTCGCGCGCGCAGCGTCCATGGCATCGCCAAGCGTATGGTACGGCCCCTCAACGATCGCGCCGCCCTGCGCGAGGTTTTCGGCAAGTTCGAGCGCTATGAGAATGTCGTCTTCCACAACGAGCACACGTGCTCCGTCGATACTGCCAGTCTCCATGCCTGCCATCCTTTCCGCCGAAGGGCACTCCGGAAACTCCCGCTGACTGGACGTCAACGCGGAAACATCTGCATTTATCCGCCTAATTTCTGAAAATTGCGCTGAAAGGGTTACCCGATCGTTATCCCTGTCGCCGCCCACTTGTGCATCGCCAGATGCTGCCGCTGGTCCGACTCATTTGACGGTCATACCCAGTAGGCATGCAAATGAACCAGGAGTAGAACCCGTGCCGTCCGCCTATATCCTCGCCAAGGACAAGCTTGAACAGGCGCGCGCATTGATGGCCAACGAGGTCTGGCAGGATGACCAGATCGACCGCGTGCTCGACATCGCAATTGCGCGCCTTATCGACCTCGACAGAAGCCTCATCGATGGCAATCTTCATTGCGCCTCGCACGCGGGGCAAAGGCCTCTGGACGTGATCACCTGGTCGTTCCGGCCCCGGCGCTGACACCCGATTGCACGGGTTCTGCCATAAATTGGAACCACTTGCCGTCGACAAACTTGCTCAAAACAGAAACACTACCGGCAGTGTCCAACTGATTCTGCCGGGTTTTGGCAGAGCTGACGTCAGACGGGGGCTAAGATCGGTACCCAACCGAACGAAACCATTCTCAACAAGGCGACGATACGCTGGAGTCTCTCCAAGCTCGCGCCGGTCGCCGAAACAGCGTCCCACTGGGTCTATCGCGTCCAGCGCGAGGACAACAGCCGTGCCGCGCTTCGCATCTTCAAGACCCCCGACGGGACTGCGGAGCGCTCCGGCGCGCTGCTCGATTGGTACGGCGGCGATGGTGCCGTCCGGCACTACGGTTCGACCCCCGAATGCCTTTTGACCGAATGGGTCGAAGGCACGACGCTCGCGGTTCCGGCAAAGGACGGCAAGGACGCCCAGGCCATGACCGCCATCGCGAACCTTGTCGGCATGCTTCACGTCTACCGGCCCGACCCGCCGGCCGATCTTGTGGACCTGCGGGACCATTTCAAGGATTTCTTCGCCGCGGACGTGCGCTTCTGGCCCGATACCGCGCGGGATCTCTTCGCGCGTTCCGTCGGCATAGCCTATGCGGTTTTCGACAAGCCGCACGCCCAGATCCCGCTCCATGGCAACGTTTACCATAATGACGTCTTTCTTGCCGAGCGCGGCTGGATCGCCGGCGTTCCCACCGGGCTTCTGGGCGATCCCGCCTACGATCTGGCCCCAAGCTTCCTGCACCCTTGGGGAGAGGTGAAGCTGGCCGCCGACCCCACGCGCATCAACGCCATGGCGGACCTTTATTCCGAAAAGCTCGGCCTCAAGCGCAAGCGTATCCTGGCCTTCGCGGCGATCCATGCCGCCAATTCGGCCTGCCGGGCGCTGGCAGCCGGCGAATCGATCAACTGGCAACTCGCCGTCCTGCCGAATTTGCTCGCCGTCTACGACGCCGCCGACTGAGCATTGACGCGGACGCCTAATCCGTATCATGTCGGGGAACCGTCCCGGCAGCGTCTTTTTCGTTAATGCTTTCAGTCCTCAACGTCGTCGCCCCCGTCTTTGCGCTCATTGCGCTCGGCTATGCTGCCGTGAGGCTGCGCATTTACCCGCGTGAGGGGGTGGGCGGGCTGATCAGCTTCGTCAATACGTTCGCGGCGCCCTGCCTTCTGTTCCGCGCGATGCTGACCGTTGATTTCGGCGCCGCTTTCAATCCGGCGATCATCGGGTCGTTCTATCTCGGCGCCGTGCTGATGATGATCTTTGGCGCCCTGGCCGCCCGCAGGATTTTCGGACGCAGTCCCGGCGAGGCGGTCGCGGTCGGTTTCGCGGCAATGTTCACCAATACCGTCCTCGTCGGCCTGCCGATCATGCAGCGCGCCTACGGCGAAGACGCCATGCCCGTGGTTTACTCCATTATCGGCCTGCACGCCCCGCTGCTGATGACCGGCGGCATGCTTTATATGGAACTCGCGCGGCGCGATGGCGGCAAGCTTTCGACAGCGCTTTTGCAGGGCGTGAGGAGCGCGGTCACCAACCCGCTTCTGATCGGCATCGCGCTCGGGGTCGCCGGCAATCTCCTGGGCATCCGGCTTGTGGGTGTGCTCGAGGACACGACGCTGCTGCTGGCCTCGTCGGTGATGCCGGTGGCCCTGTTCGGCCTCGGCGGCGCGCTCAACGAGTACAAGCTCGCAGAGAACCTTTCGCAGGCCGCGGTCATGAGCGCGCTCAAGCTGATCGCCCATCCGCTCATCGCCTGGGTGGTGATGGTGCCTATCCTCGGCGTCGACCCGCACATCGCACGCTACGGCGTGCTGCTCGCCGGTATGCCGACCGGCATCAACGCCTATATCTTCGCGACCTACTACAGCCGCTCGATCGACGTTGCGACCAACACGATCCTGCTCTCGACCGTGGCGTCGGTCATAACGATTTCCGCATGGCTGTTGCTGCTCGGCCCCTGAGGTCTACTGCTGCTGGTTCATCATGACCTGCGAGACGCGGACCGTCTCGTCGCCCTCGGGCGAAAGATCGGGGATGAGCCGAACCGGCGCTGTGGTCTCCGCGTCGAGCCCGGCGGCGAGCCGCACATAGGCTTCGGTGGGGCACAGATTGGCCGAGGCGTCGAAGCCGATCCAGCCGAGCGAGGGATCGTAGGCCTCGGCCCAGGCGTGCAGCCGGGCAGGGGTGCCTGCGTCCTTGAGGACGTAGCCCGTCACGAACCGCGCTGGGATGTCGATGCCGCGCAGCGCGGCGACGAAGACGTGGGCATGGTCTTCCGCAACGATATCGAGGGGCTCTTCTTCGTCCTCGTCATCGTCTGCCTGTGCCACCCGGGCTTCGTATAATGTGTTCATGAGCCAGTGGAAGAGGTCGACCCGGCCCATCCCGCCCTTGATCTGCGCCCTGAGCCGGTTGACGAGGTGCCCGTTGGGCCGCGTTTGCACGGTCGTGCGCTTGAACAGCGCGACATTGGGGTCGTTCTCGATCCAACCGACGACCCCGCTCGTGTCGTGCGTATCGACGACGCCCGTCACCGCGATGAAAAGATCCTCCTCCGGCCGCCTCTGGCTTACCAGATGCGCAGTGTTTCCGAACGCATCGACGAATTTCGCGGCGCCATCGATCCCCGGCATGGCGATGGACCACTCCGCGATCGCCTGGGCCTTGGTCGGCGTTGGCGTCAGCAGGAGATGCTGGACCGCATGCTGGGTGCCTTCGGGGCAGGCGAAGCGGAATTCGTGGCGAATGGATATGCGCATTGTCCCGCTCCCCTAATAGAAGTTGTAGCTTTCGGAAATCGACGTCGTCAGCGCATTGTTCGACGCGATGAAGCCGGTGAGATATTCGTGCAGCCCCTCGGAAAAGACCTTGTCCATGCTCCCGGTCGTCAGGTGTTGCGCCATCCTAATCGCGTCGTCATGGCAGCTCGAGGGTTCGCCATAGACCTGCTCGAGCATCCCCAGCATGGCGGTCACAGAGGTCACGCAGAACGCGAGTGAGCGCGGCATTTCCTTTCGGAAGATCAGGAAATCCGCGATGTTCCAGGCCTTGTAGCGGTCGTGGTAGACATGCCGGTAGGCGCGGTGCGCGGACGCAGCCCTCAAAATCATGGTCCATTGCTGGATGTCCACGTCCCCGCCCACCATCGAGGTGCGGGGCAGAAGGACGTAATATTTGACGTCGAGAATGCGCGCGGTGTTGTCGGCCCGCTCGATGAACCCGCCGGTCTGCGCGAAGGCGAACCCGTCGTCGCGCAGAATGCTGCCTAAAAGGGCGCCGCGGAATTCGTGCGAACTCTGCTTGACCCATTGCAGGAACCCCGGAAGCTTGTTGCCCAGGACCTGGCGCGGCTGGATCTGCGAAAAATGCAGCCACGTCGAATTGAGGCTTTCCCACATGTCCGACGTGATCGCGGTGCGCACGGCCTTTGCGTTCGTCCGTGCCTTTTCGAGGCACGATTTGACCGAATTGGGATTATCGGTATCGAACAGCATGAAGTGCGCGACCGAGGCGACATCGGTCACCTCGTGCTTCTTGGCGAAGTCCTCGTCCACCTCGGCGGCCAGCATCATCGAGGCGAGGTACTCGCTCGTGCCCTCTTCGCTTCGCTCGGTCAGACTCATGCGGTAGCCGACTTCGAGGAGCCGGGCGATGTTTTCGGCGCGCTCGACATAGCGCGACATCCAGAAAAGGCTAGCGGCGGTTCTTCCCAGCATTAGTGCCGTCCATCGGATAGAGGCGCGTCATGAGACGGCCAGACGGAGTGCGTGGCTAGGCGCGACGCTGCAGGCGGTGTTGCCCACCGCCAAAGCGGCGGAACGACGTCGACGGGCTTCGTCTGGCCGCCCTGCGGGTCGATTTTCGCCGCGTATCTGGTGCGTTGACGCGCTTGCCCGATGCCCCGCATCGCGCTGCGCGCGGCGCCTGCCATATCCGGGCGAAAATTCGATCTCATGATGCACCTCTTTTCGATGGACGGCACTCAGTCCTCCAGGACCCAGGTGTCCTTGGTGCCGCCCCCTTGCGAGGAGTTGACCACCAGAGACCCTTCCTTGAGGGCCACGCGCGTTAGCCCGCCTGGCGTTATGCGGATCTTGTCGCCCACAAGAACGAACGGGCGCAGATCGACGTGCCGGGCCGCGATGCCCTTGCCGGTGAAGGTCGGGCAGGTCGAAAGCGCCAGTGTCGGCTGAACGATGTAGTTGTCCGGACGCGCCTTGATCTTTTCGGCAAATTCGGCGCGCATCTTTTTTGTCGAGGCGGGGCCGACGAGCATGCCGTAACCGCCCGAGCCGTGCACTTCCTTGACCACCAGCTCTTCGAGATGCTCGAGCACATAGGCGCGCTCGTCCTCGTTCGAGCAATTGTAGGTGGGCACGTTTTTGAGGATCGGCTTCTCCCCGAGATAGAACTCGATAATCTGCGGCACGTAGGTGTAGACGGCCTTGTCGTCCGCGATCCCCGTGCCCGGCGCGTTGATCAACGTGACATTTCCCGCCCGGTAGGCATCGAAAAGTCCCGGCACCCCGAGCATGGAATCGGGCCGGAAGGTGAGGGGGTCGAGATAGTCGTCGTCGATCCGGCGGTAGATGACGTCGACCCGTTCTGGCCCGAGGGTCGTGCGCATGAAGACCTTGCCGCCCTCGACGAAAAGATCGTGCCCCTCGCACAGCGTCGCGCCCATCTGGTCGGCGAGAAAAGAGTGCTCGAAATAGGCCGAGTTGTAGATACCCGGCGTCAGCACCACGAGATTGGGCGACCCCGTGCAGCTTTCCGGCGCAACGCTTTCGAGCGTGCGGCGCAAGTTCTCGGGATAGGTCTCGACCGGGGCGACCTTCAATTTATGGAAGAGGTCCGGCACGAGGTGCATCATCGCCTCGCGGTCCTCGAGCATGTAGGAGACCCCCGAGGGCGTGCGCAAATTGTCTTCGAGGACGTAAAAATCGTCCGGCCCCACCCGGACGATATCGACCCCGATGATGTGCGAATAGATGCCCCTGGGCGGATTAAGTCCCATCATCTGCGGGCAGAACGCCTCGTTCTGCACGATAAGCTTTTCGGGAATGCGCCCGGCCCGGACGATCTCCTGATTGTGGTAGAGATCGTAAAGGAACATGTTGAGCGCCTTGACGCGCTGCTCAATGCCCTTTTCAAGCCGCCGCCACTCGGCCGCCGAGATGACCCGCGGGATCACGTCGAAGGGAATGAGCCGCTCGGTCGCTTCGGTCGACCCGTAGACCGCGAAGGTGATCCCGAGCCGGCGGAAGATGGTTTCGGCATCCCGCGAAAGCTGCTTGAGGGTCTGCCGGGGTTGGCTCTCCAGCCACTCCCCAAGGATGCGATAAGGATCGCGGACCGAACCGTCCGCATTGAGCATTTCGTCAAAGTACTTTTTATCGCTCATGCGTTCCTGTCGAACACGAAGCACTTCCCTACGCGCAAAGTCATTGGTGCATATTTATTGTACGGCGTCCAGCGGGCACGAATTGCCCACCTCCGGCCGGGCACGGCTATGCGTCCCCTTCGCCCAGAAACGTCTGGATGATGGTGCCGCTATCGTGGATGCACACCATTTCCAGGCGATCGTCCCCGATGTTGGTGAACCCGTGCGGTGTCTCCGGTTCGACGATGAAGATATCGTTCGGCCCCGCCTCGTGGCTCTCGCCGGCCGCCGTGAACCGCACCGAGCCCGATTTCACGATCCAGATCTCGGTATAGGGATGCACGTGAAGCCCCACATGGGCGCCGGGACCCGAATCGACGGCGAAAAACGATATGTTTGCGCCGAACCGGTCCCCCTCGAACGTGATCGTGCGGCTGGCGTTGGGGTCGCGATCGGCGGCGCGCAGAATATGGGGCATTTGTGGTCCTCCTCGTTGTGATCGCCTTTACACGGGCACGCGGCAATACTCTTCTCCAACAAGACGGTCCTCGATTCGAAAACCGACACTTGCATTTCCACAAGGCGCCGCTACGGTGCCGCCAAACCGCTTTGGATGCTTGGGGAAACAATATGAACGACTGGTGGCGCGGCTGCGTTATCTATCAGATCTATCCGCGCTCCTTCCAGGACAGCAACGCCGACGGCGTCGGCGATCTGCGCGGCATCCTCTCGCGGCTCGAGCACGTTGCCGGCCTCGGCGTTGACGCCGTCTGGCTGAGCCCCGTCTTCACCTCGCCCATGGCGGACATGGGTTACGACGTCTCGAACTATACCGACATCGACCCGCTTTTCGGCACCCTTGAGGATTTCGATGCGGTCGTCGCAAAGGCCCACGAACTCGGTCTCAAGGTGATCATCGACCAGGTCGTCAGCCACACCTCCGACAAGCACCCCTGGTTCGTCGAATCCAAGGCTTCGCGGACAAATCCGCGCGCGGATTGGTATGTGTGGGTCGAGCCGGGCAAGGATGGCATGCCGCCCAACAACTGGCCATCGGTTTTCGGCGGTCCGGCATGGGAGTGGAACGCCACGCGGCGCCAGTATTATCTCCACAATTTCCTGACCGGCCAGCCTGACCTCAACTTCCACAACCGCGAGGTGCAGGACGCCGTCCTCGACGTGATGCGCTTCTGGCTCGAACGGGGCGTCGACGGCTTCCGGTTCGACACGGTCAACTACTATTTCCACGACAGGAAGCTGCGCGACAACCCTCCAGCGCCCAAGGACAAGAGCAGGCCGCCGGCGGACAACCCCTACGACATGCAGCTGCACCGGTATTCCAAGAACCGGCCGGAAAACATCAAGTTCCTCAAGCGCGTCCGCAAGCTGATGAACGAATTTCCCGGAACAACGACGGTGGGCGAAGTCGGCGAGGCGCACCGCGCCATCGAGATTATGGCCGCCTATACGGCGGGCGAAAACCTGCTGCACATGTGCTATTCGTTCGACATGCTCGGGCCCGACTTCGCGCCCGGGCATTTCCGCTCGCGCATCGAGGAATTCTTCAAGGGCGCGCCGGACGGCTGGCCGTGCTGGAGCTTTTCCAACCACGACGTCATGCGGCACGTCTCGCGCTGGGAGGCCCATGCGGTGACCCCGGACGCCATGGCGCGGCTCGCCGCGGCCATGCTGCTCTCGTTCAGAGGCTCGGTCTGCATCTATCAGGGCGAGGAGCTGGGACTGCCCGAAGCCGAGCTCGAATACGAGGAGTTGACCGACCCGCCCGCGATCCGCTTCTGGCCCGCCATCAAGGGGCGCGACGGGTGCCGCACACCCATGCCCTGGAGCGATGCGGCGAACGGCGGGTTTTCCGAAGGCAAGCCATGGCTCCCCGTCAAACCGCCGCAGCTTTCGCGCAATGTCGCCGCCGAAGAGCGGGACCCGGCCGCGCCGCTCCATTTCTACCGGGCCATGCTCGCCTTCCGCCGGGCGCATCCGGCGCTGATCGAAGGCGACATGCATTTTTACGATGCCAAGCCGCCGATCCTCGCCTTTGCGCGCAGTGTAGGGGAAGAAACGCTCCTCTGCGTCTTCAATCTTTCGGCCAAGGCGCACACGGTGGCGTTCAAGGGGCTTCCGGACGGCGTTGGTCTCGATGCAATATCGGACCGCGCGGCGCTCAAGGGCGGGATGTTGACGCTCGAGGGCAACGGCTTTGCCTTTGTCGGCCTCGATGCAGGGTTCGACCCTGCGGCGCTCTCGATCTAAACCTCGCGGATCTTTCCGCGAACGAGAAACACGACGGTCGGGATCGCGAAGGTGAGCATCAAGAGCCGCGCGACGTGATGCGCGGCGATGAACGCCGTATCGTAACCCAGCGCGATCCCGAGCGCGCCCATGGATTCCAGCCCGCCCGGCGAAAGCCCAAGCCACAACTGTCCTATGGGCATGTCGACCCATTGCGAGACGAAAAGCGCGGTCGCGGTAACGATGGACACCGTGACCCCGGTCGTCACCAGCCCGCCGATCGCGGCTTTGGCCAGCTCGGGACGCGTGATGCCGGCAAAGCGCGACCCGATCAGTGCCGCCATGCCGATAAAGGTGATCTCGACGAGCAGGGGCGGCAGACCGCCGTCGAAATGGCCGGTCAGCTTCATCGTCGTGGCAAAGGCCATCGAACCTAGAACATAGCCGGCGGGCACCTTGAGACGGGAGAAAATCCACCCGGCGGCGATAGACCCCAGCGCGATGACCACGAGGGTTTGCGGCGTGGCGACGCCGGTTGCACCGGCACCGGAAAAATCCCCCACGGGCAGGAAGATTGCGCCGACCGGCGCGCACAGCGTCAGGATCATCACGCGCAGTGTCTGGATAACGACGATCTTGCGCGGTTCCCCGACCCCAGCGGATGCAATGGCCACGATAAACGACAGATGTCCGGGAAAGGAACTGAGATAGGCCGTGCCGCGGTCGAGCGCGAAGAGCTTCTGGAGGATGAAGCCGCAGGCCATGACCACCAGAACGAGTTCGATGGCGAGCGCGGCCATCGTGATTGGCCATTGCCCGATCAGCGAAAGCGTTTCGGGCGCCACGTTGGCGCCCATTGTCATCCCGACAAGAACGAACTGGGCATCGCGCAGACGCGTCGGAAAAGTCGCCCTGAACCCCAAAACCGCCGCAATGGTGACGGTCAGCGCACCGCCCATCAACAGGCCCGCCGGCATGCCGATCGCGTTGAGCGCAAGGCCGCCGGCAGCGGCCAGCGCCAGCGTTGCGAGGGTCAGGAGCGTGACGCGCATCCGGGGCTGGGCCTAGCCGGCGGGCAGGGCGCGCTCGGCCAGCCGCACCCAGTAGCTCACGCCGTAAGGGATCGCCTCGTCGTTGAAATCGTAGGTGTCGGTGTGGAGCTCTGAACTCGCGCCATTGCCAAGGAAGATATAAGAGCCCGGCCGTGCCTGCAGCATATAGGCGAAATCCTCCCCGCCCATCGTGGGATCGACGCCGGGGTCCACCATGTCGGCCCCTGCGATCTCGCGGGCGACCTCGGCGGAAAAGCCCGTCTGATCGGGCGCGTTCACCGTCACCGGATAGCCGCGGCGATAGGTGATCGCCGCCTCGGCGCCGTAAGCCTGCGCGAGTTGCGGGACGAGGCGGTTGATGCCGGCTTCCATCTGGTCGCGGACGGCCTCGTCGAGCGTGCGCACCGTGCCGGTGATCTTCGCGGTGCGGGGGATGATGTTGTGCGCGGTTCCGGCATTGACCGTGGTGACCGAGAGCACCGCGGAACGGATCGGATCGAGATTGCGCGAGACGAGCGTCTGGAGGCCCGTGACGATGTGAGCGGAAACGACGATCGGGTCGACGGCAAGATGCGGCATCGCCGCGTGTCCACCGTGACCGGTGACCGAGATGATGAACTCGTCGGTCGCCGCCATGATGCCGCCTTCGCGGATGGCGAAGCGCCCCAGCGGAATGCCGGGCATGTTGTGCATGCCGAAGACCTCCGAAATGCCAAACCGCTCCATCAATCCGTCCTCAATCATCGCCTTGCCGCCGGCGCCGCCTTCCTCGGCGGGTTGGAAGATAACGGCGACCGTGCCGTCGAAATTCCGCGTTTCGGCGAGATAGCGCGCGGCGCCCAGGAGCATCGCGGTGTGCCCGTCATGCCCGCAGGCGTGCATCTTGCCGCTGTTCTGCGAAGCGTAGGGCTTGCCGGTGCGTTCGGTGATCGGCAGCGCGTCCATGTCCGCGCGCAGGCCGATGGTCCTGCCAGATTCGCCGGTTCGCCCCCTGATGATCCCGACGACGCCGGTCCGGCCAATGCCGGTGACCACCTCGTCGACGCCGAAGCTCTTGAGCTTTTCGGCGACGGTCCGGGCGGTGCGGTGGACGTCGTAGAGCAGTTCGGGATTGGCGTGGAGATCGTGCCGCCACGCGGCGATATCGGCCTGGAATTCGGCTACGCGGTTGATGATGGGCATAAGGAACCTGAGGAGAAATCAGTCAGCGCGCACTTTCTGCCCCTCGCTTGCCCCAGTCAATGGCGGACGCGGGGATTTCGATAGGCTTTGACGCCGCGCCGCGCTTCCGGCAAGGGATCTGGTATGGAACACGAGCTCGAGATCGACTTCGTCGGCGGCGCCGTCGGCTATCGGCTGCGGCAGGGAGAGGGGCGCGGGCAGGCGCTGCCCCGGGCCATCGGCATGGCCAAGGGGGCGAACCCGTTCGTCGTCGATGCGACTGCGGGGATGGGGCGTGATGCCTTTCTGCTCGCCAGTCTCGGCGCAAAAGTGACGCTGATCGAGCGCAGCCCGGTCGTCCACGCCGCGCTCGCGCGTGCTCTCGAAGCGGCGCGGGATGCAGGGGAGGACTATGCGCAGATCGTCGGGCGCATGACGTTGCTGCACGGAGATGCCAAAGCGCTGTTGCCGGCCCTCGCGCCCGACGTCGTCCTGGTCGACCCCATGCACCCCCCGCGCGTTAAATCCGCGCTCGTCAAAAAAGAGATGCGGGTGCTGCGCGATATTGTGGGGACAGATCCGGATGCGCGCGAGCTGATGGACGCCGCGCTCGCTTCGGGCGCGCGCCGCGTCGTCCTCAAATGGCCCCTGCGCGCCGACCCTCTGCCCGGCCTGCGCAAGCCGTCCCACCAGATCGTGGGGAAAACCACGCGCTATGACGTGTTTGTGATCGGGGATGTGCCGGAAAAGACCGACATTACAGCAATGTAACTTGAGAATGTCCCGGCCGGCCCCTTCTTCTCGATCATCGTCAATCGCCAGAGAGGGCATATCCGTGACTGACATCTCCCAATCGCAGGAACCGCGCTTCATCGTCCCGGCCCTGAGCCGCCTTTACGCACTGGGCACGCCGATTGCCGAAACCGTTCTGCGCGTCGCCACCGGAGCGGCGTTGATGATGCACGGCTCGGGCAAGATCCTTAATCCGCTCGGCTCGGCGGGCATGATCGAAAATATGGTCGGCCTTTACCCCGGCTGGTTCTGGGCGCCGCTGCACGCGGGCGCCGAGTTCATCGGCGGCGCGCTGCTGATCCTTGGGCTTCTTACCCGCCCCGCGGCTTTTGCGGCCATGATCGTGCTCCTCGTCACCGTCTATCTCCACTGGGTGGTGATGGGGCAGGGCTATTCGGGAGCCGAATTGTCGATCCTGTGGTCGGCGATCCTCTTTTACTTCGCCATGCGCGGCGGTAACCGCTTCTCGGTCGACGCGAGGATCGGACGCCAGTTCTGATCTGTTCATTCTGGCCGCGATCTCCCGGCTCGGGGATTGACGTTCTCCAAACCGGCGCGGAAATGGCGCGATTTTTCAGGGGCGCCTGCTTGCCGCATGCGCCCCGATTTGTAAAAAAATGCCCGGACTTCGTGATCGGGAGCGTCTGGGCAAATGAAAATTCTCGTGGCCGTGAAGCGGGTTGTGGACCACACCGTGCGCATCCGCGTCCGGCCTGACGGGTCGGGCGTCGATACCGATAACGCCAAATTCTCGATCAACCCCTTCTGCAAGCACGCTGTCGAGGCCGCCGTGCAACTCGCCGAGCACGGTCACGCCGACGAGGTCGTCGCCGTCACCATCGGGCCGGCCAAGGCCAACGACGTGCTGCTCGTCGCGCTCGCCATGGGCGCCGACCGCGGCATTCACCTCGTGACCGAAGAACGCACCGAACCGCTCGCCGTCGCAAAGCTCTTGAAGGCCGTTGTCGAGGAGGAAAAGCCCGACCTCGTGCTCCTGGGCAAGCAGGCGGTCGATGACGACGCCAATCAGACGGGCCAGATGCTCGCGGGCCTTCTCGACTGGCCGCAGGCGACGTTCGCCTCGGCCATCGAAGTCAATGGCGACGGGCTCAAGGTTACCCGCGAAGTCGACTATGGCCGCGCAACCTATGCGCTCAAGACCCCGGCGATCGTCACGGCCGATCTGCGTCTCAACGAACCGCGCAACACTGCGTTGCCGCAGGTGATGAAGGCCAAGAAAAAGCCGGTCGATACACGCACGGCGGCCGAACTCGGGATCGATATCGCCCCGCGTCTGATGGTCGAAAAAGTCGCCCCGCCGCCCGATAGGGCCGGAGGGCAGGCTGTGGGTTCGGTGTCCGAACTCGTCGATATCATCGCGGAAGTCGCCGCAGGCGGGGAGCGCGCATAATGGCCGTCGCCCTTCTTGCAGAACATGATCTGAGCCAGCTTTCCGAAACGACCGCGCGCGCCGTCGCGGCACTCGGGGCTGTCGGCCTGCCTGTCGATATTCTGGTGATCGGGGCCAATGTCGGGGTCGCCGGCGGCCAGGCCGCCGCAATCGAAGGCGTGCGCAAGGTGCGCGTGCTGGACGATGTGGCGCTTGAAGCGCGGGGCGCGGAGGCGCTGGCGGAGATCCTCCTCTCTCTCAAGGATGAATATTCGCACTTCGCCGCCATCGCCGGCGCCATCGGCAAGGACGTGCTGCCGCGCTTTGCCGCCAAGCTCGATGTAAGCCCGGTGACGGACGTCATCGCCGTGCACGGTCCCAACCGCTTCGACCGGCCGATCTACGCGGGCAACGCTATTGAGACGGTCACGTGCAACGAGACGAAAATCGTTCTCACGATCCGCCCCTCGGCGTTCTCACCCGCCCGTTCGGACGGATCGGCGCCGATTGAACCCCTTGCAACTCCCGCCGCTTCGATAGCGGATGCCGCGGAATTCCTCGTCGCACACCGCACGTCGTCCGATACCCCGGACCTTTCGACCGCACGGATCGTCGTCGCCGGAGGCATTGCGTTGGGGTCGGTCCATCATTTCGAGATGATCGAAAACCTCGCCTCCGTCCTCGGCGCCGCCGTCGGTGCGACCCGCGCCGCGGTCGACGCCAGTTACGCGCCCAACGACTGGCAGATCGGCCAGACCGGCAAGGCCATCGCTCCGGACCTCTACATCGCCATCGGCATTTCCGGTGCGCTCCAGCACCTCGCCGGCATCCAGGGCGCACGCAAGATCGTCGCGATCAACACCGACCCGGACGCGCCGCTGATGCAGATTGCCGACTACCGGTTGGTGGGCGATCTTTTCGAGGTCGTACCGCAACTGACGGCGGAACTCGAAAAACGGCTCAATCGGTAAAGGCGCCATTGCAAACGGCTCCGCGCTCTCTATAACGGGCGCCGCGCACCCTTCCTCCTCGATTTCGAGAGGCACCATGTTCGAAACATTCTCCAAGGCACCCCAGGACAAGATTTTCGCGTTGATGGCGGAAATTGCCGCCGACGATCGGCCCGGCAAGATCGATCTCGGCATCGGCGTCTATAAGGACGACGAAGGCAATACGCCCATCATGAGCGCGGTCAAAAAGGCCGAGGAGCGCATTCTCAAATCCGCCAAAACCAAGAGCTATATCGGCGTCGCCGGCAACAAGGCCTTCTCCAAGGCGATGGTCGGGCTCGCGCTCGACGACGCCGTGCCCGCAGACCGCGTGCGCGCCGCGCAGGCGCCAGGCGGCACCGGCGCGCTCTGGGTGCTGATGCAGCTTTTAAAGCGCGGCAACCCTGATGCGACGCTTTGGGTCTCCGACCCCACCTGGCCCAACCACAAGCCGATGGCCGAGAATGTCGGCTTCACCGTCAAGACCTATCCCTATTTCGATCCCGAGACCGGCAAGGTCCGGTTCGAGGAGATGCTGAAAACGCTCGACGGGTTGGGCACGAACGACATCGTTCTCCTGCATGGCTGCTGCCACAACCCCACCGGTGCGAACCTCACGCCCGAACAATGGGACCAAGTGATCGCATCGCTTCAAAAGACCGGCGCGTTCCCCTTCATCGACCTCGCCTACCAGGGGTTCGGCGACGGACTTGAGGCCGATTCCTACGGCGTTCGTGCCGTTGGCGGTGTTCTGCCTGAAGTTGCGATCGCGACGAGCTGCTCGAAGAATTTCGGGCTCTACCGCGAGCGTGTCGGCTGTGCGATGGTCATTGCGCGCGATGTTGCCCAGGCCGATACGGCCAATTCGCAAATGCTCAACATCATCCGCTCGGCCTATTCCCAGCCGCCCGATCACGGCGCGGAAATCGTTCGTATCATTTTGGAGGACGAGGAACTAAAGGCCGAATGGAAGGCCGAACTCGAGGCCATGCGCACGCGCATGGTTGAGAACCGGCAAAAGCTCGCCGACGCGATCCGCACCCGCTCCAACAGCTCGGACTTCGATTTCGTCGCCGAGCACCGCGGCATGTTCTCGCTTCTGGGGCTGCCCAAGCCGGTGATCGACCGTCTGAAAACGGAAAATGCCGTTTATATGCTGGACGATAGCCGCATCAACATCGCCGGCCTCGGAGACGAACGCATTCAGCGCCTCGCCGACGCCATCGTCAACGCAACGCGGTAAGCTTCCGGTATTCGCGAAAAGTCCAGCGTTTGCCCTTGCAGCCGGGCTGCTTTTTGTCCACCTATAGACTACGACTAAAGTCTAATCCCAACGGGGGAGAGAAATGAAGTTTTTTGTCGATACCGCCGAGGTCAGCGAGATCCGTGAACTGCACGAGATCGGCCTGCTCGATGGCGTCACCACCAACCCCTCGCTCGTCGCCAAGTCCGGCCGCGACTTCAAGGAAGTCGTCAAGGAAATCTGCGAGATCCTGCCCGGCATGCCGGTTTCTGCCGAAGTCGCCGCGACCGACTATGACGGCATGATGGCCGAGGGCAAGGTGCTCGCCGCGCTCGCCGATAACGTCGTGGTCAAGGTCCCGCTCACCCTCGACGGTTTGAAGGCCTGCAAGCACCTGACCGACCAGGGCATCAAGGTCAACGTCACGCTCTGCTTCTCGGCCAACCAGGCGCTCCTGGCGGCCAAGTGCGGCGCGACGTACATCTCGCCCTTCATCGGCCGGCTCGACGACCTCAACCTCGACGGCATGGAACTGATCGGCGACATCCGTGTGATCTACGACAATTACGGCTTCGAGACCGAAATCCTCGCCGCCTCGATCCGCTCGGCCAACCACGTCTCCCAGGCCGCCCTGGCTGGTGCCGACGTCTCGACCATCCCGCCGGCGGTTCTCAAGAAGCTCGCGAGCCACGCCCTGACCGACAAGGGCCTCGATGCCTTCGTCAAGGACTGGAAAGCCACCGGTCAGTCGATCGTTTAAGGATCGCGCCCGCGCATGGCCGACGCGCCGCTCGATAGGACCATCCGCAACGCGCTGGGCGCCATAGAGGTGCCCGGCGGCGGTTCGCTCGCCGAATTCGATGGGCTCTCGGACATTATCGTCACCAAAAGCGCCGTCGCCTTTGCCATTTCGGTCGATCCGGGAATGGAACCCGCTTTCGCCCCCGTACGCTCAAAGGCGGAGGCGGTCGCCACCGAGCACGCCCAGGGCCGCAAGGTCATGGTCTCCTTGACGGCGGACAAGGCGCCCGCCAAGGCCGCCCCGCAAGGGCAGAGCAGGCCTGCACCGCCCCCGCGTACGCCGGTGCCCGGCGTCAGGCACATTGTCGCCGTCGGCTCGGGCAAGGGCGGTGTGGGCAAGTCAACCTGCGCGGTCAACATCGCGCTCGCTTTCGCCGCGAAGGGGTTCAGAACCGGCATTCTCGATGCCGATCTCTATGGCCCCTCTCTCCCCAAGCTTCTGGGCCTCGAAGGCAAGCCCGCGCTGCGCGAAGACGGCATTTTCCGCCCCTTTGAAGCCTTCGGGCTCAAGGCCATGTCCATCGGCCCGATGCTCGAGGGCAACCAGGCCGTGGTCTGGCGGGGCCCGATGGCGACCTCGGCGTTGCGGCAATTGCTGCGCGAAACCGAATGGGGCGAACTCGACGTCCTCGTTGTCGATCTGCCGCCGGGTACGGGCGACATCCAGATTTCGCTCGTCCAGCAGGTCGAACTCGCCGGCGCGGTCATTGTCTCGACCCCGCAGGATCTCGCCCTGATCGACGCCAAGAAGGCCATCGACATGTTCGCACGGGTCAAAATCCCCGTGCTCGGCATCATCGAGAATATGAGCTACTTCCTCGCTCCCGATACCGGGACCCGTTACGATATCTTCGGTCACGGCGGAGCCAAGGACGCAGCCGAGGAGTTCGGTGTGCCGTTCCTGGGCGAGATCCCGCTTGTGATGTCCATCCGCGAAGGCTCCGACGCGGGCCGTCCGGCGGTCGCGGCCGCTCCCGAAGGCGCTGACGCCCAGGCGTTCATCGCGATTGCAGAAAAGATCGCCCCTGCGCTTCAGCGCAAAGCTGCCTTCCCCGTCTGATCAACGCTGATGACAGCTTCGCCGAAAGCTGGTACGCTATCTGTAATCGATTACATTTCGACAATCGGGACAGGTGGGCCAGCAAGACCCGCGGAACCCCGAACAACCTGCCCGGGCGGAGGGTCTCATCATGTTCACGCACAAGCGCGCCGATTTCGGCGACGACTTCATTTTCGGCACGGCAACCGCGTCCTACCAGATCGAGGGCGGCCAGACCGATGGCCGCGGGCCATCGATCTGGGATAGCTTCTCGGCCACCCCGGGCAATACCCATAACGGCGATACCGGGCGCGTCGCGTGCGACCACTACAACCGCTGGCCCGAGGACCTCGATCTGCTCGCCGACGGCGGATTCGACGCCTACCGGTTTTCCTTTTCCTGGCCGCGTCTGATCCCTGAAGGCACCGGCGCGCGCAATGAGAAGGGGTTCGACTTCTATGACCGTCTGATCGACGGCATGCTCGAGCGCAACATCAAGCCCTACGCGACCCTCTATCACTGGGATCTGCCTAGCGCGTTGCAGGACAAGGGCGGCTGGATGAACCGCGATATCGCGGGTTGGCTCGCCGACTACGCGGTCGAGGTCAACAAGCGCTTTGGCGACCGGCTTGCCGCGACCGCGACGATCAACGAGCCCTGGTGCGTGGCGTTCCTGAGCCACATGCTGGGCGTCCACGCGCCGGGCTACCGCGACCTCCGCGCCGCCGCCCGGGCATCCCACCACGTGCTCTTCGCGCACGGTACGGCGATTAACGCGCTGCGTGCCGAGGGCGCGAAAAATCTTGGCATCGTGCTCAACTTCGAGAGCGCGCAGGGCGCGACTGGCAAGTCCGAGGACCTCGCCGCGGCCCACCTCTGGGACGGCATTTTCAATCGCTGGTACCTCGACGGCGTCTTCAAGGGACAATACCCCGCCGACGTTCTCGAAAAGGGTTTCGGGCCGTATATGCCCGAAGGCTTCGAGGACGACATGGCAACGGTATCGACGCCGCTCGACTGGCTCGGGGTGAACTATTACACCCGGGGGCTCTATGAAGCCGACGCCACCAGGACCATCTTTCCGCTCAAGAAGGTCGACGGCCCGCTCGAAAAAACCGAGATGGGCTGGGAGATTTTCCCCGAGGGCCTCGAGGAAATTCTGACGCGCATCTCCGCGGACTATACCGGCATACCGCTTATCGTCACCGAGAACGGCATGGCCGAAATCGAAGGCACGGACGACCCGCGCCGCATCGCCTATTACGACGCCCATCTCGGCGCGGTGCTGGCCGCGCAAAAGCGCGGCGCCGACGTCAGGGGCTATTTCGGCTGGTCGCTTCTGGACAATTTCGAATGGGCCGAAGGCTACGCCAAACGCTTCGGTCTGGTCCACGTGGACTATGAGACCCAAAAGCGCACGCCCAAAAAGAGCTACGAGGCGTTCAAGACCCTCCTCACGGGTGCCAACCAGTCGCAGGTGGCGTAACGGGGCAGGGAAGCGGGCGCTTCGGCGCGAGCCGAGGCCCTTCCGCCCCAAACTTATCCCCGCCTCTCAAACCTCGCCTATGATGCGCGTTACGGACCCGCTTTGATGGGCGCGAGCGCAACGAACGTTTGGGCGGGACCGGTCCGGGTCCGATGGGAGTCGTCCCAGCGGAGGTCCAAAGCGGACAGAGGCCGGACGGGGATTGATTTCCCCGTCGCACCGGGGAAACCCGGAGGGGCACCGAACCCTTCCCACTCGTGGGAAGGATTACGACAACCCCCAGCCCGGGACGCCGCCATAAGCCGAAAATCCCGGGCGTATGCGGCGAGGCTCGCTTCGCATTTATAAGTTCAGTATGAGGCGCGTCTCGCCGCATACCGTCCACGCTCGATAACCGGGGCCCGAAGGCTGCCGGACGCATCCGCCTGCGCGCCGATTTCTCCTTTCATTACGGCATCATCGGCTTGGCAAGCGGGGCAGATTGTGCGACTTTGAACCTCGCCGGACGCCATTCGAACGACCCTTATTCGGGCACTTAAACGTTTTGGTTCCAAAACGTTTTGGATGGTCGGTGAAAAAGACGTTTTCATTGCGTCACACTGTGCAATGGGAGGACTACATGCACAAATCCCTTATGGCCGGTATTTCGGCCGCTACGCTTTTGCTCGCTTCCGCCTCCGGCGCTTCCGCAGCAACGATGGAAGACATCGAGGCCATGGACCTCTCCGGGCAGACCCTCACCGTCTTCGGTCCGTGGCTCACCGCTGACCAGGAGAATTTCGAGCAGGTGATCGCCCTGTTCGAGGAAGCCACAGGCGCCAATGTCGAATATTCGGGGTCGGACAGCTTCGAGCAGCAGATCGTTATCGACACCCAGGCCGGTTCGGCTCCCAATATCGCCGTCTTCCCCCAGCCCGGCCTCGCTGCCGACCTGGCTTCGCGCGGTCTTCTGACCCCGCTTGGCGACGACGTCGAAAGCTGGCTTGTCGACAACTACGCTGCCGGCCAGTCGTGGGTGGACCTCTCGAGCTTCGAGGGCGATGATGGGGAAACCCATCTTTACGCCTTCCCGTTCAAGGCCGACGTGAAGTCGCTGGTCTGGTACATTCCGGACAACTTCGCCGACGCGGGGTATGAAGTGCCCGAGACGATGGAAGACCTCAAGGCGCTCACCGAGCAGATCGTCGCCGATGGCGGCACTCCGTGGTGCATCGGGCTCGGCTCGGGTGCGGCGACCGGCTGGCCGGCCACTGACTGGGTCGAGGATTTCATGCTGCGCGTCAACCCGCCGGAAGTCTATGACGAGTGGACGACGAACGAGATTCCGTTCAACGATCCGCGTGTCATCGCCGCAATCGAGGAATTCGGCTGGTTCGCAAAGAACCCCGATTTCGTCGCCGGTGGCCCCGCCGCCGTGGGCACGACCGACTTCCGCGACAGCCCGCAGGGCCTCTTCGCCGTGCCGCCCCAGTGCTACATGCACCGGCAGGCATCGTTCATCCCCTCCTTCTTCCCCGAGGGCACCGAACTTGGGACCGACGCCGACTTCTTCTATTTCCCCGCCTTTGCGGATGAAGACCTCGGCAAGCCGGTTCTCGGCGGCGGTACGCTTTTTGCGATCACCAACGATAGCGAAGCGGCCCAGGCGTTCATCCAGTTCCTCGAAACCACCGAGGCCAACGAAACCTGGATGGGTCTGTCGGGCTTCCTGACGCCGAACACCAACGTCAACCTGGACGCCTATGCCAATGAAGCGCTGCGCGGGCAGGGGCAGATCCTGCTCGATGCGACGACCTTCCGCTTTGACGGGTCCGACCTGATGCCGGGTGCTGTCGGCGCGGGTTCGTTCTGGACCGGCATGGTCGACTATGTCGGCGGCGCATCGGCCGAAGAGGTTGCCGACGCGATCCAGACCAGCTGGGACGCGATCAAATAAAAGGGGCATGGGCCCTTGCGACTATGTGCCCGGCGCCAGCGGTGCCGGGCACAGGCATTAGAAGAAAACCATTTCGATTGGGATCTTAGCGGAGGGGTGTTATGTGGCTGCAGATAGCCGGCGCGCTCGTAACCGTCGTGATTGGCGTCGCGGCGTGCGTGCTTTACTTTTGGGGCACCAACTGGGTGCTCGACAGAACCCTTGGGACCTCCGGTGCCGGGGCTGCGGGTGACGGTGTTGCCACGGCGGGGCAGGACAAGCTGCGCACGCGCATCCGCCCCTGGCTTTTCCTTGCGCCCGCCCTGTTCTTCATGGGTCTTTACCTCATCTATCCGGTGGTCGAGACGCTGCGCCTGACGTTCTTTGACCGGTTCGGCACCAATTATGTCGGCTTCGGCAACTACATCTGGGCCTTCAACGATCCCCAGTTCCAGCAATCGATCTTCAATAACCTGCTCTGGCTGATCATCGTGCCGACCCTCGCGACCGCGTTCGGGCTCATCGTCGCCGTTCTCGCGGACCGCATCTGGTGGGGGCAGGTCGCCAAGTCGCTGATCTTCATGCCCATGGCCATTTCGTTCGTCGGCGCATCGGTGATCTGGAAATTCGTCTACGACTACCGCGGCACCAATGCCGACCAGATCGGCATCCTCAATGCCATCGTGCAGATGTTCGGCGGCGAGCCGCAGGCGTGGATGACGATCACGCCGTTCTGGAACTCGTTCCTCCTGATGATCATCCTCGTCTGGATCCAGACCGGCTTTGCGATGGTGATCCTGTCGGCCGCCCTGCGCGGCATCCCCGAGGAGACCATCGAAGCCGCGCGCATCGACGGCGCCAGCGATATCCGTATCTTCTTCGACATCATGATCCCGCAAATCTTCCCGACCATCCTCGTGGTCTGGACGACGATCACCATCGTGGTCCTGAAAATCTTCGACATCGTGCTCGCCATGACCAACGGCCAGTGGGACACCCAGGTGCTGGCAAACCTGATGTTCGACTGGATGTTCCGCGGAGGCGGCGATGCCGGGCGCGGCTCGACCATCGCCATCTGCATCATGATCGCGGTCATTCCGATCATGATCTGGAATATCCGTCAGGCCAACAAGGAAGAGGGGACGCGCTGATGACGACGATCACTTCGGGCACTGCAGCAACGCCCCGCACCGAACGTTCGGCGATCGCCTCCTGGTTCGCGCAGCTGACGGCGGGAAAGATTGTCGCGCAGCTCGCGCTTCTCCTGCTTGTCGTTGTCTGGACCGTGCCGACCGCCGGGCTCCTCATCAGTTCGGTCCGCGACAAGGACCAGTTGACGACCTCGGGCTGGTGGGAGTCGCTCGTAATGAGCGAGGCCAACGAGGCCGCGTCGCTGCCCCCGGCCGACACCCAGGTCGAAGAGAACGGCCAATACGTCATCCGCGGCAGCGTCTTCCCGGAAGACGAGGGGCGCACGGTCGTGCGCTACGGCACCTCGATCAACAATCCTTCCGAGGCCGCGGCCGGCGACACGCTCGACCTGCGCACCGGCGGCGAGATCACCGTCAATGCCGACGGCACGTTCGGGATGGTCTCCGCCGCGCCGTTCGAATACGATCGCGCGCGCATCTTCGTCGTCGCGGGCATTCCGCCGCGGTTCACCATCGAGAACTACGTCGAAGTGCTGACATCGGAGGGCATCGGGCGGAGTTTCATCAACTCCTTCACGGTCACGGTTCCCGCGACCGTGATCCCGATACTGATTGCGGCGTTCGCGGCCTACGCGCTGGCGTGGATGAGCTTCCCGTTCCGTGGGTTGCTCGTCGCGCTCATCGTCGGTCTGCTTGTCGTGCCGCTGCAGATGTCCCTCATCCCGCTCTTGCGTATGTACAACGGCATTGCCGGGCTGACCGGAGGCGCCTCCAAGACCTATCTGGGCATCTGGCTCGCCCATACCGGCTTCGGGCTGCCGCTCGCCATCTATCTTCTGCGCAACTACATGGCGAGCCTGCCCAAGGAAATCATGGAAAGCGCGCGCATGGACGGCGCGTCCCACTTCCAGATCTTCACCACCATGGTGCTGCCGCTCTCGTTCCCGGCGCTCGCGTCGTTCGCGATCTTCCAGTTCCTGTGGGTGTGGAACGACCTACTGGTCGCCACCGTGTTCCTGGGCAATAACGAAGGACAGATCGTCCTGACCGCCCGTTTGCGCGAACTCCTGGGGTCGCGCGGCGACAACTGGGAAATCCTGACAGCCGGCGCGTTCGTGTCGATCTTCGTGCCGCTGATGGTGTTCTTCTCGCTCCAGCGCTACTTCGTCCGCGGCCTTCTGGCCGGATCGGTCAAGGGCGGCTGACCGCGACAGGCATCAAAAGGAAAGGGGCCGCCCCAGGGGCGGCCCTTCGCTATGCGAAAAGCACGTCGTCTTTGATCGTTTCGGCGCTGATGCCATCGGCGAGGTCGAAGAATGCCGGGATCATGGTGCCGCCGGTCTTGCCGGTTTCGCACTGCCGGATGACCTCGGCGACAAGCGCGCGGCCACCGGCGCGCAAGGAGGAATTGACCAGCGTCGCGATACCCTCGAGCGGCGAGAGGTTGAGATATTGCAACTGGTCGTTCATCGACGCGATCATCATGTCCTTGCCCGGCTTTTTGCCCGCCTGCGTGATCGCAGAAAGCCCTTCGAGCGCGAAAAGGATCGATGAATAGATAACCGCCGTCACCTCCGGATCCGCCAGCGCCAGCTCGGTGAGTTGATATCCTGCGTCGCCCATCGGGTGGGTGCCTTCGAAATAAAGGACCGTATCCGGTGGCAGCCCGAGATCCCGGACGGCGGCATCGACAGCACGGCGGCGGATCAGGGCGTAGAGGTATTGTTCGTCGCCGTTGATGAAAGCGAATTTCCTGTGCCCGTTCTCGACCACCAGCTTGGCGAGGTTGTAGAAGACCCCGTGGTTATCGATGTCGACCCAGCCAAAGTCATTGGCCACCCCGTCCCGCCCGTGCACGACGAAAGGGACACCCGCGGACTTGAGGAAAGCGACGCGCGGGTCGTCAGGCCTGGGCACGTCGACGATGAAGCCGTCGACACTGCCATCGCGCACATAGTGTTCATACGCCGCCATCTGACCCTCGGGCGGCTCGCCCGACAGAACAATGTCGTATCGGCTGAGCCTGGCCTCGCGCAAAACGCCCGCCAGAACCTCGACGAAGTGCGGATCGGCGAATTTCGCATCGTGTTCCGACTGCACCCACGCAATCGTGTGGCTGCGCTGGGTCACAAGCCGCTGCGCGTTGCGGTTGGGCGTATATCCGGCCCGCCGAGCAGCTTCGACGATCTTCTGACGGGTCGCCTCGCCGACGTCGGAATACCCGTTTAGCGCGCGCGAGATCGTCGTGATCGACAGCCCCAGTTCGGCTGCCAGATGTTTTATGGTAATGCCGCGCGTGGGCGTTTGCCCCGCGCTTCTCTTTCGGCGTGGCGACGGCGCCATCACCTTCCTCCCAAAATTGTCCTACCCCCGGCGTTCGAGGCCGGTACCCCCATTCGCCCGCTTATACCGGTGGGTTCGGGAAAAAACCATGCCCCGACGCCCGGTTGACGGCAGCCCTTTTCCATGCGTAATGAGGGCATACCCAAAACGTTTTGGAAAGAGAATTCGCTAGGGCAGGATCGCAAGAAGCGGCCGGGTTTCACGATGCCGGGTGCGATCAACACGCGCGATTAATTTGGGGGAGACTTTCCGGGCCATGAGTCACTTTGCGCCTGATTCCAAGCAGTACTGGCATCCTTCCGACACATCCCCCCTCGACCGCAACTGGTGGCGCGGCGCTGTGATCTACCAGATCTACCCGCGCTCCTTTCAGGACCATAACGGTGACGGCGTGGGCGATCTCGTCGGCATCACCTCGCGGCTCGAGTACGTCGCGGATCTCGGCGTCGACGCGATCTGGCTCTCGCCGGTTTTCACCTCGCCGATGAAGGATTTCGGCTACGACGTTTCGAACTACCGCGACATCGACCCGATCTTCGGCACGCTCGAGGATTTCGACAGGCTCGTGGAAAAGGCCCATGCGCTGGGTTTGAAGGTGATCATCGACCAGGTGATCTCCCACACTTCCGACCGCCATCCGTGGTTCGCCGAAAGCCGCGTCTCGCGCACCAACGAGAAGGCCAACTGGTATGTCTGGGCCGACCCCAAGCCCGACGGCTCGCCGCCCAACAACTGGCTTTCGATTTTCGGCGGGTCGGCCTGGCATTGGGACGGTCGGCGCATGCAGTATTACCTGCACAACTTCCTCGTCGCCCAGCCTGACCTCAACTTCCACAACCCCGACGTCCAGAACGCGGTCCTTGGCGAAATGCGGTTCTGGCTCGAGCGCGGCGTCGACGGCTTCCGGCTCGACACGGTGAATTTCTACTTCCATTCCCAAGGGCTCGAGAACAATCCGCCCGTCAACCCGGAAGACTACAACGCATCGACCGCTCCCGCTGTGAACCCCTACAACCTGCAGGAGCACACCTACGACAAGAGTCGCCCGGAAAACATCGCGTTCTTGAAGCGCATGCGCGCGCTGCTCGACGAATATCCGGGCAAGGCGACAGTCGGGGAAATCGGCGACGCGCAACACCAGCTCGAGATCATGGCCCAATACACCTCGGGCGATGACATGCTGCACATGTGCTACACGTTCGACTATCTCGGCGGCGAATATTCCGCCGCGCATTTCCGCGCTGCGATCGAGGCCACCGAGGCGACGGCACCGGACGGATGGATCTGCATCGCCTTTTCGAACCACGACGTCGTCCGCCACGTCACCCGCTGGGCGCCGCACGGCCACGAGGAACGCTTCACCCGCCAGGCGGCGATGCTGCTCATGAGCATGCGCGGCTCGGTCTGCATCTATCAGGGCGAGGAACTTGGCCTGGGCGAGGCCGAACTCGCCTTCGAGGATCTGGTCGATCCGTATGGCATCGAGTTCTGGCCCGAGTTCAAAGGGCGCGATGGCTGCCGGACGCCGATGGTTTGGCAGGCCCATATCCATCAGGGCGGATTTTCTTCGGCCAACCGGACCTGGCTGCCAGTACCGGCACACCATCTCCACCATGCCGTCGACCAGCAGGAACACGTCGCCAATTCGGTGCTCGAATTCTACCGCGCCATGCTCGTCTTCCGCAAACAGCATCCGGCACTCGCCAAAGGCTCCATTACAGTGCGGCACGACACGCCCGAGGGCGTTCTGGCCTTTACCCGGACGCTTGATGATGAAACGCTGTTCTGCGCCTTCAACATGACCGCGTACCCGGTCGTATACGAGCTGCCGGGCGAAACGGCGCTTTCCGATGCGGGAGCGCCGGGATCGGACGGGCAATTGGACGGCAATCGGTTGAGCTTTGGTCCCTTCGGGGCCTATATTGGACGAATGAGCTAGGGCGCCTGGGCCCGTTGGGAGGAAGAATGTCTGACCTCAAGATCACCAATCTTTACAAGAGCTACGGCAAGGTCGAAGTCCTCAAGGACATCAATCTCGATATCAAATCCGGCGAGTTCATCGTCTTCGTCGGTCCCTCCGGGTGCGGCAAGTCCACGCTGCTGAGAACCATCTCGGGCCTCGAAACCATCACCAGCGGTTCGCTGGAGATCGGTGGGCGCGTCGTCAACGACGTGGCCCCGTCCAAACGCGGCATCGCAATGGTGTTCCAGTCCTACGCGCTTTATCCGCACATGACCGTGTTCGACAACATGGCGTATTCGCTCAAGCTTCTGCGTACGCCCAAGGACGAGATGAGAAAGAAAGTCGAGGAAGCCGCCGACATGCTGCAGCTTCGCCCCTATCTCGACCGTCTGCCCAAGGCGCTCTCGGGCGGCCAGCGTCAGCGCGTCGCCATCGGCCGCGCCATCGTGCGCAATCCGCAGGTCTTCCTCTTCGACGAGCCGCTCTCCAACCTCGACGCGGCACTGCGCGTCGCGACCCGCATGGAGATTGCCAAGCTCAACGAAACGCTGCCAGATACCACGATGATCTACGTCACCCACGACCAGGTCGAGGCCATGACGCTGGCCGACCGGATCGTGGTTTTGAAGGACGGCGTGGTGATGCAGGTCGGAACGCCGATGGAGCTTTACGACAATCCGCAGTCGCTCTTTGTGGCCGGGTTCATCGGGTCGCCGAAGATGAATTTCCTCACCGGCAAGCATGCCGAGAAATACAAGTGCCACACGGTCGGCGTTCGTCCCGAGCATATGACGATCCAGGCCAAGGCCAATGGCGGCTGGTCGGGCAAGGTGATCTATTCGGAAAACCTCGGCTCGGACAGCTTCATCTATGTTGATATCGGCGAGGAAGAGCCCGTGATCGTCCGCCAGGATGGCAAGGCGACTTACCACGCGGGGGACGATATTGCATTCGGGCCCGAGGGCGACCTGTTCCACCGTTTCGATGCGGAAGGCCGGCCCATGACCGACGGCTTTGCAGCTCCGGCAAAGCCGGGTGCAAGCAGCACAGCGGCAACGTCGAAGCGCCGCGCGGCGAGCCCTGCCAACCCTGCTACCGAGGGCACGCCCGACGGGGGTGTTGTGGGCTCGGCAGGCGGAGTGGCAATGCCGGCCAAAAAGCCGGCAGCGAAAAAGCCCGCTGCGCGCTCGACCGCATCCAAGGCCGCGAGCACGCGGTCGACGACGCGCAAGGCGCCGGCCCGAAAATCGCCCGCCAAACCCAAGGCCTGATTGACTAACCTTGGTGCGCGTTCGCGCCGGGCGTTCTGCGTCCGGTGCGCGCCAACAGGATAACCGGCAAGATTCCTATCGCGATGATGATGAGCGCAGCGAGCGCTGCATCCTCATAGGTCCCGCGCGCCGCCTCGCCGTAGAGCAGGGTGGAAAGGCTCTCGAAATTGAGCGGCCGGAGCAGAAGCGTCGCGGGCAGCTCCTTCATGCAATCGACGAAGACGAGTAGGCCCGCGGCCGTCAATGCCGCGCGCGAGAGTGGAAGGTGCACCCTTACGAGCGCGCCCGTCGCCGTCTGGCCGAGCGTGCGGGCCGCATGGTCGTAGGACATCGGGATACGGCTCAAACCCGCCTCGATGCCGCCCGACGCAATGGCAAGGAACCGTGCCGCATAGGCATAAACAAGCGCCGCACCCGAGCCGAGCAGGAGCAAACCGGTCGATATCCCGAACCATTCGCGCATGGCGTGGTCGAGGGTGCGGTCGATGAAGGCGACCGGGATCAGGATGCCGATCGCCAGAACGGTTCCGGGCACCGCGTATCCCAGCGTTGCGATGCGCGCCATCGCGCCGGTCAGCCGGTCGGGGCGAAGGCGGGCCGCGTAGGCAACAGCGAAGCCCATGAACAAGACGACAAGCGTGGCAACGGCCGAAAGACTTACCGTATTGAGCGTGGCGCGGACGAGATAGGGTGAGAGGCCGGCGAATTCGATGCGCTCGATGGCCTCGAAAAGGAGATAAAGCGCCGGACCGAGAAAGCCGATCACGATGGGCAACGCGCCGAGCGCCAGCGCCAGAAGCCCGCGCGCGCCCGTGAGCCGCTGGGGGTCCATGGGGCGCGCCCTCTGCGCGCTGTGGGCGAACCTCTGATCGCGCCGCGCCCAGCGCTCGACGACGATCAGCGTCACGACGAAAACCAGCATCGCCATGGCGATCTGAGCTGCGCCGGGAAGGTCGGTGCGGATGATCCACGTGGTATAGACCGACGCCGTCAGCGTGCGGATGCCCAGAAACTGTGCCGCGCCCACGTCATTGAGCGCTTCCATGAGGGCCAGGCTGACCCCGACCGCGATTGCCGGGCGCGCGAGCGGGAGCGCCACGCGCCAGAAGACGGTAGAGCGCCGGACGCCCAGCGTGCGAGAGACCTCGATGAGGTTCGCCGCCTGGGTGAGGAACATCGCGCGCGTGGTGAGGTAGACATAGGGGTAGAGCACGAAGCCGAAGATCAGGATCGCGCCCCACATCGACCGTATGTCGGGAAGCCGGAAGTCGCGCGGGCTGTCATAGCCCAGAATTGCCCGGATGACGCCTTGAACCGGCCCGAGCGGGCTCAGGACGTCGAGATAGGCATAGGCCATGATATAGGTCGGAACGGCAAGAGGGAGCAAAAGCGCCCATTCGAGCACGCCGCGTCCGCGAAAATCGTAAGCAGAAACGATCCACGCCGCGCCGGTGCCGACGCAGGTGGCGATGATCCCCGTTCCGGCGAGCAGGATAGCGGTATTCTGAACTGCTTGCGGCAGCACATAGGCAATGACATGGGACCAGAGGGTCCCGGTGTCGCTTGCCGCCGTGATCGCAATGGTCAGCACCGGAATCAGCGCGAGGGCCGCCGTGAGCACGGCCAGACCGACCCATACCCCGCTGCCCCCGTGACGCCGTCTGTTCGCCTGTGTCGGAAAAACCGCTGCCATCAAACCTCAGGAAAAAGCGGCGGACCGATGGGTCCGCCGCCTTTTGGTATCAGTTTTCGAAGGTATCGAAATTGACCCTGTCGACCAATTCGCTCGCCAGCGTGCGGTACTGGACGATGTCACCAAGTGGGATCGAGTCGGGTTCCAGTTCGCCGAAGGCGGCAATGATCGGGTGGGCTTCCGCGGTGCCGGTCACCGGATATTCGAAATTGGCTTCGGCATAGAGCTTTTGTGCCTCGTCCGAGACGAGGTACTCAAGCAGTTGGACGGCTTCCTCGCGGTTGGGTGCGTGCGCTGCAACGCCGGCGCCGGAGATGTTCACCTGCGTGCCGCCGTTTTCGAAGGTCGGCAGGATGACCTTGATCTCGTCGCTCCAGGCCTTCTGCTCGTCGCCGCCTGCGCCGCTGGCCATCAGCCCGACATAGTACGAGTTGCCAATGGAAATATCGCAGATGCCTGCCGCGATGTCGCGCGCGCCGTCGCGGTCGCCGCCTGCCGCCACGCGGGCCTGATTGGCCTTGATGCCCTCGAGCCACTGAAGTGCCGCGTCTTCACCGTGATGGGCGATATAGGCCGCGAACAGGGCGGTATTGTAAGGGTGATGCCCCGACCGGATGCACAGACGCCCGCGCCACTCTTCATCGTCGAGCTGCTCGTAGGTGAACGTGTCCAGATCGAGGTCCTTCGCCGCATAGAGCACGCGGGCGCGCCCCGAGAGCGCGAACCAGTTGCCGTCGGCATCGCGGAGCACTTCGGGGATGGCCGCTTCGAGAACCTCGGATTCGACCGGCTGGGTCAGGCCCCGATCGACAAGGTCGCTCAGAACGCCGAAGTCGACGGTCATCAGGATGTCGGCGGGCGAGCTTTCGCCTTCCGCCGCAACCCGCTCTGCCAGACCGTCCTGAAGGAAAACGGTGTTGACCGCGATCCCGGTCTCCTCGGTAAAGGCCTCGAGGATCGGTTGGATCAGTCCGGGTTCGCGGGTGGTATAGATATTCACTTCCTGCGCGAGGGCGGGGCTTGCGGCGGTAAGTGCGAAAAGGCTCGCAACCGCAAAGCGCTTCAGGGTCGTCATGGGAATTCCTCCAAACGGTCAAACGCTGACAGCGCCTAAGCGCGCCGTGATGCGCCTTAATCCATAGTGGAGGCGGAAAGTCAAGTATAATGAAGTAAGTTTAGAGGCGTTCTAAACTATTGTAATTGTTTAGTTACTTCGCCCCGCTCTCAGCCGCGGGGAAGCGCGGCGCGCGCGGCTTCGTCGGCAGAAAAAACCAGGACGTCGTCGGGTTCGATGCTGACTTGCACCGTGTGCCCGACATCCAGCCCCGATCGTGCGCTGGTGCGCATCACCAGCGGTTCGCTCATGCCGTCCACGGACAGACCCACTTCCTCAATCTCCCCGAGCAGGACCCTGCTCGTGACCCGGGCAGCGATGCCGCTGCCGTTGAGCTTGACGGCTTGCGGCCGCACGTAGAGGTATACCGGACCGGAGCTGCCGCAGGGCGCCGGAAACCGCCCCAACGGGCTATCGAGCCAGTCCCCGGAGCGGCGCGCCGGAATGCGGTTGACCCGCGAGAAGAACTCGGCGGCGTAGGCGGTCTGGGGATAGCTGTAGATCGCATCGCCGGTACCGGTTTCGATGACCTTGCCCTTATGCATGAGGACGACCTTGTCGCCCAGCGAGAGGGCTTCCTCGGGATCGTGCGTCACGATGATGGCGGTGGTTCCGAGCGCACGAAGCACCGAGCTCGTTTCCTGCCGGACAGCATCGCGCAGGCGGCGGTCGAGGTTCGAGAACGGTTCGTCCATCAAAAGCACGTGCGGCTGCGGCGCGAGCGCGCGGGCGAGCGCGACGCGCTGCTGCTCGCCGCCCGAAAGCATATGGGGATACCGGTCTGCGAGCCCGTCGATCTTGAGCCTGGAAAGAACCTCGTCGGCACGCTCACCCGCCGCCTTGCGGCCCAGAGGCCGCAGGCCGAAAAGGATGTTCTGGCGTGCGCTCAGGTGCGGGAAGAGCGCATAGTCCTGGAACATGAAGCCCACATTGCGGTCTTCGGGTTCAACGAAAACGTCCGGGCCGGTGACCATGTCCCCGTCGAGCCACACCGAACCGGCGTCGATATCCTCGACCCCGGCGATGACGCGCAAAAGCGTGGACTTGCCGCAGCCGGACTGGCCCACGAGGCAGACGACCTCACCCGCGGCCATATCGAACGAAACGTTGTCGAGCGCCGTCACCGCACCGAAGCGGCGCGTGACGGACCTGATTGAAAGAGCCGGTGTTTGCGCTTGGGTCATGCCTGTCACAAGCGCCTGGCAGGAGCTTTTGTCAAGACGATGCCGGCTGGCGGATAACGAGTGCTGCGGGAATACTGAGGGTCATCAGTGTGCCGGTCTCGCTTGCCGGGGCGAGATCGAGCGAGCACGCATTGACCGCCGCCAGCGAGCGCGTGAGCGTCAGCCCTATACTCGAGCGTATCGGAGCTCGCGCTGCGCCCTCCTTGTCCTGTCCATCACGGAAGACAACGAACTGCTCTGTCAGTGCGTTGGGTGATTTCGCCGCGTCGCGTACATGGATCGAAACCGATCCGTCTCCCTCCCGCTGGGCGGAGAGCACAACCTTGCTGCCTTCGCCGCTCTGGGCGATGGCGCTCGCGAGCATGTTGAGAACGGCTTGCTTGAGCGTGGCTTCATCGGCCCGGACGAAGGGCAGCGCTTCGGAAATGGCGCTGCGCAGAAGTACTCGCGCCGAGCCGGCATGGCCCCTCACGCGCACGAGGCAGTCCGCAAGCAGCGTCGCCAGGTCGATGTCGGCCGGCGAGAGCCGCATTTCGCCATTGGCGAGGCGCACGAAATCGTCAAGTTCGTCCGCCAGGTCGCCGATGGCCTGTCCCGCTGCCTTGATGTCGCGCGCATATTCGATATAGCGCGGATTGGTGATCGGGCCGAAGGCCTGAGAGGCGATGAGCTCGGCAAAGCCTGAAATCGTGTTGAGCGGCCGCCGTACTTCGCGGCTGATGCGCGAAAGGGTGGCCGTCGGCACGCCGGCATGCGCCGGAGAACCGGGCGTTTCCGGCATCTCGAGAATGCCGAAATAGCCCGAGATCACGCCAGCGCGGCCTTGCGCGAATAGCTTGAGCCGGGTGCCGCGCGCGCTGCCCTTGAGCGTCACCGCCGGCCGCCGGGATTCGGCGAACCGCGCCGGCAGGGAGAGGAAGCGCTCGAGTTCGGCCCTGCCTTCGGGGGCAATGAGCGCGGTAAGCGTCATGCCAGGCGCGGGTGCGTCCTCGCCCCCGTCATTGATGCTGACCTCCGACACAACGCCGTTGGCATCGGTGGCAAGGAAAATGTCTCCCGAAAGGCTCGCGGCAAGCTGGGCGAAGCGCTTGACCTCGCCCTCGTCGAGGACGTCGCCGTCGCGCGCCCGGGCCGAAAGCATGACCGCGTTGCGGCCCTGCCAGGAAACGGTCTGCAGCCGGGCGGTGACCGCGATCTTTTCCCCGTCGCGGCGTACAAGCTGCGTTACCGGTCCGGCGGGTTCGGCAGCGTCGACCGTCGGGAAGATTGTGGCGAGCCCGAGCGCGCGCAGCGTCGTCGCGTTTTCGTAGCCGGTGAGATCGACGAGTGCGCGGTTGGCGAACAGGATTTCCTGGTCGCGGAAGATGAGGATGCCCAACGGAAGGCGATTGAGAACGAGGGATTCGTCGCTGAGCGGAACCAGGGAGCCGGTGTCGCGCGGGGCCTCCGGGGCCGGTTCGGCCGGGGCTTCGGGTTCGCTCTCGGTGCCGATCCGGTCGTTGAGAATACGCGCGAGCTCCTCGAAATTGTAGCGCGCCGCGCGGTCGTCGTTCTCCGGCGCGCTCTCGTCCGCCTGCTCGCCCTCGTCAGAGGTATCGGTCTCGTAGTGCGCGGTCGGCAGCGTCAACCCGCGCCCCGTGATTTGCCACAGGCCGGCCCGCCCGCTGGCATCCTGCTCGGCGTCGGCGGTGAAGACCTCGGTTTCGTCGATTACCGCTTCCGCGCCCCAATCGCTCTGTTCGCCATCGGTCGCTTCGGGCGCGCCGGTATGCTGGGGGAGCGGGGCGGATTGGTGCTCGTGGATCGCCTCCGGGGGGAGCGGCAGATCGTCGGCCTCGCTCAGCGGCTCGTAAAGCGCGCCGTCATCGGCCAGCTTGGCAACCAGTGCGCTCAGCCCGCTGCCGGGAGCGTCCACCGCGGTTTCCTCCGGCGTTTCTCGGGGCGCCTCCGGTTCATCCGGCGCGGATACGGCGTCATCCGGAATAGCCTCGGGTTCGTCGCCGGCGACATCTTCGGGCGCCGGTGCCGCGGCGGCACGGATTTCTTCGGCGATCGGATCGACGCCGACGACCAGGAGGGCAGGGCCGCCCGCGTCAGCGAGCGCGAGCGGCGTACAGACACAGGTTGCTGAAAGCGGCTTGCTGCCTGCCACGAACTGCATGCGTGAAAGCGTCGACTGGCCCATGAGCCCCAGCCGCAGGATGCGCGTGATCTGCCCCTTGATCGGCTGCGCGGCTTCGGCGCGCTTGAGCCCGGAGGATTTAAGCTTGGCGCCAAAAAGCGCCGCGGCATCGTTGTGCCACAAGAGCGACTTGCCGCCTTCCGCCCAAAGCCAGGCCGGGCGGGGATCGTCCTGGAGCGCGAGCGCGCGTTGCGCATCGGGCTTTTCTGTCCAATCCTGCTTCATCCGCGAGCCTGTCACTCCATTCGCCGGGGTCGTTTGGTCTGTCCTGAAATGGGACACCCTTTTGCCCGGGTTTCATCAAGTCTTAAATATAGTGCGTGCGGCGCCCGGTCCATCCGCGTTGCGATTATGGGTGGCGACAATCTGCCGGATGGTTAAGATGAAAAACCATAAAACGCCAGAAAACGCCTCTTGTCTTTATGACCATCTCGACCTATGGTCCGCCCCGTTCCGAGCCGTGATGCATGGCACCAGCCGGGGCTTCTCACGCCGCCTTAGCTCAGTAGGTTAGAGCGCTAGATTGTGGATCTAGAGGTCCCCCGTTCGATCCGGGGAGGCGGTACCACCCCCTTTTATGACTAGATGACGACGACCCTGGCCCCCACCGGGACGCGACGGTAGAGGTCGATGACGTCTTCGTTCGTCATCCGGATGCATCCCGAAGAGACCGAGCGGCCGATGGTCCAGGGTTCGTTGGTGCCGTGAATACGGTAAAGCGTCGACCCGATGTAAAGCGCCCGTGCGCCCATCGGATTGTTCGGCCCGCCGGGCATGAAGGTGGGAAGACCCGGCTGGCGCGCGTGCATTTCCGCCGGCGGGGTCCAACTGGGCCACTCGCGCTTGGCGCTGACCCGGTGGGTACCGGACCATTCGAACCCGGTGCGTGCGACCCCGATGCCGTAGCGCATCGCCTTGCCGTTGGCCATGACGAGGTAGAGGAAGCGCTGGCCGGTATCGACGATGAGCGTACCCGGTGCTTCGGAGGTTCTGAAATTGACGACTTGCCGCAAAAGCGCGGGGTGGCTGACATAGGCGGCCTGATATTGCAGCGCATGCGCCGGGCGCCCCTCCGTCAACTCCATGCCTGGCGGCGGCCCGAACATCGCGTCCATGAACGCCCTGTCCGAGGCGGCAAGCGAGGGGGTGGCGAGCGCCAGCATGGTGGCAATACTCAAAACGATACGCAACATGGCCCGGTCCGATACGCTGGTGGCAGGATGGCGGCCGCCGCGGGAGGCGCGGCGCGAAGCCATTGTCGGCAAAGAGGGCAAAAATTGAGTCAAACATGATGGTTAAGCACCGCTTCAACGCTATGGTTGATCAAAAATGAATCACGCGAATGCGCCGCGAGGAGCCGGATGGACGTTGAAATAACCCGCTGCAACTGGGCCGGCAGCGACCCGCTTTACCAGCATTACCACGACACCGAATGGGGCTATCCGGTTGCCGACGACACGCGGCTTTTCGAAAAGCTGTGCCTCGAGGGGTTTCAGTCCGGGCTGTCCTGGCTGACTATCCTGAAAAAGCGGGAAAATTTTCGGGCCGCTTTTGCCGGGTTCGAGCTCGAACGGGTCGCGCGGTTTACTGAAGCGGACGTCGCGCGCCTTCTGGGCGACGCGGGCATCGTGCGCCATCGCGGCAAGATCAATTCGACCGTCAACAACGCCAACCGCGCGCTGGCGTTGAGGGAAGAATTCGGATCGCTGGCGGCCTATTTCTGGCGCTTCGAGCCCCGGCCCGAGGAGCGTCCGAGCGATCTCAGCTGGGAGAGCCTGCGCAAGATCGCAACGACGTCGGCATCCACGGCCATGTCCAAGGATCTCAAAAAGCGCGGCTTTTCCTTTGTGGGGCCGACGACATGCTATGCGTTCATGCAGGCGATGGGGTTGGTGAACGACCATGTCGCAGGCTGCCACTGCCGGGAGAAAGCCGAAGCCGAGCGCGCGGCATTCTTGCGGCCGGTCTGAAGGCATGCCTATTCGTCCGGCGGCCCTTGGGTCCCGGTGTCAAACAGCGTGGACGGTATGCGGCGAGACGATGCCTCATACTGCATATAAAATAGCGAGGCCCGCCTCGCCGCATACATCCGGGATTTTAGGCTTGGCGTCCGCTCGGGCTGGGGCCAATCCCCGCCAGGTTTCCCCGGTGACCACAGGATCGCTGTGGCTGGCCTCGGTGACGTTCGGACCTCCGCTGGGACGACTCCCATCGGACCCGGACCGGTCCCGCCCAAACGTTCGTTGCGCTCGCGCCCATCAAAGCGGGTCCGTAACGCGCATCATAGGCGAGGTTTGAGAGACGGGGATAAGTTTGCGTTTCCGCACTTATCCCCGCCCCGGTGGGTTAGAATTGGCTATCCCTGAAATACAAGGGATGGATCAGGCGGTCATACGCCAGCGGCTGAACGGCGCCGGGCGGCAGACCGAACTGCTCTTCGATCGGAGGCAGCCCGACGTCCGCCCGCAGGTAGTCGGGCAGGTGCCGGGCGATACGCCTCTTCTTGCGCTCTTCGCTCCAGATGAGCGCGACCAAAGCGGCCCTCAGCACGCGCCAGGGGCCATGCTCGGCAATCAGGTTCTCGATCGAAATATGCGGAACGCCAGCGTCCGCGCGAATATGCACGTTTTGCATAACCAATTATCCAGCCGCCAAAAGGCGAACTGGCTCCTTCAGGAGTTGGGAAATGGGCCGGCACCCGCTTTACGGGCGTCGATCCGGGGTGAAATGAGACGGAATCCGGGCGTCAGGACGCACGCGTGCCGGCGTCGGGAACCGCTTTGGTCGGAGGTTGTGCTGGAAAGACCGGAGCCTTGGGCGGCCCGGAAAGAGGGCCTGGCTTAGCCGCGACGCATATTACGATGGAAGCGAAGCGGTTTTACGGACCAGCCGGTGTTTGCGACACAACGGGTTGTGGCGGTAGCAGATGCTGTCATGGATACGCCTCCCGAGGGGTTGGTGTCGAACGCCCCGCTTGTAGGTCACGAATCCGTTAGCGCCAACCCATTCCGGGACAGAATGTCGCACATCAAGCTTGGGTGTGACATATCGGCAACAGGCTGCCGCTTGCCTTGTCTCAAAAGACCTTATCGGCTAGGAACGGCGCGGACTTCGGAACGCCCGGAATGCCGGGCCAAATCAGGCAAGAACAATGGCCAAGAATACTGCGCTCATCACGCCGCGCCTGCCGCGCGGCTTTGTCGACTTTGAACCCGCCGAACTCGCCGCCGTCGAAGAGATGATGGCGAAGATCAAAAAGGTCTACGAGCGCTACGGCTTCGACCCCGTCCAGACCCCGTTCTTCGAATATACCGAAACGCTGGGCAAGTTTCTGCCCGACACCGACCGGCCCAATGCGGGCGTTTTCTCGGTGCAGGACGATGACGAGCAGTGGATGAGCCTGCGCTACGATCTGACCGCGCCGCTCGCGCGCTACTTCGCGCAGAACTATCAGGATTTGCCGAAGCCCTTCCGCTCGTACCGGGCCGGGTGGGTGTTCCGCAACGAAAAGCCAGGGCCGGGGCGGTTCCGGCAGTTCATGCAGTTCGACGCCGACACGGTGGGCGCCGCGGGACCCGAAGCGGACGCGGAAATCTGCATGATGATGGCCGATACGATGGATGCGCTGGGGCTCCAAGGCAAGTACGTGGTGCGGGTGAACAACCGCAAGGTGCTCGATGGGGTGATGGAGGCGATCGGCGTCACCGATGAAGCGCAGAAGCTCACCGTGCTGCGGGCGATCGATAAGCTGGATAAGTTTGGGCCCGATGGCGTGAAACTTCTGCTCGGCGAGGGCCGCAAGGACGAGAGTGGAGATTTCACCGAGGGAGCAAAGCTCTCGGATGCGCAGGCCGATGCCATTATCGAGATGATGGAAGCGCCCCGGCTTGATGCGCTGGTCGACCTGGAAACCGATGCCGGGCCGGACGGCTTTCTCGACGCCGAATTCAAGACACCGGCCCTCTCGCAGTTCAAGATTACAACGGAGTTTGCCCAAGGGTTTGCCGAACTCGGCGCCATGCACAGCCTTTTCGCCGCCGCCGGCTACGGCCCCGACCGCATCAAGATCGACCCTTCCGTCGTCCGCGGCCTCGAATACTACACCGGCCCCGTCTTCGAAATCGAACTCACCTTCCCCGTCACCAACGAAAAGGGCCAGGAAGTGGTCTTCGGCTCGGTCGGCGGCGGGGGGCGGTATGACGGGCTGGTCTCGCGCTTCCGCAGTGAGGAAACGCCCGCGACCGGGTTTTCCATCGGTGTCTCGCGGCTCGCCCACGCGCTGCAATTGACCGGCAATCTGGGCGCTGAACCGGTAACCGGGCCGGTGGTCGTGACGGTCATGGAAAAAGACCGGATAGCGGACTATCAGCAGATGGTCGCCGAATTGCGCGCCGCAGGGATCCGCGCCGAAATGTTCCTTGGCTCCTCCAAGAACATGGGTAAGCAGATGAAATACGCCGACAAGCGCAATGCGCCGGCGGTGGTGATACAGGGTTCGGACGAGCGCGAGCAGGGCGTTGTCCAGGTCAAGGACCTCGCCGAAGGCGCCGAGGCGGCCAAGTCGATCACCGACAATGCCGCCTGGAAAATGGAGCGCCCGGGGCAGTATTCGGTGCCGCGCGGGGAAATGGTGGAGTTCATCAAGCAAATCCCGGCTGTTGCCGCGTGGATGAAGGCGAACGGGTGATGACCGCCGCCGCCCGCCGCGAAGCACTCAAGGGGTTGGTGTCCGGCGAAGGGGTGACCTTTGCCACAACGCCGATCCTCATTCCGCCCGCGCCGTATTTCGACCTCGCGGGGGAAGAGTTCGGCGCGCGGATGATCCTGACGACCGCCGCTGATGGCGCGGAATTCTGCCTGCGGCCCGATTTCACACTGCCCATCGCCATGGGGCATCTCGAGGCCGGCGCCGCGACGCCGGCGGCCTATGGCTATCTCGGGCCCGTGTTCCGCCAGCGCGCGGAGGGGCCGGCCGAGTTCGATCAGGCAGGGCTGGAACTCCTCGCCCAGCCCGACCCCGAGGCGGCGCTTGAGCGGATCATCGGCTTCGCACGCAACGTGCTCGAGCTTTACGCTGTGGCCGAGCCCAGCGTGCGCGTGGGAAGCATCGACCTGTTCGAAACACTGCTCGCCGCCTGCGACATGCCTGACGTCTGGCGCCCGCGCATCCGCGCGCGGTTCGGGCACCCGGAGGCCATGGCGCGGCTTCTCGACCGGCTGGCCGACCCGCATAAGCCGATGGAAGGCCCCAAGGGCATGGCGGCAGCGGACATCGCGGACTGGGTGCGCGAGTTGATGCTCTCGGGCGGACTGAGCCTTTCCGAAAGCCGCTCGCCCGAAGAGATCGCGCGGCGCTACGTCGAAAAGCAGGCGCTCGAAGCCGCTCAGGTGCCCGGCGAGACCATTGCACTTTTGAAGGCCTATCTCGCAATCTCCGGCGAGGCCGGTGCCGCGCTGGGGCGCATCGCGGATCTCGCGGTCAACGCCAATATCTATCTCGGCACGACGCTCGAGGTGACCCATCAGCGGCTCGCGCAACTGAGGAACGGCAACGCGCTCGGGTCACTGACGTTCGACGCCGGTTTCTCGCCGCGGCTCGATTATTATACCGGCATCACCTTCGAGGTGACGGGACGCGACGGAGCCGTACTGGCTTCGGGCGGTCAGTACGACCGGCTGCTCAACCGCCTCGGCGCGGGGAGTGACATCCCGGCCGTCGGCTGCGCGGTCTGGGTGGCGCGGCTCGAAAAGGAGGCCCCGCGATGAGTACGATCATGCTGGCGCTGCCCTCCAAGGGGCGCATCCAGGAGGATGCCGTCAAGGTCTTCGCCGATGCGGGGCTGCCGATCGAGCGGCCGGGCGGAGCGCGGTCCTATCTTGGCGAAATGGTCGGAATGCCGGATGTCGTGGTGCGGTTTCTTTCAGCTTCGGAGATTGCCCGCGAACTGATCCGGGGCACCATCGATATCGGGATCACCGGGGAAGACCTTATCCACGAGACCGCGGAGATGGGGCCGAGCCAGATCGAGATCGTCAAGCGGCTGGGGTTCGGTCGTGCGGACGCGGTCGTGGCGGTCCCCGATGCGTGGATCGACGTCACCGCGATGGACGATCTCTCGGACGTTGCTGCCGATTTCCGGGCGCGGCACGGGCGCTGGCTCAAGGTGGCGACGAAATTCGTCAACCTGACGCGGCGGCACTTCGCACAGGCGGGGATCGCGGAATACCGGATCGTCGAAAGCCTCGGGGCAACCGAGGCGGCACCGGCTTCAGGCGCGGCGGATCTGATCGTCGACATCACCTCGACGGGCTCGACGCTCAAGGCCAACGGACTGCGAGTGCTCGAGGATGGCGTAATCCTCAAGAGCGAGTCGCTGCTTATGGTAGCGCGCAACGCCGAATGGCCGCACGAAAAGCTCGCGACGCTCAACGCGCTGCTCGACCGCATCGGCGCGGCGCGCTTCGGATAAGGAAAAGGGGCCGCTCGGGCCCCTTTTTTGTTTGCGCTATCGCCTGCCCTCAGGCGGTTGCGCGGCGGTCGTCCACCGAAAACGCGCCCGCGCCATAGGCGACGACGTAAAGCGCGCCGCCAGTGATCGCGAGGTTCTTGAGGAAGCTGATCATTTCCATCTGATCGGCGAAATTGGAATGGAAGATGATGCCCGACGCCAGCGTAAACGCGGCGAGCGCGGCAGCGGCCAGGCGGGTCTGATAGCCCACGAGAAGGAGCAGGCCGCCGCCAAGCTCGACGACGATCGTCGGCCAGATCAGGATGCCCGGCAGGCCGTAGGCTTCCATGTAGCCGACAGTGCCTTCCATGCCGGTAAGCTTGTTGAAGCCCGACAGAACGAAGATGATCGCGATGAGGATACGCCCGACGGTGGGCAGGTAGGTCTGAAGTCCGGTCATTGGGATAACTCCGGTTGAAACGAGATGGTGGCAAGATGATGCAGCGGGATCGTTGTGGGAATGCCCTCGTCGCCGCACACATTGTTCATCGATAGCGACCAATTGCGGGCGTTTCGCCTGGCTTCGTGGCGGTGAGAGTGGACAGTGCGCTCGAATTCGTGCAGCAGATGCGCGCAGTAAACAGGGGCCGGATTCGCGTGCTGGATATGTGGGTGCTCGTCGCCTTGGGCGGCGTCGGGGTGATCGCGGGGTTTGTCGATGCGGTCGCCGGGGGCGGGGGACTGGTTGCGCTGCCCGCCTTGCTGTCCGCGGGGCTCAGCCCCGTCGCGGCGCTTGCCACCAACAAGGTGCAAGGCATCGTCGGTACGTTCACCGCGGCGTTCACCTACTGGCGCGGCGGTTATGTGACGCTGAGGACGATGGGGCCGGGGATTGTTGCGACCTTTGCCGGGTCCTATCTCGGCGCCATCACGGTCAAGGCGATCGATACCTCGGCGCTTGATGTCGCCGTTCCCGTCGCGATCATCGCGGTAGCGCTCTATTTCACCTTCTCGCCCTCGATCAGGGACGTCGACCGGGTCGCGCGGCTGAAGTTCGCGGTCTTCGTGCCGCTCTTCGGGTTCGTGATCGGGTTCTACGACGGGATTTTCGGCCCCGGCACGGGGTCGTTCTTCATGCTCGCCTTCGTTGCGCTGTTCGGTCTGGGGGCGGCCCGGGCTTCGGCCCATACCAAGGTTTTGAACGTCACCTCCAACCTCGCCGCGCTTGCGCTCTTCATTCCCGCGGGCGATGTGGTCTGGTCCGCGGGCATCGCGATGGGCCTGGGGCAGGTCGTGGGCGGTTATCTCGGCGCGTTAACGGGCATAAGGTTCGGGGCCAGGGTGATCCGGCCGCTGGTGATCGTCGTCTCGATCATTCTCGCGATCCGGCTGCTGTTGTTTCCGTAGTCAGCCCAGGGCCTCCCAGGTCTGAAAGCCCGCCAGCGCCATGATGAGCAGCCCCACGGCGAACATCATCGGCCGCGTCGGGACGCGGCGCACTACGATGCCCGCAAGGGGGGCGGCCAATACGCCGCCAGCAATCAGACCGCCGACCGACCAGGCATGACTGGCAAGGTCGTTGGCTTCCGACCAGTGCCCGCTCGCCAGCGCGAACAGGAATGCCGCGGAGACCGAGACCGTGAGGAAGAATTCGACCGTGTTGACGGTGCCGATCACATAGCGCGGCTGCCCGCCGCTCCCCACGAGCGTCGAGGAAACGACAGAGCCCCAGCCGCCACCACCCGCGGCATCGACGAACCCGCCGGCCATCCCGAGCGGCGCGATGAGCTTGGCGTTGGGTTCGAGATGCGGCGGCACGCCCTTGAAAGCCCGGTAGAGGATAAACACACCCATGAGGCTCAGATAGAACGTGACGAAGGGGCGCGCCATGTCGCCCTCGACGCCGGTAAGCAGATAGGCGCCCGCGACGCCGCCGACAATCCCGGCAGGCGCCAGCAGCCAGAAGAGCTTCCAGTCGATATTGCGGTTGGCCAGATGGCTCGTCGCCGAGGCGGCTGTAGTGAAAACCTCCGCCGCGTGCACGCTCGCCGACGCCGTGGCCGGCGATACGCCGACCGACAGCAGCACCGTGGCACTCACCACGCCGTAGGCCATCCCCAATGCGCCATCGACGAGCTGGGCCAGAAAGCCCACCACCGCGAACAGCAGGAAATCCCCGCCCATCTCCACGCCTCCATTTGCGAGCGATGGCAGAAGGATAGAATTAAGACGACCGCATGAGTAGACTATGGCGCAGCGCGAATTTTGCGTTTTGGTGCCACCGCGAGAAATATTTCTGCGGCGGGGCAGGCGGCTGCATTTCTTCCTCGCCGCCTGGCAATAGATACCAAAAGGGCGGCCCGAGAGCCGCCCTTTCCGTTTCGAAGTCCTGGAGAGACTTTTTCGAAAGCGATAGGGGTGTGGACTTAGAAGTCCATGCCACCCATGCCGCCCATTCCGCCGGCGCCGCCGGGCATAGCCGGGGCTTCTTCCTTGGGCAGGTCAGCGACCATGGCTTCGGTCGTGATCAAGAGGCCGGCCACCGAAGCGGCGTCCTGGATCGCGGCGCGGACGACCTTGACGGGATCGATGATGCCCATCTTGATCAGGTCGCCGTATTCGCCGGTCTGGGCGTCGAAGCCGTAAGCAGCGTCCGAGTTGTCGAGGATCTTGCCGACAACGATCGAGCCTTCATTGCCCGCATTGTTGGCGATCTGACGGACCGGCTCCTGGAGCGCGCGGCGCACGATGGCGATACCGGCTTCCTGGTCGGCGTTGACACCCTTGGCCTTGATTTCGGTCGAGGCGCGCAGAAGCGCGACGCCGCCACCGGCAACGATGCCTTCTTCAACAGCGGCGCGGGTCGCGTTGAGCGCGTCGTCGACGCGGTCCTTGCGTTCCTTCACCTCGACTTCGGTCGAACCGCCGACGCGGATCACGGCAACGCCGCCAGCAAGCTTGGCCAGGCGTTCCTGGAGCTTTTCGCGGTCGTAGTCCGAGGTGGTTTCCTCGATCTGCGCCTTGATCTGGTTGACGCGGGCCTCGATGTCTTCCTTGGCGCCAGCGCCGTCGACGATCGTGGTCTCTTCCTTGGTGATCTCGACGCGCTTGGCGGTGCCGAGCATGTCGAGGGTCACGTTCTCGAGCTTGATGCCGAGGTCTTCGGAGATGACCTGGCCGCCGGTGAGGACGGCGATGTCTTCGAGCATGGCCTTGCGGCGATCGCCGAAGCCCGGAGCCTTGACGGCAGCAACCTTCAAACCGCCACGCAGACGGTTGACGACGAGGGTGGCAAGCGCTTCGCCTTCGACGTCTTCAGCGATGATCAGAAGCGGACGGTTCGACTGAACGACGCTTTCGAGAACCGGCAGCAGAGCCTGCAGGTTGGAGAGCTTCTTTTCGTGCAGGAGGATGAGCGGATCCTCGAGCTGGGCGACCATCTTCTCGGAGTTGGTCACGAAGTACGGCGAAAGATAGCCGCGGTCGAACTGCATGCCCTCGACGACGTCGAGTTCGGTCTCGGCGGTCTTGGCTTCTTCAACCGTGATCACGCCTTCATTGCCGACCTTCTGCATGGCCTCGGCGATCATCTCGCCGATTTCCTTTTCGCCGTTGGCCGAGATGGTGCCAACCTGAGCGACTTCGCTCGAGTTGGAAATCTTGACCGCGCGGTTGGCCAGGTTTTCCACGACGTCGGTCACAGCGAGGTCGATGCCGCGCTTGAGGTCCATCGGGTTCATGCCGGCGGCAACGGCCTTGACGCCTTCATTGACGATCGACTGGGCCAGAACCGTGGAGGTCGTGGTGCCGTCGCCGGCAACGTCGTTGGTCTTGGAGGCAACGGTGCGCAGCATCTGCGCGCCCATGTTTTCGAACTTGTCTTCAAGTTCGATTTCCTTGGCAACGGTCACGCCGTCCTTGGTGATGCGCGGAGCACCGAAGGACTTTTCAATGACGACGTTGCGGCCCTTCGGGCCCAGGGTCACCTTGACCGCGTTGGCCAGGATGTTGACGCCGCGCAGCATCTTGTCGCGGGCATCGGTCGAGAACTTTACGTCCTTTGCAGCCATTTTGCTTGGCTCCTCAAATAGAATGCAAGTTGCACAAAAAAGACGTGAGAGGGCTTAAGCCTCGATCACGCCCATGATGTCGGATTCCTTCATGATCAGCAGGTCTTCCCCGTTGATCTTGACTTCGGTGCCGCTCCACTTGCCGAACAGCACGCGGTCGCCGGCCTTGACGTCGAGCGGGGCCACCTTGCCGGCGTCGTCACGCGCGCCGGGTCCAACCGAGACGATCACGCCTTCGGAGGGCTTTTCTTTCGCGGTGTCGGGAATGATGATGCCGCCGGCGGTCTTTTCTTCACTTTCGACACGACGGACAACAACCCGGTCGTGCAATGGACGGAAGCTCATGGTCGCTCCTTGGAACGTATGTTGAATGCTCTATTTCCTCCCCTGTTAGCACTCATTGAGCAAGAGTGCTAGCAGGATGGCGGTGAGATAGGGAGCGGGTGGAAAGGAGTCAAGCGCGCCAGCGACAAATTTTTTGCATCCGCCGGGCGCACTTGCTAAGCGAGGCTGCGCGCTTTGGCGCGCTTGCTTTTGCCGCCAACCAGAACCATACCTGACCGATGACTTCAACCCTTGCTCAACCGAGCGTGGCCGGCTGGACCGCGCCGAAACTCTCGGTCGTCGTGCCGACCTTCAACGAGCGCGACAACATCGTGCCGCTGATCGACAAGCTCGAGACGGTTTTCGCCGGCGTGCCGTTCGAAGTCATCGTCGTCGACGACAACAGCCCCGATGGCACCGCCGAACTCGCCAAGACAGTCGCCGGCGAGAGGCCGCATGTGCGCTGCATCCACCGCATCGGCCGGCGCGGGCTTTCCTCGGCGGTGATCGAGGGCATGGCCTCGAGCGCGGCGGAATTCGTCGCCGTGATCGATGCCGACCACCAGCACGACGAGTCGATTTTGCCCCGGATGCTCAGCGAGGCCGAAGGCGGCGCGGATATCGTCGTGGGCACGCGTTATGCAGGCGAGGGGTCGTCCGAGGCCGGCTTTACCAAAGGCCGCCAGACCGGAAGCACGATCGCGACCCGCCTCTCCCAGCTCCTGACCGGCAAGGCGCTGTCCGATCCCATGAGCGGGTTCTTCCTTCTGCGCCGCGAGCTCTTCAACGCCGTGGTGCCGGGGCTTTCGCGCGAGGGGTTCAAGATCCTGCTCGACATCATCGTGTCGGCCAACCGCAAACGCGGCGGGATCACGATAGCCGAAGTGCCCTATAGCTTCCGCCCGCGCCATGCCGGCGAGAGCAAGATGAGCCCGCTCATTGCCGCGCAATTCCTCGGGCTCATCGTTTCGCAGATTTCCCGCGGCGTTCTGCCCACAAGCTTCCTGCTGTTTTCGCTCGTTGGCGCCAGCGGCGTTTTCGTACATTTGGCGACGCTGACGTTCGCGTTCGACATGCTGGGCTTTAACTTCGCCAACAGCCAGCTTGTGGCGACGCTTGTGGCGATGACGACGAATTTTATTCTCAACAACGAACTCACCTACGCCGACAAGCGCCTGCGCGGGCGCCGGTTCTTCACCGGGCTTTTGAGCTTCTATCTCGTGTGCAGCTTCGGCACGCTCGCCAACGTCTCCGTCGCGAGCATCATCTATGAGGCGAACCTGGCCAATTTCTTCGTCGCCGGCATTGCGGGGGCGGTGATGAGCGTGGTGTTCAACTACTCGGTGACGCGCACCTTTACGTGGCGGTCCTAGGCCATGGGCGCCCGGACGGCAAACGCCGGCCCCTTCACGCCGGCCCAGGCCACGCTGATCCTGATTGCCGTGACCTTCGTCCTGCGCGCGATCGGCGCGGCGTCAATCGGCTGGGGAACAGGGGAGGCCTATTATCTCGCCTCCGCTCGCGTGCCGGCACTGAGCTATTTCGATCAGCCGCCGCTCTCGCTCTGGACGATCTGGGCGACGCTGACGCTGACGGGCAGCGAAAACGTGCTCGTCATCCGGCTGCCTTTCATTGCCATGTTCGCGGTGTCGACATGGCTGGTCTATCTCATCGGCAAGCGGCTCCATTCGCCGCTCGGCGGGTTCTATGCCGCGCTGATCGTCAATGCCTGCGTGCTCTTTTCGCTCTCGATCGGCTCATGGACGCAGCCTGACGCGCCCATGCTGCTGTTCTGGCTGGCGACGGTCCTCGTACTCGTCGACATCTTTTTCGGCAAAGGCGGCGCGCGGCCCTACCGGAGCTGGGCGCTGGCGGGCGCGCTGCTCGGGCTGACGTTCCTTTCCAAGTACCACGCGGCATTTCTCGTGGCGGGAACAGGGCTGTTCATCCTCCTCAACCGCGACGCCCGGCGCTGGCTGTTTCATCCCGCGCCCTACCTCGCCGTGCTGATCGCGCTCGTCATTTTCTCCCCGGTCATCATCTGGAACGCGCAGAACGGCTGGGCGTCGTTCGGCTTTCAGGGCGGCCGCGCGCTGGCGGAACAGGATCTCCACTGGGACCGGCTCCTGCGCATGATCTGGGGGCAACTGCTCTATATGGTGCCGTGGCTCGCGCTCCCGGCGCTGGTTGTCGGCGCGCGCGCGGTCTTTGCCGGACCGCAAGGGCGCTATCCAGGCGATACGCCGGCGGGCGCCGCCGCGCTTATGAGCTATATCGGATGGCCGCCGGTCCTTTTTTTCACCATCGTCGCGCTCTGGTCCGACACCCAGTTCCATTTCCACTGGCAGGCGCCGGGCTACCTGATGCTCTTCATCCTCATGGGGGCCTGGGCCGCGAACCGGGAAGGCAGGGGCGTGCGCTTCTGGCTCTACGGATCGGCGCTCCTGACGTTCGTCATACTCGCGCTGCTCATATCCCACGCGGCGACCGGGTGGGGACGGCATGTTGTGCCTGGAGACTGGGAGGATCCGACAGCGCTGCAGTTGCCGTGGACCGAACTGGGCGAGGAACTCGAGGCATACGGCGCCTTTGAGGCGCCCAAGACCTTTGTCGGGGCGATCAACTGGATCGATTGCGGCTATGTCGATACCCAGGTCGGCGGGCGCGTGCCGTTCCTATGCATGGGGACGGATATCCGCAATCTGGGGTTCACCGCCGATCCGGAGGCGCTGATCGGCTGGGATGCATACGTGGTCGCCAGGACCGGTCGCCCCGACGCGCTCGTCGAGCACTATGGCGATGCGTTCGAAGGCATGGAGCATGTCGGCACCGTTTCAGTCGCCCGGGGTGGTGTCGCGGAGATCGACGATATCCAGGTGTTCCGGGCTACCGGTTTCCTGGGCGCGCCTTAGGCCGCACCCGCCAGCTTGCCTTCGCGCTCCCAGTTGAGCTTCTTGCGGTAGATCGTCGAGGGGCTGATTTCGAGCGCCGCGGCAGCGCGCGCGATATTGCCGCCGAAGGCCGCCAGCGCATCCTCGATGATCTTCTGTTCCTGCTGCCACATGGGCAGAACCTCCGGCGTTGCGGTGGAGGCAGGCGCTGCCGCGCCCATGTGCCCACGCGCCTCGATATCGGCGGCATTGGCCATTTCGGGGGTGACGAGACCGCCGTCGAACATCACGACGATCCGGCGCACGAGATTCTGCAACTGCCGCACATTGCCCGGCCATTCGCGGGCAACGAAAAGATCGGCCACCTCGGAATCGAAGCCGGAGAACTGCTTGTTTTCCTCGGCAGCGAAGCGCTTCAAGAAGCAATTGGCCAGCGTCATGATATCGGCGGGCCGCTGCCGGAGCGGTGGCAGATGGATGGGCAGGACATGGAGCCGGTAGAAAAGATCCTCGCGGAACTTCTTGTCGGTTACCAGCTGCATCGGGTTGCGGTTTGTCGCGCAGACGATGCGGACGTCGACGTCCAGCGCTTTGGCGTCGCCCACGCGTGTAATCGTGCCGGTTTGCAGGAATCGCAGGAGCTTGGACTGCAGCGAGAGGTCCATTTCCCCGATCTCGTCGAGGAACAGCGTGCCGCCATGAGCCAGTTCGACCGCGCCCTTGCGGTCCTGGGTCGCGCCGGTATAGGCCCCCTTGACCGCCCCGAACATCTCGCTCTCGAGAAGATCGCGCGGGATGGCGCCCGCATTAAGGGCAATGAACGGGCCATCGGCGCGCGCGCTGCGCTTGTGGAGCGCTTCGGCACTCACATCCTTGCCCGTCCCGCTTTCGCCGGTGATGAAAACCGGGGCTGAAGACGAGGCGATCCGGACGATCTGGTCGTAAACCGCGCGCATCTGTGGAGACGTGCCAACGAAGCCCTCGAAGTCCGCCTCGGTACCTTTGGCTACGTCGCACGCGAGCGCGCGGGCCTTGCCGTGGCGCTGGCCAAGCTCTTCAAGCCGTGCCGCAAGCGCCTGCCCGCCAATGGGTTTGGCAAGAAAATCATGAGCGCCCGCCTGCATTGCTCCCACGGCCGAGGAAACCGATGCGCCGTCGGACAGGGCGATCAAAAGCGCGCCGTCGGCGAGCTGCGCGAGCCGCGAGACGCCGTCCTCGAGCGACGCGCTACCAGCCTTGATCGCGCCGATATCGGCAAGAATCACGTCGAACCGCTCGGCGCGCAGCGCCCGCAGGGCGTGCGCCGTATGCGCGCTGTGCGCAACACGCGTATGCTCGCCCCAGTGACCGCGGATCGCCGCGATGGTCTGGTGCGCAGCACCGCTGTCTGCCTCAATCAGCAACAGCGAAACATCTGCGGCGGACGATATTCCGGAACGCATAGGGTAGGTCTCTCCTTGCCGCATTGGCGCGGCCGTTGCGCTGCCTCCACTATTTGCCCATTAGGGTAAACAAACAGTTGGCAAACGCTTTTCCGGTGCGCCCGGCGCCTTTTGCCGCCGCCTCCCTGATGCTAAAGCTTTATGGGCCAGAAGGATCGATTCCCCATTCGAGGCGGCATACGGGCGTGCAGGGTCTTGTCTATCTTTTCATTGCGCTGAGCGGCGCGGGGCTGGGCGCCGCGGCTTATTTCGTGCTCGCCTTCACGCCGATCGAGGCAGCGCTTCTTGCGCTCATCGTTCTCGTCGGCGGCGCGCTGGTCCACGAGCGCACGATGCGCCACCGCGCCGAAGCCAAGCTTCAGAAAGGCGTGAGCGAGATGGGCAAGCTTCTGAGCACCGACGCGCAGGCCGGCCAGGTGCTCTCCAAAAGGGTCAATGCGCTCATCGAACTCGATCTGGGCGCGCGCATGGAAGTCATCGAAGCCGATATGAGTGTGCTGGGGACCGTCGTCAGGCAGGTGGCGGAAGCGGTCTCCGAACTCGAGGCCGCCCAGGCCGCGGCCCCCGGACCGACATCGGAGCCCGCGCGCGAAGACCGGCGCCCGCCTCCGCGCCCGACGGTTCCGCTCGCGGTCGTCGAGGCCGCCCTCGACAACGACCGCCTCGTCCATCACGTCCACCCCATCCTGACGCTGCCGCAACGGCGGCTGCACGCCTATGAACTTTACCCGCGTCTGAGCCTCGAAGGCGGCAGGCTCGCCGATCCGCCCGAATATATGCCCGTCGGTATCGCGGGCGGCGCCACGGTCATCCGCCGTATCGAGCGGATCTGCACCGAAGAGGCCATCCGTCTCGTCCGGCGCGCGCGGCTTCTGGGCGAGCCGCTGAAGGTGCACGTTCCGCTCGTGGTATCCTCGCTCGCCGACCGCGCCTATCTCGACCAGCTTCTGGCGCTGCTTTCGGCCAACCGCGCCGTCAATCCCGATATCTTCTTTGCGCTCGATCACGCCGATTGGGAGGCGCTGGGCAAGGCTGAAAGCGATAGTCTGGCACTGCTCGTCAAGGAGGGTGCGGGGCTTGCCATCAGGGATGCCGACACGCTGCGGCTCGACTTCGCCGGCCTTGCGGACAAGGGGGTTCGTTATCTTTCGGTCGACGCCGGCCAGTTCATCGACCGGCCGTCGGCGCTTACCGATTTCCATTCCGCCGACATCGACGACTATGTCCGGCGCTTCGGGATCAGCCTCGTCCTGGCCGGTACCCGGACCGAACAGCAGATTCTCTCGCTACTCGACGACGATATCAAACTCGCCCAGGGGGACGCGCTGGCCAAGCCCGGTCCCGTCCGCCCCGACCTTGCTGAAGACGGCAATGACGACCTGCGGGCCGCGGCCGGCCGTTGACCGGACACTGCCCCGACACGAAATCTTCAGTGCTGCGCCGCTAGGCTGTACCCGAGCCGATTCGAATGAACGAAAGTGCACCGATGACCGATTTGACCGGCCCCCTCCCGGGCCTTTCCGTATTGACGTCGCAATACCACGCGATCCTTTCGGACGTCTGGGGCGTCGTTCATAACGGGGTCGCCCAGCATGAAGCGGCGGTCGATGCGCTCACGCGATTCCGCGCCCAGGGCGGACGCGTCGTCCTTATCACCAATGCTCCGCGCCCGCGCGGTCCAATCATCGCACAACTCGACGCGCTCGGCGTGTCGCGCGATGCCTATGACGGCCTCATTTCCTCAGGTGATGCGACCCGGACCCTGCTCGAGGGCTACAAGGGCAAGACGATCCACCGGGTCGGACCCGAACAGGACGATATGCTCTTTGACGGCCTCGATATCGCGTTCGGCGATGTTGCCGAGGCGAGCGCCGTCGTCGTCACCGATCTCGACACGGACGACGAAACCCCCGACGACTACAGGGACCGCATGGAGGCCTGGCTCGCGCGCGGGCTGCCGATGATCTGCGCCAATCCCGACAAGGTGGTCGAGGAGGGCGACCGGCTGGTCTACTGCGGCGGCGCGCTGGCGGATGCCTATGAGGATGCGGGCGGCCGCGTGATGATGGCGGGCAAGCCCTTCAACCCGATCTACGAGCAGGCCAAGGACATGCTCGATACGGCGGGCGGGCGCACCTACGCACCCTCGCGCGTCCTGGCAATCGGGGATTCGCTGCGCACCGACGCCATGGGCGCGGCGCAATTCGGCATCGACCTCCTGTTCGTCACCGGCTCGATCCACGCCGAGGAACTCGACGCCTTCAACAATCCGCCACCCCAGCGGATTGCGAATTTCATCTCGCCCAGCCGGGTGCGCCTTGCGGGGTATATGCCAAAGCTGGCGTGGTAGGTGCGCGCTATTCGAGGTGTTCTGCGATCCACATCTTGATCAGCGCTTGCCGGGTGATGCCCAGGCGCTTCGCCTGCCGGTCCAATCCAGTGACCATCCATACTGGAAAATCGACGTTCACCCGCTTGCTCTCGATGTTCCGGCGCCGGGCTTTCGACCAATCGAATTCGGCGGACACATCTTCGCCGGCGTCGAACTTCCGGTCCAACTCAGAAGCTTTCATAATATTCGATCTCCTCTTTCCGGGCGCGACGGACGGAAATGATGCGCACGGCGTCGCCCCGATAAGTGCAAACTGCAGCCCAATGTTTGGTCCTGATCATTCCTATGATCAAAAACCGCGGCTCATCCACGGTTCGCGCAGGAACCTCTAGAAGGCGGTCGTCATTCCAAAGCACCTGTGCGTCTTCGAAATCGATACCGTGTTTTTCGTAGTTCGCCACACTCTTTGCGGGATCATACTCGAACTGCATGATGTTCCATTTGGTGCGATAATGGTATAATTTCTATACAAAACGCATTCCAAGATGGAAATCAAGCGGCGGCGGTGTTTTGGCAAAAGCGAGCGCTGCCTGCCTCCCCCTTGCATCCGCCCCCCGAACAGGGCAGGTTCGCGCGTCAAAAACCGAACCAGCTCCTCACGCGCCCCGATGACCACGACATCCGAATTTTTCCGGCTCGACGGCCTTGATGCCGTGCCCGACGCGGCGCGGGGCGGGGTTGTTGCGATCGGGAATTTCGACGGGTTTCACCGCGGGCATCAAAGCGTGTTCGACGCGGCCAAGGCCATGGCGCGCGAAAAGCATGTGCCGGCGCTGATCCTCACCTTCGAGCCGCACCCGCGCGACGTCTTTGCGCCCGCGCCGTTCCTTCACCGGCTGACCTATGCCGGCGACAAGGCCAGGCTCGCCGAGGCGCTGGGCTTCGATGGGCTCGTGGTGTTGCCGTTTTCACGCGATCTTTCAAGCGTCGAGGCGCCGGATTTCGTTTCGCGCTATCTGATCGATGCGCTCGGGGCGAGCGGCGTCGTAGCCGGGGCGGATTTTCATTTCGGCAAGGGCCGGGCGGGGACGCCGGAATTCCTCAAGGCCGAAGGCGAGCGGCGCGGGTTCGGCGTCGAGATCGTCGGGATGCTCGATGAGGGCGACGAGCCGGTTTCCTCCTCGCGCATCCGCGCTGCGCTGGCCGAAGGCGGGGTCGAGGCGGCGAACCGGCTGCTCGGCTATCACCACTTCATATCCGGCACGGTGATCGAAGGCGATAAGCGCGGGCGGGAGCTTGGGTATCCCACCGCCAATTTCGCGCTGCCGGAAACAAACGTGCTCGCGCAGGGCGTTTATGGGGTCAAGGTGCGGGTTGCGGGCGAAGTCTTCGGCGGCGTCGCCGCCTTTGGCAAGCCGATGTTCGACAACACACGCCCGCCATTTGAGGCCTTCATTTTCGATTTCGACCGCGATATCTATGGCCAGACCATAGAGGTGGCGCTTTTGAGCTATATCCGCGGACAGATGACTTTCGACAGCCTAGATGCGCTCATCGCACAGATGGACGCCGACACGGCGGCTGCGCGAATTACCATCGCCCAGGCGCGTCCGCTCTCCAGGCTCGACGCCGCGCTGGGCTTTATCGCGGACTGACCTTCTGTTTGGTCGCGTTCTCGAACCGCAAAAGTGGTACCCACTTTTGCTGAGAACCCTCAAAACCGTTGGATAAACCGGGCTGCACTGCTAAAAGCGGCCCAACCCCGAAATCTCCGAAGATTTTGCGAGTAGCAATGACCGATACTGCACCGGGCGCGACGACCGAGCGCGACTATTCGACAACGCTTTTCCTGCCCCAGACCGAATTTCCCATGCGGGCCGGTCTGCCAAAGCGCGAGCCCGATTGGCTTAAGCGCTGGGAGGACATGCACCTATATGAACGCCTGCGCGAACAAAGCGCCGACAAGCCCAAATTCACCCTCCACGACGGCCCGCCCTACGCCAACGGCAATATCCATATCGGGCACGCGCTCAACAAGACGCTCAAGGATCTGGTATCGCGCTCGATGCAGATGCTGGGGTACAACGCGGCCTATGTGCCGGGTTGGGACTGCCACGGCCTGCCCATCGAATGGAAGATCGAGGAGCAGTACCGCGCCAAGGGCAAGAACAAGGACGAGGTGCCCATCAACGAATTCCGTGCCGAGTGCCGGACATTTGCCGATCACTGGATCGACGTGCAGCGCGAGGAATTCAAGCGCCTGGGCGTGATGGGGGATTGGGACAACCCGTACCTCACCATGAGCTTCGACGCCGAAGCGCAGATCGCGCGCGAGCTGATGAAGGTCGCAAAGGCCGGGCAGCTTTATCGCGGGTCCAAGCCGGTGATGTGGAGTGTGGTCGAGCGGACCGCGCTGGCCGAGGCCGAGATCGAATATCAGGACTATGAGAGCGATGCGGTCTGGGTGAAGTTTCCTGTAACAAGACAGGTCTGGGCAGACGATGCGCCTGAGGAAAAGTTCTTGGACGCATTTGTCGTCATCTGGACCACCACCCCTTGGACCATTCCCGCCAATCGCGCGGTGTCATATTCATCCAAACTCGAGTATGGCCTTTATGAAGTTGATACCGCCGAGAACGATTTTGGTCCGCAGCCAGGTGAAAAGCTGATTTTTGCCGACGCGCTCGCGGAAGAGTGCGCGGCTAAGGCCAAGCTGAAGTTCAAGCGTATCTCGAGCGTGAGCGCTGACGAACTTGCCGCGATCACCTGTCACCATCCGCTGCGCGGCCTCGGTGGCGGCTATACCTTCGACGTTCCGCTGCTTGACGGAGAGCACGTTACCGATGAGGCCGGTACAGGCTTCGTGCACACTGCCCCCGGCCACGGCGTTGACGACTTTGAGGTCTGGATGTCGAACGCGCGCGAACTCGAAGCACGCGGCATCGATACCAACATCCCCTTCCTCGTCGACGCCGATGGCTTCTATACCAAGGACGTCGCAGCATTCGGTCCGGACGCTGCTGAAGGCGCCGCGCGGATCATCGACGACAAGGGCAAGAAGGGCGACGCCAACAAGCGCGTCATCGCGGCACTGATCGAGGCCGACAAGCTATTCGCGCGCGGACGGGTCAAGCACCAGTACCCGCACTCATGGCGTTCGAAAAAGCCGATCATCTTCCGCAACACCCCGCAATGGTTCGTCTATATGGACAAGGACATCGGCGGGGAAGGCGATACGCTGCGCGATCGGGCATTGAAGGCCATCGACAATACCAAATTCGTGCCCGCCGCGCGCCAGACGCGGCTGCGCTCGATGATCGAGAACCGGCCCGATTGGGTGCTCTCGCGCCAGCGCGCCTGGGGCGTGCCGATCACGGTGTTCGTTCATAAGGACACCGGTGAAATCCTCGTTGACGAGACGGTCAATCACCGCATCGCGCAGGCCTTCGAGGAAGAGGGCGCCGATGCATGGTTCGCCGAGGGCGCCAAGGCGCGGTTCCTTGGCGACGCGGTGGACAGTCACGACGACTGGGAGCAGGTGACCGACATCCTCGATGTGTGGTTCGACAGCGGTTCGACGCACGCGTTCGTTCTCGAAAACAAGCAGAAATGGCCGCACCTCAAATGGCCGGCCTCGATGTATCTCGAAGGCACCGACCAGCATCGCGGGTGGTTCCATTCCTCGCTGCTCGAAAGCTGCGTGACCCGGGGCCGCGCACCCTATGACTCGGTTCTGACCCACGGGTTCACCATGGACCAGAACGGGTTCAAAATGAGCAAGTCGGCGGGCAACGTCGTCGCGCCACAGGACATCATCAAACAGTACGGCGCCGATATCCTGCGGCTCTGGGCGGCAACCATCGACTATGCCGAAGATCACCGGTTGGGCGACGAAATCCTCAAAAATACCGTCGAGACCTACCGCAAGATCCGCAATTCCTTCCGCTGGCTGCTGGGGAACCTCGCCCACTACAATGCCGATGAGGCCGTGGCGCGCGAGGAAATGCCGGAACTGGAAAAGCTGATCCTGCACCGGCTCTTCACGCTCGATAAGGAGGTTCGGGCCGCTTACGAGGCATTCGACTACAAGCGCGTCGTCTCGCTCGTGGGCAATTTCATGAACCTTGAATTGTCCGCGTTCTATTTCGACGTTCGGAAGGACGCGCTTTACTGCGATCCGCTCTCTTCGGTGCGCCGCAAGGCATCGCTCACCGTTCTCGACCAGCTCTATTCATGCCTCACCGCCTGGCTTGCGCCGGTCCTGGTCTTCACGATGGAAGAGGTCTGGCTCGAGCGGAACCCGGGCGAGACAAGCTCGGTGCACGCGCGCGTATTCCCCGACCTTCCCGCCGATTGGCAGGATGACGTTCTGGCCGAAAAGTGGTCGAAAATTCGCGCCGTGCGCCGGGTGGTTACCGGGGCCCTGGAGATCGAGCGGAAGAACAAGACCATCGGCTCCTCGCTCGAGGCTGCGCCGAAGGTCTATGTCTCCGACCCGGCGCTGCTCGAGGCGATCAGCGGGCACGACATGGCCGACATCGCGATCACCTCGGGCCTGGAGATCATCGAGGGCGGCAATCCGCCTGCCGATGCGTTCACGCTCGACGAGGTGCCCGGCGTCGCCGTCGAATTTGCGCTTGCCGAGGGCAAAAGGTGCGCGCGCTCCTGGAAAATCACTGCCGATGTCGGGACCGATCCGGACTATCCGGATTTGACCCCGCGCGACGCCCAGGCCATGCGCGAGCGCGCCCGGACCGGGTTGCCTGCATGAGGGCAGTTTCCCAACCGTCCGTCCTCTGGAGTCTCATACTGGGGACGGACGTCCTGATCCTCGATCGGCTGCACAAATATATCCAGATCGACGTTTTTGGCTGGACGGGCGGCGAGGTGGTGCCGATCACCTCGTTCTTCGACTACATCCTCGTCTGGAATACCGGCATTTCCTATGGCCTGCTCGGCGGGCTGACGCCGGAAATGCTGTTGATCGTCATGGGCGTCGCGGTGGTGGCGCTTGCGTTCTGGTGGGCGAAGGATGACGGGCTGTTGACGCGGGTCGGGATCGCACTTGCCATCGGGGGGGCGCTCTCGAACGCGATCGACCGGATCGTTTACGGTGCCGTTGCCGATTTCTTCCATTTTCACGTAGGGAATTTTTCCTGGTACGTCTTCAACATCGCCGACGTGGCCATCACCTTTGGCGTCGTTCTTCTGGTTGCCGACGTCCTCTGGCCGCGGCGCAAGGTCGAGGCGGACTCCTGAATTCGGTCAAATTCTGGCCATAGGACCAGCGATGCGTTATAGGGTGGGAAAAATTTTATGGGTTTGAGGCGTTCGATGTTTTCTCGCGTATCCGGTATCTTCGCGCACGGCCGTGTGGCCGCCGGCGCGGTTGCCCTGTCGGGCCTTCTGGCGCTGAATGCGTGCACGACCATCGAGGGCACCAACGCGATGATGGACCCCGCGACGTTCGAGCGCGAGGTGCTGCGGACAACCCTTCAGGGCGTCGGCCTTGTTCCTCAGGAAGACAAGACGCCCGTTTCGGTCGAGCGCGCGCCGCTCGTCGTTCCTGCCGCCGGCACCACGGCACCACCGCCGCAGCAGTCCACCGCGACGATCCCCGAGGATCGCGACGCGGTCGTAGTCGACGCCTCGGGTCTGACCCAGGCCGATTTGCAGATGCTGCGCGATGGCCGTGTGGTCGACGCGTCCTCGGGCTCCGGCCGGCCTCTGACCGAGGCGGAAACCCGTCAGCTCGCCGCGCGCATGGCGGCTTATAACCGGCAGCGCGGGGTGACGGAGCGCAACATCTATCTGCCACCGGAAGACTATTTCACGCAGGTGGGCGGCCAGGATCTGATTTGCCTTGCGCCCAACGGCGATCTGGTGTCTATCAGCGATCCCGCGTGCCCGCCCGACGTCCGGGCGCAGTTGGCTGCGCAGAACCAGTAGCATCGCCGATGTTCTGAACCGTTTCCAGGCGAGGTCCCCGCGGGGCCTCGCTTGTGTTATTTGGCCCACTGAAATGAGACCGCACCCCTTTTTTACCGGGAAGCGCCCTGAGAGATGAACGACACCCAAGCCCCCTCCGGCGAACGCCTCGCCAAAGTCATCGCCCGCGCGGGGTTATGCTCGCGCCGCGACGCCGAAACCTGGATCAGCGCCGGCCGCGTCTCGGTCAACGGCAGCATAGTCAAGACGCCGGCCTTCAACGTAATCGACAGCGATACCGTCGAAGTTGACGGCAAACCGGTCGCGCGGCGCGAGCCCACCCAGGCCTGGCTCTATCACAAGCCCGCCGGGCTGATGGTGACCGAGAAAGACCCCGAGGGACGCCCGACGGTTTTCGACGAATTCGCCAAGCTCGGCCTGCCGCGCGTACTGACGGTGGGGCGGCTCGACTTCAACACCGAAGGACTGCTGCTGCTCACCAATGACGGGGGCGTCAAGCGCACGCTCGAACTCCCCGCTACCGGCTGGCTGCGCCGCTATCGCGTGCGCGCCTTCGGCTCGGTGACCCAGGACCAGCTCAATACGCTCGCCAACGGCACGACTGTCGAGGGCGTCGAATATGGCCCGATCGAAGCCAAACTCGACAGCGTCAAGGGCTCCAACGTCTGGCTCACGGTCGCCCTGCGCGAGGGCAAGAACCGTGAGGTGCGCGTCGTGCTCGGCGCGCTCGGGCTCGAGGTCAATCGCCTGATCCGAGTTTCGTATGGCCCGTTCCAGCTCGGCGACCTGCCGGTCGGCGCCGTCGAGAAGGTGAAAACCCGCATCCTGCAGGATCAGCTTGGCAAGAAGCTCGCCGAACGCTCGGGCGCGGATTTCGACAGTCCGGCGCGCGAGGACGAGGCGAACCAGCCGCGCCGCCGGATGCCCGAGAAGCCGGAAAGCCGCCCGACCGAGCGCGATCGCTTCGGCGGCCTGCGCAAGCGTCCCGACTTCAAGCGCAATGAAGCCCCCAGAGGGCGTGAGCGCACCATTCATTTCGACGATGGCCGCCCCTCCGAAACCTTCATCGAGAAGCCGAAGTTCGAAAAGCGTGGCCGCGACGACGACCGTCCCGCGCGTTCGGGCGACAAGAAGCCGTTTGCCAAGGGCGCGCGTAGCGACAAGCCCTTCCGCAAGGACGAAGGACGCCCGTACGCCAAGCGCCCGGCACGCGACGATCGCGAAACGGGCGAACGCCCGCCCCGCCGTGACGGGGGCAAGCCGTTCGCGAAAGGCCCGCGCCGTGACGGCGACAAGCCTTTCCGCAAGGATGAAGGCCGTCCGACGTCCAAACGCCCCACGCGTCCCGACCGCGAGCGCGAGGCCGGGGATCGCCCGCCGCGCCGCGAAGGCGGCAAGCCGTTCGCCAAAGGCCCGGGCGCCGGACGCGGCGGCAAACCCGGCGGTAGCGGAAAGTCCTTCGGCAACCGCGCCGACGGCCAGTGCCGGAGCGGAAAGCCAGGGGGCGCGCGTCCCGGCAGGCCTGCAGGGCGTCCCTCCGGCCCCCGCAAGCCCCGGGGCGAATAAGCCATGCGCATCGTTGCGGGCAAGTTCCGCGGCAAGCAGCTCGACACGCCCAAATCCGGTGCGATCCGCCCCACCGCGGACCGGGTGCGCGAAGCGGTGTTTTCGATCATCGGCTCGCGCATCGGCCCGAACCTTGACGGCGTGCGCGTACTCGATCTTTTCGCCGGAACCGGCGCCATGGGCCTTGAAGCCCTCTCGCGTGGCGCCGGGCACTGTATCTTCGTCGATTCCGGCATCGAGGCGCGCGGGCTCATCCGCGGGCACATCGAAGCGTTCGGCGTCGCCGGACAGGTGAAGCTCCTGAAACGCGATGCGACCGACCTCGGCCCCATCGAGCGGCTGAAACCCGCCACCCTCGTCTTCGCCGATCCGCCTTACGGGCAGGGGCTGGGGGAAAAGGCGCTCGCAAGCGCGCTCAGGGGCGGATGGATTGCAGCGGGGGCGCTGGTGGTACTCGAGGAGCGCAAGGATGTCGCCGTCACGGCGCCCGAAGGTTTCGCGATCATCGACCGGCGGGACTATGCTGATACGGCAGTGACGCTGATGGATGTAACGGGTTAGCGTCGACGCCATCTAAAGGGAGACTGTGACAATGGCCGAAATGCTGACGATACCCGATCTCAAGGACAAAGCCGTTCTGATCACCGGCGCTTCCACCGGAATCGGCGCGGCCTTGGCACGCGCCTTCGCCGCGCAGGGAGCGAAGGTTGGGCTGCACTACAACAGCAGTGCCGATCAGGCGCGGACCGTGGCCGATGAAATCGCGGCCGCGGGCGGCAGCGTTAAGCTGATCCAGGGCGACGTCAGCAGGCCGGAGGAATTGGAACGTGTCGTCGAAGAAGCCGCCGCAGCCCTTGGCGGCCTCGACGGGCTGATCAACAACGCCGGCGCGATGATCGGGCGGGTGAACTATGCCGATGCGACGAGCGAGTATTACGACCAGGTGATGGACCTAAATGCGCGCTCGGTCATCATAGCGTCGCGGATCGCCTTTGCGCATATGAAGGCTAAAGGCGGGTTCATCATCAATACAAGCTCGATTGCCGCACGCAATGGCGCGCTGGGCGGCGCTGGCATTTACGGATCGGCAAAGGCGTTCGTCTCCAACGCCACGCGCGGCATGGCCAAGGAATTCATCCCCTACGGGATCCGCGTCAACGCCGTATCGCCCGGTGTGATCACCACGCCGTTCCAGGAGCGCTATTCGACGCCCGAGGGGCTCGAAGCGATCCGGAAGGGCATCCCGATGGGGCGGCTTGGGACCGCGGAAGACTGCGTCGGCGCCTATCTCTTTTTGGCGTCGGAAATGCTTTCCGGATACGTGATCGGGCAGACGCTCGAGGTCAATGGCGGTCAGTTGATGCCGTAGAGGCGGTCATCGCCGCCCGAACAATCGCTCAAGGTCACCCTTTTTGAGCTCGATATAGGTCGGGCGCCCGTGGATGCACTGGCCTGAATGGGGCGTAGCCTCCATTTCGCGCAGGAGCGCGTTCATTTCATCCCCGCGCAGGCGCCTGCCCGAGCGGACGGAACCGTGACAGGCCATGCGCGCGATGATTGCGTCCATGCGCTCTTCGACGACCGCCACGCTGTCCCATTCGGCAAGTCCGTCGGCAAGGTCGCGGATGAGGCCTTCGACGTCGGCCTGGCCGAGCAGGGCGGGGGTCTCGTTGACCGCGATGGCCGAGGGGCCGAAGCGTTCGAGATAGAGTCCCAGCCGCTCGAGCACGGACCGCGCGTCTTCGAGCCGGCCGCAATCTTCCTCGGGCAGGTCGACGACCACCGGGATCAGCTGCGCCTGGCTCGGGACCGGGCCGGCCCGGAGCTGATTGCGGAAGCGTTCGTAGACTAGCCGTTCGTGGGCGGCGTGCTGATCGATAAGAACGAGCGCATCGCCGTTCTGGGCGACGATGTAGTTCTCGAAAACCTGCGCGCGAGCGACACCGAGCGGATAGTCGGTATCCGGCACCGTTTCGGCCAAAGGCTCCATCCGTGCGCTCGGCGCGTCGAAGCGGCGATGGTGCGCCGCGACCTCGGCGGAAAAATTAGGGCGTTCAGCCGGTGTCCAGCCAGGCGCAGGCGTTGAAGACGTTGCGGCAGGCTCGGCAAATGCCGCCTGGCCCGGCCCGGCCGGCTGCGCCGGCGCCTCGGGGACGCGGAAGCTGGCGAGCGCATTGTCGGCAACCGAGGACGACGCGCGGAAACCTGCCGCGCCCAGCGCCTCGGTGAGCGCGCGGATCACGGTGCCGCGCACAGCGCCGGGGTCGCGGAAACGCAGCTCGGCCTTGGTCGGGTGGACGTTGACGTCGACATCCGCGGGATCGATGGCGACGAAAAGCGCCAGCACCGGGAAGCGGTCACGGTGGAGGAAATCGGCATAGGCCGCGCGCACGGCGCCCAGAAGCACCTTGTCGCGCACCGAGCGGCCATTGACGAAATAAAACTGGTTGAGCGTATTGGCACGGCTATAGGTCGGCAGCCCCGCCAGCCCGCCCACGACAATCCCGCCGCGTGAAAAGGCGATCTCCTGCGCGTTCTTGGGAAAATCCGTGCCGATGATCTGCGCGAGGCGGGCGTGGACCGCATTCTCGCCTGTTTGCGCGGGCCAGTTGGTCGCGGAGCGATCCGAACCCGAGAGCACGAAATGCACGCCCCGGTGCGCCATGGCGAGGCGCTTCACGACGTCGGTGATCGCGTTGGCTTCGGCGCGGTCGGTCTTTAGAAACTTGAGCCGCGCGGGGACGGCGGCGAAGAGGTTTTTGACTTCGACGATGGTGCCCCTGTTCATGGCCTGCGGCACGGGCCCTTCGCGCAGGCCGCGTTTGAGCGTGAGTTTCAGTCCGCTCTGCGCATTTGCCGGACGTGAGGCGATGGACAGGTCCGAGACGGCGCCGATCGAGGCCAGCGCCTCACCGCGAAAGCCCAGCGTGCGGATGTCGTCGAGCCCGCCATCTGACAGTTTCGACGTAGCGTGGCGCTCGACAGACAGGAGTAGGTCGGTCTCGTCCATGCCGTGGCCGTCGTCCTCGATGCGGATGAGACCCTTGCCGCCCGCGCCGGTCGTGATCGCGATACGCCTCGCACCCGCGTCGAGCGCATTCTCGACGAGCTCCTTGACGACGCTTGCGGGCCGCTCGACGACCTCGCCCGCCGCGATTTTGTTGACCAGATCGTCTGGAAGCTGCCGGATGGCCATGCGGGGTGATTCTCCTTTGGCGTCATTCTAGGCGCCACGCGGGTGCGATGCACGGGGCGAGACACCAAACTCCAAAGCTGATAGAGGCTTGTCGCCATGGATGCAGGTTTCAACCCGATGGATATGGCGTTCGCCCTTGCCGAGCAGGCCGCGCTCGCAGGCGAAGTGCCCGTCGGCGCGGTGATCGTTAAAGACGGGCAGCTCGTCGCCGCTGAGCGCAACCGCATGCGCGCGTCCGGCGATCCGACCGGGCATGCCGAAATGCTGGCGATCCGCGCCGCGCTCAAGAAGATCGGCAGCGGCCGGCTGGCGCAATGCGATCTCTACGTCACCCTCGAACCATGCACCATGTGCGCAGGCGCCATCGCCCACGCGAAAATTCGCAGGCTCTATTATGCCGCCGAGGACCCCAAGGGCGGTGCCGTGGACAATGGCGTGCGGTTTTTCGATCAGCCCACCTGCCACCACGCGCCCGAGGTGATCGGCGGTCTGTCCGAGGGGCGCGCAGCGGAGATGCTCAGGAGATTTTTCGCTGAGCGGCGATGAATTCCTCGATCTTGTCGCCCAGTAGCCGCTTGAACCGGTCTTTTTCCTTGTCTCCCGCCGCGATGATTTCCCTGACGCGCCAATATTCATGCGCGCCATACGCCGAGAGAAATGGCCGGAAATAAAGGTCGGGCGGATAGGCGGCGATCATGTGGGCCGTCAACGCATGCATCATGATCTGCGCCGAACCAAGACCGATATCGAGGGCCGAAGGCACCGCCTCGCGCGGCCAGTCCTGCGGGTCACCATTCACATCGATGCCGATCAGGATATTGGATCCCGCCGCGGCGATATCGAGTGGCAGCGGGTTCACCACGCCGCCATCCACCAGAAGGGTTTCGTGGTAATGGACCGGCTTGAAAAGGCTTGGAATGGCGAGCGATCCCGCCACGGCGGGGCGCAGCGGCCCCTCATGGAAAACGACCTGATGCCAGGATTTGAAATCCGTGGCGATGCAGGAAAACGGGATGGTCAGTTCCTCGAACGTCGCGGGCATATCCAGGGGCGTGAAGGCGTCATAGACCTTCTCGGCATTGAGCTGGATCGACAGTCCCTCGGCCAGAACCTGTTTGACCGAGCGCATATGCGTCGACAGCAGCCTGCCGAAAAGCCCGTTCATCGAACCAAGGCGCTCTTGCGACAATTCCCGGATCTCCCGGCCGGTCATGCCGGCAGCCCAGCCAGAGCCGATCAGGGCGCCGATGGAGGTGCCGGCGATCCGGTCGGGCCTCAGCCCCATTTCATCCATCGCTTCGATGAACGGGATATGCGCGAGCCCCCGGGCAGACCCACCCCCGAGTGCGATACCGATCCGCGGATCGTCGATCGTGCCCACGCTTCAGCCTCTGGTTCTCTCCGTCCAGAGGCTAAACCAGATGCGGCCTATTGAGAAGAGACTGCACGCCATCCGATATCGCGGCGGCAGAACCCCTCGGGCCAGTCGATAGCATCGACCGCCGCATAGGCCCGCGCCTGCGCTTCTGCGACGTCGCTGCCAACCGCAGTGACGTTGAGAACCCGCCCGCCAGTGGCCTTGAGCGCCGCGCCCTCTCGCGCCGTTCCCGCGTGGAAGACCTGAACCCCGTCGGAGTTCGCAGCGTCCGCGCCGGCAATCGCCGTCCCCTTTTCGTAGGCGCCGGGATAGCCCTTGGCGGCGAGCACGACCGTGAGCGCGACGCCATCGCGCCAGCGCGGCGTCACCGGGGCCAGCCGCCCTGTGGCGGCACCTTCGAGAATGTCGAGCAGGTCACTCTCGAGGAGCATCATCAGGACCTGGCACTCGGGGTCGCCGAACCGTGTGTTGAATTCGATGAGCTTGGGGCCCTCGGCGGTCATCATCAGCCCGGCGAAAAGCACGCCGGAAAAGGGTGTGCCGCGCGCGGCCATGCCGCGGATCGCCGGCTCGATGATTTCGCGCAACGCGCGCTCGACCAGCGCATCGGTCATGACCGGGGCGGGGGCATAGGCACCCATGCCACCGGTGTTGGGCCCCTCGTCGCCGTCATAGGCTCGCTTGTGGTCCTGGGCCGGGGGCAGAAGGGTGATGTGCTCGCCGTCGCAGACCGCAAAAAGGCTGGCTTCCTCTCCCATAAGGCATTCTTCGATGACGACCTCGGCGCCCGCATTCCCGAACGCCCCGTCGAAGCATTCGCGCAGCGCCGCCTCGGCGGCTTCGATCGTCCCGGCGACAGTGACGCCTTTGCCCGCCGCAAGCCCGTCGGCCTTGATGACGATGGGCGCGCCCTGTTCCCTGAGATAGGCGAGGGCAGGGTCGAGGGCATCGAACCTGGCGTAGCGCGCCGTGGGTATGCCCATCTCGTCGCATAGGGCCTTGGTGAAGGCTTTCGAGCCCTCGAGCTGCGCGGCGGCCTTCGAGGGGCCGAAAACTGCAAGGCCGGCGGCGCGCAGATCGTCCGCAATCCCGGCAACCAGCGGCCCCTCGGGGCCGACAACCACGAGATCGATCAGTTCGCGCTGACAGAAAGCGGCAACCGCGTCGTGATCGGCCACGTCGAGGGCGATGTTTTCCGCCACCAGCGCCGTACCGCCATTCCCGGGTGCAACGAAGAGCTTTTCGAGCCGGTCCGATTTCGCCATGGCCCACGCCAGCGCGTGCTCGCGGCCCCCCGACCCGATCAGCAATACCCGCATCGTCGCCCGTTCCCCTTGTATGATTGCGTTGAGACGGACCGTCTACCACGGGTCGCCCGCACCCGCCAGCCTTGACCGAATCCCCGCGATGCGCGACCACAGGACAATGACCGACGTTCAGTCCAACGCCCACGAATTTACCGTTTCCGAGATATCCCAGGCGGTCAAACGCACCGTCGAGGATAATTTCGGTTTTGTCCGCGTGCGCGGTGAAATCTCGGGCTTCCGCGGGCGACATTCCTCCGGGCACTGCTATTTTACCCTGAAGGACGAGAACGCCGCGATCGACTCGGTGATCTGGAAGGGCAATTACGCCCGGCTTGCCTTCAAGCCCGAAGAGGGGCTTGAAGTCATCGCGACGGGCCGTCTGACGACATTTTCGCGCTCGTCGAAATATCAGATCGTCATCGAACAGCTCGAACCAGCCGGCGCGGGCGCGCTCATGGCGCTGCTCGAGGAGCGGCGCAAGAAGTTCATCGCCGAAGGGCTGTTCGCCCCCGAGCGCAAGAAGGATCTGCCGTACCTTCCACGCGTCATCGGAGTGGTGACGTCGCCCACCGGCGCGGTCATCCGCGATATCATCCATCGACTCGAGGACCGCTTCCCGTCCCACGTGATCGTCTGGCCCGTCCGCGTCCAGGGCGAGACCTGCGCGCCGGAGGTGACCGCGGCCATCGACGGGTTCAACGCGTTGCGGCCCGGTGACGCAATCCCGCGCCCGGACCTCCTGATTGTCGCCCGTGGCGGCGGCTCGATCGAAGACCTCTGGGGGTTCAACGAGGAAAGTGTCGTACGCGCGGTGGCGCGGTCGGAAATTCCCGTGATCTCGGCGGTGGGGCACGAAACCGACGTCACGCTCGTCGATTACGTCGCCGACCGGCGCGCGCCGACACCGACGGGCGCCGCGGAAATGGCCGTGCCTGTGCGCGGGGAACTGATTGCCTATGTCGACGATCTTGGCGCGCGCCAGCGCAACGCCGCGCGACGCCTCGCGGGCAATCTGCGCGACCGCTTCCGCGCCGCTGCGGCGGGGATGCCGCGCGCAACCGATCTAACTGCAACCCAGCGCCAGCGCCTCGATATGGCCTCGACGCGCCTCACCTCGGCGCTTCGTTCGGCCCGGCACGCCAAGGTGCTGGCCCTTTCGGAAACATCGCGGTCGCTTGGGCCGGGCCTTCTGCAGTCGCGAATGCACAAAAGCCGCGCGGACCTCGACCGGCTCTCAAACCGTGCCGCCTATCTGGCGACAGGCCGCGTCTCGCGCGCGCAATTGCGGCTCTCCCCGCTCGCGAGCGCGTTGCGTCCACAATTGCTCAAGACCCCGATCGAACGCGCCGCAACGCGGATCGATACGCTCGCCCAGCGGCTTCTGCCGGCCTTTGTGCGAAAGGTAGAGGACCGCCGCACACGGCTCGAAGCCTCAAGCCGGCTGCTTGAAACCGTGGGCTACAAACAGGTGCTCGCGCGCGGATTTGCGCTCGTCACCGACGCGGACGGCCATATCGTCCGCTCGCCCGACGCCGTCAAGCCCGGCGACGCCCTCGCGATTACCGTTGCAGATGGCCGGATCGATGCCCATGTCTCTGGTGCGCCCGCAGCACCCCGGCGCAAGGCCAAGACCGACACCGATCCTGGCGGACAGGAAAGTCTCTTTTGACGGCGCGCGCGCCGGAGCGTAAAAAGATAGCGTTATGAATATTCTCGAAAGCGGGTTCAGCCCGTCCGAAGCGCAGGTCAAATATCTCGACGCCGACTATGTTGTCGTCAAGCCCGGCACGTTTGTGCGCTGCGCGATAACCGGTACGCCGATCCCCATCGAAGAGCTGACCTATTGGAGCGTCGACCGGCAGGAGCCCTACGCGAACGCCGAGGCGGCATTCACCGCCTATTTGCGCGATCGGAAGGGTTGAGCCGCCTCAGTCCTTTTCCGCCGGATCGAGCAGCCGGTGCAGGTGCACGATGAAATAGCGCATCTCGGCGTTGTCGACTGTCATCTGTGCCTTCTGTTTCCAGACGTCATAGGCGGCCTTGTAGTTGGGAAAAACGCCAACGACATCGACCGCGTCGAGATCCTTGAACTGAACACCTTCGAGGTTCGAAAGCTCACCGCCGATCACAAGGTGCAGCAACTGTTTCTGTTCGGTCTCGCTCATCTTCCACTTTGCTCCAGTGTGGTGGGATCGGGACAGCCATAGACGGTGCGCAACGCATCGCACAGCATGTCTTTTAGCGACGGGTCGGCGGTTGCTGCAAGAGCCCCGTGACGAGTATCGGCCCGGTTGTAGTGTGGCCGGCCGGCACAAGCGTCGCGAAAATCCGCCCCGGCCTCGGCGAGAATAATGTCCGCGCCTGCGATATCCCAGTCCTGCGCGCCGCGCCTGGCGACAGTTGCGTCGAGCTTGCCCCGCGCGACCTGAACGAGCCGGTAGGCAAGCGAGGGATACATTGGGCCTTTTTCATAGACGAGACCGGCGCTCTGGAGTTCGGTATGCACCGCGCCCGGCGCGGGAATGAGCCGGTCGGCATCCCCCCGATAGGAGGCCCTGAGGGGCTGCCCGTTGAGCGTTGCCCCCCGCCCAAGCGCGGCAGCGTACATTTCGTCGCGTGCCGGCGCGTAGACGACGCCTGCGACCGGTATGCCATCCTCAACCACGGCAAGACTGACGCACCAGCTATCCTCGCCCTTGATGAACCCGCGCGTTCCGTCGATGGGGTCGACGACAAAGACCCGGCGGTGGTCCAGCCGGTCGGTGGTATCGACCTGCTCCTCGCTCAGCCAGCCATAATCGGGCCGTGCGCCCAAAAGCGCCTGGCCCAAAAACGTATCGATGGCGATGTCGGCCTCGGTGACGGGCGAGGTGATATTCTTGGTCCAGGTCTTGAGATCGGTGCGGAAGAACCCCAGTCCGATAATCCCCGCATGCACGGCCGCCGAGCGCAGAAGCGCCAGGTCATCCTGTGCAGGGCTCGGAGCGGCAGTGGACATACAGGTCCCATGGTTGATCGCGAACACCCGGCAGCGCCTTGTACCCCGCCGGTTTGGCGCCCTTCCTATGCGCTTGGCGGCAAAGGCGCAAGTAAGCCCGGTTAATCGCCTCTTACACCTGGTGAGAAACCGCTAACCCATTTTGAGACAAGACAAACTTAACCCAGTTTTTTAAGCGGATGGCGAGCCGGCTGCGTTAGTTTGACCTCACCAAAAGAGAGCGGAACAAAAAAACAAGCTCTCGAAAGTTGACAGTGAGGCTAAATATGGTTCGCGGCGCTAGCATTATCGGTTCGCCCGTCGCATTGCAGATGGGCAATCCCTTTCCACCCGGCACGTCTTTATTCGCGGCCAACGACAATCGCTCCTCGCGTGAGGTGATGACCGTGACCGTGCGGCGCGTGCTCGATAAGAGCGGGCTGGTGGTCAAGGTCAAGGTGCCTGTTGGCGAGTATACAGGTGTTGCGGTCGCCACATCGATTTCCGAAGAAGGTGAGCTTTCGAGCGCCATCGAGCTGATCCACCCCAATCCCGAACTCAACTATCGAGTCTACGAGGAAAAGGGGAATACCAACGTCGTGGCCGAATGGCAGAACTGGGGCAAAAAGCTCCGCCTGCCGCTCTATATCCGCGCCGGCGACGGCAATCTCATTGCATATTCCCAGCAGGTCGACGGCCTGATGGTCGGCAGCCAGTCCGGGCGCCGCATGCTTGGTCCCGACGTCGACCGCCGCACCCGCTTCGCCCGCCGCCGCAAGCCCGGCGAGCAACGCGCATAGTTTGAAGGATATTTTGGGGATGTATGAGGAAGCCCGGCTGGAAACGGCCGGGCTTTTTGCTATCGTGCGTGCTCGGTAGCCTTTTTCAACGCCTCTTCACTCCATTGATTGAGGCTCATACCAGCGCTCTCCGCCGCCATGGCCGCTTGCGAATGGACAGCCGGATCAATGCGAAGCATCAGATTGCCTGAATAGGCCTTCTCCGGGCTTTTGCCGACCTTCTTGCAGGATTCAAGGTAATCCTCGACCGCCTCGGCGAAAGCCAGCTTGAGATCGGCAACGGTGTCGGCGTGAAAGCCTACGACATCGTTGATGCCAAGGATGCGTCCGAAGAAGATCTCGTCATCGGCGTCAAATGCTACCGACGCCTTATATCCTTTATAGCCAAGCACGCTGCTCATGGCTGTACTCCGATCTTAACTAGAAACTCTCGTGCGGCGCGAACTTGATAGCGTTTGGCTTCTTTGGCTGGGTGCGGGCGATGGAAATAGGCAATTGTCTCGTTCTTGACAAACCGCACCGCGGACCCTTTGCCTTCGATAACGCTGCAGCCGGCCGCAATCAGCAAGCTTTCTATCGCCGCCCAAGCGATGCTTCCCGAGACAGGGTCTGTGAAAACCGCCTTCAGCGTTGCGCGATGCTTGCTGTTCATGCAAGCATTTAAGCAGTGATAGCGAATTTTGCAAGCGTGGACCTAAACAAGCCCCGCCGCAACGAACGCCAGCGTCAGCGCTACCCCCACCCAATGGTTCGCCTTGAACCGCGCCAGGCAGTTGGGCCCGTCTTTGCGGTCGAGCGTCACGATCTGCCAGGCGAGGATCGCGCCGGGCGCCAGCATGAATAGCGCAAGATCCCAACCCGATCCGGCGAGCTGCCCTGCGGCAAACCACAGTATCATCGCCAGCGCATAAAAGCCGGTGACAAACGGCCTGGGCCGCTCGCCAACCAGCAGCGCGGTGGATTTGACGCCAATCAGGACATCGTCTTCGACGTCCTGCAATGCGTAAATCGTGTCGTAGCCGATGGTCCAGGCGATGGTGGCGGCGTAAAGAACCAGCGGTGCCCAGTCGAGGCCGCCGGTGATCGCGGTCCAGCCCACGAATGCGCCCCAGGAGAACGCGAAGCCGAGGAAAAGCTGCGGCCAGTAGGTCACGCGCTTCATGAACGGGTAGATCGCGACCGGGACGAGCGAGGCGAGGCCCATGACGACGGTAACGACGTTGAACTGCAAAAGCACCGCAAGCCCGACGAGCGCCTGGGCCACAAGCCAGACCGCGGCCTGTTTAACGCTGACCTGGCCCGAGGGGATCGGGCGCGAGCGCGTGCGGGCCACCTTGTCGTCGATATCGCGGTCCACGATGTCGTTGAAGGTGCATCCGGCGCCGCGCATGGCCACGGCGCCGATGAAAAAGAGAACGAAATAGGAGAGGTTGAAGACCGTTCCCGTCGCCGTGCTCGCGATGGCAAGCGCGAAGGCGCAGGGCCAGAACAGAAGTTGATAGCCGATAGGCCGGTCGAGCCGGGACATGCGCAGATAGGGCTTTGCGGCTTCTGGCGCGAACCGGTCGACCCAATTGCCCTTGACGGCGTCTGCGACGCTGCCCGACGGTCTGGCGGATGGCGATGACATCGTCACTCCTCTTTCGATCGGCCCCGGCTCAAGCCTCTTGCAGGGGGGCGCGCAAGACGGCTATGCCCAAATTCGGACGTTTGTTTTCCCCAAGAAGCTCTAGTTGCCCCAACCCGCAAGTCAACAGGACCCGATGCCGCGTACCCACAAGACCCTGCCGCGCCTTTATGTCGAAACCGCGATGAGCACCGGCACCGAGATCGCCCTCGACAAGGCGCAGACCAATTATCTCGTCAACGTGCTGCGGCGCGGGGCAGGGGAGCAGTGCGTCGTCTTTAACGGCCGCGATGGCGCGTTTCTGGCGCGGATCGCGCAGGCGTCGAAAAAGACCGTGACGCTCGACCTCGTCGCGCAAACCGCCGCCCAGACCGAGCCCAACGACCTCTGGTGCGGCTTCGCGCCGATCAAACGGCTCGACTATATCGTCCAGAAGGCGACCGAGATGGGGGCCGGGACCATCCAGCCGGTGATCACGCGGCATGTCCAGAACCCGCGCGTAAACATCGACAAGCTGCGCGCCAACGCAATTGAAGCCGCCGAGCAGTGTGAGGTGTTGTCGGTTCCGCAGATCGAAGACGCGATTGCGTTCGATGCCCTTATCACGGGCTGGACCGAGGCTCACGGCGACCGCAAGCTGATTTTTTGCGATGAGGATGCAGCGTCCGAGTCGCCCATAGATTCGCTCGCAGCGCTCGAGGGAACGCGCTTGGGCCTGTTGGTTGGTCCCGAAGGCGGGTTCGCCCCCGAGGAGCGCGAGCGCCTGCTCGCGCAAGATTTCGTGATCCCCATCAGCCTCGGGCCGCGCATACTGCGCGCCGATACCGCCGCGGTAGCGGCCCTTGCGCTGATTCAGGCCGTCGCCGGGGATTGGCAACCTTTTATCGGCAATTGACGATAAAAGGGATTGAAACCACAATCGGGACCGGTATTGTCGCGGCGCCGGCACGTAACCAGTCAGCAAAGACCGCCGGCCCGACCACCGAGGTAGTTCATGGCCAATACGCCGTCCCCGCATATCGAATCGCGGCATCAGCTCGTCGAAACCCTTTCGCGCGGCTGTAAACCCAAGTCCGACTGGCGTATCGGCACCGAACACGAGAAGTTCACCTACTATTCGGACACGTTTAAACCCGTTCCCTATTTCGGCGAACGCGGCATCGGCGCGCTGCTCGACAAGGCGCAGCGCGAAACCGCATGGACGCCCTACTATGACGGGGAGAACGTCATCGGCCTCAATAACCCCCTCGGCGGCGGCGCGATCTCGCTTGAACCCGGCGGGCAGTTCGAATTGTCGGGCGCGCCGCTCGAAACGATCCACGAGACGTGTGTGGAGGCCAACGACCACCTGCGCATGTTGCGCAAGTTCACGGGCCCCATGGGCATCGAATTCCTCGGCATGGGGGTCACCCCCACCTGGACCCTTGCCGAAATCCCGCAAATGCCGAAATCGCGCTACGGGATCATGGCGCCTTATATGGAAAAGGTCGGCACGCTGGGCACGTCGATGATGTTTCGTTCGGCCACCGTGCAGGTCAATCTCGACTTTGCCGATGAGGCCGACATGGTCAGAAAGCTGCGCGTCGGGCTGGCGCTGCAGCCGGTCGCGACGGCGCTGTTCGCCAATTCGCCTTTCCTCGAGGGCAAGCCCAACGGCTTCCTCTCGTTCCGCTCGCATATCTGGCGCAACGCCGATGCCGCGCGCACCGGCATGCTGCCCTTCGTCTTCGAGGAGGGCATGAGCTTCGAGCGCTATGTCGAGTACGCACTCGACGTGCCTATGTATTTCGTCATCCGCGACGGCAAGTACGTTAATTGCGCCGGTGAGAGCTTCCGTGCCTTCCTCGATGGCAAGCTGCCGCAACTGCCCGGAGAAATTCCGACTCTCAAGGACTGGGAAGACCATCTCTCGACGCTCTTCCCCGAAGTGCGCATGAAGCAGTTCCTCGAGATGCGCGGCGCCGACGGCGGGCCTTGGCAGGGGATCTGCGCGCTGCCGGCCTTCTGGGTCGGGCTCCTGTACGACGGCGTGGCCCTCGACGCCGCATGGGACCTTGTCAAGGACTGGACTGCCGAGGAGCGGGAAACCCTGCGTGCCGAAGTGCCGCGCACGGCCCTCAAGACCCCGTTTCGCTCCGGAACCGTTTACGACATCGCCAAAGAGGCCGTGGCGATTGCGCGCGCAGGCCTCAAGGCGCGCGGCAATCGCAATTGGGAAGGCGCGGACGAAACCATCTTCCTCAAACCGCTCGACCGCACGCTCGAAACCGGCAAGACGCCCGCTGAGCGACTGCTCGACTGCTACCATGGCGACTGGCATGGCGACGTGACGCGTATCTATACCGATCACGCGATGGCGCGCGGCGCGGCATAAGCGCTACTTCGTCTGTGCCTTGAACACCCGGACGCCGAGCCATGCGCCCAGGAGCAGGAACCCCAGGGCGACCACAACGCCGATGGCCGTTTCGGGCGAGGCAATCTCACCCCGGAAAACCGCGCGCAGCCCTTCGACCACGTGCTTGATCGGGTTGGCGTCCGACACGATCCGCAGCCAGAAAGGCGCCAGGCTCATGGGCAGCAGAATGCCCGAAAGCAAAAGGATCGGCAGCGCGAACATGTTGACCAGCGGCGCGAACGCGTTTTCGCTCTTCAGGCTCAGCGCGGCCGCGTAGGAGAGGGCGGAAAAGGCTGCGCCCAGAAGCCCCACGACGAACAATCCGACCACAACGACGCTCCATGGTACGCGCAGGCCCATGACATAGGCCGCGCCCAAAAGGATGAGGCCCTGGACGATAACGAGCAGCGTGTCGTGCAGAACCCGCCCGCCGATCAGCGCCCAGCGGCTCGCGGGCGTGACCAGCATCCGGTCGATAACGCCCGAGCGCCACTCGGCGATAATGCCGAATCCGACGAACGCCGTGCCGAAAATCCCCAGTTGAACAAGCAGCCCCGGCACGAAAACCTGCCAGGCGTCGCCCGCAGGAAACCCGGGCGTCTTCGCCACCTCAAGCAGCAGCGGACCGAACAGGGTCAGATAGAGGATCGGCTGCATGATCGAGATGAACATCCAGGTGGGGTTCGTCAGCGAGAGCCGCAGTGCCCGCAGGAAAACGACATAGGTGTCGGATAGAAATCGCATGGCTTTGTTCCCTCAGGCGGCTTCGTCGCGCAGCGAGCGGCCGGTCAGGGTGAGAAACACATCGTCGAGCGTCGGGCGCTTGACCGCGACGCCCGCGATCTCGATGGCGTTGCGGTCCAGGAGCCGCAGGATCGCGGGCAGGGCCGCTCCGCCGTCCGGCACATGCAGGTGAACAACCGCGTCCTCGATGATCGGCGCGTCCGCGCCCGGCAGTTCCCCGAGCAATCCGGCGGCCACCTCGGCTTTTTCCGCGTCCGCCAGCGTCAGCGTCACCGCATCGCCCGAGACGCGTTTCTTGAGCTCTTCCTGAGTCCCGGTCGCGACGATTTCGCCGTGGTCGATAATGAGGATGCGGTCCGCGAGCTGGTCGGCCTCGTCCATATAATGCGTTGTGATGAACACTGTCGTCCCCAGATCGTCCCGCAGCTTACGGATATGATCCCAGAGATTGGCACGGCTCTGCGGATCGAGCCCCGTCGAGGGTTCATCGAGAAAGACGAGCTCGGGCTCATGAATAAGCCCCATCACGATGTCGAGCCGCCGCCGCTGTCCGCCCGAAAGCGCGTTGCACTTGCGATCCCATATGCCCTCGAGGTCGAGCGCGGCCAACAGCGCCTTTCCCCGTTCGATGGCCGTCCTTTTGGGGATGCCGTAAAGGCGCGCATGATCGACGACCTCATTGCCGGCAAGCGCGTCGCCCAGGGTGCCGCCGCTTTGGGAGACATAGCCGATCCGCCGGCGCACACCCTCCGGATCGGTCAGAAGATCGCAACCGGCGACCTGAGCCTCCCCGCCCGTGGGTTCGAGCAGCGTGCAGAGCATCTTGAGCGTCGTCGTCTTGCCCGCGCCGTTGGGCCCGAGAAAGCCGACGATCTCCCCGCGCCGGACGTCGATGTCGATCCCGCGTACGGCCTCGATGAGCGCCTTGCGGGACTTGTAGACGCGCTTGAGGCCGCGCGCGCGAACAATAAGGTCTGGCGATGGGGTGGGCATGGCTGGAAATCTCTGGACGGCGTTAGTTATCTTGAGATATAAATATCTTATGGAACAAGATAATTCAAATGGCAAGCCCGCCGACAGGGCCGCGGCGCTCAAGTCCGCCATCCGGCACGATCAGGTCGCGACCTCGCTGTTTGACGAGACTTTCGCCGCGTTTCTCGGCATCGATCCCAATGGCGGACGGTGTCTTGAGATCATGAGCCTCGCTGGCCGCGTCACCGCCGGGCAACTCGCCGAGGAGGCGCGGCTGACCACGGGTGCCGTGACCGGCGTCGTCGACCGCCTCGAGCGCGCCGGCTACGCGCGCCGCGTCCGCGACCAGGCGGACCGCCGCAAGGTGTGGATCGAACCCACGGAGCTTGCGGGACGGATAGCGGCGCGCCTGTTCAGCCAGTTTGCGGATATAGGCGTCCTCATCACCGAATATTTCACCGAGGAGGAGATCGGTGCGATCACGCGCTTCATCGAAATGAACACCGCCATCAACAAGGAACGCACGCGCCTGTTGATGCAACATATGGTGCCCCCCGAGGGCACAAGCGAGGATCGGATCGTGGAAGCCCGCGCGTTCGAGCGCGACACGCAGATCATGACGCGTAAGGCGCAGGCCGCCTGCAAGGCTGGAAAACCCATCAGCGACGAGACGTTTGAGGAGCAGTAGGGGCTACTCCGCCGCCTCGGTCTCCTTGCGCTCCGAGCCCGGCAAATTGCCCATCGATTCCGCGATGTGCGTCACGAGCGCATCGTAAATCCCGCCATAGGCATGCGAGGCGCGCAGAAGCGCGATTTGCGCATCCTGAAGCCGCGGGAGGTTTTGCTCCTCGCCCACCACCCGCATGCCCGGCTGCAGCGCGCTTTCCGGCAGGAAGCCGACCGCAAGGTCGGAAAGCACCGCGCTGGTGATCGCCATGGCGTTGGACGAGGTATAGGCGATGCGGAAGTCGCGGTTGATCCGCGAGAGCGCATCGACCGCGTCGGCACGCCAGATGCAGAAATTAGGGCCGCATGCGAGCGGCAGGGGATCGGTCGCGAGCGCGCGTCCGCCATGGCTGGCCACCCAGAACATCTTTTCGGTGCGGAAAAGCTCGCCGAACTCGTGCATCGTACCCTGCGTGAAGACGATGATGTCGAACCGCCCCTCGCGCATGCCCTTGAGCAATACCTCCGAGGGCTGGCAACTCACGTCCACGGTGATCTTGGGATGCGTGCGCTGGAAGCTTGAAAGCAGGATGGGCAGGAGTTTGACCGCATAATCGTCAGGCACGCCGAACCGGATGTTGCCTGAAAGGTCGCCTTCCGAGAACATGTCGATGATCTCGGCATTGATCTTGAGCATGCGCCGCGCGCGGGCGTAAAGCCCTTCGCCCTCGGTGGTGAGGGCAACCCGCCGCCCGTCGCGCGCGAAAAGCGGCTGCCCCAGCCGCTCCTCAAGCCTTTTGATCTGCATCGAGACCGCCGACTGGGTCTTGTAAACACGCTTTGCCGCCTCGGTGAAACTCCCGCAATCGGCGATCGCGCAGAAGGTCTGAAGCTGGTCGAGATCGAGTGGCGCTGCCATCGCGCAATTCCATCACATTTTTTGATTAGAAAGATGAAATCTATTTGTTTGAATTATGTGGCGCAAGTGCCTATCTCCCACCTTGCATGATGATCCGGACGTAGCGCCCCTATTAAAGACGACTAGTCCGATCGGTTGAGTAACAGTGCCCGGCCACGCCGGGCGCGCGGTGTCTTGCGCCCGCGCGGTGCCAGATGGAGTTGATCGATGGCCTGGTTTTTTGGTAAATCCCGCAAGGGTTCCGGCATGCGGCGGTCCACCCTTGCTTCCCTGATGCGTATGGATGCGGCTCAGCTCAGCGATATGGGCCTGACCCATCACGATGTTGCAGAGGCTCTGCGCCACCCCGGCATTGCCGCTGGTGCATTCCTCGATGCGCGCCGCAACGCGCGCGCAGCCGAATGGCTTCGGTGACCCCTTGCCGATAGCCTGATGGCGGGCCTTTCGTCCGTTCGCGTTTTTGCCGGCGCGGCAGGCACCTCCAACAAGAGGCCCCCACCCCAACAAGGTTGAATTTGCCTTTGGCCTTGTTTTCTAGCCCCGAAGCCGGACCTTTTGGTCCGGCTTTTTGTTTTTCGCGCGTGGTCGATGCGCCCGCTTTACGGCAGCGCGGCAAAACCCTCTTCAAAGCCGCTGAGCGACACGGGGATACCGATGCCTTCCTCGGGGGTACGGAAGATGATGAAAATGCCCGTCTCGCCGTTCGAGAGCCTTTCGATCAGCGCATCGTCCATCACAACTTCGGCGACGCACCCGTTGGGCAGGCAGCGAACAAATGCGACGCGGCCCTGGTCCTCGCCGTCGATATTGAGGCCCAGCCCGTTGGGCAGCAATACCCCCAGCGGCGCGAGCACGCGCAACAGGCGCGCTTCTCCGTCGGCGGTTTTCATGACGATGACCGACAGCGCGACATTGGGCTGATCCTCGGCGGTGACGTTCTGGATGAGCGCGCATTGCTCCTCGCTCGCCCCGGGCAGCATGTCGCAGCTCATCTGCCAGTCCCCGTGCTGGGCGCGCACCGTGCCTTGCGCCTGCGCGGGCTGGGCAAAAAGCGCCGCGGCGATGAGGCCGATCCCGATGAGAAGCGCCGAAAGCGGAATGGTCATACGCGTCACGAATTCTCTCCTGCCGAACGGTCCGACTATATGCCGAGTCGGCCCCCATGGTTTCGCCTTTGTGTCCAAGGCGCAACCGCCTTTGTCAATCCGGTCCCAGCGCTTGGGGCACAACTGCGGCGTGCATGAGGCGGAAACGGCGCAATATGACGCACGAACGATGGCTCATGCTCAATTGCCTTCATTCCCCGGATGTGGTTTAGCTGGCCCACGAGAAAACCCTGCACCCTGCATCTGAGTCGGGCGCGTGCGGCTTTTTGCTATGCGTGGGACGGTTCGGGTGCTGGGGGCAAATAAAAACATTGAAGGTTCAGGAGAGATCCAGGTGACAGGATTTTCTTTCCGTCTCGCTAAGGCCTCGCTCGCGGCACTCGCCGCATTCTCCCCCGCTGCCGCCATGGCGCAGGATGGATTTGCGGCCCCGGGACAGATTGGCTTGCAGACGTCGGTTACCCCCATCATGGACTCCATCACGGTGTTCCATGACAACCTGTTGATGTGGATCATCACGGCGATCACGCTCTTCGTTCTGGCGCTCCTGATCTGGGTCATCGTGCGGTACAACCATCGTGCCAACCCCACACCCTCCAAGACGACCCACAACACGCTTGTCGAGATCGTCTGGACGGTGGTGCCCATCCTGATCCTCATCGTCATCGCGATCCCGTCCTTCGGCGTTCTGGCCGATCAGGAAACCATCCCCGATGGTGAGCGCGGTTATCTGGGTGCCAATATCTTCTCGAGTGGCGAAGTTGCCGTGCCTGCGCCGGAGCTGACCATCAAGGCGACCGGGTATCAGTGGTACTGGGGCTACGAGTACATGGACGACGGCGTCAATTTCGCCTCGATCATGCTCAACGACGAAGAGCGCGCCTCAGAAAAGCCCGACGAACCCCGTCTCCTGGCGGTCGATCAGGAACTCGTCGTTCCGGTCGACACGACCGTGCGTGTCCTCGTGACCGCGGGTGACGTTATTCACGCCTTCGCAGTGCCCTCCTTCGGCATCAAGGTCGACGCGGTGCCCGGGCGGAACAACGAAACCTGGTTCTACGCCCGCGAAACCGGGATGTATTATGGCCAGTGTTCGGAATTGTGCGGCAAGGACCACGCTTTCATGCCGATCGCCGTGCGCGTCGTCACCCAGGAGCAGTACGATGCCTGGATCGCGCAGGCGGGCGAGGGCGACCTGGCCGGGGCCAACGCGCTTCTTGCGCAGGCCGAGTGAAGATTGAGTGAGGAAAAAGAACAATGGCTGACGTGACTCACGACGCTCACGCCGAACACCACGGTGTTCCGACCGGTTGGAAGCGGTACGTCTATTCGACCAACCACAAGGATATCGGCATGCTGTATCTGATCTTCGCCATCGTGGCGGGGATCATCGGCGGCGCGCTTTCGGGCTTCATGCGCTGGGAGCTGGCCGAGCCGGGCATTCAGATCTTCCACGGCCTCGCCGCCATGGCCTACGGTGCCGAGGGCAACGCCGCGATCGACGCCGGCAAGCACATGTTCAATGTGTTCACCACCGCGCACGCGCTCATCATGATCTTTTTCATGGTCATGCCCGCGATGATCGGCGGCTTCGCCAATTACATGGTACCCATCATGATCGGTGCGCCGGATATGGCGTTCCCGCGCATGAACAACATCTCGTTCTGGCTCCTGCCGCCGGCGTTCATCCTCCTGCTGATGTCGATGTTCTTCGAAGGCCCTCCGGGCGCCTTCGGGGTCGGCGGCGGCTGGACGATCTACCCGCCGCTCTCGACTTCCGGCCAGCCCGGGCCCGCGATGGATTTCGCGATCCTCGCGCTGCATATCGCGGGTGCCTCTTCGATCCTCGGCGCGATCAACTTCATCACGACGATCTTCAACATGCGTGCCCCCGGCATGACCATGTTCAAGATGCCGCTCTTCCCCTGGGCCGTGCTGATCACCGCGTTCCTGCTGCTGCTCTCGCTGCCGGTCCTTGCGGGTGCCATCACCATGCTCCTGACCGACCGCAATTTCGGAACGACGTTTTTCGATCCGGCCGGCGGCGGTGACCCGATCCTGTTCCAGCACCTCTTCTGGTTCTTCGGGCATCCGGAAGTGTACATCCTGATCCTGCCGGGTTTCGGCATCGTCAGTCACATCGTCTCGACCTTCTCGCGCAAGCCGATCTTCGGCTATCTGGGCATGGTCTACGCGATGATCGCCATCGGTGCTGTCGGCTTTGTCGTGTGGGCGCACCACATGTACACCACCGGCGTTTCGCTCGACACCCAGCGCTATTTCGTCGCTGCGACGATGATCATCGCGGTGCCCACGGGTGTTAAGATCTTCTCGTGGATCGCAACGATGTGGGGCGGTTCGATCCGGTTCACCACGCCCATGCTGTGGGCCGTCGGGTTCATCTTCCTGTTTACGGTCGGCGGTGTGACGGGCGTCGTGCTTGCCAACGCCGGTGCGGACCGGGCGCTGCACGATACCTACTATGTCGTGGCGCACTTCCACTACGTGCTCTCGCTGGGCGCCGTCTTCGCCATCTTTGCGGGCTGGTACTACTGGTTCCCGAAGATGTTCGGGGTGATGTACTCCGAGGCCCTCGGCAAGGCGCACTTCTGGATCATGTTCGTTGGCGTGAACCTGATCTTCTTCCCGCAGCACTTCCTCGGCCTCGCCGGTATGCCGCGCCGTTACGTCGACTATCCCGACAGCTACGCGCTGTGGAACATGGTGTCCTCGATCGGCTATGTGATTACCCTCGTGGCGGTCGGCGTGTTCCTGTGGTCGCTGGTCGATGCATTTGCCAAAAAGCGCAAGGCAGCCGACAATCCGTGGGGTGAAGGGGCGACCACGCTCGAGTGGACGCTGTCCTCGCCACCGCCGTACCACCAGTTCGAAAACCTGCCGCGCTTCACCTGAACCGGCGCTTCGGACGAAACGAACCTTGTGCAACCCGGCCCGCCGGGTTGCACTTTTAGAAAAGCACCGGGACCCTCACTCTTGGCTTTCGTGGAGCACAACGCAAAAACGGCATCGACATCCGCCGGGGGGCGGGTGGAGGATTACGTCGCGCTTTTGAAGCCGCGCGTGATGTCGCTTGTCGTGTTCACGGCCTTCGTGGGCATGCTGGTTGCTCCCGGGGATATTCATCCCTTCATCGGCTTCGTCGCCATCTTGTGCATCGCGGTGGGGGCAGGGGCCTCCGGCGCGCTCAACATGTGGTACGACGCCGATATCGACGCCATTATGAGCCGTACGCTCAACCGGCCGATCCCCTCGGGCCGCGTATCCCGCGACGATGCCCTGGGCTTCGGCCTGACGCTGTCGGCGTTCTCCGTCGGCACGCTGGGACTGGTGACAAACTGGCTTGCTGCCGGTCTTCTGGCGTTTACGATCTTCTTTTACGTCGTCATCTATACGATGTGGCTCAAGCGCTCGACGCCGCAGAACATCGTGATCGGCGGCGCCGCCGGGGCCTTCCCGCCGATGATCGGCTGGGCGGCCGTGACCGGCACCGTCTCCATGGACGCGCTCATCCTCTTCATGATCATCTTCTTGTGGACACCGCCGCACTTCTGGGCGCTGGCGCTCTATAAGAAGGGTGACTACGAGGCTGCCGGCATCCCGATGCTGCCGAACGTCGCTGGCGAGCGCGCGACGCAGAACCAGATCGTCATTTATACCGTACTGCTTACAATCACCGGCTTCGGCCCGGTCCTGACCGGACTCGTGGGCTGGTTCTACGCGATCCCCGCCGCTGTGCTCGGCGCCATTTTCTCGGTTCTGGCCGTCCGCGTGCGCATGGCGAGCGGCGTTGAAATGAAGCGCCGCGCCCGCGTCCTTTTCGCCTATTCCTTGAGCTATCTGTTTGTGCTTTTTGTCGCGCTGCTGGCCGATGTCGGCCTGATCAGGTGGTTCGGGACGGTCTGATGGCGGATGAGGAAAAGAACATGACCCAGGCTGAGATATTCCAGAGACGTCGCCGCCGCCGCTCGATCGCGATCGGGCTGGCGCTGGGCGCGCTGGTTCTCATTTTTTACGCCGTAACCGTCATCAAGCTCGGTCCGGGCGTCTTCGACAGGCCGCTGTGAGGGGACGACGATGACCGCCGCGCACCCTATGCACCGCAAGGTTTCCAATCGGTCCATCGTCCTGATGGCGTCGGGCTTTGTCGCGTTTATGGTGGGCATGTCGTTCGCCGCAGTGCCGCTCTACAACATCTTCTGCGCGGTTACCGGGTATGGCGGCACGACGCAGGCTGCCGAATCCAACCCAAAGGGCGTGATCGACCGGGAAATGGGCGTACGTTTCGATGCCAATATCGACGCCGGACTGCCGCTGCGTGTCGAACCCGCTTCGGTGACGACGAGCAGGATGGGCGAAGTCGAAACGATCGTCTACCGCGCCACGAACCTTTCGAGCGAACCGCTCTCGACGACCGCGAGCTTCAACGTGACGCCGCCGACCACAGGCATCTATTTCAACAAGATCGAATGCTTCTGCTTTACCGAGCAGACGATTCCACCCCATACCACGGTGGAGATGCCCGTAACCTATTTCGTCGATCCCGACCTTGATTCCGACGACGGTCTGCGCACGATCCAGCAGATCACGCTCTCTTACACCTTTCACAAAAATTGATGGGGAACATCTAAATCATGGCAGCTACCAAGAACCATGACTACCATCTGGTCGATCTGAGCCCCTGGCCCTTCTTCGGGTCGGTCGCGGCGCTCGTGATGGCCATCGGCGGTATTTTCTTCATGCACGGCTCGCCCCCCTGGATGTTTTTGGCCGGGCTTGCGGGCGTTCTTTATGTCATGTTCGCCTGGTGGTCGGACGTGGTGAGGGAAGCCGAAACCGGCTACCACACGCCGGTCGTCCAGCTGCACCACCGCTACGGCATGATCCTTTTCATCGCCTCGGAAGTGATGTTCTTCGTGGCGTGGTTCTGGGCCTATTTCGATGCCTCCTGGTACCCTGGTGAAGCCGTTCAGTATGCACGTACGGAGTTCACGGGCGGTCACTGGCCTCCCGAAGGTATCGAGGTCTTCAACCCCTGGCATCTGCCGCTCTTCAATACCCTCGTGCTGCTGCTTTCCGGCACCACGGTGACATGGGCCCACCACGCGTTGCTCGAAGGCGACCGGGATGGGCTCAAATGGGGGCTTCTGCTCACGGTCTTGCTCGGGGTCCTGTTCTCCGGCGTGCAGCTCCTCGAATACTCCGAGGCGCCGTTCTCCTTCTCGGGCAATATTTACGGCGCGACCTTCTTCATGGCGACGGGTTTCCACGGCTTCCACGTCTTCATCGGGACGATCTTCCTGCTCGTCTGTCTCCTGCGCGCGATGGCGGGGCAGTTCACGACCAAGCAGCATCTCGGTTTTGAGTTCGCCGCCTGGTACTGGCACTTCGTTGACGTTGTGTGGCTGTTCCTTTTCGCGTCGATCTACGTATTCGGTTCCATTGGTGCCGTGGGCATCCATTAAACCAACGCGAAAGGCCGGGGGCCTGCGGGCTCCCGGCGCACCTCAATGAGCGATACGCAGCTTTCCCCCATCGCAACCGGTCTCGCGGGGCGCTGCCCCAGATGCGGTGAGGGGCGCCTGTTCTCCGGCTTCCTCGGCGTCGCCGACAAATGCGATAGCTGCGGGCTCGATTATTCGTTCGCCGACAGCGGCGACGGCCCGGCCGTCCTCATCATGTTCCCCGTGGGGACCATCGTGGTCCTCCTCTGGCTCATCACCGACGCGTTGTTCGGCTTCCCGTTCATAGTGCACATCGCTCTGTGGTCGCTAACGACCATCGCGCTTTCGATCGCGCTCTTGCGCCCCTTCAAGGGCGTGATGATCAACCTGCAGTATAAAGCCGGCGCCCGCCCCGGCGGCGGACCGGGGGATATGGAAGGCTGATGGCCGCCTCTACCGCGCCGGCTCGCAGGTTCGGCTCGCTGGGCCAGTGGACGTTCGTCGTCTTCATGGTGCTTCTGATGGCCCTGTTCGTGACGCTGGGCACCTGGCAGGTTCAGCGCCTCGCGGAAAAAGAAGCGCTCATCGCGCGCGTCGAGGCGCGTTTCAACGAGACGCCGGCCGCTTTTCCGCCCGCCGACACGTGGTCCTCGCTCGACCCTGAAGCCCTCGACTATCGTCCTTTCGGCGCCTCGGGCACGTTCAGGCACGATCTCACGGTTCTTGTCTTCGATAACCTCACCGATGCAAACGGTCAGTTCTCCGGGCCGGGCTACTGGGTCATGGCGCCGCTCGAGACCCGCGACGGCGGCGTCCTGTGGGTCAATCGCGGGTTCGTGCCCGAAAGCCAGGCCGCCGCATTCGCGAACGGCGGGCTCGCCACCGAGGGCGAAATCACCATTCAGGGGATTGCCAGGCGTCCCCAGCAGGCCAACCCCTTCACGCCGGGCCCCGAGGTCGCGAAACGTCGCGAATGGGTGCGTGATCCCGAGCGGCTTGACCTGTTCCTGCCCGAGGGGATGGGACCAGCAGCGCCGGTGACACTCGATCAGGTCGCGGGCGCGCCCGGTAGCCTGCCGCAGGGCGGGGAAACGCAGATTGTGTTCCCAAACCGGCACCTCGAATACGCCGGCACCTGGTTCGGCTTCGCGCTCGTTACCCTCGTCATGCTCGGCTACTGGATCTGGCGCCAGCGCCACCCGGGAAATCTTGCCGAACGGGACAATGGCAATTAGGGTGCGCCGAAAACAATAAGGGTTCCTCTTTCATGCGGTATGTCAGCACGCGCGGTCAGGCGCCGGCCTTGGGGTTTTGTGACGCTGTTCTGGCCGGCCTCGCCCGCGACGGCGGTCTTTATGTCCCCGAAAGCTGGCCGCAATTCACCGCCGAGGAGATGCACAATTTCGCCAACCGGCATTATGAGGACGTCGCGCTCGCGGTGATTTCGCGCTTTGTCGGCGACGAAATCCCCGCCCAGATCCTCAAGACGATGGTCAAGGAAGCCTATCAGAGCTTCAACCATCCCTCGATCACCCCGCTCGTCGAACTCGAGCCCGGCCATTTCGTGCTCGAGCTCTGGCACGGCCCGACGCTCGCGTTCAAGGACGTGGCGATGCAGTTCCTCGCCCGCGTGATGGACTATATCCTCGGCGAACGCGGCCAGCGCGCGACGATTATCGGCGCGACCTCGGGCGACACGGGTTCGGCCGCCATAGAGGCCTTCAAGGGCCGCGCGAATACCGACATCTTCATTCTTCACCCCAAGGGCAGGACCTCCGCCGTCCAGCGCCGGCAGATGACGACCGTGTCGGATGCCAACGTTCATAACATTGCCCTCGAAGGCACGTTCGACGATTGCCAGGCCATCGTCAAAGACCTCTTCGCCGACCACGCCTTCACGGACGCAGCCAAGCTTTCGGGCGTCAATTCCATCAACTGGGGCCGCATCGTCGCCCAGATCGTCTACTACTTTACGTCGGCCATTGCGCTGGGTGCCCCGCACCGCCCGGTCACTTTCTGCGTGCCGACGGGCAATTTCGGCGACATTTTCGCCGGCTATTGCGCGAAGAAAATGGGCCTGCCGATCGAAAAGCTGATCGTTGCGACCAATTCCAACGACATCCTGCGCCGCGCCATCAAGGTCGGCCGCTACGACAAGCGTGGCGTTATCCCCACGGCCAGCCCGTCGATGGATATCGAGGTCTCGTCCAATTTCGAGCGGCTGCTGTTCGAAGCGCTCGACAGGGACGGCGAAAAGACCGCCGCGCTCTTTTCCGGGCTCAAGCAGTCCGGCGGTTTCGCCATCCCCGGCGTCGCGCTGGAGACCATCCGCAGCGACTTCGGCGCCGGCATGGCCGACGAGACCGCGACGTCCAACATCATTCGCGACGTTTACGCGCATTCGTCATATCTGATCGACCCGCACACGGCGGTCGGCGTCGCGGTCGGGCGCGGGTTCAATTTCGGTCACACGCCCATCATCACGCTGTCCACGGCGCACCCGGCCAAGTTCCCGGAAGCCGTCGAGGCGGCCACCGGCGTCCATCCGGCCTTGCCCTCACGCCTTGGCGACCTAAATAATCGCGAGGAGCGCTTTACGGTGCTGGCCAACGACGCATCCGCCGTGGAAGATTTCATTCGCGCAAAGACACGCGCCTGGGAGGACTAGAATTTTGACAGTAGCAAGCACGACCCTCGACAACGGCATGACTGTGATCACCGACACCATGCCGCACCTGGAAAGCGCCGCGATGGGCGTCTGGGTGAAGTCCGGGTCGCGCAGCGAGAGGCACGACCAGCACGGCATTTCGCATCTTCTCGAGCACATGGCCTTCAAGGGCACCAAGAAACGCTCGGCCCGGGAGATCGCGGAGGCCATCGAGTCTGTGGGCGGGGATATCAACGCGGCGACGTCGATCGAGCACACGGGCTATTTCGCGCGTATCCTCAAGGACGACGTGCCCCTTGCCGCCGACATCCTCTCGGACATCTTGCAGAATTCGGTTTTCGACGAGAAGGAACTTGCGCGCGAACAGCACGTCATCGTCCAGGAAATCGGCGCCTCCCAGGACGATCCCGACGACCACGTCTTCGACCTTTTCCAAAGCGCCGCTTACCCCGAACAGCCGATCGGCCGCACGATTCTGGGTACCGCCGATACGGTGCGCAGCTTCGATACGGGTTCGGTGCGGGCCTATATGGACAGCCACTACGTCGGCGATCATATGGTGGTCTCGGCCGCCGGCAATGTGAACCACGACCAACTCGTCGACATCGTCAGCGACCGCTTCCACAACCTCAAACCCACCGGTGCGCCCGAGCCCGACCGCGCGAGCTACAAAGGCGGCGACAAGCGCGAGGATTCCGATCACGAGCAGGCCCATATCGTGCTCGGGCTCGAAGGCCGCGCTTACAACACCGACGGCTTTTATGCCGCGCAGGTCCTTGCAACCATCCTCGGCGGCGGCATGAGCTCGCGGCTGTTCCAGGAGGTCCGCGAGCGCCGCGGCCTGTGCTATTCGGTCTATGCCTTTCATTGGGCCTTCGCCGATAGCGGCGTCTTCGGCCTTGCCGCGTCGACCGGCGGCGACGAGGTCGGCGACCTGATGCCCGTGCTGCTCGAAGAGTTGCAAAAGGCCGCGTTGGACATCACCGAGGAAGAAGTGATGCGCGTGCGTGCGCAAATCCGGGCGGGGCTCCTGATGTCGCTCGAAAGCCCGTCCTCCCGCGCCGGCCAGCTCGCGCGCCAGCAGATATTGTGGGGCCGCCCGATCCCGCTGCAGGAAACGGTCGACCGCATCAACCGGATCGACGCGGAGCGCGTCAAGCACGTGGCCGGGCAGATCCTCTCGGCGGCCAACCCCTCGGTTGCGAGCATCGGGCCGGTCCACAAGATGCCCGACTATGCAGCTATCGCTTCGAACTTCAAATAGCGGCGGCCGGCGGGTGTTCGGTTTTGCCGTCATGCGCCAGCCAACGCCCGTTATCGAAGGCGATGGCCTGCTTCTGCGCTGCCCCCATCAGTCCGACCATATCGAATGGCGCGCGCTGCGCGTAAAGAGTCGCAAATTCCTCACACCCTACGAGCCGCGCTGGTCCGACGCCGAGCTGTCCGCGCGCAATTTTGCAGCCCGCGTCCGCCGCAATCGGCGCGATGCGATGTTGGGGACCGAGTACGCATTCTTCATCTTCACCCACATTGGCAAGCGTCTGACCCTCGTTGGCGGCCTGACGCTGTCCAACGTCCGCCGCCGCGCCGCCCAGAATGTGACGCTCGGCTATTGGATGGGTGCCGATTACGCGGGAAAAGGCATTATGACGCGCTCGGTTGCCCTGATCTTGCCTTTTGTGTTCGACACCTTGGCCCTCCACCGCATCGAAGCGGCCTGCCTGCCGGACAACGATGCCTCGCGGCGGGTTCTCAAAGCGAACGGATTTAAGGAAATCGGCATAGCCGAGCATTACTTGCAGATAAACGGCGCCTGGCGTGATCATATGCTGTTTGCGCTCACGCGAGAGCATTACGACGCTCTTGCCGGTTAAGAACGCTTCGCCCGCGGTTGCCAAGCCGGGCGAAACGCCGTTACCAAAGAGTAAATTTCAGGATTTATGAGTTTAATGCGCACAACCCTTTCCCGCCTGCTGATCACGATTGCCGTCATGGTCGTGACGCTGGCTGGAATGGTGAGCCAGGCGGCTGCGTTCGAGGTCATCGCGGTGCCCGAGGGAATCAACGCGCTGAACCTTGCCGCTGGCGTCGATATTCTCGAAGGCGAGGACGGGCGCGTGCAATTGAGCACGGCGCCGGGTGACGATGGGATTATCCGACGCATTGAAGTCGTCGCCGTCGACCCTGAAGCCGATCCCAACTTCGCGGCCTTCGCTCTGCGCAACGAGGGCGACGCGCAGATCGAACGCCTGCTTGTTGCGCCCTTCTTCCGCCTGCCCGGGTCGGGGGTCTTCCTGCCCGATCTCGGCGGCGCGCGGGTCAATGCGCTCACCCCGTCCCAGGGGCTGCGCCCGGCACGCGTGCCGGACCGCGAGGCCGATGTCTTCGAAATCGTGCTCGACCCCGGCGCCACGGTAACGCTCGTTGCGGAACTCGCGGGCGACGACCTGCCCGAGCTTTACCTCTGGGAGCCGGACGCCTATCGCGACTACGTCAACTCCTTCACGCTGTTCCGGGGCACGGTGCTGGGCATTTCCTCGCTTGCCGCCGTGTTCCTCACCATCATGTTCGTCGTCAAGGGCAGGGGCGTATTCCCGGCCACCGCAGCGCTTGCCTGGGCCGTGCTCGCCTACCTCCTCGTCGACTTCGGCATTCTCGGACAGCTGCTCGGCACCGGAAACCAGGCCGTCCAGACCTGGCGCGCCGCCGCTGAGGCAGGGCTTGCAATCACGCTGTTCGCGTTCTTGTTCATCTATCTCAACCTGCACCGGTGGCACATCCGGTTCACCCATCTTGCGCTCGGCCTTTCGGCCATCTTCCTGGCGTTGCTGGGCTACGCCTTCATAGACCCGGTCATCGCCGCCGGCATTGCCCGCACCTCGCTGGCGCTTATCGGGCTTTTAGGCCTGTTTCTCATCGCGCTTCTATCCATCCGCGGCTACGACCGTGCGATCCTGCTCGTGCCGACCTGGGTCATCTACCTTGCCTGGCTCGCCTATGCCTGGATGGTTGTCACCGGCCAGGTCTCCAACGACGTTGCGCAATCGGCCGTTGCCGGCGGGCTGGTACTCATCGTCATGCTCCTGGGCTTTACGGCGATCCAGCACGCCTTTTCCGACGGCCAGGTGTCGATCGGCGCGCTATCGGAAGTCGAACGCCGCGCGCTCGCGCTCACCGGCTCCGGCGATTTCGTCTTCGACTGGAATATCGACCGCGACAGGGTCAACGTCTCCGACGAGCTCGCAACGCGCCTGGGCGAGCGCAAGGGGGCGCTGCGCGGTGCGATCAAGCGTTGGCTCGACCGCATTCATCCCGAGGACCGCGACCGCTTCCGCACCGCGCTCGATACCCTGGTCGAGCTCAAACGCGGCAAGGTCAATTCCGACATCCGCGTCGCCGGTTTCGACGGCAATTACCGGACGTTCAAGATGCGGGTAAAACCGGTCCTTGGCAGCGACAGCCAGGTGATCCGCATCGTCGGCACGCTCCACGACGTCACCGACGAGCGGGCGGCGCGCGAACGGCTTCTGCACGACGCCGTCCACGACAGCCTCACCGGGCTGCCCAACCGGCAGCTGCTCCTCGACCGCCTCGAACGCGCCCTCATGCGCTCGCGTGAGTTCGACGAGGTGAAGCCCGCAGTCTTTCTCATCGACATCGACAAGTTCACCGATATCGACGAACGCATTGGCCATATGGCAGCCGATTCCGTCGTCCTTGGCATTTCGCGCCGGCTGTCGCGCCTTCTGCGTCCGCTCGACACGCTTGCCCGCGTCAGCGGCGACCAGTTCGCCGTCATCCTCTTGTCGGAGCAATCCGCCAGCCAGATCGCCGAGGTCGCCGAACAGCTGCGCAAGGCACTCCGCACGCCCTTCAATTTCGGCGACCGCGACCTGTCCCTTACCGCATCGATCGGCATCACGATCTACGACAACCGCCCCGTTTCCGCCGAAGACGTCCTGCGTGACGCCGAACTCGCCATGCACTACGCCAAGCGTCATGGGGGTGACCGCATAGAGGCGTTCCGCGCGGCCACGCGCTCGATAGCGGTTTATGCGCAGGCGATGGAGGACGATCTCGAACAGGCGCTCGACAATGGCGACCTGCAGCTCCTTTACCAACCCATCGTCGACATGCATAACGAGGCGGTCGTCGGCGCCGAGGCGCTGATGCGCTGGAATCATCCCGAGCGCGGACCGGTGAGCCCCAGCGCGTTCATCCCGCTTGCCGAACGCACCGGTCAGATCGAGAAGCTCGGCCGTCTCGCCTTCGAGCAGGCCGCCGAGCAGACCCGGACCTGGATGAACGAACCGGGTCTTGGCGAGCGTTTCTTCGTTTCGGTCAATCTCTCGGCAGGCCAACTGACCAGCGAAAGCCTGCTCGCGGACATTCGCGGGCTCATGCGCGAATATCGCGGCGTTGCCAGGCACATGAAGCTCGAGGTGACCGAAAGCCAGATCATGAGCAATCCCGAGCACGCGGTTTATATGCTCAAGGCTTTCAAGGAATTGGGCCTTGGCCTGGCGCTCGACGATTTCGGCACCGGCTATTCGTCCCTGGCCTATCTGCACCGCTTCCCCTTCGACACGCTCAAGCTGCCCTCCGCCTTCGTGCAGATCCACGACGACGCCAGCATGTCGCACACCCAGGTGCCGATCATTTCCTCGGTGGTGGCGCTGGCGCGCGATCTCGATATCGGATTGATCGCCGAAGGCGTGGAAACGGCCGAAGAGGCGGAGCGCCTCAAATCGCTGAACTGCCGGTACGCGCAGGGTTATATTTACGGCGCTCCCATGCCCGCGGACGAATTGCGGCGCAAGCTCAACGGCAAAGGCTAGACCGGCGGGCTAGTTGGGCAGGCTGCTGCCCGGCTGGGGGCTAAGCGTCGCCCGCGTTACACCGATCTTCTTGAGCGCGGCGTCGTAACGTTTGTTAAGAGGGACGGTGAAGAGGAGCTCGTCGGAAAATTCCGCCGTCAGCCAGCCATTCTGCTTGAGTTCGGATTCGAGCTGCCCCGCACCCCAGCCGCAATAGCCCAGCGCCAGAAGGCTCTGCTCGGGCCCGTGCCCTTGCGCGATCGCGCGCAGAACGTCGAGGGTGGCGGTCAGGCACACATTGTCGTCGACGATATAGGAATTGCCATCGCGGAAATAATCCGCCGTATGCAACACGAAGCCGCGGCTCGAATCCACCGGCCCTCCGCGCAGGACGTCCTTGTCGAGCAAGGCATCCGAGACGCGGATTTCCTCCCCGTCGGTGCCCAGGTCGATCTCGTCGAGAATGTCGGAAAAGTGCATATCGGGCAGGGCCTGGTTGATCACCAGGCCCATGGCGCCGTCCTCCCCGTGCGCGACGACGTATATCAGGGTCCCGGCAAACCGTTCGTCGGCCATGTCGGGCGTTGCAATGAGAAACTGACCTTTGAGCGTGTCCATCCTGCCAATCTCTTTCTGCCCGCCGCAGTCTCGATTCTACAGCTAACGAGGCATAAACACAAAGTGTCTAACGATCACGAACCCCTGATCGTTTCGCCCTTGGCGAAATCACTGCCGCCAAGCTATCAAATCCGCCATGAAAATACCGACCGTCATTCTTCTGCTTTTTGCGGTGGCCAGCGGCGCCCATGCAGGCGAGACCGCCTGGCAGCAGGTCGACGAAAACGCCAGATTACGGCTCGTCTTTTCGGACACCCGCGAACCTGACGGCAGCACATGGGCTGCCATCGAAATCGACATGCCGTCCAATACGAAGACCTATTGGCGCGTCCCCGGGGAAACCGGCATTCCCCTCCAGCTGGATGTCGGCGGCTCGGACGGCATCGACGGGTTCGACATCGTCTGGCCATTCCCCGTTCGCGAAACCGACAAGGGCTATCTCGACCACGTTTATTACGGCCATGTCGTCCTGCCCGTCCGGCTTCAAGCCACAAGCGATACGCCGTTTCTCGAGATCGAGATGACGCTCGGGGTGTGCTCGGACGTCTGCGTTCCGGTCGTTGCGGGCTTTTCCCACCAGCTTTCGTTTCGCCGGGCTGATGCCGGGCATGCCCTGCGTATCCGTCAGGCACTTGCCGAGGCGCCGTTGCCGTACCCGGGAGAGCTCGAGCCGTTCGGCGAGGCCCATTTCGATCCACAAACGCGCCGCCTTGCCGTTGCGCTGGCCGCCCCGGACTTTCCCCACGAGACGACGATCGCCGACATCCGGGGCGAGTTGACGCTGCTAGGGCCCGGCGAGCCAAGCGGCGACGGCGCTCACCTGCTGTTTCCCGTCTTTGCCAACGGCGGCGCACCCGAACTGGCCGGCAAGAGCGTCACGCTGACATTCATGACCCCGGACGGCCCTTACGAACTCACCCGCCAGATCGGCACGCCCTGATCGGATTTCCCCTCCCGGCGCTCGACGGCGCAGAACAACTGCAATAAGAAAGAGCCGGCAGGGCGCTATGCCCGGCCCGGACCACAATACTAAAGGACCAAAGCATGGCGATTGCACCCGGCCAGCCCATTCCCGCTATTTCTGTCAAACACGTTACCGAGGCTGGGGTCGCTGATGCGAGCACCACGGATATCCTTGGGACCGGCACGGTTGTGATGTTCACCGTCCCGGGCGCCTTCACCCCCACCTGCCATGCCAACCATCTGCCCGGCTATCTGCTCACGGCGGAAGACTTCAAGGCCGCCGGCGTCGACAAGATCGTCTGCGCGACGGCCAACGATCACCACGTCGTCAGGGCCTGGGCCGAAGCCACCGAATCCCTGGGCAGGATCGACTTCATCGCCGACGGGCTGGCCGAGTTCGCCAAGGCGACCGGGCTCGATCGCGATCTCACTGCCGGTGGGCTGGGTACCCGGTTCGGGCGCCACGCGCTGATCATCGTCGATGGCGTCGTTCACACGGTGAACACTGAATCTGCGCCGGGGGAGGTTGTCGAGTCCGGTGCCCCTGCTATGCTCGACGCGCTCAAAGCCCTGTAAGACAAAGGAGCACCGGCCATGACGTTGTCCCTGATCCCGCGCATTCTGACCCCGGTTCTCGCGCTGGCACTTGCCGGATGCTCGATGGGTTCGATGTTCGGCGGCGGCGATCCCGCCCTTGCCGGTGTCACCCCGAGCCAGAGCCAGATCGATTCGGCTGTCGCGGGCGCCATGCCGGCCATCGCCACCGAATGCCCTGAAATCCGGGTGCGCGACGGCGCGGGCTCGTACCGCGTGACGTCGGGCAACGCAGTGCGCTATCAGGCCGTGCTCGACCGGATATCGCGCAACTGCGTGGTCTCGAACGGGCAGATCACCGTAACCATGGGCGCCGTGGGTCGCGTTATCCCGGGGCCCGCATTCAACCAGTCTGCGGTCAATGTGCCCCTGCGTTTCGTCGTCGAGCGTGACGGCATGGCCACCTTCTCCGAGCTTTACAGCATCCCCGTTACCGTCGCGACCAACGCGGCCAACGAGTTCTCCTATACGGTCGAGAATGTCGCGGTGCCCTATGTCGGCGGCGAGGACATCGTTTTCTGGGTCGGCTTCGACAACTAGGCCTGCAAAACACTCTCCGGCGCGGCCCAATCCGCGCCGGAGAGATTGACTCGTGGCCGCCTTTCCTTAAAGGTCGGCCACAAGCAGCGGGAGAGTTCCCGGTTCGAAGGACCGGGACGCCGAAGGAGCAACCGCCCCGGAAACTCTCAGGCACAAGGGACCGCTGCCCGAAATAGAACTCTGGAAAGCGGAAGCGGCATCGCTTCCCACCGAAGGGCGTAGCCGGAACGTTTTAAGCAAGCCGTTCCGGGAAATCTCTCAGGTTGACCGACAGAGGGGGCACCGCGCAGGATACGACTTCGTGTCGGCACGGTGTTTCTCGCGTTGCAACCAGGGAGATCGGCATGGCCGAAGCGCTTACGGGCGAAGCCAACAAGACACCGCTCTATGACCGTCACGTCGCCGCCGGCGGCCGCATGGTCGAATTCGGCGGCTATATGCTACCCGTCCAATACCCCGGCGGTATCGTCGCCGAGCATAACCACACCCGGTCTTCGGCGTCGCTTTTCGACGTCTCCCATATGGGCCAGATCGTCCTCACCGCGCACGACCACGCCGCGGCGGTGAAGGCGCTCGAAACCATCACCCCCGCCGATATCGCCTCGCTCGCGCCCGGCGAAATGCGCTACACCGTGCTGCTCAACGCCAAGGGCGGGATCGAGGACGACCTGATCATCGCCCGCCCGGTCGAGGGCCAGGCCGAGGACGGCGTGATGTATTTGGTGGTCAACGCCGCCCGCAAGCACCACGATTTGCGCTACATGCAGGAAACGTTCGAAGGCGAGGCACGCTTCGAGATGCGGCCCGACCTCGCGCTCATCGCGATCCAGGGCCCCAAGGCTGCCGAAGTGCTCGGCCGGCATACCGATATCGTCGAAAGCCTCGCGTTCATGCAGGCAGCACCCGCGACCGTTGGCGGTATCGAAGCGATGGTCTCGCGCTCGGGCTATACCGGCGAGGACGGCTTTGAGCTTTCGATCGAGCACACCGACGCCGAGGCGCTGTTCGATCTTCTCATTGCCGACGAGCGCGTCAAACCCGCCGGCCTCGGCGCCCGCGACAGCCTGCGGCTCGAAGCCGGGCTCTGCCTCTATGGCCATGACATGAACGAATTCACCGATCCCGTCTCGGCAAGCCTCCTTTTCGCCATCGGCAGGAACCGCCGCACCAAGGGCGGCTTTTTCGGCGACGAGCGCATTCTCAAGAAAATCGCCTACGGCGCGGACGACAAGCGCGTCGGCATCAGGTTCGACGGCCGTCAGCCCGTGCGCGAAGGCGCCGAACTCGTCGACAAGCACGGCAACGTCATAGGCGAAGTGACCTCAGGCACCTTCGGTCCCACCGTCCAGGCCCCCATCGCCATGGGCTACGTCCCCGCCGACGCCGCCGAAATCGGCTCCCCCGTCACCGCACTTGTGCGCGGCAAGCCGATCGCCGGCACCGTCGTCAAAATGCCGTTCGTCCCGCACCGTTACGTGCGCAAACCATAACAACCCGAGGGAACCTCACCATGACCACGCGCTACACTGAAGACCACGAATACGTCCGCGTCGAAGGCAAGACAGGCATTATCGGCATTTCCAACTACGCCCAGGAACAACTCGGTGACATCGTCTTCGTCGAGCTGCCGACCGTCGGCACCAGTTTTAAGAAGGGCGACGAGGCCGCTGTGGTCGAATCCGTCAAGGCCGCGTCCGAGATCTATGCGCCGGTCTCCGGCACGGTCACCGAGGTCAACCAGGCGCTGGGCGACGAACCCGGTCTTATCAACTCCGATCCGTCCAATGGCGGCTGGATCTTCAAGATCGAGCTGTCCGACGAAGCCGAACTCGAAGGTCTCATGGACGAGGCCGCCTATGCCGATCACACCGCCTAAAACGAAAAGGCTGTAAATTGCGCTATCTGCCCCATTCCGCGGCCGACAGGGCCGACATGCTTGCCGCCATCGGCGCGGGCGGGATCGACGATCTCTTCGCCGCCGTCCCCAAATCGGTGCTCGGCACCTTCGCGCCCGATCTGCCCGATCATCAGCCCGAATTCGCCGTCGAGGCCCATATGCGCGCGCTGGCGAAAAAGAACCACGCCGGCGCCGATGGGCCGTTTTTCGTCGGGGCGGGGGCGTATCGGCACCATGTTCCCGCGACGGTGGACCATCTGATCCAGCGCTCGGAATGGCTCACGGCCTATACGCCCTACCAGCCTGAGATTTCGCAGGGCACCTTGCAGATGCTCTTCGAGTTCCAGACCCAGGTCGCGCATTTGATGGGCATGGATATCGCCAACGCCTCAATGTATGACGGCTCGACCGCGACCGCCGAAGCGGTCCTGATGGCCCGGCGGGTCACGAAAAAGAACAAGGTCGTCCTTTCGGGCGGTCTCCACCCGCAATACCGTGACACGGTCGTCACCTATCTGTCCGGAGAAGAGGGCCTCGAGTGCCTGCCCGCCTCACCGGAAGGGCAGGGCGACATTGTCGATCACATCGACGACGACACCGCCGCCATCGTCATCCAGACCCCCGATTTCTACGGCCACCTGCGTAATGTCTCCGCGCTCGCGGACGCCGCGCACGAAAAAGGCGCGCTGCTGATCGTGGTCGTTACCGAAATCGTTTCGCTCGGGCTTCTCGAAGCCCCCGGCGCGCTGGGCGCCGATATCGTCGTGGCAGAGGGCCAGTCCATCGGCAATCCCCTGACCTTCGGCGGCCCCTATGTCGGGCTCATGGCCTGCCGCGAAAAATTCGTACGCCAAATGCCCGGGCGGCTTTGCGGTGAAACGGTCGACGCGGACGGCAAGCGCGGCTTCGTCCTCACGCTCTCGACCCGCGAGCAGCACATCCGGCGCGAAAAGGCGACGTCCAATATCTGCACCAATTCCGGGCTCTGCGCGCTGGCATTTTCGATCCATCTGTCGCTTCTGGGCGAAGTGGGACTCTCGCGCCTCGCGCGCCTCAATCACGCCCGCGCCATCGCGCTCGCCGATGCGCTGGCGGCCGTGCCGGGCGTCGAGGTGCTCAACAAGACCTTCTTCAACGAAATGACCATCCGGCTCCCCAAACCCGCCGCCCCCCTTGTCGAGGCGCTTGCCGCGAAAGGCATTCTCTGCGGCGTCCCGGTATCGAGGCTCGAGCCGGGGCGGCCGGAGGTCGAAGGTCTCGTCGTCCTCGCGGCCACCGAATTGACCACCGACGAAGACATCGCTGCACTTGCAGCGGCGCTCAAGGGAGAACTGGCATGAGCATGAACGCACAGGGCCGCCCTTCGGCCCCCGTCGCTGACGCCGGCGCGCCCGCTACCGGGGCCGCCGCTCTGCTGCCGGCAGAACCGCTGCTCTTCGAAATCGGCGACCGCGACCATTCCGGCGTCGACCTGCCCGATATCGAGGTGGGCAACGACCGGCTCGGCGGCCTCCGCCGCAAGACGGCACTCGACCTGCCCGGGCTCACCGAACCCGAGGCGATGCGCCACTATGTGCGCCTCTCGCGCCAGAATTACGCCATCGACTCGGGCATGTATCCGCTCGGTTCGTGCACCATGAAGCACAACCCGCGCCTCAACGAGAAGACCGCACGGCTGCCCGGCTTCGCCGACGTCCACCCGCTCCAACCCGTCTCGACGGTTCAGGGGGCACTCGGCGTCATCGAAGAGCTCAGCCACTGGCTGATGGAACTGACCAACACGACCGCGGTCGCCATGTCCCCCAAGGCCGGCGCTCACGGCGAGTTGTGCGGCATGATGGCCATCAAGGCCGCACACGAGGCAAACGGGCAGGGGCACCGCAAGATCGTGCTCGTCCCCGAAAGCGCGCACGGTACCAACCCCGCAACCGCCGCCTTCCTTGGCTACACGGTCAAATCCATCGACGCCAATGAACACGGCACCGTCGATGTCGATGCGGTCAAGGCCGCGCTCTCCGACGACGTCGCGGCGATCATGCTCACCAACCCCAACACCTGCGGCCTGTTCGAGCCCCAGGTGATCGAGATCGCGCAAGCGGTTCACGACGCGGGCGCCTATTTCTACTGCGACGGCGCCAACTTCAACGCCATCATGGGCGTCGTCCGGCCGGGCGATCTCGGCATCGATGCGATGCACATCAACCTCCACAAAACCTTCTCCACCCCCCACGGTGGCGGTGGTCCGGGAGCCGGCCCGGTTGTGCTCTCGGCGGCTCTGGCACCGTTCGCGCCCGTGCCCTTCGTGCGGCGCGACGGCGACGCCCTTGAACTCGTCGAGCACACCGAAGGGCAGCACTTCGGCCGCCTCACCGCATTCCATGGCCAGATGGGCATGTTCGTGCGCGCGCTCACCTACATGCTCAGCCACGGTGCCGACGGGCTGGCGCAGGCCGCGCGCGACGCGGTATTGAACGCCAACTACATCAAGGCCCGGCTCGCGGACCTCTTCTCGGCGCCCTACAACCACCGGCCCGTGATGCACGAGGTGCTTTTCGACGATACGTTCCTCAAGGGCACCGGCGTTTCCACCCTGGATTTCGCCAAGGCGATGATCGACGAGGGCGTGCATCCGATGACGATGTATTTCCCACTCGTCGTGCACGGCGCGATGCTGATCGAGCCCACCGAATCCGAATCGCTCCAGACGCTCGACGCCTTCATCGCAACCATGCGCGACCTCGCTGAGGACGCGAAGTCCGGCAATTCCGAGCGATTTACCGCCGCCCCGGTTCGCGCCCCGCTGCGTCGGCTCGACGAAACCCGCGCGGCGCGCCAGCCAAGGCTCAAATGGACCCCGTCCGACGCGCCGCGCGCGGCGGCACAATAGCGGCTTCAGGCTGCGGTCAACCCGACCGCAGCCGGTCCGCCCGCAGTCCCAGGAGCATCGGGATTTCCCCCGCAGCGCGCCGCTCTGCAGGCGGCGCGCCGGACTTTTCAATGTCCCGCACCTCCCGCAACGCGGTAACGGCGAAGCCGTGACTTGAAAGCGCGGCGATATAGGCGCCGAGCGGCCTGTGATAGCTCCGCGTCACGCCCTTGCCCGAATGGTGAGGCTGCATGGGCACCTCAAGATCGGACAGATAGCTGTCGACCCTCCGGTATCGAAGTTTCCGGCCCTCGTCCCAACCCCAACCGCTCTGCCGCGGCACACGGAAGCACGGATGCAGCATCACGATGACGACGCGCCCGGAGCCGTGCACCAGCCGCGCCGCCGAAGCCAGCGCTTCCGTGAGCGGGTCGATGTCCTGAATGGAAAGCAGGAAACTCGCCGCATCGAAAGTACCCTGCCGCAAGCCGGGCACGGCGGCAGCGCGGGTGGCGTCGCCCACGACGAATCGTCCGGCGCGCCCGTTGTGCCGCCGCGCGATGGAGATGAGGCTCGGCGAGAGGTCGAGCCCGGTATAGGCCATGCCCGTTGCCGCGACGGGCGGGGCGAGAACGCCCGGGCCGCAGCCCAGGTCGATCAGCGCCTCTCCGGCGCCAGGCTGTAGAAGATCGAGCAACAGGGGTACAGCGAGGGTGCGGTGGTACCGGCTCCCCTTGGGGCCGGCCCAGCCGGCGTACCAGTCGGCGACGCCCTCCCAGCTTTGGGAGCGCCTTGTGCGCCGGGGTGTATTGGTGGTCATGAAATGTCTCGTATGAACGCAAGAAAATCGTTGCGTCGGCAGAGACGGTATCGATTTCGGAAAGACGTGGACCTGCAACAGACAGCCACGCGCCGCTTCCATGGCGAAACAACCCACGACCGCGCTAGGCGCGGCGCGAACGGGCACCGGGAAGAACGGATACCGCCCCTAGAGGGTGCGGATGCGGATGTATGCAGGCCGTGAAATCAACATGGGCAGATCTCTAGCGTTTCGTCCCGGTACGCGCAAGTCCCCATTCGGGTCCGGAACGAAAACTAGTCGTTGATCAAAACGACAGGAACCCTAAACTCCCCCGGCATTAAGTCGGAGGGCAAATATGTCGAACATGACCCCCCATGTGCTTGAGAACTTCCGGTTCCAGGCAGAGGCCTGCCGAAGTCTGGGCTCCCCCTTCACCGCGCAACTTTGCGAGCTTCTCGCCAAGCATCTCGACGCATCCTCGCGCTTTGGCGCGCGGATCATCGACTGGCCCGAATCGGCCAAGGACGATGCGCTGGCGCTTCGCGCCGTCGGCGCGCTCCACAGCCTCGTGCGTTCGGGCAAGGCGCGCGAACTCGCCGCGCTTTATCCGCCCCTCGAAACCAGGCCCGATGTGCTTTGGGAAGCCATAGCGGCGGCCATCTTTCGGCACGACGAAGTGCTGCACGACTTCCTCGACAGCCCCCCGCAGACCAACGAGGTCATGCGCTCCTCGGCCATCCTGGGCATGATGCTCAAGGTCGCCGAGCGGTTCGAGATGCCCCTGGCCGTCTACGAGATCGGCGCCAGCGCGGGTATCAATCTGGCTTTCGACAGCTTCCATTATGTCCTCGGCGAAAGGCGCGAATGGGGCTCGTCCGACGCGGTCGTGCATATCGAGAGCGAATGGCGCGGCGACGCCCCTGATCTCGAGACCAGGCTCGAAATCAAAAGCCGCGCCGGTTGCGACCGCAATCCTCTCGACGCCGGCGATCCCGAAGCCGTCGAGCACTTGCTTGCCTACATCTGGGCCGACCAGCACGAGCGGATCGGACGGATTTCCGCCGCGCTCGAAGCCGCCGCCAAATCGTCGCTGCGCGTGGAGAAGGCCGACGCTGCCGACTGGGTCGACCGCATACTGGCCGAGCCCGCAGAACCCGGCGTCGTCCGGGTCTTCTTCCACACCATTGTCTGGCAATACCTGCCACTCGACACCCGCATGCACATCACCAAGGCCTTCGCGGCTGCCGGCGCGCAAGCCACCGGCGAAACCCCACTCGTCTGGATGTATATGGAGGCCGAGGATCACCCTGGCGGCGCCGTCCTCAAGCAGACGGTCTGGCCCGGCGGCGAAAAGGAAACCCTCGGCCTCGCCGACTATCACGGCCGTTGGGTCGACTGGGCATAGCGTCTGTTCGAAGAACCGCAAACAAAAACGGGCCCCTAAGGGCCCGCTTTAACGTCAATGCTTTGCCGGTGTCTCAGTTGAGCTTCGCCCCGACTTCCCGGATCGATTCGTCGACGAGTTCGCTGCCCTGCTCCTTGACCTGATCGACAAGCAGGACGCGTGCGGCCTCGACCGCGACGTCCGCCGAGCGTGCGCGCACTTCCGCGAGTGCCTGCGCTTCAGCCTGGGCGATCTTGTCTTCCACCGCCTTGGTGCGGCGGGCAACCAGATCTTCGAGGGCTTCCTGGGCTTCCGTGGTCATCCGTTCGGCGTCTTCACGCGCGGCGGCGACGATTTCGTCGGCCTCGGTCTCGGCAGCCTTCCGCTTGCGCTCGTACTCGGCGAGCAGCGCCTGCGCATCCTCGCGAAGCCGTTTGGCTTCATCGAGGTCCTCCTCGATCTTCTTGATGCGGCTGTCGAGGTGCCCGGCGATCATGCCGGGCACCTTGAGGTAGATGATGACGGCAAAGAACAGGATGAGCGCGATGAAGGCCCAGAAGGTGGCATCCAATTCCATCGAACTACTCCTTGGTCACTTTGGCGACAGCGTCGCGGGCGGCCTTGACCGGCACCTTGCCAACCAGTTGGCCAACAAGCGCCTGCGCTGTTTCGGCGGCAATCGCATCGACATGCCCGAGCGCCTCGGTCTTGGTCTCGGCGATACGCGCCTCGGCCGCCGACATCTTCTTGGAGAGATCGGCCTCGACCTTCGCACGCTTGGCGTCGAGATCGGCCTTGATTTCCGAACGGGTCTTTTCGGCAATTTCGTGCGCCTTGGACCGCGCATCCGAAAGCGCCTCTTCATAGGACGCGATCGCCTGGTCGGTCTTCTGACGCAGCCTGTCGGCTTCCGCCAGATCCCCCTCGATACGGTCGCGCCGCACTTCGAGGATTTCGCCGATCCGGGGCAGGGCGATCCGGCTCATGATGAAGTAGAGCGCGGCAAAGCTGATCGCGAGCCAGAGAATCTGCGAGGGAAAGGTCGACGCGTCGAAAGGCGGGAAGACATCCGTATGCCCACCGCCATGCGCCTCGGTCCCCTCGATCACATGTCCCTCGGGCTGGGAATGATCGCCGCCGACCTCGTCGAACTGGATCTGGTCCTCGGCAGGAACGTGGAGTTCCGCCTCCGAGCCGTCGGCCTGGGCAATGAGAATGCGTGCCATGTCGTTTCACTCGCCGGTGCGTATGTCCGGATCGGGTCCGGATAAGAACCGGCAGCCAGGGAACAGCCCCGGCTGCCGAAACCGTTAGTCTGCTCGCCTAAGGGATCTTAGACCGCGAACAGCAGCAAAAGGGCAACGAGGAACGAGAAGATGCCCAGAGCTTCGGTCACGGCGAAGCCGAAGATGAGGTTACCGGACTGCGAAGGCGCAGCCGACGGGTTGCGAAGGGCACCCGAGAGGAAGTTGCCGAAGATGTTGGCCACACCGATGGCAGCACCGGCCATACCGAAACAAGCCAGACCGGCACCGATGAACTTTGCGGCTTCAGCTTCCATTTTTAGATCCTTTCAAAGCCTTGGAACGTTGGTTTTTCGTTTTTGGGGATCAATGCGACGGATGGATCGCATCGTTGAGGTACATGGAGGTCAGGACAGCGAAAACGTAAGCCTGAACCGCGGCCACCATGAATTCGAGGGCCGTGAGCGCGACGCCCATCAGAAGCGGGAGCGCGGCGCCCAGAATGCCCAAAAAGCCCAGCGACCCCATCGTAACAACGAAGCCCGTGAACACTTTGAGCGTGATGTGACCCGCCAGCATATTGCCGAACAGTCGCACCGAAAGGGAGATCGGACGCGAGAGGAAGGAAATGATCTCGATCGGCGTCACGAGAATGAGGAGATAGCTGGGCACGCCGGCGGGGACGAAAAGCTTGAGGAATTTCGGTCCGTTCCGGATGAAGCCGTAAGCGACCACCACGGTCATGACTGTCATCGCCATTGCGAAGGTGACGATGATGTGGCTCGTGATGGTGAAGAAGTACGGTATCATGCCCAGCATGTTACCGACGAAAATGAAGATGAAGATCGAGAAGACGAACGGGAAAAACCGCATCCCCTCGGTGCCTGCGCTACTTCGCACCATATTGGCGACGAATTCGTACATCAGCTCGCTGGTCAATTGCCAACGGGTCGGCACAAGCCCACGGCCACGGGTCGAAAGGATGAGATAGGCCGCAACGATGCCGGTGGTCAGCACCATAAAGAGCGCGGAATTGGTGAAGGCGAGCGAAATGCCCGATCCTTCGTGGCCATCGCCGCCGATTGTCCCGAAGGTGAAGATGTCCTGGATGACAAACTGGTGAATCGGATCGTTCGCCAAGGTCTTCTTGCCCCTATCTCGCCTACCGGGTCTAGTCTTCTGCGTCCGGTTTCCCGGCCGCGTTCTTTGCATTCAGTTCCGCCACTACACGAGTGACGTTCAAAACACCAGCAGCAAAGCCCACCATGAACATGATGAGCAATGCCCAAGGCGTCGTCCCCGCAAACTGGTCGATCAGGTAACCGATACCCGAACCCACCAGAATGGCCGCGACAAATTCGGCGCCGATCCGCAAGCCGCGGGCCAGCCCCGTCATGTCGTCCTGCCGGCTGCCGTTCTGCGCTTCGGTCTGAGCGCGTCTGGCGGCCTGCGCCTTGGCGATGCGTGCAGCCAGTTCGGAAGTGTCCGAAGGCCGCGCGCCCGCTTTTGGCTTATGTCCGTTGGGGGTATCTTCGGAATTGGTCACGCGACTTACCTGCCCACTCCACCCCACCGGACACCCGGCAAGAGGGTGCCTCGAAAAGTCGCGCGCACCATAGTGTTGGCTCGGGGGGAAGTCAAGGCGATGTGGCGGCTTAAAAAATAAGGAAAATCAACAAGTTACGGGCAATGCGACGGGGTGCGGCATTGCGTCAAGGCGCCAAATTGTGGTTGCACGATGGCGGGCGGTGGATTCTCGCGCCGGGGCGCTGGACAAAAAAGTGCCCCCGGTTTGTCGCCGGGGGCCACAATGCCTGACTGATTGGAGGTCGAAATCAGGCAGAAAGCTTATCCATCGTCGCCCGCACCTGGGCCCTTAACTCATCGATCGGCCGCAGCGCGCCGTCCTGTTCGTAGTGCCAGAACGTCCAGCCGTTGCAGGCATCGAACCCTTGCACCAGAGCGCCAACCCTGTGGATCGAACCACTATGGGCGCCACTGACAAGCGAGCCATCCACGCGTACCGTAGCACTATAACGCATTTTTGCGTCGAACAGTTGCGTACCCGGGGTCACAAGTCCTTGTTCGACGAGTGCTCCGAAAGCGACGCGCGGCGCGGCGCGTTTTGGCGTTATGGTGGCGATAGCAGCCTTTTCGTGCGGTTTTATGGCCGCAATGCGCTTCAAAGCTGCGTTGATGTAGGCATTTTCGCGTTCGATGCCGATGAAATGCCGCCCCAGCTTCTTGGCAACCGCGCCCGTGGTCCCCGTGCCGAAGAACGGGTCGAGCACCACGTGACCGGGCTTCGTTGTCGCAAGCATGATGCGATAGAGCAGCGCTTCCGGCTTCTGCGTGGGGTGCACTTTCTCGTCATTGGCGTCCTTGAGACGCTCGGCACCCGTGCAAATGGGAAACAGCCAGTCCGAGCGCATCTGCGTATCGTCATTGGCGAGCTTGAGCGCTTCGTAGTTAAAGACAGGCCGGCTCTTTTTGTCCCGCGAGGCCCAGATCAGCGTCTCGTGCGCGTTGGTAAAGCGGGTGCCGCGGAAGTTCGGCATCGGGTTGGCCTTGCGCCATACAACGTCGTTGAGCATCCAGAACCCCAGATCCTGCAGCGCCGTCCCGAGCCGGAAGATGTTGTGATACGACCCGATCACCCAGATCGCGCCATCGGGCTTCAAAATCCGTCGCGCCGCCGTGAGCCACGCGCGGGTGAAAGCGTCGTAGGCGGCAAAGCTCTCGAACTTGTCCCAATCGTCGTCGACGGCATCGACCCGGCTCTGGTCGGGCCGCGTCAGTCCGTCTTCGAGCTGCAGGTTGTAGGGCGGGTCGGCAAAGATCAGGTCGACCGAATTGGCGGGCAGGGCCTCCATATGCGCGATACAGTCGCCGACGAGGATGGTATCGAGGGGAAGGGACTCGTGGCCTGAATGGCCGTCCTGCGGGCGCTTGAGCGCCGCCGCACCGGTACGCAACATATCTGTAACCCTAACGCAAAACTAACGATCCCGTTTGTACCCCGTTAGGGTTAAGCCGGGGCTAAGCTTTAGGGTTAACAAGGCGTTAGCCGCGCGAACCGGCCCGAATTGCGGCCCGCGCGGCCTTGGACCTACTCTTTCGCGTCCAGGAACCTGATGACCGTTTCCCCAAGGCGGGGGTCGGCGCCGATGGTATAGTGGGTCGCATCCGGGATGACGGCAAACCGGTTCGGGGTCATCCCCGCTCCGTCCCAGCCGCCATCGGCCTGTCCGCCGCCCAGAAGTTCGAAGAACGCGGTCGCGTGCGAGATCCTGACACTGTCATGGTCGGCAACGACCAGGAGCGTCGGCGCCTCGATGCCATCGATGTCCGCGGACCAATCGTAGTCCTCACCGATAAATTCGCCCATCTGTTCAAGCAGGCGCGGAAAGTTCTCCGGATCGGGCGCCGCCTGAACATAAGCCTGATGCAGCGGCGTTCCGACCATTCCCTCGGCGAGCTCGGGGCCCATGGCCCGCATGCCTTGGCGGTTAAAGTCGTGCCAGCCCGAGAAGGCATAGGGGGCCGAGACGACGACGAGCTGGTCAACGACATCCGGGTGATCGATCGCCGTGCGCAACGCGACGCCGCCGCCGAGCGAATATCCCATCACGTCCGCGTCTTCGTGACCGAGATACCGGATTACCTCGGCGACGTCGGTCGCAAGCGCGTCCCAGCTCATCGGCCGGTCGAACGGCAGCGTATGTCCGTGGGCCTGCAGCTCGATCCCGATCACCTGCCGGCCTTCGGCCAGCGCGGTGAGCACAGGCCCGAACATTTCGGTTGTCATCAACCCGCCATGAAGCAGAACGAGCGGTTCGCCGGTCCCGTAAACGGAATAGTAGACCTCTACACCATTGACCGGCGCATAGCCCGATTCGCTGGGGGGCGGGAGCATCGTCCCGGGGTCCTGAGCAGCCGTTGGCGCGAGCGGCGCAAGCGTGAGGCTGGCAATGGCGAGCACGCGAGTGGTGTATTTGAACATTGGAGTCTCCTGTCGCGTTCAGTTCCGAGACCCGCTGCGTGCGCGTCTCAAGCCTCTAGGACGCGTTCGGTGCCGCCAATCCGACATTGGGAACGAGGCGGTTAATGAACGGGAGACCCCAAAGGCGCGGACAGGATAGGGACTGGGGGATAGACTTGTGGATTTGGCCTCGCGCGAGCCCGGCAATCGGCCGCGGCGAACCGCTACCGCCGCGCCGCCATCACCGGCGCGAAACTCTGCCGGTGCAGCTCGGTGGGCCCGTGCGCGATGAGCGCTTCGAGATGCGCGGCGGTGCCATAGCCCTTGTGCTGCGCGAAATCGAAATGCGGGTGCCCGCGATCCATCGTGGGACACATGGAATCGCGCACCACCTTGGCAACGATCGACGCCGCCGCGATCGAAAGACTCTTGCCGTCCCCTCCGATCACCGGTTCGCCCGCGCAGGAAAGCCCTTCGGGTACGTCGCGTCCGTCCACGAGCGCAAGATCGGGCCGCACGGCCAGTGCCTCGAGCGCGCCGCACATTGCCCACAGCGTCGCGCCACGAATGTTGAGCCGGTCGATGACCTCGACCGGAGCGGCACAGAGCCCCACCGCGGCGCTCGCGAGAATCTCCGTAAAGACCGCGCGCCGCCGTGCCTCGGTCATCTTCTTGGAATCGTTGAGCCCCTCGGGGATCCGGTTCGGGTCCAGAACGACCGCCGCGGCAACGACCGGCCCCGCCAGCGGGCCACGCCCGGCCTCGTCGATGCCGGCGACACAATTGAGCCCGCGCGCACGCGCGGCCGCTTCGAGCGCGTAGCTGGGTACGTCGGAAACGATGGGCGAATCGGTCTTGGCCATGAGAGCCAACCTGCCTCAACCGCACCCGGAGGAAAAGGCAGTTCTCAGTCGGCCATCGTTTCGACCCAACGCGACCGCCATTCGGGCGCGGGGAAGGGGTCGGGCCAGTATTCGGTTATCCGGCTGATCTTGTCGTCGGCGCATTCGAAAAACGAGACCGCCACCGCTTCTACCGACCCGTCGCTGACGAGCGTTTCACTCACCGCCTGCCGGCCCGAGCCGATCAGGCGATGAACGGTGAAGGCCCAGGCGCCCTTGGCCGGACAATTCTCGTTGATGGCGACGAAATTGCCCAGCGTCGAGATCACTTCGCCCGACTGCGGCCAGATCAGTTCGAATTGCGGTGCAAAGAGTTCACCTGCCAGCGCCCACCGGTTGGTATTCATCCGGCGCCAGTATTCGGACGCCAGTATTGCCCCGTCTGTCATCGAGTCCTCCCGCCCTGGCCTTGTCCCTTCTGCCCAACGCGTCGTCCGGGTTGCTGTTCCGGACGGACCTACCGGAAATTACACGCCGATCCCGTCGAGCGTCGTCATGTCCGGCGCATTTGCCGACCAGCCGACGAGGACGCCGTCCTGGAAATGGAGCGCCAGTCCGTTGGCATAAGCGGCGAAATCGATCGGCCCCGCTCCGCACTCGCGGTTGGTGAATGTTTCCGGGTCCCCATAGAGCCGATCGGCGACCTCGCGCATCTTGCCTTCGCCGCTGCCGAACGGCACATGCCGCACCCATCCCCCGGCGCCGACATGGGCGATCCCGTTGTAGCCGAGATAAGCGCCCGGTTCGGCGCTCTGTCCGGCAACCGGGGTTGCGCCCGCGGCAACGACCGCCACGGCGACCCAAAATCTGATGGTCCCCATCATTCCGCCGCGTCCCCTGATACCGCGATGGAAAAAGCCTATCAGAAGAGGCTCAGCTGCGCATCGTCCTTTTGCGGATGGACGAAGAGATCGGTCCGCAGCGGCGTCCCGTCATGTTCGAGACCATACCGCGCACAGGCCTTGTCGAAACGCTGCTGCATCATCACCGCATACGGGCCCTCGCCGGTGAACCGAGAACCGAAGCGCGGGTCGTTCTCCTTCCCGCCGCGCAGGTCGCGCACGAGGTTCATCACGTGTTTGACCTTGTCGGGGTAGGTGGTGAGCAGCCACTCGCGGAAAATATCGCGCACTTCCCCGGGCAGCCGCAGGACGATCATCGACGCCATGCTCGCCCCCTGGGCCTTGCCCGCATCGAGGATGCGTTCGAGCTCGTGGTCGTTGACTGCGGGGATCATCGGCGAGGCCATGATCCGCGTGGGGATGCCCGCTTCCGACAGGAGCCGCAGCGCTTCGAGCCGCCGCGAAGGCGTCGAGGCGCGCGGTTCCATGAACCGCGAGAGCTTGTGGTCCATCGACGTGACCGAGAGCGCAACCGTCACAAGACCGTGCTTGTTGAGCTTGGTCAGAAGGTCGAGGTCGCGCACCACGAGCGCCGATTTCGTCGTGATCATCACCGGATGCCGCGCATCGAGGAGCACTTTGAGGATGCCGCGCATCAGCTTGTACTTGCGCTCGAGCGGCTGGTAGGGGTCGGTGTTGGTCCCGATCGCGATCGGCTTGGCCTTGTAGCGCGGATTGGCAAGTTCATTGCGCAACAACTCGGCGGCATTGACCTTGATATAAACGTCGCGCTCGAAATCGATCCCCGGCGAATGTCCAAGATAGGCATGGCTCGGCCGCGCAAAGCAATAAGAGCAGCCATGTTCGCATCCGCGATAGGGATTGATCGACCGGTCGAACCCGATATCGGGAGAAACGTTGCGGGTGATGATCGATTTGGCGCGCTCGATATGCTCGCGCGTTTCGAAGTTCTCCTCGTGCTCGGTCTCCCAGCCGTCCTCGACGAACTCGCGCCGCAGCCGTTCGAACCGTCCGCTCTCGTTCGAGCGCGCCCCGCGCCCCCGCAGCGTGTCGCTTTGAACGATCGGCCGGCTCAAAAGGTCGACGTCGCGCGTGCCGAAAAGCCGCCCCCGTGCTTCGCTCGTATGTCCCGATGCCGCGTATTGCGCCATGTCCGGTCTCCGTCCGTTTCGCGTCGAACAAGGCGAATCGCACCCTGTCCGTTCCCGTTAACTCTAGCGAAACGAACGGAACATAACAAGAACATTTGCGTAGGAAGCGCCAGCTCACTCGTTGAGCCGCGGCATCACCTCGATGAAGTTGCACGGCATGTGCCGGCTGTCGAACTGGTGCGTGAGGATCGCCTCCCAGGCGTCCCGGCACGCCCCGCGTGAGCCCGGAAGGCAGAAGACGAAGGTCGACCCGATAAGCCCGGCCGTCGCCCGCGACTGAATCGTGGAGGTGCCGATCTTGGTCGCCGAATACTGATGGAAGAGCACCGAGAACCCCTCCATCCGCTTGTCGAACATCGGCTCGATGGCGTCGGGCGTCACGTCACGGCCCGAAAACCCTGTGCCCCCGGTGGTCAGCACCACGTCGATATCGGGCGCGTCCACCCATTTGCGGACCTGGTCCGCGATCGCCTCGCGGTCGTCCTTCACCACCTGGCGGTCGAAGCAGCGGTGCCCGTCGCCCTCGATCAGCTCCTTGAGCAGCGCCCCCGACGTATCGGTTTCCAGCGTGCGCGTGTCGCTCACCGCCAGCACGGCAAAGGTGACGGGCACGAAAGCAATGCTTTCGTCTGTCTTGAAAGGGAACATGCACTCTATCCTGTCTGCGCCTGCGGTTCCTGGTCGTGCACATCGTCCTCGTCGTCAGGCAGAACGATATCCTCGGGGTCCGAACGCGGATCGAGCGCGACGGTTTCCGACGTGACGATGTGCTCGGAGGGCACGACCTGATAGGGCGCCCGTTCGTCCGCCGGCGCCGCCTCGCGTGCCTGCATTCGCAGATACGCCGCACCGGCAAGCCCGCCATGAAAGGCGATGCCGACCACGAACAGCGAAACGGGCCCGAAGAAACTCATGACGATCGAAGACGCGATGGGCCCGACCATCGATCCCGCACCGAGGATCAGCAGCATGCCCGAGGCGACCTTCGAAAAATCGCCGTCGAGCGCGAAGTCGTTGGCGTGCGCCACCGCGATCCCGTAGATCGAATAGGCGGCCAGACCATAGGCGGCGAAGAGCGCGTAAAGCATCACGTCTTCCCCCGGATTGACGAGGATCATCGCGATCCCGGCCGCGGCGCCGACGAGCGAGGTGCCCATGATCACCTTGCGGCGATCGATCCGGTCCGAAATCCGCCCCAGTGGAATCTGTGAGAGCGCCCCCGCAACGATGGCAAGGCTCATGATGTAGGCAACCGTGGCGGTCGAAAAGCCGCGCTCGATGCCATAGACAGGCGCAAGCGTGCCGAACGACCCGTTCGCCATCCCCACCGAAAACGCGGCGAGAACCGCGATAGGGGAGGTCCGCACCAGATAGCGCAGGTCGAGCGTTGCCGATTGCAGCGGCGCGGGCTGTGGCGTGCGCGTCACCGCCGTGGGCAACACCGCACAGGTATAGGCGAGTGCGGCCAAAACGAATGGGATGTAGCCCGCCACGCCGGTGACCGATATCGCCATCTGTCCTGCGGTCGACGCGAACAGCGTTACCGAGACATAGATCGAAAAGGTCGTGCCCCGGCTTTCGTTGTCCGAAACCTCATTGAGCCAGCTTTCGACCACCATGGCCGCGCCGGCAAAACAGAAGCCGGAGAAAACCCGCAGAAATATCCACGCCCAGTCATTGATGACGAGCAGGTTGAAAAGGATCGTCATCGAGGCGATCGCCGCCATCACCGCATAGGCACGGATATGGCCCACCGCCTTCACGAGCTTGGGCACCGCGATCGATCCGGCAATGAACCCGACCGACCAGCCCGTACCGATAAGCCCGAGCGCGAGCAGCGAAAAGCCCTCCTCTTCGCCACGCACCGGCAGAATCAGCCCGTGCATGCCACCCGCGAACATCAGCAGCGCCGAACTGAAAAGAAGGGCGGAAATCTTGACGACTTGCGACATGCAAAGGCCTTGGACGATAGAAATTTCGCGCAATGGTAGCGGCTTGAAATGCCCGTGCCTACCCGGCGCGTGATGCTTTGGCGAAAGCGGTGTGCATTGGCGTTCGGGGGCTCGGGAACGATGCCCCGGGCCGGGAACGGCACAGCCTCTATTTCGGTTCCTGCCAGACCAAAGCGCCCCGCGCCCTCTTGACCGCGGCCCCCGCACCCGCGACTAATATTTTACCTTGAGGCCCTGCGGTCCTCTCCCCAGTCCGGAATAAACACAAGTGCCAGATACCCAGCCCGCCGCCCCGCCGCAACCGACCGACCGCCATTGGGGTGTCAGAAGCAGCGTCATGCTGGGGATCGCCCTCAAGGTCGCCTCGGTGTTCGTATTCGTCGGCATGAGCGCGATTATCAAGTCCGCTGAAGGTGTGCCCGTGGGCCAGCTTGTCTTTTTCCGCTCGGCCTTCGCGCTCGTTCCTGTTGCGATCTTCCTCGCCTGGCGCCGCGAACTGGTCGACGGGTTCAAGACAAGCCGGCTGGGCGGCCACATCCTGCGCGGGGTTTTGGGCACATCGGCCATGTTTCTCATCTTCTTCGGGCTGACGCGGCTACCCTTGCCCGAGGCGACGACGATTCACTACGCGACGCCGCTCTTCGTCGTCATTTTCTCGGCCCTGTTCCTGCATGAAACCATCAGGGTCTTCCGCTGGACGGCGGTTCTGGTCGGACTTTTGGGCGTATTGATCATCATGTGGCCGCGTCTGACCGTTTTTTCGGGCGGCACGGCGGTGATGGGCCCCGAAACCCTCGGCGCGCTTGCCGCGTTCACTGCCTGCGCCGTATCGGCCTCTGCGCAGCTCACCGTGCGCACGCTCGTTAAAACCGAGCGCAGCGCCACGATCGTCATCTACTTTTCCATCACAAGTGCGGTCATCGGCCTGTTGACCATCCCCTTCGGCTGGGTCCCCCTAAGCCCTGCCGAATTCGCCATTCTCGCGGGCGCCGGCATTGCGGGCGGGTTCGGGCAGATCCTCCTCACCGAAAGCTATCGGCACGCCGAAATCTCCACCATCGCGCCGTTCGAATATTCCTCGATGGTCCTCTCGATCCTCGTCGGGCTCATCGTCTTCGGCGAAATCCCGACCCCCGAAATGCTCGTCGGCGGCACGATCGTCGTCCTCGCCGGCATCTTCATCATCTACCGCGAGCACATGCTCGGCCTCGACCGCACGAAATCGCGCAAGGTTTCAAGCCCGGCTTAGGGGCTGGACGCTTCCAACTCAGCCTGAACCGCCAGCAAATCCTGCCAAGCCAGCTTTTTCGCCGCCGGCTGGCGCAACAGATAGGCCGGGTGCAGCGTCGCCACCGCGCGCATCGTGTGCCCGTTGATGGTCAGATCCCGCCATTGCCCGCGTAACCGGGTAATCCCGGTATTGGTCTCGAACAGCGTCGACGCCGAGGCGCCCCCCAGTGCCACCAGCACCTTGGGCGCGACAAGCTCGATCTGCCGGTAAAGGAACGGCAGGCACACGGCGACCTCGGACGGGGCAGGGGTACGGTTGCCCGGCGGGCGCCAGGGCACGGTATTGGCGATATAGACTGTCGTCCGGTCGAGCCCGATCGCGCCCAGCATCCGGTCGAGCAACTGGCCCGAACGCCCCACGAACGGCTTGCCCTGCAAATCCTCGTCGCGCCCGGGCGCCTCACCCACAAGCATGATATCCGCTTGCGGGTTGCCGTCGGCGAAAACGAGATTGGTGGCCCGCAGCTTCAGCCCGCACCCCTCGAACGCCTCGAGCGTATCGCGCAGCGCGTCGAGCGTTTGCGCCTTGGCTGCAAGTTCACGCGCGGTTTCAGGATCGGCATCGGAGGTCGTAACCACTGGCGCCGCGGGCGGCGGGCTGGCTGGCACCTGTTGCGGCAAGCCCGGCGGCGGCACGGTGCGCTGTGTGCGCGCCGGCGCGATGGCCGAGGCCGCGAACCGGTCGACCGGCTCCTCCCTCACCGCGATATCCACCCCTACGGCGCGATACCAGTCCAGCGCCGCGAGCATCTCGTCGCGATTGAGGTCTCGATTTGCCATTTTCTACCCTGTATGCAAGACGCTTATTGCATATCGGCGCGTTGAGGGCATACCCCTTTTGCCAGCAAGTACGGACGGCCTCACATGAATGATTCGCTCGAACGCGAGACAATGGAAACCGATGTTGTGATCGTCGGCGCCGGCCCGGCTGGCCTCTCCGCCGCCATCGCGCTCAAGCAGCAATCGCCCGGCCTCGAGGTCATCGTCGTGGAAAAGTCCGCCGAGATCGGCGGCCATATCATGTCCGGCGCGGTGATGGACCCCGTCGGCCTCGACGACCTCATTCCCGGCTGGCGGGAAAAAGGCGCGCCCGTCGGTCCCGCCGTTACAGAGGACCATTTCGTCTATCTTACCGAAACCGGGTCCTACACCTTCCCCGATCCGCTCATCCCGCCGATCATGCGCACGAAGGGAGGGGTCATCACCTCGCTGGGCAATCTCTGCCGCTGGCTTGCCGGCGAGGCCGAGGCGCTGGGGGTCGATGTCTTCCCCGGCACCGCCGCGATGGACCTGATCTTTGGCAAGGAAGGGGAAATCCTCGGCATCGTCACCGGCGATCTCGGCGTCGCGCGCGACGGCAGCCACAAATCCACCTTCGCCGCGGGCATCGAGCTGCGGGCGAAATACACTCTCATAGGGGAGGGCGCGCGCGGATCGCTCGCCAAGCGCCTCATCCGCAATTTCCACCTCGACGAAGGCCGTGCACCGCAGAAATACGGCCTCGGGCTCAAGGAAATCTGGGAGATCGACGCGGCAAAGCACGTCCCGGGCAAGGTCACCCACTATATGGGCTATCCCCTGGGCAACGCGACCTCGGGCGGCGGCTTCTGCTACCACGCGGAAGACAACAAGGTCTATCTCGGCCTCGTCCCGCACCTCGACTACGAAAACCCCACCTTCTCACCCTTCGGCGAATTCCAGCGCTTCAAGCTCCACCCCGAGATCAGGGAACTCATCGAAGGCGGCACCATGATTTCCTACGGCGCCCGCGCGGTCACCTCGGGCGGCTGGCAGGCGATCCCCAAACTTGCCTTCCCCGGCGGCGCGCTCGTCGGCTGCGCGGCGGGCTTCATGAATGTTCCGAGGCTCAAGGCGATCCACAACGCCATCCGCTCGGGCAAGGCCGCCGCCATCGAGATCGCCGCCGCCATCGGTGCAGGCCGCGCCAATGACGAGATCGAAACCCTCGACGAGTCCGTTCTTGCAAGCGGCATCCGCGACGATCTTTACCCCATCCGCTCGGTCAAGCCGCTCTGGTCGCGCCTCGGGCTTTACGCCGGGGTGATGCTGGCCGGTGTCGATATGTGGGTCTCGAGCCTCGTAAAGCAGTCGCCCTTTGGCGGGCTCTCCCCCAGTAAGCCCGATTTCGCGAGCCTCAAGCCGATCGCCCGGGCCAAGCCATTCAACTACCCCAAGCCCGACGGCAAGCTCACCTTCTCGCGCAACGAAGCGGTCTACCGCGCCAACATCGCCCACGACGAGGATCAGCCGGTCCACCTGCGTCTCACCGACCCGGCCGTGCCCGTGGAGGAAAATCTGCCGCAATACGGCGAACCCGCACCGCTTTATTGTCCCGCCGGTGTTTATGAGATGGCGGAAGAAAACGGAGAGCCGGTCTTCCGCATCCACGCCCAGAACTGCGTGCACTGCAAGACCTGCGACATCAAGGACCCGGCCCAGAATGTCACCTGGGTGCCGCCCGAGGGCGGCAGCGGGCCCAACTATTCGGGGATGTGACGCCCGCGTGAACGCGGCGGGCTTGCGGGCGGTTCGGGAATGATAAAGACTTCAACGCCTAATATCGTCTCAAATTCGACATGCTTGCCTAGTTTGGGTATCGACAAGCACAAGAGGGAACCAAAGGGAAACGCGTGCACATCATTCTCCGCAAACTGACCGGCCTGGGTCTCGCCATCGCCGCTTCCGCGACGGCTCCGTTTGCGGCGGCTGCGCAGACGGACATGCTCTCGCTGCGCGAGCCGTCGATCACCGGGTCCTATCTCGCGGGCATCGCGGCCCAGGACGACCTGCACCCCGAGGTCGCGGCGGATTATTTCATGCGCGCGGCCGAGGCCGACTGGGATAACCCGATCCTCACCGGCCGGGCCTTCCTCGCCTATCTCGGCGCCGGCAAGATTTCCGAGGCGGCGACAATCGCCCAGCATGTGCTCGATCTCGATCCCGCCGACGAACTCGCCCGGCTGACCCTCGGCACAGTCGCCCTCAAGCAGCGCCGCTACACCTCGGCTGACCAGATGTTCGCGCGCATCCCCACACTCTCGCTGGTGGGGATCACCGCCGGGATCACCCGCGCCTGGGCACAACTGGGCGATGGCAACCTGCGCGGCGCCTATGCGACGCTCGATACGGTCGGGCAGGGCGGATTTGAGGAATTCCTCGTCTTCCACCGCGCCATCATGGCCGATCTGGGCGGCAGCCGCGATCAGGCCATCGATCTCTCGCGCCAGGCTTACGAAACCGACCCCTTCGTCACCCGCATCGCGGAAGCCTACATCCGCATCCTCGGGAACGCCGGACGGTTCGAGGAGGCGCAGGCCGTGCTTGACAGGTTCACCGAACAGGGCATCGCCCATCCGGTCATCGATGCACTGCGCGCGCCCATCGCCGAGAAACGCAAGCCGGGGCTGTTCGCCGCCAACGTCCAGGCCGGCGCCGCCGAAGTCTTCCACGGCCTGGGCGCCGCGCTGGCCCGCGACGGGTCGTCCGAACTTGCCGTCATTTTCCTCAGGCTCTCGCTTTATCTCGATCCCGACGCCGCCATCGTCTCGATGAGCCTGGGCGATATCCTCTCGGGCGCGGGGCGCTACGACGCGGCCAACGACATCTACGCGGGCATTCCCGAGGACTCGCCGTTGCGCACCAGTGCGCTCATTTCCATCGCCGAGAATTTCGACGCGCAGGACCGCCACGAGGAGGCGATTTCGCGTCTGCGCAACATCATCAATGGCGATCCGGACAATATCGAAGCGCTCGGCGCGCTCGGCGACATCCTGCGCTATGACGAGCAGTGGGAAGGCGCCGCTGAAGCCTATTCGCAGCTTCTCGAGGCCATCGACGGCGAGCGTCCGCGCGACTGGCGGTTCTACTATGTGCGCGGCATCGCCTATGAACGTTCGGGCAATTGGGACGCGGCGGAGACGGATTTCCTCCACGCTCTCCAGCTCAATCCCGACCAGCCCCAGGTCCTCAACTATCTGGGCTACACCTGGGTCGACAAGGGCATGAACCTCGATGCCGCACTCGAGATGATCCAGCGCGCCGTCGAGATGCAGCCGCGCGACGGCTATATTATCGATAGTCTTGGCTGGGCCTATTACAAGCTCGGCCGCATCGAGGACGCGGTCGCCGAGCTCGAACGCGCGGTTTCCCTCCTGCCCAACGACCCGGAATTGAACGACCATCTGGGCGACGCCTACTGGATGGCAGGGCGCCGGCGCGAGGCCTTGTTCCAGTGGCGCATCGCCATCGATGTCGACGAGGAAGGCACGGTGACCACGCGGGCGCGGCCCAAACTCGTCAACGGGCTCGACGGCGAAGCCACTGTCGCCAACGGCAACCACGTCCAAACCGACATTGAGGCTCACTGAGACCGCACCGGCCAAGGTCAACCTCGCGCTGCATGTGACCGGGCGGCGCGAGGACGGGTTTCATACGCTCCATTCCCTGTGCGTCTTCACCGAACTCGCCGATCTCGTCTCCGCCGAATCGGCCCGGAACGATGCCTTGTCGATCTCCGGCCCCTTCGGCGGCGACCTGCCGAACGGCCGCTCCAATCTCGTCGTCCGCACGGTCGAAAAATTCCGGGCGCGCTTCCCCGACGCGCTTCAGTCCGGCATCGCGCTTCACCTCGAAAAACACGTCCCCGTCGCCGCCGGCCTCGGTGGAGGTTCGGCCGACGCTGCCGCCGTGATCCGGCTCCTCGCCCAAATGACGGACGAGGACATACCCGACGCCGACCTCTTCGCACTCGCCGCGACGCTCGGCGCCGACGTGCCGATGTGCCTGTTTTCGCGGCCCTGCGAGGTGCTGGGCATCGGCGAGACGCTGAAACCGGTGAGTGCCTTCCCCGCGCTCCACCTGGTGCTGGTCAACCCGCGCGAGGCGGTCGCTACCCCAGACGTCTTCCGCCGCCTCAAATCGCGCAGCAACCCGCCCATGCCGCAGCTGCCCAGGAGCATCGACCGCGCGGCGATGCTCTCGCTCTGGCTCGCCGATACACGCAACGACCTCGAACCCCCGGCACGCGAAATCGTCCCGGCAATCGCGGAAATCACGGAGGCGATCGCCGCAACGCAGAACTGTGTGCTCGCACGCATGTCCGGCTCGGGCGCGACCTGCTTCGGGCTTTACGGCAGCGCCGCGGCGGCCCACCAGGCCGCCCACGACCTGCGCGAAAAACTGCAGGGCTATTGGGTCGCGGCGACCCCCATCCTGGTGGAATAGGGCAGCGCGTCCCCGGCCGCGAGACCGGCTACCAGCCGCCCCCGCCGCCTCCGCCACCGCCGCCGCCCGACGAGCCGCCGCCGGAAAATCCGGACCCCGAGGACGACGACGGTTGCGCCGAAACCATCGCAGCCGCCATTCCGGTCGCGACGCCGCTCATCGTTGCAGCGAACCGGCCGCTCGAAAAGTCTCCTCCATGATACCAGCGCGGCGAATAGCTACTATCCGCATCGCGGACCGCGTTGCGCTGCAGATCGTTCTCGAAGCGCTCCGACCAGGGTTTCTCAACCCCCAGCGCCATCGCATAGGGCAGGATCGTTTCGAACCGCGAAACCGTCATATCCGGCTCGTCGCGAAAATTGAGCCGCTCCTTCTCGGCGGTTTCCAGATACATCTTGAACCCCTCGATTTCGTCCATGACGCGCCGTCCGTGCACGGTCGGCGCGCGCATCAGGATGCCGAAAACGATCGTCGTCGCCGCGATCGAAACCGCCGCAATAACGGGGAAATTGACATTGGCCATCTCGAACAGATCGAGGGCCAGCCCCCCGAAATTGAAAAGAAAGACCCCGCCGATCAATCCGGCGATGAACCGTCCGAACATCGGTCCCTCCCAGACCGATCGCAGCCCGAAGATAAAGAGCGAGAGAAAGACCGACGCGAACAGGCCGAAAAACAGGAAAAGAGGATCGAGAATGCCGGTGAGCACCATCACGCCCAACGAGGCGATGCCGATGGCGATGCCGCAAAGCGTATAGAGGATGTTGTTTCGGAAATAGACCGAGCGGTTCTCGTTCTGCAGCGCCGAGACGAATTTCGAACGCGTCGAATTGAGCGACTTGCCGTGCTTTTTGTTGATTTTGACGGTTTGCCGGCCCGAGAGATACTCGAAAATGATCTCTTCGCCCGGCGGCAGTTCCGCTTCGGGCGTCTTGCCGGTTGTCTTGAGCGTGATCGTCTTTTTGCCTTCCCGGCCGATCTCGATCAGTTCTTTTGTCGCCAGCGACACGAGCGCCGCCGAAAACGCCGTCCACCCGTTCTTCTGCCATCCCATGCGGTGCACATAGTGCGTAAGCGCTGGGGAAAATCCCGCGGGCGGATAGAAGCGGGGGATGATGACGCCCTTGGAAGGGTCGCGCCCCACCGATGCCCAAGCGTAGCCGTTATAGGCAAGAACGATCAAAAGCAGGATCGCGGGCACGATCAACCCGCGATTGTCCCAGAACCAGTACCACGCCGCCGTCCCGCCGCTCGGCGCCACCAGGACCCCCTTTTCGAACGCCACGGCCACGGTCATGCCTTCGTAGGGATCGAGGGGTTCGGTCGTGGCGAAGCTGGCGACAGTGTTCGATACCCGCTCCGCCCGAGCGGCGCTTCCCGTCGCGCCCTGAGCGCCGGTAAAGACGTTGAGATCGATGATATCCGCGCCTTCGGGCAGGGTGACCGTCGTCTTTGCCGCGAGGATCGGGAATTGCCAGAAATTCCCCGTCGCGTTCCAGTACAATTCGTCGTGGTCCGCGAACATCCGCGCCGCGCGGTCCATCGTATAGGTGATCTCGTATGTATGAAGCCCGCGGGCGATGAAGACGTCTGCGTCCCCGATCCGGATGCGCTGCCCGTCGCGGATCGATTCGACGTCATAGGGTTCGGTCGCGCCGTTCCGCGTCACCGAGAGAACGTCGAGATCGGAGGTGATCGGCGCCCCCTGCGGTCCCTCAAGGACCGTTGGGATATCGCGGAAGATCCCGCGCCGGATCGCGCTGCCTTCTGCATTGACCGTGATCGTCTCGGTTATCGTGACCGACATGTCGGGATGAACGGCGATATCGGTATTGAACCGCTCGATGACCTCGGCGCCGAACGCCCCGCCCGCCGGCGCCATGAGCGCCAGAACGGCAATGATCGCCCGGCACAGCACGATGACTGCGGTCTTCGTCATGGTATGTCCTCTGTTGCGTCCCCGGAGCGTACTGATGCCTGAACGGCAGGGCGTCACCGTGCGAAGCTCACCTCCGGCACGGCGCGGTCGGTCTCGTTTTCGAGCTCGAAGTACTCCGCCTTGGTGAACCCGAAGCTGTTTGCGACGATGTTGGACGGGAACGATTCCACCGACACATTGAGATTGCGCACCGCACCGTTGTAATACCGCCGCGACAGCTGGATCTCATGCTCGACGGTCTGCAACGCCTCCTGAAATTCCAGATAGGTCGTATTGGCTTTCAAGTCCGGATAGGCCTCCGCCACCGCAAACAGCCGTCCCAGCGCGCCCGACAACAGCCCCTCGGCCTGCCCGCGCTCGCCCGGCGTGCCGTTCTGCGCCGCCTGCACCGCCGCGCGCGCATCCGTCACCGCCTGCAGCGTCTCGCGCTCATGGCCCATATAGCCTTTGACGGTTTCCATCATATTGGGAATAAGGTCCGCCCGCCGCTTCAACTGCACGTCGATCCCCGACCAGCCCTCCTCGGTCAGCTGCCGGTTTTTGACGAGGCTGTTGTAAAGAACGATGGCGTACCCAACGACCGCCACCACGAGCACCAAGATAACCCAACCCATATCCGCATCCCTCCTGGCGATTGCCTCCGCGAGACTTTCGCACCGGGGTGCCGCAATATCAATGGGTTATGCATGGAAGCGGCGCTACGCCCCGCCGCCCTCGGTCTTGAGCCAGGCGGCCCCGCACTGTTTGGCAAGCTCGCGGATGCGTAGGATGTAGCTCTGGCGCTCGGTCACCGAGATCACGCCGCGCGCATCGAGAAGGTTGAACGTGTGGCTCGCCTTGATCACCTGCTCATAGGCGGGCACGGCCAGCGTATGCCTGTCGCCCTCGTCCCCGGCCGCGAGCAGCGCCAGGCACTCCTTTTCCGCGTCCGCGAAATGCGCGAACAGCATCTTGGTGTCGGCGGCCTCGAAATTGTACTTGGAGAACTCCCGTTCGTTCTGCAGGAACACATCGCCATAGGTGACCTTGGAATTGCCCCCGCCGCCGTTGAAGTTGAGATCGTAGACGTTCTCGACCCCCTGCACATACATCGCCAGCCGCTCGAGCCCGTAGGTGATCTCCCCGGGCACCGGCGAACATTCGAACCCCGCGACCTGCTGGAAATAGGTGAACTGGGAAACCTCCATCCCGTCGCACCAGCACTCCCATCCGAGCCCCCACGCGCCCAGCGTCGGGCTTTCCCAGTCGTCCTCGACGAAGCGGATGTCGTGGACCTTCGAATCCAGCCCGATCGCCGCCAGCGATTGCAAATAGAGGTCCTGGATATTGGCCGGCGAAGGTTTGAGGATCACCTGAAACTGGTAGTAATGCTGCAGCCGGTTTGGGTTCTCCCCATACCGCCCGTCGGTCGGCCGCCGCGAGGGCTGCACATAGGCAGCGTTCCACGGCTTGGGCCCGAGCGCGCGCAGCGTCGTCGCCGTGTGAAACGTCCCGGCACCCATCTGCATGTCGTAAGGCTGCAGGATCACACAGCCCTGCTCGGCCCAGAAATGCTGCAACGTCAGGATGAGCCCCTGAAAGGAGTTCCGGGGGTCCATGTGAGGCGAGGGCGTAGCGGGCATTATGGTCTCGGCGGTTCAAGCAAAAGCCGCGCGAACCTAGTTTGGGCGCATGACAAGGTCAAGCGGCCCTCCGCGGCGCCATCCGCCGTGTGACGCGCGAGCACCGCCTTGTCTATCGTATTTCGGGAACAAGAAGCGATCAGAGGCTGGAAATCGCACAACTGCGCTTCCACCACTGATTGCGACGCATCTCAGTCCTTCCGGCCCGGCCGGTACACCCCGTCCTCGCCGCGTTCGAGTGTCACCACATCGGGGCGTTTTGCCTCTTGGCGGTTGCGCTCCTGCTGCGCTTTCTTGCGCACCTCGGCGGCTTTGTCGTCTTCCTCGAACTTCTTGCGCCAATCGCGTGCGATCGAGCGCAGGCCCAGGCCGATAAGGATCGCAACCGCGATGCCGACAAGTGTCGAAAGTCCCATGCTTAAAGCCCCAGCCGCGACCAGGCCAGCCGGTCTTCGATCCGCGCGATCGCCTCGGCGGCAGCATCGGCGCCCAGCCCGAACCGGGGCAGGGCAAACCAGCCGCGCCTGGGCGCAATGGTCTTGAGTTTGACGGTCTTCCCGAACCGCTCGCGCAGCGTCGAATAGACGTCCCCCAGCGCGTCGATCAGCCCCATCTCGAGCCCGCGCCTGGCGGTCCAGAACTCGCCGGTATAGAGCACGTCCTCTCCGACCTTGAACCTCTCGCCCCGCCGGTCCCTGACGTAGTCGATGAAGACCTCGTGAATATCCGATCCCAGCTGCTTCACCCGCGCGATATCCTCTTCCTTTTCCGGCTGGAACGGATCGAGCAGCGACTTGTTCCTGCCCGCCGTATAGAGCCGCCGCGTCACCCCCAGCTTGTCGATGGCTTCGACAAGCCCGAAGCTCGAAAAGATCACCCCGATCGACCCCACGAGCGAGGAGGGGTCTGCGATGATTTCGTCCCCCGCGGTGGCGATGAAATACCCGCCCGACGCCGCCGCGTCCTCGACGAAAACGAGCACCTTCTTGTTCTTCTCGTCGGCCAGCTGCCGGATGCGCTGCGCGATCAGCCGCGATTGCACCGCCGAGCCGCCTGGCGAATTGACGACGATCGCCACCACCGGCGCGGCCTTGAACGCGAACGCCTTCTCGAGGAGCGGATTGACGCTCGCGATATTGAGCCGGCCCGGCCGCTGCTCGGCGCTGATGACCCCCTGCAGCCGCACGACGGGGATGACGGGCCCGCCCCGTGCGATCATGCGCCTGTACCAGGGCAGCGGCGCGGTGGCGGTCGGCATGGCGGCGGCGGTTTCGGTCATGGGGGCTCCACTCCTCGTTACTAGCCGAGCATTTAGGCATTTAGCCCGCGTTTCGCCAGTCCAGCGCCGTATTTCCGCGGAAGACCGCGTCCACATGGGGCAAAAAAGCGTTCCCGGTAGCGCCATGCAGCACGAGCGGTGGCAGCAGCGTCAGCGGCGCGCGCGAGCCCTTGCGCCCTGAAATCAATACCCGGCTGGCGGGCGTTTCCGGTCGGGCCGCTATGGGCAAAACGGTAACCGCGCCCATGCGCGCGGTGAATGCCGCGAGCAGGTGGGGCAGGGCGGAAACCGTATGGATGAAGATCACTTCTGCGTGCGCATGTCCCGAAGAAACGGCAGTCTTCACCCACGCTTCGATCGCGGCCCCGTTCATGTGCCGCGCACGGGCCCGCGCGCCGTCCGGCGCGAGCGTCCCGTTGCCAAAATAAGGCGGGTTGGCGATGATGACGTCGTAGATGTCGGTCTCCAGCCCCGCCGCCGTTCGCGCCGCACCGGGCGCGGTAACATCGACGACCAGTGTGTCCACATGCCCCCCAAACCCGTTGCCGTCGGCATTGGTCCGGGCAAGCGCGGCCATGTCCGCGTCGATCTCGGCGAGATGCACCCGCATGTCCGGCCCATGCGCCAGTGCCACCAGTCCGGCGACACCGGCGCCTGCGCCCATATCGAGCAGTTTGCCCGTGCCCGGCGGCACGCTGGCGCCGAGAAGCACCGAATCGAGCCCGGCCCGAAACCCCCCTTTGGGCTGGCAAATGGACAATTTGCCGCCCAGAAAGGCATCGATTGTGGTGTCTTGATGTTTTACAAAACCGGGCGTCTGGTTTACCGACATATTCTGCTGTGCGCGCGCCGCCTCCGGGTGACGAGAAGACAACAATAGACGTTTGCAACGCGATGGCCTAGGGACGGGGCCGTCTTCGCGAAAAGAGATCTGACTTATGCCGGTTGAGAGCTTGGCGAAACAGTACGAGGCCGAAAGTTCCGGCGTTATGGACCGCCTGATTGCGGCCACGCGCGCGGACATGGACGCGGTCAACCGACTGATCCTGTCCCGGTCCGATTCCCCCGTCGACATGGTCCCCGAAATCGCCAATCACCTGATAGATGCCGGTGGCAAGCGGTTGCGCCCCATGCTGACCCTCGGCGCGGCGGCGCTTTTTGGCACGGCCGAAGGCAACGGCGTCCGTTTCGCCGCTGCGGTCGAATTCATGCACAACGCCACGCTCCTGCACGACGACGTCGTCGACGAGAGCGACATGCGCCGCGGCCGTCCCGCCGCGCGCACCATCTGGGGCAACCAGGCCTCAGTTCTGGTGGGCGACTTCCTTCTGGGGCAGGCTTTCCTGATGATGGTGGAATCGGGCGATCTCGACGCGCTGGGCGTTCTCTCGCGTGCCGCTGCGGTGATTGCCGAGGGCGAGGTGTTCCAGCTCGCCAAGGCCGGCGATCTTGCGACCACCCCAGCCGACTACGAAAAGATCATCCACGCCAAGACCGCCACGCTCTTTGAAGCGGCGACCGAGGTGGGCGCCATGGCCGGCGGAGCCGACCCGGTGGCGCGCAAGGCCCTCGCCGCCTATGGCCGCGAACTGGGCATGGCATTCCAACTCGTCGACGACGTGCTCGACTACGGTGGCGCCAAGGGCGCGTTGGGCAAGAACACCGGCGACGACCTGCGCGAGGGCAAGATGACCTTGCCCGTCATCCTCGCGATCGAGGCGGCGACGTCCGAGGAACGTCGCGTCATCGAATCCGCCCTCGGCAGGACCGAAGCGGGCGAGGCAGAACTCGAGGCGGTTCTGGTCATCCTCAACCGTTACGGAACGCTCGCCCAGACCATGGCCAAGGCCGAGCGCCACGCCGAAGCCGCGCGCGCCGCGCTGGCCGGCATCCCGCCCTCGAAGTGCCACGACATCCTTTACGACGTCCCAGAATTCTGCACGGCGAGAGCCTATTAGGCCGCACCGGCGCTGCTGCCAACGCCGCTTCGGAACTCCCATCTGCGGGGGGACGTCGCGATCGTCTTCTTTCGGCTTCCAGCGCCGGGGTCGCACGCCGCCGGGACTATCGTCCAAACAGCATCGCCACGCGTGCCCCGAGCAATTGCAGCATGAACCGCGCCGGATAGCCCTCCGAAAGCGGCACGTCGCCCCCCAGAGCGGCGGGTTCGGGGGCGTATTTGACGCAGATCCGCCCCTCGAGCGGCGGGACGCTTTCCGCGAACCGCCCGCTATAAAGGGAAACCCAGTGCCGGGCGTCGGCGAAGTCCATAAAGATCGGCGTTCCGCAGCACGTCGCGACCATCCGGCGCGTCGCGGACCCGGCTTTGAGCTTGCGGGCCTCCAAAAGGTCCCCGCCTTTAGCCGTGGCGATTCGGTCCTCGCGATAGACCAGATAGTCCGTCCCGCCATCGGCAGCCAGAGCACCCACCGCAGAAGAGCCCGCCTGGCAATCGTCGCAATAGCACGCGATATGCGCGATCGGCTTGCCGCGCGCCTCGATCTCGACAGCGCCGCAATGGCACCGCGCCATGCGCTTTTCCTGTGTCACCGGTGCTCTCCTTTTGCGCCATAGGCGGCCAGAAACACGCGCACGCCCTCATGCGCCATAGGCGGCCAGAAACACGCGCACGCCCTCATGCGCCTCCTTGCGCAATTCCTCGAGCCCGGGGATCGCATCGTCGCCCAGAAGCATTGCGCGGTTGAGCGGCGTCGACATCACCAGCCAGTTGAAATGCGCCGCCGTTCTCTCCGCGTCCTCGAAGGCGAGCACGCCGCGCGCTTTGAGTGTTTCGAAAATCCGCGCCAGCGTCGCGATCGCCCGCATCGGCCCACGCTCGTAGAGCACCTTCGCCAGCTCGGGAAACCGCGGCACCTCGCCGATCACCAGCCGCCGCAATTGCATGATGCGCGGGGTCAAAACGATATAGAGCTGGCGAAAGGCATAGTCCTCAAGATAGGCCGCAACGTTCTCGCTATCGACAGCGGGCGCCTCCTCATGCACGAGGTCGCCGGCCATATCCGTCATCGAGGAGACGATCTCGACGAACAGCGCCTCCTTGCTCGTAAAGTGCTTGTAGACCGTCTGCTTGGACACGGCCGAGCGCGCCGCGATCTCGTCCATATTGGTCCCCAGATACCCGTTGACCAGAAAGATCTCGGTCGCGGCATCGAGGATCGCCTTGCGCTTTTTCTCCGAGCGCGACCCCCCTGGATCGTCCCGCCCGCGCCCGTCCGGCGCCGCCTTCGTCATCAAACCTTCAACCGTCCAAATCAGTTTGCTGTTGACTCGATAGTACTGAACAGTCTAGTTCTCCGCAAGCCATGCAGTACTGGACGGTCTAGTTCTAGTTGGAAAGGCCACGCCATGACGACGTCCGCATTCCTGCTCGCCGCACTTGCAGCGGGTCTGAGCCTTGTGCCGCAAGCCGGGCCGGCCCACGCTCAGCAAACCCCAATCCAGGGAGAAACCGCCATGACCCAGTCGCCGGAAACCGGCACCCTCAAAGTGCCCGGCGCAACGCTTTACTACGAACGCTGGGGGCAGGGGCCGATGCTGCTCGTTATCCCCGGCGGCCCGCAGGATGCAGGGGTCTTCGCCGGCCTCGCCAGCGCGCTTTCGGACCGCTACACCGTCGTCGCCTACGACCCGCGCGGCAATTCGCGCTCAAGTTTCGATGGCGCCGTCCAGCCGCTCGATCTCGACACCCAGGCCGATGACGCCGCCGCGCTCATCGACGCGCTGGGGCAGGGCAGTGCGTACGTCTTCGGCACCAGCGGCGGCGCCCAGATCGGGCTCAACCTCGCCGCCCGCTATCCCGGAAAGGTCAAGGCGCTCCTCGCGCACGAACCGCCCACGACCATGCTCCTCGACGACCCCGCCGAGGCCATCGCCTTCGATCAGAAGGTCTACGAAACCTACAAGACCGAGGGGGTGGACGCCGCCATGGCCATGTTCTTCGGCGCCGCCGACCTTTCAGCCGCCCCGCCCGAATTCGACATGCCCCCCGAGGCCGCCGAAACCTTCGCGCGCGTTGCAGGCAATTTCGAATATTGGCTCGCCCACGGCATGCTGCCCCTCTCGCTCTACCGCCCCGACGTCGAGACCCTCAAGACCTCAGAGGTGCCCGTCATCGTCGGCATCGGCGCGCAATCGGAGGGCATGCCCATCTCCGAAATGAGCCGCGCGCTCGCCAGCGCGCTCGATGTTGCTCCCGTCACCTTCCCCGGCGATCATACAGGGTTCGAACAGGACCCGCAGACCTTCGCCCAAACGCTGCACCAGAGCTTGAGCGCCAATTAGGGAGCCTTGAAAATGCACATCCAATTCGCCGAACTGCCCGTATTCGACCAGGACCGCGCCAAGGCCTTCTATACCGAAAACCTCAATTGCACCGTCGCCGCCGACGCCCCCATGGGTAAGGACGGCTGGCGCTGGATCGAACTCGGCTTCCCCGGCGCCCGGACCCACCTCCACTTCATCCGCCGCGAAAACGACGCACCCTCCGACATGCCCGTCCTCGTGCTCGTCGAGCGCGACGTCGCCGCCGCAATAGAAGGCCTCCGCGCCAAGGGCGTCGAGATTATCACCGAACCCCACGAGCCCGCCTGGCAACCCGGCCGCACCGTCGCCGAATTCCGCGACAGCGAGGGCAACCGCATGGTGATCGGGACGCCGTAGGATACCCTCGCTTCGCGCCGCCCCCACCCAATGGACTTTCGCTCCATCCCCTGCTACCGCTTCGCGCAACACGTTAGACCCGCCCAAGGCCATCGACATCATGCCCGAATTGTTGCTCGAGCTCTTTTCCGAGGAAATTCCCGCCCGCCTGCAGCGCCGCGCTGCCGAGGACTTGAAGAAAGCCGTCACCAACGCCCTCGTCGATAGCGGCCTTGTCTATGAAAGCGCCGGCGCCTTCGCCACCCCGCGCCGCCTCGCGCTGACCGTCACCGGCTTGCCTGCCGCATCCCCCGACACCCGCGAGGAGCGCAAGGGCCCCAAGGTCGGCGCTCCCGACAAGGCCGTCGAGGGCTTTTTGCGCGGCGCCGGGCTTGGTTCTATCGACGAGGCCAAGATCCAGTCCGACCCCAAAAAGGGCGATTTCTACGTCGCGGTGATCGAGAAAAAGGGCGCCCCGGCCATCGAGATCCTCAAGGACATCCTGCCCAAAACGGTGCAGTCCTTCCCCTGGGGCAAGCCCATGCGCTGGGGTTCGGGGCGGCTCGAATGGGTGCGCCCCCTGCGCGCCGTCACCGCCACCTTCGGCCCCGAGGGCGAGGAGCCCGAAATCGTGCCGTTCGAGATCGACGGCATCGCGACGGGCAACCAGACCTTCGGCCACCGCTTCCTCGCCCCCGACGCGATCAAGGTCCGCCGCTTCGACGACTACGTACAGGCGCTCGAAAAGGCGAAAGTCGTCCTCGATATCGACCGGCGCAAGGACATCATCCGCGCCGACGCCCGCCAGCTCGCCTTCGCCCAGGGGCTCGAGCTCATCGAGGACGAGGGGCTTCTCGAAGAAGTCGCCGGCCTCGTCGAGTGGCCCGTCGTCATGATGGGGAGCTTCGACGAAGCCTTCCTCTCGGTCCCCGAGGAAGCCATCATCGCCACCATCCGCGCCAACCAGAAATGCTTCTGCCTGCGCGACGCGGCCACCGGCAAACTCGCCAACCGGTTCATCCTCACCTCCAACCTCGTCGCCGAGGACGACGGCAAGACCATCGTTTCGGGCAATGAGCGCGTCATCCGCGCGCGGCTCTCGGACGCCAAGTTCTTCTACGACACCGACCTGGCAACGCCGCTCGCGGACAATCTTCCGAAGCTTGAAAACGTCGTCTTCCACGCCAAGCTCGGCACGCAGGCCGAGCGTGTCGCCCGCATCGAAAAACTCGCCGCCGAAATCGCACCGCTGGTCGGCGCCGACGTCACCGACGCCCGGCGTGCCGCGCAGCTCTCCAAGGCCGACCTCCCCACAGGCATGGTCGGCGAATTTCCCGAGCTGCAGGGCCTGATGGGCCGCTATTACGCCCTCGCGCAAGGCGAAAAGCCTCAGGTCGCCGCCGCCATCGAGGACCACTACAAGCCGCTCGGCCCCTCCGACCGCGTCCCCACCGATCCCGTCGCCATCGCCGTCGCACTCGCCGACAAGCTCGACATCCTCACCGGCTTCTGGGCCATCGACGAAAAGCCGACAGGCAGCAAGGACCCCTACGCCCTGCGCCGCGCCGCGCTGGGTGTGATCCGTATTATTACGGAGAACGACCTGCGCCTCGCCCTCAACGCCTTCGTGAAGAACGGCGACCTCCTCGCCTTCTTCCACGACCGCCTCAAGGTCTCCCTCCGCGACGCCGGCGCCCGTCACGACCTCGTCGACGCCGTCATTTCCGGGGACAGCGACGACATCCTCCAGATCGTCTCCCGCGTCACCGCGCTCGGCACGCTGCTTGAAACTGACGACGGCAAGGCGCTCCTTGCGGGCTATAAGCGCGCCGTTAATATCGTCGTCGCCGAGGAGAAGAAGGACAACACGGCCTATACCGGCGGCGTCGACGCCAAGGCCCTCACCGCCCCCGAGGAAACCGAACTGGCAACCGCCATCGACCTTGCCCGCACCGCCGTCGACGCCAAGCTCGCCGCCGACGACTACGCAGGCGCCGTCAGCGCGCTCGCGGCGCTCCGCGCGCCGGTCGATGCCTTCTTCGAGGCCGTGCTCGTCAACGACACCGATCCCGCCATTCGCGCCAACCGCCTCAACCTCCTCGCCAGACTCCGCGACACGATGCACCTTGTCGCCGATTTCGGTAAGGTCGCCGGATAAGCGAAAAACAAAGACGGAGCCACCCCATGAGCGTCGGCCTTATCGCCCTCCTCGACGACGTCGCCGCCATCGCCAAGGTCGCCGCTGCCTCGCTCGACGATATCGCCGGGCAGGCGATGAAAGCCGGGGCCAAGGCTGCCGGTGCGGTAATCGACGACGCGGCAGTCACGCCGCGCTACATTCATGGCTTTTCGCCCGAACGCGAATTGCCCATCGTGCGCAAGATCGCGATCGGATCCATCAAGAACAAGCTGATCTTCCTGCTCCCCGCGGCGCTGCTTTTGAGCCTGTTTCTGCCCTGGCTGATCAATCCGCTGCTGATGATCGGCGGCGCCTATCTTTGCTATGAGGGCGCGGAAAAAATATTCGCGATGCTCTTCCCCCACCAGGCGCATCATCATGAAGCCAAGGTGGAACCGTCCCCCGCCAATGCGGACAAGCTCGAGGCCGAGCGCGTCGCCGGCGCCATCAAGACCGACTTCATCCTCTCCGCCGAAATCATGACAATCGCCCTTGCCGCGATCCCTTCGGGCAATATCGCCTATCAGGCCGCTGTTCTCGCCCTCGTCGCCTTCGGCATCACCGGTATCGTCTATGGCGGCGTGGCGCTCATCGTAAAGGCCGACGATTTCGGCCTCTACCTCGCCAAAAACGGCCGCACCGGCTGGGGCAGGGCGCTCGGCCGCGGCATCGTCAAGGCCATGCCGGGTTTCATGAAAACCCTCGCGCTCGTGGGCACCGCGGCAATGGTCTGGGTCGGCGGCGGCATCATCGTTCATGGACTGGCCGGCTTCGGCCTCGACGCCCCCGAACACTGGATCGAAGACGCCGCCCACGCGGTCGAAGCCATCGTTCCTGCCATCGGCGGCGTCATCGGCTGGCTCACCACGGCCACCCTGGCCGGCATTCTCGGGCTCATTGTGGGCTTCGTATTGATACCGGTCGCCGAATACGCAATCGCGCCTGTGCTCGGGATATTCCGCAAGGAAAAGCCCGCGGCGCACTAACCCGCCCGCGCGCCCTTTTTGAACGGCGCCATCCCCTCATTGGCGAGTTGATCGGCGCGCTCGTTGAGGTCGTGCCCGGCATGTCCGCGCACCCAGTGCCAGTTGACCGTGTGCCGCGATACCGCTGCATCGAGCGCCTGCCAGAGTTCGACATTCTTCACCGGCTTTTTCGCCGCTGTCTTCCAGCCGTTCTTTTTCCAAGAGAACAACCAGCCATTGATGCCGTTCTTGACGTATTGGCTGTCGGTATAAATTTCGACCGTGCACGGTCGTTTCAGGGCGTTGAGCGCCTCGATGGCCGCGGTCAGTTCCATCTGGTTGTTGGTCGTCAGCGGCGCGCCGCCCTTGAGCTCTTTTGTGGTCCCGCCATATTGCAGGATCGCCCCCCAGCCTCCCGGGCCGGGATTGCCCGAGCATGCTCCATCGGTATGGATCACCACGCTCTGGCTCATCCTTCGGGCCGCTCCATTTTGAGAAACTGCGTCTTGAGCCCGCCCTCGGCGTCCGCGACATGCGTCGGTGTCATCCCGATCTTCTTGAGGACGTGGATCGAGGCGGTATTGCGCGTATCCGCGAGCCCGATAAAGCGCGGTTCGTCCGTGCTTGCGAAATACCAGTCGCGCAATCCCGCGGCCGCCTCGGTCGCGTAGCCTTGTCCCCAATGCTCGCGAAAAAACGTATAGCCAAGCTCGGGCTCGCCCGCGTAAATCCCGAACCCGGCCCGCCCGATGAACCGCGCGTCGGATTTCCGCCGCACGCGCAGTTTCCCAAGCCGCCGGGTCTCATAAAGCCCGATCCAGCTTTCAAGCGCCGCGCGCGCCATGTCGCGGGTCCACACGGTTCCCGAGATCGTCAGATATTGCGTGACCACAGGGTCGCCGTGCAGCGCCACAAGATCGTCGAGCTGATCGATTGTCCAGCTTTCGAGGACCAGCCGCTCGGTTTCGAGAACCGTCTCGCTCACGCCACGTGCCCGGACGCCGCTTCGAGTTCGCGCAGGACGCGCGGGATGTTGAAGGCGATATTCTCGTCCGCCGTTGAAACCATCTCGACCTGAACCGCGAACCGCTCCGCAAACGCGTCGATCACCTCTTCGACCAGCGCCTCGGGCGCCGACGCCCCGGCGGTGATCCCGATCGAGGTGACGCCTTCGAGTTGGTCCCAGTCGATATCGCTTGCCCGCTGCACCAGCACCGAAACCCGGCACCCGGCGCGCTCGCCCACTTCCACAAGCCGCATCGAGTTCGACGAATTGGGCGCCCCCACGACGATCATCGCATCGACCTTCGGCGCCACGGCCTTCACGGCCTCCTGCCGGTTGGTGGTCGCATAGCAGATGTCTTCCTTGTGCGGCACGGCAATCTCGGGGAACCGGCTCTTGAGCACCATCACGATGGCAGATGTGTCGTCCACCGAAAGCGTCGTCTGCGTCACGAGCGCCAGATTGGCCGGATCGCGCGGCGCGAAGGTCTCCGCGTCCGCAACGGTTTCGACGAGCGTGATTTTGCCCGGCGGCAGCTGCCCCATCGTGCCGATGACTTCGGGATGCCCCTTGTGTCCGATAAGGACGATATCGCGTCCTTCCTCGGCATGCCGTTGGGCCTCCACATGCACCTTGGTGACCAGCGGACAGGTCGCATCGAGATAGAACATGTTCCGGTGCCGCGCTTCCTCCGGCACCGATTTGGCAACCCCGTGCGCGGAGAATATCACCGGCGCCTCGGTTCCGGCGGGGATTTCCGAAAGCTCCTCGACAAATACCGCGCCCTTGGCCCGCAGCCCGTCGACGACGTATTTGTTGTGCACGATCTCGTGCCGCACATAAACGGGCGCGCCGTACTTCTTGAGCGCCAGATCGACGATCTGGATGGCGCGGTCGACGCCCGCGCAGAACCCGCGCGGGGCGCACAAATAGATATCGAGAAGGGGTTTGGCGCTCATAGCCCTGACATGCGGTTTCCCCCCGCCCAAGTCAAGCCACGATATTCGGTCAATTGACCGCAGCGTGGGCTGTTGCCCAATGCCCCGGTCATGGGCAATATGGCCGGGAATCAAAGGGATTTTCCGGTGGCACCTTCCCAGCAGATGTTTGCGCTCGCGCCGGCCATGGGCCTGCCGTCGCTCGCCAAGAGCCAGATACGGCTTCTGGTGGGCAAGGCGTTGTGGGTCTATTCCATGGCCGAGGCGGGGCTGCCGGTCGTCCCCACCATCGCAATCACCCGTGCATCCTGGGATGCGCTGCAGGCCGAGCGCACAACCCGCAGCGACAGCCTGCGCAAGGTCTGGGTCGCGACGCTCTTCAAGCTCGTCAAGCCCGGCAGCCAGCCGCCCGACCTCGTGGTCAGGACCTCAGCGCCAAAGCATCTGCCTGGTTTGAAGCCCGCCAAGATCGGTATTCCCGCGCCACAAAGCGAGGAGGACGCCGTCGATACCGAGCGCCCCCTCGGCAAGGCCATCGCCGCGGCCTTCGCCTCATACGGTGCTCCCGAAGGCTGGGCCGGCGAAGCCGAACTTGAAGCGCGCGAAAACCAGATCGTGGTTGTCCAGGCCAAAGCTTCAGGCCGGCTCGAGCAATTCCTCACGCGCGACACCTCGACCGGCGCCTTCGGTCCCGTCGCTCTCCCCGGCGACCGCCTGCCCAAACTGCCGCAAAGCGCCCTCGACCTTGCCAAGGCGCTCGACGCGGCCTCGGGCCAGCATATGGCCTGCGTCGTCGCGATCGCTGGCGAGGAAGCGCAATTTCTCTCCGCCCGCGCGGTGGAAGTGAGCGCCGGCGCGCAACTCGAAGCCGCCGTCGACAGGGTCGACCGCAAGGTCTGGACCCCCGCCGAAGCCGTCCGCCGCTTCAACCCTTCGCAACTGCCGCAATTGCTGCACCCCAGGCTTGCCGACGGCGCGGGCACCGAGCCGCTCGCCAGCGGTCTCGGCGTTTCCCCGGGCGCAGCCAGCGGCGAGATCGTCTTTTCCCCCGAAGACGCCGCCCGCGTCCGCGCCCGGGGGCGCCACTGCATCCTCGTTGTCATGGAAACCGGCCCCGGCGATATCGAGGGCATGAAGGCGGCAACCGGTGTCCTGACCGCCCGCGGCGGCATGACGAGCCACGCCGCGGTGGTCGCGCGCATCACCGGCAAGCCCTGCGTCGCCGGCGTCAAGGCACTGCAGATCGACGCTTCGAGCGGCACCTGCCGGATCGGCGAGCGCAGCTTTGCCGCCGGCGACAAGATCACTATCGATGGCACCGAGGGCCAGGTCTTCGCCGGCGCGCTGCCGCTCTCGCGTCCACACATCGGCGGCGCGCTCTCGCGACTGCTCGATTGGGCCGACGACAGCCGCACCATTGCCGTGCGCACCAACGCCGAAACCATCGAGGCCACGCGCACTGCGCTGAGCTTCGGCGCCGAAGGCATCGGGTTGGCGCGCTCCGAGCACATGTTCTTTTCCTCCGACCGCATGCTCGCGCTCAGGCGTCTTATTCTCTCGGAAAGCGAGGACGACCGCGCCACCGCGCTCGAAGGGCTCGTCGACTACCAGGCCGCCGACTACGCAGCGCTTTTTGCCACCATGCAGAACAAGCCGGTCAACGTCCGCCTGTTCGACCCGCCTTTGCACGAATTCCTGCCCCGCGCCGAAGACGATATCGAGGAAACCGCGTCCGCCCTCGGGCTCTCGGTCAAGGCGCTCCACGCCCGGCTCGAACGTCTCGTCGAGGTCAATCCCATGCTCGGGCATCGCGGCTGCCGGCTCATCATCACCTATCCCGAAATCCTCTCGATGCAGATCCGCGCCCTCGTCGCCGGCGTCGAGGCGGCCATGGACAACCAGGACCAGCCGGTCAATCTCGAGATCATGGTGCCCTTCGTTACCTCCGCGCGCGAGGTCGCCTGGGTCAAATCCCGCGTGCGCGACCTCGTCGGCAACGCCGAGGTCTTCCGCGAGGGCGCCAGCCTCGCCTTCGGCACCATGATCGAGCTCCCCCGCGCCTGCCTGCGCGCCGGCGATATCGCGCGGGAAGTCGATTTCATCTCCTTCGGAACCAACGATCTGACCCAGACCACCTACGGCATCTCCCGCGACGACGCCCCCGCTTTCCTCGCCACCTATCACCGCCGCGCGCTTTACGACGTCGATCCCTTCGTCACCATCGACCAGCGCGGCGTGGGCGAGCTGATCCGCATTGCCATCGAACGGGGCAGGGCGGTCAATCCGCATCTCAAGGTCGGCATCTGCGGCGAACACGCGGGCGAACCGCGCTCCCTGCAATTCTTCTCCAGCCTCGATATCGACTACGTAAGCTGCTCCCCCTACCGCGTCCCGGTCGCGCGCATGGTGCTGGCGCAGGAGGATGTGTAGCCCGCGCCGCCGCACTCAAATTTGGTCAGCCTTGCTGTCACATCTGTGCCGGAAAATTTCCTCGCCCGCGCCCGATTGTCTCCCTGCCCGCGCCCGAATGCCCCTGTTTACACCTTTCTAACCTTAATAATCGATCATCCCGATTGTCGGCATTTGATCGGGTTTGTGTTGCTTTTGGGCATCACGGGGCTTGCGGTCACGATTTGAGCCGCTGCGGAGGGCTTTGAAAGCCGCCTGCCGGGCTCGCGTACTGCCGAAGAGTTGCGTGGCGTTCGGTGCGCCTGACCGGCCCTTGGGGGCGCTGTCGCACCGATATAAAGTAGTTGGCGTGAAAGTATGGCGTATCGGCAGCACCCGGTGCGGGCAAAAAGGGCCCGTGCATCGCTCAGACCAGCGCGTGCCGTTTTGGGGCTCGCGCTCAGCCTTTCGCTTTTTGGCATGACCACGGTTCCCACCGGCGGCAGCCGCACCTTCGATCCCGCTACCGAAATGCCCGCGACGCCCGCCGCGTTCCTGAGCTATGAAGCCGGCACCCCGGTCATCACGGGCTCCGTCGCGCCGCTGTTCGAAAACGCCGTGTTCACCGGCCCGAACCGTTTGGGCAAGACCGGCCGCGCCGCGCCGCCAACCGACATCGCCGAATTCTCCGGCGCATTCGACGAGGCGCGCATGGCCATCGCCTCGGCCCGCTCGCTCGAAGATGCGAACGTCACCCGGCAGTCGGCGGTGATGGTGGCGGAGACAGAGGACGAAGGCGGCCCGCGGATGTCCGTTGCCTCCATAGACCCCGAAATGGTCTCCTCGGGCGGGCTCGCGGCCATCGACGCCGTGTCCGGCAATCCCGCGCCGGTCGATGTCCCCGAGACGCTCGCCTACGCCCGCGCCAACACCCCCGCGACCGATTTCACCCCGCGGCACAGTTATTCAGAGCGCGAGCAGTGGTGCCTCTCCACCGGCATTTATTTCGAAGCGCGCGGCGAAAGCTATCGCGGCCAGGTCGCCGTTGCGCAGGTCATCATGAACCGCGTCGCGCACCATAATTACCCCGACACCATCTGCGGCGTAGTCTACCAGAACCAGCACCGGCGCAACGCCTGCCAGTTCTCCTTCGCCTGCGACGGCATCGCCGACCGCATCAACGAGCCGGACGCCTGGGCGCAGGCCAAGGAGATCACCGCCGAAGTTCTCAACGAGGATATCTATCTTTCCGAAGTGGCCGACGCGACCCACTACCACGCGACCTATGTCCGCCCCCATTGGGCCCGCAACATGGAGCAGGTCACCCAGGTCGGCCTTCACGTTTTCTATAGGTTCAAGCCCGGCTGGCTGTTCGGGTAGGCTACCGGTTGGTGTAGCACGCCATGAAGCTGCCGCCCGACATGCACGAGTGCAGCCCCAGATCGGTGATCCTGGTGTAGGTCTGGAGCCCGTTCGGCGCCTCGCCCCAGATCAGGATCGAAGACGACGTGCCCCGCGTCCCCCTATATGACAGCGTCGCCTCCGAAACCAGTTGCCACAGTTTGCGCGGCGAAAACACCGGCCGCACCTCGATCCCCGGATATTGCACATAGGGCGAAACGATCGCGTCGCTCGAATAGACCCCGGTCGCCGTCGTCGCGATGTTGACCTCGGTCACTTTGCCATAGCCGATCTTGCGCACGCTCGCCGTGCTGGTCGGTTCGAGCGACACCCAGTCCTCGGCCGTAACGTCGTAATCCCGCCCCTCGAACGTCACGAGATTGGAAAGTGGCGCGTCTTCGTCCGCAAACGCCCCGCTTGCCCCCAAAAGCGCAACACAGATGAACAAAAACGCCACCGCGACCCGGATATGCGGGGCGATCAGCGTGCTGTGGTGGGCGGGCTTGTAACGGGCGGGTCGCATGGCCAATCCTCAAAGCGTCAACGTTGCGTTAACACTTTATCAACCTTTCCGGCCCGTTAACGCAAAGCCCTTCCTTCGCGACGGTTAATACCTAAAATTCGATTCAAACTTTAAGGATTTCAATGCGTTGGCCAAAGCCTGGGAACCGGCGGGTTCCGGCTTCAGCGCTCTACGAAAAGGCTGTCGAAAACGCCCACGAAGCGCTCATGGGCTTCCTGGGTCGGCCAGGGGCGAATCAGCCGCTCGAACCCCGGCAGGTCGAAGCCCGCCAGCGTCGGCTCACCGAAAATCTTGCGCGCCTCGTCCGCCCCGAACCCTGCAAGGTTCACGGCCTCGAAGAACGCCGCTTCCTTGTCGGCGCGCTTGATGAGCTTGCGCACCGCGGTCGGCGGCGTTGCGGGCAGCCCGAACCGGATATGGATGGCGCTCAGGAGCCGTTCCTCGACCTCACGGTAATTGCCCCCCATCGCCGCCTTGAACGGGGAGATGATGTCGCCCATCACGTATTCGGGCGCGTCGTGCAAAAGCGCATAAAGCTGGGTGACGTCGTCGATATCGGTGTCCATCGCCCCGACGATCTCGGTTACGAGCACCGAATGCTGAGCGACCGAATAGGCATAATCGCCCCGCGTCTGCCCATTCCAGCGCGCGACCCGCGCCAGCCCGTGGGCGATGTCGGATAGTTCCACGTCGAGCGGGGAGGGGTCCAGAAGGTCGAGCCGGCGGCCCGAAAGCATGCGCTGCCAGGCGCGCGATTGTGCCCTTGCCATCCGGCCCCCGTGTCTTGATTACTGTTCGGAATCGGTCATCTCGACAGCGAAACCGTAGCGCGCCCACCCGGGCAGGGCAAGCTGCACGGGCGCGTCGTCGAGCGTCACCTGATCCGTTTCGCCCACCTTGTCGAGACGGACGATGGCGACCGCACTGCCGCCGACCGGCGTCCCGATCGCGCCGACCGATTTGCCGCTCAGTAGAAGGGTGTCCCCGCGCGCCGCTGCCTTGACCCCCGAGACGATCACCGGCCGCCGCCGCGCCGTTCCGCGATGCTGCATGCGCGAGACCACTTCCTGGCCCACATAGCATCCCTTCTTGAAATCGACGCCGCCGAGCTGGTCCATCCCGATATCGTGCGGGAACGCATCCTCGGTATCGAAGTCCCACCCCAGCGCCGCAATGCCCGCGCCGACCCGCGCCGCCTCCGGCGCATCGCCCTCAGTCCAGTCCGCCGCCGCGCCGGCTTCCGCGATCACGCGATAGCCGAGCTCTTCGCCGCGCGCGTCCGCATGGACGATCCCGTTCTCCGGTGCCGCCTCGGCCCAGCCCACGCGGTGGCTCTCGTTCAGCATCTCGATCTCGAGCTTGGCGCGCAGCTTGTACATCCGCATGCGCTTGTGGAAATTCTCCGCCACGCTCTCATGGACATCCACCCAGTGCGCGCCCTCGGCCCAACCGATCAAACCCTCGGCGATGATCTTGCCCTGTGGCGTCAAAAGCGCGAACCAGCGCGCCACACCCTCGGTCTCGTCGACGGGCGCGGTCAGGACATCACCCAGAAGATGCGTCGCATCGGGTCCGGAAAACCGGAAAACGATACGATCCGCACGCAAATAAACGGTCATTTCAGGCTCCAATCTGGACTCCGCGTCCCGCGCTCCGCTACACCCGGTAGCAATTACCACCACCACCGGGAGCGTTTGCCATGAGTCGCCACTTCGATTGTCTCTTCAAAGGCGGCACGCTGGTCAACCACGATGGCATAGGTGGTGCCGATATCGGCGTTTCCAAGGGCAAGATCGCCGCCATCGGTTCGCTTTCCACCGCCACCGCCGATAAGATCGTCGATTGCACCGGGCTGACCATCCTCCCCGGCGTCATCGACACCCAGGTCCACTTCCGCGAACCCGGCCTCGACCACAAGGAAGACCTCGCAACCGGCTCGCTCTCGGCTGTCATGGGCGGGGTGACGGGCGTTTTCGAAATGCCCAACACCAATCCCCTCACCACCAGCCGCGAAACCTTCGAGGACAAGATCGCCCGCGCGACGAACCGCATGCACTGCGATTTTGCCTTCTATATCGGCGGCACCCGCGAAAATACCGCCGATCTCCCGGTTCTCGAACGCCTCCCAGGCTGCGCGGGCGTCAAGGTCTTTATGGGCTCCTCGACCGGCTCGCTGCTCGTTGCCGACGACGAGGGCGTCGAAGCGATCCTCAGCGCCATCTCGCGCCGCGCGGCCTTCCATTCCGAAGACGAATACCGCCTCGAAGAGCGTAAATCCGTCCGCGTCGAAAACGACCCGTCCTCACACCCGCTCTGGCGCGATCCCGAAGCGGCGCTCAAGAGCACGAAGCGTCTCGTCGGCCTCGCCCGCAAGACCGGAAAGCGCATCCACGTCCTCCACATCTCGACGAAAGAAGAGATCGAATACCTTGCCGGTCACAAGGACGTTGCGAGCGTCGAAGTCACCCCGCACCATCTGACCCTCGACGAGACCGCCTATACGCGGCTGGGCACCTATGCGCAGATGAACCCGCCCGTTCGCGACGCCGAGCACCGCGAGGGCATCTGGAAAGGCGTCGCCAACGGCGTCGCCGATATCCTCGGCTCGGACCACGCCCCGCATCTGCGTGAGGAAAAGGACAAGCCCTACCCGGCGTCCCCCTCGGGCATGACCGGCGTCCAGACCCTCGTCCCCATCATGCTCGACCACGTCAACGCCGGCCGCCTCTCGCTCCAGCGCTTCGTCGACATGACCAGCCACGGCCCCAACCGCCTCTTCAATCTCGCCTGCAAGGGCCGCATCGCGGTGGGCTACGACGCGGACCTGACCGTCGTCGACATGAACCGCACCGAAGCCATCACCAACGACTGGGTCGCCTCGAAGGCCGGCTGGACGCCCTATGACGGCGTTTCGGTCAAGGGCTGGCCGGTCGGCACCGTCATCCGCGGCGCAACCGTGATGTGGGAAAACGAACTCGTCACCCCCGCCCAGGGCCAACCCATCCGCTTCATGGAAACACTGCAGCCGGAGGGGTAGGGCACCCGGCGGCACACCTTCCAACGAGCAGGATGGCCGCGTCTCGAATGACGGGCCACCGCGAGTACAGCCCGGCACCTCCCCCTTTTGCGGGGATTTGGCGCAAGCCGAAAAAATCGGCGCCCCCCAAGTCATTATCGGCGCGCCAGGCACTGCATGGTCTCCCTCCCCCTTGTGGGGAGGGATTAAGGGTAGGGGTGTTCGGCGCGCATAGCGCAACCCTGAACCTAAGCCACTGCCATCAGGCTCGCATTCCCGCCAGCCGCCGCCGTATTCGTGCTGATCGCCACCTCGTTGACGAGCAGGTCCACGGCATAAACCGCCTCGCCGCTCTCGAGCAGCCCGGTCGCAAATCCCTGTACCAGGACGATCGCCCCCTCGCGCTCCGCCGCCCGGCGGCTCATCGCGCCGACCGTCTCCGCATCGCCTTCGACGAGCACCGCATCGGCCCGCTCGAAGTCCTCAGCGCCCGCCATTTTGACGCGCGAACCGATCTCCTGCGGCAGCGACGCGACCAGTGCCTCGATCTCGCTGCCGCCCTCGACCACGGCGTCATTGCCCGCCGCCAGCGCTGCTGCCAACCCATGCGCCAGCCCCGTCAGCGTCTGCGGCGCGACGAGCACCACGCCCTTGCCGTGCGTGAGATAGACGTTCTTCTCACCCACGGGACCGCTGAGTTCGCTCTCCGCATTGATCGCCGGATGCCGTCCGTACCGCAGAACCGCGTCGGCGAGTTGATCCTCGTCTCGCGCGTCGACCCATTCGGCAAGCCCCTGCAGGGTCGGGCCGGGCTGCCGCAGCGGCAGGTCGAACACCTTCCGGCTCGTCGTCGAAACCAGGCGCCGCAGGTATAGCGGCCCGCCGGCCTTCGGCCCCGTGCCCGAGAGCCCGTGCCCGCCAAACGGCTGCACCCCGACCACGGCGCCGATCTGGTTGCGGTTGATGTAGATATTGCCCACTTCGACCGCGCCCGCGACGTCGGCCATGGTCTTGTCGATCCGCGTATGGAGCCCGAAGGTGAGCCCGTACCCGAGCGCGTTGATCTTTTCGATCAGCGCATCGAGCGCGTTCCGCTTGTAGCGCACCACGTGCAGCACCGGCCCGAACACCTCGGGCCCGAGATCGGAAATATCCTTGAGTTCGATGATCGTCGGCGGCACGAAGGTGCCGTGTGCGGTGGACCCAGGCAGGTCCAGCGTCGTCACATTGAACCCCTTCTCCCGCATCCTCTCGATATACCCGGCGATAGTGTCACGCGCCTCTTCGGTAATCACCGGGCCGACATCGGTCGCAAGCCGGTCGGGTTTACCCAGCGTCAGCTCGCGCGTTGCGCCCTTGAGCATCTCGAGCGTCCGGTCGGCCACTTCCTCCTGCAGGCACAGGACCCGCAGCGCCGAACACCTTTGCCCCGCGCTGTCGAAGGCCGAGGCGATCACATCGAGCACCACCTGTTCGGTCAGCGCCGAACTGTCGACGACGAGTGCGTTCTGCCCTCCGGTTTCCGCCACCAGCGGGATCGGCGCGCCATTGGGCAGCGTCCGCCCGGCCAGTTGCCGTGCAATCGCGTGCGCCACCGGAACCGACCCGGTGAACATCACCCCGCACACCGCTTCATGAGCAACGAGCGCCGCGCCGATCGACCCGTCGCCGGGTATGAACTGCAGAACGTCCTGAGGCACCCCGGCCTCGTGGAACAGGCGCACTGCCTCCTGCGCGATGATCGGCGTCTCTTCCGCCGGCTTGGCGACGACCGGATTGCCCGCCCCGAGCGCCGCGGCCACCTGTCCGGTGAAGATCGCAAGCGGGAAGTTCCACGGCGAAATACACACCACCGGCCCGAGCGCACGATGGGTCGCGTTGTCGAACGTCTCGTCCACCTGCTGTCCGTAATAGCGCAGGAAATCGACCGCCTCGCGCACCTCGGCAACCGCGTTCGCCGCCGTCTTTCCGGCTTCGCGCATGGCCAGCGCCATGAAGCGCTCCATGCGGTCTTCCATTGCATCGGCGACGCGATAAAGGATCGCCGCGCGCGCTGAGGGCGCCTCGGCGGCCCACCCGGGCGCAGCCGCGCTGGCCCGCGCCATCACCTCCGGTACCATCGCCTCGGTCGGCTCATGGACCATCCCGACCACGTCGCGGTGGTCGGCCGGATTGACCGACGGCCGGTTCGGGCCGCCCTTGTCCTCGCCCGCAGTCCACTCCGTCTCGACGGTCGCGTCCAGCGCCTCCGAAAGCGCGATCAGCGCATCTTCGTTGCTCAGGTCGAGCCCTCGCGAATTGGTCCGCCCCCGCGCGAGAATGTCCTTGGGCAGCGCGATATCGGGGTGCTTCGACCCCACCGGCGAAATCGCCTTCGCAACCGCCACCGGGTCGGCCACCAGCCGCCCGACCGGGATATCCTCATCGGCGATCTGGTTGACGAAGCTCGAATTCGCTCCGTTCTCCAAAAGCCGGCGCACCAGATATGCCAGAAGCGTCGAATGGCTGCCCACCGGCGCGTAGATCCGGCACGGCCGGTCCAGCTTCTCCTTGGGTACGACCTCGTTATAAAGCGGCTCGCCCATCCCGTGCAGGCACTGGAACTCGTAGTCGCCGCGTTTGAAGTCCGGCCCGGCCAGCGTATAGATCGTCGCCATCGTCTGCGCGTTATGCGTCGCGAACTGCGGAAACACATGCGCCCGCGCGTCCAGAAGCTTCCGCGCGCACGCGATATAGCTCACATCCGTGTGCACCTTGCGGGTAAAGACCGGGAAATCCTCGAGCCCTTCGATCTGCGCGCGCTTGATCTCAGAATCCCAGTACGCGCCCTTCACCAGCCGCACCATGATCCGGTGCCCGCTGCGCTTTGCAAGGTCGATGATCCAGTCGAGAACATAGGGGCAGCGCTTGGAATAGGCCTGAACGACAAAACCGATCCCGTCCCAGCCCGCATAGGCCGGGTCCATCGCCAGCGCCTCGAGCAGATCGAGCGAAATCTCGAGCCGGTCCATCTCCTCCGCATCGATGTTGAGCCCGATCCCATAGCCTTTGGCCAGCGCCGCAAGCTCCTTGAGCCGCGGCAGCAATTCCCCCACCACCCGGTCATATTGTGCCCGCGCATAGCGCGGATGGAGCGCCGAGAGCTTGATCGAAATCCCGGGCGCCTCGTAAAGCCCCTTGCCCTTGGCCGCCTTGCCGATGGCGTGGATGGCCCGGACATAGTCGTCCATATAGCGCTGGGAGTCCTCGGCCGTCGTCGCGGCCTCCCCGAGCATGTCGTAGGAGTAGGAAAAGCCCTTTTCCTCCAGCCGCCTGCCGTTCTTGATGGCTTCCTTGATCGTCTGCCCGCAGACGAACTGCTCGCCGAGCATCTTCATCGCCATTTTGACCCCGGCCCGGATCACCGGTTCGCCCGAGCGCGAGACGAGCCGCGACAGCGCGTTCGAAAGTCCCTGCTCGTCCACCGGCGTCACCAGCCGCCCGGTCACCACCAGCCCCCACGTCGCCGCGTTGACGAAGATCGACCGGTCCATGCCCAGATGGCTCTGCCAGTTCCCCGGCGCGATCTTGTCGGCAATCAGGAGATCCCGCGTCTCGTTGTCCGGCGTGCGCAACAGCGCCTCGGCCAGGCACATGAGCGCAATGCCTTCCTGGCTCGAAAGCGCATACTCATGGATCAGCCCGTCAATGCCCCAGCCCGGCCCGTGGGTACGGATGGCCCTGACGGTCTTTTCCGCCAGCGCGCGGATCTTGTCCGCCTCCGCGCTCGAAACCGTCGCCGCTTCTAAAAGCGGCGGCACGGCCTCGGCCTCTGGCCGCCGGTAGGCCGCCGTGATCGCCGCCCTCAGCGGCTCGCCCTCGCGCGGCGTGCGTCCCAGAAACTCGGAAAAGGGGCGCGCCGGAGCGTTGGAAACGGGCGCGGTCTTCGCATCGATAGCCATCGCAGGATGCCTCAGTGCTGTAATGATAACTATGGTCGCTTGCCGCTTTAAGGGCAATTGCACCGAGCATGTGCCGGTTCCATCCGGAGGGCTATTGGATATTTCCGCGTTTTCCCGTAGAACTTTTGGAAAATCCTGCGCGGAGCGTACATATGACGGAAATAGATCGCATAGACCGGCGCATCCTGAAAGAGCTCCAGCTCGACGGACGGGTCACCAATGCCGAGCTCGCCCAGCGCGTGGGGCTCGCCCCCACCTCGATGAGCGACCGCCTCAAGCGCCTCCAGGCCCACGGCATCATCACCGGCTTCGCCGCCCGCGTCGATCCCAAGAGTGTCGGGCTCGAGCTCCTCGTCCTCGTCGAGGTTTCGCTCGACAAGACCACCCCCGACGCCTTCGACAAATTCGCCAAGGCCGTCCGCAAGGTCCCCGAAGTGCTCGAATGTCACATGGTTGCCGGCGGCTTCGACTATCTTCTGAAGGCGCGCCTCGCCGGCATGTCGCAATACCGCTCCTTCTTGGGCGACGTACTCCTCACCCTCCCGGGCGTCAGCGAAACCCGCACCTACCCGGTCATGGAAGAGGTAAAGTCCGACGGCCCCTTGCCGGTCTGATCGCGTCGCGCTAGCCGTTAGAGGCGAGTTGAGGAGACTATCCCATGATGAAAGGTCTTGCCGAGCACCTCTCGGCCACCCTCGAGGACATCCGTGCCGACGGGCTCGAAAAGCACGAGATGGCCATCGGGTCGTCCCAGTCCGGCCGCGTCAAGGTCGGCGGGCGGGAGATGGTCAACCTGTGCGCCAATAACTATCTCGGCCTCGCCGACGACCCCGAAGTCGTCGCCGCCAGCGTCGCCGCGCTTGAAAAATACGGCTCCGGCATGGCCTCGGTCCGCTTCATCTGCGGCACCCATGAGCTTCACAAGCAGCTGGAAGCCACAATCGCCCGCTATCTCGACAAGGACGACGCCATTCTCTTTGGCTCGTGCTTCGATGCCAATGGCGGCATCTTCGAAACCCTGCTGGGTCCCGACGACGCCATTATCTCTGACACGCTCAACCACGCCTCGATCATCGACGGCGTGCGCCTTTCCAAGGCCCGCCGCTTCCGCTTCGCCACCTCGGATATGGACGACCTCGAAACGCAATTGAAGATCGCCAGCGCCGAAGGCACGCGCTTCAAGCTCATAGTCACCGACGGCGTCTTCTCGATGGACGGCTATATCGCCAAACTCCCCGAAATCTGCGACCTCGCGGAACGCCACAACGCCGCCGTCATGATCGACGACTGCCACGCCACCGGCCATCTTGGCGAAAAGGGCAAAGGCACGCCTGCGCTCACCGGCGCCGGCAATCGCGTCGACATCGTCTCGGGCACATTCGGCAAAACCCTCGGCGGCGCCATGGGCGGCTTCATCGCCGGCCCGCAGCCGGTCATCGATATCCTCCGCCAGCGCGCACGGCCCTATCTCTTCTCCAACGCCCTGCCGCCAGCGGTCGCCGCCGGCGCCATCAAGGCCATCGAGATCGCCGAGGCCGCCGACGACCGCCGCGAAACCCTCGCCCGCCATACCAACCGCTTCCGCACTGCGCTGACGGATGCCGGCTTCGACCTCGTTCCCGGCGAAACGCCCATCATTCCGGTCATGCTCTACGATGCCACCAAGGCGGGCGCCATGGCCAGCGCCCTGCAGCAGCGTGGCGTCCTCGTCTCGGCATTCTCCTTCCCCGTCGTCCCGCGCGAAAAGGCCCGCATCCGCACCCAGATGTCCGCCGCCCTGACCGACGACGATATCACCGCCGCCATAGACGCCTTTGTCGCCGCACGCAGGGAGCTCGAAACCGTCCGATGACCCGCACCATGAAAGCTCTCGTCAAGGCCAGGGCCGAACCCGGCCTCTGGATGGAAACGGTTCCGGTCCCCGAACTCGGACCCGACGACGTTCTCGTCAAGGTGACCAAAACCGGCATCTGCGGCACCGATTTGCACATCTATAAATGGGACGCCTGGGCTCAGTCCGCCGTCCCGGTCCCCATGACCATCGGCCACGAATATTGCGGCACCGTCGCCGAACTCGGCTCTGCGGTCACCAATCTCAAGGTCGGCCAGCGCGTATCGGGCGAAGGCCACGTCATCGGCTTCAAATCCCGAGCCAGCCGGGCAGGGCGCTTCCATCTCGACCCCGAGACAAAGGGCGTGGGCGTCAACCTCCCCGGCGCCTTCGCCGAATACGTCAAGGTCCCCGCCTTCAACATCGTCCCGCTCCCCGATGCGATCGACGACGAGATGGGCGCCATCCTCGATCCGCTGGGCAACGCCGTCCACACCGCGCTCGCCTTCGATCTCGTGGGCGAGGATGTCCTGATCACCGGCGCCGGCCCCATCGGCATCATGAGCGCCGCGGTCGCCAAGCACGCCGGTGCCCGCCACGTGGTCATCACCGATCCCAACGACAACCGGCTCGACCTCGCAAAAAAGACAGAGCCCGAGATCGTGACCGCCAATACGTCCGACGACCTGCGCGCCATCGTCAGATCTCTCGGCATGAACGAGGGCTTCGACGTGGGCTTCGAAATGAGCGGCGCCCCCGCCGCCCTCGCAACGCTGACCGATCACCTCGTCATGGGCGGCAAGATCGCCATGCTGGGGCTCCCGGCAAAACCGTTCGAATACGATTTCGCCAGGCTGGTCCTGAAAATGCTGACCTTGAAGGGCATCTACGGGCGCGAAATGTTCGAGACCTGGCACAAGATGCTCGCCATGCTCGAATCCGGCCTCAACGTCCGCCCCGTCATCACCAACCGCTTCCCCGCGGAGGATTTCGACACGGCCTTCCAGTCCGCCATCCAGGGCGGCGCGGGCAAGATCGTGCTGGAGTGGTAGCAAAGCCGGGCGGCCGGAACCGCTATTGCAGTACCCGATCCAGCGAGTATTCCCCGTTGCTGATTCGGTCCGGGATATCGCCGATCATCTTGGCCACGGCCTCTTCGCCGTGATCCTTCACCAGCGTCGCGATTGCCGCGAACATCGCGGCGTGCGCGAGCGCCTGCGTGTCCACCCCGTCGCTGTCCGCGGCGTTCCATGCGTCCGCGAGATACTCGAGCGCGATCTGACGCTCTTCATGTTCGGCCTCAAGGCCGGCTACGGATGCGGAAAACGGAAATGTGCTGCGCCAAATGCTCATAAGCCGAGTGTTATCACGGCTTTGCGGCACTGCTAAGAACAAATGACCAATTGGTTAATGCCGACGTCGAAATCTGTGCAAATCCCGACCGAAAGCCCCGGCTTCCGGCCTATTCGGCAAATTGTGTGTGGATATCGCGCGCCAGCGCCGCACCCTCGTCGAGAAGGCGTTCGAGGGCCAGTTCCGCCGACGGCGTGCAGGTGCGGTAGAATCGCGCATAGGACTCGTACCCGGCATTGAAGGCCCCCGCGAGCCGCGCCCGCCGGTCCGCGTCCGGTTCGTCGAGCGCGATCAGCTCCGCCATCTGCGACCGCCAGTCGATCTCGTCGCCGCCGCACAGGGGGCCAAGCATATAAAGACTGCCCAGAATCTCCGAAAGCCGCTCCATCTGTGCCTGATAGGGCGGATCGACCGCCAGCGCGGCGCCGGGCAAAAGGGCGGCAAGGATGACAACAAGACGCTTCAGAACGAAAACCCCGGCAAGCCGTTAGCTACGACGCATATCCATAGCTATCCAGATGCCGCGCGCAAGCCGCAACGATCCGTGCAAGGTTCGGCGTCGTCTTGTAGCGGGGGATTTCCTCCAACAGCACCCAGTCCCAATTGGCGATCTCGTCGCAGACCATCGGCGCCCGGAACGGATGCCGCGCGGTGAACACCGCCAGCCGGTATCGCATCGCACCCTCGCCGACGGTTTCGGTCAGAACCTGCGCCGGCGCGCTGACGATCAGCCCGGTTTCCTCGAACAGCTCGCGCTTGACGCACTCGATGGGGGTTTCTCCCAAATCCATCCGCCCGCCCGGCAGCGTCCATAGCCCCTCGAAGGGTGCATAGGCGCGCTGGATCAAAAGCACCGCATTGCCGTTCAAAAGGGCAATCGAGCAGGCATTGGGCTGCATGCGGCGCTTCCTCTTGCTATAACGGCCCGGTAAGGAGCCGAATATTCATGTGCGGACGCTACGCTTTCACGCTGCCATCCGAGGCGATGGAAACCCTGTTCGGGGTTCGGAATGTACCGGAGTACCCGCCACGCTACAATATTGCGCCCACCCAGCCGATTCTGTCGGTCATGCGCGATGAATCCGGTGCCCGCGCCGCAAAGCTCGCCCGCTGGGGGCTCGTGCCCGCCTGGGTCAAGGACCCGCGCGAGTTCCCGCTCATCATCAACGCCCGCGCCGAATCCATGGCGCAAAAGCCCGCCTTCCGCGATTCGGTAAAGCACCACCGCTGCGTCGTTCCTGCCTCGGGCTATTACGAATGGCACCGCGCCCCTGACGGCACGAAGATCCCCCACTATATCGCCCTTGCCTCCGGCGAGCCGCTCCCCATGGCGGGTCTCTACGCCACTTGGATGGGCCCCAACGGCGAGGAGATCGACAGCGCCGCGGTCATAACCGTCCCGGCCAATCCCGACCTCGTCCATATCCATGACCGCATGCCCGCAATCCTCGACAGGGCCGATCTCGACGCCTGGCTCGACGTCCGCGGCACCGATGCCGGAACCGCGCTCGCGGCGATTCGCTCCGCCCCCCAGGGCACGATGACCGCCCATCCGGTGTCCAGCCGCGTCAATTCCGCTCGCAACGAGGGCGAAGATCTGATTGCGCCGGTCGCTGTGGAAAAGCCGTCCCCGGATTCGGACAAAGCTGAGGACGTCAAGCCGGTAAAACCGTCCCAGCTCGACCTTTTCTAGCCTTTAAACCGGGAACGGTGTTCCCCATTTGCCGTTCACTGCGCGGGAAGTTTTTCGCCTTCGTGTGACCATTTGGCACAAGGGGGCTCGATTTCCACGCATGTTCTTGGTAAAAGACCTTCCGCGACGCCTCACAGAGGCGTTCCGAAAGGTCAGGCTGGAGTTCGGCATAATGGTAACACTAACAGTTTGGGCACGCCTGACCGCGTCCGTCTCCACGTATTCCGTATGCAAACGACATACGGACTCGATGTGTAGCTCCTGGACCTGGCGCGTAGCGCGATAACGCCACACCGCCGTCACAAGACCCTCACATTAGACTGTTAGCACCGTCCCAGGGTTTGGGCGGATCGCTTCGGAGACTTTTCGAAATGACCAAGCCGATTGTTATCTCTGTCCATGGTGAACCCCAAGGCGTCGTCGTTCCCGGCGATGGCGACTTCCGTTTCATGGCCGTGAAGCTCGGCGTCTTCCCGCTCGAAGGCAAAGTTTTCGAGTCCGTCGCCGCCGCGCAGCAGGCCGCGCGTGCCCTCGTCGACGGGGCAGGGGAGTTCGGCGAAACCTTCACCGACACACCCGACGACACCAACGGACTGGTGGCGTAAGCGCCGCCGGTCCTGAAAAGGCCGCTTTTCCCCCGTAACACGCGGCTTAACAAAGTCTTTCCGGCTTTCTTGCCAAAATGGCGCCAGCTGGAGACACTCTATGAATACAACAGATTTTAGCCCCGACCTCTGGAAGAGCGCGCTGACGCGCGCCGGCATGGGGGTATGGAACTGGGATCTGCGCACCGACACCTGCTTTTATTCCGACAGCTGGTACGCGATGCTCGGTTACGCGCCGGGCGAACTCCCCGAAGCGAGCGATCTGTGGCTCCAGCTGACCCACCCTGACGATCGCGCACGCGCCATCCGCAGTGGCGAGCAGCACATCTATGGCGACGCCGAAGGGATCGAAACCGAACTGCGCCTGCGTCACAAGAGCGGCCGCTGGATCTGGGTTCTCGACCGCGGCGGGGTCGTCGAATGGGACGAAGCGGGCCGGCCCGTCCGCGTCATCGGCGTCCAGACCGACATCACCCCGCAAAAAACGGCCGAGTTCGAACTCGAACGGACCAACTGGCAGTTCGACCTCGCCCTCGAAGCCGCCCGCATGGGCATCTGGCAGTTCGACCCCGTCGCCGAGAAAAGCTATTGGGATCAGCGCACCCGCGAGATCTTCGGCCTGGGCCCCGGTCCGGAGGAACTCGAAAGGAGCACCTGGCACAGCTTCCTGCACCCCGAAGACAGGGCCAGCGCCGAGGCCGCCCATGCCGCCGCCGCAGAGATATCCGCTGGAACCACCGTGTTGCGCTATCGCATCGTGCGCGCCGACGGCGCCGTCCGGCACGTGGAAACCCTCGCCCAATACGCCGAGAAGGACGGCTGGAAGCGGCTGATCGGCTCGATCCGGGACGTCACCGACGAAGTTGTCGCCGCCGAAACCCTCGAGGCTGAAAAAGAGCGCTTCCAGGTCACCCTGCGCGCCATCGACGACGGTGTCGTCAGTTCCGACATCGAGGGCAATATCAACTTCGTCAACCGCGCGGCCCAGGCCCTTCTGGGTGACGAGGCTGCGCTTCTGGGGCGCCGCTTTTCCGAGGTCATCGCGCAGGCCAGCGCCGAGGCGCCTCCCTTCGCCTCGGATACTCCCCTCGACCGGGACGTGCTGGTGCTTGCCAGAAAAGGCGAGCCCATCCTCGTGCGCCTCACCAACAGCCCCATCCGCGCCCAGGACGGCCGCATCCTGGGCGCCGTGCATTCGCTCAAGGACATGACGAGCGAGTGGCTCAAGAAGCGCGAACTCGCCCACGCCGCCCGGCACGACGCGCTCACCGGCCTCCTTAACCGCTCTGCCCTCGAAGACGTGCTGCGGCACGCCATCGACAAGGTCCCCTCCGAACGCTTCACGCTGCTTTACCTCGACCTCGACTACTTCAAGGCCCTCAACGACTATGGCGGCCATGCCGCCGGCGACGACGCGCTCCGCGCCCTGGCGGAGCTGATCCGCGCCCGTTTGCCCCAGGGCGCTTCCGCCGCCCGGCTGGGCGGCGACGAGTTCGTCATCCTTCTACCCGGAGACGTTCGCGCTGCCGAGGAGGTCGCCAAATCGCTCATCGCCGCCGTCGGCACGCTCCAGGTCATGCCGTCGCGGGCGCACCCCCCGCTTGGCGCCAGCATCGGCATAGCCGAGCTCGCCGACGCCGGCACCCTGCCGGCCGACCTGCTCGCCCGCGCCGACGACGCCTGTTACGCGGCCAAGACCTCCGGCCGCAATCGCTTTGCGGTATTTTCGACCGAGTGGTCGCGCCATGGCTTCGGGCTGACCTCCGCCAAAATCATGGCGGAGGTGAACCAGGGCAAGGAGGATGGCCGCCTGCAGCTTTACGGTCAGGAACTCCGCCGTATCGACGATCCTTACACCTCGTGCGGGCGCGTCGAGGTCCTCGCGCGCCTCACCGACAGGGACGGGCGGTTCATTCCGCCTGCCGAATTCATCCCGGCCGCCGAGCGCTTCGGCATGGCCCCGATGCTCGATCGCTGGGTCCTGCGCCGGGCGCTCTCCCAATTCGGCGCCGAAATGGCCGAGCCCGGCGGCCTGACCCTGGGCATCAACCTCTCCGCCCAGACGCTTTCGGACCCCGAACTCTGGGCGTTCGTCGACAACACGATCTGCCGCAGCGGCGCCCTTCCGCAAAACATCGTCTTCGAGATCACCGAAACCGCGGCCTTCACCAATGTCGAGGCCGCCGAGCGCTTCTTCGCCAGTGCCCGCGAGCGCGGCTGCCGCCTCAGCCTCGACGATTTCGGCGCCGGGCTCAGTTCGTTCCAGTACCTGCGCCGCTTCCCCATCGACAGCATCAAGATCGACGGGGCCTTCGTCGAAAACCTCGTGAGAAGCAAGTTCGACCGCGCCATCGTCTCGTCCATCGCACGGATCGCCAAGACCGTCGGCTACAATGTCGTGGCCGAAAAGATCGAGGACGAGGACGTCCTCGACGTCCTGCGCACGCTCAAGGTGAAATACGGCCAGGGCTTCCACCTGCACCGCCCCGAACCGCTCAAAGCCGTCGTCGCCCGCTTCCGCCAGTCGGGGGTTACAAACCTCGCCCGCGCGCGCCGTTAGGCCCCGCCGCTACCGCACCGCCGGCACCGTCCGCAATCCCTCGAGGATCGCGGTAAAGCTCGCGACCGCCCGCTTCGAGGTCTCCTCGGGCGTGTCCGACGCCGCGATCCACATCGCCGCGTGGCTCGCCGCGCCGTTGATGAGCCGCGCCGTGGCCTCGGTATCGATATCCCCGATCACGCCGTCCGCCTTGAGCGCGTCGAGGCTCTCGCGCAGCGCCGCGATGCACCCGTTGGTGTCCGGCCACTGCGAAATGTCCCCCAGAACCGCCGGCCCGTCGCGGAATATGATGCGCTGGATTTCCGGCTCGAGCGCCATCTCGATATAGGCCGTCCATTCGCGCACCACCCCGTCCCAGAGATTGGGCGCCGCCTCAGCGATCGCCTCGAGCCGTTTTGTCATTTCGTGATCGATCTCGGCAACGACCGCCTGCAGCAGCCCCTTTTTGTCCCCGAACTGGTGGTAGAGCGCCCCCCGCGTCAGCCCCGCTTCCGCCGTGAAATCGTCCATCGACGCCTCCGCGTAGCCGACCGTGCCGAACGCGCGCCGCGCCGCCTTGAGCAGTTTCGCCCGGGTTTCGGCAATCATTTCCTTGCGTGGCTTGCGCATGCGAAATCCTTTTTCATACGCGACGTATCTAAATTGACATACGAGACGTATGTGGCTACATCGCTCACATACGCCGCGTATGTATATACGGGGCGGGTCCGCTCTGATCAAGGAATCCCGCAATGTCGAACCCTTACCGGAAAATCTTCAGCACGCCAGGCGCAAAGGGCTTTTCGGCGTCTGCCTTCGTCGCGCGCCTGCCCATTGCCATGGCACCGATCGGCATTGTGGCCATGCTCTCGCAGACCCATGGCGAATACTGGCTCGCGGGCGCCGTCTCGGCCACCTTTGCGTTCACCAACGCCTTCGCCGCCCCGCAGCTTTCCCGCCTCGTGGACCGGTACGGGCAAACCGCCATCGTCGCCCCGACGACGATCATCTCGGCCGCCGCCTTCCTCGTCCTCATCGCCGCCGCCAACCGGGACTGGCCCCTTTGGACCCTGTTCGCCTCCGCCTTCATCGCCGCCGCCATGCCCAGCATGTCGGCGATGGTCCGGGCCCGCTGGAGCGAGATTTTCCGCAACCGCCCCGAACTCAATACCGCCTTCGCCTTCGAATCGGCGGTCGACGAGTTGATCTACATCGCCGGCGCGTCGCTCTCGGTGGGCCTTGCGGTTTCGCTATTCCCTGAGGCGGGCATGCTCGCCAGCACGGCTTTCCTCACGCTTGGAACGCTGGCTTTCCTCCTTCACCGCGCCACCGAACCGAAGGTCCGCGCCGCTGAAGCGGGCGGTCCGGCCCGCTCCGCCATCACCCTGCGCCCCGTCCAGGTCATCACTCTGGCGCTCGTCTTCGTCGGCGCCATGTTCGCCACCGCCGAAGTGAGCGCCGTTGCGATCACCGAAACGCTGGGTGCCCCCGGCGCGGCCAGCCTCGTCATCGGCGTTTACGCCGCGGGTTCGTTCGTCCTGGGGCTCGTCCTCGGCGCGCTCAACCCCAAAATGCCGCTCCAGCGCCAGTTGCTCATCGCCGTGACCGCCCTCGCGGTGACCGCCGTCCCGCTTCTGTTCGCGGGCAGCTCGGTCGCGCTTTTGGCCTTCGCGGTGTTTGTGAGCGGCATCGCCATCTCGCCCACCTTCATCACCGCCTTCGGGCTGATCGAGCGCCTCGTCCCCGAAGCCATACTGACCGAGGGCGTCACCTGGGTCATGACGGGCATCGGCATCGGCATGGCGCTGGGCGCCTTCGTCTCGGGCTGGGTCGTCGACACCTTCGGCGCGCACAACGGCTTCTGGGTCTCGGTCGGCTCGGGCACCGCCGCCATGCTCATCGTCGCCCTCGCCCAGCGCACCCTCTCGGGCGACCGCCACGACGCCGGCGGCGCCCAGGCCCTGCAGCCCGCCGCATAAATCCAGGCCGGGCAGGGGGCGCTTCAACCGGGCGCCCCCCCCATTGTGAGCCCCGGCGACACCCTGTAGCGTGCCCCCGGGACACAAAGGAGGGCGGCGATATGGCACTCAAGCGGATGGACAACGTCGGCATCGTCGTCGAAGACCTCGAAAGGGCGATCGCCTTCTTCGGCGAACTCGGCCTCGAACTTGAAGGGCAGGGCATGGTCGAAGGCGAATGGGCCGGGCGCGTCACCGGGCTGGGCGACCAGCGCGTCGAGATCGCCATGATGCGCACGCCGGACGGCCACAGCCGCCTCGAGCTCTCCCGCTTCCTCGCACCCCCCGTCGCCGCCGACCACCGCAACGCCCCGGTCAACGCCCTGGGCTACCTCCGCGTCATGTTCGCCGTGGACGACATCGAGGAAACCCTCGAACGGCTCACCGCCCACGGCGCGAAGCTCGTGGGCGACCTCGTTCAATACGAAAGCGCCTACCGCCTCTGCTACATCCGCGGCCCCGAAAACCTCCTCATCGGCCTCGCCGAGGAACTGGACTGAGAGAGGAGAGGGGAGCTTTTACCCCCGCCCAACGCCACACCGCCCGACCCGCGGACGGTTTCCCGACCGGCATGAATGCGGCGGTCAACAACCATATGGCGCAAGGACCGGCACCGGACTAATATCGCCACCGATCGTTCGGTTGGGACCGGTCATCATGAAAAAAAGCCCGACGCTATTCCTTCAGGCCGTCATCGTGTTCATCGGCATGGGCGCGCTCGCTGCCATGCTCTGGGCCCCCCACCTCGAAGGCCGGAACGCAGGCGCCACCCTCGTCCAGATCTATCTCAACGATCCGTTCCTCGCCTCCGCATACATCGCGTCCGCGCCCTTTTTCGTGGCGCTCTACCAAGCCTTCAAACTGCTCGGACACATTGGGCGAAACAAGGTCTTCTCAACGAACTCCATAAGAGCGCTACGGATCATAAAATACTGCGCGATAGCGCTCGTCGCGTTGCTGTTGGCGGCACAAGCCTACTTCTTCATTGTCGTACGCGGTCACGATGACATAGCGGGCGGGGTCGCCATAACTCTCGTGCTGCTTTTCATCTCAGCCGTGATCGCCGCTGCAGCGTTCGTGCTTGAGACAACATTGCAAAACACCTTGGACATGGGTTCAAGGAGGACGTGATCGGGGTGGCAAGCGGACCGTCGGCCTAGGGTGGTTCAGTTGCGACTGCGGACATCTCGGGTCCGACCGATATGACTTCCGCTCCGGCTGACCTCTAGTGCCAAGTGCTGCATAGCTGCCTGTCTAGCCACATCATTACAGGTTCCCACGCACGATAGGGAACTATAGAAACGTAGGCGGCTACAATCCAAGGGGCATCTTCGAAGTCGGAGAGATGGTCACATTCAGCTTCGAGCCCACGCACTTCTTGGAGCAAATCTTGCCAGTTCAGCGCATAGTAAGTCCGGCTAATGAGTTCACCTTCTCCCGAAAGTAGGCAATCCCGAAAATGACTCGGAGCTATTGACATGGACTCGTGAAGGATATGGCTGAAATCCTGCCATAGCTGCTTACAGGTGACCTTCATATTTCGCTTCGCCAGCATCAGGAGGAGGGTGCGTGCCATCCACATTCGCTCATCAAAGGAGTCTTCGAGGATACGGGGGTCGGCAAGCCAAAAGGCTCCTTGCGAACGCGCCCAGCAGGACGAGAAATCATAGTACGGACTAGCAAGAGGAATTGTATTTTGCACGCGGCCACGGCTAACTGACATGAGCTGTCGGAGAATGTCTGCTAGGCCGAGCTCGGCGGAAATGCCGCCCCATTTATAGACGGACCAGTACCGCATAATCAGCGATGGAATAGCGCCCTCACCCCACAGATTCGGCTCGGCCAAACTGGCTGAAACCATCTCCCTAGCGTAGGCACGATCATACCCGCTATCTTCGTCCGGCTTTGACAAAAGAAGGAAGGCGGCACATTCGGCGACAAGGTTCCGCCGGTGCCACATTATGTCGACTTCCGACAGTGGGTCGCCACCAGTCCATGTGGTCGTCGGCTCGAAAAACGCATCTTGCGCCTCTTGCATTAGATCCTGCGCATGGGATTCCACAAGGCGGACATAGCCGCGCACAATCGCCTTCCGCCTTTTATTCCCCCGCACGAAACGTGAGGCGTAAATCGTCGCGATGATCGTCAATTGATACAAGGCATAGTGATTGTCCTCCTCATACCATTTGGCTTTTGCTATCTCAGAAATTAGCAGTGTTGATGATACCCGCGAGTTGAGCAGTGACGCAGACGCTTTTCCCGTTTCCACGGGTGCTGTCTCCACCAAGACTTCGGTGAATGCCGCCAGGTCGGGCAAATCCCTGCCGTCAGTTGCCATCAGGTTGAGGAGAGTTCTGGTTCCTTTGGGTGAAGTGGGCCAAACTTGCCGTGCTGTAGACAGAAACAGAGCAAGCAACTCTCCTCGACCCCACCATTTGAATGAGATGGCGGCAGTTGTTTCTCCTACATCCGCGGCCATGAGCGCAAAGAGTGATTGTGCCTCCTCGTCAATCTCACCATTTGTTACCAAAACTGCGTGGTGACGCTCGCGGCCCCCGCGAATGTTACTGGGAAGTGGGACTTTGTTTAGCTCTTCGATCTGCGGTACCAATCCCTGCGCTTCAGTTTTGGTAAGCCGCGATCCTGGGTTGCCCTTAAGCTGAAACGCATAAAGCGTGCCTTCTGGATTTCTGGCGACAACGTCCTTCCCAAATTCTAATGCCGAATGTCGCGTGCTGTGCAACACGGACCAACCAAGCGATATCAGCATTTGGACAAACGCAGCCTGATATCGTCGCTCAGTCTGGTTATCCAGCCAAGATTCGACCAGCCTCTCGACGACGGTGCTCATTTCGTTTTCTACCCAAGAGTTTGCCCAATTCCCGCTGAAAGGCGGGGTCCGCCATGGCGGCAGCATGTGCATTGGTCATTTCTGGCGCGCCCCACAACGTCGGTGGCAACCACACACCATCGACCGAAAAATTATGTTCCATCTTCTCGAAAAGCTCGAGAAGCATCTCTGCGCCGAGCGGCTGCCCATTGCCGTTTACAATGTTTCCGGTCTTGGCAGTGACGTCGTTCATCATCTCGATCATCATCTTCTCCTGCTGCTGCGCGAACTGCCGAGCGACGTTATCGTAGGCACTGGCAACCTCCGGAAGGCCAAATGCCCTCATAGCAGCACGGCGCACTGTCATTTCGCCGGTAGCATGCTGGAATTTAGTGGGATCAGATGTGTCGTCATGCCGGTGAATTGTGGCGGCCCGGCCCTCGAACTGGATATGCTTGCGGATCTTTCTGAAAATAGGGGAGAAGTCACCAATGCGCTGCTTCAGGTAGGCAATGTTTTGCTCCTGACGGAAACTCACCACTTTCTGGACAGTCGGCAACAAACCGAATCCTCTCGATAGAAATCGTGCGCTCAATTTGTGACAAACAACGAGATCGCACAATCGTAGTTCGGACTTTCAGAACAGCGGCAGTGGCAACTCTTATACCTTCGCGACTTGGATTTGTATGACCGAAGTGAGGTAGTTTCCCGTCGAGCCAGAGCGCCGGCCATTACCGCGCACCCCTGCTCCAGCGACGACGGCACTCCGTAGCGCGACCCTCGCCGAATCCGTGTTTGGCACCTCTACCCCACAACCACCGCCCGAAAATCATTCACATTCGTCCCCGTCGGCCCGGTCTCGAACAGCGTCTCTGCCGCCTTGAACCCCGCATAGCTGTCGTTCGCATCGAGCAGCCCGCGCGGGTCCAGGCCCGCTGTCCGCATCCGCGCCGCCGTATCCCCGTCCGCGAACGCCCCGGCATTGTCTTCCGACCCGTCGATCCCGTCCGTATCGGCGGCCAACAGCGCGATATTTTCGCCCTCGATCCCCAGAGCGAAGGCCAGGGCGAATTCGCCGTTCCGCCCGCCGCGCCCGCCTTTTTTGCGGATCGTCACCGTGGTTTCCCCGCCCGAAAGCAGCACCGCCGGCTTTGCGAACGGCCGGTCGCGGCGGAGCACTTCGCGGGCGATGGCCGCGTGTACCCCCGCCACCTCGCGCGCTTCCCCCTCGATCGCGTCCGAAAGGATCGCGGGGGTAAAGCCCGCCTCCCGCGCCACTTGCGCTGCCGCCTCCAGCGAAACCCCCGCCGAGGCGATAATGTGGTGGCTGTCGCGGGCGAAGACCGGATCGTCGGGCATGGGCGCATCGGCGGCCGGGGAATTGAGATGATCGAGCGCGGCGGGCGGCAGGTCGAGCCCATATTGCGCGACCACCCTGAGCGCATCGTGGCGCGTCGCAGGGTCGGGCACAGTGGGACCCGAGGCCACATGCGCCGGGTTGTCCCCGGGAATGTCAGAGACGATAAGGCTCACAACCGGCGCCCGTGTCGCCGCCGCCAGCCGTCCGCCCTTGAGCGTCGAAAGATGTTTGCGCACCGTGTTCATCGCCGAAATCGGCGCCCCCGAGGCCAACAGCGCCTCGTTGACGGCGATTTCGTCGGCAAGGGTCATCCCCTCCGGCGGCGCCGGCAGCAACGCCGATCCGCCCCCGCAGATGAGCGCGACGACGAGGTCGTCCTCGGTAAGCCCGGCGATCTCCGAGCGGAGCCGCTGCCCGGCCTCGAGCCCCGCAGCATCGGGTACCGGATGTGCCGCTTCGAGGATGTCGATGGTGCGCGTTTCGCACCCGTAGCCATACCGCGTCACCACCACCCCGGAGACCGGCTCCCCCCAGAGTGTCTCGAACGCCGCCGCCATCTGCGCGGCGCCTTTGCCTGCGCCGATCACCACCGTCTTGCCCCTGGGCTTGGCCGGCAGATGCGCCTTTATCCCCGTCATCGGGTCGGCGGCATCGACGGCGGCCTTGAACATGGCTTCGAGCAGGTCGCGGTGTTTCATGGGGCAGGGGCTCCGTTCGGGCTGGGGGATAACTGGATGGCTACTACGATTTATCCCCGCCACCAAGCACCCGCTTGGCGAGCAGCCGGATCGCCTTGCGCATTTCCTCGGGGTCGGGGATCTTGGCGAGAATGCCGTAGGCGGACGCCAGCAGCATGCGCGCGGTTATCTCCGGGTCCGGCACGCCCTCGGCGGCCAAAACGCCGGCAAGCTCGGCCTCCACCTGGTTGTCGAGCGCCTTGAGCGTGCCCGCCAGCCGGTGATGCGCGTTCAAAAGCTCGTCCGCATGCGGCGAGCGCGCCAGAAGATCGGCGGCGACCCCGAGCTTTCCCGCGAGCGCCTCGCCGATCCGTTCATCGAAAGGCCCATCCTGGCCGATCCCGCGATGAAACGCCGCCAGCTTGCCCTCGGCCATCACCTCGACAAGCGCCGTATAGATCGCCTCCTTGTCGGGGAAGTAGCTATAGAGCGTTGCCTTGGCGACGCCCGCCTCGCGGGCGATCATTTCCATGGTCGTGCCCTTGAGCCCCGAGCGCAGGATCACCGCCTCGGCCCCCTCCAGAATCCGCTTCCGACGGTCGCGGCTTTTCATCGATTGTCCCATTGTGTCATCGTGGTATTGAACGAATTGAACGAATATCATATATATCGTTCAGTTTTGACAGTGAGGCTATCATCATGGATCGTGTTCTTCTCACGGGCATTTCGGGTTTCCTCGGCGGCCACGTTGCCCTGGCCCTGCTCAAGTCCGGATACAGTGTCCGCGGCAGTGTGCGCAACCTTTCAAAGGCTGACAAGGTCCGCCAAACCCTTGAAAACGCTGGCGCTGACACGACGAACCTCGAATTCGTCGCCCTCGATCTCAACCGCGACGAGGGCTGGAAAGAGGCGATGGAGGGCTGTCGCTACCTCCTCCACACCGCATCCCCCTTCGTCCTCCAGATGCCTGAAAACAAAGACGAATTGATCCGCCCCGCGGTCGAGGGAACAGAGCGCGCGCTCACCGCCGCACTGGCCGCGAACGTCGAACGCGTCGTCCTGACTTCTTCAATGGCTGCAATAGCTTACGGGCACGATGCGTCCCGCACAGCGCCCTTCACAGCCGCCGATTGGACCGACCTGGAGGGCCGCGGCGTCACCGCTTATGTGGAGTCAAAGACCCGCGCCGAACGCCGCGCATGGGAACTGATGAGCGCCGCCGGCCGGCAAAGCGACCTCGTCACCATCAACCCCGCCGGCATCCTCGGCCCGCTCCTCGACGAGGACCCCGGCACCTCGGCCCAGATCGTCCTGAGGCTCCTCAACGGCACGGTTCCCGCGGCCCCGCGCATGCCGTTCGTCGTCGTCGACGTCCGCGACGTCGCCGCCGCGCACGTGGCCGCATTGACCGGCGAAGTCGGCGGAACCCGCGTCCCGGCGGGCGAGCGTCCGCTGTTCTTGTTCGAGATCGCGGGGATGCTCCGCAAGCGTTTCCCCCACTATGCGTCCAAGCTCCCAAAGATCGAGATGCCGGATTGGGCTGTCCGGATTTATGCCTTGTTCGACAAGGACATACGCAGCAATCTGGGTGAACTTGGCGTGCTCAAACGCCTCGATTCCGGTCCCGCCGAAATGCTCCTCGGCCGCAAGCTGATCATAGCCGAGGACGCCGTCGCGGCGACGGGCGAAAGCCTCATCGCCCACAAGCTGGTCTAGACGCCGATCTCGAAATATCCCAGCGCGTCGCCGATCGATTCTTCTTCATAGCCAAGATGCGAGAGCAACACGCGCCCCAGTGCGTCGTTGATCTCGCTGGCGGTTTCGAAGTTCTCCTGGCTGGGATTTTGCGCCAGTGCATTGAGCGCATCCACGAGCCGCACCAGCAACTCGTGGACCACCTTGTGCTCCTCGACGAGCCGGTCGGTCACCTTCTTCCACGCCTCGCCTTTTTCCGAAAGCGCCGGGAAAATATGCGCATCCTCGATCGAATGGTGGGCGTGAACGATCTGGCAATGCTGGCCACACAGGTTGCCGAACTGCCGGTAGTTGGATACCAGCTCGAGCGAATCGACAGCCTTTTCAACCTCTTGTGCCGTCATTTTGCCCTTGGCTGTCGCCTTCACCACCTGGCGCAGCGTCGTCACGTTCTGCCGCAAATGGTCGTGGATCATCTTTAAATGCAGTCCCGGACGGCGTTGAGCCGCGGTGACGTTTTCGAGCTTGGGCGCGCGCGGACGCGTGGAATCATCGAGAAAAGTGATGTCGAGGAGCATTGGGGTGAGGCCTGAAGTTTGCGGGTTTGGTCAATGTAGTCAGCGCGGCGCCGATTGCTAGCCCAGCACCTTGCCGGGGTTCAAGATCCCTTTGGGATCGAGCGCGGACTTGATCGACCGCATCATTGCCATGGCGACAGGGTCTTTCACTTCGGCGAGAAGGCCGGTCTTGAGCTGGCCGATCCCGTGCTCGGCGGAAATCGATCCGCCAAGCTCCCGCACCACAGCGTAAACGGCCTTGTGTACCGGTTCGGCTCCCGCCATGAAGGCTTTCTGGTCTGCGCCATCGGGTTGGCTGAAATTGAAATGAATGTTGCCATCGCCCAGGTGCCCGAACGGCACCGGCCGAATGCCCGGAACTACGTCGGCTACGGCCTTCACCCCCCGTTCGATAAGCGTGGGCACAGCCGCCACCGGCACCGACACATCGTGCTTGATGGAGCCCCCTTCGCGCGACTGAACTTCTGACATTTGCTCCCGCGCCTGCCACATCGCCTCGCGCTGAGCCAGGGATTCTGCGATCGCGCCGTTGGTGACGAGCCCGGATTCGAAGGCCGGTTCGAGCGCGGCCATCAGAGCTCCGGGCGCCACGCCCTCGGGCACCGAAATCTCTGCCAGAACGTGCCACGGCGAAGGTGCGGCGGCGACATCGTGCTCGATCATGCCGTGCTTGAGCTGAAATTCGATCCCGATGCGCGGCATCAGTTCGAACGCCGTCAGCGTATGGCCCGCGCGCGCTCGCAGTTGAGCGAACAAATGAAGGGCGGCATCCGGCGATGCGACGTTGAGGAACGCCGTTTCATAATCGGCCGGCTTGGGAAAGAGCTTGAGCGTTGCCGCGGTGATGATCCCCAGCGTTCCCTCGGAGCCCACGAAGAGGTCTTTGAGATCGTATCCGGTATTGTCCTTCTTTAGTGCAGTGAGCCCTTGATAGAGCGTGCCATCGGCGAGGACGGCTTCCACACCCATGCACAATTCCCGCGCATTCCCATAGGAGAGAACCTGAACGCCGCCGGCATTCGTCCCCAGGACGCCGCCGATTCGCGCAGACCCCTGAGAGGCGATGTGGAGCGGAAACAGCATACCCGCATCCTCGGCGATCTGGTGCGCCTCTTCGAGCGTCGTGCCGGCATTGAGCGTCATATGTCCCGCCGCCGCGTCGACATCGCGCACGCCCTTGAGCCGGGAAATCGAAACGATCACCTCGTCGCCGAAAAGCGGCACCTGACCCCCTACGAGCCCGGTGTTGCCCGCCTGCGGGATGACCCGCACATTCGTCTCGTGTGCCCAGGCCATCACCCGCTGCACTTCGGCGACCGTGCGAGGCAGGGCGACGGCGCGCGCCTTGGTGGTGAAGCGCCGTCGCGGCTCGGAGAGATAGCCCGCCATTTCCGCCGGAGCGGAGATCACGCTGTCGGCGCCGAGCAACTCGGTGAGTGCGTAAATTACCTGATCCTGGGAAAGAGGCATCGCGCGTCTTCAAGGTCCGCTTTCGTCTTTCGAAACCCGTTATGCCACAACCGGCAAGGTCTCGGCTACGTCGATGGGGTACCGCAAAACAGCGCCCCGATCCACCTTGCCCGGCGCTCTTGCGTGTGCCAAAACCGCTCCAAAGGTCATATCGCGGAGAAAAACATGGCTGGTTTGATGGAAGGCAAGCGCGGGCTCATCATGGGCGTCGCCAACAACCGCTCGATCGCATACGGCATCGCCAAGGCGCTGCACGCTCAGGGGGCGGAAATGGCCTTCACCTACCAGGGCGAGGCGCTGCACCGCCGCGTTCAACCGATCGCCGAAGAGTTTGGCTCCGACCTCGTTTTGCCGTGCGATGTGACCGATCCCGACGCCATAGACGCGGTCTTCAACGTCTTGAAGTCCAAGTGGGGCAAGCTCGACTTCCTCGTTCACGCCATCGGTTTTTCCAATAAGGAAGAACTCGATGGTCGGTATATCGACACGACGCCGGGCAATTTCGCGCTGACGATGAACATCTCGGTCTATTCGCTGACCGCGCTCGCCAAGCGCGCCGAACCTCTGATGGAGCCGGGCTCCTCGATCCTCACGCTCACCTATTACGGCGCCGAAAAGGTGCTGCCGCATTACAACGTCATGGGCGTCGCCAAGGCGGCGCTCGAGGCTTCGGTGCGCTATCTGGCCGCCGATATGGGCCCCAACGGCATCCGTGTGAACGCCATTTCCGCCGGCCCGATCAAGACGCTTGCCGCGTCGGGCATCGCGGGCCTGCGCGAAATGCTCAAGTGGAACGAAGAAAACGCGCCGTTGCGCCGCAACGTAACCATCGACGAAGTCGGGAACTCGTCACTCTACCTGCTTTCGCCGCTGTCCAATGGCGTCACGGGCGAGATCCACTATGTGGATTCCGGCTACAATGTCATCGGGATGAGAACTCTCGATGAGAATAAGGGCGAATAGGCCCACCCTTCGAGCATAAAGACAGTATTGCCATGACTGCCGTTTCCTGGCCCGATTTCTACTTCGCGCGCCATGGCCAGACCGACTGGAACAAAGAACGCCGCTATCAGGGGAGCCGGGACATCCCGCTCAACGCGACAGGCCGTAAGCAGGCGGACGCCAACGGTGTGCTCCTGCGCTTTCTGCTCGAGGAGGCAGGCACCGATCCCGCAAGCCTCAAATGGTACGCCTCACCACTCGGTCGGGCGCGGGAAACCATGGAGCGCATGCGAGCGGCCTTTGATGTTCCGTTGCCCGACGTGCACTACGACAAGCGGCTGGTCGAGATTTCCTTCGGTAATCTCGAAGGCCGGCTGCATGACGAGATCAACCGTGAGCTGGCACTCGCGCCGGGCGACCGTGACGCGGAGTATTGGCATTTCCGTCCCGAGAACGGCGAGAACTACGACGACGTGGCTCACCGGCTCGTCGCCTTTGCCGAGGAGCTGACGCATCATTGCGTCATCGTTGCCCATGGTGGCATCCTGCGCGTGCTCCGTCACATCGTCGAAGGCGCCGAGCGCAAGGAAGTCCTCAACTGGGCGCCGCCGCAGGGTGTGATAGCGCATTTCGTCGGCGGCGAGATGACGCTTCACGCCGCCGAAAAGACCTGGGACGATTAGGCGGCCCTGTTCATGTTGGGCCGCAAGCCCAGATCCTCGATCGCCTGCACCTGCTCGGCATCAAGCGGCCCGGCAGCTTCCGCGGCGAGGGCGTCCTTGAGCTCGGCGCGGTTCTTGACCCCGAGAACGAGCGTATCGACGCCCTCGATACCCAGCGCGTAGCGGTGCGCGACGATGGCCGGATCCTCGCCCCATTCAGCGCAGAGTGCCCGGAACGGCGCAGCTTTGTCGAAGTCGGGCAGGTCACGATTGCCTTCGGGTACGTCCCTGTCGAAACGGCGCGTCAGCGCGCCGGCCTGAACGGCCCGAATACCCATGACGCCCACCTCGTTGCGCTGCGCTGTTGCGATGATTTCGCGATGGCGCGGTTGCTCGTCCTCGACGACGAGGCCGCCAGGGCTATCGAGCAGGTTCGCGACGGCTTGCACGGCGTGCGGCCTCGGCACGGTGCTGAGCGCATCGAGGATTTGTGGTGTTTTCGCAACCCCCGTGAGGCCCCAGCCACCGATCAACCCGTCATCCATAAGCCGCTCGAAGGCAGGAATGACGTAGTCGCGGTAGACCGACCAGCGCGTGAAATGCGTATGACCTTCCGGCGCAGAACCGACGTCGGGGCGGATCTCATTGTGGAGGAACAAGAGATCCACACGGTCCAGCCGCATGGCTTTGAGACTCTCTTCGAGCGAAGCGCGGAACCGCGAATAGGCTTCCTCGCCCGGCGCCGAGGCAAGGCCGTATTTCGTCGTCACTTTGATGTGCTCGGGTAGGCGCCCGTTGAACGCCTCCCCGATCAGCGCCTCGCAGACATTATACCCAGGCGCGGCATCGAGAACGTCGATGCCTTCATCGATAGCCATCTTGAGCGTGGCGATGCCTTCCTCCCGGCTTGTTTCGCCCCACACCTGCCCGATGCCGCCACCCCCGAGCGTAAGGCGGCTAACCGTGCCGTACTTTCCGAATTCACTGCGTTGCATACCGGTACTCCCTTTTGCATCCTCCATACTGTGCGCTCGGAACGCGCATCGGCTACGGACACCGATGCAATGCGGTTTTCAAAGCTGAAATACGGTCCGCCCAAAAGCGCATTTCCCTTTGCGTCACGTTCCGTTAGAAAGGCGCCAACTCACTTTCGGAGTGCCTATGAGCTTTAATTCGTTTGGTCAGATGTTCCGCATAACCACCTGGGGCGAGAGTCACGGGCCGGCGCTCGGCGTCGTGGTCGACGGGTGTCCACCGGACCTGCCGATCAGCGCCGAGGTGATCCAGCGTGATCTCGATCGGCGCAAACCCGGCCAGTCGCGATATACGACCCAGCGTCGCGAGGCCGACATGGTGAAGATTCTTTCGGGCGTTTTCGAAGATGAACGCACCGACGGATTGAGAACCACCGGCACGCCGATTTCGCTGATGATCGAGAATACCGACCAGCGCTCCAAGGACTATTCGGAAATCCGCGACAAATTTCGACCCGGCCACGCTGACTACACCTACCTTCAAAAATACGGCATCCGCGATTATCGTGGTGGCGGGCGGTCTTCGGCACGTGAAACAGCAGCGCGCGTCGCTGCAGGCGCTGTCGCAAAGGTCGTTATCCCCAACGTCAAAATCCGCGCGTCGCTTGTCCAGATCGGTCCGCACAAGATCGATTATGCCAATTTCGACTGGGACGAAGTGGGCAACAACCCCTTCTTCTGCGCCGACCCGAAGGCCGCTGAGTTCTGGGCCGACTATCTCGATGGTATCCGCAAGAAGGGCTCGTCTGTCGGCGCCATTATCGAAGTGGTCGCCGAGGGCGTGCCGGCGGGTTGGGGAGCGCCCGTCTACGGCAAGCTCGACCAGGACATCGCGTCTGCGATGATGAGCATCAACGCGGTCAAGGCTGTTGAGATCGGCGCCGGCTTCGAAGCTGCCGCGTTGACTGGCGAAGAGAACGCCGACGAGATGCGCGCGGAGCGGCCCATGCCGAAATTCCTCTCCAACAAGGCTGGCGGCATTCTGGGCGGAATATCGAACGGTGATCCCATCGTCGCTCGCTTCGCTGTCAAGCCCACAAGTTCCATTTTGACCCCGCGTGGAACCGTGACGACCGAAAACGAGGATGCCGATATCGTAACCAAGGGCCGTCACGATCCCTGCGTCGGCATTCGCGCGGTACCGATTGGCGAGGCCATGATGGCAATCGTTCTTGCAGACCACTATTTGCGCCATCGCGCGCAAACCGGGCGCGACGGCGGCATCGGGTTTGGGGCGTAGGCAATGTTGAGAAGCGAGTCCGATACGCGGGTCGAAGTAGCGCTCGAGGCGATAAGGCAAGGCCGCATGGTGGTCGTCATCGACGATCACGACCGCGAAGGCGAAGGGGACATCGTCGCTGCGGCGTCCCTGATCACGCCCGAGCAGATGGCATTCATTGTGCGGCACACCTCTGGCATCGTCTGCGCGCCAATCACCAGCGAACGCGCCGCAAAGCTCCATCTTGACCCGATGGTGGCCCTCAACGACTCCGCGCACACGACAGCGTTCACCGTTTCGATCGATTTCAAGCACGGCACGACGACGGGCATCTCGGCGGAAGACCGCACGGCGACTGTACGCGCGCTCGCCAACGGCAATGTTGGCGCGGAGGACTTCTCCCGTCCCGGTCACATCTTCCCGCTCATCGCCCGGCGCGGCGGCGTCTTGATGCGCTCGGGGCACACCGAAGCGGCGGTGGATTTGTGCAAGCTGGCGGAATTGCCCGATGTCGGCGTCATCTGCGAACTCGTGAATGACGACGGCACGGTGACGCGCGGCGAGCAGGTTTCCCAATTCGCCGAAAGACACGACCTGCCTCTGGTCTCGGTCGCCGACCTTATTGCTTACCGCCAGCGCCGCGAGACGCTGATCGAGCGCGCGGGGATTTTCGACATCGAAACCAGCGCCGGTAAGGCGATCGCATACGCCTACACGACGCCCTTCGATCGCGTGCAGCACCTCGCCATCGTCTTCGGCGACGTCTCCCGCGGCGAGAATATTCCGGTCCGTCTCCAGCGCGAGGATATCGTCTCCGACGTATTCGGCGGTGCCTCCAAACTCAATTCGACCCTTGAAAGCCTTGCCAAATCTGGCGGCGTGCTCGTCTACCTTCGCGAGGGGACAGCAGGCGTCGCCTACGATGGTGGCAAGGAAGGGAGCGAAACGCACCGCTCTGCCAAGGACCGCGAGGCCGAGTGGCGCGAAGTCGGCCTTGGCGCACAGATCCTGCGCGATCTGGGTATTGCCTCGATCAGGCCGATGGCCTCGCGCACGCGCCGCTATGTTGGGCTTGAGGCCTTCGGGATCACCATCGCCGAATAGGGGCGGTCAGCAGACTTTGGGTTTGCGCTTGTGCCGCGTCGGGCGCGAGCGCTTGAACGTGCGCGCGACGGTGCCTTCGGATTTCTGTTCGAGCGCTGCCAGCGCGTCATCGAGCCAGTCCCAGCGCCGGCGGGTGCGGCGCACAAGGCGCAATGCGGTCTTGGACGTGCCGATGAGTATGAAGAGCGCGAGCGCCACCATCGGAATGCCGAACGGGATCGGCGTCGGGGCGAGGATGGCGCCGACGATCAGAAGCACCAGGGCGAACGGGACGAGGACGAGCCGCGCCATAGAACAGTTCCCGCATCATGTTCGCCGAAACGCCGCTATATGTTCGGTATTGCCGTCCCCGCCCGTGAGCGGAGAGGGCATGCGCATAACGAACGTCCAGCCCAGTTGCGCCATATGACCGATGACCGCCTCGATCGCCGCCTCGACATGTGGCCCCTCGATGACAATGCCGCCCTTGCCGATGAAATCGCGTCCGACCTCAAACTGCGGCTTGATGAGCAGCACCGCCTCCGCACCGATCATACACCGGCTAGATGGCGGTGAGATGACTTTTGTGAGAGACACGAAACTGACGTCGCAAACCAGCATCTCGATGGGCTCGGGAATGAGCGTGGTGTCGAGGTCGCGGGCGTTGGTGCCCTCGAGCGAGACGACGTTGGAGAGTGCCGCCACATCCGGGTGCAACTGCCCGTGGCCGACATCGACCGCGTAGATCGTCTTCGCGCCGCGTTGCGCGAGAACCTGCGTGAACCCGCCCGTCGAGGCGCCAAGGTCGAGGCAGACTTTGCCGCTGGGATCGAAGCCGGCGGCGTCGAGTCCCGCGATGAGCTTCAGCGCTGCGCGGGAGACGTAGCCCTCCGCCGGGTCCGAAATGGCGATAATGTCGGTTTCGGTGACCGGCTGTCCCGCCTTTTTCGCCGCGATACCATTGACCGTCACCACGCCGCGCCTGATGGCGTCGGCAGCCCGGGCACGCGAGGGGACGAGGCCGCGGGCCTCGAGCACGCGGTCGAGCCTGTCGCGCCCGCTCATGCGCCGGTAAGGCGCCGGATCTTGTCCATCGCGGTGTTGCTGTCTTCCATATAGGCGATGGTGCCGAAGAACTTGCCGTCTGCGTCGATCATGTAGACCGAGGAGGTGTGGTTGACGAGATACTCGGTCGAGCCCTCGGCCTCGACCTTTTCGGAAAAGACGCCATAGGAGCGCTTGATCTGGTCAGTCTGCGCCTCGTTGCCAACGAGCCCGAAGACGTCCTCGCCGAAGTTGGACAGATACGTGCGAACGGTTTCGACGGTATCGCGTTCAGGGTCGACGGTGACGAAGACGATGTTGAGATCGTCCGCATCGAGCCCGAGCTGCTCCTTCCAGGCCGTGGTCTCGGCCAGGGTGAGGGGGCAGACATCGGGGCAATAGGTGTAGCCGAAGAACATCAGCGTCGGCGTGCCCTGGAGATCGGCCTCGGTGAAGGTTTCGCCGGTGGCGGTGGAGACCATTTCGAAGGGGCCCCCGAACATAGATCCCGAGCGGTCCATTGGGCGCGTGAAATAGATGACCGTCGCGGCGATGGCCGCGAGCGCCACAAGCGCCCACAGCGCGATGCGAACCTTGTTGAGCACTGCGTCTTCCCCCGGCAAATGTCTCTCGTTTTACTGTTCGTCCAAAGGTTCGGTGCCGGTGGGCGTGCCATCCCTGGCGAGCGTGATCTTCTCGATCCGCGCCTCGGCCTGCTTGAGCAGGGTCTCGCAATGGCGCTTGAGCGCCTCGCCACGTTCGTAGATCGCGATCGACTCCTGCAACGGCGCCTTGCCGCTTTCGAGCTGCTGGACGATCTTTTCAAGTTCGTCGAGGGCAGCCTCGAAGCTCAATTCCGAAATCTCGGTCATCTCGATATCCCTTTAGTCTTCTTCGTGTTCTGTGCCGGCTTCACCGGTCAGAAGGACACCGACATGCGCCGCGACTCCGGAGGCAAGGCCGGCCAGATCGTAGCCACCTTCCAGCATCGAGACCAACCGGTTTGAGCAGCGCCTGTCCGCAATGTCCAACAACTTTCCCGTGAGCCACGCGTAATCGTCCGCGACCCATTCGAGCTGCGCCAACGGATCGCGGCGCTCTGCGTCGAAACCGGCCGAGACGAGAATGATGTCGGGCCGGAACGCATCGAGCGCGGGGAAGATGCGTTCGCGGTAGACCTCCCGCATGGCCTGGCCGTCCGAACCCTCCGGCAGAGGGCAGTTGACGACGTTGCCGACCCCGGTTTCCTCGGGCCGTCCGGTGCCCGGATAAAGCGGCCATTGGTGCGAGGAGGCATAAAAGACGCTTTTGTCGTCCTTGAAGATGTCCTGGGTCCCGTTGCCGTGATGCACGTCGAAATCGACGATGGCGACGCGCTCGGCACCGTGTAGCCGTTGGGCCTGGCGGGCGAGGATGGCGATGGTGTTGATGAGGCAGAACCCCATCGAGCGGTCGCGCTCGGCATGGTGTCCCGGCGGGCGCGCGGCGACGAAGGCGTTGTCCGCTTCACCCATGACGACCGCCTCGAGCGCGCGAAGCCCGCCCCCCAGCGCCGTGCCGACCGCATCGAGGCTCTTGCCCGAAACGAAGGTGTCCGGATCGATCTGCCCGATGCCCTCGGCGGGGCGCATTTTACGGATCACGTCGAGCACGGAAGGCGCGTGGACGAGCTCCGCAAGCGCCAGATCGCCAGCCGGCGCATCCTCGCGCGCCAGGCGCCCGAACCGCGGCTGGGCGAGCACGTTGGCGATGGCCTCGAGCCGTTCGGGGCGCTCAGCATGGCCTTTCGGCGTTTTATGCGTGTCGCCGTTTGTCTGGCTGACCAGGAGGGTCGTCATGGATTAGATTGATCTCCGTTGATCCACTTCTTGACGGCACACAATTGCCTTGTCAAACAGCGCCGATGCGTGCCCCACAGAAAGACCCGCAAACGATTGAAGAGGCCGCCGCGATCCTGCGGTCGGGCAGGTTGTGCGCTTTTGCCACGGAGACAGTCTACGGGCTGGGCGCGGACGCCACCAATTCGGACGCGGTGCTCGCGATTTACGAGACCAAGGGCCGTCCGCGCTTCAATCCCTTGATCTGCCACTGCCCCGATATGGCGATGGCGCGGAAGATTGCGGTCTTCAACCCGGTTGCCCAAGCGCTGGCCGACCGCTTCTGGCCCGGCCCGATGACGCTGGTGCTGCCGCTCGCGACAGATGCGGGGCTTTCGGACCTCGTGACCGCCGGGCTTGAGACCGTCGCGCTGCGTATTCCCGGGCACGAAGCCGCGCGAAACCTCGTCGCCGCGGTAGGGCGCCCGGTGGCAGCACCCTCGGCCAACCCCTCGGGCAGGCTTTCGCCCACGACCGCCGAAGCGGTGCGGGCGGGGTTCGGCGGCCGCGTGCCGGTGCTCGACGGCGGCCCGTGCGAGGCGGGGCTTGAATCGACGATCCTCGCGGTCGAGGGCGAGGCCGTCACCCAGCTGCGCGCCGGCGCGCTGGCGCGCGAGACGGTGGAGGCGGCGTTGGGGATCGCCGTGCCGACCGCTGGGCACGACGCGGCGATTGCCGCGCCGGGAATGCTCCTGAGCCATTATGCGCCCAACGCCGGGGTGCGGCTCAACGCGGAAAGCCCCGCGCCGGGGGAGGCCTATCTCGGCTTTGGCGGGTTTGCGGGCGACGGCGCACGCGCAGCGCTCAACCTCTCGCCTGCGGGCGATCTGCACGAGGCCGCGCGCAACCTCTTTTCGTTCCTCGCCCGGCTCGACGCTTCAGGTGCGGGAAAAATCGCCGTAGCGCCCATCCCGGTGACGGGCCTGGGCGAAGCGATCAACGATCGGCTGGAGCGCGCCGCAGCGCCGCGGCGATAGACCTGCCACTGCCGCCTTGTTTCGCACGCAATCGGCTGATAGTGTACAGCCACACGTTCGATGCTCTTAGCTACCTGATTTCCCGGCTATGCCGGTCACTTGGATACCTGATCTGCAAGACGTTGAGATCCTCGCATTGAGGATCGGCTTGCTTGCATAAGCGGCAAGAAAACCCTGCCACTGAAAGGATCCATCATGGTTTCCGGCAAAGTCAAATTCTTCAACACCACCAAAGGCTTCGGCTTCATCCAGCCCGACCAGGGCGGCCAGGATGCATTCGTGCACATCTCGGCTGTCGAGCGCTCGGGTCTTTCGACGCTGGTCGAAGGCCAGGCGGTGACCTACGAACTGGAAAAGGGCCGCGACGGCCGCACCTCGGCGGTGAACATCCAGGAAGCCTAAGGCTTGCGAAGGCCGCCTCCGGGCGGCCTTTTTCATTTTTAAGGCGTTTGAACCGATGACCAAAGTCAGTCCGCAGCGCAAGACGCTCGAGATGGAAGCTCGCCAGCGCGAGGCGCTCCGCCAGGAGGAACTGGTTTTGGAAGCGACCCGTGCCAAAACCGCCCGCCTGCGCGCCCTGCGACTCGAAAAAGAAGCCCAGGACCAAATAGACCGCGCAGCCGCCGGCCCCGTCCGCCGCGCGCGTAAAAAGCCCGCTCGCGGGTAAACTCCCCCTAAGCAGACACACCTATTTGTCCGGCGGCCCTTGGGTCCCGGTGTCAAACAGCGTGGACGGTATGCGGCGAGACGATGCCTCATACTGATAATTTAGATGCGAGGCCCGCCTCGCCGCATACATCCGGGATTTTAGGCTTGGCGTCCGCTCGGGCTGGGGCCAATCCCCGCCAGGTTTCCCCGGTGACCACAGGATCGCTGTGGCTGGCCTCGGTGACGTTCGGACCTCCGCTGGGACGACTCCCATCGGACCCGGACCGGTCCCGCCCAAACGTTCGTTGCGCTCGCGCCCATAAAAGCGGGTCCGTAACGCGCATCATAGGCGAGGTTTGAGAGGCGGGGATAAGTTTGCTCTGGCAGCCTTCAGTTGCGCTGGAAACCTCCTCCCATGCGCTTCGTCAGCTCCGCTGGCCCTCTGGGGGCGGCAGGAGGGCTTTGGTGGTGTTTTCGGGGCGTGAACAGGAAGCTCCCGGTGTTTTCCGTTCGGCGCGAAATAGGGATTGACCGTCGTGCCGACAATCTGCAATGGCTTTGTCGACAAATAAAATACAGATGCCGTGGCGTGGCGCGGGTAGTCGGCCCCGACCCTCTGCGAGCGCGAGAAGGAGCTGCCCATGTGGGCCGTCATGATACCTGCCGTCACCGGGGCACATTCAAAAACGACGGCAGTTGGATGCGACCGACTCGGCAGAACATATTCGCCTGTGGGGCGGGCGTTTCGAAGAACACTTAGTTTTCAGGAAGATACGCAATGACATCCCGTGACATCGTGGTGATCGGCGCCGGCGTGGTCGGGCTTTCGGTCGCATTGGCGCTGCAGGCGCGCGGGCGCGACGTCACCGTCATCGACCGCACCGGACCGGGGGCAGGGGCTTCGGCTGGCAATGCGGGGGCGTTTGCGTTTTCCGACATCATTCCGTTGGCGACGCCGGGCATCATGCGCAAGGCACCCAAATGGCTCATTGATCCGCTGGGTCCGCTGAGCGTGCCTCCACAATATGCGCTAAAGATCACCCCGTGGCTTTTGCGGTTCTGGCGGGCGAGTTGGCCCGACCGCTACGCCGCGGCGGTAACGGCGCAAAGCGCACTGATGCAGCTGTCGCGGGACGCCCTTGCGCGGCAGATTACAGCGTACGGGCTCGAGGGGATGATCCGGCGCGAAGGCCAGTTGCAGCTTTATGAAGGCGCGCGGGAGTTCGAAGCGAGCATGCCGGGGTGGCAATTGCGAAAAGAGGCGGGAATCGCCTTCGAACACCTTGAGGGGCCTGAGACGATTGCGCGGGTGCAGCCGGGGATCGCGGCGCGGTTTACCCATGCAGGATATACGCCGGACTGGATGAACGTCACCGATCCGCTCGTCTGGACGCGGACGCTGGCCGATAGGTTCGTCGCGGGCGGCGGGGCGGTGGAGACCGCGAGCGTGCGGGGGATAGCGGCGGATGGCGGCGCGGCGCGGATCGAAACGGATGCGGGTGAGATTGCCTCCGGGCACGTCGTGGTGAGTGCAGGGGCCTGGTCGCGGCAATTGGCGCGGCAACTCGGGCACGACGTGCCGCTCGAAACCGAGCGGGGATATAATACGACGCTGCCCGAAGGGGCGTTTCCGCTTAAAACGCATCTGACGTTTGGCGGGCACGGCTTTGTCGTCACGCGCATCGGCAAGGGCGTGCGCGTGGGCGGGGCGGTGGAGCTCGGTGGACTCGATCTGCCACCCAATTACAAACGCGCCGAGGCGATGCTCACAAAGGCCGCGGGCTTCCTGCCGGACCTCAAAACCGGTGGGGGAACGCAGTGGATGGGCTTCCGGCCCTCGATGCCCGACAGTCTGCCGGTGATTTCTTCCGCGCCTGGGGTGGACGGTGTGACCTACGCCTTCGGGCACGGGCATCTTGGCTTGACGCAATCGGCGGGGACAGGCGAGCTTGTTGCGCAGATGGTGTGCGGCGAAACGCCGAATATCGATATGGCGCCCTTCCGGGCGGATAGGTTTTAAAAATGATCCATACGTTTCAGTGCATTGACGGGCACACATGCGGCAATCCAGTGCGGCTTGTGTCCGGTGGCGGGCCGCGGCTCGAGGGCGCGACCATGCTCGAAAAGCGGGCGCATTTCCTCGCCGAATTCGACTGGATCCGCACCGCGCTGATGTTCGAGCCGCGCGGACACGACATGATGTCGGGTTCGATCCTCTATCCGCCGACGCGGGAGGATTGCGATATTGCGATCCTCTTTATCGAAACCTCGGGCTGCCTGCCCATGTGCGGGCACGGCACCATCGGCACTGTGACGATGGCGCTCGAAAACGGGCTGGTGACGCCGCGCGAGCCGGGGGTCTTGCGGCTCGATACACCGGCGGGGCTGGTAGTGGCCGAATATCGGCAGGAAGGCCGGTTTATCGAAGAGGTGCGGCTGACCAACGTACCCTCTTTCCTTTATGCCACCGATCTGAGCGCCGAAGTGCCGGGGCTGGGGGAGGTCCGTGTGGATGTGGCATTCGGAGGCAACTTCTACGCCATTGTCGACCCGCAGGAAGCTTTCCGCGATATGGCGGATTACCGGGCGGTGGACTTGATCGGCTGGTCGCCGCAGCTGCGCGCGGCGCTCAACGAGAAATACGACTTCGTACACCCCGAAAAGCCGCAGATTTCGGGGCTGAGTCACATCCTCTGGACCGGCGTGCCGACCGAGCCGGGGGCGACGGCGCGCAATGCGGTGTTTTATGGCGACAAGGCGATCGACCGCTCGCCGTGTGGAACGGGGACATCCGCGCGCATGGCGCAGTGGGCGGCCAAGGGCAAGCTCGCTGTTGGCGACGAGTTCATCCACGAATCCATCATCGGCTCGCTGTTCAAAGGGCGGGTCGAGCGCACAGCCAAGGTGGGGGATCGCGACGCTATCATTCCCTCGGTCGGCGGATGGGCGCGGATGACAGGATACAATACGATCTTCGTCGACCCGCGCGATCCCTATGCGCACGGGTTTGTGGTGCGTTGAGGGGCGCTCACCCGCTCAGATCGTACCGCTTGAGCTTTTCGTAGAACTGGCTGCGTGAGACGCCGAGCAGACGGGCGGCGACGGACTTCTGGCCGTTGGCCCGCTTGAGGGCGTCGATCATCGCCTCGCGTTCGGCACGGGCGCGGGCATCGGCGAGCTCCGGACCATCCTTGAACGCCGTGCGTGTCACGGGGCGCGGCATGGCGCGGGCGATGATCTCGGCGTTCAGGGATTCGGTCGGCGCGATGGCAGCGGCGCGTTCGAGCGTGTTGCGCAGTTCGCGGACATTGCCGGGCCAGTCATGCTGGCGGAGGAGGGCGACGGCGTCGGGCTCAAGGCTCCAGCCGGCCATGTCTTCGGCGCGGGGGATGGTTTCAAGGAGACGCTCGCAGATGGGGCCGACATCCTCGAGGCGGTCGCGCAAGGGTGGGACGTTCACCGTGAGGACAGCGATACGGTAGTAGAGGTCGGCGCGGAATTTGCGTTCTGCCATCAACTGATCGAGATCCTGGGAGGTGGCGGCGATGATGCGGACATCGATCTTTTTGACCGCGTTCGAGCCCAGGGCCTCGATCTCGCCCTCCTGCAGGACGCGCAGGAACTTGGCCTGGATCGAAAGCGGCATGTCGCCGATTTCATCGAGAAAAAGCGTGCCGCCATGCGCGAGTTCGAACTTGCCCTTGCGCTGCTTTTTCTCCGCGCCCGTAAAAGCGCCCGGGGCGACGCCGAAAAATTCGGATTCGAGCAGCGATTCGGGGATCGCAGCCATGTTGACGGCGACGAACGGCCCCTCGGCGCGGTCGGAAGCCTGATGCAGGGCGTGGGCGAGGAGCTCCTTGCCCGTGCCGGTTTCCCCCAGCAGCAGCGCCGGGCCGTCGCGCAGGGCAAAGCGGCGAATCTGGGCCTTGAGGTCCTGGACGAGCTCGCTCGTGCCAACGAAATTGGAGAGGGAGTATTTGGTTTCGCGCTCGCGGGTCAGCGCCGCCTGCGCGCGAGAAAGCTGGCGCTGCAGGCTCTCAACCTTTTTGAGGATCGGCGCGAGGTAGTCGACATTGTCGTAGAAGACGAACCCGATGGCGCCCTGAACAACGCCGCCCTCGTCCTTCAATGGAATGCGGCAGACGACGAACTGGCGGTCGTCGAACTGCATGATGTCGAGAAGGCTCGGGCGCCCGGTGCGGACGACACGGCGCAGTTGCGAATGCGGGAGTACGTCTTCGACCGGACGGCCCACAGGGTCGTAGTCATCTGCGAGCTTTAAAAGCCGCCGGTAGCGGCCGTCCAGCCAGACGATGCGCGCATCCGCGTCCACCATGATCGCGCCTTCGAAATACTCCCGGAGCATGTCGAACGCCCCCATGGCGGCGGCGACAAGGGCAGGCGGTGTGTTGCCGGACGGGCCGGTAGAACTGGTCATGCTCGGTTCTCCTCGTCCCGAGGCTACTCCCCCGATGCCCGACCCGCAACTGCGTGCGTTCTCATAAGCATCCGCTCGTGATCCACGTGGCGGTCGGGGTGTCCGGGTGGGCGGACAGACGTGTCCGGCGCGCCGGACACGTCATCCCCGCAGGATCGAGGGGGAGCCGCGTTCTCTATGAGCCGCCATGGCCGCAAGTCCTTGTCTGAGGGCCGTTCTCGCGGGGGCAGGCCAGACTTGGCACGGTCCTTGATAGGTATGTCGGCAACAACGCGGATCGAAGAACGGTCTGGAACACACAAAAGGGATGGAGGCCCGGTGTCCGAGGACGTCGAACATCGTGTTGTGCTGGTCACCGGCGCAACGAGCGGAATAGGACTGGCGATCGCCAAGCGGTTCGCGGCGGCGGGGTATACGGTGGCGGTCAACGGCATCGAGACCGATGCCGATGCGGCTCCTGCGCTTGCGGAAATTGCTGCCCAAGGCGGAAAGGCCGAGTATTTCGGCGCCGACCTCGCCGATGATGCCCAGGCCGAAGCGCTCGCGTGCAGGGTGATCGAGCGCCTGGGGCGCATCGATGTGCTCGTCAACAATGCCGGCATCCAGAAGGTTGCCGCCATCGAAGACTTCCCTTCAACTGACTGGCACCGCATCATCGCCATCAGCCTCGACAGCGCCTACCATACGATCCGCGCGGCACTGCCGGGGATGAAGCGCAACGGCTGGGGACGGATCATCAATATCGCCTCCGCGCACGGGCTGCGGGCATCCGCGTATAAATCCGCCTATGTGGCGACCAAGCACGCCGTGGTCGGTCTCACAAAGACCGTCGCGCTCGAAGTCGCAGAGGCCGGGATTACCGCAAATGCCATATGCCCAGGCTATGTGTGGACACCGCTGGTCGCCGCGCAGGTGGCCGATCAGGCGCGCGTGCACAAGATGAGTGAGGAGGACGTGGTGCGGAATGTGATGCTCGCACCCCAGCCGACGAAGGCCTTTGTCCGGCCAGAGGAAATCGCTGAAATGGCGTATTACCTCACCGGCGATTTGGCGCGCTCGATCACGGGGGCAGCGATTTCGATCGATGGAGGCTGGACGGCAAAATGACCGATACCGATCTCATCCTTTCGGCCAAGGGCATGACCAAGCAGTTCGCCGGGTTCATGGCGGTCAATAATGTCGATCTCAATGTGAGGCGCGGCACGATCCACGCGCTCATCGGGCCCAACGGGGCAGGCAAGACGACGTGCTTTAACCTCCTGACGAAATTCCTCCAGCCGACCGCCGGTTCGATCACTTTCAACGGGCGCGATATCACGACGCTCGCGGCGTCCGAGATCGCGCGGCTTGGGATGGTGCGCTCGTTTCAGATTTCCGCCGTGTTCCCCAAGCTCACAGTGCTCGAAAACGTCCGCGTCGCGCTGCAGCGGCGCCGGGGGCACAATTTCGACTTCTGGCGTGCGCAGACGGTGCTGGGGCAATTCAACGCCGAAGCGATGCGCCGGGTGGAAGAGGTCGGGCTGGCCGATTTCGCGCACCATACCGCCGACGAACTCTCCTACGGCCGCAAGCGGGCGCTCGAGATCGCGACGACGCTGGCGCTCGAACCCGAGATGCTCCTGCTCGACGAACCTATGGCCGGGATGGCGCAGGCGGACGTCGAGCGCATCTCCGAACTCATCAAGCGGATCTCGGCAAACCGGACGATCCTGATGGTTGAGCACAATCTTTCCGTGGTCGCGGATCTTTCGAACACGATCACGGTGCTCGCGCGCGGGCAGGTGCTGGCCGAGGGCGATTACGCCACCATATCGAACGACGAGCGGGTCATCGAAGCGTATATCGGGGTGGGGCATGACTAGCGCGCAGCCAATCGCGGGGACCGCTCCGCTGCTCTCGGTTTCGGACCTGGAGGCCTGGTACGGGGAAAGCCACGTGTTGCACGGCATGGCGTTCGACGTGGCGCCAGGCGAAGTGGTGACACTTCTGGGCCGCAACGGGGCGGGCAAGACCACGACACTCAAGGCGATCATGGGGATCATCCAGAAGCGGACCGGATCCGTACGGTTCGAGGGCCGGGAATTGATCGGCGCTCCGTCGCGGGCGATCGCCAAGGCGGGGATTGCACTGTGTCCGGAGGAACGGGCGATCTTTTCCTCGCTCTCGGTGGAAGAGAATCTGATGCTGCCGCCCAGGGTGAAGCCCGGCGGCATGCCGGTCGAAGCCATCTTCGAGATGTTTCCAAACCTCAAGGAACGGCTCGCGAGCCAGGGGACCAAACTCTCCGGCGGCGAGCAGCAGATGCTGGCGATCGGGCGCATCCTGCGCACCGGCGCGAAGATGCTGCTCCTCGACGAACCGACCGAAGGACTGGCGCCGGTTATCGTCCAGCAGATCGGCCGGACGATCGCGCGGCTCAAGCAGGAAGGCTTCACCATCGTTCTGGTCGAACAGAACTTCCATTTCGCCGCTTCTGTGGCGGATCGGCATTACGTCGTCGAACAGGGCAAGGTGATCGACATGATCCCCAACGCCGAGCTCAACGACAATATCGAGAAACTGCACGCCTACCTGGGCGTGTGAGTGCAATGGAAGGTGCCAGGCACCTTCGTCACGTTGATCAAGGGAGGATAGAGACGTGAACATCGCAACCCCAATTCTGGCAGCCGCCATGGGACTGGCCATGGCCGGATCGGCCTATGCCATCGACGTCAAGATCGGCGTTCTGAACGACCGCTCGGGCACCTATGCCGACCTTTCTGGCGAAGGCTCGGTGATTGCCGCACAAATGGCGGTGGAGGATTTCGGCGCCGCCGACAGAGGCATCAACGTCGAGATCATCTCGGCGGACCACCAGAACAAGCCCGACGTCGCCTCGACGATCGCCCGGCAATGGTATGATGAAGAAGGTGTCGATGCGATCTTCGACGTGCCAACTTCATCTGCGGCGCTCGCGGTCAACGAGATCACGCGCGAAAAGAACAAGATCTTCATCGATTCCGGCGCAGCGTCCTCGGATCTGACGGGAGCGCAATGCTCGCCCAACACCGTGCATTGGACCTATGACACCTGGGCGCTGGCCAACGGCACAGGTGCCGCGATGGTCGAAACCGGGGCGGACAAGTGGTTCTTTCTGACCGCCGACTACGCATTCGGTCATGCGCTGGAGGCCGACACGTCGGCCGTCGTTGAGGAGACCGGCGGCGAAGTGCTGGGCTCGGTCCGCCATCCCTTCCCTGGACAGGATTTCTCCTCCTACCTTCTGCAGGCGCAGTCTTCTGGCGCCGAAGTGATCGGGCTGGCCAATGCAGGCGGCGACACGGTCAATGCCATCAAGCAGGCCGCCGAGTTCGGCATCACGCAGTCCGGCCAGTCGCTTGCCGCGCTCCTGATGTTCATCACCGACGTGCACGCGCTCGGGCTCGACGCGGCACAGGGGCTGGTGCTCACCGAAAGCTTCTACTGGGATCTCAACGAAGGCACCCGGCAGTGGTCTGAACGTTTCGCCGAGCGCAATGGCGGCGACATGCCGACTATGGTGCATGCGGGCGTCTACGCAGGCGTACTGCACTATTTGAAGGCAATCGAGGAAACCGGCACGATCGACGCCGGCCCGGTGATGGAGGCCATGAAGGCCATGCCGACCTCCGATCCGCTCTTTGGTGAAGGCGAGATCCGCGCCGATGGCCGCAAGGTGCACGACATGTACCTGTTCCGCGTGAAGTCGCCCGACGCCTCCGAGGGCGCGTGGGACTACTATGACCTTGTTTATACCATTCCGGCCGAGAACGCCTTCCGTCCGATCGAGGAGGGCGGTTGCGAACTGGTGGAATAATCGGGTCTGCCAACTGAAGGATGCGCCGGAGACCGGCGCATCCCATACACATCGTTTATTGTCGCGCGTTCGAACCGAAAGAGTGGGACTACTTTTTCCGAACACGCTCCAAATCACGCGTTGTCTGAAAGCACACGCCTATGTTCGAAATCTTTGGCATCCCGGCCGCTGCCCTTTTCGGCCAATTGCTGCTCGGGCTCATCAACGGCTCGTTCTACGCCTTGCTCAGCCTTGGGCTGGCCGTCATCTTCGGGCTTTTGAACATCATCAACTTCACGCACGGCGCCCAGTACATGATGGGCGCGTTCGTCGCCTGGATGCTCCTGACCTATCTGGGTGTCGACTACTGGTGGGCGCTCATCCTCGTTCCGGTGATCGTGGGGGCAACCGGCATCGTCGTCGAGCGGCTGATGATCTCGCGGCTCTACCATCTCGACCACCTCTACGGGCTGTTGCTGACCTTCGGACTGGCGCTCATCATCCAGGGGCTGTTCCGCAATCAGTACGGTGTTTCCGGGCTGCCGTATTCGATCCCCGATGCATTGCAGGGCGGCACCAATCTGGGGTTCATGTTCCTGCCCAACTACCGGGCGTGGGTCGTCGTCGCCTCGGTCGTCGTATGCTTCGGCACATGGTTTCTGATCGAAAAGACGCGCCTGGGGGCATATCTGCGGGCCGCGACGGAAAACCCGAAGATGGTCGGTGCCTTCGGCATCAACGTGCCGCGTCTGATCACGCTCACCTACGGGTTCGGCGTCGGCCTTGCCGCGCTCGCGGGCGTGCTTGCGGCACCGATCTATTCGGTCAATCCCAACATGGGTGCGGATCTCATCATCGTGGTGTTCGCCGTGGTGGTGATCGGCGGGATGGGGTCGATCATGGGGGCGATCCTGACCGGATTTGGGCTCGGTATCGTCGAGGGACTGACGCGCGTCTTCTATGCTGAAGCCTCGGCAGTCGTCATTTTCGTCATCATGGCGCTGGTGCTGCTCATCAAGCCCGCCGGCCTGTTCGGGAGGGTCGCGTGATGACCGATCAAACGCTTATGGATACCGTCGAGACACCCTCCGCCGGACGCCCGACACCGCTCGGCATCCCGCGCCTGCACCTTGCGATATGCGCAGCGCTTGTCGCGTTCTTCATCATCGGTCCATTCTTTCTTTACCCGGTCTTCCTGATGAAGGTGATGTGCTTTGTGCTGTTTGCCTGCGCCTTCAATCTGCTGCTGGGCTATGGCGGACTTCTCAGCTTCGGCCATGCAGCGTTCTTCGGCTCGGCGAGCTATGTCTCCGCCCATGCAGCAAAGGCATGGGGATTAACGCCCGAACTCAGTATTCTGCTTGGAACCGGCTCGGCAGCGCTTTTGGGGCTGGTCATCGGCGCACTGGCGATCCGCCGGCAGGGCATATATTTCGCCATGGTCACACTGGCCTTTGCGCAGATGGTTTATTTCGTCTCGCTCCAGGCGCCATTTACCGGCGGGGAGGACGGCATTCAGGCGGTGCCGCGCAACATGCTGTTCGGGCTGATCGACATCTCCAGCGACAATGCGCTTTATGCCTTCGTCTTCGTGATCGTCTTCGCCTGTCTCTTCCTCATCTACCGCATCATCCATTCGCCGTTCGGGCAGGTTCTGAAGGCGATCCGGGAGAACGAGGCGCGGTCGGTTTCGCTTGGCTACCGCGTCAATCGCTACAAGCTTGCGGTCTTCGTGATGTCGACGACGCTCGCGGGAACGGCTGGAGCCACCAAGGCGCTCGTGTTCCAACTCGCCTCGCTGACGGACGTGCACTGGGCGATGTCAGGCGAGGTGGTGCTGATGGCGCTCCTGGGCGGTATGCATACGGTATTCGGGCCGATTGTCGGCGCGGCGATCATCGTGACGATGCAGAACTACTTTGCCACCTTCGGCGCGTGGGTCACGGTGCTGCAGGGAACGATCTTTGTGGTCGCGGTTCTGCTGTTCCGCGAAGGCATCGTGGGCGTATTGGGGAAGTGGCTCAAGAAGCCGTTGTGATAATGGGAGGCGCGGCCAGGCCGGCCGCGCTCACTCCCGCACTTTGTAGGGCTTCTGATCTCGCCAGAACCGCATAAGACTTTCAAGGTCCGGATCGCCGCCCTCGGGGAGGACGACGCGCAGATTGACATAGAGGTCGCCCTTCTCGAACAGCCCCTTCCCCTTGAGGCGCAGCGCCTTCGCGGTATCGACGCCGGGCGGAAGGTTGAGCTCTACGGTGCCCGACAGCGTAGGGACGCGGACCTTGGCGCCCAGAACGGCTTCGTAAAGCGTGATCGGCACATCAACGCGCAGGTCATTACCTTCGCGGCGGAACTGCCTATGGCGCGCGAAACGCACCGTCACCAACGCATCGCCGGTCTTGCCGCCGAGGGGAGAAGGTTTGCCCTGACCGCGCAGGCGGATCTGCTGGCCCTCTTCGAGTGGCTTGGGAAGTTTGACCGACACCGTCTTGCCCGTCGGCAGCGTCACGGGCACCGAGGCGCCCTTGTGCGCGTCTTCGAGCGTCACTGCGAGATCGACGGTGATATCCTCGCCCTTGATCGAGCGGCCCGAGGAGGATGTGGACGCGGTGAACGGGTCCCAACTGGCGCCGCCCGCTGCGCCGGAGAAGGGGTTGGCACCGGCAGAGCGCCGGTTGCCGCCGAACCCGCTCATGAATTCCTTGAGGATATCTTCGGCCGAAAAGCCGCCCGCGCCGGCGCCGCCACCGGGGCGGCCGCCACGCATACCGGCACCGTCAAAGCCGCCGAAACCGGCGAACTTCGGATTGCCGTCGGCGTCGATCTCGCCGCGGTCGTACTGGCCACGTTTGGTCGCGTCCGAGAGGAAGTCGTACGCAGCCGTCACCTCGGCAAACCTGGCGTGTGCCGCTTTGTCGTCAGGGTTCTGGTCGGGATGCAGAGCCTTGGCAAGCTTGCGATAAGCCGACTTGATGTCCTTATCGCTCGCATTCCGCGGCACCCCGAGTACTGTATAAGGGTCGCGCATGCTCTTTCTTTTGTCCGCAACAGCGTGCCCGGCTCGATATCGAGTCGGGCAGAGCCTTCAACTTCTATACCTTTCGCGGCAGTTGCAACGCCGCATCTTCGCGTCCTATATGGCCACCGTCCTGCACAATGTCCAGAAGTGGTACGGATATGACCGCGAAAACGGCGTCTTTGACCGAAATCCTGTTCGACGACGGCTACAAAGGCGACGTCGATCCCTTCGAGGTGTTCACCGAATGGCTGGAGGCGGCCCGCGAAAGCGAGATCAACGATCCCAACGCCATGACATTGGCGACGGTTGACGAAACCGACATGCCCGATGCGCGCACCGTGTTGCTGAACGGACGGGACACGCGGGGGTTCGTGTTCTATACGAATTTCGGCAGTGCCAAGGGGCGCGAACTGCGGACCCACCCCAAGGCCGCGCTTCTGTTCCATTGGAAATCCCAGCGCCGGCAGATCCGCATACGTGGTCCGGTCGAGACGGTGAGCGACGCCGAGGCCGACGCCTATTTCGCCACGCGGCCGATACAGTCGCGTATCGGAGCGCATGCCTCGGACCAGTCGCGGCCACTCGAAAGCCGTCAGGTGCTTTTCGACAAGGTCGAGGCGCTGAAGACCGAGTTCGGCGAGGACGTGCCGCGTCCGGACTACTGGTCGGGCTTTCGCGTCAAACCCCTCGAGATAGAGTTCTGGAAGGACGGTGCCTTCCGGTTGCACGACCGGGTGGTATTCAGGCGCGAGGGGCTTGACGCGCCTTGGACGCGCAGCCGGCTCTATCCCTGAGGCCGATTGGGGCAGGGGGGCACCGGGCCGGTCATGCGCGTTTTCGTCCGTACATCCAAACTTGCCATCTGGGCGCGGAGGCTGGGGACCTTCGGCGTACCGTTGCTGGTGCTGGCGATCCTGTTGCACGTCCTGGGGCACATCAGCACCGATGTGTTCGAAGTCTGCCTCGCGATTGCGACGGTGGCGGGCGGTCTTGCCGTGTTACTGGCGCTCGCGGGCTACGTAAGGCTCTGGTTCACGGGCGACAAAGGTTGGGGCCTTGCGAGCGCGGGGCTGTTGACCGGTGCACTCTGCATTCTGCCCGTGGGTGCGGCGCTGGCCCTGATGGCCGTCTATCCGTCGACCGCAGACATTTCGACCGACCCGCGCGATCCGCCCGAGCTGACATTCCCCCGTGCCGGGGAGCCGCAGGCTATCGATCCCGACCTGGCGCTCGAAGCGTTTCCGCGCGTTCTATCGCGCTCCTACCGGATCGATCCGGTGATCCTCTATGGCATCGTCCGGCGCATTGCCGAGGACAAGGGATGGCAGGTGATGGGCAGTCAGGGGCCGCAAACCGCCGGGGATGACGGCAGGCTCAACGCCATCCGCAAATCGCTCCTGGGCTGGTCCAACGAGGTTGCGGTACGGATCGAGCCCGCGCCGCTTGGCGCGCAACTTGACATACGCGGCGCGTCGGTCCGCGACGTGCAGCACGACCTGGGATCGAACGGCCTGGCCCTTGAAAGCTTTCTTGTGGCGCTGGATCAGGCTGTCGCGGACCATCTTCGCAACAACGTTCAGTTGAGCGACGCTTTCGAGGCCGACATCCCTGCGGACGCTACGCCGATAGCCACGCCCTGACGCCGAAGATGCCGCGCTTGAGGCTGATTGCGTCCTTATCGGCGAGGTATTCGAGATGCGCAAGCACAGTCTGCTGCGCCGCGAGCGCGAGCCGGCCGCGAAGCTGCGGATAGATCGCTGCCGTGATCTGGCGCAGCGATTGTGGGCCTGTGCCGAGCGCGTCGACAATTTGGCTGTTGCGCATCATCCGGTGTGCTTTGAGTGCCTTGGCGAAGCCGCGTCCGTCGGCGATTTCACCCCCGTGAGCAGGAACGAAGCGCGTCTGATGCAGGGCGATGACCTTGTCGAGTGACGCGAAATAATCCGAAAGTCTGCCATCGGGCGAGGCGATCAACGTGGAGTTCCATCCCATGACATGGTCGCCCGAAAGGAGCAGCCGGGTGCCTTCGACCGCGAAAGCGAAGTGATTGGCGCAGTGGCCCGGGGTCGCGACCGCGGTGAGGGTCAACCCGTCGAGTTCGAGCGGCTGGCCATCCCAAAGCGTCGTGTCGGGCTTGAGTCGGAAGCCGATGCCCTTTCGGCGCATCAGCGATTCGCTAAGGGTGGGCTTTCGGGAATACCGGTGGGGCCCGCCCGAAAGCAGCGGCGCGCCGGTGGCCGACTGGAGCCTGGGTACCAGCGCGCAATGGTCGGGATGCGTATGGGTAAGGAGGATACCGGCGACGCGGCGCCCGCCGATGGCCGACAAAAGGGCCTGAAGATGGCTCGGGCTGTCCGGGCCCGGGTCGAGGATCATGACCTCCTCGCGGCCAAGGACGAAGCTGTTCGTCCCGGTGAACGTATAGGGCCCGGCGTTCGGCGCGGTCACGCGTACGATGCCGTCGGCCACGGCGACCGGAGTGCCTCTCTGTGGATCGAAATCGGTACTGTACTGCTGGGTCGGCATAGCCATTGCACGGGGGGATGAGTGTGGCTAGAAGTTGGACATTCTCTTCGGCTAACGCAAAGGAATTCGTGATGGCCATGACTTTTGCCACGTCCAATACGCTTTTGGGCGCGCTCCAGCCCAAATCCCGCACGGCGCAGGCGATCACTGCGATCGCGGTTGCGTTCCTCGGCTCGATTCTTCTGACCATCGCTGCCAAGGTTTCGGTTCCGGTCTGGCCGGTTCCCGTTTCGCTTCAGTCGATGGCCGTCGCCGTCATCGCTGCCGCCTTCGGCCTGCGCATCGGCGCCGCGACCGTGACCCTGTACCTTGCTCAGGGCCTCGCCGGCCTGCCTGTCTTTGCGGGCGCCTATGCGGGCCCCGCCTATGTGATGGGTCCCACGGGCGGGTTTCTGGTCGGCTTCCTCGTCATGGCCGTCATCATCGGCTACCTCGCCGACCGCGGCGCGGCTCGCAATGTGGTTTCCGCTTTCGCCGCCATGATGCTCGGGGCCGCGGCGCTCTTCGCCTTCGGGTTCACCTGGCTCTTGGCGCTGTCGGGGCAGGCTGGCTGGATCGATCAGTCCAACGTGCTGATGTCCGCCTATAAGGGCGCCGTCGAGCCCTTCATCCTTTGGGACACGCTCAAGATGGCGTTTGCGGCCCTCACGGTCGTGGGCGGCTGGGCGCTGGTCAAGCGCAACGAACGCTGACCCGCGAGGAACGGAACGCCAAAGGGCCGGTCGAAGGACCGGCCCTTTTTCTGACGGCGGATGGTGCCGGATCAGTCGTAGTAGGAATAGACACCGACCTCGCAAACATTGACCCCCGCGCGAATGGCTTCCGAGCCATCCGCGAAGATAGCGCGGAAATCGTAGCGGCAGTAGCCCGACCCATCGTCGATGTTGATCACGACCGAATGCCCTGCCGGCAAGACGGAATCGCCCAGAATGTCTTCCTCCCAAGTCGGGCGGTCGACGTTCGAAGCGTAGAAATATGTCATCGTTACCGATGAGAAGTTTTCGATTCTGACGCGTCGGTCATAATTCTGCGCGTAGGCCTGCGTGGCGGCCAACACGGCCACCAGAACAAACCAGAGTCCAAGACATCTGGATTTCATGACTGTCGTCCCCTTGAAATTCCTCCTCCTCGGGAGGACGATCTAATCTACCACGGGACAGCGCAGTCGGACGACTCAATAGATCACGAGGCAAGGCCGTCGCGCCCGTCGTCCGGTTCGAACAACGCAGCGGTCACGTTCCGGGAAACCAACCCTAGCCGATCGTGCCCCAACGCAGTGGATCGGCTCTGGACATCGCGATCCAGTTGATTTCGGTCTGGTTCCACTGCCGGATCGTGCCGTCCATATTGTCGAGGACGAGATCGCCTTGCCCGGTGCGGACGACGAGGACCGCGTGGGCCTGTCCGCGATAGGTGCCGACCCCGATCCGGAGGGCGCTGGCCGGCACGCCGGCCTGGATCAGCATGGCCCGCTTGGCGAGTACATAGTCCTCGCAATCCCCGCTCGACACGCCGAGCGCCCACACATCATCAGAGTCCGCCCGTGGACGGATTGCTCGATTGACCGAAGCGTTCACGTGCTGAAGTTCGGCCCACAGCGCATCTGTCAAAGCGATTTCCGACTGGCCGCCGCCCTGGCAGTGGCCGGGATTGGCAAGGCAGAAAAGCTGGAACCCCAGTGGGGGCGTGTAGTCCGCGACAGTGGTGAGATGCGACCTGTCGGCGGGGTTCGTATCGGCATGAGCCATACTGATCTGCGCCGTGGCTAGGCAAGCCACGGCCAGGCAAAGACTGGCAAAACGACTCATTCTGGCAACTCCTGGGTCGGGAGAATGCCAACATGATGAATGTGCCCAGTCTATGGCCCCTTAGGCCGATACTCACATTTTTAGTAAATTTGCACAGTTTCGGCCGGCGCCGGGAGAACGGCGCCGGCCGGTGTTGGCAAGGCAGGTTGCCAGAATTTCCCGCGTCCCCTCAGGAAGTCGCCTTGCCAGCGTTCTGCTAGTGGAAGTGGTTCCGCAGGTCGTCGATGATATCCGCCAGTTCACCCTCCGGATCGTCGCCGAAACCAGAGAAGTGGCCATCGGGGCCCTTCCAATGGTCGCCGTGCGGATGATCCCAATGGTCGTCGTCGAGCCAGGGGGCGCCACCATTGCCGCCACCACCATTGCCGCCACCACCATTGCCGCCGCCGCCATTGCCGCCGCCGCCGTTACCACCGCCGCCGTTGCCGCCGCCGCCGTTGCCGCCGCCGCCGTTGCCGCCGCCGCCGTTACCACCGCCGCCGTTGCCGCCGCCGCCATTGCCGCCGCCGCCATTGCCGTCGTCGAACAGCCAATCGGCAAGATCACCCGGTGAGCCATCGCCAGCATCGAAGCGCGAGCCGCCGATAGGGATGGCGGCAGTCTGAATTCCGTCCTCGCACAGTGCCTGCGCGATACCGGTGATCTGTTCGCTTTGAGCCGGTGACGACACGTCATTCGCCAGTGCCAAAATCACCCCGGCAATTTCCGGGCAAGTGATATTGACATCGGACCGTCCCTCGACAGCCCGCCCTTGCTCGGCGAGCGCGCTTACGAGGGAGACGATATCGCGGTCCTGGGTCGCCAGGCCGTCGCGCTGGCCCACGTACATCGAAGTGAGATCGTCACAGGCCTGCAGCCCGAGCGACGCGCAGCCGCTCGTAACGTCCCGGCTGCTGAGTTGCAGCCCTTGGGTGAAGGCTGGGTACGAGATCGAAGAAACGAGCAGTACTGTCGATAGTGTCAGGAAACTTGAACGCCACATGGAACCCTCCCATAACTCGGCATAGGCGGGGGAAGATACTACAACTTGCTTATGTATGCCATGGAACGTGGTTAATGTTTGGTTAAACCGGGAACAGTATAAGTATTGTTGGAGCAAATATTAGTTGTATGATAAATGTGCCGTAGATTCGCATTTGGGGCGGTCGTCCGTCGCCTTCGAGGCTGCGCGGCTGACCCGTTGCAGACTTTCCATGGATTTGGAAAACAGCTGGCGACCGTGAAAGGGATATGCGGATCGACTTGTCCCGAGCGAGAGGTCCCGACTCATGGTTCGGGGTCAAATTAATTAAGAAAAATTGATTTAATATCGATCGGATACTTGCGTCCTGGCGCCCAAAGCGCGCCAAAAAGCCGCCGCCAAGCGTTCACAATATCGCGATTGAAGGTTTTGGGCCGGCCGAAGAACCGATATGCGGGCGAGCCGGACACCTGCCGCGCTCGTAGCATGCGCGGGCGGCGCGCGCCACCTAAATGGTCCGTTATAAACAAGAACCCCTGGTCTCGCGGTGGCGAGGCCAGGGGTGGAATTGGTCGGAGTAGCAAGATTCGAACTTGCGACCCCCTCGTCCCGAACGAGGTGCGCTACCAGGCTGCGCTATACTCCGAGATGCCGGACCAGCTTCGTGGCCGGTCGTCATGTTGGCCCGCCTTATATAGTGCGTTCCTTGACGGTTCAAGCCTGTTTCGCGGTGTTGCGTACGCCACCCGAACGGTGTAACAAGCACCGCGTCTTGGGGCGTCGCCAAGTGGTAAGGCATCGGTTTTTGGTATCGACATTCGCAGGTTCGAATCCTGCCGCCCCAGCCAGTTTTCTCCAGTTACCGCGCCGTGTGAGATGATCACAGAGCGCGCGCTTCGGCAACTGACTGCGCTCCAAGCAGGCCGATGCCATAGGCAAACAGCGCGGCAACCGAGCCGACAAGAAGCATTTCGGCACCTGCCTGGAAAAAAGGGCGCGTGGTAAAAAACGACCGCGCCGCGCCAATAAGAAACAGCGTTATCATAGCCAGAATCGTCGCCAGCCAGAAACGGTTATCGCCGAGCCCGGGGACGAGATAGGCCGCCAACGGAATGCAGCCTGCGAGAACGAATCCCATCGTCGTGATGCCACCTTTGCGGCCTGCCTTTCCGAACCGCGGCGGATTGGGCTTGGAGCGCTCGGATAAAAGTGCGCTCGCGCCCATGGAAAACCCGTCGGCAACGAGGTTGGCGAGCCCAAGTATCACAATGATCTGGTTGGGAAGCTGCGCGCCGGAAACGCCGGCAACCACGGCGAGCGTGGTGATGACGCCGTCATTGGCGCCATAAACAATTTCGGGAAGATGCGCGCCCAGGAGGGTACGCAGCTTGCCTTGTTCCGACGGCGGGCCGGGCGGAGGGTGCAAGGCCATGGTGTTGCTCGGTTCGGGTGGTGTGCGACGTCAGTGTGACGTTCCCTCTCCCCGGTGTCCTTGACCTGGGTCAAGCATAAAAATCGCAAATTAATGCTTGCAAAAAAATGCAAGCGTTATTACCTAGGCGATCAACGTAATCACCCGCCCCGCGAACACCCAAGTTCAGGACACACCAATGACAGCCAAACCGGAAGTCACGGGCTTTTTCGAACCCCGGACCTCGTCCATTCAGTATGTCGTCGCCGACCCGGAAACCGGGAAATGCGCCATCGTCGATCCGGTGCTTGATTACGACGAGAAATCGGCCGCGACCGGCACCAAGGAAGCGGACCGGATACTCGCGTTCATCGCCGACAAGGGCTACGAGGTCGAGTGGATTTTGGATACCCACCCACACGCCGACCATTTCTCTGCGGCACAGTATCTCAAGGAAAAGACCGGCGCGCCCACGGCCATTGGCGAGAAGGTGACCGAGGTGCAAAAGCTCTGGAAGGGCATCTACAACTGGCCCGAATTTCGCGAGGATGGAAGCCAGTGGGATAAGCTCTTCGCCGATAGGGAGACCTTCAAGGTCGGCAATATTCCCGCGTTTGTGATGTTCTCGCCCGGCCACACGCTGGCGTCGATCACCTATGTCGTCGGCGATGCAGCCTTCGTGCACGATACGCTGTTCATGCCCGATAGCGGTACAGCGCGCGCCGATTTTCCCGGCGGCAGCGCGAAAGCCCTCTGGCACTCGATCCAGGACATTCTGGCACTGCCGGACAAGACCCGCATCTTCACGGGCCACGACTACCAGCCCGGTGGCCGTGATCCGATGTGGGAGAGCACGGTCGCCGAACAGAAGGCCCAAAACATCCATATGGCAAAGCTCAAGACCGCAGAGGAATTCGCCGCGGTGCGTGACGCCCGCGACAAGACGCTGCCGATGCCCAAGCTGATCCTGCACGCCTTGCAGATCAACACCAATGCCGGCCGGCTCCCCGAGCCCGAAGCCAATGGCTGTCGCTATCTCAAGATCCCGCTCAACGCTCTCGGGGGCGCAGCATGGTAGGCCCGGCAATTCAAACCGAGCTGTCGCGCGAAACGCGAGTCATCAAGCAAAAGGTCGACGAGGCGTCGGCTTTTCTCAAGAAGCTCGCCAATCGCGACCGCCTGCTTGTCGTCTGCGCGCTGGTCGAGGGCGAAAGAAGCGTGCGCGAGCTCGAAGATCTGCTCGACATTCGCCAGCCCGGCCTTTCCCAGCAACTCGCGGAACTCCGCGCTGCTGGCATGATTGCCGGGCGCAAGGAGGGCAAGGCCGTGTTCTACAGCCTCGCCGATCCCAAGGTGAAGGCGATCATCGGCACGATGTACGACCTTTTCTGCGGCCCGAACGCCAACTGACGGGCGCCTCTGCCACACGAACTTCAAGGATATTGTCTTGACTGAATTTACACCGCTCTTGTCGCTCGCCGGCGGCGCGCTGATCGGGCTTGCTGCCGTCCTTCTTATGGCGCTGCACGGCCGTATCGCGGGCATGACCGGCATTCTGACTGCCGTTATTCCCCCGCTCTCTCCCGACTGGGGATGGCGCGCGGCCTTCCTTGCCGGCGCCATCGCCGCTCCGGTTCTGCTGGGCGCGGTCTTTGGTGACGTTGTTGGCTTCTCAAGTCCCGTTCCGGCGTCATGGCTGATCGCCGGAGGGCTTGTCGTCGGCGTCGGGGTCTATTTCGGTTCCGGTTGTACATCCGGCCACGGCGTCTGCGGCATCGCGCGGCTCTCGCCCCGTTCGATAGCCGCGACCGCGGTCTTTATGGTCGCGACCGCGATAACCGTCTTCGTGATACGCCACGTCCTGGGAGGTCTGTGATGCAAAAGGTTCTCTTCGCCGGTCTCATCGGCCTGATATTCGGCACGGGAATCGCGATTTCCGGAATGGCCAATCCGGCCAAAGTGCTCAACTTCTTCGATTTCGCAGGGACCTGGGACCCCTCACTGGCCTTTGTCATGGGCGCCGCGCTGGCTGTCGCAGCCATCGGGTACCATTTCGTTCTCAAGCGCCCGGCGCCGGTTTTGGACACAACCTTTCACCTGCCCACGGCTCGCCGGATAGACACACCGCTGATCGCAGGTGCGGCGATCTTTGGCGTCGGCTGGGGCATCACAGGGTTTTGCCCGGGCGGGGCCATTCCGGCGCTGGGCCTCGGCGAGCCCGACGCGATGATCTTCGTCGCCGCAATGACTGGCGGCATCGTTCTTGCGCGGTCCGCGAGGCTGGCATTCGCAGCGCGGGCGAATGCCCGTGACGCCTGATAACCCCTTCGTAAAACGCGAGAGGTAGCAATATGAAAATCAATAAAATCGACGACCGGTTCGCAACCACCGGGCAGATCACCCCCGAACACGTCAGCGAAATCAAACGCATGGGCTTTTCCGCCATTGTCTGCGCGCGGCCCGACAACGAGGAACACGGTCAGCCCGCGTTCGACGATGTCGCCCGTGCCGCAGAAACGCACGGCCTGCTTGCCGTTCACATTCCAGTCTCCGGCATGCTGACAGAGGGCCAGATCATTCGCTTCCATGAGGCGATGGCCGAAATCGAGGGACCGGTGCTCGGCTATTGCCGCTCGGGCGCCCGTGCCGGAAGCCTCTACGCGACACTCAACCGGTAGGGCGTGACGACGATGCTGGCAAAGTACGTCCCCATCCTCAATTGGGGCAGGGCCTATCGGCGGGATCAGTTCGGGCGCGACCTCATCGCGGCGGTCATCGTCACCATCATGCTGATCCCGCAGTCGCTGGCCTACGCGCTGCTCGCCGGTTTGCCGCCCGAAGCCGGGCTCTATGCCTCGATCCTCCCGCTTGTCGCCTACGCCATCTTCGGATCCTCGACGTCCCTCGCCGTTGGTCCGGTCGCCGTCGTCTCGCTCATGACGGCAACGGCGGTCGGTCGGCTCGCGGCGGAAGGTACCGCGGACTATGCGAGCATCGCCATGGTTCTGGCGCTGCTTTCGGGCGGAATACTGACCCTAATGGGCCTGTTCCGCCTGGGCTTCGTCGCCAACTTCCTCTCTCATCCTGTTATCGCCGGGTTTATCACTGCATCGGGCCTGATCATCGCAACGAGCCAGCTCGGCGGTCTTCTGGGCATTCCGAGCCGGGGTCACACCATGCCCGATCTCCTGGCATCGATCTGGGAGAACCTCGCGCGGTTCAATCCCTATACGCTTGCCGTCGGTGCCACCGCGTTGGCCGCGCTCGCCTGGATCCGCCTCGACATGAAGCGCCGTTTGACTGCGATCGGCGTACCTGTCGCCATTGCCACCTTCATGGTGCGGGCCGGCCCCGTCGCTGTCGTCCTTGCATCGATCGGGGCTTCCGCGGTCTTTGGGCTCGGAGAGCGTGGTGTCGCCCTTGTCGGGGATGTACCGCAAGGCCTGCCTTTGCTTGCGGTGCCGGGCATCTCGCTCGAACTCGTCACGGCTCTCATCGGCCCGGCATTGATCATATCGATTGTCGGCTTTGTGGAATCCATCTCCGTGGCCCAGACCCTCGCTGCTAAAAAGCGCGAGCGCATCGATCCCGATCAGGAGCTGATCGGGCTGGGCGCCGCCAACGTCGCGGCAGCCATCGGCTCGGGCTATCCGGTGACCGGAGGCTTCGCACGGTCCGTGGTCAATCACGACGCTGGCGCTGCAACCCCCGCGGCGGGGGCTTTCACTGCCATCGGCATTGCCGTCGCGACGCTGGCCCTGACCCCGTTCCTCGCGCTTTTGCCCAAGGCCACGCTCGCGGCAACCATCGTCGTCGCCGTCCTGTCTTTGGTGGATCTTTCCATTCTCAAAAAGGCGTTCAACTACGCGATGGCCGACTTCATCGCGGTCGCCACGACTTTGGGCGTCACCCTTGTCTTCGGCGTGGAGATGGGCATCTCGCTCGGTGTAGCCGCATCGATCCTGATCTTTCTCTACCGCACCTCAAGGCCGCACACGGCCGTCGTGGGGCGCGTGCCCGGCAGCGAGCATTTCCGCAACGTCCTGCGTCATAGCGTGGAGACCACGCCCGGCATCCTCTCCCTGCGCGTTGATGAAAGCCTCTACTTTGCCAATGCCCGGTTTCTTGAGGACTGCATATATGCGCGTGTGGCGGAGCATCCGGAAATCAGGCACGTCGTGCTGATGTGCCCGGCAGTCAACGCCATAGACATGTCAGCACTCGAGAGCCTCGAGGCGATCAACCAGCGCCTTGGTGACCTGGGCATTCGCTTCCACCTCACGGAGGTCAAGGGCCCCGTCATGGACCGGCTCGAACACTCGGACTTCCTCGATCACCTCACTGGGAAGGTGTTTCTCAGCCAGCATGCGGCGATTGCGGAGCTTTCCGGGGCAGGGGACGTCTAAGGCCGCGTGAGGCCACTCACATCCCATCCTAGCGGACCGGACAGGCTCTCGATGGAATCGTGGAGCACCTGCAAGGCATAATGCGGATTGTGGGCATAGGCGCCCGGATCGCCGGCAATGAACTTATAGTTGTATGCCGCCTTGAGAAGCCGGGGCGTCCATCCCGCAAAGCGAACAACATCTCCGTCGTCGGCCGTATCCGGTTCACCGTCAGCATCGGTGTCCGCGAAGAAGTAGGGAAAGCGGTTGCCGTTGTAAACGATCCCCTGACCGCTGATTTCGCGCGAATAGGCGACCATCGCCTCCATCAACCGCGTATGCAGTGCCGCGATTTCAACGGCTATGCCTTCGGCAGGATCGCCGTTGCCGTCGAAATCCGTCTCGGATGTGCGGATTGTCTCGGGATCGGCGGTCTCGTGGCACCCGATACAGGTCTCGGTTTCGACCATCAGGCTGTGCGGTTCGTGGCAGTCGATGCACTCCGAAGCCGGAGGTACATGGCCAAACCGGCCGGCATAATCTTTGCCGGGATATTGGTACGCGCCCTGCGCTTCGGCGCCAAGCTGGGTGGCAGCGGCGACGGCGTAGTGCGGGTTGATGAACGAAAGCTCGGGATAGATGGTATCCTCGTCGCGCTCCCCAACGGCGTTGGCGACCGACACGCCCGAGGCCCGGCCCTGGTGGCAGGTCGAGCAGGTCGCTGTGTTGCCTGAAATTGGAATTTCTGCACCCGAGCGGAAGGTCACGGTCGAAATCTCGCGGATGCCCTCGGCGTGGCAGGTGTCGCAATCGATTACGCCTCCTGTTTCCACTGGATGGTCGATGGTGCCAACCGTGCTGCCATCCAACCCGTAAAAATCGCGAAAGCCCTGACCGGAGTGGCACAACGCGCACGTACCGGGGATTTCTCCTTCATCATTCCAATGCGTGAAGGAAGGGGAGGTCGTGTCAGCATGGCTCGAACCGAGCCAGCTCTGGACGATTTGTGTCTCGGGTTCGGCCTGGGCGAACGCCGGACCCGGAGCCGCCGCAAGCGAGAAGGCGAGAGCGAAGATCGCGATCGGGTTGAAGCGCATGGCAATTCCCTCCAGTTCGGCCGAACCATTTCCCTTTGCCCGGTGCTTACCCGCACTTGCGTGCGCGCGCCTTGATCTCTGTCAATGAAGCTGCGGGAAGAGACCGCTAGAGACGGTCAAATAACCGCCCCGGAGCACCCCGCCATGCGTCTCAAATTCCGCAAGGGCCTGGATATCGGCATCCCCGGCGCGCCCCGCCAGGTGATCGACAGCACGATTCCGGTTGAGCGGGTCGGTGTGGTTGGCTCCGATTATGGCCCGGCCCGGTTCGACATCCTCGTAAACGAGGGCGAAACCGTTGAGCGGGGAACGCCTTTGATACGGGAGAGAAAGCGCCCCGATATTGCCGTGGCAGCGCCGGTTTCCGGCATGGTCGAGGAGATTGCGGTAGGCGCAAGGCGGCGGCTGTCCTCCATCGTCATCAAGACGGACGGCGATGCGGCGGTGGTGTTCAACACGGCCGATACCCAGATGCGGGAAGGCGTGCGTCGTCTCCTGCTCGAGTCGGGGAGCTGGACGTCTTTTCGCACTCGGCCCTTCGACCGCATCCCGGACCCGGATGCGGATCCTTCCGCGATATTCGTAACGGCGATGGATACGCGTCCCCATGCGGTGGATGCGCGAGTGGTATTCGAGCGCCATAACGACGACTTTGCGCGTGGCATCGCGCTGCTCGATCAGCTTACGCCAGCGCCCACCTACGTCTGCCACGCGCCCGAGATGCCCTTTTCATCGGCCCTGGGACGGGCGCTGCGCATCGAGGTTTCCGGATTGCACCCCGCTGGCCTCGCCGGAACGCACATCCATTATATCGCTCCGGCAACCCGCGCGAAGGTCGCCTGGCACGTTCACTACCAGGATGTGGTGGCAATGGGCTATCTCGTGCGCACGGGAACCCTGCCGGCCGAGCGCGTCATCGCGCTTTCGGGGCCCGGCCTCTCCGACCCGCGACTCGTTCTGGCACCATCTGGTGCCGACCTTGTCGAGCTCACCCGCATACACGCCACGCCGGGCGACAAACGTATTCTGTCCGGCTCGCCGCTTTGCGGACGGGAAGCCCGATTTCTCTCGCGTTATCACTGGCAGGCAAGCGTGATGCTGCGCGATACGGGCAAGGCGCCTTCCAACTGGATGATGGCCGCGCTCCGACACGCCGCGGCTCCCGTGCCGCTGATCCCGACGCGCGCGCTCGACTATGCCTTCGGGACAGATCTGCCGGTCGTCGCACTCCTGCGCGCCCTCAGCACCGGTGACACCGAGGGCGCCGAAAGGTTTGGCGCGCTTGAGCTCGCCGAAGATGACTTGGCGCTCGCGACCTATGTCACAGGCGGGACAACAGCTTTCGGCGCGCTGCTGCGCCGCATGCTCGACACGCTGGAGGCCGAGTGATGATCCGGGGTCTCTGGGAACGGGAAACCATCGCGCTTCTCATCCTCGCGGCCGCGCTCCCCGTCGGTATCGCTGGCGCGGTGGAGGGTGGATGGGCCTTCGCGACGACCTTCACGCTGGCGCTTGCCGTGCTCGCCTTCTGGCAAGGCGTATTCCTATTCGCCCGTGCCCAGCTCGCGACGGGAATTGGTGTACTCACCGCGCTCGCGGTCACCCTTTTGGGGCCGCAGGGTTTGGCGCCCTGGCAAATTATCCTCGGCGTGAGTTTTGGAGCGGTGATCGGCGAGCAGGTTTTCGGTGGCTGGGGTCGCAACATCATCAATACGGCTGTTGCTTCTCTTGCCTTCCTCTTTTTTGCCTTTCCCGAAGCGGTGACGCCGGAGCCGGGCTGGTTGATCGCCGTTTCGAGCGTGCCTGGGGCGGCTCTACTGGTCGTTCTCGGTGTCCTCGCCTGGCCAATTCCCGTCGGCGCCATCATGGGCATTGCGACCGTGGGCTTGTTGATGGGTGCAGACCTCTCCGTGCTTTTTTCTCACGGCGCCATCGTCTTTGGCATCGTGTTTCTCTCGGGCGACCCGGTGACCTCGAGCGCTACACCGGCCGGCCGCTGGGCCTATGGCGGTCTCGCCGGAGGCTTGGCGGGGCTGCTGGGCTGGGCCGCCTACGGTGTCGGCGCGCCCCAGACGATCGTTTTTGCGACATTGCTGGCCTCTCTCTTTGCCCCGCTCATCGACCACACCGTTATCACGATCAGTGCCGCTGCGAGAAAGAGACGCCATGGCTGAGTTCAGTCCCCTCACGCTTTGGCGTCGGATTCTTGCGCTGCCGAATGAAAGCCGGGCCAAAACGGTAGCCGTCGCTTTTATGGTCGCCCTTGTGTGCGCCGCGCTCGTTTCGGGGACGACGGTCGTTCTGAGACCTTTCCAGGACGCGAACCGCGCCGCCGAACGCCAGGAGCGGCTCGACGCGATGATGGCGGAGCTGCCGGGAATGGAGGACATCCTCGCCAGGTCGGGTGCCGACAGCCTCGAAGCGGTCATCGTCGACCTTGCGGCGGGCGCGGTTGCCGAAGGCGTTGACCCGGCCGTCTTCAACAGGGCTGCCTTTGCAGCCGACCCTGCAACCAGCACGGAACTGAGCGCGGACGACGACATCGCCGGGCTTGGACGGCGCTCGGATTTCCAACAGATCTACCTCCTTCGCGATGGTGACGATCTCCGCCTCATCCTCCTGCCGGTTTCCGCCGTGGGCTACGGCGGCCGTATCGAAGCGCTTCTGGCTCTCGAGGGCGACCTAAACACTGTCGCCGGGCTCTCGATCACCGGGCACAGCGAGACGCCGGGCCTGGGCGCCCGCATTGCCGAACCGGGATGGCAGGCGCTCTGGCCGGGCAAGGAAATCGCCGACGAAACCGGTGAAATCCGGCTCCACGTGGCGCGCGGCGGCGCAAGTTCGGTCTTCGAGATCGATGGCATCACCGGGGCTACGCGCACCGGCAACGCCGTCTCGAACATGATCACCTTCTGGATGGGACCGTTTGGCTACGGCCCCCTTCTCGATGCGCTCAGATCGGGGAGTTTCCGGCCATGACGTCCGCATTTCGGCGCCTTCTCGATCCGGTCATCGACAACAATCCGGTGACCCTCCAGATTCTCGGGATCTGTTCCGCCCTGGCGGTCACGACATCTTTGGCGACGGCGCTCACGATGAGCGTGGCGCTTACCGCCGTCCTTGTTGCCTCGAGTACCGTTATCAGTCTGATCCGGCGTCATATTCCCAACGCGATCCGTCTCATCGTACAGATCACGATCATCGCTTCGCTTGTGATTGTGGCGGATCAGATCCTCCAGGCCTTCGCGTGGCAAATGAGCCAGCGGCTCTCCATATTCGTCGGTCTCATCGTGACCAACTGCCTCGTTCTCGGCCGTGCGGAGGGCTTTGCAATGCGCAACGGCGTTGGCGCGAGCGCACTCGATGCGCTCGGCAACGGGCTGGGTTATTCGTTCATTCTCCTGATTGTCGGCGCCATTCGTGAGGTTTTCGGGACCGGAGCGCTCTTTGGGCATCCGGTTCTGCCGACGCTTGCTAAGGGCGGCTGGTTTACACCACTCAACCTCATGATGCTCGCTCCGAGCGCATTCTTCATTCTCGGACTTCTGATCTGGTTCATCCGGACGATCAAGGTCGAGCAAGTCGAGCACGAAGGCACCGCCATAATCAGTGCGGACGAGGCTCGAAAGCCATGATCGACCTCTTCGTCCAATCCACTTTTGCGGACAACCTGGCGCTTACGTTCTTCTTGGGATTGTGCACGTTCCTGGCGGTCTCGCGGCGCGTCGAAACGGCGGTCGGCCTGGGGATTGCCCTGCTGGTCGTGCAAACGATCACCGTCCCGGTCAACTACCTGATCTATGCCCATCTGCTCTCGGCGGGCGCGTGGGGCTGGTTGGGGCTCCCCGAGGTCGACCTCACCTTCCTGCGCTTTGTCGCCTTCATCGGTGTCATCGCGGCGATGGTGCAAATCCTTGAAATGGTGCTCGATCGCTACCTGCCGGCGCTCTACCGGGCGCTGGGCATTTATCTGCCGCTGATTACCGTCAACTGTGCCATTCTCGGCGGCAGCCTTTTCATGGTCGAACGGCACTATGACTTCACCCAGAGCGTTGTTTTCGGTTTGGGCAGCGGGTTCGGCTGGGCGCTCGCCATCGTCGGCCTTGCGGCTATCCGCGAGCGGCTCGTCTATGCCGATCTGCCCGATGGGCTCAAGGGGCTGGGGATAGCATTCATCGTTACCGGGTTGATGTCGATGGGCTTTGCGGCGTTTTCCGGGGTTGCGTTGCCATGACCGAAATTGCGCTTGCGACCGGCCTGACAGTTGTTCTCACTCTGGCGCTGACCGCACTCGTGATGGGCGCGCGGACGCTACTTAGCCCCGCTGTTTCTGCAACCGTTCGCGTGAACGGCGAACGCGAGATCGCCGCACTGACAGGCGTTAAGTTGCTTCCGACCCTTGCTGGAGCCGGCATACCCTTGCCGTCTGCGTGTGCGGGGGCGGGAACGTGCGGGCTGTGCCGCGTGCATGTCGATGCAGGCGGGGGAGATATCTTGCCCAACGAAGCAGCTCGATTTTCCCGGGCCGAAATTCGCGACGGGCTGCGGCTTGCCTGCCAAGTTGTCATCCGCGGCAACATGGTCGTCAGGGTGCCCGAGGATATTTTGGGAGCAGAGACGTTCATCTGCCGGGTTGCCGCGAGCACGATGCTGGCGCCGCTTGTCAAGGAAATCGTACTCGACGTCCCGCAGGGCCAGGATTTCGCCTTTCGTGCGGGACAATTTGTGCAGGTTACCGCACCGTCATATGCGCTCACCTTTTCCGACATCGCGGTGTCACCCGAGCATGCAGCGGTCTGGGACAAGCTGGGCTGGAGCCAGCTGAAGACGCGGGTCGATACGCAAACGACGCGCGCGTATTCCATCGCGAGCCGCCCCGGGGACAAGGGGAAGATCGTCCTCGATATCCGCCTCGCGGTCCCACCACCTGGCACCGGTGACGACATTCCACCGGGCAAGGTGTCCTCGTATCTCTTCTCGCTCGAGCCGGGAGACGTGATCGAGGTCTCGGGGCCGTACGGGACATTCTGTGCGCAAGACACCGAGCGCGAAATGGTCCTGATCGGGGGCGGCGTAGGCATGGCCCCGCTGCGCGCCATCATTCACGATCAGCTCGAGCGTGTCGGGAGCACACGCAAGATGAGTTACTGGTACGGAGCACGCAGCGCCTCGGACGTCTTTTATGCAGATCAGTTCGACACCCTCGCGGCCGCGCACGAAAACTTCTCCTGGACCGTAGCGCTCTCCGAGCCCAGGCCAGATACCGGCTGGCACGGTGAAACCGGCTTTGTCCATGACGTTGTCTGGCGCAAATACCTAAGCACGCACCCCGCGCCCGAAACCTGCGAATACTACCTGTGCGGTCCCCCGCTTATGATCGATGCAGTCCTTGCAATGCTCGACGAGGCAGGCGTTGAGCCAGAGTCGATCTTTAACGACGATTTTGGGAGCTAGACGATGCCGATCTCTCGACGTGAATTCCTGATGCTTTCCGCCGCTGCCGGCGGTGTCTGGGGCCTGCCGGTGCGCGCGGCCGAGACGCAGATTGTCGGTGGAAGCGCTTTCGGCAGTTACTGGCGGCTAACACTCGGGCAGGACGTCGATCCAGCGCCACTGGTGCGAGATATCGAGGCAATCGTGATCCGGATCGACCAACAGATGTCGCCATTTAGAAGTACGACCGACGTGTCGCGGTTCAACGCATCGCGCGGGACCGACTGGCACCCGGTTTCGGCCGATGTTCGCGCCGTCGCGGGCGCGGCACAGCAGATTTTTGCCCTGAGCGGGGGCGGCTTCGACCCGGGCGTCGGCCCGACCGTCGGGCGTTATGGCTTCGGCCCCATCAAAGGGGAGCGGCGGGGCGCCTTTGAGAGTCTCGAACTGCGCGAGGATGCGATGCGCAAGGGGGATCCCGCATTAACGCTCGATCTTTGCGGCATTGCCAAGGGTTATGCGCTTGACCTGATGGCGTCCGGGCTGGTGGCACATGGCGTAGTCGACTTTCATCTTGAATTGGGAGGGGAGGTCTTCGCCAGCGGATATCATCCCGGCGGTCGGCCCTGGCGGACGGCGGTCGAGGCTCCCGAGATCACCCATATTCTCGCGCTCGATGGCAAGGCCGTGGCCACCTCCGGGGATGGTGTGAACGGCTTTGCCGCCGGCGGGCGGCGATACGGTCACATTATCGACCCGGCGAGCGATTCTCCGGCCACCGGCAGCGTTGCGTCGGTCTCCGTGGTCGCCGACACCGCCTGCGCCGCGGACGCCTGGGCGACGGCGCTTATGGCGCTGAGGCTCGAGCGCGGCGCGGCGCTTGCCCAGGCACAAGGGCTGCCGGCGTTATTCCAGGTGCGCGACGGCGGGGGCCTGCGTGCCATTCCCGTGGGAGGGCTTGAAACCCACGTTGTCGGGGAGCTGGCATCATGATGACGTTCATCTTTACCCTTGGTGTTTTTGCGCTGTCCATCGCTGGCCTCGCCATCGGATTGTGGCTGGGCAGGGCGCCCATCAAAGGCTCGTGTGGCGGGCTCGATTGCATAAAAGGGGTTGATTGCGTGGCCTGTGCGAGACGCTCCGTCCGGGAGCGGCGGCTATGACACCGCCCGCCGGGACCATCGCGCGCTACATGACGACCGACGTCATTTCGCTTGCGCCCGATATCGAGATCAACCGCGCGATCGCTCTCCTGCTCACAAAGCGCATTTCGGGTGCGCCAGTGCTCGACCGCTCCCGCGCGCTTGTGGGCATCCTGACCAAAAAGGACTGCTTCAAGGCGGCGCTCAATGCGAGCTATTACCAGCAATGGGGTGGTCTGGTCTCGGACTATATGAGCGGCGATGTCGAAACGCTCGATGCGGAGCTCGATCTTATCGGCGCTGCACAGCGCTTCCTGACTAGCACCTACCGGCGTTTTCCAGTGATGAGGGAAGGGGAGATGGTCGGGCTATTGAGCCGGACTGACCTGCTCAGGGCCTTCAACGCAATGTGGTAGCAGCGGCCGCCGCGTCGGCCGGGGGCTGTACACCTCTCCGGGAATTTCCACCCCACGGTGTTCGAGCTCATCCCGACGATCCTGGGCGAGCTCGAACCCGTTAAGGTTTAGTCCGACCCCCGCACCACCGAACGGCCGCGCAGGACACCCTTCTGGATGGCGAAGACCACAATCCCGACACCAAGCCCCACCATGTCGGTGAGCCATCCGCCATCGATCATCGAGAGCGCCGCGATGAGCAGCACCGTCCGCAGGACGGGACCGATCTTGCCAAAGAAATAGCCCTGAACAGCCGCCGAGAGCAGATAGACGCCGATGGAGGCACTGATCACGACGTGTAGGATGTCGTACCACGCGCCCTGCATGAGCAACTCGTGGCTGTAAAAGAACATGAACGGCACGACGAACGCCGCGAGGCCGAATTTGAAGGCTTCGACCGACGTCTTCATCGGGTCGGAGCCCGAAAGTCCCGCACCGGCATAGGCGGCAAGCGCGACCGGTGGCGTGATGGCGGACATCACGGCGTAGTAGAAGACGAAGAAGTGTGCGACGAGGACGGGGATGCCCAACTGCACGAGCCCCGGCGCAACGACGGCGGCAGCGACCGCGTAGGCGGCTGTCGTCGGCATGCCCATCCCCAGGACGATGGAAATGCACATCGCAAAAAAGAGCGCGATGAACTGGTTCTGTTCGGCAATGCCCAAGAGGAGTGAGGAGAACCGTGCCCCAACGCCTGTCAATGCGATAACGCCGACGATGATGCCCGCCGCCGCACAGACCGCAACGAGCTGGATACTCATCTTGGCGGCGAGTTCGAGCGCACGGGCAAAGGCGACCGGGCCCATCTTGTAGGGCGTGAGCCAGGAAACAACCGCTGCCGAAGCCATCGCGAGCGTGCCGGCGCGGATGACCGAATAGCCCGAAAACAGCGTGTAGATCAGGATGATGATCGGCAAGAAGAGATAGACCTGTTTGACCAGAACCGCGAACTTGGGAAGTTCGGATTTGGGGAGGCCTTTCATGCCCAGCTTGGTCGCCTGCAGGTCCACCATGAAAAAGACCGAGGCGAAGTAGAGCAGCGCCGGGATGATCGCCGCGACGACGATCTCGGTATAGGGAATACCCGTTACCTCCGCCATGATGAACGCGCCGGCGCCCATGATCGGCGGGAGAATCTGACCCCCGGAGGATGCGGTGGCTTCGATCGCCGCCGCGCTGCGCGCGGGATAGCCGACCTTCTTCATCAGCGGGATCGTGAGCGAACCGGTCGCGACCACATTGCCGGCGGAAGTGCCGTTGATCATGCCCATGAGGCCCGAGGCGAACACCGCTACCTTGGCCGGTCCCCCTCGCCACCCGCCGGCCGCGGCGAAGGCGAAATTGACGAAATAATCGCCCACGCGCGAGGCCTGCAGGAACGCCGCAAAGGTGATGAAGAGGATGATGTAGGTCGAGGATACGGCGATCGGGTCGCCCAGGATGCCCTGGTCGGTGAAGATATAGGTGAAGAATCGCTCGAGAGAGTAGCCGCGATGGGTGAGAAAGCCCGGAAGCCACGGTCCGAGGAACGAATAGCCGATGAAGATGCCGGCGATGATGACGAGCGCCAGCCCGGCGACCCGGCGGGTCAGCTCGAGAATGAGCGCGACGCCGACGAGCGCGGCGTAAAAGTCAGCCGGCTGCGCGAGTGCCGTACCGGCGCGTAGACGGATCGGCTCGACGTTGAAAAGGATGTAGCCCATCATCGTCAGCGCCGCTAAGCCGAGCAGCCAGTCGGCGGCATAAACGCGGTGGGCGTCACGATCCGAGAAGAACCAGCCCGCGAGGATGGCGGCAGCGGTGCCGATGACGAGGGGAATACCGTAGGTCGCAAAAACGAAGGAATCGGGCATGCGGATACCCGCGGCCCAAAGCCCCAGCCAGGCATAGGCGACCATTATGAAGCCGTAGCCGATGCCAATCGCCGCGACCGTGAGCAGGCCCCATTCGATGGGCGAGCGCCGCACGCGTTCGGCGCGCTCTTCATGCGAGAGCGAGAGGGCCGAATAGATCAGGAAGCCGATGAACAGCCCGCCCGCAATGTGAAGCAGCCGGTAGGTCCAGGTTTCGAGCGGATAAAGGTTCATCACCGCGACGTGGAATGTCGTATAGGCCATGCACAGGACGGCAATGAGCCAGTTGAGCCGCCCGCGCGGCGCGCGCTGGTTGGTGGCGAGTGGTTCCTCGTCCACCCCCTTCGCGATCATCGGACCGGCATCGCCGTGCGATGCGGTTGCTTCAGTAGTCGACATGTCTGAAATCCTCCCGGGGGCCACGTGCCTCCGACCGGCGGCAATCTTGCCGCCCAACGTTTTCGCCCACGGATGGCGGCGTACCGCCACCCGCGTCTTCAGTCAGCGCCCTGTCAGCCGCGCAACTCGTCGGGGATTTCGATGCCGATTTCCTCGTAGTACCGCACCGCACCGGGGTGGAACGGGAGGAACGTATTCTTGTCGACATTCCCCGGGATCGTTTCTGCCGCGGTGGAGTGAATCTGCACCATGCGTTCTGTGTTTTCCATCACCAGCTTGGTGATCTCATACGCAAGGCTTTCCGGCATATCCTGGCTCGCCACCGCGAAGTTCCAGAGCGCGAGCGTCAATTGCGGATCGTCAAAGCCCTGATAGAGGCCGCCCGGAACGTCGAATGCCGCCAGTTCCGGCCGCTGCTGAAGCACCTGCCCGCGCTCTTCCTCGGTGAACCCGAAGATGTTGACGTCGTTTTCCGCCGCGATCTGGGCGAAGGCCGCAATCGGGACGCCGGCAGCGAAGGCGAAGGCATCGATCAGCCCGTCCTTCACCTGGCCGACCGCGTCGTTGGCGCCCGCATAGCTGATCTCGGGCGAAACGCCGAGGATTTCGAAAAAGCGTGGCCAGTAGGTCGCCGCGGTGCCGCCGGCGGGGCCGACAGCGACGCGCTTGCCGTCGAGGTCGTCGATCGAGTCGATGCCCGAGGACGCGAGCGCGACCGCCTGGAAGGGCGTCTGATACATCGGAAAGAGCGCGCGCAGATTCTTGTGCTCGAGCCCCGGAGCGAGTTCGGATTGGCCGGTCCAGGCTTCGTAAGCCGGGCCCATGGTGACAAGGCCGATCTGGTGGTCGCCGGTTTCAACCAGCGTGGCGTTCTGGACCGGGCCGCCGGTCACTTCGCCCGAGGCGTTGACGCCAAGCTCTTCGGTAATCAGACCGCCAAGGCCCGTGCCGTAAATGAAGTAGGTGCCGCCCTGGCTGGCGGTCCCGATCGTCAGGCTCGCCGGCCAGTCGGCCCGGTCGTCCTGCGCGACAGCCGGTGCCGCCACGAGCATCGACGCTGCCGCGATGGCAGCGAGAGTGGTAAAACGCATTGCGTCCTCCCCGTTGGGTTTTGCTTGTCGGTTTCAACCCACCCGGCACCGGATAACCTCCTCCGCGCCGAATGCGATGACCGAGAAGCCCCCAAGAACCCGGGGGGCGCAAGCGCCCAGGGCAAGTCACGCGACACTTTTTTCGCAAATCGCGCGGTCGATGTGTGGAAACGGTATCATGGACATCAAAGTGTGTGTGGGTTTCCACCCATCATTCGACTTCGGCGTCTGGTTCGAGGAGGAACTGACGACGATCGATGCCGTGCTTCTGCATCTTTTCGTAAAGCGACTTACGTGAGAGCCCCAGCGATTCATAGACAGGCTTGATCCGTCCGCCATGCGCGCGCAATGCGTTTTCGATAACGCCACGTTCGAAATTCGCTACCCGCTCGGCGAGCCGCTGGCCTCCATCCGGGGCGCTGCTTTCCTCGTTGGTGAAGGGGAGGCCGAGATCGAGCGCGTACCGGTCCGCAGCGTTCCTGAGCTCGCGCACGTTGCCCGGCCATTTGCGTTCGCTCAGCGCCGCAATTACGTGAGGCGGCACCGCTACAGGATCGCGTCGATAGCGGGACGCGGCCTCGGTCACCAACTGCATAAAAAGAAGCGGTATATCCTCGCGCCGGTCTTCAAGCGGCGGTACTTCGAGCGTGATGACGTTGAGCCGATAGAGCAGGTCGGACCGGAAACGGCCATCGGCGGCGTCTTTGGAGAGGTCCGTTTTCGAGGTCGCGAGGAACCGTACGTCGAGGGGCAGGGGCTCGTTGCTGCCCAGCCGCGTGATGACGCGCTCCTGAATGACGCGCAGCAGTTTGCCTTGTACGTCGAGCGGCATGGAGCCGATCTCGTCGAGCAGAATGGTGCCGCCCTGCGCGTGCTCGAACTTGCCGAACCGCGCGCGCATGGCTCCGGGAAACGCGCCGGCCTCGTGGCCGAAAAGCTCGCTTTCGATGAGATTGGCCGGCAGTGCGGCGCAGTTGATCGCAATGAACGGCTTCTGCGCCCGGCCCGAAAGGTCGTGTAGCGCGCGGGCGGTGACCTCTTTGCCTGAACCCGTCGGCCCGACGATGAGGACGTCCGCATCGGTCGGCCCGACCGTGCGGACTTTGCGCCGCAGATCGATCATTGCGTTCGACCGGCCCAGTATGCGCTGCTCGATGTCGTCGCTTTGCCCGGCGGCGGCGCGCAGGACGCGGTTTTCAAGCACGAGACGGCGATAATCGAGCGCACGGGCGGCGATTTCGGTGAGCTGGCCGCTGGGGAACGGCTTTTCAATGAAGTCGAACGCGCCCTCGCGCATGGCGCGTACGGCCAGTTGCACTTCCCCGTGGCCAGTAAAGAGGATGACGGGAATATCACGGTCGAGCGCATGAATGCGGTTCATCAGCGTGAGACCGTCCATGCCCGGCATGCGGATATCGGTGATGACGATGCCCTTGAACCCGAACCCCACAAGATCGAGCGCGCGCTCGGCCGTGGCAAGATCCTCCACGGAAAGCCCCGCCAGATCGAGCGCCTGCGCGGTCGACTGGCGCAGTTCGTCCTCGTCGTCGATCAGGAGAACTTTGCCCGCACTCATTGCGCCGCCTCGGCCAAAGCGTCCTCGGTCCGGGCAGGGGCCTCGGCCGCCACAAGCTCAACGGTGAAGACCGCTCCCCCGCCCGCATGGTTCGCAGCACGCAGTTCGCCGCCGAAATCCTTGACGATATTGTAGGAAATCGAAAGGCCGAGCCCCAGGCCCTTGCCCACGCCCTTGGTGGAAAAGAACGGGTCGAAAATACGTTCGTTGAGCCCTTCTGCTATGCCCGGCCCATGGTCTCGGATCGCGATTGTGACCGTTGTACCATCACCCCGAACCTCGATGTCGACGCGCTTGTTGTCGGTCTCGCTTACCGCGTCGATCGCGTTCGACAAGACGTTCACGAGGACCTGTTGCAGGCGGACCGGACCGCCGCGGGCATAAAGTGGCGTCTCCGGGAGGCTGGTCTCGATAGCGATCCCCGTCTGTTTCACCCGCCAGCCCATAATGTCGAGCGCGTCCGCGACAACCTGAGCGACCGGTACCGCAGAGAGCTTCTGATTGGGCTTGCGCGCGAAGTTCCTCAAATGGCGCGAAATCGCGCTCATACGGTCGATGAGCCCCGCGATGCGCGAGACGTTTTCAGCCGCGTCCGCGATCCGCCCGCGCTCGATCAGTACGTGTGTGTTGTCGGCATAATTGCGCGCGGCTGCGAGCGGCTGGTTGAACTCATGTGAGAGCGCCGCGGACATCTGCCCGAGCGCCGCGAGCTTGCCCGCCTGGATAAGGTCCGCCTGTGTCTCGCGCAGGCGGTCCTCGGTGGCGCGGCGCTCCGCGACTTCGCCCTCGAGCCGACGGTTGACGGCGGCAAGTTCAACGGTGCGCTCAGCGACCCGGTGTTCGAGCAATTCCCTGGCTTCACGCTGAAGTTCCATGCGCTCGCGCAGGCTCGCCCGACGCTGGAGATAGACGGCGACGCCAAGGGCCAATATCCCCACGACGAGAAGCGCCGCGATCACGGTGTTGAGTGCCTGCGCCCGGGCAGGGGCTGTGTCGAGCAGGACGCTCAGCGTCCAATCCGCTTCCGGCAGCGTTTGGCTGACAACGAGGTATTCCGCCGTTTCGTCGTTGCCCGAAATCGTCAGGAGTTCGCGGCCGTCTTCGGTAACCGCGCGCGAGACCGGCAGGTCGCGCAGCCGGGTATTGGCGTAGACCGTATTGTCGTCACCGGCCCGCTCGCCCCGGATGGGTCGAATGCCGGTGAACAACCATTCCGGCCGCCCGCTCATGAAGATCGTGCCTTCGGGGTCCGCGACGATGATCTCGTAGTCCGCGCCACGCCACCCGTCCTCAAGTGTGCCGGCGTCGACTTTGAACACCAGCGCGCCTTCGATTGTGCCGTTCACGCGGATGGGGGCGCCGAAGTAATAGCCGCGATCGCTGGTATCGGAGCTGAGTGCAAAGAACCGCTCTTCCCGTCCCGATATGACGTCCTGGAAATAGGGGCGATCATCGAACCGTTCGCCCGCGAACGATGTTGGCCCGAGAAAGTTGGACGCGGCAACCGTCGTGCCGTCCGGCATCAGCACATAGATCTGCGTTGCCTCGAGCAGCGCGTTGGTTTCCATGAGATAGATGTTGGCGGCAACCAGCGCCGCCGGGCTCTCGGGATTGGCAACGACCGCCTTGATGCTTTGCTGGCCGGCGATCAACTCGGGCAGCTCGAGATACCGCGCCATCTGCGCACGCAGCGCGGCGACCGCGAGCGTCACCGTGTTGCGCCCGCGCTCTGCGGCGGTTTCGAGATAGGCCCGGGTGGCATAGTCGCCACCGATGCTGCCTATGGCGATGACGAGTGCAAGCACGGCAACGCCCAGCCACAACCAGGGGCGCTGGAGATGGCGCAGAAGGTATGCAGGTGTGCCGGAGCGCCGGGAAATTGTCATTTCATCATCTTACTTGCGGCGCACGCACCGCGAAACGGTTTTGTGGGCGGGACCGCGTTGCGTCATTTCCGACCGAGACAAACAGCGACACGCGCCCGAAGCGCGGGAAGAACATCGCGCTCGAACCACGGATTCCGCCTCATCCACCCCACCACGCGCCAACTGGGATGGGGCAAGGGGCACAACCGCGGGAGATGATCGGCAAACGCCGCGACATTGGCTCCGAGCCTGCCCGCGCCGGTCAAATAGGCACGCTGGGCGTAGAGGCCGACGAGCACCGTCAGCTCTATGTCCGGCATCGCGTCGAATAGGCGCCGATGCCAGGTCGGCGCGCAAATAGGTCGTGGTGGCAGATCACCTCCACGCGGCGCGACGCCCGGGTAGCAGAATCCCATCGGCACAAGGGCAATTTTGCCGTTGTCGTAGAAATCCTCTGCGGCGATCCCCAACCACCTACGCAGCCTTTGCCCGCTCTGGTCGTTCCAGGGCACCCCGCTCTCGTGAACCTTCCGGCCCGGAGCCTGGCCGATGATGAGGACTTTCGCGGTGTTGCCGACCTGGACGACCGGGCGCGGCCCCAACGGCAACTCCGCTGCGCAGATCGCGCAACCGCGAATTTCGTCATGCAGAGCCTGCAAGCCGTCCGACGTCATACCGCACCTTCCGCCAGCCAATGAAAACGACGATAACCCGTACCCGACTCGCGCCATAACACGGCTCGATCAACAACGCGTATCGAGACCCCGCGCGGCTTGCTCACAGGCGCCGAATGTGTAGCAATGGCGGGACCTTAAGGGAAGCCGGGAGGGTTGGGATGCTTGACCTGCCAAGTTGCGCGTTGCGTGGTGCGGGCGATCCCCCCGGTGCCGCTGCACAACCCCTTCGCCCGGGTGCTGGCTGATGGCGGTTCCGGCAGGTTCCCGGGGCGTGAGCGCGATCGCTCCGATCGCAATGTGGGGCCTCGTGGTCCTTCTCGACGTTCTGGCTCTCTTGGCAGTTTTCGGCCTGGGTTTCGACGATGGCCTGGGCCGTGTGTTCGCGTCCGACAGCCAACGCAACGCCGACTATGAGGAACTCTCAGGACACTTCACCCCGAGCGAGGGCGATACCGTGGTTTTGTTTCAAAGCCCGGACTTCGCTGATCCCGACAGTCTCCAGGCGGTCTCGGACTTCGTCATAGAAGCGAGCTTTCTTGACGGCGTCGTGGATGTCTTTTCGCTATTCGCGTTGCGTGAGCCGGTCGACACAGGCGGCATAGGCGCGCCGCTGATCGGCATAGACGTACCACGCGACGGGTCTCTGGCGCCGAGGCTGGACGCGATCGCAGACAATATGGCGGGCGGTGGGCGCCTGATCTCGGGGGATCGCACGTCGACAGCCGTTGTGATCGCGACTGACCGGTCGGCAGTAGCCGATGGCGCGCGCACGATAATTGAACACCTTGAGGACGTCGCCGCCAGCGTCACGGCGGGGACGGATGTTTCCTTCGAAGTTACGGGCCTTCCAGCTGTTCGTCTCGACATTGTCGACAGTCTTTTCAGCGATCTCATCAGGCTCAATTTACTGGGTATGATCGCAGGGTTCGCCATATGCGTCATGGCGCTGCGCAGCGTACGGCTCGCGGTCTTCGTCGTCCTTCCCGCTGCCACGGCGCTCCTGTGGGCGCTCGGCGCGCTCTCGACATTCGGCTTCGGCATCAACGTGCTCTCAATCGCCCTGCCGGTCCTGATCCTTGTGCTCGCTTTTGCCGACAGCCTTCATCTGACGTTCGAAATTCGGCGCCTCGCACCCGATGAGCCATCGCCCGACCGGCTCGCCATCCTGGCGCTGAAACGCGTCGGACCGGCCTGCGCGCTGGCGTCGTTCACCACAGCGATCGCGTTCGGGGGGCTCATGATCTCCGAAAGCGAAATCGTCCGTAATTTCGGCCTGGCGGGGATCGTCGCGGCGTTGATCGCGCTTGTTGCGGTGCTCACGGTCCAGCCGTTGGTCTTTGCGACGGCGGGGCGGCTGATCCCCGCCGAAAGGCTGTTCCCGGCGCGGCGTAGGCGGATGCTGCGGGTTTTCGACTGGCAGTTCCTCCCCGAGTTCGCGCTGCGCCATCCCCGGCCGATTGCCATTGGCGCAATCGCCGCGCTTGTGGCCTTTGGCGCGGTATATACCGCGATCGAGCCGTCTTACTCGGTGCTCGAAAACATCAACCGCGACGCGTCCCGCGTCCGCGCGATCGAAACGTTGAACGACGAACTGGCCCCGATCAACACCATTGATATTCCGGTATCGATCGAGGCGTCCGGCGGGCTCGATGCGACCGCCGTCGAACGGATTACCGCCACGCACGAGGCGGTTGCGGGACTGGTGCCGGGAACGGTCGCCGTGTCGCTCCACAGCCTTGTGCCGGACACCGTGAACCTTTCGGCCGCCGAACGGGCGCAGAGGCTGTCCCAGGTCGTGTCGTCGATGTCAGGGAACCAGCGAGGACGGGTTTTGTCCGACGACGGAACGACAGCACTCGTCCGGCTCCATATCAACACTTATGACGCGGGCGAGGTCCGGGCCATCACCGAGCGCATCGAGCGTGCGCTGGCCGCCGACCCCATCGCATCGCAGGCCGCCGGGACACCCACCGGGTTCATGGTCATGTCGTCTTTCGTCAGCGCGGGGATGATCCTCGATCTCAACTATTGCTTCTTTATCGCTGTCGTCGCATCGGGGCTTTTGACGACGCTCTGGTTCGCCAACTGGCGCTATGGCGCGGTGGCGCTGGTGCCGAACGTGCTGCCCATCCTGGCGGTGGGGGCCTGGCTGGTGCTTTCGGGACGCGGGCTGCAGTTTTCGAGTGGCGTGGCGCTCACCATCGCCTTCGGCATCGCGGTGGACGATACGGTCCACATCATCAACCGGCTCAGGATCAATGCGCCACGGGGAAGGCCGTTCGATCCCGGCGCGATACACCGCTCGGTGGTCGAGGTGACGCCGGCGCTGGTCGTGACAACGACCGTCTTGTCCTTCGGGCTCCTGAGCACGTTCTCGAGCGCGTCGCCGATGATCGGCTATTTCGGCATCCTCTCCATTGCCGTGTTCATCCTGGCAATTCTTGCGGACCTCGTGGTGTTGCCCGCATGCCTGATGGTGCTCAACGGATGGGAAAAGAGGCGGCGCGAAAGCCGCATACTGAAAGAGCGGGATGCATGAGCGAACATCCGCAATCTTACAGCCGATATACGACCTGGATCGGCCGGATTTCATGATCGCAACGCATTGGCATCTCGATGTGACGCCGGGGGAGCTAAGCCATCGCGCTCGCGCCCGAACTGCTTGAGGTCTGGTGTGGGCGGTGCGCTGGGCGCAATCTGATGCAGGCGGAGGTCCACCGGCGCCGCGCGCACTCCTGCCGGTTCACAAGCAAAGGGGCGACTTTCCGCACAATCTGCCCTTTATACGGGCCTGTCAGGTCCGCCGCTCGGCGCATAGGGGGTGGGATTAGCTCAACCGCGGTTCGAGGTTCTCGATCATCTCCAGGCACGCGCTCAACTGGCTCAATTCGATGAACTCGTCGGGCTTGTGGGCCTGCTCGATGGAGCCGGGACCGCAGATGACCGCATCGACGCCGAGCTGCTGGTAGAGCCCGGCTTCGGTGTTGAATGATACGCACTCGGCATCGTCATTGTTGCCGGTGAGCGCCCGGACGAGCGTGACGGCTTCGGAATCGCTCATCGGTTCAAGCCCGACGACTTCGCCGATCACCTGCGTCACGATCTCGGCTTCCGGATGCACATGCCGCATGCGCGGAAGGAGCTCGTCTTCCACATAGGCCTTGACCTGCTCATGAGTGAAGTCGAAGTCGGCAGTGTTGATGGTGCGCAGTTCCCAGTCGACCGAGCATGAACCCGCAATTATGTTGCGTGCAATGCCGCCGGCCATCTTTCCGATCTGGATCGTCGACCAGGGCGGATCGAAGCGAGAGCCTTCGGGTGCCCGGCTCTTGAGCGCTTCGCCGGTCTCAAGCAGTTTGGAGACGAACCGCACGGCGTATTCGACGGCGTTGACGCCGCGGTCGGGCACCGATCCGTGTCCTTCAAGCCCGGAAAAGCTCGTTGTGTACTCGCAGCAGCCTTTGTGGCCCTCGATGATCTTCATCATCGTGGGTTCGCCCACGATGCACAGAGCCGGCTTGCGGCCGACCGCCTGAAGCTCCTTGAGCATCACCTGCGCGCCCAGGCATCCTTCCTCCTCGTCATAGGTGAACGCCATGTGGAGCGGGCGCTTGAGCTCGCGCTCGGCGAAATGGGGTGCATAAGCCAGCGCGCAGGCGAGGAACCCTTTCATGTCGCACGCGCCGCGACCGAAAAGCTTGCCGGCCCGGATCGTTGCGGTGAACGGATCCGAACTCCACTCCTGCCCGTCGACCGGCACGACATCGGTGTGCCCCGAGAGCACGATGCCGCCGTCCATCTCCGGCGGGCCGAGCGTGGCGAAAAGGTTCGCCTTGGTTCCTGTCGGGTCGAGCGTCAGATAGGTCCGTGTGCCGATCTGGTCGAGCCTCTGGTTCACGTAAGCGATGAGATCGAGGTTGCTGTCGCGCGAGACGGACTCGAACGCGATAAGATCGGCAAGAATTTCGAGCGTTTCGCCCAGGAGTTTATGCGCCATCAATCCCCCAAGGTCGCATTCAGTGCTTGACGCAAAGTTCCCGCGGCACGTTGGCAAGGCATTCGGGCCCGCCCTCGTCGCGGATGCGTATCGTTTCGGTGATCTCGAGCCCCCAATCGGGTGTCCAGATAGCGGGCATGAAATGGAAGGTCATGTTCGCACGGAGGATCGAGGGATCGCCCGGACGGATGCTCATCGTGTGCTCGCCCCAGTCGGGCGGGTAGGAAAGCCCGACCGAATAGCCCGCGCGGCTGGTCTTCTCGACCCCGTATTTGAGCAGTGTCGAGAAAAACGCCTCGGCGATCTCTCCGCAAGTGTTGCCGGGCCTCGCGACCGCCATGCCCGCTTCAAGTCCCTCGAGCACAGCCTCCTGCGCGCGCAGCATCTCAGGCGGCGGCGTGCCCAGATATACCGTGCGCGAAATCGGGCAGTGATAGCGCTTGTAGCAACCGGCGATCTCGAAGAACGTGCCTTCGCCCTTGACCAGCGGCCGGTCGTCCCAGGTGAGGTGGGCAGCGGCCGCGTCGCGTCCCGAGGGCGTCAGCGGCACAATGGCCGAATAGTCCCCGCCATATCCGTCGACACCCTTGATCGAGGCCGCATAAATCTCGGCGACGAGGTCGCTTTTGCGCAGCCCCGGCTCGGTAATCTCGCGAATGCGCGCATGCGTCCCCTCGATAATGCGAGCGGCGCGGCGCATGTATTCGAGCTCGGCGTGCGACTTGACCGAACGCTGCCACGTAACGACGCCGGAGGCGTCCACATAGGTTGCGTTCGGCAGCTTGGCGCGCAATGTTTCAAGGCACGCGGCGGTGAAGTAGTAGTTGTCCATCTCAACGCCGATGCGCCGGCCGTCCCAGCCCAGTTCCTCGAGGATACCGCACAGGTGCTCATAGGCATGACGCTCGACGTTCTGCACATAGTCGTCGGGGTAGGCGTAGATGGACTCGTCGGCGAGCCAGGTCGTCATCTGTGCGCCGACCGCGTCCATCGGCCGGCCCCACCAGAGCGGGTCCTCCGTCAGCGAAACCACGACGGCCTGATGCACATAGAACGACCACCCGTCATAGCCGGTGAGGTAGTGCATGTTCGAAGGGTTGGTGACGATAAGAATATCGATGCCTTGCGTCTGCATCGCCCGGCGCGTGGAGTCGAGCCGTTCGTGAAACTCTGGCAGGGTAAAAGGCAAACGCGTACTGGGCATTCAAGTCGTGCTCCGCAAGAGACCCCTTTCGGGCTGCTAGGTGGAAATCATTGTCCCCGCTTGCGCCGATTGTGCGCGTGTGCGGGCGAGGTTGGCAATGGCGGTATCCTGCACACCGGTTCCTGTGAGGTCCGCATAGGTGATCTGGCCGGCCCCTGTCCGGCCCGTGGCGGTGCCCGCGACGACGGCGCCCAGTTCGGCAAAAACCGTCTCGGGGTCGATGATGCCGACCTTAATGGCGTGGTGCAACTCCCCCAGCCGCCGGGTCTGCGAAAGGCGGTCCGCGACATAAAGATCGGCCCGGACCGCGAGCGCGGGCTCAATCTCGTTTTTGTGCTCAGCGTCCGAACCCATGGCGGTCAGATGCTGGCCGGGGGTGAGCCAGTCGGCCATAACGAGAGGTTCTTTGGCCGGTGTGGTGGTCACGACAATGTCGGCGCCCTCGATGGCGGACCGGATGTCCTGCGCGACGGTCACGGCGATGCCGAGTTCCTGCGACGCCTCCCGCGCCAGAGCTTCGGCCTTTCCCGCGTCACGCGCCCAGATCACGGCCTCCCTTATCGGACGCACCAGCGTCAGTGCCTTGAGCTGCAGGCGCGCCTGGACGCCCGCACCGATGATCGCGGCGCGCGCTGCCTCGGGGCGCGAAAGATGCTTTGCCGCAACCGCGCCTGCAGCCGCCGTGCGCACATCGGTCAGATAGCCATTGTCCAAAAGAAGTGCTTCAAGAAGCCCGGTGCGCGCCGAGAGCACCACCATCAGCCCGTTGACCGAAGGCAGGCCGATCTTGGGATTGTCGAAGAATCCCGGGCTCACCTTGATCGCAAAGGAGTCCAACCCCGGTACATAGGCGGTCTTGACGTCCACCTCGCCATTGGCCTCCAGGATGTCAAGCCGGAGGATATCAGGCATCGCGACCTTGCCGGCGGCCAGCGTCGCGAACGCGTCTTCCACGCACGCGACCGCATCGGCGTCGAGCGGCACCAGATCGCGCAATTGCGCTTCGGTGAGGATCGAAACGTCCGGCATAGCTAGGCCTCCTCGAATGCGGGATGGGTTCCGCAGATGATCTCGCGGTGCACGCGTGTATCGATGTTGCGTCCGGTCAGAACCAGGCCCGTCGGCCCTCTGGGCTCGAATTTCCCCGACATAAGGGCCGCAATACCGACGGCGGCACCACCTTCGAGCACTTCGCGCTCAAACTCATAGGCAAAACGGACGGCCTCGGCGATTTCGCTTTCGGACACGAGGATCGTCTCGTCGACGAGATCGCGCACCATGTTGAATGTCAGCCTGTTGTCGAGCCCGATTCCGCCCCCGAGCGAATCCGCAAGCGTGGCAACTTCCTCGACGTCGACCGGATGCCCCGCCGCAAGGCACGCCACCATCGCCGCGCCGCGCTCCATACTGACGCCGACGACGCGCGTCTTAGGGCTCATCGTCTTGACCGCAAGAGCGATGCCCGAGATCAGCCCTCCGCCCGAAAGGGGAACAAGGATCGCGTCGAGATCGGGCAGCGCCGCCATGAATTCGAGCCCGATCGTGCCTTGTCCCGCAATGACGTCGGGATGGTCGAAAGGGGGAATGTTGTTGAACCCTTCCTCGGCGACCAGCCGATCGACCTCGACCTGGGCATCATCCTGGCTCTTGCCGACAATCCGCGCCTCCGCCCCAAGCGCCGCGATGGCCTCGACCTTGTTGGCCGGCACGAGGGACGACATGCAAATGATCGCGCGTGTACCGGTGGCCTTGGCGGCATGGGATACAGCGCGCCCGTGATTGCCGGTCGAGGCTGCAGAGACCCCCCGCTTGCGTTCCTTCTCGGGCAGGCCGAGGACAGCGTTGGTAGCCCCGCGCAGTTTGAAGCTGCCCGTGATCTGGTGGTGTTCGAGCTTGAGGTGCACAGGGTGCCCCACGCGCTCGGTGAGCGCCAGGCTCGTTTCGACCGGCGTACGGCGAATGTGCGGCGCGAGCCTGTTGGCCGCCGCCAGGATATCGGTGAACGCGACAGCCTTGCCCATGCCCGCACCCAGTGACCGTCAGAATTTTCATGAAGGCACCGCTGGTAAAAGCGGCGCATATTCAATGGACTATGCAGCCACTCCTGCAGGGCGGTCCTTCCATTTATATCGCCTCCAACAGGCGATCTTGCTGCCATCGCGCGCCTAAAAAGACGCATCGTCCCTCGACTTGTGGCGAGAAGTTGGCAACCCTTACACGCTCAATCCGTTTGCATCTTCGTAAGTATCGAAGATGAAAGAGCGTTTGTGCGGACACGACTATCACAGTCCATTTGCCCGCTCAAACCTATGGGTGATCTGCGCACAATAGTGCGGTTCATCTGCATAGGAACTTGCATAACCGCGATAACATCAAAGGACAGGAGACCTCATGCACGGGAAAACTACACATACGCTGCGCAATACGCTTCTCGCCGGCGCCGCTCTGGGCGCGCTGGCGCTGACCGGCGCTGCGCAGGCGGCGTCGCTCGAGGAAATCCAGGAAAGCGGCACCATCCGCATCGCTGTTGCCAACGAAATTCCCTATGGCTACATCGATCCCAATGGCGAAGCCATGGGCGCGGGACCGGACGTCGCCAAGCACGTGATGGCCGAACTCGGCGTCGAGAACATAGAGTGGATCACCACCGAATTCTCCTCGCTCATCCCCGGCTTGCAGGCCGATCGTTTCGACATGGTCGCAGCCGAAATGGCGATTCTGCCGCAGCGCTGCGAGCAGGTGATCTATTCGAGCCCCACCACATCGTATGGCGAAGGCTTGCTTGTCGCTGAAGGCAATCCCGCTGGCGTTCACGCCTATTCGGACTTTGCCGACAACCCCGATCTGACCGTCGCCATCATGGCTGGCGCCGATCAGCTTGAAATGCTTCAGGCTCTAGGGGTTCCCGAAGGCCAGATGGTGACCATCAACTCCAACGCCGATGCGATTTCGACGGTTTCGACCGGTCGCGCCGACGCCTATGCCGCAACCGGTCTGACGGTCGGCGAACTGGCGAACCGCAGCGACGCCGTCGAGGCTGCGACCGACTTCGTCGATCCGGTGATCGACGGAACGGAAATCCGTTCCTGGGGTGGATTTACCTTTGCCCAGGGATCGGAAAGCCTGCGTGACGCGGTCAATGGTGTGCTGGCCGAATACCAGCAGACTGAAGAATGGAGCAGCGGGCTCGCTTCTTATGGCTTCACGGAAGCCGATATCAACGGTGTTTTCAACGCAACCACCGAAGAGCTCTGCTCAGAGTCCGCGATTTAAAGCGTTAAGGCTCCTTGCGCGGTCCTGCGGCCGCGCCGGAAGCGACCAATGAGCCGGTCGGGGCGCGAGGTCCCAGGGGGGACGTCCCGGCCGGCATTGTATCGGAAATTCCCAGGGCGTGGCCCTGGCATGGGGCACTTGCGATGGGCACACTCTGATGCACTGGACAGAATATTTCGGCCCTCTCATGCAAGGGGCGTGGGTCACGATCGAGCTGACCGTATATTCGACTATTCTGGGCGCGATCCTCTCATTTGCCGCCGGCATCGGAAAAACGTCGCACAACCCGGTTCTCAAAGGCATCTCGGTTGTCTACATCGAGGTATTTCGCGGGACCTCCTTGCTGGTCCAGCTTTTCTGGCTTTATTTCGCGCTCCCGCTGATCGGCGATGCTGTCGGGATCGATTTGCGGCTGCCGCCGGTGGTCGCCGGCGTACTGGCGCTGTCGCTGAACATCGGCGCTTATGGTGCCGAGGTCGTGCGGGGGGCCATCCAGGCGGTTTCGAAAGATCAATACGAAGCCGCCAAAGCATGCAATTTCACGCCGCGCCAGACGCTGTTTTCAGTCGTCTTGCCTCAGGCCATCCCGGAAATGATGCCGCCGTTCGGTAATCTCGCGATCCAGAACCTCAAAGATACCGCCCTGGTTTCGCTCATCAGCCTGGGCGATCTGGCGTTCCGCGCCGAGCAACTGCGCAATTTCACCCAGGATTCGACCACGATCTACACGATGGTCCTGTTCATGTATTTCGGCATGGCACTGGTGCTGACGGCAATCATGAAGCTGCTCGAACGCAATGTCGGCCGCTGGCGCGCGGTGAGGAGGTAGCCGATGCTTTTCGGAATCGAATGGGATACCTCCAGCAATCTGGCCTTCGCCATATCGATCCTGCCGATCCTCCTGATCGGCATGTGGGTGACGATTCAGGCTACGGTACTGGGCTTTTTCATTGCCATTGTGCTCGGCCTCGTCCTGGCGGCGCTCAAATCTGTGCCGCTCAAAATCGTCTCTTGGCCCGCATACGCGATCACCGAATTCATTCGCGACACGCCGCTGCTCATACAGCTCTTCTTTCTCTACTACGTTCTGCCCGAATATGGCCTCGTGTTCCCGGCCTTCCTCACCGGCGCGCTGGCGCTGGGTATCCAGTACAGCGCCTATACCTCGGAAGTTTATCGTGCCGGTATCGAGGCGGTCGCCAAGGGGCAGCACGAGGCGGCGCGCGCGCTCAATTTCAAATCCTTGCGGACCTTTACCCACGTAGTCCTGCCGCAAGCCGTTCCGCGCATCATTCCGGCCATGGGCAACTATCTCGTCTCCATCATGAAAGACGTGCCCGTGCTCTCGGTGGTGACCGTGCTTGAAATGCTCAACGTGGCCCAGATCATCGGCGACCGCACGTTCAACTATCTGATCCCGCTTTCGATGGTGGGTGGGCTCTACCTCATCATGACGCTAGTGGCTTCGAGCGCCGTGCGTTACCTCGACATGAACCTTCCCAAGAGAGGCTTGCCGCTCAAATGACCGACCCCATCATAAAATTCGACAAGGTCGTCAAGCGTTTCGATACACTGACGGTGATCGATGAGCTCGATTTCGAGGTCGGCCAGGGCGAGAAGGTGACCATTATCGGACCGTCGGGCTCGGGCAAATCTACCGTGCTGCGCATCCTGATGACGCTCGAACCCATCCAGGAAGGCGTCGTTTATGTCGATGGTGACATGCTCTGGCATGAAAAGGCCAACGGCGGCGTCAAGCCGGCCGGAGAAGCGCACCTGCGCCGGATGCGCGAGAAGATGGGTATGGTGTTCCAGCAGTTCAATCTGTTTCCGCACATGACAGTGCGGCGGAACCTGACCGAAGCACCGGTCAAGGTCCTCGGCATGTCAAAGGCCGAAGCGCGCGAGCGCGCGGAAGAACTGCTCGATATGGTCGGGCTTGCCGACCAGGCCGACAAGTTTCCGCACCAGCTTTCGGGCGGCCAGCAACAACGCGTCGGCATCGCCCGCGCGCTCGCCATGCGGCCCAAGATCATGCTGTTCGACGAACCGACCTCGGCGCTCGACCCCGAGCTCGTGGGCGAAGTGCTCAGCGTCATCCGACGGCTGGCTGAAGAACACGACCTAACCATGCTGCTTGTGACGCACGAAATGCAGTTCGCGCGCCAGGTTTCCGACCGCGTATGCTTCTTCGACCGCGGCAAGATCAAGGAACAGGGCACACCCGAAGAGATTTTCGGGAACCCCAAGGAAGAGCGCACCCGCGCCTTCCTGAAGGCCGTGCTCGAGGGCGAATAGGGCCCCGAAAAGGGTCCAGGCAACGCCGCCGCGTCCCGAGTCGCGGCAGGCACATTCTTCGCCGCTGGGTGGCTTCATCCGGCGAAGGTGTTGTTGTGAAACTTTTTTCCGGCCAATCTGGACGCGCGGACCCTTGCGGATGTACCGTGCGCGGATGGTTTTCGACATTGCCCGAGCCGGAGGCGCACCCATTCGTAACGGTCAGTTCAAACTCGATGATCGTGATCTGAAAATTCTCTCGATCCTTCAGCACGAAGGCCGCATTCCCAAGGCAACGCTCGCCGAGCGGGTCAACCTGACCCCCACGCCGTGCTGGGAACGCCTCAAGCGGCTGGAGGACGCCGGGATTATCGAGAGTTACGGCGCGCGCATTTCGTTGCGGGCGCTCGGGCCGATTTCCGTGATTTTCGTCGAGATCGAACTGCAAAGCCATCAGGTCGAGGATTTCGCGCGCTTTGAAAAGGCCATCGCCGACATTCCCGAAATCGTTGAATGCTGGGCAGTCGGCGGCGGGATCGACTACATGCTCAAGGTGATGACGCGCGACCTCGAAAGCTACCAGAAGCTGATCGAGGAGTTGCTGACCGCCAAGATCGGGGTGAACCGCTATTATTCCTACGTCGTCACGATGCCGGTGAAGGACACGCCCCTGCCTGTCGGCATCATCGCCGAGCAGGGCTGAATTCCGCTTCGGGAGAATTTTCCTCGCCTGCCGGTGGTCCGTAAAAGAACAACCCTCGCTTCGCACGGCTGAGTTTGGCGAACGTCTCTCCGGTTTGATCGCTATGATTCTCCCATCGTTTTGGGAGCCCCCGATCATGTCCAATTCGTCTGCCAAACACAAAGCATCCGGACTGGCGAGCCTTCTCGCCGATCCCGAACTGTTTTGCGAATTCGCTCATATAAACGGCCAGGCCGTAGGTTCGCGCTCCGGCGCGGACCTTGCTGTCAATGATCCGGCGACCGGCGCGGCAATAGGAGCCATTCCCTCGCTCGACGCCGAGGATGCTTCTGCTGCCGTGGACGCCGCCGAAGCTGCATTTGAGGAATGGTCCGGCCTGCTGCCCCAGCAGCGAGCCGCCATCCTGCGCCGATGGTTTGACCTGATGCTGGATGCCAAGGAAGATCTGGCGCAGATCATGACGGCCGAACAGGGCAAGCCGATCTCCGAGGCGCGCGGCGAGATCGACTATGCGGCGAGCTTTATCGAGTTCTATTCCGAAGAAGCCAAGCGGCCGAATATCGAGTCCGTCACCTCGCATCTGCCTGATGCGGAAGTGGAAATCTGGCGCGAGCCTTCCGGCGTTGCCGCGCTCATCACCCCCTGGAATTTCCCGTCGGCCATGATCACCCGCAAAGCCGCCGCCGCCTTGGCTGCCGGGTGTACCTGCGTCGTGCACCCATCGTCCGAAACGCCGTATTCGGCAACCGCTCTTGCCGTTCTCGCCAAACGTGCCGGCATGCCCGATGGATGCTTTAACGTGGTGACGGGGAAGGCTTCGACCATCGTCGAGCCCTGGACGCGTGATCGGCGCATCAGAGTGCTTTCGTTCACCGGATCGACCGAAATCGGGCGGCTGCTCTACCGGCAATCCGCCGATACGGTCAAACGTCTGGTGATGGAACTGGGCGGACATGCGCCGTTCATCGTCTTCGCCGATGCGGACCTCGAGCAGGCCGTCGCCGAGGCCATCAAGGCGAAGTTCGCGACCTCGGGTCAGGACTGCCTCGGCGCCAACCGGTTCTTCATCGAACGCCCGGTTTACAAGGATTTTTGCGCACGCTTTGCCGAAGCCACGGCGGCGTTGACGGTCGGTGCCGGCAACACCGATCCCGACATCGGGCCGCTGATGAACGATCGGGCCGTCGCAAAGCAGAAAAGCCATGTGCAAGACGCTCTGGCCAAGGGCGCGAAATGCCTCACTGGAGGGAATGTCCATGCCGCGGGGCCGCTCTTCTTCGAGCCCACCGTACTCGCCGACGTTCCGGATAATGCGTTGATAATGAACGAGGAAACCTTCGGTCCCGTCGCCGCGCTCTGCGCCTTCGATACCGAGGAGGAGGCGCTTTCGCGGGCAAATGCGACCGAATACGGGCTGGTCGCCTACCTCCATACCAACAACCCGCGCCGCATCTACCGCGCCTCGCGCACGCTGCAGTTCGGCATGGTTGCGGTCAACCGCACCAAGGTGACCGGCGCGCCCATTCCCTTCGGCGGCTACAAGCAATCCGGCATGGGCCGCGAGGGCGCGCGGCTGGGGATGGAGGAGTTCACCGAAGTCAAATACGTCTGCCGCGACTGGCGCTAACCTATTCAAGACAAGAAGGAAAATAACAATGCTCTCGAACGATCAACTCGACCGCTGGGACCGCGAGAACTTCTTCCATCCCTCGACCCATCTCGCCCAACACGCGCGTGGTGAAAGCCCCAATCGCATCGTAACCGGGGGTTCCGGCGTCTATATCGAGGACCGTGACGGCAACCGGCTGCTCGATGCGTTCGCAGGGCTCTATTGCGTCAATGTCGGCTATGGCCGTCCCGAGATCGCCGAGGCAATTGCCAATCAGGCCAAGGAGTTAGCGTATTATCACGCCTATGTCGGCCACGGCACTGAGGCTTCGATCACGCTGGCCAAGATGGTTCTGGACCGTGCCCCCAAGAATATGAGCAAGGTCTATTTCGGTCTCGGCGGCTCGGATGCCAACGAAACCAACATCAAATTGATCTGGTATTACAACAACATACTGGGCCGTCCCGAGAAAAAGAAGATCATCTCGCGCTGGCGCGGTTATCACGGGTCCGGGTTGATGACGGGCTCGCTGACCGGGCTTGCGGCGTTTCACAACAAGTTCGACCTGCCGCTCGCCCAGGTGATCCACACCGAGGCGCCCTATTATTTGCGCAGGAAAAACAAGGCGCTAAGCGAAGCGCAGTTCGTCGAGCACTGCGTTGCCGAACTCGAGGCGCTGATCGAACGCGAGGGTGCGGACACGATTGCCGCGTTTATCGGGGAGCCGATTCTGGGCACTGGCGGCATCGTTCCGCCGCCCGCCGGATACTGGGACGCGATCCAGAAGGTGTTGAAAAAGCACGACATTCTGCTCGTCGCCGACGAGGTGGTGACCGGCTTCGGGCGGCTGGGGTCGATGTTCGGATCGCTCCACTACGGCATTGAACCCGACATCATCACGATCGCCAAGGGCCTGACCTCGGCCTACGCCCCGCTTTCCGGGTCGATTGTCTCGGAAAAGGTCTGGAAAGTGCTCGAGGATGGGACCGATGAGTTCGGTCCGATCGGGCATGGCTGGACCTATTCTGCCCATCCGCTCGGTGCGGCCGCGGGGGTGGCGAATCTGAACCTCATCGACCAGCTCGGCCTTGTGGAAAACGCCGGGAAAACCGGTGCATATCTCAACAAGACGATGGCCGCGGCGCTCGGCGATCACCCGCACGTTGCCGAAGTGCGCGGCGAGGGGATGCTGTGCGCGGTGGAACTGGCCAAGGACAAGGAAGCCACTGAATTCTTTGATGTTTCCGAGAAGGTTGGCCCGCGGATTTCAGCCGAGATGGCCAAGAACGGCGTGATTGCCCGGGCCATGCCGCAAGGCGACATCATCGGCTTTGCGCCGCCCTTCTGCCTCACCGAAGCGGAGGCGGACATCGTTGTGGAAAAAACCGTCGATGCGGTGAAATCCGTCCTCGGCTAACGGGCCTTTCATCGTGGGCGAGGATGGAACAATTCTCGCCCTTACGATGACTGCGCCTTCGCCCGGATTTCGCTCAGGGTCGCATCGATCGACAGCGCTTCAGGGTCGACGATGCAATGGAGGATCGCGGGGCGCCCCGCAGCCCTCGCGCGCTCGAACGCGGGCGCAAATTCGGCTGTCGTTTCAACGCGTTCGCCATGTCCGCCAAAGGCGCGCGCATAGGCGGCGAAATCGGGATTGGTGAGCGCGGTCCCAACCGCGCGTCCGGGATATCCCCGCTCCTGATGCATGCGGATCGTGCCGAACATAGAATTGTCCACGATGACGACGATGATCGGCAGATCGTATTGAATTGCCGTCGCAAATTCCTGCCCGTTCATCAAAAAACACCCATCGCCCGCAAACGCGACGACCGGCCGGCCCGGATCGAGCCGTGCGGCAGCAACCGCCGCGGGGATACCATACCCCATGCTGCCCGAGGTGGGGGCAAGTTGGGTATTGAACTGCGTGAAGCGATAGAACCGGTGCACCCAGGTGGCGTAATTGCCCGCGCCATTTGTGATGACGGTTTGAGGCGGCAAGGTCTCGCGCAAATGGCCCATGACGGCGCCCATATCGACATTATCGGTCTTGCGCAGCTTCGGCGCGTTCCACGCCTCGAACGTCGCCCGCTCGGCGGCGACGGCTTCACGGCGGATGGGCGAAGGGGGCAGGGCGCCCGATAGCGCCGCAACGAAGGCGGCAGGCGATGTAGCGATGCCGATATCGGGCTGATAGACGCGGCCCAGTTCGTCGGGGTCCGGATGCACGTGGACGAGCTTTGCGCGCGGGGTGGGGATGTCGAGGAGGGTATAGCCCTGGCTCGCCACCTCGGAAAGCCGCGTGCCGATGAGGAGCACAAGATCGGCGGACCTGGCATAGGCGACGAGCCCCGGATTGGGGCCGAGGCTGAGATCGCCGATATAGTTGGGGTGATCGGCGGAAAAGAGCATCTGCCGGCGGAACGAGACCGCGACGGGGAGCTCGAGCGTTTCGGCAACCGCGTGCATCGCCTCGCGCGCTGCGGCGGTCCACCGGCTGCCGCCGAGGATGGCGAGCGGGCGTTCGGCAGACTGGATCGCGTCGCACACGGCGGCGATTTCGGCGGAAGAGGGCGCCGGGTCGGGCACCTGATAGGCCCGCGCGTCGGCGACGGCGGCGGTTTCGGTGAGCATGTCCTCGGGCAGCGCGATGACGACGGGGCCGGGGCGCCCGCTGGTGGCGACGGCGAAGGCGCGCGCGACCATCTCGGGGATGCGTGCGGCGTCGTCGACCTCGGTCGCCCATTTCGCCATGGTGCCGAACACGGCGCGGTAATCGAGCTCCTGAAACGCCTCGCGGCCGCGCATATCGCGCGCGACCTGCCCCACGAACAGGATCATCGGGGTGGAATCCTGCTTGGCGATGTGCACTCCGTGGGCGGCATTGGTCGCGCCCGGGCCGCGCGTGACAAAGCAGATGCCGGGCCTGCCCGTGAGCTTGCCCGCCGCCTCCGCCATCATCGCCGCCCCGCCCTCCTGCCGGCAGACGGTGACCGATATCGGGGAATCGTAGAGCGCATCGAGCGCGGCAAGATAGCTCTCGCCGGGAACGCAGAAGACGGTTTTAACGCCGTGGATGGCGAGCTGGTCGATGAGGATCTGGCCGCCGGTGCGGGCTATGGTCATATCGGACCCTTGAGGTCTAGGAATATGCGCCGAGTTTGAAGGTGGATGTGCGGGGACACAAGGCCAACCGCACGATCTGAACGCATATTGCTCACGCCGGTGCGTTGAACTTATCTGCACAATATTTCCAATGAAGATTTAACGCATAGCCACTAGCCTTGCGTCCATGAGGAGGACCGAACCAAAGATTACGCGGGACACGCCGTTCCTGTTTGGCAGGGACGGCGAAATGCTGCGGAAGATTGTCGACGCTGCCGCTGTCGGCATGATGGTGTGCGCCATGGACGGCACGATCGTTTATCGCAACAGGGCCTTCGTGCGCGATTTCGGTGCAGACGTCCGGTTGGCGACCGAGTTGTTCGAAGGCGAGGGCGCGCAATTGCTCGAGCAGCTCAAGGACGTCCTGGCCGGACACCGGGACGAATATGTTGGCGAACACCGCTGCCTTTCAGCGACGGGCGCCCCGATCTGGGTTTCCGCGGCGGTGTCCGTGCTGCCCTCACAGCACACAGGCGATCCGCTCTACCTCGTTGTGCAGCTGAGCGATATCGACCGCAGAAAGCGCGCCGAAAAAGCGCTGGCCGAAAGCGAAAGCCGCTGGCAGTTCGCGCTGGAGTCGGCCCGGCAGGGCGTTTGGGATCACGACGCGCGCACCCGCTCCATGTTCTATTCCCCCATGTGGAAAAAGTTGCGCGGGTTTGCGCCCGACGAGGTTGTGGACGACTCGCGCGACGCGTGGCTCGCCCGCGTACATCCGGACGATCAAAAACGTCTCCTCGAACGCGTCGACCGGCAGAACGTGGGCGAAGACGGCTATGATATTCTCGAATACCGGGAACGCCACAGAGACGGACACTATGTGTGGATCCTGAGCCGTGGCAAACCGGTCGAGTGGGACGCGGACGGCAATGTCGTGCGCACCATCGGTACGGACACCGACATTTCGCACCTCAAAGCTGTCGAGGCCGATCTCGCCCACGCGGCGACCCACGACTCGCTGACCGACCTTCTCAACCGCCGGGCATTCAATCGCGCACTCGAAGACGTGCCCGAAGACGGCCAGCACTGTCTGCTGTTCGTTGACCTCGACAATTTCAAGCCGGTCAACGACGATTTCGGCCATGCCGAAGGCGATCGCGCCCTGATCGCCGTCGCGACGGTCATCCGTGGCGCGATCCGCAAGACCGACTGCGCGGCCCGGATTGGCGGCGACGAGTTCACCGTGCTCTTGCGCGATCAGGACCTCGCGAGCGGACAGGCGGTTGCCGCGCGGCTCAAGGCAGCGATCGCGCAGATTGCCATCGGACCGGAACCCGCAAAGCGGACGCTGAGCGCCAGCATTGGCGTCTCGGAATTCGATTCCGAATGTTCGGTCGACGCTATCTACGCGCGCGCCGACGCCGATTGCTACCGGGCCAAGAAGGCCGGGAAGGCGCGTTAGCGTCGTTTCAGGAAATAGCCGTACGCATCATAGCGACTGCCGAGCGCTTGAGCGTGCGCCCGCAAGCGCCCCCAAAGGCTGCGGCGTGAACCCCATTCGAAGCGTCAAGTCCCCAGCAGTCGCGTTATTGTCTCCGCATAAAGGCGCGGCGCGGTGTTCATGGCCTCGTGGCCCTGTCCTTCGAGCGTCTGGACCTCGACACGCGGCAGGTTGCGCGCGAGCGCATCCGTTGCGAAGGCGTCGCGCGGGCTTTCGGTCCCGACCTGAAGCAGAACCGGAACCTGCAGCTCCCTGAAGCCGACCGGATCGAACCGGTAGGCACTTAAAGCCAGAATGTCGCCAAGAGATGCTTCGGCGTCGGTGACGATAAAGGGCCATGCCCCGGCGGCACGGAGGCCGTCGATATCATCCCCTGTGAGCCCCAGAACTTCAGAGAAGAAGTCCTCCGCCAGCCCGTTCCAATCGGCATTCGCAGCCCTGAGTTTGAGCCGATCGATGACCTCCGGAGGGGTCGTATCCGGCCAGGGCGGTTCGTAGAGCACGAGCTTGCGAACCTGCCGGGGACCGTCGGCAGCAGCGCGCAGAGCCACCTGCGCGCCGTATGAGTGACCCACAAGGCAGGCGGGCTCTGCCAGCGATTGCAGGAACGCCGCGAGGTTTTCCGCCTCATCGAGAAGGGCCGGGCCGGACGTCGTCTGCCCGCGCCCGCGGCGCGCGATTGCATATACGGTAAAGTGCTCCTCCAGAGCGGGGCGCACCAGCGCCCAGTTTGTCTCATGATCGCTGAAGCTGCCATGAACCAGCACCAGCGGAGGGCCCTGTCCGGCCTTTTCGTACGAAAGTGTCGCGCCACCGGGGCAAGAAAAGACCTGCATCATATATCCAGAAGCTGGAGTGGGATGGTGCGGAGCGGCTTGGTTGCTTTAGGGGCGACGCTACAAGCGAGCCGTTAGTCTGCTTTCGACCCCGTGACATTGACCAGATTCCGTCACTCCCAACAAGTTGCCGCTAGTTCGTCGGGTAACATCTGTGGGGGCCGTTTGCGGTCTGCCATATTTCAGCATGAGTATGGATAAGCGGACGTGCTCGCCCAGTGTCCAACCGCACGTGAAATGAATTTCCAACGAAACTGGCGCTGACTGCATCTATTACTTGGAATATTTCTCCGCGGTTCTTGCCCCGTCAGTATCAACCCCTTACGTTCTTTCGTCATAGCAAGGGGCTGAACAATGGCAAAGCGTTTTCCTTGGAAGAGCAATTACCTTAAAATCCCGCCGTTTGTGCAGAGCGCACTGAATGACATTGACGGCGATCTTATCACCGTCGCTGCGACCAAGAAGATCAGACGTAGAGATATTGGCGCGGGGCAGTATAGTCACCTAGGATTGAGCATGGCCAGTTCCTCCGTCGTCGCGGCTGGTCCAACCCAACCCGCTGCCGATGCCGGAAAGTGGTCTTTGCGGAACGCATATGGTTGGGACCGCAAGCGCCAGGATTGGCCGATGGTCCAGAAGACATGGACCTTCGAGTCACCCAACTTCGGGGACGGCGCGCGTAACGGCTGGACAATGCGTTCTTGGACCAAAGACGTTTATCAGCACCAAATTTTCGAACCACAGGGCATGACCATCGAAGCTAGTGTGCTGGAAGATAGGGGCGGTGAGCAGGTCGTGGTCAAATTTGCTCTCGCACCCATGCTCAGCCGGGACATGGCCGAGTTCGACTTAATGCTGCTTTGGGCGATCAACGTCCTCCAAGAGAATACCGGCGTCACCGGCGTGTACGCGAGCCACGCGACGCGCGAGGAATACGTTTCAGCCGTTACGCTCGACTGGCAGATTTTCCCACCGGGCACCGTGGACGAAGTTGTTGCTCGCTTATTGGGATCGTCCAATCCAACGAACGCCGCCGACTTCGAGAAGCATGTTCGCGAGCGGGTGCAATTGTTCGAAGGTTTCGAGCCGATAGCCTACATTCGTGGTCAGGGCGGCTTCGGCTCATATTTCGGTGCACAGTTTGCTGACGATCTAGTCGTCTTCGAGAACCTCAGATACGGCAACGCAGTCTATTTGCTGTATCAAGATTGGGATGAAGCGTCGCAGCGGTCGCGGCTCGATCTTCTCCGCGATCAGGACGCACACTTTGATCGAGTGTTGCATACTAATGGATGGCAAGATCGGCTTATAGCGCTGCTGCACGATAAGCTCTTTGAGCGCGGCCTACACCGGAGGCGGAAGGGCTATCGGTCAAAGAGTCGCGGTCAATGACTTGCTAGAATTGTTTCGCAATTAATATCTGTCAACATCAGATGTTGCGCAGAAATTACCATTTCAAATTTCCGGCAGAATAGTCGATGAGACGGAGGGGAGAGCATATGGCCAGATGTACTGCGCCAGTAAGGGGACACCGTTCGGCGGCAGCGGCAGCCAACTGCCCCGCTTGCGGAGGTCGTTATGGTCGCTCAAGGGGATATGGCAGCTACGGCGGTTACAGTGATTACAGCAGCTATCAGCCTTCTCCTTCCACCTTTAAATCGGGTAACCCGGGCGGTGGCGGTTCGGGGTATCGCAGCTCTAAGCCGCGCTGGTCCCCTTCGAGTTCCGGGGTGTGGTACACTTCCGAAGAAGTGCGGGCACTCAGTCCTGTCCGTGAATCCGTCGAAAGCCTTGCGGTTTCAGAGCCTGATCTCCGTGACGTCTTCCTGTGCCACGCGTGGGATGACCGTCAGGGGGCCGCGAAAGACCTTCATGACCTCCTTGAAGCGCGCGGTGTTCGCGTGTGGTTTAGCGAGAAAGTCCTCGGCCTTGGCGTGCCGATGATGCGGGCAATTGACAAGGGGTTGGTGAACTCTCGCGTCGGTATCGTGCTGGTTACGCCCGCCATGTTGCGCCGTCTACCGGCAGAAGGTGTCGCGGATAAAGAGCTTTCGGCGCTTCTTCGGCGTGAGCGGCTCGTGCCAGTTGTACACGGAACGACCTACGAGGAGCTTGAGAAGGTCAGCCTTCTGCTAGCGTCTCGGGCTGGGCTGAACACTGCCGAAGAGTCGATGGCGGAAGTTGCGGCTAAGATCGCTGAGTTGGTCGCGACTTGATATGCGGGTTGCGCGGCCGAAGTCAGGACGAGGTGCCACCAGATCGCGATGGGGCTTCGATGGCAGGTTTCGCGGAGTATCCGCTGGAACCGTCTATTCCGCTTCCACAGGCGAGCGGCTTGCGGCTTTGCCCTCATCCTCCGCAATCAATAGACCGAACATAATGCAGAAAAGAACTGGGGCAGCAGGGAGCTATAGCAATCAAATCCACACAGGCAGCGCTGTCCACTTGTTTGGTCACATATGCCCGTCTTCGGGGGAGAACGATGCCGGACCTATGTGCTGGGCACGGGCCATGCGCGTAGCTCAGAGCCTGCACTGAAGCTGTCCCCATCTCCCCACCCACCCCCGCAGTGTCCAACAGTCCCCCCAATATGCTAGAAAACCACATGGTACGTCTTGCCGAGATCGAAGCGGGGCGGGAGGCGTTTGCCCGATGCAGGTGGCGGGAAGCCTATGCGCGGCTTTCCGGGGCCGATGGGGTGTTGTCTCTCGAACCGGACGATCTCGAACGGTTTGCGGCGGCGGCGTATCTTGTCGGTGAGGAGGCCGAGGCAACCGCCATCTGGACGCGCGCGCATCACGAACGCATCGACCGGGGGGAGATCGAGCAGGCCGCAATATGCGGGTTCTGGTTGAGCCTCAATTTCCTGCTTCGCGGGGAGGCGGCGCGCGGTACCGGTTGGCTGGCGCGCTCGGAGCGGCTGCTCAAGGACCGGGAGGGTCCGTGCGTGGCGCAAGGGTACGGATACGCCGTGAGGGGCCTTTTGGAGATGGGGGCGCCCGAAAGCGCCAATGCGCAGTTTCGGCGGGCCGTCGCGCTTGCCGAGCGGTTCGGGGATGCCGATCTTTTAGCGCTCGCGCTTCTGGGGTCCGGCCAAAGCCTGATCCGGTTGCACAAGAGCGCCGAGGGCGCGGCGCGGCTCGACGAGGCCATGGTGGCGGTGACGGCGGGCGACGTATCGCCGGTCTTTGCCGGTATCATCTACTGCGCCGTCATCCTGACCTGCCAGCGCATCTTCGATCTGCACCGCGCGCAGGAATGGACCGGCCAGCTCGACGCCTGGTGCGCGTCCCAGCCCGATCTTGTGCCCTATCGTGGCCGGTGCCTCGTGCACCGGTCGGAAATTCTGCAGTTGCAGGGCAACTGGCCCGGGGCGCTCGATGAGGCGATGAAGGCCCGCGCGCACCTTGCCGGCAGGTCGGCGGCAGAGGTTGGACACGCGTGCTACCAGCTGGGCGAGCTTCATCGGCTTCGCGGCGCGTTCGATAAGGCCGAAGAGATGTACCGTCAGGCCGGGCTGCACGGCTATGAACCGCGCCCCGGCCTCTCGCTGCTGCGTCTGGCGCAGGGCGAGCGCACGGCCGCCGCCGCTTCAATCCGCGAAGCGGCGGGGGAGGCGCGGTCCGCGGACCCCAGACTGCTCGGCCCGTGCGTCGAGATCCTGATCGCCGCGGGCGATCTCGAAGCCGCACCGGCCGTCGCCGACGCGCTGGCACACACGGCCGCGACCCTCGACGCGCCGTTTCTGCGCGCGATTTCGGCCCAGGCAACCGGTGCTCTCCGGCTGGCAGAGGGGGCGGCGGAACTGGCGCTCGCGCCCTTGCGCGAGGCATGGGGGCTCTGGCAGCAGCTCGGCGTGCCTTATGAAGCCGCGCGCGTGCGCGTGCTCATGGGGCGGGTGTGCCAGCGGCTCGGCAGTAACGAGGATGCGCACATGCATTTCGAGGCCGCACGGGCGGTTTTCCGCGATCTGGAGGCTGCGCCCGATCTGGCCGCGCTCGACAAGCTCATGGCGGGCGGCGGCCCGGCGGGGCTTTTAACGGACCGCGAACGCGAGGTGCTGGCGCTCGTCGCGGCCGGCGAGACGAACCGGGGGGTCGCCATCGCGCTGGGCATCAGCGAACACACAGTCGCGCGCCACGTGAGCAACATCTTCGACAAGCTCGGGGTATCGTCGCGAACCGCGGCCAGCGCCATCGCCCACAGGGACAAGCTCGTCTGAGCGGCACATGGTCAATTCTCACCACAGGGCCGCCGACGCCGCCTGGTGAATACGAGCGATGCGGCGGCGCGCTCTCCTTTCTACGGTACGTGGCGTTCCGAGCAAAAGGAGGAGAAAATGACCGAGCAAGTTTACGGCAAGTCCTTTGCCGCCAACCCCGCGGAGAATTACCAGCGCTATTTCGTACCATCCATAGGCGCGCCGGTCGCGGACGATCTGATGGCGGCCGCAAAGCTGCAGCCGGGCGCGCGCGTGCTCGATATCGCGTGCGGGACCGGCGTTGTGACCCGGCTCGCGGCGGAGCGCGTCGGCGCCTCCGGCGCCGTTACCGGGCTCGACATCAGCCCGGCCATGCTGGCGGTGGCCCGGTCCCGGACCGCGCCCGGCGCATCGATCGACTGGATTGAGGCGAGCGCGGAAGCGATCCCGCTCGAGGATGAGGCGTTCGACGTCGTCTTCTGCCAGATGGGGCTTCAGTTCGTTTCCAACAAGCTCGCCGCGTTACGCGAAATGCGGCGGGTGCTGGATGCGGGCGGACGGGCGTTTGTGACGGCCCCCGGTCCCAAACCGCCCCTCTTTGCGATCCTCACCGACGCACTGGCCCGGCACCTGAGCCCCGAGGCGGCGGCGTTCGGCGATCTCGTCTTTTCGCTGCACGATGTCGATGAACTGACCGAACTCATGCGCGGCGCCGGGTTCGCCGACATCGACGTCACGGCGCGGCCCAAGACCCTACGTCTTCCCGCACCGGCCGATTTCCTGTGGCAATATCTATACAGTACGCCCCTCGCAGGCGCGGTCGCCGAGGCCGGGCCGGCAAAGCGCGAGGCGCTGGAGCGCGACGTCTGCGAGCGTTGGCAGGACTTCGCGGCCGATGGGTCGACGGCGCTCGACGTCGGCGTGACCACGGCGACGGGGACGAAATAGGCGAGGTGTATTTTGCGACGGGAGAGGAGCGGGGGCGGCGTTGACAACATGAAGGTCTTCATGCCCTATACCGCCGTCGCAGGTTCCCCGGCGGTTCACACCAACGGGGATTAAAAGGGAACACGGTGCGACGTACCCATCAGGGCGCAATACCGTGGCTGCCCCCGCAACTGTAGGCGGCGAGCTCCTTCGAGATACCACTGGCAACGCAGCCGGGAAGGTCGAAGGCGCATTGAGCCGCGAGCCAGGAGACCTGCCGCGACGTTCACTTCAACCCGGCCGGGGTGTGCCGAGGGGACGTAGATGGCGCTCGACGACATTATCACAGCTTTGTGCCTGATCGGTTCTCCCGTTATCCCCGGCCAATTGGCGGAGACGGGCGATGGACCTGGCACAGCAACTCGTCGGCGCTAGACCCGCGCGCCTCGACGCCCGGGGTCTGAGTTGGGGACCCGCCGGCGGCGCCCCCATCATCACCGATATCAACGTCTCGGTCGCGGCCGGCGAAATGCTCGCGGTGGTCGGCCCGAACGGTGCCGGCAAGTCGAGCCTTCTGCGCTGCCTTTACCGCTTTCATCGCCCGACCGCCGGCACGGTGCGGCTCGATGGCGACGACATCTGGGCCGTGCGGCCGCGCGCTTTGGCCCGCCGCGTGGCGACGGTTCTCCAGGAGTCCGCGTCCGACTTCGGACTGACGGTCGCCGAGATCGTGGAACTGGGACTGACGCCCCATGTCGGCCGCTTCAGCACGCCCAGCTACCGGCCCATCGAAACGGCGCTGGCGCTGATGAACCTCACCGATTTTGCCGCACGCAATTTCGCCTCCCTCTCCGGGGGCGAAAAGCAGCGGGTGATGATCGCGCGGGCGCTGGTTCAGAAGCCGGACCTCATCATTCTCGACGAGCCAACAAACCACCTCGACATCCGTCACCAGCTCGAGGTGCTGGACCTCCTCTCGCGGCTTCCCACTACGGTGATCGTGTCCCTGCACGACCTGGCTCTGGCGTCCGCACATGCCGACCGAGTGCTGGTGCTCGAAGACGGTAAGCAGATTCAGTTGGGACAGCCGCTCGACGTGCTGACACCGGAGACTGTCCGTCGAACTTTCGCGGTCGAGGCTGCCATTGACAGCCATCCGTCCACCGGCCGCCCCCGGTTTTCCTTTCATCTCGATCGCAACGCTTGAAGGAGTTCATCATGCGCTTCGTCTCCGCCGTCCTCGCGCCGGCGCTTCTCGCCGCTACCGCCGTTTCGGCGCAGGCCCATCCCGTTACGGTCCAAAGCTGCGATCGCACCGTCACCTTCGACGCCGCACCGACACGGGCGGTGGCAAATGACGTCAACCTCACCGAGATGATGCTCGCGCTCGGCCTCGCCGACCATATGGTCGGCTACACCGGTATTTCGGACTGGAAGACGCTGGACGAACGGCTTCGCGAGGAGGTGGGGGAATTGCCCGAACTCTCTCCGAACTACCCCTCCAAGGAAGTGCTGCTCGGCGCCGATGCGGACTTCTACTTCGCAGGCTGGAACTACGGCATGCGCGTGGGCGGCGAGGTGACGCCCGATACGCTGGCGGAATTCGACATCGCGACCTATGAACTGACCGAAAGCTGCATCCACATCATGGACAAGCCCAAGGCGTCCATGGACGACATGTATGTCGACCTCATCAACCTGGGCAGGATTTTCGGCGTCGAGGACAAGGCCGCCGCGCTCGTCGACGGCTACAAGCGGGAACTGGCCGACTTCACCGCCACGCTGCCGGCCGATGGGGCCGCGCCAAAGGTCTTTGTTTACGATTCAGGCGAGGACAAACCCTTCACCGCCGGCCGCTACGCCATCCCCACGGCGCTGATCGAGGCGGCAGGCGGCACCAACATCATGGACGATGTTGAATCGAGCTGGGCTGAAGTCGGCTGGGAACCGGTGATCGAGCGCAATCCCGACGTCGTGGTCATCGTCAACTATGGGGACGTCACCGCCGAGCAGAAGATCGACTTCATGAAGAACAATGCGGCCTTCAAGGACATCCCGGCGGTAGCGAACGACCGTTTCGTCGTGCTCGAATATGTCGAGGCGACACCCGGTCCGCGCAATATCGAAGCCATCAAGCGCCTCGCCGCGGCGTTTTTCCCGTCCTGATCCCAAATGGGCCGGCGCGTCTGGGCCGGCCCGGATTTACGTCATGTCACACAAACATCTCGTCGCGGGCCCGCGCCACATCATCCTGCATAACCTGCCCGCGCTGGTGGCAGGGCTGGTGCTCGTGCTCCTTGCCGTGATGATGGCGGGTGTCAGCGTCGGCGCCGTCGGCATTCCCCTCAATGTCGTCTGGGGCGTCATCGTCAACCACCTTGCACCGGGCAGCGTCGAGGTGACCTGGTCGGCCGGGCGTGACAACATCGTCTGGGAGGTGCGGCTGCCGCGCGTCATCCTGGGGGGCATCGTCGGAGCGACCCTGGCCGTGGTCGGCGCGGCCCTGCAGTCGGTCACCCGCAACCAACTCGCCGACCCGCATCTGCTGGGCATCTCCTCGGGCGCCGCGCTGGGGGCGATTGTCGTTCTGCTCCATACCGGCATGTTCCTCGGGCTTGTCACCGTGCCGCTCTTTGCGTTCGTCGGCGCGCTCGCGACGACGGCGATCGTGGTCGGTGTCGCCAGCTTCACCAAGGCAACCGATGCCAGCCGGCTGGTGCTGATCGGGGTCGCCGTCTCCTTTGTCGTGACGTCACTGGGGAGCCTCGGCATATTTCTGGGCGATCCGCGTGCGGCCCATACCGTGATCTTCTGGATGCTCGGTGGCCTTGGACTGTCACAATGGGAACAGCTGCCTTACCCGCTTGCGGCCCTGGCGGCGGGCAGTGCCTACCTCATGTTCAACGCCCGCAATTTGAACGCCATGACGCTGGGCGATGAATCCGCAACGGCGCTGGGCCTGCCCGCCTCAGGCTTCCGCATCGTGGTCTTCATCGTCTGCGCGCTGCTGACCGGCGCCGCCGTTGCCTTTTCGGGCGTCATTTCCTTCATCGGCCTGATGATCCCGCATCTGGTGCGCTTGGTTGTCGGCGGCGACTATCGCCGGGTGCTGCCGCTCTCGGCGCTTGTCGGGGCCATCTTTCTGGTCCTTGCCGACATGGCTGCGCGGGTCATCATCCCGCCCCAGGACATGCCGCTCGGGGTGATCACCGGCCTGGTCGGCGGCCTGTTTTTCATCGTGCTGATGCGCCGGAACGGGCGCCTGGGCTGACGCGCGGCGTGCCCTCTAACCCAGCGCCTTGAGCGTATCCTCGAGCGCCTCGGCCGCGATTGCCAGTTCGGCGTCGGGGCCGACGCTCATGCGGATGCAGCGGTCGAGGCCGGGGGCGGCGGGTTTGCGCACGAAGACGCCGCGTTCGGCGAGGCCGTTAAGGATCGCGAGTGCGTAAGCATGGTCGCGGCCGCAGTCGATGGCGACGAAATTGGTGGCCGAGGGGACGGTCGCGAGGCCCAGATCGGCGGCGAAGGCGTGGATCGTCTCGCGGGCGCGGGCGATTTTGCCGACGACTTCGGCAAGGTAGATCTGGTCTTCGAGCGCGGCCAAGGCGGCGGCCTGGCTCATGCGGGTGACGCCGAAATGATTGCGGATACGGTCGAAGCCCGCGATGACGTCCTCGTGTCCGACGGCATAGCCGACCCGCATGCCCGCAAGACCGTAGGCCTTAGAAAAGGTGCGGTAGCGCAAAAGATTGGGTCGGGCGGTATCGAAGGCCGGGAAGGCGCTTTGCGGCGCCGTCTCGCAATAGGCCTCGTCGAGGACGATGATCGTCTCCTCGGGGATCGCGGCGATGAAGGCCGAGACCTCCTCGGCGCTCCAGAGCGTGCCCATGGGGTTGTCGGGATTGGCGAGATAGACGATGCGGGTGGGGGCTTCGCGCGTGGCCACGAGGAGGTTTTCGAGCGATTCCCTGTCCTCGACATAGGGCACCGTGGCGAGCGCGGCGCCCTGCGCGGCAACGTGATAGTTGAATGTGGGGTAGGCGCCCAGCGAGGTGACGACGCGGTCGCCCGGCGAGAGGAAAAGGCGGCAGGTGAGGCCCAAAAGCCCGTCGATGCCTTCGCCCACGGTCACATTCTCGAGCCCGACGCCCAGATGCGCCGCGAGCGCGGCGCGGATGCCGTGGTTCTGCGCGTCGCCATAGGCCCAGACCTCCGGTGCGGCCGCGCGCATTTTCGCCACGACCGAGGGCGCGGGGCCGAAACCGGATTCGTTGGCGCCAAGCCGCGCCCGGAACGGCCGTCCGGTCTGCCGGACGATGGTTTCAGGGCCGACGAACGGCACGGTGGCGGGCAGCGCCTCGATGACGGGGGTAAACGGCGGTCGGGACATGGATTTCCGGCAGGCTCCTCTTGCCCCTGTGGTACACGCGTTGGGGGCGGCAGGTCCAGTGGCGCGAGGGCCGTGGGCGGATGACGCGGTGAAGGCATATCGCCTATTGCGGCGGTCCCGCGAGACACATGTCCGCGAGGACAGGCAGGGATAGATCGTGCCGACCAGCAAGATCGGCAATGATCGGTGCCAGATAAGGGCGGTCGGACGTTTTCGCCCGCAGCATGTCCCAACTGGCAGAATCCCGGAGGGTTTTCATCCAGCTGCGGCCGATCGCAACATCGGCAACGGCAAGCGCGTCCGCAAGCTTGAGGGCATCTGAGAGCAGCGTGTCCGCATGAATGCCGGTGCGATGGTCATGCGCCTTTATCGCAGTCAGGGCGTCCGAGGGTAGATCGTCATCGAGCCACGAAGCCGCTATGACCCCGTGCAGGTGGCGGGCGTCGGCGGTCTCGAAATAGTCGAGGTCGTGGCAAAGGCCGACGCTTTCCCAAAGGTTGGTATCGCCCCCGAGCCGTTCGGCGAGGCGCCGCATGAGGTAGCCGACGAATATAGAGTGGCGGGCGCGTCCGGATTTGCCCAGATACCGCTCCACCCGTTCGTGCGCCTGTTCTAACGTGATCATACTCAGAAGGGTATGCCGGTGATGGCCGCCACATCAAGAAGAGAGCTCACCCCAACGCCTCCGTGCGATAAAGCGTCACCCTGATGCCGCCATTGTCGACCGGCGCCCCGGTGGGCAGGAACGGCAGGCGGGTGGATTTGGCGAGGGTGGGGTCGCTCGTGATCAGCCCGACGCGCCAGCCGGCGAAGCGGGTCGCGAGGGTCTGGCCCAGCGCGGCGTAAAGGGCCGTGAGCTGGCCCTTGTTGCCGATGCGCGCGCCATAGGGCGGGTTGACGATGACGAGGCCCGGCGGGCCATCGGGCGGCGTGAGGGTGGAGACCGTTTGCTGGGTGAATTCGGTCCATGCCGAAACGCCGGCGCGTTCGGCGTTGGCCTGGCTCATGCGAACCGCACCGGGATCGCGGTCGCTGCCGAAAAAGCGGGATGAGGGTGCGGTGGGGGCGATCGAGGCGCGCAGGGTTTGCCAGGCTTCGGCCTCGAAGGTCGCGAGGTCCTCGAAGGCGAAGCGGCGCGAGCGGCCGGGGGCGAGGTTGGCGGCGATCTCGGCGGCCTCGATGACGAAGGTGCCCGACCCGCACATGGGGTCGAGGACGGGTTCGGTGCCGTCATAGCCGCATTGATGGAGGAAGAGCGCGGCGAGGGTTTCGCGCATCGGGGCGCGGGCGACGGCCTCCTTGTGGCCGCGCTTGTGGAGCGAGGCGCCGGAGGTGTCGATGCTGATCGTGACGACGTCGTTTTCGATCCGCGCCTTGATGACGAGCGCGGCGTCGCTGGCAATCGGCGCGCCGAGCTCTTCGGTAATCGCGGTGGCGATGCGCTGGGCTGCGGCGGCCGAATGGTAGATCTTCGACTTGCGGCACACCGCTTCGACGCGAACGGGGACGCCGGGCTTGAGGACGTCCGCCCAGGGGACGCGGCGGGCGCGCTTGTCGAGCTGGGCGAGGTGCACGGCGGGGAACGACGCGATACGCGCCAGCACGTGCCCCGCGCCGCGCAACGTGAGGTTGGCGCGCCAGACATCGGGCCAGCCGCCCTGGGTGACCACGCCGCCCGGCACGGGTCTGGGATCGGCAAAACCCTTGGCGCGGGCTTCGGCGGCGAGGGCCGGTTCGAGCCCGGGCGGGGCCATGAGGAAGATTTCGAATGGGGTATCGGTCATTGCAGCGTCAATAGCCTGATGCGGGCTGCCGCGCGAGAGGAAAGGTGGGCGAGGCCGCTACCCGCGGTATCTCAACGCCTCGACCACGAGAGCGAACGCAGGGGACGCCTGGCGCCGGTGCGGGTAGTAGAGGTGATAACCCTCGAAATAGGGGCACCAGTCGGCAAGCACTTCGACGAGCCGGCCGCTCGCAAGATGAGGCTCAGCGAGATCGTGGGGGATATAGGCAAGGCCCAGCCCGTCGAGCGCGGCACCCACCACCGGCAGGACGCTGTTGCTGGTAAACGGGCCGTCGACGCGAACCTCGAGCGCCCGGCCGTCCTTGGCGAATTCCCACGCGTAAAGCTGACCCGCCGTCGGCAGGCGGATATTGATGCACCTGTGGGCGGTCAGGTCCTGCGGCGTCACAGGCGTTGGGTGCGTGTCGAAATAATCGGGCGTGCCCACGACCGCGAAACGCCAGTCGGGGCCGATGCGGACGGCGATCATGTCCTTGCTCAGCGACTCGCCCAGGCGCACGCCGGCATCGATCCGGCGCTCGACGATGTTGGTAAAGCCGTTGTCGATCACGAGCTCGACCGTGAGGTCGGGATGTTGGCGCAGGAGCGGGACAAGGCGCGGGCGCAGTATGGTATCGGCGACATAGTCGGACGCCGATATGCGGATGGTGCCCGCAGGCTTGTCGCGCAGCGCACCGAGCGCTTCGACCTCGTTCTCGATCTCGTCGAGGTGCGGACCGACCGACCTGAGCAGGCGCTCGCCAGCCTCGGTCGGCGAGACGTTGCGCGTCGTGCGCGAGAGAAGCCGCAGCCCCAGCCGTTCCTCGAGCCCGCGTATCGTATGGCTGAGCGCGGAGGGCGACACGTCGAGCCGCACGGCGGCCTTGGTGAAGCTCCGCTCGCGCGCGACGGCGACGAAGGCGGTCAGGTCGTTGATATTGGTGCGCGGCATTACTGAGAATTCCTCACAAGTGCATGCGAACTACACCGGCTAGTCCCGTTAGTCCAGTCCGCATAGTCTCCCCCTCTAACCAATCCTGGCATCAAGGCGGCAGTTATGGAGGCCTCAATGGAAATCATCCGAGCCGGCTCCCAGCCCTCGGGCGCGGGTCCGTCCGACTGGTTCACCGGGACCGTGCGTATCGATCCACTCTTCAACCGGTTCGACGCGGCGCGCGTGCAGGGCGCGAACGTTACCTTTGAGCCCGGTGCCCGCACCGCTTGGCACACGCACCCGCTTGGCCAGACCCTGATCGTCGTGGCCGGGGCCGGGCGGGTCCAGCGCCGGGACGGTCCGGTCGAGGACATCCGCCCCGGCGACGTCGTGTGGATCCCTCCGGGCGAAAAGCATTGGCACGGCGCCGGCCCGGAAACGGCGATGACCCACATCGCCATTCAAGAAGTGCTCGACGGCAAGGCCGTCGAATGGCTCGAACACGTCACGGACGCGCAATACGGCGCGTAGCCGGACCCAGACACAACCAGGAGATACCATCCATGCGAGCAACCGTTCTTCACGGTGCCGGAGACGTCCGTTTCGAGGAGGTTCCCGAGCCGGAAATCCTCGATCCGACGGACGCGATCATCAAACTTTCGGCGACCTGCGTCTGCGGGTCCGACCTGTGGCCCTATCGCGGCCTCCAGCCTGTCGACGGTCCCCAGCACATGGGGCACGAATATTGCGGTGTGGTCGTCGAGGTCGGCAGCGCGGTCAAGACCGTCCGTCCCGGACAGTTCGTCGTCGGATCGTTCTGCATTTCGGACAATACCTGCCCCCATTGCCAGCACGGCTTCCAGTCCTCGTGCGAGCAGCGCGAATTCATGAGCGGCGCCCAGGCCCCCTATGCCCGCGTGCCGCTGGCGGACGGGACGCTGGTCGCAACCGATACCATGCCCGAGGACGACCTCATCCCGGGCCTGCTCGCGGCATCCGACGTGCTGGGCACCGGCTGGTACGCCGCCGACGCTGCGAAGGTGCAGCCGGGATCGACCGTCGTTGTCGTCGGCGATGGCGCGGTGGGCCTGATGGGTGTCCTCTCGGCCGCCCAGATGGGCGCAGGACGCGTCATCGCGATGAGCCGGCATAAATCCCGCCAGGATCTGGCGCTCGAATACGGCGCGACCGATATCGTCGCCGAACGTGGCGAGGCCGGGATCGCGCAGGTCAAGGCGCTGACCAACGGTGTCGGCGCGGACGCGGTGCTCGAATGCGTGGGGACCCAGGAATCGATGAGCCAGGCGATCCAGGTGGCCCGGCCCGGATCGATGATCGGCTATGTGGGAGTGCCCCACGGTGTCGAATTCGACGGGCAGCAGCTCTTTTTCTCGCAGACCGGTATGCTCGGCGGGCCCGCCCCGGTGCGGCGCTTCCTGCCGCACCTCATGGACCTCGTGCTGACGCGCAAGATCAATCCCGGCAAGGTCTTCGACCTCCAAATCCCGCTTGAGGACGTTGCCGAGGGCTATAAGGCCATGGACGAGCGCCGGGCTATCAAGACGCTGCTGCGCGTGTAAGATCCGCAACAGAGACGGGAGAGACGACGATGGAAAAGCGCAAACTGGGTCAGGGGCTCGAAGTCTCCGCTCTGGCGTTGGGGGCGATGGGCTACGGCAAGTCGCGCGAGATCGAGGACCGCTCCGAGATGATCGCACTCTTGCGTGCGGCTGCAGAGCGCGGGATGGATTTCTTCGACACGGCCGAAGTCTACGGGCCCTGGACCAACGAGGAAATGGTGGGCGAGGCCTTCGCGGGCATGCGCGACAAGGTGAAGATCGCCACCAAATTCGGCTGGGACATCGATCAGCAAACCGGCGAGCACCGCGGCGGGGTGAACAGCAAGCCCGCGCAGATCCGCAAGTCGGTCGAAGGCAGCCTCCGGCGGCTTAGGACGGACTACATCGACCTCTACTATCAGCACCGCGTCGATCCCGAAGTGCCGATGGAAGACGTGGCCGGGACGGTGAAGGACCTCATCGCCGAGGGTAAGGTGCGCTATTTCGGGCTGTCGGAGGCCGGGGCCGATTCGATCCGCAAGGCGCACGCCGTGCAGCCGGTCGCGGCGCTCCAGAGCGAATATTCGCTTTGGACCCGCGACCCCGAGCCCGAGATCATCCCGACGATCGAAGAGCTCGGGATCGGGCTCGTGCCGTTCAGCCCATTGGGCAGGGGCTTTCTGACGGGCAAGATCGATGCGAACGCGCAGTTCGGCGACAACGACCTGCGCAGCAGAATCCCCCGGTTTGCCCCAAAAGCGCGCGACACCAACCAGGCGCTGGTCGACCTTTTGAAACGCATCGCCGCCAGGCACAATGCGACGCCCGCGCAGGTCGCGCTGGCATGGCTTCTGGCGCAAAAGCCGTGGATCGTGCCGCTGTTCGGCACACGCAGGCTCGAGCGGTTCGAAGAGAACACCGGCGCGCTCTCGGTGACGCTGGGCGCGGACGATCTCGATGAGATCGAAACCGCGGGCATCACGGTCGAGGGCGCGCGCTATCCCGACGATATCCTGCGGCGGTCGGGTCTTTAGACCCGGACCGGGCACTTGAGCCGTTGTTATTCAGGCTCCATACCTTGCCCGGCGCCGCGCTGGCTCTCCCGGTAGCGCGATGGCGGGCAGCCTATGAAACGCTTGAAATCGTGGGCCAGATGCGCCTGATCGAAATAGCCGAGATCTCCGGCGAGATGCGCGAGGTTGATGTCGTCCTCATGCGCCAGCCGCCATGCGGCCTCCTGGATACGAAATCGCTTGATCGTCCATTTCGGTGATACGCCGACATAGTCGTGAAAGACGCGCTGGAGTTGGCGCATGCTGCATCCGGCCTCGTCGGCCAGCGCTTCGGCGCTGGTCGGGCCGTGCTCGCGCGCGGCGATGGCAATGACCGTCCGCAGCCATTGCACCGTCGCGTCAGGCGCGGGGCGCGTGCGGATCATTGTATCCTCGACGGCGGCAATCATCGCCTCGTGATCCGGCGCCGCGAGAACCCGCGCTTTGATGGCGCCCGCCGCGTCGCCGAGGACGGGCGCGGGAGAGCCCTTGTTGTCCGTGAGCGCGGTCACGGGGCCATCCAGATATGGCCGCAGCCCTCCCGCGAGGAACCGGACGCCCAGCACGCGCCCCTCGCCCTCGACGGGCCGGTCGAAAACGCCGCTTGTGGGGCCGTAGAGCGCGGCATCGCCCGCGCTTAAGACGAGGTGCGCATTGGGATAGGGCAGGACGCGCTGGGTTTCGGTCGGGCGGCCGCGCATATCCCATTCGACGATCCAGTAGTGCTCGACGAACATCGCGAGCGCCGCGCTGGGCGTGTAACGGCTCAGCCTGATCCGGTTGGCCGCACCGGCGGGGTCGACGATGCCCTTGGGGGCCTCGGAAACGATGGGCCGTTGCGCGCTGTCGCGTTTTTCCAAGTCTGAATCATCCGCGCGTGTCTTTAGGAATGCGCGGAATGAAGACATGACAGCGAAGGGATCACAAGCCATGACACAACAACGATACCGGGGCAGCTGCCAATGCGGTGCCGTCACCTATGAGGCGCTTCTCAGCCTCGACCAGGCGATCACCTGCAATTGCTCGCGATGCCAGCGCATGGGATTCGTGCTCACGTTCACGCCGCGGGAGAACTTCGATCTCAAGTCCGGCATGGAAAACCTCACGGAATACCGGTTCAATACCGGGACCATTCGGCACCAGTTCTGCAGCACCTGCGGGGTTGAGAGTTTCGCGCTCGGCGAGATGCCGGATGGCGCGCAGATCGCGGCCGTCAACGTCAATTGTCTTGAGGGTGTCGACCCCCGCGCGCTGGCGACGCAAGCTGTGGATGGACGGAGCGCGTAAGTCTCACGCCCCGGAGGCGCCGACCGGGCACGCTCGAACCCGGGCAGAGCGGCATCCGTGCGTTGAGGTTCAAGGTCAACTGGCCCGGAATGCTGCTCGTCGCGGCGGGCATCGTGATATTCCTCGTGGGATATCTCGGATTTGCCGGCTAGCGCAACGCTTGTCCTAAGCCCGCGCGGCCGTCCAGGCGACCAGTTCGACGATGACGCTGTCGAGCGCCGTGTTGAGCGCGGCGACGACGGTGGGAGCGTTGAGGCTCGATGCCGGAACGTCCGCCGAGAAGGTCTGGCTCGCGATGATGCGGCGGTCCCAGTCGTCGACCAGCCGCACGGCCAGCGACACCCGCGCCATGGCCGCGCCCCGGGACGTATCGAGCTCGAATGCACGCACGTCGGTTGCAAGGATCACTTCGGCGTCGAGCGGATCGGAGGGCGCGCCGATATTGGCGACGCCGGCATCGCGGAACGACTGCAGCATGCGGGTCTGAACCAGCCGGGGCAGCACGTCCGACCATTGCGAATCCGCGAGGTAGGAGAGCACGCCGCCGGGCTCGCGCACGACAATGCGCTCGCTGTCGTAAATCTGGATCGCATCGGGAACATCGACGATCACCGTGCGGTTCGAGCGGCGCGGCACGGCGGCCTGCGCGGCGGCGGTGAGGTCGTAGGTGGTCAGCTGCCGCGCGCCGAAACATCCGGCGAGCGCGGTGGTGAGCCCCATCGCGGAGAGAGTGAGAAACGCCCGGCGGCCGTATGTCTTTCCCATTACGCTACTTCCTCTTTACGGCCTGAAATCGCGGATCGTATCCCCGCCGAACACCAGGACCTGCGGATTGCGCTCGATACTCTGCAGGATGCGGTCGAGCCGCTGCAGGGTGCCGCGCGCATCGTTGGCAAGCGAAGTGTAGGCACCCAGACCGCGATTGGTAAAGTCGGTGATCCCCAAAGTAACCTGGTTCATCTGCGCGTCGAGGTTGTCGGACATCCGCCGGAAGGACGACGCGGCCTCCGAGAGGTCCGAAAGGAGCGTCGAGACGTCGTCGGATGCGGCGATGGTGTCCAGCCGCTCGGCGAGTTGCTGGATCGACTGGATGGCGCTGCCCGCTTCGGCAAAGAGCGATTCGCCATCCTCGGTGGCGATCATCCCGTCGATGCGCGCGATCAGCGCATCCGCGCGCTCGGCCGCGCCGTTGAGCGTTTCGGTGAGGGCGCGGGCGTTGACCATGATCTCGTCGACGTTGTCGGCATTGCTGCCCAGGGCATCCGAGAAGGTGTCGATATTGTCCATGGCGCGCGCGATGACGTCCGGATCGATCGTGGACGACGCCTGATCGATCAGGTTGAGCGTGCCCTGAAGCCCGTCGGAGACCCCTGAAAGATTGCTCGCCAGCGAACGCGCGTCGTCGAAGAACCCGTCGATATTGTCGACATTGGCTGAAAGCGACTGCGAGAAGGTACTGATGTCGTCGAAGGTCTGGCGCACCTGGTCAGGCGGGATGACGTCGACGATCTCGCGGATGTCGGCGGTGAGGTTGCGCAATTCGTCGGCCAAAGGCCCGATCTGGTCGCTGGTGCGGGTGACCGAGGAAAGAAAGTTCTCGACCCCGCCCGCATTGCTCGCGAGCGCCGCAGAGAAGGTCTCGGCATTGGCGATCGTCGCGCCGAGGCTTTCCTCGTTGGCGGTGACGAAGCTCTCGATACGCTCGAAGGTGGCGGTCGCGCTTTCGAGCGTATCGCGCGCGTTGGTGACGATGGCCTGGAAGTCCGATCCGTCCCCGGCATCGCCCACAAGGCCGGCGAGCGAGGAGGAAAGCGATTCGATGTTGGCGAGGGTGGCCGAAAGCCGGTCTTCGTTCTCGACGAAGAAGCTGTCGATCCGCGTGAACGTGCTTTCCGCGCTTGCGACGATATCGCGTGCGCCTTCCATGATGAGCTGGAAGTCCGACGGCTGGCCCTGGAGTACGGCGGCGGTTTCCCCCGGCGCCGGTTCGAGGCGGCCGGCGGCGAGGGTGCCGCCCAGAAGCTGGATATGGGCGACCCCGGTGAGCCCCTGGATTTCGAGGATGGCGCGGGTGTCGTTCATCACCGGCGCGTCGGCGGCGACCTGGATCTGCGCGAGGACCTGGCTCGGGTCGTCCGGGTTGATGCCGATCTCGATCACCTCACCGACCGGCAGGCCGTTGAAGAGCACGTTGGTGCCCGCGCCCAGGCCCGTCACCGCGCCGTCGAAAACGATCGTGTAGGGCGTGCGCGCAACCGAGGAGTCCGCCGCGCTGAACCAGTAGACGAAGCCCGCGAAGGCAACGGCAATGAGGGTCACGAACGCGCCGACGATGGCGTAGTTTGCTTTATATTCCATGCCCAGTTTGCCCCTTCTCCAGATGTCGCGCGCGCGGGCCGTGGAAATATTCGGTAAGCCACGGATCGTCCGCCGCAAGCATGTCGGGGAGGCTCCCCACCTTCAACAGCTTGCCCTTGCCCAGCGCAGCGATACGGTCGCAGACGGTCGTCAGGCTGTCGAGGTCGTGCGTGACCATATACACGGTCAACCCCAGCGCGTCCTTCAAATCGAGCAGAAGCGCGTCGAACTTGGCGGCGCTGATGGGGTCGAGCCCGGCTGTGGGCTCGTCGAGAAAAACGATCTGCGGGTCGAGCGCGAGCGCGCGCGCCAGCGCCGCGCGCTTGATCATGCCGCCCGAGAGTTCGGACGGGTAAAGGTTCTCCGCACCGGCGTCGAGGCCGACGAGGTCGATCTTGAAGCGCGCGATCTCCCGGCGGAGCGCCTTGGGGAGCCCGAGATATTCGCGCATGGGAAATTCGACGTTCTCGAGCACGGTCAGCGACGAAAAGAGCGCGCCCTGCTGGAACAATACGCCCCAGCGCCGCTCGATCTCCACCCGCTCGCGGCGCCTGAGCGCCGCATAATCGCGGCCGAGAACCTCGACGACGCCGCCGCGCATGGGCAAAAGCCCGATGATGGCGCGCAGCGTAACCGATTTGCCTGAACCCGAGGGGCCGATCACCCCGAGCACCTCGCCGCGCCTGACATCGAGGCTGAGCCCGTCGATGACGTTCTTGTCGTCGAAGCCGACGACGAGGTCCTTGATCGAGATGATGGGATCGGCGGCGGGGTTCAGCATGGCCTAGAACCCGATCGCCGCGAAGAAGACCGCAAAAAGGCCGTCCGCGACGATGACGAGGAAGATCGCGCGCACCACCGAGGCGGTGGTGTGGCGCCCCAGCGATTCGGCGCTGCCGCGGACCTTGAAGCCCTCGTTCGCCGCAACGAGACCGATGATGACGGCCATGACCGGCGCCTTGATCAGCCCCACGAAAAGCGACTGGAAGGTGAGCGTGTCCTGCAGCCGGTCGAGGAAGGTCTCGAACGGGATGCCGCCATAGGTGAGGGCGACGACCGCCGCGCCGCCAAGCCCGGCGAGCGAGCCGACGAACGAAAGCACCGGCATGCCGATCAGGAGCGCGAGCATGCGCGGCAGGATGAGCGCCTGATAGGGGTCGACCCCCATGATCGCGAGCGCGTCGAGCTCTTCGCGCATGCGCATGGTGCCCAGTTCCGCGGTGATCGCCGAGCCCGACCGGCCGGCGATCATGATCGCCGCGAGCAGGAGCCCGACCTCGCGCAGCATCAGGATGGCGGCGAGGTCCACCACGTAGATCCCGACGCCGAAATTGTTGAGCTGGAGGATCGATTGCTGCGTGATGATCGCACCCACGACGAGCGAGATCAGCACCACGATGGGCACCGCGCGGAACACGATGAGGTCGAACTGGTTGATAAAGGCGGTGAAGCGGAACCGCGCCTTGAGCGAGAGGGTCGCCGCCGCGGCCCCGATTGTTTGGCCCAGGACCGCGTGAATGCGGAAAATGTCCCCCAGCGCGTTGGCGCTCATGTGCCCCAGCCCGTCAAGCGGCGCCAGATACCAGGGCGGTCCCCGGCGCGGGGTCTTGACGTGGGGGCCCACTTCGTTGACCCGGTCGAGGAGCGCCGCGTGGGCTTCGGTGGCCTCGGCGATTTCTACGGTGCCGTCCTGGGAGAAGAGGTCGCGCTTGCGCGCGATCAGCCACGCGCCCACGGTGTCGAGCCCGGTGACGCGGTGGAGATCGAAGCGGACGGCGGGCGGGCTCGGACGGTCCTTGAACGCCGCTTCGATGCGGTTTTGCATCTGGCGCGCCCATTGCGCGGTCCACGAGCCCGAAAGGCTTGCGACAAGAACGCCATCGGCACTGGAAATGTCGATCACAGGTTCGTCCGTCGCCGCCATGCGCGCGCTACACCCTCCAACCCGACCGTTGCGATACGGTCAATGCTGGCAATCGTTTAGCATGTGGCGTTGCGATTGTCACAACATCAGAGGGCTTCCCAGACGTTCCGTCCACGATCATTGCAAGCGTGCATCGGTTTGCGATAACCCCTTGTCCGACGTCAGGATAACCAGCAGGAGCGCCGCACATGCAGTTCGTCAGGATCGATGACGCCGTTGTCCACTATCAGGTGATCGGGGCGGCGCCGGACAAGCCCGCCATCGTCTTCGCCAACGCGCTGGGCACCGATTTCCGCATCTGGCGCGACGTCATCGTGCGGCTGGCGGGAAAGTTCACCATCCTGACCTACGATATGCGCGGCCACGGCCTGTCGGACGCGGGCACGTCGCCGGTGACGATCGCCCGCCATGCAGAGGATCTGGCCTTCCTTATCGGGCATACCGGCATCGGGCGCGCGTTCGTGTGCGGGCTTTCGGTGGGCGGCATGGTTGCCCAGCAGCTTGCGCTTTCGCACCTCGAATTGGTGCGCGGGCTGATCCTGTGCGGGACCACGGCGCGGTTCGCCGATGCCGAGACCTGGGACGCGCGCATCGCGGCGGTCGAGGCGAACGGTATCGCCGCACTTGCCGACGCCACGCTCGAACGCTGGTTCACCGAAGCCTTCCGCGCGCCCGGCAATGACGAACTCGCGGGCTACCGCAACATGCTCACCCGCCAGCCGGCCAACGGCTATATCGGCACCTGCGCGGCGTTGCGCGATGCCGACCTGCGCGCGGCGGTGATGGAAATTGCGGTACCGGCGCTGTGCGTTGCCGCCGACCACGACGGATCGACGCCGCCCGACGTTGTCGCGCAGTTGGCAAAGTCGATCCCCGGCGCGCGCTATGAAGTGCTCAAGGGCGCCGGGCATCTGATGTGCGTCGAGCAGGCCGAGATGCTGAGCGAAATGATCCAGGCGTTCACCGCGATGGTCGCCGAGGACAAGACGCTGAACTGACGGCGCCGGCCCTAGTGGAACGCGACCCGAGCTCCGGGTTGTCCGAACGCCCTGTTGTCTTCGTTGGCAAAGACGTAGGCGCCGCCTTCGATCTTGCCGATCAGCCCCTGAATCCAGTCATACGCGCACGAGGTGTTGTGCATCCAGAAGCTCAAAAGCGCTTCGACGTGCTGGGGCAGGGCATCCGAACCCGTCCATTGGGCCTGGCCCGACGCGTCGAGGACGGCGGTCTTGTGCTCGAAAAGGATGTCCCGCCGCTTGCGCAGATATTTAAGAACGGTTTCGCGCGGCAATGCCGACATGAAGACAATGCCCGCACAAAGGAAGTCCGGGCGCGGTTCGGGTTCGATCAGCGCCTTGGCCATGAGGCGCTGAAACTCCTCTTCCCCCGCTTCGGTCATTTCGTAGTCCGTTCGGGCCGGAACGGTTTCGGTCGCCTCGATCTCGATGGCGTGCAAAAAGCCGTCCTTCGAAAGCTGCCGAAGTGCGTGATAGATTGAGCCGGTTTTGGTGTTGGCCCATTTGTCGGCCTGCCAAGCCAACAAATCCTGACCAACCAGATAGCCATGAGCGCGCCGGTGTGCCCGGACAATGGCCAAAACCAGCAAACGTGTAGCCGACATAGGGTGAGGCCCCTCCCGATTCTAGCGGGTTTACGCCCCAGCCCACCCTCTCCTAGCTGTGGCGCGCACCTGTTGTGTCTGTTCTCCCAGACCCTGTTCCGGACCGATCCAGCCGGATTGGTCCGCTCATAGTGCAAAGTTTACTACATTTAACAGGACGATGAACAGCGCTCAAAGGCCGAAATCGCGGAATGTTCAACGCCTTAACCGCATTTCTCCACAAAGAATGATTTGTTTTAATTCTAAAGTCGCATACCGCGGACCGCTTTTCGGGTGCCCCGGGGGAACGCCGCGCGGGCGCGATGGGTTCAATATTGACTTTCCGGCGCGCCTGCGATCCTTGATCCGCAAGACCTCTCGCACAAGGACGAAAGCGATGGACGCCAATCCCGTACTCGCCACATTCACGCGCGGCAACTGGGTGGAAAACCGCCATCGGGGGGCGTTCTGCATTGCCGATGCGGGGGGCACGGTGATCGCGTCCGCCGGGGACATCGAACGGGAGATCTTCCCGCGCTCGGCGATAAAAGCGCTCCAGGCGCTGCCGATTTTCGAAACGGGGGCGGATCGGCGCTTTGCCATGGACGACGAGGCGCTGGCGCTTGTCTGCGCGTCCCACTACGGCGAGCCCGAGCACGTGCGCGTCGCGGCCGCGATGCTCGAGCGCGCGGGGCTGACGGCGGACGATCTCGAATGCGGCGCGCACCCGCCCACGAGCCCCGCCGCGCGCAAGGCGCTGAGGGCCGCCGGCGAGGCGCCGTCTGCGCTCCATAACAACTGCTCGGGCAAGCACGCGGGCATGCTGTCGGTCGCAAAGGCGCTCGGGATCGACACCAAGGGGTATGTGACGCGCGGGCACGAGGTGCAAAGGCGCGTGCGCGCGGCGGTGGAAGCGGTGCTCGAGACGCAGATGACCGAGCACAAATGCGGCACGGACGGCTGCTCGATCCCCACATGGGCGGCGCCGCTCAAAAGTTTTGCGCGCGGGTTCGCGCGCATGGCGACAGGGGAAGGACTGCCCGAAGGAATGGCGGCGGCGTCCCGGCGCCTCTTCGACGCGGCGACCGCGCATCCGTTCCTTATTGCCGGAACCGACGCGTTCGATACCGAGGCGATGGCGGCGTTCAAGGGGCGGCTGATGATCAAGATCGGCGCCGAGGGTGTCTTCTGCGGCGCGCTGCGCGACAAGGGGTTGGGCTTCGCGCTCAAATGCGACGACGGTAACCCCAAGGTGGCGACGGCAATGATCGCGGGCCTGCTCGCCGCTGTCGCGGAGCCGGATGCGGAAGCCGCGGCTGTGCTGGCGAAATTCTCGCGGCAGGTTTCGACCAATTGGCGCGGGATCGAGGTCGGAGCGCTCGAGGCGGCCGACGGCGTGCGGGTCGGGCTTTAGCCGCCTATTGCGGCGGCGGGGTTTGCGTTCCCGGCCCCTGCGCACTTGTTCGATCCGCTTTGCGCCCGCTATAGGTTGACGACGACAACGAGTGGGGAATCGGGCGACATGCTCAACGACACGGCGGTTTACCTCGGCACCAGCACCGGGCCCGAATATCTCGCGCTCGACAAGGCGAACCGCCACGGGCTCGTCACCGGCGCGACGGGGACGGGCAAGACGGTGACCATGCAGATCCTCGCAGAAGGGTTTTCGCGCGCCGGGGTGCCGGTCTTCTGCGCGGACATCAAGGGCGACGTCGCCGGGCTTGCGGTGGCCGGGGAGCCCAAGGATTTCCTCGCCGCGCGGGCCGAGAAGATCGGGTTTGCCGATTACGTTTTCGAGGGGTTCCCGACGATCTTGTGGGACCTGTTCGGGCGTCAGGGGCATCCCGTCAGGACGACGGTTTCGGAGATGGGACCGCTGCTCTTGTCGCGCATTCTCGATCTTAACGATACCCAGGAAGGGGTGTTGAACGCGGCGTTCGCGCTGGCCGACGACGAAGGGCTCTTGCTGCTCGACTTCAAGGATTTGCGCGCGCTGCTGGCCCATGTCGGGGAGCGCCGCAAGGAGCTTTCCACGCTCTATGGCAACATCTCGACGGCGACAATCGGCGCGATCCAGCGGGCGCTATTGGTCCTCGAACAGCAGGGGGCGGAGCATTTCTTCGGCGAGCGGGCGCTCGATATCGCCGACCTGATGCGGGTGGATGCGCAGGGGCGGGGGTATATCTCCATCCTCGCGGCGGACGAACTGATGCAGTCGCCGCGGCTTTATGCGGTGTTTCTCCTGTGGCTTCTCTCGGAGCTCTTCGAACAATTGCCCGAGGTCGGCGACCCGGAGAAGCCACGGCTCGTCTTCTTTTTCGAGGAAGCGCACCTGCTTTTCGACGAGGCGCCCAAGGTGCTGCTCGAAAAGATCGAGCAGGTGGTAAAGCTGGTGCGCTCGAAAGGCGTCGGGGTCTATTTCGTGACGCAGAACCCCATGGATGTGCCCGAGTCGGTGCTCGCGCAACTGGGCAATCGCATTCAGCACGCGCTGCGCGCCTATACGCCGAAAGAGCGCAAGGCCGTGCGCGCCGCCGCCGAGAGCTTCCGGCCCAACCCGGCGTTCTCGACCGAGGAGGCGATCACCCAGCTTGGGACCGGCGAGGCGCTGGTCTCGACGCTCGGGGAGAAGGGCGCACCCTCGGTCGTCGGGCGCACGCTCATCCGCCCGCCATCCTCGCGCATGGGGCCGCTGAGCGAAGCCGAGCGCGGCGCGGCCATGGCCCAAAGCCCTGTGGCGGGGAAATACGACGAAGCGGTGGATCGCAGCTCGGCCTATGAGGTTCTGGCCCAGCGCGCCGAACAGGCGGCGCGGGAGGCGGAGATCGCGGCGCTCGAAACCGCGAATGCGCGGCCGGCGCCGAGGCGCTCTTCGCGGCAGACGCCAATGGAGGCCGCGTTCAACCAGTTCGCGCGCACGGTCGCCCGGCAGGCGGGCAACGCGCTCGTGCGCGGTATTCTCGGCAGCCTCTCGCGCGGCCGGTAGGAGGAACTGATGGCGCAGGAGATGACCGTCGCGGTTTTTGCCGATGCGGGAGAAACCGAGTACGCGGCGCTCTATCGCGAGGTCGGCAAGCTCCTGCGCAACCGGCGCGTATCTGTGGTTCTGGCCGCCGCCGACGGGCGCTATCCGGCGGATATCGTCGCTGGCGCGGCGGGCGGGGAGGCGGCGGTCACGCTCGTTTGCGCCGAACCGGAGCGGCCCGCCGGGCTGCCGGATCGCGTCGCGGTCGAACCCGCCACCGACGCGCGCGACGCCGCCCGGTTCGCCGCTGAAGCCGCCGATGCGCTCATCGGGTTGCCGGGCGGGGTCGCGTCGGCGGCGGCGCTTTATCGGGCGTGGACCGACGTCGGCGGCCCGGCGAGCGGCAAGCCGGTGGGGCTCTTGAACCGCAAGAAGGCGTTCGAGATCGTCCGCGGATTTATTTCCGACGTGGCCGCTCCGGGGCTGGGGAGCACGGACCAGATGATCGTCTTCGCCGACGGCGTGGACGATTTGCTCGGGAAGCTCAAGCGGCTGGTTTAGCGCGCGCCGGGATGGCCCGTGTGCTATTCCGGCCGGGCCTCGATCTGGCGCTGGGCACGGTGAGCGGCGAGGGACACCACATTGTCGCCCCGGCGCTCGAAGGGGAGGTCGCGGCGGTCGCGTAGGGGGATGCGGCCGCGGCGTTCGGGGCCGGTGTAGGCGCCCTTGACCGTGATGTGGTCGGCAGGACCGTTGGCGATGCGCGCGCCGATGCGCTCCTTGAGATAGATCGGGCTCATGGGCTTGACGATCACTTCATCGATCCCCGCGGCGACGCAGTCGCGGCGCATGCCGGGGCTGATCGTGCGGCTCATGGCGATGATCTGCACGTGTTTCGAAATGACCATCTCGTCATTGCGGATGGAGTGTGCGAGCGAGGTGAGGCTGCCGTCTTCCAATGTGAAATCGGAAACCAGCATGGCAACCGGCGCGATCCGCATATAGGCGTTGAGCGACCGTGCATCGCGGAATTCGCGCACCCGCCAGTCGCGCCGGCTCCGCAGCGTCGCGCCCAGAATGGACGCCAGCGCCGGGCTGGACGACAAAACGGCGATGGTCGGCACGGATTCCGTCAAGATGCACCCCTTTTACCCCATGTTTAATAAAGTCTTAACATGCATGGGGGCGAGTCGGAAGCCAACTGTCGCGCTTGTGAGGGCCGTCCACATGGGATTTCGGGGGCGACAAACGCAAATGCCCCGCCTGCGGGGTGCAGGCGGGGCACGCGATACCGTTCTGACCTGGAGGGGTTACGAAGCGGCTTCGAAGAGTTCTTCCACGTATTCCCAGTTCACGAGGTTGTCGAACCAGGCTTCGAGGTATTTCGGGCGGGCGTTGCGGTAGTCGATATAGTAGGAGTGCTCCCACACATCGACGCCCAGAAGCGGCACGCCGCCATGAACCAGCGGGTTTTCGCCGTTCGGGGTCTTGGTGACCTCGAGCTTGCCGTCCTTGAGGGTCAGCCAGGCCCAGCCCGAGCCGAACTGGCCGGCGCCGGCGGCGAGGAAGTCGGCGCGGAACTTGTCGAAGCCGCCAAGGTCGCTATCGACAGCGGCCTGCAGCTTGCCCGGGAGCGAGCTGCCGCCGCCATTGGGCTTCATCCAGTTCCAGAAATGGATGTGGTTGTAGTGCTGGCCGGCATTGTTGAAGAGGCCCTGGTTCTTGCCGTAGCTCTCCTTGACGATGTCCTCGAGATCCTTGCCCTCGAGGCCCGAGCCTTCGAGGAGCTTCGACCCGTTCGTCACATAGGCCTGATGGTGCTTGTCGTGGTGATATTCGAGCGTTTCGGCCGACATATAGGGCCCAAGCGCGTCATAGGCATAGGGGAGATCGGGAAGGGAAAAGCTCATGGATGGCCTCCTGTCTGGATGACGTCAAAGACGTATGAAATCAGTGCCTGGCAAATTTACCAAGTGAATACTTTTTATATATCCGCTTGTGTGTGACGCTGCAATGTCGGGCCGGGAGAAAACTATGCTAACCCCACGCATTTGAGCGCAAAGGCATAGGTGATCGCGGTTTCCTTGATCCGCTCGAAGCGGCCCGATGCCCCGCCATGCCCGGCGCCCATGTTGGTTCGCAGGTACAATGCGTTCCCGTCGGTCTTGGTTGCACGCAGTTTCGCGACCCATTTTGCCGGTTCCCAATAGGTGACGCGCGGGTCCGTGAGCCCGGCGAGCGCGAGGATGGGCGGGTAGTCCATGGCCGCGACATTGTCGTAGGGCGAATAAGATGCGATGCGGTCGTAGGCTTCCTTCGAGGCGATGGGGTTACCCCATTCGGGCCATTCGGGCGGGGTCAAAGGCAGCGTGTCGTCGAGCATGGTGTTGAGCACATCGACGAAGGGGACGATGGCCATCACGCCGGCCCAGAGGTCGGGCCGCATGTTCGCGACAGCGCCCATGAGCATGCCGCCGGCCGAGCCGCCCTCGGCGACGAGCCGGCCCTTGGCGGTATACCCCTTTTCGATCAGCATTTCGGCGGCGGCGATGAAATCGGTGAAGGTGTTGGCCTTGTGCTCGGCGCGGCCGGCCTTGTACCAGCGATAGCCCTTGTCCATGCCGCCGCGGATGTGGGCGACGGCGTATACGAAGCCGCGGTCGACCAGCGACAGCGTCGAGACCGAGAAGCCCGCCGGGATCGAATGCCCGTACGAGCCATAGCCGTATAGAAGGCAAGGTGCGGAGCCGTCGAGGTTCAGGCCCTTGCGGTAAAGGAGGGTGACGGGCACCTCCTCGCCGTCGGCGGCTTTGGCGAAGAGCCGCCTGGTTTCGTAAAGCGCGGGATCGTGGCCCGAGGGCACCTCCTGCTGCTTGCGCAGGGTGCGCTCGCCGGTTTCGAGGTCCATGTCGAAGACCTGCGCTGGGGTCGTGGGCGAGGAATAGGAGAATCGGATCGTCGCGGTGTCGAACTCGTAACCCGGAATGAGACCGAGCGAATAGGCCTCCTCGGGGAAGGCGATGGTCTCTTCCTCATCCGTGCGCAGATCGCGGACGACGATGCGGGGGAGACCGTCCTTGCGTTCGAGGCGGATGAGGTGGTTGGCGAGCACTTCCATGTCGAGGATGAGCGTGCCCGGTTGGTGCGGGACGAGGTCGGTCCAGTTGGCAACGCCCGGATCGGCGACCGGCGCGGTCGCAATCTTGAAGTCCTCGGCCTCGTTGTCGTTGGTGAGGATATAGAGTGTGCCGTCGCGCTCCTCGAGGGAATACTCGGTGTTCTCGTGGCGCGGCTCGACGAGAGACGGTGCGCCGCCCTTGTCCGCGTCGATCAGCCAGACCTCGGAGGTCTGGTGATCGTGCGCGGAAATGGTGATGAAGCGGCGCGACTGGGTGAGCCCGACGCCGACGAAAAAGCCCGGGTCCTTTTCCTCGTAGACGATGGCGTCGTCGGCTTGCGCGGTGCCGAGGACGTGGCGGCGGACGCGGAAGGGGCGGTGGTTTTCGTCGAGCTCGACATAATAGAACGCCGTGCCGTCATTGGCCCAGAGCGCGCCCGAGCCGGCCTTTTCGATAATCTCTTCGCGGTCCTTGCCGGTGGCGACGTCGCGGATGTGGATGGTGTAGTATTCCGATCCGTTCCGGTCCGCCGCCCAGGCGATCATCGTGTGGTCCGGCGCATGCTCGGCGCCGCCGAAACCGAAATAGCCCTCGCCCGCTTCGGCATTGCAATCGAGGAGGATGGTTTCGTCTCCGCCTTCGCGTGCCGTGCGGCAGATCAGCGGATACTGGTCGCCCTCGCGGGTGCGCGAATAATAGGCGAAGGGGCCATCGGGCGCGGGGACTGAGCTGTCGTCCTCTTTGATGCGGCCACGGATTTCCGCGTAGATCTTTTCCTGCAGCGCCTTGGTGGGGGCGCCGAATTCGCTCTCGTACCAGGCGTTTTCCGCTTCGAGATAGTCGCGGATGTCCTGCGGGAGCGTCGCTGGATCGGCCATCACCTCGCGCCAGTTGTCCGCGCGCAGCCAGGCATAGGGGTCTTGCCGGGTGACGCCGTGGCGGGTGTCGGAGAAAGGGCGCTGGGCGGCGATGGGGGGCATGGGGTGTCCTGAAATAGATGACGGGTTGGTGCGTCGGCCATACGTCGAATACCCCCCACCCGTCCTCCCCCGCAAGGGGGGAGGTGCTTCGCTGGAGCCGGAGGTTATCCCTCCGGCTTGAAATCCAGCGCCAGCCCGTTGGTGCAGTAGCGCTGGCCGGTGGGGGCGGGGCCGTCGGGGAAGACGTGGCCCAGATGCGCGTCGCAATTGGCGCAGCGGATCTCGGTGCGGCGCATGAAATGGCTGCGGTCGTCGATCTCCTTGATGACGTCGTCCGAGACGGGCTGGAAGAAACTCGGCCAGCCCGAGCCGGAATCGTATTTGGCCTCCGAGGTGAACAGCGCCGTGCCGCAACACACGCAATAATAGGTGCCGTCCCGCTTTTCGAGATTATAGGGATGCGAGAAGGCCCGCTCGGTGCCGTGCTCCCGGGTGACGTGATACTGCTCCGGCGTCAATTTATCGCGCCACTCGGCATTGGAAGTTTTGGTCGCTTCGGTCATGGTGCGTTTCGCCTTTTGTGAATGTGTTGTTCATTATTATAGCGTTTGTCTGCGATATGGTGTTCACAACTCCTTGCAGCAATCCCATGTTCCAGCCCGGCTGGACCGGTTTCGGTTGAGCTTGCCGAAAGGGACGCTAGTCTTTGCGCGCTGATTCTTTTTCCGGTGGCTGTGGACATCGGAGGTGCGGTTTTTTGGTTTGGATGGTCCGGGGGCTGAGTTGGGTCCAAGTCTCGATTTTTCGATTGCGCTGATTGCTGTCGCGCCATTTCTTGCGGCCCTCGTCGCGCCCTGGATCAAGTCTTTCACCGGTGCGCTCGCCGGCTGGGTTCTCGCCATCGTTCCCGCTGCCATATTCGCGCTGCTGCTCACCTTTGTTACTCCGGTCGCCGAAAATACCGTCGTCAAGGCGGCGCTCCCGTGGATTCCCTCCTACGGCATTAGCTTTTCGTTTTTCATCGACGGGCTGAGCCTGATGTTCGGGCTGCTGATCTCCGGGATCGGCACGTTCATCGTGATCTATTCGGGCGGCTATCTCGCCGGGCATCCGCATCAGGGGCGGTTCTTTTCCTACATGCTGATGTTCATGGGCTCGATGCTCGGGCTCGTGCTCGCCGACAACATCTTCACGCTCTTCGTCTTCTGGGAGCTGACCTCGATCACATCGTTCCTCCTGATCGGGTTCGACCACTCGCGCCAGGCCGCGCGGCGCGCCGCGATCCAGGCGCTGGTGGTGACCGGGGCGGGCGGGCTGGCCCTGCTCGCGGGGCTGATCCTGATGTCGGTGGCAAGCGGCGAAAACAGCCTCACTGGCCTCCTGACGCAGGCCGGAACGATGCAGGAGCAGCCGGTCTATCTTCTGGCGCTCATCCTCGTGCTCATCGGCGCGTTTGCGAAATCGGCGCAGGTGCCGTTCCATTTCTGGTTGCCCAACGCGATGGAGGCCCCGACGCCGGTGTCGGCCTATCTGCACTCGGCGACGATGGTGAAGGCCGGTGTCTATCTGATCGCGCGGATGAGCCCGGTTCTGGGCGGGACGCCCGAATGGTTCTGGATCCTCACCCTCTTCGGCGGGCTGACGCTCCTGTGGGGCGGCGTGCTGGCGGTGCGGCAGACGGACTTAAAGCAGATCCTCGCCTATACGACGCTCGGTTCGCTGGGGCTTCTGGTGATGCTTTTAGGCTTCGGCACCAAGGAAGCGGTCCTGGGGGCGATCCTTTATCTTTGCGCGCACTCGTTCTTTAAAGGCGGGCTTTTCATGGTTGCCGGCGCCATCGATCACGGCACCGGCACGCGCGATATCACCGCGCTCGGGGGCTTGCGCGAACACCTGCCGGTGACGTTCATCGCAGCGGTCCTCGGGGCGTTCTCGATGGCCGGTTTTCCCATCGCGCTCGGCTTCCTTGCCAAGGAAGAGATGTATCTTGCGCTGGTACACGGCCTCTGGCCCGACCTGTTCTTCCTCGCGGTCCTCATTGCCGGCAATGCGCTGATGATGGCGGCGGGCATCCTGATTGCCACAAAGCCGTTCCTCGGACCCCTGAAACCCACCCCGCATGAGCCGCATGAGGGCGGGCTTCCGTTGTGGATCGGGCCGGTGATACTCGGGGTCATGGGCGTTTCCGCCGGGCTTTTCACCGACTGGATCAACCATTACGCGCTCAATCCCATAGGCGGGTCGGTCACCAACCACGCCGTCGACGCGCACATCCATCTCGCCTTCGATCTCGCCAATCCCGCGGTCTGGGCCTCGCTCGCGACCTGGGCGCTGGGGGCGGCGATCATTTGGCAGGCCGACGCGGTGCGCAGTGCGGTACGCCGGACGGGGCAGGCGATCGGATGGACGTTCGACATCGGCTTCGATGCGCTGATGTTCGGGCTGATCCGGTTTGCCGACCGGGTGACCCGCACGCTCCATCACGGCCGGCTCGAATGGTATATCCTCCTGCTGTTCTCGGTGCTCGCGGTGGTCCTTTATGCCCCGATGCTCATCACCGGAACGGCGCCGCGCATGGCTGAATTCCCCGTGCTGAGCTTTTACGAATGGGGGGCGATCCTCATTGCGGCGGCGGGGCTCATCGCCATCCTGCTCCTGCGCACCCGGCTGACCGCGATCGTGGCACTCGGTATCCAGGGGTTCGCGGTTGCGCTCATCTTCCTGCTGTTCGGCGCGCCGGACCTGGCGTTCACCCAGTTTATGGTCGAAACGCTCTCCGTCGTGATCCTGGCGCTGGTGATGACGCGGCTGCATCTCGACGCCCGCGATCCGCGCGAGTTCGAGGTTGCGCTGCGTGACGGCGCGGTGGCGGTCGCGGCGGCGACCGGGTTCGCGGTGGTGCTTTTGAGCGTCCTGCAACTCGATCTCGACCTGTCGCTCACCGAGTTCTTCAACGAAACGAGCCGGCCCCTCGCGCATGGCCGCAACATCGTCAACGTCATCCTCGTCGACTACCGCGCCATCGATACTCTGGGCGAGATTTCGGTCGTCATGGCTGCCGGCATCGCGATCATGGCGCTTGTCCGGCTCAAGGGCGGTGACGGAGATACCCCGCGCGGCATTTCCCGCCCGACCGAGCGCAGGAGGACATAGTGAATACCGTCATCTTCCGGACGGCGGCACCGATACTTGCCGCGCTCATGATCATGTTCTCGATATTCGTGCTCCTGCGCGGGCACAACGAGCCCGGCGGCGGATTTATCGGCGGGCTCATCGGGGCGTCGGGCATTGCCATTTACGGCATCGCCTGCGGCGTCGATGCCGCACGCAGGGCGCTCAAGGTGCACCCGATTTCGCTTGCCGGCCTGGGCGTTTTCCTTGCGGCCTTGAGCGGCTTTCTTTCGCTGCCGGCGGCCGTTCCGTTCCTGACGGGGCTCTGGGCGACGTTCTATGTCGAGGGTGCGGAGATTTCGCTTTCAACGCCGATGATGTTCGATATCGGGGTCTATTTCGTCGTGGTGGGGGCCGTGGGCACCATCGCGCTGACGCTCGAGGGCGGGGAGGACGACTGATGGAAACAGCGCTTGTCGGGCTGATCGCCCTGTTCTTTGCCGTTTCGCTCTATCTGCTCTTGTCCAAATCCATCATCCGGATGCTGCTGGGCGTTGCCATTCTGGGCAATGCGGTGAACCTCCTGATCTTCACAACGGGTCGGCTGACGGCAGAAATACCGCCCATTGTGCCCGAAGACGCCTATGCGCCGATCCAGGGATCGGCCAACCCGCTGCCGCAGGCACTGATCCTCACCGCCATCGTGATCGGCTTTGCGATGTTCGCCTTCCTTCTGGTGCTGGGCTACCGCGCTTACCAGGCGCTCGACGCCGACAACACCGACAACATGCGCCTCGCCGAACCCGAGGATGCGCCGCGCCCACCGTTGAGCTACTAGGTAAAGAACAAGAATGGCGACCGCCGCGACTAGCTACGACGCACTCAACCTGCCCCCCGCGATGATCGAGGGCGCGACCGCTCCGGCCGACTGGATCGTCGTCTGGCCCGTGGCGCTGGCGCTGTTCGGCGCCGGGCTTCTGGTGATGCTGCGCAACCAGCGGCCGCTGCAATCGGTCTTTGCGGGGCTGATCGTGCTGGCGATCATCGTTTCGAACGTCTATTTGCTGCTGCGCGTCTTTGAGGCCGGCCCGCTCGCCATGACCATGGGCAAGTGGCTGCCGCCCTTTGGCATCACGTTCGTCGCCGACATGACCGGGGCGCTTTTCGCGCTCTCCGCCTCGGTCGCCGCTTTCATCGTCGTCATCTTCGCCAAGGTCGAACTCGACGGGCGCGAATACAGGTTCGGGTTCTACCCGCTTTTGCTGCTGCTCCTGTGCGGGGTGAGCGGGTCGTTCCTCACAGGGGACATCTTCAACCTTTATGTGTGGTTCGAGGTGATGCTGATCGCGTCCTTCGGGCTTCTGATCCTGGGCGGGCGCCGCATCCAGATCGATGGCGCGGTGAAGTACGGGTTCCTCAATTTTCTGGCCACAGCGCTCTTTCTGATCGCCATCGCCTATCTTTACGGGATCACCGGCACGCTCAACATGGCCGACATCGCGCGCAAATCCGCCGAGGCGCCGGTGGGGCCGCTGCTGACCGCGTCCGGGCTGTTCCTTTTCGCGTTCGGGGTCAAGGCGGCGGCGTTTCCCGCCAATGCCTGGCTGCCCGCGGCCTATCACACCCCGGCGGTGGCCGTTTCAGCGCTTTTTGGCGGCCTTCTGACCAAGGTCGGCGCCTACGCCGCCTATCGCGTGCTGGTGCTGATGCTGCCGGCAGGCAGGGATATGCTCGAGCCGGTCATTCTGGCCGTCGCGGTGGCAACCATGATCCTCGGGCCGCTGGGCGCGCTGGCGCAGACAAATCTGCGTCGGGCCATCGGCTTCCTCGTGATCGGGGGCATCGGCGTGCTTTTCGCGGGACTGACGCTGGGCACCCAGCACGGTATCGGCGGCGGCGTCATTTATGCGGTGCATTCGATCCTGACGCTGACGGCGTTCTATCTCGTCGGCGGGCTGGTCGAGCGCATGAGCGGGACGCAGGACATCCGATATATGGGCGGGATCTACACGGTCAACGCGCCGCTTTCGATCCTCTTCATCATCCTCGTATTCGCCATGGCCGGCCTGCCGCCCTTCCTCGGGCTGTGGCCGAAAATCCTGCTCGTCGAGGGTGGCGTGCGGGCCGGGGACTGGGTGATCGTCACGACCCTCCTGCTCAATTCGCTTCTGACGCTGATTGCGGCCAGCCGCCTCTGGGCGCATATTTTCTGGCGCAACGGCCATGAAGGCGCCCGATCCGAGCAGCCCAATGATACGCTGCGGCGGCTGACGTCCGACGAAGTCGGGCTCGGGCTTGCGCCGACGATCGCGCTTGTGGCGCTGATCGTGGTGCTCGGGTTCTTCCCCAACTGGCTGATCGAGGCGGGCGGCGTCGCGGCCATCGACTTGCTCGAGCCGGAACGCTACATCTCCGCCGTTTTCGCAGGAGTGCCGCAATCATGAATTTCGCCCTCCTCGTTCTGATCCTTGCCATCGTCTGGGGCGCTGTCACCGGCTCGTTCGGGATCATGAACCTGCTGCTGGGGCTCGGCGTCGCCGTCATAGCCCTGTTCTTCGTGCGTGACCGGGTGACCCGGCCGAACCTGCTACGCCGGATGTGGCGCATCGTTTCGCTGATCGGGCTGTTCCTTTACGAGCTCATGATGTCGGCGATCCGCGTCGCCGTTCTCGTCGCCGCCCCGGATATGGGCCGCAGGGTGCGCCCCGCGATCATCGCCTATCCGCTCACGGTGACCTCGGACGTGGAGATCACGCTTTTGTCCAGCCTGATCACGCTCACGCCGGGCACGCTGAGCGTCGACGTGTCCAAGGACCGCAAGACGCTTTATGTGCACGTGCTCGAACTGCACGACGAAAAAGAGACGATCCGATCCATCCGCACGGGCTTTGAGGCCAAGATCATTGAGGTATTCGAACCATGAGCGGTCCTGAATTCCTGCATCTGGCGACCACCATATCGCTCGGCCTTTTGACCGTGTCGCTGCTCTTGACGATGTACCGCATCGTCGTCGGCCCGTCCCTGCCGGACCGCATTCTGGCGCTCGATATGCTGGTTGCCGTGGTGATCGGCTATATCGTCGTCATCGCCATCCGCACCGGCTTCATGCTTTATCTCGACATCGCCATCGCGCTGGGGCTTGTGGGCTTTCTCTCGACGGTGGCCTTCGCGCGCTTCATCTATCAACGCTGGGAAATCTCGCGCAGCGCGCAAGAGGAATCACGCGAGGAGGCCCGGGAATGATTGCCGAACTGCTGTATTACATTGCCGGCCTGCTGCTGCTGATCGGCGCCGCGTTCAGCTTTCTCGCCGTGATCGGCATCCTGCGGTTGCCCGATCTTTATACCCGCGCGCACGCCGCCTCCAAGGCCGGAACCGTCGGCTCGGGGCTGACGCTGATCGCAATCGCACTGATTTCATTCGACGGCGCGGTGATTCTCCGCGCGCTGGTGGGCATCGTCTTTTTCATGCTCACCGCGCCGATCTCCGCTCATCTCCTGGCCCGGGCAGCCTATGTTGCCGGGTACAAACCCTGTGGAGAAACCGTATTTAACGCCCTCGAAAATCATGACGGCGATTCAAGTAAAGACTAGAGTGCGCTAAATTTCGCCAAGATGTATTGTGAAGCTTGAATCTGAGACTAAATAACCGTACACCAGACCAATTGGCCCAGACGCTTAAAAACCACCCTGCGTAAGCCAGTATGTCCCCAACTTGAAAGGGAATCGCAATGACCAACACGGTGGATGCGGAGCCCAAGGTCGATATCGACCTTGTAGAGTTCAGTACCGAAATCGTATCGGCTTATGTAAGCCACAATGCCATTAGCCCGACCGACCTTCCCAAGCTGATCGGCGATGTTCACGCAGCGCTCAAAGCACTGCACACCGAAGAGATTGCTCAGCCGGTAGAAGAAAAGAAGCCGGCAGTGCCTGTGCGCAAATCTGTGACGCCGGACTACATCATCTGTCTCGAAGACGGAAAGAAGTTCAAGTCGCTGAAGCGTCATCTGCGCACGCATTACAATCTTTCGCCGGAAGAATATCGCGAAAAATGGGGACTCCCGAGCGACTATCCCATGGTCGCGCCGAGCTATTCCGAGACGCGCTCGAAGCTCGCCAAGGTCAACGGCCTGGGCCGCAAGTCGGCCTGATCGCGCGCTGGAGGCGCGCCGCGCGCCTCGGGGACGACAGTATCGCATCAGCACGGATCCACTGATCAAGGCCGCCTTCGGGCGGCCTTTTTCGTGCACGATTAACGGCGCGGGTACCGAAGTTATCCCCGCCCCCACCTTCTCCCGTTATAGGAATTATGTCCTATATGTGAGAAGGTGGTCCTATGACGATCCGGCATACACGTTCCCAGACAGTTCAGGAGGCATCGGGTCTCCGTTATACCGGCGCGACCTCGCGGGGCCGCGACCGGCAGGTACGGCGGGCCTGCCGCAAGGTCGGCCGCCACGTCGCCGCCGCGCGCGGCGTGACGTTCGCCGAATTGCTCATGCCCAGCCGCTCGCGGGCGCCGGTCGCGGCGGCACGGCAGGTCGCGATGTATCTGTGTCACACGCTGCTGGGCGCGACGATGACCGAAGTCGGGCGCGCGTTCGGGCGGGACCGCAAGACGGTTTCGCATGCCTGCGCCGCGGTCGAAGACCTGCGCGACGACCGGGCGACGGACGAGGAGCTCCTGGCCCTCGAGCGCGTCATCGACGATGCCCTCATCGCCGCCCGTATCCATCCGGGCAAGCCCCGGGGGGCACGTCATGTCAGCCACTGAACGCCAGATGCGCTTCGTCCATGCGCTCCTGCGCGGCAGGCAGGAAACGGTCGCAACGCTTTCGGAGCGCGAACGGGCGGAACTGATCGACGCGGGGGTCGTCACCGAAGCCGGAGAGGGGCCGCGCGCCACGGCGGCGGCGCGCGAATGGCTGCGCCGGGCCCGGGCTGCAGGCGGCAGCGAGGCCGCTCAGCCGCCCGCTGGCGAACCGCTGCCGCTGCTCGCCGCCCTGGCACGCGCATCGGGCAGCCGCCCGGCCTTCCTTGCGCCGCACCATCTGGAGGCGGCGCGGCGGGTGCAGCGTCTGTTCGACAAGGCGCACCTCACGCCCCGAACGACAATGGCCTATAGCCCGATCGTGACCGGGGGCGCGCCCAACGGGCAAGCGAGCGCCGATATTACCGACATGGCTGCGTCCGCCCGCAAGGCGCTGGCGGCGCTCCACGCCCGGCTTCCCCGCGATTGCGCGGGGGTCGTTATCGACGTGTGCGGGTATGAAAAGGGGCTGCAGGCGGTCGAGACCGAACGCGGATGGCCCCGGCGTTCGGCCAAGCTGGTGCTGCGGATCGGGCTCGATCAGCTCGCGCGGCACTACGGGCTGGCCCCGGAGGTCAGCGGCCCGGATACCGCGCGGGTGAGCAAATGGAGAGAGGAGGGCGCGCGCCCGCGTGAGTTTTACTAGGCGCTGTCGGCGTACTGGGGGGCAGGGAGTATCCCGTCCGCCGCAGCGTCTAAGCCATCGCCATCGCGTCCGAGCGGATGCGCTTGACCATTGCGGTCAGCCCGTTCGAGCGCTGGGTGGAAAGGTGTTCGCGCAGCCCGATCTCGTCGAGCAACGGGATCGCGTCGGTCTCGGCAACATCCTTGGGCGTCCGGCCCGAATAGAGCGCGAGCAGGATGGCGACGAGGCCCTTGACGATGAGCGCGTCTGACTCCCCGCGATAGGTGAGCACCGTTTCTCCGTTCTGCGCGTGCGGTTCGGTGACGAGCCACACCTGGGACGCGCAGCCATGCACCTTGTTGGCGGCGCTGCGTTCGGCCTCGGCAAGCGGAGGCAACGCCTGGCCAAGCTCGATGACATAACGGTACCGGTCTTCCCAATCATCGAGAAAGGAAAGGTTTTCGGCGATTTCGTCGAATGCGGGTGTCGTCTTCATACGCTCTAGATAGAGCACTGCGCGCCGCAAAAAAAGGGCCGCACGCTCCGCTTCGTCGCGTATGTGCGGCCCCAAGAGCGAGCCGGCCGGCTGAGGTCCGACCGGGCCGGCCCGGGGAAGATCCTTTTAGCCCGCCCAGTCGGGGCGTTCGGGCGGCACGGGTGCCGTCCGCGGCGCGACCGCGGCGTCCATGAGCGCCGATGCGGCGGTGCCGGCAGAGGCGGTGGTCAGCGCAAGGGGGGCATCGTCCGTGCCCATGCTTTCGAGAACGCCGAGCGCAGCGGCGCGTCCCGCCGTGCATTCGAGCGAGCCACAGGGGAGACTGGAAATCCCCGCAGCGGCGATCTGCGGCGCGCTCTGGCCGACCGCCTGCGCCGCATTGCCGATATCGGCACCAGCGTGCGGCGCGAGCACCAGATAAGCGGCGGTGAGCCAGAAAGCCGAGCGAACGATAAACATTTTTCCGAACCATCCTTGCCCCGATAGAGAGGCGATGGGGCAAATCTAGCGCGCCCGCCGTAAAGCCGGTCTCGAAAAAACGCATAAAATTTTCATCAAATTTTCGATCAATTGCGCGCGTCCCGGTAAGGCCGGATTCAGCAAGGTTCTATTTACGCTAAGAGGAGAAACCGGCGCGATTCGACGCTCAAAACGGGGCTTGGGCGCCACTTCGGCCCGCGACTTAAGGGTGCATTAGGGCTTGGGATGGAACTGTGTCGCCAACCACAAGGACCGTCCCTTGGGATTCGGGCCAGGCGCCCGGAAAGTCGAGTAATTTCATGCGCAACCCTTTGAAATTCGCGGAGATCAGCGCGTTCCCGGCAGGCGTTCAGCTCGGGAATCGCTCCACGCGCAAGGGCCGCGAAACGCTCTTTTTTGCCGCATCGGGGTTGCTCGCGCTCGCCGCGATTGCCTATCCGTTCGCGCTTTACGCCCTGACCGTGGGGATCAGGCTGCCCTTCCTGCTCGCCAGCATCGCCATGGCCGGCGGCGGCGTCGCGCTGGCGCTCCACATGCACAAGCGCTACGCGATCGAGCGCGCCTGTCTCCTCGTGACGGCGGCGGCGCTCGGCCTGACGCTGACGCTCGCCGATCCGGACATTTTCGATTTCGGCCTCGCCGTTCTGATCGGCGCCGCGATCCTCGCGGTGCGCGAACGTTCGGCCGGCGCAACGGCGGCGCAGGGAGTGTGGGGAGGCGAGGGGGCCGAACGGCGCGCGTTTGCCGACTTCATCGAAAGCGTACCCGACGCGGTCGCCGGTTTTGGCGCCGACGGCACGCTGCGCTATCTTTCGCGCTCGACGAGCCGGTTGCTCGCCTGCCAGCGCTACGAACTGGACAATGGCGGCTTTTTCGAACGCATCCACGTGATGGACCGCCCCGCCTATATGGCCGCGATTTCGAGCGCCACGCGGCGCGGCAAGCCGGCGCACGCCGAAATGCGGATGCGCCGCGACAGCGATACGCCGGGCCGGTCGGCCCATTACGTGTGGATCGAAATCAGCCTATCGCCGGTCGGTGAAGCCGCGCCCGGCGCGAACGCCCGCGACGTCATCGGCGTCATGCGCGACATCACGGTCCGCAAGGACGCCGAGGGCGAGGCCGACAAAGCGCGCCGTGAGGCCGAGCAGGCCTCCGAGGCCAAATCGCGCTTCCTGGCGACGATCGGGCACGAACTGCGCACGCCGCTCAATGCCATTGTTGGGTTCTCGGACATGATGCAGGCGGGGATCGGCGGCACGCTCGCACCCGGGCACATGGAATATGCCGGGCACATCCGTCAGAGCGGGCTGCACCTGCTTGAAGTGGTCAACATGCTGCTCGACATGTCCAAGATCGAGGCGGGCAAGTTCGAGATCTCGACCGATCTTTTCGCGCCGGATGCACTTGTCGATCCGTGCATGCAGCTTGTCGAAAAGCAGGCCATCGACAAGGGCGTGACGCTCACGCGGGCAATGGCGCCGGGCCTTCCGCAGGTTGTCGCCGACGAACGCGCATGCCGTCAGATTCTCATCAACCTCCTCTCCAACGCCGTCAAGTTCAGCCACGAGGGCGGCGAGGTGCAACTGGCGATGCGCCGGCAGGGCAAGATGCTCGCGGTCGCGGTCTCGGACTCCGGGGTCGGCATGACGCCCGAAACGATCCGGCGTATCGGCGAGCCTTTCCTCCAGGAGCAGGGCGGTCTCTCGCGCCGCTACGAGGGCACGGGACTGGGACTTTCCATCGTCAAGGGGCTCGTCGGGCTCCATGACGGGCAGTTGCACGTCACCTCCGAGCCCGGGATCGGCACGACGGTTACCGTCCTCTTGCCGCTCGACGGACCCGAGCGCACGCGCAAGCCGCATTCCGCCGAAATCGCGGTCCTTCACACAGGAACCAGCCGCAGCGACGAAGACAAATGGCAACACGACGAAAGACAAAGCGCCGCAAGATGAACCAGACCTCGACAGCTTCGATGCCAATGGCGATTGGCAACGCTCTTTTTTCGCTTGTCGGACGGGGCGTCGCCTGGGGTGCGGGCAAGATGATGCACGCACCCATGACGTCGACCGGCGTGATCGTGGTGACGGGGCTTTCGATGATGGCGTCCGCCAACGCGCTGTTTTTGCAGGACGGGTACCATCCCGCGCCCATGTTCGGTGCGCCGGCGATCAGCCGCCCCGAGCCTGTCGAGCCGGTGATCGAGCGCCCCGCCGACCTTACGCCCGCGCCGCAGCCTGTCGCCGAACGCGCCAGCGCCCCGGACCAGCCGGTGCCGCAGGAGACAGCAACGGCACCCCAGACGCAGGAGGCGGACGCACCCGTACCCATCGGCAATGAGGACATTGCCGAGCTTCAGAGCAAGCTCAAGGCGATGGGGCTCTTCGACGGCGTGGTCGACGGCTATTACGGCCCCAAGACGGCGGATGCGATCCGGGCCTTTGAAGGCCGGGCCGGCCTGCCGCGCACCGGCGCGGCGACGCCAGAAGTGATGGAGGCCGTGCGCAACGCGCCCGCCACGACCTCCGAGGCGCCCGCAGCGCAGCCGCAGACAAGCGCCCAGCCGATGCCCGCGCCGGTCACATCCGAGCCCGCGGGACAGGATATCGCCGCGCTTATCGCCAGCAGCGAGACCGCGCCCGCACCGGCCGCATCCCAACAGGCCGAAGTCCCGCTTTTCGATCCGTCCACGTCTCGCCCGGCCGAGGCTGTTGCCCAAACGGCGGAGGCTCCGGCGGCCGACCCGGTGCCCGCGGCCCTCGACCGGGCGCTCGTGAGCACGGTTCAGCGCGGGCTCGCCCAACTGGGCTTCCTTCAGGCGCCGGTCGATGGCGTCGCCGGGGCAAGCACCGCCGAGGCGATCCGCAAATTCGAGATCTTCCATAATTACCGCACGACCGGCCAGGTCAGCCGCGACCTCGTCGACATGCTTGAAGCCGCTGGCGCGGACATATAAACCGGCCCTTCCTTTTTCTTCTCGACGAGGCGGCGATGCAGCGCCTGCGCAGCGACATCTGGTGCGCCGCATTCGTGCGGCGGCATAACGACCTGGGCCGCATGTGCGTCATCGCCCGGCGCGGCGATCCGGTCGCCGGGCAGATCTGGGTGGAGATCGATCACCTCAACGGCACGAGTTCGCTCTACGTCCCCGCGCCGAGCGCCACGAGCGACGGGCTCGACCGGGTGTTCCAGCGCCGTTACGGCGAAGTCGAACCTTTGACGATCCGGGAGCGGATCGCGCGCGAGGTCGAGTTCGATCCCGATCTGTGGGTTATTGCCCTGGATCTGCGCAATGGCGATCCGGGGCTTGAGGTCGTTGAAGGTTAGGGTGCGAGGCGGGCGGCTATCCCGCCCTGAGCGACCGCAGTTTGTCCAGAGTTTCGAGGGCGCGGTCGCCTGCGCCGCCCGAGCGCGGCTGCGCCGCAGGGCGCTCGGCAGTGCGGCGGCTGGGCTGCTGGAAGGCGGCGTATTCGGGCTTTGAAAGCTCGAACGGATTGACGTCACCACGCCAGGCGCTGAGCATATAGACCATCGCGGAGGGGGCAACGTCTTCGAAAAGCCGCGCGAAATGCGCAAGCTGCCGCGAACGGTCCGCGTCATGGCTGGTGGCGTGGATGAGCACCTTGAGCCCGTCATGTGCCGTGCACCCGAAGGCGCGCAGCACCACGAACAGCGCCGCGCCGCTGACGTCGTGGGAAATCTGGCCGCAGCGCACCTCGTCGAGCCCCGTGACCTGCGCCAGGAGCCGCGTGATCCTGGGGCGCTGGTTATGCGAAAAGAGCTTCATCAGGGCGCCGGTGAACTCGCCGGTCGCGACCGAGATGTGCTCGAACGTCGCCATCATCGGCGCCTGGGGCAACTGGCGTTTGGCGTAGGCCCCGATGACCGCGAGCCGCCCATCCTCGGGCAGATCGAAGAAGGCCTCGGTCAAAAGCGCGGCATCGAAATCCTCGCGCCGGCAAAGCGTCGCGGCGACGTCCTGGTCCATCTGCGCAGAGCGCGCCAGCGCCGTGAGATAGGCGCCGCGCGGGGCCAGCGCCGTGTTGGCGGCGAGCGCGCGATAGACCTTGCGGCTGTTGATGGGGAAGAGCCGCGCGAGCACGGCGTTCGAAAGGTCCGGCCGGCCCGCGATCGCGGCAATGACGTCGATCTCGCCCTTGTCGATGAGCCGCATCAGGACGTCTTCGGAAATGGCCTCGGCCTGCTGAATGTGCGGGATCAGCCCTGTCCCCAGATTCTCGAAAACGAGGATCTCGAGGTCGGGCGTCAAGCCGGGCGCGCTTGCAAGAATGCCCGCCGCCTTGGTGCGGGCCGACGGCATCGCGGTCGGGAACAGCCGCGCAGCCAGAGCCTCGAACTGCGCAACTTCCGCACTGAGCGGCCTGGGCCGCCGCGCAAAGGCGTCACATGCCGCCACGAGCAGCGTATTGGCACGCTCGACGCCGCCGGTCTCGATGAGCAACTGGAATGTTTCGTATGGCTGAAAGCCGATCATAGGGGCCGACTCAATATCGCGACTCTCTTGGTTGCCTCACTATTCATCATAATTCGTTAGCGGACTGTTAACCTTGATGAACTCTTAATGCGTTGTGCCAGTACGGGATGACCCGGTGATTTGCCGGGCGGATAGGAGAGGGTATCCGGCACTCCCGACCGGCTGCAAAGAAAGAGGCCAAAATGGGTATGCTGATCAGGTTCAGTCCCAGAACCGCGCGGCCCGTCCCCGCGCAATCGGCCCGGCGGGAACCGGCCAAAGTGCTGCTTTTCACCGGGATACGCTACGACCGGGGACCGGAAGCGGCGGGCAAGACGCCCGCACGGCCGCGAAGACGCAAGGGTTGAAGGTTGCATAGTCGCAGGTTCGGGGCCGCGCTCGCCGCGGTGGTGATTGCTGTTGGCCTGTCCGCCTGCGCACGGCCTGTGGGCGATTTCGGCCGCGCCAAGCCTAGCGTGCTCCATGACGAGATCATGCCGCAGATCGGAGATGGCCTCGCATCCTCACGCGGCGAGCCGGTTTCCGATTTCAACCTGACCGATGAGGAACGCGAGATGCACAACCGCGTCTGGCGCTTCCTTGTGGCCCCCCATACCCGCGACTGGTTTTACGATACCGCCGTCGAATTGCAGCGCACGCGGATTTCGGGGGCAACCGATACCCGGTTCTCGGCGGATCGCTACTACCACTATCTGCGGACGACCCAATACGTGTCCGCCGCCGTCCGCTACCGCACCGTTGCCAACGACATCACGCTCGACATCGCGACCCTGCCCACAACGTTCCAGTCGATCTGCGCGGTTATCGAGATCGACCGCCAGCGCGCCATCGCCGTTGCCAACGTTTCGCTTGCCGCGCCCGGCGCACCGGCGGAAGTCGCCGCCCGCAAGTGGGAGAACGACCAGCGCATCGCCTGGTTCACGCGCGCGCTCGAATACCGCTACCGCTCGTATTCGACGGCGCTCGACCGGCTGCTGGTCGAAACCCCCAACCCCGAGGCCCGTACGGTGGACGCGCTGCTTTCGCAGATGGAGCTCTTCGTGCGCCGCGCGCAGGCGGGGGATTTCTGCGCCGTCAACCCGGGCGGGTTCGTTTCCAAGGACGGCGGCATCCCCTCGCGGTACGAGACGATGATCCCGGAGCCGGCAATCCGGAAATAGCGTTGGATGCCGTCTACCGGATCGTCAGGCAGCGCAACTGGTCAAGCATGTCGCGATAGCGCGCGCGCATTGCGTCATGGGCCGGGGCCAGCCGGATGACGACCATGACGTCGTCCGAGGGCGCTTCGACGATCAGGAGGCCCTCTTCGATTTCGAAGCGCTGCTCGGCCAGAAGACGCATCTGCGCGGGATTGAAGATCCCCATGTCGAGCGTGCGGCCGACGCCCGAGCCCGAGCGGCTGGTCGTCGAATAAACGATCTGTCCCTGACGGTCGAAGACCGCGAGCGACCAGAAGCTCAATGGCAGCGTGCCGTTTACGACGCCGGGCCCGGCGTCGAGGTCGATCTGGCACACCCCGTATAAAAGCGCCGGATCGAGGCCGAGCGGGTTCGGCTCCCCCGGCGCCGGAGCGGCGATCGGGGTCATGTTTTCGAGCGTGCCGAGCGCGGCGACCTGGCTCCACAGGTCGCGCGTGGCGAGGTGGGGCAGGGCCAGAATGACCACGAGGTGGATCAGCCCGCCCAATAGTAGTCCGCCGAAAATCCAGACAAACAGGCGGGTCATGGGCAGGCGACCCTCTCGATGGCCGGCAGGGTGCTCACGTTGGAACCGCCGCCCGCGAGCCCCGCGGCGTCGTAGAGCGTCATGACGAAGGTAAAAGGGCCGGTCTCGTTTGTCGGGAGCCAGTTGCCCGGCATCATCTGCGGTCCGAAATTGAGGGTGACGCCGTCGGGGTCATAAACGATGCGTTCGGAATGGAAGTGGCTCAACCCCGGCGCGGCGGCGATTGTCGCGCCTTCGGGGTCCGCCGCGAGCAGCGTCCAGAACGTCGCCCCCGGCGTTTGGCCGGTCACCGCATAACTGCAGGCGCGCTCGAGCCGGTCCCCCTCGCTGTCGGTGCGCGCAACGAACCGGATGCCTTCGGATTTGCCCAGCTGCAGAAGACCCGTGCGCGCGAGGTAGGCGCGCGAATAGGGATCGGGGTTTTCCGTGCCGATTTCCGACCACCCGGCCCAGGGGCCGATGCGGATGGCGCCGAAAAGACGGCCGTCGGTGAGCGCGTAATAGCTCGTTCCGAACCCAACGCCGAGCGCGACCGCGAGCATGATGATGAGGTAGACGATAAACCGCAAGGATCACAAACTCTCCGAGCCGCCGGGAACAGGCGCGGTGGCCTGATCGAGCGCGCCGGGGATGGCGCCGGACTGTGCCTGACGCATTTTCTCGGAGAGATCAAGAAGCTTCACCGCCGCCGCCTCGGTGAGCGTGGGCGGCGGCGCTTCTTCGTCCTCGAGGCCGGGGGCCGCATCGCCCTCGGCGATGATCAGCGGGCGGGGCTCCATTTCAACGCCGTAGATCGGGAGCACTTCAATGCCGCGATGGGCGTTCTCCATGAAATTGCGCCAGGTCTGCGCGGGCAGCCGTCCGCCCGTGAGATTGTTGGTGGGCTCGTAATTGTCGTTGCCGTACCAGACGGCGGCGACGTAATTGCCCGTGAACCCGATATACCAGGCGTCGCGGTATGACGTGGTCGTACCGGTCTTGCCCGCTGAGGGCACGCCCTCGATGACGGCGCGTCCGCCCGTGCCGCTGTAATTGACCGCGTGCAGCACGTCGTTCATCGAAAGCACGACGTCGTCGCTCAGCAGCCGGTCGCAGCCGGGTTGCCCGGGGGCCTCGTAGACGACTTCGCCGGTCAGCGTGGTGATGCGCGTGACGCCGTAACCCCTCGCCCGGCAGCCGCCATTTGCAAAGACGGCATAGGACGAGGCCATGTCGAGCACGCTCACCGACGCGACGCCGAGCGCGAGCGAGCGGGTGACGGGGAAATCGTTCTGGATGCCCAGCCGGTGCGCCATGTCCGCGATGGGCTGGCGGCCGGTCTGGATGGAAAGACGGACGGGCACCGTGTTGATGGACGACGCGACCGCGGCGCGGATCGACGTGCTGCCGCGATAGGAGCGGCCATAGTTCTGCGGGCACCAGTTGCCGATGCAGATGGGCGCATCGGTAATGGTCGAGCGCGGCGTGATGTCGGTCATTTCGAACACCGTCGCGTAAACGAACGGCTTGAACGAGGAGCCGGGTTGACGCGTGGGGTTGGTTGCGCGGTTGTATTGGCTTTCCCCGTAGTCCACGCCGCCCACCATGGCGCGCACCGCGCCGTCGTGGTCCATCGCCACGAGCGCGCCCTGGGAGACGTTGAACGCGTCGCCCTCTTCGCGCAGGACGGTCTGCACCGCATCCTCGGCGTAGTCCTGCAGTTCAGGATCGATGGTGGTGCGCACAACAAAACCGATCTCGTCGCTGTCCCCGACCAGCCGCTTGGTTTCGAGGAAGGCCCAGTCGAGGAAATAGTTCGGCGCCTCCGCGATGTCGTTGCGCACGATCGGCTCGGCGGGACGGCGGCGCGCGCCGGTCACCTGACCTTCGCTCATGAACCCGGCGTCGACGAGGTTGGAAAGGACCACGTTGGCGCGCCCGCGCGCGGCGGCCAGGTCGACGTGCGGCGCATAGCGGGTCGGGGCCTTGAAGAGACCCGCGAGCATTGCCGCTTCGGCGAGGGTGATGTCCTGGATGCGCTTGCCGAAATAAAACTCGGCGCCCGCAACCACGCCGAACGCGCCGCCGCCCATATAAGAACGGTCGAAATAGAGCTTGAGGATTTCGTCCTTGGTGAAATTCGCCTCCAGCCAGAAGGCGAGGAACAATTCCTTGATCTTGCGCTCGATTGTACGCTCGTTGGTCAAAAAGAGGTTCTTGGCGAGCTGCTGGGTGATAGAGGAACCGCCCTGGAGGTTGGAATCGCCCTCCGCGTTGGAAATCAGTGCCCGCATCGTGCCCCAGACGTCGATGCCGAAATGGCTGTAAAAGCGCCGGTCTTCGGTCGCGAGCGTGGCTTCGATCATGTAATCGGGGATGGCCGAGAGCGCCACGGAATCGTCTGCCCGGATGCCGCGGCGGCCGATTTCGTTGCCATAGCGGTCGAGAAAAATGACCGAATAGTCCTCGGCCCGGTTGAATTCGCCCGACGCGGTCGCGTCCATAGCCGAGAGCGCCAGCGCTGTCATCAGCACCGCGCCGATGGCCGCAAAGCTCATGGCGTCGGACGCGATTTCGACGAAAAACCGCTTGATCCCGCGCACGGCAAAGAGCGAGAAGAAGTCCTGGACCTTGATATAGGCGCGTCCGGCGGATCGCAGCCCGTCATAAAGCGCGGAATCGAGCCAGGCGTCGGCCTCGAGGAGGCGCGTCTTGCTCCTGGCGCGCTTGTGTTTCTGGTAGAACGGATCCTTCACGGCAAATGCGCTCCCCGCCGCAGGGTGGTCCTCGCGGCATTTATGCCTATCTTATTGCCAGCAATGGGTTTAGGTCACAACACTTCTATGTGCATTGGGTTTACGCCCGTTCGAGACGAAAAGGCACCGGATGTCCTGGTGGGATGAAAAGCCGCTTGCGGCAATGAGCCAAGAGGAATGGGAAGCGCTCTGCGACGGGTGCGGCAAGTGCTGCCTTTTGAAGCTCGAGGATGAGGATACCGGAGAGATCTATACCTCGGACGTGCGCTGTGCGCTGCTCGACGGCGACACCTGTCGGTGCACGGACTATCCGAACCGTCAGGCCAAGGTGCCCGACTGCATCAAGCTGACCCCCGACAAGGTCACAGAGATCAAATGGATTCCCAAAAGCTGCGCTTATCGCCGCCTCGCCGAGGGCAGGGGGCTCGCCTGGTGGCATCCTCTGGTGTCGGGCGACCCCGAAACGGTGCACAAGGCCGGCGTTTCGGTGCGCAGCCGGACGGTCGCGGAGACGGACGCCAATACCGACGACTGGGAAAGCCACATCGCCGACTGGCCGCACTGGGAACCCGCGGATTGAGCGCATCCGCACATGCCTCCGCGCCAATGCGGCAATTCATGCGCGACCGGATGCGTCTCGAGCCGGTGCCCGGCCTCGACGGGATCAGTCTTTATCGCGCGCATCCGGGTAGCGGGCTCTCACGCTTTGCCGGCGACACGCCGCCCTATTGGGCATGGACCTGGGGCGGCGGGCTGGTGCTGGCACGCTTCATTGCGGACGGTCCCGAATGCGTCGCCGGACTGCGCGTGCTCGATCTGGGTACGGGCTCCGGGCTGGTTGCCATCGCCGCGGCAAGGGCAGGGGCGCGGCATGTGATCGCCGCCGATATCGACCCCAACGCGGTTGCCGCCGCCGCGCTCAATGCCGAGGCCAACGGTGTCACCCTCGATCTGGTCGTGGGCGATCTCCTCGACGAACCGCTTCGCGAGGTCGATGTCGTGGTGATGGGCGACCTCTTCTACGAAGCCGCGGTCGCCCGGACCATGCTGCCCTTCGCGCGCCGGTGTGCGGGGGCAGGCATCACCGTTCTGATCGGCGATCCCCTGCGGCCGGATTTGCCCGAGTGCGCCCTTGTCAGGCTTGCGCACTACGACGTCGCCGATTTCGGCGACGGGCACGACGCGCCGGGGCGCGCCGCGGCAGTCTTTACGTTGCGGCGCTAGCGATCCTTGCTCTTGGACGACCGGGCGCCTTTGTTGAGATCGGTGCGCGCGCGGACGTCCTTGTCGAGCTTCTCGAAGCTTTCGAGCAGGTCGTCGGTGTCGCCCCTGGCGTCGGCCTGCGCCTGACGCTGGTTGCGCACATTGTGCTGATCATCGCCGTGCAACCGGTTCTTGCCCTGAATGTCCTGAGCGTATTCGAACTCGTCCGGGCGGTCGTCACGTGGCGGGCCGGCCGGCTTCGCCCCGTGCTGGCCGGTCGCGTGCTTGCCCATGGATTTGCCTGCATTCGCCTTGGCCATTGTCGGACCTCCTGTTTCTCACAGGCCAATGCGGCCAACGACACATGAGTTCCCCGCGGCAATCGCAGGTTGGTCAAGCCAGGGGCTTTTCCCATTCCATGATGAGAAACCACGGAACGCGGCGATAGCGCGCGGTTCGTGCCGGATCGGCGCCTTGCGGCAAGGGTTCGTCGAAATGGCGCAAGACGAGCCCGTGGCTCAGAAAGAGCTGCATATAGGCCGAAAGCGGGCGATGCCAGTTCTCGATCGAGATGCCGCGCCAGCTCGCAACGGCGCTTCGTGGCGTCATGTAGTCGTCGAGGATAAATTGGCTGTTCCCGTCGGCGTCTTCGCGCCAGCCATTGGGGATGGATGCGGTGGAAAAGCTCGTGAGGTTGGCGATGAGCAGCGTGCCGCCGGGGGAGAGGACGCGCACCATTTCGGCGATGGCGGCTTCGAGGTCGGGGATATCGATCAATGTGAGATAGGAGACGACGAGGTCGAAAGCGGCATCGGCAAACTCGAGCGCCTCGGCCCGCCCGAGCCGGTAGTCGCCCTCCGGGTGCCGCGAACGCGCATGCGCGATGAGCTTTTCGGTCGGATCGATCCCGATGGCCGGAATGCCCGCCTCTGTCAGCATCCGCACGAAGCGCCCTTCGCCGCATCCGACATCGAGCGCGTGTGAAAACCGCTTGGCCCGGACCCGCTCGAGCATCGGCGTATCGAGGACATATTGGCGTCCGAAATCGCCTGTTTCGCCCATATCGGCAATCCACGCATCCGCCGATTCCGCCCAGCCGTTCGACATCATCCGATCCTCCCAAACCGCAAGCCGAGGCTGGCGGTTTGAGCGCGGTTTGGCGGGGAAGTCAATTGCGTCAAGCGGCTTCGACAGAGACCACCAGGCGATGACCCAGTGCATGCAACGCAGCGGAAAGCCGCGGTAGCTTGGTCGCGTGCCATGGATCGAGCGCGCGGCGTACCGCCTTTTCGTCCCAGCCTAACCGGCGCGCCAGTTCGCTCTGGGTAATGCCCGAGGCCGCAAACGCCTCGAGCAGCGCAATCTTTGCTGCGATGTCCGGCTCGGGCGCGATCAGCGGCTCTCCGGTAGACGGCACAGGGAGCGTGCGCCCCCTGCGTAGATATTCGAGCATGACGATCCCAAGCGCATCGGCGGCATTGGTATAGGCCTCGACCGTGCCGTCCCCTTCGGTGATCGCCTCGGGGAAATCGGCAAAGGTAACGAGGACGGTCGTGTCGTCGTCTGCCGGTTCGAAGGTCGCCGGGTAGGCATAGGTGCGCATGGCTTACCTCGTTCATAGAGCATTGCATGACCGCCTTTGCCACGACCTTTGTGGAGGTCGAAAGCGAGGCCGCGCGCCTTGGCCTCCTTCCTGATCTCGGCAATGAAGCGGTCGCGCTTGTCCATGCCGGCTCCGCGCACGTGTCACCTGCACAATTTCGGACAAAAATGTCCGAAATTCAAGGTGGTTCAGGAGAAATGTTTCGGGGCTATGGAGAACACGGGCCGGTGCGCACCTACGACGCCTCGGTCTCCGGCACCAGCTTGGGCGCGATCGTCGCGCTGGAATCGAGGACCGCCGCGGCGTCCATGTCGTCCTGGCCCAAAAGGCTCGCGACGCGCTCCAGGGCGGCGATGAGCATCAATTGCTCCCATTCCTCGAGCGCGGTGAACTGCTCGTGGAAGCGCGCGTGGACGCCGTCGGGCGCGATCGCGAGGACTTCGCGTCCCGTCGGGGTGAGCGAAAGCCAGACCTGGCGGCGGTCGGTTTCACCCTTGCGGCGCACAACCATGCCTTGGGCCTCGAGCTTGTGGATCAGCGATGTCGCCGTCGCCTGGGTGATCCCCATGCGCGCAGCGACGCTGCCCGCGGTCTGCTCATTGCCGTCTTCGAGCAGTTGCATGAACACGAGCTGGGACGGCGTCAGGCCGGTCTCGCGCATGAGCGCCTTGGAATTGAGCTCGGTCTTGCGCAGGATTTTACGCATCGCCGACAGGGCTGTTTTCGTGCGGTTTTCCAAGGCGTTATTCCGATGGCGTTGTCTTGACGTCATCATAGCTTTCCCTTCCGCGCGACCCAAGCGGCTTGCGCATCCGTTGAGAGGAAATTAGTTTGTACATAGAAAATAAACTAATCGCCTCTTGACGCAAGGGTGAACTGATAATTCCGAGTCGGAAATAAATTTCCGATCAGGAAAAGCCTAAGAAATGCACTGGTTTGGGGTATAGTCGGGAACGAACTCCCCCGTCACGCGGTTGACATTTAGTTTGGATAAGCTAACTAAATGCCCGAAACGAGTGGAGGCATAACCATGCAACTCACGGCGATCACGCCCACAAAGGGCAAGGCGGACCAGAAGATCGCGATTCGAACGCCCCGCAGGGAAGACGGTTCGAACGTCTGGCAGCTCATCCAGGACACCGCAAAGCTCGACGACAACTCCATGTACTGCAATCTGCTGCAGTGCACCCATTTCGCCTCGACCTGCGCGGTCGCGGAAATGGACGGGGAGATCGTGGGTTGGGTCTCGGGCTATATCCCGCCAGAGGATCCGGAAGCCTATTTCGTCTGGCAGGTGTGCGTGAGCGAAAAGGCCCGCGGCAAGGGCCTAGCCAAGCGGTTGATCTCGGCCGTTCTGGCGCGCAAGGCCTGTGAGAACGTCACGCATGTGAAGTCGACCATCACGAGCGACAACAAGGCCTCCTGGGCGCTCTTCGGTTCGATCGCGGAAACGCTCGAAACCGAATTGAGCCGCAAGCCGCACTTTATCCGCGACGCCCATTTCGCCGGTAAGCACGACACCGAGTTTCTCGTGACCATCGGCCCGTTCGAGCGCGAGGCGCTTCCGGTACGCTCCGCCGCCTGATCCGCGCGCGCCTGAACCCCACAGAATTCAAAGCCGTCTTTAAAGGAGACGATGCAATGACCACAACCGACCATTCGACTTTCGATCGCGTGGAAAGCCAGGTGCGTTCGTATTCGCGCAGCTTTCCCAAACTCTTCAACAAGGCCAAGAACGCGACGATTTTTGGTGAAGACGGCAAGGAATATATCGACTTCCTCGCCGGCTGCTCTTCGCTGAACTACGGCCATAACGACCCTGACATGCAGGCCGCGCTGGTCGATTATGTTACGTCCGACGGGATCGCCCACGGGCTCGACATGTTCACCGACGCCAAGGAGAAGTTCCTCCAGGCGTATGAGGAGATCATCCTCAAGCCGCGCGGCATGGACCACAAGCTCATGTTCACCGGTCCGACCGGCGCCAATGCGGTCGAGGCCGCGTTGAAGCTGGCGCGCAAGGTGACCGGCCGGACCAATGTCATCGCCTTCACCAACGGCTTCCACGGCATGACCCTTGGCGCGCTCGCCGCGACGGGCAATGCCGGCAAGCGCAATGGTGGCGGCGTGCCGCTCAACGACGTCTACCGCGCGCCCTTCGAAGGATATTTCGGGGACGAGGTGGATACCGCCGACATGCTCGAACAGATGCTCGACGATCCGTCGGGCGGCATCGACGCGCCTGCTGCAATCATCGTCGAGCCCGTGCAGGGCGAGGGCGGGCTCAACGCCGCCTCGGGCGCATGGCTCAAGAAGATCGAGGCCATTGCCAAAAAGCATGGCGCGCTCTTCATTCTCGACGACATCCAGGCTGGCTGCGGCCGGACGGGCACGTTCTTCTCGTTCGAGGAATTCGGGCTCGACCCCGACATCATCACCCAGGCCAAGTCGCTTTCGGGGATGGGTCTGCCCTTCGCGCTCACGCTCATCAAGCCCGAGCACGACATCTGGAAGCCCGCCGAGCATAACGGCACGTTCCGGGGCAATAACCACGCCTTCGTGACGGCCCGCGTCGCGCTCGAAAAGTTCTGGAAGGATGATGCGTTCTCCAAATCCGTCAACGAGAAGGCCGCACATCTCAAGAAGCGCCTCGGCGCCATTGCCGAGCGGTACTACCTGACGCTGCGCGGCCGCGGCATGATGCTGGGCATCAACACCGGCGACGGCGAGGCCGCCTCGGCCATTTGCGCCAAGTGTTTCGAGGGCGGCCTCATCATCGAAACCTCCGGGGGCGAGGACGAGGTGGTCAAGGTGCTGTGCCCGCTCACCATCGACATGGCCCAGTTCGACAAGGGTCTCGACATCATCGAGGACGCCTTCGAGGCGGTGCTCGCCAAGAACGCGCCGCGGGCCGCGGCAGAGTAAGACGCAAGAGGAAGACAAAATGATCGTACGTGACCTCGAAGAGGCCCGGCAGGGCGAGCGCCTGATCCATTCGGATGGCTGGGATTCGACCCGTCTGCTGCTCGCCGGCGACAATATGGGTTTCTCGTTCCACATCACCCGGATCCACGAGAACACGACGCACGTGTTCCACTACAAGCACCATTTCGAGAGCGTCTACTGCGTCTCGGGCGACGGCGAGATCGAGGATCTCGAGACCGGGACGGTCTACCAGATCAAGCCCGGCGTGATGTACGCGCTCGACAAGAACGACAAGCACCGTCTCACCGCGCGCAGCGAAATGGTGATGGCGTGCTGCTTCAACCCGCCCGTCACGGGCAACGAGGTGCACCGCGAGGATGGCTCGTACGCACCGGCAGCTGAATTGGCGCAGAGCGCCTGATTTCCTTGCGCGGGGCATGGTGCCCTGCGGAAGGCCAAGTCGCGCCGCATTCTGCGGGGCGCTAGGGGCAGTCTCACGGGACGGGTTCGTACCCGCCCAATGTCAACCTAGAACAAAAGAGAAGGGAATAGTTCTATGACACTCTCTGCCGTTCATAACACTGGGGACGCATACCCGACCCGGCTACCCGAAGAATCCTGGCTGGAGCGCCAGGACCCCGTATTCTGGGGCAAGTGGTCGCCGCAGGCGCCGTTGACGCGCGCCGAAACCGAAAGCTTCGAGAAGAACGGTTTTCTGATCCTCAGGGATCTGTTTTCCGAGGCCGAGGTCGAAAAGCTCAAGGCCGAGTCCGCCCGCCTGCGTTCGGGTGAAGCCGAGCTTTCGAGCGAAAACGTGATCACCGAACCGGACTCCGACGCCGTTCGCACGGTCTTCCGGCTCGACACCGAAAGCGCGGTCTTCGACCGGCTGGCGCGCGACGAACGCGTCGCAGGCAAGGTCAAGTTCCTGCTCGACGAGGATGTCTATCTCCACCAGAGCCGGTTGAACTACAAGCCCGGCTTCACCGGCAAGGAGTTCTACTGGCACTCGGACTTCGAGACCTGGCACGCAGAGGACGGCATGCCGCGCATGCGGGCGATTTCCGCGTCGATCCTGCTGACGGACAACGACGCGCTCAACGGGCCGCTCATGCTGATGCCCGGATCGCACAAGCACTTCATCGCATGCGCGGGCGAGACGCCCGGCGATAACTACAAATCCTCGCTCAAGAAGCAGGAAATCGGCGTGCCGAGCCATGAGGCGCTGACGAAGATGGCCGACGAGTTCGGCATCGAATACGCCTCGGGCAAGGCCGGCACCGTGATCCTTTTCGAATGCAACACGATCCACGGTTCGAACGGCAACATCACCCCGTTCCCGCGCTCGAACGCATTCTTCGTCTACAACGCCTGGTCCAACCGGGTGACGGAACCGTTCGCGGCCGACAAACCGCGTCCAGCGTTCCTCTCGGAGCGCGATCCCAAGGGTCCGATTACGATCGAGAGTGGCGAGATCAGCTAAGCCGCTCGACCAACCAGCAGGGTCCGCGCCTCTCGTGCGCGGATCCTGGAACTTCAAGTGTCGCCATGATGGTGGCATCAGATTACGCCGCAAACCTCGTAGTCCTTGCGGCGGGAGGCAGAATTGACCAAGCAACCCCATACCGTCGAAAAGATTGGCGGCACATCGATGTCCCGCAGCCATGAGCTGCTCGACACGGTCCTTGTCGGCGACCGCAAGGGCGATGCGCTCTACAACCGCGTTTTCGTGGTTTCGGCCTATGGCGGGATGACCGACGCGCTCCTCGAACACAAGAAGTCGGGCGAACCGGGCGTCTATTCGCTCTTTTCCTCCGCCGAGAGCGGCTGGAGCTGGGGCGACGCGCTTTCGGACGTGTGCCGGAAGATGATCGACAAGAACGCCGAAATCTTCGCCGACCCGTCCGCGCGCGAAATGGCCGACAAGTTCATCCGCGAGCGCGTCGAGGGCGTCCGGTCCTGTTTGATCGATCTCTCGCGGCTGTGCTCGTTCGGTCACTTCCAGCTCGAGCAGCACCTTCTGACCGTGCGCGAAATGCTCTCGTCGCTGGGGGAAGCCCATTCGGCCTACAATACCGTGCTGCTTTTGAAAGAGCGCGGGGTCAACGCGCGCATGGTGGATCTCACCGGCTGGCGCCAGGACGGCGAATACAAGCTCGACGAGCAGATCGCCAATGCCTTTGAGGGTATCGATCTCTCCAGCGAAATGCCCATCGTCACGGGCTATGCCCAGTGCGCCGAAGTGCTGATGAAGACCTACGACCGCGGCTATAGCGAAGTGACGCTTTCGCGCGTCGCGGTGGTGACCGGCGCCGCCGAGGCGATCATCCACAAGGAATTCCACCTCTCTTCCGCCGACCCCAAGCTCGTCGGCGAGGACCGCGTGCGCGTCATCGGCGAAACCAATTACGACGTCGCCGACCAGCTCTCGAACATGGGCATGGAAGCGATCCACCCGCGCGCGGCGAAAAGCCTGCGCCAGTCGGGTATCCCCCTGCGCGTCAAGAACGCCTTCGAGCCCGAGCACCCGGGCACGGTGATCCGGTCCGATCTCGAGGCCAAGCGGCCGGGCGCCGAGATCGTAACGGGTCTCAAGGGTGTGTTCGCGCTCGAATTCTACGACCAGGACATGGTCGGCGTGAAAGGCTACGACAGCGAAATCCTCGAGGCGCTGACCCGGCACAAGGTCTGGATCATCTCCAAGACCTCGAACGCCAATACCATCACGCACTTTTTGAAGGGCTCGATGAAGGCGATCAAGCGTGTCGAGGCCGATCTGGCCAAGGCCTTCCCGACGGCATCCATCGGTCTGCGCAAGGTCGCGATGGTCTCCGCCATCGGGCGCAACCTGCGTGGCGGCGCGACCCTGGCGCGCGCGATCGGCGTGTTGGCCGAAGCGGGTATCGAACCGCTCGGGATGACCGACATGATCCGCAAGGTCGATCTGCAGGTCATCGTTGATGAGGACGATTTCGACAAGACGATTATCGCGCTGCACCGCGGTCTGGTTGAAGACGCCGGCAAGAGCGAGGCCCCGCGCGCCAAGCTGCACGCTGCGGCCTGATATCCCGCCCGACCGGTATGAACAAAAACGGCGCTGGCGTCTCGTCAGCGCCGTTTTTTTTGGGCCGCCAAACCGGCAGAGCATGGGAGCGGAAACGCACTGTCACATTGGCGACTCTTGCAAGCGCTACGATGAGTCCCTAGATTGGTGGGGCAAATCGATGCGATCTCCGGCTGCCGCGCATACAATTGCGCGCCCTGATCGGCAAAGGCCGACGGCTCGGGATCTCAAATCCACCTCACACTGAAACGGCGTCCGCGCGGGCGCGCCGGTCGTTGTGCCGGCCGCAGACCGTAGCGGAGCCAGAACCAAAAGACGGCCGGGCGGGGGAGTCCGGCGCAAAACGAAAAGAAAACGAAGATGACGAATTTTGATTTTACAGCCCGTGCGCGCCTTTATCTCGGCAGCGACCGGACAACCGCCCTCTCGCTGGGCGCCAAGACTTTCAAGACAGCCGCCGCGGCTATCCGCTTCGCGATGGAAGAAGCCGCACCGGTGAGCCTGCGCGGTGCGCTGCTCGTCGTCGGCGCCGAGGGGTATTCGGGCGAAGCGATCCGCGCGCTCTATTCCGACCCGGCCTATCCGCTGTGCCGCAATGGCGCGGCCGCGCCCGACCTGGTCGCGTGACGGACTTGCCGCCCCGGCCCTGAGCCGCTACACCGCGCCGCGACCACGCGCGAAAGGATAGCGGCCATGGCAGAGATTGAAAGCGGCTCATTGCAGCTGGGCAAACAGACCGATGCGCCGCGATCGCCCGAAGAGGCGGTGCTCGACCCGGTACCCAATCCGCATCCCGACACCCTCTATGTGACGCGGTTCGTGTGCCCCGAGTTCACGTCGCTGTGCCCGGTGACCGGTCAGCCGGACTTTGCGCACATCGTTATCGACTACGTCGCCGACAAGCACCTTGTCGAATCCAAATCGCTCAAGCTGTTCCTGGGCGCGTTCCGCAATCACGGGGCGTTCCACGAGGGCTGCACGGTCGATATCGGCAAGCGGATCGTCGAAGCGATCAGACCGCACTGGCTGCGCGTTGGCGGATACTGGTATCCGCGCGGCGGTATCCCCATCGACGTGTTCTGGCAGACCGGCACGCCGCCCGAAGGCATCTGGCTCCCCGACCAGGGCGTGCCGCCCTATCGCGGCCGGGGCTGAGGCGTCAGCCGTCCCCACGGTTCCGCAGAAAATTTTTCGCATGAACGCTTTCTGAACGCGCGCTTCAGCGCCGGTTCCGGCGCGCGCCGTTACACCTGTCCTTGTTGAACGCAACACCGGCGGAAAAACCGCCACAGGATCAGGAGAGAGAACATGTCGCGCAAACTTATCCTTTCGACTGCCATCGCCGCCATCGTGGGTTTTGCCTCGGTTCCGGCCATGGCCAACAGCGTCTACATCCAGCAGTGGGGCTGGGCGAATGCCGCCGGGGGCCATCAGGCCGGCAACGGCAACGCCATCGGCGTCTACCAGAGGGGTTGGAAGAACAACTCGGTCTCCCGGCAGTTCGGTAACGGGAATGTGGCCGCGACCGGACAGGACGGGCACCACAACGCCTCCGATATCTGGCAGAATGGCAACGGCAATGCTGCCGGCGTCGGCCAGTTCGGCGGCCACCATACGTCCATCCTCACCCAGGACGGCAACGGCAATGTCGCCGCCGGCGTGCAGGTCGGCAATGGTTGCGAGGCCGAAGTCAATCAGACGGGCTCGGGCAACGTCGCGGCGTTCGTCCAGACCTGCCCCTGATCGGGCCATGGCCCACGACGAGCGGGAGAGGTCCGCCTCTCCCGGGTCCAACCCGGTGAGAAAGGAAACTGACCATGTTTGGCAAGGATAAATCGTTCGGGATGCAGGCTCTGGCCGCAGGTGCGGCGCTCACCGCACTGGTTGCGCTCGGTGGCGCCGGCTACGCAAGCAGCTCCGCATCCAACGCCTCGGGCTCCGCCCGCTGCGACATCGCCGCCACCCAGAGCGGTTCGATGATCGCCCTCGAGGGCCTGCTCCACGCTGAAAAGGCATTGCAGGGCAGTTATCGGTTCACTGTCCAGAGCGTCGGCGGAGGTAACTCGTCCACGACGTCCCAGGGCGGCGGCTTCGTTGTCGAAGCCCAGGACACCGCGGTTCTCGGCCGCGTGAATGTCGGAGGTTCGTCCGCCACCTACGACGTCCGGCTGGTGATCGAGATCGACGGAGAAGTCTTCGAATGCCAAAGCCGCGTCGGCGCGCAGTGAAAGCGCACGCCGGAGCAGCCGAATAAAGACCTTCCGCACCGCGCGGGAGGTCTTTTCGCGTTCATAATGCGAAAAGCCGCCCCGTCCGGCGGTTATGCACCTGGTCCACGCGCGCCCCATCCCAATGGAAATCGAAATGATCGCCCTGAACGGGGATGGGGACAAGGTCCGGCCAGAATACCCCCGCGCATGCGCCGCCGGGGCACCGGACGCTGTCGTAAACCACGCCGTTGCCACCCGCACGACGCACGGCCTTGCCCAACGCCTGCGGCGCGCTGTAGTCGTCGGGGTCGTGATAGGGAGCGCGTCCGCGCACGTCGCACAGGTCGAGATCGAGGCTGTTGACGAGGACGCGGAACTGCGACGTCCAGCCCGGCGCCTCCGCGCTCGCGGCCATTGTCCGGCCGTGGTGGTAGGCAACCTCCCGCAGCGCGACTTCTTCGCTGTTGCCGGCGCTGTAGATGCCATAGCTGCCATCGGTGAACCGCCCGGGCCGGTCCGGGCTCACGTGAACGAACGGCGCCATGAGATAGGACGCGCCCGGTCCGCCCACGCGCCGCTCGGGCGGCACCAGCGCGAGCGTCCCCATCTGCTCGCGCAGCCGCGGATTGGTCTTGGACTCGGCGGAAGCGAGCGCCTCCCAGTCGCGCGGATCGGCGATGTCCTCGAAAAGGTCGACTGGTGGATGGATCGAGCGGATGATACGGTAGGCCTTGGGCCAGCTCACGCGGGCGACCGGCAGGTCGTCCGGGCTCACCATCCCCCGCGCTCGGTGTCGAGATACGTCCGGACACGCGCGAGCGAAAAGATATCGCCCGCGGCCATGATCTCGGCCGGCGTCTTGCCGCCGAACACCGTGTTCGGCGTCTTGACCCAGCGATAGCCCCGTTCGGGATCGGTAAAGAGGATGCGCAATCCCTTGTGGATGCCCATCAGGAGCGACAGCCGCGTTGCGAGATCGCGGTCGATCCGCCCGATATCCCCCGCCTTCCAGCGCGCATAGGTTCGCGCCGGCAGTCCACCGAGAATGTCGCGCGCCTGACCGTCGGCAAGACCCCATCTGGCAAACAGATTGACCACCGCCCGCGCGAGCGCGGCGCTCTCTTCGTCTGTGATCCGGTCCGCATCGGGGACGGCTGACGTCTTTGCAATCTCGACAAGCATCGCAATTACCTCGTTTGGCGTAAAATAGGCATATTTATGCCATTTGGCAAGTCTTCGCCGCCACGCCAACCTTAACGCCAGATAAATGCTGCCTTCGAGGTGAGTTCAGCCGCGCCCTGTCAGTGTGAGGCCATCGGTTTTGAATGCCGGGACGCAACACACGGGACCAAAGGACGAGGACCATGACCAGGATTGTGAAAACCACCATCGCCACGATTTTCGCCGCCACCCTCGGCGCCGCCGCGCTCCATACGCCGGCCCATGCGGGCGGCCAGGTGTCGATCGGCATCAACGCCAAGAACGCCGAACAGGCCCAGGCCATCAACGCCGGGCTCGCGATCTACTCCATCTTCTCGGAGATCGAAGGCTCGGGCATCACCCAGAATGGCGCCAACAACATCGCGGGCCTTCTCCAGAACGGCGCGGGCAATACCGGCGTCGTGCACCAGGAAGGCAACGGCCACAACGGCACCCTCCAGCAGCACGGCCACGGCAATTCCTACGGCCTGTTCCAGTTCGGGCAGGGCACCAACGCCCACGTCAACCAGACCGGCTACGGCCAGTCCGGCGTGGGCTTCACCTTCGGCTGGTAGGCCGGAGCCGCCAGAAGGGGACGCGAGGGCGGCGTGGCGCGAGGGCGCCACGCCGTTTTTTGCTGTGCGTGACGGTCCTCCGGCCGGTCAAGCGCGGGCCTGCTTTCCCAGCGCCATATAGTGCGCGCGCCGGTCCTTGGGAAACTTTTCGAGCGCGGCGCGTAGCAGAGCTCTGGGCATCGTCGCGGCGTGGGCGTCGAGGAAGGCGATAAGGGCCGGGTCGTCCTGGGGGATGCAGCGGAGCATCCAGCCGGTGGCCTTGTGGATGAGGTCTTCGGGGTCGGTGCGCAGGATGTCGGCGATCGCCAGCGTGTCGGCGTAGTCCTTGCGCTTGATGAAGGCGAAGGTGGCGAGGATGGCCGTGCGGCGTTCCCACATGTTCGGTGACCGGGAAAGCCGATAAAGGAGATCGCGCGGTTTATCGACGAGGTGCGGACCGACGACGTGCCAGGCGCCGAGGTCGACGAGATCCCAATTGTTGATCCTGTCGTGCCGGCGCAAATAGAGTTCGTGGAGCACGTCGCGGCGCTCGGGCGTGGTGCCCTTGCGCTTGTACTGCCGGGCCATGATCGAAACCGCACCGGCCCGGTGCTCGTGGATACCGCTTTCGAGCAGGAGTTCGATCTCGGCGGGGTCCATGTCGAGGAATGCTTCGGCAGCCTCGAAGACGTGTCCCATGCGCACGCCCATGAAGACGTCGCCTTCGCCGTATTCGCCTTCGCCCATCTTGAAGTAGCGGTTGTACTTTTCGCGCTCGGCGTCCGATTGCAGCGTCTCAAGGTGCGCCTTGAAGGCATCGGCGGTGGGCGCGTCCGCGCTCATCGCGGTTGCAATTCCCCGAGCAGCCTGTCGAGCGAGTCGAGGCTCATGCCCAGGCCGTCCGTCATCCCCGAGGCAGCGGCGGCGTCGCGCGCGGCGCGGGATTCGAAAAGGATGACCTGGGTCATCTTGGTCTTCTCGACAAGCGCCGAAAACTGGATCGTGACAAGCATCGGTCCCATGGCCTCCTCGTCGTCGAAGACCTCCGTGCTGACCAGTTGGTCCGGCCTGTCGATCTCGTGGAATTCGCCCGTGAGCCCCAGGAAGGCGTCGTCCGGACCGGTCCATTCGTAGCGGTATTCCCCACCGATGGAGAGATCGATCTCGCATTTCGAGAACGACCATCCTTCGGGACCCGTCAGCCACCGGGCGACGTATTCGGGCTTGGTATAGCAGTCGAAAACGAGGTCGACCGGCGCGTCGAAATCGCGCTCGACGCGGATCTCGGTCTCGCTCGGCGCAGTGACGATCAGGCGGTGGCCGGAAGTGGTCATCTAGTTCTGCTCCCTTTTGCGCTGGGCCTTGAGATCATCCAGAAGGTCGTCGAGCCGCGAAAAATTTGCTTCCCAGACCTTGCGGTAGTTCTCCAGCCAGTCCGTTGCCTCCTTGAGCGCCGCGCCCTCGATCTTGCACGGGCGGCGCTGCGCATCGCGGCTGCGCGAAATCAGCCCCGCGCGCTCGAGCATCTTGAGATGCTTGGAGATCGCAGGCTGACTCATGTCGAAAGGTTCGGCAAGTTCCATCACCGTGGCCTCGCCCTCGATGAGCCGGGCGAGAATGGCGCGCCGGGTGGGATCGGCCAGCGCGATGAATGTGGCGTCCAGGCGTTCGGATTCATTCATGATATATAACCGATAAGTTTGATAGCTTTATAGTTATGATATTGGCGCCCCGGCGTCAATGTTTGCGCGTTCAAAGATCGGTAAGCGAATGCGCTTTTATCTCGACCCTGTCGGCATCGCCTGTCCCGCTTCGTCCTAGAGGCATCATCATGGACGCCAAACGAGGAGATCGACAATGTCTGCTGATGCCAATTTCGACGAAAGCCGCATTCTGGTCCTCAACCGCCTGATCGACGCCCCGCGCGAGAAGGTCTTCCGCTGCTGGACCGACCCTGAACTGCTGCCCCAATGGTTCGCGCCCAAGCCCTGGACCGCCCCGCGCGCCGAACTCGACGTGCGCCCCGGCGGTACGTGTTTCGTGGTGATGGCGGACCCCGAGGGCAACGAATATCCCAACCCCGGCGTCTATCTCGACGTCGTACCCAATGAACGGCTGGTGTTCACCGACGCCTTCACCGCCGCGTGGGAACCCTCGGACAAGCCGTTCTTCGTTGCCGAGCTGACCTTTGCCGACGAGGGGGGCAAGACCCGCTACATCGCCCGCGCCAAGCACTGGCGCGTCGAGGACAAGCTCGAACACGAGAAAATGGGCTTTCACGAAGGCTGGGGCATTTGCGCCGATCAGCTCGAGGCTCTGGCGCGGACGCTCTAGCCGTACCGGCGCTCCAGCCAGTCAACCGCAAACCGGGTCATGGCGGCGGCATCGACGAGGATGCTGTCGGCATGGCCGATCTTGGCCGACCGCCCTGAACCGCTTTCGAGGAAGTCCGTCACGATATCGGTGAAATAATCGATATCGTCGAGCGCCGGAATGACCGCCTCGCCGGTATTGAATTCCTCCACCCAGCGCCACACGGTCCCGGTCTCGCTCGCGAACGGCACCTCGATCCGCTTGATGCGCTTGCCTTCAAGGCGCGCGAGATGCTCGGCGTGATGGATGAGCGTCATCGTATCGCGCGGCGCCCCGAGCATGAGCACCTTGCCGCCCGCTTCAACGAGCTTTGCAAGCGGCGAGCGCGCGCCATACCCATAGTCGATCGGATGCCCGGCCGTGAGCCATTCGGCCCGCGCGCCGATCGCCGCCATGGAGGCGCCGGGACTGCCGCTGCGCAACGCCCCCGGCGTTGTGCGCAAGAATTCGGGGAAGGCGCCATTGTCGCGGATCGCGCGCGACCGAAGCGGATCGAAGGGAGGAATATGCGGTTTCCATGCGTCCGGAACGCGGCCGTCGGCATCGAGAAGGTCTTCGTAGCGCGCGTCCCAATCGGTATACCCCATCACGGTCCCTTCGGGCCCCACCGCGTCACGCAGCGCGCCGATCACAGCGTCCGGCCCGTTGAGCAGCGGGCCGATCTTCGAGAGCGCAGCGTGGACCATAACGATATCCCCGCGGGCGAGCCCGATGGCGCGCAAATCCTCCAAAAGCGCAGCGCGCGTTACGAATGGCGCCCGCGGTGCCTCGACCGTCGCATCGGGTCGGGTAGTTTCGTTTGTCATGGTCCTCACATCTATTTGCAGTCGCCGACTTTGGGCTTGCATTGCCCCGGCGCTTCTTGTGGACTTGGTTCTATTGTTGTGCGGCGCCAAGACCGGCACAAGGACAGGGGACGGAGACATGGCTGCTTTTTGTGTAAAACGACGGCCGCGCCGGGTCCCGCAGGCCCTTCGGTTGCTCGTCGCCGGCCTGCTGGCGCTTGCGGTCTTTGCCCCGCCAGCCGCCGCCCAGACCGTGAGCGACGGCTATGAGGCGTTCGAAGCCGGAGACTATGCGCGCGCGGCGGAAATCTGGCGGCCGCTGGCGGAGGCCGGTGACGTCGACGCCCAGTTCTATATGGGCGACCTCTACGAGTTCGGCGACGGCGTGCCGCAGGACTACGGCACCGCGCTCGAATGGTACAAACTCGCCGCCAAGCAGAACGACGCGGAGGCGCTTTTCCGCGCCGGGGTCTTCCACGATTTCGGCTATGGCGTTGACGTCGACTACGAAACCGCGGCCGAGTTCTATGCGCTCGCCGCGGATGCCGGCCATGCGCCGGCGCAGTTCAATCTGGGGCTGATGTACCTCGATGGCGAGGGTGTGGAGCAGGACTACGACGAGGCGCTGCGCCATTTCCAACTGGCCGCGACCCAGGGGCACGCAGGCGCGCAGAATTCCATCGGCGTAATGTACGACAACGCCGACGGCGTCGAGCAGGATTACGCCGAGGCGCTGCGCTGGTACCGGTTTGCCGCCGATCAGGGTCTCCCCATCGCCATGCACAATATCGGGCTTCTGTACGACAATGGCCGCGGCGTCGACGTCGACTTCGAACAGGCGGCGCTTTGGTATCGCAGGGCCGCGGACCTCGGTCACGCGGCGGGCATGCACGATCTGGGGCTCATGTATTACTACGGCGAGGGCGTGCCGCTCGATGCCGAGCTTGCCTACTACTGGCTTTATCTCGCGCGCGAATATGGCGGCGGCACCAATGAGTATATCGAGGAGGACGTCGCGATGGCCGCCGAGCAGCTGAGGGCGTCCCAGATCGCCGATATCGAGGAGAAGGCCCGCGCCTGGCAGCCGCGCGAGGGCGAATAGGCCGTGCCATGGTTAATCGCGCGACGACCAACGTGCTTAACGCCATCTTAAGCCGGTGGAGGCATTCTTAAGTCCTATCGTTGAGTTGCGTACGCAGGCCGTTCGGCGGCGACCCCGAGGGGGCAGGGGGAACCGCATTTCGCCACAATAGTGGCATAGGGAACGGCGTGCGGATTGGAAACGAAGAGGCCAACCAATGCGTATCGTTGCCCGTGCCCCGTTCAGAACGACCGTTTACCGCTTTGCCATCGCCGCTACGCTGAGCGTATCGGCGGCCTTCGGCGCGATCGCGCCGGCTGCGGCCAACCCGTCCCAGTTCGTCGCCGGGCTGTGGCCCGAGGCTCAGGCCCGCGGTGTCTCCCGCGCCGTCTTCGAGGCGGCTTTCGCCGGGTTCAGCCCTTCCGACCGGGTCATGGAGCTGACCCGCTCCCAGCCCGAGTTCACGCAGACCGTCGGCGCCTATCTCGACAGGCGCGTCAGCGCCGGGCAGGTCGACCTGGGCCGCCGCATGCGGGGAGAATGGAGCCAGACCCTTGCGCGTATCGAGGCCAACTGGGGCGTTCAGAACGAGGTCGTCCTCGCCATCTGGGGCATGGAGACGAATTTCGGCAACTACATGGGCGGCAACAACGTCATCCACGCGCTGGCGACGCTGACCTATGGCGACTATCGCGCGGGTTTTTTCAAGGATCAGTTGCTGACGGCGCTGCAAATCCTGCAGGCGGGGCACGTTGCGCCCCAGAACATGGTCGGGTCCTGGGCCGGCGCCATGGGCCACACCCAGTTCATGCCAACGAGCTTCGTGAGCTACGCAGTCGACTATAATGGCGACGGCCGGCGTGACATCTGGAACTCGATCCCGGACGCTCTGGCTTCGACCGCCAACTATCTGAAAGAACATGGCTGGCGGCCCGGAGAGACGTGGGGCTACGAGGTCCGCCTTCCGGCCAATTTCGACTACGCCCGCGCCTGGCAGATCAACCGGCAGTCCCTGGCACAATGGCACGCCATGGGCGCCGTACGCGCCAACGGCATGGCCTTCCCGCGGCCGGACGACCAGGCGCGCATCTTCATGCCCTCTGGCGCCAACGGCCCGGCCTTCCTGCTGCTGCACAATTTCGAAGTCATCAAGCGCTACAACAATTCCGACAACTACGCGCTCGCTGTCGGCCACCTCGCCGACCGCATCCTCGGGGCGGGGCCGTTTGTGCAGCCCTGGCCGCCCAACGAGGTCGCGCTCAACAAGGCGCAGCGCCGCGAACTGCAGACCCTGCTGAACTCCCGCGGCTTTGACGCGGGCACCGCCGACGGCGTCGTCGGCCCGCGCACCCGCGAGGCGATAATCGCCTATCAGCGCAGCATGGGACTCACCGCCGACGGGCATGCGTCGGGGGCACTGCTGGCGCAATTGCGCTAGAGGACGGCCATGCCGGTTGCCACCCGGCGCCACGGCGACTAGTCTCGCTGTCGGCCCGGAGGCACCGCGATGACATCGCTCACCACCGATCTCGAACAAAACTTGCGGCCCGGGCACGGCTTCACACCGAATATGTGCTCGATGTTACAAGGCAAACCGGGTTGTGTCTGAGCGGGAAGGACGCGTAGCCTGTTTCAAGTTTGCGCGGCCCGTTCGGGCATGCAAAACGTATTCCAGGCTCAACACCTTCGTAACCATAGCCGCGTTGCATACCCCAATTTTGTACAAAATGCGGTAGATTGAAGATGATGGCACAGGCGCGAGAGGAAGCATGACATCCAATCCGCAGACCGACGAGGAAGGCCGCCTCGGGGCGCTCTATCGGCATGGTATACCCGGAGCGGATCTGGGCGAGGCGGTCGAGCGTATCGTCAAGATCGCCATGGCCAGTACCGGGGTTCCGATTGCCGGGATCTCTGTGATCGATCGCGATCAGCAGACTTTCCTTGCCGTCCGCGGAATGCCCGACACGCCCATTTCGCGCGCCGATGCGATCTGCGACCATACGGTCGCGGGCGCAAAGCCGATGATCGTTGAAGACCTCCCTGCCGATCCCCGCTTTGCCGCCAACCCTCTCGTCACCGGTGAGGTTCAGGCAAAGGCCTATCTCGGCGTGCCGCTGGTCACCGCCGACGGCTATGTGCTGGGCACGCTTTTCGTCATCGACACCCGGCCGCGGGACTTTACCGAGGAGCAGATGACGATCGCCGTCAATCTCGCGAACCTCGCCATGGCGCAGGTCGCCACGCGCCAGCCCGAAAGCTTCGACTTTTTGACCGGCGCGCTGACCCGCCGCCGCTTCCAGCTCGACGTCGAGCGCGAATACGAGCGGGCCGTACGCTACGAGCGCCCCGCCGCGCTGATTTTCGTCGACATCGACGGCTTCGCGGAGATCAACAAAGCCGTCGGCCCCGACATCGCCGACGAGGTGCTCAAGGCCGTCGCCAACCGCTGCATGGAGGCGATCCGCTCGCCCGACAGCTTCGGGCGCGTTGCCGGGGAAGAGTTCGGCCTGCTGCTGCCCGAAACCATGGCCTACGAAGCCAGCCAGTGCGCCGAGCGCATCCGCGAAATCATCTCCAAGCTGCGCTTCAGGACCGAAGCGGGCGTCCTTTCGATCACAGCCAGCCTTGGCGTTGCGCCCATGAGCCCGGCCATCCGCTCGGCGATGGACTGGTTCGCCCAGGCCGACATCGCGCTCTACGCAGCCAAGCGGGCGGGCCGCAACTGCGTTTCCTTCGCCCCCATCAACGATGAGGACGAAACGACGCTCACAGCGGACGACCTGCCGCCCCACGATATCGGATTGCCCAAGCTGCACTAGGCCGGGGGCATTCTTTACAGCGGGTTTTGCGCCCTGTAGCGTCCGGCCTCCTCATCTCCTTTTGGAGGCGGCCCCCTTGCGCATGCCGATCTACTACATCAACCTCTCCGAGCGCACCGACCGCCGCGCCTTCATGGAAGAACAGTTCGCGCGGCTGGGCCTCGCGGCTGAGCGGATCGAAGCGGTGACCCCGGCCGACATCCCCGAGGCGGACATCGCGCGGTATTGCGACAACACCCGGCCGTCCTATCTGCGTCCCAACCAACTCGCCTGTACGCTCAGTCACGAAAAGGCCTGGCGAACCATGCTCGAGGCCGGGCACGCGCGGGCGGTGGTCATGGAGGATGATGCTGTGCTGTCGGCGCTGCTGCCGGCGTTTCTCGATGACCTCGATGGCGTGGCTTTCGACGTCGTCCGCTTTGAAGCGGCAGTGCGGAAGGTCCGTGTTCTCCCGCCGGTCGCGCAGGCTGGTCCGAGAATTGCCCTGCGGCCGTTCCGTTCGACCCTTCCCGGGGCGTCGGGCTATGTCATCGGCGAGGACGCCGCCCGTTCGCTTCTCGGACACCCTATGCTTCGCTTACTGGCGAACGACCTCGTTCTTTATGGTGCGCTTGCAGGGCCGGCCAAGGACTTCATGCGACTGCATACGGACCCCGCGCTGTGCATCCAGGTCGGCGATATTTCGCAGGACAATCGCGGCGGCGGGGTGGGCCGGAGCGACCTCAACGCGGTCAAGATGACCCATGTGTACGCTCAGAAGCATCCTCTTCGGCATTTCCTGAGGCGCACCCGGCGCGGGCTCGCGGACGGAGCCCGGAACGCCATAGATCACCTTGCGCACATCCCAAGAGGCATCACAAAAAAAGACATTCCCTATCGGGGTGAATAGCAGGAGTACGATCCGTTCACGATTTTGCCATACCGCCCCTTATCAATTTTATGGCAGACTGAGAGGTCCGGTCGGGAGCAAGAGGGATGACCAAAGTCGGACAAAGAGCACGCGATTTTCTGCGCACGCGGCGCACCTATTCGCTTGCCGAATTGATCGCGGACGGGGTCGTGCACGGGATCGGGCTGGTGATGGCCATGGTTGCGGGCAGCGTGCTTCTGACCCTCGCCCTCGTCCGCACAGCCCCCGAGGTCTTTGTTCCGCTCGCTGTCTATGTCGGCTCGCTCATCGGCGTGCTGTCGGTTTCGCTCGCCTTCAATCTCTGGCCCGAAGGCCGCGTCAAGGCGTGGCTTGCGCGTTTCGACCAGGCGGCAATATTTCTGTTCATCGCCGGCACCTATACGCCCGTTCTCGCGAGCGCCGGCGATGCGCCAATGGCCGACAAGCTCCTGATTTTCGTTTGGGCCGGAGCGCTCCTTGGTGTGGCGCTCAAGCTGCTGGTGCCCAAACGCTTCGGGCGCGCCGCCATCATCGTCTATCTCGCGATGGGCTGGAGCGGGGTTGTTGCGTTCCAGACCCTCACCGCGACCCTGCCGCCGACAGCACTGTGGCTCATACTTGCGGGCGGCATCGCCTACTCGGCCGGCATCATCTTCCATCTCTGGGAGCGACTGGCGTTTCAGAATGTGCTCTGGCACATCTTCGTGGTTCTTGGCGCAAGCCTGCACCTGGTCGCCATGTACGACTTCGCGGTGATCAGCCGGTTGTGACGGCCCGGCCCTCCGCGCCCGTTCGGGGGGAGGGCCGGGCCGTCAGGCCACCAGCCCCTTGGTCAGCTCCAGCGCCTGCCGCTCGAAGAGGCGCCGGTAGATGCCCTTGTCCGTGCGGATGAGGCTGTCGTGCGTGCCTTCCTCGATGATCCGGCCCTTGTCGAACACGAGGATCCGGTCGAGCGCGCGGACGGTCGAGAGCCGGTGGGCGATGACCAGCGTGGTGCGTCCCGTCATCAGCCGCTCGATGGCCTGCTGAATGAGCAGTTCGCTCTCGGAATCGAGGCTCGAGGTCGCCTCGTCGAGGATCAGCACCGGCGAATCCGCGAGGAACGCACGGGCAATCGCCACGCGCTGACGCTCGCCGCCCGATAGCTTCACGCCCCGCTCGCCCACGAGCGTTTCATAGCCCTTGGGCAGGGCCATGATGAAGTCGTGCGCATTGGCTTGCGCCGCAGCTTGTTCGACCTGCGCGCGGGTCGCACCGGGACGGGCATAGGCGATGTTGTCCGCGAGCGTGCGGTGGAACAGGATCGGCTCCTGCTGCACGATGGCGATCTGGCCGCGCAGCGACGACTGCGTGTGGGCGGCGATGTTCTGCCCGTCGATCTCGATGGCCCCGCCATTGATGTCGTGCAGCCGCTGGATGAGCTTGACGAAGGTCGTCTTGCCCGAACCCGAATGCCCCACGAGACCGACGCGCTCGCCCGGTTCGATCGATACCGAGAAGTCCTTGTAGAGCGGGGTTTCGTGCCCGCCATACTGGAAGGTGACGTTCTTGAACGCGATCGCACCGTCCCCGATCCGGATGGGCGATGCGCCGGGCGCGTCCGCCACGCCATAGGGCTGGGCGTCGAGCTCGACAAGCTCCTCCATCTCGTTGACCGAGCGCTGCAGGTTGCGAAAGTGCATTCCCACATCCTGCAGATAGCCTTGCAGCACGAAGAACGAGGTCAGGACGAAGGTGATGTCGCCCGCATTCGCCACGCCGCTGAGCCACAGGAGGATGCCGGTCCCCAGAATGGTCGCGCGCAGGATCAGAAGCGCCGTGTCCTGCGTGACACCGTTGAGGTTATACCGGTTCCAGGTCCGCAGCGTCCGCTTCTGCCACTTGGCCACGACGCCCCCGAGCCGGGATTCCTCCCGGTCCTCGGCGCCGAAGCCCTTGACCACGGCATTGCAGCCGATGGCATCGGCCAGCGCGCCGCCGACCTTGGTGTCCCACGCGTTCGACAGCGTCGCCGCCGGCGAGACATAAGCCACCGTGATGCCGATTGTTCCGGCGATGAAGAGGATTGATCCCAGCCCGATCACGAGCCCCATAACCGGCCAGAACGACGCGAGCAGCACCGTCGTGCCCACGAGCATGATCATCGAGGGAAAGAGCGCGACGAGGAGCGTGTCGTTCAAAAGGTCGAGCGACCACATCCCGCGCGTGATCTTCCGCACGGTCGAACCCGCGAAAGTATTGGCGTGCCAATCGGTCGAGAACCGCTGCACCCGGTGGAAGGTCTCGTTGACCACATCCGCCATCTGCAGCAGCGTGAGCCGGATGATATTGCGGAACGCGCCGAACCGCAGGACGACCGCCGTCGCCCCCAGCGCGATCAGCACGCCGAACGCCGAGACCGCCGCATCGAATGTCGCCCCGTCGCCCACCGCGCCCGACGCAATCGCCTCGACCAGCCGGCCGGCGAAATACGGCGTCATCACATCCGCCAGCGTGGCGAGCATGATGAACGTCAAAATCGCGGCGATGCGCCAGGGCTGACGTCGCCAGTGCCTGAAGGTGTATCCCAGAACGGCACGATAGGTCGTCCCGTCCATATCGAGTTTTTTGCGAGTCATGTGTCCGATACCGGCTGCCGCAAGGATGCGGACGCGCCGGTCCCATAAACTGGAAGTGGTAAGACCGAACGGCGGACGGACTTAGGCCCGCGTGCCGTTACGTTCGAAGCTGAGGAAAAGTGCGCGGCCTAGTGGCGGCGGACGCGGGGCAAGGAGGGCGACCTAACGGTGGCGCTCATGACCCTGGGAGGGCATGGGAAAATCCGTCAATGCAACGCCTCCTAGGGTTCGCGTAAAAGGGAACTGCCTTATAGATGAGACAAATTGTCTCGCCAAGAGCTTTGGCGAAGAAAAATTTTGCGTACTTGGGCGTTCCTATGCCGGCTGGCGCTTGGCGTCCTTCTCCTCGACCGGCAGATCTGCGTCCGCGGTTGTCACCGGCCGCACGGCCTTCTTGGCCAGTTCGCGCTCCCTGAGCCAGATATAGAGCCCCGAACCCACGACGATGGGCGCGCCCACGAAAACCCAGATATCGGGCGGCTGGGCGAAGATCAGCCAGCTGGACAGGCTCATCCAGATGATTTGGGTATACCCGAACGGCGCCAGCGTGGAGGCGGGCGCGAACCGGTGCGCGACGATGGCGATCTGATGTCCGGTCATCGCGGCGAGCCCGACGCCGAAAAACGCCACCCAGGTCCAGAACGCATCCGGCCACACCCAGTTCGAAACCGCGAACGGCAGCAGCAGGACGGCGCCCACGAGCCCGCCATAGAGTTGCATGGTGAGGGTGGATTCCGTGCGGGTGAGCGTGCGGGTGAGCAGATAATAGACCGCGCCCGAAAGAATGCAGCACAGCGACAGGAAAACGGCCCAGTGGAACTCCGCGCCCCAGGGCTGGACAATGATCACGATGCCCCCGAACCCCGTCAGGATCGCCACCCAGCGCCGCCACCCGACCGTTTCGCCCAGAAACGGGACCGAAAGCGCCGTGATCAGAAGGGGCATGCCGAACATGATGGTCGAAGTGACGGTCAGGGGCAGGTAAAGCACCGCAAAGAAATTGAACGCCGTCATTCCCAGAAGCGCCGTGGCGCGGACGATCTGCCCGACAGGCCTTTGCGTCTTGAACGCCGATAGCCCGACGCGGGGCAGGGTGAGCCCGGCCATGAAGGCCAGTTGCACGAGGTACCGGATGAACGCTGTTTCGAGCGGTGGAATGCCCGAAAGCACAAGCCATTTGGCCGCCGTGTCACACAGCGTGAAGAAGAAATACGTGAAAAGCACGATGCCGATGGCGTAAAGCGGACGCTCCTGCTGTGGCGCGTGGGGGGTCGACATGTGCGGGTCCGGTTGGGGAAAGGACAGGGTGAGGGGAAAGGCTAGCGGAGTTAAACGAGGCGGCCAAGTAAAATGTTAGTTGGCGCGCGACGAAAAAACCCCGGTGGTGTGCCCACCGGGGTTTTCTGAAGTCCTCAATCCTCAGGCAGGATCCGCACGGCGCCCAGGTCGGCGCTCGAAGCGAACGCGGCGTAGGCCTTGAGCGCAGTCGTCACCTTGCGCTTGCGCTTTTCCACCGGCTTCCAGGCATCGGCGCCCTTGGCGTCCATCGCCTCGCGGCGGCGCTTGAGTTCGGCATCGCTGACCAGCAGGTTGATCGTCCGCGCGGGAATGTCGATCTCGATCTTGTCGCCCGGCTCGACGAGCCCGATCGCCCCGCCATTGGCCGCTTCGGGCGACACGTGCCCGATCGACAGCCCCGAGGTGCCGCCGGAGAACCGCCCGTCGGTGAGCAAGGCGCAGGCCTTCCCCAGACCCTTGGACTTGAGATAGCTCGTGGGGTAGAGCATCTCCTGCATGCCCGGACCGCCCTTGGGGCCTTCATAGCGGATGACGACGACGTCGCCTTCCTTGACCTTGCCCGTGAGGATGCCCGAAACGGCTGCGTCCTGGCTTTCATAGACCACGGCAGAACCGGTGAATTTGAGGATGGACTCGTCCACCCCGGCGGTTTTCACCACGCAGCCGTTCTCGGCGATATTGCCTTTGAGAACAGCGAGCCCGCCATCCTTCGAGAAGGCATGCTCGGCTGACCGGATGACCCCGTCCTTGCGGTCGAGATCGAGATCGGCCCAGCGATTGGCCTGCGAAAACGCTTCCGTCGTCCGCACGCCGCCCGGCGCGGCCATGAAGAACTGCCGCACGCTTTCCGAATTCGTCCGCGAAATGTCCCACTTGTCGAGCGCATCGCCCAGCGTCGCGCTGTGGACGGTCGGCCGCGTGCGGTCGAGAAGGTCGGCCCGGTCGAGCTGACCAAGAATGCTCATGATGCCGCCGGCGCGGTGTACGTCTTCCATGTGCACGTCGTTCTTGGCCGGAGCGACCTTGCACAGGACCGGAACCTGCCGCGAAAGCTGGTCGATATCGTCCATGGTGAAATCGACCCCGCCTTCATAGGCGGCGGCAAGGATGTGCAGCACGGTGTTGGTCGACCCGCCCATGGCGATATCGAGCGCCATGGCGTTCTTGAACGTCTCCTTGGTGACGATCGAGCGGGGCAGAACGCTCTCGTCGTCCTGCTCGTAATAGCGGCGCGCCAGATCGACGATCAGATGGCCGGCTTCGAGGAACAGCCGCTTGCGGTCCGCATGGGTCGCAAGCGTCGAGCCGTTCCCGGGCAGAGAAAGCCCCAGCGCCTCGGTGAGGCAGTTCATCGAATTGGCCGTGAACATGCCCGAGCACGACCCGCAGGTGGGGCAGGCGGCCTCTTCATAGGCCTGAACTTCCGCGTCGGTATAGCTTTCGTCAGCCGCCACGACCATGGCGTCGACGAGGTCGACCGCCTGGAGCCGCTCGCGATGGATCACCTTGCCCGCTTCCATGGGCCCGCCGGAAACGAAAACCACGGGGATATTCAAACGCATCGCGGCGTTGAGCATGCCCGGGGTGATCTTGTCGCAGTTCGAAATACAGACCATGGCGTCCGCGCAATGGGCGTTGACCATATATTCGACGCTGTCGGCGATGACTTCGCGCGACGGCAGCGAATAGAGCATGCCGTCATGACCCATGGCGATGCCGTCATCGACCGCGATGGTGTTGAACTCCTTGGCCACCCCGCCCGCGCGCTCGATCTCGCGCGCCACCATCTGGCCGAGGTCCTTAAGGTGCACGTGTCCCGGCACGAACTGGGTGAAGGAGTTGACGACGGCAATAATGGGCTTGCCGAAATCCCCGTCCTTCATCCCGGTGGCGCGCCAAAGGCCGCGCGCACCGGCCATGTTGCGGCCGTGAGTGGTGGTGCGGGAGCGATATGCGGGCATCGTTCAAAAACCTGTTGCCAAGGGTGAAATGTCGGGCGCCGCGGCCGAGTGTCCGCCGCATCCTCCTCGAATGCGGCATCGCCCTATGGCGCAGTGTCACTATACTTAGAGGGTGAGGAGGGCGATGTAAAGGAAAACCGTACCGTAACGTACGGTACGGTGAGGCTACGCGAGCAATCGGCCCGTTGCGGGACTAGCGATCATTCAGCGCAAAGTCCAAGAACTGGCGAACATATCCCGCTCTCGCTATGTGTAAAATTTCTTTGCTTCCCATGAGCACGATTCCTGCGAAATAAGCCCGAGCTTCGCCGTTGGCTACTTGAATCACAAACGTGGCGCCACCGCTCATGCCGTCAGGATGCGAAACCAGCGGCTGCAATACGCGGAGCCGTAGAAGTGTTTCGTCGTTCGGTTGCTCCGGGCCATCCGGTAGGCAGGTGAGGACTCGCCTGGCTTGCTTAAACGCACGCGTCGAACCTTCGAGGCTTAGCTGCTGATCGCCGGTAGGGAAGCCGGAGGCAATCATGGCTATGATGTTGTCGCTACGAACGTCAGGAGGAATTTCAACAAAATTGTAGAAGCGTTCCTGAAGTGCCGGAATTTCTAGGCAGGGATCAGTAAAATCGAAGGCAGCAAGATCGTGCACGCCATTCTCATAAAGACCGTCAACAAAATGCCGAACACCCCCTGATGTGATGCAGAACTCGCCATCAGAAGTAAGAAGAGCGATTTGTTCCGATCGCCAACCCTTTAGTTGGTGGCGGCTACAAACGATAAAATAGCGCCCTCGATACTTTATTGCGACGCCTGAGGCGACAAGCGAAATGACGTAAGTTTCATCTTCATTGAGGGCGACGAGCGGTTGCGTGAATCGTGCCAAGACACTTTCGCCGCTTCGCGCCGGAATGAGAATACCGTTAAACCAAAAACTGAGGTCCAGACCGCGTTCAAGGATCAGCCGCTTTGTGCTCATGCGATGCCCAACACCATTGCGATATCGCCCAGGTTGTGTGGACACTTGGGATTCCCAAGTGTCCACACAACCTAGTCTGAATATCTTGTAACCTGACGGGCCACGTTGGCGAAACGCGTGAGTTTCGCGTGCGCCATAGCGAGGTTGACGGGCTGAGCCAGGAGCCAAACCTACCGCTGCCATCTCGGTTACCCTTTCCCACCAAGGAGCCTTCAGTGTCCACCCAAAACATGCACGAGCAGATGCTCTCCGAACTTGATGTTTGCCTCGATCGCTTCGAAACGCGGCCTGAGGGCAGCAGGGTGTGGCGCGAGCTTTATTTCGCGCAGCCGATCGGTGTGCGTCCGCTGACGATGACGGTGATGGCCCCTGCAGGGCCGGGGCCGCATCCGCTTGTGGTTCAGATTCACGGCGGCGGCTGGATGGCCGGGCATCCGAACGTGACCAACGACAATCTTGAGAATATGAAGATCGCCGCCAACCTGCTCGCCGCCGGCTATGCCGTGGCGCGTCCCGCCTATCGGCTATCGGCGGAAGGGACATTCCCCACGCAGCTGCACGATTGCAAAGCCGCGGTGCGCTATCTGCGGCACCATGCCGGCGTGTTCAACATCGATCCCGAGCGGATCGGGGCGCTGGGGGAGAGCGCCGGCGGTCATCTGGCGGTGATGCTCGGGCTCGAAACGCCTTCCGAATTCGAAGGGGAGGTCGGCATAACCGGACCGTCCAGCGCGGTGAAGGCGGTGGTCAATTGGTATGGCGTCATTGATTTTCTCAGCCTCGATGCCCAGGCGTTGCCGGATGCGCGGGCTGTCCATGAGCCCGCGGATTCGGCGGCGGGCCGTCTGATCGGCGGCGCCCTGTCGCAAAATCACGATCTCGCGCGGCGGGCCTCCCCGATCACTTGGGTCAACGCAAGGGCAGTTCCTTGCCTTATCCAGCATGGAACCATGGATCGCTTGGTGCCGTCGGGGCAGGGGGTGCAATTCTTCGAAGCGCTGAAGGCTGCCGGTGTGCCGGCTGAACTCGAACTGATCGAAGGCGCCGAGCACTGCTTTCGGGGAGTGGATACGGCGCCAATCATGCCGAGCGTCGTCCGGTTCTTCGATACCTATCTGCGCGGATAGGCCCCTTCACCACACGAACGGCACCAGCCGCCTCGTCCGCCCCGCATACGCCTCGAACGCATCCGAGACTCACCGAAACTTATCTCCGTCCCTCAATCCTCACTTATATTGCTTCTCACGGACCCGCTTCTGATGGGCGCGAGCGCAACGAACGTTTGGGCGGGACCGGTCCGGGTTCCTCGCGGGTCGCTGCGGGGAAGGCCCAAAGCGGACAGAGGCCGGACGGGGACTGATATCCCCGTCGCACTTCCGAAAGGGAGAGGGGCACCGGTCATTTGGGGGCTTGGGAGGTTGGCAGAAAAAGTGGTTTCCACTTTTTAGGTTCGACCAACCGACCCACTAAAGACCAACAAACCCCAGCCCGGGACGCCGCCATAAGCCGAAAACCCCGGGCGTATGCGGCGAGGCTCGCTTCGCTATTTTATTTCAGTATGAGGCGCGTCTCGCCGCATACCGTCCATGCTGTTTGAAACCGGGGCTTCAAGGCCGCCGGACGAATCCGTATGCCTTTGCGAGCGCGTCGGCGCTCAGCCTGCTTGCGCCGTCCGAGGCTCAGCGGCGTAGCGCGCCAGGATGCCGCCCGTATCGACGGGCCTGGCCTCGAGAAGCTTCAGGGGTGTCATGCCGGCCGAAAAAAGCGGCGTCCCCTTGCCCAGCAGGATCGGCGCGATGCAGATCCGGTACTCGTCGACAAGACCGAGATCAAGAAGCTGGTTGACCAGTTCGGCGCTGCCGAAGACGAAGATGTCCTTTTTATCTTCGGCCTTGAGGTCGCCAACGATGGCGGCGAGGTCGCCCTTGAGGAGGCGGGTATTGGTCCAGTTCGCCGCCTCGAGCGTCCGGGAAACGACGGCTTTTTCGACCGCGTTCATCATGTCCGCGATCGCGCCGGTCTCCTGCGTCCAATAAGCGGCCATGCCGTCATAGGTCCGGCGCCCGAACAAGAGCGTGCCGATCTCGTTGCCCTGTTTGAGCGAAAACTCTTCAAGGTCCTGCCCCCAGACGGTCGTGTGGAAGTCCAGCGACCAGGGCTCGGTGCCTTCGAAATATCCGTCGAGCGACATGACATTCCAAACGATCAGCTTGCGCATGGTACCCTCCAAACCCATTGCAACCCGCAAGGAGTTTGTGCCACATCCGTTTGCGTGCGGCAAGGGGTGTGTTCCCTTGCTGACAAAAACTGGCGCGCCGATGTCCGAACCTTGTTGCGAAGAGACGGAGGGACCGTCTCGGCCATTCAAGGAGATGAACCATGAACGCACACGCAACCATCGCCGCCGACCTGCGCGGCGTCTGCACCACCGGCTTCCAGGCCGCCGACCTCGCTGCTGCCAAGGCGTGGTACACCGATGTTTTCGGCATCGAACCCTATTTCGACACCCCGGCCTATATCGAATTCCGCCTCGGCGACGACGAGACCGAATTCGGTATTCTGGACGCCAGGTACCTCCCGGACCTGGGCGGCAATCAGGAAACCGGCGGGGCGCCGAAAGGCGCGATCGTCTACTGGCATGTCGAGAACGTCGCCGGCACCATCGCCCGGCTTGTCGAAATGGGCGCGGTCCCCCACCACCCGCCGCGCGATTTCGGCCAGGGCTTCGTCGGCGCTGCGGTGATCGACCCGTTCGGCAATATCCTGGGGCTGATGAACAACCCGCATTACCGCGATATCAAAGCCAGCCGCGGCGCTTGAAATAAAGGAAGGTCCCTCCCGCCGACGCTGCCATCAGCCCGATCGCGAAGGGGTAGCCGAAGAGCCAGTCGAGTTCGGGCATGAAATCGAAGTTCATGCCGTAGATCGAGGCGATGAGCGTCGGGGGCAGGAAGATGACCGCGGCGACCGAGAAGATCTTGATGATCCCGTTCTGCTCGATGTTGATCATCCCCAGCGTCGCATCGAGCAGAAAGGTGATCTTCTGGAACAGGAAGTTCGCGTGATCGGACAGCGAGCGCACGTCGCGCCCGAGCGTCTTGATCCGGTCGCGAATGTCCTTGCCCGAACCGCGCGTCATGGCGACATGGCCGAGATATCCCGAGAGGCGCTCGAGCGTGACGAGGCTGTCGCGGATTTTCGAGTTGATGTCGCCCTTGCGTCCGAGCGCCTTGAGGACAGCGTTGAAATTCGGCTTGGCTTTGCGTTTGCGCTCGGAGCTTTCGAAAATTTCCCGCGAGAGGGCGTCGATATCCGTGCCGCCGCGCTCGAGGATGTCCGCGAGCCGGTCGACCACGGTCTCAAGAAGCCCCACCAGCACCGTCTCGGCGTCCGTGCAGCCCATATCCGCACGCTGGGCGCGCGCCGAGAAGGTCTTGAACGGCTGCGGGTCGTGATAGCGCACCGTAATCAGGTGCTGTCCGGCAAGCACGAAGGTAACGGGCGCCAGTTCCGGCGACTCGTCGTCCGATTTGGCCGGCAGGATCGCCGTCATGAAATAATTGCCGTCCTCGGCGTAAAGCCGCGACGAGACCTCGATTTCTTCCATGTCCGCCCGGGTCGGCACCGAAAGCCCCAAGCCGTTTTCAACGGCAACCTCTTCCTCCCGGCTGGGCGCGTGAAGATCGACCCAGACGGTTGTGGAGAAGTCGCTCGGGATGCCTTCGTGAGGCTGCAGGTGTCCGGCGACGGACTGGTAGGCTTCGAGCATGGCGGGACCTTTTGTGCGACAGCCAATCTCCCAATTGCCTACTGCGCCATCGTCACAAGCACAAGACATTGCCGTTGCTTCACAAAGCCCTGCGCCGGTGCGCTGCTCCAGCGAAGTTGCGATGCCGGGAGAAGGCCGCGAAAGCCGGGACGGCGTGTAACATCAAAACCGTCGCCATGCTGGCCGAAATGGCCAGGGACGCCTAAAGCACCCTGGTCACTTCGAGAAAGCCGTTGCGCTCGGCATTGGCCTTGTTGATCGCGCTTTCGGACCCCAGGGCGACGACATGGCCGTTGCGGGCGACCTCGGCGATGAGGTCGGCGGCCTCTTTGAAATCCGCCTTGCTGGTCGCAAGCACTTGGTCGCGCCGCGCCTGCCGGTAGGCGTCGGTCGCGCCGGTGAGGGTCCGGACGAGCGCGGTGAAGCCTTTCGCGTCGGGGAGCTGGTAGCCATCGAGATCGCCGATCGTGCCGATGATCGAACGGGTGAGATCGGTATCCGAGATGTCCTCCCGCAGCTTGTCCGGCACCCCGTCATAGACGTCGAGCGTCGCGGTGAGGTTCGGGTCGCGATACGAGCCGAAGGCGTAGATCCCGGCGCTCGGGTCGAAGCGGGCGAACCCGCCATAGGCGCCGCCTTCGACGCGGATTTTGTCCCAAAGGTAGGTGGTCCCGAGATATTTCGTGACCACCGAAAGCGCGCCCGAGGGCTCGTAGCCGAGCTTTTTGAGGCTGACGCCCTTGGCGACGTAATTGACCTGCGCGGGGATCGTCAGGCCTTCGTTTTTCGGCGCCGGCAGCGAACCCCAGTCGGCCAGAACGGCGGGGCGCGTCGGCAGGTCCCCAAGGAACGCTTCGAGCCGCGGCCGGAATTGCGTCCAGCTCTCGGCGTCAGCGGTGACGTTTGCGACGGCCGTGGTGGCGTTGACGAGGTGGTCGCGGATCGAGGCGAGCGCCTCGCTCACGCTCTCCCAATCGTCCTCGATCTTCGCGGCCAGCTCGCGCAGGAAGAAGAGTTGCAAAACGCCGCCGCACTGTTCCGAGAGCCAGTCCGCCTCGGTCATCGAGGCTCGCAGCCGTGAGAAGGCGACCATATGGCCCGAGGGCACGAGCCCCGCTTCGTGCCGTGCCTTGTCTTGCGCGACGAGCTGCCGGATGCGGTCACGGTTGTCGAGCTTCGCGTCGGTGAGGATGTCGCGGGCGATGGCAAGCAGGTCGTCGGTCTTGTCCGCCATGGCCTTGCCGCGCACGATCAGCATCGCCGCCGATCCTTCGCCGTCAACCAGCGACGACGCGAAGCGCTGCGCGCCGATGCCGCCGGTCGACCGCCCGATGCGCTGGGACAGCGCGACGTAGTCCTCCTTGCTCGTGCCCGTCTGGGTGAGGGCGCGCGAGAAGATCGGGAGGTAGGGAATGAGCTCGCGCGGCAGGGTCTTGAGGTCGAATCCGAGGTCGAAATAGACGATGCCGTTGGTGGGCAGGTCATGGTAGAGCGTACGGACCTTCGATAGTGCCAACTCCTCGGTCGGCACCGTCTTGATCTCGCGTTCGAGATCCTTGAGCTCGAGCGTGGGGATTTTCGCCAGATTTTCGGGCTTGTCGGGTGCGTTCTGGAGCGCCTTGAGCTTTTGCGTGGTCGCGATAACGCCGGCGACATCCTCTTCGCTCAGCCCCGCGCGGACCGCGTCGAGCTTCGCGCGCTCCGCGGCTTCCTCCCGCTCGGCTTGCTCCTTGTCCGCCTTGAGGACGAGGGTTACGCGGTGGGAATTGTCGAGCAGGAGCGAGCGGATGCGCTCTTCGAGAACAGGCTTGCCGGCGGCGAGTTCGGCTTTGAGCGTCGCCAGCGCATCCTCGTATTTGAGCGCTTCGAGCGGGTCCTTGCCGTAAAGCCAGTCGCCCAGCGCAGCGAAGAAATACATGATGCCGCGGGGGTATCCCCCGGTGTTCTTTTCGCGCAGCGAGAACTCGATGGTGTTGACGGTGGATTCGACGGTCGCCTTGTCGATCCCGTGCTCGGCGAGCGAGGCGAGAGTGTCGAGGATAAGCGTCTCGATCTTGTCCGCGCTCTCCGCATCCGCGTTGCGCAGGCCGGCATTGAACCACGGCTCGCGATAATGCCCGTTGAGCCCGCCGATGACGCTCTCGCCCAGCCCGGACTCCGTCAGCGCCTTGTAGAGCGGCGCGGCGGAATTGCCGAGCAGCGCATGGGCCAGCACGGAGCGCCGCAGCGCTTCTGTGTGGTCGTCGGTCTCTTCGATCAGCCAGTTGAGCGTGACGAAGGCCGAACGCTTGTTTTCCTCGTCCGCCGGATAGGTGCGGACTTCGTAGCGGGGGGCGTCGAACTTGGGTTGGACGGGCACGATCGGCGCGCGCTCGGCCTTTTCGAAGCGCGAGAGGTACTTCTCGAGAATTTCGAGCCGCGCGTCCGGATCGTCGTCGCCATAAAAGATGATCTGGGCGTTGGAGGGGTGGTAGTAGCGCTTGTGGAAGGCGGCGAACTGCTCGTAGGTCAACTCGGGCATCACCTTGGGGTCTCCGCCCGAGGACAAGCCATAGGTGTTGTCGGGGAAAAGCGCATTCTGTGCATAGGTGCGCTGGACCTGGTCGGGCGAGGAATAGCCGCCCTTCATTTCGTTGAAGACGACACCCTTGTAGATAAGCGGCGCATCGGGGTTCTCGAGTTCGTAATGCCAGCCTTCCTGCTCGAACGTCTCGCGGCTGAGGAGCGGGAACAGGACCGCGTCGAGATAAACCTCGGTGAGGTTGCGGAAATCGGCCAGGTTCTGGCTCGCCACCGGATAGACCGTCTTGTCGGGGAAGGTCATGGCGTTGAGGAAGGTGTGCAGCGAGCCCTTGAGCATTTCCACGAACGGCTTTTTGACCGGGAACTGTTCCGAGCCGCACAGGACCGAGTGCTCGAGGATATGCGCAATGCCCGTGGAGTCCTCCGGCGGCGTGGCAAACGCGATGCCGAAGACCTTGTTCTCGTCGTCGTTGATGAGCGAGATCAGTTCGGCGCCGGTCTTTTTGTGCCGGTAGTACCGCGCAAGCGCGTTGACCTCGTCGATCTGTTCTTCGCGGATCAGTTCGAAAGCGTCGGCTGCGCTCATGGAGGAGCTCCTTTGGATTGGCGTCGAAGGTGACATGTAGGGCCGCCGCCCGCTCGTGCCAAGGCCACTTTCGTGTGACCCGCTATGGACTTGAGGGATCGGGCGCCCCAAATTGGCCCTTAAGGACAACGATAGGGGAGACGCGCATGCGTCGGGCAATCTTGGCTGCAGCAACGGCGATGATAGCGATTTTCCACACCGCGCCTGTTGCCGCTCAACAGTTCACGCCCGAGCAATGCGCGGCCATCGGGCCGGCGAGCGAGCGGCTGGACTGCTACGATTCGATTTTCCGCACCAGCCGGTTTACCGGCGGCGAAGCCGGACAGGAAACGCCCGACATGGGGTTGTGGGCGTCCGGCATCGAGGTCTCCCAGATCGAGGGAACCGAGCGGCCCTTCGCGTCCCTTGAATCCGAGCAGTTGATCCCCGCCCAGCCCCGTGGCCGCGCGCCGGCGCGGTTGACAGTACTGTGCCAGGACGGGCAGCCGGTGGTGCAGTTCAGCTTTGCCGGACAGTTCATGGGCACCGAGACATCGCGCTCGGGATTGATTACAATACAGTTCGACCGCCAGCCACCGCGCTCGCAATCGCTCGACCTCTCGGCGGACCGGATGGCGCTGGGGTTCTTTTCTGAGGACGACGCGCGCGGATTTATCGACCGGCTGCTCGTTACCAATCGGCTGATCGTACGCGCGCAACCCCAGGGGGAGCGCTCGGTGACCGTGAGTTTTCAGATCGAGGGGATTGAACAGGCTCTCCAACCCGTGCGGGAGGCCTGCGGCTGGTAGGATAGGTTTGCTCTTTGCCTGAAACGTCTGCCGCGAAGTCGCTCTTTTGAAGTAAAGATAAAGGAGGACGACCATGAGCGGGTTAAAAGGCAAGAATTCCTCGGCGATGCTTGCGGTTAGCGACATCGAGCGGGCGAAAAAGTTCTACGGAGGAACCCTGGGGCTCGAAGCGGAGAGCCGGGAGATGGGCGACGTCGTGATCTACAAGACCGGCCTGACGAAGCTGGAATTGTATCCTTCCGAGTTCGCCGGCACCAACAAGGCCAACGCGGTGTCTTTCGCCTGCGGCGGGGATATCCAGGCTGTCGTCGACGACCTGCGTGCCAATGGCGTGACGTTCGAAAAATACGACATCGAAGGGGCATCGTTCGAAGACGGCGTGCATAGCTGGGACGGAATGTTGCTGGCCTGGTTCAAGGACCCGGACGGCAATATCATTCTATTGCACAATAGCTGAGCGTCTCTCTGACGCTTGCCTGAAGCGTATCGGCATGCTCGATCCGGGCAGGGCAATACCTGTGCCGAGACGGAAGGAAAAAAATCGCCTCGCGTGTCGGAATGGCGGCGCGCTGCGCGTCCTTGGTGGGTACCGACCACTAGAGGAGGCCGCCATGGGTGGGCTGAAGACCAAAACATCATCGGCGATGCTTGCGACGCGTGACGTCGACCGGGCACGGGAGTTTTATTCGCAAACCCTCGGGCTCGATTTGATCGAGGAGGGAACGGGGGGCGTCATGGTCTATAGGACCGGCGATACGCGCATTTGCGTTTACGGCTCGGAATTCGCCGGCACCAACAAGGCCAATGCGGTCGTGTTCGATTGCGGCGACGATATCGAAGCCATCGTCGAAGACCTGCGCGCCAAGGGCGTGAGCTTCGAGCAGTACGATTTCGACGGCGTCACGTTCGAGAACGGCATTCATAAGGCGGGAGATTTCCGAATGGTCTGGTTCAAGGATCCGGACGGAAACATCATCCACCTCAACAACGGCTAATCGCTGGCGGCGAGAAACATCCGGTAGGCCGGATTATCGCTCTCGTCCCAATGGGGATAGCCGAGTTCGTCGAGATAGGCCTCGAACATCGCGCGTTCGCGTGGCGGCACCTGGATGCCCGCGAGGACCCGGCCGTAGTCCGACCCGTGGTTGCGGTAGTGGAAGAGCGAGATGTTCCAGTCCGAGCGCAGGCCCTCCAGAAACCGCAAGAGCGCGCCGGGGCGTTCGGGAAATTCGAAGCGGTAGAGAAGTTCGTTTTCGAGGCCCCCGACGCGGCCGCCGACCATGTAGCGAATATGAAGCTTGGCGAGCTCGTTGTCGGTGAGATCGAGCACCCGGTGCCCGTGCGCTTCAAGTTCGGTAATGATCGTGCGCACTTCCGCATCGCCGCCCGAGAGCTTGACGCCCACGAAGATCTGCGCGTTGGTGCCGGGCGCGAAGCGGTAGTTGAATTCGGTAATGGCACGCGGGCCCATCAACTGGATGAAGGCACGGTAGGCGCCGGGTCTTTCGGGAATTGTGACGGCGAGGATCGCCTCGGCGCGCTCGCCGATCTCGGCGCGTTCGGCGACGTGGCGGAGCCGGTCGAAATTGATGTTGGCGCCTGAATGGATGGCGATGGCCGCGCCGGGCCCCGTGAGTGTGCCCGCGTGCTTGCGCAAGCCCGCCAGCGAGACGGCGCCTGCGGGCTCGGCAATGGCGCGGGTGTGGTCGAAGATGTCCTTGATCGCGGCGCAGATCTCGTCGGTCGATACCGTCACGATATCGTCGAGATGCTGCTGGCAGAGCTTGAAGGTCTCCTCGCCGGCCTGCTTGACCGCTACGCCGTCTGCGAAGATGCCGACTTCGTTTAGTGGGACAGGGCGCCCCGCGGCGATCGCTGCCTTCATCGAGGCGGCGTCGTTGGGCTCGACGCCAATGACCTTGATCTCCGGGCGCAGGAATTTGGTGAACGCGGCAACGCCTGCGGCCAATCCGCCACCTCCGATGGGAACGTAGACGGCCGCGATGCCGGACGGGTGCTGGCGGAGGATTTCAACGCCGATGGTCGCCTGACCGGCGATGACGTCGGGGTCGTCATAGGGATGGACGAAGACGAGGTTCTCGTCTTCGCAGAGCTTGAGCGCGTGGAGCCTTGCGTCGTCGAAGGCGTCGCCATGGATGACGGCCTCGCCGCCCAGACGCTTGACCGCCTCGACTTTGATCGAGGGCGTCGTCGTGGGCATGACGATGACGGACCGCACGCCCATGCGGGTCGCCGAATAGGCGACGCCCTGCGCGTGATTGCCCGCCGAAGCGCAGATGACGCCGCGGGCGCGTTCGTCCGCCGAAAGGCTGGCGAGCTTGTTGTAGGCGCCGCGGAGCTTGAACGAGAAGACCGGCTGGAGGTCCTCGCGCTTGAGATAGACCGCGCGCCCGAGCTTGTCCGAAAGCGGGCCCATCTTTTCGAGCGGGGTCTCGATGGCGGCATCGTAGACCGAGGAACCCAGGATGCGGCGGATGTAGTCGTCTTGCATGGCGTTTGGTCCGGTTGATCGGCGGGCTAGCCCGCGCGGCGCTCGCCCCTGAGTTCGGCCACCTCGGAGCGCAGGGCCCTCACTTCTTCCAGCAGGATGGCGGTCTCCGAGAGCATTTTGGCGCGCGAGTCGTCGGCGGCGGACTCGTGCTCTTCCTGCATCGCCGAGACGATGACACCGATGAAGAGATTGAGGACCGCGAAGGCGGTGCACACGATGAACGGGACGAAGAAGACCCAGGCGTATGGGTGCACTTCCATGACCGGGCGGACGATGCCCATCGACCAGCTCTCGAGCGTCATGATCTGGAAGAGCGAATAAAGCGATGCGCCGATCGAGCCGAACCATTCGGGGAAGGTGGGGCCGTAGAGCTTGGTGGCGATGACGGCGAAGACATAAAAGACGAGCGCCAGAAGGACGATGATCGACGCGAGGCCCGGCAGCGCCGCGATGAGCCCGCCGATGACCTTGCGCAGCGACGGCACGACGGAAATAAGGCGCAGCACGCGCAAAATGCGCAGCGCGCGCAGGACCGAAAACGCCCCGGTCGAGGGAATCAGCGCGATGGCGACAATGACAAAATCGAAGACCGACCAGGGGTCGAGGAAAAAGCGCAGGCGGTGAGCGTAAAGCCGGGTCGCGATCTCGACCACGAAGATGCCCAAAATCAGCGTGTCGAGCGCCACGAGAACGTTCCCGAAGCGCGCCATGACTTCCGGAACGGTCTCCAGCCCCAGCGTGATCGCGTTGACGACGATGACAGTGACGATGAATTGCTCCCAGCGGCGGGAGGCGAGGAAGGCTTTGATTGTGTCGCGCATGGCGTCCGATCGGGCATTTTTGGAACTGGCGAGGAAGGGAAAGCCCAACGCGGCGCGCCGGTCAAGGTGTCGAACGCGCGCAGGGCCCGGTTTCCGGGCGCGCGCCGGACACTCCTCCTGAACTTATCCCCCCGTCACCCGGTTCGGTTAGTCTTATGGCACGGTGAGAGCGGTGCGTCCGATGGCGCAGCTCGCACCCAGTGTGAAACGCATCTTTTTCGAGCAGAACCGATGACTGAACTCTCCGGGCCCGACTGGGACGCGGTGCGGCGCGACTATGTGGCGGGCGTGATCGACGTCGAGGAAATCGCCGCGCGTCACGGCATCACCAAGAACCAGATCGACTACTACCGCGCCAAAGCGTGCTGGCCCAAGCGCCGCCCCGGCGCGAACCGGCCCGTGGGGCTCGATATTATCCGGCGCATGATCCGGCTGATCGATATCCAGGTGGCGGCGCTCGAAGAGACAATGCGAAAGGCAGGCAGCATGAGCGCGACCGAAATCCGGACGCTGGAAACCATGACCAAGACCATCGACCGGCTGATCGCGATGGACGTGACAGAGAGCGGCAAGCGGGCCAGGCAAGAGCAGAAACCCGATCCGGAGCTCGAGGCGATCCGCGAGCGGCTGGTGAACCGCATTCAGGCGCTTGAGACCGAATAGGTGAAGCCGCTTACCAAGGCTCAAAAACTGAGGTTGCTGGCCCGCGTCGCGACGATGACGCCCGAAGAGCTCAGGGCCTTCATGTACTACTGGCATGTATGGGCGCGCGACGAGCAGTTGCCGCCTGACGGAGACTGGACGACCTGGCTCCTGATCGGCGGGCGCGGGTCGGGAAAGACCCGCGCCGGGGCCGAATGGATCAGGATGCTCGCGACCGGCGAGGAACCGATTTCACCCATCGCGCTGGTCGGCGAAACCATGACAGAGGCGCGGGCCATCATGGTCGAGGGCGTATCGGGGCTCTTGCAGGTTCACCCGCGCGAGGATCGGCCCCGTTTCGATGCGGGCCGCGACAGGGTCGTCTGGCCCAATGGCGCCAAGGCGTTTCTCCTGCCGGCCAATGACCCCGAGCGGTTCCGTGGACCGCAGTTCGCGGCGGCCTGGTGCGACGAGACGGCAAAATGGCCCAAGGCGGAAGCGACATGGGACATGCTCCAATTCGGGCTCCGGCTGGGACCGCACCCGCGCCAGATCGTGACCACGACGCCAAAATCCACGCGGCTGATCAAGCGGTTGATCGCGGACCCGGGAACGGTGAGCGCACGCATGCCGACCGATGCCAACAAGGACAATCTGGCGCCGAATTTCCTCGCCGCGGTCGTCGCGCGCTATCGCCAGACGGCGCTTGGGCGGCAGGAACTCGAAGGCGAACTTATCGAGGAGATCGAGGGAGCGCTTTGGAGCCGCGCGGATTTCGACCGGCGGCGGACTGACGCCGATCCCGAATGCGAGCGCGTGATCGTTGCCGTCGATCCGCCGGTGACCGGCAGCGCGAAATCGGATGCGTGCGGGATCGTGGTCGCGGGACGGCGGGACGACATGGCGTTCGTCCTTGCGGACCGGACGGCGGCCAAGCTCACGCCTGTCGGCTGGGCGCGGGTGGCGATCAAGGCGTTCTACGAGTTCGAGGCCGACGCGATCATCGCCGAGGTGAACCAGGGCGGGGATCTGGTGAAGGCGGTGCTGGCGCAGGTCGATCCGCTGGTGCCGGTCACGCCGGTGCGTGCCAATCGCGGCAAATGGGTGCGGGCCGAACCGGTCGCGGCGCTTTATGCGCAGGGGCGGGTGGTCCATTGCGGGGCGCTGGATGCGCTCGAGGACGAGATGTGCGCGTTCGGGCCCGATGGCATGGCGGAGGGACATTCGCCGGACCGGGTGGATGCGCTGGTGTGGGCGGTGGGGGAATTGCTGCTGCGGGGGAGTGTGCCAAAGGTGCGGTTTTAGGGGGGCGCTGAAAAGGGCGACAACTATGTTTAACGAGACGTGGGGTGATCCTGACTTAATACGGGTATGATTCTGCGCTTTAATTTGCTTCCGGGGCAGTATCTTCGTGGTCAGGTCCCACATATCAATCTTCACTATAACGGCGTTAACTATCATATCAATTTGCGGTAAACGCCCCCAAACGCAGGCGAATTTTCATGGCCTACGACTTCAACATCTTCGAACGTTCCGCCGCAAAGCTTAAGGAAATGGGACGTTTCCAGGACGCGCTCGAACTCTATGTCTTCATGGCGGACGGAGATCCGTCGCTCGATGCCGGCTATTTGGCGATGCGGATCGCAGAGTGCTACGAGGCGATGGGTCGTATGCAGGAGGCCAAATATTGGCATGGCCGGGCGGTTGAGGAGAATCCCGGCGTTTGGCAGGTCAGCGAAAATGCCCGTGAACGTCTCAAGGATCTGCCGATTGAGCATTTGTTGATATCGGACTGATGCAGCTGCACTTCAGTGGCTCCACACTTATGTTGACTTCAACAGAAGTGTGGAATAGCGTACATTCATAAATGCCAGCGAATTCAAACGATGGCTTGCCAAGCAGGGCTGCCGCTTCGAGACTCATCGGGGCGGAGTGGCCATCTCACCGTGTATCGCGATGGAAAGACCTCGCAATTGCCCATGCACGGAGGGAGCAAAGAGCTTGGCACCGGCTTGGTCAACAAGATCAAGAAGGATTTGGGCCTCAAGTGAAGGGACAGAGTATGTGGTATGAAGTTGTCCTCGAGCCCGACGACAACGGAACCTGGTTGGTGACGGCGCCCGCATTCCCCGAAGTGGTCAGCTTTGGGGAAGCGCAGGAAGATGCGTGCCGGAACGCGCGCAATGCGATTGAGGAAGCCATTGCCCGCCGGATTGCGCATGGGGAGGATATTCCCGCGCCGCTCGACAAGACGACCGGTCGCGGCTGGTTCGTGGAAATGTCCGCATTGGTGCTGCTGAAATCGGCGCTCTATATGATCATGCGGGAAAAAGGGTGGACGCGTGCGGACCTGATGCGGGCACTCGATTGCAAGCGCGAGCATGTGGACCGACTTTTCCGGCTCGAACACAATTCGCGGCTGGACAGCCTCGAAGATGCGTTTCGTGCCCTTGGGCACCCGTTGCGCTTCGATATGAAGTTCCCGAACGCGGCCTGATAAGGTCGAAGTGCTCACAACCAAACCCCGCCGCCGGCGGGGTTTTTCGTTTCTGTCCGACAAACTTATCCCCGCGTCACGGCGCCGGGGTATGATGCAGGTACGGTGGGGATGATGCGGCCAGGCGGTCGCTGCCCCGCAACGCTTTCCAAACAAACGAGGACCCGATGCCGCACTGGTGGAGCCGCCTTTTGGGCGGGCGATCGCGCACGCCGTCTGAAACCAAGATGGCGGGGAGCCAGAGCCTTTTTGCGCTGAGCCCGCTCGGGACGGGCCCGGTGACCCGGAAAGGGTTCGTGGCGCTGGCCAATGAAGGGTTCGCGAAAAATCCGGTGGTCTATCGCTGCGTGCGGCTGGTGGCCGAGAGCGCGGCGCGGGTGCCGTTGGAGGTGAAGGACGGGGCGCGGGTTCTGACCGATCATCCGGTGCTCGATCTGATCGCGCGGCCCAATCGGCGGCAGACCGGGGCGGCGCTTCTAGAGAGCGTTTATAGCTATCTGCAGACTTCCGGGAATGCCTATCTCGATGCGGCGCTGGTCGATGGCGCGGTCAAGGGGCTTTACGGGCTGAGGCCGGATCGGATGGCGGTGGTCGCCGGGGGCGATGGGTGGCCGGTGGGGTTCAGCTATACCGCCAACGGGCGGACGATGAAGCTGATGCTCGACACAAAGCCGATCCCGCGCGTGCTGCACCTTTCGCTCTTTCATCCGCTCGACGATCACTACGGTTTCGCGCCGGTCGAGGCGGCGCAGGCGAGCCTTGAGACGCACAATGCGGCCTCGCGGTGGAACAAGGCGCTTTTGGAGAACGCGGCGCGGCCGTCGGGCGCACTGGTTTATAGCGCTGCGGCGGGGAATTTGACGGAGGACCAGTATCAGCGCCTCAAGGCCGAGCTCGAAGAGGGCTTCGCCGGGGCGGTCAATGCCGGGCGGCCGATGGTGCTCGAAGGCGGGCTCGATTGGAAGTCGATTGCGCTCTCGCCGCGGGATATGGATTTCCTCGAAGCCAAGAATGCCGCGGCGCGGGAAATCGCGCTGGCGTTCGGGGTGCCCCCGATGCTCCTGGGGATCCCGCGGGACAATACCTACGCCAATTACGCCGAGGCGAGCCGGGCGCTGTGGCGGCAAACAGTCATCCCACTGGTGCGGCGGGTGACGGCGGAGCTCTCAGCCTGGCTGGCACCGGCGTTCGAGGGGGCGGAACTGGTGCCCGATTTCGACGGTATCGAGGAACTGGCCGCCGAGCGGGCGGCCGAATGGCAGCGGGTTGGAGACGCGGGGTTTCTCAGTGACGATGAGAAGCGGGAATTGCTGGGGTTCGGGCGGGATCGCTGACTTCGGCTGATGCCGAATACCCCCACCCCTAACCCCTCCCCCCCCAAGGGGGAGGGGGACCAGTCAGCACTCGCCGCAAAATACTGTTTAGCCGTCGGCACAGGGCGGTCTCCCTCCCCCTTGTGGGGAGGGATTAAGGGTGGGGGTGAGACACAGGACGTACCTTGCGCCGAGGGTGGCGCAGATGGCGCAACTCTCGCGCCACCCCGTGCCATGTCGCCGGTGCGCCGAGATGGCATGGTCGCACCTGGCAATGGCCAATTGAGGAACACCACCATGGACGAGATCACCAAAGCCGTCCTCGAGAGGGGCGATCTGGCGCATCTAGCGCTGTTTTTGTGGGCGAGCGGCGCGAGTGCGGCGCTCGTTTTCGTTTTGCGCGAGCTTTCGGCGGCCAATCGGCGGTTCAACACCTTTGTCGTCGAAATCGCGCATCTCAACAGGCTTTTCAGGAGCAAGGACTGATGGGGAAGAAGTCGACCGGTCGCAAGGGGACGGGGCAGGCGCGCGAGGCTGCTGAGGTGTTCCGGCAGTTTGCCTGGAATATCGCGGGCACGCTCAAAAAGCCCGGGGTGAAGGCGGCACCAAGCGCCAAGCCGGACGGGCGCGCATGAGTGTCGCAATCGACGCCGACGGGCGGTTTTCCGGCTACGCCTCGATCTTTTCGGTGCCCGACCAGGGCGGCGATGTGGTGATGCCCGGCGCATTCGCGGCTTCGCTGAAGGCGAGGACGCCGGGCCGCGTAAGGCTTTTGTTTCAGCACGATCCCAAGGAGCCCATCGGGTTATGGGACGAAATTGTCGAGGACGCGCGGGGGTTGAAGGTTTCCGGGCGGCTCATCGACGGCGTGCCGCGCGCGCAAAGCTTGCGGGCGCTGATCGCCAGGGGCGCGATTGACGGGTTGTCCATCGGGTTCCGCGCGGTGCGCGCGAGCCGCGACGGGCGGACGGGGACGCGGCGGCTTTGGGCCGTGGATCTGTGGGAGATCTCCATCGTCACGTTTCCGATGATGGACCAGGCGCGGATTTCTGCCGCGCCCTTAAGCGCGGAGACCGCGCAACTGGCCGCAACGCTGGGCGCGGCGGCGAAAATCTTCAAAAACTGAAAAGGACGATCGATGATCAAGACCGATGAACCGCGCCTTGAAAACAAGGCGGCGGCAACGCCTGCTGGCGGCGATGTGAACGCGCTTTTTGCCGAGTTCATGTCGGCGTTCGAGGAGTTCAAATCGACCAATGACGCGCGGCTCGCCGAAATCGAGAAGCGCGGGGGCGCCGACGCGCTTTTCGAGGATAAGCTCGATCGGCTCAACGCGTTGCTCGACGGGCAGAAGGCGGCGCTCGACAAGGCCGCGGTGGACCGGGCGCGTCCGGCACTCGAAGGCGGGAGGGCCCATGGAGGCGACGAATACAAGGACGCCTTTTCGGCCTATATCAAGCGCGGTGAGGAAAAGGCGCTCTCGGTGGGCTCGAACCCCGATGGTGGATATCTGGTCCCAGCCGAGACGGAGACCGAGATTTCCCGGCTTCTGACCGAAGTGTCGCCCATGCGGGCGATCTGCGGCGTGCGGCAGGTGTCGTCGTCGGTCTACAAGAAGCCGATTACCGTATCCGGGCCGCAGGTGGGCTGGGTCGGGGAGACCGGCGCGCGGGCGCAGACCACCTCGCAGACCATCGATGAGTTGAGCTTTCCGACCATGGAGCTCTACGCGATGCCGGCGGCGACGCAGAATTTCCTCGACGATGCGGCGGTCGATGTCGGGCGCTGGATCGCCGAGGAGGTGAACGCGGCGTTCGCCGAGCAGGAAACGGGCGCGTTCGTCGCTGGCGATGGGGTCAATAAGCCTACGGGGTTCCTCGATGCGACGATTGTGGCCGAGGACAGCTGGAGCTGGGACAATCTGGGGTATGTCGCGACGGGGGTCGATGGCGGGTTCCCCGGCGGCGTCGATCCGGTCGACGCTTCCGACGTGCTGATCGACCTCGTTTATGCGCTCAAGGCCGGGTATCGCCAGAACGCGACCTGGCTGATGAACCGCGCGACGCAGGCGGCGGTGCGCAAGCTCAAGGACGCGGACGGCAATTACCTCTGGCAGCCGGCGGCGCAGGCGAATGGCCGGGCTTCGCTGATGGGGTTCCCGTTGGTGGAGGCCGAGGATATGCCCGATATCGGGTCGGACACGACGCCGATTGCGTTCGGGGACTTCCGGCGCGGGTATCTGATCGTCGACCGGCAGGGCGTGAATGTGTTGCGCGATCCCTATAGCGCCAAGCCGTACGTGCTCTTTTATACGACCAAGCGCGTGGGCGGCGGGATTGCGGACTATGACGCGATCAAATTGCTGAAGTTCGGCGCGAGCTGAGGGCCGGATTACCCCCACCCCTGACCCCTCCCCGCAAGGGGGAGGGGAATTGGGCGCAGCGTAACCTGTGCCTCTCTTCTCCAACCAATCAAAGAGAACAAAGATGACTTCCTATCTTCTCGCCGGGCCGGCGGAGGAGCCGGTTTCGCTCGTCCGGGCGAAGGCATTCCTGCGCGTCGACGATGCTGCCGAAGACGGGCTGATCGAGGCGCTGATTACCGCGGCACGGATCCACCTCGAGAGCACGACGGGGCGCGCGCTGATGGCGCAGAGCTGGCGGGTCGTGCGCGATTGCTGGCCCGAGAATCGGGTGATCGCGCTGCCGGTCTCGCCGCTGATCGCGCTGAGCGAGGTGCGGGCGTTTGATGCCGAGGGCAATGCGACGGTGATCGATACGGCACAGTTTCTGCCCGACGGGCAGGCGGTGCCGGCGCGGCTGATCCTGCCCGCCAATATCGAGGGCGCTCCGGTCTTGCGCGAGCGGATGGGGATCGAGATCGACTACGTCGCAGGGTTCGGGACAGAACCTGCGGATGTGCCCGGCGACCTCATCCAGGCGCTGCTGACGCTTGTTGCGTACTGGTATGAGCATCGCGACGCGGTGCTGGTGGCGGGCGCCGGATCGATGGTGCCCGCCGGGTTCGACCGGTTGGTCGCGAACTACAAGCGGGTGCGGTTGTGAGGGCCGCGATCCCCCCGGTCGGAACGCTGCGCGACCGGGTGCAACTGCAATCGCGGCAAACGGCGGTGGATGCGGGCGGCGGGCATGAGGCGATCTATGTGCCTCTGAACAGCGTCTGGGCACGGGTGACGAGCCGCTCGGCGCGGTTCGCGGCGATCAGCGACGGCCGCGCGGCGGCGTCCTCGCACGTGGTGGTGGTGCGGTATCGCTCCGATCTCAAGCCGGGCGACAGGATCGTCTATCGCGGGCGGCGGCTCGATGTGGTTTCGACCGAGGATATCAACGGGCGCAAAGCGTATCTCGCCTGCCTCTGCAACGAAACGGCGATGGTGGGATGAGCGCGCTCAACGATATCCAGGCCGCGCTCGTGGCCGCGTGGAAGGCGGACGCGCCGCTGACGCTGCTCGTGGGCGACGCGGTGTTCGACAGCCCGCCCCGGGACAAGACGCCGCCTTATGCGGCGATCTTCAGGCACGACGCGGTACCGCGCGACGGGGACGAGACGCCGGGGCTCGTGCATCGGATCGTGGTGCATTGCTGGGTGCCGCATCCCGCGCGGCGGGGAGCGCTCGAGATTGCGCACCGGATCGAGCGGGTCGCCGTGGCGGGACCGCTGGCGCCGTCCGAAAACATCATAACGCTGCGGCGCCATGCGCGGACGGAGACCGCGATCGACCTGGCGACGGGCCGGGCACGGGCGGCGGTGCATTTGCGATTTCATTCCGAACCGGCCGAATAGGAGATGCGATCATGACAGCCCAGAGTGGCAAGGACATGCTGTTAAAGCTCGACCAGACGGGGGCGGGGAGTTTTCTGACGGTCGCGGGATTACGCACGCGGTCGCTGGCGTTCAACGCGGCGAGCGTCGATACGACCGATGCCGAGAGTGCCGGGCGGTGGCGGGAGCTGCTCGCCGGTGGCGGGATCAAGCGGGCGTCGGTAGCCGGGGCGGGGATCTTCAAGGATAAGACGTCGGATGCGGAGATCCGGTCACTGTTTTTCGCCGGGGCGATCCGGGACTGGCAGTTGATCTTGCCCGATTTCGGGACGGTCGAAGGGCCGTTTCAGATTGTGGCGCTGGAGTTTGCCGGGGACCATGCGGGCGAGGTGACGTTCGAACTGGCGCTCGAAAGCGCGGGCGAGCTGACGTTTGTGGCGAGCTAAGGCCAGTCGCGGGCGGTGTGGATGACGCGCAGGATGGAGACGGTGCTCTCGTTGATTTCGTAAACCAGAACATAGGGCAGGCGCGGAACGAGTTTTTCGTATGTGCCTGCCTGTCTGCCCGGTCGGCCGGTGGAAATCTTAGTAAGGCGCTCCGCCGCACTGATGATACGGCGCGCCACATTGTCGGCAGCCATCGGATTGTCGTCCGCTATGAACATGAAAATCGAGCGCAAATCTGCATTTGCGCCTTCAGACCAGGTGATATTCCGCACGCCTTACGCCCGCTTTTTACTGTGACGTGCGTAGGCTTCATCAATGAGTGCGTTCATTTCCTCAACGACCTGCTCGTGCGGGACAACCCGCCCGGCCTTTACATCCTCGATCCCCTCCTGGATCTTTTCGCAGATCTCCAACTCCCGCGTCGCATAGGCGTCGAGCGCCTTGGCGGCGAGGAAGGATTTGGAGCGTTGGGTGAGCTCCGCGATGCGGTCGAGCTTGGCCTTGGTCTCGGGCGAGAGGCGGACTGTGAGGGTCGTGGTTTCGGGCATTCGAGCCTCCTGGGGGCGGTGTACACAAGTGCACACAACGCAATCACTCTGAACACACGTTAACACAACCACGGAGCCGGACAAATGGCCAATGCCCTCAGGGGTGAAATCTCCGCCGAGATCGGCGGGGAGACGATGACGCTGTGCCTGACGCTGGGCGCGCTGGCGGAACTCGAGGCGCGGTTGGGGGCGGGGGATCTCAACGGACTGGCCGAGAGGTTTGCCCGGGGGCGGGTTTCGGCGCGCGATCTGACGGCGATCATCGGCGCGGGGCTGCGCGGGGGCGGACACGCGGTGAGCGATGACGACCTTGCGCGGCTGCAGATCGAAGGGGGGCTCAAGGGTGCCGCGACGATTGCGGTGCGGCTGCTCGAAGCAACGTTCGGGGACGTTGCATGAGCCGGTTTCCCTGGACCGAGGCGATGCGGTTCGGGCTCGGGACGCTGCGGCTGCCGCCCGCGGCGTTCTGGGCGATGACACCGCGCGAACTGGCCGCTGCGCATGCCGGGCTGACCGGGCGTGGGGCCACGGCCCCGCTCGACCGTACGGCGCTTGAAAAACTGATGGCGGCGCATCCGGATGGAGGTGGGAATGCCGGACGGGTTTGAAGACGATTTCGCGGGCGAACTCGATGCGATTTCCAATGAATTGGAGCGTATTCGCGATCTTGGCGACGCGGTCGGCAACACGCTGACGCGGTCGCTGAGGGGCGCGGTGCTTGAGGGGCGGTCGCTCAAGACGTTGCTTGCCGATATCGGCCTTGCCTTCGCGCAGATTGCGCTCAAGGCGGCGCTCGCGCCGGTTGGCAATATGGTTTCGGGGCTCGTCGAGAGCGTCTTTGCGGGCCTCAACCCGGCGCTTGGCGGCGCATCGCTGACGCGTGGCGGCGGGTTGAGCGCGCCGCGCTACATGCCCGGCGAGGGGCAGTGGGGCGGCGCGAATCCGGTGACCCCGGACGGCGTTCGTGCGGCAGCGGCAGGTCTTCCGGGTACGAGCCTGCCGGCGGCGCCCGGCATCAACGTGACCTTCAACGTCGCCGCGCGCGACGCGCAGAGTTTTGCGACTGCCGAGGCGGAGGTGAGCGCGATGCTCCTGCGCGCGGTCAAACGCGGGACGCGGGGGACCTGATGGCGTTTCACGATGTGAGATTTCCGCTCGATATCGCGCTCGGCGCGCAGGGTGGGCCGCAGCGGCTGACCGACGTGGTGACGCTCGCGTCCGGGCGCGAGGAGCGCAACGCGCGCTGGGCGCACGCACGTCGGCGATATAATGCGGGATACGGCATCAAGTCGCGCGCCGACATGCTGGTCGTGCTCGACTTCTTCGAGGAGCGGAGGGGGCGGTTCCATAGCTTCCGCTGGCGCGATGCGCTCGATTTTTCCTCGGCGGCGGATGGCGGCGCCCCTTCGATGGGCGACCAGGTGCTGGGAACGGGCGACGGAACCACAACCGCTTTTCAGTTGCGCAAGCGTTATGGCGCCGGGTTCGATCCCTATTGGCGGACGATTACCAAGCCCGTCTCCGGTTCGGTCTCGGTCGCGGTGAATGGTGTGGCCCTGGGCATGGAGGGCTTTGCCGTCGATACCGCGACCGGGATCGTCACGCTCGATCCCGCGCCGCCGGCAGGCGCACAGGTGACGGCGGGGTTTACCTTCGATGTGCCGGTGCGGTTCGATACCGACAGGCTCGACATCGAACTGGCCGATTTTGACGGGGCGATTGCGCCCAATATTCCCTTGGTTGAGGTGATCGGCGAATGAGGAATTTTTCGGCTGGTTTTGCGGCGCATATCGCTTCAGGCGCGACGACGCTGTGCTGGTGCTGGAAACTTGTGCGCACCGACGGGGTGACCTTCGGGTTTACCGACCATGATGCCGCGCTGAGCTTTGGCGGGGCGACCTACACGCCCGCGCATGGGCTCGACGGCGGGGAAACCGTCGCGCGGACCGGGGCACAGACGCAAACGGCGGAGGTCCTGGGTGTGCTCCACGCCGAGGCGATCACCGAGACCGATATTGCCATGGGGCGGTATGACAGCGCGCGGGTGGAGAGCTGGCGGGTCAATTGGCGGGACGTCAGCGAGCGGCATCTGATGCGCGCGGATACGATCGGCGAAATCGTGCGCGAGGACGGCGTGTTCCGCGCCGAATTGCGCTCGGGGCAGTACGCGCTCAACGTGCCCAAGGGGCGTGTCTATCATCATCTGTGCGATGCGCGGCTGGGGGACGGAAGGTGCGGATTTGCGCTCGAACAATCCGGCTTCCGGACGAACGCCACCGTAACGGCGGTCGAAGACGCGTCGCGGATTTCCGTTTCGGGGATTTCGGGGTTCGTCGCTGGCTGGTTCGCCTATGGGCACGTCAAATGGACGAGCGGCGCGCGGGCCGGGATCGAGGACGGCGTCTCGGCGCATTCGGGGATGACGCTGGGATTCGACCGGAACGTGGCCGACACCGTTGCGGTAGGCGATACGCTCACGGTTTATGCGGGGTGCGACAAGCAGTTTGCGACCTGTAAGGCCAAGTTCGGTAACGGGGTCAATTTCCAGGGCTTTCCGCACATTCCCGGCAACGACTTCCTGATGCGCTATCCGAACGAGGACGATCCGATGACGGGCGGGAGTTTTTTCGGATGAGGGCGCAGGTGGTCGCCGAAGCGCAGCGCTGGCTGGGCACGCCCTATCGGCATCAGGCTTCGGCGTTGGGCGCGGGGTGCGATTGCCTGGGCCTCGTGCGCGGGGTGTGGCGGGCGCTCTATGGCTCCGACCCCGCGCCGTTGCCGCCTTATGCGGCCGATTGGCGGCGCAACGATGTGCGCGATGCGCTGGAAATGGCGGCGCAGCGCTATTTTGCGCCGGCGCGCGGACCGAAAGTCGGACAGCTGGTGTTGTTCCGGCTAGTGCGCAAATTTCCGGCCCGGCACTGCGCGATCATGGTGGCGGACGACAGGTTCATCCATGCGCAGGAACAGATCGGGGTGGCCGAGGGATATTTGAGCGAGGCATGGGCGCGGCGGATGGCCGGATGCTTCGAATTTCCCGCAATCACGGGCTGAGGACAATCTTTTGGCGACACTTGCATTTTCCCTCGCCGGACAGGCGCTGGGCGGGGCTGTTGGCGGACCATTCGGCGCAGTGGTTGGGCGGGCGCTCGGTGCGCTGGCCGGCAGTGCGGTCGATCAGGCGATTTTCGGCGCGCGGCCGGAGCGCGCGGGGACCGATATCCGGCTCTTCGGATCGACCGAGGGGATCGCCATTCCGCGCGTTTACGGCTGGAGCCGGGTGGCGGGGAACATCGTCTGGGCGACGGATCTCGAAAAGATCGCGCCCGAAGGCGCCGGGGCCAAGGGTTTTGGCGGGAACGACGGGGAGGTGGTCGCGGCGAGCTTCGCGCTGGCGTTGTGCGAAGGCGAGGTCGCGCATCTGGGGCGGATCTGGGCGGACGGAAAGCTGCTTGAAACCGAAGGGTTGAAGATCCGGTTCTATCGCGGGACCGCGACCCAGCAGCCGGACAGTTTCATCGCGGCCAAGCAAGGGGCGGGGAATGCGCCGGGCTACCGCAACATTGCCTATCTCGTCTTCGAGCAATTGCCGCTCATCCCGTTCGGCAATCGCATTCCCAACCTGAGCGTTGAAATCTGCCGGCCGGTCGGCGATCTCGAATCCTCGATAAGGGCGGTTTGCCTGATCCCGGGATCGACGGAGTTCGGATACGACCCGGCGCCGCGCGTACGGGTGCTCGGGGAAGGACGCGCGGCGGCGGAGAACACGCATATGAGCGCCGAGCGCTCGGATTGGGACCTCTCTATCGACGAATTGACAGCGCTTTGCCCTAATCTCGAACATGTCGGGCTGGTGGTGGCGTGGTTCGGGACCGATCTGCGGTGCGGGCATTGCGTGGTCGAGCCGCGATCCGAGGCGGCGGTGCGGGAGGTCAAGGACACCGAATGGATCGTGGCGGGCCGCACGCGGGCGACGGCCAATACCGTTTCGCTCGTCGACGGCGCGCCGGCCTATGGCGGGACACCGTCGGACGCGGCAGTGAAGGCAGCGATTGCGGACCTGTCCGCGCGCGGGATTTCGGTGACGCTCTATCCCTTCGTGATGATGGACGTCCCGGCGGACAATACGCTCACCGATCCCTATACGCTTGGGACCGGGCAGCCGGCCTACCCCTGGCGGGGGCGGATCACGTGTTCGCCGGCGCCAGGGATGCCCGGATCGCCGGACGGATCGGCAAGTGCTGCGGCGCAGGTCGATGCCTTTTTGGACAATGGCTATCGCGAGATGATCCTGCACTATGCGCAGCTTGCCGAGGAGGCCGGTGGCGTCGAGGCGTTTCTGATCGGCTCGGAGATGCGGCACCTGACCTGGGTGCGCTCCGGGCCCTCGAGCTTTCCGTTTGTCGATGCGCTCAAGGCGCTTGCTGCCGATGTGCGGGCGATTGTGGGGGACGGGACAAAGATTGCCTATGCGGCGGACTGGTCGGAATATTCCGGGCTCCAGCCCGCGGACGCGCCGGGGGACAAGATCTTTCACCTCGACCCGCTCTGGGCGGACGCCAATATCGACGCGGTGGGGATCGACAATTACATGCCGATTGCCGATTGGCGCGACGGGCGGGACCACCCGGACGGGTCCGCGACGGCGGCTATCTACGATCTCGATTATCTCAAAGCCAATATCGCGGGCGGGGAGGGGTTCGACTGGTACTACGCCAACGATGCCGACCGCACGTCGGGGGTGCGAACGCCGATCGTCGATGGGGCGCATGGCGAGGATTGGGTCTACCGCTACAAGGACCTCGTCAACTGGTGGCGCGAGCCGCACCACAACCGCATCGGCGGCGTGCGCTCGGCGAGCGCGACCGCGTGGGTGCCCCAGAGTAAGCCCATCTGGCTGACGGAAATCGGTTGCGGCGCGGTGGACAAGGGCCCCAATGCGCCCAACGCCTTTGGCGACCCCAAAAGCTCGGAGGACAAGCGGCCGCCGTTTTCCTCCGGTGTCCCCGATCCGTTCGTGCAGCGGCAGGCGTTGCGGGCGATGCATCAGTATTGGAGCCAGAGCGCGGGCAATCCGGCGTCGTCGCGATATTCCGGGCGCATGCTCGATACAAGCCGGATGTATCTGTGGTGTTGGGATGCACGGCCGTTTCCGGCGTTCCCCGGCATGTCCGATGTGTGGTCGGACGCGGCGAACTACGCGACCGGGCACTGGCTCAACGGACGGCTGGGGACCGCGAGCCCGGACGAACTGATCGCCGCGGTGAGCGCGGAGTACGGGGTTGCCCCGGCGGGCATTGCACCGGGCGGGCCGCATGTCGAGGGCATGGTGCTCGAGGACGTGATGAGCCTGCGCGACGCGATTGCGCCGCTGACCGATGCGGGCGGGCTCGTCGCGCGCGATGGGATCGACGGCATCGCCTGGGTGCGGCCCGATACCATCACCGCGGTGGAACTCGATGCGGGCGATTTCCAGCGCGGGGACGGCCCGCTGATTGCACGGCGCCGGGGCGAGGCAGCCGAGCAGGCGGGGCGGCTCTCCATGCAGTTTTTCGACCGGATGCGCGACTATCAGGCTGCGAGCGTCAATGCGGTTGCTCCCGCGGGGGATCGAATGGCGGTGACCCGGACCGGGCTCGTGCTCGAGGCGGGATCGGCGCGGGCGGCGGCGGCCGGTGCGCTTGAGCGGATGCGGCGGGCGAGCGAAACGCTGGAAACGCAACTGCCGCCGTCGCTCTCGGCGCTCGATGCGGGCGACGTGATCGCGCTCGCTGGCGAGGCGGGGCGATATGTGCTCGAAGATGTGCGGACCGGAACCGGCCTTGCGGTCAAAGCGGCGGCGCTGGCGTCGGATGTCGGCGCGCTCGCCCCGACGGCGACGGAGCCGCGCCCGGTGGTGATGCCGGCACCAGCCGTGCCTGTCGAGCCGGTGATGCGGTTCGTGCATCTGCCGAAAACCGGTGGCGGGTCGGAACTGCTCGCCGGCGCTTACGCCGAGCCATGGCCGGGGCGCGTGACGCTGGGCGATGCGGTGATGGGGGAAACGCTCGCCGAACTGACCGCGCCGATGCGGTTCGGGACGCTTGCCGCGCCGATGGCGGCGGGGACCGGGCTTTTATGGTCGCGCGCGGAAACGCTGACGGTCACGCTGGCGCTGGGGCACCTTTCGGCGCTCGGTGAGGCGGCCGTTTTGGCCGGGAGCAACCGGATCGCGGTCGAATGCGACGACGGGCACTGGGAAGCGATCGGGTTCGCGTCGGCGGAATTGGTCGCGCCCGGGACATACGTGCTTTCGGCGCTGTTGCGGGGGCAACGGATGACGGCGCCGGGCGGCGCGGCGGCGGGCAATCGCGTCGTCGTGCTCGACGGACGGTTGGTTGCGGTCGATGTGGCTGACGGCGATGTCGGCACAACCCGTAGCATCCGGGTCTATGCGGGTGCACGCGATCTTGTGGGGGCGTCCCATGCGGTGACACTCGACGCGGGACCTGCGCTGCCGCTCTCGCCGGTGCATGTACGGGCAGAGAGGGACGCGGGGAGCGGGGATGTCGTGCTCTCGTGGGTGCGGCGGAGCCGGAATGGCGGCGACGGGTGGACCTATGGCGACGTGCCGCTCGATTTTTCGCCCGAGGCCTATCGGGTGACCATCCGGGATGGGGCGGCGACTATGCGGGTCGAAACGGTTTCAGCACCGGTGTTTCTCTATTCCGCTGCCGCGCAGACGGCCGATTTCGGCGGGCCGGCGGCGGGGTTTTCGGTTTCCATTGAGCAATTGAGCGCCGTACTGGGTCCCGGCCCGGCGGCGCAGGGGGTGTTTTTATGACCACGACCGCGCGGCTCGGACTGCCGCTGCTCGCGCCCGAACAGGCGCAAAAGCACATCACGCATAACGAGGCGCTGGTGTTGCTCGATGCGCTGGTGCAGCTCCGGCTCGACGGGGTGGATACCGTCTCGCCGCCGGGGGCGCCGGCCGAGGGCGAGACGCATGCGATCGGTCTCGCAGCGACGAATGCCTGGGACGGGCACGATGGGGAGATCGCGTGTTGGACCGAAGGCGGCTGGCGGTTCGCCGTGCCGGTCGAAGGGTGGCTGGCGTGGGACGCGGGGGCGGGCAGTCTGCTGGTCTTCCGCGGCGGGGGCTGGGTGCCGTTTTCGCAGAGCCTGTCGCGCGTCGGGATCGGGGCGGATGCGGACGCGACGAACCGGTTGCTGGTGCGGTCCGAGGCTGCGCTTTTCACCGCAATCGACGCGGGCAGTGGCGGCAACGGCGATGTGCGGCTGACGCTCAACAAGGAGACGGCGGGCGATAGCGCGACGCTGCTCTTCCAGTCCGGTTGGTCGGGACGGGCGGAGATCGGGCTTTCGGGCAATGACGATTTCGCGTTCAAGGTGAGCGCCGACGGGTCGAGTTTCACCACCGCGTTTACCCTCGACGCGGACGCGGGTTTTGTGAGTTTCGGGCGGATGACGGGGGCGGTGCCGAGCTACCCGACAGTGGCGGCGGGTGAACTGACGGTCGAGACGAGCTACGCCGTGCCGGCGCCCGAAAGCGGGACGAGCGACGATGTGGATACGATATCCGGCGGGTTCGACGGGGCGGTGCTGATCGTGACCGGAACGGCGGGCAATACGCTCACCTTCCGGGACGGTACGGGGAACTTGAAGCTCGGGGCGGACCGGGTGCTCGACAATTTCGAGGACAGCCTGATGCTGGTCCGGCGCGGGTCGGACTGGATCGAACTGAGCTACGCCGACAACGGCTGATTTTTCGAGGACATTTCAAGGAGCTTACGCCATGGCGACGTCGCGGTGGGGCCATTGCCTTGCGCAGATTTTGAAAAACGAGGGCGGATACGCCGATCATCCCGCCGATCCGGGTGGCGCGACGAACATGGGGATCACGCGCAAGACACTCGCGCGCTGGCGCGGGATTTCGCCCTGGTGGGAATTGCCGAAATCCGCAGTGAAGACGCTCAGGCGCGCCGAGGCCGGGGCGATCTACAAGGCGCATTACTGGGACCGGTGCCGGGCGGGATCGCTCCCCGCCGGGCTCGACCTGGCGGTATTCGACTATGCGGTCAATTCGGGGCCCGTCCGTGCCGTCAAGACGCTGCAGGCACTCGTCGGCGTCGTCGCGGACGGGTTCGTGGGACCGGTGACGCTGGCGGCGGTCGCCCGCAGGGACACCAAGACATTGATCGGCGCGCTCTGCGACCAACGTATGCGCTTTCTCGAGCGGCTGCGGACATTTGCGGTTTTCGGGCGCGGCTGGAGCCGCCGGGTGGCCGAAATCCGGGCAGCGGCGCTGGCCGATGCGCCGCTGAGCCCTCCCAATTCATCCAACCAAGGAGTGAACGAGATGAATATTCTTGCCGGCTACAAGACATATGCCGTGGGTATCCTGATGCTGCTGGTCGGGGTCGCGGAGGTTTTCGGCTTCGATATCGGGCCATTCGGGGACTATTCGGGCGCGCAGCTCGTGATGGAGGCGCTGGCTGTGATTTTCCTGCGCAAGGGGATCAAGAACGATTTGGGCCAGGCCTGACAAGCGTCGGCAACGTTCATTTGCAGTTCAGCCAATCCGCGCTAAACATCGGGGCATGAAAAACGCCCTTCGCCATATCCTCGCCATCGCGCTGCTTGCGGCCGCGCCCGTGGCAGTTCCCGTAACCCCGGCTGCTGCGCAGTCGGGGTGCTGGGACAACTCCGCGATCCAGTCCGCACTGGCCGAAGGCCGGATAATACCGGTGGCCCAGGTTCTCTCGCGCGAGGGTGTTCCCACTTCGACCGAGGTTCTGAGCGTCAAGGTGTGCGAGCAGGGCGGGACTCTCGTTTATGTGCTTGCCGTGCTTGAAGCATCGGGCCAGGCGCGTAATTTGACGCTCAACGCGCAATAGCAACAAAGGCGGGGGACCGATGCGCATACTGGTCGTTGAAGATGACGAATCGCTCAACCGGCAGATCACCGAAGCGCTGAGCGATGCCGGATATGTCGTCGACACGGCGACCGACGGCGAGGAAGGACATTTCCTCGGCGACACCGAACCTTACGATGCGGTCGTGCTCGATATCGGCCTGCCGCAAATGGACGGCATCTCCGTCCTTGAGGCCTGGCGGCGGGACGGCCGCATGATGCCGGTGCTGCTATTGACCGCGCGCGACCGCTGGAGCGACAAGGTCCAGGGCATCGACGCGGGCGCCGACGACTATGTCGCCAAGCCCTTCCACATGGAAGAAGTGCTTGCCCGCATTCGCGCCCTGGTGCGCCGGGCCGCCGGGCACGCCTCGAACGAAATCACCGCCGGGCAGGTGCGGCTCGACGTCAAGGCCGGGCGTGTGACCGTCGACGGCAAGGCCATAAAGCTCACGTCGCACGAATTCCGGCTGCTCTCGTATCTCATGATGCACAAGGGCAAGGTCATCTCGCGCACGGAGCTGACAGAGCACCTCTACGACCAGGATTTCGACCGCGATTCCAATACGATCGAAGTGTTTGTCGGACGCCTCCGCAAAAAGCTTCCCGACGAGCTGATCCAGACGATCAGAGGGCTCGGCTATCAGATCACTGCTGAGTGACACCGGTCTGATGCGCAAGGGCTCGATTGCGTTCCGCCTGTTCTGGCTCTCGGCCGGCTGGTTGATCGTCGCGCTTGTCGCGACGGCATTTCTCCTTTCCGAGCTCTATTCCCAGGCACTCGACCGCGACCTCAACGAAACGCTCGAATTCCATATCGCCACCCTCGTGGGCCGCACACTCGAAGCCCGATCTCCTGGTTCGGACACCATCGCCATCGCCGATCCGCGCTTTTCGCGCCCGACATCCGGATGGTACTGGCAGATCCGCGACGAGAATGGCGGCATCGTCAACTTCTCCGCGTCGCTCGTCGGCACGGTGCTTCCCGATCTCGACACCCCATACAACGCTGCCAACACGCGCTCGGGCGTCATCGAGGATGCCAACGGCCAGCGGTTGCGGGCCGTCGAGCGGCTTGTGACGCTGGCCGATATCGGGCGGCTCTCGATCATGGTCGCGGGCAACCTCACCGACCTCAACGAGCGGACGGAAGCCTTCCGCGGACAGGCGATCGTCGTTCTGGGCGTCGTGGGGCTTATTCTCGCCGCGATGAGCGCGATGATCGCGCGGTTTGCGTTGCGCCCGATAGAACGGTTGCGCGAGGCGGTCGAGGCCGTCCGCGAGGGCGATGCGCCAACGGTTGCGGGCGACTTCCCCCAGGAGATCGCGCCGCTTGCCGAGGAGGTGAACGAGCTTCTGCGCTCCAACACCCAGATCATCGAACGCGCGCGCTCCCAGGTCGGCAACCTTGCCCACGGGCTCAAGACCCCGCTCGCCGTATTGCGCAATGAAGCGGAAACGGACAAGAGCGCGCTCGGCCAGACGGTGATGGTCGAAACCACCAACATGTCCAAGATCGTTGCCACCTATCTCGACCGCGCGCGGCTCTCGGCGCGCACCAGCGTCGTGGGCAAGCGCGCCGATACGGCCATGGTGCTCAACCGGCTCGGGCGCGTCATGGCCAAGCTCCACAAGGGGCACGACGTCGAGGTCGCGATCGACGAAGACACGCCCTGGTTCCGGGGAGACGAGGGCGATCTCGAGGAAATGGTCGGCAATCTTCTCGACAATGCCTGCAAATGGGCCCGCTCGGCGATTCGCCTTGGCGCCGCGGAAATCGTCCGCGAGGGGAACCGTCAGGTTCACGTCGTCGTTGAAGACAATGGGCCCGGATTAAGCCCGCAAGAGGCCGAAAAAGTGTTGCGCCGCGGTGTCAGGCTCGATGAAAAAACGCCAGGAAGCGGGCTGGGACTCGATATCGTCAAGGAACTGGTTGATGTGTATGGTGGCGACCTGACCATGACCGGTTCCGAGATGGGCGGGCTCAAAGTTGAGCTTTTTCTCCCTGCCGCGCGCAGCGGGCGCGCCTGAGCTGTGCTAAGGTGCGGCGCTGCCTGGGGACAGGAATAAGGATTTGGACGCTTTGCGGCGTCCGTTGAGAGGTTTTGGACGATGACTGTGTTGAGAACGATTGCGTTGGTGGGATTGGCATTAACGGTGGCCGCGTGCTCGCGGACGGGAGGCTATACGCCGCCCTCCTCGACCCTCGTGACCCAGCCGCCGGTGACGAGTGAACCCACCTTGCCCGAGCCGCAGCCGCAAACGCCGTCCTCCACGCCGATTCAGCCGGCAAGTCTCACGCCCGGCAATTACGACTACCTCGATCCCGCGGTTGTGCCGCTCCTTTCGAGTGCCGCGCTCGCGGCAGCCAACGATGCGCAGTTCTACGCGCTTCAGTTCGGCCGGCCAGGCGCGCCGCGCGACTGGTCGAGCGGATCGGCCTCCGGCCAAGTGTCGGTGGGCCCCTATGTGCGCGTCAACAATCTCGATTGCCGCGAATTCAGCCACCGGGTAACCGTCAACGGCCAGAGCTACTCGCGCTCGGGCACCGCCTGCCGCGAGACGACCGGCGCCTGGGCGGTCGCCGAAGTCTGATATCGCGCTCGTATTTCCGCGTATGCAAAGCCGGGTGCAATACCCGGCTTATTGCATTGAATAAACAAATCTTTGTTTACCCTCCGGGCGTAGGGTCAATCATTCTCGGGGATTGGCGACGGTCCGGTTTAGTTCATGCTCAAAGGCGAAAAGCGCAAGCGTACTGAAGACGCTTCCGTCTCTCCTGGTGCGCCCAAGGCGTCCAAGGAAGAAGTCGTTTCGCGCCCGGCCTTTGAAGCCGCGCTGTCCGGCGTGCTTGTCGATCCCCCCGTATTCCATGCTTTTGCCGGCGGGATCGACCGCGAAATGGCCGGTGCGATCTGGACCTGGATCGCCCGCGATGTTGCCGCCGGACCGGTCGCACGGCTCGCGGACGGAATCGAATCCGGCGCTGCGCCTGCCGCCGCTTTCGAAGCCATGCTTCCCGAAATCCTGGAAGCGCTCAAGGAGACGCTTGCCCAGGAGGCGGACGATTACGAGCTCGAGCGGCGCAATACGATCCAGATGGGCGGCGAGGATACCCGCAAGCGCCTGCCCTACGTGATCATGGCCCTAAGGCGCCACAAGCTGCTCGAACAGGCTGCCATCTTCGGCAAAGCTGTGAGCACGCTCCAGGACGAGGCCGCTATTGCGACCGCGCTGCAGTCGATCACGATCAACAATCCCGTTACGCGCGCGCTCTGGATGCAGGCGATGATATCCTCGAGCGCCAATCCGAGCCGCGTCATGGCGGCGGCCGTCAGCCTCTCGGGTGGAGGCGACGAAGTGCGGATCGCGAACGGGGCCTTCGCGCCGCTGGTCGAAGCGATGCTCTCGCACGCGCAGAGCCAGATCGCGCTTTTGGGCACCCATCCGGGCGTTTTCGCCGACCACGACCTCGCGTGCAAGGCCATCGACCGGTTCCATCGCCTGATGCGCGCGATCAACTACAACCTTGAGATCGACCGCAAATCCCATTGGGGCGTCATCATCGCCGATCTGACCGGCAAGGTCGCCGAAAGGCTCAACCGGCCCATGCGCGAAATCACGGCGAACGTCACCAAGGCGCTGCGCAAGCCGCGCGAGGGGGCGGATCGGGTCGATCCGGACAACGTTCTGGCCGCGCTCAACGCCATGTATCTTCTGATCACCGTGCGCAACAGCCGCGATTCCCTGGCCCTCAATGCGCTTCTCGAGCAGGCGTGGTCGGAAACCGGACAGGCCGTGGAAGTGCTCGTCACCCGCGCGCTCGACATGTTCCGTGCCAATCCCGCCGATCCGGTACTGCGCGAACGGCTCGACCTCGGCATCAAGCTCGCCGAGTTGCGCTTCAACCCTGAATACGCCGAAATCCTCCGCCGCGCCCGCGACGGCGCCGAACGCCGGACGGCGCAGCAGGCCTGACTAGTCCGATTTGATCCGTTCGGCGAGCGTGGCGGGCACCGCGACGAGCCCGTCGCGGATGAACGCCGTGTCACCGCGTTTGAGATACCCCGTCCCGATGAGCGCTTGTGTGGCCGGACCCTCCTGCGAAACGACGACACCAATGGCCTGGGCAGGATCGGCGTCGTCGCTGTTGACGAAAACCATGCATCCGGGCCCGAAGGCGCGTTTGGCCGCGGGAGTGAGGGTCCAGAGCGTCTGCCTGGCGCCGAACCGTCCGAAAAGAAACGCCGGCAACGCGTCCGGCATCGGCGCGCCGGTTGTCCGCGTGCCCGGCGGGCCTGGGAACCCGCGCGGCAGGATAACGCGCTCGCGGCAGAGTAGCGACGCCGCCTCGGTCGGCACCAGCCCCGCATGAACGGCGCTGGCGGCCTCAAGCGGCGCCAGGGCCCTGTCCGTGACTGCTTGAGACGGCGGGCCGGCCCGCAGGAATATCGCACGCAGACCGGTCTCGCGCGGCGCTGGCAACGCGTTGAGCGTGGCGCCCGGCGCGAGATAGGCGGGCGGTTCCCCGCGCTGGGCCGGACGGGCGATGGTGAGCGGGCCGTCGGGGGTTTCGAAAACCGGAGCGATCTGCGGATCGGAAATATCGCGCATCCGGCCCGAAAAAAGGGCGTCGATGGCGGCTTCGCCGCTCTGGACGCAGCCGGTCTGGCTCTTGTATCCCGCAGCCGAGCCGGCGAAAACGACCCCTGCCATGTGCCCTTTGGGGACGAGACATTCGCGCGACGCCTGCCATTGGGCCTTGCCGCCCGCGCGTAGCCAGAGCGTCAAGTCGGGCTGCCAGCCGCCCGAGACCATGAGACCGTCGGCCTCCACGCCGCCCTGAGCGGGCCGTCCCGTGGCCGCGTCGGCGTGGCGGATGGCCAACCCCCGGTCCCTCGCGGTCACCGCATCGATCCGGACGCCCCAGCCGAGCGGGAACCCGTAGGCCTTGGCGAATTCGATGAAGCGCGTCTGCGGGTTGCCGCGCGGATCGCTTGCGCGGCGGATCTCCTTACCGCAATCCGCACCCAGGAGCGCCATCCGGTAGCCCGCATTCGTTGTCGAATGCACGTGCGCGCTGGCTCCCCGCCAGAGGGAATAGCGCGACGCCATGCGCCAGGCGAAAGCCGAACGGAAGACGCCGGGCAGGCGGTTGCCCGGGAAGATGGGGAGCCGCTCGTCCTCGCCGGTGGCGAGAACGATATGGCGCGCGCCGACCGCGATGCGCTGGGGGCGGGGAATGCCGTTTTCCACCACGACGCGGATCGCGTGCACCTGTCCGTCGACAAGATCGAACGCCTCGGTGCCCAGATAGAGCGCCGCATCCTCATGGCCCGCGAGATCTCCCACCAGCGTGCCGATCATATCGCGCGGCGTCGCCTCGCCCTCGACCTTCCCGAAATATTCCGCCAGTCCGCCGAGCCGGGGCGCGCGCTCGATCAGCACGGCGCGAGCGCCACGCGCGCAGGCGCGCAGGGCGGCGGCCATGCCCGCAAGCCCGCCCCCGACAATGGCGACGTCGGCGGAGACGCGGACTTCCGGCGTGCCGGCGATCCAGGGCATTACTGGCGGGAGCCCGCGCGCGAGGTCGAGATCGAGGCTCGCCGGCAGGGTGCCCAGCGCGCCGAGCGTCTTGCCCAGGGTCGTGCGGATGCGCTTGGGTGCGCAGGTTATGAACTCGGCGCCCTCGACGATCGGGCAGAGCGCCATGGGCATACTGAGATCCGGCTGCCCCTCATTGCCCTTGAGCGCGATGGGCGGCGCTGTCGTCTCATCGAGTGCGAGCGGGTGACCCATATGGATACCGACGATGTCGATGCCATTGGCAAGCAGGGCCGAGAGCACTGTATCGCCCGCAAAGCCGGTCAGCCGCCGGCCGTCGAGCCGAAACGTCACTGGCGCCGCGGGATCGATCTGCGGCGCGGAAAAATCCGCCGCATGCGGGCTCGGCATCCGGTTTGGCTGGGTCATGCCACACTCTCGCGTGTGACGGGCGGGAATTCGGCGACGGGCGAGCGGCTCATATCGCGGTTCGCCCGGCGCGCCTCGGCCCAGCCGCGCTCGGCGGCCATCGGCTCGCCGGCGATAAGGCGCGCAATCGCCGGCGCCACGAAGACCGCGCCGGCGCCGAGCCCGAATACGACGGTCGCGCGGCCCTGACGCAGTCGGCCGAAAACCGGCGCGCCGTCCCGCGGGACCAGTGCGTCGAAGGACGACCGGGCCGCAAGGCGCACCGATGCGGGATGAGCGAGGAAACGCCCCGCATGCCGGACTGCGTCGGCGGGCTGGCCGGGGGCGACGATATCGAGCGCCAAATCGGGTGTCTGCGTGAGCGCAAAATCCCCGCCCATCGCCATGCGGACGGGGTCGTCGAGCGGTGCGGCAGGCTCGGTGCGGAATGCCGTCATCGCGACGCGATGGGCGATGGCATCGAGATCGTAGCGGTTGCAATGGGCGGCGATCGCGGTATCGTCGGCCAGAACGACGTGATCGGCCTGCAGGCCACCGACGGTGCCCGACCCGTCGCGGCGCAGGCTGAGGGGTTCGCCCGGCGCGATGGTGGTGACGTTGTGGCGCGCGAGCCAGTCCGGTACGGCGGACCAGAACGCCGCCTCGACGATCCGGTGCGCGTCGCGGACGCGATAGGCGGTATCGAAACCCGTCGGGGCGGGGACTGCAGGCTCGACGGCCTGACCAAAGCCGGCCGCGAGGTGCCGGGAATGCTCGAGCGCATACGATTGCAGCGCGCCCGACGCGCCGAGAACCACATTCGAGCGTTCGCTCAGCCGCGGGCCGATGCGGGCGAGCAGCCTCAGCGTCTCGGGCACGGTATCGAGCAGGAGCCGCCAGCTCTCGGGGCGCAGCAGCGGTGCGATGGAGAGCGCGGGACCTCGCGGAACACGCAGCGGTGACGGCGTGGCGCCGACGAGCATGGTTTCGCGCCCGTGGGCCGATGCGAGCAGGCCCGCCAGGAAGGCGGCGAACGGGCTGTCGCCGACGACGGCGATGGTTCCCTTCGAGTTGACTTTGCGCTCCTGAGCCGCCAAGGCGTCCGATCACTTTCTTTTTACGAGTGGTGCGGCAATGCGCGCGGCGGCAAATGCCTGCATTTTGTGCGCAATTCGCCTATAGAAGCAGCATTGCTTTTTATTTCAAGGGTTAGCCTCACACTTGCTCTGGATAACCGCCTTACTGTTGGCCATCGTCGTTTGTGGTGCGCTCTTTGTCGTGACGCGCCGGAAAGACGCAGACTCTGCGTCCGATACGGCCGCGACGGCGTTCTATAAAAGCCAGCTTGCGGAAATCGACGCCGACTCAGAAGCCGGGCGGCTATCGCCCGAGGAGGCGACGGCCGCCAAGGCGGAGCTGGCGCGCGAATTCATGCGTCACGAGCAGGACGCGAAAACAACGAGCACGACCGGGCCGGGACCGATTCTTGTCGGCGGCGTGCTCGCGGGCATTCTTGTGGCCAGCTTCGGGCTGTATTTCGCGATTGGCCGCGCCGATCTTCCCGCCCAGCCGCTGGCGGAGCGCGAATTGGCGGCGGGCGCGGAGATCTCGATTGAGGACGCTGTCGCCCGGGTCGAGGCGCAGATGGCGGAAACGCCCAACGACGTGCGCGGCTGGCAGGCGCTGGCGCCGATCTATATGCAGTCGGGGCGATTTGCCGAGGCGGTCAACGCCTACCGGCGTGTGATCGATCTCGACGGGGCGACGGCGGATCGGGAGACCGACCTTGCCGAGGCCATGATCATGGCCAATGAGGGTGCGATGACGCCCGATGCCATGGCGCTCTTGCGCAGCGCGGCCGACAGCGATCCCCGGCACGTCCGTTCGCGCTTTTATATCGCGGGGGAACTGACCCGCAGCGGGGACTATGCCGCGGCCGTCCCGGCATGGGAATATCTGCTCTCGCTCGGAACCGGCGAGGAGCCCTGGATCGCGACGGCGCAAGCGGGGCTCGACGCAGCGCAGGCCGGAGCGCGAGTGGGTGAGCTGAGCGAGCCCGAACCGGACGCGACAATGGACGTTATGATCCGCGGCATGGTGGAAGGTCTCGCCGCACGGCTCTACGATGAAGGTGGCAGGGCCGATGAATGGATGCAGCTCGTGCGCTCGCGCAATGTGCTCGACGGCGCAGAGGCCGCACGGGACGATCTCGAACGGGGACTGGCCGCGCTCGAGGGACAGGACAGACTGGCGCTCGAGGCGCTGGCCGAGGAACTTGGTTTGACGGAGCAGCAATAGGTGGCCTTGACCCGCAAGCAGAAGCGTTTGAGCATTATCGCCGGATTGGGCCTCGTCCTTGCGATCGCCGCCGGTCTGATCCTGATGGCTCTGCGCGACCAGATCGTCTTTTTCTATTCGCCGAGCGAGATCGCCGAAAAAGGCGTCGCGCCGGGGGAGGCCATCCGTCTGGGCGGGCTGGTCGCCGATGGCAGCTGGATGCAGGACGGCGAGACCAACACCTTCGTTGTGACCGACGGCGCGACCGAGATGACGGCCCACTATGTCGGCATTCTGCCCGACCTCTTCCGGGAGGGGCAGGGGGTCGTCGCCGAGGGCAGCATACGTCCCGACGGGACATTCGAGGCCACCAACGTGCTTGCCAAGCACGACGAGAATTACCTGCCCCGCGAGGTCGCCGACACGCTGCGCGACCAGGGCGTATGGCAGGGGGGAGAGTAACGGACCGCATGCTCATAGAACTCGGCCATTTCGCGCTCGTTCTTGCCTGTGTTCTTGCCGTCGCGCAGGCCGCGATCGGCTTTGCTTTCTGGCGGGCGTCGGGAACCGCAGCCCGTTTCGTCCAGCAGGCGGCGATTCTCCAATTCCTCCTCGTCGGGCTCGGCTTCGCCACCCTGACGCAGGCGTTTGTCGCGTCCGACTTCTCGGTGCGGCTGGTGGTCGAGCACTCCCATTCCCTGCAGCCGCTCATCTACAAGATCACGAGCGTTTGGGGGAACCACGAGGGCTCGATGCTGCTCTTTGTGCTGATCCTCGTGCTTTTCGGCGCCGCTGTGGCGGCGTTCGGGCGCAACCTGCCGCGCGATCTGGCGACACTGGTGCTTTCCTGCCAGGGCCTGCTCGTTGCCGCATTCTCGGGTTTCGTGCTCCTCACGTCCAACCCGTTCTGGCGCCTCGATCCTGCGCCGATGGACGGGACCGAACTCAACCCGATCCTGCAGGATCTTGGCCTCGCCATCCATCCGCCACTGCTCTACCTGGGCTACGTCGGCTTTTCGATCTGCTTCTCGTTCGCCGCCGCCGCGCTGATATCCGGGCGCATCGATGCGGCGTGGGCGCGCTGGGTGCGGCCCTGGACGCTGGCGAGCTGGTCCTTCCTGACGCTCGGGATCGCGATGGGCTCCTATTGGGCCTATTACGAGCTCGGCTGGGGCGGCTGGTGGTTCTGGGATCCGGTGGAGAACGCGAGCTTCATGCCCTGGCTTGCCGGCACGGCGCTGCTGCATTCCGCCATCGTCATGGAAAAGCGCAACGCGCTCAAGATCTGGACGATCTTTCTCGCGACCATTACCTTCGCCCTCTCGCTGTTGGGGACGTTCCTCGTCCGCTCGGGCATTCTGACCTCGGTGCACACCTTTGCGTCCGATCCGGCGCGGGGCACGGTGATCCTTGGCATGCTGGCGGTATTCATCGGCGGCGCCTTCGCGCTCTTTGCGCTCAGGGCACCGGCACTGCGCGCCGGCGGCCTTTTTGCGCCGGTGAGCCGGGAAGGGGCCTTGATCCTCAACAATCTCTTCCTTTCGACGGCGACCGCCGGCGTGCTCGTGGGCACGCTCTATCCGCTCGTCCTCGAAGCCTTGACAGGTGCTCGCATCACCGTCGGCGCGCCGTTCTTCGATCTCACATTCGGCGCGCTGATGGTGCCGCTTCTCCTCATCATCCCGTTCGGTCCGTTCCTCGCCTGGAAACGCGGCGATCTCGTTGCCGTTGTCCAAAGGCTTACCTTCGCCATCGCCGCAACGCTCATCGTTTCGATTATCGTCTTCGCCCTGATCGGGTTCCCCATGTCGCTCGCGCCGTTGGGCCTCGCGATCGGCTTCTGGATCATGATCGGCGCCCTGGCCGAGCTCGCCGACCGCGCCGCACTGGGAAGGCGCCGTCCGGGCGCAAGCTGGCAGCGGCTCAAGGGGCTGCCCCGTTCGGTCTATTCGACCGCCATGGCCCATTTCGGCGTCGGCGTCACCGTTATCGGCATCGTCTGCGCGACGGCATTCGAAACAGAAGTGATTACCGCGATGCGGCCCGGCGAAACCGTGGACGTCGCGGGCTACACGGTGACCTATGAGGGCGAGAGCCAGATCGCAGGCGAAAACTTCTCCGCCGACCGGGGCACATTCGCCGTCGCATCGCCCTGGGGCACGACGCACGAAATCACCTCGGAGCGCCGGACCTACCTCGTCAGCCGCATGCCGACCACCGAGGCCGGCATCGATACCTACGGCTTCTCCCAGCTCTACATCCAGTTCGGCGAACGCATGGCCGAGGGTGGCCGCGTCGTCCGCCTCTGGCACAAGCCGTTCGTGACGCTCATCTGGCTCGGGGCGGTCATCATGGCGGGCGCGGGTGCATTGTCGCTCACCGACCGCCGCATCCGCGTCGGCGCGCCCAAGACCGCGCGTAAAAAGGCGGAGACAGCGCAATGACACGCTGGATCAGAGCTGTCCTCCTCGCAGTGGTCCTCGCCTCGCCGGGCGCCGCAATGGCGGTCCAGCCCGACGAAGTTCTCGACAACCCGGTGCTTGAAACGCGCGCGCGCTCGATTTCGGAAAACCTCCGCTGCCTCGTTTGCCAGAACCAGTCCATCGACGATTCGGACGCCGAACTCGCGCGTGATTTGCGGGTCCTCGTCCGCGAACGCCTCGTTGCCGGCGATACCGACCAGGAAGTCTACGACTATGTCGTCGCGCGATACGGCGAATTCGTTCTATTGAGGCCGGTTGTGGGCGTCCACACCATCCTCTTGTGGATCGCCGCGCCCGCGCTGCTTCTGATCGGGCTCGCTGCCGTCCTCATCGGCGCCATGCGTAAGCGCCGGGCGCAAACCGGCGCGGCCGGCCTGTCCCCCGACGAGCAAAAGGCGCTCGACCGCCTCTCCAAGTCATAGCGGCGCGCGCGACCCGTCATCGCCGACCGGCAATTCCCTTTCGACCCATGTGGGCGCAAACCGGTTCTAAAACGACCCGGTGACCCATGACGTTCAGCACTTTCACGTTTTTGCCCGAGGGAGTGAGCTTCGGCGTCGCGCTGGCGCTCATCGTTCTGAGTTTCTTTGCATCCGCGTTGACGGCCGCCTTCGGGCTCGGCGGCGGCATGGCGATGCTCGCGGGGCTTGGCCTCGTCATGCCGCCCGCAATCCTGGTGCCGGTGCACGGCTGCATTCAACTGGGGTCGAACGCCGGCCGCGCCGTGGTGCAGCGGGCGCACATCCAGTGGCATACGGCGGTCTGGTTCGCACTCGGAGCGATCCCCGGAGCTGTCGCGGGTGGCGGCATTGCCGTGGCCCTTCCCGAGGCGCTGTTTCAGATCCTGATCGGCATATTCATCCTCTATTGCCTGTGGGGACCGCAGCCCGACATCAGCGGACGCGGACCGCTGGCAAACGTGGCCGCAGGCGTCCTCATTTCCGCACTCGGGATGGTGACCGGCGTCTCCGGCCCGCTGGTCGCCAATTTCCTGCGCAAAATCGCCGACCGGCGCGCGCTCATTGCGACGCATGCGACGATCATGGCGTTTTCCAACGTCGCCAAGGTGGTCGTGTTCTCCGCTCTGGGCTTCGCCTTCGCAGCCTATCTTCCCCTCATCGCCCTCATGATCGCATCGGGCTTTGCCGGAACGCTTCTCGGCAGCCGTCTGCTCGAGCATATGCCGGAACGAACCTTCCGGCGCGGATTCAGGATCGTCTTGTCCCTCATGGCCCTTGAAATGCTGCGCGGCGCGGTCTTCTAGCCTTGTTTTGGCCGCGTCCATTACGGAGATTTAATCTGAACGACACTGCGCGGAAAGGCGTTGGACACTATATCTCCATCCAAAGCCCGGGACTGCCGGGTTAATCTCCGCCTAGAGAGAAGGGACAAGACCAACCATGCGTTCATTGCTTTTAACGCCCAGCCGCAAGCTGATCGCGGCGTCCACGCTGGCGCTCGTCATCGCCGGCGGCACGGCCGCGACCTACCTGCTTCCCAGCCAGCCGGCCACGGCGCAGATCGAAGTGCAGACCGGCGCGCCCAATCTCGGCTTTGCCGATCTCGTCGAGGCCGTGAGCCCCGCCGTCGTTGCGATCCAGGTGCGCGCCGAAGTGCCGACCCAGGACATCATGCGCCGCGGTCCGGGCTTTGAATTCGATTTCCCCGATCTGCCCGAAGATCACCCCCTGCGCCGCTTCTTCGATCAGTTCGATGATCAGTTCACCCCGCCGGGTGCGCCGAACGGGCAGGCTCCGCGCCGCTTCATGCAGGCCGTGGGATCGGGCTTCATCATCTCCCAGGACGGCTACATCGTGACCAACAACCACGTGGTCGCCGACGCGTCCGAAGTGCTCGTGGTGCTCCAGGACGATACCGAGCTCGCAGCCGAAGTCGTCGGTACCGACCCGCGCACCGACCTTGCCCTGCTCAAGGTGCAGGACGACAGCGTCAACGATCTGCCTTACGTCGAATTTGCCGATGACGAGGGCCGCGTCGGCGACTGGGTCGTCGCCGTGGGCAATCCCTTCGGGCTCGGCGGCACGGTGACCGCCGGGATCATTTCCGCGCGCGGCCGCGACATCAACGCCTCGGCCTATGACGACTTCATTCAGATCGATGCGCCGATCAACCGCGGCAATTCCGGCGGGCCGTCGTTCAACCTCAGCGGCGAGGTGGTCGGCGTCAACACCGCGATCTTCTCGCCCTCCGGCGGCAATGTCGGCATCGCCTTCGCAATCCCCGCGCATGTGGCTCAGAACGTTATCAGCCAGCTCCGTGACGATGGCACGGTGACGCGCGGCTTCCTCGGCGTCTCGCTTCAGGACATCTCCGAGGATCTGGCGGCGGGCCTGGGGCTCGACAGCACCGACGGCGCGCTGGTGACCGAAACCATCGCGGACGCTCCGGCCGGTGCGGCGGGCGTCGAATCCGGCGACGTGATCGTCTCGGTCGACGGCCAGGACATCGAGGACGGCCGCGAACTCTCCCGCGTCATCTCGCAGATCGCACCGGGTACGTCGGTCGAACTCGGCATCGTTCGGGACGGCCAGGACACCGCGATCAACGTAACGCTCGACCGTCTTCCGGATGATCTGGATGCGGCACCGGCGCCGTCGGATCGCAGCCAGCAGGAAGAAGCCGAGCCCACCAGCACCAGCATCGGCGTCATGCTTGAGCCCCATGCAGGCGGCGAAGGCCTCGTCGTCGCGGGCGTTGAGCCCGACAGCCCGGCAGCGACCCGCGGCCTTGCGCCCGGCGACGTCGTGCTCGAAGCCGATGGCCAGGTGCTGACCTCGATGAGCCAGTTCGAGGACGTGCTCGCGGCGGTTCGCGACAGTGGCCGCCAGGCGGTCCCGCTCAAGGTTGAGCGCGACGGCGTCGTCCGCTTCCTCGGCGTTCCGTTCGCGAGCGAGTAAGCGTGCGCTAGCGTAGTTCGGGGGCGGCGCCGGCCTGTCCGGCGCCGCCCTTGGTGCAAAGGGCATTGGGTTTTGGGGGCAAGAACGATGAAAATTCTGCTGATTGAAGACGACAGGGAAGCGGCGTCCTACCTGGTTCAGGCACTGGACGAATGCGGGCACATCACCCACCACGCCGCGGACGGCGAAACCGGATACGCGATGGCCTCGGGCATGGACTACGACGTCCTGATCGTCGACCGCATGTTGCCCCGCCGCGACGGGCTCTCGATCATCGAATCGCTGCGTGCCGAAGACGACAAGACGCCCGCGCTGATCCTCTCCGCGCTCGGCGAAGTCGACGACAGGGTCAAGGGACTGCGCGCCGGCGGCGACGACTATCTGGTCAAGCCCTATGCCTTCTCTGAGCTGCTGGCGCGCATCGAAGTGCTGGCGCGGCGCTCCGCGCCGGCGGAGGCGGAAACCCACTATCAGGTGGCGGATCTGACCCTCGACCGCCTCTCGCGCCGCGTCGAGCGTGCCGGCGAACACGTATTGCTCCAGCCGCGCGAATTCCGCCTGCTCGAATACCTGATGAAGAACGCCGGACGCGTGGTGACCCGGACCATGCTCCTCGAAAACGTCTGGGACTATCATTTCGACCCCCAGACCAACGTGATCGACGTGCACATGTCGCGGCTGCGCGCAAAGGTCGACAAGGGCCATGAGCGCCAGTTGCTCCAGACCGTGCGCGGCGCGGGGTATATGATCCGTGACTGACAAGCGCGCCTTCTCGCTTGGCAAGCTGTGGCGGACGACGACGGTACGCCTCACGGCGATGTTTATCGCCATTTTCGTCGGCTTCGCGCTGATCCTGTTGTCGTTTCTGGCCTATCAGACCTCGGTGCAGATCCAGCGTCAGCAGAGCTATGCCATCGACAGGGAAGTCGGCCAGCTCCGGCTGCTCGCATCGCGCTCCAATATCAACACGATGATCTTCGCCGTCCAACGCCTTGCCGACCGGCCCGGCCCGGGCATCTATTATCTCGGCGATGCCACCGGCACGATGCTCGCCGGCAACGTGACCGATTTCCCGGCCGCCGTGTTGGCCGAGCAGGGGCGTTACGAGCTGACTTACGAGCGCGGGCTTGAGATCTACGGCGCTCCAGGCGACCGCGATCCCACCAAGGGCCGTGCGATCGTGGAGTCCATCGCACTCGCTGACGGGCTGCGGCTGGTGATCGGACGGGATATCGGCGAGCGGCGCGATTTTACCGCCATCATCTTCTCCACCTATTTCTGGGGCGCGCTCGCCATCGTCGTGCTGTCGGTGCTCGCTGGCGGGATCACCTCGCGCTACGTGCTGCGCCGCATCGACGGGATTACCGGCACCTCGACCAAGATCATGTCGGGCAACCTCTCCGAGCGCGTGCCGGTCACCGGGCGAAACGACGAATTCGACGCCGTCGCCACCAGCCTCAACGCCATGCTCGACCGGATCGAGCAGTTGATGGCCGGTATGAAGGAAGTGACCGATAACGTCGCGCACGACCTCAAGACCCCGCTCACCCGCCTGCGCAATCGCGCCGAGGCAGCGTTGCGCGAGGGCACCGGTCCCGAAACGCAACGCGCCGCGCTCGAAACGACGATCGCCGAATCCGACCAGCTGATCCGCACCTTCAACGCGCTGTTGCTGATCGCGCGTGCCGAAGCCGGAACCCCGTCCGGGGCGCTGAGCGAGACCGACCTCTCCGAGGTCGTCTCCGACGTCGCCGAACTCTACGGGCCGGTCGCCGAGGATGCCGGGCTGACGCTCGATGCGGACATCGAGCCCGGCCTGACGATGACTGCGAACCGTGAACTCATCGGGCAAGCCCTTGTAAATCTTGTCGAAAACGCAATAAAATACAGCGTGGAAGGTCAAGACGAGGGCGGGCGGATCACGATAGCCGCGCGTCGCGAGCGTGGGAGTATCACGATTGAAGTTGCCGACACCGGGCCGGGAATTCCCGAGCCAGACCGCAAGCGCGTGTTCGAGCGGTTCGCGCGACTGGAGGCCAGCCGCACCGAACCGGGTGCCGGGCTCGGCCTGGCGCTGGTCTCCGCCGTCGTCCGGCTCCACAAGGGCACGGTGCATTTCGAGGACAACGCGCCCGGCGCCAAGGCGGTCATCGTCTTTCCAAACGCCTGATCTTCTCGCGGGAGGACGGCCATGACGGCGCTTGTCGAAGGGCTCAAGCCGCTTGCATCGGCACAAGGCGACGCCGAGGCACTTGCGGCGCTTCTTGAGGCCGCCGAGTCGTCCCCACGCGAAAACCTCGAACGCGCGGGCGAGACGCTCGCGCCCATCCTGGCGACGGCGCCCTACCTCAACGAGCTTGCCGTCCGGCACGCCGGCTGGCTGGCTGATATTCTGAGTACAGCGCCCGAACCGGCTTTCGAAAGCATACTTGCCGAAATGGCCCGCGCCGGCCGCGAGGCGGAGACCGAGGCGGATCTGGGGAAAGCCCTGCGGATCGGCAAGGCCCGCGGCGCCCTGCTCGCTGCGGTTGCCGAACTCGGCGGTGTCTGGACAGCGCGGGAAACGACACGGGCGATGTCGGATATTGCGGATACGGCGCTCGAAGCCTGTCTCGATCTGATGATGCGCGAAGCGGCCGGGCGAGGCGAACTGGCGCTCCCCGAAGACAAGGCCACGGCCGCCAATTCCGGCCTTGCCATTTTCGCGCTCGGCAAACACGGCGGGCAGGAACTCAACTACTCCTCCGATATCGACATCGTCGTCTTCTACGATCCGCAAAGCTCCGCTCTGGCACCCGATGCGGACCACAACAAGATCTATGTCCGCATGGTCCGGCACCTCGTCGCGATGATGCAGGATCGGACCGCCGACGGCTACGTCTTCCGCACCGACGTGCGCCTGCGTCCCGACCCGGGATCGACGCCCGTCGCCATCTCGGTCGATGCCGCGATGAGCTATTACGAATCGCGCGGTCAGAACTGGGAGCGCGCCGCCTGGATCAAGGCGCGGCCTTGTGCCGGAGACAAGAAGGTCGGCGAACGGTTTCTCAAGGACCTCGCGCCCTTCATCTGGCGCAAGCATCTCGACTTCGCCACCATCGCCGACATCCAGGCCATGAAGCGCCAGATCAATATCCACCGCAAGGTCGGCGGCGAGCGGGTATTGGGCCACAACGTCAAGCTCGGACGTGGCGGTATCCGGGAGATCGAGTTCTTCGTCCAGACCCAGCAACTGATCGCGGGCGGCCGCGACCCGGATCTGCGCGTCAGGCCAACGGCCCAGGCGCTCGCCGCACTGGCGCGGGGCGGCTGGATCAATGGCGAAACGGAAAAGGATCTCGAAGAGACCTACTGGTTCCTGCGCGCGGTCGAAAACCGGCTGCAGATGCTGCGCGACGAGCAGACCCACACGATGCCGGAGACCGAGGATGGCGTCGCCGAGATTGCCTTGCTGATGGGATACGACACCCGCGAGGCGTTCGAGGACGCCTACCGCCACGCGCTCGGACGCGTGGTCAACTATTATTCGGAGCTCTTCACCGAGGGCGCGTCGCTGGCCGGCGAGATGGGCAATCTCGTCTTTACCGGCTCGGACGACGACCCCGGCACGCTTGAAACGCTCTCGGGGCTGGGCTTTTCCGACCCGGCATCCGTGTCCGCCACCATCCGCAAATGGCACTATGGCGGATATGCCGCCACGCGCGCAGCCAAGGCGCGCGAGCACCTGACCGAATTCCTGCCGACCCTGCTCAAGACCATCGCCGCCACCGGCAACGCGGACGCGGCGTTTGTCCGGTTCGACGATTTTCTCAGGCGCCTGCCCGCCGGCGTCCAGATGTTCGCGCTCCTGCACAACCACGAAGTCCTCGCCCAGCTCCTCATCGATTTCATGGCCTCCGCACCCCGGCTTGCCGAAGCGGTGATCCATCGCGCGCACGTCATGGACGGGCTTATCGATCCGTCTTTTGCGGGCGATATCGCGGAGTCCGAAGCGCTCGTTGCAAGCGTCGACGCCTTTCTTGCCGACGCCCGGTCGTACGAGGACCTGATCGACAGGGCCCGCATCATCGGTCAGGAGCAGAAATTCCTGATTTCCGCCGGCCTCGTCGGTGGCGCGTTGAGCGCCGAGCAGGCCGGCCGGCAGTTTACCGCCCTCGCCGAAACGCTGATGGCGCGGCTCTTTGATGCGGTGCGCCGGAACTTCGCCGAGCGCCACGGCACGATCGAAGGCGCCCGGGTCGGGCTTCTGGCATTTGGCAAAGTGGCCAGCCGGGAAATGACGGCGACCTCGGATCTCGACTTCATCATGCTCTACGACGTGCCCGAGGGGACGAAGGGCTCCGACGGCGAAAAGCCGCTCGATCCCCCCTCCTATTTCACGCGGCTGACCCAGCGGCTTCTCACAGCGATCACCGCGCCGACCGCGGAAGGCGTGCTCTACGAAGCCGACATGCGGCTGCGGCCCTCAGGCAATGCCGGACCGCTGGCGACCAGCTTGCGGCGCTTCCGGAGCTACCAGCGCGAGGAAGCCTGGACCTGGGAACACCTCGCGCTCACACGCGCGCGCATGGCGATTGCCGATCCGGGACTGGCCGAAGCGGTCGACGATGAAATCGCCGCGATCATGGCTCAGGACCGCGACCCCAAAAAGACGGTAACCGACGTGCGCGACATGCGGGCGCTGATGGCCCGCGAACGCCCGGCGCGCCATCCCTTCGATCTCAAGCTCCACGAGGGCGGCCTTGTCGATCTCGAGTTCATCGCCCAGACCGCGCAACTGATCGTCGGCAAAGACCTCGACGTCCCCCAGGCGCCGCCCGCCCGTGTTTTGATGCGGCTCGCCGAAACCGGCATCCTGTCCCAGGGCGAACGGCTCGCCGAGATCCACGGCGTCTATTCGTCGGTTCTGGAGTTGATGAGCGCCTGTCTGCTCGACCCGCTCAAGGACGAAGGCTGGACCGGTGCGTTCCGCGAACTTCTGGCCCGGCGTACCAACTACCCGTCCTTCGCGCTGCTTGAAGCCGACATCGCGGCCATGCGCAAGGACGTCGCCGACGCTGCAGAAGCGTTTTACACCAGGATGCTGGAGGCCTAGGCCGCCGCCCGCGATGTCAGGCTGTCCGACGCGATGTGAAGCGGCAGGCAGATCGCCACGGTCGTGCCGACGCCCTCCATCGAGTCGATCGCCAGCCGGCCCCCGCTCAATTCCGCAATGGTCCGCGCCATTGCGATGCCGAGCCCGACCCCTTCATGGGACTTTGTCGCCGAAGCGTCCGCCAGAACGAACGGCTGGGAAAGCTGCGACAACGTCTCGGGCGGCATCCCCGTGCCGGTATCGGTCAGCTCGATGACCACCCCGTCATCGGCGGTCCATGCCGCCATGCGGATTTCACCGCCGCGCGGGGTATGCCGGATGGCATTGTCGATGAGATGGCCGACCATAAGGTCGAGGTAATGCCGGTCACCGCGGATTTCGCCCTCCACGCGCGACGCGACCTGAAACCGTATTCCCGCCCGCGCCGCCTGCTTGGCATAGCGCGCCCGTGTGTCGCTGAAGAACGCCGAAAGGGGCAGGGGCTCGCATTCGAGCGCCTTGCAACCGCTTTCCAGCTCGGCGAATTCGAGGATCGCGGCAAACCGTTCGAGCAGCTTTTCGCCCGACGTTTTGATATCCCCCAGATAGGTGCGGTAGTTGTCGTCCCCCAGCGGACCGAACGCCTCGAGGCGCATCAGATCGGCGAACCCGATGATGTGGTTGAGCGGCGTGCGGATATCGTGGCTCAGATGCGCAAGGAAAGCGCTCTTGGCCCGGCTCGCGGCCTCGGCGCGGATCTTTTCTTCGTGATACTGCCGCGCAAGCAGTCGCTGCTCGTTCCGGACGGCGCTGAGCATGCGGTCCGCGGCCTTGCGTTCGGTGATGTCCGAGACCACCGTGACGAAGCCGCCGCCTGTGCAGGGCCGTTCGTCGAGCGTGATGACGCTGCCGTCGCTGCGCGCCAGCTCGACCAGACGCCTGTGCTCGGTCTCCACCACCGGCCGCGCCGAGATCTTGCCGGTCATCGCGCGCGAAACGAGCGCGTAATCGGCGCCGGGAACGAGCGCTTCCGCCTCGATCCGCAGAAGGTGCGCGAAGGCGGCATTGGCACAAACGAGTTGGCCGTCCGCTGTCCACCGGGCAAGACCGTGCGGCACCGCATCGACCACGGGTTCGAACGCGCTGTGTGCCCGTGGCCGCGCGTCGGTCTGCCCGCGCGACGCCAAAAGAACGGAAAGAAGCGCCAGCGCCCCCGCGAAGCCGAGCTTCGGCGCAAGGGCGCCAAGGAGCGTCGTATAAGGGGCGGTGACGACGACGCGCCCGGTCTCGGTCTCGGCCTCGGCGCGGGCCAAAGCCGGCGTCACCGTGTCGGCGGAGAGGATGGCGCCGGGTACCACGGCATCGAGCGTGCTTGAGAGGACAATATCGTCGGGGTCCGTCACGATGACATCGAAGCCACGCCCGGTCGCCGCCGAGATCCCGGCTTCCGCCGCCGTGAGCGCGGCTGCAAGGCCCAGCCGTTCATGGAACGCCGCGACCGCGCGGTAGACCTCGTATGCCGTGAACACCGTCGCGGCGACCAGTGCCAGGGCGAAAAGTGCGGTTCTTGCTGTGGTTTTTAGAAGGGGTGAAAAGGCGGAAGAGCGATCGAGCGCGTGCGCATGGGAGCAAGAGACTCCCCCGTCGTCAACGCCGGATATGTCCGCCGAATTCATAGCCCACAACACCCGCGCCCGATGCGGCTGCCCCGAAAGTTTTCGTGTGGTAAGACATTGAATCAACACGATGACTCTTGTCCAGAGGCAAAAGTCGCCGCCACGCGTGCGGCGGGAAATTTGCGAGTCCGCAGAGTCACTTAAAGGTTGCGAAAAATTATTCTGCACCCATGCCGGTCATGCCTGCGTTACGTTCGTTCGCTCTGGTTTAGGCGGGGAGCGATTCGCAGTCGGGCGCTATCGGCTGGCAATTGATGGCGCCGGGTGCAGACAACCGACCGCGCTTTGCTGTATTCTGCCGGGCTGTCCGGTGACGCGGCGGCCTGACTGCGGCTTGATGGATTGCGGGACAACAATTTATCAAGTATATACTTGGAAAAAGGTCGGATTTCGACCACGCTTCGTGGCGTTCTTGTGGGAAGGCGCGCGATGGGGCGCTCCGGCTATCGTATGTGGTGACAATTATGTTTCGTTGGTTTGAAAGCCGGCTTGAGCCGTATCCGCCCGAGCAGCCCGCCCAGCCGCCGCGCGGCCTTCTGGCGTTCTGTCTGCATTATATGCGGGGCGCGCGGCTTCCGCTTGCGACGATGGCCGTGCTCTCGGCGAGCATCGCGCTGGCCGAAGTCATGCTCTTTGCGTTTCTGGGCGATATCGTTGACTGGCTGGCCTCGGCGAACCGGGAAACCTTCCTCGCCGACGAAGGCCCGTTCCTCATCGTGATGGCGGTGTTTGTCGTCGTCGTCATTCCGGTGCTGGCGCTTTTTAGCGCGCTCACCATCCATCAGACGCTTCTGGGCAACTTTCCCCAGCGCGTCCGCTGGATGGCGCACCGCTACCTCATCCGCCAGTCGATGAGCTATTTCCAGGACGAGTTCGCCGGTCGCATCGCCACCAAGGTGATGCAGACCTCGCTCGCCGTGCGCGAGACGGTGATGAAGCTGCTTGACGTGGTGAACTACGTCGTCATCTACTTTATCGGCGCCGTCGTTCTCGTCGCGCTGACCGACTGGCGGCTGATGGTGCCCTTCCTCGTTTGGCTCGCTGCCTATGGCGCCGTGCTCAGCTATTTCATTCCCAGGCTCGGCAAGGTATCCCAACTCCAGGCGGACGCCCGTTCGATGATGACCGGCCGCATCGTCGACAGCTACACCAATATCGCCACCGTCAAGCTCTTCTCGCACTCCACCCGCGAGGAAGCCTATGCGCGCGAAGGCATGGACGAATTCCTCGTCACCGTGCACCGCCAGATGCGCATGGTGACGATCCTCGACAGTTCGATCACGACGCTCAACGCGCTGCTGCTGTTCTCCGTCAGCGCGGTCGGCATCTGGCTGTGGTTGGGCGGCTCGATGACCGCGGGCGCCATCGCGGTGGCGACGGGCCTCGTGATGCGCTTTCAGGGCATGAGCCACTGGATCATGTGGGAAATGTCGGCGCTGTTCGAAAACATCGGCACCGTCCGGGACGGCATCAATTCGATTTCGCTCCCGCGCGTCGTGGGCGATGCTCCTGAGGCCAAGCCCCTGGGCCAGGTTACGGGCCACATCCAGTTCCGCGACGTCGCCTTCACCTATGACCGGAAGGGCCATGAGCAGAGCCGCGTCATCGAGGGGCTGAACCTCGACATCCGCCCCGGCGAAAAGATCGGGCTCGTGGGCCGTTCGGGCGCGGGCAAGTCGACCATCGTCAACCTCCTGCTCCGGTTCTACGACCGTCAGGCGGGCGAAATCCTCATCGACGGCAGGGATATCGCGACCGTCACCCAGGATTCGCTGCGGGCCAATATCGGCGTCGTGACCCAGGATACCTCGCTCTTGCACCGCTCGGTCCGGGAGAACATCAAGTACGGCCGCCCCGACGCCTCCGACGAGGAGATGATTGCCGCGGCGAAAAAGGCCGAGGCGCACGACTTCATCCTCACCCTCGCGGATGCGAAGGGCCGCAAGGGCTACGACGCCCATGTGGGCGAGCGTGGCGTCAAGCTCTCGGGCGGCCAGCGCCAGCGCATCGCGATCGCGCGCGTGCTTTTGAAAGACGCGCCCATCCTGGTGCTCGACGAAGCCACCTCCGCGCTCGACAGCGAGGTCGAGGCCGCCATCCAGAGCCAGTTGGACATGCTCATGGAAGGCAAGACCGTGATCGCCATCGCGCACCGGCTCTCGACCATCGCGGCGATGGACCGGCTCATCATCCTCGATGAGGGCAAGGTGGTCGAGGAGGGGACGCACGCCGAACTGGTCGAGTCCGGCGGGACCTATGCGCGACTCTGGGCACGGCAATCGGGCGGCTTCATCGACGTCGAGGCCACCGAAGAGGGCGGCGTGGCAGCGCAGTAACCGGCGGCGGTCCGCCGCCGGAATCGCCGCGCCATGTCGCACTCAAGATATATCTTGACTTATTCTTGAGTTCGCCGCACGGTGACGCCATGAGCAAGATTTTCGTCAATCCGGTCCGCCGGGTTTCGCGCATTTTCGAAACCTGGGTCGATCCGTTCCGCCCTCAGGACGACATGCAACCCCCCGACACTGTGCGGGGGTTTCTCTGGCACTACCTCCGGCAGGCCAAGGGGCCGTATGTGCTCGTGATCGCGCTCGCCGGGCTCACCTCGCTGTTCGAGGCGCTGTTCTTTTTTTATATGGGCCGGCTTATCGATTTGCTCGAAACGAGCAACGCCGCCGCCGGCTGGACGGGGCTCGTCACCGATCACGGCACCGAACTGCTCGTCATGCTCGTCGTCGTCGTCGTGGGGCGTTTCCTCGCGCCGACGATCCAGGCACTCGTCGAAGAACAGACGATCGGGCGCGGGTTCACGACGCTTGTGCGCTGGCAGGCCTATGTCTACGTCTCGCGCCAGTCCATGCGCTTCTTCAACGACGACTTTGCCGGACGGCTCGTCACCAAGGTTACTCAGGCCTCCCAATCGCTCAACGATTTCATCGCCAGCGTCGTCCAGGTCGCCTGGGCGCTGACGATCTTTGCGGGGACGACGCTGTTCCTTTTTGCCCAGCTCGACCTGCGCATGGCGGGGCTGATCGTCGTCTGGATCGCGATCTTTTCGGTGCTCGCGCGGTATTTCGTGCCCCGCATGCGCGCCCGCGCCACCGAGAACGCCGAAAACGCCTCCATGCTCAACGGGCGCGTGACCGACAGCTTCGCCAATATCCAGACCCTTCGCCTTTTCGGCAATGACGAGGACAACGACCAGTACGTCCGCAACGGCTTCAAGCGTTTCCTCGATTCCGCGACCCGGCTGGGGCGGCTCGTCACTGGCGTGCGCACGGCGATGGGGCTGTTGAGCACGGTAATGATCATCGCCTTCGGCGTGCTGTCCATCCAGCTGTGGGCCGCCGACTCGATCACGATCGGCGCGGTGGCGTTCGCGCTCGCGCTGGTCCTGCGGCTCAACATGATGCAGGGTCGGATGATGGGGCAGTTGAACGGCATGATGCGGCATTTCGGTATCGTCCAGAATGCCATGGAAACCATCGCCAGGCCTCTCGAACTGGTCGACGCCCGGGACGCAAAGCCGCTCGAGGTCGAAAACGCCGCGGTGGATTTCGAGAACGTCCGCTTCCACTACGGGCGCGACAAGGGCGTCATCGAGGGGCTGAACATATCCATTGCGCCCGGCGAGAAGATCGGCCTCGTCGGCCAGTCGGGCGCGGGTAAATCCACCCTCGTCAATCTGCTCCTGCGCTTCTACGATCTCGAAAGCGGCCGCATCCTGATCGACGGGCAGGATATTTCCGAAGTCACCCAGGAATCCCTGCGCGCCAATATCGGCGTCGTGAGCCAGGATACCGCGCTATTGCACCGCTCGGTGCGCGCCAACATCATGTTCGGCAAGACCGGCGCGTCCGAAGCCGAAATGATCGCGGCGGCAAAGCGCGCCGAAGCGCATGACTTCATCATGGAGCTCGAGGACCATCGCGGACGCACGGGCTACGACGCCCATGTGGGCGAGCGGGGCGTCAAGCTCTCGGGCGGTCAGCGCCAGCGCATCGCGATTGCGCGTGTGCTCCTCAAAAATGCCCCCATCCTCGTCCTCGACGAGGCGACCTCGGCGCTCGACAGCGAGGTTGAAGCGGCGATCCAGAGCCAGCTCGAGGGCTTGATGGAGGGCAAAACCGTCATCGCCATCGCGCACCGGCTCTCGACCATCGCGGCGATGGACCGGCTGGTGATCCTCGAACGCGGGCATATCGTGGAACAGGGAACGCACGCCGAACTGCTCGACCGCGGCGGTCACTATGCGCGGCTCTGGTCGCGCCAGTCGGGCGGCTTCCTCGACCTCGACGAGGAAGAAGCGGCGGCGGAATGATCAGAACCAGCGCCGCGTGTGCGTGAGATACCGTGCATATGCCTCGCCGAACTTGCCGCTGAGATAATCCTCCTCCCGCGCCACCACCAGCCGGTCGAGCGCGAGCCAGAGGAACGGCAGCAATAGAACGCCCCATTCGAGCGCGAAGGCGAGGCATAGCCCCGTATAAACCGCCAGAAACCCCAGATAGATCGGGTTGCGGGTGTACCGGTAGATCCCGGTCGTGACCAGTTGGGTGGAGGGCTTGTAGGGCTCCACATTGGTGCCCGCCGCGCGGAAATTGGTGACCGCCTGCGCCGCGACCGCGACCCCTGCGAGGATAAGAACAATCCCGATCCAGAAGAACAGCTCCCCCACGCCGGGCGGTGGGAAGATCGGCACGGCGACCAGCCAGTCGAGCACGACGGCAATCGCCAGCGCGATCAACGGAAACAGCGGCGGCGGCATGATGAGGCCCGGATTGTCGCGTTCGGCTTCGGCCATTTGCGTCTCCCGCTTTTGCTCCCGCCCAGCATGAGCCAAGGGCTGGCAAACTGCAACTTTCGCCTTTATCGCCTCCTGCAACTAAAGTAGAACGCACCTCATCGCGCACGCCGGACGGGAGATCCGGCCCAGCTCTGCATCTTGGGGAGGATATGATGGCGAATGTCTCGCAGACGGCCGCTCGCGCCGCAATCGATTACAAGGCGCTGCACCTAGGCGGCGAATTCACGCTGTCTTCCCCTGCGCTCGAGGAAAACCTCACCATCACGCTGCCGGGCGACGTCCACACGGCTCTCCTTGAAGCGGGCAGGATCCCCGATCCCTATTTCGGCAATAACGAAGACGCCGTCGCGTGGGTCTATGAAGCGCCGTGGTCGGTGGAACGCGCCTTCGAGGCCGGCGCGGACCTTGCCGAAGGCTTCCTCACGCTCACCCTCTCGGAGGTCGATTGCATCGCGACCGTATCGCTCAACGGCGAGGTGATCGCACAGACCCAGAACCAGTTCATCCGCTACGATATCGACGTCACCGGCAAGGTGCGCGAAGGCGCGAACACGCTCCGGATCGACTTCGCCGCCATCCCCGAAATCGCCAGGGCGCGTGCCGACGCGCACCCGTTCCCGATCCCCTATGCGGCGATGAACCAGAAGGTCGCGCACCTCAATTTCGTGCGCAAGACCGCCTGCCATGCCGGATGGGACTGGGGCATCTGCCTCATGCCCACCGGCGTCTATGGGCGCATGGAATTGCGTCGCACCCCGCTCGCCCGCACCGAGAGCGTACAGGTGGATCAGGACCATGCGGACGGCAAGGTGACGCTCTCGATCAGGACGCGCATCCACGCCTTCGCGGCGGGCGAAGTGAACCTTGCCCACACGATCGATGGACAGACCGCCGGCGGCCCGGTCACGGTCGCCCCCGGCGAGAACGTCTTCACCCACACGCTCACCATTGCCGACCCGAAGCTCTGGTGGCCGGCGGGGCAGGGGGACCAGCCGCTCTACGACCTCGTCACCGACCTCGACGGCGAAACGACAACGCGCCGCATCGGCCTTAGGGACCTCGAATGGGTGGTCGAAAAGGACGAGATCGACCACTGTTTCAAATGCCGGATCAACGGCCGCGACATCACCATGATGGGCGCCAACTGGATACCGGCCGACGCTATCCCCTCGCGTATCACGCCCGAGACCGTCGGCGATCTCCTCGAGAGCGCCGTGGCGGCGAACTACAACATGCTCCGCGTCTGGGGCGGCGGTCAGTACGAACCCGATTATTTCTACGACCTCTGCGACGAGATGGGGCTCCTCATCTGGCACGATTTCATGTTCGCCTGCATGAGTTACCCCTCCGACCGCGCCTTCCTCGCCGATGTCCGCACCGAAATCACCCAGCAGGTCCGCCGCCTCTCCCACCACGCGTCGATCGCGCTCTGGTGCGGCGACAACGAGGTGATCGGCTCGCTCGGCTGGTTCCCCGAAACCAAGGCCGACCCCGAGCGCTACGTCGCCAATTACGACCGGCTCAATTCCATGCTCGGCGAGATCGTCGAGGACGAGGACCCTGCGCGCCGGTTCTGGCCATCCTCCCCCTCGCTGGGCTATCTCGACTTTTCGGACGGCTGGCACACCGACACCCGCGGCGACATGCACTTCTGGGACGTCTGGCACTCGGCCAAGCCCTTCGAGCACTATCGCACCGTCCAGCCGCGCTTCGCTTCCGAGTTCGGCTTCCAGTCCTTCACCTCGATGAACGTCATCGAGAGTTTCACCGAGCCCGCCGACCGCAATCCCTCCTCGCCGGTGATGGAAACCCACCAGCGCAACGAGGGCGGCAACGCGCGTATTCTCGAAACCATGTGCCGCTATTTCCGCTTCCCCAAGGGGTTCGAGGAAATGGTGTTCCTCTCGCAGGTCCAGCAGGGCCTCGCCATCAAGACCGCCATCGAATTCTGGCGCTCGACCAAGCCCCGTTGCATGGGCACGCTCTATTGGCAGATCAACGACAACTGGCCGGTCGCAAGCTGGTCGAGCCTCGACTATGGCGGGCAGTGGAAACTGCTTCACTACCTTGCGAAGCGCTTCTACATGCCGGTCAACGTGGTCGCGGTGCCCGAGGACGACGAGATCGTGATCAAGGGCATCAACGACGGCCACGCCCCCGCCGACATCACGCTCGAGGTCATCCGCGCCGACGTAACTGACGGCGAAAAGACGCTGAAAAGCCTCGACGTTTCCCTCGGCCTTGAATCTGCATCCGAACTCGCTCGCGTTCCGCTTGAGGACCTCGGGGATGGGCAGTTCCTCCTCCTCGAATGGCGCGGCCGCGATGGCAACCTCATCGGCCGCAACGACTTCTTTCCCCGCGCCTACAAATATTACGACCTGCCGCAGGCGACTGTCTCCGCACGCTGGAGCGAGGGTGAAACCGGACCCCTCCTGACGCTCGAAACCGACGCCCCGGCCTTCTTCGTCACCGCCTCCGTCGACACTCCGGGATATTTCTCGGACAACTGCCTGACCCTATTGCCCGGCCGCCCGGCGCAGCTTAGCTTCACCCCGCGCAAGGGAGCGTCCGTCGGCCGCGACACCCTCGAAGCGTCGCTCACCATCCGCCATCTGGCGCAAACCTACTAACCGAAAAGAGGAGGAGCCCATGAAACGCTCCCGCGTCAACGAAATCATCCGCCAGGGCGACGAATTCATCCGCTCGTTCGGCTACATCATGCCCCCCTTCGCCTATTTCTCGCCCGGCGAGATGAAGGACCGTCAGGCCGACATCCAGAACATCCTCAAAGCCGGGCTCGGCTGGGACGTGACCGACTACGGCCAGGGCGATTTCGACAATCTGGGGCTGTTCCTCTTCACTGTCCGCAATGGCGACGCCGCCGACCTCACCAGGGGGCGCGGCATGCTCTATGCCGAAAAGATCATGATCTCGCGCCACGATCAGATCTCTCCCATGCACCGGCACACGATCAAGGCCGAGGACATCATCAACCGCGGCGGCGCCAGGCTCGCGCTGCAGCTTTATAACGACGACGGCACCGACAAGGGCATCGACGAGGAAAGCGACGTCGTCGTCTATACCGACGGCATCAAGCGCACCTTGCCCGCCGGCGGCATCCTCGAGCTTTCGCCCGGCGAGAGCGTCACGCTCCTTCCCGGCAACTGGCACAAGTTCTGGGGTGAGGGCGGAGACGTCTTGATCGGGGAGGTCTCGACCGTCAACGACGACAGGACCGACAACACCTTCCTCGATCCCATCGGCCGGTTCTCGGACATCGAGGAAGACGAAGATCCCGTCCACCTGCTGGTTTCGGACTACGACAAGTGGTTCGGTGTCGGCGGCGGCTCGGGCTACTGAACCGCCTCTTCCATCCAGGTGCCCAGGCCGTCGGTGTCCAGATAGTCGATCCGCACGGTGCGCGCGCCATCCTCACGCTTGGCAAACGTCACGGACGAGCGCGAACCCCTCGGTGCGTTCTCGGTCCGTGGCGAGATGGCGAAGACGTCCTGCGCCCAGGGTTCGAGCCGGAACCGCTGCGGCGCGGGCCCAAGTTCGGCAACCAGCCCCTCTGCGTCTTCTGCAATCGTCAGCGGGCCGAAATAGGCATTCTCATAGGTGCCGACATAGAGTGAAGGGTCTGGGTTCTCCGGGGCGTCCGGAGGCGTGGGTAAACCGGCAAGGTCGCCGACCGGCGCCATATAGCCCTGCATCACCCCGTTGAAGCCCGCAAACCAGTCCCGCGAAGCCTCCCCGAACTGATACAGGTCAATGAAATAGGCGCCAATCGCCTCCGCTGCGCCCACGGGCCCGGCATTCGTCAGAACGACAATGCCCAGGTCGTCTCCCGGCAGCAACACGACGCGCGTTGCAGCGCCCAGAACGAACGCACCGGAATGCGAGAGCATGACGCGGCCGGTCGGCGTCACACCGACATTAAAGCCATATCCATAGGCATCGCTGCGCCCGTCCGCGGCCGGACTGGGCCCGCTGACGATCTGCGGCTGGACGGCAGGCAACAGGTCGTCCGGCGCAAAGACCTCGCGGCTCCCGGCGGTTCCCCCGCTGAGAACGAGGTTCAGCCAATTCGCCATATCGAGAACGTTAGTCGACAATCCGCCCGCAGGGGCCTGCGGGTCGGCGTCGCGTTCGAAAAGGGCGAGCGGCGCCCCGGTATCCATCGCATGAATGACCGCGCGGTTTTCCGCCGCCATATAGTCCGCATGCCGGTAGCTTGAGTGCGGCATCCCCACGGGTTCGAAGATATAGGCATCGGCCAGATCTTCCCACGCCATCCCCGCCGCCGCGGCGACGGCTTCGGCGCCGATGGTGATGCCGAAATTGGAATAGGCGTAGTCGAGCCTGAACCGGTCAAGTTCGTGCTCGAGAAGACGCGCAATGATGGTGTCGCGGTCGAAGCCCAGATCCTCGAGGTCGTCGCCCGCGGCGTGCGGCAGGCCGGATCGGTGCGCAAAGAAATCGCCGATCGTGGCATGATCCCGGACATAAGGGTCGCTCAGAGCCAGCGTCGGGAGGTGGCTGCTGGCAACATCATCCCAATCCACCTCGTTGTTGAAAACGGCAGCCGCCGCGACAGTGGCGCTCACCGGCTTGGAGACCGAAGCGGCCATGAAAACCGTCTCGGGGGTAATCGGGTCGCTGGTTCCGATTTCGCGGACGCCAAAACCCTCGGCAAAAACGAGCTCGCCATCATGGACCACCGCGACGGCAATACCGGGCACGCCGCTGCGTTCCATCGTATCTTCGACATAGGCCGGAAGCGCGGAGAGCGCCATGCCCAGCCGGCTTTCGGTAATTTCGGTGACATCGGCGCCCGGATAAGGTCCGGGAACGACGGTCTGGGCAAAAACCGGAACAGCCGCGAGAGCAGTGGCGGCAAAAAGGCAGATCAGGGAAGTTTTGTGCATAAAACTCAAGTATATAGTTGAGATGTCGAAACCCTAGGTTTCAGATGTTGAAAAACCATTACGCCATAATATCGGTTTGACTCGGCCGTCTTTACTTTGCGCGATATCGCGCGGCCGGACGGAACAGTGGCAGTGTTCATGTGTTGTCCGGGAGGAGGTTCTTTCATGATACGCACCATACTGGCCGGCCTGATCTGCGCGACCGCCCTTGCCGGGCCCGCCCAGGCCCAAACCTACGAAACCGACCTTGGCGCCGTGATCCTTGAAACCCACGTCGAAGGCCTCGAACACCCGTGGGGGCTCGCCTTCCTGCCGGACGGGGGCATGCTCGTCACCGAGCGTCCGGGCAGGCTGCGGCATGTCGCGGCCGACGGAACGATATCCGAGCCCATCACCGGCGTGCCACAGGTCGACAATCGCGGGCAGGGCGGGCTGCTCGACGTCGCGCTCGACCCCGATTTCGCCTCCAACCGGTTCGTCTATCTCAGCTATGCCGAACCCGGCCAGGGCGGCACGACCTCGACCGCCGTCGCACGCGGCACCCTGAGCGACGACACGACGACCCTCGGCGGCCTCGAGGTGATCTTCTCCCAGCGGCCCAAGGTGCAATCGACCTTGCACTACGGCTCACGGCTGGTTTTTGACGGCAATGGCCATCTCTTCATCACCACCGGCGAGCGGTCGGCGGACCGGTTCCGCGTCCAGGCGCAGGATCTCAACTCCCATCTGGGCAAGGTGATCCGGATCCACCCCGATGGCGCGGTGCCCCACGACAATCCCTTCGTCGGACAGCAAGGCGCATTGCCGGAAATCTGGTCGTACGGTCACCGCAACATCCAGGGTGCGGCCCTGCATCCCCAAACCGGCGCCCTCTGGATCAACGAGCACGGCCCGCGCGGCGGAGACGAGCTCAACCGCATCGAGAAAGGCGGCAATTACGGCTGGCCGCTGGTAACCGAAGGTACCGAATATTCCGGCGCGCCGATCGATCCGCCGGCGGATCTGCCCCCCGGTCTCATCGATCCGGTCGCCTTTTGGGTGCCGTCACCCGCACCTTCGGGGCTGACGTTCTACGATGGCGGCATGTTTCCGGCCTGGCAGGGCGATGCCTTCATGGGCGCGCTCGCGGGCACGAGCCTCATCCGCGTTGACATGGACGGCACCGGCGTTGTCGGGGAGGAGTTCATGTTCACCGAGCTCGGCATGCGCATCCGGGACGTCGTCGAAGGACCCGACGGCGCACTCTATCTCCTCACCGACGCCGCGAACGGCAAGGTCCTCCGCATTTCCCCTGCAGAGGGGTAGTCCGGGGGGCTTGGACAAGGGCGCGCCATCGCGTTACAAGCCCGCTCGACCTTGCCCGGTACCGCTCCGGCCAATAAGCTCGGCCGGCGGCGTTCCGCCTGCCACAAAGAACGAAGGAAACGCGCCCCGTGCCCGCAAAACTCGCGTCCAAGCCGCTTCTCGAAGTCCGCAACGCGACTGTTTCCGACATCCCCGACATCATCAAATTGGCCGCCCGCGTCTATCCCGACGAGGGGCCGTATCTCCCCGGCACCATCCGCGGCCAGATCAACGCCTTCCCCGAAGGCCAGTTCGTCGCCATTTACGACGGTGAGATCGTCGGCTATGCCGCCACGCTCCGGCTCGCCGAGCGCCAGATCTTCCGCCAGCACACCTGGGAAAACATTACCGGCGCGGGTTACGCGAGCCTTCACAACGCCAAGGGCGAATGGCTTTACGGTGTCGAGGTCTGCGTCGATCCCGGCCGCCGCCGCGCACGGATCGGCAAGCGGCTCTACGAGGCCCGCCAGCGACTGTGCGACGAACTCTGGCTCAAGGGTATCGCCTTCGGCGGCCGGCTGCCCGGCTACCGGCGCAACAAGAAGGATTACCCGCGCATCAAGGACTATTTCGAGGCCGTGCGGGACCGCGAGGTACGCGATCCGGTCGCGAGCTTCCAGATGAAGCTCGGCTTTGAGGCCGAAATGCTCCTGCGCAACTATCACCCCGAGGACGCCGCGTCGGGTGGACACGCAGCGCTTATGGTCTGGCGCAACCCGCGCTACGATCCCGAGGATGAGCAGCGGCCCGCCCATATGCGGTCCAAGGAAACCGTGCGCGTTACGACCGTGCAGCTCGAAGCGCGGCGGTTCCCGAACGCCGAGGCCTTCTTCGAGCACATGCAGTATTTCGTAGAGGTCGCCGCCGATTACGGCTCGGATTTCATCGCCTTCCCCGAACTCCTGACCCTCATGCTCCTCTCGAGCGAGCCCGAGCGTCCGCCGCACGAGGCGGTCAAGCGCCTGACCGAATACACCCCCGAATTCGTCGAGCGCATGCAGAAGATGGCGCTTGCCTGGAACATCAACATCATCGGCGGCTCGCACCCCACCATCACCGACGATGGCGACATTCAGAACGTCTGCTACGTCTTTCTGCGCGACGGCACCATCCACGCCCAGGAAAAGATGCACCCGACCCCCGACGAGCGGGATTACTGGGGCATCGTCGGCGGCGATACGGTCGACGTCATCGATACCGATTGCGGCCCCATCGGTGTGATGATCTGCTACGACGCCGAATTCCCCGAAGTCGCCCGGCGCCTTGCCGACCAGGGCGCGCGGATCATGTTCGTGCCCTATTGCACCGACACCCGTCAGGGGCACCTGCGCGTCCGCTATTGCTGTCAGGCGCGCACCATCGAAAACCAGTGCTACGTCGTCACCTCCGGGATCACCGGCAACCTCGCCAATGTCGATAACCTCGACATCAACTACGCCCACTCGGCCATCCTCACCCCCTCGGACATGCCCTTCGCCCGCGACGGCATCGCAGCCGAAGCGAGCGAGAACGTCGAGATGGTCGTTGTGGCCGATCTCAACGTCTCGACTTTGCAGTGGGCACGCGCGCAGGGCGCCGTGCGCAACCTGCGCGACCGGCGCTTCGATCTTTATCGGGTGCGCTGGAAAGACGGCGGGTAGGTTATCTCCGGCGGGATTGCGTCACTGGGCTGTCGCCCCCTCCGCGTCAGCCCCGGTAAACTCCCGCTCGAGATTGCGCAGCGCGGCGGTAAGACCGTTGCGGTTGCCGCGGACCATGTCCTCGCCGGCAAAGGATGCAACCTGCGCGGTCACATCGAGCCGGGTTGCCGCGCCTTGCGCGGTGAGCTCGAAACTGATGAGCGAGGCCGAAAGCTGGCCTTCAGTTCCTGAGACCATCTCGCTGAAGACGATGTGACGGTCCTGGGCGATGGCCAGATAGCGGGTCTCGACGCGGAACATCAGGTTGCCTCGCGGCCCGCATCTGCTGATTTCCAATCCGCCGACGCGGAAATCGGCATTCTCGAATTCCAGCGCCTCGTCGTTTGGCGCGCCCCAACGCATCCGGGCTTCGGTGTCCGAAAGCGCATGGAAAAGGCGTGCCGGCGCAACCGGGTATGTACGGTCGAGCGTGATGGTCGCGTGGGCGATGGCATTGCTGGTCATTGTTGTCCTCCGGTTTCATTTTCGGCAAGGAAGTCGCCCAGTCGGTCTAGCCGCTGGCTCCAGAGCGTGCGGCGCTCGTTGATCCAATCCTCGGCCCGCCCGAGCGCGTCGGGCTCGATCTGGCACGTGCGGACGCGGCCCACCTTCTTTGTTGTGACGAGCCCGGACTCTTCGAGCACCGCAAGGTGTTGCATCACCGCGGGCAGGGACATGGGCAACGGCTTGGCCAGTTCGGAGACCGACGCCGGTCCGTCCGTGAGCCGTTCGAGCATTTGGCGCCGCACCGGGTCGGCTAATGCGTGAAATGTCTGATCGAGTAGGTCTAAATTGTTAAGCATATGCTTAACTATCATCCCATCGACCGACGGTCAAGCCAAAGGCAGCGGTGGACGGGATGGCGAGCGCATCCGCGAAGCGGGGTGTGCATGAGGAAACGCCGCGCGGCGTTTCCTCTTGAAGGTGCTTGGGAAAGAGGGACCGGCCTCAGAGGTGGCCGGTATAAGCGGGAACCCGTTCCCATGTGTCGTGCTGCCCGTCCTCGTATACGACCGGCACGTCATCGAGCGCTTGGGGTGAGACATCGTCAAGACAGGCGACATTGACCGCGATCATGGGGCCGCCGAGTTCGGCCATCGTAAAGCTGCCGAACGGCTTGACCCCGCACCGGGTGCAGAACCGGTGATGAATGATGTGGCCCCCAAATGTGTAGTCGGCCAGCATGTCCGCGCCCGTTTCGAGCGTGAAATCGCCTGCCGGAATGACAGCCTTCCAGAACCGCGATTTCCGGCAGCTCGAGCAATTGCACCGGCTCGTCTCCCTGGTGAGATCGATCCGGGCGCTGAAGGTCACAGCGCCGCAATGGCAGCTTCCGCGATGGACCGTCATTATGCGGCCCCGCCAATGAAAGTCTCCAGACGCTCGAACGCTTCGCTCCAGCCCTCGGCGTGGCTCTCGCGGCTTCCCGCGTCGCTGAACGGCGCCTGGTGAAACGTCATGCGCGTCTTGCCGCCGGTATCCTCGAACGTGAGGGTGATGATTGTATCGAGTGCATCCGCCTCGTCCCAGCGGAACGTCATGACGATACGCTCCGGCTCGACGAGTTCGCGGTAGGTGCCCGTGTGCCAGTAGCTCTCCCCCGTCTGGCGGTTCTTGAGGCAGCCACGATAGCTCCCGCCAACTCTGGCCTCCCCATCGAACGAGACGGCAGGGGCCTCATGGGGGCCGAACCAGCGCACCACACGGGCAGGGTCGGTCCAGGCGCTGAAGACGAGTTCGCGCGGAGCATCGAACTCGCGCACGATTGTGAGGGTTTGGGCGTCCGTTTCAGCATTAGCTGCGAGGGCCATCGGGATCTCCTTTTTGAATATCGTCGAGGTAGTCATCGAGCCGATCGAAGCTTCCGTCCCAGAATTTGCGATACGCTTCGAGCCATTCGGCTACGCCGCGCAGCGGCGCGCCCTCGAGCCTGCAAGGCCGCCATTGCGCGGTTCGGCTGCGTGAAATCAACCCGGCCTTCTCCAGCACCTTGAGATGTTTTGAGACCGCCGGAAGCGTCATCTCGAACGGCTCCGCAAGGGCGTTCACGCTCGCCTCGCCCCGGCTCAACCGGGCGAGAATTGCGCGGCGCGTGGGGTCGGCGAGCGCCGAAAACACCTGGCTCAAGGGATCATGCGTCATTTCTTATTATACCAGTGAGATAACTAACCTAGTGGTTTAATACAGAAGACGGGTTCATGAGTCAAGCGAAGCTGCAAGCGCCGCGATGAATCAATTTGTCAGTGCAAAATCAATAGATTGCGGGGTTTTTCGGATTCAGGCGCGCAGGCACCTGAATCACAATGAGAGGTCGCCCACTAGGGATAAACGAACCGCCCTGAACGGCCGCGGGCTTCCAGCTTGTCGATATGAAGCCGGATGTGGGTCGCTTCGGCGGTCGTCGTCGCCCGCGCCATCGCCTTGTCGAAGGCTTCACGCGCTTCCTTGTCGCGCTTGAGCTCCATCAGCAGCCCGCCACGCAGGCCGTGGAAATAGAAATAGCCCGAAAGCGCCTCTTCGAGCGGATCGATGAGATCGAGCGCAGCCTGCGGACCTTTGACTTTCGAAAGCGCGACCGCCCGGTTGAGTGTGACCACCGGCGAGGGCTGCATCCGCTCGAGCGCGCGGTAAAGCAGTTCGATCTGCACCCAGTCGGTATCGGCCGCGCGCTTGGCTTCCGCGTGGAGCGCCGCAATGGCGGCCTGGATCTGGAAGGGCCCGGGCCGTCCATGACGCATCGCTTTTTCGACGAGGCTGAGCCCCTCGGTGATCATCGTGCGATCCCAGAGGTCCCGGTCCTGGTCCTCCATCAATATGATGTGCCCGTCCGCATCGAACCGGGCGCTTTCGCGCGAGCCCTGCAAGAGCATGAGCGCGAGCAGGCCCATGAGTTCGGGTTCTGCCGGGAAGAGCCCCAGCAACAGCCGCCCCAGCCGAATGGCTTCCTCGCAGAACGGCTTGGCGTTCTCACCCCGCTCGCTGGCCGAGGAATACCCCTCGTTGAAAACGAGATAGACCATCGCCGCGACCGCCCCCAGCCGCTCGGCGCGCTCTGTGGCATCGGGCGTATCGAAGGCGACGCCAGCCTTGGCGATGCGCCCTTTGGCGCGGGTGATGCGCTGCTCCATCGCCGCTTCGGAGACAAGAAACGCGCGCGCGATCTGCTTGACCGAAAGCCCCGAAACCACCCGCAGCGCCAGCGCGATCTGGCCCGTGGCGGGAAGCTCGGGATGGCAGCAGACGAACAGGAGCCGCAGGATATCGTCGCGATAGTGCGATTCGTCCAACCGGTCCGCGATCGCGCTTTCCGCGTCTTCAGTGTCCGAAAGCACGGCCTCGTCGGGCAGGGCAGTATGCCGCGCGCGCTTGCGCAAGACATCGATGCCGGTATTGCGCCCCACGAAAATCAGCCACGCTGCCGCATCGCGCGGGGGGCCATTCTTGGGCCACGCCGTCAGCGCCCTGAGCGAGGCCTCCTGAAAGGCCTCCTCGGCAAGATCGAGATCGCGGAAATACCGGTAGAGCGCGGCGACGGCCTTCGCCCGCGCGCCGTTGATTGCGATCCCGATCCAGCCTGTGTCGTCCTGGTTCATCCGGCTAAGGCTCCTGGCGCGTAAAAGGACACCGGCCGGATTTCATAGGCGCCGGTCCCCGGATTGGCTTCGGCCAGCTCCCGCACGAAGCCGACCACCTCCTCGAGGCTCTCGCCCTCCACGACATAAAAGCCCAGGAACTGTTCCTTGGTTTCGGCAAAGGGGCCGTCGAGGACCAGCGGCTCGCCGGCCGTCTTGCGCAGTGTGGTTGCGGATGTCGTCGGCAGGAGCCGTGCGACGGGGCCGAGCGTACCCTTGTCGATGAGCGGCTTCTGAACGGCCAGCAGGTCCCCCATGACCTTCTTGTCCTCTTCCTCGGTCCATGTGCCGACAACGGTTTCATCGTTGTAGCAAAGGATGGCGTAAAGCATGTGCGGTCCCTTCTTGCTTCGAGGACGTTCGGCCATCGCCGTGTCCCGACATGGCGAACGAAAAGATTTCGCGCCCTCGGCGCGCGGGCTCACTGTGACGCCAAAACCGGATCGGGACCAGAGGGTTGAAAACACGCAACCAAATGCGCACTTCGAACGTTGGAATAGCGGTTAGCTATGTGCGTAAGGGGTGCGCAATGTCGATCACACGCAGCGAAATGGAAACGATCCTCGGGCCGGTCGACGACCAGATGGCCACCGAAATTCTCTCCGTCGGTGCGTCGGCCCAAGAGCTCGCGCGGGCACTTTTCTGGGTGAACGCCGACGAGGCGTTCGTCAACGACGGCGCGCACATGCCCACCGGCAAAGTTGCCGAACTGATCGAGATCCTCGAAAGCGCTGAGTTCGAAGACGAATACGGTCCCGGTCCCGCAACGGTTCCCGAGCCATGAGGACCATGCCCAATCACGGGTCTGGACAAGTTGGGGAAAATCAACTTGAAATAGGCATGGAACGCGCGACCGCGCGGGGGCAATTCTTAAAACATTTTTCCATGTCATCCAGATTCAAAAGCTTCATCACCGACTTGCTTCGGCAGGCCGACATTACCATCGGCGGCGACAGACCCTGGGACATTCAGGTGCATGACGAGCGCCTTTATTCGCGCGTCATGACGCAAGGCTCCCTCGGGTTGGGCGAAGCCTATATGGACGGCTGGTGGGATTGCGAGTCGGTCGACCAGTTCCTCTACCGCGTCCTGACGTCCGATCTGCCGTCCAAGGTCAAGATCGACCCCGGCCTGGCGCTGCTGACGCTCAAGGCGATCATATTCAACCCCCAGCGTGCCCGTGCGCGCGAGGTCGGCGAAAAGCACTACGACATCGGCAACGACCTCTATGCCCGCATGCTCGATCCGCGCATGATCTATTCGTGCGGCTACTGGCGCGAAGCGGACAATCTCGCCGACGCGCAGGAAGCCAAGCTCGACCTCATCTGCCGCAAGATCGGGCTCAAGGAGGGCCAGACCGTGCTCGATATCGGCTCGGGCTGGGGCGGCTTCCTCAAATTCGCCGCCGAGCGCTACGGCGTCAAAGGCATCGGCATTACTGTCTCCAAGGAGCAGGCGCGCTACGCCAACGACACCCGCGGCAACCTGCCGATTGAAACCCGGCTCATGGACTACATGGACCTCGATGGACAGTTCGACCGCATCGTATCGATCGGCATGTTCGAGCATGTGGGCTACAAGAACTACGCGCCCTATTTCGCCAAGGTGCGCGATCTTCTGACCGATGACGGGCTTTTCCTCCTGCACACCATCGGCGGCACGCTCTCGCGCCGTTCGGGCGATCCCTGGATCGAGAAATACGTCTTCCCCAACGGCATGCTGCCCTCGCCCAAGCAGGTGACGACGGCCGTCGAGGGCAAGCTCGTCATGGAAGACTGGCACAATTTCGGGCCCGACTACGACAAGACCCTGATGGCCTGGCTTTCCAATTTCGACAAGGCCTGGCCCGAGCTTCGGGACGCCTACGGGGATCGCTTCGGGCGCATGTGGCGCTACTACCTGCAGTGCTGCGCGGCCATCTTCCGGGCGCGCTGGATTCACCTCTGGCAGGTCGTCTATTCCAAGGACGGCATCAAGGGCGGCTACGACAGTATCCGCTAAGGCTCATCCCGCCGCCGGCGCCGCCAGCGCGTCCCACGCCGCCATCGCCCCGTCGACGACGGCGTTGAGCGCGGCGCACGACGCTCCGTCGACGGCCTGAACCGAGAGGCCCTGGCTGACGGTCGTATAAAACTGCGCCATCTTCGCCGCGTCCGCACCGGCGGGCACGTCGCCCTCCGCGATGCCCCGCTCGATCCGGAGCCGCATGTGTTCTTCCCCCGACCGGCGGGTTTCCGAAAGGAAGGCGCGAATCTCTTCGTTCTCGGCTGTCCCCAACAGCGAAGCCATGACGATCATGCACCCGCGCGGCGTATCGGCCCCGGTGCAGGACTGCGCGTTGTAGCGCAGCACCGCCTCGATTGAGGCGCGCGCCGTCGGTTCGGACGCCAGCGCCGCTTCGATCGGCGCACCGACGGTGCTGTCGTAAAGCCCGATCGCCTCGCGGAACAGCGCCTCTTTAGACCCGAAGGCTGCATAAAGGCTGGGCCTGTTGATGCCCATCGCCTCTGTCAGATCCCCCAGCGAGGCCCCCTCATAGCCATAGCGCCAGAATAATATCATCGCGCTGCGAAGCGCTTTTTCCCTGTCAAAGCTTCTCGGACGGCCGCGGTCTACCATCTACGTTTCCTTTTGTACCGGCCAGTAAATAAATCGCTTGACCCGGTTGTGCAAGCCCGCTAGTCATTGTGTACCGACAGGTACAAAAATGGAGCATGGCAATGAACGATCTTTCAGGCCGGGTCGCACTGGTGACCGGTGGCAGCCGCGGCATGGGTGCGGCAACCGCGCTGGCCCTCGCGGAGCGGGGTGCCGACGTGGCGGTCACCTACCTCAATTCCGCGCAAAAGGCGGAGGCCGTCATAGCGCAGATCGAGGCCCTGGGCCGGCGGGGCAGGGCCATCCGGGCCGATAGCGCGGACCCCGACCAGATCGTCGATGCCGTCAACGCGACGGCGGACGCCTTCGGGCGGCTCGACATCCTCGTGAACAACGCGGGTATCTTCAAGCTCGCGCCGGTCGAGGAATTTACCCGCGAGGACGTCGAACGCATGCTCGGCACCCACGTCAATGGCGTGTTCCTCGCCTCCCAGGCGGCGGCACGGCGCATGGCAGACGGCGGGCGGATCATCTCGATTGGCTCGTCCCTGGCCCGGCACGCGCCCGGACCGGGCTTCTCGCTCTATTCGATGAGCAAATCGGCCTTGATCGGGTTCACCAAGGGGCTGGCGCGCGATCTGGGGCCGCGCGGCATCACCGTCAACACCATCGATCCCGGTTCGACCGATACCGACATGAACCCTGCCGACGGTCCCTTCGCCGACGAAGGCCGCAGCATCATCCCGCTGGGCCGCTACTGCGCGCCCGGGGACATCGCGGCGATGGTCGTCCACCTTGCAGGCAAGGGCGGGGCCAACATCACCGGGGCATCGATCGCCATAGATGCGGGCGTCAACGCCTGAACGCCCCGAGAGGCTCGGCCCGGAGAGGCGGGGCTAATTCGTCTCGTGCCTGCGCTGTCGCCAGCGCAGGCGAACAGAACGCGCTTGCTGCCTGGCACCGTGCGTCGGCGGGCGAGCGTATAGCATTCGAGCAGCTTTGCCGCGACGCTGGCGTTGCTTTTGCTCCCGGTCCTGAAATCGCCGACGGCACCAGCGTCGAGCCGCGGACCGCGGAGGGGAGCTAAGTCAGCGGCCGTCGCGTCAAAAGGCACGCCAGCTTGGCGGGTACCGAAAGATAGGTCTCGATCGCTGCGACGCGCTCAGGCGTATAGTGCCCCTCGACATCGAGCATATTGACCGTCGCCACCAGCTCGTCGCCCAGCACCACCGGCAAATTGACCACCGACTGGCACCCCAGCGAGTCGATAAGCGCGTAATCGGGAAACACATCGGCAATCGCATCGATCGTATTGGCAACGAACGTCCGGCGCTCCTTGTGCACCACGTCGAACCAGGAATTATGGACGATCGGCTTGGTGCCCGCGCCGGGATAGTTCACCGTGTCGCTCGTATAGGCACGCCGCGCCAGACCGGCCGGCATATCCACCGTCATCACGGTAAAAAGCTTCGCCCCGGCAACAGCATCGGCAAGCCCGTGCAGCGCGGCAAAAACCGCATCATCGCTGCTGGCTTTGGCAATGGCGGTATCGAAGGCGCGCAGCGGCGCGGCGACGTCTGGGTAGGTCATTTCGGTCTATCCTAACTGGCAAGAACGGGCGTTGGTCCGCCCGACGCGGCGAAAAGCTCGCGGGAGTAGGGGTCTTTGAATGCGCCGGTCTTGAGCATCTCCACCGTCGCGGTCTCGACAATCCGCCCGTGACGCATCACCGCCAGCCGGTCGCACATGAACGAAACCACGGGCAGATTGTGCGTCACCATCAAATAGGTGAGGTTTTGCTCGCGCCGCAGGCGCTTCAAAAGATTGAGGATTTCAGCCTGGATCGAAACATCGAGCGCCGATGTGGGCTCATCGAGCAGCAGGATCCTGGGCTCCAGCATCAACGCCCGCGCAATCGCCACCCGCTGGCGCTGCCCGCCCGAAAGCTGGTGCGGATACCGGAACCGGAACCGCCGGTCGAGCCCCACCGCTTCAAGCATCGCCTCCACCCGGTTGCCCCGGTCGCCAATCCCGTGAATGGCAAGCGGTTCGGCCAGCGTCGCATCGATGGTCTTGCGCGGATGGATCGAGCCGTACGGATCCTGGAACACCATCTGGCACGTCCGCACCACCGCATTGTCGATCCCATGGCTGCGCGGCGTATCGAAGACCGAGATGCTCCCGGTCCATTCCGGCGCAAGCCCCGCAATCGCGCGCAGCACCGTCGTTTTCCCCGACCCGCTTTCCCCCACAAGCGCAAAGCTCTCGCCCTCCGCAATCTCGAGGCTCACCCCTTCGGTGATCTGCGTGTCGCCATAGGAAATGGCGAGGTCTTTCAGCGTGATCGCGCTCATGTGCCGCCCCAGCTTGCCCGGTCGAGAACCGGCAGTTCCTCGCGGCTCTCGTCGATTGTCGGCATCGCCGCCAGCAGCCCGCGCGTATAAGGATGCGTCGCGTTGTGCAATTCGCTCGCAACGCAGGTCTCCACGATCTCCCCGGCGTTCATCACGACGATCCGGTCGCAATAGCGCGCCACGAGGTTGAGGTCGTGGCTGATGAGCATAAGCCCCATGCCCTTGGATCTGATCAGATCGTCGATAATGTCGAGCACCTGCGCCTGTACCGAAACGTCGAGCGCCGACGTCGGCTCGTCCGCGATCAAAAGGTCCGGCTCGGGAATGAGCATCATCGCGATCATGATGCGCTGCCCCATGCCGCCCGAAACCTCGTGCGGATAAAGCCCCGCAACCCGCCCGGGATCGTTGATCCGCACCGCCTCGAGCATCGAAAGCACGCGCGCCCGGATTTCACTGCCCGGCAGCCTTGTGTGAAACTTCAGCGCCTCCGCGATCTGGTCCCCCACCGTAATCACCGGATTGAGCGAGAATTTCGGGTCCTGCATCACCATCGAGATCCGCGCGCCCCGTATCGCGCGCATCTGTTTTTCCGACCGGCTCAGAATATCGATGCCGTCGAAATCCAGCCTGTCGGCGGTCACCCGTCCCGGCGCGCGGATGAGCTTTAGGACAGACCGCCCGGTCATCGACTTGCCCGACCCGGACTCCCCGACAATCCCCAGCCGCTCGCGCCCGACGGTAAACGATATCCCCTTGACCACCTCGACCCGGCCATGCGGCGTCGGAAACGAGACCCGGAGGTTCTGAACGTCCAGAAGCGGCCGGCTCATCCCTTGTCTCCCTGCTTGGGATCGAGCACATCGCGCAGCCCGTCGCCTAGAAAGCAGAACCCGAGGCTCACGAGGATGATCGCAAAGCCCGGCATCGTCGCGACCCACCACTGGTCGAGAATGAACGTTCGCCCCCGCGAGATCATCGCGCCCCATTCGGGCAGCGGCGGCTGGGCGCCCAGCCCGATGAACCCGAGCCCCGCCGCCGTCAAAATGATCCCCGCCATATCGAGCGTCACCCGGATGATCATCGAGGAGGTGCACAAGGGCAGCACATGCCGCACGATGATCCGCGCCGGCGAACCGCCTTGCAGCCGCACCGCATCGATAAACTCCGAATTGCGGAACGTGAGCGTTTCCGCCCGCGAAATGCGCGCGTAAGCCGGCCACGCCGTGATGGCAATCGCGATAATCGCGTTGTTGATCCCCGGCCCGAGCGCCGCGACAAAGGCGAGCGCGAGGATGAGCTTGGGCATAGAGAGGAAGATGTCGGTGATCCCCATCAGGGCCCGGTCGATCCAGCCGCCGAAATACCCCGCTATCGCACCGATCACCAGCCCCACCGGCGCCGCGATGACCGCGACGAGCAACACGATGGTCAATGTGATCTGCGAGCCGTAGATAACGCGTGAATAGATGTCGCGGCCCAGCTCGTCCGTGCCCATCAAGTGCTCGGCGCTGGGCGGCAACAGCCGGTCCTGCAGCGACTGGCCGACCGGCGAATAAGGCGCGATCCACGGCGCGAAGATCGCCGTCAGGACAAGCGCCAGAACGATGGCCGCGCCCACCGCTGCCAGCGGGTTGCGCAATAGCATGCCGGTGATGCGGTAAAGCCGGCCAAGATTGGCCTGAAGCCGCGAGGTGGGGGAGTCGGCGAGAAGCCAGGCGCGTGCGGATGCCATCAGCGGGCCCTCGGGTCGAGGACGCGATAGAGCACGTCCGAGATCTTGTTGATGAATATGAACACCGCGCCGATCACCAGCGTCGCGCCGAGCACGGCGTTCATGTCCGCGTTGAGAAGTGCCGTTGTGAGGTAGTTGCCGATCCCCGGCCAGGAAAAGACCGTCTCGACCATCACCGAACCCTCAAGCAGCGCCGCGTAGGAAAGCCCGATCACGGTAATGAGCTGTATGCGGATCGGGTAGAACGCGTGCCGCCAGATGACGACGCGCTCGGGCACGCCCTTGACCCGCGCGGTGGTGACGAACTCCTGGCTGAGCTGGTCGAGCATGAACGATCGCGTCATGCGCGCGATATAGGCGAGAGAGAAGAACCCCAGTACCGATGCGGGGAGGATGAGGTGGTCGAGCGCGTTCCAGAAGATGTCGTAATCCCCGGCAATCAGCGTATCGACAAGCATCAGCCCGGTGACGGGTGGGACGAGCCCGTCATAAAAGATGTCGAGCCGCCCCGGCCCGCTTGCCCAGCGCAGGCGCGCATAAAAGACCGCCAGCCCGACGAGCCCGAGCCAGAACGCCGGCACCGAATAGCCTAAAAGCCCGAAGACGCGGATCGTCTGGTCGACCCAGCTGCCTTGCCGCGCCGCCGCCACGACGCCCATGGGAACCCCGATCGCGATGCCCATCAGAATGCCGATGGTCGCCATTTCGAGCGTGGCGGGGAAAACGCGCGCGAGGTCGGAGATCACCGGACGCCCGGTCGAGACCGACATCCCGAAATCGCCTGTCAGAACGTCCGTGACATAGTCGAGGAACTGGACGGGCAGGGGACGGTCGAGCCCCATCTCGATCCGCGCGGCCTCGTAAACCGCCGGCGTCGCGCGGTCGCCGACAACCGCGAGCACCGGGTCGATGGGGATAACCCGGCCGATGAAGAAGGTTATCGCCAGAAGCCCCAGAAAGGTGAGGGCGATGGTTACCACGAACCAGACGAACGACCCTGCTGTCTTGAGCGCACGGCGCCCCTTCTGTCCGGGGAGCGCAGGCGTGGCGCTTGCGGGTTCTGTCGTCGGCTCGAAGGACACTGCGTCGGTTTCCCCTTTTACAGCAATGGCTTGCCGCTTCCGGGCGGCGGTTCGCCCGGACACGTTTTTGTCATATTTCCTCTTGGATCATACAAAAAAATTTGCTTACATCAAAAAAATTTTGATGAGGAGCGAAAGTGGGCCAACAAAAAGCCGCAGCGGCGGATACCCACAGCCAGCCGAAAGTCGGGGCGCTCATTCGTGCCCTGCGCAAGAAGCAGCATCTCACGCTGCAACAGCTCGGGGACGCGGCGCAACTGTCGGTGGGCTATCTCAGCCAGCTCGAGCGCGACCACGCGACCCCCTCGCTGGGAACGCTCGCGCAGATCGCCCGCGCGCTGGAAGTGGGCGTCGATTATTTCATCGCCGCGCCGAACCCCACCCAGGCCCATACCCGCGCCGGCGAACGCCCGCGCTTTTCCGTCGACGGGTCCTCGATCGTCTATGAGCGGCTGGGTGCGGAATTCCCCGGCAACACGCTCTCGTCCTTCCTCATGACCGTGCCGCCCGGCTACCGCTCGGAAACCGTGAGCCATGAGGGCGAGGAGATCATCTATGTCCTCGAGGGCGAGCTCACCCAGTGGCTCGCGGGCGAAGAGATGGTCATGCGCACCGGCGACAGCCTCCATTTCCGGGGGAATCTGCCCCACGCCTGGGCCAATCATACCGATAATCCGACGCGGCTTTTGTGGACCGGAACCCTGGCGATGCTGCGCTCGACGGCCCGCCCCAACCGCAACGGATCGAAAGATAACCAGTCCGGCGCCAAGCCGGCCGCAACGAAAACGAACGTCAAACCCAAGTCCAAGGAGAAACAGTCATGAAGCTCTTGAGAGCTGCCCTTCTGGCTACGGCGCTGAGCGTGGCCGTGGCCCCCGCCGCCGGCCTGGCCGAAACGCCTCCGGGCGTGCTCGTGGTCGCCCAGAACATCGACGACATTGTCGCCATCGACCCCGCGCAGGCTTACGAATTCACCTCCGGTGAACTCGTTACCAATGTCTATGACCGGCTCGTCCAGTACGACGCCGAGGATACAACCGCCCTCGCGCCGGGCCTCGCGACCGAATGGGAGATCGACGAGGAAAACAAGGCGATCACCTTCACCCTGCGCGATGGCGCGACATTCCACTCGGGCAACCCTGTGCGCCCCGAAGACGTCGTTTTCTCGTTCAAGCGCGTCATCGATCTGAACCTCACCCCGGCCTTCATCCTCGCCCAGCTGGGCTGGACGCCCGAGAACATTGAGGAGATGGTGACGGTCGAGGGCGACAACACCGTAACCGTCCGCTATGACGGCGACTTCTCGTCGAACTTCGTTCTCAACGTCATCGCCGCGCGTCCCGCATCGATCGTTGATGAGGTGACTGTCATGGCTAACGCGGTCGACGGCGACATGGGCAACGCCTGGCTCAACTCCAACTCGGCGGGCTCGGGGCCCTTCGTCCTCGCCGACTACCGCCCCGCCGAGATCATTCGCCTGAACGCCAATCCCGATTACTTCAAGGATGGCCCCAACGTCGAAAGCGTGATCATCCGGCACGTCGCCGAAGCCGCGACCCAGCAGCTTCTGCTCGAATCCGGCGACGTCGACATGGCACGCAACCTCACCCCCGACCAGATCGCCTCGATCGATAGCGACGACATCAAGGTCGAGACCTTCCCGCAGGCCGCCGTGCACTTCCTCTCGTTCAACCAGAAGAGCGAGGAACTGCAACCCGAGGCCCTCTGGGAAGCCTCGCGCTATCTCGTCGACTATGAGGGGATGACGAGCACGTTCCTCAACGGGCAGATGGAGATCCACCAGGCGTTCTGGCCCGAGGGTTTCCCTGGCGCGCTGACCGACACGCCCTTCACCTACGACCCCGCGCGGGCCGAGGAAATCCTCAAAGAGGCGGGCATCGAAACGCCGATCGACGTCACCCTCGACGTCATCAACGCCGCCCCCTTCACCGACATGGCGCAATCGCTGCAGGCGACCTTCGCGGAAGCCGGCATCAACTTCGAGATCATCCCGGGCACCGGCGCGCAGGTGATCACGAAATACCGCGACCGCACCCACGAAGCCATGCTGCTCTATTGGGGCCCGGACTTTATGGACCCGCACTCGAACGCCAAGGCGTTCGCCTATAATTCGGATAATTCGGACGACAACTATCAGGCTACCACCACCTGGCGGAACGCCTGGGCCGTGCCCGACGACATGAACGAAATGACCATGGCCGCCCTTGCCGAATCCGATCCCGAAACCCGCAACCAGATGTATCTCGAACTGCAGGAGCGGGTGCAGGAGAATTCGCCCATCGTCATCATGTTCCAGGCCGCCTATCAGGTCGCCATGGACGACGATGTCGAGGGCTATGTGAACGGGGCAACCTCGGACTTCGTGTTCTATCGCCTCGTCACCAAGGACGGCGAATAAACGTCGTATCCGGCCAAAACGGAAAGCCGCCCTTCGGGGCGGCTTTTATCGTTCCATTGAAGGATTGATCCCATGAGTGCCTATTCCGACCGCCTCGACCGCCTGCGCGCGACCATGAAGGCAACCGGCACGGACCTTGTTGCGCTTGGTCCCTCAAGCCACATGATCTGGCTCTCGGGCGTCTCCCCTCACGGCGACGAGCGCCCCGTCCTGCTGCTGGTGAGCCAGGACCATGCAGGCTTTCTGATGCCCGCGCTCAATGCCGACGCCGCCCGCACCGCCACCGATCTGCCGTTCGAGACCTGGGACGATGCCGAAGGTCCCGACGCGGCTCTCGCACGCCTTCTGCAGGCAGCAAATATCGACGGCTCGCCGAGCGTCGTCATCGACGAAACCATGCGCGCCGATTTCGCGCTTCTTCTGCTCGACGCGCTCCCGGGTGCGCGACGGCGTTTCACCGTCGATACGGTGGGGGCACTCCGGGCGCGCAAGGACACGTCCGAATACGATGCGCTCAAAAAGAGCGCGCTCCTGAACGATGCTGCCATGCGCGCGGGCTTCGAAGCCTTGCGCCCCGGCGTCACCGAGCGCGAGATCGCCACGATCGTCCGGGATTACTACAAGGCCCAGGGCGCGGCCCCCGAATTCACCAGTGTCTGCTTTGGCGCGAACGGCGCGTTCCCGCATCACGCGGTCGGCGACACCAAGCTCGCGCCGGGCGATGCGGTGCTTATCGATACCGGCGGCCGGATCGACGGCTATCCCAGCGACATGACGCGCGTCGGCTATCTCGGGAGTGCGCCGGAAGGGTTTGCCGACGTCCACACTGTCCTCGAGAGCGCCGTGCAGGCCGCCCTTGCTGCCGCAAGGCCCGGCGTACGGGCCAGCGATGTGGATAGGGCGGCCAGGGACGTCATCGCAAAGGCCGGATACGGCGCGTATTTCCTCCACCGCACCGGCCACGGCCTCGGGCTCGACGTTCACGAGCCGCCCTACATCACCGGTACCTCGGAGACGGTACTCGAAGAGGGAATGGTGTTTTCGATAGAGCCGGGCATCTATCTGCCCGGGAAATTCGGAATCCGGCTTGAGGACATCGTGATCCTGCGCGCCGACGGTCCCGAAATCCTGTCGGGCATGCCGCGTGCCGCCGTCGTGGCGGGGAACCGAGACGCCTGACCGGACCGCCGGTTCACTTGAGCCGTTCGATCTTGCCGGCGGCCTCGTCGATAAGCTGCGCGACGGCGAAGATTGTATCTTCCGTAACGCCTTCGCGCGACAGCCGGCCGCGGATGGCGCTCCTGAGGTTGCCGATCGCGCGCCGGACGGGGGCGGCATCGACGCGCTCCGTGCGCTCTGCCAGCATCGAAAGCCGGTCCATGAGGGCGCCCAGTTGCTCGGCTTCTTCGGCAAGCACGGCTTTGCCCGCCTCGGTCGCCGCGAACGTCTTCCGCGCTCCGGAAGTCTCCGCCTCCTCGGCGTGGCCCATATCCGCAAGCAGGGTGAGGGTGGGATAGACCATGCCCGGGCTTGGCGCGTAGGCGCCGTTGGTGCGCTCCTCGATGTCGCGGATCAGTTCATAGCCGTGCCGCGGCGCTTCTGCGATCAGCGAAAGCAGCACCAGCTGCAGTTCTTTTGCGTCAAAGATCTTGCCTCTGCGCCGGCCCATGCCGGACCGTGGGTCGCCGTCGCCCCGTCCCTCGTGATGCAGCCCCCGGCGCGGCCTGCGATGATGCGGATCGCGTCCATATTCGTCGAATGCCATACGTCAGGCTCCTGGTTTTGGATTATGTCAAGATATATCTTGAAGCAGTTTTGTCAAGTGTCCGCTCGGCGTCGCGGAACCGGCGCTGCTGAAGGGCACCCTCATCTTTTCTCCAGCCGGTGGGTGCATGACCCGCAGGCATACCTATATTGGGGGAGAGCTTGGGGCGCAGGCATTCGGTTTGGGATTAGCGGCAATGGACGGCAATGAGAAGGCGGACGAAACCATCCGTCCGGACAGGCACGCCGGAAATGGCCCCGCCACCCGCTCCACGCCTGGCGCCGGTCTGCGGTATCGCCTCAACCAGAGCCGGCGTGCGATTTTTCTGCTGCTGGGCCTCCTCATGGTCGCGCTCGGCATAATCGGCGCATTTCTCCCGGTTATGCCCTCGACCATATTTCTCATCCTCGCCGCCTGGTTTTTCGGCCGCTCCTCGCCGCGGCTCGAGCGCTGGCTGCTCGAGCATCCCCGCTTCGGCCCAACATTGCGCGTCTGGCAGGAGCAGGGCGCGGTGCCGCGCCGCGCGAAGGTCCTCGCCTGTCTCGGCATCGCGCTTGGCTATGTGCTCTTTTTCATAGGCGCGCAGCCCGATGTCATCATGGGTGTCATCGTCGCCATCGTCATGGCCGGCTGTGCGCTGTACGTCATAAGCCGTCCGGCCCCGCGCACGGGGGAATCCTCAAGCGCAAAGACCTGACCGCCCCACGATTTTGCCATTGTCGTCAGCGTGGAAATCTAGGCCAATCGCTCGACCCTGTAGGCCTCGTCCTGTGCCTCCGGATCCCACAATTGCACCTGGTTCCGCCCGGCGCGCTTGGCAAAATAAAGCGCCGTATCCGCCTGCGTTTGCAGTTCCTCGGCCGTAAGCGCACCTCCGCGCGTGCTTCCCACGGCCACACCGACACTCAACGTGACAACCGCCGAAACGCGCGACCCGGGATTGGGAAGCTTCGCCGCCATGACGCGACGACGGATGCGCTCCGCCGTAGCCATCGCCTCGGTTTCGGTCACCCCGGGCAGCAGCACGAGGAACTCCTCCCCGCCATACCGCGCGACGCTATCCAGGTCCGCTCGGACACTCCCCTCGATGATCTTCGCCACATCGGCAAGACACCTGTCGCCTTCCAAATGACCCAGATGGTCGTTGAGCGCCTTGAAGTCGTCGATGTCGCACATGAGCAGCGCAACGCGATCGCCCTGTCGCCACAGCGCATCGAGCTTTTCGCGCATCCAGTGCCGGTTCGCGACACCGGTCAAAGCGTCGATCTTGGCGATCTGCTCGAGGCGCCGGTTCGACTCGGCGAGTTCGAACATGTTCCGCCGGTCGCGCAATTCGAGCAGGAATGATTTCTGCGCAAGAACCGTCATCGTCCGGCGCGCAACCACCGTGGCGCCGACGCCAGACGCGAAAAAGAAAAAGCCCGACAGTGTGCTTTTGATCTCTATGCCCGGAATCTGGAGTTGGAACGCCAGGTATAGGCAAAGCGCCGCAAGTGCGAGGCCTTTGGTCATCAAGTACGGGACATTGAAAATAATAATCCCCGTAACCGCCACGAAGAGCATAATGTTGAGATAACGCTCGGTCAGTGCTTCGCCTGCGGCGACTGCGACCAGGCATACCGATAGGAGAATAAGCAGCATGCCTGCGGCGAGCACACTATCCAGGACCAACTCCGGAAATGGCTTGCGCCAGACCAGAGCAACCCCGATAGCCGCGGGAAAAATGAGCGCGCCGGGAGCCAGCATCGCAACCGCAACATCGTATGGAAGCAAAACCATGTTGAGGAGCAGCGTCACAAGGTTCAGCACGGCGACCCAGATCATCCAGGAGCGTATGACCTTGGTGGTCTGGCGCGAGGAGCGTTTGCGAAAAGCCTGCGCAAGTTTGCCTTTGAGCCAGATATCGCGCGTTCGGCCGGACAGCAGGCGTTCGGCTTCGGCCATAAGTTCAGGATCTTTGATGAAGTGATCCAGAATAGCCGTTCCCTGGCCGGCAAGGGACGGCCGAACCTTTGAATCGGTCATAGCTCACCTCGGCCCGAAGAATGGCGATATATCATCGGCAGTTTTTTCAGTCGGTCCTCTTCCCGCGACGGCACAGGCAGCCCTCCTTGGCGCCCTGTCAATTCACCAGCATAAATGACAAATCCTACCGATCACTGAAGCCGGGCGGCGCATTTGCTTGTTTCGGGGCAAACCGCTTGGGGCCTTTGTGCAATTCCCTGGCTCGCACACGGCCGCTGCCACCGTCTTGAAAAGCCCTGCGAACTCTATATTGAGAGCGGAAAAGCCCGCGCCCTTTCGACTGAGGAAGCCCCTGAATGATCCTGTTCGGCACCAACCCGATCGCCTGGTCCAACGACGATGACTGGAGCATCGGCGACCATCTCTCGCTCGACGACTGCCTGTCCGACTGCCGGACGATCGGTTTTGACGGGATTGAAAAAGGCCACAAGATGCCGGGCGAGGGCGAAGCCCTCAAGGCGGCGCTGGGAGCTTACGGGTTACGCTTCGTCGGTGGATGGCATTCGACCAATATCCTGGTCAACGACATCGAAACCGAAAAGAAGAACCTTCAGGCCTTTATCGACATGCTCAAGGCCGCGGGTGGCGATCACATCAACGCCTGCGAATGCTCCAACACAGTTCATGGCAACGACAAGGTTGCGGTCAACGACCGGCCCGTCATGACCGATGCGGAGTGGGACCGGTTCTCGCAAGGGTATGAGGCGCTCTCGGAATACGCGCAGCGCCAGGGCGTGACCATGGGCTACCACCACCACATGGGCTCGATCATCGAGAGCGGCGAGGATATCGACCGGTTCATGCAGATGGCCGGTCCGCACACCCGTCTGTTGCTCGATACCGGCCACGCCTATTTCGGCGGTGCCGATCCGGCAGAGATCGCCCGCAAATACATGGACCGTGTCACGCACATCCACTGCAAGAACATCCGCCCCGACGTCATGCGTGAGGTGCGCGACCAGAACCTGTCGTTCCTCGAAGGCGTCCGTCGCGGAGCGTTCACTGTGCCCGGTGACGAGGAGGGCTGCGTCGAATTCGAACCGGTGCTCCAGATTGCCGCCGAGAACGGATATTCCGGGTGGGTCGTGATCGAGGCCGAGCAGGACAGCGCCGTGCGCGACCCGATGCACTACCAGTCGATGGGCCTGCGCACGCTCAAGGATATCGCAAGGCGCGTCGGGCTGGGCGAGCCGGTGTCGGCCTAGCGGAAAGGCCGGTCGGCAACGGGAATGGCGGTTCCATCCGTTCCGAAGAGGCGCGCGTCCGCGACGTCGAAGCCTAGCGACAAGGTAACTCCATTGCTCAACTCAGCGCTCCCGGGCAGGGCGGCGACAAGTTGCTCGCCGGAGTTGAGGGCGAAATTTGCGATCGTTTCATTGCCGAGGTGCTCGACAAGGAGGACCTTGCCGGTGATGCCCCCGACCTCTGAGTGGGCGAGCAAATGCGGGCGCAGGCCCAAAGTTATGCTGTCTCCGCCCCTGATGCCCCTCGCGCTCGCAACGGGAATGCGCGTGCTCGGGACATCCGAACTGGCGACTGTGACCGTTCGTTCATCGACCGCCTCAACCGTCACCGGAAGCAGGTTCATCTGAGGCGACCCGATGAAACCGGCGACGAAAAGATTGGCGGGGTAATTGTAAAGCTCCAGCGGCGAGCCGATCTGCTGCACGACCCCGGCGTTGAGCACGACGATCTTGTCTGCGAGCGTCATCGCTTCGACCTGATCGTGCGTCACGTAGATCATGGTGGCATCGAGCTGCTGGTGCAGCTTGGAAATCTCCATGCGCATCGAACCGCGCAAGGCGGCATCGAGGTTCGAAAGCGGCTCGTCGAACAAGAAGACGTCGGGATTTCGCACAATCGCGCGGCCGATCGCGACGCGTTGGCGCTGCCCACCCGAGAGCTGGGCGGGGCGCCGATCGAGCAGGTTTTCCATCTGCAGAATGCGCGCGGCCTCGCGGATTTTCGCGTCGCGCTCATCCTTGGGTGTCTTGTTGAGCCTCAGACCGAACCCGACATTATCGTAGACAGTCATGTGCGGATAAAGCGCATAGGACTGGAACACCATAGCGACGCCGCGATCGCGCGGCTGGACCGTGTTGACGCGCTTGTCGCCGATGAAAAGGTCACCGTCAGTGATGTCCTCGAGCCCGGCGATCATGCGCAAGAGCGTCGATTTCCCGCAGCCTGACGGCCCCACGAAGACGACGAATTCGCCGTGTTCGATGGAGAGGTCGACACCTTTGATGACCTCGACATTGCCGTAGCTTTTGCGGATATCCTTGAATTCCAGACCGGCCATCGTCTCCTCCTAGATGTCGGCGCCAGCCGCTACCCGTTCAGGGTGGGCGTGAAGATATCCCTGTTCGTCGACCGAAACCGGGATGGGATCGGATACCCTGCCGACGAACGGTTCGTTCTCACGGGTATGGATGAACCCCATGAGGAAAAGGGCGCCATCCTTTTCAACGATTTTGCCGGCGTAGCGCCGACACGGATACGCGCCGTCGAGAAACGCGCCGGGCGCAACCTCCCAGGGGCCGAGCGGGTCATCGGCAATGAGGTAGTGGGTCCCGGTAACGGGCGCCTGTGGGTTGAGGGCTTTGTAGGCTTCGGACCAGTGTTCGGCCGCGGTGCAGAAGATACAGTACCATTTGCCATTGTGCTCGAAGACCTGGGGGACTTCCATCTGCCCGAACGTCCCGCCGCGATAGACCGGGGGCTGCAGGGTCCAGTCATAAAGATCGGGCGACGTGGCAAAGCCGATCGATCCGCCCGCGTTCGGCTCGTCGGTACCGGGTACGCGCGCGGTGAAAAACATTAGCCAGCCTGCGCCGTTGGGATTGCGTATGACCCAAGGGTCCCGCATGGCGCGGTCGTGCCAATGGCCAGGCGTATATTCCTCGTAGTCGGGGCCGGAAATATCGAGGGCCAGTCCGTCGCCGACGCGCTCCCAGGAATGCATGTCGGTCGAGGTGGCATGCCCGATGCGCTGGTGCATGCCCTCTTGGGCGTGCGGCGTGCCGGTATAAAAGAGATGCCAGACGCCATCGTCGCCCTGGACCACGGAACCGGTCCAAGTGGTCCAGTCGTCGAACGCAGGACCTTTCGAGGGAGCAAAACACGTGCCCTTGTAGTCCCAATTGACAAGGTCGGTGCTGATCGCATGGCCTTGGGTGACGTTGCGGTGGCGCAGTTCGGGATCGCCGAGCGACGCGTCGGCCTTGAGGAAATAGATGTGCCAGTCCGGGCCGTTCCTGGCGAGCCAGAAGTCCCAGATCCAGTGATTGTCGAGAGCAAGGGCCATTTGTAGTCGTCTTTCTTGTCGTGGTTCTCGGGTCAGCCCTTGATGCCCGTCGAGGCAATCGAGGCGATGAAGGCGCGCTGGAGCACGAGGTAGAAAACCAGCACCGGAATGGTGATCATCGAGAGATATGCCATCACTTCCCCCCACGCCGTATTGAGCTGGAAGAAGTACTGCAGGCCGACCATCACAGGGCGGAACTGCTCGGATTGCGTGACCATGAGAGGCCAGAGATACTGGTTGTACATGATGAGGAATTTGAGGATCGCTGCGGTCGCGAACACCGGACCGGCGATTGGCACGATCACGAGGCGATAGACCTCGAACCAGGTCGCACCATCGAGCCGGGCCGCCTCGATCAGTTCCTTGGGTAAGTCTTTGAAATACTGAACGAAGAGAAAAATCGTTAGCGCATCGGCAAGGAACGGCACGATCTGCACGTGGTAAGTGTTGAGCCAGCCCCACTGAAGCCCCTCCGCGCCAATCCAGGGCAGCGAGTTGACGACCATCAGCATAGGAATGGCGATGGTTTCGAACGGAATGATGAGGGTCGCGATGATGACCGAAAGCACGATGTTCTTGCCGCGGAACTCGAGATAGGCAAACGCGAACGCGGCCAGCGAGCACAGGAAGAGCGAGATCACGACGGTAACGACCGTGATGAACACCGAGTTGAAGATGAAGAGCCCGACGGGCGCGCGGTCGAATGCAGCGAAATAGTTGCCAACCGAGATGTCGCCCACCGGCAGGAATGCGGCGAAAGACGAGGTGTCGCTCAAAAGCTGCCTGTCGGGCTTGAGCGACGACACGACCATGAACAGGATCGGCAGAACGAAGATCAGCGCGACGGCCACGAGCAGGGCGTAGCGGCCTGTCAGTTTCAATGCGTGATTGGTTTCGGTAACGGCAGCCATTATGTGCGCTCCCGGGTGAGATAGCGTTGGGTGATCGAAATCGCGAGGACGATCAGGAACAGGATCACCGAGATCGCCGAACCGCCTGCGATGTTCTGCTGCTCGTAGCCGCGTTGAACGGCTTGGAAGACGAGCACCTGTGTGGAATCCACCGGTCCGCCGTCGGTCATCACGTCAACCTGCGCGAACAGTGCAAAGGCCTGCATCGTGATGACGACGAGGATCAGGACTGCCGTGTTGCGCAGCCCGGGCCAGGTCACGAAGCGGAATTTCTGCCACGCATTTGCGCCTTCGATTTCCGCGGCCTCGTAGAGCGACACGGGAATGGTCTGCAGACCCGAAAGCCAAATGACCATGTGGAAGCCGACGGCCTGCCAGATCGACATGGCGATGATCGCCCATAGCGCAGTATCGGGATTGCCCAGCCAGTCTATCGGCTGAAACAGCCCGAAACTGAGAAATTCGAGCAGGTTGTTCAAAAGCCCGTTGCGCCCGTCATAGATAAATCGCCAAAGCAGTGAGACGACGACGATCGACACCACGACGGGCATGAAATAGATCGTTCGGAAGACGTTTATCCCACGCAGTTTCTGATTGATCATCAACGCCAAAAGAAGCGCGAGAGCGGACTGGACCGGCGCGACGACAGCGACGAAGATGAGCGTATTGGTCAGCGCCTTCATGAACACGAGATCGCGCGCGAGAACGAGCACGCGGTCATTCCCCCAATTCCAACCGAACCATTCGCGCATGCCCTCGAGGTGTGGATAGTCGGGGTTATTGCGCGTGTAATCGCGCACCCGGGGGTATTGTAGCGCCCCATCGTCGTCGCGGACCGGGCTTCCGGCTTCATCGACTTCGGGTGACAAGGTCAGGACGCCGATGCCCAAGAGCTGCTCGAAGTTCCGCATCCCAACGAACTCGGTTGGGTTGGGCGAAATCAGGCGTTGGTTAGTGAACGAGTAGCCGAACGCCAGAACAAAAGGGGCGACAAGGAAGGTCGCAATCAGGACGACTGCCGGGGCGATCATCAGCCATCCGGCAAGCGGATGACGTTGCAGCGATTTCTGTGGGCCAGGGGAACTCATAGCGCGAAGTCCTAACGTTCCGGGAAGGCGCCAGTCCCGCATGCGGCCATGCGGGACTGGCACGGGAAGCCCTATTGGGCGGTCGCGTACCCGTTGTTCCGCTCGATATCGTCATTGATCGCGTCAGTTGCCGCGTCGAGCGTGTCGATGACGTCGGCACCGTTTGCGATGTCCGACAGCGCCTTGCGGAACTCGAGCGCCTGGAAGACATAGCCCGGCGTCACCGGACGCAGCATCGCTTGGGCTTCGGACAGCCCGAAGAAGACCTCGAGCGGTCCGCCTTCGGAATAGTTCTCGGTCATCGCAGCGGCTTCCGCAGTGGCCGGGATCAGGCCGATGCCGTCAGAGAAGGCTGCCAGATACTCGTCCTGGATCGCAAACTCGATGAACGCGCTCGCGCCCTCGGGGTGCTCGGATGTCGAGGATACGCCGAACTGCCAGGAGGCGCCGCCAATCTTCGGGCCGTTACCGAAATCCGGTGCGGGGAGGAACAATAGATCGTCTCCGACTGCCTCAAGCGTGCGAATACCGAACCAATTGCCATTCCATTGCAGGGCATAGTCGCCCTCGATGAAGCCGATCTCGCGGTCGGCCATGTCCTGGCTGGTGCCCGGAACCAGTTCGCGGTCGAAAAGCGACTGCCACCATTCGCCGAATGCTATGGCTTCGTCCCCATTCAGCACGCCTTCGGCCGTCTGGTAGGTTTCGCGGTCGACAATGCCGCCGCCAAAGCTCCAAAGGAAGGGGGCGAAAGCATAGGGGTACCATTCGCCCTGGTCGGCCATGCCCAGATCGAGGGCATATTCAAACTCGCCGGAAGCCTGCAGCGTTTCGAGGATGTCGTCGAACTCGTCGCGGGTCCAGGGCGCGTCGAGCGTGGGGATGCGGATGCCGTGTTCCTCCAGCGTCGAGCGACGCGCATACATGGCAACGGCCGCATCCCACAGGCCGACCGAATAGACCTCGCCATTGTATTCACCGATCGCTCCGGGAAGGAAGCCATCGAGCGCGCCTTCGGAAAGCTGCAGCGGCTGCATATAGCCCGCCCATGCCCAGTTCGGCATAACCGGGCCGTCGACATCGATGATGTCGGGAAGGTTACCCGAAACGGCGGCGGCAACGACAGAGTCGTTGTAGGCCGCCTGCGGGAACTCTTCGAGCACGACTGCCCAGTCGTCCTGAGAGGCGTTGAAGTCCTCGATGATCCCGACAAGGATCGAACGTTCAACGTCGTTGCCGGCGCCGTGATACCAAAGGCTCAATTCGGTTTGAGCAAATGCGGTGCCGGGTACGGCGAGCGCAATTGCCAATGCGCTGGCTGCGGTTCGAATAGGTTTCATGGTTTAGCTCCTCCACTGTGTGATGCTTGTGACCTTGCGGTCGCGCTTTTTGACGGAATTCCGCCAAACTAAGGGTCCCGAGACCGTATCCACCGGCGCCTTGCCAGTCCGTGCCGCGCCATCCATGAGGCGCAACAGCGTTTCGGCGGTGCGGATCCCGATCGTGCCGTAGGGCAGGTCGATCGTGCTCAGGCTCGGGTAAACGTGTTCGGAAATGATGCGATAATCGTCGTAGCCAACGACGCTGATATCATCGGGGATTGAGAGCCCGCGCTCATGGAGAATGCGGTAGACCTGCATCGCCATCTTGTCGTTGCCGCAGCAGAGTGCCGTCGGCCGGTCCTTGAGCCGGAGGATGCGATCGACAGAGTCCCAGAGCCGGTCGAATTCATGGGCCGGATCGGCCAGCGCAGCGCTGACGACGAGGTCGGGATCGAAGCGGATACCGTTTTCCTCGAGAGCGGACTTGTACCCCTCGACGCGGAGATCCCGGGCGATGAGCGAGTCGGGCAACGTCAGAAAGCCGATGCGCTCGTGGCCGTCGTCAATCAGGGCCTGAACGAGCGTACGTTGCCCGCCCATGTCGTCGGGAACCACGGCCGGGGTGCCTGCATCGTCGAAGCAGTTGGCGAGAACGATTGGGGTGTTGCGCCCGATGACGGGCAGCGAGACCTTCTGATGATACTCGGCCACATAGATCAGCCCCTCGACACGGTGCTCGAGAAAGGTCTGGATGAGGTTGGGCACGCGATCGGCGCGTCCACCGGTATCGGAAATGAGCAGCGTCTTGCCATACTCGGCGAGAAGCCGCTGTGCACCCTGGACGATAAAAATTTCCGGCAGCCCGGCAGGAGAGGACCACTCCGGGCCTGTCGAAATGGCTCCCGTGATCATGCCGACGAGACCGGAGCGTTGCGAGCGCATGGTGCGCGCTGCGCTGGAAGGGATATAGTTGAGGTCGCCGATAGCCTTCAGCACGGCGTCTCGCGTCTTCTGATTGACCGGGGCATCTCCGTTGAGCACCCGGCTCACCGTTTTCGGAGAAACGCCCGCCGCTTTTGCGACGTCGTAAATCGTGGCCATTCTTTCTCCTCCCAGCGTGCCGACCGTTTTTCGGGTCGAACTTTCTGGATCGTACAAGACACCGATGTCATGACATCGGTGTCATGGTTAGCAATGCGGGATTCCTGAGTCAATGGGCCGCCGCTCAAACGGTCGCAGGGCTAGGGGGCGGCGACTTGCGGCGAGGTATCCGAACGGTCACATGGCGCGCGGATCGCTTGGATGTCATTGCGTGGCAGGGTTCTCAACGCCGGTGTCTTCCAGCGTGCAGGCTTTTAAGCATCCGGGTACGGCTCGCGGGCTGCGCGACATACACAAGCAGCGCAATCTTCACAGTGGTCTACCTGGGGGCGTCTAGCGTCCGGCACTAAGACCCAGATCGACTATCGCAATATTGAGAAGCCGGGACATCGACGCGTAAGCGCCCTCGGTATCGCGGGCCCGGATACGTTCGATGACCTCACCGTGATTGGGGAGGGAGGCACCCGGTTCGCGAGCGCGTTCGATGGTCAGCCGGAAGGAATAGGCCAGCGCCGCGCCGATGATGTTGGCCAGCTGATGAAAGACCACATTGCCGCTCGCCCGCAGCAAGGCCTTGTGGAAGTCGATATCCGCCTGATTGAAGGCGGCGAAATCCTGCGCGTCCTTGTAGCGTGCCATGTCGGCATAGGCGCGTTCGAGCGGCTCGATATCCTGGGCTGAGGCGCGGCTGGCTGCAAAGCGGGCGGCGGCCGGCTCGATAACCTGGCGTGCCTCGATCAGGCTTAACACCAGTTGCGGGCTGGGCGCCAAGTCCATGGACCAGCGCAGAAGGTCTTCATCGAGCAGATTCCAGTCATCATTGGGCTGAATGACCGTACCCACGCGCGGACGTGTCGTAACCAGCCCTTTGCTGCCCAGTACCTTGATCGCCTCGCGCAGAGCGCTGCGGCTGACATTGAGCTCTTCGCACAGTTCGGGTTCGGTGGGCAGGGCCGTCCCCGGTTTCCATTCCCGGTTGAGAATGCGCTGGGCCAGTTGTTTGACCACGGTCTTGTGCACTCGCGGCTTGACCAGTTTCTTCTCGACGATGTCCAAACGTTTTCCCTCGCAGGCCGGCCCGGCAGACTTATTCGTGGTAGAGTACAGAACGCCCGCCATCGATCACAATGTTTTCTGCGTTGATGAAGGGGGCCTCGTCGCTGGCCAGGAATACGGCTGCCATGGCGACTTCGCCGGGGGTGCAGATCCGACCGGGCGGGTGCAAGTCGTACGTCTGCTGACGGGCTGCAGAGGGGTCATCAAAACTTTCCCAGTACTCGACGGCAAGCTGGGTTTCCACATAACCGGGCGAAATCGCGTTCACGCGCACCTTGTGCCGCGCATATTCGATGCCCAGAGAACGTGTCAGGCCCAAAAGCCCGTGCTTGGCGACAGGATAGGGGAACGTCCCGGGGATGATGGTGAAGCTGTGCGACGAGGCGATGTTGACGATCGAACCGCCCGCACGGAGCATGAGCGGCAAATGCGCCCGGCACATGCGCCAAACCCCCTCAAGGTCGACCGACATGCAGCGCGCCCACTCTGCATCAGAGGTGTCTAGCGGTTCGTGAAAGACGTTGATGCCGGCATTGTTGACCAAAACGTCGAGGCGGCCATGCACGGCCTGTACATGATCAGCCAAAGCCGTCACGCTTTGCGGATCGGTCACGTCGAGCGCGACCGCCTCTGCCCGGTCGCCCAGAGCGTCGGCGGTCGCACGACCCGTCGCAATGTCGATATCCGCAACGATAACCTGGCCGCCTTCGCGCACGAAGGCTTCGGCGATCGCCTTCCCGATGCCGCGGCCGGAGCCCGTGACGATGCAGATTTTATCCTTGAGCCGCATCTTACCAGTCCACAAGCGTGCCGTCCGGCATCACCGCGTTCTGGGTGTGCAGGACCTCCCGGGCGTAAGGATGCCTGTCACATTCGGCTTCGTCCACATATACGCCGAGGCCCGGTGCTTCGGGCACCTGCCAGAACCCATCCACCATTTTGATCGGGCCTTGGACCACGTCGAAATACCACGGCACCGCGCCTACCATCTCCTCCTGGATCACATGGTTCGGCGTGGAGACGGCGAAGTGAAGGGCCGCCACTCCGGCGATGGGTCCGAGTGGATTGTGCGGAGCGACGCCTACGCCGATTGCTTCGGCACGCGCGGCAATTTTTTTTGCCTCCAATAGCCCGCCGCAATGGCAGATGTCGGGCTGTACGATATCGACGGCGTTGAGCCCGAACAGTGCTTCGAATTCGCTGCGGTCGATCAGCCGTTCGCCGGTGGCCAGCGGGATGCGGTTCTTTTCCGCCAGTCTCTTCAGGCTGTTGAAATCGCCGGGCTGAACCGGTTCTTCGATGAACATGGGCCTGAAGGGCGTGATGGCGTCGATATAGGCCTGTGCCGCCCCGGCCGAGGCCGGACGGCCATGAAAGTCCACCATGATTTCCACGGCGTTGCCGGCGGCTTCGCGCAGCGCCGCCATCATACGGCTAACCAGATCGATTTCCGGCAGGGGCGCGTGATAGTGCGTGTAAGGGATAAACACAGCCTTGAAAGCCCGGTAGCCGTTCTCGATCACCTGATGGGCGCGCTCGGCAATCGCTGCGACTTCGGTGGTTTCGTAGACGGCACGCATATCACCCATGCCCAAATGGGTGTAGACCGAGACCTTGTCGCGCACCTTTCCCCCCAATAGGCGCCACACCGGCACATCCAGATGCTTGCCCAGGATATCCCAAAGCGCAAGCTCGACGCCGGAAACGGCGCTCATGCCGACGGCGCCGAGACGCCAGAATGACTGTTTGGTCATGGCGCGCACGGCCTGTTCGATATCGCGCGGATCGCGTCCGACGATCAGCGGGGCCAGATCATCGATGGCCCCGACAACGGCGCGGGTCTTCCATTCCAGCGTGGCTTCGCCCCAGCCGAACAGGCCCGGCACATCTGTCTCCACCTTGACGAAAACCCAATTCCGCATCTCGGCATTGACCACTTTGGTTTTGACAGAGGTGATTTTCACGCGACGTCCTTTGATCTGATGATTTAGGGAATAATCGGCAAATTTTCGCCGGTCAAGGCGTGATTGCGGTTGACACGGCAATTAATCATCGGATTATTAGGCGATCCAATGAGGGGCAGGAGGTATCGTGAGCGCCAGAAGTCCGATTGTTGCGAACATCAGGAGGAACAGCGCGCTCTACATCGCCGTCGCGCCTTTTTTGCTGCTTTTCCTGCTGTTCAACATATTTCCGGTTATGTTTTCCGCCTATCTGGGATTCAACCAGTGGGACGGATTCGGCGACCTGCGATTTGTCGGGCTCGAAAACTATATCCGCGCTCTTAATGATCCGATCTTTCGCAAAGCTTTGAGCAACACCATTTTCCTGTGGTTCTGGTCCACGGCGCTCACCGTCGGGCTGGCGCTGGCATTGGCGGTGATCGTCGACAGCTATGTTGTGTTCGGGCGCAATTATTTCCGCATGGTGTTCCTGTTACCGCTCTTGGTGGCGCCGTCGATCGCGGCGATCATCCTGCGTATGTTCTTCACCTCCAATGGCGGGCTGGTGAACATGCTCACGGGCGCTGTCACCGGCACGCCCACCTATTTCGACTGGCTGGGATCGGAATTCTGGATCAAGCCTCTCGTGGTGCTGTTGGTGATCTGGCGTTGGACCGGTTGGCATATGATCATCTTTCTGGCCGGTTTGCAGTCCATTCCGCGCGATCTCTACGAAGCCGCGCGCATGGACGGGGTAGGGCGCTGGGCCATCTTTTCACGCATAACCGTGCCGCTGCTGTTGCCCGCGTTGGCCTTCTCCATCATCACCGCCACTCTTGGTGGCGTGCAGATGTTCGACGAACCCTATGTGCTGACACAGGGGACCGGCGGCACCAATAACAGCGCCACCACGCTGGGCATGTATCTCTATGCCACGGCCTTCTCTCAATTCAATTTCGGATTGGGTGCGGCGGTCTCCTGGTACATCTTCGCCGGCGTCGTCACCCTTACGTTGATCTATCGGGCGATCCTGAACCGGTCGCAGTCAGGTGTGGCATGAGAAAGCTCCTTGCCAATCGTGAGCGCCGTTTCAACCTGCTGCTCACTCTAGGTGCGGTGGTGCTCTCAGTATTCTTCGTGCTGCCACTGTATTGGACGTCGGTGTTCGCCACCCGGACGCTAGGCGAGGTGTTCCAGTTCCCGCCGCCGCTGTTCTACGGAGACAACATTGTCCAGAATTTCCAGAACATTGCGGACGTTTACCCGCCGTTCCGGCCGATTGTGAACTCGTTGGCGGTGGCTGTACCCAAGACGATCCTTCTGGTGTTCGTCAGCGCGCTCGCCGGCTATGGGCTATCGCGCTACACGCGGGCGCCGGGCCATAAGACGCTGCTTCTGGTCAGTTTCGCAACGCTGTTCTTCCCACCGTCTCTGGCACTGATTCCGTTCTTTTTGCAGATGAGTTGGATCGGTTGGCTCAACACGTTCTGGCCGCTGATCGTGCCGGCCGCAGCATCCGGTTTCGGCGTTGTGTGGATGTATACCTATATCGGGTCCACGGTGCCACGTGAGCTCTATGAAGCCGCGGAAATGGACGGAGCCAAGGGGTTGTCGACCTTCTTTTTCGTGGTGATACCGATCATCCGGCCCGGGCTCGCGGCGCTGGCGGTGTGGACGCTTGTCGAAACGTGGAACGAATTTCAGGTGCCGTTGGTCATACTCGGCGCAAGCGAGAAATTCACCGTTCCGCTGGCGCTAACCTCCTTGTCGACCACGCACTATTCGGACATGCCGGCGGTAATGCTGGCCACCCTGATGGGGCTGGTACCCGTCTTCATCCTGTTTTCCCTGCTCAGCAGGCAATTCATTGCCGGTCTCACTTCGGGAGCCGTCAAATGACCCGGCACATGCCAGGCGCCGGATCAGCAAGCCGCCTCGCGGCAAGATCGAAAAAGTGGAGGAGCACAAAATGACCAAACTCTGGCTCAAGACGCTGGCCGTCGTGTCAGCCGGCTTGATAACGGCCTTGCCGGTCGCCGCGCAGGATGGCGTGACACCCAATCCCGACATTTCGGGCAATATCAGCGTATGGACCTGGCCAAATAACGACCGCACATTCGAAGCCCTCATGCCGGCCTTCAACGAGGTCTACCCGAACATCCAGGTGGAGGTGCAAGGTTTCCCCACGGCCAATGATGCTTATCTCAATACCCTGCAGCGCGGTATGCTGTCGGGCAGCGGGCCGGACGTGGCCATGATAGAAATATCCATGATGGCGTTACTGCGCGAGCGCCCGCAATGGGTGGATCTCTCTCAGCCCCCCTTCAATGCGGGAGACATGCTGGCAGATTTCGCCGATTTCACGGTAAATAACGTCACGCTGGAAGACGGAAAGATCGTCGCATTGCCCAAGCACACCGGCCCGGGCGGCATGTTCTATCGCCGCGATGTTTTCGAGGAAGCCGGTCTGCCCTCCGACCCCGATGAGGTCGCCGACCTGTTCAGAGATTGGGACACCTTTATCGAGGAGGGCCAGAAGCTGGTCGTTCCCAACGAACGCTGGGTGATCGGCAATGGCGAGGAAATCGTGCGCGCCATGACGGCGCAGGCCGGCATAAGCTATTTCGATGAAGACGGTAATCTGCAATTCGATCACCCGATCTTTCGTGAAGCCTTTGAAAAGGTCAAGGAAGCTGCAGACGCGGGAATGATCTCGCCGTTCGCCGCCTGGACGCCCGAATGGCAAGGCGCATTCCAGCGCGGACAATTGGCGACGGTGATGTATGGCAATTGGTTCGGCGGCTTGCTCAAGCGAGCCTACGCGACCGAACAGGAGGGGTTGTGGGGTGTCGCGCCCGCGCCAGGGATCGAAGGCAATCGCTCGTTCAACAGCGGTGGTGACTATATCGGCATTCTGGAAACGTCCGATAACAAGGAAGCCGCCTGGGCCTATATCAGCTGGCTGGTGGCCAACGATGTCAGTCTCCAGCAGCAATATCAGAGTGACGACCTGTATCCGGCCTACCTGCCGGCGGGCGAAACTGATTGGATCAATTTCGAAGATCCCTACTATGACGGCCAGAACGTCAACGAGATCTTCGCCACGGTCCAGGCGGAAATGACGCCCTTCGTGCTGCATCCGCTCGACAACGTCGCTGCCAATGCCATGCGCACCGCGGTCGACAATATCGCTCGCGGTGTCATGACTGTCGATGAAGCCCTGGCTTCCGCCACGGAAACCGTCCAGGCACGCATGTAATGTCTCTAACGGTCGGGGCGCCTGCGGCTGCCCCGGCCGTCCTTAGTTCAAGCCAACGGATAGAATAGATGTTGTACGAGACGGCCCTGACCGGCAGTTGGGAATTTGCGTTGGATCCAAACGCGGTCGGCGAGCGCGAAAAATGGTTCGATGGCGCATTGAGTGATACCATTACCCTTCCGGGTAGCGTGGATGAGGCGCAGAAAACTCCGCTGACCACCGAAAAAACCATGTTCTTTCTGTCCCGCAAACATCCGTATGTGGGCAAAGCTTGGTACGCACGGGACTTCGAGGTACCGGACGAGGCGGATGGGCTCTACCATCATCTCGTCCTTGAGCGTGTGCATGGCGAGCTGAATGTCTGGGTCGACGGCTTCAAGCTGGGACGCGATGAAAGCCTGTCCACTCCCAACCGGCTGTTCCTCGGTCACTTGGCCGCCGGCAGGCACCGGCTGGTCTTGATGATCGACAACGCCCGCTATGAGGCGGTGGGCGAAGCGGTAATCCGCGAAAACCCGATGATGTCCGACGTGGCCCATTCCCAGTCCGACCATACCCAGACCAATTGGAACGGCGTGGTCGGTCGTATGGCCATCGAGGCCGCTCGTGCATCGGTGGCCCGGGTCGATGTGGATGCACGTTGCCATGCAGCGCGCGTACATGTCGAACTGGATGCGTTCGATCCGTCGATCCGCTGGCCACAATACTGGACCGAAACGCACGATGACGAACTGGTATTCTCATTCGATTTCGGCAGCGATGCCGAGCCGCTGGAAATCCGGCGACCGGTGAAGATCGAAAGCGCCTTCACCGAGGTGGATATCAATGTCGATCTACCTCAGGGCGCGCGTCGCTGGGATGAGTTCGAGCCGGTGGTCCATAGTCTCACGGTGACATGGTTGCGCGACGGCGTAGAGCAGGACCGGCAGGCAACCCATTTCGGCATCCGCAGTTTCGAGCGCGATGGCAACCGTTTGCGGCTCAACGGCCGGCCGGTATTTCTTCGCGGGACGCTCGATTGTGCGCTATTTCCGCTAACCGGATACCCGCCCACGGACAAGGCCGGCTGGCGTAAGGTGTTCAAGACGATCAAATCCTACGGCCTCAACCATATACGCTACCATTCCTGGTGTCCGCCGGAAGCGGCGTTCGACGTGGCCGACGAGATGGGGATGCTGTTGCATGTTGAAACGCCGGTTTGGCCGGTGCTGGGTGCCGATCCCAATCTCGACCGGTATATCCACGCCGAGGCCGAACGCATCGTCAAGGCTTACGGCAACCATCCCAGCTTCACAATGTTTTGCGTGGGCAACGAGGTGCACGGCGACGGATTGCACGCGTTCCTGGAACGGTTCGTCGCCAAATGGCAGGCCCGCGACAAGCGTCGGGTTTATACAGGAGGCTCCGGTTGGCCGACCACGCAAAGGGCGGATTATGCCAGCAAACCCGAACCGCGCAGCCAACGGTGGGCCGAAGGGCTCGAGGCACGGCTCAACGCGCGCCCGCTGGAAACCGAGACCGATTGGCAAAGCTACGTCGACGCCGAGACGCGTCCGCTGCTCAGCCATGAGATCGGACAATGGTGCGTATTTCCCAATCTCGATGAGATCGGCAAATATACCGGCGTGACCGAGGCCCGTAGTTTCGAACTCGTCCGCGACGATATGGACAAGAAGGGTCTACTGCACCTGTGGCACGACTATTTCCTCAATAGCGGCAAGCTGCAAACCCAGCTTTACAAGGAGGATATCGAGGCTGCGCTCCGCACCAGAGACTTTCTGGGAACACAGTTGCTTGGCCTGCAGGACTTCACCGGTCAGGGTACCGCGCTGGTCGGCGTCGTGGACGCGTTCTGGGATCCCAAACCCTATGTTAGTGCGGAGGAATTCTCGGAATTCTGTGCGCCGGTCGTTCCGCTTGTGCGGGCGAGGGGGTTCGTCGTCGAGCAGGGTGAACATTTTGACGCCGACGTGCAGATCGCTCAGTTCGGCGCTGTGGACCTGGATCAGGCGCGTCTGCACTGGCAACTGATGGACGCCGATGGTGTGGTGGCCGAAGGATTTATCGAAGCAGGGAACCTGGCGACCGGCCATCTACACGATACGGGCAGCGTATCCATCGACACAGCAAACCTTCCTGCCGCCCGGCGCTATGAACTGGTGATTTCCGTTGCCGGCACCGGCTATCGCAACCGGTGGGGCGTCTGGGTGATGCCGGCAAACAAGCCTGCGCCGGACCTCGCGATTGTCGCTGAACTTGACGATACGATCCTTGCTGCAGTTGCTGAAGGCGAGACCGTCGTATTTCAGCCCGCCCCGGAAGCCATGAAGCCCAATGCGGCGCTTGGACACACGGCTGCGTTCTGGAACACCTTGTGGACCCAGGGACAAGAGCCCCACACACTGGGTCTGCTGAACGAGAATACCCATCCGGCATTAGTCGGGTTTCCGGTGGACCGGCACTCGGACTGGCATTTGTGGGAGCTGACCTATCGCAGGCGGGCGCTGGATGTTGCGGGGCTGGACGTTGGACCAATCATGCGGGTCATCGATGATTGGAACACTAACCGGGATCTGATGCTATTAGGCGAGGTGAGCGTGGGCAGGGGGCGCTTGATACTGAGCGCGATCGATCTTACGCACGACCTAGCCAATCGGCCTGTGGCCGGTTGCCTGCGTGCGTCCCTGGCCGTATATGCGGCCGATCCCGGCAAACCTGCCGCACCGGAGGTCACGGCAGACGAACTCAGAACCTGGTGGCAGGGAGTTGCGGCATGAACGCAATAGAACTGAAACAGGTCCGCAAGTCGTTCGGAGCGGCCGAGGTCATTCACGGCATCGATCTTGAGGTGGAGGAGGGCAAGTTCTACGTCTTTGTGGGGCCCTCGGGCTGTGGCAAGTCGACCCTGCTGCGCATGATCGCCGGGTTGGAGGACATTTCGGAAGGCGAACTGCTGATCGATGGCAAGCGTTGCAACGATGTTGAGCCGGCGCGCCGCGGGCTGTCCATGGTTTTCCAAACCTACGCGCTCTATCCGCACATGACGGTCGAGCAAAATATGAGTTTCGGGCTGCGCATGACCGGGACCGGCAAAGCCGAGGCCGCCGAACGGGTGGCAGAGGCGGCGCGTGTCCTGCAACTCGAGCCGCTGATCCGGCGCAAACCGGCCCAGCTTTCCGGCGGCCAACGCCAGCGTGTGGCCATTGGCCGGGCCATCGTGCGGCATCCGCGAGCCTTTTTGTTCGATGAGCCGCTCTCCAATCTCGATGCCGAGCTCCGGGTACAGATGCGCGTCGAGATCGCTCAGCTTCACCAGCGACTGGGCAGCACAATGATCTATGTGACCCATGATCAGGTGGAGGCCATGACCATGGCCGACAAGATTGTCGTTTTGCGGGATGGTCGCGTCGAACAGCACGGCGCGCCGCTCGATCTCTACAATTCTCCAGCGAACCGGTTCGTGGCCGGATTTATCGGCAGTCCGAAAATGAACTTTCTGCCCCTTGATGCCGTAGTGCTGCGGGAAAGCGGACTAGAACTTTCCCTCGGAGGGCAAACTATCGAATGGGCGGCACCGAATGCGCCTTCAGATCTGGCCGATGCGGTCGAATTGGGCGTTCGCCCTGAGCACCTCAGTGCAGAACAGCGGCCTGACTATGCGCCTTTCGTTAAAATGCACGTCAATCTCGTGGAAAATCTGGGCGGGCAGACCCTGATCTACGCGTCGATAGGTGGTGGTCAGCCTATTACCATGCTGATGGAAGGCCAGGCGCGGCCGCAAAGAGGAGAAGTCATACAAACCTATGTGGGTCGGAATCTCTGCCATTTCTTCAATGCTGATCAGAAGGCCATTCGATAGGGGTGTTCGAACAAGAAACACCGTGAAGTAACAGCGTCTGTTGCCAGTGCCGAAATCCGCGCCCAATGCCGATCGGACAAGTCCTAGGGTGCGGTGCGTGTATGTTCGATGGCAAAGTGCCAATTCGGGTATGAAACCTTTTGCGACGCCGGTGAAAACGTTGACCGGGTGCTCGCGGCGTTTTGCAATATCGTCGATGCGGAAATCATTGTGGTCGGTGAGGGGCAGTGACGTTCGGGAGCCTTTTGTTCGATCCATGAGAGAAGCGCTCGGCGCATATCTTCTGAATCGCTCCCGATATCATGCCCGAGCTCGCCACCCAGCATCTGTTCGATTGCGAAGCTGGGGGCTGCATTCGCGCCGTCGTGATGTGAGTGCGGTCGACGCAGAATTGTCTGGCCCGGGGTGTCGGTTGTCGCCCGGCGTGGGGCATCTAGTGTTGGAGCGCATCGGTGATGCCGTATTCCGATGCCAGAGCATCAATGAATTGTTCGGCCCGGAGCTCGTCGAGCACGACCTCAATCTTGCGCTTGAGTGTGAGGTCGCCCTTCCAAAATCCTAAGCCGAGAGGCAGCTGCTCGAAGGGCGGCGGCATGAAGTCGATGGCGTAGCCCGTCCCGACAAAAGTATGCTCGGCCAGGAGCGCTTCGGTGATCGCGGCCAAGAACGCGCCATCCTCAAGTCCAGACACCAGCGCGTTGGCGGAATCGACAATGACGACTGCAACGTCCCGTTCGCGGAGGAATTGTCCTAGGGCGATGCGGTCGAGGCCCGTGAGGCCAACGAACACCCCGACTGGGCCTTCGATCTCCTTAAAGGTAATGTCGGGTGCGGCGGCGAAGGCCCAACCGGTCTCGAGATATGGGTTCGAGGTATCGAGAAACGACTTTGTCGTCGGATTGAGTGCAATACCCCCGGCAAGCATTTGGCATTGCGCGCGGTTGATGCGCCAGGTGCGGGGATTGAAATTGCGGCCCATCGCGGTGTTGGAAACGATGTTCAGTCGCCAGCCGAGCCGATCGGTGATCGCTTGGAGCAACTCCACGTCGAACCCAGGCTGGTCCGGGTCTCCGGTTACGAGTGGCGGGTAGGCATCGGGCATGCAGACGCTCAGACGCCCCGTGCGGTCGACTTCGGACAGGGATGAGTCCGGGGGCAGGAAAGTCGCGCCGATCAGTACCGCAAAGATGACAGCAAGCGGTAAGAAGGTTCTTGCGGATACGGAGGAATGGCGTTTCGGCGGAACGATAGAAGCCCGAGCCATTAGACTTTCCGGAACGCCAGCAAAGCAAGCGCAAACAGGCTCACCATCATGATCCCAACGACCTGCAGCCCCAACACCGGATCAAACTGATTGAAATCGATGAGGATGCCACGCATCGCATCGATTGCGTAGGTGAGCGGATTGAGTTCGACGATCAGGACGAGCCACTCGGGATAGGCAACCAGCATCTGGGCCCGCGTGAGGGCCGGATCGAGCGGGAATATTGAGCTTGCGGTGAAATAGAGCGGCAGAATGACTGCGTTGGAAAAAACCCCGAAGGATTCAAATCCGCGTACATGGACTGCGAGGACGATCCCGAAGGATGTGAGCCCGAACGCCAGCACAAACATCAGCATGAGCGCCTGAAAGACGTCCACCCATGTCAGGGCTACGCCAGCGAATCTGGCGAGTGCGAGCACCATGCAGCCGTGTACTACCGCGGTGGTTGCGCCGCCGAGGATCTTGCCCAGGAGCACCATATTGCGTGCCATCGGCGAAACCAGAACTTCGCGCAGAAAGCCGAACTCGCGGTCCCAAATGAGCGATACGGCTGACTGGATCGACGTGTAGAGAATATTGAGAACGACCACTGCGGGGAAGATGAACTGCAGATAGGTGTAGGGCACAACAAAGCGCACTTCGCCATAGACCTCGCCGCGGAAATATGGGTTGAGGCCGATCCCGAGAATGACCACCCATAGAAGCGGCCGGCTCACGCCGCCGATCAACTGCCCCGTATCACGCAGGGCGCGCGTGACTTCACGCAGCCAGATCGCATAAACACCGTACATTTGGCCGAAAATTGCCGAGGTTGTTTCCTTCATCGCCATTTATTTCCCTAAGCACAGACCTCCCGCCCGAAGAATGCCGATTTTGGATCGGACAGCACGAGATCGCGGATGCGGGCCCAGAGATGATCGCGCAGGGCGATAAACCGGGCATTAGACCGCGTCGCCGCGAGGTTGCGCGGCCGGGGCAAATCGACGTCGAGGTGTTCGAGCACGCGGCCCTGGCCCATCAGAACCACACTGTCGGCCAGCATCAGCGCTTCGTCGACACTGTGGGTGACGAACAAAACGGTCGGCTTGCGCGCCGCCCAGATCTGCAGCAATTCGCCCTGCATCAACTCGCGCGTCTGCGCGTCGAGGCTGGCGAAGGGCTCGTCCATCAAGAGGACGCCGGGCTCGGTCGCCAGCGCGCGGGCCAGCGCCACGCGCTGCTTCATTCCGCCCGAAAGCTGCCCCGGATAGCTTCCTGCCGCCCGCTCGAGCCCCACGAGCGCGAGATAGTGCCGCGCCCGGTCGCGCCGCTCGAGCCTTGAGAACGGTAGCGGTTCGAGCGCAAACTCGACATTGGCCAGAACAGTCGCCCACGGCATCAACCGGAATTCCTGAAAGACGAAGCCCATCTCCGGGCCGGGCCGTGGAGCTGCGCCGCCAACCATCACCCGGCCCGCATCAGGTGCGATCAACCCGTTCGCCACCCGCAGCGCGGTGGTCTTGCCGCACCCCGAGGGCCCGATCAGCGCGACAAAGGTCTGCGCCTCAACCGCGAGCGTGACCGCGTCCAGCGCGGTTGCCGCCTCCCCGTCGCGCCGGGCAAAGCGCTTGGTCACGCCCTCGAAGGTCAGCCCGCCGCTCATCGGTCGGCGGGGTCCATGGCATCGTCGACGCCGATTTCGGCAAGCACCGCGTCCACCGGCCCGAACGCTACCCATTGGTCGAGTTCGAGGCGCGGCAGGCCGGCGAAATCCTCAGTCTCGTACAGCCATGCGGCGGTATAGGCGAGGTCGTCCGCGCTCATCCCGCCATTGACGCGCCAGCTTTCGGCAAAGGCTTCGGCGAGCATCTCGAGCACGTCCCGCTCGACATCCGGTCGCGCCTGGGCCATCGCCTCGACCCACATCTGCGGATCGTTTGCAAAATCGCGGCTGAGCTTGGTAATCGCGCGAATAACCGCCGCGATATCCTCAGGTCGCTCCGCAAGCACATTGCCGGGCACCGCGTTGACCTTGTTCACCACCGGAGCGCCTGCGAAATAGGCGTCCTGAGCGACAAGCACATGCAGGCCGGAGGTGTCGGGTAGTTCGCTCCAAACCCCAATGGACATCGTCGTCGCATCGACCTGGCCCGCCGCCAGCGCCTGGGCGCGTACCGAGGGTTGGCCAAGGGTGACGATCTCGGTCTCTTCGATATCGACCCCGAGGCTATCGAGAACGAGCGTCGAGAGCGCATGGTCGAGGCTTCCCACGCGGCCGACCCCGAACACTGCGCCCACCAGGTCTCCGGGCGTCGCAATCTCGTCTTTGGCCGCGATCAGGAAGGGCAGGGAGGTGTTGGGTGACATCACTGCGCGGAAATCCGTTGCGCCGCCGGCGATGATCTGCAGGAGCGCATCGACCCCAACATTGGCCATCTCGCCTTCACCCGCCTGTAGCGCGGCGAGGGCGGAGGGGGTCTGCTGCACGCGCACCAGTTCGACTTCTACCCCCTCGGCGTCGAAATACCCAAGCGTCTCGGCCAGATCCATCACCGAATTGGGCACCAGCGGCGGCTCGAGATGGGTGACGATCAGCCGGAACGGCGCCTCCGATTGCGCCTGCGCACCAGCCGTGAGCATCAGCATGGCCATGCCGGTCATGAGGGGCGAAAGCAAACGCTTAGTGGACATTGTGTTACTCCTTTGAGGGCGATGTGTTGGGATCAAACGCGCCAGCGTCCGAGCCGTAGTTCGAGCACGCGCAGACCTTCGGTGACGACGACGCCGATGGCCGCAAGCGTCAGGACCACGACGAAGTACTCCGCCATTCGAAAACTGTTGCCGTAGATCGCCAGCAATCCGCCGAGCCCCTGAACCGCTGTATAGAGCTCGGCGACAACCGTATTGATGAGGCCTATGGTTGCGCCAAGCCGCAGTCCGGCGATTACATAGGGCACTGCCCCGGGCAGAATGATCCGGGCAAAAATGCGTGGACCGCTGGCTCCGACCGAGCGCGCCATTTCGATGAGGTTGCCGTCGGCTTGTCGAACGCCGGCGTAGGTGTTGATGAGGATCGGCATAGCGGCCCCCAAAAAGACGATGAATACCTTGGCCTCGCTCCCGAGCCCCAGGATCACGATGATCAGTGGGATAAAGGCCACCCGCGGGGTGGCGGCGAGCGCGTAGACATAGACTTCCAGGGTCTTGCCCAAGGGCCTGAAGGCTCCCATGGCAACGCCGAGCGGAATAGCAAACGCGATTGCAAGCCCAAACCCTGAAAGGTAGACCGCTATGCTCTGTAAGGTCGCGCGCTGTAATACCCCGCCGTACAAGAGGTGCACGGCCGTCTCCAGGGTCGTTAACGGTGACGGCAAGATATTGCGTGCAAGGTTGGCAGATGCGACCCACCAGAGCGCGAGGATGAAAACGAGAAATCCAGCCCGCACAACCGCGACAGCGGTAACTGATACGCTGGTGGGGTGTGCGCTGACCACCAATCTGTCAGGCACCTTAAGCATTGCGGGTCCCGTTTGATGTGCCAGTTGGCGCGTCGCGCAAGTCGCGGCCGGTTAGCGATAGAAAGACACTTTCAAGGCTTGGCTGCTCGACGGAAATCCCACGCAATTGCGTCCCCAATTCAGCAAGCAAAGCGTCCGCGCTCACGGTTTGGTCAATGGCGATGAGCAGTTGACCATCTGCGGTTTCCACGGCGTCCGGATAGCGTTTGACGAGCGTTGCTCGAACCATTTCTCCGCGCGGGGAGACCTTCAAAAGCGTTCGGCCATAGTCCGCCTTGAGCGCATCGGGCGCTCCGCAGGCGAGGATTTTGCCGTGGTCGATGATGTAGACGGCGTCGCTGCCTTCCACCTCGTCGATATAATGGGTTGTGACGATGAGCGTCAGGCCCTGGGTGTCTCTCAGGGTTTCGAGATAGCTCCAGATCTTTGCACGCGATTGCGCATCGAGTCCGATCGTAGGTTCGTCGAGAAAGAGGATCCGGGGCTCGTGCATCAGCGCTCGCGCGATCTCCAACCGCCTCCGCATACCCGAGGACAACGTGCGCGTCACGGCATTGCCCCAGTCGGCCAGCTCCACCAGTTCGAGCACCGCGTCGGCGCGCGCTCGCCGTTCGGAACGGCACATCTGATAAACCATGCCGTGGAAGGTGAGGTTTTCGCGCACCGTCAGGCGGGTATCCAGCGTGGGCTCCTGAAAGACCACACCGAGCTTTTGACGGGCCTTGAGCGGATGGCGGACGGCATCGATCCCGGACACCTCCACGTGCCCGCTATCGGGCTTGCCGATCGTGCAGAGGATATCGATCAGTGTCGATTTGCCCGCGCCGTTTGGTCCTACCAGCGCCAAGACATTGCCCTCGGGCACCGAAAGATTCACATCGTCGAGCGCCAGGACCCGGCCGAAGCGTTTCGAAACATTCCGAACGTTGATAGCGAGGGCAGGAGAGACGGAGACACTCATATACTGGCCTCGATCCAGGCAATTGGATTTGACGAAACCAATGCGTGAAAGGACAGGCCCCCCTCGGCAATGACTAGCGAGGTCAAGCCCGAGCGCCTGGCAATGGAGTCAAATGCAGACGGCGCAAGGTATTGAAGAATGTATCCGCCCAATAGCGGCGGCAGGGGGAGGAGATTGAGCAGTGCGAAGCCAAAACTTGCCTCCCTCAATGTTCTGACGAGCGTGAGTGCGAACGCGGAACTCGATTGCGGCCAGTAGGCGGCGATGACCGGGCTCAGTTGACCGATACCCAATCCGAAGGCGATCAGCGCGGCCTCTCCGCAAAGCGCAACAATGATAGGTCGCGCGGCCGGGCAGCTGTCCTGTGTTGGCTCGAGCGTCAGCAATTTGGTCCATCCTGCAAGCATCGCCGTCGTGGCCACGAGCGACCAAAGGCTCGTATGGGCGACCGGATTGGACGTCAGCCTGCCGTCGAATTTCGGACCGTGATCTCCAAGCTGGTCCGCTACAAGCGCGAGAAACGCGCCCAGCAGTGTCGCGACAACAGTGGCCGCGAGAATACGCGCCAGAATGGACTGAAAACTGAGATCCAGAATTGGCATGTCGTGCCCCCTCCCAAAGGCCGCAACAGCGTTGTTCGCGGCCTTAACCGGAGCTCGACGGAACGGAGCGTTTCGCCTTGCCGGTATAACTCCAGAGGTATTGCCGAGGCAGTGGTCCCTTGTTGCGCCCGCCCTGCTGCATCTGCTCCCACGCGTGCGCCATGATTCCAACGTTGCGCGATATGCAGAACAGGCCACGCGCCAGCGGCGCGGGAAAGCCCAGTTCGGCGTAGATAACCGCGGTCGCGCCGTCGATGTTCATCGGGATCGGGCGCCCCTTGCGTTCGGTAAGGGTCGCCTCGATGCTCTCTGCGATAGACACGAAGCCGCCTCCGACTACGCCGTGCGAGGCTGCGTCGCGCACCAGGGCCATGAGTCTCGGTGCACGCGGATCAACGGGATGAAAACGGTGCCCGAATCCGGGCAGGTATTTCCCGTGTTCTTCAATAAACGTATCGATGCCGTCCGCAACGGCGGCATCGAGATCCTGCCCGCCGTCGATTCGGGCTGCGATGGCGCAATAGAGTTCGACCGCCTGTTCGCCGGCGCCGCCATGCACGTCGCCAAGGACGTTCATCGCAGATGCCATCGCGTTGTTGAGCCCCACACCGCAGGTCGAGGCCATACGAGAGATCGCAATCGAAGGGGCTTGCGGACCATGGTCGACCCCGGCCACAAGCGCGGCATCGAGCAATTGCGCCTGCTCGCGTGTCGGCAATTCGCCACGCGTCATCAGCCAGATCATTTGCGCGAAATTGGCGGATCCGATCAGCTCCTCGATGGGGTAGCCCCAGAAGCGGATGATGCCGGGTTCCATTTCAATGATGTCGGTTTGCCACCAATCCATCATCGCTTGCTTGGCCGAGCGATCGGTGTCGGGCATGGAATCCTCCTCGAACCTAAGTGGCGACGTGACCGACGTTCTTGCCGGGCGAATAGATGTCGAGAATGTTCCAATGGCCCGTCGTCGGCGTGGGATTGTTGATCATCATCACGTCGATCACCGTGGGTTTCCCCGAAGCAATAGCGGCTTCAAGCGCGGGCTTGAACGCCTCGGCGGAATTGATCCGGATGCCTTCGACCCCGAATGAACGGGCCATGGCCGCAAAGTCCGGAATGCGCGCGTCGGTGTCGGGAAAGACCGTACCCAGCGTCAAGCCGAAATGCGCCTTTTGAAGCCCCGCGATCGTGCCGTAGGCGTTGTTGTTCATCACTACCCAGACGATGCCGAGCCCTTCTTCGCGCGCGGTAGCGAGCATGGCCGGGTTTTGTCCGAACCCGCCATCACCTACCAACGAGACAACGACACGGTCGGGCCTGGCGATCTTGACGCCAAGTGCAGCGGGGGGGCCGAAACCCATCGTCGCGAAGCCGCCGGGAGTAAGGATGGTGCCGGGGGTATAGATATCGAACTGCTGACCGACCCCGTTCTTGTTCCAACCCACATCGGTGGTGATGTACCCGTCGCGCGGCAGGCAGGCGCGCACGTCTGCAAGAATGCGCTCCGGCATCATCGGAAAGGCGTCCGAAGTCGCGTTCTCATGGTTCGATGCCTTGAACTTCGTGCGGAAGTCGGAAATCGCAGCCCGTAGGGCATCGTCCTTGCGCCCGTTCGGGTAGAGCCGCCTTGCGGTGGCGAGAAGCTGCCCCAGAGCGGCCTTGAGGTCCGCGACAACCCCGATTTCGACGGGGAAATTCCGTCCGATCTCTGAAGGATCGATATCGATGTGAAGAAGCTTCGTGGGGGGAATATTGAACGTATAATCCCGGTACCAGGACGAACTGTCCGCTTCTTTGAAGCGGGTCCCGACGGCAAGAATTGTTTCGGCGTTCAGGCAGGTATCGTTGCAAAGCTGCGTGCCCCAGAAACCCGTCATCCCGAGTGTCATATCGTGGTCGTCGGGGATGACACCCTTGCCCATGAGACTGTGGGCGACGGGGATCGAGAGATGCTCGGCGAGCGCCGCCAGATCGTCTGACGCCCGGGCAAGCAGAACGCCGCCGCCCGCATAAATGAGCGGGCGTTCGATCTCCGCGAGTTCGCGCACGATCCGTTCGGCGGTATCGGTAGAAAGGCTAGGCCGTACGAGCTCTTGCGTGGTCTGGCGTAGATCAAACGCCGATCCGTCGATCTCGGCGGAAAATACATCCATGGGCACGCTTACAAGTACCGGTCCCGGTTGACCGCTCTCGGCGAGCTGGAAAGCTTTCTGGATGATCTCGGGGAAAAGATCGGCCCGGTCGACCCTCCACGCACGCTTGACGAAAGGACGGTAGACCTCCCACTGTGCTGCGTCGGCGTGGAGGTTGATCTCCTGATGCGGGTGCTTGCCATAATAGTGCGAGGGGATATCGCCGGCGATCACGACCATCGGAATGCAGTCGAGAGCGGCATTGGCAACGCCGGTCGCCGCATTGGTCATGCCCGGCCCCAAATGGCTGAGCACGACCGACGCTTTGCCGGTCACGCGCGCGTACCCATCGGCCGCGTGCGCTGCGATCTGCTCATGCCGGACGTTGACGAATTTAAGGCTCGTATTGGCCATCGCCGCCAGCACGGCGATATTGGTGTGTCCGCACAGCCCGAAGATGTGCTTGACCCCGCGGCGCTCGAGATAGCGCACCAGCAGATCGGCTACTTTTTCTTTCATGGCTGTCGAGGCCTCCCGTTTTCTTGTCGTTCTTGGGGCTACATCGTTTCGGTGTTGTAGAACTCGCCGAACAATTCTTCGTCGCTCGGGCGGTCCTCCGGGATAGGTCGGGAAACCCAGGTGACGTTCATGTAGTGCTTGAGCGAAATGTTCTCGTTGGTGATATTGCCGCCCCAGATCCCACAGCCCAGGCTCGAGGTCATCGGCATGCCGTTGGTGAACGAGCCGGCATTGGCCTTGGATTGGGGTTGGCGCACCATCATGCGGCTTACCGGCGCGACCCGCGCGAGACGGTCTATATTTTCATCGCTGTGCGAGTAGATGCCGCACGAATGGCCCTTGCCGCCGACCTCGTAGATCTGCCGGACCATTTCGAGTGCCTGATCGAACGTCTCGTATTTGTAGACGGCGAGAGTCACCGAGAGCTTCTCCTTGGAAAAGAAGTGCTCCTTGCCGATCTTGTCTTGCCGAACGATGAGGAACCTGGTGCTTTCAGGAACAGCGAACCCCGCGGCCTCGGCGATGCGGGCAGCCGGGACAGCGACGGTATCGATTTTGCGGGCGCCTTCATCGTCCCAGAGCGCGCCTTTGAGCTTTCGCTTTTCCTCTTCGGAGCACAAATAACCGCCTTCAGCCCGAAGCGCCTCGAGCATCGCATCGTAAATCTTGGCGTCGATCAGCATGTTGCCGTCGGCCGAACACCCTGAGCCAAAGTCCGAAAGCTTGGACGTTCGCGTGTTCTGTGCCGCTTGTTCGATGTCGGCCGTTTCATCGATGACGATCGTGGAATTACCGGCGCCAACACCGTAGGCAGGCTTACCGGAGCTATAGGCCGCGCGCACCATTGGCGCGCCACCCGTCGCCATCGTGAGGTCGCAGATCGACATCAACTCGTTGGTGAGCGGGATGGAAGGGCTTTCGACACATTGAAGGAGGTCCGCCGGAGCACCGATCTTCTCGAGCTGCCGCCTCATGATCGAAACCATTTCGTTGGTGGTCTTTTTCGCCCGCGGATGCGGCGAAAAGATCACCGCGTTCTTGCACTTGAGCGCATAAATGGCCGTCACCGGGGGCGTGAGGGCAGGGTTAGTCGTCGGAATCAGCGAGGCGATGACGCCGGCAGGTTTGGCGTACTTCACAATCCCTTTCTCCGGCAGTTCCTCGATCACCCCAACGCTTTTTCCGCGCAAGGCGTCACGCAACACGCCGATGATCTTGAAGCGTTTGGCAGGCCGGCCTTCCCGGTCGCCGAGGCCGCTTTCGTCGACACCCATATGGGCGAGGCGCGTGAACGTCTTTTCGTTTGCCGTGGCCCAGCCGATGGCGCGCGCGACGCGGTCGACGTCCTCCTGGGTGTAGTGGGCGATCCGCTCCATGGCCCGGCGCCCGCGTGCCAGCATATCTGCGGCCAGTTGTTTTTCATCAGCTGTGATTTCGCGCGCCATCGCATGTCTCCTCGGGACAGGCCGGGCAAAGACGCCCGTCCTGCATCAGGTTTCGTTTAGCAGGTATGCTATCGAATGTTCATAACATCATGTCAATGATATTTTCTCATATGTTTTCCAATTTGAGTGATAAAAATGCGGCTGGTGACAGCGCTTAGCAAGCGCAAGGAAGCCGGTCGATCAAAGACCTTTGGCGGGCACCAGCCCATTTTCGCGATACATGTGCATGATAAAATTAAAAATCACACATAAAATAAGAAATGTATGCGAAGGTATTGCTTCGCAGGTAAAGTGGTGTCTAAAACAGGCTTGCCAGTTTGGGGCACACACCCCGCAGCACGAGATGGCAAAGGAGGAGATTGCTATGGTGTATAGGTCAATGAAGCGCGCATTTGGCGCGGCGGCATGCGTACTGGCCCTGTCGGGCGTAGTCGGAGGCGCGTTTGCACAAGAGGATATGGCGGGGCCCGAACCGCGCTACACTACGTTCGAGAAATACGGCTTTTGCGGCAGCGTCGATGAGACCTGTTACAACGCCTGGTTCGATCGCACGTCAGGCGACGAGGAGCCGTGGAAAGTCCTGATCTTTTACCACGTCGCGCCCGGTGTTGGGCCGCACGACAACCGCGAGGCCGGTGTGTCGGTCCTCGAAGACATGCTTGAAGCCGAAGGTTACGAGGTGACAAGCACGCAGGATCCCGCCGATCTCGAGAGCGGTTTCCGGCTGCGCCCCTACGATGCCATCGTCTTCTTCAACACCGGGCGTGACGCGGTATCGAGCCTCGGTATGATGGCACTGCGCATCTACATCGAAGGCGGCGGTGGCTTTGTGGGCATCCACAACGCGTTCGGTACGAACTTCAACGACACCTGGTTCGAAGGCTTGCTGGGGGCGCAACTCTTCGACCACGGCCCGCGTCAAACCGGAACCGTGATTTCGCATAGCGACAACGATGTTTCGGTTGCCCACCTCGACGGCGTCGAATTCGGTCCGGAGGAGTTCTACAACGTGCATCCTGATCCCCGCTGGCTCAGCGATGTCCGCGTCCTTCTCAGTGTCGATAACGCGACCCGGACAGAGGGCGTCAGCGGGTACTACGGCCATCCGGGCATGGGCGAAACCAACCCCGTGTCCTGGTGCCACTACTACGATGGCGGCCGCGCGTGGGTGACGACGCTTGGGCACAGCGTCGAAATCCTTGTCGACGAAAATTGGCGTCAGCACATCCTTGGCGGCATCGACGGTGTCATGGGCAAGGAGCCTTTCTGCCAGGAATAGGGCTGAGCCCATCATCTACCGCCGTGTGCAGTTGCTCCGGCCTCTTGAACGCGGCTTCGGCCGCGTTCTTGCTTTTTGCGTGGTTTTCAGGCAATCAGATGCATGTTTCGTATGAGAAAGCGTGAAATATATGCTGCATCGCAAGTTTGACGAGTTCGGGCAGGACGGCGAAACCGTCGGCGATATCGCATTTCGTCGGATTCGAACGGACATCATTCACGGTCGGCTCAAACCGGGTCAGAAGCTTCGCCTTGAAGTTCTCAAGGAAAAATACGGCGTCAGCGTTTCGACCCTGCGCGAAATCCTGAGCAAGCTTACGGTTGAGGAATTCGTAAGCGCGGAGGGCCAGCGCGGCTTTGAGGTAACCCAGGTATCTCAGGCGGGCCTCAGGGATGTTGCTGACCTCAGGCTCCTTCTGGAGACCTATGCATTACGCAAGTCCTTCGCTGAGGGGGATCTCGAGTGGGAGGGCGCCGTGGTGTCGGCACACTACAAGCTTGCGCAGGTGGAGAAGAACCTGATCGGCGGCGATCAGTCTCAGGTCGAGCGTTGGGTCGGACAGGATTGGGGCTTTCACCACGCGACGATTTCCGCTTGCGCAGCTCCGGCGTTGATGACGACGCACTCGTCGGTCTTCGACAGATTTTTGCGGTATCACATGCTGGTGCTCGACTTCCGTGGCAAGCCTGCCGCCGAGGAGCATGAGAGGCTGCGTGACCTGGCGCTGGCGCGCGATGCCGACCGGGCCGTGGACGTGCTGACCGCGCACGTCCAGAGCGGCGTTGAGCATATACTAGGCACGGGGAAAATCCCGGCCTAGGCCGTTTGGCGGACCCGCGCCATCGATTCGGCATCCGGTCTGATGCCCGAGAACAGTTCGAACGCGCGGACGGCCTGGTAAACGGCCATGCCGCCGCCCGTGAGCACGCGGCAACCCTTAGCCTTGGCTGCAGTGATCAACTGGGTTTGCTCAGGGAAGTAGACAATGTCCGCTACCCAATGTCGGGAGGTTAGGCAGTCGATCGGAATCGCGACGCCCGGGTATTTTGCCATGCCGACCGGCGTGGCGTTGATGACACCGTTTGCCGACGCGATCGCCGCGGGCAGATCCGTGATCGCGACGCATTCGGTTGAAGCGGGTAGGGCGGTCAGCGCACCGACGACGCCGGCTGCGTTGTCCGGATTTTCGTCGTAGACCCGGATGGATTTTGCGCCCAGATCCACGAGTGCCTGCAATACGGCCCGCCCCGCACCCCCAGCGCCGACGAGAACGACGGTATCGAGCGATGCTCGGGACAATCCCTGCCGGACGCTTTCGGCAAAGCCCCAGCAATCGGTATTATGGCCGGTGCGCGTGCCATCCTTGAATACGACGGTGTTGACGGCGCCGATATTGCGCGCTTCGGGAGAAAGATCGTCGAGATAGGCGATTGCCGCCTGCTTGAATGGGTGCGTGACGTTGACACCGGAAAAGCCGACCTGTTCGCAGGTCGTCAGGATATCGCCGAGTGCAGCGTTGCTCAGCCCCAGTACGTCAAAGTCGAGGCGCTTGTAGACATAGTTCAATCCCAGGCGGAGTCCTTCGCGCTCATGCATGAGTGGAGATTGCGAGAGCGCGATGCCGCGCCCGATAAGCCCGACGAGGGTCGATTCCGCCCCTGCGTAAATGGGGGCTGACGAGGATGGAGCGGGCTTGTTGGACGATACGGGCGCCATTGATATCCTGAGCGTTATCGTGGTGGTGCACTCCAGACCGGCTGCGTGCAGTTGCGGCGCACCAGGCCAGTCGCTAAAAATGAGTGACTCGGGTATAAATGTACGAACTGGTTCGTTTAGTCAACGTATCGGATGGTGTTGAAAGAGGCAGGCAATGAGTGAGGACAGCGTCGCGGGCAGCGCGGGGGAGCGTCCAAAACCCGCCAAACGGGTGAACGATCCCGAAGGGAAGCGGCGCGATATCATTGAGGTTGCGTCGCGCGAATTCGCGCGAAACGGCTTGGCCGGCGCGCGTATCGATGAGATCGCGGCGCAGACCAAAGCCAGCAAGCGCATGATTTACTACTATTTTGGCGACAAGGAGGGGCTATATCTCCATTGCCTCGAAGGGGCCTACCGCGATGTGCGTGAGGGGGAAGCGCGGCTCGATCTCGCCGATCTCGACCCTGTCAATGCCCTGCGCGCCCTTGTGGGCTTTACTTTCGACCATCATTCCCAAAGCGAAAATTTCATCCGGATGGTGATGATCGAGAATATCCACAACGGCGAATTTGTGCGCAGCGCGACCGGTTTGCAGAAGCTCAATGCTGCTGCGCACCAACGCCTGGCCGATCTTATCGAGCGGGGTGAAGCTGCGGGGCTCTATCGCCCAGGGCTCGTCGCCATTGAGCTTCACTGGCAGATCAGTGCCTTATGTTTCTTTCATATTTCCAATCGGGCGACCTTTAGCGAGCTTTTCAAGCACGACCTTTACTCGCCTGAGGTGGTCAACCGGACACGGTCGAACTGCATCGATATGGTGCTTCGCTATGCGCTGCGTCCAGAAGTGCTGATCCGTCTCGGACTTTAGGTTCCTGGGCGCGCAGACGGTCGGCGTTGAACGTCCGGCCGAACCATTGAGATCGTCCCTTGACTAAACGAACTAGTTCGTACAAAAATCTGACACAGCAAAGCTCCGGCAATGACGGTGGGCAGATAAAACTGAAATCCTCATACATAGCCGGTATTGACTTATAAAATGCGAACTGTAGAGAGTAAGAGGAGCTCGGCAGTCCGAGCCCACATTTCAAGGGAGGAAATGATGACATTTCTCAATCGCCGTCAGGTCGTGGCTACCAGCCTTGGTGCTCTGATGCTGGCGAGTGTCGCTGGCGCCGCTATCGCACAGGACAAGCCGACCGTGCGGTTCTCCTCGGTCGTATCCGAGACCGATATCCGTGCGGAGGCCTTCCAGCGCTTCGCCGACCTTGTCAGCGACGATTTCAACGTCGAGCTTTACTTCGGTGGCACGCTCGTGGCGCAGGGCGGCGAACTTGCCGCAATGCAACGCGGCAACCTCGAAATGGGTATCCCCTCACCGCAGGATATCTCCAATCAGATCCCTGCGTGGTCGATTGTGACCTCTGCCTATCTGTTCGACGATGCGGAGCACATGCAGGAGGTGATGGCCAGCGAGGTCGGCCAGGAGCTTTATGCGATGGTCGAAGAGCAACTCGGGGTCAAGATTCTCGGTCCGCTCTATTTCGGCACCCGCCAGGTCAATCTGAAGCCTGAGATCGACGTACAGACCCCGGAAGATCTCAACGGCGTGACGCTGCGCATGCCAGGCGGCGATGCCTGGCAGTTCCTGGGGCGCGCTATCGGTGCGAACCCCACGCCGCTGGCCTATTCGGAAGTCTATACCGCGCTTCAGACCGGCGCGATCGATGGCCAGGACAATCCTCTGCCCAACGACTACAACATGAAGTTCTACGAGGTGACCTCCCAGATCGTTCTGACCAATCACCTGGTTGGCTTCGACTTGCTCTCGGTCAGCCTTGACGTTTGGAACGACATGACGCCCGAGCAGCAGGAAACCTTCCAGGCCGCGGCGGACGAAATCATCGCCTGGAGCACCGAGCAGCATCTTGCGCGAGAGGCCGAGCTCGTCGAGTTCTTCGAGGGCGAGGGGCTGCGCGTCTACGAGCCCGACCGCGAGGCTTTCCGCGCCTATGCGCAGGACATGTACCTGAATTCGGAATTCTCCGATTCCTGGCCCGAGGGCATGCTCGACGCCATTAACGCGATGTAGTTGGCGTCTGGTTCCGGTTCACGCCCGGGACCAGCCACCGCCCTGACGGCGGGGTAATGATGTTGGTGGGCGAGCTGGATGATTTTGGCTCGCCCTTTTTTGAGGCACACTGTCAAGCGTGTGCCGCTCGTTCTGATCGGAGACCGGCCGATGACCGCGCTCAAAAGGATCGCTTCCTGGCTCTACTCTATAGCGGACGGCCTGTCGGCGGTGCTGCTGACCGCCATGTTCGTGACGTTCATCATCCAGGTCGTGATGCGTTACGTCTTCAACTACCCGGTCGGGTGGACGGTAGAGGTGCAGACGATCGCGTGGATTTGGGTGATCCTGTGGGGGCAGTCGGTTACCGTCAGCGAGGCCGACGAAATCCGTTTCGACATTGTCTACAGCAGCGTCAGCGAACCGGTGCGCCGCATCTTCCGGCTGATCTTTTCCGCATTCATTGTCGGCATCTATGCCATCGCGCTGCCCGCGATCTGGGACTACGTCACCTTCATGAAGATTGAGGAGACCTCCTATCTCGATCTGCGGTTCGATTATGTCTTCTCGGTCTATGTGATTTTCACGATCGCCGTCATCATCCGCTACGGCTGGATCTTCTACCGGTCGGTGCGCGGGAAGAAAGTCGCAATCACGGCTGCGCACGATACTTCGGAGCCTCTTGAATCATGAGTTTTGAATTTGGCGTAGCCGTCGCGGTCATCGTGGTCTTTGCCCTTTTGGGGCTTCCGATCGGCCACGCGATGATCGGGGCATCGATCCTTTATCTGCTGATTTCCGGCATGGACATGAGCATCGCCGCCGAACAGCTCCTGCGCGGGCTCTATGGCAGCTACATCCTTCTGGCCATTCCGCTTTTCATCTTCGCGGCCGATCTTATGAACATCGGTTCGCTGAGCGATCGCCTGCTCATCTTCTGCCGCGCGCTCGTCGGGCGTTTTCGTGGCGGGCTAGGGCACGTTAACGTCGTTTCGAGCCTCATCTTTTCGGGCATGTCGGGATCGGCCATTGCCGATGCGGTCGGGATGGGCCGCATCATCATCAATCTGATGCTCAAGGACGGCAAGTACCCCGCCGCCTACGCCGGTGCGCTTACAGCGGCGTCCGCCATCATCGGGCCGATCATCCCGCCCTCCATTCCGATGGTGCTCTATGCCCTGATTTCGGATACGTCGATCGGCTATCTGTTCCTGGGGGGCGTGGCGCCCGGTCTCATCCTCGGCATCCTGCTGATGATCGCGAACGCAATTATGGCGCGCCGGTACAACTTCCCCGTCGAGGAAGCCGTGCCTGTGCGCGAATTGCCTAAAGCGACGCTCAATGCCATTCCGGCGCTCCTCATGCCCGTCATCTTGCTCGTTGGCATCTACGGTGGTGTGACAACCCCCACCGAGGCCGCGGCGCTCGCGGCTCTCTATGCCTTCGTTGTGTCGATTGTTCTGTACCGGTCGATCTCTCCGCGTCAGGCCTTTGAAGCCTTCCGGCAGAGCGCAAAGTCGACCGCGTCGGTGGGTATCCTCATCGCCGGAGCTCTTGCGTTCAACTATGTCGTGACCATCGAGAACGTGCCCAGCGCAATACGCTCGGTGCTTGAGGGGTACAACCTCGACGCGGTGATGTTCCTACTGGTGGTGAACGTCATTCTCCTGGTGCTCGGCTGCCTTCTTGAGGGCAACGCCATCCTGCTTGTCATCGTGCCCATCTTCATTCCGACCGCGATGGCGCTGGGGATCGATCCGGTGCATTTCGGTGTCGTGGTGGTGGTCAACATCATGATCGGGCTGGCAACCCCGCCCTATGGGCTTCTGCTGTTCGTGGTGAGCAACATCACGAAGTCGCCGGTGGCATCGACAATCAAGTTCCTGCTGCCATTCCTCGCGATCATGATCGCCGGATTGGCCATCGTCACGTATGCGCCGGACGTCGTGCTCTGGCTGCCGCGGATGTATGGCTACAACGGTTAGAACGCGAGGTGCACGTCGGTTTCGAAGGATCGGATATGATCAGAACCTCAATCGCCACGGTCTGCCTGAGCGGCGACTTCCAGGAAAAACTCGATGCCATTGCGGCCGCTGGGTTCAATGGCGTCGAGATCTTCGAAAATGACTTTTTGACCTACGACGCGTCGCCCGCCGAGGTCGGCCGGATGGTGCGCGATCGGGGCTTGGCGATAACGCTTTTCCAGCCGTTCCGCGATTTCGAGGGGTTCCCCGAGCCGTACCGGTCGCGCGCATTCGATCGAGCGGCCCGCAAGTTCGATGTCATGAACCAGATGGGCGCCGATCTCGTTCTGGTGTGCTCGAACACCTCGCCGGCATCGCTCGGCGGCATCGACCGGGCGGCGGCCGATTTCGCCGAACTGGGCGCACTTGGTAAGAAGCACGGTATCCGTATCGGTTATGAAGCGCTCGCCTGGGGGCGGCACATAAACGACCATCGAGACGCCTGGGAAATCGTCCGGCGTGCAGACCATCCCAATGTCGGGCTGATCCTCGACAGCTTCCACACGCTCTCGCGCGGCATCGATCCCAATTCGATCCGGTCGATCCCTGGCGACAAGATCTTCATCGTCCAGCTCGCGGATGCGCCCAGGATCGATATGGATCTCCTCTTTTGGAGCCGCCATTTCCGGAACATGCCCGGAGAGGGGGATCTGCCGGTTCTCGATTTCACGCGCGCCGTCGCCGCGACCGGATACGACGGTCCATGGTCGCTCGAAATCTTCAACGACCAGTTCCGCGGCGGCGATACCAGGATGATCGCCACGGACGGTCAGCGCAGCCTTGTCGCCCTGCTTGACGACGTCGGGCGCATGGAACCAGGGCTCAAGATTGCCCTGCCGGCCATGCCGGAACGCATCGACGTCAAGGGCGTCGAGTTCATCGAATTCGCCACCGGTGGGGCGGAATCCGAAGAGCTCATCGCGCTCCTCAAGAGGCTCGGTTTTTCGGAAGTAGGGGCCCATATCTCCAAGAGCGTGCGGCATTTCCGGCAAGGCGCGATCAACCTCGTTGTCAATACCGACGCCGATGGGGTCGCACACTCGAATTACATCGCGCACGGCACCTGCGCGTACGCGATCGGATTACTGGTCGAAGACGCAAAGGATACAGTGGCACGGGCCAAGGTTTTGGGCGCGACGCCGTTTCAGCAAGCCGTCGGACCCATGGAGCTCGAAATCCCGGCGATACGCGGGGTCGGCGGCGGTCTGATCTATTTCCTCGACAAGAAGGAGCCGCTTGCGAATGTCTGGTCCGTAGAGTTCGAGCCTGTTGCAGATGAAACGAGTCCGTATATCGGGCTCGCGGCGGTCGATCACGTCGCGGAGACGATGGATCACGGCGAGATGCTAAGCTGGGTTCTGTTCTTTACATCGATCTTCTCCATGACCAAGTCCCCGACGGTCGATGTCGTGGATCCTGCCGGCCTCGTCCGCTCCCAGGTGCTGGAGGCGTCCAACGGTGCTTTCCGCCTTACGCTCAACGGCGCGGAAAACCGCAATACGCTTGCGGGGCGCTTCATTGCCACGGGTTTCGGTTCAAGCATTCAGCATGTGGCCTTCCGCACTGACGACATCTTTGCAACAGCCGAGGCTCTGGAGCGCAACGGGTTGGCGCTGCTGCCGATCACGCGGAACTACTTCGACGATATCGAGGCTAGGTTCGGCCTCGAGCCGGAATTTGTCGATCGGCTGATCGCGCACAACATCCTCTACGACCGCGACGAGAACGGGGAATATTTCCAGCTATACACCAACCTCTTCGGAGCCGGTTTCTTCTTCGAGATCGTCGAACGGCGCGGGCGGTACAGTGGCTACGGCGCGCCGAACGCGCCGTTCCGGATTGCAGCCCAGAAGCGCGGCCTGCCGGACAAGGCCGTGCCTCGCCTCTAGGACGGACTAGGCAAAAATGCGCTCGACCGCATAGCGATATCCCAGAATGCCGAATCCTGCGATGACGCCGTTGGCGACGCCGGATACGTAGGAGTTGTGACGGAAGGCCTCGCGTTTGTGGATGTTGGAGATGTGGACCTCGTAGATGGGGCAGTCACAGGTCAGGAGCGCGTCGCGTATCGCAACCGAGGTTGTCGTATAGCCGGCCGGGTTTATCACCAGCCCCCGTGACCTCCGGGCTTCCTGAATCCAATCGATCAGCAGATGCTCGGCATTGCTCTGGTGGAATTCCAGTGTCGCGCGATTGGCGGTGCAGACCTCTTCGCACAGACGTTGAACGTCCTCGAGCGTGTCGTGACCGTAGATTTCGGGTTGGCGTGTGCCGAGAAGATTAAGGTTGGGGCCGTTGAGCACATAGACGGTATCCGACATTGTTGCGTCCTTGCAAAAAAGCGGGCGCGGCCTGTCAACTGGCCACGCCCTCGTGAATTTCGGTTGGGTACCGGTATCCTTACCTACTAGAGCGCGTTGATCTGTTCCAGCATGCCGTCAGGCCAGTCAGCCGAGAAACCGGAATTGAGGTATTTGTCCTGCGCAAAGACCCGGAACGCCTCTACATCCGGAGTATACACCTCCAAGCCCTCGTTCCTGAAATACTCGACCAATTCGGCCTCCTGAATCAGGTACTGCTCGGTGCTCCACTCGAACGCGTCATGTGCCGCGTCGCGCATGCGCGCCTGTTGCTCTTCGGTCAGAGTATCGAAAAGATCTGCGCTGATGAGCAGCATGCCGAAGCCGACATTGTGTCCCGTCAGGATGATCTGGTCGGTCACCTCATGGAACTTCATCAACTGGTTGTTGGGCAACGGATTGTCTTGGGCATCGATAACACCGGTTTGAAGCCCGGTATAAACCTCCGCATAGGCCATCGGCGTTGCCGTGGCGCCGATCGCCTCGCCGAGGAACTGCCAGGCATCGCCGTCAGGCATGCGCAGCGTAATGCCCTGCATGTCCTCGGGTGTTTCAATGTGCTTGTCGCCGCGCAGGTTGACGTGTCGCGTGCCGTAATAGGCCGGGGCGAGGATTTCGACACCGAGTTCGTCACGCGCAATCTGGCGCAGGGTGTCGCCAACTTCGCTCGCGAAGATGGATTCGAGATGCTCGGCATCGCGAACGAGATAGGCGGCGCTCAGAATGCTGAATTCAGGTGCCTGCTGCGCGAGGTCGGACGGTGGCAGCAGAGCCATCTGCAGGTTGCCGCGCTGTATGGCGGCCAATTCGCTGCCTTGGGCGGTCAGCGTGCCGCCGAAATAGGGAACGAATGCGAATTCCTCGCCGATCTCACGCGCAAATATGTCGACCAGGGCCTGCGAGCGGGGCGCGTCCGCAGTTGTGACATCCGAAAACAAGAGCTGCGTGGCTTCTTGGGCGATAACGGGGGGCGCGGCAGCAATGAGCGTTACCGCTGAAACGGCGGCCTGCAAGAAGTGTTTCATAGTTTTCCTCCTATGTGTGTGGGATCTGTGTGATCCGTTTGCGGCAAGGCAAAGCGGTTCTCGGGCAAGCCCTGACCGGCGCCTTCGATCGCAAGGACCGATCCGGCCAGCGGTTCGGCCGCAAGCTGCTGGGCGGAAAGGAATTTCCGCGAGGTTGTGATGTAGAGGGTCTTGAAGTCGCTGCCGCCGAAGCAAAGACATGTCGGATTGGTGACAGGAAGCGCGATTTTGCGGTCGATAGCGCCCTCAGGTGTGTAGCGCACAATTTTTCCGCCCGCGAAGAATGCCGTCCACAGGCAGCCGTCTACATCGACGCATGCACCATCGGGCCGTTCGCCCGTTTGGGCATAGTCTGCAAAGAGGTGCCGGTCGGTAATTGTGCCGGCCTCGGGATCAAACCGGAACGACCAGCTCTGGTGCCGGCGCGTGTCGGTGAAATACATCCTGTCGCCCGCCGGCGAGAAGGCGATGCCGTTTGAGACGATGATGCCATTCATTATCGGCGGGGATACCTCGGCGCCGTCTACCCGGTAGAGCGCTCCATTGGGACGATGGAGTGCGTTATCCATCGTGCCGACCCAGAACCGCCCTTTGGCGTCGCAACGGCCGTCGTTAAGCCGGTTTTCCGTCTCCGCCTCAACCTGGGCAAGAAGCTGGGTGTCGCCGGTTGTCCGGTCAAAAACATGAAGGGCGGTGTCAAGGGCGAGAAGGTGTTTACCGCATTGGGTAAGCGCGTGTGAGCCGAGATAGGACGCGTTGAAAGACCAACGCTCGACAGCGCCGGTCGATGGATCGAATGCCTGGAGCTTCGGCCTTTCAATGTCGAGCCAATAAAGACGAGCGTTTCGCTCGCACCACAAGGGCGTCTCACCGAGTTGGTCTTGGCCGGCAATTGCTACCTCGATGCTGGGTCCGAGCATAGTTTCAGGCTCTCCTGTCATGGCGCACCGCACAAATGTACGAACTAGTTCGTTTAGTCAAGTTCGTTTGATGCTATTGAAACTGTATAAACGTGCGGTCAACGGCGGTGAAATGTGACAATAAATGAGATATTGACTATCGTATGATATAAACATATTCGTATGAACGGGGCCGGGCCTCAACACTACGACCAAAGCAGTAAGAAGGAGGAGGCACATGCGCGACGCCCTACCGATCGGACATCTCCGTGAGACTCGAGACCGCACGTTGGGCGATGTTCGCTTTCGCCTGTTCGCTGCGGTCGCCGCGTTGGCGAGCGCGCAGGTCGCAGGGCCCGCGATAGCGCAGGACTATACCCTTGAAGGCGGCTCCTTCGGCCCGGAGCAGGTTGCGCGAGGTCAGGAGCAATATGTCGCGAACTGCGCCGGCTGCCACGGGGAGGACTTGCGCAGTGCGGTTTCGACGGCGCCGGATCTCACCGGTCCGGTCTTCCGCTTCAACTGGCTCAACGATCCGCTTAGCACGAAATTCGAGGTCATCCGTACGACGATGCCGCAGGGCAACGCCGGAGGCCTGTCGGACGCCGCCTATGCCGACATCATCGCCTACATCCTGTCTTTCAACGGTGTCCGCGAAACCCATGGCGAACTGCCCGCCGACAGTAACGCTCTCAAGGGCATCACGATCACTCAACCATAACGTAGACCGAACAGCTGGTCGCATCTGCTCGATGCATAGGAGGAGGAAGAACATGAGACTCAAGTCACTGATCAGTGCCATTGCCGTTTGCGCGTCCATCGGATCGGCTGCGCCCGTTTGGGCGCAGTCCGAGGATTTCACCCCTGTAACGGACGAGATGCTTGCCAGTCCCGCAAACGGCGACTGGCTACTGTGGCGGCGCGCCCTGGATAGCTGGGGGTATTCGCCCCTCGACCAGATCAATACCGAAAACGTGGCGCAACTGACGCTTGCCTGGGGCTGGTCGATGGAGCCGGGTTGGCAGGAAACAGCGCCGATCGTCTACGATGGCGTGATGTACATCGCCAATCCGGACGGCATCGCCCAGGCGCTCGACGCTGCCGACGGCGAATTGCTCTGGGAGTACCGCCGCGAAATGCCGGAAGATTTCCGCGATGGGATGATGAGCCGCGGTCTCGCGATTTATGGCGACAAGGTCTTCTTTGCTACACCCGATGCAGGACTGGTGGCGCTCGACGCGCAGACCGGCCAGGTCGTGTGGGAAACCGATGTTGCGGGGGAAGGCAAGACCGTCACCGCCGCTCCGGTGGTTGCGGACGGAAAGGTCATCGTTGGCTATATGGGTTGCTTCGGCTTCGAGGCGGAAAAGTGCGGCGTCGCAGCGTTCGACACCCAGACCGGCGAAGAGGTCTGGCGTACCATCACGGTTTCAGACGCACCGGAAGGAGAGGATAGCTGGAACGGGCTGCCGTACGTCCTGCGTGGTGGCGGTGATATCTGGACATCGGCCTCATATGATGCTGAGCAGGAACTCGTCTATATAGGCGTTTCCCAAGCCAAGCCGTGGGCGAGAGCGAGCCGGCAAACCGGTGACGAAGCGACCCTGTACACGAACGCGACGTTGGCGCTTGATCCCGATACCGGTGAGATCGAGTGGTACCGGCAATACATCCCGGGTGAAACCAACGACATGGACGAGGCCTTCGAGCACATACTTGTCGATATCGATGGCGAACCGGCCTACGTGAACATGGGCAAGCTCGCCATCCTGTGGCGTGGCAGCCGCGTGGACGGCGAACCCATGCCCGCGTTCGATCTGGGCTGGCAGGACCAGATCGATATCACCGAAAGCGGCGAATTCGCCGGCTATCGCGAGGGCAAGGTTGCGGCTCTTGAGGAGGTAATTTCCTTCTGCCCGAGCACCACGGGCTTCCGAGCCTGGCGCGCGATGGCCTACAGCCCCGAGACACGGGCCGTCTATATTCCCATGAGCATCAATTGCGATATCGGCGCGGCGTTTGGCGAGGTTGAAATGGTCGAGGGCGGCGGGGGCAACGGGCGCCTCGCCAGCGAGCGCGCCGTGCATCCGGACAGCCCTGACCATATCGGACGTTTTGTGGCCCAGAACATTGACACCGGTGAGGTGCTTTGGGAGATGCCGCTGCGCACGCCGGCCAACACGGCCATGCTGACCACCGCAGGCGGCCTCGTCTTTGGCGGCGATTGGGACCGGCATATGTACGCGTTTGACGAGGTGACCGGCGATATCCTCTGGGAAACCCGCCTGCCGCAAGCGGCTCAGGGCTACCCGATCTCGTATGCGGTCGATGGAAAGCAGTACATCGCCGTTCCGGTCGGCGTTGGCGGATATTCCTGGTCTTCGAGTGTACCCCGCGAACTCACGCCTGAGGTATCCCGCCCAAGTTCGGGCAATGCGGTTCTGGTCTTCGCCCTCCCAGAAGCATAATCCAGAACGCGCAGCGCAGGCCGGGCGCAAGTCCGGCCTGCAGCGCCAAGGGGATATGATGGCTTTCTCGCTCTCCGTACCGCGCCGCATAGCCATTGCCCTCTTTGGCCTATGTTTGGCGTGCACCGGCGTGGCAAACGGTCAACAGCCTTTTGTTGCGCCCGAATACTACAACCGCACGCGGCCCGACTTCGGCAACACCCTGCCGCTCTGCGTCATTCCCGATAGCGCCACGATCGAGGAGGACAGGGCGGCCGCGCGCCAGATCGCCCAGGTCATGCTGCTCGAACCTGAGATCATCGAACTCGACGTGGATATGGATATGCTCGACGCCGAGGGAATATGGCCGGCGGTTCTCGTCCACCTGGCCGAAAAATGCGTCGGGGTCATGGGCGTCCAACTCGTGCCCGGCATGCGGATGCCCGACTGGCTGACGATAACGCGTCCCTATCTCGAAGCGCCGTACGTTCTGCTCACCAATATCCCCGATATTGCATCCATCACCGAGCTTCCTCCCGGTGCCAGAGTTGGCTCGCCGGTCTACTCGCTGATCGACAACGAATTCATCGGCCTCATCTCCGCCGGCGGGACGTTTGCGGAGATAAAACGACTTCCTTATGATCACCCGGACCTTGCCGCCCGACTGATGTCCGAAGGCGTCATGGATGCCGCTATCGTCTGGGAACCGCATCTCGATGACGCACCCCTGAGCGGCGGGGACATCTATTCCGCCATCGCCTCCGTCGATCCGCTACAGCACGAGACACGCGAGATCGGCATCGTTCTGCGATCGACGGATGAAATGCTGCGTACAATGCTGGACCAGGCCATTGAGGTTATTTCACAATAGGCCCGACTACGTGGTCCGCGAGTCAGCAGACGATACGCTCGAAAAGTGAGCCGCCCGACGCTCTATCGCGGAGGTCGCGGTCGCCGTCTGTTGTGTAAGGAAAAATCTGATCGGCGGCCTTGGGCATTGCCCCAACGCGCCAGGTTAACCGGGCCGATCTTCGCGTTGGCTGAGCCAGGGGTTGGCTGTCGACGGAGCACGGAGGTTTTGTGCTCACGCAGGACGAGCTTGCCGTGGCGTTTTATGACAATCTGCGCCAGCCATGCTACAGAACCGTCCTTGCGTGAACGGTTATGATCGTGCCCGCACCGGTACGACATGAGCCGGGGTGAAGGAATATGGACTAAGTAGTGGAAAAAGAAGGAAAATCGCAGATTAGCGTATCTCGGCGTTTTGCCATCGCGCCCATGATGGACTGGACGGACCGGCACTGCCGATATCTGCACCGGCTTTTGACCAGGCGTTCGCTCTTGTTCACCGAGATGGTGACCAGTGCGGCGGTCACGCATGGGGATTGTGAGCGGCTTTTGGGGTATGACGCGGTCGAGCATCCGGTCGCCGTTCAGCTTGGCGGGTCCGATCCGACAGAACTCGCGCGGGCGGTCGCGATTTGTGACCGGTACGGGTACGACGAGATCAACCTCAATGTCGGCTGCCCGTCCGACAGGGTGCAGTCGGGGCGGTTCGGGGCGTGCCTGATGGCTGAACCGGAGCTCGTGGCCGATTGCGTGCGGGCGATGATCGATGCCACCGATACCCCGGTGACGGTCAAATGCCGGATCGGGATCGACGACCAAGATAGCGAGGACGATCTCAACCGGTTCGCCGATACGGTGGTTCCCGCCGGCATCGACGCTCTTTATGTTCATGCCCGAAAGGCGTGGCTGCAGGGGCTTTCGCCCAAGGAGAACCGGGATATCCCGCCGCTGGACTATGACCGGGTCTACCGGCTCAAGCAGCGGTTGGGGGATTTTCCAGTGATGATCAATGGTGGGATCAAGACGCTTGTGGAGAGTACGGCGCATCTCGAGCACGTCGACGGCGTCATGCTCGGGCGGGCAGCCTATCACGACCCGTTGATCCTTGCAGACGTCGATGCGCGGATTTTCGGTGCGGCGCAACCCGCGCGGCGACTTGGTGACGTCGCCGATCCTATGATGGCCTATGCCGAACGCGAACTGACCAAGGGCGCGCGGCTCAACCAGATTACCCGGCATATGCTTGGTCTCGCTAACGGCTTGCCCGGTGCGCGGCGGTTCCGGCAGATTCTGAGTGTCGAGGCCGCCAAACCTGGCGCAGGGCCGGAGGTCATCGCCGACGCCTTCACCTGCGTGGATACCGACGCGGTTCACGAGAAGGTTGCCTGAGCGTTTGGGTCGGTTTCGTGGCACACCTGTTGGTCCGACGACCCTACGGCCTCGGCTTTGTTGCAGTGGACGGTATGCGGCGAGACGGTGCCTCATACTGAATATAAAATAGCGAGGCCCGCCTCGCCGCATACATCCGGGATTTTTGGCTTGGCGTCCGCTCGGGCTGGGGCCAATCCCCGCCAGGTTTCCCCGGTGACCACAGGATCGCTGTGGCTGGCCACGGTGACGTTCGGACCTCCGCTGGGACGACTCCCATCGGACCCGGACCGGACCCGCCCAAACGTTCGTTGCGCCTGCGCCCATATAAGTGGGTCCGTATGCAGGAGAATAGCCGAGGTCTCAGGAGCGGGGATAAGTTTGCGTTAAGTTGCTGGATTGATGGGGTTTTCCGTCCATCCTCCGATCCGTACTCAACCCGTACAAGCTGGTGCATATCGCCCGAAGCTCGGGCTGCGCACGGCGCAACAATAGCGGCCGGGTTCAGCCGGGCTTCCTGCCGATGACGAACACGGCCTTGCCCTTGCCCGGCCGCCAGTTGTGGACGATCTCAAAGCCCGCATCGGTGTAGGCCTTGAGGAGTTGGGCATGCGTCATGACGTTGAGCTCGGGCAGGAGGCCCGCCGCGCGTCCGAGTGGACCGATGACCCCGATCAGTCTCATCATCAGGGTATCGCCAAGGCAGGCCGTGCTCGTGACGAAGACGCCGCCGGGCTTGAGGAGTTGGTAGACCTTCGCAATAACCGCGTCGCGGTTTTTCAAAAGATGCAGGACAGAGAGCCCGAGCACCGCGTCGAATGAGGCAGGGGAAGCATCGAGAGTGCCGATATCGTCCCGGGCGAAGGTAACGTTCTCGACATTTGCGGCACGAGCGCGCTCCCGTGCAATTTCCAGCATGCGAGCGGAAAAGTCGATCGCCTGGATGTGCTTCACGAATGGGGCATGCGCGATGGCAGTCGAGCCGGTACCGCAGCCGAACTCCAGCACTTCGCTCTCAGGGGTAAAATAGGTGCGCGTGACCTTGAGTTTGGTCTGATACGCATCCTCGTCGGCAACGGGCTGACTGGCGTATTTGTCGGCAATATTGTCCCAGAATCTGCTCAATTCGGTCATTGCGCTGCCCGGTGTTCGTTTCGTCCCGGCAACAGAATTGCATATTCAAAGATGGAACGGAATTGCAGAATATTGCAGCCTTAATATACATAAATGCATGAATCGGGAGGCCGCGTCGTTCGAGAATATCGCCGGGACAGTGCCCGGTGTCGAACCCGTTCTTCAGGGCATCGATCCGGTCCCCACCCACGGGCCGGCTCCTGTACGGCTTTCTCGCCGAGGCGCTGGGTTAATCGTGCATCTCAAGCGCGTTGCGGCTGACCGTGTAGCGCGAAAGCGTCTCCAGGAAGGTCATGCCCAAGAGGCTCGTATCGAGGGCGCCGTCCTGGACGACGAAGGCACGGATGTTGCTGCGGGTGATGTTTCCGATGGTGATTTCCTCGAGCGTCACCGGCGCGGCGTAGCCCGTGCCGTTGGCGGTCTGGACGGGGATCGTGTAGCGCAGCGTATCGGGGGCGAACCCGGCGCCGGCAGCGTCCTTCGCCGTCAGCACGACTGCCGAGGCGCCGGTGTCGAAGATCATGGGGATTTCGGTGCCGTTGATGTCCGCGCTGACATGGAAGCTGCCGCCGAAGGTTCTGGTGATCCGGACATTGCCGGTCGAGGGATCGACGAGGGCTGCGCCGGGCTGGAGCTCGCCCATGATCCGTTGCCCGATATTGGAAAGCTCGTAGCGGTAGGCGTAGCCCAGCATCAGGACCCCGGCGATCGCCACCCAGATCACGAGGTTCGTGACCACCTGACCCCAGCGCTGCCGGCGCGCGATCAACGCGGAGGCAATCAGCGTGCCGATGACGATGAGCGGGATGGCCTGCGCCGTTTCGCCCTGGGTCAGCCCGAAAAGCGCGCCGGCATCCGCGCTGATCGCGAGCGCGATGCCTATGGTGATCAGTAGGGCGATGGCGACGATGAGCATGGGCGGCGGCGTTAGGTCACGATCATACGCATAAAGGTAGCCAGAACGACGATTTCAACCAGTGCCTGTGCGGCGCCAATCAAATCCCCCGTTACGCCACCGACAAGCCGGTCACAAAGGCGTGTCCAGCCCAGCAGGACCAACAGGCCCAGAACAAGGGCGATCACGAAGCCCAGCACGCCCACGAACGGCGCGGCGAGAACAAAGGCGATCAGCGTTGCAAAAATGGTTCCGCCTGCAAAAGCGTTCCGCGTCAAACCGCCCACTGTGGCCGCCGCGCCTTCGGCACGTGCCTGTCCGAGAACGAGCGGGAGATAAAGCGCGGCCGAGCGCGCCAGAAGCCCCGCTGCCAACCAGACGAGCATCGCCGCAAGTGGATTGCGCGCCGCGATGGCCGAAAGCGCGGCGGCCTTGAGCCCGATAATGAAGACGATGGCGAGAACGCCGTAGGTGCCGTGCCGGCTGTCCTTGAGGATTTCAAGCCGGCGCTCGCGCGTCGCGCCGCCGAAAAGCCCGTCGGCCGCATCGGCAATGGCATCCTCGCTCATCGCGCCGGTGACGGCGGCAAAGCCGGCCAGCGCGACAAACACAGAAAAAAGCGGGGGGACACCGCCGATAGTGGCAAGAAACAGGAGCGCCGCGGGCCCGATGCCGATGACGAGGCCCGCAAAAGGTACGGCCATGGCGATGCGCTTAAGGTCGGGGCGTTCATGCGGCGTTGAGCCCGAGGGGAGGCGCGAATAAAACCGCAACGCCATGATCATATCAGCTCCGAGATTGCCCGATTGCGGCGGCGCAGTGTTGTCGTTGCGTGGGGAATTGGACGTGTCCGCGGAACTCAATTTGCGTTTCCCTTTCGGATGGCTCAAAAGTCTCATCCCTACCTACCATCCGAATCCGGGAGTCGCCATGTCTGCCTCTACTTTCGCCGATTTCGAGGACCTGTTGATGCTTGGCCCGGAGGGCGACGAGGGGGCGGTCGAGGCAGTGCGTGCGCGCGACGCGCAATTGACCAAGCCGGCCGGATCGCTGGGGCAACTCGAAAAACTGGTCGAGTTTCTGGCGCGTTGGCAAGGTAAGTCCGAACCCACAATGGACGACCCCATGGTCGCGATCTTTGCGGCCAACCACGGCGTGACGGATCAGGGCGTCTCGGCCTTCCCGCGCGAGGTGACCCGACAGATGGTGGCAAACTTCACCAAGGGCGGCGCCGCGATCTCGCAGATCTGCGCGCTCCATGAAATCAATCTGCGCGTGTTCGAACTGGCCCTCGACGTTCCCACGGGCGATATCACCGTTGTTCCAGCGATGGACGAGCGGACCTGCGCCGCGACCATTGCCTACGGCATGGAGGCCATAGCGGGGGAGCCTGACCTCCTGTGCCTTGGCGAGATGGGGATCGGGAACACGACAGTCGCGGCGGCGGTTTTCGCGGCGCTTTTCGGCGGCACCGGCGCCGATTGGGTGGGGCGCGGGACCGGGGTGGACGATGCGGGGCTGGCGCGCAAGGCCGACGCCGTCGATCGCGCGCTGGCGCGGCACGCGGGCAGGCTCAATACGCCGTTCGAAATCCTCGCCAATCTCGGTGGCCGCGAAATAGCGGCCATGCTCGGCGCGATCATTGCGGCACGGCACCAGAACATTCCGGTGATCGTTGACGGCTTCGTTGCAACGAGCGCCGCGGCGGTGGCGCATGCTGTCAACCCGGCCGCGATCGACCACTGCCTGTTTGCGCACGTCTCCGCGGAGAGTGGGCACGCACGGGCGCTTGAAGCAATGGACAAGGCCGCATTGCTCGATTTGGGGATGCGGCTCGGGGAGGGGAGCGGCGCCGCTCTCGGTGCGGTGATGGCCAAGACCGCGCTGCATCTGCACAAAAACATGGCGACATTCGCCGAGGCGGCGGTGGCCGAGAAAAACGGCTAGACGGCGCGGAAAGATATCGAATGGCAGGAGCCATGCGGAACCGCCGTCGACGCGGAGCTCTGGAAGCTCGGAGACGCCGTGGGTGCTCTTGACGTCGTCCGGTGATCGGGCAAGGACTCCAAGTTCTGCCATCGAGTCGAGGACACGCCGCCGATGTATGCGCTTTATATCGCAAACAAGAACTATTCGTCATGGTCGTTGCGGCCCTGGGTCCTGATGAAGACGCTCGGGATTCCGTTCGAGGAGAAGTTTGTCCCCTTCCTCGAGGGATCGAGCTACGAGGCGTTCCGCAAGTTCTCGCCATCGGGGCTCGTGCCGTGTCTTGTAGACGGTGGTACGACCGTTTGGGATTCGCTGGCGATTATCGAGTACCTGGCAGAGGACCATCGCGCTGTCTGGCCCGCTGACAAGACGGAGCGCGCATGGGCGCGCTGTGCAACGGCCGAAATGCACGCGGGCTTTTCCGCATTGCGGTCGGTATGCACCATGAACGTCGGCGTGCGGGTGAAATTGCATGAGATATCGGCAGCGCTTCAGAAGGATATCGACCGGATCGACGAACTCTGGCTCGAGGGCCTGGATCGCTTCGGCGGTCCCTTCCTTGCGGGCAGCGCCTTTACTGCGGTCGATGCGTTTTTCGCGCCGGTGGCCTTCCGGCACCTCACTTACAAGCTGCCTCTGAGCGCACAGGCGGACGCATATGCCCATCGGTTGATCGCGCTTCCGGCCATGAAGGCCTGGTACGATGCCGGCCTGGCCGAAACCATGCGTGAGACTGAACACGAGGCGGAAATTCCGTTCGTCGGTACGCTGGTCGAGGATCTACGGGCTCAGCCGGCTTCCGAGTAGATCTCGAGCTTGGGTGCCGTCTCCCGGACGGGGGCGACGCCCTCCATGGTGCGGGCGCGCGGGAAGGTGGCGATCACCTCGGTGCCGAACCGCAGCTTGGAGAACAGGTCGAACCGGCCCTGATGCAGGTCCATGATCTTCTGGACGATGGGCAGGCCGAGCCCGGCACCCTGCTCGGCCGTCTTTTGCGCCAGGGAACCCTGTCCGAAGGACGAGAGCACCGTCTCGATTTCCTCTTCGGGAATACCGGGGCCGTTGTCGGTGACCGACACGAACTGCCCGCCATCCGTGCTACGGCCGACCGTTACAGTGACCTTGCCCGCCTGCGGGGTGAACTTGATGGCGTTCGAGAGCAGATTGAGCACGACCTGACGCACGCTGCGCTCGTCGGCCCAGAGTTTGGGCATATCTTCGTCGCTGTCGAAAACGAGGTCGATGTTCTTGGCCCGGGCACGGATTTCCAGCATGCGCTTGCAGTCCGCGGCGATGTCCGCAAGGCCGATGGCCTCCTCGTTGAGATCGTACCGGCCGGCCTCGATGCGCGAGAGGTCGAGAAGTTCGTTGATGAGATTCAGGAGATGCTGGCCGCTGGCATGAATGTCACCGGCATATTCCTTGTACTGGGGCACCGAATGCGGCCCCAGCAGTTCCGACTTCAGAACTTCGGAAAAACCGATGATCGCATTGAGCGGGGTACGCAGCTCATGGCTCATCGTCGCCAGGAAGCGTGACTTGGCGATGTTCGCCTGCTCGGCATGGCGCCGCGCCTCGTCAGACATGATCCGCGCTTCCTCGAGATCGAGGATCAGGCCGTCCTTTTCGAGCTGGTGCTCGAGATTACCGAGCTCGGATTTGTGGAGCTGGTAGGCAAGAAAGAGGAAAAAGAAAAAGGCACCGCAAGCAACCGCCGCAAGCGCGAAATTCAGCGTGCCAGCGGCAATGATCAGCGTCGTACCGACCGAAAGGCAGGCGGGGAGGGTGGAAACGAGCGTGGCTTGCGGCAGGGTACGCGTGGACATCGCGTTGGCCGCCATACCGACCAGCAGCATGGAAAAGATGATAATGAGGATATCCTGCCCGCCGCCACCGATGGTGAGGATCGGCAACGCGGCCCAGGCAAGCCCGTAGATGGTCTCCCCGACAATGAAGGTGGCGGTCCATTTCCGGGCGTTGAACTTCTGTCTGTTTTCGCGCCGGAACTGCCGGCAGGCAAAGCCGACGGCGATATTGGCCAGCGCCACGAGACCCGCCCACGCCGCGGCAATCTCGATCGGCACCCAGAGGCTGGCGAATGCCAGCAGGATGGCGAGCACCAGGATCATGGGCAAAAGCCCGGCAATGCGGGCCGATGCGTAGTCGTCGAGGAGGTCGAAGTCGAATTCGACCCGCGTTCCGGAACTCGACGTCAGGCGCTGGCGGGCATCCAAGACCGTCCGCTGCACGGAACGCCGACTTTCACGGGGCCGCCGGGATGCTTCGGATGCACGATGATCCGCGCCAAAGGACATGGTGGGTACTCGACATACGCTACGCAACAAAAAGAGGATTGCCGTTCCCTGCCATAAGGGTAACGAAATCCGATACGCTCAGATGCCACGCTATCGGCATTGTGGTTAACAGGCAGTTGAAAGTCCGACTGCGTCCACGGGGTTTCCCTCCGCCCCCGTTGCGGACCTTATAACCGCTCCATCACCGGCCCTGCTCGTACAGACCGAACTTTGCGCGACCGCCTTGACTCGGGAAAGGCGAGGGCATCAAATGCGTATGGGGGGCGGACGATTTTCTCACTGTGCGGGCCAATTCGCCAATTTTTGGAAAATAATACCTCGGGGAGCACTCCATGGCGCTCGACAAGCTCGACCGCAAAATTCTTCAACTCCTTCAGAAAGACGCGACCATGCCGGTGGCCGAAATCGGTCGCAAGGTAGGGCTTTCGACAACGCCGTGCTGGCGGCGCATCCAGAAGATGGAGGAAGAGGGCGTGATCCGGCGCCGCGTGGCGGTGCTGAACCCTGAAAAGGTCAATGCGGGCGTGACCGTCTTCGTGGCCGTGCGGACCAACGAGCACAACGATGCCTGGCTGCGCAAATTTGCCGCCGTCGTGGAAGAGTTCACCGAGGTCGTCGAATTTTACAGAATGAGCGGCGAGGTCGACTATCTTCTGCGCGTCGTTGTGCCCTCGATCCAGGCCTATGACGTTTTTTACAAGAAGCTGATCGCCAAGATCCCGCTGACCGACGTCAGTTCCTCGTTCGCCATGGAGCAGATCAAGTACACCACGGCGCTGCCGCTCGAGTTCGCTGTGGTGAGCGACGACGACAAGTAATTCGATACCAAAGACCGATGCTACGCCGCTTTCCGGTCGGACCCGAAAATGGCGGGGATCAGCCGCCCGTAACGGACATATGCCGCGCCAGCGCCGGATCGGTATGCGTCCGGCCGATGACGAAGTCATGGCCTTTGGGCTTGAGGATCATGGCCCGGTCGAGTGCAGCATCGAGGCCTTCGGGACCCTTTGTGCGCAAGGCGTCGCGGAGGTCGACGCGGTCGTCCTGTCCCAGGCACATATAAAGCTGTCCGGTGCAGGTGAGCCGGACCCGGTTGCAACTCTCGCAGAAATTGTGGCTGAAAGGCGTGATGAAACCAAGCGTGCCGCCCGTTTCGGCAACGCGCATATAGCGGGCGGGTCCGCCCGTGCGCTTTGCGATGGGGTCGAGGGTGAAGCGCTCAGACAGCCGGTCGCGGACCTCGCGGAGCGAGAGGTGCGTTTCAGTGCGGTCGAGCGCGACGTCCCCGAGCGGCATCGCCTCGATCAGCGTCAGCTCGAACCCGCGTCCGTGCGCCCACTCGAGCATGGGGACGATTTCGTCTTCGTTGACCCCGCGCATCGCGACCATGTTGATCTTGACGCCAAGTCCCGCCGCCTGCGCGGCCTCGATGCCGTCGAGGACTTGCGGAAGGCGTCCGCGCCGCGTGATCTCGGTGAACCGCGCGCCGTCGAGCGTATCGAGGGACACGTTGACCCGCTTGACCCCCAGCCCCGCAAGCGTTTCCGCGTGTTTGGCAAGCTGGCTGCCATTGGTGGTGAGCGTCAGTTCGTCCAGCGCGCCCGCGGCCAGGTGGGTCTCCGAAATGGCCGTGATAAGCTTCATTATGTCCCGTCGCACCAGCGGTTCTCCGCCAGTTAGCCGGACCTTGCGGACGCCGCGCGCCACGAACGCGCCGACGATTGTCTGGATTTCCTCGAAGCTGAGCACCTCGCTCTTGGGCAGGAACGTCATGTCCTCACCCATGCAATAGGTGCATCGGAAATCGCACCGGTCGGTGACCGAAACGCGCAGATATGTCACATGCCGGCCATAGCGGTCGACAAGCGGCTTGTGCGGAGGCGGGTGGATTGCGTTCATCACGCAACTATATGTGCGTGGCGCGCGACGCGAAAGGGTGTGGCGTGAAAACTAATGCCTCACAACAACGAGAGCGCCGACCTCGACACGATTGTAGAGGTCGATGATGTCGTCGTTCGTAAGCCGGATGCAGCCAGAGGAAACGGCCTGGCCGATGGTCCAAGGCTCGGCCGTGCCGTGCAGACGGTAGAGCGTCGAGCCGATGTAAAGGGCGCGGGCGCCCAGGGGGTTCATCGGCCCGCCTTCCATATAGGCAGGCAGATCCGGTTGGCGGCGGCGCATGGCGGGCGGCGGCGTCCAGCCCGGCCACTCGGCCTTGCGGGTGATCCGGTGCGTGCCTGACCAGGTGAAGCCGTCCCGCCCGACGCCAACGCCGTATTTGAGCGCCTTGCCGTCCTCGAGGACGAGGTAGAGCCGCCGTTCGCTGGTGTCGACGACAATCGTTCCGGGTGTATAGGAGGTCTCGTAATCCACGACTTCGCGGCGGATCGGGCTGCCTTGTCCCATGATCGGTTCAGGCTTCGGGACCCATCTGCGCTCGCTGTGATCCCAGATGCGGTCGCCTTGAGCCATGCCGGCGCCGGTCAATCCGAGCGCGATGAAAAGAGCAACGAAAACCGCAGTCGCGTGCCGAGCGAATGTCATGAACTAGGCGTCCCCCAATGAAGCCGGAATCGGCATGATTCGGACCAGAACCGAGTTTTCAATAGCCGCATCCCGGCGCGCGCGGAAGGCGAAGACGCGCACGACTGTGTGAATTGACGAGCAGAGCGCGCGACTGTTGCACAAGCGCGACAGATTGCGGGCGGGGCAGCCGAAAGGCGAGTTGACAGCAGGCGCCTCCGCCCACGAATGTGCGCCACGGATTCGGACCGGTGGAGGGAAAACGATGAGCGAAGCGCTCAAACGGCAGGCGGCCGAGGCCGCGATGGGCGAAATTCGCGACGGTCAGCGTATCGGGTTGGGGACGGGATCGACAGCAAAGCACTTTGTCGATCTCCTTGGCGCGAAAGTTTCCCGGGGCTTCGAGTGCGTTTGCGTTCCGACCTCCGAGGTCACCGCCGCGCAGGCGCGGGGGTTGGGTATTCCCCTGACGACGCTCGAAGAGATCGACGCGCTTGACGTGACCATCGACGGGGCCGACGAAGTCGATGACGACTTTCAACTGATCAAGGGCGCGGGCGGCGCCCTGTTGCGCGAGAAAATCGTCGCGGCTGCGTCCGCGCGCATGGTGGTGATTGCCGACATTTCCAAGCGCGTGAAAACCCTCGGGGCGTTTCCTCTTCCGATTGAGATCAATCTGTTCGGGCGGGCCGCCACGGCGCGGGCCATCGAGGGCGTCATGAGAGACTTCGGGGCCGAGGGCGGGCTTTCGCCGAGACGCAAACCGGACGGGGACAACTTCATCACCGACGGCGGTCATCTCATTCTGGACGCATCTTTTGGCCGCATTTCGGACGCACAAGCGCTTTCGAAAGCCCTGCTTGACATCCCAGGCGTTGTCCAGCACGGGCTGTTTTTGAATTTGTGCCAGGAAGCCTATCTGGCAGGACCGGATGGCGTTGTCCGTCTGTCCACCGCACGATCCTGACCCTGGCCATCTACGAAGGGACCGACGCATCATGACCTTTTTGCCCAATTTGCGCCGTCTGCCGCTCAAGGCCGCACTTGCCGCGGCGCTGGCGCTCGGCGGCGTATCCGCCGCATCCGCGCAGCAGGAGATTTCTCCTGAGCATCTCTCTTTTGCGCGCCAATATGTCGACATGACTGACCAGGCCAACATTTTCGAGAACAGGCTCGTTGCGCTCGGTGTGACGATCATGCGCACGCTTGTCCAGCAGGACCCGTCGCTCACGGAGCCGGTGCAGGAAACCGTCCGTGAGGCCGTGCAGGAGTATCTGGAGCAGAAGGACCCGCTCTACGACCAGTTCGCGCGCATCTACGCCTCGCGCTTCACCATTGAAGAACTGCAGGAAATCATCGCGTTCTACGAGACCGAGACGGGGCAGAAGCTGCTCGACCAGAACCGCGGCATCAACCGCGACCTGCAGGGCGTGATGGAAGTCTGGCAGCGGAATGCTTCGCAAGAACTCATGGCCCGCACCCGCGCGATGCTGCGCGAGGACGGTTACGAGATCTGATCGCTGCTGCTTCGCTGAACGATCGACCCCTCGTCATCGGCGAGGGGTTTTTTTGTGCGCACGCGCGGCCTATATCGGGACGGCTTGAGAACACGCAAAAAAAGGGGCGCCCCATGAGCGATGAATTTGATCTGGTCGTTATCGGTGGGGGTTCAGGCGGTGTGCGGGCGGCGCGCATGTCCGCGCAGTTCGGCGCCAAGGTCGCCATCGTCGAGGAGTACCGGTACGGCGGCACATGCGTGATCCGGGGCTGCGTTCCGAAAAAGCTCTTCGTTTATGCCTCCCGCTTCAACGGGCTCTTCGACATCGCGCCGACCTTTGGCTGGCAGGTGGACGCCAAATTCGACTGGCCGACGCTTCTTGCCAACAAGAACAAGGAAATCGCCAGGCTCGAAAGCATTTATGAAAAGCTGCTCGATACCGCCGGCGTCACTGTTTTTCATGACCGCGCCGTGCTCAAGGGCGCCGATACGGTGGCGCTCCAATCCGGAAAGACACTCAAAGCCAAGCATATCCTCGTCGCGACTGGCGGCGCGCCGTTCAAGCCGCAGATAGAAGGGGCTGAACTCGGTATAACCTCCAACGAGGCGTTTCATCTCGAGACGCTGCCGCGCACGATCCTGATCGAGGGCGGTGGCTATATCGCGGTGGAATTCGCAACGATCTTCGCCGGGCTGGGGGTCGACACGACGCTGGTTTACCGCCGCGACAAGATCCTGCGCGGGTTCGATCACGACCTGCGCGACGGTCTCGAAGACGAAATGCGCTCGCGCGGCATCCGCTTCCGCTACGGCTATCATATTGCCGGGCTGTGCAAGGATGGCGAGGGTGTTTGCGTCAGCTTCTCGCACGGCGAGGAGGCGACCTTCGACAAGGTGATGTTCGCAACCGGGCGGCATCCCAATACGGATGGTATGGGCCTCGAAGAGGCGGGCGTTGAACTCGACCAGAGCGGGGCCATCGTGGTCGACGAATATTCGCGCTCCTCGGTACCCTCGATCTACGCTGTGGGCGACGTAACGGCACGCGCGGCACTGACCCCCGTGGCGATCCGCGAGGGCGCCGCGTTTGCGCAGACGGTATTCAATCACGCGCCGACAGTCGTGCCCTACGATCTCATCCCGACCGCGGTCTTTTCCGAGCCGGAGATCGGGACCGTCGGGCTACCCGAGCACGTAGCTGCAGAGCGCTATCACTCCATCGACGTCTATGTGACCCGGTTCAGGCCGATGCAGAATACGCTTTCGGACCGGACCGAGAAGATGATGCTCAAGCTCATCACCGAGACCGCGAGCGGCAAGGTGATCGGCTGTCATATTTTCGGGCCTGGGGCAGGGGAGATGATCCAGCTCGTTGCCATTCCGATGGGCATGGGGGCGACCAAAGCCGATTTCGATCGGGCGATCGCGGTGCACCCGACAGCGGCAGAAGAACTTGTGACGCTCAAGGCCCCGAGTTATCGTATTATTGACGGCGAGAAAACGGGCGTTTGAGCCCAACCCGTCGCAACCTTAGACCATTGAATACTTGGCATTGGGGGGTGGACTTGCTAGACCGCCCCACCCGCCGGGCTTTTCCGGCGGCACGATAGCGATTGAAGCGAGAGAAACGATGAGCACGTGGACACCTGACAGTTGGAGGACGAAGCCAATCCTGCAGGTCCCGACCTATCCGAGCCAGACTGAGCTTGAGGCGGTCGAGGCCCGGCTCGCTTCGTTTCCCCCGCTGGTTTTTGCAGGCGAGGCACGCGACCTCAAGGCCAACCTGGCCGAGGTCGCAAAGGGAAAAGCCTTCCTTTTGCAGGGCGGCGATTGTGCCGAGAGCTTTGCCGAACATCACGCGGATCATATCCGCGACTTCTTCCGCGTTTTCCTGCAGATGGCGGTGGTCTTGACCCATGGCGGGTCCAAGCCCGTCGTCAAGGTCGGCCGTATCGCGGGGCAGTTCGCCAAGCCGCGCTCGGCCGATACCGAGATCATCGACGGTGTGTCGCTGCCATCCTACAGGGGTGACATCATCAACGGCATCGAGTTCACCGAGGAATCTCGTGTGCCCGACCCCAACCGTCAGCTCGAGGCGTACCGGCAGTCCGCCGCGACGCTCAACCTCCTGCGCGCGTTCTCGGCGGGCGGTTTCGCGAACCTCAATCGTGTGCACGAATGGACGATGGGGTTCGTCAAGGACTCCAATTGGTACCCGCGCTATGAAGAGGTTGCCCGGAAGATCGACGATGCGATTACCTTCCTCGGTGCGCTCGGGCTCAATCCGGAAAATACGCCGGTGCTGCGGGAAACCAAGTTCTTCACCTCGCACGAGGCGCTGCTGCTCGGCTACGAAGAGGCGCTGACCCGCCGGGACTCGATCACCAACGACTGGTACGCGACTTCAGGCCACATGGTCTGGATCGGCGACCGCACGCGCAATCCCGACCACGCGCATGTCGAATACTTCCGCGGCATCAACAATCCGATCGGCCTCAAATGCGGACCGTCGCTTCAGGCGGACGATTTGAAGCGGCTGATGGAAACCCTCAATCCCAAGGATGAGGCAGGCCGGCTGACGCTGATCGCACGGTTCGGTTCGGACAAGATCGCCGAACATCTTCCGCGGCTCATCGAGACGGTGAAGGCCGAGGGCAGGACAGTCGTCTGGTGTTGCGATCCGATGCACGGCAATGTCGTCAAGGCGTCCTCGGGCTACAAGACGCGGCCGTTCGAACGGATCCTGTCGGAGGTCAAGTCGTTCTTCGATATTCACCGTGACATGGGTACAGTCGCCGGCGGCGTGCATGTGGAAATGACCGGGCGGGACGTCACCGAATGCACCGGCGGGGTCTCCGCGGTCACCGAAGCAAGCCTTTCAGACCGCTACCACACGCATTGCGATCCGCGCCTCAATGCCAGCCAGGCGCTGGAACTGGCGTTCCTCATCGCAGAGGAAATGCAGAACCAGCGCATGGGCGGCGACGCTGCCAGGGCAGCGGGCTAGCAGAACGGCCGCGGGGGTGTTCGGCGTTTCCGGATACCCCGCGGCGTCTTTTCCGGACGGTTCTCCCGCGCACAAAACCGCCCAGCGCCGGCTGGGCGTCGCCGTTTAGCAGAACATTAACCCTAACAGGGGCATAACATATGCAAGGTTTTGTCTTGCAGTGCTCTTGGAGGGTGCGATGTCCCGCGTAGTTTTGGGCATGACGGCTGGCACGTTGCTGGCCATTTCCGCCGGTTCGGCTTTTGCGGCCGATTGGGGCGCTGCGCCGTCCGAGCCGGTTCTGCGGCCGGCCTATCCCGCCGATTGGGAGCAACCCGATCCGCTAACGTTTGAAATCGGACTGCGCTATTTCTACGGCATGGGCCGTCAGTCGATGAGTGTCGGGGGGCTCGATCACTCCGTAGAGGATCAGAGCCACTTTGTCGAACTTCACGGGCGGATCGACGATGCGTCCACGGACTCGTTTCTCAAAGGCAATCTCGGCTTCGCGGCGGCGATCGACGGGTCTTATGAAACGCCGGCCACACTCGGCACCTCGGTCGATACCGACTCCGGGACGATCGCCTATGCCGGCGCTGATTTCGGCTACACGCCGTTCGGCAACGAGGCGTTCCGGTTCGGCGGCCTCGTCGGTTATCAATACCTCAACGAATCCGTCGATATGGGCCGGGCGGGGTTCGTCACCGAGGGTGGCGGCGGCGACAGCAGTCCCAATAATCTTGAAATCCACGCACTTCGCCTTGGCGTAACAGCCCAGACCAACATCAACGACATGTTCGATTTCACAATCGACGCCGCGGCGATCCCGTTCGCCCATTTGTCGGGCACCTATGGTGCCATGTCCGTCGGTAGCGTCGGGGGGCAGTCCCAGGGGTCGGCGGTGGGCATCGCCGGCAATTTGTACGGCGGTTCGGTCGAGGCTATGGCCGGCTTCCACCCAACAGAGAATCTTGTCATCCGTGCCGGTGCCCGCGGCTACTACCTCACGGGCCCTGTCGAAACGAGCTTTGAAATGCGCGACGCCGACGGGGAAAACGCGCAGGGCTATGTCGCCGACGGCAACATTGAGCTTTGGCGTTGGGGGCCGGTCATCGAACTCACTGGTACGTTCTGACGTCCCTCAATCGGTATCCAATCGTCCACGCGGCCCGATGGCATTCCATCCGGCCGCGTTTTTCATTTTCGAAATGCCGGTTGCAATCATGCCCGTGGTCTAATCGCACGCGTCCGTCCCATTCTTTTGATGAACGGCATTCGCCGTGACCGTCAAACAAGAGTTCGGGAGGATATTGACCAATGCTACGCAAACTCGGCCGTTCTGACCTGGAAGTGAGTGCCGTCGGCCTGGGCTGCTGGGCCATCGGAGGGCCTTTTTTTCTTGATGGCAAACCCGATGGTTGGGGTGACGTTGACGACAATCAGTCGATCCGGGCTATCGAACTCGCCCTCGACCTCGGCGCGCGGCTGTTCGATACCGCGGATGCCTACGGCACGGGCCACAGTGAAAGTGTGATCGGCAGGGCGCTGGGTAAGCGCCGAGAGGACGTCGTGATCGCAACGAAGTTCGGTTTCACCTATGACCAGGAGACCAAAGCTCTGATCACGACCGATGTGCAGCCTTCCTACATCCGCGAGGCCTGCGCCGCGTCGCTGCGCCGGTTGAACACTGACTACATCGACCTTTACCAGATCCATGTTGGCGAACTGACCGACAGTGAGGCCGACCGCGCGGGTGAGGAACTCGAAAAACTCTGTCGGGAGGGTGCCATCCGCTACTGGGGCTGGAGCACGGACAATGCCCGCGCCGCCGCGCGTATGCTGGACTTCCCCCATTTCACCGCCGTCCAACAGGAGCTGAGCGTTTTCAACGATGGTCCGGACATGCTCGCGCTGTGCGAAGCGGAAAATCTGGCAAGCCTCAACCGTTCGCCTTTGGCGATGGGCATGCTAACGGGCAAGTTCTCGTCTTCGACCGTACTGCCGAGTACCGACGTGCGTGCCGCCGGGCATAGCTGGGTCCGGCATTTCGAGGATGGGCGACCCAAACCGGAGGTTCTTGCGCGGGTCGAGGCCATCCGCGAGCTTCTGCAGACCGGAGGCCGCACCCTCGCCCAGGGCGCTCTTAGCTGGAACCTCGCCCGCTCGGCCAAAACCGTGCCCATTCCGGGTTTCAAAACCGAAGCGCAGGTCCGGGACAATCTCGGTGCGATGGCAAAGGGTCCTTTGCCGCAAAGCGTCATGGCCGAGATCGACAAGGTCCTTGCCTTGGAAACCGAAACCGTCTGAGGCCGGATGACCTCAGCCACGACGCCGGGTTGCCCGCTACGCAGCCCGGCGTTGCTACGTGCGCACCTTGCGCTTGACCGGCACGCGGGATAAGGCTTGCGCCGCTCGCAAGATACGCCGGATACCACCCGTGACCGAAACGCTCCGCATCGCCCTTCCGCAGCTTAACCCGAAAGTCGGCGCGCTCGAGGCCAATCTCGTCAAAGCCAAGGATGCTCTGCGGGAAGCCGAGGCGCAGGGCGCCGACATCGTCATGTTCACCGAGCTGTTTTTGACGGGGTATTTTCCCGAGGACCTGCTGCTCAAGCCGCAATTCGTGACCGAGGCCATCGCGGCCGCAAAAACGCTGGCAGCAGAGACGAAGGGGCTCAACGTGTCGCTGCTGCTGCCGACCGTGTGGCGCGCGGACGGGCATTTATATAATGCCGTTATCCTCGCCGAGGACGGCGCCATCATCGACTGGCGCTACAAGGTTGAGCTGCCCAATGACGATGTCTTTTACGAAAAACGCTATTTCACCGCCGGGAGCTTGCCTGAGCCCATGACGATCAGGGGCCATTCGGTTGGCGTACCGATCTGCGAGGATGTCTGGCACGCGCCGGTCTCACAGGCGCTGGCCGAAAAGGGCGCCGAAATTCTCCTGTGCCCCAATGGGTCGCCCTATTGGCTCAACAAGCAGCGGATCCGGCTCGAACTCGTGCGCGCCCGGGTAAGGGAGACCGGGCTGCCCACGCTCTACTCCAACCAGGTCGGCGGGCAGGACGAACTCGTCTTCGACGGTGCCAGCTTTGGGATCAATGCCGACGGCTCTCTCGCCTTCCAGGGCAAAAGCTTTGTCGAAGATATGGTCGTATCCGATTGGGAAAAGGGCGAAAGCGGCTGGCGCTGCGTCAGGGGTTCGGTGACGAGGCTCGTTCCGGTCAACGAAGCGCCCTGGCACGCGGCCATGCTTGGGCTTCGCGACTATGTACACAAGAACGGCTTTGAAAAGGTCGTGCTCGGGCTCTCGGGCGGCATCGATTCCGCCGTCACTGCGGCCATCGCGGTCGATGCTTTGGGCGCGGAAAACGTCCACTGCGTCATGCTGCCTTACCGTTACACGAGCGAAGAGAGCCTGCGCGATGCCAAGGCCTGCGCCGAAACCCTCGGGGTACGTTACGACATTGTGCCGATCGGCGATCCGGTCGACGCCGTCAACGCCAATCTCGCCCCGATGTTCGAGGGCCTCGCGCCGGACATAACAGAGGAGAACCTGCAGTCGCGCATGCGCGGCACGATCCTCATGGCGATCTCCAACAAGCTCGGCGCGCTTCTGATCACGACGGGCAACAAGTCCGAAATGGCGGTGGGGTATGCCACCATCTATGGCGACATGAACGGCGCCTACAATCCCATCAAGGACATGCTCAAGATGCAGGTTTACGGGCTTGCCGAATGGCGCAACGGGTACCATCCGAGCGACGTTCTGGGGCCGTCCGGGATCGTCATACCGCCTGCGATCATCGGCAAGGCTCCGAGCGCCGAACTGCGCCCGGACCAGAAGGACCAGGATAGCCTGCCGCCTTATCCTGTCCTTGACGGGATCATCGAGGGGCTCGTGGAAGAAGAACTCTCCGTCGCCCAGATCGTCGACAGGGGGTACGAACCCGACCTTGTCAGGAAAATCGAGCGGATGATCTATATCGCTGAATTCAAACGGCGCCAGTCGGCCCCGGGGCCCAAGCTGAGCGAAAAGGCATTCGGCATCGGGCGCAAATATCCGATCACATCGGGGTATCGCGACAGGAGCCTGTGCTGATGGTCGTCGTCCGCTACGCCCCCTCGCCGACAGGGCAGCTCCATTTGGGAAATGCGCGCCCCGCGATCCTCAACTGGCTCTTCGCCAGGCGCGAGGGAGGAGCCTTCGTTCTGCGGCTCGATGACACCGACACGGCGCGCTCGACCGAAGAGTTCGCGCTCGGTATCGAAGCCGATCTCGCGTGGCTCGGCATCGTGCCAGACCGCAAGGCACGGCAGTCCGATCGTTTTGCGTTCTACGACGCGGCACGTGACCGGCTGATCGCGGAAGGCCGGCTTTATCCCTGCTACGAGACCCCGGACGAGCTGGATCGCAAGCGCAAGCGTGCCCGCGCGCTGGGCCGGCCGCCGATCTACGACCGCGCCGCGCTCGAGCTCACCGAGGAGGACAAGGCTCGCCTCGAGGCCGAGGGACGCAAGCCGCATTGGCGCTTCAAGCTCGACGGGCGTCCGGTTCATTTCGAGGATTTGATCAAGGGCCCGCAGACGGTAAACACGGCCTCCATGTCCGACCCTGTGTTGATCCGCGAGGACGGTAGCTATCTTTACACGCTGCCCTCGGTGGTCGACGACATCGACATGGGAATTACCCATGTTATCCGCGGGGAAGACCACGTTTCCAACACTGGAACGCAGATCGAGATTTTCGAGGCGCTGAATGGCGCCGTACCTGTTTTCGCGCACCACAACCTTTTGACCGACGCCGAAGGGCAGGGGTTTTCGAAGCGGCTCGGTTCGCTTTCGCTCGCGCAGCTGCGCGAAGAGGGGTATGAAGCGCTCGCGGTCGCCATTGCCGCGTCGGTGACCGGAACGAGCCTTCCCGTCGAACCCTACGATAGCCTGGAGGCGATCGCCGAAAAGCTGGATTTCACGATGATATCGCACGGATCGGCGCGGTTCGACCCGGGCGAGCTTGCGGGCCTCAACGCCCGTATCCTGCACCAGACCGCGTTCGAAACGGTCAAGGACCGGCTTGCGGGCTATGGCGTGACCGATCCCGCGATTTGGTACGCACTGCGCGAGAATATCGCGAAATTGCCGGAAATCGCTGAGCTCAACCGCATCTTTGCACCCGATCTTGAACCGATTATTGCCGATGAGGATCGCGAATTTATTGCTCGTGCGCGGGATCTGCTGCCCGCCGAGCCCTGGGATGAGACGGTCTGGGGCACCTGGACGAACGCACTCAAGGCGGAAACAGGCCGCAAGGGCAAGCAGCTCTTCATGCCGCTGCGTCTGGCGCTGACCGGGCGGGCCGACGGCCCGGAGCTCAAGACGATCCTGCCGCTCCTGGGACGTAAGGTGTCACTGGCCCGACTATCCTGACGGGCTTGCCGTCGAAGGTGACGATGTTGAGGTCGGCCGCCGTGGTGCCGCTTTGCGCCGTGACGGCCTCGGGAAGCGTGCCGTCATTGTTTGGACGCGGGCGGGGCAGAGGAACGAAGTTGGCTTCGGCGACAACCGCCTCCGTGCGTTCGCGCGGATCGCGCAACGGCAACGGGAAGCGCTCGTCGCCGAACGCGATCATCGGGCGCGTCCCGCCGTCCCCCTCGGTCAGCGTGATCGCGCCCGTCGGCTCTTCAGGCCGGCAGGAGGCATCCAGGTCGACGTTCTGGCGGAAGGCGAAGGCATAGGGCATCGACGTGTAGCGGGCCCCGGACAACGAGATCATATCCTCGGGCTCTTCTCCGGGATTGCGGTAGGAAAAGAGCAGGACCGACTGCTCCGGGCACGACTCGTGGCACTTTATCGCGTCCTGGGTGATATACGCGTCAACCGTCGAAAAGCTGATCGGCCAGTAGAAGCCGTCCGAGGTCCGCACGCACACCGTGCGGCGGGTCGCCATGTTCGACCACGGGTTCTGGTTCTCGATATAGTCGTACCCACCCTGCTGCGGATCGCCGAACATCTGGTCGAGCAGCGAGCGTCGTTGCGGCTGGGCGGGGTTGCCGCGGGTCGCGAACGAGACGCCGGACTGGTCCGAGCCGCAGCTGAAGCGCGCATAATCCTGCAGGAGCGATTCGCGGCCCTGGGCAAGGCTTTGCCCTTCGCGCACGAGATTGGTCAGCTCCTGAACATCGGAGCGTCCGCCGGTTATCGCCTGCGCGAGGCTGCGGCACTGGGATGTCATGCCGAGCCCGGCATTGTAGGCTTCCTGGCATCCGCCGCGCACCCACTGGCTCTCGGCCTCGCGCACGCGGGCCTGGGCGTTCTGCAACTGCGCGGCCGCGGTGTTGAGATCGGTGTAGGCTGCGTTGCGCTCGATACCCTGCAGCATTGAGGTGATCTGCGTGCAGTTCCGGTTCTGCGCGAGCGCTGCCGCGCTCGTCCCGGCGGCGATTGCCGCGCCCATGAGTCCAACGGCGGTAAACCGCGCCGTCTTGGCAAAGAACCTACGCCATACCATCATTTAAACTGTGTTTCCGACCGCCATCCGGAACCCCTTGCCGATACGCCTGATTGTCATAGGGCGCGCGCAAGGCTTTAACTGTATGTAGCTATGCGTCATCTTAACAGCAAACACCAACACCTTTCGGTAAAATTCCTTTATGAAGCTTGCCAGCCTCCGCAATGGCCGCCCGGATGGGCACCTCGTCATCGTTTCCCGCGACCTGACCCGATTCGCTTCTGCCGGGCGCATCGCCTCGAACCTGCAGGATGCGCTCGACGACTGGTCCCGGGCGGCGCCGATCTTGCAGGCGGTGAGCGACCAGCTCAACAACGGCGAGATTGCCGGCATGCCCTTCGAGCCCCGCGAGGCTCTGGCACCTTTGCCGCGCGCCTATCAGTGGATCGATGGGTCCGGCTTTATGGTGCATCTCGATCGGGTGCGCAGCCTCAAGGGATCGAAAGACGCCGAACTGCAGGATGAGCGGCCGCTGCTCTACCAGGGCGGTTCGGACAGCATGGCCGCTCCAACTGATCCGATCCTCGTACCCTCCGATGACCTCGCGGTGGATTTCGAGGCCGAGGTGGTGGTCGTCACCGCGCCGGTGCACATGCGGGCAAGCCGTGAGGATGCGCAACAGGCGATCCGGCTCGTCGGCATCTGTAACGACGTATCACTGCGGCGCCTTGTGGCTGGCGATCTTCAGGAAGGGTTCGGCTTTTTTCATTCCAAACCGGCAACGAGCTTCGCGCCCATATTTGTAACGCCCGACGAGCTTGGCGACGCCTGGCGCGACAACCGACTGCACATGAAGGTGCGCGCGCATGTCAACGACAGCCTCTATGGCCAGCCCAATGCGGGCAAGGACGTGCGCTTCGATTTCGCCGATCTGATTGTCGAGGCGACACGCACGCGCGCGCTCGGCAACGGGACGATCATCGGCTCGGGTACGGTCGCCAACGCACACGAGGATATTCTGCCCTTAAAGCGTGACGGCATCGGCTTCGGCTGCATCGCCGAGGCGCGCATCGTCGAGAAGATTAAGATCGGCAAGGCCCGGACGCCCTTCCTGAAGTCCGGCGATCGGGTACACATCGAAGCCGTCGACGCCGAGGGGCGGTCGGTCTTCGGTGCCATTGACCAGAAGGTTACGCTACTGGGCTCGTAAGCGCTTCTTTTCGATCAGAACCGCCAGCCCGTCGAGAAGCCGAGCGGGCTATGAGAGAGCAGTTACAAACCCCGCACACATTTCCGTGATCGCGTTCCCGAACGCGCCCCAGCCGTGCGAGAGTGCTTTCCGACGGCAGGACATGTGGGGTGGCCTTGCCGCCGGCAATGACTCCAAAGTCATCTGACACGCTTTCAGGGGTGGTTTGGGCCACCCCTTTTTCGCGCTTGATTTCGCATGGGTTCGCGTCCATTGTGCGCGCCATGAAAACCGTCAATCCGATCTGCATTATCGGCTGCATTATTATCCGCTAACCTCAGGTGGCGGCGCGGTTTTCCTGTTCCCTTTCAAGACGGCCGGATCCCGCTGCCAGCGAGGTCATTGTCGAACAAGGGAATTTTCATGCCGTCTTTAGAACCCGCGCTCACGCTTTACAACACGCTCACCCGGACCAAAGAGGCGTTCGCGCCAATCGATCCGGCGCATGTGCGCATGTATGTGTGCGGACCGACGGTCTATGACTACGCCCATATCGGCAACGCCCGCCCGGTGATCGTGTTTGACGTGCTGTTCCGGCTCCTGCGGCACATCTACGGGGCAGAGCACGTTACCTATGTGCGCAACATCACCGACGTCGACGACAAGATCAACGCCCGCGCCGCGCGCGATTATCCCGATCTGCCGCTCAACGACGCGATCCGGAAGGTGACCGAAACGACGGCCAATCAGTTCCACAAGGATGTCGCCGCGCTCGGCTGCCTGGAGCCGACCGTTGAACCGCGTGCGACCGAGCATATCGGTGACATGATCGCCATCACGGAAAAGCTTGTCGCGGGCGGCCACGCCTATGAGGCGAGCGGGGAGGTGCTGTTCAGCGTCGCCTCGATGCCCGAATATGGCGCGCTGTCCGGCCGCAATCTCGAGGACAATATCGCGGGCGCCCGCGTCGCCGTCGAGGATCACAAACGCAACCCTGCGGATTTCGTGCTTTGGAAACAGTCGAGTGCGGAGGAGCCGGGCTGGGACAGCCCGTGGGGCCGGGGACGCCCCGGCTGGCACCTCGAATGCTCGGCCATGAGCGAACGCCATCTGGGCGCGACCTTCGATATCCACGGCGGCGGGCTGGATCTCATCTTCCCGCATCACGAGAACGAGATCGCCCAGTCGCGCTGTGCGCACGGCACCAAAGTGATGGCCAACTACTGGATGCACAACGGCTATCTCCAGGTTGAGGGCAGAAAGATGAGCAAGTCTGAGGGTAATTTTGTTACCATCCATGACCTGCTGGAAACCGATGCCTTCGGCGGCCGGAAGTGGCCGGGCGAAGTGCTGCGGCTGGCGATGCTGATGACGCACTATCGCGAGCCGATCGATTTCTCGGTCTCGCGGCTGGAGGAAGCCGAGCGCAAGCTCGCCGACTGGCAGCGGATCGCATCCAACGCGCAGCTCGCCGGCGCGGGTGCGCCCGACGCGAGCGTCGTCGAGGTGCTCTCGGACGACCTCAACTTTTCCCGCGCCGCGGTTGCGCTCGATGCCATCGCGCGCAAAGCCAATCGCGGCGAAGCCGGCGCCGCCGACTGCCTCGCCAATTCGATCGCCTTCCTGGGCCTGCCGCTCGATAGCCTCTTGAAGGTCGAGGCCGATGTCGCGGGCGATGTGGAAACCCTGGTGTACGAACGCCTTGCGGCTTTGGCCGCGCGCGAGTTCGATAGGGCCGATAAAATCCGCGCAGATCTCCTTGAGCAGGGTGTTCAGCTCATGGACTACAAGGATCCGGATACGGGTGAAAAGCGGACCAAGTGGGAGGTGAGACGATGAGTCTGGAGGAAATCAATGCCTGAAACTCTGACCGGAGGCTGTCAGTGTGGCGCCGTTCGCTTTGAGACCAAACTCGTCGGGCGCGCGTCGATCTGTCATTGCCGGATGTGCCAGAAGGCGTTCGGAAGTTTTTTCGGGCCGCTGGTGTCGGCCCATGATGGACACTGGACGCGCGGCGAGCCGAAATGGTTCCAGAGCTCCAACGTGGCCCGGCGTGCATTTTGCGGCGAATGCGGAACACCGCTTGCATACGAGACGAAATACGGGCTCGAACTCGCCATTGGCGCGTTCGACGATCCGGCCAAGGTGGCGCCTGCCATACAGGTCAACCTGAACGACAAGCTGCCGTTTTTCGATACGTTGACCAGTCTGCCGATCAAGGACGACCCGAGCGACGAATGGCTCGACTTCATGGCGGGTGTGCATTCCCATCAGCACCCCGATCACGACACCGCCGAATGGACGGTAAAGGGGGCATGATGGACGAAACCTGTTCGGGCGGCTGTCAGTGCGGTGCCGTGCGCTATCGGTTCAGCCAACGCCCGCGTGGCGCGCATGTCTGTCACTGCCGCATGTGCCAGAAGGCGTTTGGCGCGTTCTATGCACCGCTCGTGGGCGGTCCGCCGGACACGTTCGACGTGACGCGCGGTGAAATTGCTGTCTTCCGGTCTTCCGACCAGGCCGAGCGTGGCTTCTGCCGCGATTGCGGAACGCCCCTCACATTCGGCTATGCGGGCGGAGGTGGCGGCTGGATTTGCGTGTCCATCGGTTCTCTCGACCATCCCGAAGCCTTTCCGCCCAAGGATCAGCATGGGGTTGAGAGCCGGCTGGCCTGGGTCAATGGCATCGGTACGCTGCCGGACGTGCCTGCAACCGAGGTAAAAGATCCCGAAACCGCGGCCTTCATCGCCTCGACCAATCATCAGCACCCCGATCACGACACCGACGTATGGCCGCACCCCAGACAGAGCACATGACTAAAGAACGCCTCTACCTTTTCGACACCACACTGCGCGATGGCGCTCAGACCGCCGGGGTTGAATTCTCGCTCGAGGACAAGCTCGCTATTGCCAACCTGCTCGACGGCCTGGGGATCGACTATGTCGAGGGGGGATATCCGGGCGCTAACGTGGTCGATACCGCTTTTTTTGAAAAAAAGCGCACCAAGAACGCCCAGTTCGTTGCCTTTGGGATGACCAAGCGGTCAGGGCGCTCGGTCGCCAACGATCCCGGACTGCAGGACCTCGTCAACGCGCAAGCGGACGCCGTATGTTTTGTCTCCAAGGCCTGGGATCATCAGGTCGAACTCGCGCTGGGAATCTCCACCAAGGAGAATCTCAAATCGCTCGCCGAAAGCGTCAGGGCGGCCGTCGACAAGGGCAAGGAAGCCTTTGTCGATTGCGAGCATTTCTTCGACGGCTACAAGGCCAACCGGACCTATGCGCTTGACTGCGTAAGGACCGCGCTCGATGCCGGCGCGCGCTGGGTGGTGCTGTGCGATACCAACGGCGGCACGCTGCCCGCTGAAGTGCGTGCTATTGTTGCCGATGTGTTGAGGGTCGCGCCCGGCGAAAAACTCGGCATCCACGCCCATGACGATACCGGGCAGGCGGTGGCAAATTCGCTTGCGGCGGTCGAGGCAGGCGTGCGGCAGATCCAGGGGACTCTCAACGGCCTCGGGGAGCGGTGCGGCAACGCCAATCTGGTGACGCTTATCCCGACGCTGCTCTTGAAATCCGGCTATGCAGATCGCTTCGAGACCCGCGTCACGCGTGAGGCGTTGCGTACGATTACGCACGTCTCGCGCGCCTTTGACGAGATTTTGAACCGCGCGCCAAGCCGGCAGGCGCCCTATGTGGGCGGATCGGCGTTCGCCACCAAGGCAGGCATCCATGCCTCGGCCATCGCCAAGGATCCCGCGACATACGAGCACGTCGACCCCGAAAGCGTCGGCAATGAGCGCGCGGTGATGGTCAGCCAGCAGGCGGGCAAGTCGAACCTCGTTGCGAGCCTCAGGCGCTTCGGGATCGAACTGGCCAAGGAAGACGCGCGGCTCGACAAATTGCTGCGCGAAGTCAAGCAGCGAGAAGCGCGCGGGTATTCCTATGACGGCGCAGAAGCGAGCTTCATCCTGCTTGCGCGAAAGCTTCTGGGCACGCTGCCAGTCTATTTTGAGGTAACGAGCTACCGGGCCTCGGTCGAGCGCCGTTACAACGCACGTGGCGAGCTCGTGACCATGTCCGAGGCGGTGGTGAAGATCGATGTCGACGGGGAAACCTTCATGTCGGTCGCCGAAGGGAACGGCCCGGTCAACGCGCTCGATACGGCCATGCGCAAGGATCTAGGCAAATATTCGCAGCAAATCGATGATCTCGAACTCGTTGATTTTAAAGTAAGAATCCTCGACGGCGGCACGGGCGCGGTCACCCGTGTGCTGATCGAAAGCCGCGACGGGAGCGGCGAACGGTGGTTCACCGTGGGTGTTTCCCCCAACATTATCGATGCGTCCTTCGAGGCTCTCTACGAATCTTTCACCTATAAGTTGCTCAAGGCCGGGCAATCCTTGTAGTTTCAGGGAAATAAAACCCGTTGAATCGCTTGCGCGCGATTCTGTGTTGAAGCTCTGCGGGCCTGTGCGGCGGCCCGGAATATTCTGACCAAGGAGGCTACACTGGCCGGTTCATTTTCTCCTGCTGTTCTCGCCATCGGCGCTGCCGTTGTAACCGGGGCGATCGTCGTCGGGGTCATTGCCGCACCGGGAACGATTACGTGTGTCGAGCGCGGCGATTTCGGTCAGTGTATGAGCGAAACATTTTTTGGAGCGGAACCGGAAATGGTCGCGGGCGTCGGCACGCCGGCGGAAGAACCCGATGCCGACCCGGAGACTGCAACGCCCGATACGGCGACGGAGGATGAGCCGACGGCGCAGAGTGCCGAACCCGATCTGGCAACGCCCGCCACCGCGCCGAGTTTCGACATCGTGCGCGTCGAGCCCGACGGGTCGGCAGTCCTGGCCGGTGCTGCAACGCCCTATGGCGATATCCAGATTTTCGCCAATGACGAACTAATCGGCGAGGAGACGGCTGATCCGTCCGGCGACTGGGCCTTCGTTACCAACCAGCCACTACCCACCGGTGGTGTCGAGCTGCGCGTTTTCGATCTGACCTCGGAAGAATTCGCCGAAACCTCGGTCGTCGTGGTGGTTCAGGACGACCGCACGAGCGAACCTTTGGTGGTCGCTTCGACGCCGGGCGAAGCGAGCGATATCCTGCAGGGGCTGGCCGCGCCCGATACGTCCGTCGCCGAGGCGGAAGCGGACGAACGTGTGGAAGAGGAGGCGACGCCCGAAGCGGTTGGGGAAACGGAGCCACCGGTTGCCGCGAGCGAAACAACGCAAGCTGAGGCCGGAGAAACGGCTCCTGCCGAAATGACGCTTGCCGAGGCCGACCAGCCTGCCGGGGAAACGGCGAATGCGGAATCGGCGGAAGCCCAGCGCGCTGTCGAAACAGTGCCGGAACCCGCCGCCGCCACACCGGAACCCGAGCCGTCTGAAGAAACTGGCGTGACGGCAGCGGAAACGCCCGTCGCGGAACAGTCGGCGGAAGATGAGGCACCTGCGGAAGCGAAAGGCGTCGAGACGCCGGACGCGCCTGCCGAGCCCCAAACCGTTGCCGACATTCCACAGAACGAAATACAGCCACAGGCCTCGGAAAGCCAAGCGGCGGCAGAGCCGGACGCCCCCGAAAGTGGAACCGTGGCGGAAGAGCCTGCCGGAGCGCCGGCTTCTGTTGGCGTAGCGAGCGAAACGGCTGCAGTGGACGAAACACCCGAGCCTGAAGAGGCAGCGGAAACGGCGGTCGCGACCGCCGATCCTGTGCAGGCGCCCGCAGTGCCGGATGAACCCGCCATTACCATTGTTCCCCCGACGATCGATGCCGTCGAAATCGACGGTGACCGCAACTTCTTCGCGGGGAGCGGCACCGACGGCTTTGCTGTGCGGCTCTATGTCGACAACCAGTCCGTCGGCACGACCACGGTGGCGGATGGGCGCTGGCTGGTCGAGGCGATCAACGTCCTGACCGAGCAGGATCACCGCATCCGCGCCGACATGCTCAACCCGGATGGATCGGTCGCGGGCCGCGCCGAAGTGAACTTCGTCGTCGATCTGCCGAAAGCCGAGGAGCCGCAGCCCGTGCAGGAAACCACTGTAGTCGCCGAGGCGCCTGAGCCCCCTACGGAGCCTCAGGAGCAGGCAATTGTGCCCGAGGACCCGGCGGTGGACCCGGCCGCCCAAGCGCCTGCACCCGAGCCGTCCGCGGCAGCAGAGCCCCGTGTCGGAGAACCTGTGGCCGAAGACGCGCCACAGGTTGTCGCAAGCGCCGACGCCGAGCAGCCAGAGTCTCCGGAGACACCCGCCGAACAGAGCGTACCGACGCTGGTTGGCGTGAGCGAGGGCGACAGGATCGTTTCGGGCCAGGCCATCATCCGCCGCGGCGACAATTTGTGGACCATTGCGCGCCGCGTTTATGGCGAGGGCATCCGCTATACACAGATCTACGAGGCCAACACCGACCAGATCCGCGATCCCGACCTCATTTATCCCGGACAGGTCTTCACCTTGCCTGGGACGGATATGCAGATCGGCGGCGAGGCAGAGCCAGAGTAAGGTAGGGCGCTTGCGTTCCGCCCAGCCATCTTTTATCGTAATTTGACGATGGAAGAGGAAGGTATGCAACAGGACGACCTCGCAGCGATCATGCGTGCGCTGGGCCACCCGGTCCGGCTCGAAATTCTGCGCATTCTGGCCCGCAAGGCGCAGAACTGCTGCTGCAATGACATTACCGATTGCCTGCCGCTGGCCCAAAGCACCGTGTCCCAGCATTTGAAGGTTCTGCTCGACGCCGGAATCATCGAGCGCCGGGCAAAGGGTACGCGCAACAATTATTGCGTGCGCACCGACCGGCTCGCCGCTTTCAGCGTGGCGACCCGGGACTATGTCGGAGATCTGGGCACGGCCGCAGGCTCCTGCGCCGACGTCCTCGACGCCGTTTCCTGACGCCATCGGGCCGGGATCAATCCCGGACAGACACAACTCGTTACGTGCGCCTCACCGCGTGCGAGCTCAAGAGGCCCTATGGCTGATCAAAAGACTGCTTCGGTGAGCGCCGATCAAGGCGCCACTTTCGCCACCATCCGCAATCTCTGGGCTTATATGTGGCCCGACAACCGCCCGGACCTCCGGCTCCGCGTCATCTTGGCAATCGCGGCGCTGGTTCTTGCCAAGGGCGCGTCGACCGTAGTGCCCTTCGCCTATAAAGGCATCGTCGATACGCTTGACGGGGCTGGGCAGGACCCTGCCATGCTGTGGGGGGTGGCGGTGCCGATCCTGTTCGTCATCGCCTATGGCATGGGCCAGATGGTGGATTCTGGCTTCCAGCAATTGCGCGACATTCTGTTCTCGTCCGTCGGCCAGCACGCGGTGCGCCAGCTCGCCTACAAGACCTTCGAACACATCCACAAGCTTTCGCTGCGCTTCCATCTGGCGCGGCGCACCGGTGGGCTTTCGCGCGTCATCGAGCGCGGAATCAAGGGAATCGAGACCATCGTGCGCTTCACGATGCTCAATACCGCCCCCACGCTCATCGAGTTCGTCATCGTTGGCATCGTCTTCGGCGTGATGTTCGGGATCGCCTATGTGCTCGTTCTGGCCGCTACGGTCGTGCTCTATGTCGTCTTCACCGTCCGCGCCAGCAATTGGCGCATCGCCATCCGCCGCGACATGAACGAGAGCGATACCGACGCCAATTCCAAGGCGATCGACAGCCTTCTGAATTTCGAGACCGTCAAGTATTTCGGCAACGAGGCCATGGAAGCGCGGCGCTACGATGCGGCAATGGCGAATTATGAACGCTCGGCCACACGAATCTGGACCTCGCTGGGGTTTCTCAATTTCGGACAGGGCGTAATCTTCTGGGCGGGCATGATCGTCATTTCGATCATGGCCGCATCCGGCGTGATGGCAGGCGATCTGACCGTAGGCGATTTCGTGCTCATCAACGCATTCATGATGCAGATCTATCGCCCGCTTAACTTTATCGGCTTCATCTATCGCGAAATCCGTCAGGGCCTCGCCGATATCGAAGCCATGTTCTTGCTGCTCGATCAGAATCCGGAAATCGAAGACAAACCCGGCGCGCCCCAACTGGCGATCTCTGGTCCCGAGCTGCGCTTTGAGGACGTCAGGTTCCACTACGATCCGGACCGCTCGATCCTCAAGGGCGTAAGCTTTACCGTTCCGCCTGGGCGAACCATCGCTGTCGTCGGTCCCTCGGGCGCTGGAAAGTCGACAATCTCGCGGCTGATCTACCGCTTCTACGATGCGGTCGAAGGCCGGGTGACGATCGACGGGCAGGACGTCCGCGATGTAACCCAAGCCTCGCTGCGCGCTGCGATCGGCATGGTGCCGCAGGACACCGTGCTCTTTAACGACACCATTGCCTACAACATCCGGTACGGACGGCCCGACGCGACCGATGACGAGGTGCACGAGGCGGCTCGGATGGCGCAGATATCGGAATTCATCGAAACGCTCCCCCGTGGCTACGAAACACAGGTCGGCGAGCGCGGGCTCAAGCTCTCTGGCGGCGAAAAACAGCGTGTCGCCATCGCGCGCACCATCTTGAAAGCCCCGCCGATCCTCATCCTCGACGAGGCGACCTCGGCGCTCGATACACATACCGAACGCGAAATTCAGTCCGCACTCGACACGGTTTCGAAAGGCCGTACGACGCTGGTCATCGCCCACAGACTTTCGACCGTCGTCAATGCGGACGAGATCATCGTCTTGCGCGAAGGGCGCGTCGCCGAACGGGGCACGCATGGGGAGCTTCTGGCCATTGACGGGCTCTACGCCCAGATGTGGAACCGCCAGCGCGAAGCCGCCGAAGCGACCGAGCGGCTGCGAGCCGCCCAGGAGGACCCCGACGGGTTCCTATCGCGCGAACCCGCCGGCGCACCGGCCGAATAAAAAAGGGCCCGCGCGATGCGGGCCCGACTTTTCGCCTTGGAGGAAGAGTTATTCGGCGGCTTGCCGGGAAACCACGGTTACCCCGTTCTTTTCGGTTTCCACAAGGCCCGTCCGATCGGGCTCGTTGGCATTGGCGTTCGCCATGGTCTCGGGAACCGCACCGGCGGGTGCGGCGACCTGACCTGCAGGCTGCGCCTTGGGCTTGCGGCCGAAGAGGCCCATTAGAGAGACCCCGAGCGCGCCGACGAACCGGGCGGCGGCCATGATCTGCTGTTTCCACAGATACGGTGCGACCAGCATGACCGGCACCACGATCAGCGTCAGGAGCGTCGAGAAGGTCAAGCCCGATATGACCGCCGTCGTCAAATAAGACCACCATCCGCCCGAGAGCCCGTTCACTTCGAGGATGCGGTTGAAGAAGTCGAAATTGACGCCCAGCGCCATCGGAACGAGGCCCGCAACCGTCGTTACGGTCGTGAGCATGATGGGGCGCAGCCGCTGTGCGCCCGTCATCAGCGTGGCCACGACGGGATCGACATTCTCGTCGCGGAAGCGGTTGAAGGTATCGATCAGGATGATCGAGTTGTTCACCACGATACCCGCCAATGAAACGATGCCGATACCGGTCATGATCGCCGAAAAGGGCTGCCCCGTCACCATCATGCCCAGAACCACGCCGGCGGTGGACATGATGACCGTCGAGAGCGTCAGCAGCACCTGATAGAAGCTGTTGAACTGCGTGAGCAGGATCAGGAACATCAGGAAGATGACCGCCAAGCCGGCCTGTGACAGGAACTGGTTGGTCTCCTGGGTCTGTTCGTCGGCGCCGCCGAAGTCGAACGTGATCGAGGAGGGCCAATCCTGCTCGGCCATCCAGGCCTGCAACTCGGCCACCTTCGTTGCTGTCATGACCTCCGCGCCGGTTTCCGCGTCGACACCATCGACATTGGCAAGAACGTTCATCACATAGGCTTCGTCCTCGCGATTGATGTTGGCCACCTTGGGCGCGGCCTCGCGATGGATGAAGTTCGATACCGGAACCAGTCCGCTCGGGGTTACGATCCGCATCGTATCGAGGGCTTCGAACGTGCGCTCGTCCTGGGGCAGGCGCACGACGATGTCGAGAGAATCGTCAGCGTCGTCCGGCCGGTACGACCCGATGGTCAGCCCGGACGTGACGAGCTGGACATAAGGGCTCAGTTCGCGCACGCCGATACCGAAGCGGGCCGCCATGTCGCGGTCGATGGTGACCTTCCAGTCGATGCCGGGCAGGGGACGCGTGTCTTCCACGTCGATCGTGTTTCCCAGATCGTTCTCGATATAGTCGCGAACGCGTGCGACCGCGGGCCCGAGGTCCTCGTAGACCGTCGACTTGATTGTAAGGTTGATGTCCTTGCCGGCCGGAGGGCCACCTTCGGCCTCGACCAACTGGATGCCCACGCCGGCAATATTGGCGGTGCGTTCACGGATGTCGGCGAAAATGGCGCTCGCCTTGCGCCGGTCCTTCCAGGGCGCGAGTTCAAGCTGGAGATTGCCGATCGTGTCCGAAGGCACCGACGCCACCGCCCCGGTCGATCCGAAATTCATGATCATCTCGCTGATGCCCTCGACAGGCAGCACAGCCTGTTCGACCTCGACCATGATGTCGCGGATCTGTTCGGGCGAATAGTTGCCGCGCCCCGTCACCGCCACGGTGGCGTATTCCGGTTCGACTTCAGGGAAAGCGACCATGCCCGTCGGATTGGACGCATAGGCGAAGAAAATGCCGCCGATACCGCCGAAAACGAGGACAAGCACAAGGATGGGGTGCCTCACGAAGAACGCAAGCGTCCGGACATAAACGCCGGCGGGTCCGGGCACATTCTTGGGATCGAACGTCGCCGCAGCCGCACCCGAGAGTGCATCGGCACGCTCTTTTTCTGCTTGCGAAATTTTCTTTCTGGCGACGATGCCGCCGACCACGGGAATGAACACCATGGCCGTTATGAACGACGCGACAAGCGTCACAATCACCGTCAATGGCAGATAGCTCATGAACTTGCCGATGATGCCCGGCCACAGCAGCAGAGGCAGAAAAGCGGCAATCGTCGTCCCCATGGAGGAGAGAATCGGCACGAACATAAGCCGGGCGGCGCGGATGAAAGCCTCCTTGCGCGGCAAGCCCTCGGAGATCTTGCGCTCGGAATACTCGACCATCACCACGGCGCTGTCGACCAGCATGCCGACGGTGAGGATGAGTCCGAACATCACCATCATAGAGATATTGATCCCCATGAACTGCAGGATCAGGAACGCCGTCATAAACGAGATCGGGATCGAGAGCCCGATCAGCAAGGCTGGCCGCAGCCCGAGCATCGCGACCGCAGCGATAATGACCAAAACCACCGCCGTGATAACCGAACCCTGAAGCGAGGTCAGCATATCCTCGGCCGAAACCGCCTGGTCGAGCATGAAGCTCACATTGATCGCGCTCGGCCAGTCGGCAGTCGTCTCGGCAACGACGCGCCGCACGCTCTGAGAGTTATCGATGATGTTGGTGCCCGTGCGCTTGCTGACGCCCAGGATCAGCGCCGGATCGCCATTGGCGCGGGTGTATTCAGTTGCGTCCTTGAAGGTGCGCTTGATGGTCGCGACGTCGGAGAACGTAACGACTGTGTCGTTCACCGTCTTGAGAGGTAGCGAATAGACCTGCTGGGCGTTTTCGATAAGGCCGGGCACTTCGAGGTTGAACTGGCCTTGGCCTGTGTTGAGCGCTCCTGCCGGAACCACCATGTTGTTCCGTGCCAGCGCGTCCAACACCTCATTGGTGGTAAGGCCGTAGGACTCGAGTTTGAGCAGGTCGACATCGATCTCCAGCACTTCCTCGCGCGTGCCCGAAAGCTCCACTTCGCGCACCGTGGAGATACCTTCGATCGCGTCCTGAAGCTCTTCGGCATAGGTGGTCAGCGTGCGTTCGGGCACATTGCCGGAGACGGCCACCGTGATGATCGGGAAGCCGGAGACATCGACCTCATGTACGGTCGGGTCGTCGGCATCGCTCGGCAGTTGCGACCTGGCGAGGTCGACGCGCTGCCGCGTGTCCTCCATCGCCTTATCCTTGTCGGCATTGATATTGAACTCAAGGAAGATCGAGGCGTGGCCGGTCGTCGAGGTGGAGCTGATATGTTCGAGGTTCTCGAGATCGCGCAACTCCTGTTCGAGCGGACGTGCCAGAAGCGTCTCGGCATCCGATGGTGACACACCGGACTGGGATACCGAGACGTACAGATATGGCACGTCGATGTTCGGCATGTTCTCCTTGGGCAGGTTGATATAGGCCGAAACACCCGCCACCAGCAGGACGAACATGGCCGTCAGGACCGTCTTGGGCCGCCGCAGTACGGCTTCGAGAAAATTCATCATGACAGAGCGCCCTCTTCACGGCTGACCGTCACCTGCTGCCCGGCCTGCACAAATTCCTGTCCCAAAGTAATAATGTCGACCGTCTCGGGAAGCCCGGTTACCCACATGCCCTCGCGGGTATCGCGGGCCACCTCGATCGGAAAAAACTCTACAGTGTCTTCATCCACCACGGCGCGCACGCCAAGCGTACCGGCGGTATCCAGCGTGAGGACCGATTGGGGCACCAGATGTGCCATGATCGTCCCGGTCTGGATCAGCGCGTCCGCGGTTACGCCATCCCGGATCGTCCCGTCCGCGTTAGGCAATTCGATCTCCACGGTAAACGTGCGCGATGCGGCGTCGGCGGTTGCGGCGATGAAACGGACCGCGCCGACAACCTCTTGCCCGGTAACCGTCGTCACCTGCGCCTGGTCGCCTTCGTTGAGCGCGCCGATCCGTGCCTCGGGCACCTGGCCGACGAAGACCATCGGGTCGAGCTGAACGACGGTCGCGCATTCGCTGCCTGCCGAAAGATAGGCGCCCAGCTCGCTCATTGGCTCCTGCACCACGCCGGAAACCGTCGCGGTGATCTCGGTGCGCTCCAATTCGGCCAATGCTTGTTCATACGCTGCTTGAGCGGAGGCAAGAGCAACCTCGTATTGGCGAGCCGTATTGGGCGCGGCTACCCCGCGTTCGCGAAGCGCCGTGTTGTTTTCGAGATCAGCCTGAGCCTGAGCGAGCTGGGCTTCGGCCTGCGCCAGGGAGGCCTGGCGCGTGCCTTGGTCGAGTGTGCACAGAAGATCGCCAGCGGCGACCGTCTGGCCTTTTGTCACGTGCATTTCCTGGACATTGCCGCTTGTTTCGGCGCGGACGGCAACAGTAGCATTCGCCTCGGTGCGACCACGCAACTGAATGATCTGCGGCATGTCCTGTGCGGTATAGGTTGAAACACGAACCGATTGGAGGTCGTCTTCGATCTCGGCCTGGGCAACGGCCGTGACCGGCGCCTCGGCGTCCTCATCGATGGGTTGGAGAATGCCGATAGCCTCAAGCATCGGACGCAGCGGGCCGTCCTCGCCCTCGATCGCATCGATTAGCGGCTGTTCGCCGTTGCCTGCCCCCTGGCCGCCCTCAATAAGCGTACCTGAGATCATCCAGGCAGCAATGCCCAGAACGATCAGAAGAGCCAGGCCGTAAGATCTTAAAAAACGCATGGACGGCGGTCCCCACAGTAGCGCCGCGTCTCCAGGCGGCGAAACACACCGCGCGCGGCCTTCTAAACATCAGTTCGATTCTAGTGTACTACTAACCTATAACACTAAATCGCGTTTGGCCGCAAGCGGCGTTATTCGGCGGCGGACGCATGCGCGTCGGACGACCTTGCTGTCGCAATCAACTCATGCATGTGGGCATTAAGTTCATCACGCGCAACGGATAGACAAGTTTGACCAAAGCGTAGCAGCCATGCGTCATTGGCATGGCTGCCCTGCGGATCGGCATCAAGCTCGGCCTTAACCTTTGCCAACTCTTCGAGTTTCGTATCAAGGCGGGCGAGCTGTTCCCTAATTCGGCTTTCAACCAAATCCGCTGGCAGCAAGTGCGCAAACCGGACAAACAGCAGGAACGGGCTGCGATACATCTCTTCGCCGAGTGGCTCGTGCAGTGCCTCGACAAATGCGGTACGCCCCAACTCGGTGATCGCGTACATTTTTTTCGATGGCTTGCCGTCCTGGTGCTCGACGCGGCTCGTCACGAGCCCTTCGTCTTCGAGGCGGGACAGGGCCGGATAGATCGACCCGTAACTGGCGTCGACGAAATAGGCGCATTCGCCTTCTGTGCACATTTTCCGGATTTCATACCCGCTCGCTTCCCGTTCGTGGAGAATCGACAGGCACAGTGTGCGGACATTCATATCGGATGGCCCATCCATATGCTGGTTATGAATATGGTGGGCCTATATATGATCCTTGTAGATATAGCAATCCGGCACAAAAAATTTGAACACGCTCACACCCTAATCGGGGTCAACGGAACTCTGCGCATATAAATTTGAGTAAGGCCTAATCAGCCCTTAATGGCGATGTCGAGCCCCAGATCGAGCGGCGTCGCGGCCATGGTGATACGGCTGGTCGAAATGTAGTCGACACCTGTCTCGGCGATTGAGGCAACTCGCTCTATCGTGACGTTGCCCGAGGCTTCGAGCTTGGCCCGGCCGGCTGCAAGAGCGACGGCGTCGCGCAGCATGGCGTTGCTCATATTGTCGAGAAGGATCGCCTCCGCCCCCGCGTCGAGCGCCTCGGAGAGTTGGGCGAGCGTATCGACTTCTACTTCGATCGCGACCAGATGTCCCGCGAACGCCCGTGCAGCGGCAACGGCTTCGGCAACGCTCCCGGCCACCGCAATATGATTGTCCTTGATCAGGATTGCATCGTCGAGCCCGAAGCGGTGATTGTACCCGCCGCCGCAACGCACCGCATATTTTTCAAGCGCGCGCAGGCCGGGCGTGGTTTTGCGCGTGCAGCAGATGTGCGCCGGTGTATGAGCCACTGCGTCTGCAAAGCGTCGCGTAAGCGTGGCAATGCCGCTCATATGGGTCATGAAATTGAGCGCCGTTCGCTCAGCGGCGAGCACCCGCCGCGCATTGCCCGACACCTCGAGTATGGCGGTTCGGGCCTCAACGCTGTCGCCATCAAGAACGAAAGGCTCGACCACGAGCCCGTCGCCGATCATGGAAAACGCGGCAAGCGCGCAATCGAGCCCGCAGATAATTCCCGGCTCCCGCGCATTGATGCGCGCGACCGCCGTCGCGTCAGGCCCGATCGTGGCCTGCGAGGTGATGTCGCCCGCTTGCCCGAGGTCTTCGGCAAGCGCCATGCGGACTGCGGCCTCGATGATGTGGCCGGGCAGGGCGGGCGGATAGGGCAGACGCGCGGCGGTCATCTGGTGCTTTAGCTCAGCCGGTTCTCGGCAAGATTGTGCGGGCCGGCATTGTTGATGTCGCGCTCGCCGCAAAACGCCATGGTGATATCGAGTTCCTTGCGGATGATTTCGAGCGCCTTGGCAACGCCCTTTTGCCCACCGGCGCCAAGCCCATAGAGCCACGCCCGGCCGATATAAACGCCCTTTGCCCCCAGGCACAGCGCCCGCATCACGTCCTGACCCGACCGTATACCACCATCCATATGTACCTCGATCTGATCGCCGACCGCATCGACGATCGCTGGAAGCGCCGCGATCGAGGAGGGGGCGCCGTCGAGTTGCCGTCCGCCATGGTTGGAGACGACGATCGCGTCGGCTCCGGTCGAAACGGCCATTTTTGCATCTTCGGGATCCATGATGCCCTTAAGAATGATCTTGCCGCCCCAGCGCTCCTTGATCCATGCGATGTCCGACCAGTTGAGCTGGGGATCGAACTGCTCGGCGGTCCACGACGAGAGCGAGGAGAGATCGCCTACATTCTTGGCATGCCCGACGATGTTCCTGAACGTGTGGCGTCGCGTGCCGAGCATCGAGAGGCACCACTGAGGCCGGGTGGCTAACTGCATGAACGTGTTGAGATTGATTTTGGGCGGCGCCGACAGGCCGTTGCGCAAGTCCTTGTGCCGCTGACCGAGAATCTGCAGGTCCAGCGTGAGCACTAAAGCGGAGCAATTGGCTGCCTTGGCGCGGTCGATGAGGTTGGCGATGAAGTCGCGGTCCTTCATCATATAGAGTTGGAACCAGAATGGCTTTCCGCCGATCGCTTCGGAAACGTCCTCGATCGAGCAGATGCTCATTGTTGAAAGCGTAAAAGGAATGCCCGCCGCGGCAGCCGCCTTCGCCCCCAGCATTTCTCCGTCCGGATGCTGCATCCCGCCGAAGCCCGTAGGAGCGATGGCGACTGGCATCGAAACGTCCTCGCCGATCATCTTCGTTGCAAGTGTCCGGTTGGTCATGTCGACCGCGACCCGCTGGCGGAAGAGGATCTTTTTGAAGTCCTCCTCATTGGCGCGATAGGTGCTTTCGGTCCACGATCCCGAATCCGCATAATCGAAGAACATGCGCGGCACGCGGCGGCGCGCTTTGTCCATCAGATCGTGGATGGTGTAGGCGTTCATTGCAGTCCTCTTCCCCATGGCAATTTAGGTGATGTCCGATTTGCCAGCGCGCCCTGTGTAGCCCGCATTGGCGTGCGGGGGAAGGGCGGGAAACGCAACGCGTCAGTCCGGATAGGTCCCGCCGAAACGTTCCATCGCAAACGGCGCTATGTCGATCACCGGCTTTTCACCGGTCATCGCTTCCGCCAGCACGCGACCGGTCGCCGGCCCGAGCGTGAAACCGTGATGCGCATGCCCGATCGCAACCCAGAGCCCGCGATGCTTGGGCGCCGCGCCGATGATCGGCATCATGTCCGGCGTGCACGGCCTCGCTCCCTTCCAGGGTTGCGGATCGAGCCGTGCACCCAGATCGATAAGCCCTCGTGCCGCCCTCTCCGCGCGTCCGAGCTGAATCGGCGTTGCCGCGGCATCTCGTGGAGCGAATTCGGCGCCCGTCGTGAGCCTTATGCCTTTGTGCATCGGGGCAAGGAGGTAGCCGATTTCGGCATCGAGCACCCAGTTATTGAGGGGATGCGTTGCGGGCTGCTCGTAGTGCATGTGATACCCGCGCTTGACGAAAAGCGGCAGCCTGTATCCCAGAGGGTCGAGGATTTCCGGGGCCCATGGGCCGAGTGCAATCACCACTTCGCGGCCTTGGTGCGATCCTTCGCCCGTTTCGACGCTCCAGCCCGTACTGTCTTGCGTAAGCCCCTTGATTTCGGCCGTTGCGACCGCGCCGCCCAGCTCGGAATAGAGCCGCGCGTAGGCCGAAACGAGCGCGCCGGGATCGCGGACGGTCCAAGGATCGGTCCAGTGGAGCGCTCCGGCAAGACGGGTTTTAAGTCCTGGCTCGATCCGCGCCATCATATCGCCGTCGACGACCTTGTGATGGATGCCGTACGCGTCGTGATCGGCCTGGGCCTTCCGGGTCTCGGCCTTGAGTGCCTTCTCGGTCCGGAAGGCAAGATACCAGCCGTTCTTGACAATAAGGTCTTCGACACCGGCCGCCGCGATCAGGTCGGCGTGCGCGTCGATTGACTGGGCGATCAGCGGCGCGTAGCTCCTGACAACTTTTTGATAGCTGGCGGGCGACGATTTCCACCAATAGCGGGCCAATGCCGGCGCAAAGCGGGGTAAAGACAGAGGATCGTAGCGCGCCGCCGTGCTCAAATGCAGGCCGACTTGAGCCAGCGTCGCCAGATCGCGAGGGAACGGGTGCGGGCGCACGCCTTCGCGCTGGATGATCCCTGCGTTGCCGAACGACGTTTCCTGGCCGGGTTCGCGCCTGTCAACGAGCAATACTGAGCGTCCGCGACGCACAAGATGAATGGCCGTTGAGACGCCGACCATTCCGGCGCCAAGTACGATTACGTCATGTGTCATGGTTTGCACCGGCTTGAAAGGAGGGGCGGGCCCGTGTGTCGGGCCCAGTAGAATTTAATTGGCGGTGGCGCCGCCGGTTTCCTGCGCCTTTTCCTCGTCCCACCACCAGATCGTCGGGAAGCCTATGGAGTAGGTCGGCAGCGTTTCGGGGTGGCTGAACCGGTTCCAGCGCGCCGTCCGCGCGTAGGTGATGACATAGCTCGGCACGATGAAATGATGCGCGAGCAGGACGCGATCGAGCGCCTTGGTTGCCGCTTCGAGAGTTTCGCGGTCATCCGCGAAGACGATCTTGTCGATGAGCGCGTCGATACCCGGATCGGCAATGCCGAGATAGTTCCGCGAGCTTTCGACATCCGCCGACCCGGAACCCCAGTACCCGCGCTGCTCGTTGCCCGGGGAGAGAGACTGTGCCCAGGAGACATAGGCAACTTCGAAATCCCGGTCGCGCAGGCGGTTGACATATTGCGGGGAGTCGACCGAACGGACTGTCACGTTGGCGCCGATCCTGTTGAGGTTGTCCGCCAGATGCAGGGCGATCGGCTCGATGGTCGGCCCGTTGAGCAGAATTTCGAAGCCGAACTGCTCGCCATTGGCATCGACGAGCCGGTTGCCGTCAAGCGTGTAGCCGGCTTCATTAAAGAGCTGCAGCGCCGTGCGCAGGTTCTCGCGCAGCGCGTCTTCGCTGCCGCCGGTGGGGTTGGTGTAGCGCTCGGTAAAGACCGAGGACGGCACCATGTCGCGAACGTCTTCGAGGATCGTCATTTCCTCGCCTTCGGGCAGCCCGTCGTGCCGCAGGTCTGAGCTGTAAAAGTAGGAATCGATACGCTCGTACTGGCCGTAAAAGAGCGTGCGGTTGAGCTCCTCGAAGTCGAAGGCGTAGTTGACCGCTTCGCGCACGCGCGGGTCGGAGAACTTGTCGAGCCGCAGATTGAACCCGAACCCGACCATCACGCCGCTGTCGCGATACGGCTCTTCGAATTCCTCGAGGATCACACGACCGTCCTCGACGGCAGGGAAGTTGTAGGCAGTCGCCCACCGGCGCGCCACGTTCTCGCTCCACCAATCGAACTCGTCGCCCTTGAAGGCCTCGAACATGACCGTTGTGTCGCGGAAATACTCGACGCGGTATTCGTCGAAATTGTTCTGTCCGACATTGACCGGGCGATCCGCGGCCCAATAGTCGTCGCGGAGCGTGAAGGTGACCGTGCGGCCAGGCACGAAACCGGACAGTTCGTAAGGGCCGGACCCCATGGGCAATTCCAGGGTCGAAGAGCCCACGTCGCGCGTCTCGCCTCCGGCATTGCTGCCTTCCCACCAATGCCGGGGCAACACGAGAATCTGGCTCATGATGTAGGGCAGTTCGCGGTTTCCCGCCTCGTCGAACACGAACGTGATCTGCCCGGGCTCGGGGATCGTCGCCTCGCTGACGTTGGCGTAGTAGTCGGCATAAAACGGATTGAGTTCGACGAGCTTTTCATAGCTCCACAGGACATCCTCGGCGGTCACCGGCTCGCCATCGGCCCAGCGCGCGTCCGGATCGATGCGGAACGTGACGGACGAAAAGTCGCTCGGATACCGTACCGCCTCGGCGATCAGCCCGTAGCTTGTCGAAAGTTCGTCCTGAGAGGGCGTGAAAAGCGTTTCGTAAACAAGGCCGAGCCCGGTCGCAACCTCGCCTTGCGGCAGGACAGGGTTGAACGTGTCGAAAGATCCGAGAGCGGAGACGCGTACGGTACCTGCCTTGGGGGCATCGGGATTGACGTAGTCGAAATGCGCGAAGCCCTCGGGGTATTTGGGGGGGCTGCCATCGATTGTGTAGGCGCTGAGCCAGCCACTGTCGCCCTCTTGCGCGGCTGCGGGCATGCCGAGCGTACCGATAATGGCGATGCTCAAGGCAAGTGCATGAAGTTTCATCGTTCTTCCCTTCCTTTGGGCGAGGCCCGGGAGGTGATCTTACCCGAGCGCGCCGGTTTGTGGAGGCCCGACTTTAGGCCGGGTCGGTATCCTCAAGAGCCGCCGCCAGCAATGTGCGCGTATACTCGTGCTTCGGCGCATCGAAAATCTGGGCCGTCGGCCCGCGCTCGACCACCTTACCCTGGTGCATCACCATGACCTCGTTGGCCAATGCACGCACAACCTTTAGATTGTGTGAGATGAAAACGTAGGTGAGTCCGCGCCGCGCCTGCAAATCGCGCAAGAGCCTGACAATCTGCGTTTGTACGCTCATGTCGAGCGCCGACGTGGGCTCGTCGAGGATGACGAACCCCGGTTCGAGGACCAGCGCCCGGGCGATCGCGATGCGCTGCCGCTGGCCGCCCGAGAATTCGTGCGGATAGCGATCATGGCTGGCCGGGTCGACACCGACTTCCTCGAGGGCGCGGGCAACGGCCGCATCACGCTCTTTGGCGCGCATGTGTGGCATGTGCACGGCCATACCCTCGGCGACGATATCGCCCACGGTCATCCGGGGAGACAGCGAGCCATAGGGATCCTGGAAGACCACCTGCATGTGGCGCCGGAATGGGCGCATGGCCTTTGAGGGAAGGTTCTGGATGTCCTTGCCCTGAAAGACGATGCGGCCTTTGGATGACACGAGCCGCAGGAGCGCGAGCCCAAGCGTGGTTTTGCCCGAACCCGACTCCCCGACAACGCCGAGCGTTTGTCCTTCATGGACAGTCAGGTCGATCCCGTCCACGGCCTTGATGTGTCCGACCGTCCGTCGAAACACGCCGCGTTTTACGGGGAACCAGACCTTGAGGTCGTCCGCGCGCATGACGACCTCCCGCGAAGAATCGGCGGGCGGGGAGGTCTCGGCAAGCTCGGACGAAAGCAGGTGTTTGGTGTAGGCGTGCCGGGGACTGGCAAAAAGCGTCTCGGTTTTCTCGCTCTCGACGATTTCGCCATTCTGCATGACGCAGACGCGGTCCGCCATACGGCGAACGATCCCTAGATCATGGGTGATGAACAGCATCGCCATCCCCATTTTCTTTTGCACGTCGCGCAAAAGGTCGAGGATTTGTGCCTGCACCGTGACGTCGAGAGCGGTGGTTGGTTCATCGGCAATGAGAAGGTCGGGCTCGTTCGCAAGCGCCATAGCGATCATCACGCGCTGGCGCTGACCGCCGGAGAGTTGGTGCGGGAAAGAATTGAGCCGCGTTTCGGGATCGGCAATACCTACGGCGTCGAGGAGTTCAACCACACGTTTGCGCGCCGCGGCTTTCGAGAGCCCGATATGCGTGAAGAGCACCTCGCTGATCTGTCGCTCGACGGTATGAAGCGGATTGAGCGAGGTCATCGGCTCCTGGAAGATCATCGAAATGTCGTTGCCCCGCACCCGGCGCAGGGCCTTGTCCCCGAGCGTGAGCAGGTCGCGGCCCTTGAAGAGAATTTCCCCTTGCCTGTGCCGTGCTGCCGGATAGGGCAGGAGCCTGAGAACCGAGAGCGCGGTCACCGATTTGCCTGAACCGGACTCGCCCACCAGGGCGACCGTTTCACCCGGGGCAATGTCGAAACTCACCGATTTGACGGCGCCGATCGTGCGCTTCCCGAGCACGAAGTCGATATCGAGGTTGCGGATTGAAAGCAGCGGCGTGGTCATGGCGCTCACGCGAACGTCTTGCGTGCGTCGAACGCGTCGCGCACGGCTTCGCCAATAAAGACCAGCAGGCTGAGCATGATCGAGATCGAGGCAAAGCCGGTAAGCCCGAGCCAGGGTGCCTGCAGGTTGTTCTTGCCTTGCGCGAGCAGTTCTCCCAGCGAGGGCGAGCCCGGCGGCATGCCGAAGCCGAGAAAGTCGAGCGAGGTAAGCGTCGTGATCGAGCCGCCGAGGATGAAGGGCATGAAGGTGACTGTCGCGACCATCGCGTTGGGGAGAAGATGCCGGAACATGATGGTCTTGCTGTTGACCCCGAGCGCGCGCGCCGCGTTGATATACTCGAAATTGCGGCCGCGCAGGAATTCCGCGCGCACGATCCCCACCAGCGCCACCCATGAAAAAAGCAGCAGGATCACGATCAAGACCCAGAAATTGGGCGCGATGACGCTCGATATGATGAGGATGAGATAGAGCGAGGGGATCGACGTCCAGATTTCGATGAAGCGCTGAAACAGGAGGTCCGTCCAGCCACCGAAATAACCCTGCACCGCGCCTGCCGCCACCCCGATGATCGATGAGAGCACGGTCAGGACCACGCCGAACAACACCGATATGCGGAACCCGTAAATGAGCCGCGCCAGCACATCGCGGCCCTGATCGTCGGTGCCGAGCATATGCATGTTGCCGAGCGTGCACTCGGCGGAGGCGGCGCCCTCAGGATAGCGCGCGCAGGCTGCTTCCCGGCTCATCATCCAGCTTGGGGGCGCCGGATTGGGGACGGGCAGAGCGCTGTCCTTCGTGCGATAGGAGTAGCGAAAGAGCGGCCAGATCATCCAGCCGTTCGCGTTGATCTCCTCCTGGATGAAGCTCGAGCGGTATTGCGGGATCGCCAGAAAGCCGCCGAACTTGGTCTCGGGATAATTGACCACGGCCGGAAACAGCAATTCGCCCTTGTAGTATGCAATGAGCGGCTTGTCGTTCGTGACGGCTTCGGCGCACATCGAAACCGCAACGAGGATCAGGAACAGCCAGAATGCGATATATCCCCGCCGATTCTTGCGGAAGTTCTCAAGCCTGCGTCTGTTTATTGCCGAAAGCTGCACCTAGACCTCCCGCGACTCGAAGTCGATACGCGGGTCGATCCACATATAGGTGAGATCGGAGATGAGCCCGATGATCAGCCCCAGAAGCGAAAAGATGTAGAGCGTTGCAAAGACGACCGGATAGTCCCGGTTGAGGACGGATTCGAACCCCAACAGCCCCAACCCGTCGAGCGAGAAAATCGTTTCGATCAGAAGTGATCCGCTGAAGAACGCGCCAATGAACGCGCCGGGAAAACTCGCGATGATGAGCAGCATCGCATTGCGGAAAACGTGACGGTACAGCACCCGGCGCTCGGTAAGGCCTTTCGCCCGAGCGGTGATCACGTACTGCTTTCGGATTTCGTCGAGAAACGAATTCTTGGTCAAAAGCGTCGTCGTTGCGAATGCGCCGACCGCCATAGCGATGATGGGCAGGGTCAGGTGCCAGAAATAATCGAGGACCTGCAAATGAAAGGGCAGGGACGCGAAATTGTCCGATGTGAGCCCGCGCAGGGGAAAGATCGACCAGAACGAGCCGCCAGCAAACAGGACGATCAGCAGGATCGCGAAAAGAAACCCGGGAATCGCGTAGCCCATGATGATGACGCCGGAGGTCCAGACGTCGAACCGAGAGCCGTCGCGCACCGCCTTGGTGATCCCCAGTGGAATGGAAATCCCGTACGATATCAATGTCATCCACAGCCCGAGCGAGATCGACACCGGCATCTTCTCAAGCACCAGATCGACCACGGAGATATCGCGGAAATAGGACTCACCGAAATCGAAGCGCAGATAGTCCCAGATCATGCTCGCGAAGCGCTCGAGTGGCGGACGGTCGAACCCGTACTGCGCTTCGAGCTGCGCGATGAACTGCGGGGAAAGTCCGCGCGCGCCCCTGTAGCCGCCAACCCCGTCGTCCTCCTGTTCGGCGCCGGAGGTATCGACCCCGCCCTGGCCGGCGAAGTCACCCTCGACCGTACCGGTCACCCGCGTCAACGCATCGACATTGGTCCCACTCATCTGGGCGATGATGCGTTCGACCGGCCCACCCGGCGCAAACTGGATAACGAGGAAGGAGACGGCCATGATTCCCAGGATCGTCGGGATCATCAGCAAAAGGCGTCGCACGATATAGGCGCCCATCGAGACTCGGTTTCCTCACTCTGACCCGCGGTCGCTCCAGCGGTATTTGCACGATGCTCACAATGTCGTTTTTGCAATGCGGATAAAAGGGTAAAACGCAGTGCAGGCACGGATATTTGACCGCACCGCGAGCTAGCCCTCGTTCCCGATCAGCCCGTTCTCGATGGCATACCGCGTAAGCCCCGCGGTCGTTGCGATGCCGAGTTTTTTCTTGATGTTCTTGCGGTGGGTTTCGACGGTGCGCGTCGAAATATCGAGCGTGGCGGCGACATCCTTGTTGCTCTTGCCGCCCGCAATCAACAGCAGAATCGCCTGCTCGCGGGTCGTGAGGGCCCGCGTCTTGGCGTCAGCGCGGCGCTCGAGCAGCACGTCGGATACTCCTGAGGAGAAATAGGTGCCGCCCGCTGCGACGGTCTCGACAGCGGTGATGATCTCATCGGTCGAGACATCTTTGAGAATGTAGCCGGATGCCCCGTACATGACCGAGGTCGAAATATATTCCCGGCTGTCATGCATCGAGAGCATCAGAAGCCGCGTTGACGGGGCCTGCTCCTTGAAGAGTTCAATGGCGTCGAGCCCGTTGAGTTCAGGCATGTTGATGTCCATGAGGACGACATCCGGCCGGTTCGCCTGCGCGATCTCCAGCGCCTTGCGCGCCGTGGCTGCGGCGCCCACAACCGCGATGTTTTCATAGGTTTCGAGGATCGCTTTCAACCCGTCGAGGACGAGCGGGTGGTTGTCGACAAGGAGGACTTTGATGGGGGCTTGAGCTGTCATGCGACGTCCGCAAGCTTGGCGGATTTGATGAAGACGGTCTTGGGAAGCGTGGCGTGAAGCGTTGTTCCCGAGGGCCCGGTTTCGACCAGTAGCGATCCGCCGAAATGAGCCATGCGCTCCTGCATGTTTCGCAGCCCCAGCCCTCCGGAGCGCGCGCCCGGCTTTTTCCTGTTTCCCTCGGCAAAGCCGCGACCGTTGTCGCTGATGACCATCTGCACCCGCCCATGCGGGCTCGAAAGCCGGAGCGTGACCGCGCTCGCGCTGGCGTGCCGCTCGATGTTGTTGAGCGCTTCCTGCGCAACCCGGTACAGCGCGGTCTTGGATTCGGGAATAATGACGTTCTTGAACGCGACCGCCTCAAGTTCGACCGGAATGCCCGTACGCTCGGTGAAATTGTGCGCGAGTGCCTCGAGGGCGGCCGAAAGGCCGAGGTCGTCCAGCGCGGGGGGACGGAGGTCGTGACTTAAACGCCGCACCTCCTTGATCGCGCCATTGAGGGCGTCCGCCCCCTTGTCGATCGCCTCTGGCGCGCCTTCGCCGCCGCTCTGTACCTTTCGACGCGCCAGATCGATCGTATAGCGCGCTCCGATCAGGATCTGGGAAATCCCGTCGTGAAGCTCGCGGGCGATGCGGCTGCGCTCTTCTTCCTGCGTGTCGATCACGCGCTGGGTGAGTTCCTTTAGCTTGGTGTCGGCCAGGCGCCGCTCATGGAGGTTGAGAAACATCCACGTGCCGAAGACGAGGAGGACGGAGGGTACGGCGATGAGCGCCACGGTGAGAAAGGTCGAATTGATCGAGGCCCTGAGATCGGCATTGGCCGCGGCGGTTTGAGCGTAGACGTCGTCGAGATAGACACCGGTCCCCAGCATCCACTCCCACTTGTCGAGGCCGACAGCGAACGACAGCTTTTCGGCTATGGTCTCCGCGGAAGGCTTTTCCCACAAATACTGATGCAGGCCGCCGCCCTCGCGGGCTTTTTCGATGAGGTTGGCGATCACATAGTCGCCGTTAGCGTCCTGCAGGTCGATCCAGTTGACGCCGACCCGAAACGGCTGACGCGGGTGGACGACGTTGTTGCCATCATAGTCATAAACAAAGAAATACCCATCCTCACCATAGTCGAGCGAAGAGAGGATGTCGCGAACCTGCTGCTTTGCCTCCTCGTCATCCGGTCCTGCATTTTGATAAATCTCGCTGATAGCCGAGATCGCGAGGTTGGTAAGGTTCAAAAGCTCGGTCTGCTTGGCCTTGAGCATGTTGCGCTCGAACGTGTCGATGCTGGTGCGCGCCAGCTGGGTCGATTGCCAGGTCACAAGCGTGGTGATCGCAAGAATTGCCAGCACCAGCGGCACCACCGACAGTGCGAGAATCTGATGGCGAAGCTGCATCTTTGTCTGAAAGCCTCCTCCGGCCTTTTTACACTTCTTAGCATGTATTAGGCCGGTTGATCTGCGTAGTAGTGGGTAGCATTTCGCTATAAAGATTGTCACCATGGATGCGCGGGGCTCGACAGCGCGCGGACCTTTGCGCTCTGCTTGCTCCGCGCTTCGTCCGAGACCGGGTTAGTGCGGTTGGGGGAGAGGCAAAAATACGGTACCGTTTCAAGAGGCGCTTCGTGCGCCCTCGGGAGGAAATAGATGAAAAGACGCGACTTTTTCAAAAAAGCGGGCGTGATGTCCGCTGGCGCTGCCGCTGCGACCACGGGGCTGGCCGCTCCGGCGATCGCGCAGGGCAATATCACCTGGCGCATGGTCACCACCTGGCCCAAGAACTTCCCCGGCCTCGGCGTCGGCGCCCAGCGCCTTGCCGACCGCATCACGGCCGCTTCGGGTGGCCGGCTGTCGGTGCAGGTGTTCGCCGCAGGCGAACTCGTACCCGCTCTGCAGTCGATCGATGCGGTCATCGACGGTTCGGCCGAGATGAGCCATGGCGCGGCATACTACTGGCAGAACAAGAGCCAGGGCCTCTCTTTCTTCACTGGCGTGCCTTACGGCATGACCAGCCGCGAGCTTGCAGCCTGGGTCCGCTATCTGGGCGGCCAGGAAATCTGGGACGAGATCTACGACCAGTTCGGCCTGCAGGGGTTCCTCTCGGGCGATACGGGCACTCAGGCTGGGGGCTGGTTCCGCAACGAGCTGACGGGGCTTTCCGACATCCAGGGGCTGCGCTTCCGGACGCCGGGCCTGGGCGGTCAGGTTTGGGAGAAGATGGGCGCTTCGGTGACCAATCTCGCCGGCGGCGAGATCTTCCAGGCGCTGCAGTCGGGCACGCTCGACGCCGCCGAATTCGTCGGTCCTTATAACGACCTGGCCTTGGGCTTCTATCAGATCTGCAAGAACTATTACTTCCCGAGCTTCAACGAACCCGGTCTTGCGACCGAGCTGGTGGTCGACAAGGCGAAGTATCAAGAGTTGCCTGAAGACCTGCAGGCCATTGTGCGCGATTGCTCGCAGGCCGAATACGACCAGGTCGCCTCGGACTTCTACGCCAACGACCCCCGCGCGCTCGCGACGCTGGTCAACGACCACGGCGTGACGGTTCGGCAGTTCCCCGAGGAAATCCTCGAGGCAGGCGCGCAGGCTGCGACGGAACTTTTGACCGAAATCCGTGAGAATGGCGATGCGCTGACGAAAAAGACGGTCGAAAGCTACATCTCCGCACTCAATCTCGTCCGCACCCGCAGTGAAGGCACAGATATGGGCTTCATGCGCGCGCGCGAGCAGTATTTCTCGCTTAGCTAAACGCAAGACGGCGAGGAAAACGAATGGCCCGGGCGTTGCCACCCGGGCCATTTTTTGTAGCTACACCGCCGCAGCCGATCGGCCGGCGATAAGCCCCGCAAAGGGCTCCACGCGATTCCGGCCATTGCGCTTGGCGCGATAGAGGCAGCTGTCGGCGGCGCGCATGACGCTGTCCAAGTCGCCCGGACCTTCGCTGGAGTGATAGATGCCCGCCGAAATCGTGATTGAAAACGGCGAAAGCGGGCTCGACATCCGCGTGCCTGCCACGGCACTGCGGATCCGCTCGGCCAGCGCATGCGCTTCGAACGGTGTGATGTGCGGCAAAATCGCGGCGAACTCCTCGCCGCCGATCCGCGCCACGGTGTCGCCGGCCCGCAAATGGGCGGCGCAAAGCGCGGCACAGCGCTTGAGGGCGAGGTCGCCGGTGGAATGGCCGTAGCGATCGTTGACGGTCTTGAAGTGGTCTATGTCGAACAGGACGACGGCGAAGCCGCCGCTCGGCGCCGCATCGATCAGCGCGCGCAACCGCTCGTCGAAGGCCCTGCGGTTCGCCAACCCGGTGAGTTCGTCGCTCAGCGCCGCATTGCGCAGTTGCTCGGCATTGCGCTCGAATGCCATCGAAAGGGCAAAGGCGCCGCTGGCGCTCGTGTGGATGGTCGCAACGATCAGATGTGCATAGAGGATCGCATCCTGGGGTAGCGCCGATGTGATGGCCTGGGCATCGAAAATCCCCTGACCGGCCCGGACCGCGAAGGAAACCGAGAGGATGAGGTAGGCAACGAGCAAGCCGTACTGCGAGAGGCTGCGCCTGGGCTGGCGCAGGATTTCGTAAATCGCGGCGAACGTGACGGCCGTGAGCAGTACGTTGACCGTCCCGTATACGATGGCCGACTGCTCAAGATACATCGGCACCGCCGAGACAACCAGATAAGCGGCAAACGGCATTAGTGCGAGCCAATGGGGCGCGGGACGGTCGTAGAATTGCCGTATCCCACGCCAGCGATACCCGAAGCTGGCGAGAAGCACTCCGTTGGCGAAGATGTAGACGATGGGGTCGGGTAGGTCCGGGCTGAGGGCAAAGACGACCAGGGAGGCCGCCATGACGCTGTTGGCGATCAGCCAGGACATTAGAAATCGTTCGCGCTGCTGGCTGTACCACGCCGCTCCGAACGCCGCGGCCATCACGCCGAGGATCAGAATATTGGCCAAGAATAATGCCGAGCTGACCAAGCCTGTGCGTCCCTTACATGCCCCTTGTTCTACGAAAATGGCATGCGGATGCAAAAAAAGGCTGAATTCCAGCGGCTAAAGAAGAAGGGCACCTGGCGGCGCCCTTCTTGATGTCTCGTACGATGCCTAGCCGTAGACCATGTTCGGCAGCCACGTGACGATCTGCGGGAAGAGGAACAATAGCGCGATCGCGATAATCTGCAGCAACACGAAGGGCAGCGCGCCGCGGTATATCATTCCGGTCGATATCGAATTCGGAGCCACGCCACGCAAATAGAACAGCGAGAAGCCGAACGGCGGCGTCATGAAGCTGGTCTGAAGATTGACGCCCACCATCACGCCTAGCCAGATCGGGTCGATGCCGAGGGTCAAAAGGATCGGCGCGGTGATCGGGATGATGATGAAGATGATCTCGAATGTATCGAGGATGAATCCCAATACGAACATGATGGCCATGACGACGACCATTGCGCCAATTGCGCCGCCCGGAAGGTTGGTGAGGAACTCGTGCACGAGATTGTCGCCACCCATGAGCCGGAAGACGATCGAGAAGACCGAGGCCCCGAACAGGATGATGAAGATCATCGATGTGATCGTTGCGGTTGCGATCGCCGCCTCACGTACGACCCGGAACGAAAGGCGCCAGCGGAACGCCGCAAGTACCGTGGCTCCGACGGCGCCGACCGAACCGGCTTCGGTCGGTGTGGCGACGCCCGTGAGGATCGAGCCGAGCACCGCAAAGATGAGAACGAGCGGCGGGATCAGTGCGACCGTGACATCCCGCCAGATACCCTTGCGTTCCTCGTGCGACATCGGCGTTGCCGGGCAGGCTTCGGGATCGGTAACGGCCTTGAAGATCATCCAGGCGATGTAGAGCGTAACGAGCAGCAGACCGGGAACGAAGGCGCCTGCGAATAGATCGCCTACGGTGACCGGAACGGGCGCGAAATTGCCCATTTCCATCTGCACCTGCGCGTTGATCGACGAGAGCATATCGCCCATGAAGATGAGCACGGTCGAGGGCGGAATGATCTGCCCCAGCGTACCCGATGCGCAAATGACGCCGCTGGCGAGCTTGGGATTGTAGCCGGCTCGCATCATCGCCGGTAGCGAGATAAGCCCCATCGTGACGACCGTGGCGCCGACAACGCCCGTCGACGCGGCCAGAAGCGCGCCCACCACGATGACCGAAATGCCCAGCCCGCCCCGCAGATTGCCGAAAAGCTTGCCCATCGTCAGCAGGAGCTGCTCGGCGATCTTCGAGCGTTCGAGCATGACGCCCATGAAAATAAAAAGCGGTACGGCGACCAGGACTTCGTTGGTCATGTACCCGATATAGCGCGAAGCCAGCGCGCCGAGGTTGGAGGGATCGAAGACCCCCAACCACATGCCCACCATACCGAAGAGCAGCGAGGTCCCTGCCAATGTAAAAGCGACGGGGAAGCCGAGAAGAAGAAAGCCGATAACGCCGAAAAACAGCAGACCGGAAAGGATTTCACCAAGCAATACCGTTGACATCTATCCGCTACTCCTCGGCTGCAGTGGAGGGATAGCGGTAGAGTGGAGGAAGCATGTCTTCCCTGTCCGCCAGTACGAGAATGGAGCGGCAGATCATGGCTATTCCCTGCAACGCGATGAGTATGGCAAAGCCCAGAATGAAGCTCTTGAGAACGAAAAGTCCCGGCATCCCCCCAGGATTGGCGGAGCCCTCGAAGAACCGCCATGAGCGCTGTACATAGGGGATGCCCCAGACGAGGATGACGCCCATGAACGGCAGCAGGAAGAAAACGACGCCGATGATGTCGGCTATCGCCTTCCAGCGCAAAGATGCGGGCCGGTAGAAGATGTCCACCCGCACATGGTCGTCGCGAAACAGAGCGAATCCGGCCACTGCCGTGAACATGGCCCCGCTGAGCCAGACATAGAGGTCCTGCATCCACAAATAGGTCGTCCCGAAGCCGTAACGCAGCACGACGACTGCGAAACAGACGAGGACGACCCCGACGCTGAACCAGGAAAATATGTGACCAACGAGCCGGTTCAGACCGCCAATGGCCTGAACCGCGATGGCAAGCATGCGCATTGTGCCCCTCCCAAGGAAACCGGGTTTTTCTTGGAGCATACCGCTATCGGCACTCCCCGCAAACCGCAACGCGATTCCATCGACTGGGCATCGCGCTCATGCGCAAACGCCCGTAGTACTGGGTATCCTCACTCCCGGCCGCGGAATCGGCGCTGGTAGTTCGGGTCGTAGAGCGCGCTTTCGCGGAAATCGGCGGCGCCCAGAGCGCGGCCTACGAAGACGATGGCGGTACGCTCGATCGGGTCCGTCGCCAGAATTTCCTCAATGGTTTCAAGGGTTCCGCGCACGACACGCTCCTCGCTCCAGCTCGCCCATGCGACGATGGCGATCGGGCAATCGGGGCCGTAGAGGGGGGTGAGTTCGGCGACGATGTCGGCGATACGGTGGATGGCGAGGTGGATGGCGAGTGTGGCACCGGTCTTGCCGAAATTGGCGAGCGTTTCGCCCTCCGGCATCTTCGACGCGCGGCCGGAAAGGCGTGTGAGAACAAGGCTTTGAGCCTCTCCGGGGATGGTGAGTTCGCGTCCGAGGGACGCGGCGGCGGCGGCGAAGGCGGGAACCCCCGGTGTCATCGTATAGGGGATGTCATGGCGCTCGAGACGCCGAATCTGCTCGGCGACCGCGCTCCAGACCGAAAGGTCGCCCGAATGCAGGCGCGCGACGTCTAAGCCCTTGTTATGCGCGGATAAAAACTCCGCCTCGATCTCGTCGAGCGAAAGCGGGGCGGTGTCCACGACGCGCGCGTTCGATGGGCACGATGAAACAATCGTGGACGGAATGATCGACCCGGCATAAAGGCACACCGGACACGTCTCGACCAGCCTAAGTCCCCGTACCGTAATAAGATCCGCCGCGCCGGGGCCGGCGCCGATAAAGTGTACGGTCATGCCATCGTCTCCCGACGCTTGATCCACACCCATTGCGTCACCGGCATGGCCGGACGCCAGCCCGTCATCGAGCCCAGCGGTTCGGCGCGCGAAACCGCAATGCGGGTGAGGGTGCCGCCCAATTCGCGGTGGACGACCGACAGCAGCGTTTCCATTTCGAGGGTCACCGCGTTGGCGACGAGGCGCCCGCCGACGGGCAGGGCCTTTATCGCGGCATCGAGCACGCCATCGTCAGTGCCCCCGCCGCCGATGAAGACGGCGTCGGGTGACGGAAGGCCCGCAAGGGCGTCTGGCGCGGTGCCGGCTTTGACATCGAGACCGGGAACGCCGAAGGCGGTGGCGTTGGCGGCGATGCGGGCGCGGCGGGCGGCGTCGGGCTCGATGGCGATGGCGGTAAGGGACGGGTCGGCGAGCATCCACTCGATGGCGACAGAGCCCGAGCCGGCGCCGATATCCCACAAGAGCTGTCCGCGCAGCGGCGCGAGCGCTGAAAGGGTCAACGCGCGGACCTCACGCTTGGTCATCTGGCCGTCGGTTTCAAATAGGTCGTCGTTCAAGCCCGGTGTGAGCGGCAGGATGCGCGCGTGACTCTCTGCGTGCGTTTCAATGGCCAGGACGTTGAGGGGACTCACGTTTTCGAGGTCGTACCGGTCGGCGCGGACTTCACGTACCGCTTCATCCGGCCCGCCGAGGGATTCGAGGACAGTGAGCGTGCTCGGGCCGAACCCGTTGGCCGTGAGAAGGCGCGCGATCTCTCCGGGCGCGGCGGCGTCGGACGTAAGGGCGAGAATGCGGCGGCCCGGATGGAGGTGCGGGAGGACCAGCGCAATGGGATGACCGTGAAGCGAAAGCGTCGTGACCTCCTGCAGGGCCCACCCCATGCGCGCGGCGGCGAGCGAGAAGGCGGAGGGGGCGGGGGTAACGTGCATCTCGCGCGCGCTTATGCGCCTTGCGAGCGTGGCGCCGACGCCATGCGAGAACGGATCGCCCGAAGCGAGGACGCAGACGCGCTTGCGGGTGCGCAGACGCACGATCTCTTCGATGGAGGTTTCGAAGGGGGATTGCCAGCGCCGGGTCTCCTTGAGCCCCAGCGGTTCGACAAGCGCGAGATGGCGCGCGCCGCCAAAGACGATTTCGGCGTCCGCGATGAGCGCGCGCGTGGCGGGGGGCAGACCGTCGAGCCCGTCCTCGCCGATGCCGACGATGGTGAGCCAGCGCTCAGCCATTCCCGGCCTCCGGCACGAAGCGCGGCGTATAGACAAGGTCGGGCTGGCCGTCGCGCGCGATGACCCGCGTATATCCGTTCCCGATGAGGATGCAGGTGGCCATATCGGCCATCTCCGGCTGGGCATCCGAAAGCGGGACAGTTCGGATCGTTTCGTCCGGGCGGCCCACGGCGCGGGCGAAGACGACCGGAATCGAATTGGGGAGAGTTTCGCGCAAGATATTGAATGTCTTACCCAATTGCCAGGGGCGGGCCTTCGAGACCGGGTTGTAGAAGGCCATGGCGAACCCGGCGCCCGCCGCGGCGCGCAGGCGGGTTTCGATGACATTCCAGGGCTTGAGGTTGTCCGAAAGGGAGATGGCGCAAAAATCGTTGCCAAGCGGGGCGCCTAGCCGCGCCGCGGCGGCCATCATGGCGGAAATCCCCGGGACGATGGTGAGGGGCACGCCGCCAAAGCGGGCGGTGTCCGCGTCGATCGCTTCGCAGACGGCGGCGGCCATGGCGAAAACGCCCGGATCGCCGCCAGAGACCATGCAGACCGTCTTGCCCTCCAGGGCCGCGTCGAGGGCGGCGCGGGCGCGGGCGAGCTCTTCTCGGTTGTCCGAGGCGTGGCGCTCCTGGCCTGGCCGGAGATCGAGACGGTCGAGATAGGGGGCGTAGCCGAAAAAGAGGGTCGACGCGTCGACGGCAGCGCGCGCTTCCGGTGTCATCTGCTCAGGGTTTCCCGGCCCGGTGCCTATGACGTAGAGCGCGCCGCTCATGGGCGCTCCGTCCAGCCGGGCACGAGGATTTGCGAGAAATAGGGGGCAGGGGCATCGTCGCGCTCGGTGAGGCGGACGATTTTGGACGCGGCCATGGTGCCGCGTTCGACATAGATCGCACGGTCCAGCTTGTCCGCGTCTTCGAGGGCGCCGCGGATCTTGGGCAGATTGCGCCCGACCTTCATGATGACAGCGCTGTCGGTATCCTTGAGCCGCAAGGCGAGCGTTTCGCGCGAGAGCGTTCCCGGGAGGACCGTGAAAATGTCGTCGCCCTGCATCAGGGGCACACCGGCCTCCGACCAGCAGCCCGAAAGACTGGTCACGCCGGGGATCACTTCGGTCTCGTAGCGGGGCGCGAGCCGGGCGTGGATATGCATATACGAGCCGTAAAAGAAAGGATCGCCTTCGGAAAGGACGGCCACGGTGCGCCCGGCGTCGAGATGCTCGGCGATGGCCGCCGCAGACTCGTCGAAAAAGGCGGCGATGGCGTCCCTGTAGGCGTCTTCGCGCCGGTCGAGTTCGGTCGTCACCGGATAGGCGAGGGGCAGTTCGACGGCTTTAGCCGGCCAGTGTGGCGCGACGATGCCGCGGGCATTGCCGTTCCGGCCCTTCTTTGAAAAGTGGGCAATGACATCCGCTTCGAGGATGGCGCGCACAGCCTTGAGGGTCAAAAGTTCCGGATCGCCGGGGCCTGTGCCGACGCCGACCAGCTTTCCCGTTTCGCTCATAGGCCCGGCCTCGCCAATGCGTTGATGGCCGCCGCGGTCATGGCGCTGCCGCCCAGGCGGCCTTCGACGATGGCGTAAGGAACGCCGTAAGAATTCTCGCCAAGCGCCTGTTTTGACTCAGCCGCGCCGACGAAACCGACCGGCATGCCGATGATCGCGGCGGGTTTTGGCGCGCCGTCGCGCAGAAGTTCGAGCAGATGGAAAAGCGCGGTTGGGGCATTGCCGATGGCAACGAGCGCACCTTCGAGCCGCGGCAGCCAGATATGGATCGCGGCCGCCGAACGCGTGTTTCCATGGTCCTGCGCAAGATAGGGCGTTTCGGGATTGTGCAGTTCGCAGATGACATCGTTGTTTGCCGGGAGGCGCGAGCGGGTGACACCGCGTGCGACCATTTCCGCGTCGGTGAAGATCGGCGCTCCGCCTTGGAGCGCGCCGCGCGCCGCTTCCACAAAGCCCTCCGAAAAGCGAAAATGCTGAGCGGCCTCCACCATGCCGCATGCATGAATCATCCGTATCGCGACCTCGGCCTCGGCGGGCGAGAAGCGGGACAGATCGGCTTCGGCTTTGATCGTCGCGAAAGACTGGCGGTAGATCGCCTCGCCATCGCGGATATATTCGTATGACGTCATAGGGCCCTGAAGCTGTCGAGACTGGTGCCGTTCGCGGCGCGGTTGGTCCGGGCGCTGACTGCGAGTTCGGCAATCGCATCTTCAATAGCGTTAGGGTCGAGGAGCGCAAGCGTGTTTTCCTCTCCCTCCCCATGGAGGATGAGCCGGTTGCCCGTGAGCATCAGCCCCGGACGACCCGGATAGGCGCAGCCCTTGGCGCAGGTGGAGACGTGGATATGGAACGATCCATCGATCAGATCCGGGGCCATGGCGAGAAATGCATTGGCGACATCCGCAGCGTGGATGATGCCGTTTTCGCCCGCTTCCGCGCCTGAACACAGTGTCAGCATGGCGCCTTCGGCATTGGGGCGCGCCCAATACCCCAAAGCCGCGACGGCGGGAGAGAGGGCCTGAAGTGCGGCGCTGTCGAACCCGGTGAGGACGAGTGTCCGGTCGGGGGCAGGAGCGATGGCGGTGACCCCGTGGTCCGAAAGCGTGTCCGCCAGGGTCCCAAGCGAGCCGGCCTTGACCTGGCCGAACGGAACGCCGATGCGAAGTCCCGGCTCGCCATCGGCAAGCGCAAGCGGGCCAAGGGCGAAATAGACCGGCTGGGTGAAGACGGGTGTCGCCGGACGCAGATGGGGCAGGGCGGCGCGCAATTCGGGCCCGTCGAGATCGACGCCCCGGGTGCGCGGGCCGTGCGCCTGAAAGCGGCTGAGGAGCACATCGAGCGCTTCGGGAATGTCGGCTTCGTCGATCTGGCCGAGCGTCTGGCCGCCCACTTCGAGAACCCAATCGTCGGATTGCGCGATGAGGCGGATGTCGGATTTGAGATTGTCGAGCCGGATCTGCCCGCCGCTCAGGATCGTGATCGCGAGCTTGGGCGAAAGCGGTGCCCGGGCCAGCGCGGCATCGCAGACCGGCTTGAGCGCTTCAGCGAGCGGGCGCGGGTCGGCGCCCTCCTTGGGATCGCGGCCGGCGATGGGGGAGGTTTCGATGGCAACGCCGGCGACCGCCGCGATGCCGGCGTCATCGAACGCGGCGCGCAGAGGCGCCACGGTGTCCTCCTTGAGCCCGCGTACCTGAAAATTGCCGCGCGCGGTGATTTCGATCCGGCCATTGCCGAAGCTCTCGGCTGCCTCGGCAAGCGCCGCAAGCTGGTCCGGCGTCAGCGCGCCGCCCTGGGGCCGGAAGCGGGCGAGCAGCCCGTCCGCCGTCGGCATGGGCGCGGCGAGACTGGGACAGGCGCCACGGGGGGCGGGGTTTGGCGGGCTTGCGGATGGCATAGGCGTGAGGCGACTCCCGGTTTGGCGCGAGTCTTATCAGGGTGCGCGAGAAGGCGCAAAACGTGGCCAAGGCTGGACATTGCGGCGCAATTATTGAATAATTGCGCGACGCTTATTCAATAAGACGGATATCCCATGGGACACCACGCCATGCCACTGGAGACGATCGACAGCAAGGCTGTCAAAAACCTCGTCGATGCGCAAGCGATCGAGGGAGCAGTGGTGCTCGGGCAGCCTGGGGGATGGGCCGTGGTGGTGCGCTATGGCAACCACGAGCGCGTCATCGCCGCGCAGCGCTCGCACCGGATGCGCCTTTGGCGCAACCTCAATACGGCGGCGGCGTTCGTGCGCCTGGAACTGCATATGCCCCAGTTCGAGGTGGACGCGGAGGACTACGATCCTGAGGCAAACAAGCGCGAGCGGCCCGACGCGGCGGAGCGGCAGCGCCGGATGCAGCAGGCGGCAGAGCACGATGCGTGGTTCCGGGCGGAGGTGCAAAAGACGCTGGACGGGATTGCGAACGGGACCGTGCGGATGATCTCGGACGAGGAATGGAAAGCCATCTCGGAGAGAAAGCGCGCCGAACTGATGCGTCGGATCGCTGAGCAGAGCAACTGATCGATGCGATTGGTGCGCAGCGATGGCTATCGTGCCGACCTTGCCGGCATTGCCGACTACATCGCCAACGATAATGCGCAGGCTGCGCTGGCGATGTGGGACGAGATCGAGGCCCAGGTCGAGCGGCTAAGGATGTTCCCTCACTCGGGCCGCGAGGGCAGGCAAGAGGGCACGCGCGAACTCATCATATCGGGCACGCCCTACGTTGTCGTCTATGCTGTCGCCGAGGACGTCACGGTTTTGCGCGTCCTGCACGGTGCGCAGCGCTGGCCGGAAACCTAGGCCTTGCGCAACAGATAGACGTCCATGATCCAGCCGTGCTGTTTGCGCGCGGCGTCGCGGGTCATCGAGATATCGGCGGCCACTTCGGACAGCGGGCCTTCGATGAGGATTTCCTCGTCCATGCCGACATAGGCGCCCCAATAGATATGAAGGCCCTCGGGGTCGATCTGTTCATAGGATTTCTCGCCGTCGAGCATGACGACGACGCTGTCGGCGCCCTCGGGCCAGCCTTCGCGGAGCTTGCGGCCCGTGGTAATCGTCACCGGGTTGCCGATGGTGTTGAGCGGGATGGCGAAGGCGGCGGTCAGCACCTGGATGCTGGTGAGGCCGGGGATGACGCGGACGGTGAATTCGAGCGAACCGCGCGATCTGACGCGTTCGAGGATGCGCAGCGTCGAGTCGTAGAGGCCGGGGTCGCCCCAGACGAGCAGCGCGCCGGTTTCGCGTGCGTCCATATCGGCGATGAGCGTCTCGTACCGGTCGGCAATCGCTTCGTGCCATTCGGCGACGCCGCGCTGGTAGTCCGGATGGGCGGCGTCGCGGACGGGGAGGGCGAATTCGACATTGCTGTGGGCGGCGGTGACGTAGCGCGCGACGATGGCACGCCGGAGCGCGGCGAGGGCGGCCTTCTCGTCGCCCTTGGTGGGGATGAAGACGGTATCGGCGGCGTTGAGCGCGTCGATGGCTTCGACGGTCATATGCGCCGGGTTGCCCGTGCCGATACCGATGACGAGAATTTGACGCATGCCTTGCCGTTCCACAGTTTGGGGCTGTTTCTAGCCGCGTTCGGCCGCTTGCGCAAAACATGCCGGATTGTCGCGCCCGAGATTTTTTGCGTGCGGGGTCTTGTGTGTGACAGCGTCGAACTTTAGATGGTGCTCTTCCGCGTTTCGCCGACGCGGATTTTTATTGTCCAAGTGTCCGGTTGCGGGCACCTAGGAGGTTCGAACGTAAAGATTGACGCTGCAAACGCCCTATTACCTGCTCGACAAGTCGGTCATTCTCCGCAACATGGAAAAAGTCTCGTATTTGCGCGCAAGCTCGGGCGTCAAATGCGTCCTTGCGCTCAAGGCCTTCGCGACCTGGTCCGTGTTCGACGTGATGCGCGACCACATGGACGGGACGACCTCCTCCTCGCTCAATGAAGTCAAACTCGGCCGCGAGAAATTCGGCGGCGAGACGCATGCGTATTCAGTGGCCTGGGCCGACCACGAGATCGACGAGGCGATCGCCAACAGCGACAAGATCATTTTCAATTCGGTCAACCAGTTCGAGCGGTATTCCGACAAGGCGTTCGCGGCCGGCAAATCCGTCGGCCTGCGGATCAATCCGGGGCTGAGCCATTCGCACTTCATCCTCGCGGACCCGGCGCGCCCGTTCTCGCGGCTGGGGGAGTGGGACAGGGAGCGGATCGAGCCCGTGCTCGAGAAGATCTCGGGGGTGATGTTCCACTTCAACTGCGAGAACGACGAGTACGAGAGCCTCGATAGACTGCTCGGGCAGATCGAGGAACGCTACGGCGACATTCTCCATAAGATGGAATGGGTTAGCCTCGGGGGCGGAATCAGGTTCACCAATGAGGGATACCCGATCGACGCTCTCGCGCAGCGGCTGAAGGGGATGTCCGAGCGCTACGGGATCCAGCTCTACCTCGAGCCCGGCGAGGCGACGGTGACACAGTCGACGTCGCTCGAGGTGACGGTCCTTGACGTGGTCTACAATGGCAAGCATGTGGCGATCGTTGACTCGTCGACCGAAGCGCATATGCTCGATCTGCTGACCTATGACGAATACGCCAGCGTGGCCCCCAATACCGGGCCGCACACGTATATGATCTGCGGCAAAACTTGCCTTGCCGGAGACATTTTTGGGGAGTTCCAGTTCGAGACCGAGCTCAAGGCGGGGGACCGCATATCGATCCTCGATGCCGGCGGCTACACGATGGTCAAGAAGAACTGGTTCAACGGTGTCCGGATGCCTTCGATCGCGGTGCGGCATCTCGATGGGCAAGTGGAACTCGTAAAAGAGTTCACGTTTGAGGACTACGCGCAGAGCCTGTCGTAACTCTTGGGGTGAGATCCCGGACTTCGACAGCGTGCGTAGCTAAGTTCAACCTCTCGAAAAGGTGTTACGTGAGAAGTGAAAAAGAACGTTCTGATCATCGGTGCAGGAGGTGTGGCGCAGGTCGTCGCCCATAAGTGTGCGCAGCATAACGATGTCCTGGGGGACATTCACATCGCCTCGCGCACGGTCGAAAAAGGCCGGGACATTGTCGCGAGCGTCATCGAGAAGAAAGCGCTCAAAAAGCCCGGCGTCATCGAAGCGCATCAACTCGACGCGCTCGATATCGAGGCCACCAAGGCCCTGATCGCGAAAACCCGGTCCCAGATCGTCATCAATGTCGGATCGGCCTTCATCAACATGTCCGTTCTCGAAGCGTGCATCCAGACGGGTGTCGCCTATATCGATACGGCCATCCACGAAGAGCCCGACAAGATCTGCGAGACGCCCCCCTGGTACGGCAATTACGAATGGAAGCGGCGCGAGCGCTGCGAGAAGGCCGGCGTGACGGCCATTCTCGGAGCGGGTTTCGACCCCGGAGTGGTCAACGCCTATGCCGCGCTGGCGGTCGATGAATATTTCGACGAGGTCACCTCGATCGACATCATCGACATCAACGCAGGCAGCCACGGGAAGTATTTCGCGACCAATTTCGATCCTGAAATCAACTTCCGCGAGTTCACGGGCGTGGTCTATTCTTGGCAGAATGGCCAGTGGCAGACCAACAAGATGTTCGAGGTCTCGCGCACCGACGATCTGCCGGTGGTGGGCGAGAGGACGTCCTACCTCTCGGGCCACGACGAACTGCATTCGCTCTCGCGCAATCTCGACGTGCCAGATATCCGCTTCTGGATGGGCTTCGGCGAGCATTACATCAACGTCTTTACGGTGCTCAAGAACCTCGGGCTCTTGTCCGAGCAGCCTGTCGTGACCGCCGAAGGGCTCGAAGTGGTGCCCTTGAAGGTGGTGAAGGCGGTATTGCCCGACCCGTCCTCGCTTGCCCCCGAATATGAGGGCAAGACCTGCATCGGCGACAAGGTCAAGGGCCTCAAGGACGGCGTGGAACGCGAAGTGTTCATCTACAACGTCGCGGACCACAAGGACGCCTATAACGAGGTCGGCAGCCAGGGAATTTCCTATACCGCCGGCGTGCCGCCCGTCGCCGCGGCGATCCTGATCGCCAAGGGCACCTGGGACGTCCACAAGATGGTCAATGTCGAGGAGCTTCCCCCGCAGCCCTTCCTTGGGCAACTCAATGCGATGGGGCTTCAGACCTCGATCCGCGACGAGAATGGCGACCGCGACCTCTCGTTCGAGGACTGGACGCCGCAGACCGACGCGAAACCGGCGCGGAAGTCGGCGCGCTCGTAAGGCCGCTCTTCCATCGCGCTTCAAGCCCGCCCCGCGGAAACACCGGGGCGGGCTTTGTTGTGCTATAGCTCGCGACTGGATTGGAGGAGGCAATGGCAAAACAGGACGGCACGAGAGAGGCGCGCCGCGCGGGCACGGTGCAATCGGTGGAGCGGGCGCTGGCGATCCTCGAAGTGCTGGGCGAGGACGAAGACGGCTTGCGCCTCACCGACCTCGCCACGCGCACGGGGCTGTCCGCCTCCACGGTGCACCGGCTTCTGACGACGCTCGAGCTGCGCCGTTTCGTCCAGTTCGACCCGACCGGCGGCATGTGGCACGTGGGGCGGGCGGCGTTCACTGTCGGATCGGCGTTCGCGCGTCAGCGCAATTTCGTCGCCCCGGCACTGCCGGTCCTGCGGCGCTTGCGGGACCAGACGCGCGAAACGGCCAATCTCGGCGTTATCGACGAAGGCGAGGTCGTGGTGCTCACGCAAGTGGAGAGCCGCGAGATCATGCGCGCGATCACCCGGGTGGGCGGCAGGGCGCCGATCATATCCTCGGGCATGGGCAAGGCCATCCTGGCGTCCTATCCCGAACCCGACATCGACGCCGTCATCAAGCGCTTCGGCATGCGCAAGAGTACCGCCAGGACCATTACCGACCGCAAGCGCCTCGAGGCCGACCTTTCGGCGACCCGCGCCCGCGGCTATGCAATCGACGACGAGGAATATGTCCTGGGCCTCCGTTGCGTCGCCGCGACGGTGTACGATGCCAACGCCGAGGCGCTCTGTGCGATTTCGATTTCGGGGCTTTCCGCGCGGGTGACCGACGACCGGCTGGAGGCGCTTGGCCGGCTCGTCGCGGGCGCCGCACGTGAACTCACCGGTCTCCTGGGCGGGTCGGCGCCATCGCGGTAGAAAAAAATACTCCAAAGCGGTTAGGCCGTACCGATGTAATCGGCATCATAACGATCTGAAACCGGGTTCCCGAAAATGGTTAAGGAAAACTTTCCCTCTCCTGCTACTTGCCATCCATCAAGCAGCTGTCGTATTAATAAGGAAAAATGAATTAACAACCCAGGCGCACCTTTAGCCACCCCAAGATATGCGCGAACTCTTTGGCTGAGGCGAACTTCTTCGCCCAGGGGGACGTTATGTTGGAACTCGCCGACAGCGCCAATGTGCTGGCGCAGATCGAGCACATATACGACGCGGCATTGGAAGGGGTGTTATTCGAGACGGTTCTGGACACCGTAGCGCAATCGTTCAACGGGGCGGTCGTGCTGTTGTACGGGCAGGATACCGTCCGTCAGAACTGCAACTTCCTCATGCACAGGGGGCTCAATTCCGACGCGCTGCGCTCGTACATGACGGGCTTTGTCCAGCGCAATAGCTGGTTCGAACGCCAATGGGCTCAAATGCCTGGCCGCATTTACCAGGACTACGAGCTGCTCGACCGGGAAACATTCGTAAATTCACGCTTCTACAAGGACTGGCTGTCCTGGCAGGGGCCATATGAGGGGGCCACGGGGATGGTCCTGTTTCGATCCGGCACGCAACAACTGGTGCTGGAAGTCCGCTATCCCGAACACAAGGCGGACAGTCTGCGCCAGGAGGCCACCCGCGTACTCGAGCGGCTCGCGCCGCACATGGTGCGCGCTGCGCGGATATTTCACTTCCGCCAGCATCATCCGATGGAAAACCAGTTCATCAACAATATCCTCCAGCTTTTGCCGTTTCCGATCGTGCTTGTCGAGCGCGACGGCCGCGTGCAGAGCATGAATTCGCGTGCCGACGTACTCGCGCGCAAGATGGAGGCCGTCTTCCTGAGCGCCGACGGTTACCTTTATGCCGTCGATCCGGCCGACGACGTGAAGCTCAGGTCGCGGATATCGGAACTGGGACAGGCCTGCCGGCAGAGTTCGGAAATCGTCGTTCTGAAAAAGCACGACAATAGCGGGCACTATTTCGTGTCCATCATGACCCTGGGACCGGCCATCGATACCGCCGGCAGCCCGGGTTATGAGCACTACGGCACTGCCGGGCGCCGGCTCGCATTGATCATCCAGGACAGTGCCGAAGCCTTGCGGCTGACCCATGATGCACTCTGGCGGATCTTCGGGCTGACGAGCGCCGAGGCGGAACTTGCAAGCTCTTTGCTGAGCGGGCGAACAATCGGAGAGTATGCAATCGAGCGCGAGATTTCCAAGCAAACGCTTCGCAATCAACTGGCTTCGATCATGAGAAAAACAGATACGTCGCGTCAATCGCAACTTGTTGCGCTTTTGACACGCTTGGCGGTCTCCGCTGTGAACTGAAATCGTCCTCGCTTGACCCGGTATAACAATAGTTTAATCCTGTAGCCTCAAGATGTGTGCTGCGGAATACCATTTTTCTTTGCCGGTCAGTGCCTTAGGAGGACGATGCGCTCGATTGCCCTGATTCTCGCGTTTGCGATGACCCCGGCTGTCGTCCTGGGGCAGGATGCACCTGCGCAGCCGGCGAACGCTGGCATCACCTTTAACAGCGTTCAGTTCGGCGGCGGCGAGATCTTTCTCGTGCCGGGCTGGGAAGGCGATGCTGTCGCCCCGGGAGAAACCTCCGGGGAGACCAACTACGTCCTGGGCGGTTTTTCCTTTGGCGCCAGCCTGTTTTCCCGCATCGGGGAAGTCGGAGAGGCTCCGATCTATGTAGGATGGACAGGCGCGCTGTTCGTCGGCCTGGGCGAGTCGACCGATACCACGACCTATTCTGGCAACGATCCGCTACTGATCACGGGGCCGACCGGGCCCACCGCCGGTACCATCGACCTGGTGACCGGCTCGGGGGCCGCGACGGCCAGCGGAACGGCCACTTTGACCGACAGCACGGGCGATACGGCCAACGTGACGAGTTCGGCGTCCTCCCCGCCAGGCGATAACGCGGTCGCGCAGTTTTCCGTTACGACCACCGAGACCGGCGCGGCGCTTGTTGCGCTGACCACCGACGGAGCGGGGCCGGACGCGTCGGCGTTCAGCCTGATTGCCGACGATAACGGTTTCGCGCTTGTCGGCGTCGGCGATCTCGAGGATACGACGGTGACGTCCCGTACCAGCGAGACGCTTCTCATGACCAGCCAGAAGGTCATGTTCTCCTCGCCCATCACGCTCGACGACGGCTGGGCGATCACCCCGACGCTCGGCCCGTCCTATAATCTGATCGCGCGCTCGGTCCATCAGGAAACACTCGTGGACGTCGAGGAGCCCGGGGGGCTGGGAGACACGATCCCGCTTTTCGGCATCGAGCATGACGACAATCTTACAGCGCACTATCTGGGCGGTATCATCGGCGCATCGATTTCCGGCCCGATCGCCGACGGATGGCGGTTCTCGGTGGGCACAGAACTCGGCGTCTCGGGCTATTGGGCCGACTACGAGGGAACCGCGGCCGCCGTGATCCCGGGTGTCACCGGCATTTCGCTTCCTGGAACCGACGACTCGCTATCGGGTGCGACGCTCTACAACCGGGTGAGCGGTGGGGTGACCTATCTCGACCAGAACGGGCTTACGCTGAGTTTCGGTGTCCATGTCGAACGGCTCGGTGATGTGCCTTACGTGCAAACGACCGAGGTGAGTTCGCCTGACGCCGATTTCAGCGGTGGCGATACGGAAGCCAACTATTCGGCCAGCGGCGAAACCTACTATGAAAAAAGTATCGCCACTGGCCCTATGTGGAATGTCGGGGCAACGATTTCACTTACCAACCGGTTCTGATCGCCACGGATACGCAGTGGGATCTCCGGGTTACGCGGTATAGCCATCGAGGTCCGCCGTGCACAGTGTTTGGTCTCCATCGGCGGTGACGGTCAACCGTACGATATAGCGGTCCCCGCTGCCGGCATTGATGGTGATGCTGCCGACGACCTGCGGCCTGTCTTTCTCAAGCGCAAGTAGTCCGCGCTGTATTACGCGAGAACTGCCGCTCGCCCCTTCTTTGTTTACTATAAACTGGTAGCTGCCCGAGATAGTGTGGTCAGCCCATACGACACCGACAAGATCGACCCCTGTCGACAATGGCTGGCTCCGTATCTCGCATTGAACCTCACTCATGGCTTCCGCCTCCTGTGGGAGGATCGCGACAAAAATTGCTATAAGGAACACGAGTGACTGCAAAATGAGCCAGCCGCGCGTGCCGTCGATCGATGCGGTCCGGGTCATGAGCGCTCTCCCTCGACCAAAACGACTAGTTCGCCTCGACGTATATCGAGATGGTCCGGCCGCCGACGGTCACGCTCGTTGAGCGGGTATGGCCGGAAAAGCCAGGAAGATCCGTGCTGACCTGGAGACTTGACATTGCGTCCTCGTCACCGGTCTGCGTGTGGTTCTGCGAGTGACCGTGCCCGATCTGCAAGATCGCCGACGTGTTTCTGGAGCCGGTCTGACTCGTCTGCGCGGAGTTGTTGTTGCCCATCTGGATCGTCACAGCGGTGTGACCGCCGCTCTGATACGTGGTTTGGAAATTGCTGAACCCGCCTTGCCTGACGACCGACCAATCGCCGGCCCAGGCCGGTACCGCGAGCAAAGTCAGGGCGGCTGAATACAGGTAGATGCGCATTATAGGTCTCCCATTTCTAGAAGGCGCGCGCAGCCCTTGCCCGTCGTCTGCCTGCTCCAAGACAGGCGGCTCAAGTTACCGCACCTAATCGCCCTCGACATCGTTGCGTATTGCAGTCAAAGGAATGCGCAGGCGGCCGATGTTGCCACCTGCGCAACCCTGGGGACATCAGTTGCCCTGAAGCGTGATCGACACGTTGCCGAAACCGACCTGCTGGGTATCGGAATAGTCGCCATTGCCGGTCTGAACCGTCGTCGAGCTGTTGAAGACGCCCCACTGATCGGTCAGAGACGTGTTGCCGTTGCCGACCTGAATGGTCACCGAGTCATTGGCGCCGCGCTGGCGGGTCATGCTGAGGTTTCCGATGCCGAACTGCCCGGTATACGAGAAGTTGTTGCCGCTAAAGGGCCCAATGCCGGCCTGGTCGGTCAGTTGGCCGTTTCCGATGCCGAACTGGTCGACGATCGATACGTCCTGGGCATATGCGGCGCCCGCGAACAGCGTCACGGCGGCAGCGGCGGATACGATGAGCTTATACATGGTTGTCCTCCAGAATTGGAACGAGTCCGAGATGTGAGAAGCGGAATCCATCCGCGCAGCTTTAGTAACACCGAAGAAGAGAGGTGTTCCGTATGAATAGTGGGGCGTGGAGGCATTACGGATAGGTAGATATTGTGGTGTTATGATTTAACGAATTAGGCAAATGTATTGTTATTGGGCGGAGAGAGTGCTTTTTGGGTATTTTATACCCCGCCTATAGGGCGTTTGAATATTTCGAGCGCGGAAGCGCTGGCGTCGTCGCGAGATGCACTAAAGGCATGGTATATTTGCGCTTCGGAGGCGGGCCTGGACGGCCGAAGGAGCTTCAGCGCCGGCGCCGCGGAGCAGGATCGTTAGGACGCGGCCGGTCCGTCGTCCTCGAACGCGGCCAGCCATTTTGCCAGCAGCGTGTCCAGCGCGGCCCGCTCGGCGTCGCTGAGCGCGGCGGTGAGCCGGTGCTGGTTGGCGACGTGCTCGGTCACGGCCTTTTCGATGAGCGCGTGGCCGGTATCGGTGAGCCCGATCAGGAAGCCGCGGCCGTCTTCGGGATTGCGACGGCGCTCGACGAGGCCGATAGCCTCGAGCCGGTCGATACGGTTGGTCATGGTGCCGGAGGTGACCATGGTCCATTCGATAAGCGCGGAGGGGCTGAGCGCATAGGGCGGGCCGGAACGGCGCAGCGTGGCGAGCACGTCGAACGAGGCACGGTTGAGCCCGTGCGCCATGAAGGTCTTCTCCATGCCATGCCCCAGATGCTGCGCGAGGCGGTTGAGCCGCCCCAGCGTACCCATCGGCCCGACATCGAGATCCGGGCGCTCGGCCCGCCATTGCGCGAGTATTCGGTCGACCTGGTCCATACGCCCGAGCATTGCCGATGGTTATCTTGACGTCAAGATTATTTGTTGTTACCTTGACGTCAAGATAAAGGATAGTCCGCGATGCGCTCTCCCGACCTCGTCCTGACCGCCATGGCGCCCGCGATATGGGGCACGACCTATATCGTTACCACGCAGATGCTGCCCGACGGTTTTCCGCTGACGGTCGCCATGCTCCGGGCGCTGCCCGCGGGGCTGCTCCTGCTGGCGATTGCGCGGCGCCTCCCGCCGCTCGCGTGGCTGCCCAAGGTTTTCGTCCTCGGGGGCCTCAATATCGCGATCTTCCTCTCGTTGCTGTTCGTCGCCGCCTACAGGCTACCGGGCGGGCTCGCAGCAACGCTCGGCGCGATCCAGCCGCTCATCGTGCTGCTGCTCGCCCGCGGGCTTTTGGGCACCGGCCTTCGCCCCGCGGGAGTCGCGGCGGCGTTGGCAGGCATGGTGGGGGTCGGGCTCCTCGTGCTCGGGCCGGACGCCGCGCCCGATCCTATCGGCATTGTCGCGGCGCTGGGCGGTGCGCTGTCGATGGCAACGGGCAATGTTCTGGCGCGCAGGTGGCAGCCGCCGGTTTCCGCGCTCACCTTCACCGGCTGGCAGCTGACCGCAGGGGGCATCCTGCTGCTGCCGGTGGCGCTTATCGTCGAGCCGGGCTTTCCCGTGCCCAGCGCCCTCAATCTCGCGGGTCTCGCGTGGCTGGGGCTGGTCGGCGGCGCGCTTGCCTACGTTTTCTGGTTCCGTGGTATCGCGCGGCTCGGCCCGCCGGCCGTCACGGCGTTCGGTTTTCTCAGTCCGCTGAGCGCGGTCGTTCTCGGCTGGGCCGTCCTGGGGCAGGCGCTGACGCCGGCCCAGGGGCTGGGCGCCCTCATTGTGCTGCTGAGCGTCTGGTTCGGGCAGCAGGCCGGGCGGCGGGCCCGTGCGATCCCGCAATCGCAGGAAGCGGCCGCATGATATGCGGGCATCGCTGGCGCGACGGGCGGTGCGTGGAAGGCGAAGCGGCAGCATAGGCCGCTCCGCCTGCGGCCCGTGCCTACCGGCCCATGACGAGGCCTTCGCGGCGCTTGTCAGCGGCGCCGATAGCCCCTCGTCGGTGGCCAAAGCATCAGCCCGGCGTTTCGAAATCGTTGCATGATGTGCCTTTTGTGGATGTCCGGTCTTTCGCAACCGGCATGCCATCAGAGTGCGCATCGCGCGAAGGCGCTAGTCGTGAGTGTGGCAGGCTGCAGCGGCGCCGTTCTCGGGCGCCGCCGCAGGAACCTCATTCCGCGGCCGCGGTGCTGGCCGAAACGCGCGTCTTTGCCGGGGCGAAGACCACATAGGCAAAGAGCAGGACGCCCGCAAAAGCGACCAGCGGACCGATCTGCACCAGGGGTTCGAATGCGAGATTGCCCTGAAGCAGGAAATAAAGCCCCACGATCATGACCGCTACACCCAGCGTGTAGACGCCATACTGGATCATCGGGATGCGCCCGGCCGCCTTGGCGGGATTGAGCGCGTAGTACGTACCGAACAGCGCGCTCGTGACCCATCCGAGCAGATTGAGATGCGCGTGAGCGCCGGTGACGTTGTGAACCCCCGAAATCGCCATCTGCAAACCCATGCCGATACCGATAATCAGAAAAATAATGCCAGTCTGAAAATACAGGTGTGAGATCTTAGGCATTTTACCCTCCTCGCGGCGGGCATACCATGTTCGGCGAAGTCGAGCCCGCGCCAATACAGTCTATTACAAATTCTATTCGAAGTAATCTGTAAAAGCAGAGACGGCGGGGCGCGGAGAGAAAATAAACGGGTTACATCCACTTGGTGTCGGATGATCCGGAACGCGCGCATACCACGGCGTGGGTGGCGATTTCGATATGGACCGGCATTTCAGGCCGTTGCATGGCTCCATGGGCATCTGGGCAGCAGACATGTGGCGTGGTGCCAAGATGCTCCGCACACGCCGATTGACTCCCGCTCCAATCTGAGTCGTAATAGAACAAAATAGGAACATTGGCCATGGATCGCACCGAGCATATCCATGCGCTGCGCCAGGTTCTCACGCGGCTCGATCCGGGGCAGGCGGGAACGACGAACCGTTTTGCTTTCGGGGAAGCCGCGCTCGACGCTCAGTTGGGCGGTGGGCTTGCGCGCGGCGCTATTCATGAGGTTTTCGCACCCGCGACCCCTGCCGCGCCCGCGGCGGCAGGGTTCGTGACGGGGCTGGTTCTGCGCGCCGCCGGGGCGAAGGGGCATGTCGTCTGGATCCGCCAGCGCCACGCCCAGGACGAAACCGGCAAGCTCTATCCGCAAGGACTGGCCGAGATGGGGCTGGCGCCGGAAAACCTCACCCTCGTTTTGGTCAAGGACATCACCGACGTCCTGCGTGCCGCGCTCGAGGCGGCGCGGTGCAAGGCGCTCGGGGCGGTGGTGATCGAGCCCTGGGGGCGCTCGAAACATCTCGATATGACCGCCACGCGGCGGCTCTCGCTGGCGGCGGGGGAAACCGGGGTGACCGGTTTTCTCTTCCGCGTCGCCGCCGGGCCAGAGCCGAGCGCGGCGGCGACACGCTGGCAGGTGAGGGGGTACCCAACCCGCCCGCTCGCGGCGGGGGCACCGGGATTTCCAGCGTTCGAGGCGACGCTTTTGCGGCATCGTGAAGGCCTCGCACAAACCCTTTGGCATCTGGAGTGGAACCGTGACGCACTCAGGTTCAGCGCCCGCCCGGAAACCGTCGAGACCGGCTTTGCGCCGGTCCCGGCGCTATCTGGCGCTGTGGCTCCCCTACTTCTCGACGGACCGGCTGCATCGCACCTCGGACGCGCTGGCTGACCTGCCCCTGGCGCTCGCCCGAAAGGAGGTGAACGCCATGCGCATCACCGCCGTCGACGCTGCCGCGCGGGAAAAGGGGCTTTATCCCGGCATGACCCTCGCCGACGCCCGCGCGCGGGTGCGGCCCCTGCGCATCCTCGAAGCCGACCCGGACGCGGACGCGGTGCTGCTCGAAAAGATTGCCGACTGGTGCGACCGCTTCAGCCCCATTCTCACGCTCGACGGGTCCGATGGGCTGCTGCTCGACATCACCGGTGTGGCGCATCTTTTCGGCGGCGAGACCGGGCTGGCGCGCGATCTCAAGCGCAGGCTCCATGCACTTGGGTTTGCAACCAAAATCGCGATTGCGGGAACCGCGCTTTCCGCCCATGCGCTGGCGCGTTACGGCAAGGGCGGGATCGTGCCCCCGGGCGCGGAGAGCGAGAAGGCCGCGGAGCTGCCGGTCGAGGCGCTCGAGGCGGGGGGCGATGTGACCCGCGCATTGCGCCGGGCCGGGCTCGAAACGCTCGGCATGCTCGCCGAACGTCCACGAAAACCGCTCGCGGCACGGTTCGGTTCGGCATTCACCTGGCGGCTGGCGCAGATCTTGGGCGAAGGCGACCAGCCCCTGTCCCCGCGCCGGCCCTTGCCCGTCTTTTGCGCCGAACAGCGCTTTGCCGATCCGATCGGGCTTTTCGAGGATATCGAAGCCGCGCTCAAAACGCTGGCGCAGGACCTTTGCACCGGGCTCGAACGCGAGGACCAGGGCGGGCGGTGTTTTGAGGCAAGCTTTTTCCGCGCCGACGGAACGGTGCGGCGGATCGAACTCTTGTCCGGCCAGCCATTGCGAGAGCCTGCGACGCTCCTGCGGCTTTTGCTCATGCGGCTCGACGCCCTCGCCGATCCTGTCGATCCGGGCTTCGGCTTCGACATGATCCGGCTCGCGGCGGTGGCCGGAGACAGCGCGCCGCCCGCCCAGGCGCTGCTCGACGGCAGCGAAGCGGACGGGCAGGCGGTCGAAGACCTCGTCAACCGCCTCGCCGCGCGGTTCGGCGTCGAGGCCGTGCAGCGCTTCGTGCCGCAGGATAGCCATATGCCCGAATATGCGGCGAAAGCCTGGCCGGCGATCTCGGAGCGCGCAGGCTCGGGAAGCTGGTACAGGGGGGAGGCGGACGATCCGCCCTTGCGGCCGCTATTCCTGTTCTCGCCGCCCCAGCGGATCGAGGCGCTGGCCGAAGTACCCGAGGGGCCGCCGGAACATTTCTTCTGGCGCCGCGTGCGCCACACAGTGGTCCGCGTCGAGGGACCCGAGCGGATCGCGCCCGAATGGTGGAAGTCCTATGAGACGCGGAACACGCGGGACTATTTCCGCATCGAGGATCAGACCGGCCAGCGCTTCTGGGTCTATCGCGACGGGCTTTATGACCGCGATCCCGCGCCCATCCACTGGTACATCCACGGTATATTCGCATGAGCGAAACCTTGCCCGTCCCCCGCTTCGCCGAACTTGTCGCGGCGAGCAACTTCTCCTTCCTCCACGGGGCCTCGCACCCCCAGGACATGGTGCTTGCTGCGCTCTTGCTGGGGTATCGCGGGCTGGGGATCGCCGACCGCAATACGGTCGCGGGCGTGGTACGGGCCTATGGCGCGCTCGAGGATCTGCGCGAGGGGATATTGCCCGTCGAGAAGCTGCGTGAAGGGAGCGGGCCGGGGGAATATGTGCTCATCGAGCGTTATGCGGACCTCAAGCTGCCCTTTACGCTTGAGGAGATGCAGGAACGCGCCAAGGCGTTCAAGCTCGCGGTGGGCGCGCGGCTGGTCTTTGCCGACGGCACGCCCGACATTGTCGTTTACCCCGAGGACCGCGACGGTTGGGGGCGGCTGTGCCGGATTTTGACACGGGGCAATCTGAAAACGCGCACGAAAGGGGAATGCGTGCTCGAATTCCCCGATCTTCTGTTCCATTGCCGCGGGCTTTCGATGATCGTTATCCCCGAGGCGCGGGACGATACGCTCGAAACCGTGCTCACGCGGCTCGCCATCGCCGCGCCCGGCGCCGTGCGGCTGGCCGCGCGCATGCAGTATAAAGGCACCGACCGGCGGAAGCTCGTCGCGCTCAGGGAGATCGCCGCGCGCACGCGGGTGCCGCTCATGGCCACCAATGACGCGCTTTATCACGCGGTCGAGCAGCGCGATCTGCAGGACGTCCTCACCTGTATCCGCGAAGGGGTGCGGATCGACCAGGCCGGGACGCTGCTCGAAGCCAATGCCGAGCGGCATTTGAAGGCTCCCGCCGATATGGCGCGGCTGTTTACCGGGGCGCCCGAGGCGATTGCCGAAACGCGGACCGTTCTCGACCGGATCGAATTCTCGCTCGATCAGTTGCGCTACGAATATCCCGAAGAGGCGACGCCGCCAGGCTGGTCGCCACAGGAATGGCTCGAAGAGCTGACCTGGCGGCACGCAGCGATGCGCTATCCCCAGGGCGTCCCCGAAAAGGTCGAAACGCTCATAAAGAGCGAATTGGCGCTGATTAAAAAGCTCGACTACGCCTGCTATTTTCTCACCATCCGCGACATCGTCCGGGTCGCCGAGGACAAGGGCATCCTGTGCCAGGGACGGGGCTCGGCGGCCAATTCGGCGGTCTGCTATGCCCTGGGGATCACGGCGGTGGACCCGGCCGAACACGAACTCTTGTTCGCGCGGTTTCTCTCCGAGGAACGCCGCGAGCCGCCCGATATCGACGTGGATTTCGAGCACGAGCGGCGCGAGGAGGTAATCCAGCATATTTATGAGTATTACGGCCGCGAGCGCGCCGGAATCGTCGCGACGGTGATCAGCTACCGGCCCAAGAGCGCCATCCGCGAAGTGGGCAAGGTGTTGGGGCTGAGCGAGGACGTGACCGCGCTCATCTCCTCGACTGTCTGGGGAAGCTGGGGCGGGGTCGGGAGCCCGGAAAAGCACATCAAACAGGCCGGGCTCGATCCGGAAAACCCGCAGATCCTGCGTACCATGCTCTATGCGGCAAGGCTTTTGGGCTTTCCGCGGCACCTCTCCCAGCACGTGGGCGGGTTCGTTCTGACCCAGGGGCGGCTCGATGAATCGGTACCCATCGGCTATGCGGCGATGGACGACCGCACCTTCATCGAATGGGACAAGGACGATATCGACCGGGTCAAGATGATGAAAGTCGACGTGCTGGCGCTCGGTATGCTGACCTGCATCCGCAAGGCGTTCGAGTTGATCTACACCAAATACGGCGTTGCCTACGATCTCGCCAGCGTGCCCCAGGAAGACCCCGCGGTTTACGACATGCTGCAAAAAGGAAATTCCGTCGGCGTTTTCCAGGTCGAAAGCCGGGCCCAGATCAACATGTTGCCCCGCTTGAAACCCAAAACCTTCTACGACCTCGTCATCCAGGTCGCCATTGTCCGGCCCGGGCCAATCCAGGGGGACATGGTCCATCCCTATCTGCGCCGCCGCAATGGCGAGGAAGAGGTGGAATATCCCTCTCCAGCGCCTCCGTACGATCCCGACGAACTGCGCAAGGCGCTCCATCGCACGCTGGGTGTGCCGCTCTTTCAGGAACAGGCCATGAAGATCGCCATGGTCGCCGCGGAGTTTTCAGACGTCGAAGCCAACCGGCTGCGCAAGGCGATGGCCACGTTCCGGCACAACGGTACGATCGGACAGTTCCGTTCGATAATGGTCGAACGCATGATCGCGCGCGGCTATTCGCGGGAGTTTGCCGAACGCTGCTTCAATCAGATCCAGGGGTTCGGCGAATACGGCTTTCCCGAAAGCCACGCGGCGAGCTTTGCCAAGCTTGTCTATATCTCGGCCTGGATCAAATACCACTATCCCGATGTCTTCGCCTGCGCGCTGCTCAACTCCCAGCCGATGGGGTTCTACGCGCCCGCCCAGATCGTGCGCAGTGCACAGGAAAATGGGGTCGAGGTGCGCCATGTCGATCTCAACGACAGCTTCTGGGACAATACGCTCGAGGTGCGCGAGGGTGCAAAATGCGCCCTGCGGATCGGCTTCCGGCAGATCGACGGCTTTCACGAAGACTGGGCGGGAAAGCTCGCCGCGCGGCGCGGGCAGGGGTATGCGAGCGTCGACGATGCGTGGCGCCGCACGGGACTGCCGCGCCGCGCTTTTTCGCTGCTGGCCGACGCCGACGGCCTGCGTTCGATCGGCGCGGACCGGAGAGAGTCGGCCTGGGCGGTACGGCGCCTGCCGGGCGACGAGCCGTTGCCGCTGTTCGAACACGCCGACGGGCGCGAACTGGGCGAGGAAACCGATATGGATCTGCCGCAAATGGCGCTCTCCGAGCATGTGGTCATCGACTACCAGACCATCAGGCTCTCGCTCAAAGCCCATCCCATGCGGTTCCTGCGCAAAATGTTCGACGCCGAAGGGGTTGTCAGCTGCGCAGGGCTCGGTGCCTTGAAGGATGGCGCGCGGGTGCGGGTTGCCGGCATCGTCCTGGTGCGCCAGCGCCCGGGCAAGGGCAATGCGATCTTCATGACCCTCGAGGACGAAACCGGCATCGCCAACGGCCTGATGTGGGCCCGCAGGTTCGAGGCTTACCGCCGCGAAATCATGGGCTCACGCCTGGCGGTGATCGAAGGGCAGGTGCAAAAGAGCAAGGAAGGCGTCATCCATATCATCGCTTCGGCCGTCGAGGACCGATCCGACGCGCTCAACGCGCTTTCCCGGGGGGGCGGGATATCGGGCGCCACTGCCACAGGTGGTACGGGCGTCGGCCATCCCCGCAACGTCCGCATCGTGCCCAAGTCGCGCGACTTTCATTGAAGCGCCCCAACAGGCCCCCGGCATAAGAAAAGGCCCGTTCCGGCGGAACGAGCCTGAAATATGCACCATGACGGGCGGGCGATATGCCGCCCGATATTGCCGGCTCAGTTTGGGCTGGCGGAGGTCGGCGAGCCGATAGAGGCAACCGGCGTTTCCGACCCCGCTGCCACGGCGGACGCCAGCTGGGTGACCTCGGCGGCCTGCACGGGATCGCTGATCGCGCTCGCAACCTGGCTGAGCCCCGCGGCGATTACCTCCGGAATGGCACCGCCCTGGCTCGCCTCGCCAAGCGCAACGGCAACCTCGCCCAACGCGGCGTCGATCTCCGCCGGGCTCAATCCGGCAGCTTCCAGTGCGGCAACATAGGCTGCGACGGCAGCCTGACAGATTTCAATGGTCGCCCCTTCCGCCGTGCACGCACCGGTGACGCTGGAAAGATCGGGTGTTGCGGTAACCTGCGAATAGGCAGGGATTGCAAGGCCTACCGCCAACATGGCTGCAAGGCCCAAAGACTTGAACGAAACGGTCATCCTGGCGCTCCAAGAGGGTTAATTTTGAGTATACTAATTCAAGCCCATGCGAGCGTCAATCATACCCCAACCTTCACTGTTGAGGCGATGGAAACGACAGTTCCTTTCGAAGGGAAGATTGTAGATTTGCCGCAAATAGATAGTTCTAAAGGGAAACGCCGCAATGGCGTAAATGCATAAAAAATATTTTTACAGTTTTATGACGGAGAAATATGACGAATGTCGTTTCCATTGCCCCAAAAAACGAAAATTAATACTCAAATGGTTTTAAACGAGCCTTGGAGAATTGGTGGGCATTTTCAAATTCACGATCAATGTATTTTTAAGTATATATTGGATCGCAAATTGAAAAAATCACAATAAGAATTCTTGATTTCGTGGTTACGTGATATAAAAAACAGAAAGAATAACAAAAACGTAGCGATGATACCTGAGATATTAATAATATAAATCGTTAAAATTAAGAGTATGCCTAAATAGTGTGCAGGAAACTTAAAGAATGGGACTTGGAAGTGCAGGAGGTTAGAAGTAAACCGCGAGTCTTGGTGTGAATCGCGGGCGAGTTATGCGTTTGGAATGACTCAGATACGCGTCCAGTGCATGGCGCGATAAGAAAGAAATCGGGAAAACTCTTGAGAAAGCGGCGATTTCTAAGCGATTGGCCCAAAACGGCACCGACAACAATTGGCGATTAATGCCCTGTCAGGGTTAACCAAACCTCAATGCGCGGTTCCAAACGTGGTCAAAGTTGTGCACTATCCCCGGCAGTCGGCTCAAGCGGGCCGGCGGTGCTTACTGAAACTGGCGCGAGAAGGGGACGCACAGTGTTTGGGCATACGCACGATACCGCCGACGCGAACGGTATGGGGACGGCTTTCGGCCATGGCGCCGATCAGCCGCGCCCGGCGAGCGGGTGGCATAGATCCGCTTCGGGAGCGCTGGAAGCGACACCTTCCGGTTTGAGCCTCATCCTGCAGGACAATTGGCCCGTCGAGACGGAACTCACCGTGCAGCGCAGGGTGCAAATGGCGGCAAAGCGCGTCATCGACATCGTACTGAGCCTTTCCGCACTGATCTTTCTTGGCCCCTTTCTGGCTCTGGTTGCAATTGCAGTCGTCACGACGAGCAGGGGCCCGGTCTTTTTCAAGCAAGTGCGGGAGGGGCTCGATGGCGCGCCATTCGAGGTCTATAAATTCCGCTCGATGTATACCGACCGGTGCGATACGACCGGCGTCGCCCAGACAAAGGCGGGCGATCCGCGCCTGACCCCGATCGGCCGCTTCCTGCGCCAGACAAGCATCGACGAATTGCCGCAATTGCTGAACGTGCTTAGGGGCGATATGTCGCTGATCGGTCCCAGGCCGCATGTTTACGATATGCTGGCAGGCGGACGGCGCTACAACGAGCTCGTGCCGTACTACGCTGCCCGGCACGCGATGAAGCCCGGGATTTCGGGCTGGGCCCAGGCCAACGGGTTGCGCGGGCCGACGGACGACGCCGCCGTCGCATGGGCGCGCATAGACCACGATCTGGCCTACATCCAGAATTTCTCCCTTCTCCTCGATCTCAAGATCATCTGGCTGACCATACGCCGGGAGTTCATCGGCGGGACAGGCATATGAAGCCTTCAGGCAACAATTGCGCATTCAATTGGGATGTTCGCCCGGATGCTGCACGGACAATAGGCGGAGTCGTCATACAAGGCAGACGCATCTGCTATAGTGCAGCCCTCGCGTAACGGAGGTTCTTCTATGCGCATTACAATGATTGGTTCGGGCTATGTCGGCCTTGTGAGCGGCGCCTGCTTTGCCGATTTTGGCCACGACGTGACATGCGTCGATCTCAACGCCGAAAAGATCGAAGCGCTCAACAACGGCCAGATCCCGATTTACGAACCCGGCCTCGACCTTCTGGTTGCCGAGAACGCCAGGGCGGGCCGCCTGAGCTTCACCACCGACCTCGCACCCGCGGTCGCCGCCGCCGACGTGGTCTTTATTGCCGTCGGCACGCCCTCGCGGCGCGGCGACGGCCATGCGGATCTGAGCTATGTCTATGGCGCCGCCGCCGATATCGCCCGCGCCATGAACGGGTTCACGGTCGTCGTGACCAAATCGACGGTTCCGGTCGGCACAGGCGACGAGGTCGAGCGCATCATCGCCGACACCAATCCGGATGCCGACGCCGTGGTGGTCTCGAACCCGGAATTCCTGCGCGAAGGCGCGGCGATCGAGGATTTCAAACGCCCCGACCGGATCGTCGTTGGGATTGAGGACGCACGGGCCCGCCATGTGATGGAGGAGGTCTACCGCCCGCTCTATCTCAATCAGGCGCCGCTTGTGTTCACGGGCCGCCGCACGGCCGAGCTCATCAAATACGCCGGCAACGCCTTCCTCGCGATGAAGATCACCTTCATCAACGAAATGGCGGATCTGTGCGAGAAGGTCGGCGGCGACGTGCAGGAGGTCGCCCGCGGTATCGGGCTCGACAACCGCATCGGCCCGAAATTCCTCAATGCCGGCCCGGGCTACGGCGGCTCGTGTTTTCCCAAGGACACGCTTGCCCTGGTCAAGACAGGGCAGGACCACGAAGCGCCGCTGCGGCTGGTCGAGGCCACGGTGGCGGTCAACGACAGCCGCAAGCGGGCCATGGGCCGCAAGGTCGTCGCCGCGTGCGGCGGGTCCGTCCGCGGCAAGCGCATCGGCATCCTTGGCTTGACGTTCAAGCCCAACACCGACGATATGCGCGACGCACCCTCGATTGCGATCATTCAGGCGCTCAAGGATGGCGGGGCAACCATCAAAGCCTTCGATCCCGAGGGGATGAAGGCCGCACGCGCCGTGATCGACGGCATCGAATACGGCACCGACGCCTATGACGTCGCCGAGGGCGCCGACTGCCTCGTGCTGGTCACAGAGTGGAACCAGTTCCGCTCGCTCGATCTCGAACGGCTCAAGACGGCGATGAGCGGCCGCGTTTTCGTCGACTTGCGGAACGTCTATGGCCGCTCGGATCTCGAAGAGGCCGGGTTCGACTATCACGGGGTCGGACGCGCCGCCATGCCCGCTGCGGGCGCCAAGATGGCGGATGCGGCGGAATGAAGGTCTTCGTCACCGGAACCGCCGGATTCATCGGCTTTCATCTGGCGAAACGCCTGATCGCCGATGGCCACCTCGTTGTCGGCTACGACGGCATGACGCCTTACTATGACGTGACGCTCAAGACCCGCCGGCACGCGGTGCTCGGCAAGACCAACGGCTTCCGCGCCCATACCGGGATGCTCGAGGACAAGGATGCACTCCGCAATGCCATCGACGATTGCCAGCCGGATATCATCATCCATCTCGCGGCGCAGGCCGGTGTGCGCTACAGCATCGAGCATCCGGAAACCTACATAAGTTCCAATCTAGTGGGGACCTTCAATCTCCTCGAACTCGCACGCGAAATCGCTCCCAAGCACCTGCTGTTGGCATCGACCAGCTCGGTCTATGGCGGGAACGAAGACATGCCCTTCAAGGAGGCGGCGCGTACCGATTTTCCGGTTTCGCTCTACGCGGCCACCAAGAAGGCCACGGAGGCGATGAGTCATTCCTATGCCCATCTGTGGGGCATCCCGACCACCTGCTTCCGTTTTTTCACCGTCTACGGCCCGTGGGGCCGGCCCGACATGGCGCTCTTCAAATTCGTCTCGGCGATCGAAGAGGGGCGCCCCATCGACGTCTACGGGGAAGGGCGGATGGCCCGTGACTTCACCTATATCGACGACCTCGTCGAAGGCATCTGCCGCCTGATGGACGCCGTGCCGGCGGCCGGCCGGCCCGTGGAGGCCGAAGGCGTTGCGGACTCGCTTTCTCCTGTCGCGCCCTGGCGCGCCGTCAACATCGGCGGCGGCAATCCGGTGGGGCTGATGGAGTTTATCGAGGCCGTCGAAGAGGCGCTGGGCAAGCGCGCGCAAAAGCGCATGCTGCCCATGCAGCAGGGGGATGTCGTTGCGACTTCGTCCGATGACGGGCTTTTGCGCGCGCTGACCGGTTTTGCGCCGGGCGTCGGCGTGAAAGAGGGCGTATCGGCTTTCGTTGAATGGTATCGGAGCTATTGCAATGTCGGCGAGCATGAGGGAACGGCATAATGTGCCAACGGTTACGATCGGTGCGTTTCCCACGGTTTCGCTGACGCGTCGCCGGCTCGCCGAAATCATGGTCGCCGATGGCATGGCGGCGCGGGAGGCGGGGGGCGCCTGGCTGCCCAAGGCGGTTTTCTCATCCAATGGCCAGGGCATAGCGCTCGCGGGGCGGGATGCCGATTTCGCACGCGCGATGGCCCAGGCCGATGCGATCCACGCCGACGGCATGTCGGTCGTCAAGGCCTCCGCCCGCACCCGCGCGCCCTTGCCCGAGCGCATCGCGACGTCCGATTTCTTCCACGACGCTGCGGTGGCCGCGAGCGCGCACGGCCTGCGCTTCTTCATGCTGGGGGCCTCGGAACGGCAAAATGCCGCCGCGGTGGAGGCGGCGCGCCGGATGTATCCCGATCTGCAGATCGTCGGGCGTCATCACGGGTATTTCGGCGAGGGTGACGATGCGGCGATCTGCGAAATGGTACGGGCCTCCGGCGCCGACGTGCTCTGGGTCGCCCTGGGCAAGCCGCGCCAGGAATTCTGGTCGATCGCCAACCGCGAGCGGCTGGCCGGTGTCGGCTGGATCAAGACCTGCGGCGGGCTCTACGCCTTCCTCGCCGGCGATGCACCGCGCGCCCCGCAATGGATGCAGGATATCGGACTCGAATGGCTCCACCGCGTGCTCGACGACCCCAAGCGGCTCGCCTGGCGCTATCTCACAACCAACCCGTATTCGCTCTACCGGCTGATGCGGCATACAGAGCGGGGGTGAGGGGGCGGTGGGCAAGAATTTTATGTTTCGTCTGGCGCAGTTCGGCCTCATGCACATCTGGCCGGCGCTTGTGCTCGTAGTGGCCGCGATCGCCCTACCGCCTGCCGACACCGGCGCTGTCGCGGTCATAATGTCCATCGCTACGCTGTTCCGGCCGCTTGTAGGCTTCTCGCTTGGGCGCGCCAGCATCCGATATATCGGTCATGCCCGGGGGCTCGACGCGAACGCGCAGGAGTATGCCAGTCTTGCGTTCAGCGTGGCATTGGTTCTGTCGATGCCCGCCCTCGCGATCCTTGCGGTGGCTATAGGGTACTCTACCGTCGTGTACGACATGCAGGCCGGCTCTTCGACCGTCATAGCCGCCGTTGTCTTCAGCTATCTCTATGGCCTTACCGAATTCCTCGACGGCCTCTATCGCGCCGAAAACAAGTTCCAGCCGTTGGCCGTGGCCTTAATCGTCAGCAGGCTTGTTGCTTTCGGGCTTTTCTTTGGCCTGACGCTGGCCCCCCGCCTGGACGTGCTGCTGGGCGTTCTGGCGTTGAGCGAGGTGGTTTGCGTACTCATGCTGGGCACCGCTTTTGTGCGTTCGCATCGGCTCACCCCGGTAACGATGATCCGGGTCATCCGCGCTCACAGGGATGAAACTATCGAACTTTTGCGATATGCGGTGCCGGTCGTCATAAATGCGCTGGCGGTATATCTTTATGCGCGCGCGATGGTGTTGATCGTAGGCTTGTTCGTGCCACCTGCCGAGGTCGGCGGATTTGAACTCGCGGTCCAGCTCACCAATCTGCCGATGGCGTTCACGATCGTGGTCGCGACGGTCATCTCGCCCAAGGCTGCCGAAATGTTCGTTGGCGCGACGCGGGAACGCCAGAGCCTGAGGGTTCTCTTGTCCCAGGGCGCGTCCTTTGCGCTGTGGCTCAACACACTGGCGGCGGCGTTCTTGCTGCTTGTCGGTCCGGTCGCCCTGGCCTGGCTGGTTCCCGATCTGCCCGCGGCCGCCATTGTCCTGATCATCCTTTCGCCCCTTGTGGCCGTCAAAGCGTTCGCGCAGATCTTGTCGGGCGAGATCTCCGTCGCCGTCGGCCGTGCGGGCACGACGGCACGCATCACGCTTGTCTTTGGCGTCCTTAATGTGATTGCCGGGCTCACGGGCGGGTATTTGTACGGCGTCGTGGGTGGCGCCATCGCCATGGTACTGGTGCATACGGCTGCTGCGGCTGTTTCGGTCTGGCTGTTGAGCAGGCAGACGGACCTGTTTTTACGCTATCGCGCCGGCGCTGTTGCATCAGGTGTCGCGATCGGCAGTCTGCCCGCCGTCGTCCTGGTGCTCATGGCGCGGGATATTCCGGCTTTGGCGGTTATCGGTGGCACGATGCTTCTTCTGGCCGGCAATCTGGTTGTGCTGCTGGTCTCGGCCCGTTTCCGGTTGCCGTTTCACAAGCCACTCGTCGACGGTTTTCGCATGCTGCTGCCGCCGCGTCCAAAGTACAGCCTGCTGCGCGACCTGCCGGCCGAACCAGATCTCAGCGGGCACCCCGTGGTGGTGTCGTCCCTCGCGTATCTTGAGGCCGCGCATCCGGGGCTCGACCGGTTCTGGAAAGGCACGGCCAACACGCCAGTGGCAGATTGGTCATTTCTGGCGCACGCCGATTATGTCTATGCCAAATGGTTGCTCGGCCGGGAAAGCGAGCTGTCGCCCAAGGCGGCCGAGGCCTTCGCGGACGCGGTGGGTAAAGCCAAGCTCGCGGGGAGCACAGCGCCAGGAAAGCAGATGTTGCCACACTTGACCGCATACACGCTCGGAGCGCTGAACATCCTGGCAGCGGCAGGCTACGACATGCGCGAACAGGTTTACGCCGATCTCGAGCTTGACCTCGACCGGCTGATTGACGCCGAAACCAAATTGCCCAAATGGCCAGCAGCATGGTCGCACCACGCCTGGCGGGTAAGCCACTGGCTTGGAGGGATTCCCGCAATACTGCTCAATTTCGCGCGTTTCGACCCCAAGAAACAGGTCGATGAGCGCCTTGTCCACGATGTTCTGGAAGCCTGCGACGCCAAGATATTGTCTCCGGAAACCGGGCTGATGCGCACCTACCGCTCAGACGCGGTGCAAAGCGCCTTCCGCGCGGCATATCGGCTACGTCACCGTCCCGAACTGGCAGACGTCGGTGGTCTCGTTCACATTCACTGGGTCAACTACGCGCTTGGCCGCGACTATCGCGCCGTAAGGACGCTGTTGCAAAGCACGACGACGCACATGCTTGAGCACTACCCGTTCCTCGAGGGAAGCCCTTATTGCCTCGATTTCGATTATGTTCAGTTGCAGCGGACGGCGCTCGAGCAGGACAGCCAGTACGATGCGTGCGCGCTCATAAGGCGGAATGACGTGCTCATCACAGACCTGGTGCGCTATCTGTCCTCAATTCGGCAGACCTACAAGTTGCACAGGCTCCCCGGCGCTCTCGCCGCGCTTCACGAAGCGACCATGATCGCTGGCCACGCTGTAGTTCCGGGTATCGGCACGCCGCCGCGGGACGTTATTAAAACCGCGCTCTGGCTCTGAGGCGCGGTCCTATGCCAGGGTCTTGAGGGTATCTGACGAACGCGGCCTTGGGGCTTCGACGGGGGCTTTGTCCGATTGGCCCTCAAATCGCAAAGTACTTCCAACGATCACGGCAAGCATCAAACCAATTTGCCCCAAAGCAAATGGATTATAAGCCTCCTCTTGGAAAATGCCGTTTACAACCGTCGTTGCGAACGCAAGCGAGAGCAGAAGTCCCAGCCGGCTATGCCGTTTCCAAAAGAAATTCAACGTATAGTTCGCGAACCAAATATAAAACCCGACCAAAGCGAACGTAGCGATGCCGACCTGGTAGAGCAGCACTCCAACGGCACTTTCTACGCCAAACGCAGCCGCGCCGGCGTTCTGAAAATCCTGCCAGTCAAACTCAATTCTCGAGAGGTTGCCCCCTGCGCCTAAGCCATGGCCAATCGGGTTCGACAAGAAGCCTTCCAGTCCGCCGATCAGACCAAGAACATGGAAATCACGAGTCTGCATCCCATACCAGATGCCAAAAGTGGCGTAGGAAGCCAGTGTCAGCGCGAGGAGCACCTTCCAAATTCTCTTCGAAAATATAGATCGTGCATAGTAGAAAGAAAATGATATCAAAAGTATTATTATCGGACCCTTTGCTTGAATGGCTATCAGGATTGCTGCGCATAAAGTAGCAAGTATGTAGTTCTTTTGAGAAAAGAACAAAAGTAGCCCAAACATCGACAGATATGCTAGGCTAATGCTATGCATATTTGGACCGGAAACGCGAAACGTCGTCAGCCCGAGGTCGCGAAAAATAGGAAGGTTTAGGAGTGGGCGTTTTGAGAATTCTATTACGGATTCTAAGGAATAAAAATTATATCTCCCTTCGTATTTTACAGAGAAAAATTCGAATGCGTTTATAAATTCGTACAATTCCTTTGTGGCAATCATCTCTATTATTGTAAAAATAATAGCCGCTATCATGCATACGGTAAACATCGCTTTGACATCGCTCTCGCTTAGGCGAGTGCCGACATACAGACCAAAGCATATAAGAAGAGATGATGAGATCGAGGATCGAAAATATATAATCGCGTTTTGAGCGCCATTCTCTATTAGTCCGTATAGCAGATATACAGAGCAAAGTAAAAAGAACAAAGTTAGTAGTTTGGAGAGCGTGACAATATCTATTTGTTTCATATTGTTGATATGTATCCAAGAATGAAAACCAAAAATTGATAAAGTCAGAAATTGCAAACCTTGTGCTGTACTTAATTCCGATCGATCGCTGTACCCGTTTATTGTTATGGCTATAACCGTAGATTGGAATATTAGCAGAAAAAAATATACGCCAATTTGAACTCTTGTGTATTTTATAGAAATGGCAATTAGTGCTATTGCGGAAGTAACGAGAAATAAAGTTCCTCCCGTCGCCGAGAATAAAAAAATCGGCAAAGAGAGAAATATAGCAACAAGGAGCGCCGTCAGGGTTTGCGACAGCAATTCCGCAGTGATGCCGGTGGGGAGCGGTGAGGCCTGGGCTTGTGAAGCAGTAACCATTTCGTCTCCTAGGCTAGCTCCAACTTCGCAAGCAAGCCATTACTGCCGGGTGTTAGAGTGCGCGTCGCCACAGAAGAGATGATAGACAGCCACGTGTCACCGGTCGAGGGAATTCGTCATGGAACGTCGGGTGTCGTGCTGACAAGCCTAAGACTGTTCGAATGCTGAGGGAGAGTAAGCGGACCTGTCACAGGGCCTTCAACACTTGCACTTCCGTCGGTAAACGCCAAAAGGACGTCCTGTGGGAGCTCGGGGAACTGGGCAACCACAGTATCCTGTTGTCTGATCGCGGGATGGTAGGGGCCCGTAAGGACTAGAGTGTCGGTGGTTTCGGAAGCTACCAACACGGGCGCAAGCAAGTCCAGAGTGTGATCGATGAACACACCTGTTGACGGATAGGTGAGGCGGAGACGTGAGCGGATGTTGCTTGTAGAGGTGTTAGCCAGTTCACGCGATGCGATGCCACGTGCAAAGTCCGTGCCTGCCGGAAGATCGATACTGCTTGCGGCGAGGAACGTTCCGTTGGTCTCCTCCACCACCCGCACATACGCGGTCAGCCCCGCCGTTTCCCCCGCCACATGCCGCAGCGACAGTGCCGCCGTCCAGGTTTCGCCCGCTGCGGCGGCCTGTGTGTAGGCGTTGAGGGCGATCTGGAAGTCGGTGCCGGTCGTTGTGCCGAAGAGCCTCAGCCGGATATAGGGGGCGTCTCCGTGAAGGCCTGTGTGGACGACTTCGATCGAAAGCCCGCTTGAGACCAGGACCGTCCAGTTGGTGGGCAGGGCGCCGCCGCTGCCAACGACGCCGGGGAGGGCGCCTTCGAAGAGGGCGTTGACGGGGTAGAAGGTTTCTTCGGGTTCGCAAAAAAGGCCCAGGTCCGTGATGGCGGGCACGTCGGGTGGGAAAAGCTTCCATTCTCCCGAGCGCGTTTGAGCGAGCTTTTCGGATGCACGGGTGAGCGTGAAGGCGGCCGATTGAGGAATGTGCACGCCATCTTTCATGTAGCGGCCGTTTGCGAAATCGGCAGCGAAGACGGAGCCGGCGGGCCACCAGGCTGCCGAACGCGCGGGGACGGGTGTGAGCGCAAGGCCGATCATCAAACAAGACCCACAAGGCTGCCGGCGCTCGTGCCGCTCGCGAGAACCCGGGCAACGCGCAGCGGCAACACCGTGCCGCCAGGCACGCCGGCGAAAGTGGCCTGCGCGCCTGATGCCGCGACAACGGCGAGATCGCCGGTCACCCCGACATAGATGGCGCGGGTTGTCTGCGCGAGGTCGACCGCATCGTCCGGGGTGATTGTAAAGACGTCGCCTGCCGGCCCGCTCATGCTGGCCGTGCGTCCGGGAAAGGTGGTGCTCATGGAATTTCCGCTCCTGTCGTCAGGGTGTTGCACATACTGCGCTAAGCATGACACCGACACGCGGAGCGGGGATAAGTTTTGTCCAAACACCGGCTTTCGACAGGTTTTCCGCAGCCGGAGACCTTGCTCAATGCGCGGGATGTGCGAGGATCATACAAATTTGAGCGCCATCGTATTGAGGGGATCTGCCATGCCATTCGCCCGAAATCTCAGTATCATTGCCGTTTCAGTCTCCGCGCTGCTGGCCGGCGCCGCGACTGCGTTTGCGCAGGAAGACGTCGCATTGAGCCTCGAACTCGCCGGAGAGGCCTTCGAGGGCGCTCCCGCTTTCGCAGTGTTCTTTAATGGCCGGCAGATCGGTGCTGGCGCTGTATCCTCAGCCATAGATACGCAGACTGATGGGCGGCTGAGCGCTGCCAGCGACTACACCGGCTACGTAGAGACCTTCGACTTTGAAATTCCCGCCGACACGTTTTCGGACGAAGGGGCCATCGAAGTCCGGTTCACCAACGATGCCGCCGGAGAGAACGGCGATCGTAACCTATTCATCCTCTCGGCCACCCTGGCTGGAAAGACCGTGCCCTTCGACGCCTTCGTGGTCGAACGCGAAGGCGTTGTGGGCAATACCGTCGTTTCCGGCCGGCCGATGGTCGCGCTTTACAAGACGTCCGATATCGCCTTCGCCGCTGCGCCGGAAGACGGATGGAGCGTCACCCCCGATGGCGGTGCGCCGCAGGCCGACGATACACCGGCGGCCGTCGAACCGGTCTGCGACACCGCACGGGAGATCGCGCTTGTCGGGTTCGCGCGCAATTCCGCCGCGCTGACCGCAGAGCACCGCGGAGCGCTCGACGCGCTGATCGAGAGCGTCGATGCCCAGGCCTGTGAGCTGACGCTCACCGGCTATTCAAGTGCGAGCGGCCCGGCGAGCTGGAACAGGGAACTCGCGACGATGAGGGCAGAGGCCGTGCGCGCCTATTTCGAAGGTCAGGGCGTGGCATTTGGCAGTGCCAACGTCGAAACGGGCGGCGAAACGCAGATGTTCGGCACCGCGAACGCGGACAATCAACGCGTGGTGGTTGTGGTCGGTGCGCCGGCTGATTAGGCGGGAAAAGACGCTCAGGCGCGTCCGAATTCGTCGGCGATGCGGACGATATCGTCCTCGCCCAGATACGATCCTGTCTGCACTTCGATCACTTCGAGCAGCATCTTGCCCGGATTGGAGAGGCGGTGCATTGCGCCTTGCGGGATGTAGATGCTTTCGTTCTCGCGCAACGTCTTGATCCGGCCATCGACCTCGATCTCGCCGGTGCCGCGCACGACCACCCAATGCTCGGCGCGGTGGTGGTGCTTTTGGAGCGAGAGCTTCTTGCCGGGTTTGACGAACAGCCGCTTGACCTGAAAACGCTCGCCATCGAGCACCGACGAATAGCCGCCCCAGGGGCGGTACATCGTCTTGTGCGCCTGCGTCAGCGCTCGCGTTTCGCTTTGCGCCTTGAGCCGTTCGACCGCCCCGCCGACCCTTTGGGCGTCCGAAAGCCGGCCCACATAGACCGCGTCGTCGCTGGCAATGACGATGATGTCGGAGTGCCCGTCGACGACGACATGGCCATTGTCGGAGATCACAAGCGCCTCGGTGCTGTCGATCAGCGTGGTCCGCCCCCGCGTGACATTGCCGTGCTCGTCACGCAGCGAGGCGCGCCAGACCGCATCCCAGGACCCCAGATCCGACCAGGTGATGGCGGCGGGAACGACGGAAACGGCATCGGATTTTTCAAAGATGGCATAGTCGATCGATATATTCGGCGCCTTGGCAAAGGCATCGGCGTCGAGCCGCAGGAAGTCGAGATCCTGCGCCGCACCGGAGACAGCCTTTTCCGCGGCATCGCCAACCTCGGGCGCAAGACGTTCCGCAGCCTCGAGAATGGCGCTGGCGGAAAACATGAACATGCCGGAGTTCCAATAGTATCCGCCCCGGGCGATCATGGCCTCGGCCCGCTGCAGGTCCGGCTTTTCAACAAAGCGCGAGACGGCATGCGCGCCGGTATCCTCTCGGTCGCCCGCTTCGATATAACCGAACCCGGTGGCCGGCGTATCGGGCGCAATCCCGAAGGTGACGAGCCTTCCTTCGCGTGCCGCGGCCGCCCCCGTTTCGACGGCCTTGCGGTAGGCTGGGTCGGCGACGACCGCATGATCGGACGGCAGCACGTGAAGGAGGGGATCGTTCCCGCCGGCGTTGGCGATTTGAGCGGCAACGGCAATCGCCGGCGCCGTATTGCGCGCCTCCGGTTCGAGCACGATCGCGCCGGGTTCGATGCCGATCTCGCGGGCCTGCTCGGCGACGAGAAAGCGGTAATCCGCGTTGGTGACGATGATCGGCGGGTCGTAAACGGCGCGGTCCGCAACCCGGAGCAGGGTGTCCTGAAAGAGGCTGTTCTCGCTGATGAGCGAAAGGAATTGCTTGGGCCGCGCCGCCCGCGACATCGGCCAGAGCCGGGTTCCGGTGCCGCCTGCGAGCACGATCGGGACGATTTTCGGACGCGGGGAGGTCATCGGGACTCCAGGGTTTTGAGGAAAGCCTGCGCATGCGCCAATAGCATGCGCAAAAGCGCATCGGTATCCGCAGCCGCGGCGGTTTCGACATAGCACCGCATTTCGGGCGCGTTACCCGATTGGCGGAAGTGGACGATCGTGTCGTCGGACAGCGTCAAACGAACGCCATCGGTGAGGTCGACCGCGCAAGGGGTCTCGAGCTCCGGCGCGATCTCCGCGCGCGCCGCCGGATCCGATGCAATGCGCCCGAGGAAAGTCCGAGCAAGGTCAGGCATGACCGGACGCAACCGGCCGGCCTTCATCGCGCGGGGCGGCAGATCGGCGGCGATCTGCGAAACGGGTATCGCGCGGTTCCGCGCCGTTGCAAGGCACGCGATCAACGGCAGCAGCGCATCGCGCGTGGGCAACGGCGCAAGCGCGCCTGCCGTCAAAGTGATGGGCGATTGCTGGAGAAACCCGCCATTGGCCTCGAACCCGACGGCGACGCCACCCGCTGCCGATGCAAGCGCCTCGACGACATAAGGCGAACCGATCTTCGTGCGATGGACCGACTTGAACCACCCCGAGGCCTCGACGGCGCTCGTGGAGGTGAGGGGGGTAACGACCGTATCTGCGCCGAGGTAGCGCGCTGTCACGGCGCCGAGGACATCGCCCGTGATCTGAGCGCCGGTTTCGGCGATAAGAAGCGGACGGTCGCCGTCTCCGTCGGTGGAGACGACGGCGGCGAGGCCGTGCTCGGAAAGCATCCGCCGCGCGGTGTGCATGACGTCTGCCTCGATCGCTTCGGTATCGACCGCGGTAAAGCCTTCGGTCCGGCCGAACCGGACGCACCGCGCGCCGAGACCTGAAAGAACGTCCACGACAAGGTCGCGACCGGCGGCGGAATGTTCGAAAACGCCGATGCTAAGTCCTTCAAGTGCATCCGGGGGGAACGCGCGCAGGTAACGGTCGCGATATTCGGTCTTTATATCGCAGATAGCGGGAGGCAGGGCCGGGCGGTGCGGTGCGGCCGGTTCCGGCATTGACGCGACCTGCGTTTCTGCTGCCGCGCGGATGGGCGCTTCGTCGGCTTTGAGCAATTCGCCGACGGGCCGGTAGAACTTGAGCCCGTTCTGATCGGCCGGCGTATGGCTGCCCGTCACCATGATGGCCGGCAGGCCGCGGGCCATCGCATAGGCGGCAAGGGCGGGCGTCGGGACGGTGCCCGCGTTGATGGAGCGCCAGCCGGACGCAGCGAGGGCCCGGGCAACCTCCTCGGTGATGGCCGGGCTCGACGCCCGCCGGTCCTGGCCGATGACGACCCGATCCGCCGGGCCCGGACAGCAGACAGCGAGAAAGGCCCGCGTATAGGCTGCGATCCGAGGACGCGTGAACCCCGCTGCGGGGCCGCGCAGGCCCGACGTGCCGAATGCGATATCGGTGCCCGCCATCAGTTCAATCCAAAACGGTTCTACATGCCGCAACGGTCTTAGCGCATGTGCAATGGCAGGCAAACACTTGTCCGGGCAATCTCACCCTTCGTCGTAATAGCTGGCATAGGGATTCTTGTAGCCGCCGCGTGTGCCTTCCTGCTGGTTGAGAACGGCAATGATTTCAGCATGATCGGCCTTGGCATCCATCAGGCGCGTGATGGCCCGGCGCGCTTCGGTCTGCGGCGTGCTGGCCCAGCGCACGACGAATGCGATCACGTCGGCATATTGGGCAACGTAGAGCCCGTCGACCACCGGACCGATGGGCGGGGTATCGAGAATGACGATGTCGAAATTCTTGATTGCCGCCGTGATGAGGCGCTCGAACGTGACGCCGGTCAGCAGCTGGTCGGTGGGAACGTCCGAGCGCCGCGAACCGGTCAGCACGCTCAATCCCGTCTCCACGTCGCGTGCAATCACATTGGCAAGCGCCTCGCCGCTCGCTTCGCCCGTCAAGAATTCGAGAAGGCCGGCGGTAGGTTCGATCCCCAGTTGCCGGTGGACCGACGGCTTGCGTAGGTCGCAGTCGATGATGATGGTCTTGAGCCCGGAATAGGCGTAGGTGCGCGCCAGGGACAGCGCGATGGTCGTCTTGCCCTCGGCGGGAACCGAGGAGGACACCATGACGACCCGCCCCTTGCCCGGATTGCCCTCGTCGCGGGGCATTGCACCCGGCCGGCGGCGCAACGCCTGATCGACGCTCGCGCGGATTTTCCGGATCGATTCCGAATAGAACGATAGCGGTGCGGCGATGATCGTGTCGGCGACAGCGCTGTTGGCCCCGTTGGCGACCGCCTTTTGCCGTGGAACCTCCTGGATGGCGGGCAGGCGCAGGACCGAGGAGATCTGTGCTTCGGATGTAAACCCGCCGATGAAGTTTTCGTAAATGAATGCGAGGCCCACGCCGAATCCCAGGCCCGTAACACCGGCAAGCATCAGCAGAAGGGGCGTATTGGGAAAGCTGGGGCGGTCTGCCGGCAGGGCGCGCGACACGATGCGGCTGTCTGCAATTTGCAGATCGGCTTGTACCCGAAGGTCAGAGCTGCGCTCGAGCAGCGTCGCATATTGTGAACGTGCCAGTTCGGCGGATTGCTGCAATTCATAGATCCGCGTCAGAACCTCGACGGGAAGATCGCTCGCCAGGACGTCCGATCGAATCTGCTGGCGCAGCGAGCTGGCGGAACTGTCGAGATCCGAAACCGAGGCGCGCAGGCTTGCAACCTCGGTTCGCGCCGCTTCTTCGAGTTGCCCCTCGATCGCGGCGAGCTCTTCGCGCAGATCGACGGCGGCCGGAAAACTGTCCTCGGTTGCCGCAAGGCTCGCGGCAAGCTGCTGGCGCTGTCGCTCGAGCTCGGCGACGGCGTCGGACTCTAGCGTGGCGACGACGGTTTCCCAATCCTGTTCGGCAAGGGACTGCTCGACGCTGCGTGCCAGGGACTGCGTGACTTCGCGCTCACCCGTGATCCGTTCGAGTTCGGACCGCATGGCCGCGATGTCGCTGTCTACGTCGGACGCCAGGCCGTCGATATTGGCATTCAAAAAGGTGTCGAAGGACTCCTCGCTCGCAACGATAGCCGCGCGCGCCTCGGCCACTCGCGCCTCGAGAATTTCCTGGGAGGCGAGGACGTTGTCGATCTTGGCGCGCACCTGGTCGCGGATATAGGCGTCGGCGATCGCGTTCGCGAGCTCGGCCGACCGGCTTGGCACCTCGGATTCCACTTCCACCGATATGAGGTAGGTCAACCCACGGCGTTGCACCGAGACCGCGTTGCGCAGCTTGTTGAGAACGTTGCGCAACGCCGCTTCGCCGGTCGGCAACTCAGGGCTCGCAATACGCAGGAACGCCATGATCCGCTCGCGCAGCCCGAGCGAAACGCCGAATTCCGGATCCGCGACGAGATCGTGCTCGGAGACGACATCGAGCAGGATCGCATCCGACCGCAGGATTTCCGCCTCGCTGTCGACACGCGCATTGTCGCGCGACGCGCTTGAGGGACTCAACTCCGGATTCAAGAGATTCTTCTGCGACGGATCGACCAGGATCAGTGCCGAGGAGGAATATTGCGGCGTCAATGCGAATGTAACGATCGCGGCAAACCCGACAACGAGGAGAAAGACAATGATGATGAGCCGAAGCCGGCGGCGGAGGAGCCCGAATAATGCTCTCAGGTCGATCTCTGTTTCGTTCATTTTCGCTCCAGGGCGCCCGTACCCGTAAGGCCAAGCAAAACGTTTCTGGTTAAATTAATCGCCGAAAGGATCGGCAGTTGTTTGCAGCATACCGGGACGCAATCCTGCGCCGAGACGCACGGCCGACAGTATTCCGCTAGCATATGCTCCGGTATCGACGTTGATGATTTGTGACGAAAGGTCAATAGCGCTGACCGGAGTGTGGCCATGCACGATCGTGAATGGGAAATCGTCTTGCCCCGTGATATCGTCTGCGCGAATCCACATCATGTCGTAATCGGTTTGCCGGTCCAGCGGGACGCCGGGGCGCAGTCCCGCGTGAACGAATACATAGCCGGGCAGCGCCAGAACGATCGGCAGTTCCTTGAGGAACGCGATGTGTTCGGGCGGAATATGGCTTTCGAGAATGGCCCGCAGCTTGGACCAGTTACCTTCGGCTTCTGTGAGCGTGCGAAGCTCCAGGCCGTATGACGCGAGCGTTTCAACGCCGCCGAAAGACAGCCATTGCTCCAGCATGGCCCTGTCGCGCACGGCCATAGCCATCGCATGGTCGTGGTTGCCGCACAGGCATATCCGGCGCCAGCCCTCCGGCACTGGCGTGAGCACATGATCGAGCACCTGCGCCGAGTGCGGGCCCCGGTCCGTCAAATCGCCCAGCATCACGATCCATTTTTCGCCGGTGTACGCGGTGCCGTCCGCGTAGATCTGCGCTTCGAGGTCCGTGAGGAGGTCGAGCCTGCCGTGAACGTCGCCGACTGCGTAGAGAACCGCCGGCATTTCGTCGGCCTCGAGCCGGGCGCGAGGGGTGTCCCCTGCGGGGCCGCCGCCGAACAGGGCGTTCAGGAACCCTCCGATCATACCCGATCCCGCTGCTTGTATTGCGCAAAACCAAGCCCGAGTATGGCAAGGAAGTAAAAGGTATTGGCCTGGATTTCGAGACTGAAATCCACGAGCGAGTGCAGCGCAGCGACAATCGCAATCCCGATGGCGCCCAAAGGAAGCCAGAAATCCCGCTGCCGGTTGAGAAGATGGCTCATGCACCGCCAGACGATAGCGAGCACGGCCAGTATGGGCAGAGTGCCGAAGACGACGCCCAGCTCGGTCCAGAGCGTCAGATAGGTCGAGTGCGCCTTGTCCCAGACCCTGTCGGGGCTGACCGGGGCGTGCTGGTAGAGCGGATAGGCGGTCTCGAAACTGCCGCCACCGAAACCGAGAAGCGGCCGTTCGGAGATCATCTGCAGAACCTGCGCATAAAGCTGGGCTCGAACGTCGAAGTCCTGCTCGGTATTGCCAAGGCGCTCGAGCGTGCCAGCGCCGAAATGGGCAAAGGCGACGACAAAGAGCGCAATCGCGAGGATCAGCCCCAGCCGGAACCCCGCCGGCCGTTCCGTGCGCAGTTTGAACCCGGCCATCATGGCGACCGCTGCCGATCCGGCGACGCCCGCCGCCAGGCCCATGCGCGATTGCGAGGCAGCCAGCGCTGCGGCGATGAAGACCGTGCCAAGCCCATAGAGCGCGGCATCCGAAACCTTCGAACGCGAAACGCGGCGCTCGGCTTCCGGTGTTGGCTCGAAAACCGTCTTGAGCGAAAGGATGACGCCGGCAACCAGGCCGAAGGCGAGGAATGTCGCATAGGAATTCCGGTTAACGAAAGTTCCTGTCGCCGAACCCTGGTAAGCCCATTTCTCAAAGAATAGGAGAGTGTCGCCGAACTGCGTGAGCGCCACGAGCCCGTAGGCGGAATAGGCGACAACGATCACAAAAATCGCCTTGAAGCCGAAGTCCGCGCGCGACCGGTTCGCGGCAATCTGCAAAACGAGATAGAAAAACAGCCCGTAGGTCGCCATCCGAACGAGCATATAGGCGGTCTCGCCGGGTGCCAGGCTCATGCTGGCAGTTTCAAAGACGGCGCCTTCCGAATTGGCGAACGTAAACCCGCCCACCGGCAGCATCTGAGCGACGAGCCATATGCACACGGCGGCCCAAAGCGAAGCAATAACCGGAAATCGAGACAGCGGCATGCGCGCGGCTTCGCCTGCGCGAAACAGCATTGCAGCGTGTAAAAGGCCGATAATTCCGACAAGCACCGCCGAGACCGCCCAGAAGAACGGACGGTTCGCGCCGAGCGGAATGGGCACAAGCGCGATGAAGGCGATCAGCCCATATGCGATCAGGTCGTTGATGCGCCGCTGCCGGCTGCCGGCGAGTGAAGGCTCCCGTTGGGCAGACCCAGGGGATGTCACGCGGATATCGATCATGCTCTGCGGCCCCCTGGTTCCATGGCTGTCTACTGCCCCATCGCCGCGCGGACGCGCGCGAGAAACCGCCGCTGCACGTCCGGTTCGAGCGTTTCGACCACCGACGTGATGCGTTCCCTGAAGTCGGGGTCGGAAACGTACCGGCTCGCGATCGCGTTCACCCCGCGTTGGGACATCGCCAGCAGCGCAAGGTCCGCGCGATGGCTCTCCTGCGCCGCCTCCGTGAGCAGCGCGAAATAGTCCTCGGCAAGTGCAACGCGGACCTCGGCGATCCACTGCGCGCTGGGCGCGGCTTCGCGCGAGCGGATCAGCCATGCGCTGCCCGCTTCGGCCTGGCCCAGGGCAAGGCCGAAATAGGCCCCGGCATACCAGCCGAAACTATAGGTGGGCATAGCCGCGACCGCCGCATCCGCGAGCGTCGCGCATCGTGTCAGCACGGTTTCGCGGTCGGGATCAGGTTGAATAAGCCCGTGCACGGAGGTGGTCGCGGTAAGACACGACTCCATGACAACCTGCATGCCGTCGAGCGACGGGGGCAGGCCGACCTCCTCGGCTCTCAGATGCGAGAAGATTCCGGCGCGCGGCGCGGCGCCCCATTGATAGGGCGTGACCTCGCGCCAAGCCAGGAACGACCCCGAAACGATCAGCACCAGACTGAACCCAGAAAGCAGCACAAATCGGAACGCGGGCGAGGACATGGGAACGCGGCTCATCTCAGGCGACGCGACAATCGGATGGCAACTATGGCACCGCAAAAGCGGCAACTGTGACACTGGCGGCACTTCAAATAAGCGTCAAGTTTGAATTGCTTGTCAGGTTAATGGGTCGGCGCGCCGCTTTTGGCCGGCATGCCCCGCGAACTGTGTCTTTTGCCTGTAATAGATTTCAAATGCGCGACAGGATCATAGACGGCAGACTCAAGCGCCTCTAATTGCGCTGCCGGAACGCGGAACGCCTTGATATCGCTCGGTCCGATCAGTGCGTTGGAGAAATCCGCAATTGAATAAAATTGTACTCAAATAAGCGACAAGATTGAAATAGCGCCCGCGTCATAGTGGCACCATCGAATTTGGAGGCCAAAATGAAACGCGCTTCTCGACTTCTATCTGTGGCTCTTGCCACCGCTATCGCATTTACCTCTGGCTACGCCACAGCTTTGGCGCCGCAGCCGGGACGCACGGGGATCACTGCCTCGGCATCCCGCATCGAAACCGCGGGGTCGGCCGCGACGCCACTGGGGTTTCAGCTCTTCTGTCTGCGGACGCCCGAACATTGCTCTTCGGGCGGCGGCGCGCAGGTTCGGATGTCTGCGCCGTTGATGAACGCGCTGGCCAGTGTCAACCGGGCGGTCAACCGCGCGATCACCCCGCGCGTGCGGCCCGACCAGACCTGGGAGCTCGGCTCGCGGATCGGCGATTGCAAGGACTACGTGCTCAACAAGCGCCATCGCCTGATTGAGATGGGTGTTCCCGCCAGCGCGCTGCGCGTCGCAATCGGCTATACCTCGTGGGGGGAGGGGCACACGGTACTGGTTGTACGCACGACCGAAGGCGATTTCGTACTGGACAACTTGACCAACGAGGTCAGGGCGTGGAACGAAACCGGCCATCGATTGATTGCCATGTCTTCAAGCAATCCGCGCCGCTGGCAGGCCATCCGCTGACCGCAACATGCGCGAGAACGCCGGTATCGGGAGCACGGTCATGAATTTCAACCAGGATATGCTGCAGCTGGTGCCCGTCGGGCTGATTGCGGCGGTGATCGTTATTTGCGGCGCGCTCGTCTGGTCGATCGGTGCGCGCAGGCGGTCTGGCGCGGACGCCGATGGCTTCGGCAATCCGGACGCGTTATCCCCTCAGGTGGAACCGGGAGCGCCGGCCGCGGCACCCGCGACAACCATCGACACGCGCGAACGGGTTCGCTCCTTTATCAGCGAACTCAAGGCGCTGGAGAACTGAAGGCCGCTCGCTTTAATTAAGTCGGGCGCATGCCGGAGGCTGTCCGGCATGCGCCTTTTCTTTGTGTCTATGTGCCCGCACTTATGCGAACGAGACGCTGACCGCGGTGCTAGCGTACGACATACACGATCTGCCGGTTATCCGGTCGTACGAGGACCGGTACGCCGTTAATATAGACGTACTGATACGCGTAGTTCGGGATCGGGCTAAGGGCCACATTTGCCGGGAGCGTGGCGCCGACGGCGATGTCGGTTTCGAGGTAAACCTGTTCGACCGGGTGCTGCTGTGCGTAAACGACAGCGGGTTCGGGCGGGACGACGATCCTGGTGCTGTCGACCGGCCCGATAAGTTCGTCGCCCGGAACGCCGGCACTTGCCGGACCTTCATAGGTTGCGATGCCCACCAGTTCCGGCGGCCGTTCATGAGCGCGCACGGCCGCCCCGGTCTGGGTTTCGAATACGAGATAGTCCGCATACGACCACCCGCTGGTGCCGTTATAGCTGACCTTGCACCATGAACCATCCGGCAGGCACCCTTCGATGGTCGCCGGAGCACCGCTGCTGATCGAGCCGACCGGCGCGAAGTGCGGTCCCGGACCCGAACGGATGTGGAGATGGGTCGTGGCGGTTGCGGTCTGGGCGAGGGCCGGGCCGGTCAACAACAGGCCCGCCAGCACGGCCAGGCCGCCTTTGGCAAGAGTCGATTTCATTGTCATCTCTCCTTTAGGTGAATCGCGGTACGCCTGACGCGACCGCTCCACCCCCCGTGATCGAAGAACGCCGTGCCGGTAGGACCGTTCCGCGGGCATCGCCGGAACCGCTCGCCTATAAGGTGATCCAGACCGGCGCGTGGTCGCTGGCGCCTTCCAACCCGCGCACGGCCTTGTCGACGCCTGCGGATTTGAGCTTCCGGATCAGAGGGCGGCTCAAGAGCAGGTGATCGAGGCGCAGGCCGGCGTTCCGCTGCCAGCGGTTCCGCATATAGTCCCAGAAAGTATAGACGGTCTGGTCGGGGTATTTTTGGCGGATGGCATCCGACCAGCCCTGGTCGAGGAGGTGCTGGAAAAGCGCGCGGCTTTCGGGCTGGACCAGCGCGTTCTCCTTGTAGGACGTCGTCGCGTAGATGTCGCGCGGCTCGGGCACGATATTGTAGTCGCCCGCGAGAACGACGGGCAATCCGCTCGACCAAAGGTCCTGCGCATGGTCGAGGAGGCGCCGGGTCCAGCGCAGCTTGTAGTCGAATTTCGGCCCGGGGCGTGGATTGCCGTTCGGGGCATAAAGGCAACCGATCAGAACGCCGTTGACCGCAGCCTCGATATAGCGCGCCTGCCGGTCCTCCGCATCGCCCGGCAGGGCGTCGCGCGTTATGACGGGTTCCGCGTCGCGTGCCAGGATCGCCACACCGTTCCAGCTCGATTCGCCCCTCCACACGGCCCCATAACCTGCGTCCGCAAGCGCTGTCGCGGGAAACTGCCGGTCGGCGGCCTTGAGTTCCTGCAGGCAGACGACATCCGGCGCGCTGTCCGAAAGCCAATGCATCAGGTTGGGAAGACGCCTGTTGATGCCGTTGATGTTGAAGGTGGCAATCTTCACGGCGTGATGCGTTGCGCCCAGGCTGCCGTTGCCTCGCCGATGGTTTTCAGATGATCGGCGGCAGAGAACCCCGAGATGGTTTTGCGCGGCTTGAGGTCGTGATCTCCGTCCTCGAGCCAGAGTATTTCGATCGCGGGAGAGAGCGCGTAGCCGGAAACGTCCGTTGGGGAGCCGAATTCGTCGCGCGTGCCCTGGCAGATCAGAGCCGGGGTGCGCAGATGCTCAAGATGGGCCGTGCGCAACTGGTCCGGCTTTGCGGGCGGGTGAAACGGATAGCCGAGGCACAGGAGACCGGCGATCCGCCCGGCCTCGAAAAGCGGGTCCGCCACCATGCTGGCAACGCGCCCGCCCATGGACTTGCCGCCGATGATCAACGGGCCGTCGGTCGGCCCGAGATCGTCCACGGCCGCGACGTATTCGGGCATGACGCGCTCGGCCCTGGGCGGCGGCTTGCGGCCCGCATCGGTGCGGCGGCTCGCCATATAGGCGAATTCGAAACGGGCGACGCGAAAGCCCGCCGTGGCCAGCGCTTTCGCAGTCGCGGCCATTGACGCGGAATCCATCGGCGCGCCGGCGCCATGGGCCAGAAGGATGGTGACACGGGCATCCTCGGGTCCGTCGAAGAGGAAATTCGTGGTCATCCCGCCTGGCTCCGGATTTGCGCGACCAGTGCGATGCCCGCCCGGGCCCGGCGCGCCCAGTCGGACGTGTCGTCGAGTTCGAGGTAGCGGCGCCAGCCTGCGGCGGCGTCGGGCAGGTTGTTGGTGTCGTAGTCGAGCGCGGCCAGGTTGTAGACCGCATCGGCATAGGCGGGATCGATCTCGATGGCCCGCCGGAGGTGGGTGCGCGCGGCTTCGATCCGGCCCAGATCGCGCAGGACGCCGGCGCAGTTGAACCAGGATTCGACGAAGGCCGGATCGCGCTTGAGCGAAACGGCATAGGCCAAAAGGGCCGCATCGAGTTCGCCCAATTCCCGGCGGCAATTGCCCTCGTTGAAGGGCGCGGTGGCGTCGCTGGGGTCGATGGCGGCGCAGTGGGCGTAAAGCGTTGCCGCCTCCGCAAAAAGCCCGGCCTGCTCGGCGACTTCCGCGTGGCTGAAATAGTCCTCGGCCTCGTCGTCCTGTTCCGGAAGCGGCAGAAGGCGTTGGCCGTCCAGTTCGGCGAGCGAGTGGGCGTCTAGAGCCAGTATCCTTTCGCCACGGGCTTCGAGTGTCAGCGCCGTCAGCGAGCCTACGGGCCCGACCGCGTGGAGGGACCGCGCGATGTCGTGCCAGCCGGCGCCCGAGGCAATGAGGCCGGCATATTTTTTTGCCAGGATCAGGTCGCGGAACGAGAACGGTGCGCGGTCATGCTCGAACGCATCAAAGAGCGCGAGCATGTCGAGGCTCGTCTCGGAAAGCCCGGACTGATCGAGCAAAGACTGTTGGGGCAAGGTGCCAGGTGCCGCGGTCGTGGAGAGGCCGATGAGGCGCATGAGCCCGCTTTCGCTGCGAAGCTCGGCTGCCGACTCGCGCGCTGCGGCGACACGGCCCTCGATTTCGCCAGGCCCCAGCCGGGACAGCAGGCTGCGGCAGAAAACGGCCATTGTGGTGCCGCGCGGCAGGCCACGATGCACGCGCGCCCCGCGGTCGGCGAGCCGTTTCGCTGCAGATCGGAGCGGAAAAGCCTTGAGCGCCCCGACGACGCCGATGCTCGTTCCACTCAAATCCATCCCGCTTTATGCCTTCTTTCGTGGTGCCGCCTTGGACTTGGTCGATTTGCTCGCTTCAAGAGCCGCCTTGAGCGATGCCTTGGCGGGCGACTCCTTGGCGGCCGACGCGGATTTTCCTGAAGCAGCCTTGCCCTTGCTGCGCGCGGCCGGTTTGGCTTCCCCGAGGCTCGCCTTGAGGGCGTCCATCAGGTTGATCACATTACCGCGTTCGGGCGCCGCCGCAACGATAGGTTTGTGCCCCTTGAGCTTTTCCTTGATCATCGCCATGAGCGCGAGCTCGTAGCGGTCCTCATAGTCTTTGGGATTGAAGCTCGTGACTTTCTGCTCGATCAGTTTTTCCGCGAGATCCAGCATCTCGGCGTCGGGGTCCCCGGCCGGTATATTGCCGAAATATTCGGTCGTGCCGCGTACCTCGTTGGGGTTCCGCAGCGTTGTGATGAACATGCCGTTTTCGCGCGCGCCGATGGTGACCACGCGTTCACGGCTCGAGAGCACGAGCCGGGCAATAGCGACCTTGCCGCTGCGGCGCATGGCTTCGCGCAGCACGATGAAGGTTTCTTCGGCCATGGCGCCGTCGGGCGCCAGATAATAGGGCGCGTCCTGGTAAAGAACGTCGATTTCGTCCTCGTCGACGAACGCTTCGATATTGAGCGTGTGGTTGGACTCGATCCGGACGGCCTCGAGGTCGCTGTCCTCGATGATCACGTACTGCTTGGGTTCGTATTCGTAGCCCTTGATCAGATCGCTGCGCTCGACCAGACCCAGTTCGGGGTCCACCGGCTTCATGTTGATCCGGTTGTGCGTGTCCTTATGGAGCTGATTGAAGCTGATGCGGTCCGCCGAGCTGGTCGCCGGATACATCTTGACCGCACAGGACACGAGGCTCAGCCGCAAATGTCCCTTCCAACTGGCCCGTGGCGCCATCGTCGCCTCCTCGACAAATACATACGCAAATAACTATGCCGGCAGGTCGCGCGAAAACTCGTTAATGTCTGCCCATGGATCGCCGGACATGGTTACTAAACCTGGAAGCGTAGAGTAATTGAGATCCTGGGGGGAGTCGATAGATTCAAGATCGCCCCACTCTATTGGGGTCGAGGCGGGCAGGTGTGTGCGGGCCCGCAGGGAATAGGCCGACACCGCCGTCGCGCTGCGGGCATTGCGGTGATAGTCGATGAAGATGCGGTTCTTGCGGTTTTCCGCACCCATGACGGTGACGAAGGTGTCGGGGCCGGTCGCCGCGAGGTCCGCCGCGATCCGGGCGCTTGCCGCGTGCGCTTGCCGCCAGCCGAGCTTGCGGGTGGTCGGCACGACGATATGAACGCCCTTGCCGCCGGAGGTCTTGACGAACGGCACCAGCCCCATCTCCTCGAGTTCCGCGCGCAGATGCACCGCGGCGTTGACGACGTCCCGCCAGGCCACGCCTTCGCCCGGGTCGAGGTCGAAAATGATGCGGTCAGGCTTTTCGAGGTGATCGAGATGCGTGCCCCAGGCGTGGAATTCGACCGCGCCGAACTGCGCCAGGGCCAGGTAGGCTTTGACGTCCGTAACGGCGATAAAGGTCTTCTTTTCCCCCTCCGAGTTTGCGGTTTCCACGGTCGCGAGAGAAGCGGGCATGCCGGTGAAGGGGTGGCGTTGAAAAAAGCAGTCGGCCGATTTGCCCGTGGGGCAGCGGAATAGGGAGACCGGCCGGCCGAAGAGATGCGGCAGCATGAAATCGCCCATGCTCGCGTAGTAGACCGCGATGTCGAGCTTGGTGGGACCGTTCTTGCCGAAGAGACGGCGCGTGGGGTTCGTCACCCAGACACCGGCAAGGTCCGCATCGGTTACGATTCTCTGGCGCGGGGCGGGCGCCCGGCTCGACAGGCTGGCTTCGCGCAACCCCCGGAAAACGGCGTGGCGCAGCATGCCGTCCGACGTCAACGCGCCATACTGGATCCGGGCGGTGAGGACGGGTTTAACCGCCACCACCTCTTTGGGCGCCCCCTCCAGCGTTCCTCCGCTTTCGAGCGGGCGGAGACGGTCAAGCAGATCCGCCATCCCCGCGGCATCGAAGCCCGTGCCGACCTTGCCGCGATAGACAAGGTCATCCCCCACCCATTCCGCGGCTGCGATGGCGCCAATGCCGCCCGCGTCAGGGGAGACGGTGTAGCCGGCGATGACGAAGTCGCCGACCTGCGGCGCCTTTATCTTGAGCCAGGTACCGGACCGTTTGCCGCTATAGACGCTGTCGGTCCGCTTGGAGACGATGCCTTCAAGGCCCATTTCGGTGGCCTTCTCGAAGAGCGCGCTCCCGTCCCCTTCCACGTGGTCGCTATACTGAAGCGCGGGGTTCGCGCCTTCGAGCAGTTGCGCCAGAAGAACCTTCCTGTCCTCGAGCGCTGCACCGCGCAGGTTCCAGCCATCGAGGTGCAGGAGATCGAACGCGTAAAAGACCAGGTTTCGGGGGCGGCCTTCAGACAGTGCCGCCTGCAGGAGGCCGAAACGGCTGATGCCCTTCTCGTCGAGGACGACAATCTCCCCGTCGATCACCGCCTCTCGGCACGGTAGCGACGCGAACGCTTCGGGAAGATCGCCATAGCGCCGGGTCCAGTCGAGCCCACCGCGCGTGATCAGGCGCGTTTCGCCCGCTTCCACATATGCCAGGGTGCGATAGCCGTCGAATTTGATCTCGTGGAGCCAATGCGCGGTTTTGGTGGCCTGAGGCGGTGCGCCGGCGGCGGTGGCCAGTTGCAAAGCGAGCTTTTGCGGTATCGCCGCTTCGACAGCACCCTTGAGCCTGCCGGGCCTCAAAGCGCGGCGCCGGCGTTTCGGGGCGGGGGGCGGCTGCACGAGGTCTTCGATCAATCGGCCCGATTTCACGCTTTCCGGCCGGGCTTCAAGGATGTCCACCTCGGTGTCCATGGCCTGGTCGTGCTCTTTGAAAAGCAGCCAGTTCGTCTTGTCCTTGTCTTCCGGCCGGCCCTTGAGGCGCGTGAGCATCCAGCCGCCCGCGAGCTTCTCGCCTGCGAGCCGGAACTTGAACGCACCCTTGGCGATATCGGTTTCCGCATCGCCCATCGGAGCCCAGGTGCCGGTGTCCCAGACGATCATCGGGCCGCCGCCATATTCGCCCGCCGGGATGACGCCTTCGAAGTCGAGATAGTCGACCGGGTGATCTTCGGTGGCGACCGCGAGCCGTTTGTCCGCCGGGTTCAAGGAGGGGCCCTTTGGAACCGCCCAGCTCTTGAGCACCCCGTTGAGTTCCAGCCGGAGATCGTAATGGTCGGCGGTGGCATGGTGTTTGTGGACAACGAAACGGAAACCGGTCTGACCGTCCGCGCCGAAGGGTTCGCTGGTCCGCGAAAAGTCGCGCTTCTTCCGATAGCTCGTGAGCCGGTTCTCAGTCATGGGGACACAATAGGCGCAGAAAATCGGGTGACGCCAGCGTCAACCGAGGTCTTTCTCGGCCAGTTCGCGGAAAGCGTCCGGCACCGAGCCCCGCTCGTTAATAAGCGCGGCCGCATATCCGACGGCGCCGCGGCCAAAGCGGGTGCGCACCTTGTCCATTGCCATGTCGGCCGAAAGGCGGGCGACGCCCTGCCGGGTGCCCGGCCGCCGCACCTCGTCGGGGAGACCGAGCGGGAGCTCGAGCTGGAGGGCGGGCTGTTCTCCCAGATGTGAGACGGACACCGCAAGCAGCGTAATCGTTCTTTCTTCCGGGTGGTCCGCCAGCGCGGCGCGGACGAGCGTTTCGGCGATCTCGGCAACGGTGACCGTTGCGGAAACCGGCGCATCGAGGGTCGCCGAGCGGGTGACGGCGCGCATGTCGGCGAACCTTACCCGAACCGTGACGGTTCGCCCCGCGAGCGATTTGGCGCGCAGGCGCGAGGTCACGCGATCGGCCAGATGCCAGAGGGTGGGCTTGAACACCGCCGCGACCGCGGGCCGCCTGCCCAGCGCCGACTGGGCCCCTGCCGACCGGGCCCGCACCTGCGGAAGAATCTTGCGGGGGTCGCGGTTGGCTGCCAAGGCGGAGAGCTTCTCGCCGGCGGCGGTTCCGAGGAAGCTCTGAAGGTCTCGGCTGGAGGTTTGGGCCAACTGTCCGATGGTCAGGATACCCTCCGCCTTGAGCCGGGCTTCGCTGACGGGGCCGACGCCCCATATCAGCCCGACGGGCAGGTCGTGCAGAAATACGCTCTCGGCGTCCGGATCGACCACAACCAGCCCGTCGGGCTTTGCAACCTGGGATGCCACCTTGGCGAGATGCTTGGTTCGCGCCACGCCGACGGAAATTGGCAGGCCGAGTTCGGTTCGAACGCGCGCGCGGATTGTCGCCGCGATGTCCCTGGGCGCGCCGAACAGATGCGTGCATCCGGCGACGTCCGCGAATGCCTCGTCGATCGAGATGCGCTCGACCAGCGGCGTAAAGTCACCAAGAACGGCGATCGCTGCATCTCCGAGGCGCTGATATTCGCGAAAATGCCCCCCAACGAAAATCAGTTGCGGACAAAGCTCCCGCGCCTTGCGGCCGGACATGCCGCCATGCACCCCGAATGCCTTCGCCTCATAGGACGCGGCAAGCACGACACCGCCGCCGACAGCGATCGGCTTGCCGAGCAGCTCCGGATTGAGCAACTGCTCGACCGACGCATAGAAGGCGTCGAGATCGGCATGAATGATCGTCGCTTCGGTTTCCATGGCGCCACCGGAATGCCGCGCTCAGTCTCGCATGTTCTTGATATGTTCTAATTTCTCACGCGAGTCAATGCGAAGGCGCTGAACAGGCGGAAGCGGTATGGCGGGGCAGAATGGGATGAAAGAGTTGGCTGGGGAACCTGGATTCGAACCAGGACTAACGGAGTCAGAGTCCGTGGGTCTACCGTTAACCTATTCCCCACCAGCCGTGCGGCGCGCTGTGTGCGGCGCCTGAGGTGGCGCTTGTTTAGCGGCACGAGATGGCAATTTCAAGCCTTGCCGTTCACTATTTTGTGCCCGGCAGGACCAGGTCAGGCATTATGACCGGACCGGCGCCCGCCAAGCGATGGCGCGGCTGGGACTGTAGCAGCCTAGAGCCACCGTGTTGGAATAATTGCCCGAAACGATCTGCACCTGGCCGTTGTCGCACAGGCCGACGACGACGCCGACATGGTGCGGCATCACCATGATGGCTCCGACAGTGCCGGGCTCGGCCGGCTCGCCATAGCCCGCGAAATCCACGGCGCGGTTCGACCCGAGCGGCTGCAAGCCCGAACGGACCAATACGGCATCCATATAGCATGCGCACCAGCGGCCCGGGCACCCCGTAGGACGGCTGGCACCCAACTCGCCCAGCATCACGTTGATGACCGTCTGCGCATCACGGGCCATCGAAGGGGAGTCGACAGCAAGGATCGCGATAACGGAAACAATGGCAGATGTCATAAGACGCAGCACAGTAATATTGTCCTTTGACGTTGCGACAATCAGTTGTTCCGGCCCGGTGGGCCGGCGTGCACCTGAACTGGTGACATCACTGCGGGTCGAGTGGCCGCATATCGCGTCTGCGCGACGACATGCGGATCGCAAATACTGCACATTGATATTGCAGTGTGCGAAACATTACGGCGCTCAATTAGGCGCTGCACCCGCTGGCGCGGGGATAAATAGGAGTTTTGTGGCGAAAACTTGACGGTTCTGTCAGGTGGTATTGAGGTGCCCGCATGATTGCGTTGCCCGGCACGATGCTCTAGTCTCCTTTCGAACGACAAACATACCTGCCAGGGGCGCCTGCCTCGGCACCGAACCGCATCGGAAGCGCCCTATACCGTCGCTCCAGGCGGTATGGCTGGGGGCATTGCGACCGGCAGGCCGGAGAATAAGACGTTGACCGAGTCCGATCGGTCCGCCGTTGCGACGCAGCCCGAAACCGGGGTGCGCGCCCACGCCTTGGGGAACGCTCCCGAGCGGCGTGAGCCTGTAATCGCGGATCCGCCCAAGCCGGGTGGCCGCACACGGTCCCGGCGGACGCCGCCAAAGCTGCCTGCCAGCGCCCGCAAGCGCCGCGCGCCGACCTACGCGGCGCTTGATCTGGGCACCAATAACTGCCGGCTCCTGATCGCGCGCCCGACCGAAAACGGCTTCCGTGTGCTCGACGGGTTTTCGCGCATCGTGCGGCTTGGTGAAGGGCTGAGCCAGACCGGCCGGCTTTCGGAGGCGGCGATGGAGCGCACCATCGAGGCGCTCAGGCTTTGCCGCAACAAGATCGCCCAGCACGAAAACATCCGCGCCCGCATCATCGCCACCGAAGCCTGCCGCTCGGCCGTCAACTCGGCGAGTTTTCTGGCGCGGGTCAAACGCGAACTCGGCATGGTGTTCGAGGTCGTTGACCGCAAGACCGAGGCCCAGCTCGCCGTGACCGGCTGCGCCGACTTGATCGAGGCAGACTCCTCGGGCGCGCTCCTGTTCGATATTGGCGGCGGATCTTCGGAACTGGCCTGGCTCGATTTCAGGGGCGGGCGCCCCAAGAACCAGGGCAAGACGGCCGCTTCGATCCGGTCCTGGCAGTCGCTGCCGGTCGGGGTCGTCTCGATCGCGGAAAAGTTCGGCGGCATCGACGTGACGCCGGAGATCTTCGAGGCCATGGTGGAGCATGTGAGCGCCGAGCTGCGCCACTTTCGCGGCCGCGACAAGCTGCGCGAGATGCTCAAGACCCATCCGCTTCACTTCCTCGGCACATCGGGCACGGTGACGACGCTCGCGGGGCTGCATCTGGGCCTCGAGCGCTACGAGCGCGCCAAGGTCGACGGGCTCTGGATGCGCGCGGAGGACGTCGATGCGACAATGCGCGTGCTGCTGACCATGAGCTACGAGCGGCGCATGGCCAATCCGTGCATCGGCAAGGAGCGCGCCGATCTCGTCATTCCCGGTTGCGCGATTTTCGAGGCCATCCGCCGCGAATGGCCCTGCCAGATGATCCGCGTTGCGGACAGGGGGCTGCGCGAGGGCATACTGATTTCCATGATGGCCGAGGACCGCGTCTGGATGCGTGGCCGCTCCGGCCGCAAACGGCGGGGAGGGCGCAATGCCAAGTAAGCCCACGGGCAAAGGCAGCGGGCGCCGGGGTGACCGCGACCTCAAGATCCGCGTCAAGACCGCAAGGAAGCGCTCGAACTCCTCGACCGCATGGCTCCAGCGCCAGCTCAACGATCCTTACGTCGCCCGCGCCAGGGCAGAAGGGTTGCGCGCACGCTCGGCGTTCAAGCTCATCGAGATCGACGAGAAACACAACCTCCTGAAGCCCGGGATGCGGGTCGTCGATCTCGGCGCTGCGCCGGGCGGATGGTGTCAGGTTGCCGCCAAGGCGGTCGGGTCGGACCCGGAACACCCGACGGTTGTGGGTATCGACTATCTCGAAATGGATCCGGTACCCGGCGCCATCCTGCTCCAGAAGGATTTTACCGACGATGACGCGCCCGAAGCGCTGATCGCGGCGCTGGGCGGGCATAAGGCCGACATCGTCCTTTCGGACATGGCCGCGCCCACCACCGGGCACAAGCCCACCGATCATCTGCGTATCGTCGCCCTCGTCGAACTCGCCGCCGATTTCGCGCTCGATGTGCTCGCGCCCGGCGGTACGTTCGTTGCCAAGGTGTTTCAGGGCGGCACCGAGCACGAGCTTCTGGCCATGCTCAAGCGCAATTTCGCGTCGACCTTTCATGCCAAGCCGCCCGCGAGCCGCGCGGAATCCGCCGAGACATATCTCGTGGCTCGCGGTTTCAAGGGGGAACGGGTCGATTAGAACCTGGGCGAGCGGCCTTCGTAGCCCTGCGTCGACGTCTTTTCGAGCGCCGCGGCGCGCTGGGCGGCTGTCCGGTGACCGGATACCGCTTGCCCCGCATAGCGCGGCAGCAGCGCGTACGGGATGGCGGCCAGCATCGAGGCGCCTGCGACAATGAAGAAGGCCAACTGGAAATCGGGTACTCCGAGCGGCGCATCGCGCATGGAACTGCTCAATTCCAGAACGCCGCCCGCCAGTGCCACGGCGAGCGCCGTCATGATGGGCCGCATCACCGAGTGGATGACGGTCGCGGCGCCGGCCTGCTCTTCGCTGATTTCTGAGAAGGCCAGGGCGTTTTGCCCGGTGAAATAGGTCGAGCGCAACAATCCGACGAAAAAGATGACCAGCATCATCACGACGACAGGCGTTTCGGGTACGAACGTGCCCTTGATAGCCGAGCCGGCCGCCGAAAGCAGTACTGCGCTCATGAGCGCCGTCCGGAAGCCGATCCGCGCATAGAGCGGTTTTGCAACGAACTTCATCAAGAGCGCGCCAAACGCGCCCACGAAGGTGATCATGCCGGATTCGAACGGCGTATAGCCGAACCCGACCTGCAGCATGAGCGGCAGGAGGAATGGCGACGCCCCGACGCCGACGAGAAACAGCGACGTTCCGACGACCGCCGCCCGGTAGGTCGGTTCGGAAAAGAGCCGCGGGTCGAGCAACGGATGCTCGATACGCAGCGCGTACGGGACGTAAACGACTGCGGCGAGGACGCCGATGCCGGTCGAAGCGAAGGCGATCCACATCGGCAGGACCGGCATCGAGAGCAGCGACAACCCGAAGACCGTGCCCGAAAAGGCGACCGCCGTAAGGAAAAAACCAGGGAAATCCATGGGCTTGAGCGGTGCCGACTCCACACGCGGCAGATAGCGCGTGATCAGCACCAGCCCCGCAAGCCCGATGGGGACGTTGACGAGGAAAATCCAGTGCCAGCTCAGGAACGTCGTCAGGAACCCGCCGATGGGTGGGCCAAGGGTTGGTCCGATCAGCGCCGGGACCGTGAGCCATGCCATGGCGCTGACCAGTTCGGTGCGCTGTGTCGTGCGCAATAGGATGAGCCGGGCGAGGGGGCTCATCATGGCCCCGCCGATCCCTTTGACGAACCGCGCCATGACAAATTCCTGCAACGATCCGGCGAATGCACAGCCGATCGAGCCGATGATGAAAACCACGATGGCGGCGCGGAAAACGTTCTTGGCCCCGAACTTGTCCGCCATCCAAGCGCTGATCGGGATGAAGATTGCCAGCGCCACGAAATAGGCCGTGAAAGCGAGCTTGAGCGCGACTGGCGTGGTGCCGATATCCGCGGCGATCGCGGGCAGGGACGTGGCGATGACGGTCGCGTCCATATTTTCCATGAACAGGGCGACCGCCAGAACAAGCGGAATTATGCGGGTCAATGGTCCGAACCGGTTGACAGGCGAGTCGTATCGCTGCCGATAGTCGGGTGAATTGGCCCGCAACGCAATCTTGGCGGCGATCCGACGCTGAACTAATTGCCTTGCACGGCATTATCTCCCGATGGCGGCGTTCCGGCCGCAGAGAGGAAATCGCCATGGCATCAGGCCGCTACCACGTGCTGCTTAACCGCAATTCCGGAACCGTTCAGGCGCTCGGCATTACCCCCGAGATGTTGGCCGAGCGCTTCGAACAGCACGGTTTCGACGCGATTGTAGACGGTGATACGGAAACGCCTGTCGCCGAACGCATCGAGCGTGCCGTCGCCAGCGATGCACAGGTGATTGTCGCAGCCGGTGGAGACGGTACGGTCACATCGACGGCCGCGCGCATCATGGGAACGGGCAAGACCCTCGCCGTCCTTCCGCTAGGGACGTTCAACCTGCTCGCGCGGGATCTGGGCGTGCCGCTCGACCTCGACGCCTGGATCGAGGCCTTGCCGCATATGGTGTCCAAAGACATCGACGTGGCCGAGGTCAACGGAACGATCTTCCTCCACAAGGCCGTGATCGGGGTCATGCCCGATATCGCCGCGGCGCGAGAAAAGATCCGGGGCGCAGGCCGGCTCGCGGGCCTTTCCTATTTGCGCTACGTTTTCCGCCGTGTTGCGCGATCCCGCCGGCTCGCGCTCGAAGTCGTTACCGATACCGGGGAAAAGCGCATCGAACGGGTGCACGCGATCGGGGTCGCGTCGAACGCTTATGATGAGGAGTTCGGGCACTTCATGTCCCGCCAGCACCTCGATTCGGGCATCCTGACCCTCTACAAGGTCGACCGGATGTCCCCGCTCGCCTTCGTCCGGCTGGCAGCCGGCATGATCGCGGGGCATTGGCGGGACGATCCGTCCTTGCGCATCCAGTCAGCCCACGCGGTCACCATCCGGTCGCGAAAACCGCGGTTGCAGGTTATGATCGACGGTGAAATTGAAAGCCTGGAGACACCTTTGCATTTCACGATAAAACATAAAGCGCTGCCCATCCTGGCTCTGCCTGCCCAGGCGGAGGCCCCCGCCGAAAATCCCACCGTCGCAGCAGCACCTTAGCTGATGCGGCTCGTCCATTTATCGGACCTGCATTTCGGCCGCCACGATTCTGCGGTGGTCGAGGGACTTGCGCGAGAGCTTGAAAGCCAGAACGCCGATCTGATCGTCGTTTCGGGTGATTTCACGCAGGTTGGCAGCGTGCGCGAGTTCGCCCAGGCGCGCGAGTTCCTCGATTCGCTTCACGCCCCCGTCTTTGCCGTCCCAGGCAATCATGACGTGCCGCAAAGGGATCTGTTCTTGCGCTTCATCGCGCCTTATAGCCGCTACCGGCGCTATATCGGCTTCGATCTCGAACCCTTCCATGAAGACGATACCGTCGCGATTGCCGGGCTCAAGACGTCACGCCGCGCCAATTGGCGGAGCCTCAACTGGTCCGACGGCGCCATCAGCCGCGATCAGCTCGACCGATTGGGCGACCGGTTTGCAAAGGTTCCCGCGCACAAGGTCCGTATCGTCGTCGCGCACCATCCCCTTTTGCATCCCGAAGAGCCGATGGCTCACAAGCAAAGACGCGTCCGGCGCGCCGACCGGGCGCTCGAGACATTTGCGCAACTGGGTGTGAGGTTGGTGCTTTCAGGGCATTTCCACATGTCCTATGTGCGCCGTCACGAGCACGCCGGTGAAATCCGTCACGCCGCCCCGACCGGCCCGCGTCGCGCCGCCGCAGCTCCGATCCTCGTGGCTCAGGCCGCCTCGACCACATCGACCCGCCTGCGCGGCCATCCCAACGCCTATAACCGCATCGACATCAGGGACGGAACGATCACAATCGACGTGCGTGAATGGGGAGAGAGCGGCTGGGTGACGCGCGAAAAGGCGCAGCAACCCGGTTAAGGCACGCCAATACGCCCTCCGGCGGCTGGCTTCTGGTTCAATGAAGCCTGGCCGCAGACGCGCTAGGCCGGCCACGCCGTTCCCGGCAGCGCAGCTTCGAGCGCGGTCTTGGAGGCGTCCAACATGACGATGTCGTCGAAGTTCCGTACGCCGTGCGCGGTAGTGGTGACCCCGGCACTCACCGCCAGCGCGAGCATTGCAGCGGTGATGTCGGACTGGTCGCCTGAGCGCATGGCGTGGGCGCCCAGTTTCGTTCCCGAGCCGTCGAAGGCCTCGACGAGGAGGCGGGTGCATACCGGGCCGAGCGGTGGGAGCGCCGCCATTAAGCGGGCAATAGCATCCGCCCGCCGCGCGACGAATGCGCCTGCGCGCCGGCCGGCCAGAAGGCCCAGGAGCCGTGTCGTGCTGGCGGGCGCAACGGCGAGGAAGGTGCGCGCCTCATCCAGATCGAGCGCCCGGGCGATGGCGACCTGGTCGGAAAACGCAAAACCGATGGCCGGAACGGGCCGCTCGCCGGGCGCGAACCGCACCTGGCGGCGCTCGCGGCCAGGCGCGACGGTGCGCCAGACACCATCGCGCCTGGCCCGATAGGTGCCGCCAAGACCCGCGAGCGTCCATACCACAGCCGCGTGGCCGTGATGGCGGCCCATACCCATTTCCAGAACCACATCGATCCGCCGGGTCTGCGGATGAGCCTCTTTGAGATCGCGGGCCAGAACGTTGGTGAGGCCCGGCGTCAGCCCGGCATTGAGAACAGCGAGGCCCGGCCCGGATGGCAGCGCGGCTTCCAACCGGGTGAGATACTCGGGGTCCGCAGACGCATCGATATAAAGACCGCCCCGCTTCACGACCGTAGCCGCGGCGCTGGGCGGCAATGCTTCGACGAAGTTGACGACGATCCGCGCGTCGGAGGGGAGGCCGGCGCTGGCGTCCAGGGCCGTGCCCCGCGCTCGCCGCCCGAGGGATGCTGCCGCGGTCTCGGCTTTCGCCGCGTTTCGGCCGGCAAGGACTATGCGGTGTCCGCTGGTGTCCAGCACCCGGCGGGCGAGCTTCGTTCCGACGTCGCCATAACCGCCGATCAGCCAGATTTCGGCATCATGTGGAGTCTCGAAGGGCATGAGATAGTCCTTTCTTCTTTTTGCGCCGCACGATATGCCCCGCCACAGACCAACGAGATATGATCGAGATCACAATGCTGCCGGAACCGTTCGACACGATCCCATCGGCCGACCGCTTCATGCGCACCTATGAGAAGGGGGAAACGGTCTTTCTGACGGGGCAGGATATTGCCGGCCTTGGAATTGTGATCGAGGGTTCGTTGGAACTTGCCTTTACCGGGGTCGGTGGCGAGCGCGTCATCATCCACCGGGCCGAAACGGGCGATACGCTGGTCGAACCCTGCCTGTTCGCGCCGTCCTACCAGTGCGACTGCACGGCACTCACGGCGGCACGGATCGTCTTTTTGCGCAAACAGGCGGTGATCGATCTGCTGGCTTCCAGGCCCGACTTCGCGCTGTCCTACATCAAGACGCTCGCCGCGCAGGTCGACGCCCTGCGGGCGCGGCTCGAATTGCGCAACATCAAGAGTGCCCGGGATCGGGTGCTGGCCGCGCTGATGCTGATCGGCCAGACACGGACCGTGAGCGCCTTTGCGAGCGAAATCGGTCTGACCCATGAAGCGACCTTCCGGGCGCTTTCGGCGCTGGTCGCGGAGGGCAGGGCGGTGCGCCTGGAGCGCGGCCGGTACGCGCCGGCGGGCTAGCCGCCTTCCTGCTCCCGCCGCTTCTTCCTGCCGCGCGCCACTTCCGTCGCCAAAGCATCCAGCTTCGGCTCCCAGAAGCGGCGAAAGTGGTTGAGCCAGCGGTCGACCTCGAGCATCGGTTCGGGGTCGACCGCGTAGATGCGCCGTGTCCCCTCGGGGCGGACGGTGGCGAAACCGCTGTCGCGCAGGACCTTGAGGTGCTGCGAGACCGCGGCCTGGGTGATGCCGAATTCGCGCTGGATGACGGCAACGATGGCGCCGGATGTCCGTTCGTTTTCGGCGAGCAGTTCAAGGATGCGGCGCCTGACGGGGTCGCCCAGTACGTCGAACGCGTGCATCAGGCCCCCGGCGGGGTGGCGCCAGTGTAAAACGCGATGGCGCGATCGGCGGCACCCCGGGCCTGTGCGGGGTCTTCGCCGGAGGCGATGTCGGCCTCGGCCCAGGCGTCGCCCGAACCGGTCATGAAGGCTTTGGCCTCGGGCGAGGTATTGAATTCGTCTTCGTTGAACTTTGCGTCGGGCGCTGAAAGATGCAGCGCAAGGCCCATGAGCCCGAGTTCCCAGCCCACGCCGACGGCACCGGGGCCGTATTCGGCCCAGTGGGGGGTAACCGGCGCCGTGTGGACCAGGACCAGTTGCGTCCGGTCCGGCCCGTCAGGCGAAAGCGTCACCTCGATCCAGCTCACTTCGCCGCCGAATTCCCACGTCGCAGCGAACGACCGGGGCGGGGCGCAGGCGGTGATCGTGCCACTGGCGTTGCCCTGGACCTGAAACTGGCCACCCTTTTCGAGATTGCCGTCCACCGGCGCGAACCAGCGCGGCAGGCGCTCCTGGTTGGTGAGCGCATCCCAGAGATCGTTTGCGTTCGTCTCGTAGGCGCGCGTCAGTGTGACCGCGCGCGCCGGCTTGCCCTCAACCTCGACTTCGCTGACCGATCGGGAGACCGCGCCGAGGTGCTTTTCGACATCGATATCCATGTTGCCTCCATAATACAAGGTTAGGCTTATATTAGTGACGGCTTGTATTTTCGTCAATGCTCTTCCGGTCTGCCTCGATATTGCGCGCTGTCAGGCCCCTTTCCAAACCGCATCCCCGGTGGTAGTAACCCTCGCCAACCCAAGCCCGGTCTTTGAGTCGTCCCGCCCGGGTTTAAGGAAACGAAAAGCGCATTCAAAAGTCGGCCGGGCTGTCACGTCCTGGCAGGCGGGATGCGCTATTACCGTTTTTCGATTTGATCGCACGAAAGGGTCTGGCCTTGGCGAAGATTATTTCCTCCATCACCGGCGATGCCGCGCTCACCTTCGACGACGTGCTGTTGCAGCCCGCGCGCTCGGACGTGCTGCCGACCGCCGTCGACATCAGCTCCTATGTAACCAGGGATATCGCGCTCAATCTGCCGATTCTCTCGTCGGCCATGGACACGGTAACCGAGGCCAGGATGGCCATCGCCATGGCACAGGCGGGCGGCATGGGAGTCATCCACCGCAACCTCACGCCCGAGCAGCAGGCCGAGCAGGTCAAACAGGTGAAGCATTTCGAATCCGGTATGGTGGTGAACCCCATCACCATCGGGCCGGAAGCGACGCTGGGCGATGCCTATGCGCTCATGGAGCGCTACAAGATCTCCGGCATTCCCGTCGTTGCCAATGGCGGTGCCGGCGGGCGCGCCAAGGGCAAGCTGGTTGGAATATTGACGAACCGTGATGTGCGGTTCGCGACCAATCACGGGCAGAAGATTTCCGAGCTGATGACGTCCGAGGGGCTCGTCACCGTACGCGAAGGCGTCGCGCAGGAAGAGGCCAAGCGGCTTCTCCATCAGCACCGGATCGAAAAGCTCCTGGTCGTCGACGAGCACATGAACTGTATCGGCCTCATCACCGTCAAGGATATCGAGAAGGCACAGCTCAATCCCCACGCGATCAAGGACGCCCATGGACAGTTGCGCGTTGCCGCCGCATCGACGACGGGCGACCAGGGCTACGAGCGCTCGATGGCGCTGATCGACGCCGGCGTCGACCTCCTCGTGATCGATACCGCGCACGGGCACTCGGTGCATGTGGCGGGCGCCGTCGAGCGCATCAAGCGCGAAAGCAACGCGACCCGCATCGTCGCGGGCAATGTCGCAACCGCCGAGGCCACCAAGGCGCTGATCGATGCGGGCGCGGATTCGATCAAGGTCGGCATCGGCCCGGGCTCGATCTGCACCACGCGGATTGTTGCGGGCGTCGGCGTGCCGCAGCTGGCGGCGGTCATGGCCTGCGCCGAGGAAGCCGACAAGCAGGGCGTGCCGGTGATCGCGGACGGCGGCATCAAGTTCTCGGGCGATCTTGCCAAGGCGCTCGCGGGTGGCGCCTCGGTGGCGATGGTCGGTTCTCTGCTTGCGGGCACCGACGAGAGCCCCGGTGAGGTCTATCTCTACCAGGGCCGCAGCTACAAATCCTATCGCGGCATGGGCTCGGTCGGTGCCATGGCGCGCGGGTCCGCGGACCGGTATTTCCAGCAGGAAGTCAACGACCAGATGAAGCTCGTCCCCGAAGGGATCGAGGGGCAGGTGGCCTATAAGGGGCCTGCCAGCGGCGTGCTGCACCAGCTCGCGGGGGGCTTGCGCGCCGCAATGGGCTATACCGGCGCGAAAGACCTCGAAACCTTCCGGCGCGAGGCGACCTTCGTGAGGATTTCGAGCGCGGCGCTCGGCGAGAGCCACGTCCACGACGTGACGATCACGCGTGAAAGCCCCAACTACCGCGGAGCCAAATAGTGCGGCTTCCGGGCCGGCTTGCCGCCGCCATCGAAGTGCTCGCGGACATGGAGCGCCGCAAGCGCCCCGCTTCCGAGGCGCTCAAGGGCTGGGCGCTCGATCATCGTTTCGCGGGCGCCGGGGACCGTGCGGCCATAGGCAACCTCGTTTACGACGCGCTGCGGCGGCGGGCGAGCCATGCCTGGCGCATGGGCAGCGACAGCCCGCGCGCGCTGGTGCTCTCGGTCGCCGTCAACGACTGGGGCGAGGACGTCGCGGCGTTGAATCAAAGCTTTAAGGACGACAAATTCGCCCCGGAATCGATCTCCGAGGCGGAGGCGGCAAGCCTTTCAAACGACTCCGCTTTTTCCGACGCGCCGGGATATGTCCGGGCCGACATACCCGCCTGGCTTGAATCATCGCTTGAACGCGGCTTCGGCGCCGATTGGGTCGCCGAAGGGCAGGGGATGACCACGCGCCCGCCGCTCGATATGCGCGTCAACACGCTGAAGGCGCATCGCGACAAGGTCGCAAAGTCACTGGCGCGGTTCTCGCCGCAGCCGACGGCAATCGCGCCGGACGGCTTGCGCATCGCCTCCGGCCCGCGCGACGCGCGCACGGCAAACGTGCAGGCGGACGAGGCCTATCAGAAAGGCTGGTTCGAAATCCAGGACGAGGGCAGCCAGATCGTCTCTCTGCTCGCCGGCCCCGTGCCGGGCGAGCAGGTGCTCGATCTCTGCGCCGGGGCAGGGGGCAAGACCCTCGCTATGGCGGCTGCGATGGGCAATACCGGGCAGATATTCGCCTACGACGCCGAGCGCACGCGCCTGGCGCCGATCTTCGAGCGGTTGAAACGGGCCGGCGTCCGCAACGTTCAGACGCGCAACCCCGAGCCCGGCGCGCTCGACGATCTCGTGGGGAAGATGGACCGCGTCGTGGTCGATGCGCCCTGCACCGGGACCGGCACCTGGAGGCGCCGGCCCGACACCAAATGGAAGCTCACGCCCGAGCAGTTGCAGGCCCGGATCGCCGAGCAGATTGCGGTGCTCGACGAAGCCGCGCGCTTTGTGCGGCCCGGGGGCGCGCTGGTCTATATCACCTGCTCGATCCTGCCCGAGGAAAACGACGACCAGGCCGTTGCCTTTCTCGCGCGGCACGAGGGCTTTGCGGCGCGGCCGCTGCTGCCGGTGTTCGAAGAGACATTCCCCGGCGTCGCGGGCAAGCCCGCCAGTGCCGACGGAACAACGCTTGGCCTGACACCCGCGCGTACCGGCACTGACGGGTTCTTCTGCGCCATGTTCGTGAGGACGGCGGCGTAAGGGCAGGGCGGTTGTGCGTCGACCCGGATTGAACCTATCGGCGCGGCCAGGCGTTGTGCCGTGCATGACGCATGCACAAACACCTTCAGGCTTCAGTCGCCGCTATCGCCTCGTATTCCTGGGCGCTTTCCTTGTCCTCGTCATTGGAATGGGGGCCTTTATCGGAGCCCAGTCCGTGCCGGGCCCCTGGTTCGCGGCGCTCGAAAAACCGCCCTTCAATCCGCCAAACTGGGTCTTCGCGCCCGTCTGGTTCACCCTATATGTCCTCATCGCCTTCGCCGGCTGGCGGATTTTTCTCAAGGCACCCGTCAGCGGCACCATGGCGCTCTGGGCGGGACAGATGATCGCCAACTGGACCTGGTCCCCAGTGTTTTTCACATTGCACAACCTTTGGCTGGCGCTGCTTGTGATCCTTCTGCTTCTGGGGCTCATCGTCGGCTTCATCATTGCCGCCTCCCGGAAGGACAAACTCGCAGCGTGGCTCTTTGCGCCCTACGCCTTGTGGGTCACGTTCGCGACGCTCCTCAATGGTGCAATCGCACTCATGAACTAGAGGACGCTGGGGTAGCCGTCCTGTTTGAGCAGACGGGCGAGATGGGCCGTGGAGCGGGCGACCATGCGGCAGGTGGACGATATCCGATCGGGCACCGTCTCAAGATCGACGAAGTCCGTCGCCTGCATCGCTTCGCCCACCCAATAGGCGACAGCGTTGGGCGCCAATGAGAAGCCCACATCGTTGAGCCCCTGGAACAGCTCGGCGGAAACGTGGTGGGCCCCGTCTTCATTGCCGACAACGGCGGCCGCCGCAACCTTGTTGTAGCTCGGCATCCGGCCCTCTTGGTCCTTTTCGCCCAGAAAGGCATCGAGACGTTCGAGGACCCGTGCGGCGACGCTTGAGGGATGGCCGAGCCAGATCGGGCTCCCGAGCAGCAGAATATCGGCCTCGATGATCTTTTGCCGGATCATCGGCCATTCGTCCCCGTTGCCCTCATCGGACGTGACACCCGGACGGATATCGAAATCCGCCACCCGCAGGGTTTCGGCAACGGTCCCGAGCGTGTCGAACTCGCTCAGCAGGCAATCGAGCATGCGCTCGGTCGAGGATGGTGCGCCCGTGGTGGGCTTGAGCGAGCAATTGAGCGCCAGGATGCGCAATGCGGGCGTTTCGGGCATGACAATCTCCTGAGTTTGGTGGGGCAAGGTTCGCAGCGACGCGGAAGGGCGCTTCCCTTCCTTTTGGGCGGGCCGGGAGACTTTGACACCGGTACGGCCCGCCCGTTTCCTGTTGGCGAATAACGCCCCGGCCATCCGGGCGGTTGCACGGGCGGGATAATCGGTCGCAGGATGCACCGGCCCATTGCCTGACAAAGCGATTCCCATTAAAGCCTCGCCATGCAGATCGAAACGCCCCCCGACTCCATCCTTATCGTCGATTTCGGCTCGCAGGTGACGCAACTGATCGCGCGCCGGGTGCGCGAGACCGGCGTCTATTGCGAAATCCATCCCTTCTCGAAAGCGCTCGAAGCGCTCGAGACGCTCCAACCCAGAGGCATCATCCTTTCGGGCGGCCCGGCGAGCGTGGTGGAAGACGGTTCGCCCCAGGCCGACCCGGCGCTTTTTGAAGCCGGCGTGCCGGTGCTGGGCATCTGCTACGGGCAGCAGGCGCTTTGCGTGGCGCTCGGCGGCGTCGTCGAACCGGGCGAGGTGCGTGAATTCGGCCGCGCCGAGGTCAAGATCGGCTCCGAGTGCGCCCTCTATGACGGGGTCTGGTCCCTCGACCATTCTTACCAGGTGTGGATGAGCCACGGGGATTCCGTCTCAAAACTCCCTCCCGGCTTCAAGGTCGTGGGCACCTCGCCGGGCGCCCCCTTCGCCATTATCGCGAACGAGGAGCGCAGGATCTACGGCGTGCAGTTCCACCCCGAGGTGGTGCATACCCCGGACGGCTCGAAGCTGTATGCCAATTTCGTCCACAAGATCTGCGGCTGCGACGCGACCTGGACCATGGCCGCCTACCGCGAACAGGCGGTTGCCGCCATCCGCGAGCAGGTCGGCAAGGAAAAGGTGATTTGCGCGCTTTCGGGCGGCGTGGATTCCTCGGTGGCCGCGGTGCTCATCCACGAGGCCATCGGCGAACAGCTCACCTGCATTTTCGTCGACCATGGATTGATGCGCAAGAACGAGGCCGACGAAGTCGTGACCATGTTCAGGCATCAGTATAATATCCCGCTCGTACACGTTGACGCTGCGGACGAATTTATCGGCGAGCTCGAAGGTGTCGTCGAGCCCGAAGCCAAGCGCAAGATCATCGGGCGGCTTTTTATCGAGACCTTCGAGAAGGAGGCCCACAAGATCGGCGGGGTCAAATTCCTCGCCCAGGGCACGCTCTATCCCGACGTCATCGAATCCGTCTCCTATTCAGGCGGACCCTCGGTCACGATCAAAAGCCACCACAACGTCGGCGGACTGCCCGAGCGCATGAACATGCAGCTCGTCGAGCCCCTGCGCGAACTGTTCAAGGACGAAGTGCGCAAGCTCGGCCGCGAACTGGGTCTGCCCGAACACTTCGTCGGCCGTCACCCGTTCCCCGGCCCGGGCCTCGCCATCCGCCTGCCGGGCGGCGTGACCCGCGAAAAGCTCAGTATCCTCCGGCAGGCTGACGCGATCTATCTCGACGAGATCCGCAAGGCGGGGCTTTACGACACGATCTGGCAGGCCTTCGCGGTGCTGCTGCCGGTCCAGACCGTTGGCGTGATGGGCGACGGCCGCACCTACGAGAGCGTCTGTGCGCTGCGGGCCGTGACGTCGGTTGACGGCATGACGGCGGATTTCTACCCCTTCGACATGAATATCCTCGGCCGCGCGGCGACCCGGATCATCAACGAAGTCAAAGGCATCAACCGCGTCGTCTACGACGTAACCTCGAAGCCCCCGGGGACGATCGAGTGGGAATAGCGATTTTTCCGATTAGGGCTGGCGTGAAGAAAGTTGCGTCAGCCCTAATTTGTTGAAATCAATAAACGTTCCAGGCTGATCCACTCTTGGTTGGCTTTCGTCGTTCGATCACCACGCGGTCGGCTGGGCCGACCTCATCGATGGCCTCGAGAAGACGGGGAAGAGTGCTGACGATGTCGTTTCCCGGTTCACAGCATATGCAGCCGGTTGAGGCTTCGATAAGGTCCGACGCCGTCCCGTCGACCCCGAACAGATCATTATCGAGCGGCACATCCCCGAACCCATTGACATAACCATGGTCTTGCGGCCTTCGGGCCGCACCATCTTGCTGAGCAGGGTCGTCTTGGCCGAACCCGGAAATCCGATAAGGCGATAAACGGGGTTCGGATTACGGAAGTCGCCCTGAAATGCCTTCACGTCGATCCCTCCTGGCATTCGCCACAGAGGCCACGCAGCTCGACGGTGATCTTTCTGGGCTGAAAGTCATTGCGTTTCGACCATTGTGCCAGTCCGCGCCCGACCCCCGCTTCTGTAAACTCCTCGACCTGTCCGCAACTCTCGCAAATGGCAAAGGCGGCGGGACCGTCCTCCTTGTGGTGGTGTGCGCAGGCGACGAAGGCGTTGAGGCTTTCGAGACGGTGGACCAGACCCAACGCCACCAGCTTGTCGAGGGCTCTATAGACCTGCAAGGGGGCCTTCATGGTTCCGCCCTTTACCCGTTCGAGCAGCGCGTAGGCGCCAAGCGGTGTTCCGGCAGCCAGCAGCGCATTCCAGATCAGTTCCTGGTTCGGGGTGAGCCTTGCCCGATGGTTCATGTCGATTCCCGGCTTGCGTATCATGAAATGTAATGTAATAACGTCACGAAAACTCGACAACCGATTTCTGGACTGCCTGCTTTGTCTGCCGCCGCTGTGACATTTTCGGACCTGACGCTGGGATATAACGGCCATCCGGCTGTTCACCACCTCAGCGGCGCTGTGCGCAAAGGCTCGCTCACTGCCGTGGTAGGCGCAAACGGATCGGGAAAATCCACGCTGATGAAAGGCATTGTGGGCATGCTGGCCCCGATGACCGGACGCTGCACGGTTGCCTCCGGCATGCGCACGGCTTATCTGCCACAGCAATCGGAAATCGACCGCAGTTTCCCTGCCAGGGTTGTCGATCTGGTGTCACTGGGCCTCTGGCCGCGCCGCGGCCTGCTTGGACGGCATCGAGGCGAGGACCGGCACGCGATTGCGCGCGCGCTGATGGCTGTGGGTCTTGAGGGATTTGAAGGCAGGCCTATCGACAGCCTTTCGGGTGGGCAGATGCAGCGTGCGCTTTTCGCCCGCGTATTGGTGCAGGACGCGGAGTTGATCCTGCTCGATGAGCCGTTCAATGCCGTCGATGCAAAAACCGTGACGGACCTTGTGGCACTCATCAAGCACTGGCAGTCGGACCAGGGGCGGACGGTGCTTGTCGTCGTTCACGACCTTGATCTCGTGCGCGATCATTTCCCCGAAGCGCTGTTACTGGCCCGGCGGGCTGTCGCCTGGGGAGATGCCCGCGATGTCCTTGGTGCAGGAAACCTGTTCAAGGCCAGGCAGTTCACCGAGGCATGGGACGATACCGCGCCCTGGTGTGAGCCGGGCCACGAGCATGCGGGTGCCCATGCCGAGCACGGGGGGCACGTCTGATGGACGCGGTCTTCGAGCTCTTCATAGCCCCTTTTCTTGCGTTCGGTTTTATGCAGAAGGCGCTCCTCGGCGCTCTGATGCTCTCGGTTAGCGCCACCCCTGTCGGCGTCTTTCTGATGCTGCGGCGCATGAGCCTGACCGGCGACGCCATGGCCCATGCCATCCTGCCTGGCGCGGCCGCAGGGTTTCTCCTGTTCGGTCTCGAACTCGTGCCCATGACGATCGGCGGACTGGTCGTCGGGGTCGTCGTTGCGCTCGGAGCAGGGGTGGTGTCACGTCTCACGGTCCAGAAAGAAGACGCGTCCATGGCCGCCTTCTACCTGATTGCGCTTTCGGTGGGTGTCGTGATGGTCTCCATGCGCGGCTCGAGCATCGATCTGATGCACGTCTTGTTCGGCACCGTTCTGGCACTCAACTCCGAAGCGCTGACGCTGATCGGCGGCGTGGCTGCGCTGACGCTGGCAACGCTCGTGGTCTTCTGGCGTGCCCTGGTGGCAGAATGCCTTGATCCGGTGTTTCTGCGCTCGGTCTCGAAGCTGGGATCGCCCGCGCACTTCATCTTTCTCGGCCTCGTCGTTCTCAATCTGGTGGCCGGTTTTCAGGCGCTCGGGACGCTGTTGTCGGTGGGGCTCATGGTGCTCCCTGCCGCGGCTGCCCGTTTTTGGGCCCACCGCGTCGAGACCATGTGCATTGTTGCGGCGGGATTGGGCATGGCCTCTTCGGTCGCAGGTCTTCTTCTTTCGTATCACCTCAGTCTTCCGTCGGGACCGGCCATCATTCTTTCGGCTGGCGTTGCCTACGCCGTCTCCGTGCTTGTCGGCCGCCGCGGTGTCATTTTCACTCTGCGTCCGCGCACATCCCATCGCACTGCCTAGGATTTTTCTGCCATGATCCGTTCGCTGATCACTGCCCTATTTTGTTCTGTTATATCATTTAACGCTGCGCACGCGCAGGACGAGAAACTCCGGGTTGTCGCCAGTTTCTCCATCATTGGTGATTTCGCCACCCAGGTGGGTGGCGACCGGATTGACCTGCGGATATTGGTGGGTCCCAACAGCGACGCGCATGTCTATGAACCCCGGCCCGCCAACGCGATGGCACTGGCCGAGGCCGATGTGGTGCTGACCAACGGTCTGCAATTTGAAGGCTTCATGGACCGGCTGATCGCCGCGAGCGCCACAGAGGCCGATGTCGTCGCACTCACCGAAAACGTCGCCGCGCGCGAAGAGCCCGGTGGCGGCCATTATCATTTCATCGATGGCGAAGCCATTTTCCACGCCGGCGGGCTCGATCCGCACACCTGGCAATCGGTGGTCAACGCAAAGATCTATGTCGAAAATATCCGCGACGCCTTTTGCGAAGCCGATGCGATCAATTGTGCAGCTTATGAGGCCAATGCCGAGGCCTATCTTGCGGAGCTGGACGCACTGGACGCCGAAATACGCGCAAGCGTCGGGGGCCTTCCGGAGGACCGCCGGGTCGGCGTCGTGGCACATAACGCGTTTGGGTATTACGAGGCGGAATACGGGCTTCGTTTCCTCTCGCCCCAGGGTGTTTCCACCGAAAGCGAGGCCTCTGCCGCCGATGTCGCCGGGCTGATCGAGCAGATGCGCGAGGCCGATGCCGGCGCGATTTTCGCCGAAAACATTTCCGACACACGACTCCTCGAGCAGATCGCCAGCGAAGCGGGCCTCGAGATTAGCGGCGTGCTCTATTCCGATGCCCTGTCCGAGCCCGACGGACCGGCGCCCACCTACATTGCCATGATGCGTCACAACACCCGGACCATCACCTCAGCGCTCGCGGGCGACCAATAGTTTCACCTCGCATCGGTGCCATTGGTGCGCCTTTGCCCAACCTTCACATAAAGGAGACATCATGCTCAAACAGCTTGCCTATTCAACGGCGCTCGCGCTTGTCCTGGCTGGCGGCGCTTACGCCCAGGACGATCACGACCATGACGCCGAAGACGTTACGCTTTATCGCGTCTTTGTGGGCGACCATGCGGAACCGTCCGTGACCGCATTCGATCTCGGCGAGCCCGACAATCGCTGGACCTTCGAAACCACAGGCCAGAACAAACTCTACAGCGTGGAAAACGGCGCGGCCGTGGTCGCCGTGCAGTCCTTTGACGATGCGGTCAATTTCTTCACCAGTGGCGTTTCGCTCCATGCCCATGGCGATCATTCCGACATCGCGGTGACAGACCCCACCGCGATCGAGGAGACCCTGACCGGTCCGCGGCCCTTCCACTTGATCGACCACGACGGCAAGGCGGTGATCAATTTCGACCGCGGCGGCTATGTCGAGATCGTCGATACCCATGCGCTTTCCGAAGGCGAACTGGTGACGAGCCAGCTGCAGCAGGCCCGCGCGCACCACGGTTACGCGGCCCCGATCGGCGATCTGTGGGTCACGAGCGTTGCCTCGGACGAGCCGGTCGAAGGCGATGCGGCCCCGGCGCGCATCGGCCTGCAGCCGATCAACGCGGATGGTAGCCCCGCCGGCGATGTCGAGACCTGCACCGCCATTCACGGCGAGGCGTTCTCGGGCGCCTATCTGGCCACCGGTTGCCAGGAGGGCGTCCTGACCGTCACCGAGGGCGCGGATGGGCTGGAGTTCGAGATGCTCGAATATCCCGAAGATCTGCCGGCAGGCCAGAGCACCGGAACGTTGCTGGGCTCGAAGGTCATGCAGGTGTTCCTGGGCAATTACGGCGGCGACGGGCTTGTGGTGATCGATCCGGTGGACGAACCGCACTTCCGCTATATCGAACTGCCGTTCCGCCGTGTCGATTTTGCGCTTGATCCCACCAATGCCCGTTTCGGCTACGTCCTGACCGAAGACGGATCGTTGCACCAGATCGACATGCTCGCCGCTGAAGTCGCGCAGAGCGCCTCGGTGACCGAGCCTTATTCCATGGACGGAGACTGGAACGATCCGCGTCCGCGTCTCGCCATGGCTGGAGACGAGATCGTTCTGAGCGATCCCAATGCCGGGCTGGTGCGGCGCGTTTCCACCGAGACGCTTGAGGAAGTCGGAACCGTCGAGGTCGAAGGCATGCCCTACAACATCGTGGTTGTGGGTGGCAGCGGCGTCGACCACGAGGCTGGCAGCGACGATCATGATCATGCCGAAGAGGGGCATGATCACGACCATGAGGATGATCACGACACCGACGAGGATCACGACCACGAGTGATCCCGGCCATCGCGCCTCCTGACAATCCGGCGCGCGCACGGTCGCGCGCCGGCCCTCCCTCACACACCAAAGTCGATCCGCCATGCACGACACGCCAAACACCCGATCCCGCCTTCCCGTTACGGTCCTTTCCGGCTTTCTGGGCGCGGGCAAGACGACCCTGCTCAATCATGTACTCAACAATCGCGAGGGGCGCCGCGTCGCCGTGATCGTGAATGACATGAGCGAGGTCAATATCGATGCCGAACTCGTGCGCGAAGGGGGCGCCGATCTTTCGCGCACCGACGAGCAACTCGTCGAAATGACGAATGGCTGCATCTGCTGCACCTTGCGCGACGACCTGCTCACGGAAGTGCGCCGGCTGTCCCAGGAGGGGCGGTTCGACTATCTGCTGATCGAGGGCACCGGAATTGCCGAACCGCTTCCGGTCGCGGCAACCTTCGATTTCCGCGACGAGAATGGCGAAAGCCTTTCAGACGTATCGCGGCTCGATACGATGGTCACAGTGGTCGATGCCGTGAACCTACTCAAGGAGTACAGCTCACAGGATTTCCTGCGCGATCGCGGCGAAATCGCGGGAGATGCGGATGACCGCACGATCGTGGACCTTCTGGTCGAGCAGATCGAATTTGCCGATGTGGTGGTCCTGAACAAGATCTCCGACACGTCCGCAGACCAGATCAAGCTGGCGCGCCAGATCATCACGGCGCTAAATCCCGATGCCGAAGTGCTCGAAACCGATTTCGGCAGGGTCGATCTCGACAAGGTGCTCGATACCGGGCGCTTCGACTTCGAACGCGCCCAGGAACACCCGCTCTGGTTCAAGGAACTCAACGGCTTTCTGGACCATGTTCCCGAAACCGAGGAATATGGCATCCGTTCGTTCGTCTACCGGCAGCGCCGCCCGTTCGACCCCGAACGGTTCAAGGCATTTGTCAATCGTTCCTGGCCGGGCGTGGTTCGATCCAAAGGGTTCTTCTGGCTTGCGACCCGTCCGGACTTCGTGGGCGAACTCAGCCAGGCCGGCGCTCTGGTGAGAACCGAGAAACGTGGTATCTGGTGGTCGTCAGTTCCCGAAAGCCGCTGGCCGACACATCCCGAATGGCGACGCGTCATGGCGCCATACTTCGATGAGATCTGGGGTGACCGGCGCCAGGAACTGGTGTTTATCGGCATCGACCCGATGGACGAAGCGGCCATACGCGCCCAGCTGGACAACTGCCTCGTGCGGGAAACGGAATTCGTTCCCGCCGCATGGGCCGGACTGAGCGATCCGTTCCCTTCGTGGTCTCGTCAGTGACTCAAGGCCAGTCCCTGGCGCAGGTGTCGACCTTGAGCGCCCCTTGAGGCTTGGGGTGCTCCTCGGTTGACAGATCAGACCGCCACGCGCCTGTTCGCCAGCAACAGGTCCGTGGTGTCCTGGTCTGCCGGGACGAAGGTCTCGATCGTAAGTTCCGATAACAGCACCTCCCCCGCGCTCCCGAATATCGTGGTCGTGGAGAAGAACGACAAAGTTCTGTCTCCAAAGCGCAATCGCAACGGCAGGATGAGGTCGGGGCCCGAGCTCTCGCCGGGCCTGCTGCGTGCCCCGAAAGCCCGTGCGCGACGGATCATCTCTGAGACAGCCGGGTCCTGCGTGCGCTGCATCTGAGCTTCGAGGCGCTTTAAAAGGTGGCCCGACCATTCGGCGAAGTTCACGATTCTGGGCGCCAGCCCGTCGGGTGAGAGGCTCAACTCGACGATGTTGATCGGCGCCTTGAGTATGGCGGCCGATACCCCTTCAAGCAGCGGCTGAACCGCGCTGTTGGCGAACCGGATGTTCCAGTGCCGGTCGAATGCAAGAGAAGGGAAGGGAAGGGGGCGTGTCGTTCCAGAAACGGTTCGATGATGTTGCGAACCGGCCGTACCTCGCCGCCGTTCCAGTCAAACTCCTCGTAAACAGGCGCAAACCCTGCTGCAAGCAGCATTGAATTGCGGTCCCGCAGGGGAATTTCCAGATGTTCCGCCAGCCTCAGCAGATAGCGAAAGGGGGGCGCTGACGAGGCCGGTTTTCGATCCACGCGGTTCCGTCGCGCGCCGATCTATCCCATTGGCGCTCACCTGCCGTGCGTCTTGCGCCACGCCTCGAATGCGATCCTGTTCTCGTCCTTGGTGCAGGGGTAAAGCCCGATGATCGGTTGCCCGTCCTTGACGCGTTCGACGACGAAATCCTCGTAGGCGGTCATCTCGACTGCTTCGTTTGCAACCTCCTCGGCCATGTGCGCGGGAATGACGATGACACAGTCTGCATCCCCGACGATGATGTCGCCCGGGAAGACCGGAGCGTCGCCGCAGCCAATCGGCCCGTTGATCTCGATGGCCTCGTTGTTGGTCAGATTGGTGGGGCTCGATGGGCGCGTGTGATAGGCCGGAATGTCGAGTTCGGCGATCGTTGCCGCATCGCGAAATCCCCCGTCGGTGACGACACCGGCCGCGCCGCGCTTCATGAGGCGGGTGACGAGAATGTCGCCTGCCGAGGCCGCGTCGGCCTGTTTGCGGCTGTCCATGACGAGAACGTGCCCTTCCGGGCAGGTCTCGATGGCGACGCGCTGGGGGTGGTCGGGATCGCGGAAGGCGCTGAGCGGATTGCGATCCTCTCGCGCGGGCATGTAGCGCAAGGTGAAGGCGGGACCGACCATGTTCGCGCCTTTCCACCCGAGGGGGTGGACCCCCTGGATCACCTGGTGGCGCAGTCCGCGCTTGAAAAGCGCCGTCGCCAGCGTCGCGACGGAAACGCCCATGAGCTTGTTGCGGGTTTCTTCGTTCATTCTCGTTGATCCTCTCACGTTCGCCGCATCCGGCAGCTCTTGTTTCAGTGCGATGCGAGCAGGCCGTTCCCCGCCAGGAATTCGGCCATCGTGTACTGTTGTTCGGCCGAGAGCGGCCAGGCCGACGGCGGGCGCGTTGGACCGCAATCGTGTCCCATCGCCTGAAGCGCCGCCTTGACGCCGGTGACATTGGTGCCGTTGAGTTCCTGAGCGCGGATGTCTTCGAACGCCCGCATGCCGGCAATGAGCTCTTGAGCCTTTTCATAGTCGGACGCTGTGAGGGCCTTGTGAATTTCGACCGAGCGTTCGGGCCAGACATTGATCAGCCCCGATGTGAAACCGCGCGCACCGACGGCATAAAAGGGTGGCGCCCAGACTTCGGCAAGTCCGCCGACCCAGGTGATGCCGGCCGGGCAGGCCGCGATGGCGGCGGCGAGACGAAGAGGATTGGGCGTCGCCCACTTGACCCCCTTCACGCCCGGCAAGGCGCACAATTGGGCAATGGCGTCCGTCCCGATCGCGTCGTTGCGTAGATAGAGCATGATCGGCAGACCGTCCGAAGCGTCGGAAACGGCCTTGACGTAGTCGATGACGCCGCGCGGTGCGACGAAGGGGTCGGGCGGCTGATGGATCATAAGGGCCGCGGCGCCGGCATCTTTTGAGGCGCGGGCGAGCCGGCAGGCGTCGCGAACGCCGCGGCCCACACCCGCGAGCACCGGCGCGCGCCCGTCGACCAGCGCGACGACTTCGTGGACCATAGTGCACGCTTCATCGGTGGTCAGGGCGTAGAATTCCCCGGTATTACCGTTGACGACGGGCATATGGACACCCGCACCGAGCGCGCGGTCGATGATCGGGGCGAGCCGGGATGGCGCGATGTCCCCTGCGTCGTCGTAAGGGGTGACGAGAATGCCTGAAATGCCCGCGAGGGCGGTGTCGAGATCGTGTGTCATGTTCAAAAAATGTCCGGTTCGCCTGCGGTGCGGCCGAAATCGCGTTCGAGGTAGTCGAAATCGCACCCCTTGTCGGCCTGGGTGATGTGACGGGAAAACATGTAGCCATAACCGCGCTCGAACCGCGGTTCGGGCTGTTTCCATGCGGCCCTGCGGCGCGCGATTTCCGCCTCGGACACGACCATGTCGAGCCGCCGACTCGGCAGGTCGAGACGGATGATGTCTCCGGTCTGGAGGAGGGCGAGCGGCCCCCCGATAAAGGATTCGGGGGCGACATGCAGGACGCATGCACCGTAGGACGTGCCCGACATGCGGGCATCCGATATCCGGAGCATATCGCGATGACCTTTCTTGATCAGCGCCTTGGGGATGGGCAGCATGCCCCATTCGGGAAAGCCCGGGCCGCCCTGGGGGCCGGCGTTGCGCAGGACGAGGACGTGGTCGGGGGTGACGTCGAGATTTTCGTCATCGACGGCGGCCTTCATCTCGGGATAGCTGTCGAACACCAGCGCGGGGCCCTCGTGGACGTGGAGGCGGGGGTCGCAGGCGGCGGGTTTGATGACTGCACCATCGGGACACAGATTGCCGCGCAGCACGGCGAGCGAGCCCTCGTGATAGACCGGGTTCGAGAGCGGGCGGATAACGTCGTCGTCAAAGACCTTCGCATCGGCAATGGCGTCACCGAGGCTGACGCCTGCGACGGTCATGCAAGTGACGTCGAGCCGCTCCTCGAGTTGCTTCATCAAGGCCCGCAAGCCGCCCGCGTAGAAGAAATCCTCCATCAGGTAGGTCTGGCCCGCCGGGCGGATATTGGCAATGAGCGGGGTCGTGCGTCCGAGCGCGTCAAGATCGTCGAGCGTCAATGCGATCCCGGCGCGGCGGGCGATGGCGATGAGGTGGACGACGGCATTGGTCGAGCACCCCGTCGCCATGGCGACCGTGGCCGCGTTCCTGATCGCCGCATCCGTTACGATCTCCTCGGGCCTCACGTCTTCCCAGACCATATCGACGATGCGCCGCCCGCAGGCCGCCGCCATGCGCTGGTGCCCGGAGTCGACGGCGGGAATGGAGGAGGCGCCGGGCAGGGTCAGGCCAAGCGCATCGGCGATCGCGGTCATGGTGGAGGCGGTGCCCATCGTCATGCATGTACCGGCGGAGCGGGCAATGCCGCCCTGAAGCCCGCGCCATTGGTCTTCGGTGATCGCGCCGGCACGCCGCTCGTCCCAGTATTTCCAGGCATCCGACCCTGAACCGAGCGTCTGGCCGGCAAAGTGGCCGCGCAGCATCGGCCCGGCGGGCAGGTAGATCATGGGCACCCCGGCGGAGATCGCGCCCATCAGGAGACCCGGTGTGGTCTTGTCGCACCCGCCCATCAGCACGACGCCATCGAGCGGATGCGCGCGGATGACCTCTTCTGTTTCCATCGCAAGCAGATTGCGAAACAGCATTGAAGTCGGCTTGTTGAAAGACTCGTCAACCGAGAGCACCGGCATTTCCACGCCGAAGCCACCGGCCTGGGCAATCCCGCGCTTGACGTCCTTGACCCGCTCGGGGAAGTGGGAATGGCAGGAATTGAGTTCGGACCACGTGCTCAGCACACCGATGACCGGCTTGCCTGCGAATTCCTCCTCGGCATAGCCGAGTTGCATCATGCGCGAGCGGTGGCCAAAGCTGCGCAGATCGTCCGGCGCAAACCAGCGCGCGCTTCTCAGCTTGTCGGGGGTGAGCCGGGGCCGATCGGCCATGTCGTCCTCCAAAATGGGATGTGGTTGGACCAGAGTGTATGCGTATACATTCGCCGCGCGTCAAGCGTTTCTGTCGAGAAAATCCCAGCATGCGAGGTATGGTTGACAGGTAGGGGATAATGTGATGTTCATTTATGTATGCGCTAACATAGCGCAGTACGGCACGCAGCCGTGCCGGTGACATTCACATTGAGGGCAGCCACCTTGAGGCTGTCGGGAGGACCCTATGACGATAAAGCGCAGGACTTTTCTCGCCGCGACGAGTGCAATCGCGATCCTGGCAACACCGGTAGCCCTGAGTGCTCAGGAACTGCCGGGCAATGTTCGGATGGTGATCGGATCGACCTCGACGGGGGGCGACACCTATCAGAACTCCTCGATCGTCGCCGAGGCCCTAGGCGAACATCTGGGCATCAACATTCGCGTCGATGCCGTGGGCGCGACCGAGGCCTTCAAGGCCCTCGAGCGCGACAGTAGCGGATCGACGATCATGATCTTCCATGACCAGTCGTACCTTGGGCATCTCTATGGCGTGCAGGGTTACGAAGATCCTTTTGCCAACTATGTTGTCGGGCCGACCGTCGCGATCAATCCGGGCAATGCCTACCTCGTGCCCGCCGATTCGCCCTACCAGTCGATGGAGGATATCTTTACGGCAGCGGCCAATGGGGAGCGCGTCCGTGTCGCCATCCAGCCGGGTGGCGTTTCGGAAATCGGGTTCTCGGCGATGAAGAACGCGGCAAGCGTCATGTCGCCGGGGTCGGAAGACAACATCGTTCCGGTCAACACGGGGTCGCAATCGGACAAGAACCAGGCGATGTGGGACGATCTTGCCGATGTGATTAACGGGTCGATCCAGGCCAACGAGCAGTTCACGCAATTGCCCGAAGACGACGCGACGGCCATGCGCTTTGTGTGGATCACGGCCCGTCCGGGCACACTCGAGCAAGCCCCGGCAGAGGGCATGGGCGGGACGTCGCGCGACGAACTCCTGCAGTATGCCAGCCCGCAAACCAGCGTCACGCTGGATGGGGCAGAGGACTTCACCTTCGACAAGGAATTCTTCTTCCTGTTCAATCCCGACATGGACCCGGCGATCATCGACCAGATCGACACGGCGTTGACGGAAATCTTTGCGGCTGGAGAGATCCAGGAACGCCAGAAGGCGTCGTTCTTTATTCCCAACTTCCTGCCATCCGAAGAAGCCCGGGCGCATCTGACCGAGAAGCGCGACACCTATGGGCAGGTGATCGAGCAGATTTCGGCCGAGTAGCACCAGCGCGGGGCCGGCCCGTCCGGATCGCGGGCCGGTCCACCAATCGGCAGAGGAGAAAAAAGCGTGGGCGCGTGGACCCAGGTATCGATCGATTTCGAAACCTCACACCTCTATTTTCCGACACTCATCGGGGCGCTTCTTGTCGTGCTCGGGCTGGCCATCCTCTTGCGGGACAGGGCCCGGATCGCGGGCGCCGGGCGGTATTGGCGCGATGTGTTCGCGGCGATGGACAAGCTCCGGTTCTTCGGGACGATCGTACTGACCGTTCTCTATTTCATCCTCATGGTTCCGATCGGGCGTATCTGGCCCAATACCGGCATGGGCTTTCTGCTGTGCTCGGGGCCGTACGTCCTTTTGACCGGTCTCTTGTTCATGCACGAGCGGCCCTGGCGCCAGGTCGCGGCGCTCACGGCGATTGCGATTGCCGGCCCGGCCTTTGTCTGGTGGCTCTTTACGGGCCCGTTCTTCCTGACGCTTCCATAGGGGCTGCCCAATGCTCGAGATCATCACGCCGCTCTTTCTCATGCTGATCGTTGCCGGCACTTTTATCGGCATCATGTTCGGCGCCATTCCCGGAATGACCGCGACGATGGCGGTCGCGGTGTCGCTGCCCCTGACCTTCCCGCTGGGGCTCGAAAACGGGCTCGCGCTCCTGCTGGGGCTTTACGTAGGGGGGATCGCCGGCGGTCTGGTTCCAGCGGTGCTTCTTGGGATACCCGGGACACCAAGTTCGCTGACGACGACATTCGATGGCTATCCGATGTCAAAAAAGGGGGAGGGCGAGAAAGCGCTGCGGATCGGTATCGTCGCATCGCTTGTGGGCGGGCTCTTCAGCCTTGCGGTGCTCTATTTTTTCGCCCCGCCGCTCGCGGGCTTTGCGATCAAGTTCTCCTATGTCGAGAAGTTCCTCATCATCTTTTTCGCGCTTACAGTGTTGGCCGCGCTCTCGTCCGATATGCTCCTGGGCATCTTCTCGGGCGTTTTGGGCGTCTTCATCTCGCTCGTCGGCACCTACGATATTTCCGATGGCGGCAACGGCAAGTTGCGGCTCGTTCCACCCGGGACGGAATACTGGCTCGACAGCGGATTTTCCCTTCTGCCTGTCCTGATCGGCATTTTCGGTCTGACGGCCATCCTCGCCCAGGCCGAACTCGGTATGCCCAAAGAGCTCGATGCCAAGGACATCCATGTCGGCAGGCGGTCGACGTTTTCGTTCTCGATCTTTGGCGGGCAGATTACCAATCTGCTGCGCTCCTCGAGCATTGGGACGTTTGTCGGCATGCTGCCCGGTGTTGGCGGTTCGGCGGCCTCACTGCTTTCATACTCCTACGCCAAGACCTTCTCGAAAACGCCGGAGAAATTCGGCAAAGGCGAGCCCGCGGGCGTGGTTGCCTCGGAATCGGGCAATAACGGGCTGACGGGCGGCGCGCTCGTTCCGCTACTCTCGCTCGGCATACCGGGCGACTCGACGACCGCCATCCTGATCGGGGCGTTCACGCTGCAGGGCATCCAGGTGGGGCCGCTCTTTATCACCAACAATCCGGTGACCTGGGATGCCATGATCTTTGCGATGCTGATCGCCAACATCGCCATGTTTGCGATGATGTATTTTGCGATCCGGTATTTTGCGCTGCTCGTCACCGTGCCCAAGCACATCCTTTTCCCGCTCATCCTGATGATGTGCGTGATAGGGTCATATACGATCAATTACGGCATCATGTTCGACGTCTGGACGCTGCTGATCTTCGGTCTTTTCGGATGGCTGGCGGTCAAGCTGCGGCTCGAACTCGCGCCCTTCATCATCGGCTTCATCCTCGGGCCGTCCGCCGAAGTCTATTTCGTCAAAAGCCTGGAGTCGTTCGGCGACTACACGATCTTTTTCACCAAGAGCTGGATCGCGGCTGCGTTGTGGGTTCTGATCATAGGATCGCTGGCGATGTCGATCGTGCTGGCCATCCGCGCCGGTAAGAATGGCACGCAGGATGGTTAGGTCTTGCATTAGCCCGGCCGGTGTAAAAGATGGGCGTGATGAGTATTCCCGACCATACGACCGGCCAGGCCAGACGCCGGAAAAAACAGCATAGCGGTGTCACCATGGCGGATGTCGGCCGGCTGGCCGGCGTCTCGCAGGTTACGGTCTCGCGCGCGCTTTCCGATCCGTCAAAAGTGTCCGCCGAAACGTTGCAGAAAATCCGCGATGCGATCGACGTTACCGGCTTTGTGCCCAACGCCATCGCCGGGGCGCTGGCATCCCAGCGCTCGATGCTGATCTCCGCCTTCGTGCCCTCGATCACCAACATCGTCTATTCTTCGTTCATCCAGACATTCAACGCGCGCATCCGCAGCAGCGGATATGAAGTGCTCCTTTCCGAGACGGGGTTCCTGCCCGAAGAAGAGGAAAAGCTCGTCGCCGCCCACCTTACGCGCAGGCCGGACGCTGTGCTTCTGACCGGCATCCACCATTCCGCCAGAACCCGCAAGATGCTGCTGGGCGCGGGGACACCGGTCGTCGAAGTCTGGGACGTGACGGATTCCCCGATCGATGTATGCGTTGGCTTCTCCCATTCCGGAGCCGGACGCGCGGCTGCCGATTTCATTGCCGACCAGGGATACCGGAGCGCGGCGGTCGTTTCGGCCGGCGACGAGAGGGCACAGCGGCGTATGAGGGCGTTTTCCGACCGGTTTGCCCAGCGCACCGGCGCGGCGGCAATCCAATTGGATTTTCCGGCGCCCGCCAGCCTTGCGAACGGGCGCCTGGGCCTCCGGCAACTCCTGGAGACGCACGCATTTTCGGACGGCGCCATCTTTTGCAGTTCGGATCTTCTGGCTCACGGCGTGATCATCGAGGCCAGGGCGCGGGGTTTGAGGGTGCCCGAAGACGTAGCCGTTCTGGGTTTCGGCGATCAGGACTTCGCCCCCCACACCGATCCCGCCATATCGACGATCAGGGTGGACCGCCAGGAGCTTGGACGCGCCGCGGCCGACGCTCTACTCGAGCGGTTCGCGGGACGGCGTCCGGAGCGCGACGTGTTCGATATCGGATTCGAGATCGTCAGACGCGCGTCGTGCTGAGGCCGGCCTGTTCTTTCAGGCGCTATTGAAAAAACTGACGATCGTGTGCGCGCGGTAAAATCGCCCGGCGCTTGGGCCGCGTACAATGGCGGCCGTTGGCACGGGGCCCCTTGCCGAATTCGACCTGCACAACAGCAGGCACTCCGAACGCCGGGAGACGTTCCTGAACGACACCGGAAAAGCCTTGCCGGCTGCCCGATGCCACTTGATATCCTCCCACCGCTGGGGCAGGTTGTTGTAAAGATGTAAACTCCAGTGCGTGCCCATGCTTCTCGCTATTGTTGCAGACGATCTGACCGGAGCGCTCGACGCCGCGGCGCCGTTTGCGGGCCGTGGACTGCGGACCGCCGTCGCGGTGACGATCGATCATCTCGATCAAGCCTTGGCGCATCGGCCCGATGTGGTGGCCGTCAACACCGCGAGCCGCGAAATTCCTCCCGACGAGGCGCGCCGGAGGGTGGTGCGGGTACTCGATGCCCTGCCGCAGAACGCGAGACTGTTCAAGAAGATAGACTCGCGCCTCAAGGGTAATCTCGAAGCCGAACTTTCGGCCTTCGGCGCCGTGCGGTTTGCCGTTCTGCCGGGAATTCCCGAGTTCGGCCGCACCGTAATCGACGGAAAGTTGACCGGTTTCGGCGTCGCCGAGCCGATAGAGATCGCGCGAAAGCTCGGCGCGGCCGCGTCACGCAGCGACATACCGGATACGCCATCGGCCGAGGCCATGCGGGAGGCGGTGCTCGGACGTCCCGAAACGGCGGTGCTTGTCGGCGCACGCGGGCTCGCGGCCGCGCTGGCGCAGTCGATGACCGGCGCGGTGTCACGGCAGGTGACGAATCTCGGACGGAAGCTCGTGATGGTGATCGGTTCGCGCGATCCGATCACGCTGGCCCAGATCGATGTTCTCGTACAACGTCACGCCGATCTGCAGTACCTTGCGGCTCCTAACGGAAAACTCGCCACGGACACAACGCCCGCAGACGCCCGGTTGACGATTCTTCAGGCGGTCCCCGGCGAAGCGGTCGCCGCCGAGCAGGACGTGGCCCTTGCACTCGCCCAAAGCTTGAACCAGAAATGCTTTGAAGGGTATGACGGCGCGCTCATCTCGGGCGGCGCGACCGCGGAAACGGTTCTGGGTGCGCTGGGGATCGGCGTTCTGGACGTTCTGGGGGAGATCGTCGACGGCCTGCCGGTGTCGCGCGCCGGCGGTTTGACCGTGATCAGCAAGTCGGGCGGATTTGGAGCGGCCGACGCGTTGGCTGAGGTTGCCCGGAGGTATGGCGCCGCCGTGCCAGGCACGGTGTAACGGGTAGGAGCAAAGATGGCACTGGATGACGTTCAGCCGATCGCGAACCGGAAACGCCTTGGCGACTTCGTTTTCGAGAAGCTGCTGCGTGCGATTAAGTCGGGAGCATACGAGGCCGACGAACGCCTGCCGACGGAGCATGAACTTGCATCCGAGTTCCAGGTATCGCGCCCGGTGGTTCGCGACGCGCTGCAGCGCTTGCGCGATCAGGGGCTGATCTACTCGCGGCGCGGCTCGGGCAGTTTTGTGCGCAATCTCGGCGTCAGGGAGCCGCTCGGCTTCGGGCAGCTCGAGAACCTCGGAGATCTGCGCCAGTGCTACGAATTCCGGCTGACCCTGGAGCCTGAAGCCGCCGCCGGCGCGGCACTGCGCCACGACGCCGACGCGCTCGCTGCGATAAAGTCCGCGCTCGATCTGCTGCGCGATGCGACAAGCCAGCACCGGCACCGCGAGGACGCCGACTTCGGTTTCCACCTCGCCATCGCCCAAGCCTCACGCAACCAGTATTTCGCGACCGCCATGGAAGCGCTCAAGGACCACATTGCAGTCGGCATGCAGTTCCACGGCATCTCGCTCAAGATGACCTCGGGCGGCCTGCAGCACGCCTTTGCCGAGCACGACGCGATCTATAATGCCATCAAGGCAGGTGACGCAGACGCCGCGCGCCAGCGCATGCGCGAGCACTTGATCGGCTCGCGCGACCGGCTGTTCGAGGGCACCGAGGACAAGCGGCCTTAATAGGCCGCTTTGTAAATCCCCAACACGTCGTCGACGCTCATCTCGCGCGGATTGTTGTCCATCAGCCGACGAATGGCGTGCGCTTCCCTGGCCCAGTCGGGCAGGTCGGCCGCGTCGGCCCCGTGCGAGCCCAGCGCCATCTCGACCCCGAGCGCCTTGCAGAACCCGTATGCGGCCTCGAACACGCCTTCGGCATCCTCCGCGGCGTCGAGCCCGAGAAAGGACAGCACTTCGCCGGTTTTCTCCGGGCGCGCTGGCGTGTTGTAGGCAAGAACATGCGGGAAGATGATGGCGTTCGCCAGCCCGTGGGGGAGCTTCAGCCGTGTGCCGAGCGGATAGGAGAGGGCGTGTCCGGCGGCCGTGTTGACCGGGCCGAGGCACACCCCGCCATAATAGGACGCGAGCATCATTCCCGCCCGGGCTTCTGTATCCGTGCCATCCTCGACTGCGCGTGCGAGGTATTTGCCAACAAAGGCCAGCCCCATGCGCGCATAGGCGTCGACAAGGTCATGGGCCTTGATGTTGGTGAACGCTTCCACGCAATGGGCCATCGCATCGATCCCCGTCGCAGCCGTCACCGCCGGGGGCACCGAATATGTGAGTTCCGGGTCGAGGATCACCAGATCCGCGAGCATATGCGTGCTCTCGACAGCGAGTTTGGCGAGGGTGTCCGGATCGGTGACGAGCGCACGGATGCCGGCTTCCGAGCCGGTCCCCGCGGTCGTCGGCACCTGCGCGAGCGCCGTGTTGCGGCCACTGACCTTGTTTGGTCCCACGACGTCGGCGAGTGTCTGATTGCTGTCCCACAGGACGGCAGCGAGCTTGGCGATGTCGAGAACCGAACCGCCGCCAAGCCCGACAATGAGCTGCGGGCGCGCGTCACGGGCCGCTTCGAGCGCGGCCTCGAGCGCCGCAATGCCGGGCTCGGGCGGGAGATCGGAAAAGACCGTGACCTTACCGGTGAGCTTGAGCCGATCCACGTAGCGATCGGTATGCTCGGTCGCAAAAACGAGCACGGTGTCGAAATCAGCGGCCCATTCTCCCAGGCGTTCGGACGCGCCCGCGCCGATTTCTAGGCGCTTGGGCTGGTGAAGGGTTATGGCGCGTGCCATGCCGTCCATAGCGCGGTCCTTTCTACTGGGATTCAAGCTGGGCCATCTGCGCCCAGACGATTTCGCATTCGTCCGGCGTCAGCTCGACGAGCGGCGGACGGACACGCAGCCAGCCCTGGTGTTTGCGGCGCCGCGCAAGCATGGCCTTGACGGTTGGAAGCTGGACATAGGCGTTGGTGAGATTGCGCCAGGTGTCGATGCGCGTTTGCGCCGCCTCGACGGCATCGGCCATCTCCGGCTTGTCCCAATTGTCGAAGACGAAACGCAAGTCCGGCGCAATGAGGTTCGAACTCGAGGTGATACACCCCGCGCCGCCCGCGCGCAGCAGCGGCAGCATGAAGGGATCGGCACCGGCAAGGACTGAAAAGCCGGGGAACGCTTTGGCGGTCTCGGTCATGCTTTCGAGCTTGCCCGAACTGTCCTTGACGCCCACGACGATGCCGGGGAAGGCTTCGATGAGCCGTGCGATCAGGTCGTGCGAGAGCGGCACGTTGGCGATTGGGGGGATGTGGTAAAGGATGATCTTGAGATCGTCCCGGCCGACGCCTTCGATCACCTTGGCGTAGGCGCGAAAAAGTCCCTCATCGCTGACGCCCTTGTAATAGAACGGCGGAAGCAGGACGACGCCCTGGACGCCCGCCTCGGCAGCATGCCGGGTGAGCGCAATGGTGTCCTGTGCGCTCGTGTGCCCCGTTCCGGGCAGGAGCACGTCCGGCGAGACGCCCGCCTCGATGACCTTGTCGAGAATGTCCATGCGTTCGGCGATGCCGAAGGAATTGGCCTCCCCCGTCGTGCCCAATAGCGCAATGCCGTCGCAGCCTTCTTCAAGCAGCGCCTTGCAGTGGACGGCAAATGCCGCATGGTCCGGCGTGTCCTCGGCGGTCAAGGGTGTCGCTGCGGCGCTGAAAACGCCGGAAATGGCTGGGGTCTGGTTTGTCATGCGGCGTTCTCGCTCACCAGCCGGCGCGCATAGGCGATGGCGGCATTCATGTTGACGTGGTTGGCCTTGCCGGTTCCGGCGATGTCGAAGGCGGTGCCGTGATCGACCGAAGTCCGGTCGATGGGCAGACCGACCGAAACATTGACCGCCGTGTCGAAGGCAACCAGCTTGATCGGGATGTGCCCCTGGTCGTGGTACTGCGCGACGACGAGGTCGAACGCGCCCGAATAGGCGCGGTGATAGACCGTATCGGCGGAAATCGGCCCCTGCGCGTCGATGCCTTTCTCCTGTGCGGCCTTGACCGCTGGGACGATGTTCTCGTCGTCCTCCGTGCCAAATAGCCCGTTCTCGCCGCAATGGGGATTGATCCCCGCGACCGCAATGCGCGGCTTCTCGATGCCGATGCGTTTGAGGTGCTCGTGCCCGGCCTCGATCGTCGCGAGGATGCGTTCGGGCGTCGCCCGGCCAATCGCGTCCTTGAGCGAAACATGCGTCGAGACGTGGATCACCTTGAGCCGGTCCGAGGCCAGCAGCATGAAGGCCGACTTCGATCCGGTCAGCGCCGTCAGCATCCCCGTATGCCCGTCATAGTGGTGACCGGCGGCGTTGAGGGCTTCCTTGTTGATCGGCGCGGTGACGATGCAGCCGATCTCGCCTTTTTCCGCCGCGCGGACCGCGGCTTCGATGAACCGAAACGCGGCATCGCCCGCCTTGGCGTCGAGCTTGCCCCAGGGCAGGGGAGCGCCTTCGAGCGGCAGATCGATGACCAACGGATCGAGATCGAGCGCGACCCCGGCCGCCTTGCATGCGGCATCCAGCGTCGGGCGGTTGCCGAAGATCCGTGTGTTCGCGCGGTCCTCCGGCGTCATTTCGGCCACCGCCTTGACGGTGACCTCCGGTCCGACGCCCGCCGGATCGCCCATGGTAATTCCGATAATCCCGCTCACGCGCCCGCGCCTCCGTCGATCCAGCTTAGGGGAAGGCGCACATATTTGATGGCGCGCCGATGATAGGTATAGGCGACATGGATATCCCCGTCCGCGCCCTGCACCATATAAGGATAGGACATTTCCTTGTTCCGTCCGTCGACCGAGTTGTTCGAAAGGCATGTGCCTTCGCCGTCCTCGATGATCCTCCTGACGGGGAAGGTTCTGCCTCCGTCCTCGGAAACGCACAGTGTCACCGGTGCGCGCGGCACGCCCCAGACGGGATCGCAGCCGCCCTCGGCGTCCGGGCGGTCGTCGGCGACCTCGAGTTCGTCATAAAGCGATTGCCGCCGGTCGCTCGACGTTGCGGCGGATGTTGGATTGCACACCATTGCGATGCGTCCGTCCGCGAGCGAGATCACATTGATCGAGGAGTTGTTGTTCGGCACATCTGTCGGCGCGGGCGCGGACCAGCTCCGCCCGCCATCACCGCTTTCCGAGCGGTGGACGAAATCCGCCTGTCGCCTGCGGTAGAACGCCGCCAGCGTCCCGTTCCCAGCCGGAACGATCGTCATGTGCACCGATCCGATGGAATCGGGCACCTCCTCGACTGCCCATGACGCTCCGGCATCCGTGCTCACGGCGATCGCCGCCGTGTCGTGACTGCCCGTCCAGCGCTGTCCCGGCCGAGAAATGCAGCGGAAGAGGGGGAGCATCCACGCGCCGTCGTCACGAACCGTAACGCGGGCGCGCACGAAACTCCCCAGCGGCACGTCGAGCGCGCGTGCCGGGCCGGTCGAAAGCGCATTGCCCGATACGACGAGCGCGCGCTCGCGCAGCAGGCATTCATCCTGGTTGCCATGTGGCTGCGCCGTATTGAACAAGCGCAACCCACCGTCCGGCGCAGCAAAGATCACCGGGTTCTGCTCGGACCGTTCCGGATCGTCGGTAAGCTTGTGAGCCGGGCTCCAGCGGTCCCCCTGCGGGTCGAGCGTCGCGGCATAAATGGAGATGTCCGACGCCCCCTCGAGCGAGCCGCCGAACCACGCGCAAACAAGGCGCCCGTCCGGCAGAAAATCCAGAAAAGCGGCGTGATTTTGAACCACCGGCGAGGGCAGGACGGCCGTCAGCATCCCGCTCTCCGCGTCACGCCGCAGTTGCCCATCCATCTGTTGTTCGATCGCCTCGGGCGTCACGCCGTCCTCCGCTTGTTATGAACCTCGATTGGGTCGGAGAATTGCTGTTCGAGAAAAAGTTGTCAAGTTGGTTGTGTGAAATTTGTTCATCTATGGCGCTGAGGAGATAAAAAATATCGGCCTAAAAACAAAGACATAGTGGAGGTATGAGGGTAAATGGTGATTTCCGATGCGGGTTCGTGTTGACAACATTGGTCTGCCTGAACCATAGTGCCGCAACGGTGCGAGGAGGCGTCGGAAGGGAGTTCAACCTCATGAGCGCAGGAACGGTACAGATGCCCGGGCAGGGCCGGCTGATGCTGGCCGCGGCGCTCATGGCGGGCGCGGCGATACTCAGCGCCGCCGATGCCGCCATCGTGCGTCTGCTCGCCGGCGGCGTTCATCCCTTTGTTATCGGATTCTTCCGCGGCTTCTTCGGTCTTCTGTTCGTTCTGCCGTGGATCGCCTCGCGCCCCGGTATGCTGCGCTCGCATTACCGCTTCATGCATGTCGCGCGCGCCGGATTGAAACTCTTGAGCCTCATTTGCTTTTTCATTGCCTTCGGCGCTGCGCCGTTGGCCGATGCGACCGCCATCGTCTTCACCGGGCCGATCTTTTTGACCCTCGGCGCGTGGCTGCTTCTGGGCGAACGGCTGGGCGCCGCGCGTGTCTTCGCCGTTATCGCCGGCTTTTCCGGTGCCATGATCGTCTTGCAGCCCGGTAATTCTGAAGGTGTGTCCCCGGCGCTCCTTTTCGCGCTTGCCGGTGCCGCGCTCACCGCCGTCGTGCAGCTGATGCTCAAGGTGATGTCGGCCCGGGACAATACCGATACGCTGGTGGCCTGGAATCTCATTCTCATCGTCCCGCTGGCGCTGATCCCCGCGATCGCCGTCTGGACGACCCCGACGCTCTTCGAGCTCGGCCTGCTCGTCGCCCAGGGCATTTTCGGTGCGCTCAACATGACCTTTGTCACCCGGGCTCTCGGCATGGCCGATGCCTCGTTCCTCGCGCCGCTCGACTTCCTGCGCCTGCCGGCGGTCGCCATCTTCGCTTTCATTTTGTTCGGCGAAATTGCCGGTCCCCTCACATGGATCGGCGCCGCCGTCATTTTCGGCGCCACGCTGATTGCCGCCGGTGGCGGCTGGCTTGCGCGCTTGAGGGTCCGCCTATGGCCGTTCTGACCCGCTTTTCGATATCCGACTACCCGGGCGCCCGCAGCGCCGCCCGCATGTCGCTCCATTCTTGCGCTGCACCTAAGGGAGGTTATGTGATGCTTAGGAAGTTGTTGCTCGTCGGCACCGCGCTGGCCGCGACGGGCGTCCAGCCGGCGCTCGCGCAAAGCGATACCGCCGTCACCATCGTTCTCAATGAAGAAGTCGATCTGATGGAGCCCTGCATGGCGACACGCTCGAATATCGGGCGCGTGATCATGCAGAACATCTCTGAAACGCTGACCGAGCTCGACGTACGCGGCGACGCCGGTTTGATGCCGCGTCTTGCCGAAAGCTGGGAAGACATGGGCGATGGCACCTGGCGCTTCCACCTGCGCGAAGGCGTGACGTTCTCGGACGGCTCGGCCTTCGACGCCGCGGACGTCCAGCACTCGTTCGAACGGGCGTTCTCCGACCAGATCAGCTGCGAGACCCCGCGCTATTTCGCCGGCATGGAGCTTTCGTTCAATGTCGTCGATGATCACACCATCGACATCACGTCCGATCCGGCCCAGCCCATCCTGCCGCTTCTGATGACGCTCGTGACGATGGTCCCCTCCGAAACGCCGGTTGAATTCGTGCGCGAGCCCGTTGGTACCGGCCCCTACGTCCTTTCGGAATGGAATGTGGGCCAGAACATTACATTGACCCGCCGCGACGACTATTGGGGCGAGGCCCCGGAAGTGACCGAGGCGACCTATGTGGTGCGCAGCGAATCTGCCGTACGTGCGGCCATGGTGGAAGCGGGCGAGGCCGATATCGCGCCGACCGTGTCGGAAATCGAGGGCCGGACGGCGGACAAGAACTTCGCTTATCCGAACTCCGAAACCCTTTATCTGCGCCTCGACCATTCGATGGAGCCGCTGAGCGACATTCGCGTGCGTGAAGCGCTCAACCTCGCCATCGACCGCGAAGCTTTCGTCGGTACGCTCCTGCCGCAGGGCACCGAGCCGGCCGTCGCCATGGTTCCGCCCACGACGCTGGGTTGGAACGACGAGATCGAGGTCTGGGACTACAATCCCGACCGTGCCCGCGAGCTGCTTGAAGAAGCCCGTGCCGACGGCGTCGACGTCGATCAGCAGATCCAGATCGTCGGCCGCACCAACAACTACCCCAACGCGACCGAGGTCTACGAAGCCATCCAGGCCATGCTGACCGATGTCGGGTTCAACGTCGATCTGCAGATGTACGAAGTGGCCGAGTTCGAGAACATCTACTCCAAGCCCTTCCCCGAAGACCGTCTGCCGCAGCTCGTCGGCGCGATGCACGACAATTCGCGTGGCGATCCGGTGTTCTCGATGTTCTTCAAGTACCACACCGACGGCACGCAGTCGGGCCTGTCCGACCCGCGTATCGACTCGCTGATCGAAGAGGCGACCGCCGCTTCGGGTGAAGAGCGTGAAGCGCTGTGGTCCGAGCTCTTCGCCTACATCCACGACGAAGCCATCGTTGACGTCCTGCTGTTCCACATGGTCGGCTTTGCCCGCGTGGACGAAGGCATCGAGTGGACGCCGACAATCGCGACCAACTCTCAGCTGCAGCTTTCCGAAATCAGCTTCAACTGAGATAGATAGACCTGAGGACGAAGCGGAGGGCGGCGCGGCTGCCCTCCGCACTCCGGTTGAGGAGAAAACGGGATGATCCAACTGATCCGGCAACGCACACTGGCCAGCTTCCTCTCGCTTGTCGGGCTGATCGTGCTCGTCTTTTTCCTTTCGCGGTTGACCGGGGATCCGACCAACCTCTTCCTGCCCATCGACGCCACGCAGGAAATGAAGGACCAGTTCCGCGCGCTGCACGGATACGACGACCCGATCCTAGAACAATTCGGCCGTTATGTCTGGGACGTGCTGCACCTCGATTTCGGCGATTCCGTCCGCCGCGCCCGGCCGGCAATCGGGGTTGTGCTCGAGGCCTTCACCTGGACCCTGCGCCTGGCGCTCATCACCATGACGCTGGTGACCATCTCCGCGATCATTGTCGGCTCGCTCGCGGCGTTCAGGGCCGGCGGGTTCTTCGACCGCTTTGCTTCGCTCCTTTCGCTCATCGGTGCTTCGGCACCGGACTTCTGGATCGCTATTGTCGCGATCGTCATCTTCGCTGTAACGCTCGGCTGGGTCCCAACGTCCGGCACCGGCTCGGTATGGCACTGGATCCTGCCCGTCGGTGTCCTCTTCATCCGCCCCTTTGGATTGATCGTGCAGGTCGTGCGCGGGTCGATGATCACCGCGCTCTCCTCGGCCTATGTGAAGACCGCCCGCGCCAAGGGCGTCAAAAACACGCCCATTATCTTCGTGCACACCCTGCGCAACGCCATGCTGCCCGTCATCACCGTCATGGGCGATCAGGCCGCCGCCTTGCTCAACGGCGCGGTCATCGTCGAGACCATTTTCGGGTTCCCCGGCGTCGGCAAACTCATGATCGACTCCATCCTCCAGCGCGATTTCAACGTCGTGCTCGCCGCGATCATGGTGACCGCCATCGCAATTTTCATCATGAACCTCCTGATCGACATGGCCTACGCCGCCCTCGATCCGCGCATCAGGTATTGATATGGCCATGAGCGAAACCCTGCCCACCAGCGAACCCGTAAAGACATCCGAGCCCGGCGCCGTCATGCGGCTGGCGAAGATGCTCACGCGCGACAGGTTCGCACTGGTCGCCGCCATCTTCCTCGTCATCGTCGTACTGTGTGCGCTGTTCGGTCCGGCTCTTCTGGGCGACGCGGCCACTGCGCAGAACCTGCGCGGCCGCAACGCGCCGCCATTCGCGTTCGAGCGCGGCTGGCTGTTCGTTCTAGGTGCCGATGCGCTGGGGCGTCCGCTTCTGGCGCGCATCGTCGTCGCGGCCCAGAACACGATGATGGTCGCTGCAGGCGCGGTCGTCTTCTCGATGACCGTCGGCGCGACCCTGGGCCTCATCGCCGGTTATGCGGGCAAGACCATCAGCCAGGTGATCATGCGCCTCGCGGACGTGATCATGAGCTTCCCCTCGCTGCTTCTGGCGGTGATCGTGCTCTACATCCTGCCGCCCTCGGTCACCAATCTGATCATCGTGCTCGCGATCACCCGTATCCCCGTCTATCTGCGCACGACCCGCGCCGAGGTGCTTGAGATTCGCGAACGCATGTTCGTGCAGGCCGCCAAGGTGATGGGAGCCTCCCATCTGCGCATCATCTTCCGGCACATCCTGCCGGTTGTGGCGCCGACGCTCATCACCATCGCGACGCTCGACTTCGCTTTCGTTATGCTCGCCGAATCCTCGCTCTCGTTCCTCGGCATCGGCATTCAGCCTCCCGACATCACCTGGGGGCTGATGGTCAGCCAGGGGCGGCCCTACCTTACGAGCGCCTGGTGGCTGGCCTTCTGGCCGGGGCTGGCGATCATCCTCACGACGCTTTCGCTCAACCTCCTCTCGAACTGGATGCGCATCGCGCTTGATCCGATGCAGCGCTGGCGGCTCGAAGGGCGCACCAAATCCGACAAGGCCGGGGAGACATCCAATGGCTGATCATCTTCTCGAGGTCCGGGACCTTTCCGTGCGCTTCCACACGGCCGCCGGCGCGGTCGATGCGGTCAAGAACGTAAGCTGGCATCTCGATAAGGGCGAAACCCTCGCCATTTTGGGGGAAAGCGGCTCGGGAAAATCGGTCTCCGCCTCGGCGATCATGAACCTGATCGATATCCCGCCCGGCGAGATCGTCAGCGGCTCGATACTGTTCGAGGACCGCGATCTTCTCGCGATCAGCGCCGAGGAGCACCGCAAGCTCAACGGCAAGCGCATCTCGATGATCTTTCAGGACCCGTTGAGCCACCTCAATCCGGTCTATCGCGTTGGCTGGCAGATCATGGAAACGATGACCGCGCATGGCCGCTCCCGCGACGAGGCGCGCAAGCGGGCGCGCGAGCTCGTCGCGCGCGTCGGCATCCCCGATCCCGACGCGGCGCTCGAGAAATACCCCCATCAATTCTCCGGCGGACAGCGCCAGCGGCTCATGATCGCCATGGCGCTCGCGCTCAAACCCGACATCCTGATCGCGGACGAACCGACAACGGCGCTCGATGTGACCGTGCAGGCCGAAGTGCTGGCGCTTTTGAAGGAGCTGCAGGCGGAAACCGGCATGGGGCTGCTGCTCATCACCCACGATCTCGGTGTCGTTGCCGAAATCGCCGACCGCGTGGTGGTGATGAATGCCGGTGAGATCGTCGAGGAGGGGACGGCGCATGAGGTCTACCACAACCCGCAACACGCCTATACGCGCAAGCTGATCGCCGCGGCGCCCGGCAAGGGCGACATGCGATCGGGCGGATCGGAGCGCCCGGTTCTGCTCGAAGCCCGTAACGTTTCCAAGACCTATGGCGATTTCACCGCGCTCGAAAACGCAAGCTTCAAGCTCCACGCCGGGCAGACCATAGCCGTCGTGGGTGAAAGCGGGTCGGGCAAGTCGACCCTCGCGCGCACCATCCTGCAACTCGAGGCGCCCACGGGCGGCGAAGCCTTCTGGAAGGGCCGCAACCTTTTCGACATGCCGTCCAAAGAGCTGTTCGGCCTGCGGCGGCAGATGCAGATGGTCTTCCAGGATCCGACGCAGTCGCTCAACCCGCGCATGTCGGTGTTCGAGCTCATCTCCGAAGCCTGGGCCATCCATCGCGACCTCCTCCCCAAGCCGCGGTGGAAAGAGCGGGTCGAGGAACTGCTCGTGCAGGTCGGTCTGAGGCCCGAGCACGCCAAACGTTACCCGCACCAGTTCTCAGGCGGCCAGCGCCAGCGCATCGCCATCGCCCGAGCCCTCGCGCTCGAACCCGAGCTGATCGTCTGTGATGAGGCCGTGTCGGCGCTCGACGTCTCGATCCAGGCACAGGTGATCGCGCTCCTCGGGCGCCTGCGCGACGAACTGGGGATCGCCTTCCTCTTCATTGCTCACGATCTGCCCGTGGTACGCGACTTCGCGGACGACGTCATTGTCATGCAGCGCGGCCATATCGTCGAAAGCGGGACCGCCGAGCAGATCTTCAACCGGCCCAGAGAGGCCTACACCCAGGCGCTGCTTGCAGCCGGCCTCGATCCCGACCCTGATGTGCAGGCAGAGCGGCGGCGCCAACGGCTGCAGGCGGCCGTATAGGCCTAATCCTGCAATTGCGGGAGATCGCGATAGGCGTCGAGGCTTTCGGGGTTGGCAAGCGCGGTGGTGTTCTTGACCGGCCGCCCGTGGATCGTGTCGCGCACGGCGATCTCCGAGATCTTGCCCGAGCGGGTGCGCGGGATCGCAGGCACGGCGATGATCCGCGCGGGCACATGCCGCGGGCTCGCGCCCTTGCGGATGCGGCTGCGGATTTCCTTTTCCATCGTTTCGTCGAGCAGCAGGCCTTCGCGCATCTTGACGAAGAGGATCACGCGCTGGTCGCCGTCGATGTCCTGGCCGACGGCCACGGCCTCCTCGATGGCGTCCAGCGTTTCGACCTGACGGTAGATCTCCGCGGTGCCGATGCGCACGCCGCCGGGGTTGAGCGTTGTGTCGGACCGCCCGTGGATGATGAAGCCGCCCGAAGGACGCTTCTCGACGAAATCCCCATGCGCCCAGACCCCGGGGAAGCGGGAGAAATAGGCGTCGGTATAGCGGCTGCCGTCCTCATCGCCCCAGAATCCGAGCGGCATGGAGAGATGCGCACTGCGGCAGACGAATTCGCCGGGGACGCCGGCAACCGGGTTGCCATCGTCGTCCAGCGTATCGACGTCCATCCCCAGGAGCGCGCATTGGAGCTCGCCGCGGTGCACCGGCAGTATCGGGTTGCCGCCGAGGAAACACCCGCAGATGTCGGTGCCGCCCGAGATCGAGGCGAGATGCACGTTCGACTTCCAGTCGCGATAAATATAGTCGAAGCTCGCCGGGATCAGCGGCGAACCCGTCGAGAGGATCAGACGCAGCGTCTCGAGTTTGTGGCTCTGGCCCGGTTTGAGACCGGCCTTGGCGCAAGAGTCGATATATTTCGCGCTGGTGCCGAAAATCGCGATGTCCTCGGCGTCGATGACGTCGAGGAGGCGGTCGGCTTCGGGATAGCACGGGTTGCCGTCATAGGTGACGAGCGTCGCGCCGAGCGACAGGCCCGAGACCTGCCAGTTCCACATCATCCAGCCGCATGTGGTGAAATAGAAGAAGCGCTCGTTGGCACGGATATCGCAATGAAGCGCCAGCTCCTTTTTGTGCTGGATGAGAAGCCCCGCCGCCGAGTGGACGATGCATTTGGGTTTGCCGGTGGTGCCGGAGGAAAAGAGGATGACGAGCGGCGCGGAAAACGCCATGCGTTCGAAGGCGATCTCCTGCGGCGCGTGGGCGCCCAGCGCGTCGTCCCACGATACCGCGGGCAATCCCGCCAAGGTCTCGGGTACGTCCCCGACGGTGATGATGCGCGAAAGGTCCGAGCCTTCAGCGACGGCGCGGATCGCGGGCGCTACGTCGACGGCCTTGCCGGCATAGGAATAGCCCGGAACGGCGATCAGCACCTTGGGGTCGATCTGGCATAGCCGGTCCGAGGCGCCGGCGGGTCCGAAATCGGGTGAGCATGAGGCCCAGATCGCGCCGATGGCCGAGGTCGCGAGATAACCGACGATGGCTTCGATATCATGGGTAACGATGGCCGCGACGCGGTCGCCACGGCCAACGCCCTCGGCACGCAAGACGCCGATGAGTTGCGAAACGGCATCGTAAAGCCCGCCCCAGCTTATGGTGCGGCGCGTGCCGTCGTCGCGATGGGCAATGATGGCGGGGCTGTCGTCGCGGCGCTGGAGAAGGTTCTCCGCGTAGTTGAGCTTCGCGCCGGGGTAGAACTGCGCGTCGCGGATGGTTTGGCCGGGGACGAAGGCCGCATCGCCCTTGTCGCCGATGATGCCGAGTTCGTCCCAGAGCGCGCCGTAGAAGGTGTCGGGGTCCTTGATCGACCAGTCGAGCAGCGCCGGATAGTTTTCGGGCGCCGCCCCGTGAAGCGGGCGGGTCTTGTTGGCAAAACCCCATAGGGCGGTGGCGCGGATGACGGTGTCGCTGGGCTTCCAGAGGATATCGTTCATTGTCTTCCCCTCAGCGCTCGATGCACATGGCGATGCCCATGCCGCCCCCGATGCAGAGTGTGGCAACCCCGCGCTTGACATCACGCCTGGCCATTTCGTGAACGAGGGTCGTCAAAACCCGCGCGCCCGAAGCGCCGATGGGATGCCCCATCGCGATGGCGCCGCCATTGACATTGACGCGGTCGGGATCGATTCCGAGATCGCCCATGATGGCGAGGCTTTGCGCCGCGAAAGCTTCATTGGCTTCCCAAAGATCGATGCTCGAGGCGGACCAACCGGCCTTTTCAAGCGCCTTGCGCGACGCTGCGATGGGGCCAAGGCCCATGACGGCCGGATCGAGCCCGGTCGTCGCCCACGAGACGACGCGCGCCATGGGGGAGGCGTTGTGTGACTTGAGCGCGGCGTCCGACATCAGGACAAGTGCGGCGGCACCGTCGTTTATACCCGAGGCATTGCCCGCCGTCACCGTACCGTCTGCCTCAAAGGAGGGCTTGAGCCTTGCCAAGGCCTCGAGCGTGGCGTCGTGGCGGATGAGTTCATCCTCCGAGATCACCGTCTCGCCCTTCCGGGTCTTGATGGTGACCGGCACGATCTGCTCGGCAAATCGGCCCTCCCGCGTGGCTGCCGATGCCTTCTGGTGCGAGGCGAGCGCGAATGCATCCTGCGCGTCGCGGGTTACATCGCACTGCCGGGCGACGTTTTCCGCCGTAACGCCCATGGGGTAGCCGTAAAACGCATCCATCAGCCCGTCGCGCATGACCGTATCGACGAAATTGATGTCGCCGAGCTTCTTGCCCGCGCGCAGCATCGCGACATGGGGCGCCTGGCTCATGGATTCCTGCCCGCCCGCGACGACCACCTCCGCGTCGCCGCAGAGAATTTGCTGATAGCCAAGCGCAACGGCCCTGAGCCCCGCTCCGCAGACCTGGTTGACCCCGAAGGCCGTGCTCTTGTCGGGAATGCCTGCGCCCCGTGCCGCCTGCCGCGCCGGGTTCTGGCCGGCCCCGGCGGTAAGCACCTGCCCCATTATGGTTTCCTCGACGGCATCGGGCGCGACCCGGGCGGCCTCGAGGGCCGCGGCAATCGCTGTGGTGCCCAACGCATGCGCCGGCAACGACGCCAGCCCGCCGCCAAGAACGCCAATAGGCGTACGCATGGCTGCGACGATATGAATATCGGTGGTCATTCAGGTCCTCCCGGCGCTTGGATCACGCGCGTCAAGTGCAAGGTATCGCTTGCGGGAGCGTCACAGAAAGACGTATTTATACGTCATGTCCGCACCCGATCCGCCCCGCCGCTTCTCGCTCGAAGCAATGCCCGTACCGATGGTCTTCGCCACGCACCGCATCATCCGCGAGGTCAATCCCGCATTCGCCGCGCTATTCGGCTATGAGGCCGAGGAACTCGCCGGCCAGAGCTTCAACATCCTTTATCCACGGCTTGCGGATTTCGTGATGGTCGGCGACCTCTGGCGCGCCAATTTCTCCGGCGGGCGCAGCTATACCGACGAGCGCATCATGCGCCGGCGCGACGGGTCCGAGTTCTGGTGTCACGTGCGCGGGCGCTCGATGATCGAAGCGGACCCGTTTTCCGAAGCGATCTATTGCTTCGACGCTATGACACGGCCGGTGCTCGAAGCGCATTATGCGCTCACCGACCGGCAGCGCCAGATCCTGTCGCTGATTTCACAGGGCAAGACAAGCGCGGTGATTGCCGGTGAACTCGGGCTCTCACGCCGCAGCATCGATACGCATCGCCTCAGACTGATGCGCATGCTGGGCGTGAGCAACACCGCGGAAATGGTCGCGTGGTTTACCGGCCATCCGGCGCCGTAGTCTGCGAACGGGCGGCAGGACAGTCCGGACACCTTTCCGAGATCGCCCTTGCCGCCCACGGCGCGCTCTGCAAAGCTCGGGTTCTTGGCAATGCCGGGAGGAAAGTCATGTCCAAAATCCTGAACCTCGCTTTGGCCGCCGTCGCGGGTGCCGCCCTGGCCGGCGGTGCGCATGCGGAGACCTTCCGCTGGTCGGCGACCACCGATCCGCAGACGATGGACCCGCACGCGGCGAACCTCGCACCGGTAACGTCCTTCCTCAACAATATCTACGAGGGGCTCGTGCGCCGCGGCAAGGACATGGCCATCGAGCCTTCGCTCGCCACCGGCTGGGAACCGCTTGAAGGCGAGGACGGTTGGCGCTTCTTCCTTCGGGAGGGTGTGACATTCCACGACGGCGCCGCGTTCACCGCCGACGACGTCCTGTTCTCCTACGAGCGCGGGATATCCGAACAGTCCGACGTCAAATCCTGGTTTGCCCCCGTGAGCGAGGTTCGGGTCGTCGACGACTACACGGTCGATTTCGTCCTCAACGCGCCCAATCCGATCTTTCCCGACAGCATCGCCAACTGGATGATCCTGGATCGTGGCTGGGCCGAGGCCAATAACGCCACAATGCCCGCGCGCGACGAGCAAACGACCGCCACACTCGAAACCAACGGAACCGGCCCGTTCATTCTGCAAGCGCGCGAGCCGGGTGTCGAAATCCGCCTCACGCCCAATCCCGACTGGTGGGATACCCCCGAACACAACATCACCGAGGCGGTATTCAACCCCATCGTAAATCCCGCAACCGCGCTCGCCGCCCTGCTTTCGGGCGAGGTCGACATGCTCGCGACCGTGCCGGTTCAGGATGTCGAGCGCTTGCGCACCCAGGACGGCATTACCGTTTTCGAAGGGCTTGAAGCGCGCGTCATCATGCTTGGGTTCGGACACAACAAGGACACGCTTTATGGCGGCTCCGGCGATGTCGAGGGCAACCCCTTCCGCGACATGAACGTCCGCGAGGCCGTCGCCCATGCGATCAACGTGGATGCGATCGACCAGGTTTTGATGGACGGCATGGCCGAACCGGCAAGCCAGCTGCAGCCCGCGGGACTTTCCGGATATTCGGAGGAAAACGCCGCGCGTCCCGAGTTCAATCCCGATCTGGCGCGCGAACTGCTCGCCGAGGCGGGCTACGCCGATGGTTTTGCGTTCAACTTCAAATGCACGAACGATCGCTACCTCAACGATTCCGACGTGTGCCAGGCGATTGTGGGCATGCTCGGACAGGTCGGCATCGACGCCCAACTCGAAGCGATCCCCGTCGCCAACTACTGGACCGAACTGCGCGCCGGCAATTACGACATGTACCTTCTGGGCTGGTCGCCCGGAACCTTCGACGCCGAGCACCCCATCCGGTTCCTCGCGCATACGCCGACCGAAACGCTAGGGACGTGGAATTTCGGCGGCTATTCGAACGCGCGTGTCGACGAATTGCTGCCGCAGATCCAGAGCGAACTGGACCCGGAGGCCCGGCAGGCCATGCTCGACGAAGTCGCGGCCATCCTGCAGGACGAGGTCGCATACGTCCCGCTGTATCAGGAGCCTCTCGTCTGGGCGGCCCGGGACGGCATCGACCTCACCCAGCGGCCGGACAATTTCTTCATGCTGCGCTGGGTTACCGTGGACGGCGGACAATAGGCCGTCGCGCCGCCGCGAGAGGGTGGTGGCCGGGCGGTACCCAAGACAAGTGAGCCGCTCGCCGGACGCTTGGGGGCAAACGTCGGCAAGCGGCTCTACGGCGGCAAAGCGAGCTTTACCGGTCCGTCCCTGTACAACGGACAAAGGCGTCCAGGGGTTCATCGATTTTCGCAAACGTGCGTGCGCCGTCAGCTCGCCGGGCGGTAGAGCCTGCCTGAGGGGGCCGGGCGCTCGAGGACTTCGGCGATCCTGTGCTCGATGAGCCGATGAATCTCCCCCACGCCATTAACGCTTGGAGCTGTGCGGGCGAAGGACGATACCGTCGTCGTACCTTCGATACTGGTGACTTTTGCTGTGAACGACACAGTGGCGCTATCGGGGTGATAGCGAAGATCGACAACTTCCACGTCATGCATGACCGTACTCCGGACAAGGGCTTCGTTTCGGAACATGCTGCGCGGCGAGTGCGGCGGTGTTTTGGTGGGAAGCGGGCAGGGGGGTGCCTTAAATGTGGCCGGTGCCCAGGCGGTTACCGCGCACGCGTCGGGAACGGGTTCAGCCGCGTTGCGGGGCGGACCTGGCTCTGCGCCATATGAACGGCGCTGCCGTCGAGATAGCGGAACCCGTAATCCATCGCCCGGTTGGCGACCGCGATTGTCGTCACGCCATGGGCGATGCCGACGAGCCCGGCCTGGCCGCACACGCCGCCGATACCCTTGAGCCAGAAATCGTGCTCCCGCGTAAGCTTGCGCGATGAACCAAGCTCGACCGAAACGCCCCAGACCTGCGCCTGGAGCGCCTGCCGCAGCAACGCCCGGTCGTGTCCCACCCCGACCACCACGCGCTTGAGAACCGCCGAAAGCGCCGCGATCGCGTCGGCCAACGCCCCCGGCGCGGGCTGGCCGTCCGGCTCGGCGATTTCCACGATGAGCGATTGGCGGTAGGCCTCGGGCGCGTTTTTGATCTGCTCGATGTAATGCGCGCGCCGCTGTGCATCGGTCAGCGTGAAGGCCGTGACCGGGACCATGATGTCGGGCGCGTAGCGCTGGCGTTTCGCGTTATAGACGCCCAGCAGCCCTTTCTTGAGCGCCATGAGGTCATAATCGGCGCAGATCGCCTGCAATTCTGCGTCGTCGATGGCGGACCGGATCTGTTTGATCGCCGCCGACCGGAGCGAAAAATCCAGAACGCAACGATTGATGTCGGTTTTCTCGTTCGCCGTGTTCCAGGCCGGTACGAAGAGCGAGGCGGCGTCCTTGCGCACGGCGCGCAGCTTGCCCTCGTGTTCCTGGGCGAGCGCGAGTTGCCGCGCTTCGAGCTCGCTGAACAGGGTCGCGACATAGTCGTTCACCGAACCCGGCTTGTCGGCGGCCTTCGGCGCCGCCGCGAGACTGCTGACCCGGACGTCGATAGCGTCGCCCGTGGCCTCGAGGAGCCGGACCCGAAGCGCATCGCCGATCTGTTCGAGCTTTATGTTCGCGCGCTCGGCGTCGAGATCCCGAAAGTGGACCGAATAGCGCAACGCGCCTTGCGTGAGCACGCGGCCGGCGTCCGAGATGTGCCATTCGATGACCGAAAGGGCGATGTCGCCGAGCCGGTCGGCGTCCTCGCGCTCTGCGAGGCCCGATAGCTCCAATACGCAAACCGCACCCGCCAGCGCCGTCAGTTCGTGCGCGGCCGCGCCGGCATGTTCCGGGACGTCCCGAACCCGCTGTGCGACGCGCACGGGCGCTTGCTTTTTGGCGGCCTCCTCGCGCTGGAGAAGGTCCTTTACCTGTTGAAGTACGCTCATTGCCCCATCGCGTCCGGCACTGCGATTAACGGAGATTGCAAACGACCGGGACCTTGCCGCCAAATAGTAAAACCCGGGTGACTTTCGGACCCTCGGTTGTTCGCTTCGGATTAACGCAAACGGTACCCAATTGCGGCCTTGGCGAGCGGGGCCGCCCGCGGTAGAAGCAGCGCTCTATGACCGCCCCGGCCCGCGGGGGGAGTTTCCAACGATCGAGCGGCGAAACCTATTGGCAAACCAGATGCGGCCAGGCACCGTTCTGCTCAACGACACGCTTTCCCAGCATGCCGCGAGCCTGTTGTTCGACGAGCCCCGCGAGATCGTCCGCGCCTATACGCGGGAGGAAGCGCTCACGGCGCTGGACCGGCTGGAAACAGCGCGCGCCGAGGGGCTCTGGGCCGCAGGATACTTTGCCTACGAACTGGGTTTCGTATTCGAGGAGCGCTTGGCGGACCGCCTGCCGGCCCGTAGCGGCACGCCTCTGGTGTGGCTTGGTATTTTCGATGCGCCGCAGCGTCTCGACGCGCGCGAGACGGACGCCTGGCTCGCAGCGCACGCGGGAGAGGGGCGCGCCGGGAACATCGTGCCGCGGCTGAGCGAAGCTGCCTACCGCCGGGCGTTCGAACGCTGCAAGGACCTCATCGTGGCGGGTGACATCTATCAGGTCAATCTGACGTTCAAGGCCGGCTTCGACCTCGAAGGCGACCCGGTAGCGCTCTACCGGGCGCTCTGCCGCAAACAGGCCAGCGCCTATGGCGCGCTGATCCACGCAGGGGACCACTGGGTGCTCTCCCGCTCCCCGGAACTTTTTGTGTCGCTGACCGGAGACAGGCTCGCGGCACGCCCGATGAAGGGCACTGCCAAACGCGGGCTTTCGCTCGCCGACGACGCGGCGGGTCGCGCGGCACTCGCTGCCGACATCAAGAACCGCGCGGAAAACCTTATGATCGTTGACCTGTTGCGCAACGATCTGGCGCGCATATCCGAGGTGGGTTCGGTCCAAGTCACGGACCTCTTCACGGTCGAAACCTATCGGCACCTGCACACCATGACCTCGGGGATTGAGGCGCGCCTGAAATCTGGGCTGTCGCGGCGCGACATCATTGCGGGGCTCTTTCCATGCGGCTCGATCACCGGCGCGCCGAAAATCCGCGCCATGGAAGTGATCGACGCGGTCGAAACCGAGCCGCGCGGCCTTTACACCGGCTCGATCGGTTGGTTTGCTCCCGATGGCGATTTCTGCCTCAACGTTGCCATCCGCACAGCGGTTATCGGCCCGGACGGTGCGGGCGAGATCGGCATCGGCGGCGGCATCGTCGCCGACAGCCAGTGCGAAAACGAATACGCCGAGGCGCTCCTGAAAATGCAGTTCCTTTCCGACAAGGCCGAGCCCGTCTGCCTCATCGAAACCATGCTGTGGACGCGCGATGAGGGCATTTACCTGCTCGGCCGCCACCTCGACCGCCTGTCCACCTCGGCGCGTTATTTTGCGATTCCGTTCGACGAGGCCATCCTGCGCGCGCGTATCGAGGAATGGGCGCGGGCCGCACCCGGCGACCGCTATCGCGTACGCCTCACTCTGCACGAAACGGACGGCCTCGACCTTGCCGCGACCGAACTGCCCTCACCTCCCGATGCACCGGCGCCTTTCCGTTTCGCAATCGCGCCCGAACGCCTCCACTCCGAAAACCTCTGGCAGGCTCACAAAACCACCAACCGCGCCTTCTACGACACCCCGCGCCAGATCGCCCACGCCGCGCGCGGCGTCGACGAGGTCGTCTTCCTCAACGAGCGCGGCGAGATCGCGGAGGGATCGATCACGACTGTCTTCGTCGAAAGCGGTAGCACGCTGCTGACGCCGCCGCTTTCAGTGGGCATTCTGCCGGGAACCCTCAGAGCCGAACTGCTTGCCACCGGGCGCGCGAAAGAAGCCGTGCTTACCCTCGACGATCTCGAATGCGCTACCGCCATCTACCTGGGCAATTCCGTGCGCGGCCTGATGCGGGCGCAGTGGGTTCGCGGCTGACCGGCTCGGCTCGCGCCCGCTGTCACGCCCCGCGCAGCGCTTCAGCAAGGCTCGTCTTCCCCGGCGGCCTCTGCGACAGATCGAGCCCCGAGAGCAGATCCACCAGATGGCTCGTCATGAGTTCCGCCGCATCCTGCGGCCTGTTCCCCGCGATTGCCTCCACGAGCGCATTATGCGCGTGGCTCTCGCACGTTGTGTCCCGCCGTTTCCAGTATAGCGCGATGATCAGCGATGAGCGCGAGCACAGGTCGCGGACGAACTCGGTGTAGATCGAGTGCCCGGCCAGCTCGGCGATGCCGATATGGAACTTCGCCGAGAGAACCAGCGCTTCGCCGTCCTTGCCCGCGCGGGTTGCTGCGTGTTCCTCTTCCAGATGCGCGCGCAGGCGTGCGGCATCGCCCGGTTTGGCGACCTCCGCCGCCAGGGCTGCGACCTTGGGTTCCAGGAGCGCGCGGGCCTCGAACACCTCGCGCGCCTCGCGCGTCGAGGGTTTGGCAACGAACGCACCGCGATTGGGTTCGAGAATGACGAGGCGGTCGGCGGCAAGCCCCTGCAGCGCCGAACGGACGATGGTCCGGCTGACCCCGTAAATGCCGCCGAGTTCGTCTTCGGCGAGCTTGGTGCCCGGTGCCAGGGCGTGACGCAGGATCGCGTCGCGAACCCCCGAATAGACGGCAGCGCCCCTCGATGTGGGGTGCATCGTTGCTGCCGTTCCCGAAGACATCGTCCGCTCCGTTTTCATCCGTCCGCTTCAAGCCCTATTGCATCCGAGGGGATCATACAAGTACATCAATTATTGTATACGAAATATGCTTATATCGTGTGCATGTGCGCAACCGATAGGCAGTCCGAACAATTCTATGCATTCCGCCCGCCTTCGTGTCGCCGGAAAAAATAATTTTGTTACAGTAAGTTAAAGGCGGTTCCGCGAGTCATTCGCGGTTTGGCACGGCTGTTGCACCAAGTCTCGTGAATGCAATGCCGAAGGACTGCCATGGCCACCGGAGACCTCGAACTCGCTGCCCTGACCAAGCGCTACGGCGACACCACAGCCGTCGACGCGATCGACCTCAAGGTCCCCAAAGGCACGTATTGCTGCCTGCTCGGCCCCTCGGGCTGCGGCAAATCCTCGACCCTGCGCATGATCGCCGGCCATGAGACCGTCACCTCGGGCGACATCGTCCTTTCGGGCCAGAACATCACCGACGCACCGCCCGCCCGGCGCGGCACCGCGATGATGTTCCAGAACTATGCGCTTTTCCCGCACCTGAGCGTCATCGACAACGTGGCGTTCAGTCTCAAGATGAAGGGCGTCGGCAAGTCTGAGCGCCGGGCGCGGGCAGGGGAGCTGCTCGAACTCGTCGATATGAGCGCCCGCGCCGACCGGCTGCCCAGTCAGCTTTCGGGCGGCCAGCAGCAGCGCGTGGCGCTGGCTCGCGCGCTCGTCACCGACCCCCAGATCCTCCTCCTCGACGAGCCGCTTTCTGCGCTCGATCCCTTCCTGCGCGAGCGCATGCGATCCGAACTCAAGGGCTTCCAGCGCCGCCTGGGGATCACGTTCATCCACGTCACCCACAGTCAGGATGAGGCGCTGGCGCTCGCGGACCTGGTCATCGTGATGAACGACGCGACGATCCAGCAGGCAGGCACGGCCCGAGACGTCTTCGACGCCCCGCGCAATGAATTCGTCGCCCGCTTCATGGGCGGGCACAACATCCTTCAAAAGGACGGCGGCCCGGTGGCCGTCCGCGCCGACCGGATCGCCGTCGGGCGCGGTAAGGCGGGGCTCGGCGCGCGGCTATCGGGGGTCGAATATCTCGGCACCACCGTCAAGCTGGCGCTCGACGCAGGCGCGGCCGGCGATCTCACCGCGCTCGTCCCCGACGCCGCATTCTTCTCCGACCCGCTTTCGCTCGGCGACGAAGTCACCCTCTCATGGGACGCCGCCGACGAACATCAGCTTGCCGGATAGCACGAGGGTCCAGGTGCTCCCGAAGCGAGACGAACACACATCACCAAAGGCGAGGCTTACATGACTGAAACAACCGACAAGACCACCCAATCGACCCGGAAAGGCGTCGACCGCCGCAGCTTTCTCAAAGGGAGTGCCGCCGCGATCGGCGCCGCCGCCGGTTCAGGCGCCATCACCGGCTTCCCCACCATCTGGGCGCAGAACATCCAGAACATCACGCTCCGCCAGTTCGGCACCGGCGTGTCCAACCTCAACGAGGTCGCCCAGAAGGTGAAGGAAGACCTCGGCTTCACGCTCGAAATGACGGCGCTCGATTCCGATGCCGTGACCCAGCGCGCCGCCACCCAGCCCGAGAGCTTCGACATCGCCGATATCGAATACTGGATCTGCAAGAAGGTCTGGCCCACCGGCAACCTGCAGGCGATGGATACCTCCAGGATCGCCAACTATGAAAAGATCGTCGGCATCTTCCGCGACGGCAAACTGACCCCGGATTCAGAAATCGCCCAGGGCACCGCGCCGCACACGGTCGGGTTCACCTCCGGCCCGGGGGGCACCGATTTCGTCGCCGAGGAAAGCGGCTGGATGACGCTCATTCCGACGATCTACAACGCCGATACCCTGGGCATACGGCCAGACCTCATCGGCCGCCCCATCGAGACGTGGGCAGAGCTGCTGAACCCCGAATTCAGGGGCAAGGCCTCGATCCTCGACATCTCCTCGATCGGCATCATGGACATGGCCATGGTCTGCGAGGCGATGGGCGAGATCACCTATGGCGACAAGGGCAACATGACCCGCGAGGAGATCGACAAGACCATCGCCATCTTCACCGAAGCCAAGCAGGCGGGCCAGTTCCGCAGCTTCTGGAAGACGTTCGACGAGAGCGTCAACCTCATGGCGTCGGGCGAAGTCGTCATCCAGTCCATGTGGTCGCCCGCGATCACGGCGGTCAAGTCGCGCGGCATCCCGTGCGTTTACCAGCCCCTCAAGGAAGGCTATCGCTCCTGGGGCGGCGGCATCGGGCTTTCCAAGAACCTCACAGGCCTCGAGCTCGACGCGGCCTACGAATACATCAACTGGTACCTCGACGGCTGGGTCGGCGGCTTCCTGATGCGGCAAGGCTATTATTCGGCCGTCCCTGAAACCTCGAAGAACCACATGACCGAGAACGAATGGGGCTACTGGTTCGAGGGCAAGGAAGCCACCGACGACATCTTGAGCCCCTTCGGCGACAAGCTGGCCGGTGCGGGCGAAATCCGCGACGGGGGCTCCTTCTACGACCGCATGGGGTCCGTCGCCTGCTGGAATGCCGTCATGGACGAGAACCAGTACATGGTTCGCAAGTGGAACGAATTCATCGCGTCCTGACACACAGCGCGAGGGCGTCCCGTACGCGGGGCGCCCATCTTCAACGGCGGAACGGACATGCAAGCTCAACTCCGAAAATCTCTGCCCCAGGCGGCCATTGCCTGGTTCCTTGCGTCGCCGCTGACGCTCGTGCTCGCGGGCTTTCTGGTGCTGCCGATCGTCATGATCGTCATCGTCAGCTTCTGGGGCGCGACCGAATTTTCGATCTATCCCGCGTTCCTCTTCGACAATTACGAGTTCCTGCTCTCCTCGCGCGTCACCTATGCGGTGTTCCTCAACACCGCCAAATACGCGCTCGTCACCTGGGCGATCACACTGGTCCTCGGGTTCACCGTCGCCTACTTCCTCGCATTCCATGTCAGGAGCCTGACCTGGCAGGTCGCGCTCTTCCTCCTGTGCACGATCCCGTTCTGGACCTCGAACATCATCCGTATGATCTCGTGGATCCCGTTCCTGGGCCGCAACGGCATCGCCAATTCCGCACTGATCTCCATGGGCGTCATCGACGAACCCCTCGAATGGCTGCTTTTTTCCGATTTTTCGGTGATCCTGGCGTTCGTGCACCTTTATACGCTCTTCATGGTGGTGCCGATCTTCAACACCATGATGCGCATCGACAAAAGCCTGATCGAAGCCGCCTACGACAATGGCGCCACGGGCTTCCAGACCCTGACCAACGTTATCATCCCGCTCACCAAGCCCGGCATCGTCATCGGTTCGATCTTCGTCGTGACCCTCGTCATGGGCGACTTCATCACCGTGCGCTTCATGTCCGGCTCGCAATCGGCAAATGTCGGGCGGCTGATTTCCAACGATATCGCCCTTCTGCAATACCCCTCCGCCGCGGCGACCGCGGTGGTGCTGCTGATCACCGTGCTCATCGTCATCGGCATTCTCCTGCGCTTCGTCGACATCAGGAAGGAGCTCTAGTTATGGACGGCAAACGCCCCTCGAGCTTCTACATCCTCGCGGCCGTCTTCGCGCTCTTCATCCTGTTCCTTTATGGCCCCACGATCACCATCGGCATCCTGAGCTTCCAGGGCGAGGGCGGCGGACTCACCTTCCCCATGCGCGGCGTGTCGCTGCACTGGTTCGCCGAACTCTTCCAGCAGCAGGCCGTCGGCGACATCTGGGGCAGCTTTTCGCGCAGCCTCATCCTGGGCCTCATGGTCATGGTGACGACGGTCGTCGTCTCCATCATGGGTGGGCTGGCCTTCCGCAAGAAATTCGCCGGCTCGGGCGTGCTCTTCTATCTCGTCATCGCGTCGCTGGTGATCCCCTCGATCCTCGTCTCTCTGGGCGTTGGACTGATTTTCAGCCAATCCGGCCTCCCGGTGCACTGGGCGACCTCGGGCTATGGCGCGCAGCTTACCTGGACGCTGCCCTTCGGGTTGCTCATCATGTTCGCCGTCTTCAACCGCTTCGACAAAAGCTATGAGGAAGCGGCCCGCGACCTGGGCGCATCGCCCTGGCAGACCTTCCGCTTTGTCGTCCTCCCGATTATCGCCCCATCGCTCATCGGCGTTGCGCTCTTCGGCTTCACCTTGAGCTACGACGAATTCGCCCGCACGCTCCTGACCTCCGGCAGCTACAACACCCTGCCGCTCGAAATCTACGGCATGACGACCAACGTCACGACGCCCGTCATCTTCGCCCTCGGCACGCTCACGACGGCGTTCTCCTTCATCGTCATCGGCGTCGCTTTGGCCGCCTTCATGCTCTTTGGCCGCCGCCGGGCTAAACAGGGCTCGGATGCGGGAAAGGGCATGGTCTAGTCCCTTGCGTATCCTCCTCATCAATCCCAACTCGACCGCCGAAATGACGGCATCGATCGCGGCCGAGGCCCGGCTTGCGGCGAGGGACGGCACCGAGATCGTTGCCGTCAACCCGTCTGACGGGCCGCCCGCGATTCAGGGCGCAGCCGACGGCGAAGCGGCTCTGCCGGGCCTCTTTGCGCTCTTCGACAAGGAGATGGCGGCGCAGTCCTACGACGCCGTCATCATCGCGTGCTTCGACGACACCGGCCTTTGGGAGCTGCGCAGGCGCGCCCGCGTCCCGGTGATCGGCATCGGCGAGGCGGGCTATCTCGCGGGCAGCGTCATGGGCATGCGGTTCTCCGTCGTCACGACGCTGCAAGTTGCGGTTCCCGTGCTCGAGGGCAACCTTGCCCGCTACGGGCTCGCCAGGCGTTGCGCCCACGTGCGCGCCTCGGGGGTGCCCGTGCTGGCGCTCGAAACGGACCGGAAGGCATCCACCGATGCCATCGCCGCAACCATCGCCGCCGCGCTGCGCGAAGACGAATGCGATGCCATCGTCCTTGGTTGCGCAGGCATGGCAGGGCTTGCCGAGGACATGGCGGCGCGGTTCGGTATTCCCGTCATCGACGGCGTCGCGGCCGCGGTCGGGCTGTGCGAGACGGTTGCGCGCGGGGTGCCATCGCGTCACCACTCCGCTATATCTGCCCGATGAGCACGGATTTCGTCGTCAGACCGGCCTCTGCGGCCCAGTTCCAGACCGCCATCGATTGGGCTGCGGCCGAGGGCTGGAACCCGGGTCTCGATGACCTCGCAGCCTTCCACGCCGCCGATCCCGAAGGCTTCCTTGTCGGCTATCTCGGGGACGAGCCGGTCTCCTCGATTTCCGTTGTCCGCTATGGCGATGCTTTCGGCTTTCTGGGCTTCTACATTGTCCGAGAACCGCATCGCGGCAAGGGGTTCGGGCTGGCGACGTGGAACGCCGGGCTGGCTCATCTCGCCGGACGGACCATCGGTCTTGACGGCGTCGTCGCGCAGCAGGACAACTATCGTAAATCGGGCTTCGGTTATGCTGGCCGCAACATTCGCTTCACAGCGCCCGCGCGGGCCTTCCCCCGGCAGCGTGGACCCGGCATTCGTCCGATCGGGCCGTCCGACACCGAACCCCTTATGCGCTACGACCGCCGTTTCTTCCCTGCGGACCGAACGATTTTCCTGAAAGCCTGGACGCTCCCACCGGAAGGAACGCGCCGGAAAACGCTTGTCGCCCAAGGAGGCGGCCGTCTCACCGGTTACGGCACCATCCGCCCGTGCGTAGAGGGCTACAAGATCGGTCCGCTCTTCGCCGATAGTGGCGAAATCGCCCAGGCCCTGCTCGCCGCGCTGACCGAAACGGCGGAGCCCGGCGCCCCGGTCTTCCTCGACGTTCCAGCGGACAATCCAACGGCACTCCGCCTTGCCGAGCAGTTCAATATGGCACCGGTCTTTGAAACCGCACGCATGTACAAGGGCCCAGCGCCAGCAACGGATATGGCTGGCATTTTCGGCATCACGACGTTCGAGTTGGGGTGACGGGCGCCGCCGTCCCGAGAGCAGGCGACGCTTGCTTGGCCTCTATCTCCGGCTCTTGATGCGCCGGGCAACGATCGGGATTGCGATCACTGTAATCAGCATCAAGCCGACAAAGATCGACATGACGATCCCCGGCACGTTCAAAAGGCCCAGCCCGAACGTCACCAGCCCCATGACGAACCCGGCGATCACGACCCCCAGGATGCTTCCCGCACCCCCGAGGATCGACACCCCGCCGAGCACGACGATGGTGACCACCTCGAGTTCCCATGCAAAGGCAATCGAGGGCCGCGTCGAACCCAGCCGCGACGTCAGAAGGATCGCCGCGAGCCCCGCCATGAGACCCGTGAGGCAGAAAAGCACGAACTTCACCCGCCGCACGCGAATGCCGGAGAACTGTGCTGCCATTGCGTTGTTGCCGATGGCGAACACACTCCTGCCGAAGCTCGTCCGGTGCAGGAGAACATAAAATATCGCGGCCATGACGAGAAACAGCACGATCTCGAACGAGATCACCCAATAGACATAGCCCTGTCCAAAGAACGAGAAACCTGACGGATAGCCGCGATAGGCCTGGTCTCCCAGCACGATGTAGGAAATGCCCCGGAAAAGGCTCATCGTGCCGATGGTAACGACGATGGACGGCAGTCCAAGGCCCGAGACCAGCAGCCCGTTGAAGGCGCCGCAGAGAACGCCGACCGCGAGCCCGATGGCAATCAGCACCGGTACATCGACCCCGAACTGCGCCGCCGCACCCATCGCGGTCGACGCCAGCGCCAGAATGCCCGCGACCGACAGGTCGATTTCGCCCGAGATGATGACCATGGCCATCGCCAGCGCGATGATGCCGCGCTCGGTGAAATTGAACGTGGCGTCCGACAGGCTCCACGGGTTGAGGAAATAGGGCGTCGCAAGGCTGTTGAAGATGAAGATCGCGACCGCCACCAGAGCCAGCAGCATCTCCCAGCTCTTGAGCGCCGAGGCGAGGGGGCTCTCGAGCCGGTCGGGAATGGAGCGGGGGGAAAGGGTGGTGTCGCTCATGCTGACGCCTCGGCTTTTCTCAGGATGATCCGGCCGGTTTTGCGCTCGGCCCGGGCGTTGAAGATAACGGCGATGACGATAACGGCGCCCGAAATCGCCATTTGCGCAAAGGGCGAGACGTCAATGACCGGAAGGGCGTTCTTGACGACACCGAGGAACAGCGCCCCCAGTACCGCACCCGCCACGGTCCCGATCCCGCCGGCAATCGAGATACCGCCGATGACGCACGCCGCGACGACCTCAAGTTCGAATCCGCCCGCGATATCCACATAGGCAACCGCGTAACGCGACACCCACAAATACCCGGCAAGCCCCGCGACAATTCCCGATACGACGAACGCAAAGAACCGCGTCCGTCCCACGTCGATCCCGGTATAGACCGACGCGGTGGGATTGACCCCGACCGCATAGAACGACCGCCCCAGCGGCGTGCGCGTCATCAGCACGAAAAAGAGCGCGATGACCGCAATCGCGATCCACGAAAAGACCGGGATCCAGAGGAACTCGGTGCGCGGAAATGCCTTGAACGCCGCGCTCATCTGGTGCGCGTTGACCCATTCGCCCGACGAAAGCAGGAAGATCGATCCGCGGAAGATCGTCATCGTCCCCAGCGTCACGACGATCGAGGGAATGTCGAGCTTCCAGACCAGAAGCCCGTTCACGGCGCCCAGCGCCGCCCCGCAGGCAACGCCCACAACGATCAGTGCCGGGATCGGAATATCGGGAAACGCCGCATTGATCATCGCGACGATCATGCCGCACAGCGCCAGGTTCGCCGCAATCGAAAGGTCGATGCACCGGGTGAGAATGACGACCATCTGCCCCAGCGCCAGCATCATCAGGATCGAGGTGTCGTCGAACACCCGCACGATGTTGCGCGGCGCGATGAAGCCGGGGAACCGCAGGGCGATCAGCCCCACGAGCACGGCAATGGCGCCAACGAGAATGAGTTCGCGATGTTTCAAAAGTGCTTGCACGGTCAGGTTTCCTCGATGCCGGCGGCAGTGCGCACCAGCGTTTCGGCGTCGAGCGCCTCGCGGTTGAATTCCCCGGCGATCCGGCCTTCGCGCATCACGATCACCCGGTCCGACATGCCCATGATTTCCGGCAGTTCGGACGAGACCATGATGACGCACAGCCCCTCGGCGGCGAGCGCGCTCATGAATTCATGCACGGCCGCCTTGGAGCCGATATCGATACCCTTGGTCGGCTCGTCGAGAATGATGACGCGCGGCTGTGTCGCCAGCCATTTGGCGATCACCACCTTCTGCTGGTTGCCGCCCGAAAGCGTGCCCACGTCCTGGCTCAGCGATGCCGCGCGCAAATCCAGCCGCTCGGCATACTTCCGCGCCAGCGCGAACTCGCGCGCAAGATCGAGAAACCCGCTGCGCGACGTCTTCTTCAAGGAGGGCAGGGAGATGTTCTGGAAGATCGGCAATCCGATCACCGCGCCCTGCCGCCCACGTTCCTCGGGCACATAGACGATGCCTTTTTCAATCGCATCCGCCTCGCTCTTGGCCAGCGCCGGCTTGCCCTCGAGCGTCACGGTGCCCGACGAAGGCCGCGTCGCGCCGAAGAGCGCCTGCATCAGCTCCGAGCGTCCTGCGCCCACGAGCCCGTAAAACCCGAGGATTTCCCCGCGCCTGAGCGTAAAGTTGATATCGTCGAACTCGGTCGGATGCGAGAGGCCCTTGACCTCCAGCACGGTTTCGCCAAGCGTGACCTCCTGCTTGGGAAACACCTGGTCGACCGACCGGCCAACCATCATTCGCACGAGTTCCTTCTGGTCGGTCTCGGCCATCAGCCCGGACCCCACCATCTCCCCGTCGCGGAAGACCGTGTAGCGGTCCGCGATGCGGAAGATTTCATCGAACTTGTGCGAGATAAAGAGGATCGCCTTGCCGTCCTGGCGCAACAGGTCGACGAGGACGAAAAGCTCCTCGATCTCCTTGTGCGAGAGCGCGGCGGTCGGCTCGTCCATGATCACGATCTGCGCTTCGATGGAAAGCGCGCGCGCCACCGCCACAAGGTGCTTGTTGGCGATCGAAAGATCCTTGAGCCGCGCACCGGGGTCGATTGACGCGCCCATGTTCTTGAGGATATCGGCGGCCTCGGCGCGCAGCTTTTTCCAGTCGACAAAGCCGACCCGGGTGCGCGGCGCGTGGCCCAGAAAAATGTTCTCGGCGACCGAAAGCTCGTCGAAGAGCACGGTTTCCTGATGGATCGCCGTAATGCCGTGGTCGAGCGCGGCATGCGCGGACGGGAAGTGCACAGCCTCGCCGTCAAGCGTGATCGCACCGGCATCGGGCTGATAGATGCCGGTCATGATCTTGACCAGCGTGGATTTCCCCGCGCCGTTCTCGCCGATGAGCGCGGTCACCTGGCCCGGATAGAGCTCGAGCGCGATATCGTTGAGCGCTTTGACGCCGGGGAACGTCTTGGTGATCCCCTCAAGGCGCAGGATCGGTTCTGCGGTCATCGTTGCAGGTTTCTCAGGTCTATTGAGCATTATCGCTCCCAAATGCCCATTCGCAAAATCGCCGGCGGAACCGGGTTCGCTGCGGCTGACGGGAAGAGGGGGGCAAGCAGAGGAGCGGAGCACGGCCGGGCCGCGCTCCGCGCCTGTGTTCGATCAGAAGATGGTCTTGAACTGATCGATATTGCTTGCGTCATAGGTGAACGGCTCGGCCATGGCGGCCTGACCGTCTTCACCGATGGTCACTTCGCCCACATGGCCGATGCCAATCGTCGAACCGGGCTCGGCGGTCGCTGCGCCGGTCGCAAGGGCGTGGGCGATATAGGTCGCCGAATAGCCCAGATCGATCGGGTTCCAGATCGCAAAGCTTTCCGAGGCACCCGATGCGATATGCCCTGCCATTTCAGAGGGCAGCGCGAGGCCGGTGACGTTGATTTCCCCGATCTTGCCCGCATCCGTCACCGCCTGGGCAGCGGCCACGATACCGACGGTCGTCGGCGCGATGATGGCGTCGAGGTCCGGATAGGACTGAATCAGGCCCTGCGCTTCGCGGTAGGACTTGTCCGAAAGATCGTCGCCATAAACGATATCGACAAGTTCGATACCTTCGTAGTTCGGCAGCACCTTCTGGGCTTCCTCGATCCAGATATTCTGGTTCGTGGCTGTCGCGGTGGCCGAAAGAATGGCGACCTGGCCGCCATCGGGCAGATGATCGGCCGCAAGCCGGATGATCGTATCGCCGATCAACTCGTTGGACGAGGGGTTGAGGTGCATTTCGCGGCCTTCAGGCGCAACGCCCGAGTCCCAGGAAATCACGGTAATCCCGCGATCCATGGCGCGCTGCAGCGCCGGAACCACGGCGTCCGGATCGTTGGCCGAAATCGCGATGGCGTCGACCTGCTGGGCGATGAGCGTGTTGATCACCTCGATCTGCGCTTCCGCTGTCGGCTCGGTCGGGCCGGTATAGATGATTTCCACATCGCCGATTTCCTCGGCGGCATCGCGAGCGCCGGCGGCGGCGGCTTCAAAGAAGCCGTTGCCGAGCGACTTGACCACAAGCGCGATACGCGTCTGGGCCTGTGCCGGAGCGGCGGCGGTCAGCATCGCTGCCGCCAGCGCCGTCGATGTGATGAGGGTCTTAACCAAGCTCATGAATGTCCTCCCTGGAGCATGTTGGTTGGTGGTTCGGCGTCAGCCTCAGGCGACCGACGACGATTCTTTTGCCTCCGCGTCCGCAACGACAACCTTGACGCCTTCGTCTTCGAGCATCTGCCGGTCTTCGTCGCGAATGCCGCGGTCGGTAACAACGGTATCGATGCGCTCGAGCGTGCATAGAATGAGGCTCGAGCGTTGTCTGAATTTCGAGGAGTCCGCCAGTACGACGAGTTCGTCCGCCTGGCCGATCAGCTTTTGTTCGGCCTGAATGATCAGCGGATCGGCTTCCGTAAGCCCGTGCGGCCCCAGCCCCTGCGCGCCGATGAACATGCGCTGGGCGTAAAAATGCCTGGTCACATCGCTTTCGAAGGGCGAGAGGATGATGTTCTGCTCGCGGTAGATCGTGCCGCCGGGCACCACGACGCTGTTCTTCGAATGCGCGAGAAGGTGGCTGGCGATGGGGAAGGAGTTCGTGAACACCTGCATCCGCCGCGCCGCGAGATAATGCACCATCTGGAACGTCGTCGTCCCGCCGTTGATGATGATCGATTCCCCGTCCTTGCACAGCGCGACCGCCTCCTTGGCAATCGCGCGCTTCAACGGGGCATTGATCCCCTCATTGACGGCGAACGGGCGTCCGATGAGCGAGGAGGTCGACGGCGGCGTCAGCGCTTCCGCACCGCCGCGCACGCGCCGCAGCCGGCCCTGCACATGCAGTGCGGCGATGTCCCGCCGGATCGTCGCTTCCGAGGAATCGGTCAGCTCGACCAGCTCGCCGACGGTCGCGACCGGCTTGCTCTGGACAGCGGATACAATCAGGCGGTGGCGTTCTTTTTCGTGCATATAGCTCCTCCTGCCGATCAACATCCGAGAGCAAACAATCAAAGTCAATCAAAATTTCTGTCATACAACTCATGTAATTGGGTAGGATATGCTGCGCTCGGCCAGAAAATCGGGCGGTTTCGCGCTGAAACCGCCGTGGATGGCGGGAGTGCAAGGGCTTCGCTGCATGACAGTTTTTGACGGAAACTGATTGACTTTCCGCCCTTGGTCGTGGAAATGAAGGGCAACACCAAGACCCCGGGAGGATATCATGGCCACCTCATCCGCGCCCGCGCGCCTCGAAAACCTTTGGGACGACGCCAAGGCGGCGTCCATGAACGAGGCCGAGCGCCTCGTTTACCGCTCCAACCTTTTGGGGTCGGACAAGCGCGTCACCAACTACGGCGGCGGCAACACGTCCTCGAAGATCTTCGAGAAGGACCCGCTGACCGGAGAGGACGTCGAAGTCCTCTGGGTCAAGGGCTCGGGCGGTGACGTCGGCACCATCAAGCTTGACGGCTTCGCGACCCTTTATATGGACAAGCTCCGCGCCTTGAAGGATCTCTATCGCGGTGTCGAATACGAGGACGAGATGGTCGGCTACCTTCCGCACGCCACCTTCAACCTCAACCCCCGCGCCGCTTCGATCGATACCCCGCTGCACGCATACGTGCCGCGGCCTTTCGTCGATCACATGCACCCCGACGCCATCATCGCCATCGCCGCCTCCAAGGATTCCAAGGCTCTGACGCAGGAGATCTTCGGCGACGAGATCGGCTGGCTCCCCTGGAAGCGCCCGGGCTACGAACTCGGCCTCTGGCTCGAAAAGTTCTGCCTCGAAAACCCCGATGCAAAGGGCGTCATCCTCGAAAGCCACGGCCTCTTCACCTGGGGCGATACGCCCAAGGAGTGCTACGAAACCACAATCGCGACCATCAACAAGGCCATCGCGTGGCTCGAAAAGAAAACCGAAAGCGTCCCCGCCTTTGGCGGCGCCAGGGTTGAGTCGCTTCCCCAGAGCGAGCGTCGCGCCATCGCCGCCCGCCTCATGCCCCGCATTCGCGGCATGATTTCGGCTGACAGCCACAAGGTCGGCCATTTCGACGACAGCGCCGCGGTTCTCGACTTCGTCAATTCGCAGAACCTCGAGCCGCTGGCCGCGCTCGGCACCTCGTGCCCGGATCACTTCCTGCGCACGAAAATCCGCCCGCTCGTCATCGGCTTCGACCCCAGGAACCCGGACGTCGACGCCGTCATTGCCAATCTCGAAAAAGACGTTGAAGCCTACCGCGCCGACTACGCCGCCTATTACGAGCGCTGCAAGCACGACAATTCCCCGGCCATGCGCGACCCCAACGCGGTCGTCTACCTGATGCCCGGCGTCGGAATGTTCACGTTCGCCAAGGACAAGGCAACCGCGCGGATTTCCGGCGAATTCTACGTCAACGCCATCAACGTCATGCGCGGCGCGTCCGCCGTCTCGACCTATCAGGGCCTCTCCGAACAGGAAGCCTTCGATATCGAATATTGGCTCCTTGAAGAAGCCAAGCTCCAGCGCATGCCCAAGCCCAAATCGCTCGCCGGCCAGGTCGCGCTCGTCACCGGCGGGGCAGGGGGCATCGGCAAGGCGACCGCCGTCCGTCTGCTGCGAGAAGGCGCGTGCGTCGTCCTCGCCGATATCGATGCCGGAGGCCTCGCGGCGGCCAAGGACGAGCTGAGCGCTGCCTTCTCCGGGGACGTCGTCCGCACGGCCGAGGTGAACGTCACCAGCGAAGACGCCGTCATCGCCGGCTTCGCGTCGGCAGCTGTCGAATTCGGCGGCCTCGACATTCTCGTTTCCAACGCCGGTCTCGCGTCCTCGGCCCCCATCGAGGAAACCTCGCTGGCGCTCTGGAACAAGAACATGGACATCCTCTCGACGGGCTATTTCCTCGTCTCCCGCGAGGCGTTCAAGCTGTTCCGCGCCCAGAAGATCGGCGGCAATGTCGTCTTCGTCGCCTCGAAAAACGGCCTTGCCGCGTCCCCCAACGCCTCGGCCTACTGCACGGCCAAGGCCGCCGAAATCCACCTGGCGCGCTGCCTCGCGCTCGAAGGCGCGGGCGAACAGATCCGCGTCAACGTGGTGAACCCCGACGCCGTCCTGCGCGGCTCGAAAATCTGGACTGGCGAGTGGAAAGAACAGCGCGCGGCGGCCTATAAAATGGACACCGACGACCTCGAAGAACACTACCGCCAGCGCTCCATGCTCAAGCGCTCGGTGTTCCCCGAGGACATCGCCGAGGCCATCTATTTTCTCGCATCCGACATGTCGGCGAAATCGACCGGCAACATCATCAACGTCGACGCGGGCAACGCCCAGAGCTTTACGCGGTAGGACACGCATTTTGACGAATGCGCCTTCGGCGCCACCCCACCCTTAATCCCCCCATCAAGGGGAGGGGCTAGGGGTGGGGGTGAGCCGAGACAGCAACGGTCTGATGGCCGATAGGGAGGACAAGACTATGAGCGAAAACACGATCGCCAAAGACGTCATTGCAACGCAGAACGCTGCCGCATCCGCCCGCCTCGACGCGGACTATGCCGCGCTGGGCGAACACCTCGACCGCCGTGGCATCGATATCGAAACGGTCACCGAAAAGGTCGGCGCCTACGGCGTCGCCGTCCCCTCCTGGGGCGTTGGCACAGGCGGCACGCGCTTTGCGCGCTTCCCGGGCAAGGGCGAGCCGCGCGACATCTTCGACAAGCTCGAGGATTGCGGCGTCATCCACCAGCTGACCGGCGCGACCCCGTCCGTCTCGCTCCACATCCCGTGGGACAAGGCCGACCCGAAAAAGCTAAAGGACAAGGCCGATGCGCTCGGGTTGGGGTTCGACGCGATGAACTCCAATACCTTCCAGGATTCTCCCGGTCAGCAGCATTCCTACAAATACGGCTCACTGAGCCACACCGACGCCGCCACCCGCCAGCAGGCCATCGACCACAACATCGAGTGCATCGAAATCGGCAAGGCCATCGGCTCGAAGGCCCTGACCGTCTGGATCGGCGACGGCTCGAACTTCCCCGGCCAGACCAATTTCACCGCCCAGTTCGAGCGCTACCTCGCCGCGATGAAAGACGTCACCAAGGCGCTGCCCGCCGACTGGCGCATCTTCACCGAGCACAAGATGTACGAACCGGCCTTTTATTCGACCGTCGTGCAGGACTGGGGCACCAACTACATGATCGCCCAGGAACTCGGACCCCAGGCCTATTGCCTCGTCGACCTCGGCCACCACGCGCCCAACGTGAATATCGAGATGATCGTCGCCCGCCTCATCCAGTTCGGCAAGCTCGGGGGCTTCCACTTCAACGACAGCAAATACGGCGACGATGACCTCGATACCGCCTCGATCGACCCCTACCGCCTGTTCCTCGTCTTCAACGAACTCGTCGACGCCGAGCAGCGCGGCGCGAAGAACTTCGATCCCGCGCACATGCTCGACCAGAGCCACAACGTCACCGATCCCATCGAAAGCCTGATGCAGTCCGCGATGGAAGTGCAACGCGCCTACGCTCAGGCGCTCCTTGTCGACCGCAAGGCGCTCGCCGGCTATCAGGAGGACAACGACGCCCTGATGGCGAGCCAGACGCTCAAGGCGGCCTTCCGCACCGATGTCGAGCCCATCCTCGCCATGGCCCGCAAGCGCAAGGAGGCCGCCGTCGATCCCATCGCCACCTACCGCGCCGCCGGCTACCGAGCCAGGGTCGCGGCAGTCCGCCCCGAAAGTTCGGGCGGCGGCGGCGGCATCGTCTAGGGCGGGGGCGATAAAGTGGCAACCGGATCTTCAAACCAGGAGCGGGGCATGAGCGAACGCATCGCCTTTCGCATGACCCTCAATCCTGGCCAGGCCGCCGAATACGAACGCCGGCACGACGAAATCTGGCCCGAGCTGGCCCGGGCGCTCAAGGATGCGGGCGTCTCGGATTATTCCATTTGGCTCGACCCGGAAACCCATCACCTCTTCGCCACGCTCGTCCGCACCGCTGATCACACGATGGACGCGCTGCCGGACACCGAAATCGTCAAGCGCTGGTGGGTGATGATGGCGGACATCATGGAGACCAACCCGGACAATTCGCCTGTCCAGGTTGATCTTAAGCGCGTCTTCCAGCTCGATTAAGCCGGGCGCTGCAGCCACGCCACCGTTGCGGTGATCGCAAGCAGGATCAGCGCGGGCAACGCGCTGCCTCCGATCAGGAAGAGGTGGGCCAGCACTGCGCACGCCATGATGGACGCCAATAGAAGCGCCCCCCGAAACGCTTGGCGAGGGATCAGGATCAGAACCGCGCCGGTGATTTCGAGCAGCCCCGTGAGGTAGCGGAACCACTGGCCGATCCCGATCTGCTCGAAAAGATCGACCATCGCGGGGGCGTTGACCAGCTTGGCGCCGCCGGCGGCGAGAAAGACGATTGCGGTGCCCCCCTGCAGGACCCAGACCGTCCAGCGCAGCCAGACGGGTCTCATTGCGATTTTTGTTGAACTGGACAAGGCAACCTCCTGTTTTGACTCTAGTTCACAGCCTTCGCGCTCAGCGCAGCCGTCTCTTCCGCGAGCGGGTAGCGCACCGCCAGCGTATCGGTCTCGAGCCCATGCGCGTCCATGAACCGCTCCACCTCGGGCTCCATCTCTGGCCGGACAATGGCGCAAAACCGCTGCACCAACCCGGCCAGCGCGCAGACGGTGATGAGGTGCACGAGCTCCACCGGCCCGTAATGCGCGACCGCCGGCGCCACGAACCGCCGAGGCGTCGTGAGCGGGATTTGCGCTGAAACCCACGCAAGCCGCAGCGCCGCGGTTTCCGCCGGTGTGAAGAGATCGTCCGGAACGGCGTATCCCCTCGCGGCGTCGAACGCGTGACGCGCGCGCTCGACCGCTTTGGGGGTGTCTCCACCAGCCCGCGCCGCGAGATAAGCCTCGACGGCGGCAAGATAGTCGTGCCCCCGCACGATCGCGGACACCCGCGCCATCAGATGTTTGAGCTCGGAGGGTATGGGCGAATGCCCCCGTGGCTGCATCAATTCGCAATAGAGATAGGCATGCCGCGCCCGCAAATGCCCCGGCCACAGCGACACCCAGTCCGGCATCAGCCCAAGCTCGCCGATAAGATACGGCTCAACCCCGCCGGCATTGATGACCACAGCCTCATACTTCGCGATCATCTCCTCCATCGTCGGCCCGCCCTGGGGCAGATCGTGGTCGAGGTTGGTCGATGCGCGGTCGCTGCTGACGCCGTGCCGCCCGGCTTCGATGCCACGGGCTTGCTCGGCCTTGGCGGCCCATTCGGGTTCCACCTTCACGCCGGTCATGTCGTTGAACGTATTGAGAAACCCGAAGGCCGAAGCGATCATCGCCGTGCCCTTGATGCTCTCGTGCGGCTCGCGCCTGGGCCCGCGCGCCGTGTCCGCCAGCGCAGTGATGCGCGCAAAGGCGTCCGGCGCCACCGAATGTGTCGTGGCGTCCGCCGCGAGATCGGACAGGGCAACCTCATAAGGCCCGATAGGCGCATCGGGCGGTGCCTTGCCCGCCCGTGCCATCTCGACGAGGTCGGCGATCCCCAGCGATGCATCGCCCCCGGCGGCCGTCATATGCACCTTGCAGTAATTGCATCCATGCGCGTTCGAGGTCGCGAACCCCGTCGCCATCATCACAGGCGGGCCGAGAATTTCGCGTCCCGCGCCGATGGCGCCGGCGTTGTGGCAATAAACGAAGAGCTTGTAGCCCTCCGGCCAGTGGCGCATGAAATAAAAACAGTTCGGCCAGAACCCGAAAAAATCCTTGTAGAGCCGCAGGATCGGCCAGGCCTCCGGGTCCTCGTCATGCGTGCCGTCGCTCTCGGGGATGACCTCGCGCAGAAGAAGGTCCTCCGCCCCCTCGGCGAGGTCTTCATCGCTCGGTCCATCGATCGGCAAGCCGCCGTCTTCGGCCTCGTAAAGCGCCTCGAGCCGTCCCGCATCCGAAAGGGCGGTCAGATCGTCCGAGCCGTTGATATGGCGCTCGCCGATAAAAATCTGCGGTACCGTCCCGACCCCGGAAAAATAGATGCTCGCATCCGCATTCCGCGCGTTCGCGGTGATATCGAGCGTCTGGTAGGGCAGGTGATGCGCCTCGAGCGCAGCCTTGGCGCGGGCGCAGTAAGGGCAGTTGGGCTTGGTAAAAACGAGGATGCTCATGGCTCACTCCTGTGTCGTACCCCCCAACGCTACGCGTGGTTTTCGTTCCGAAAAGCGCCCAAACTGAAACTGGACGTTCCGAAAGTGGAACGATAGGCTGAAGCGATGACACAGCACGAATTCGACCCTCGAGACTTCGATATCGAGGATGTCTGCACTTTCGGCCTGATCGCCGCCGCTGGCGGGCTTTCCGCCGCCGCGCGGCGTTTCGGACGGTCCAAGGCCTCGCTTTCACGCGCGCTGACCCGGCTTGAAACCGCCGCCGGATCGCCGCTCTTTGACCGCATGGCCCGGGGATTGCGGCTGACCCCGCTCGGCGAAACGCTGCGCCCCGCCGCCGAAGCCGCGATCGAGGCCTCGCGTCAGGCCGACGAGGTGCTCCGACGCGGCCAGAGCGAACCGAGCGGACCGCTGCGCATCGCGGCGAGCGCGCTGCTCGGTGAACACATCCTCGCCCCGGTTCTCGCCGGGATCACCCGGCGCTACCCGAAGGTGCGCACGGAGCTTCATATCTCCGGTCTCGGCCCTGATCCCCTGGCGGAAAATCTCGACGTCGTCCTGCGGCTCGGACGCCCCGACGAACCCCATCTCGTCGCCAAGCGCGTCCTCGCGAGCCCGTTGGCGCTTTTCGTGCCCGCGGCCGCCGCTATCGATCCCCACGACACGGATGCGATCGCCGCGCGGGGCCGTCTCGTCGTCGCCGTCGCGGGCGTATCGCCGAATTGGGAGCTGACCGACGGCCGGGATACGCTCGTCCTCGACAGTCCGCCGCGACTGGTCGTCGAGGATCCGGCGGTTGCTGTCAGCGTCCTCAAGGCCGGCGAGGGGATCGCCTTCCTGCCCCGGTTATACGGGGAGCACCTTGTCAGCGCGCAAACGCTTGCGCGCGTCCTGCCCGATTGGACGGGTCCCCTCGTCGAGGTCTATGCCGTCATGCCGCCTCGCCGCGCCACCGTGCCCGCCGTGAGGGTCTTTCTCGACACTCTGGATGGCCATATCCGGCGTCTGATGGCGTCAATCGGCCGGTAGGTTCAGCGTTCGTCATATGTGAAATACGAATAGAATGCCGGTTTGCCATACCCGTTGAGGTCAGCTGCGCACATCCCCACGAAGGCGCCCGTAAAACAGCCCCCGCCCACCGATACGCTCGCCTCGTCCGAGAGCACGCTTGCATCCAGAGCCGGCCCGACGGGCGTGAACTCCGTATCGCCCTCCAGCGCGTATGAGAACTGCAGCGTACCGTGATCGACCGAAACGGCAAGACGGACCTTGCCCGTTTGCGGCAGCGGTACTGGCGGCGCGGGATAGGCCAGCGTGCCCCCGCGCGTATTGGCCTCCGCTGTCATGAGCAGCAATTCCCGCTTTCCGTCCGAATGTGCCGTGACCGCAAGATAATAGAGCGCATGCCGGCTGTAATACGCTGTAAGGCCGGCCATTTCGCGTTCGTCGACCGGCGCGAAATCGACTTCCGTTTCCGCCCGGTAGGAAAACGCCGTCTGCCGCCGCGCGATCAGCGCCTGTTCGTACCAGTCGCCAATGGATTCTCGCCCGTAAAGGCAAAGCGTTCCGGGCCGCTCGGTCAGCGAGAACAGCCTTTCGGACGCGGGCGTCCGCAGCCACTGGAAGTCCGGGTCAAGCGCGGGACCATCGAACCGGAACTGCCGGATCCCGGCACTGGCAACCGGCGTGCCCGGCACATCGACCTCGAGCGAGGGCAGGGGGCCGTCCTTGACCCACAGCCAGTCGTCGTCACGCCATTCGGCCTCCTGAATGCCCGTCTCGCGCCCCAGAACACACCGCCGCTTCTGCGTGATCGGACGCCCCATCAGGTGCACGAGATAGGTCCGCCCGTCCGGCGTATCGACGATATCCCCGTGGCCCGCCCGCTGGATCGGATGCCGGGGATTGTCCTTGGCCGTCAGGATATGGCGCTGCGGATGCACCTCGTAAGGCCCCTCGAGCTGGCGCGACCGGGCCAGCGTGCAGGCGTGGTCAAATCCAGTTCCGCCCTCGGCGGTCAGGAGATAGTACCACCCGTTCCGCTTATAAAGATGCGGGCCTTCGGTCAAGGCGAGGTCGGTGCCGTAAAAGATGACCTTGCGCGGGCCGGTCAGCGTCCGGCGCTCGGGATCGTACTCCTGCAGCGCGATCCCCGCGAAAAGGTTCGGCCGCGCCCGGTGGTCCCAGAGCATCTGAACGAGCCATTTGCGTCCATCATCGTCGTGAAAGAGCGAAGGATCGAAACCCGAGGAATTGAGCCGCAACGGCTCGGACCAGGGCCCCTCGATCGCGGGAGCTGTCGTCAGGTAGTTATGGCCGTCCTTGAACGAGCCGTGATGCCGTTTCATGTCGGTATAGACCAGCCAGAACTTTCCATCGGCAAGGCTCAGGCAGGGCGCCCAGACGCCGCCGCTGTCGGGTGCGCCGCGCATGTCGAGCAGGCTGGCCCGGTCCAGCGGCCGCGCGGCCAGTGTCCAGTTCGCGAGGTCCTTCGAATGATGGATTTGCACCCCCGGATACCATTCGAAGGTCGAGGTCGCGATATAATAGTCTTCGCCTGCACGGCAGATCGAGGGGTCGGGATTGAACCCGGGGAGGATGGGATTGCGCACCAGTGCCATGTCGATTGTCCTTAGCTTTTCCGCATGATGTCGAAAATGATCGGATATGAAAGGTTCCTGATTGAAAATGATGGTTTGCCAGCTAATGTGCGGCCAACGAATGGGGAGGTAGGCACGGCTCATGACGGACAACATCAAGACCGGCAACATTGCGGTCATCGACATCGGCAAGACCAATGCCAAGCTGGTCGCGCTCGACGCGGCCTCCGGCGCGGAAATCGAAACGCTTCGCCGGGGCAATGCGCCTGTCACGTCCGGTCCGTATCCTCATTGTGACGTAGATGGCCTGTGGCATTTCATCCTCGACGGCCTCAAAACGCTTCACGCCCGTCACGGCATCGACGCCATCGCCATCACCACCCACGGCGCGACAGCCGCGCTTCTGAGCGGCGACACGCTCGCCATGCCCGTCCTGGACTACGAGCACGCCGGGCCCGAGGAGACGGCGGCCGAATACGGTACCGTCCGCCCCGATTTCTCCGAGACGCTCTCGCCGCGTCTGCCCGTCGGACTCAATCTCGGCGCCCAGCTTTTCTGGCAGGCAAGGACCTTTCCCGAAGCCTTCGCCGGGGTCACGGCCATTGTTCCCTATCCGCAGTACTGGGCGTTCAGGCTCACAGGCCGGATCGTTTCCGAACGCACCTCTCTGGGGTGTCACACCGACCTGTGGAACCCGGTCGAGGCGCGCTATTCCAGTCTTGTCGAACGCATGGACTGGCAGGAACGTCTTCCCGAGCCCGTGGCAACCACCGATCATTTGTCTCCCCTGTGCCGCGATATCGCCGCCGCTACCGGACTGTCCGAGGCCACACCCGTGTCCTGCGGCATCCATGACTCCAATGCCTCGCTTGTCCCCTATCTGGGCCATCGCGAGGGCGCGCTGACCGTGATTTCCTCGGGCACCTGGACCATCGCCATGACCCTGGGAGGCACGACAGGCAACCTCGATCCGGCCCGGGACAGTCTGGCCAATGTCGACGCGCTCGGGCGCCCCGTGCCGACCGCGCGCTTCATGGGCGGCCGGGAGTACGGGCTCATCGCTGGCGGGAACGCGCCCGAACCGTCGGTTGCTGATGCCGTCGCCGTCATTGACGCGGGCATCATGGCGCTGCCCTCCTGGGTCGAAGGCACCGGCCCATTCCCAGGGGAAAAGGGCCGCTGGCATGGTGACATTGATGCACTCGCTCCCGCCGGGCGCGCCGCCGCGGCAAGTCTTTATCTTGCCCTGATGACCACCGAAACGCTCACGCTTGCGGGGCAGGGCGACGATATCGTCGTCGAAGGTCCGCTGGCGCAGAATGGTCTTTACTGTTCGGCCCTCGCCACGTTGACCGGTGTCCCGGTGCGCCCCTCGCGGGATGCCACGGGAACCGCGAAGGGTGCGGCCATGCTCCTGACGGGACTGGGAAGCGGCGCGCCGCTTCCCGATGCCGTCGCGCCGTTTACGGGCGCCGATATCGCAGGCTTTGCGAAATCCTGGCGCGCCCGCGCCCGGCAGGAGCCGTAAAGCCGGCTATTTCGAAGGGAGGTCGATCCCGTTCTCGGCCAGCATCGAACGCACATGCGTGGTCTCCCCGCTGGCCATCGAGGCATTGGCCGCGATACCCGTAAGGATCGACCACGCTCCGTCGACATGACTTGAGCTGCGCCCGTAAAGGTCCGGGTCCATCCCGTCTGGATCGAACAGATATCCGAGCATGACCGGGTCGGCCCCGCCGTGATCGCCCGTACCTTCCCAGACGTCAATCTTCTCGGGCTCCTTGCCGGCGACGTGCAGTGTGGTGGTGATGGCGTCGGCGACGGGTCTAGCGCGTTCCCCGCCGAACACGCCGTGAACCTCGACATGCTTGTGAATGAGCTCGCCCTTGGTCCCGTGAAACCGGATCTCCAGTCCTTCCCATGGGGAGTATGCGCAAAGCGTATAGTTCAGCATGGCGCCGTTCTCGTAACCCACCTGCACCTGCATGGTGTCCTCGATGGTGATGTCATCGGCAAAGACGCATTTGTCCCGCTCATATCCGTCCAGGGCCTCGGCATCGAGATAGAGCGCCTTCAGCGCCTCATCGTTCTCCAGGTCCATCCGGAAATCGCACTTGTGGGCAACCGGACAGTCGTGGCACCGCTCACCATGACCCGAAAGCCCCAGCGCCTCGGCCATTTGCGGCGTGTAGAATGCCAGCCGCCCGTTCGCCGAAACGCTTTTGGGTGACGACCCCAGCCACCAGTTCACCAGATCGAAGTGGTGCGTCGACTTGTGCACCAGCAGTCCGCCCGACTTGTCCTTGTACCGGTGCCAGCGACGGAAATAGTCCGCACCGTGCACCCGGTCCAGATGCCATGAGAAATCGACCGCCACGACCTCGCCTATGGCCCCCGAGTCCAGCAGGTCCTTGATCTGTGTCCGGGCAGGGGTGTAGCGGTAGTTGAAGGTAACCGTGACCGACTTGCCGGTCTCTTTCTGCGCATCGATGATCGCCTTGAGTCGCTCAAGGTCTGTCGTCATCGGCTTTTCGGTCATGACGTTGCAGCCGGCCTTCATCGCAGCCACGATATATTCGTGATGCAGGTAGTCGGGCACCGTCACCACCACGGTATCGGGCTTTTGCTCCGCGAGCATCTGGTCGAAATCGTCGGCCTTGTAGGTGGCGACCCCGTTGCCGGATTGCTGCGGCACCTTGCTCGCAGACAGCGCCAGTCTTGCATCGTTGGTGTCGCACAGCCCGACAAGCTCGCTCTGTGCACCGTAGGTTTCAGTGATGGCGCCGCGGAACATCTGATGCCGCGCTCCGGTGCCGACAATTGCGTATTTCACGTTGGTCCTCTCAGAAGCATCTTCAGGCAATGTGAGGTCGCCCCCCTTTTTCTCTTTAAGGGGAGGCGGGCCTTGGAGACCCGGGGGTTCAGGCGTCGAAAATGGGCAGACGGCGATTGTCTGCGTCGAAGTAATGGGCGTGTTCGGGGATCAGCGACAGGGGCAGCTTGTCGCCGATCTTGTGTTCGGCCTTGCCCGCATCCTTGACCATGACGATCCGGCCTGAAGGCAGGCGGGTATGGACATACATTTCACTGCCCAGATATTCGACGAGCGTGACTTCGCTCTGGGTCGTTATGGGGCCGCTGGAACCGATTTCGAACTGTTCCGGCCTCACGCCGACCGTGATCTTTCCGTCCGGTGCCCCGCCGCCGAGCGCAATGTCGCCGAAATCGGGCACGCTTACGGTACCACCGCGCACCACTGCTTCGATCATGTTCATCTTTGGCGAGCCGATGAAGGTCGCCACGAACGTGTTCTGCGGCCGCGTATAGAGTTCGTGCGGCGTTCCGACCTGCTCGATATAGCCCTTGGACAGCACCACGATACGCGTCGCCATGGTCATGGCTTCGACCTGGTCGTGCGTGACGTAGATCATCGTGGTGCCCAGGCGGTTATAGAGCCCGGCAAGTTCCACGCGCATCTGGACGCGCAGCTCCGCATCCAGGTTCGAAAGCGGTTCGTCGAACAGGAAGAGCTCGGGCTCGCGCACAATGGCACGGCCGATTGCGACGCGCTGTTTCTGCCCGCCCGAAAGCTGCCGCGGCTTGCGGTCCATCAATTCATTGATTTGAAGAACGCGCGCCGCCTCCGATACCCGCCGCTCGATCTCGTCCTTGGGCATTTTGAGGTTGCTCAGGCCGAACGCAAGGTTCTTGCGCACGCTCATATGCGGGTAGAGGGCGTAGGACTGGAACACCATCGACAGATTGCGCCGCGCCGCGGGCAGATCGTTCACGATCCGGTCCCCGATCGCGATCGTCCCGTCGGAAATCTCCTCAAGGCCCGCAATCATCCGCAAAAGCGTCGATTTTCCGCACCCCGAGGGGCCGACCAGCACCAGGAATTCTCCGGAGTGAACCTCGAGGTCGATCCCGTGGATGACTTCGAGTTTGCCGTAGTCCTTGACGACTTTGTTTAGCGTAACTCCCGCCATTTTCGTGAGGCGCCCTTTCGCTGCTGTTTATTTGAGACCGCTCATCGCGATGCCGCGGATGATGAACTTCTGGAAGATGATGAAGAAGATGATGATCGGCACGATCGACAGGATCGACATGGCGAACATCTGCCCGTACTCCGAGATACTGTCCTGCGAGAGGAACATGCGCAGCGCCAGGGGGACGGTGTAGTCGTTGATGTCGTTGAGATAGACCAGCGGCCCGAGGAAATCTTCCCACACCCAGATGAACGAGAAGATCGCCGCGGTTGCGACCGCGGGCAGCGACAAAGGCATGATGATCGCCCAGTAGATCTTGAACGCGGAACACCCGTCGATCATCGCCGCTTCGTCGAGTTCGCGCGGCAACTGCCGGAAGAACTGGATCATCAGGAAGACGAAGAATGCGTCGGTCGCGAGGAATTTCGGCACGATCAACGGCAGATAGGTATCCACCCACCCCGCCTTGAGGAAGATGAGGTACTGCGGGATCAAAACGACATGATAGGGGATCATCAGCGTCATCATCATGAGCGCGAACGCGATGTTCCGTCCCTTGAATTCGAGCCGTGCGAACGCATAGGCGGCGAACGAACACGAAATCACGTTGCCGATCACCGAGAGCACTGTGACAAAAAGCGAGTTGCCGAAGAACCGCGTGAAGCTGACCGGCAGGCCTTCCCAGCCTTCGGGGTATGTCTCCCACATGACTTCGGACGGCCAAAGCGACAGCGATCCGAAAATCTCGTCGCTGGGCTTGAGCGAACTCGAGAGCATCCACAAGAGCGGATAGATCATGATGAAGGTGCACGCGATGAGGAAGGCGTGCTTGATCAGCCCGGCGCGCTTTTCGCTCCTGCGCTTTTTTTCCCGCAGAGCGCGGGCGATTGCCGCGTGATCGTCAAGAGATTGCGTAGCGACGTCGACCATTCTCAGCCCCGCTCGTTTTCATAATGGACCCAGTACCGGGACGAATAGAATGCAATCGCCGTGAAAATGGCGATGATGATCAAGAGCACCCAGGCCAGGGCCGAGGCGTAGCCCATCCGGAAGAACGAGAAGGCCTCGTTGTACAGATAGACCGTGAAGAACAGCAGTGAGTCGAGCGGCGCGCCTGTGCCTCCAGAGATGACGAAAGCGCCCGTGAAGGTTTTGAAGGCCTCGATCATCTGCAGCACGAGGTTGAAAAAGATCACCGGCGCCAGCAGCGGCAGCGTGATGGCAAAGAACTGGCGGGGCTTGGATGCCGCATCGATCTCGGCGGCTTCGTAAAGGTCCTGCGGTATGGCCCGCAACCCCGCGAGAAAGATCAGCATCGGCGAGCCGAACTGCCAGACCGCCAGAACGACGAGCGTATAGAGCGAATAGCGCGGATCCGAGAGCCAATAGGGACCTTCGATCCCGAAAAGGCCCAATGCGGCGTTGACGACGCCGTCCTGGTTGAACAATTGCCGCCACAGGATGGCGACCGCGATCGACCCCCCGAGGATGGAGGGGAGATAAAAGAGCGCCCTGTAGATCCCGATCGCCCGAATGCCCTTGTCGAGCACCATGGCAACCCCGAGCGCAAAGATGAGCTTGGCCGGCACCGACAGAAACACGAACGCGAACGTCACCTGCAGCGATTTATAGAACCGGGTATCGAATGAGAACATGTACTCGTAGTTCTCGAGCCCGACCCATTCCGGTGCATTGATGATGTCGTACTGGGTGAACGAGAGATAGAGCGAAGCCAGGATCGGCCCCAGTGCGAGCCCGAGAAACCCGATGGCCCATGGCGTCAGGAAGACGTACCCGGCGCCGTACTTTTGCAGATAGTCTCTCATCGGGTTCACCCTGATTGGTCAATATACGTCGATATCTGCCCCGTGGCCGTGCCGTCCTCACGGACGCTCAGGGCCACGGGGCGCAAGATGTGCCTAGGCCCGGGCGAGAATTGCCTCGGCCTGCCTCAGGAAGTCGCGGGCGACGTCCGAAATGCTGCCCTGATCGAGCAGAACGGCGACCGCCATGCGCTCGAATGTCTGTTCGACTTCGTTCGCACCGGTCGGGAAGGGCGGCGGCAACACGGCGACCTTGTCCTGGATCGTATCGAAGAATTCGACGGACGTCGCCGCCGCGCCTTCGAGCGTGGGCCGCAACGCTTCGCGCACTTCCGAATTCGACGGAATGCCGCGCTCGAGCCCGAGCACCTTCGTCATGTCCAGATCGTTGACGAACGCGTTCATATACGTCGTCGCCGCCTCGGGATTGGCGCTATCGCGCGTAAGGCAGATGAACTGGCTCGGCTGGATGTACGACCCCGGGACCATCGCCGGCGTATTGGGGAACATTGCCGCGCCAAGCGTATCCTGCATGAGGTTCTGCGCGCCCACGAGCTGGTTCGACCAGGCATAGGTCGTCGCGGTGCGCCCGGTCACAATGCCCCATTGGCTGACTTCGGCACCCACCTGGCCTGCCGATTCCGGACCCGGCGGCGTCGCACCGGCGTCCCGGATCATCTTCCAGGTTTCCCAGTACTCTTCGACGATCTCCTGCGTCGGACCGTATGAGCCATCGTCGTTGTAGAGCTTGCCCCCCTTCTGCACCACGAAGTCCGAGAAGTTCTGGTAGTCCGCGGTGTTGTCGTCGGTGCCGAACGTGCCCGTCGCATCCGTGACGGCCGCGCCGATCCGCGCCACGTCCTCATAAGTCCAGCCGTACGGATCGAAGTCCTCACCGGGGCGGAAGCCGGCTTCTTCATAAAGCCGCGTGTTGTACATCGCCATGTGGGAATTGGCGCCGATCGACAGGGCGTAAAGCTGGCCGTTGACGGTGCCGGCATCGAGCGCGCTCTGGTCCATCTTGGACAGGTCGATGGTGTTGCCCACCCATTCATCGAGAGGCACGACCGCACCCCGGTCGACATATTCGAACAGGACGCCATAGCCCTGCTGGATGACGTCGGCCATGTTGCCGCCCGCGATCTGGGTCGTCAGCCGCGTGAAATAGTCCGAAAATCCAAGCGTTTCGCCCTCAACGAAAATGTTGGGGTGCTTGCTGTTGAAAATATCGATGACGGCGAACGTCCGCTCGTCGCGGTCCGGATTGCCCCACCAGAAATGGCGGATACGCGCATCCTGGGCGAATGTCGGCAGGCTGAAGCTCGATGCCGCCACACCTGCGCCCGCGGTCATCGCTGCGGTTTTGAGAAATCGTCTACGGTTGAATTGAGTCACTGTGTACCCTCCCGGTTATGGGCGCGAACAAATGTGAGGTACGTACGTCATATGCATCCGCGCATGAGCTTGTCTGACAACAAGCTTGCCCGGCAGTAGCACATCGAATTTGAGATGTAAACTTGTTGGACAACTGGTTTCATTAAAAATGCAAAAATGGCTCCAGGCGCCATGGGCATCCGCACAAAATCGGGGATTTTAGCGTGGAGCTGGAGCGCGCCGAACCACCGCGCGGGACACAGATTGCGTGCGCGAACTTGTTGGACAAGTGAATACCCCTCCGGCCCTCGGCCGGGTCGGAGGCAGACCTTGCGATAGCCGCGCTCAGGAGCGCGGGAAGACCAGTCCCGGGTCTCGTACGCTCACCCAGCGGTTATCCACCAGGTCCAGCTGCTGGTTGCCTCTTACCTCGAAGGGCAGCGCGCCATCAGGCAATTCGATCGACCCGGAAATATCATGCACGCTCATCCCGATCAGCGACACGATGGTGCCGGTCCTGTCCGTAACGACCCGCACACCCTTTGGAGCGTCGAACAGCTTGTCCCCGTCGCGGAAGGCCGTCATGCTGTCCGGGCCGTTGACCAGCTCGAAGCGCCGCCCGTCGACCGTCCGGCCATAGGCGGTTTCGTGCGCCGCGTCACGGTGATCGATCTGATAGGGGATAAGCCCGGTGAACCACAATGTGCCGTCGGGCCGGGGCTGGACACCGCTCAGGCGCTCGACAAAGTCGAGAAGACACAGGATTGCCGGCGAATAGACTTCGGTGAAGCCGGCTTTGCCGGTGAAAGGGTTCAGCGTTTGCGCAAACCGCTCCATCCGGAACAGTGCCGAAAGAATGGGATAGAGCACCCATGTCAGTTCCACATGCCGATTGTGCGCCTCGAACGCATGCGGCGCGCGGATGAGGCTCAGGAAATTCGTCGGCCCGCTCCAGCTGTTGTAGTCGAACGCAGGATCGAAGCGCGGATCGTCAAGCGCGATCGAGGTGAAGGGGAATTTCGCAAAGAACTTGCGCGTGTTGAGCAGATACCGCGAGAGCGCCGCCTCGAAAAAGGCGTCGTCGCCGACTTCGCACGCGAGCACCCGCAAGAGGACATCGGACTGTACCTTGACGAGGTGCCCGTTCCTGTCCCGGTCGTAGAAGAACCCGTCCGCCTCATCGAAGCATTGTGCGAAAAGCGCATCGAGGCTTGCCTGTGACTTGGCCCGCCATTCCGCACCGTCCTCTCCCAACGCCTCTGCGATCTTGGCGAGATAGAGCCGCTGGCAGGCCACATTCGCAGTCAGGTCCGGAGCGATGAACGGAAGGATCGGGTTGTCCGGGTTGTACCGCTCGGGATCGTTGCCGAACGGCGAATCCGGCACGTGCCAGAAGCGCGCTGAAAGATCGTGCCCGGTGTCGAAAGTACAAAATGCCTCGACGGCGCCGGTCCCCCGCGTATCGCGATGGCGCGCCAGCCAATCGTCATAGCGCGCCATGGCCGCAAAAAGCGTGCGCAGGTCGTCGGTGTCCAGGCCGTTGATCTGATGGTGCGTCCAGACGCTCCGCGCCAGCGGCGTAACGAGCTGGATCTGTGAAAACACAGGCCCGTCGGCGGTGAGCTTGTAGGGAAATAGGCCGTCATCGCGCTGATACCGGGCGAACGACCCGAATGTCTGCGTGGCCACCGAGGGCAGAAAACGGCTGAGCAATTCGGCATTGATCGTGCCTGTACTCTCGAGCCAGCAGCCATAATAGATGCCGCCTTCATTGAGGATCGGCTCGGCGTCCGCGGTCGGCTTGATGCAGGCGAACAGCTCCTTTACGGCCCGGTAATATTGCGCCTCGAACTCGGGCGAGGAGGCGGCGAAACGGACGTCGCCATTGTGCCACTCGTCGGCCAGAGCGCCGCTGTGCGCGATACCCGCGCGCGTACCGGCATCGTTGCGGCGCAGCGATTCCAGCAATTGAACATTGACCGGCAAGGCACTTCCTCCCAAAGCACGACCGAAATTGCGCGATTTTCGATCAAAGTCAATCATGGGCGGTCGTATTAATTTCGATTCCCGTCATAAGCGCGCAGAAAGGGCGCCCCGAAGGGCGCCCTTGGCAAATCCTGGGCTGACAGGTGTCACGCCAGGCGGGCGTAGAAGGTGCGCAGGTCGTCAGCCAGAAGGTCGGGAGCTTCGATCGCCGGAAAATGCCCGCCGCGCTCCATTTCGCTCCAGTGCACGATATTGTTCGCGCGCTCGGCGAAGCTGCGCACCGAACGGAAGTCCGAGGGAAATACCGATACACCCGTTGGGGTAGGGTTGTCGGTCTCCCTGTAGCCGGCCCCGGTCTGGGCATTCTCGAAATAGAAATTCGCTGCCGAGCCCGCCGTTCTGGTAAACCAGTAAACGGCGGCATTGGTCAGGTAGCGTTCGCGGTCGACGAAGGCTTCTCCCTCGCCCTCGAACCCGAAATGCAGTTCCGCATGCCAGGCGAGCAGTCCCGCCGGCGAGTCGACAAGACCGTATCCCAGGGTCTGCGGCCGCTTTTGCTGAATGTCATTGAACCCGGCATATTTTTGGAACTTTTCAAGGTGAGCGAACCCCTCACGCTCGAATGGCGTCAGCGCCTCCATTTCGCCTTCCGTTCCATTGGGAAATGCGAATATGTGCTGCAAATGCACGCCCACTAGACCGTCCGGGGCCAACGCTCCCAATTCGCGCCCGACAAGCGCGCCGGCGTCGCCGCCGTGAAAGCCGTAGCGCGTATACCCGAGCACCTTCATCAGACTGTCGAACGCCCTTGCCACCCGTGCGGCGTCCCACCCCGGTTCTGTCACCTGGCCCGAGAAGCCGAAGCCGGGGATCGATGGGATAACCAGATCGAATGCCTGCCCGTCCGGCGCGCCATTGTTTTCCGGATCGGTCAAAAATGGCACGAGATCGAAAAATTCCGAGAAGTTCGATGGCCAGCCGTGCACCAGCAGAAGCGGAATCGCACCCTCCTTACCGGATTTGACGTGCACGAAATGGATCGTCTGTCCGTCGATCTCGGCCAGAAATTGCGGATAGGCGTTGAGCGCGGCCTCGGCCTTGCGCCAGTCGAACCGGTTGAGCCACTGGTCGGCAAGGTCGCGTACAAGATGATCGGCCTGGCCGCGCCCGTAGCCCGGCGCAACCACAGACGGCCATCGCGTCATGGCAAGGCGTTCCTTGAGATCCTGGATTTCGTCCTGCGGGAGGGCAATCGTGAATGGGGTGATCGTCATCTGTTGTGGTCCTTCTCAGTGGCGGCACCCTGTGCGCCGCCGTCCAGAGGACCCTGGACCACCCCTGCTGTCAGTCCGTGTCAGGAGCCTCGGCCCCGCTCGCTAAGCCACGCCTGCCGCCATCTTCCAGCAAGCACTGGTCGCCGCTCCCCGAACCGTTCGCCGGTGATGTCCGCGCTCCGGACCCGTTCGGTCCGGAAATGCCGGAAATCCTCGCGCAGCGTGCACCAGGCGACAATGATCTGCTTGTTTTCGTAATACGCGATCTGCACCGGCCAGATCGTCCGCGAGGTGACGGCTCCTGCCTCGTCGGCGTAGTCGATCCGCACCGCCTGTTCCGCCCGCATCGCCTGGCGCATCTGCCCGAGGACGGGCAGGGGGGAGTGCTCGTTGCTCATCCGTACCGGCCAGAGCCCGGTATCGTCGATGCGCTCGCGCAGATCGTCAGGCGCCGCCGCGCGGATTTTCCCCAGCGCATTGGCCGCCGCACCCGAAAGGTCGTCGTCGGGCTGATCCTCCACCCAGCGCGCGCCCAGCACCAGCGCTTCGAGTTCGTCAGCCGAAAACATCAGTGGCGGCAGAAAATAGCCTTTTCGCAGCATATACCCGATGCCCGCTTCCCCTTCGATCGGCGCCCCGAGCGCCATCAGCGTCTGCATGTCGCGGTAAAGCGTCCGGAGCGAAACCCCGTGTTCCTCGGCCAGCGCGCCCGCGGTCACCGGCTGACGGTGGCGGCGCAGAGTATCCATGATGGCGAAAAGGCGGGCTGTCTTGTCCATGGTTTCCATTCATGGCGGGAATCGCCGAAACTTGGAACCGGCATTATCGCTGCGAGACCTCACAGGAGGAGGGAAGAATGTGGGTACTTATCTTGGGACTGGTCCTGTTCCTGGGCGCGCATTCGGTGCGCATCGTCGCCCCGGCCTGGCGTGACGCCCAGATCGCCGAACGGCCAGGGGCCTTCAAGGGCATCTACACCCTCGTATCGCTCGTCGGCCTCGTCCTCATCATCTGGGGCTTCGGGCTCGCGCGGCCCGAAACCGCGTTCGTCTTCACGCCTCCGGACTGGGGCGTCCACGCGGCGTCGCTACTCGTCATCCTCGGCTTCATCGGCATTGCCGCCGCCTATCTGCCCGCCGGGCGGATCAAGGCGTGGCTCAAGCACCCCATGGTCGTCGGCGTGGCGCTCTGGGCGTTGGGACATCTGCTCGCCAACGGCGACCTCGCCTCGCTCCTGCTCTTCGGCGCATTCCTTCTCTGGGCCGTGGTCGATCGCATCGCCGCGGGCCGCCGCCCCGATCCCGTGCCCCAGGCCGGCCCGGTGACCAACGACCTTCTGGCCATAGTCGTCGGCGCAGCCGTCGGGCTCGTTTTTGCCCTCTGGCTCCACGCCCCGCTGATTGGCGTCGCGCCGTTCGGCTAAGGCCCTGAAAACCGCCTCGTTTCAATTGCAATCGGCGCGCGCCGACACTATTGTCCGCCGAACTTTTAACGGCGGCCGTGCGCCGGGCACGAACGATAGGGCTTTTCAATGAGCGACGACTCTTTTCTCCGCGAGGTCGAGGAAGAACTGCGCAGCGACAAGATGCGCGCCTTCTGGCGCAAATATGCGCCCTTCATCATCGGCGCAGCGGTTCTGATCGTCGTTGTCGTCGCCGCCAATGAAGCCTGGAACTGGTGGCGCGCGTCCACCGCCGCCGCCGCGTCCGACCGCTACTATGCCGCGGTCAACCTCGCGGTCGAAGGCGATTACCCCGCTGCCGAAGACGCACTTGCCGCCATCGTCGAGGACGGTCCGCGCGGCTACGCCGTTCTCGCCCAGTTCCGCCAGGGTTCGGTACAAAGGCAGCAGGGCGACGCCGCCGGCGCGCTCGCGACCTACGATGCGCTTTCATCCTCGCTCGATTCCCAGCGTCTGCGCGAACTCGCGCTCATCCTCGCCGGGTATACCGCGGTCGACACCGGCACGGTCGCCGACGTCGAAACCCGCGTTGGCGGCCTCAACACCGCCCAGCACCCCATGCGCAATCTCGCCCGCGAAGCGCTCGGGCTTGCGTACTACAAGGCCGGCGAATACGGCGATGCCCGCGCGCGCTTTGAAGAGATTGCCGCGGACCCCAACGCCTCTCAGGACATGCAGGTCCGTGCCATGGTCTATCTCGAGCAGCTCGCCGCCGTGGGCGCCGATGTCTCCGAGGAGATATTGCCCGCCGTCGAGGCCTCTGGCGCTCCCGAACCCGCCGCCACCACAGAACAGACGCCCGCCCAATAGGCGCGGGGCACAAGGACAAAACGCCATGAGCGTCACCGTGGCCATCGTCGGCCGCCCCAATGTCGGCAAGTCCACCCTGTTCAACAGGCTCGTGGGCCGCAAGATCGCGCTCGTCGACGATACCCCCGGCGTCACCCGCGACCGCCGCGAAGGGCAGGGCCGCATCGGCGACCTGACTTTCACCCTCGTCGATACCGCCGGCTATGAGGATGCTCACGACGACAGCCTCGAAGCGCGCATGCGCGCCCAGACCGAAATGGCGATCACCGAGGCCGATATCATCCTCTTCATGATCGACGCCCGTGCCGGGGTCACCCCCACCGACGAGCATTTCGCCCGCCTTCTGCGCCGCGCCGACAAGAATATCCACCTTGTTGCCAACAAGGCCGAGGGCAAGGCCGCCGAGCCGGGCCTGATGGAGGCCTATAGCCTGGGCTTTGGCGAAGCGATCCCGCTGTCCGCCGAACACGGCCTCGGCCTGGCCGACCTCTATTCCATCGTTTCCGAAGCCGTCGAAACGCAGGAAGAGAAAAAGGCCGAAGCCGAGGCCCCCGCGGAAACCGACTACGATATGGCCCATCGCCCCGTCGTCGACGTCGACGTCCTCGAAGACGAAGGCGAGGACCAGACCGGCGACACCGCGCCTCTGCGCTGGGACCCCAACCGCTACCTCAACGTCGCCATCGTCGGCCGCCCCAATTCGGGCAAATCCACCCTCATCAACCGTATGGTCGGCGAGGAGCGCCTACTGACGGGCCCGGAAGCCGGCATCACGCGCGATTCCATCATGGTCCCCTGGGAGTGGGAAGGCCGCGTCATCAATCTCGTCGATACCGCCGGGATACGCCGCAAGGCCCGCGTGCAGCAGAAACTCGAAAAGCTCTCGGTTGCCGATAGCCTGCGCTCGATCCAGTACGCCGAGGTGGTCGTTCTCCTCCTCGACGCGACGATCCCCTTCGAAAAGCAGGACCTCCAGCTTGCCGACCTCGTCGAGCGCGAGGGCCGCGCGATGGTCATCGCGGTCAACAAGTGGGATCTGATCGAAGACAAGAACGCCAAGATCCTCGAGTTGCGCGAAACCTGCGAGCGCATGCTCCCGCAGTTGCGCGGCATCCCGCTCGTCACCCTGTCGGGCCTCCAAGGCCGCAATATCGACAAGCTGATGAAGGCGATCTTCGACATCGAACGCGTCTGGAACGTCCGCATCCGCACCGCCAAGCTCAACCGCTGGCTCACCGGCATGGTCGAACACCATCCGCCCCCGGCGGTCTCCGGCCGCCGCCTCAAGATCCGCTACATGACCCAGGCCAAGACCCGCCCCCCGAGCTTCATCATCTTCTGCTCTCGGCCCGAGGCCTTGCCCAAGGCGTATCAGCGCTACCTCGTGCAGGGTCTGCGGCAGGATTTCGGTCTCCCCGGCACCCCCATCCGCCTCTGGGTCCGCGGCGGCAAGAACCCGTATATAGAAAACGGCGGGAAATAGATGTCAAAGGTAATCGGTTGGGGGCTGAGTTGACTGTTTTGGACGAAAATCAAGTAATTGAGCTTTTCTTGAACTGGGCACGGCAGCAAGGATTTCGAGTTAAGAGCCATCGCGAGGCAGGAAAGCCTGGAAAGGACATTGAACTCTATCATCCATCTCGCGGCGAAGAATGGGTTCTCGAGGCGAAGGGGGGAATAAGCAGCAAATCAGCATTCGGAAAACCGTATGGTTCCGGCCCCAGTTTTGCTGCTTTGGCTAGCGCTACACTGCTGTGTATGCAGTGGCGGCAAAGGGATGACACTAAGCACTGTAGGCTTGGCATCGTGCTTCCCAATTCAGACGCCTTTCAGAAGCATTTCGCTGTTACACGGCAGTCCTTTCCGGTGCTAGGCGTTCATGTGTTCTTCGTTAGCCCAGACGGTAGTGTGAGCGAGGCCACAGGACAGTATCGGTAGTTTACGGCAGGTAGCGCCCGCGTATTACACTTTCGTAATCCGCTTTACATGGCCACATTGCGTCCCTATGTCCGCAAGGCCATGAAAAAGAACGTCTTTAAATTCCGTCGCCTGAAATGGGGCGACCCCGAAGAAAAGTTCAAGCTCCTGCCCGAGGACACCACGCCGTCCGACGGCGGCCGCACGCGCGAACGGGGCGGCGCGGTCTGGAGCGATAAAACGCTCATCGCCGCCGCCCTCGTCCTCATCGTTCTGGCGTTGGGCCTTTCGCTATAGGGTCGGCTTGAAGGCCGCTACGCGGGCTTGCGGAAAAGCTGGAACCCCCAGCTCATCTTCCCCGCGTCGGCGGCTTTCACCCAGTTCTCCAGCCCCACGATCATCCTGTCGAGATAATCGGTCGAAGCCCCGCTTTCGCGCAGCTTGTCGTAATTATCGATCAGGTCCTCGCGCACCCGCGCATAATGCGTGCGCAACTGGTGCACCATCTGCTCCTGCGCCACGATCTCGAAGCCCAGCCGTTCCCCGGCCGCGCGGTAGAACGCCATCGACCCCAGGTCCTTGAGTTCCAGCCGGTCGTAGACCGGTTGCAGATCGGGGTCTCCCGGTGCCACGTCGTCCGCCTGCATCGGATCGGTGAAGATGAAATACCCGCCGGGCTTCAGCACGCGGAAAACCTCCGAAAGCACCCGTTCGCGCTCCGCCGAATGAAGGATCGCGTCCATGCTCCAAACGACGTCATGGCTGGCATCCGGCTCCGGAATCTCCTCGAACGAGGCGTGCACGACCCGGATTTTCTCATCGAACCCTTGCTGCTGGTTGCGCAGCCGGTTCGTGTCGTTCTGGATCTCCGAGATATTGAGGCAGGTCGCCGTGCCGCCATACCGCCCGACAACCCGGCGCATCGCGCCGCCATAACCCGCGCCGATGTCGAGAATGCGTGTATCCGGTCCCAGTCCGGGCACCATCTGCGCCATTCGGTCGACGGTCACGTCGCTCGCCTCGCGGATATCGCGCGTGTCGTCATAGCACCCGATATGGAGATCCTGTCCGCCCCACACGGTCGAATAGAACGCGTCCGCATCGGCGCTGTCGTAATAATCCTCGGCGACCTCGCGGATGTCCTTGTCCCCGTCGCCGGCGTCACCATCGCCCCAGCGTGAACCCTGCGTCATCGATTTCTCGCAAACATGGATGAAAAAGTCCGGGTCGTCCTCGGCATAGGTTTCCTGAAAGTCGCCATAGGTCCGCACCCGCTGAAACCCGGCCTCGGTGATCAGCCGGCGCACGTAATTCTTGCGGATCGGGCACATGTTGAGCGTGTATTCCGCGCCGTCCGGGAAGGTGTATTTGAACCGCGCCAGCCCCTCGTCGATATACTCGGGTTCGGCTTTCACCTTGTCCCCGGCATAGTAATATTTGTGCTTGGACGAAAACCCGTGGTCGAGCATCGCATCGTAATTGCGCTGGTCGAGGATCAGGATGCCGTCATGCTTGAGCGCGGCGTAAAATTCCGCCAGCGCCCGCCGCCGGTCCTGCTCGGTGTGCAGATGCGTGAAGGAATTCCCAAGGCAGATGATCGCGTCGTACTTGCCGTTGACGTCGCGGTTGAGCCAGCGCCAGTCCGCCTGCACGGTATTGAGAATGAGCCCGCGCGCCTGCGCGTTCTCGAAGGCCTTGGCCAGCATCGCCGCCGAGCCGTCCGCGCTGATTACCCGGAACCCCGCCTCGCTCAGGCGCACCGAATGAAACCCGGTCCCCGTCGCCACGTCGAGCACGCTCTCCTTGCCCCGGGCACGCAGGACGTCGATGAAGAACTGCCCCTCGCTCTCGGCCCGCGCGTCCCAGTTGATAAGCTCGTCCCACTTCTCCACGAAGCTCATCACATATTCGCCGCGGTAGAGGTCGGTCTCCCTGTCCTCGAGCGGATCGTGGCCATAGGCCTGGTGATCCATGTTCAGTTCGGCGTTGTGAGCGTTGAGGTCCGAGTGCACCATATCTCCCTCTCCGGTCTGGTTTCGAACAAATACTGCCCGCCCGCCACGAAGGCGCAATGACAGGCGCCGCGAAGGCATCGCTTCGCGGTTGGAAGGTCTGATCTCCAATTTTTCGTGCCGGGCGCAGCATTCCCCGGGCGGGGACGCGCGGCTGCGCCCTGCGGGCTCAAGCGCTTCCAGGAATAGTGGAGGCCACTCTTGGCCCCGGAAGCGCGATGGCAAGGACGAGGAGCCCATGGTTCCAAGGCTCTCGTCACGCTGTGCCGGGCGAAGGCCGGTTCAAAGGCACAACGATGCGTCAGGTTGCGGCAAGGGGCGTCCATACCGCATGGGCATGCGGGAAGCGCAAAGCCGCCGCAGGATGGTTATGCAGGATAGCCGTGGAGCCCCGCATTACAAGGGGGAGGGGGTGATAGTTTGATGACACGAAGGGCTGGACATGCCCAAGTCCTTGAGATTCCACCCTATAACCGGCTGAAAAAGCTTGTGGGAGCGAAGCTTTCGCGGTGCCTTAAAGCGCTTCTTCGCCCTTGAGCACGTCCACGCGCATGCCGGTCTTCTCATAGGCCGGGGAAATCAGATCGACCATTTTGGGTGCGATATCGTCGGGCGCCGGCAGCGTCATGGGGTCTTCCCCCGGCATCGCCTTGGCGCGCATCGCCGTGCGCACCTGCCCGGGATAGAAGATATTGGCCTTCACATTGGTGATTGCCATTTCCCCCGCATAGGCTTTGACCATCGCATCGAGCGCGGCCTTGGTCGCCGCATAGAGCCCCCAATAGGGCTTTGCCGAAAGCGCCGCCCCGGAGGATACGAACACCGCGCGTCCCGCGTCGGACTGGCGCAGCAGCAGATCGAGCGAGCGCAGCAGCCTGTAATTCGCCGTCACGTTCACCTCGAAGACTTTGGCGAACTCCTTGGGCGCAATGTGGGGCAGGGGGCTCAGCGTCCCCAGAAGTCCCGCATTGCCGATCAGCCCGTCGAGTTGCCCCCAGCGTTCGAAGATCGCCGCGCCCAGCCGGTCGATCGCCTCGCTGTCGGTGAGATCGAGCGGCACGAGCGTCGTTGAGGACCCCAGCGCCTGGATATCGTCGTCGAGATCCTCGAGCCCGCCAACGGTCCGCGCAACCGCAACGATATGGGCACCGCGCGCAGCGGCATTCTTTGCGGCGGCGTAGCCAAGCCCCCGCGAAGCGCCTGTAACGAGGACGACGCGGCCTTCGAGGTCTTTTTCGGACATTAAACGGCTTCTCTCAGCATGGAAATCTGCTTGGGATCGTTCTTGCCACGATCCTGGAGATCGGTGAGCGGCGTGGGGTAATCGCCGGTGAAGTAGTGGTCGGTGAACTGCGGCTTTTTCGGATCGCGCTTTTCCCCGCCTACGGCGGTATAGAGCCCGTCGATGGACAGGAACGCAAGTGAATCTGCGCCGATATAGGCGCACATGTCCTCGAGCGTCGCGTACTGGTTGGCCAGCAGCTTCTCGGGGTCCGGCGTATCGATCCCGTAATAGTCCGAATGATAGATCATCGGGCTCGCCACGCGGATATGCACCTCCTTGGCGCCAGCGTCGCGGATCATCTGCACGATCTTCAAAGACGTCGTTCCGCGCACGATGGAATCGTCCACCAGCACAACGCGCTTGCCCTCGATCTCGTGCCGGTTCGCCGAATGCTTGAGCTTCACCCCAAGCGCCCGGATCGATTGCGTCGGCTCGATGAACGTGCGCCCCACATAGTGGTTGCGGATGATCCCGTATTCGAACGGTATCCCCGATTCCTGCGCATAACCCAGCGCCGCCGGCGTCCCGCCATCGGGCACCGGTACGATCACGTCCGCCTCGACCGGCGCTTCCTTGGCGAGGTTTCGCCCCATATTCTTGCGCGCCGCATAAACCGACCGCCCCGCGACTACCGAATCCGGCCGCGCGAAATAGACATATTCGAAAAGGCACATCCGCTCGCGCTTGGGCTTGAACGGCTTGTACGATTCGATGGTGATCTCGCCGTCCTTCTGGATTTCGGCCACGACGATCTCGCCGTTCTCCACGTCGCGCACGAATTTCGCGCCGATAATGTCGAGCGCGCAGGTTTCCGACGCGAAGATCGGCTTGCCGTCGAGATCGCCAAGCACCAGCGGGCGGATGCCATTGGGGTCGCGCGCGCCGATCAGCTTGGTGCGTGTCATCGCCACCATCGCATAGGCGCCCTCAATGGCCCCGAGCGCGTCGATGAACCGGTCGGCCGACCCCGACCGCTGCGAACGCGCGATCAAATGCAGCACCACCTCGGTATCCGACGTCGACTGACAGATCGCGCCCTGCGCAATCAGCCGCTTCCTGAGCGCAAGCCCGTTGGTGAGGTTCCCGTTATGCGCAATGGCGATGCCGCCGACTTCGAGTTCGGCAAAGAGCGGCTGCACGTTGCGCAGTACCGTTTCGCCGGTCGTCGAGTAGCGCACATGCCCCATGGCCATCCGCCCCGGCAGGCGGTTGAGCGTCGCCGCGTCGGTATAATGATCGCCAACGAGACCCAGATGCCGTTCGGAAAAGAACTGCTCTCCGTCATAGGTCACGATACCCGCGGCTTCCTGCCCCCGGTGCTGCAGTGCATGCAGGCCCAGCGCCGTCAGCGCGGCGGCATCGGGGTGCCCCAAAATGCCGAACACGCCGCACTCTTCGCGCAGCGTGTCACCGTAAAGATCGAGAGACAAACCGGTCAAATGGTCGGGGGTCGTCGCCAAAGCAGTTCACCGTGTGCAAGAAAAAAGGCGTCACCTCGGGGCGAATTACGCCCGTCCCATGGTGAAGTCAACTCAACGTCACATTTTAGCACCCGCGTCCGCGGGTGTCGGCATCAAAGCTCGGTGATTGAGCTGTCTCCGGCCGGTGCGGGCTCGGCGGCGGGTTGCTCGGGCGCCGGCTGGGTGCTTTCTGCGCCGTCCTCATTGGTCACCGCGCCGCCCTCGACGGTCTCGCCCAGCGAGCCGCTGCCCTGCAGGAAGTCGTTGACCTGCTCCTCGAGGTTTTGCGGGAGAAGCGAAATCAGCCCTTCGCCCAGCGCCTCGAGCGTCGGCAGGGTCTGCGCCTCGGCGGCCCAGTCGGGCAGGTTGTCCCGTCCGCCCATCAGCCAGACGCCGAAGATCACGACCACAACAGCGATCAGGATGCCGCGCAGCGCGCCGAAAACGAATCCCAGCGTCCTGTCGAGCGGCCCCAGGCGGCTGTCGGTGATCCAGTCTCCGATGCGCATCGTCAGAAGGTGCAGAATGACGAGCGCGACAAGGAAGCTCACGACCACGGTCGCCACGTCCGCCCACAGATCGTCGTTCACATACTGGCGCGCCAGATCGGGGTGGTTGAGATACATCCACACCGCAAACCCGGCCGCGCCAGCCCAGGTGACGAGCGAAAGCACCTCGCGCGTCAGCCCCCGGGTCGTCGCCAGCAGCGCCGAAATGAGCACAAGAATTCCGACACCGATGTCGAACGCGGTCAGCATGAGATCGTCTCTCCAGGATTGCCCGGCGGTTTACTCAGCGCCTCGTTTAGCGTTTCTGTCGCCCAAAGCCAAGTCATTGCGAGGCGTTAGGCGTCCTCGCCCACAGGTTGCGCATCCCCTTTGGCTGCAATCCGCCCCACCAACGCCGCGAGCGCGGAGAATTCCTCGACCCTTACCCCCTCGGCCCGCTCGCCGTCCCCCAGTTTCGCTGTATGGACGATCCCGAAGCCGAGCTTGGCCGCCTCGCGGACCCGAAGGTTTGCGTGCACCACCGGACGCACCCCGCCCGAAAGGCTCACCTCGCCGAAATAGACCGCATCGGGCGGAAGCGGTGCGTTGGTGAGCGAGGAGATGAGCGCCGCGGCGACCGCCAGGTCCGCCGCGGGCTCGTTGACTTTGAGCCCGCCCGCGACGTTGAGGTAGATATCGTTCGCACCGATCCTCACCCCGCAGCGCGTTTCGAGCACAGCGAGCACCATCGAAAGCCGGCTCGAATCCCACCCCACCACGGCCCGCCTTGGCGTACCGAGCGGGGAGGGGGCCACGAGCGCCTGGATTTCGACGAGCACCGGCCGCGTCCCCTCGACCCCGGCGAAGACCGCCGACCCGGCCGCGCCGGTATCGCGCTGGTCGAGAAACAGCGCCGAAGGGTTGGGCACTTCGCGCAGGCCCGACCCCACCATTTCGAAGACCCCGATCTCGTCGGTCGCCCCGTACCGGTTCTTGACCCCGCGCAGGATGCGGTAGGTCAGCGAGGTATCGCCCTCGAAATACAGCACCGCGTCGACCATATGCTCGACCACGCGCGGCCCGGCGATCTGCCCGTCCTTGGTCACGTGCCCGACGATCACCACCGCGGACCCGGACTTTTTCGCGAACCGCGTCAGTGCCTGCGCCGATGTGCGCACCTGTGTCACCGTTCCCGGTGCGCTCTCGATCCGCTCGGTCCAGCACGTCTGGATGGAGTCGATAATGACGAGGTCGGGCGCCTTGCCCTTTTCGAGCGTCGCGAGGATCGTCTCCACATGCGTCTCGCTCGCAAGCTCCACCGGCGCCTCGGCCACCCCGAGCCGCGCCGCGCGCAATCGCACCTGCGCGATCGCCTCTTCGCCCGAAATATAGATGACCCGCTTGCCCTGGTTCGCCAGCGCAGCGGCGGCCTGCAGGAGCAGCGTCGATTTGCCGATCCCCGGATCGCCGCCCACCAGTGTCGCCGAGCCCATCACGAACCCGCCACCCAGAACCCGGTCGAGCTCGGTATTGCGCGTCACGATCCGGATCGCGTCCTCGCTTTCGCCTGAAAGCGGCACCAACTCCGCCGGACGCCCCGACGCCTTCGCCGATTTCGGTCCCGCGCCCACCCCGGAGGTCTCGACCTCCTCGACGATGGTGTTCCACTCCCCGCAGGCGTCGCACCGCCCCGCCCAGCGCGGGGTCACGTTGCCGCAAGCCTGACAGATGAACGTCGATTTGAGCTTGGCCATGTGGCGCTCCGATTGCGTCAAGCCCGTGTAACAGCCAACTCCGCGTCAGGCAAGAACAAATAAAGAACAGATGCACCGGTCCCCAGACCGGAGCAGGGCGCCTCAGTCCACTTCGACGCCCTCGGGCACATTCGCGTACCGGCGGGGGAACCGCCCGTTGAACTGGGTGAGGATTTCATACCCGATCGTTCCCGCGGCCTCGGCCACGTCGTCGATCCCGATCGTCTCGCCCAGCACCTCGACCGTGTCTCCGGCGCGCAATGGCGCCGGAATGTCCGTGATATCCACCGCCGTCATATCCATCGAAACCCGTCCCACGATCGGTGCAAGCTGCCCCCCGATGGCAACCGTGCCGCCCTTGTGCCCATGGACGCCCGAAAGCGAGCGAAACAGCCCGTCCGCATACCCCATTGCGATGATCGCCAGCCGCGAATCCCGCCGCAGACGGTACGAGGCGCCATAGCCCACCGTCTCTCCGGCTCGCGCGGATTTGGTCTGCAGCACCGGCACCTCCATCCGGATCACCGGCGCCATCGGATTGGGCCGGCCATTGATCGCCCGGCCGCCATAAACCGCGATCCCGGGCCGCACCATCTGGAAGTGAAAATCCTTGGACGCCATCAGCCCCGCCGAGTTGGCGAGCGAGGCGGGAATGTTGGGGAACTGGTTGCGAAGCCCCTGGAAGAGCCCGTACTGCTTGCGCGTCATCTCGTGCTGCGGCTGGTCCGCGCAGGCAAGGTGGCTCATGATCATCTGCGGTTCGAACCCGGACTGCTTGAGCGCCTCGGCTACCCCTTCGGCCTCGTCCATCCGCAGCCCGACGCGGTTGAACCCGGTGTCGAAATGCAGCGCCGCCGGCGCGGCCTCGCCGACCGCGAGGCAATAATCCAGCCACTCGCCAAGTTGCTCGGTCGATGCGAGCACCGGCATCAGCCCATGTTCGGCATAGTCGCGCGCCGTCCCGGGCAGCAGCCCGTCGAGCACAAACACATGCGCCTGCGGCACCGCCGCCTTGAGGCTCAATCCCTCATCGGGCGTCGCGACAAAAAAGAACCGCGCACCGGCTTTGAACAGCGTCCGCGACACGGTCTTGATCCCGGTCCCGTACGCATCGGCCTTGAGCACGGCCCCCGTCAGCGCATTGGCCGCAACCGCATCGAGCGCCCGCCAATTGCGCGTGATCGCATCCAGATCAATCTCGATCCCGCCGCCGAGCAATGTGGAATTTCGAATCATTGAACCCCAAGCGTTTCAGGAAAAAGTGGATACCACTTTTCCCTTCCGACCCGTAGGGCCGCGCATAAAACGCGACAAGACAGAAAGTCATGCCGCTGGCCCAGAGACATGGACCAGCGCCGGGACAACTTCAAGGCGGGAGCTGGCTATTCCCCGTCGCCCCACGGGTTGACGACACTCACGCCGGTACCCTGGAAGTCGCCGACGTTCCGTGTGACCACGGCCATGCCGTGAACGAGACCCGTCGCGGCTATGAGCGCGTCGCGTTCAGGGCGAGGGTCGGGTACATGCAGTTTCGCACAGCGCAGAGCAACCGCGGCATCGACCGGCAGCGTCCGCTCGGCAAACTCGGGCAAGACGTGAGCGTGCATCCAGCTGCGCAAGAGTGCGCCTTGATCGGCATCTTTGCGCTCCAACCGCAGAATGCCCAGTTCGAGCTCCAGCAGTGTAATCGCCGACACATAGAGATCCGACGCATCAACACTTTCTGTCCAGACAGAGACGCCAGGGGCGGCCTTTCCAAACCGAACCTTGCGCAGCTCGGAAATGACGTTGGTGTCGAGCAGAAACATCAGTCGAATTCCGCAGCGCGCGGAAGCTCGCGCGAACGCGGAAACTCGACATCGATATCGGCGACGCCCGGCATCGCCAGCGCGTCTGCAATATTACGCCGTTGCTTTGTGAGTCGTTGATAGTCCTCGATGCTCAAAAGCACATGCGCGGGTTTGCCCCGGTCGGTGATGAATACCGGACCATCTTTTGCCGCCTTCTTGGCGCGGCCGATATCCTGATTGAGTTCTCGGCTCGTAAAGGTCGTAATCGACATAGCGGCTCCCACAGCATATATTGTAGTAACATTACTACATTACAAGAGAGGCCGCAATGGCAAGCCCTGCCGCGCGCTACTCAAACCGATCCGGCAGATAATCTTCCCGCGCCAGGTTCGAGAACCGCGTCAGGTTCGCCTCGAAGTGCAATTGCACCGTGCCCGTGGGGCCGTGACGCTGTTTGGCGATGATCACTTCGGCGCGCCCGTGCACCTTTTCCATCTCGGCCTGCCATTCGAGATGTTCCTGGGTGCCTTCCTTGGGCTCCTTGTTCTTGAGGTAATATTCCTCGCGATAAACGAACAATACCACGTCCGCGTCCTGCTCGATCGAGCCCGATTCACGCAGGTCGGCCAGCTGTGGATGCTTGTCGTCGCGCGATTCCACCTGACGCGAGAGCTGGGAGAGCGCGATGATGGGCACTTCGAGTTCTTTCGCCAGCGCCTTGAGCCCGGTCGTGATTTCCGTCAGCTCCTGCACGCGGTTTTCCCCCGCGCGCTTGGACGATCCCGAAAGCAGTTGCAGATAGTCGACGATCAGGAGGTCGAGTCCCTTCTGCCGCTTGAGCCGCCGCGCCCGCGCCGAAAGCTGCGCGATCGAAATGCCGCCCGTATCGTCGATATAAAGCGGCACCTGCGCCATGAGGTTCGAGGTGTCCACCAGCTTGGCGTACTGGCTCTCATGGATATTGCCGCGCCGGATATCGGCCGAGGAGATCTCCGATTGCTCGGCGAGAATACGCGTCGCGAGCTGTTCGGCGCTCATTTCGAGCGAGAAAAAGCCGACCACGCCGCCATTGACCGTCTTCATATGCCCGTCGGGCATCGGCTCGGCCTTGTAGGCCTTGGCAACCGAGAACGCGATGTTGGTCGCAAGAGAGGTCTTGCCCATGGCCGGGCGCGCCGCGAGGATGATCAGGTCCGAGCGCTGCAGCCCGCCCATCAGCCGGTCGAGATCGGTCAGCCCCGTCGCCGTGCCCGAAAGCGACCCGTCGCGGCTATAGGCCTCGCCCGCCATATTGATCGCTTCGATGAGCGCCTGGTTGAACCCCTGGAACCCGCCGTCGTACCGGCCTTTTTCCGCAAGGTCGAACAGCCGTTTTTCCGCCTCCTCGATCTGCTTTTGCGCCGAGGTCTCGACATCGGCGTTATAGGCCGAATCCATCACCTCCTCGCCGATGAGGATCAGGTTCCGCCGGATCGCGAGGTCGTAGATGGCCTGGCCGTAATCCGAAGCGTTGAGCACCGTCGTCGCCTCGGCGGAAAGCCGGGCGAGGTACTGTGCCATCGTAACGCCCTCGAGCAGGTCGTCGGGCAGGTAGGTCTTGGCGGTGATCGGCGTCGCGGTCTTGCCGGTCCTGATGATCTTGCCGCACACCTCGAAAATCTCGCGGTGGATCGGCTCGTAGAAATGGATCGGCTCGAGAAAGTCCGAAACGCGGTAGAAGGCCTCGTTGTTGACCAGAATCGCGCCCAGCAGCGCCTGTTCCGCCTCGATATTGTGCGGGGCAAGCTTGATATTGGCCTCGGACTCAGCCTGAAGGGGCGCAAGGCGCCGTACCGCTTCCATAGTCACGTCTCAAGTTTGAGTTGCGTAGGGAATTATCGTCCTCCGCTGTGAGTACAAGCCGACTCAAGCGGTTTAGAGCTTTCCAAACGCAGTTATTGAGTTGTCCAAGACTCAATGCTGCCTGTGGAAAAAATAGCAATGATTCTGGGGACAACTCTAGCACCAAAAGAAAGGCCGGACACTTGGCCCGGCCTTCCAGAATGAACCGTGAAGAAACGCCTTACGCGTCTTCCTGACGCTCCAGTTCCTCGGCGGCGGCGGCATCTTCGGCTTCGCTGCCCTCTTCGGCAACGTCGCCCTCGCCCTCGATCACTTCGTCCTCGTCCTCATCTTCGTCATAGTTCTTGACGGTGAGGTCTTCGCCGGACGCCTGGCGCTCGGCTTCGTCGGCCGAGCGGGCCACGTTGACGGTGACGTGGATCGAAACTTCCGCGTGCAGGTTGATCGCGACCTCGTGCAGCCCGACGGTCTTGATCGGACCGGCAAGGTCGACCTGGTTGCGTTCGATCTTGGCGCCGTCTTCGATCAGCGCGTCTGCGATGTCGCGGGCAGAGACCGAGCCGTAGAGCTGGCCGGTTTCGCCGGCCTGACGCACCATGACGATGGTCTTGCCTTCGAGGCTGGCAGCGTTCTTTTCGGCTTCCGAGCGGCGTTCGGCGTTCCGGGCCTCGATTGCGGCGCGTTCGGCCTCGAACTTGGCACGGTTGTTTTCCGAAGCGCGCAGCGCCTTGCCCTGCGGCAGAAGGAAGTTACGGGCAAAACCGTCCTTGACCGAAACTTCGTCGCCGATCGAGCCGAGGCGGCCGACGCGTTCAAGCAGAATGACTTTCATGGGATGTCTCCAATGCTGTCCCGCCGGATATGGCGGTTAGAACGCGCGGACCATTCCGCGCGCCCAACGGTGGCAGCGTTGTGCTGCCGGTAGGCTTATTTCACCGCGAAGGGCAGAAGGCCCAGGAAGCGGGCGCGCTTGATGGCGCGGGCCAGTTCACGCTGCTTCTTGGCCGAAACCGCCGTGATGCGCGAGGGCACGATCTTGCCGCGTTCCGAAACGTAGCGCTGCAGCAGCCGCACATCCTTGTAGTCGATCTTGGGCGCGTTGGCGCCCGAGAACGGGCAGGTCTTGCGGCGGCGCTGGAAGGGGCGGCGGGTCTGCGTGGTGGTGAGATTGCGAATAGCCATCTTTAAAAGACCTCTCTACTTACGACCGGCGCGGGCCGCGGGGGCCGCGGTCGCCACGATCGGAGCGCTCGTCACGCTTCTGCATCATCACCGAGGGCGTTTCCTCGAGCTCGTCCACGCGGATCGTCATGAAGCGCAACACGTCTTCATTGATGCGCATCTGGCGCTCCATTTCCGCGACGGCCGCAGCCGGCGCGTCGATGTTCATGAGCGTGTAGTGCGCCTTGCGGTTCTTGTTGATCCGGTAGGAGAGGGACTTCACGCCCCAGTATTCGGTCTTGGCGACCTTGCCGCCATTTTCCGAAAGAAGATCCGAATAGGTCTTGGTCAGGTCTTCGACCTGCTGCGCGGACACGTCCTGGCGCGACAGGAAGATGTGCTCGTAAAGGGGCATTGAGTGCCTTTCATCTAAGCGTTAGCAACAAGCATCCATTGGCGCGGAGCCTCCTTGATGCCTCGAGAAAGGCGATCAAAGGTTCATCTAAAGAGCGGGAACACGGGAGGCCGGACCACATCACTACCGGTCCATTGGATATGCAATACCCAACCCTCCGTTCAGCCCCCGGCCGAACGAATGCTGGGCGCTATCTATAGCCGCAGGGCGCGAAAGGCAAGGGCTTTGTCGCTTCTGCCTTGATCGTCTATCGAGTATGAATATATCATACTGGCCTGGAAGGGAATTTGTGCGATGACAGCAATCACCAAGCGTACCGTAAGCGTGACGGCGGAACAGGACAAGTATATCGAATCCAGCGTCGCGTCAGGCGAATATGCCAGCGCCAGCGAAGTCGTGCGCGCCGGGCTGCGCGCGCTGCAGGAGCGGGATCGAGCTATGAACGAATGGCTGCGGCGCGAGGCGGTGCCGGTGATGGAACGTCTATTGGAGCACCCTGAAGAGGCTATCCCGGCCAGGGAGGTCTTCGATGACCTGCGGCGGTTGCACGCCGAGCGTACGACGAAAACGGGTCGGTGACGTTCGAGGTCAAATTCTCTGAAACGGCTCGGCAGGACCTTGTCGATCTTTACCTGTTTATCGCCGAACGGGATGGTGACGATCCTGCCTTGGCCTACGTGGAACGCATCGAGCAACACTGCCTGCGTCTTCAAGTGTATCCCGAGCGCGGTCGCCTCTATGGTCCAGAACAACCGGCATTAAGGATATTGCCTTTTGGGCGTCGCGTCGTGATCATCTACCATATCCATGGTGCCCAGGTTTTCGTCGACCGCGTTTTTTACGGAGGTCAGAACGTGGAACGCGCGCTCATGGGCGCGCCTTGGTTGGAGGACGATCCCCAATGACCCCGATCCCCAAGCTCTCGAAACCCGCCACACGAGCCCTCGCGGCCGCCGGCGTTGCATCTCTCGAAGACCTTGCAAGGCTAACCCGCGAGGAGTTCCTCGCCCTCCACGGCGTCGGGCCCTCGGCAATACCGCCGGTGCTCGACGCCATGAAGAAGGCAGGGCTCTCATTTGCGGGAGAATAGGGCGTCTTCCACCGCGGACCGGCTCACCCCGATATCCCGAAGCTGCCAGTCTTCCATTTCCCTGAGTTCCAAAAGCGCCTTGCGGTGCCGGCGTTCCCGCGCCTTGGCGCGGGCAAACGCCGAGAGTTTCGCGACAGCGTCGCCGATCCAGAAAAAGGGGCTCCGTTCCACATAGCGATTGCGTTCGATCGTGCTCATTGTCCAATCTCCTCGATTGATCGTGAGCAAACCATCGCGCATTTCGATTGATTGATCTAACGAATGTTTTTTGTTATAAGCATCGAAGAATTCAATCTGACGAAGGCGAAGAGATGTATTCCCTTGATCCGGACTTCCTGCGCACCTTCCTGGCGATCTCGGAAACCGGCAGTTTCGGCGCCGCCGGCACGCGCATCAACAAGACCCAGTCCACCGTCTCGGCCCAGATGAAGCGCCTCGAGGACATTCTCGGCGTGTCGCTCTTTGAAAAGGACGGCCGCCGTAATGTCCTCACCGCAGACGGCCGCAAGCTTCTCGAATACGCGGCCTCCATGGTCCGCCTCAACGACGAGACGGTAAACGCCTTCCGCCCGCCCGAGGTCAGCGGCACGATCCGCATCGGAGCCGTCGACGAATACGCTCAGGCCTTTTTCCCGGAGGTGTTGTCGACCTTCGCGGTCACGCACCCATCGGTCCAGGTCGATGTCGTGACCGGCACGACCCGGCAACTGCGTCCCAGGGTCGAAGACGGTACGCTCGATGCCGCCGTCATCTCGTGCTACGCGGACGACACCAATCTCGAAGTGCTGCGCACCGATCGCCTGCACTGGATCGGAGCGCCGGGCCGGACGCTCCATTTCGAGGATCCCATTCCGCTCTCGACCTGGTCGGACGGCTGCTCGTGGCGCGACGCCGGGCTGGCCGCACTCGCGAGGGCAGGGCGGCAATGGCGTGTCGCCTTCACGTCCTCGAATGCGTCGCTTCTCTCGATCACCGTCCGCAACGGCCTGGGCATCACCGTCGCCCCGAGCTGGTTCGTAGGAGAAGGCATGACGATCCTGAGCGATCTCGATGCCCAATGCCCACTGGTCGATGCCAATATCGGCATCAAGCGCCACGACGGCGTGGACGACGCGGCACTCGAAACCTTCCTCGCCCATCTTCGCCGCCAGTTCACCGCGCCGGCAGTCGCTGCTTGACTTGTAGGAAGGCCCTGACGGTCAAAGTCAAATATTCTTGGGAGACTTGGCAATAGGAACGTTTTGTTAAGCGCGATACCCATAACTGCTAACCTCGCATCGGCAACACGTGAAATACTTTGCATCCGATGTGTATTTCGCAGTTATGGGGACGATAAATGCCTATCGCACGTTTGGCGATCGCCGTTGGTTTGTTTGCGGGCCTGTTGCCGTCAATATCCTTTGCCGGCGAATGGTACGCCGAGCGTCTCCGGGGTGTCGTCTTGATGATGGTTGAGGACCAGTGGGTCCCGATCGAACGAGGCACGACCATCCCCGACAGCCGCATTATCCGCACTGGCGCGAACGGCCAGGTGACCTTCCGCTCGGGCGAGCAGGTCATCGAGCTTACGCGCGATACCCAGATTCAGATTTCGTCGGCCGAGGCGCGGGACTATACGTGGGTCCTCCAGGCGGGCGGCGAGATTACCGTCGATGTCGATGCCCGCGAGGTCGAGCACTTCGGCGTGCGCACATTCCACCTCGTCACGGTGGTCAAGGGCACGCGCTTCACCGTCACTGCCGACGAGCAAACCGCGAGCGTCAGCGTAGAGCGCGGCGTCGTTGCGGTCGAGGACCTCGATACCGGCCGTACCGCCGATGTGCAGGCGGGCCAGCGTGCAACCGGTGGCGATGGGGACCTCGTCGTAGGCGCGGCGGCCCAGGTGTCCAATACTCCGGCCGCGCCTGCAGCGTCCGCCTCGACAACCTCATCCTCGTCGTCCTCCGGATCCAGCACGTCGTCGGGCGGTGCCGCGAGCACGCCGGCAAGCACGGGCGGGTCCGCGCCGGGCGGCAGCAGCAGCAGCGGCGGCGGCAGCAGCGGCGTGGCGCAGGCAGCGGCGGAAACCGTTTCGGGCGTCGCGGAAACCGCGTCCGGCGCGGTCGAAACGACCGTCGATGCCGTTGAGGATACAGTGGAAACGGTTGGGTCCGTGGTCGAGGATGTCGCGGACAGCGTGACGGGCGTTGTCGAGGACGTGACCGAAAGCCCGGTCGTCGAGTCCATCACCGGAAAACTCTTCTAGCGCGGACGCTACGCTTTTACACTGGCGCGGGCGTCCGCCACCGTCCGTGCCAGGACTTCGATCTCCCGCGCATAGCGCGCGTCGTTCTCGGCGCTTTCGCGGTACCAGTCGGCGAACCGTGCCAGAAGCGGCACGAAAGCAGTGATTTCCGCTTCGGTCCAGTCCGAGAGGAAGTCCCCCATCATCAGCCACTTATACGACTGCACCGCCCGCACCACGGCCTCTCCGGCAGGCGTTAATTCGAGTATCGACCGGCGCGCATCCGCCTGCGAAACCGCCCGGCGCACATATCCGGCAGCCACCATCTCGGCAACGATCCGGCTCGCCCGCGAGGGGTCGATGGCCAACCGCTCGGCCACGGTCGAAACCATTGTTTCGCCTTCGCCCGGATCGAATTCCCTCAGCGGCGCCGCGATGGCAAAGAGCACGTCGAGCTGTGCCAGTTCGATATCGAGATTGAGCAGCGCAAGCGCCCGCTTGCCCAGTTCGCGCTTGGAAATCCTGCGGCGCCATTTCTGCAGCGTCGCATCGATATCCATCACCGCCTCGATCACTTTGGGATCGGCGCCTGCGCCGCGCAAAAGGCTCTGGATATCGTCTTCGGGCTTGGACATGGGGTTCCTTCCGGACAGAAACATGCAACCAGCAATTGCGTGCTATTGACATGTAATATCGGCAAGCCGATACATCAATGGAAAATACGTGCCCCTGGAGTAAGCCGTGACAGCGCCATCGGACAACCCCGATCATCACCCCGACGCCGGCGTCGCCCTGACCATGGGCGCGGTCGTCAGCGTTCTCCTCCTTGCGGCGCTCGGCCAGACGATCATTACCGCAGCGCTGCCGATCATCGTGGGCGATCTCGGCGGGCTCGAGCACATTTCCTGGGCCATCACCGCCTATCTCCTCGCCGCCACCGTCGCCTCGCCGGTCTATGGCAAGCTCGGCGACATGTTCGGCCGCAAGATCGTCCTGCAGGCGGGCATTCTCGTCTTCCTCGCCGGATCGCTTATCGCGGCCTTCTCCTTCAACATGACGATGCTCGTCATCGCCCGTTTCGTTCAGGGGCTGGGCGGCGGAGGCCTCATCGTCACCGCCATGGCCGCCGTGGCCGATGTCCTGCCGCCGCGCCAGCGGGGCAGGGCGCAGGGCGTCCTCGGCGCGGCGTTTGGCCTGTCGACTGTCATCGGCCCGCTCCTTGGCGGCCTTATCGTCGATCATCTCTCCTGGCCGTGGCTGTTTGCCGTCAATCTGCCGGTCGGGCTCGTCGCGCTCGCCGTCATCGCCTTTGCGTTCAAGGGCAAGCCCGAGCGCGTCGCGCGCAAGATCGATTATCTCGGCGCCACCAGCCTCGCGGCCTTCCTCGCCGCCCTCGTGATGGTCACGAGCCTGGGCGGCACGGTCGTGCCCTGGCTTTCGCCCGTCTCGATCGGGCTCGCCGCCGTCGCCATTCTTGCGCTTGCGACGTTCATTGTCGCCGAGAGCCGCGCCGCCGAGCCGATCCTGCCGCTCTCGCTTTTCCGCAACAACGCTTTTCTCGTCTCCAACGCGGTCGGCTTTGCCGTCGGCACGGCCATGTTCGGTGCCATCACCTTCGTCCCGCTCTTTTTGCAGATCGTCAAAGGCTTCTCGCCCACCCAGGCGGGCATGGGGCTCCTGCCCATGATGCTGGGGCTGATCGGCGCCTCGACCGCTGCCGGCCAGATCATGGCGCGCACCGGGCGCTACAAGCACCTGCCCATCGCTTCGACGGCGCTCCTCGCCATCGGTGCCTTGCTGATGTCGACCATTACCGCGCAGACGCCATACCCGCTCGTCATGGCCTATCTCGCCACCATCGGCTGCGGCATCGGCCCCGTGATGAGCGTCGGCGTCACCGCCATCCAGAACGCCGTCCCGCGCGCCGTCATGGGGGTCGCCACCGCCAGCGCCAATATGTTCCGCCAGACCGGCGGTTCGGTCGGCACGGCGGTGCTCGGCGCCGTCTTCGCCCACCACCTCGCCCTTGAGGTCGGCGAAACCGGCACGCGCGGCCTGAGCGCCGAGGTCATCGCCCGCATGCCGCCCGAGACGGCGCAACGCGTCATGGACGGCTACGCCGCTGCCCTCCACCCGGTTTTCTGGATCGCCGCCGCCGCTGCCCTCTTCGCTTTCGCAATCGGCTGGCTGCTGGTTGAAGTGCCCCTCGAGGACACGTTCGAGCCCCGCAACGAACCCTCGGCTGCGGAGTAAAAGGGCACCCGAGCGTTAGCCTCGGCCCTAAAAACGCGTCCGGAATGTCAGCCCGATATCGTGGCTGTTGTAGTCGTAATAGATGTTATCCGACCAGCTCCGCGTATACTGATAATAGACCGACGGCATCACCGGCCCGATCGCAAACTCGCGGTGGCTCAGGTCGATCCTGCCCGTTAAGAACGTGTCCGTCTGGTCGGCCCCCTGCGAGAGCGGCGGTGGGCGGTTGTGAAAGCGGCGCCCGATCGTGCCCTCGAGACCCACAAGCAGCCCGTCCCACAAAAGCGTGTCGAGCCGCCCGCGCGCGCTCACCTCGAGCGTGTGCAGTGTCGCATCGTCGGTATGGTCGAACTCCGCGTCGAGCGCCGTCGTGAGCATGACGGTCTCGGTCAGGACCGTGGTGAGCGCCACGGACCCGTCGATCGAATACCCGTTCCGGCGCGGGTCCTCCGGCCGCTCGAGCGCGGCGAAAGTGAGCTCCAGCGCCAGCCGCTGTTGCTCGGAAAGCGACAGCGACGCCCGGTTGCGCAGCCCGATTTCGGTGAGCGTGTGCACATTGTCGGAAAGCCCGAACCGTACATAGGGGGAGGTCGCATAGGTCGTACCTGCGTCGCGCCGGAATGTGAGCGGCAGTTCGGCCGTGAAATAGGGATCGAATTCCTTGTCGACCGTCGAATACCGGACATCGGTCCGCAGCACGCCCGAAAGATAAAGGTCGTCCGTGCCCCAAAGCCGCTGCGCGACCGCCGCCCCGGCCTGGAAGATCACCCCGGCCTGACCCCGCGCTTCCTCCGGAATGATCCAGGGCAGTCCGGGGATCAGTTCGTTCTGCGACGTCTGCCGGTTGGCGTTCGAGGACGGCACGACGTTGAAATATCCGCTCACCGTCGGCTGGAACCGCGCCTCTTCGTTCTGCAGAAGCTGATCGACCACATCGCGTTCCGGCCCCGGCGGAATGACCCCCGAAAGCGCCCGCAGCCGGTCGGCGGCGACATCGCTGCGCCCCAATTGGCTGTAGCACCGGTAGGCGATCATATAGGCGGGCGCGAAAAACGGAATCGCGGCGATCACCGCGTCCGCAAGCGTTGCCGCCTCGACGCATCGCCCCGCTTCCTCATAGCGGGCCGCGGCCACATAGGCGGCGAGAATGTCGCCCCGTCCGGCCTCGGCATCGATCTGCCGCGCCATCGCGTCCGCCCGCGTCCAGTCGTCCGTCGCCATCGCCGCGACGACATCAGCGAGCGCTGGAGTCTGGGCACGCACGGAACCTGTCGCGGCAACGAGTGCGATAGCGGTGGCAAGCACGGCGAAGATGCCCTTGAACGCCATCGATCCCCCTTTTTACACCATTTTGGGGGCGGCACAGGCCGCCCCCTGAAACGCAACTATCGCTGATGCCCGTAAAGAACGCCATAAGTCGGCTGACTGCCGGCGGCGGCCTCGTCGCCCACGATAATGCCGGCCATTTCCTCGGCGTTGGGGCCGTAGAAATTGCCCGTGACGTTGTTGTTGCTGTCCTTGTCGAACACGCCTTCGTTCAGATCGAAGGTGCTGTCGAATGTGCTGCCGGAGATCGAGCCATAGCCGTTGCCGGCATAAACGGCGTCTTCGTTTCTGATGGTGAAGGCGATCGTCCGGGCATCGAAATTTGCATTCGCCTGGTAAATGCCCACGTCGTTATCGCCTCCGCCGATATGTGCGATCTCCCACGCGCCCTCATAGACCGCGCTCTGGTTGGGCAGGCCGCTGGTGGGCGTCTGGACGCCCCCATGCATGATGTAAATATTGGTGCGGCTTTGATCGAGCATGCCGGCCACCGCCATATACTCCCCTGCAATGACCTCGGCGCCGTCGGCACCGCTCTCGAACTGGTAGACGTCATAGCGGACCTGGTTCACCCAGTGCGGATTGGTGACCGATGTCTGCCAGGTCCCCTGCATGTCGTAGACCCGCCCGTCGATGGCTACCCGCAGGTCGTCGCCATTGCGGTCCATGGTGACAGTTCCGGTAGTGGTCGCAAGCGAATTCTGATTCGCTCGAACTGCGTAGGCGGACATCCCGCTCTCGAGCGCATCGTAAATATCCCGGTCGGATCCGCCGCCGCCGCCTCCGCCACCACCGCCGGTGAACGAGCAACCGCCAAGCAAAAGCGCGGCGAGAACGGGTAAAGCGAGAGTATGCGGATGTGTCATGGAAGCCCTCCAACACATTTGCCCCCGCGAGCTCATGAAAGACGCGCTTTGCACGTCCGGTCAAGCCCGGTTTTGGGTGCTTGGGTTTGATCGTCGCGAGGCAGGAACGCGGGCGCGCCATATTGGCTCCCCAAAATCATGCCGCACTATTTTTTTTGTCCGAACAGAAGACCCGCGGAGGCTTCTCCTCCCCCGGTCCCCGCGATCAGGCCCGCCATTTCTTCGGCGGACGGTCCGTAGAAATTTCCCTCCACGGTATTGTTGCTGGTATTTGGTCCGCTAGTCAAATTGTACGAGCTCGAAAACGTGTTGCCGTCGAGTGTACCCGAGCCGCTCCCGAGCGCTGCCGCGCCGTCCGCGTCGCTGATTGCGAATACGATCGTGCCCGCGTCGAAATCGGCCGTCGCGTCGAAGACGCCTTCGGCGGTGCCGAGCGCGCCGGAGACCCCGCTGATCGTCCAGAACCCCTCATATTGCGCGCGGGTCTCGGGCAATCCGGCTGCGGGCGTATTGAATCCGCCCTGCGCGATAAGCGTATTGCCCGCCGCGCTCGCCACTGCGGTCACCACGTAGGTCCCGATGATCACCTCCGCGCCGCCCGATGGCCCGGCAAAGCCGAAAACGGTAAAGTCCCCGGCATCCTCCCATCCGGCGACGGAGAACGGCGCCCCGGCGCGCTCCAGCGCCATCGTATAGTTCGCATCCCCCGCCGCGACGGTCATCGTCGCGCCGTCCTCGGCGATCCTGAGGCTGGCCAGTGTCCGGTCGGCGTCGGTTCCGTCGCTCGAAAGGGCAGGGACCGTAATCCCCTCCGCGAGCGCCGTGGTAAGGTTGGGTGAGCCGGTTCCGGTGCACGCGGCAAGTCCCGCCGCAAGGGGGAGGGCGCCGAGGGGCATCAATCGCCTCGTGATGGCCGCCATTCGCAGCCGCCTGACGCCGGCCGGCCCATCAACTGCGCCCGAACGAACCGTCATTTCTGATGTCCGAAAATAAAGCCGAATGTCGGTCCGGTGCCGTTCCCGGCGACAAGTCCAGCCATTTCTTCGGCATTGGGGCCGTAGAAGTTGCCATCCACGTTGTTGACGCTGGTGTTGATGCCGCTTGTCACGTTGAACGAACTGGCAAAGGTGCTTCCGCTCACAGTGCCGGCGCCAAGACCGATCTGCGTATCGCTGTCGTCGTGGATAGCAAACGCGATCGTCCCGGCGTCGAAGTCGACGCTGGCGTCGAAAACGCCGTCGACGTCCAGCCCTCCGGTGTCGTAGACCTCCCAATAGCCCTCATAGGCCGCCGTCTGCGCGGGCAGCCCGTCTGCCGGTGTCTCAAGTCCCGCTTGTACGAGGTATTCGGTGCCTGTCGCGGCGATATTGGCGCCCCCCACGGCCATATACCGCCCGACATAGAGACCGCCGGCATTGGTGCCATCGTCGAACTGATATTCGGTATAGTTGGCGGGGTACTCCCAAAGGGGCGAACTCACCAGTTCCGGGTCACCGTCTGGTCTCAGGGTATAGTCTGTGCCGCCGACGCTGAGCGTGAACGACCCGCCGTCCTGGTCCATCTGGACTCGCGCCGTCGTACGCCCGACAGCCGCGCCGTCGTAATAGACCGCATCGCTTTCGAGGCCATCCGCAAGCGAGGACGAGACGCTATCTGGAAAAGGCTCTGCAACCGTACCGTTCGTCATGCGGGTGCATCCGCTTGCACCAGCCGCCACGAGCAGAACCGGCACGATAAAACGCAGTCGGATCATCGGGATACTCCCCTTTGTGCTCCCATTGCGGGACCATAGGAAACCCCGGGACGCTGCGGCAAACGGCTACTGGTCGGGCTGGTTACCCTTTTCATAAAATGGGTCTGGCCATTGCCATTGGGATAATCGTCCTTTTGGCAATTAATACCGCTATCACAAAGGGTTAAGGAAGAACCCGGAATCGTGCCGTCAGGCATTTGAATCAATATTTGAGCGAGTTGAATCAATTTCCGAGGCAACTTGGTTCGCTGGTGCTGCGCACCCGCGGGGAAGCGGCGCTTGAAATTGCGCCGCCACCCGATGATGCTCCCGGCATCAACGCTGCCCGCATTGGGCCGACTTGCCGGCGCTGCGGGCCGAACCTGGAGGCACTATTGCTGGTGCCCGAAGAGATAGCCGAACGTTTGTCCGGTCCCGCCGGTCCCCTGAATGAGCCCAGCCATTTCGTCCGCATTCGGGCCGTAGAAATTGCCATTCACATTGTTGGTGCTCACGACACCGCCGCCCGTGAGGTTGAACGAACTGGAAAACGTACTGCCGGAAATCGTACCCGCGCCGGCGCCCAGTGAGGTGCCAAAATCGTCTTCGATGGCAAAAGTCATGGTGCCGTCATCGAAGTTGGCGCTGGCCTCGTAAATACCGGCCTCGCTGAGCGCGGCAATTTCCGAAACGAGCCACGCGCCTTCATAATTCACCGTCATGTTCGGCAGACCGTCGGAGGGCGTTTCATTACCGCCCTGGGTCAGATAATAGTCACCCCCCGCATCGACCATGGCGCCGATGAAAAGATGCTCGCCCAAAAGGAATGCGCCGTCTTCGGTTCCTGAACTGAGGGGATAGCGGGTGTAATTGACCGGTTTGGACCAGCCTGGCTCGGTCACAACGTCACTCGCCGCGTTGGCCACCAGGACATAGCTTGAGCCATCGACAGTGATGGTAGCCGCGCCGCCACCTTCATCCATTTGCCACGAGCCGGTGCCCGAAGTAATCACGGCCGCGTTGCTGTGAAGCGTGGTGATATTGTCGAAACCCGCCGCCAGCGTTGCGTCGACATCATCCGGAAAGGGGTCCGGAGTTGGCCCCGTCGATGCACAGCCGCCTACACATAACGCTGCCAGTGCTGGCAGAAAGGTATAATTCAAGCGTCCCACAATACCCTCCTGAATAGGGATACCGGCGGCAGTTAAGCGGAAAAGTATACGGTCAGTCAATATTGTTAATTGTTGTTAATCTTTGCGTACAATGCGAGTCAAAATCAGACAAGGACTCATGATAAGGTTATATAATCACTTTTGGTGACTTAATATGATTATCGATATGAAATCGAAGGAGAATTGTTATTGCTGGACGCAGCGTTGCGCTCGGTGGCGTGGCTTTTGATTGTTCGCCGGTGCCGGGACCGCGGGGTCCGCATCGCGCTCGGTCCAGCGCTTGCTGCCCGCTGACACACGGCCCGCTTCAGCCTACAATGGCCGCCAAATCAGGGAACGACCTCGCCATATGAACAAGCCTTTCGCGCCCCGCACCGCTCGCTCCGTCTGCCCGCACGACTGCCCCTCGACCTGCGCGCTCGATATCGAGATCGTCGACGCCAACACCATCGGCCGCGTGCGTGGTGCCAAGGACGACCCCTATACGGCAGGCGTCATCTGCGAAAAGGTCGCCCGCTATGCCGAGCGCGTCCATCACCCCGGCCGGCTCCTCCATCCCATGCGCCGCACTGGAAAGAAGGGGGCAGGGCAGTTCGAGCGCATCTCCTGGGACGAGGCGCTCGACGAAATCGCCCGCCGCTTCCTTAAGATCGAGGCCGAGTACGGCCCCGAAGCCATCTGGCCTTATTACTACGCCGGCACCATGGGCCACGTGCACCGCGACGGCCTCAACCGCTTGCGCCGCGCCAAGGGCTATTCCGAGCAATACGACACCATCTGCACCATGATCTCCTGGACCGGCTACATCGCCGGGACCGGCATGCTCACCGGGCCGAACCCCGAGCAGATGGCCGAAGCCGACGTCGTCGTCATCTGGGGCACCAATCCGGTCAACACCCAGATCAACGTCATGACCCACGCCATCCGCGCCCGCCGCGAGCGCGGCGCGAAGATCGTGGTTGTCGACATCTACAGGACCGCCACCATGGAGCAGGCCGACATACCGCTCCTTATTCGCCCCGGTTCTGATGGCGCGCTCGCGCTTGCGGTCATGCACGTCCTCCTGCGCGACAATCTCGCCGATACCGCGTTCCTTGAAACCCACACCGATTTCGATGCGGGCTTTGCCACCCACCTGGGCACCCGGACCCCCGAATGGGCCGCAGGGATAACCGGTCTCGCTGTTGAAGATATCGAAGCCTTCGCCCGCCTCGTGGGCGAAAACCCCAGGACATATTTCCGCCTCGGCTATGGGTTCTCGCGCCAGCGCAACGGCGCCACCAACATGCACGCCGCGCTCTCCATCCCCGCGATGACCGGCGCATGGCAGCATCGCGGCGGCGGCGCCTTTCATTCCAATTCCGGCGCATGGGGTTTGGACAAGTCGTCCATCGTCGGGTCATCGTGGAAAAACCCGGAGGTCCGCGCGCTCGACTTTTCCCGTATCGGCCCCATCCTCACCGGCGACGCCAAAGCCCTCAAGAACGGCCCTCCGGTCAAGGCGCTTCTGATCCAGAACACCAACCCGATGGTCGTGACTCCCGATCACAGCCTCACCCGGCAAGGCTTTGAGCGCGAAGATCTTTTCACCGTCGTCCACGAGCAGTTCATGACCGAGACCGCGCAGATGGCCGATATCGTCCTGCCCGCCACGACCTTTGTCGAGCACAACGATTATTATACCCGCGGCGGCCACACCCGCGTTCTTTTCGGCCCCAAACTCATCGACGCGCCCGGCGAGGCGCGGCCCAACAATTTTGTCATCGAGGCCATCGCCGAACGCGTCGGTGCACCCGAGGCCGTGACCGGGAAAACAGACCGCGACCTCGTCGCCGAGACCTTCAGGAAATCGGACTATGGCGAGCTCGACGAAATCGCCAAAACCGGCTTCGTAGATCGCGCGCTCCCCGATGAAAAAGCTCGCTTTGCCAATGGCTTCGGCTGGCCGGACGGCAAATTCCGCTTCAAGCCCGACTGGGAAGAAACGCGCATCAAACGCGGCACCGAATGGGTCTGCGACCCGGCCGAAATGCCCCGCTACGCCGACTATATCGACTGGAACGAGCCCACGACGGAGCAAACCCCGTTCCGCCTCACCACCAGCCCCGCGCGGACCTTCCTCAATTCCACCTTCGGCGAAACCCCCGGCAGCCAGAAGCGCGAGGGCGCGCCGTCGCTTCTCATGCACCCGCAAGACGCTGAAAACCTTGGCCTTTCCGAGGGCAGCTACGTCACCGTCGGCAACCACCGCGGGGCTGTCGATCTCACCCTGCGCCTCTTTGACGGGCTCCGCCCCGGCGTCGTCGTCGCCGAGGGCCTCCACCCCCACAAGGCCCACAGAAAGGGCAGGGGAATCAACACACTGATCGGCTCGGACCCCGTCCGCCCCTTCGGCGGCGCGGCCTTCCACGACGCCGCGGTCTGGATAAAGGCAGCCGACGCGTGACCAGCACGACCGACCTGACCGGCGGCCCGCGGCGCCCCCGCCTCGCGGTCATCGACATCGCCCGCGGCCTCGCGATCCTCGCCATGGTCGTCTACCATTTCGCCTGGGATCTGGCCTATCTCCAGTTCATCGCGCTCGATCTGCGCGCCGAAATCGGCTGGGTGATCTTCCAGAAACTCATCGTCGGCAGCTTCATATTCCTGACCGGCGTTTCGCTCGTTCTCGCCCACGGCGACGCCATCCGCTGGCGCGCCTTCTGGCGCCGTTTCGCCCTCGTCCTGGGCGCCGCGATGCTTGTCACCATCGGCACTTTGTTCTTTTCCCCCAATGCCTTCGTCTATTTCGGCGTCCTCCACGCCATAGCCCTGTTCTCCCTCGCCGGCCTCGCCTTCCTGCGCGCACCGCTCTGGCTCGTCATCGCCCTGGGCGCCGCAATCCTCGCCACCGCGACATTCGTCCAGCACCCGCTTTTCGGCGAAAAGATCTGGTCCTGGATCGGCCTATGGGACGAACCGCCCCCCGCCGAGGACCTCGTGCCCATCTTCCCCTGGTTCGGCGTTGCGCTCTTCGGCATCGCCTTCGCCCGCTGGGCCCGCACCTCGGGCCTCTTCGACCGCCTCGCCGCCATCCCTGCGAGCGCCACGCCCGCGCGCGGCCTCGCCAAAGCTGGCCGCTGGAGCCTGCCGATCTACCTGATCCACCAGCCCATCCTCCTCGCCATCCTGATGGGCATCGCCGCGCTCACCAACCCCGGCGCCGCCATGCAGAGCCGGCTCTTCACCCAAAGCTGCGAGCAAAGCTGCCGGCAATCGGCCGGCGACGCGGCCTTCTGCACCGCCTATTGCGGCTGCGCGCTCACCGAGATCGAGGACAACGCCCTCTGGCCGCTCGTCAACAATCCCGCCCGCACCCCCGACGAGGACCTGCGCCTCACCGAGATGGTCAACCAATGCACCGCCGACGTGATCGAGGGACGCCTCGCTCCGGGCAACTAACCGTACGTCGTCCAGAAGAAATAAGCCGTCAGCCCGACCCCGTAGACGATCACGAACCCCCGGATCACCTTCGCCGGCACAAGGTGCGAGAAATACGCCGCCGCGAACCCGCCGACGACCGCCCCCGCCAGCGCCACCGACCCCTCGACCCACGCGATCGACCCCGTCGCCGCGAACCGCGCCACCGCCGTCACCGAGACGAGCGCCGAGATGAAGAGCTTGAGCCCGTTCATCGCGTGCACGTCCTCGAACCCGGCCAGCGCCAGATACGCCAGGAGGATGATCCCCAGCCCGGCATTGAAGAACCCGCCGTAAAACGAGATCGCCAGCAGGACCAGCGCCAGCCCCAGCGCCCCGGCCCGCGCCGCATGCCTCGCCCCGCTCGACCACCCCCGGACCCACCGGTTGATCCGCTGCCCGAAGACGTAAACCGTCACTGCAAATGCCATAAGCCACGGAATGATCGCGGAAAATTGCGCGTCGGAGGTCCGCATCAGCGTCTCCGCGCCCAGATACCCGCCGATAAGCCCGATCACCGCATAGGCGATGAGCTTGTCCCGATAGGGCGCGATATGCTTCCAGTACCCGACCGTCCCGCTCATATAGCCGGGCAGGCAGGCATAGGTGTTGGACGCATTGGCGAGCACGGGCGGCACGCCGGCGAACAGCAGCGCCGGAAACATCACGAACGACCCGCCCCCGGCCAGCGAGTTGATGGCGCCGCCGAGCACTCCGGCGGCAAAAAGCAGAATAAACGTCACGACTTGACCCCACTCTCAGTCAGGCGAGCTATACGCGGCATGGGCGCGATGTCCAGTTCCGCGTTCGGCCAGGATTGGGGAACCAGTGCGCTCCGCATGCCAGCCATGCGTTGACAAACCCCGCCCTCGCGCCTATTTCCCGCCTCGGTTGAAGCGCCGGCCGCCTGCGGGGTATTGCCCTATGGTGAACGCTTCCACGCCGCGAAATCCCGCCGCGTGCCCCATTTCATCGTCCTTCTCGTCCGGCGGTGCATGGCAATGCAGGCTCCCAGGCAGCAAATTCCCGCCGTGGAGAACTGACGATGCGCAAACCGGCATCCTCACTGACCACGACCGACCTCAAGACCGAAGCGCGCCAATACCGCGTCGACCAGGCCCAGGCCGGCCACCCCGTTACCCATTCCCAGGCGCTCGAGATGGTCGCGCGCTTTCACGGCTTCCGCGATTGGAACACCGCCTCTGGCGTGCTCCCGATCACGCGCGGCCCCGCCTTCGCGGTCGGCCAGCGGGTGAGGGGGCATTACCTCAAACAGGCGTTCAAGGGCACGATCATCGGTGTGAGTGCCCTCGGTTCGGGCGAAATGCACCGGCTCACCATCCAGTTCGACGATCCCGTCGACGTGGTGACCTTCGATAGCTTTTCCGCCTTCCGCCAGCGGGTGACGACCACCGTCAACCGCGACGGCGTCTCCCCGGGCCGCACGAGCGACGGCGAACCGCATATGCGTCTGGCGTCGCTTTCCTAGAACATTAGACGCCGGTGCCGCCCCCAAGGCACCGGCGTTTTTCGTTCCGGCCCTTGCATTCATCGGCAAATACCGATGAAATGGTGCCGTGCGTCCGGCCGGGCGCGACTCGATTTCCGTCAAAGTACAGGAGCGGTCGATCTCTCATGACCACCCAGACCAAGCCGATTGAGCTTTACTATTTCCCCACCCCCAACGGCCACAAGATCACGATCATCCTCGAAGAGCTCGCGCTGCCCTATAACCTGCACCCGATCCATATCGGCAAGGGCGACCAGTTCAAGCCTGAATTCCTCGAAATCTCCCCCAACAACAAGATCCCCGCGATCGTCGACCCCGAGGGCCCCGGCGGCGATCCGATCTCGGTCTTCGAATCCGGCGCCATCCTCAAATATCTCGCCGAAAAGTTCGGCAAGTTCTATCCCGCCGACCCGCGCGCGCGCGTCAAGGTCGACGAATGGCTCTTCTGGCAGATGGGCGGCTTCGGCCCCATGCTCGGCCAGAATCATCACTTCAAGCAGTACGCCCCGGAAAAGATTCAGTACGCCATCGACCGCTACGTCAACGAAACGCACCGCCTCTATGGCGTGCTCAACAAGCAGCTCGAAGGCCAGGATTTCATCGCCGGCGAATATTCCATCGCCGATATGGCCACGCTGAGCTGGTCGCTGGGTTGGGAAAAGCAGGGCATGGACCTTGCCGAATTCCCCAACATTGCCGCCTGGCATGAGCGCCTCAAGGCCCGCCCCGCCGTCGCCCGTGGCCTCGCCGTCAAGCTCCCCGAGGAGCAGAAGATGAACCTCGCCGAGGACAAGGACGCCCAGAAGGTCCTCTTCGGCCAGCGATAGAGCCTGGCAGCGCCGCACGCGCCAACCGGCGCTGCGGCGCACCGCGGGCCCTGTCGTCAAACCGTCGCAAACCCGCGCTAGCGCTCGGGGCAAAACGACGGGCGGGCAATGGCTGGCATCGCACTCAACCGCATCACCAAGCGCTTCGACCGCAAGGCCGTGGTGTCCGGTGTCGACCTTACGATCGACGACGGCGAATTCCTCGCGCTTCTTGGCCCCTCCGGCTGCGGCAAGACCACGCTCCTGCGCATGATCGCCGGCCTTGAGCGCCCCACAAGCGGCGAAATCCGCATTGGCGCCGACTGCGTCGCGTCGGACACTGTCTTCGTTCCACCCGAGCGCCGCAACCTGGGCATGGTTTTCCAGTCCTACGCGCTCTGGCCGCACATGACGGTCTTCGGCAACGTCGCATTCGCGCTCCGCGTGGCCGGTATGCGGGGCAGGGCGCTCGAAACCCGCGTGACCGAGGCGCTCGCCGCGGTGGGCCTTGCCGATTTCGCGGCCCGCAAGCCCGAGCACCTTTCCGGTGGCCAGCGTCAGCGCACGGCGCTCGCCCGCTGCCTTGCCATGCGGCCGCGCCTCATCCTTCTGGACGAGCCGCTGGCCAATCTCGACGCCAATCTGCGCGGCACCATGCAAAAGGAATTCCGGCGTCTGCACCGCGAATCCGGCACGACCTTCGTTTTCGTCACCCACGATCAGAACGAAGCCATGGCGCTCGCCGACCGCGTCGCGGTCATGCACGACGGACGGCTGATGCAGCTTGGCACCCCGCAGGAGGTTTACGCGCGCCCCGCCAGCGCCACTGTCGCTAGGTTCGTCGGCAAGGGGGCGCTGCTGCCGGTCAGGGTCACCGAAACGCTGGGGCAGGGGCGCCTGCGCGCGCTCCTGTCCGAACGGGCCATCGACGTCTCGGGCCCCGAGGGTCCTGGCGAGCGCACTTTGTGCCTGCGCGCGGGCGATATCGACCTGACGGCCTCCGATCCCGCCTTCGGTGCGACCGTAACCTCGGTCGAATACCGCGGCGGCGCCTTCACCCTCGAACTCGCTCCCGACCACCTGAATGGCACCCGCCTCGAAGCGGTTTCCCCCGTCCCCCACACCGAAGGCGACCGCATCGCTTTCGGCATTAAAGGCGGCTGGGTTCTGCCGGATTAGGGGCGTGAGCGGCTCCCGCCAATCAACCCCTGCACTGTCACCGCACTGTTACCGACGCTCAATACGACTGCGCGCGTCATCGGTAACACACACCTCCGAAAGGCCATTGCCATGCATCGCCATTTCCTCCCTGCCACGCTTCTCCTCGCTGGCCTCGCCGCGCCCGTCTTCGCGCAGGACGGCACCATCACCGTCTACACGTCCCAGCCGACCGAGCAGATGGAAGCCGTCGTCGCGGCGTTCAACGAAGACTATCCGGACATCACCGTCGAGGTCTTCCGTTCGGGCACGACTGAAGTCATGACCCGCCTGCAGTCGGAAATCGCCGCCGGCGACGTCCAGGCCGACGTCGTGCTGATCGCCGACGCCGTCGCGATGACGCAGCTCAAGAATCAGGGCCAGCTCCACACCTATGCGGACGCCCCGGTCGAAAACCTGCCCGCAAGCGTCGTCGACCCCGACATGACCTTCTTCGGCACCAAGCTCATCACCACCGGCATCGTCTACAACACCGACCTTGTCGAAGACGCCCCGGCCTCCTGGAGCGACCTGACCACCCCCGAAGTGGCCTCCGGCCTTATCATGCCGAGCCCGCTTTATTCTGGCGCCGCCGTCATCCACGTCGGTACCATGGTCCAGCAGCCCGAATTCGGCTGGGACTACTACGAAATGCTCGCCGATAACGGTGCCATCGCCGGTCAGGGCAATGGCAGCGTGATCGAAGCGGTCGCGCGCGGTGAAAAGCCCTATGGCATCATCATCGAATACATGGCCTTGAACGCCAAGGCCGACGGCTCTCCGGTCGAATTCGTGTTCCCCGCCGAAGGCGTCTCGTCGATCACCCAGCCGGTCGCGATTATCGAAGGCACCGACAATCTCGAAGCCGCCCAGGCTTTCGTCGATTGGCAGCTGTCCGAGGCCGCTCAGGAACAGTCGGTCGCCCAGGGCTATTTCCCCATCTATAACGGCGTCGAACCCCCGGCGGGCTACCCGCAGGTCTCCTCGCTCTCGATCCTCGCCGCCGATCCCGCCGCGATGCTCGAAGCCGATGAAGACAACAAGCGCGCCTTCGCCGACCTCTTCGGCGGCTAACGGCCGCAATGGCCGCAGCCGCAAGATACCAACGCATCCTGTCCGGCGAGAACCTGGTTCTCGCCGGCCTTTCTCTTTATGTCCTCGTCATCGTTGTCCTGCCCCTCGCGCGCCTTCTTCTCGAAGGCCTCGCGCCGGGCGAGGAGGGGCAACTTCTCGGCCTCGCGCGCGACACCTGGGGTGGCCGCTCGGTCGGTCGCGCCCTCACCAACACCATCGTCATTTCCACGTTGAGCACGGCGGTATCTGTGGCCGTCGGCGTCGCCCTCGCGCTCTGCGTGCGCCTCACCGACATGTGGGGCCGCAAGGCGATCGTCTTCCTCGCCATGCTCCCGATGCTGATCCCGCCGCAGATTTCCGCGCTGGCCTGGATCGAACTCCTCGGCCCTTCGAGCGTCATCCTCCAGTTCGCCGGTCTCGCGCCGCCACCCGGCACCACCAACCCGCTCTATTCGATGGGCGGCATCGTCTGGGTCATGGGGCTCGAGCACGCCCCGCTGGTCTTCCTCGCGGTCACCGCCGCCGCGAGCGGGCTGTCCAACGATCTCGTCGAGGCCGCCCGCATTGGCGGGGCCGGCGCCTGGCGTATCGTCCGCTCCGTTATTCTCCCGCTGCTCGCGCCGTCGGTCGTTGCCGGCGCCGCGCTCGCCTACGTCTCGGCCATCGGCAATTTCGGCGTTCCCGCGCTTTTGGGCATCCCGGGCCGCGTTACGGTCCTGACGACCCTCATCTACCAGCGCCTCAACGGTTTCGGCCCCTCGGTCCTTGGTGAAGTTGCCGCCATCGCCTATCTCCTCATCGGCCTGGCCGTGCTCGGCATCCTCGTCCGCATCGTCTTTGAAACCCGAAGCCGCACCGCGCAGGCTCGCGTCGGCCCGCCCATACGGAGCTTTTCGCTGGGCCGCTACCGCGTCGCCGCGAGCGCGCTGGTCTGGTTCGCGACGCTCTTTCTGTCGATCCTTCCGCTCGTCGCCCTCGCGTCGCGCGCCCTCGTTCCAGCGCTCGGCGTCAAGCTGAGCCTCGAAACGATCTCATTGGAGAATTTCGCTTTCGTGCTGTTCGAAAGCGCCGCCATTCGCCGTGCCTTCGCCAACAGCTTCGCGCTTGCGAGCGCTGCCGCCATCCTCCCCGCGCTCGCTGCGATTCCCTTGGCCTATTTTTCCACCGTTTGCCGCGCCCCCCTCGCGCGCCTGCTCGACGCCGCGGCGGACGCTCCGTATGCGGTGCCCGGAACCGTCCTCGCCATCGGGATCATCCTCGTCTTCCTGCCGCCCCTGCCGTTCCTCGGCTTCTCGCTTTACGGTACGATCTGGATTCTCCTCATCGCCTATCTCGCGCGCTTCCTGCTGCTTGCGCTAAGGCCCGTCGGCGCCGCTTTCTCGACGCTCGAAACCGGCCTCGACGAAGCCGCCGCCATTGCCGGCGCCCGACCCATGCGCCGGCTTGCCGCCATCGGCACGCCACTGGTTGCCCCGGCCGCGGTCGCCGGCGCCATGCTCATCTTCATGACCGCTTTCAACGAACTGACCCTCTCGGCGCTCCTCTGGTCCACCGGAAACGAAACCCTCGGGGTCATGGTCTTTTTCCTGCAGTACGAGGGCAATTCCCCAGCCGCCGCGGCGCTCGCCACCGTCGTCGTCGCGGTCACGCTCGCCCTGGCCCTTCTCTGTGACATATTCGGCCGCCGCTATGCCCCCGCGGCCGTCCCCTGGCACATTGCGGCATCGGTCCCCGACTTATCCCCGCGCCGGTCAGGCGTCGAATAATCTTGAAAACGGTTTCAAGCTTGCGCTAGGCTGCTCGCAACGCGTTTTCGGCCCGTTTTCGGGCGCCACGATTGTGTCATTGTCGTCAGCGTCGCCCGCTACGATGACAGCGTACCGCGAGGAGGGTCAGTGTCGTGATCACGATCAAGGATGTGGCCCGCACCGCCGGTGTCTCGATCGCCACGGTCTCGCGCGTGATCAACGACTACCCCCACGTCCGCCCCGAAGTCCGGACCCGCGTGCAGGCCGCGGTCGCCAGGCTGGGCTATGCGCCAAACAAGCTCGCCGCGAGCTTCCGCACCCAGCGTTCCCGGGTTGCCGGGGTTTTCCTGCGCCAGCAGCGCACGCCGTTTTCGAGCGCATTGGCCTACGCCATCGAGTCCGCGATGTTCGACGCCGGCTACCGCGCGCTGCTGTGCTCGACCAATGGCGACCCCGACCGTGAGGAAGCCTATGTCGAATCGATGATCGAGTTGCGCGCCGAGGGCGTCGTCATTCGCCCCACAGGCGCGCCCACCCGCACCGCCCGCCACGTCAAGCGCCTCAAGGAGGCTGGAATTGCTGTGGTTTTCGCCGATATGAAGCCCAGGTTACCCGGGATCAGCGCCGTCATCTGCGACAATGTTTCGGGCGGCTACGAGGGCCTGCGCCACCTCATCGGGCTGGGTCACCGGACCATCGGCGTCATTGCCGGCCGCCAGGCCCAGGCCGAGGGCGTCAACCCCGGCAATGTCGGCTCCGAGCGCGTGCGCGGCATGCTCCAGGCTGCGGGGGATCTTGCCTCCGGCGTCGAACTCGTCTTTTCCGGACCGTTCGAGGAAGCCAGTGTTGATGTCGGCGCGCGCGAAACCGCCGCGATCCTTGACGCCCGGCCGGACGTCACCGCCATTTTCGGTACCACCGACATCCTCGCCATCGGCGCCATGCAGGCCGCGCACCAGCGCGCCATCCGCGTTCCGGGCGACCTGTCGATCCTCGGCTATGACGGCATCATGGAATCCGGCATCACCTTCCCGACGCTCTCCACCGTCCGCCAGCCCATCCACGAAATGGGCACGCTCGCCGCCCGCACGCTCCTGAGCCTCATGCGCGACCCGAACGCTCCGGCCCAGCAGGTCGTCCTCGAAAACGCAATTCTCACCCGTCAATCGTCGGGCCCCGCACCTGTGCGATAATGGAACCGAGTCGCGCGCTACGATGAAAAAAGTCGACTTCGCGGAAAATCCAAGCGTGGAAAATAGAGGTGAGAAAGGCGTATGAATGGACGAAAATTGAAATCGTTTTCAAAAATCTGTAACAGAACGGCAAACCCGGCGGCCTATTAAGATCACCCGCCACGACGACGATGAGACCGATCCATGCCCTATGACCCCCGTGCCGCCGTCAAGGCGCTCCCGACGCAGGCCGACATCGACCTTGCACGTCGCCTCGCGCCGGTCATCCGCTTTGCAGCGAACGAGCCCTTTCTGCCCGGCAAGGTCGGCATCACGGTCCTTGATTCTCCAGGCGTTTCGCCCACCGCACCGCGCGAGATCGCCTTCGAGCCCGGCGTCTCAAGGGTCATCGAATACGCCATCTGGTGGGACTGGGACATCCAGCACCTTTATGAACTCGAACACGTCTGGCTCAAGCTCGACGAGAACGACGCCCTCGTCGGCGTCGACGCCAGCGCCCACGGCAGGCTCTTTCCCATGCGCCGCCCCGATGGGTCGCTGCCTATCGAAGAGGGCAGGGTGACCCTCTATTCCGAGCCTGGCAAGCACGCCTTCCACGCCGCGCCCGAGCCCATCCGGGAGCGCGAGGCCCAGCTCACCGCATCCTGTACGTCCATGACCAGCGCCGGCCGCGTCCTCGTAAATCACATGTTCGAGGACGTGTTCGATATCGCGCCGGAAGATCACCGCGCCGTCCGCCGCCACCTGCAGAGCCGCGCCTTCGTTCCGTCCTACGATTTCACGCAGGCCTTCGATCTCGCGGGCAGCGACTTTGTCTCCTGGCCCGACCTCCACGCCTACATCGCGGTCCGCGTGCCGCAGGTTCTCGCGCAGGTGAAAGCCGATCAGCCGCTTATCAGGGCCGTCCTGCTCGACAGCGGCGACACGATGGTCGACGAGGCCACCGAGGTGCGCGACGGGGACGATCATGTCATTGAGGCGAACCTCATCCCCGGTGCGAAAGAAATGATCGAAACTCTTGTAAAAGAAGGCTACCGTATCGCGCTTGTTGCCGACGGCCGGGTCAAGAGCTTCGCCAACGTCCTGGGCGGACACGGCATATCCGGGCACTTCGAAGCCGAGATCATTTCCGAAGCGCAGGGCGTCGAAAAGCCCGCCGCAAAGATGTTCGAGGCAGCACTCGAAGCCCTGGGGCTGACCCGGGACGATGCTCAGCAAGTGGTGATGGTCGGCAACCATCTGGGGCGCGACGTCAAGGGTGCCAACGCCATGGGTATGACCTCGATCTGGCTCGACTGGGCGCCGCGCCGCCACAAGGTGCCGGTCGATCCGACCGAGCACCCCGACTACACGATCACGAACCCGAGCCAGCTCCCCGTGGTCCTCGCCGAAATCGAGTGCGCGATGGGGCGCGTATCGCAAAACCCGCACATTGCCATCGCCCGGCGCGCCGCCGAATAGGCGGCTCAGCCGCCGGTTGGCGTGAGCACGAACCGGAACACGAAATCGCCCTCGCACCACATCGAGAAATTGGTGCCCCATTTGTTGTTGAAGACCGCAAACCGGCCGCCCTTGGCCATGTCCGGAAGGTCGCGGGCGAATATGAGGAAGGGCTGACCGCCGGGCACAAACAGCGGCGCGTCGAGCGTCTCGAGCGCGAACCCGCCCCCGGAACTCCGGGCCGTAATCCGGTCCACGGCATGAAGCTGCCGATTGCCGTTGGCGATGACCGAGAGCGGATCGATCTCGAACCCGAGCTTACCCAACCGCCAGCTCTCGGGATCGGCCTTGGCGGCAAAGGTGATGAACCCCGCCTCGGGCATCCTGTTGGCGGGCTTGTCCAAAAGCGCAACACTCACCGAAAGCGCGTCGCCCTCGACCGTGTAGGTCGTCTGGATCGTCGCGGGCGCACCAAGCGTGTCGACGGCGTGCGGGTCGCCATCGGCGATGACCGTAATGGCGCCGTCTGTCGTGGCGATCCGCGCATGGGAGGCTGAAAACCGCCGGGAAACGGCCGTTACGGCATTCTCCAGACCCGGTTTGCCGTGATCCTGAATGCCCCAGCGATAGCGCGCCGTAAGGTAGCTGTCCTTATAGGCGTCCATATCCCCGGCGTCGTAGCTCTCATAGGTGAAACCGAAGAGCCCCGGGCCACCGTCCAAGGCGGTCGCCACGGCTTTCCCGTCACGAGCAGCGCGCCGCAACGCGCCGGTGTCCGGATCGAACTGCAACGTCCACCCGCCTATCGCGTAATCGTGCTGCGCAGTGATCGGCCCGCCGCCCGTAATTCGTTCGATTTGAGGAGGCGTCTCGACTGCACTTCGGTCCTCATCGCCCAGACACGCCAGCGCTTCGTCAACGATGGCATCCTGCTCAGCCCAGGCGCCCTCTGTAATCGCAAAGCGTGGATCGGCCGTCCGCGCCGCCTCGAAGTCAGTCCGGTCCCAGGCCGTCTCGTCGCGCAGATACACCTTGATATCGACGCCCCACGTATGCTCTGCGACCTCCAGAAGCTTGCGCCCGAACGCGCGCCGCTCTGGCGTCGGCGCGTCCTTCGCAAAGCCGTCGAACGCCCGCCGCGCCGCCAGAAAACGGCTCATCCGCCTGGGTGCCGAGCCGGCGCCGTGGATCCAGCTATCGGCGATCTCCTCGGTGACGACAGGAAAGCCTTCTTTGTGCGGAGCGAGCGCAGCGGCAAACGCGTCAAGCGTCGAGGCCTTGATCTCAAAGCCCGGATTGGCTTCGCCAAGCTGATAGAAACTGTCGACGACATGGCCCACGTTTTGCGGCCCCATATTGTCCATGGTGTGGGCAAACGCGATTCCGTCGTCCATGCCCTGGGGCACGAAGGTCGTGCCGTATTCGCTCTGATACATGACCGTTATCTCTTCGCCGCTGGGCGCCCGCCAACGGAAGACCGGCGGCACCGCCGGCGGCGTCGAGGCCGAATTGACGCCGATATGAAGGAAATCTATCCCCGCCTGCGCCAGCAGCGGTATCATCCCCAGTGTATGCCCGGGCACATCCGTCATCTTGGCGGCCCGGGTTTTGACGCCGAACCGGGCATCGAGCTCTCTTGAGATCGAAAGGCCTTCGGCAAGAAGAGCGGGGGACATGAGTTCAGTGTGTGTGGTGAAGGGTAGCCCGTGCCATCGAATGATACCGTTTTCAATGGCGCGCTCCAGGCGCTTCACCTTTTCGGGCGGCTGGGTTTCGAGGTGATCCCAGATGAGCCACGAACCGGTCGTCCAGATGAATTGCGGAGCGCCCGCGTTTTCCCTGAGAAAATGCTCGCCCGTATCGAGCGCCATGGGGATGAAGTAATCGTGGTACTGCGCGCGCACAGCGCTCGCGTAGCCCGTGAAGCCCAGATCGAGATGGGTCTTGAAGATGAGATGGAGGGTAGGGGACATAAACGACTCTCTGGAAAACGATATTGCCTAGACGCTCGAGCGCACAATGAGGCTGGCGGTAACGGTTTCGACCCGCGCGGGAGCGCTCGGATCCGCCATCCGGGCCTTGACCAGGCGCATCAGCGCCGCAACCCGCGCTTCGACCGAAACGCCCACGGTTGTGAGGTCGTAGGCGCGCCACGACGCTTCACGGATATTGTCGAAGCCGACGACCCCGTACTGTTCGGGCACCGCGAGCCCCAGATCGTGACGCAAAGCGTCCAGCGCGCCGAAAGCCGAGATATCGTTGGCCGCGAAAAAGGCATCTGCGGCCCCGCCATTGCGGACGTAGTGCAGCACGCGCTGCCGCGACGTCTCATAGTCGAACTCGCCCTCGATCCGCGCCTCGAGCTCCATTCCGTGCTCGACGAGAGCGGCCTGCAGGGCTGCAAACCGGTCGTGGTCGGAATTGGCGTTTTCGGTACGGCTGGGAAGTCCGGTATCCGCGCCCGCGACATAGGCGACGCGCCGTTTGCCGGTTCCCTTGAGGAGCTTGACGGCGCTGCGGATGCCTGCGTGCTGGTTGACGTGCAATCGGTCAACGAGCTGTCCCGGCTGCGTTTTTGGCGGTTCGGCGCCGAAATGAGGGTAGATCGCGGGCGAATTGCCGAACATCGGGACAAGATCTTCCGGGCCGATCAGATCGAGAAACGCAATGACGGCAGCGGGTTTGTAGGCCCGCACCTGCAAAAAGGCCGCCTCGGCCAGATCTTCTGCCGCGACGTGAAAGAGCAGCGTCGCCATGCCCTGGCGCTGGAGCGCCGTGATCAGGGCGTCGACCTCCTGCGATTCCCACGCCCGCGCGATCGACGGAACCAGAACGGCGACGAGATTGGACCGTCCGGTGACCATCGAGCGCGCGGCCATATCCGGGTGATATCCGAGCCGCTGCGCGACCTTGAGAATATGTTCGCGTTTGTCGGCCTTGACCGAGGCATTCGGGTTGAATGCCCGCGATACCATGATGCGCGACACCCCCGCCGCGCGCGCGACGTCCTGCGCGGTCGCCTCGGCGCGCGGATCGGTTTCAGAGGGCGGCGTCCGGCCCAAGAGGTTGGAATTCAAGCTGAACTCTCATGAACACGTGATCAACAGGTAAGACTTTACGTCGAAAGCGGATACATCCGCAACATACCAGTTTTGTGACAAAATGGCGACAAGCCTTGTGCCTTGCCACGAGAGCGCACGATGGCTAATAATGATAGCGTGGTCATTTAACTGTCATCTGCCACCAATAATTTGCGCCAATGCAATGCCCGGCCGCCTTCAAACGGCGCGAACCGGGAGGCGAGTTCACAAGGGAGAGCACCCACAATGAAATCCGTTATTTCCGCCACCACCCTGGCCCTTCTCGGCACAACGCTTCTTACAACGGCCGCCGCCGCGCAGGACCTGCGCATCCTGACCGCCGTAACCGGCGGCAAGGACGCCGCCGAACACGAGCTGTTCGTCGCCGAGCTGGAAGAGCACCTCGGCCTTGAGATCGAAATGATCAAGCCTGAAGCCGACTACAATCAGGTGATGTTCACGTCGCTCGCGTCCGGCGAGCGCTTCGACCTCATTTATGGCGATAGTTCCATGATCCCCACGCTGGTCGAGCAGGGCGCCATTATCGAAGTGAGCGACATCATCGAAAATTCGCCCGTCCTCTCCGATACCTCGGTGATTCCGGCGGGTGAATGGGATCTCTTCGACGTCGACGGCGCCATCTATGGCGTGCCCAATAAGTTCGAAGGCGGCACCATGCCGACGATCCGCCAGGACTGGCTCGAGGAGTCGGGTATGGAAGATCCCGACAGCCTCGAAGACTGGCGTGCCTTCTTCGAATGGGCCCACGAGAACAAGGACGGTGCCTACGGGCTTTCGACCGCCGGACTCTACGATATTCAGGGCTTCATGTCCGCTGCCGGCGTCAAGGCCGGCTACGTCGTCGACGAAAGCGGTAACCGCACCATTCCCTACGCCACCGAAGCCGCGGCCCCCGTCTATGACTGGTTCGGCGAACTCTATCGTGACGGCCTTCTCGATCCCAATTTCGCAACCAACGGTTCGGGCGAGTTCCGCAACCTGTTCATGAGCGATCGCGCCGCTGCCGTCACCTATTGGGACGCCTGGGTGGGGCTCTTCAACAACATCATGGCAACCGAAAACCCCGACACCGAATTCGAAGCACGCGGCGTGGCGGGCGTTCCGGGCCCCGATGGAGATATCATCCTGCGCCGCGGCAACGCCTCGCTCTGGTTCATTCCGGCCAATGCCGAAAACGTCGAGAACGCGGTCAAATTCCTCGAGTTCTGGCACTCCGAACCCGGTTACGTGATGGGCACGCTTGGCGTTGAGGGTCACGACTACACCATGGAGGGCGACGAATACGTCCTCACCGAGATCGGACAGGCCCATAGCTGCGATCACGGGGCCCCCCGCGTCGCTTCAACGACCTGGGAGAACCCTTGCGGCGTTCTGCCCGGCGTTGCCGAGGCCGAGGAGGTCATCATGGAACATGCCACGGTAGAGTATCTGCCGGCTGACTGGACCGATGCCCAGCCGATCGTTCAGAACTACGCCTATCAGGCCATGAGCGGTGAAATCACCGGCGCGGAAGCCGTGGCCGCCATGCAGGAAGAGCTGCGCTCGGCTGGACTGATCGACTGACATGACGGCGACCGAACATCAGCCTCCGCGCCTCGGCGCGGAGGTCGTTTCCAAGGGCGGTGCACGCCGGTTTATTGCCGGCGCGCGCCGCCTCTGGCCGTACTACGTGATGGTCGCGCCGGCCCTTCTGTGGCTCGCCGTCTTTCTGGTCTGGCCCATGATGCAGGGCTTTCTGATCTCGTTTCAGAAGTTCGGCCTGATGGGCTCACAGGGCTTTATCGGACTTGAAAACTACCAGAAGGCCTTTTCCGACCGCACGGTGATCCAGGCCTTCATCAATACAGTTTCGATCACCGCCGGCATCACCATTGCCGGGACGTTCCTGCCGATCATCCCCGCCATAGCGCTCGCCGAAATCACCCCCCGGCCAATGCGGCAGGGGCTGCAATCGGTGATCTACGCGCCGCATCTGCTCGGCTGGGTGATCATCATCGGTATCTGGATGAACGTGATGTCGCCCATCGGCCTCGTCAATTCGATCCTGCAGGGGCTCGGGCTCATCGACAACCCGATCCCGTTCTTCTCGCATCCGGCGTGGGGACAACCGCTGGTGATCGGGCTCACGACCTGGAAGGATCTGGGCTTCCACGCGCTCATCTATTACGCGGCCCTTATGACGATCAACACCGAGTTGATCGAAGCCGCCGCAATAGACGGCGCCAACGGGCTTCAACGCATCCGCGACGTGGTGATCCCGCACATCACGCCGGCGATCCGAGTGGTGTTCCTCATTACGCTGCTCGGTGCGTCGCACACCTTCGATTCCGCCTTCCTGATGCTCAACGGCCGAACCGCCGAAACCGTGCGGACCTTGGCGATCTTCACCTATGAGCGCGGCATCCTGCGCTTCGATCTCGGAATAGCGAGCGCGGCGGGGGTGATCCTCCTTGTATTTTCGATCCTGCTGGGAACCATAGCCCAGTTCCTGCCCGGCTTCCGGCCTAAGAAGGAGGCGTAGCGATGCTTCAAAGCCGCGGCATTCGCATTGCCTCCTGGGTCATCCTCATTGCGCTCAGTCTCACCATGATCGTGCCGCTGATCAACGTGGTGGCGACCTCGTTCACCTCCAAGGCGGGGAGCTTGCAGCCCGGCGTGATCCTCTGGCCCGAACCGTTCAGCGTCGAGGGCTACTTTACGCTCATGAACCGCATGCGCATCTGGCTGCCCTTCATGAATACGATGTACGTCACCATCGTAGGCACCGCGCTGCACGTCGTGCTCTGTGCTGTGGCTGGCTACGCGCTGAGCAACGAGAACCTGCCCGGCCGCAACTGGATCGTAGCTGCCATCCTCTTCACACTCGCCATTCCGACCCAGACCATCCTCGTGCCACTCTTCATCGTCTTCCGCGATTTCGGCCTGCTCAATACGCTGCTCTCGCTGATCCTCGTGGACCTCGTGACCGCATTCTCCATCGTGCTGATGAAGACCTATTTCGAGCAGGTGCCCAAGGAGATTATCGAGTCCGCGACAATGGACGGAGCAGGGCACCTCCGGCTCTTCTGGAACTTCTACATGCCGCTCGCGCTACCGGGGGTGATCACCATCACGGTGTTCCACATGGTGACCAAGTACAACCTCTTCATCCACCCGCTTCTCTTCATCTCTGACCCCGACAAGACGACGCTGCAGATCGCGCTGCAATCGGTTGTGGGCGGGGAGGGCTCGACCTTTACGAGCGACTTCATCGCGCCCAATGTGATGATGGCCGGCATCGTCGCCGCGCTCATTCCGCTCCTGATCTTCTTCGCCTTTTTCCAGCGTTACCTGATTTCCGGCGTGACAGCGGGTGGCGTGAAGGGTTGATAAGCCTCAGCCTATGTAGATCGGGCTCGTCAATGCACGGCGGATCGGGTGGTCCGATCCATCGTCCCAGTGCGAATGGCCAGGACGCTTGTCTCCAAGATAACCGATGAGGTCGGAGACGATCGCCTCGTGGCTTGCCTTGGCGATAATCTCGGCGCGGACGAATGTCTGCGGGGTGTCGAGATCGAGCGTTGCGGTGAAGGGGTCGGCATCGATAACGCGCGTCGCAACGACGCCAGTCGCGTCGATGAGACACACCATATCGCCAACCGCGCCGCGCGTCTCTACCCTGACTGACATCGGTCCCGGCGGAACCTTCCCGCCCAACATGGCTTCACCGGCGGAGATCGTCAGCATCGGGCCGTCGGGCGCGTCGGTCACGAAGCTCCGGCCGGCGCGCAATGCATCGAGAACAGCCGGAACCGACAGGTCTTCGAGCCACAAATACGTGCAGGGCCGGGCAAGGGTGAAGGGGTTGCCTTCGGGCTCGGCGCCCGGCTGGTGGAAGTCAGACGCTCCGATCGCGGTTACACGCTCACCACGCACGAGCCGCTCCTGGTAACGGGCAAGCGAGATCCAGTTGCCTGACAGCCAATGCCCCTGCCAGACCTCCATGCAGTCGATCTGCGGAACATCGTACTGGAACGGGATCACCGGCTTATCGTGATTGGGGGAAAAAAGCGCGCCGCTCTCTCGGATGCGCCGGACCATCTCTACGGCGTCGTCATTGCTGCGAACGCGGAAGTCGAACACCTTGGCCGGGCCGAAGACATTGGCGTGGCCGAACTCGGTGGTGAATTCATAAGCCGGTACGAATATAAGTTCGTGCGAGTTTGCCGCATCGAAGTAGGCCGCATGCGCGGTCATCGTGTTGTGGTCGGTAACCGCGAGAAAGTCGAGCCCTTCACGACGTGCGGTCGCATGCAGGTGCTCGGGCGCCCCCTTCGCGTCGGAATGAAACGTATGGCACTGCAGGTCGCCTTTGTACCATCCGGGCTCCTTCCGTACTGTGGGGGCAGGCGGTCGCGCGGCGGCCGGTGTGCGCGGGTCGAACGAAAACCGGATATCGATCTCGACCGGAACCGGCGTCTCGGGCATCCGGTAAAGTCCGAGGATCACCTGCCACGTCCCCGCTTGGATCGGTCCGGCCACATAACCGGGCGTTGCTGCATCCACACCGACGAAAATCTCGCTGCGCGCCCCGCCACTCCAGCCCCGCAGACCGCCCTCGGAGGGGAATGGGGCCAGTTCCGAATCGCCCAGTCCCAGATCAATTACGGACACCTCGGACTTGGGATAGCGTAATTCGATGGCAATCCGCGTTGCGCCTTCGGGCACTTCGAAAGGAACGTGGAAATAGGGATCGCGAGCCTTGTCTGCTGCGCTTAACGTCCGGGCGATCGTTATGTCGGGCGCAGTCTTTTCGACCGGTGTGAGGGAGTTCTGTGTCATGGGGTGTCTGGATTGGTATCGAGGACGGCACGCGCCAGCATGGCACGTGCCGGGCGATGTTTCGAGAGGCCGGACGGCCTAAGCCGCGGTTTTTATTCGCTCACTGATTTGAGGGTGTATTCCGCAGCGTCGAAGGTCGGCGGATCCGCTCGCTTTTCGAACCGATTGCCATCCCCTTTTTGCAGCTGTTCTCGAACCCACCAATCGCGCCGGACCGGTCGTTTTCGGACCTGATCATCGCCTGAGGGCTCGCACGTCACGCGCCCGCGCGCTATCGTGTTGTCATGCTTGATTTTGACACATGCGAAGCAGCACGTTTGAAGCGCGATCCAGCCTATGACGGGCGGTTTTTCGTTGCCGTGCGCACGACGGGCATCTATTGCCGCCCGGTCTGTCCTGTAAAGCAGCCCCTGACGCGCAATGTGATATACTACCCCTCGGCTGCGGCGGCGGAAAAGGCCGGCTATCGACCCTGCCTGCGCTGTCGGCCGGAGACTGCGCCCTTTTCCGCGGCGTGGAACGGCACGCAAACCACAGTGACCCGTGCGCTGCGGCTTATTGAGGACGGCGCGCTCGACACGAGCGGCGTTGACGACCTTGCCGCCCGTCTTGGCGTTGGCGCCCGCCATCTCGGCCGTCTCTTCGCCCGTCACGTGGGGGCGAGCCCGTCCGATGTGGCGCGCACCGCCCGCATCCAGCGCGCCAAGCGGCTCCTGAGCGACGGAGACTTACCGATCGCAGAGATTGCCGTCCGCGCTGGCTTTCGCAGCGTGCGGCGTTTCAACGCCGCGTTCACCAAACTCTACGGACGCCCACCGTCTGCGTTAAGGCGCACCGTCGCATAATGGGGACGCGGCTGGCCTATTGCTGGTTGGAGAGTCCGGTGGGGCGTCTGCTGCTTGCGGGCGACGATGCTTCTTTGCACTATGTCAGCTTCCCGCGCGGCTCCAGAACTTTCCTGCCGCGCGATGAGTGGGTGCTCTCCGAAGCGCCGTTCGATCGCGCAAAGGCCCAGCTCGCGGCGTATTTCTCTGGCGAACGTCAAGAATTCGACCTTGAACTGACCTTCCACGGCACGGCCTTTCAAAGGCGCGTCTGGAGGGAGTTGCAGGCGATTCCCTATGGCGAAACCTGGAGCTATGGCGAACTGGCCCGTCGCCTTGGCCTCCCAAACGCCAGCCGCGCCGTCGGTGCCGCAAACGGTGCGAACCCCATTCCCATCATCGTGCCGTGTCACCGGGTCATCGGATCGACAGGCAAACTTACGGGCTTCGGTGGAGGCATCGAAACCAAACGCTTCTTGCTGGCGCACGAGGCTGCAAATGCACAGGGGCAAGGGGCGCAGTTGCGCCTGTTGTAACCCATACGAAGGTTAAGCAAATGCGGGATCGCACATGTGAGGGAAAGTGGCGGAGAGGAAGGGATTCGAACCCTCGAGACACTTCCGCGCCTACGCCCTTAGCAGGGGCGCGCCTTCGACCACTCGGCCACCTCTCCGCCGCCGCTTAAATATCAACTCCGGTCGCAAAGCAAGACTTGCCGGAAAATTCTTTGGGATGCCGCCGGGTTGAGCCGACCGATGCAACGCGTCTGGCGTTCGGGCGTTGTGGGATTAAAAGGCAATGAGGTTTGCAAATGCATATCTACCGGCTTTATCCGGTTGCCGGACGCGGAACTTCGAACTGGGACATCGCCGCCAATCGCGGAGAAGTCGTCGTGCGCGCCAGGACCACGGGCGACGCGCGGCTCGTCGCGGCTGAAGCCGAGGCTCGGTCAGCCGGTGACGGGCGCCATGAGAATGACGATGTCTATTCGGTGAGGTCGAGCGCCTTCACCGACGAGAAGATGTATGGCGTTCAGAGGATCGAAACACCGCAATACGCCGAAGACGGCGACAGAATGGTCCTCTCTGGCGACCTCTCGGTGTCGTTTGATGACCGCTAGACGCGCTCGGCGGCGCTCTTCATCAGGGCGGTGACGATGTCATCGGAGATCTGATCAAACTGCTCGTAGTACTCGCCGACGGCCCGGAATTTGGTTGGCCTGTGAAGGCACACCACGGCATCGGCGTCCGCTTCCATCCGGTTGGCGCCCTCGGGCGGCGCCACCGGTACTGCCAGCGTTATCCACCGTGCGCCCGCAGCGCGGAGCGCCCGAAGCCCGGCCAGCGCGGTACCCCCGGTCGCGATCCCGTCGTCGACAAGGATGACGGACTTGCCCGCAGCCGGTAACGGCGAGCGTTCGCCGGCATAGCGGCGGCGCCTCTGTTCGATCTCTTTGAGTTTTTTGGCGACTTGCGCATCGATATACGCCTGGGTCACGCCAGCGACGGACATGGCATTGTCGTTGAGAACGATTTGCGGGGTTGCCCCGTCGACAACGGCTCCGATCCCGTATTCGCCATGTCCTGGGGCTGGAATCTTACGCACCATCAAAAGCTCAAGCGGCAGGTTGAACGCCGTCGCGATCTCGTAACCGACGGGGACACCGCCGCGGGGAAGCGCGAAGACAATGTCGGGCCGCGGCGCGGCGCTCAGTGCGGTGGCGAGCTGTTTACCCGCATCGGTCCTGTCGAGAAAAAGCGCGAGATGTGTCCGCATGGCCAGCCTGCATGCCGCCTTGAATCGTTCTTGCCTTAACGCCTACCCAAGCCGGGCCGTTGCATGTCGGCGCTTTTAGCTTGCTTGCAGCAAGGTGCGATAGCGCCGCTGGCTGCCCAGCAGGTGCTCGCGCATAGCGGACCGGGCCGCCTCAGCATCGCCGTTCGAAATCGCTGAGACGATCGCGGCATGCTCGGCATTGATCTGGTCGAGGTATGCCGGCGATGCGCGGTCCTGGGCGCTCGCCTTGAGCGCGGCGCGCGGTATCGCGGTCTCACCAATGAGTTCCATGAACTCGGCAAAGCGGGGATTGTTCGTTGCCTTGGCGATGGCGAGGTGCAGGGCGAAGTCGGCCTTGGCGGTCGGCGCGTCGGCAGCCATCGCGGCCTGAACGGCATTGTGCCGGTCCAGAATATCTTCGTCCTGGGCTGGCGACCGACGTACCGCCGCCAACGCCGCCGCCTCGGACTCGACCGCGGCGCGCAACTCAAGGAGCTCAACGATAGAAGAAAGGCGGTCATGGTCTATGTCCTGGAAGGGCGGCGCAGCCGTCGCCACCGGTTCGAGAACAAAGACGCCGGCACCCCGCCGTGGCTCGACAAGTCCATCCGCACGCAAAGCGGCGATCGCTTCGCGAACCACTGTGCGGCTCACCTTGTGCGTTTCTGTAAGGCGCGCTTCGCTGGGCAGTTTGTCGCCGGGCCGGAAAGCGCCGGCCATAATCGCTGTCCTGAGAGCATCAGCAACTCTGACGACAAGAGTTCCTCCACTCATAGGCCGCGAGCCTCGATAAGTCGTCCCATTCTGAACCCCGTTTTCCAGCTTATCAGACACGCCAGCCCCTTGTTCGTCAAGCTAATCCCCGTTCGGCCACCAAATCCGTCTGACAGATTGACCCCGGTTGTCTAATCTATACTATGGCGCCTGCCGGTTCGGCAAACATCCAGCGCCAAGACACCATCCCAAGGAGTGAGGCCTTGAAACGACTCCTGATCACCGGAGCAGCGGGCGGCGTGGGCCGCGTCATGCGCAGCCGGCTTGCCCATCTCGCCGAAACGATCCGCGTCTCCGATGTCGCCCCCTTGGGCGATGCCGCCGCGAACGAGGAATGTATCCAGTGCGATCTGGGCGACGCCGACGCGGTCGATGCGCTGATCTCAGGCTGCGACGGCATCGTCCATCTCGGTGGGGTGTCGGTAGAGGATACATTCGAAAAAATCAATAACGCCAATATTGTAGGGCTCTACAACCTCTACGAAGCAGCCCGCGCACATGGCATGCCGCGCATCCTTTTTGCGAGTTCCAACCACGTGGTTGGTTATTATCGCCAGGACGAATATCTGGGGACCGATGCGCGGCCCAAGCCCGATGGGCTTTATGGTGTTTCCAAATGCTTCGGCGAAGCACTCGCTTCGATGTACCACGACAAGTTCGGCCAGGAGACGGCGCTTGTGCGCATCGGCTCTTGTTTCGAGCGGCCTACCAACCATCGCATGCTTGCCACATGGCTGAGCTATAATGACTTCGTAGCATTGGTCGAGCGCGTCTTTGCGGCGCCCAAGCTCGGATGTCCTGTAATCTGGGGCGTTTCGGCCAATGACACCGCTTGGTGGGATAACAGTGCAGCGCGTTATTTGGGCTGGACACCGAAGGACAACAGCGCCAAGTTCCGTGCCGAGCTCGAACAGAGCGTCGAGCGTCCCGACCAAGGGTCCCCGCATGCGATCTGGCAAGGCGGGGTGTTCACGCAAGACCCGATCTATAAGGAAGACAAATCATGAATTTCACGCCCCACGGCAAGCATCTGATCGCCGGCGACTGGGTTGCCGGAGAGAAGACGTTTCCGTCCGAGCCCGCGACCGGGCCCGCACATGACTTTGCCGTCGGCACTCCCGAGCTTGTCGACGCGGCCTGTGAAGCGGCCGAAGAAGCGTTCTGGACCTATGGCTACTCTTCGCGCGCCGAGCGCGCCAAATTCCTGAACACGATCGCCGATGAGATCGAAAAGCGGGCAGAAGCCATCGCGCAGATTGGTTCTCAGGAAACCGGCCTACCCGAGGCACGGCTCAATTCCGAACGCGGACGCACGACAGGGCAACTCCGCCTGTTCGCGACCCACATCGAAAAGGGCGACTACCTGGATCGGCGTCATGACGAGGCGTTGCCCGACCGCCAGCCATTGCCACGCCCGGATTTGAAAATGGTTCAGCGCCCGATCGGTCCGGTCGCCGTCTTTGGCGCTTCCAATTTTCCGCTCGCTTTTTCGACCGCGGGCGGCGATACCGCCGCGGCGCTTGCAGCAGGCTGCCCCGTTGTCGTCAAAGGACACTCGGCGCATCCGGGAACCGGAGAAATCGTCGCCGAGGCGATCCACGCCGCGCGTGAAGCCTGTGGCCTCCCCGAGGGGGTCTTCTCGCTGATTCAGGGGGGCAACCGCGAGGTCGGTGCCGCACTCGTCCAGCACCCGCGCATCAAGGCCGTCGGCTTCACCGGATCGCTCGGTGGCGGCCGGGCGCTCTTTAACCTCTGTGCTGCACGCCCTGAGCCGATCCCGTTCTTCGGCGAGCTCGGCTCGGTCAATCCGATGTTCCTCTTGCCCCAGGCGGTCGCCTCGCGCGGCGCCGAGATCGGCAAGGGCTGGGCTGCATCGCTGACGATGGGGGCAGGGCAGTTCTGCACCAATCCCGGCATTGCCGTGGTGATCGATAGCCCCGAAGCCGATGCCTTCATCAACGCCGCCAAGGAGGCACTCGGTGGTGTCGGTCCGCAGACCATGCTGACAGACGGCATTGCCGAGGCATACCGCAAGGGCCGAGATCGGGTCGCGGGTGGCACCGGCGTTCGCGAACTGCTCGCGACGAGCTGTGATCTGCGCAACGCCACGCCCTACCTCTATGAAACCACGGGAGAAAACTGGCTGGCCAACCACGAACTGGGCGAAGAGGTTTTCGGCCCGCTTGGCCTGATCGTGCGGGTGAAGGATGCCGATGAAATGCGGCAGATCGCGCGCAGCCTGGATGGGCAGCTCACCTGCACGCTGCACATCGATGCGGGAGACACGGAGCTTGGCCAGTCGTTGATGCCGATCCTCGAACGCAAAGCGGGGCGTCTGTTGGCCAACGGCTTCCCGACGGGCGTCGAAGTTGCCGACGCCATGGTACATGGCGGCCCGTATCCGGCCTCGACCAATTTCGGTGCGACGTCAGTCGGTACGCTCTCTATCCGCCGGTTCCTGCGGCCGGTCTGCTACCAGGCGATGCCAGATGCTCTGCTGCCAGGTGATCTGCGCGGCTAGCGAAACGCAAAAAAACGGCGGGCTGTTGGCCCGCCGTTCTTGCTTTCAATCATCAACCGGTCAGCTGGAGCTGGCCGAGAGGCGGTCGTAGTCGAACGTGTCGAGAGACTGAATTTCACTCTCGCCGTACGGCACAGCATATCCGCGGGAATGAGGATCCCAGGATGCCTGGGTCTCGTACGGATAGGCGTAGTAGCCCGGTGCGCCATTATAGCTCGACGCATCGATAACGATCGACTGTATCCGTCCGTCACCCACGATGAGGTCGTTGACATAGCCGTAAGGGACTTCTTCGGGAAGATAGGCGTAGTCGCCGATGAACTCGTTAGCCTTGAAAACATTTGGGCCGGCTTCAAGGTCATCATCGACTTCCGACACATCCTGGGCCGAGTCTTGCCGGAATACCTCGTCGCTGAACCAGTTCTCGTCCGAGAACATGGCGTAGTCGCCCACAGAGTCTTCGGTAACCGGTACGGTGGCCATCTGGCCGTCCGCTGAGACTTGCACCTCATCCCAGGGAACACTCACGTGGGTGTCGCCAATGTCCCAGAAGCCGCCGACCTCCGCGATGAGGGCCAGCGCCTCGCCGTCATCCGAAAAGATGACGTTCTCCACGTTGCCGATCTCGTCGCCATTGGGGCCTTGTACGGTACCCGACCAGATAAAGTCGTCGACACTCCAACCGTTGCTGTAAAGCCCCTCATAGGACCAGTTTTCAAGAACTGTTACGCTCTTGTTCGAGGTGTCGGCTCCGTTCTGATTGCCAGGCTGATCGTTTTGGGCCATGGCCGATCCTGTCGCCAGGACGGCAGTGAGGCTTGTCGCAAACATCAGGGTCTTTTTCATCGTCACCTCCATTGGCTGATGCGGCCGTGCGGGTTTCGCACGGCTCTGTCTTCCCATGGCCAACGGAGAGAATTGTCGAGAGTTCCACCGCCTTGCGCGGATCGGTGCCGTCTGACACGCAGGCGGCGCGATCGGGCGCATTGGCGCGCCTGACGCCGGCAAACCCGGGTGTGGGCGTGCGGCTAACCTGGGTCAATCAATCGGACGAGAGAGTGACCTGGTGCTCGGCCTGGCCTTTCGCATAGGTCTGGGCCATGAACGTCATCCCGCTTTGCGGGTGACGTTCCAGCGCGCCTGCGTCGAGGCCTTCTTTAGCCGTGGTGCAGAATATCGTGGACAGGTCCGGCCCGCCGAATGCGGGGCAGGAGGTGTGAGGTGCGGCGAATCCGATCGCGTCGACGAACTGCCCATCCGGTGCGTAGGCAGCGACGCGCGCTGCGCCCCATTGGGCGATCCACGTAAGCCCGCTTGCGTCGATCACAGCGCCGTCGGGATTGAGGCGCTCTTCTGACAGATCAAGGAAGATACCTGGTTCGCCGACGGGCCAGCCATCCTTGGGATCGAGCGCGACGCGGTAGACCACAGAGGTTCGGGTATCGGCGAACTGGCCGTAGGACCTGTCCGGCGCAAAGCAGATGGCGTTGGGAATGGTGATGTCTGGAAAGAGCTTCCGCACCTCGCCGCGGTAGTAACGATAGATGGCCCCGGCGCCCGGCTCGCTCTTTTTCCCCATGGTTCCGATCCAGAACCCGCCCCAGGGGTCTGCACGTCCATCGTTGGAGCGCGTCAGCGGCATATCGGCTTCGAGATCGCCGACGCGGGTATGGTCGCCGGTATCGATGTTGAAATCGAGAAATCCGGTTTCGGACGCGATAAAAAGTCGGCTGTCATCGAGCCAGCCCGCTGCCGAAACCATCTCGTCGAACGTCCAGGCATCCGTTTTTCCGTCTTTGGATGTCAGGAGCGTCCTGTTGACAATATCAAACCAGAAAAGCTGCTCGCGCGTCGGGTGCCACAACGGCCCTTCGCCAAGAAAACAGTCGCGGTCGTCAAAAAGCTGCGTCGTCATCCCATAACCTCGTCATATGCCGTAACCAGAGCCTTCGCGCGTTCCGCAACCTCGCGAGCCGAAAGCCCCGGCGTATATAGCGCCGTGCCGATGCCGAACCCGTCGGCGCCTGCTTTTTTCCACTCGTTGAAATTTTCCGGCCCCACGCCGCCCACCGCGAAGACCTGCGTGGTCGAGGGCAGGACGGCGCGCAGGGCCGAGAGCCCTTTGGGACCCATTGTAAAGGCGGGAAAAATTTTGAGCCCGTCCGCACCTGCCTTGAGCGCAGCGAAACATTCGGTGGCCGAGAACACACCCGGCCAGGATTGCATGGCTCGCGCCTTGGTCCGGGCGATCACCTCCGCGTCTGCATTGGGCGAAACGACAAGCTGTCCGCCGGCATCGCCAACTGCGTCGACTTCCGCCGCGGTCAACACTGTGCCGGCGCCGATGAGGGCGTCGCTGCCGAACGCCTTCGCCATCGCCGTGATGCTTTCGAGCGGCTGGGGCGAATTGAGCGGTACCTCGATTCGGGTGATGCCGTTTCCTATGAGCGCTTCCGTAACCCCCAGCGCATCGTTCGGCGCAAGCCCCCTGAGGATCGCGATCAATGCCCTGCTCATACGGCGGTCTCCTTGAGTGACAAATAGGCAGCCGACAGTCCACGGACCGTCAGCGTGTCGGCGTCTTCGATTGTCGACTGTGCACCGCTGAGCGCAAGTGCGTCGGCGTAAAGCTGTGCCAGCTTGCCGTTCCCGATAATGGCGACCGGTATTCCACCGTCCCAGCGCGCGCGTGTGCCGGCAAGCTCGAGTCCAATCAGGAGCCCGGAAAGCCGCGCGCGGGCTGCGTCCGCGGAGAGATCGGCCAGAAGACTTTGGGCGCGTAGAGCGAACAGCCGGCCAGTGACCAGCTCCGGCGCGGCAAGCGCATCCGCCACCCCCGCCTCGAAGGACACCTTGTCCCAACCGTCACCGACAGAATGGCGCAGCACGGATCGCTCACTCAGGAGTGCAAAGAGCTCGCCCGTCATGACCGTCGAGAAGTCCTCGACTTCGCCGCCGCGCAAGTCGGCCCATTTGGTGTGCGTGCCCGGCAGGCAGACCGGCCCGGAAAACCCGGGCCGTTGAGCCACAAACCCGGCAATCTGCGTTTCCTCGCCCCGCATCACGTCGGCGGGCGTGTCCTGTCTGAGGCCGGCAACGATCCGGACACGAATGCGCGGATTGCGCGTCGGCGCGTCGGTCAGCGTGCCGCCAACCGGTGGGCAGGGGACGGCGCGATAGCTCGCTTCGGTCCAACCCTGTCGCGCACCGACCATGCCGCATGCGATGACTTCGGTGACGCCGTCAGGTTTGAGCCAGGGCGCGACGACCGAAAGCAGCGCACCTTCGAATTGTTCGGGCCTGAGCGAACCCATGCCGGCATTCGACTCGCCATGAGCGAGCACGGCGCCGCCCGCGCCCATGGCCCAGGCGCGCATGTTGCTCGTGCCCCAGTCCACCGCAATCCAGTCCGCGACGATATCGGATACCTGCGACAAACATGTCCTCCCTTGCCCGGACTTATCTGCGCGATCGTGCACGCCGCGTCAATCACTGACCGGGCAGGGGGACAAGATCGCTTTCGATATAGCTGACAATGAGCTTGGTAAGCTCGGTCAGCGAAGCGATGTGCGTACGCTCCCAGCCGTGCGAGGAATCGAGCGCAAAGCACGCGAGTCCCACGCGCAAATCCCACCCAGCGTCGATGGCCGCTGCGCTGTCCGACCGGTAGGACCGGAACGTATCGCGGACGTGCTTTATGCCGTTACGCTCGCACAGCGAAACCAGGTGCCGCGCAATCGGCAGGTCAAACGGCCCGGTCCTGTCCCGGAACGCAATCGTCACCGAATCATCGCGCGTCGCCTGTCCGGGGCCGGTCACGCCATTGTCGACGGCAACGAGCTCCTGCACATCCGGGCCGAAGCCGTGTGTGCCGCCGATCCCGACTTCCTCCGAGATCGTGAACATGATCTGCACCGGGATGTCGGGCACCGTGCCCATATCGGTAAAGTGCTTGAGCGCTGTGAGCAGGCAGGCGACCCCGGCCTTGTCGTCGAGGTGCCGCGAAACGATAAAGCCGTTATCGAGAAATTCCGGCTGTGCGTCGACCGCAACGATGTCACCGATATCGAAACCGTGTGTGACGAGGTCCTCTCGGGTGTCGCAAGGGAGATCCAGACGGACTTCAAGATTGTCCCAGTCTGCTGGCTGGGTGTCGACCTCGGTATTGTAGAGGTGTCCCGATGCCTTGAGCGGCAGGATCGTCCCGCGCGCTTCGCCTTTGTCGGTAAAAACGGTCACCCGTGCACCTTCGGCAAACCGCGCCGCCCATGTGCCGGTATTGCGCAGTGCGAGCCGGCCATTATCCTTGAGTCCGGTTACCATAGCCCCCAGGGTATCGATGTGCGCCGCCAGCGCCCGCTTGGGGTTTCCCGCGCCCAGCGTGACCGAAAGAACGCCGCGCCGCGTATGGGACACCGCGTAGCCCATTGCTTCGAGCCAGTCAGCGACCTTGGCGGCGCCGCGCTCTGTCATCCCCACGGGGCTCGGGGTCAGAACCAGCGCTTCAAGCCGGTCCTTGAGATAGTTCGCATCGATCATGACAGCGCCTTGCGCCGTTTCTCCCCACGCCCGCGCGCCACCGGATCGTGGATGAAATTGCCCAGCAATTCTGCCTGCAGATCCAGCATCGCGTGCTCGGCATAGACCATGTGGTCGGTCATCACCTTGTGCACCCGGGCCCCGTCGCCCGCCCTCATCGCTTCGATAAGTTGGCGCTGATACTCTATGCCCTGCTGTCGCAGCACGGGTTTGGGTTGCATGTAGATGTCGCGGCAGACGGCGAGCTCCTTCAACAGACGCTGCAGGAACCGGCATACGAAGGCCATAAGCGCGTTGTCCGCATATTCTGCCACGACGGCGTGAAAATCGAGCTCCGCCATGCGCTGATCCCAGCGCTCCTGCGCATCAGCCGGCTCATGGTCGTAAATTGCGATGATGTCTGTGAGCCGCTTGTAGCCCGCCGCATCCATGTTCGGCATCGCGCTCACCGCAACGAGCGGCTCGAGCACTTTTCTCAGCGCATAGATATCGGCGATCGACATCGACTTGGCGAAAAGGAAGTTCGAAAGGAGGCTCATTGCGCGGCTCTCGGACATGCTCTCGATGAACGCCCCGCCGCCCGGGCCGGTCCGTGTCCGGATGAGCCCCTGGACCTCGAGCGCCTTCAGGGCTTCCCTGATTGTGCCCTTGCTTGCCTGATACTGCTCCATAAGCTCGCGTTCCTGAGGCAGCCGGTCGCCAGGTTGTAGCCCATGTTCGATGATCGTCGTCTTGATCGCGTCGACGATCTCGTCGGTCCGCTTGCGGCGGATGGGGGGAGCGGTGGGATGGACTGGGAGGGGAGGACGGGAAGGGGACATATCGCTCTTATTCGGCAGCAGCGCTCTCTAGGCGTGGAGCGCTTGCGATCAGCTCTCTTGTATAGTCGTGGCTTGGCGTCCGGAACAAGGTTTGCGCCGTATCGAGCTCCACCATCTCCCCCAGATACATGACCGCAACGCGATCCGATACCGATTCAACGACCGCAAGGTCATGGCTGATGAAGAGGTAGGAAAGGTCGAACGCGCGCTTCAAATCGTCGAGCAGCAGCAGAACCTGCGCCTGAACACTCACATCGAGTGCCGAGACAGGCTCATCGAGTACCATGATCCTCGCCTCTGCCGCCAGCGCGCGCGCGATTGCGATCCGCTGCGCTTGCCCGCCCGAGAATTCGTGCGGGTACCGCTCGAGCGTATCGGACGGCATCTGCACGGCGTCGAGCAACTCCTTTTTTCGCGCGGCGCGCTTGCCTGCATCGTACCCGCACAGGAGTCGCAAGGGCACATCGAGAATATTGTCGATCGTCTTGCGCGGATTGAGCGAGGCGACCGGATCCTGAAACACGTACTGAACGACCCGTCCGAACACCGCCGAGCCTTGCGCGCGGAGCTCCTTGGCATCCTGCCCGTCGATGATCATCTCGCCCGAGGACGGCGTTTCCAGGCCCACCAGCATGCGCGCGATGGTGGATTTGCCCGATCCGCTTTCTCCAACGATGGCGAGGGTTTCGTTTTGTTTGAGTTCGAAGGAGACGCCTTTGACGGCATGGAGTTCATGGGTCCTGCCGCCAAAGAGCGTCCGGCCTCCCCCAAAGGTCTTCACTAGATCTCTGACAACGATCGCGTCGCTCATTGCGCGGCCTCCGCGAAAAGGGGTCTGACGCCATCGAGGAACGCCTTGCCCTGTCCAAGTTCGGGCACACAGGCCTTGAGCTTCTGGGTGTAGGCGTGCTGTGGGTCGCGCAGCACCGCTTCGGTCACGCCGGCCTCGACGATCTCCCCGTCCTTCATGACTGCGACCTTGTCGCAAACTTGCGCTACGACGCCGAAATCGTGGGTGATGAGCAAGAGCGCCAGGCCACGCTTTGTGCGCAAATCCTGCAACAGATCGAGGATCTTGGCCTGCACGGTCACGTCCAGCGCAGTCGTGGGTTCGTCCGCGATAATGATGTCAGGATCGTTCGCCAGCGCCATGGCGATCCCGATACGCTGACGTTGCCCGCCCGACATCTGATGCGGAAACGCATCAACGCGCTCGGCCGCATCGCGAATGCCGACCTGTTCCATCAGATCGACGGCTCGCTTTTTCGCTTCGTCCTTGCTCACCGGCTGGTGCGCGAGGATGGCTTCCGCGATCTGGTCGCCAACCTTGTAGAGCGGGTGCAGCGTCGTGAGAGGATCCTGGAAGACATAGGCGACCTTGGCGCCCCGCAGCGCCCTTATTCCCGTCTCGGACTTGCTCAGCACATCCTCGCCTTCGATATAGGCGGCCCCCTCCGTGATGACCCCGGGCGGGGAGGCGACGAGGCCGAGGAGCGAAAGCGCCGTCACCGATTTCCCCGATCCCGATTCCCCGATGAGCCCCAGGCATTCGCCCTTCTTGACCGAGAACGAAACGGATTTCACTGCGGGAAAAGCCGATCGTCCCCGCTGGAAGCTCGTTTCAAGTCCCCGGACGTCGAGGATGGCGTCGGTATCGATCGTGGACTTGGGTTTCGTCTTCCGTTCGATCCGCGTAACGGCACGCGGCCGCGTCAGGTCGCCGGCGCGCAGGCGGGGGTCGAGCACGTCGCGCACGCCGTCTCCGAGAAGGTTGATGCTCATCACGAGCGCAAAGATCATCAGCCCCGGAATGATCGAGACATGCGGCGCGTTAAAGAGCAGGCTGCGCCCTTCCCCGAGCATCGACCCGAGGTCCGATTGCGGCGGTTGTGCGCCAAGCCCAAGAAAGGACAGGCCGGCGGTTTCGAGGATCATCCAGCCCACTGTCGTCGACATGGTGATGACGATCACCGGCAGGACGTTGGGCAGCACCTCGGTAAAGAGGATCGCCAACCACGATTTGCCCGAAAGCCGAGCCGCATCGACAAATTCCCGGCTCGCCAGCCCGATCGTCACCCCGCGCACATTCCGCGCAAAGAAGGGGATATTGACAATGGCGATGGCGTAAAGCGCGTTCAGGAGCCCTGGCCCGAGTACCGCAACGATGGCCAGCGCAAGAAGGATGTAGGGAAACGCCATCAGCATATCGATGAGGCGCATCAGGATGTTGTCCGTGCGCCCGCGCGCGAACCCGGCAATAAGCCCGATCAGCGAGCCGGCAAGCGCCGCGATCGCGGTGGCGGAAAGTCCTACGGCGATGGAGACCTGTGAGCCCCAGATCAGCCTGGAGAGAATGTCGCGTCCCAACTGATCCGTTCCGAGCAGGTGGCCCTCGGAAAAAGGCGGCTGCAGCCGGTCCGCGGGTGCGGTGGCGTTCGGGTTGTCAAGCGGCAGGAGGGGCGCGAGGATCGCCAGGAGCGCGATGATCCCCAGCACGATGAGCCCGCCGGTCGCGAGACGGTTGTTGAGCAGAAGGCTCCAGCTCGAAAGCCGGGCGCTCGGTTCGGTAGCTGGTGATGACGCGGCAATCTGGCTCATGTCTTCAGCCTCGGATCAAGCAGGGCCTGACAGACATCGGCCACCAGGTTGAAAAGCACATAGCTCGCCGCAACGAGCAGCACGCCGCCCTGAACGAGAAGGATATCGCGAGTCGAAATCGCGTTAACCAGCATTGCCCCGATGCCGGGCCACTGGAACACTGTCTCGACATAGACCGCGCCTCCCAGCACGAAACCAGCCTGGATGCCGATAACAGGAATGACGTTGACGAAAGCGGCCTTGAAGGCGTGTGCATAGATGACCTTGCGCTCAGAGAGCCCCTTGGCCCGAGCCGTCCGCACAAAATCCTGCCGCAAGACTTCGAGCATCGATGCTCGCGTCAGCCGGGCGATCACACCGGTCGCGACCACGGCGAGGGTCACCGCGGGCAGGATGAGATGCCGAAGAAGGTCCATGAAGTCGCCCCCGCCATAGACCGCGAACATCCCCGAGGCGGGGAGGATGCGCCATTGCACGGCAAAGAGCAGGATGAGAAGCAGCCCCAGCCAGAAGGCGGGCATGGAGATGCCGATCAGAACGAAGAAGGTGATGATCCGGTCGGCCCATCCAAACTGCCGCACTGCCGAAACGATGCCTGCCAGCAGCCCGAAAATCGAGCACAGCACCAGCGACACACCCGCAAGGACGAGCGTAGCGCTGTAGCGCTCGAGAATTTCATCGAGGACCGGCCGGTTGAGATTGTACGACCGCCCGAAATCGCCCTGAAGCACATTGGTGATCCAGACCCAGTACTGTTCGGGCAGGGTCCGGTCGAGCCCCAGTTCTCGATTGACCCGCGCGACATTTTCCGGCGTCGCATAGGCGCCCAGAATAGCCGTCGCGGTATCCCCGGGGATCAGAGCCATGATCCCGAATACGATGATCGACAACCCGAACAATACGGGTATGGCGGCCAGAAGCCGTTTGGCTATATAGGCCAACATGATGTGGCCTCCCCTATATGCCTCCTCAGGGGACCGGCAGCGACCCGCCGGCCCCGGGATTTCCCGGCTTAGGGCTTGGACACGTCAGCAAGCTCCAAAAGGAAGCTCGGCTGCAGCGCGAAGCCTTCGACGGCAGCGGACGTCACCGCGTTCTGTTTCCAGTTCGCAACGAAGATCCAGGGTGCATCCTCATAGACGATTTCCTGCATCGCCTTGTAGAGATTGCCGCGTTCCACGATGTCGGTTTCGACCCGGGCCGCCTCGAGCAGTTCGTCCACTTCCGGGTTGGAATAGTAGGACGAGTTGAACCCGCCCGCCTCCGGCCAGGCATCGGTGCGCAACGTCAGGTACGGCAGGACGTCCGGATCGTTCGTCATCCACGCCATCTCTGCCATGTCGGCGTCTTCACCGAGCCCCGGGTTCACGATGCCCAGAAACGTGTTCCACTCATAGGTCTCGATCGCCACGTCGAAGCCGACCGCTTCGAGATCGGCCTGGATCGCGGTACCCATGGTGATCGGATCGAGCATGCCCGATCCGCCTTCGGTAACATAGAACGTCACGGACGGGTTCTCGACACCGGCCTCGGCCAGGAGCTCTTCGGCCATTGCTGGATCGTACGGGTAGGGCTCGAGCCCCTCGTTATACGCCCAGTTGAATGCCGGTGCGACCGGGCTGTCGGCCACCGTTGCCGTCCCCTGCAGGATATCCTCGACGAGCGCCTCCTTGTTGACCGCATAGTTGGCGGCCTGCCGGACGAGCTTGTCGGTGAACGGTCCGTGCTGGGCGTTGAGCATCACATACCAGACGTGCGGTCCGGCCTGCTCGTAGACCTCGAATGCTGCATCGGACGCGAACTGGTCCACATTGTCGGGCGGCACTTCGACCATCACATCAATGCCGCCGGACAGCATTTCAGCGACACGTGTGTTGGCATCCGTGATGGGGCGGAAGACCACGGCCTCGAGGTTGGGCGCACCGTCCCAATAGTCCGGATTTGCCTCGGCGACGACACGCGTATTCGACTGCCACTCTATGAAGCGGTAGGGGCCGGTTCCGACGGGATTGCGGCCGTAATCCTCACCATACTGTTCTACCGCCGCGGGTGAAACAATCAGCCCGGTCGGATAGGCAAGGTTCGAAAGGAACGGCGCATAGGGTTCGGAAAGGACGAACTCGACCGTAAATTCATCGATCACATTGACGCTGTCGACGGCCGCGAAATTGAACGAAAGCGGGAACGGACCTGTGTCGTAGTACGGGTGGTTCTCGTCGAGCATACGGTCGAAGTTGAATTTCACCGCCTCGGCGTTGAACGGCGTCCCGTCGTGGAAGGTGACGCCTTCGCGCAGATTGAACGTGTAGGTGAGCCCGTCTTCCGAAATTTCCCAATCGGTCGCGAGCGCAGGCTCGACCTCGAGCGTGCCGTCGGCATAACGCACGAGGCCATCGTAGATGTTGACCGCGATGCGGAAATCGTTGACCGCGGTTGCAACTTGCGGGTCGAGCGTCTGGGGTTCAGCGATCTGCCCCACGACCAGAACGTTTGGCGGCGTCTGCGCCACCGCCGGCGCGGCAGCCAGAAGCACCGCGAGCGCTACCCCTCGTAGCAGAATTTTCATGACAACCTCCTTGAGCGGGACCGTGCCCCCATTGCGTCAGGAGCAAGTGTCCAAAAATTAATTTATCAGCATAAATGGACAGCGCAACCGATTTATCAGTATAAATAGACATCATCGGAGGAGCGCTATGACCTATTCCATCGTCGCCAGGGACCCGCGCTCGGGCGCTTTCGGCGTCGCGACGGCCACTGGCGGTCCGGTCGTAGGGTCTCTTGTGCCACATGCAAGAGCCGGGGCAGGGGCCTTGGCGACCCAGGGCTACACCAATCCGCTCTACGCGTTTGATGGCCTTGCTGCACTTGAGAACGGCGAACACGCCGAAGCGATCGTCACCCGGCTAACGCGCAACGACGAGGGCAGGGAAGGCCGTCAGTTCATCGTTGTGGACAGGATGGGGCAGACCGCGGGCTGGTCCGGGAACGACCTGACTCCGGTCGTGGGCATGCTGCTCGAACCCGATGTGGCCGTCGCGGGCAATCTGCTCGACAATGACCGCGTGCTTCCCGCAATGATGGGCGCGTTCGGCGCTGCGGAAGAAAAAGGCCTGGAAGAACGCCTCCTCGCCGCTATGCGCGCCGGCGAAGACGCCGGCGGCGATGCACGGGGCACGCGCTCGGCGGCGCTCAAAACCTACACCGACCAACTCTATCCAGCCATCGACATGCGTATCGATTTTTCAGCCACCCCGGTCGTCGATCTTGCCGACCTCCTTGAGGAAGTGCGTGGGCGATCCTACGCTGATTTTTTCGCCGGGCTCCCCAAAAGGTGAATTTTGCCAACGCTTCGGTGGGTGTCTGTGTGTACGACAACGTTTTGATCGCCGGGCCGTTGCCTGTCATGGTGACGCTTTTTGACCGTTTGATCAAAGAAGCCTTGCGTCGCTGCCCTGCCTGTGGTTTGCAATCGCCTCGATTTTCATAAGCCAGAGGCCACCGCGTGACGCTGAACCGTTTTCTAGAGATCAGTGCTGAAGTCCAGTCGGCGCTCGATGCCGGACGCGCTGTCGTGGCCCTCGAGTCCACCATCATCACCCACGGCATGCCCTATCCGCAAAACCGGGACACTGCGCTTGCGGTTGAGGCCGTCGTGCGAGAAAACGGCGCAATCCCAGCGACCATCGCCGTCATGTGCGGCAAGCTGCGCGTCGGCGTTTCGGGACACGATCTCGATGCGCTGGCGAAAACCGGGCTCGACGCTGCCAAGGCGTCCCGTCGCGACCTCGCCGCCATCCTCGCGAAGGGTCAGACCGCCGGGACGACGGTTGCTACCACGATGCAAATCGCCGCCATGGCAGGCATCAAGGTTTTTGCCACTGGCGGTATCGGCGGCGTCCACCGCGGCGCAGAGACAACATTCGATATCTCCGCCGATCTCAACGAACTCTCGCAAACGCCGGTCGCCGTCGTCTGCGCCGGCGCCAAGTCGATTCTCGATATCGGAAAAACGCTCGAGGTTCTTGAAACCAATGGCGTTCCGGTCATCGGCTTCAAGTCCGACGCTTTTCCCGCGTTCTTCGCCCGCGAAAGCGGATTCGGCGTCGACTACCGGCTTGACACCCCCCGCGAGGTCGCCGAACTGATTGCGGTTCAGGCCGATCTCGGCATGGCCGCCGGCGTCCTGGTCGCCAATCCGATCCCCGAGGCCGACGCGCTTGACGCTGCCGAAATCGACGGACGCATTGCCGCTGCGATCGAAGACGCGGACAACCAGGGCGTCACGCGTAAGGATTTGACCCCCTACCTCCTTAACCGCATTTTCGAGTTGACCGACGGCAAGAGCCTCGTGGCCAACATCGCGCTCGTCAAGCACAACGCCGCCGTCGCTGCGCAGATCGCTACCGCTTTGGCCGAGCGGGCATGACACGCAAGGCAGGGCGCATCCTCGTTGTCGGGGATGTCATGACCGATATCGTCGTTCTCCCTGAGGGGCCGATTGCCCGCGGAACGGACAGACGCGCGACCATCCGCAGGATGCAAGGCGGATCGGGTGCCAATCAGGCGCTTTGGCTCGCTGCCGAAGGTGCGGACGTCACGCTTGCAGCGCGGGTCGGATCCGGGGACGCCGAAATGCTTTCGGCTCACTTCGCATCCCAAGGCATCACACCGAAGCTCGCGACGGATGTCATCCGTCCCACCGGCACGCTCATCTGCATCGTTGATCCCGACGGCGAACGCAGCTTTCTCACCGACCGTGGCGCGAACGCTGCGCTGGGCGCGGAGGATTTGCCGCTGTCGCTGCTGGACGACGTTGGGTTCCTCCACGTTTCCGCCTATGCCCTCGTCGAGCCGGGACCCCGTGCTGCCGTACTCGCACTTATGGCGGCAGCGCGCCAAATGGATATTCCCATCGGCCTCGACCCTGCCTCGACCGGCTTTCTCGAGGAAATCGGCTCGGCTGAATTCCGGGTCTGGACGAGCGGCGCGCAGCTCTTCTTCCCCAACGCGGACGAGGCGGGGCTCCTCACCGGCAAAGCAGAACCCGACGATCAGATTGCGGACCTTCTGAACGACTACGAAACCGTCATCCTCAAGGCGGGCGAACGCGGCGCAATCCTCGCCCGTCGCGACGGATCGAAGATCGTTCAGCCAGCCCGCGCCGTCACGGCCGTCGATAGCACTGGCGCGGGCGATGCCTTCGTCGCCGGCTTTCTTGCCGGAAAAATGCGCGGCGCGGCGGACGCCGATGCGCTTCGTGCGGCCGTCGATGCTGGCGCCAGGGCCGTTTCCCAAATCGGCGCCCAGCCGGAATCCGGGTCTTAGAGCGCCTTTGTAAGCTCCGGCACCGCTTCGAAAATGTCGGCGACGAGCCCGTAGTCTGCGACCGAGAAAATCGGCGCGTCGGGATCTTTGTCGATGGCAACGATAACTTTGGAATTCTTCATGCCCGCAAGGTGCTGGATCGCCCCGGAAATGCCGACCGCTATGTAAAGGTCCGGCGCGACGACCTTGCCGGTCTGCCCCACCTGCCAGTCATTGGGTGCATACCCTGCATCGACCGCCGCGCGGCTGGCACCGAGCGCTGCGCCGAGCTTTTCGGCAAGCGGGCCAAGAAGAGCGTTGAACTGCTCGGCCGAGCCGAGCGCCCGGCCGCCCGAGACAACGATCTTCGCGGTCGCAAGATCCGGACCTTCGCTCCTGGCGGCTTCACGCGAGACAAACGTCGTCTTGGGCGCTGCGGGCACGAACGAAACCGTCTCGACCCCGGCATTTCCGCCGCGCTGCGCCTCGTCGAACGCCGAGGCGCGGATGGTGAGGACGATCTTCTCCGCGGTCGCTTCGACTGTCTGGACCGCGCCGCCGGCGTAGACGGGCCGCTCGAACGTCGTATCTGAAACGACCTTCGTGATGTCGGAGACCTGCATCACATCGAGCAGAGCGGCAACGCGCGGCATGACGTTCTTGCCGAAGCTGGTCGCTGCAGCTGCGATGTGGCTGTAGTCCGGAGCGAGTTCAAGCAAAACGTCGCCCAGGGGTTCGGCGAGCCCGTTCGCGAACACCGGATTGTCCGCGAGAAGGACCTTGTCGACACCCGCGAGCGTTGCCGTTTCATCCGCTACGGACCGGCAATCGTGTCCGGCAACGAGGACATGAATGGGCGCGTCGAGAGAAGAGAGTGCGGCAACCGCCTTGGCTGTCGCCGGGTTCAGGGCTGAATTGTCGTGTTCCGCAAGGATCAGGATGCTCACAGGACCCGCGCCTCCGTCTTGAGTTTTTCGACGAGTTCAGCCACCGAGCCGACGGTCGAACCTGGCTTGCGCGCCGGGGGTTCGGCGGTATTGAGAACCTTGAGCTGCGGCGCGAGGGATACTCCGAGGCTATCGGCCTCGATCTCCTCGAGCGGCTTTTTCTTGGCCTTCATCACGTTGGGCAGCGAAGCGTATCGCGGCGTGTTGAGCCGCAGATCGGTCGAGATGACTGCGGGCAGGGGCATTTCAAGTGTTTCGAGTCCGCCGTCCACTTCGCGGGTCACAGTCGCCTTGCCGCCGTCGATGGTGACCTGGGAGGCGAACATCGCCTGGGGCCAGCCCAGGAGCGCCGAGAGCATCTGCGCAGTCTGGTTGGCGTCGTCATCGATAGCCTGCTTGCCCATGATGACCAGGTCCGGCGATTGCCGCTCCACCAGGACCTTGAGAATCTTGGCAACGGCCAACGGCTCGACGGCAATGTCGGTCTTGACGAGAATTGCGGTATCCGCGCCCATCGCGAGTGCTGATCGCAGCGTATCCGCTGCCTGCACCGGCCCGATCGAAACCGCGATTACCTCGCTGGCGATACCCGCTTCCTTGAGCTTGATTGCTTCTTCGACAGCGATCTCGTCGAACGGGTTCATCGACATCTTAAGATTGGCGAGCTCCACGCCAGACCCGTCGGGTCTGACCCTGACGGCTACGTTGGCGTCAAGCACGCGCTTGACCGGAACGAGTATTTTCACGCTGTCCTCCGGGGTGGGCGTCTCTGGCTTATCTGGCGTTTGGCACCTCGCGGCGCCGAACGCAAGTCGCTTCCGATAAACTGCAGTTTAAGAGATTTCCTCACATAGTCAGTCAAGATTGACCAGGGCCCTCCAAATCCCTGCGATCTGGTGCAAACAACTTTTGGGAATCTCATGAATCGCCTGGCACAAAAATTTGGCAGCGTCCGCCTGACGGCGGCTATGAACGGCATGGTCCTTTCCGCAATCGTTCTATCCGTGATGGCGATGTGCGCCGCCGTATATTTCTACCTCCACGTCACAACACTCGGGAATGCCCGGGAGCGGCAGGAGACCAACATCAAGATTGCCGCCACCATCGCCGAAGCCGGCCTCGGCGGTACCCAGGTACGCTGGGCCGAGGACGGCTCGATCGAGAGAATCATCACCTGGGCCCGTCCGGGCGGTTTCATGAACCACAATCTTGTCGATTCCATCGCGCGGATCACCGGCGAAACGGCCACTATCTTCGCCTATGACGAAACCAGCGCGGACTTTGAGCGCGTAACGACTTCGATCGTCAACGAGGAAGGTGAGCGTGTGGTCGGCACCATGCTTGGGCAGGACAGCGCAGCGTACGACAGCGCCATTAACGGCCAAGCCTATTACGGTGAGGCCACGATCCTGGGTAAGCCGTACTATACTGTCTATCAGCCCCTGGTGGATATGAACGGGGAGTTGATGGGGCTGCTGTATGTCGGCGTGGACAAGGACGCCATCTACAGCGTTGTGCAGAACACGCTTCTGGTTCTGATCGGTGTCGGCGGTGTCGTTCTTGTCGTTCTTGGTACGCTCGGCTTCTTCACGTCCAGGGCTTTGACACGGCCGATCCCCCGGCTCGCTGGTGTCATGAATACGGTGGCTGGCGGCGACTTCCAGGTTGACGTGCCTTACGCCTCCCGCACGAACGAGATCGGCGAAATGGCGCGCGCGGTGGAGGTCTTCCGCCAGAACGGGTTGAAAGTTGCTGAAATGACCGAGGCTGAGGCGGCCCGCATTGTCGAGCAGGAGGCCGAACGCCGCAGGATGATGGCCGAGCTTCAGCAGTCCTTCGGCGCCGTCGTGGACGCTGCCATTGCCGGCGACTTTTCCCGCCGGGTCGAGGCCAATTTCGCCGATGCGGAACTCAATGCACTGGCGGGCGGCGTCAACGATCTCGTCGAAACCGTCGAGCGGGGCCTGGGTGAAACCGTCACGGTGCTTGGCGCTCTGGCGCAGACCGATCTCACCCGGCGGGTCGAGGGCGAATACCAGGGCGCGTTCGCCC
>NZ_JAJOYS010000002.1 GCF_021166475.1 Pelagibacterium xiamenense
CGAGCTCCAGAAGCTCCTCGTCGTCGACCTGGTCGACCTTGTTCAGGAACACGACAAGCGCCGGAACGCCAACCTGGCGCGCCAGAAGGATGTGCTCGCGCGTCTGCGGCATCGGGCCGTCAGCCGCCGAAACCACCAAGATCGCACCGTCCATCTGCGCCGCGCCGGTGATCATGTTCTTCACATAGTCGGCGTGGCCCGGGCAGTCCACGTGCGCATAGTGCCGCTTCTCGGTCTCGTATTCCACGTGCGCCGTCGAAATCGTGATCCCGCGCGCCTTCTCTTCAGGCGCCTTGTCGATCTGGTCGTACGCCGAGAACGTCGCGCCCCCGGTCTCCGCCAGAACCTTCGTGATCGCCGCTGTCAGGCTCGTCTTGCCATGGTCAACGTGACCAATCGTGCCAATGTTGCAGTGCGGCTTGTTACGTGAAAACTTTTCCTTGCCCATCGCTCACAACCAGTAGGAGTTGAAACTGCTGCGGCGTTTAACTGCTTGAGGTCGGAGAAACAAGTGCTTTTTGGGCACACCGCCAAACGACGTCGTCAAGGGGAGGCCAGGAGGCGGAGATACATCTTCACTCCCCGCCCTCGCCCGGCCGTTAGTCGATGAGGCGGGCGTTGCGCTCACCGTCGACTGAGAAATAGGGGCACTGGATAACGACCGTAATGTCATCGAAATCCCTGTCGGTCCAGGCATAGTCCCGCCAAGAGCCCGAAGCACCGGTTTGTCCCGGAGGACGGTCTTCCCAGCCATAGTACATATACTTGGTCTCGCTCTCGGTGGATTCACAGACTCCCGAAGCCCGTTCGGGTGTGCGGCCGGTTCCTTCCGGCACCACGCCGCCGGCGCTCACTTTCGTACATTCGTCAACCGTATCGCAGAGCACGGTCTCCACAATATCCACCGGCAGGTTGGAGTCGGGATGACGCAGGCCCTCATAGTCTTCGACGCCGTCATCGGTGAAGACGGTATCGGTATAGTAGTTGAACCGGCCCGTATGCCTGTCGCCCTCATTGTTCGTAGGGCTGCCGCTGTCCCAGAACTGCGGCGAATGTCGTGCAAATCGCACATTCTCAAGACGGAAGCTCAAATGCGAGCCATCCTCACAGTTCGGCATGAAATACCGGTAGGTCCGGTCGCCTGTACCCGCCCCGCTCTCCAACCTCCAGATGCCCTGCTCACGGCCATCGAGGCCCTCCTCGTAGGTCGCGATGACTTCGGCATACTCTGCAGCAAGGTAGGGGTCTTTTGGGGGGTCGTCGATACGGTCCTCTTCGTCGACCCCCAGGTCTGCGATAAATTCCGATCCGCCATTATCGGCAATCGGTACCATTTGCGTGCGTTTGGGCCGGTCGGGGTCACCCTCCGGCCGGTCTTCCCAATAGCAATACATCCAGAGCCGATTGTAGTCGCCGGCCTCACTATCGAGAAAGGTACTGACCGGCGCCCCGCGCTTCTCCACGGGCTCGATCAGCCGTGCCGTTGCCGCTACCGCCACCGCCTGGGTATCGGGTATTCCCGGCATCAGCTTGATGAAGGCAAGCGGCACATCGGCGCGCGCGGCAACCCGATAGTCAATCTCGTTCAGACACTCGCCCACCACGAGCACGTTGTCCGCCCATCTTCCATCGTACTGCGCGGCCATGGCGGCGTCGAAAACCGGCTCCCAGAGGTCATTGGGCACCAGACAATCTTCGAGATCGTCCGTGGTCACTCCCACCAGCGCATTGAGCGCCGCCGCATCGACCTGCGCCTGGAGGAAGTCGTGCACGTGCTTGATCCGCACATAATCAACGGCCCAGCCCGCCATGGCAATGAACGGTATCGCCATCAGCGCGAAGATGACGGCAACGACGCCCTGTTCATCGGTCCGGAAATTCGCCATTCAATGCGCCCCGCAAAGTGTCCTGTGCCGACCGAAAAAGCGGCCGGACTCCAGCAAGTCCGGATTCAACGGCGCTTGCCTAAGTACAAGACACTATATCCGCATGTATTTTCGGTAAATTTACACGGGTGAAGAGAATCTCAGCGAAACCCTTAGCCTTACGTTAGGGATAAGGCCGCGCCCGGTCCGCATAATATTGACACGCCGTTTCCACCTCTGCGCGCGACCCGATAATGATGCCCACCCGCTGGTGCAGGTCGGAGGGTTCGATCGAAAGGACCCGCGTCGTTCCCGTCGACGCCGCTCCACCGGCCGCCTCCACGATAAGGCTCATCGGATTGGCCTCGTACATCAGCCGCAACCGCCCCCCGCGCGCCTTCGTGCCTTCGTCTTCGGGGTAAAGAAAAACCCCGCCCCGGCACAAAATCCGGTGCAAATCGGCCACCATCGCCGCACACCAGCGCATATTGTAGGGCTTGCCCAAAGGCCCATCTTTGCCGCTGAGACAGTCCTCTATGAACCCCCGCGTCGGCGCATACCACTGGTGGTAGCGTGACATATTGATCGCGAATTCATTGGCCTCGACCGGGATCTGCACCCCGTCCTCGACAAGGACAAATTCCGCTGCGACCTCATCGAGCCCGAACATGGTGACGCTCTCGCCGGTGGTCAGCACGAGCACAGTCGCAGGCCCGTAAAGGATATAGCCGGCGGCCACTTGCTGTGTGCCCGTCTGCAGCACGTCCTCTTTTGTTACCCCGGCGGCCTTGCCGATATCGAGCACCGAGAAGATCGATCCCACGGCCCCGTTGACCTCGAGGTTGGACGAGCCATCGAGCGGATCGAACACCAGAGCGTATCGCGCATCCGGCCCGGCCGCCTCTACGGGCCAGATGTCCTCGAGTTCCTCGGACACCATCGCCGAAAGCACACCGCTCGCCGCTCCCCGGCGCAGAAAGATGTCGTTGGCGACGATGTCGAGCGCCTTCTGCTCCTCACCTTGCACATTGACGCTTCCGGCCTTGCCGTTCTGCCCGGACGCCGTGGCCACCCGCAGCGCCACCGAAATTTCAATCCCGCAATCGGCGGTCATCGCGAAAATTCGAGCCAGCGGCGCGGGAATGGATTGGGCTTTCATCCAGCTTTCAAGCGTCGTGCGGGCCAAAGTCTCATCCTTTTTGCGTGTAGTCGGACCTCTCTTATGACCAGCCGTCTGCCGCACTGTCCAGAACGACCAAAGTCCAATGCAACCGAAAAACCCCGGCAGGACATCCCGCCGGGGCCCATCCGCCGCAATGGTCGCGTTCAACGGTTCTTGCGGTTCGCGATCAGGTTGTCGACCACCGCCGGATCGGCCAGTGTCGAGGTATCGCCCAGCGCTGAAAACTCGTTCTCGGCAATCTTGCGCAGGATGCGCCGCATGATCTTGCCCGAGCGCGTTTTCGACAGCCCCGGCGCGAACTGGAGCAGGTCCGGGGAAGCGATCGGCCCGATTTCCTTGCGTACCCAATTGCGCAGTTCCGTCGCAAGGTCATCGCTTTCGGTCTCACCGGCCATCAGGGTGACATAGCAGTAGATCCCCTGCCCCTTAAGCGCGTGTGGATATCCGACCACGGCAGCCTCGGAGACCTTAGGATGCGCAACGAGCGCGCTTTCGATCTCAGCCGTCCCGAGCCGGTGCCCGGAAACATTGAGCACGTCATCCACGCGGCCGGTGATCCAGTAATACCCATCTGGATCCCGCCGCACGCCGTCACCGGTGAAATAAAAACCCTTATAGGTCGAGAAATAGGTCTCGACGAACCGCTGATGATCGCCCCAAACGGTCCGCATCTGCCCCGGCCAGCTATCGGCGACAACCAGAACGCCCTCGGCCTCTATCTCGGCAATCTCCTGTCCCTCGGGTGCCAGGACCCGTGTATCCACCCCGAAGAACGGCTTTGTCGCCGAACCCGGCTTTGTCGCGATCACCCCCGGCAGCGGCGTGATCATCGCTCCACCGGTCTCGGTCTGCCACCAGGTATCCACGATCTCGCACCGTCCCCGGCCCACATTGGCGTGGTACCATTGCCAGGCCTCCGGGTTGATCGGTTCGCCGACCGTTCCCAGAAGCCGCAGGCTCGAAAGATCGGCTCCCTCCACAAATGCGGTGCCCGCGCCCATGAGCGCGCGGATCGCAGTCGGCGCCGTATAAAGGATGCTGACCTTGTGCCGGTCCACCGCCTGCCAGAGCCGCGAAGCGTCCGGCCAGTTCGGCACGCCCTCGAACATCACCGTCGTCACCCCGTTGGCCAGGGGGCCGTAGACGATATAGGTGTGCCCCGTGACCCACCCCACATCGGCAGCACACCAATAAATATCATTGGGTTGTGGATCGAAGATCATTTCATGGGTTAAGGACGCCCAGACGAGGTATCCGCCCGAGGTGTGCAGCACACCCTTGGGCTTGCCGGTCGAACCCGAGGTATAAAGGATGAAGAGCGGGGCTTCCGCATTCATCGGCTCGGGCTCGCAGAAGGGTTCGACGCCTGCTGCCGCCTCGTGCCACCAGACGTCGCGCGCCCCCTTCATGGCAACGGAATTGCCCGTATTTTCAACGACGAGCACCTTTTCAACGCCCGGGCAATCCTCGAGCGCCTTATCGACATTGGCCTTGAGAGGCACCGCCTTGCCGCCGCGCCGGCCCTCGTCCGCCGTGATCACCACCCGCGCATCGCAATCGTTAATCCGTCCGGCCAGCGCATCGGGCGAAAACCCGCCGAAGACTACCGAATGGATCGCCCCGATCCGCGCGCAGGCGAGCATCGCATACGCCGCCTCCGGAATCATTGGCAGGTAGATCGTGACCCGCTCACCCTTCCTGACGCCAAAACTCTTGAGCACGTTCGCAAACCGGCACACTTCCTCGTGCAATTGCCGGTACGTGATTACCCGCGCCTCAGCCTTGGGATCGTCCGGTTCCCAGATGATCGCCGCCTTGTCACCGTTGTTTTCCAGATGCCGGTCGATGCAATTGGCCGAAACGTTCAGAACCCCGTCCTCGAACCATTTGATCGAGACGTCGGGGTACGCAAAACGGGTGTTCTTCACCCTGGTATACGGCTTGATCCAGTCCAGCCGCTTGCCTTCCTCGCCCCAAAATCCCTCCGGATCGGCAAGCGCCGCCTTGCTTCTTTTCTCGAACTCCGCCGGCGACAGCCGCGAATGGGTCGCTTTGAGCGGATTGGCGTGAACGTTCATCTCCAACCTCCCGGAAACTGAATTGGATATTAAGGACGCCCCTGCTCCGCACCCCAAGGGGACTGCGCCGCACCGGCGGCCGGGCCGCGTCTGTCGAGGCGCGGCCTTTCCCTCCCCTTCAGGGGGAGGCCTTAGGCATTGGGGGGGCGCCCTTAAATCGCCAGGTACTCGTGCCGCAATTCCGCGTTGTCGAGCACCTCCTGCGCGCTGCCCGAATAGGCAACCTCGCCGGTATCGAGGATCACCGCCCGGTCGGCGAGCTTGAGCGCGGCCACAGCGTTCTGCTCGACGATCACGGTGGTGATCCCCAATTGCTTGATCTCCTGCAAAATCCCCTCGATCTCCTGCACGATCACCGGCGCCAACCCTTCATAGGGCTCATCGAGCAGCAATAGCTTGATGTCCCGCGCCAGTGCCCGCGCGATCGCGAGCATCTGCTGTTCGCCGCCCGAAAGCGTCGTACCCTCCTGCCTGCGCCGCTCGGCGAGCCGCGGGAAATGCCCGTAAATCCGGTCGAGGTCCCAGCCCCCGCCGGGCGCTACCTGTGCGAGCGTGAGGTTTTCCTCCACAGTCAGCCCCTGGATGATCCGCCGGTCCTCCGGCACGAGCTGAATCCCGGCCCGCGAGGCCTCGAACGCCCGCATCCTGTGGACCGGCATCCCGTCGAGCCAGATTTCGCCTTTTTGCAGGCTGGGATTGTCCAATCGCGCCAGCGTCCGCAGCGTCGACGTCTTGCCCGCCCCGTTCCGGCCCAGAAGTGCAAGGATTTCACTGTGCTGGATGTCGAAGGACACCCCCTGCACAATATAGCTCTCCCCATAGTAGGCATGGATATCGCTGACCGCAAAGAACGGCGTGGCCTCTGTAGAGATCGAAACGCCCTCTTCGTTGACCTTTTCAAGTGCGCTCATCAGTGCGCTCCTCCGAGATAGGCTTCCTGCACCCGCGGATCGCCCCGGACAGCGTCCGGCAATCCCTCGGAAATGATACGTCCGCCCGCGAGCACGGAAATCGTGTCCGCAAGCGAGAAGACCACGTGCATGTCGTGTTCGATGATGACCTTGGTCATTCCACGGCTCTTGATCTTCTTCAAAAGCTCGATGGTCGTGTTGGTATCGTGCCGGCTCATGCCCGCCGTCGGCTCGTCGAGCAGCAGCAGCCTGGGTTTCTGGATAAGACACATCGCCAACTCCAGCCGCCGCTTGTCCCCGCGCGAAAGCGCCCCGGCGTGCTCGCCGATCCGCTCGGCGAGCCCGACATCCTCAAGCATCGCCTCGGCTTCCTCCCGGATCGCCGCCTCCCCGTCGAGCGGCCGGGTCATATTGATCCGGAACGCCCCGTCGCGCTTGGCAAAGGCGGGGGTCATGACGTTGTGGAGCACCGAGAGCTCGGGAAAGATCTCCGGTGTCTGAAACACGCGGCTCACCCCCAGCTGGTTGATCTCGTGCGGCTTCTTGCCCGTAAGCACCTCGCCGTCGAACACCACCGCCCCGCTGGTGGGCGGAATGCGCCCGATGATGACGTTGAGGAGCGTCGACTTACCCGCCCCGTTCGGCCCGATGATCGCGTGTGTCTTGCCTTCCTCGACCGCCAGGTCGATATCGGCCAGCGCGTGCAGTCCGCCGAAGTTCTTGTGAACGTCCGCAACGTGCAGGACGACGTTTTCTCGCATGTTCATCGCCAACTACTCCGCTGCCGAGGGGTTGAGTTCGTTACGCCGGTTTCGCCGCGCCGAGGAACCGGAGGGAAAAGCGGCGCGCAAACGCCGAACTCCTTCCATGATCCCGCCAGGCAGGAAAATCACGACCAGCATGAAGACGAGCCCCAGCGTCAAATGCCAGCCTTCCCCGACGAACTTCGAGGCGATCAGCACGACCCATTCTTCGACCCCGTCGGGCAGGAACGAGAAGACCCGATGCAGCGTGCCCTCGTTGAAGGCCGAGAAGATGTTCTCGAGATATTTGATAAGCCAAGCCCCGATGACCGGCCCGATCATCGTGCCGACGCCCCCGAGGATGGTCATCAGCACGATCTCCCCCGACGCCGTCCACTGCATGCGCTCGGCGCCCGCAAGAGGGTCCGTTATCGCAAGCAGCCCGCCCGCGAGCCCCGCATACATCCCCGAGATGACGAAGGCCGCCAGCGCATAGGGCCGCGTATTGAACCCGGTATAGCTCATTCGCGTCTGGTTTGACTTGATCGCCCGCAGCATCATCCCGAACGGCGAGACAAAGATCTTCTGGGCGATAAAGAACGAGACGAGCAGCACCACCGCGCACAGGTAGAAGGCCTCGAACCCGTTGAGGTTTGCCCCCAGAAGGCTCGGCGAGGGCAACCCGGCCCCGGCTTCTCCGAACAACCCATCGATAATGCGCGGATCGGTGCGAGCGAGTTGAAGCGCCGTCTCGCCATTGGTGATCGGTGTTAAAACCGAATAGGCGAGATTGTAGCTCATCTGCGCGAAGGCGAGCGTCAGGATCGAAAAGTAGATCCCCGAGCGCCGCAGGCTCACATAGCCGATCGCCAGCGCGAACACCCCGCCCATTACGACCGCGAAGATCAACGCCGGGATGGCGTCCATGGTCAAAAGCTTGAACGACCACACCGCCGTATAGGACCCCACGCCCAGAAACGCTGCGTGCCCGAAGCTCAGATAGCCGGTAAGCCCGAAGAGGATATTGAACCCTACGGCCAGGATCGCGAAGATCACGAACTTCTGCATCAGCCCCGGATAGGCGGCGCCGAACGGCTGCAGCCAGATCGGCATGGTCAGAACAACCACCGAGAAGACCGCGAAGGTGATGAGGTCCTTTTTCGGAAGGCGAAGAAAATCCATGGTCCTAGCCCTCCATCACGCCACGTCGGCCAAGAAGGCCCCGGGGCATCACAAGAAGAATGATCACCGCGACCAGATAGATGATAATCTGGTCGATCCCTGGAATGAGCGCCTTCACCTGCGTCATCGAAGCGAAGGACTGCAGGATTCCCAGAAGGAACCCCGCCGCCACCGCACCGGGCAGCGAGCCCATGCCTCCGACGACGACAACGACAAACGACAGGACGAGGAAATCCATCCCCAGATGGTAGTTGGGCGGCAACAGCGGCGTGTACATCACCCCCGCGAGCCCCGCGACAACCGCCGCGATCCCGAACATGATCGTGAAGCGCCTGTCGATATTGATACCCAAAAGCCCGACCGTCTCCCGGTCCGCCATGCCCGCGCGCACCACCATCCCGAAGGTGGTAAACCGCAAGAACGCGAACACGGCTCCGATCACGACAACCGAAAACAGAAGATAAACCAGCCGCCACAGCGGATATGTGACCGCCCCGGCCTGCAGGCCGATCCACGCGCCGACATCGGCAGCGCCGCGGAAATCGGCCGGCACGGGTTGCGGCCACGGGTTGGGGCCAAAAAACGTCTTGACCAGTTCCTGGAGCACGATCGCAAGCCCGAACGTCACAAGGATCTGCTCTGCGTGCGTGCGCTTGTAGAAATGCTTGATGAGCCCCCGCTCCATGGCGATACCGATCAGCAGCATCACCGGAATGGCGACCAGAATGGAAATCGGCACCGAATAGTCGACCATCACGGCGCCCCATTCGCCGAACCACTGCTCCGCCATGGGGGTCCGCACCTCCAGGGGTGAGCCCCAGGGAGACAATTGCGTCTCGTCGATGGTCACCGTTTCCATCGTAATGAACGCCCTGAAGGCGACAGCGCAGAACGCGCCGAGCATGAACAGGGCACCATGGGCGAAATTGACGACGCCCAGAGTGCCGAAAACCAGGGTCAGTCCCAAGGCGATCAGCGCATAGGCGCCGCCCTTGTCCAGCCCGTTGAGCAGTTGCGCGAGTATGGCATCCATTGATTTGGCTCCAGAACGATGGTCTTGCCCGGCCGCCGGAGCGGCCGGACAGAAAAGCGGCTAGAATGGCCTTGCGTCAGCACATGCCTGGATCGTAAGGCCCGAGCTCGCCGCCGAAGATCGCCGGGTCGTAGGTGACGCTGTCGCGCGAGGCGGTGTTGACCACTTCGAGCAGGTCGAACTGGTTGGAAGGCTCGGCCTTTCCCTGCACGACATAGACGTCTTTGAAGCACTGGTGATCCGAACCGCGATAAAGCGTCGGCCCGTTGCCCAGCCCGTCGAACTCGTAGTCTTCGAGCGCACGGATGACTTCGGGTGGGTAGAACGTTCCGGCCCGCTCGACAGCATCGGCGTAAAGCAGCGTTTGCACATAGGACGTGTGTGCTGCCTGGCTCGGCGGCTGGCCGTATTTCGCGCCGAACGACGCGGTGAACGCCTTCGAGCCCTCGTCCTGCAGGCTCCAATACCAGTTCGAGGTTCCGTAAACCTCCTGCATCGCATCCCCGGCACCGGCAGCCATAAGATCGGAAACCAGCGGCAGGACGATCTTGAAGTCCTTGCCGTTCGCCTGGCGGTCCTTGAGACCGAACTGCACGGCCTGGGTCAACGAGTTGATGCCGTCAAACCCGTAGTGGTTGAGGATCAGGACGTCCGCCCCGGAGTTCAGAACCGGGGTGATGTACTGCGAGAAATCGCCGGCACCCACCGGAGTACGTACGGTTTCTACGGTTTCCCAACCCTGCGCCTCGGTCGCCGCCATCACCGATTCCTCGGTGGTCCAGCCCCAGGTGTAGTCGGCGGTCAGGTGATAGGCCCGGCGGTCGGGGCCATAAGCGGCACCGAGTTGCGGGCCCAGCCCGACGCCGGTCTGATAGGCGTTGAAGAAGTGGCGGAAGCCGTACCGGCGCTTGTCCTTGCCCGTCGTGTCGTTCGAGTGCGTCAGCGCCGCCATGAAGATGACGCCCATCTCCTGACAAAGCCCTTGCACCGCGATCGCGACGCCGGAGGACGACCCGCCCGAAATCATGACCGCGCCGTCGCGTTCGACCATGCGCCGCGCGGAATCGCGCGCCGCATCCGACTGGGTCTGCGTGTCGCCGGTCACGAATTCGACCCGCTTGCCCAGAATGCCGTTGCCTGTCAGCGTGTCGGACGAAAACGTCGGGATCATGCCTCCGTCGCCCTCGCCATTGAGGTGCTCGACGGCCAGCTCGAACGCGCGCAATTCGTCTGCGCCCTCATCCGCATAAGCGCCCGTCAGCGGCACGTTGAAACCGAGCGTCACCGTATCGCCCGTCGGGGCGTTGCAGAACTCCTGTCCCCATGCTCCCCTGGAGAACATCATGGGTGAAACGCCGGTCGCAAGAATACCGGCCAGGCCGGTCTTCATGACGCTCCGGCGGCTGATACCGCGTTTTTTAAAGCTCATTAATCTCCTCCTTTGTTGCGGAGGCTCGAATCTTCATGCCGATGCTCACCGCTGGGGTGACACTATCCGCTTCCATTAACAGCCGCGCAATATCCCATTGTAAATCCACATAAATTTTGTAAATTATTGCACTCCATTCCGAAGTATGTTGTAAATTCGTTGACACAATGGCGGGAATGGGGAGGTCCATGCGCGCACCGATCGGGCTGAAAATCGCAACACGCCGCAAGGCTTTGGGCATCTCGCAGGCGGCTCTGGCGCGGCAGGTCGAGATATCCCCGAGCTACCTCAACCTCATCGAAGCCAACAAGCGCCAGGTCGGCGGCATGCTCCTCGCGCGCATCGCGGCCGAACTCGAAGTGGACCTCGACGCGCTCACCGGCGAGGCCGAGCACCGCCTGATGCATGAACTCGTAGAGGCCTTCGCCGATCCGGTCCTTGCGGGATCGAACATGGGTCTCGACGAAGCCCGCGCCCTCGTCGCCACCGCTCCGGAAACCGCCCAGCTCATCGCCCGCCTCTACCGCGCCTACGGCACCGCCAACGCCAATGCCGACGCCTATGCCAATCGCCTGCGCGCCGACCCTCTATTGAGCCAGTTGCTCCACCAAATCCTCTCGGGCATCACCGCCGTGCGCGCCGGCGCCGAAATTCTCGAAGATATCGAGGACCTGAGCGGGGAGGAACGCCAGCGCTTTATCGGTTCGATCACCCGCGAGACCAAGGGCCTCTCGGCTGTCGCGCGCAACCTCATCGGCCAGTTCGACCAGGCCAGCAGCGCCCGCCGCAGCGCCTCGATCCGCCGCGAGGTCGACGACATGATCTTCGCCGCGCAGAATTATTTCCCCGACCTCGAAGCCAGCGCGGAGGCCCTGCGCGCCCGGATAGACCGGCACGGCCCGTTTAGCGAAACCACACTGCAGTCCGCGCTCGAGACCGAGGACGCGATCGTTGTCCGTCGGGCCACACGTCTGCCCGCCGAACTCCACGAGGCCGGCCGCGCCTTCGGCTTTGACGAGGAAGCCCGCACGCTCTGGTTCCGCAATACCGTCCCCCAGTCCACCCGCCAGTTCCAGATGGCGCGCCTGTTCGCTCAGTTGAGGGCTCACGAAACCCTCGACGCCATCGCCGCCGGCCCTGCGCTCACAAGCGCGGCCGCTCGCCGCATGGCCCGTCGCTATCTGGGCTCCTACCTCGCCGGCGCCATTGTGTTTCCATACGACGCCTTCCTCGCCGACGCCCGGGCACAGCGCTACGACGTCGATGCACTCGCTGAACGATACAACGCCAGCTTCGAGCAGATCGCTCATCGCCTGGTGACACTCAGACGCGAGGACGACCAGGGCATTCCCTTCGGTTTCCTGCGCGCCGACCCCGCCGGGCGTCTGACCAAACACTTCCCTATCCCCGGCCTGCTGCTTCCGCACACCGGCCATGCCTGTCCGCTTTGGGCCCTCTATTCGGCCTTCCGCACCCCCGGCGCGGTCGTCCGGCAGGTTGCGCGGTTTTCCGACGGCTCGCGCTTTCTCTTCATCGCCAAGGCTGTAACCCGACGTTCCTCGGGTTTCGCCGACCAGGCCTTGCCTCACTCCATCCTGCTGGTCACTGACATCCTTCACGCCGATGAAACAGTCTACGCCGACGGCCTGGACCTCACCGACGCCCAGGCCGACATCCCCGTTGGCCCCACTTGCCGCCTATGTACCCGCTCCGACTGCGCCTCCCGCCAGGAAGACGCCTGGGCTCCGGGCGGCGCCGACCTCCCCGCCCATTCTTTGGCCGCCGTGGCGCCCGACACCGCCGAGTAGTGCGGTAGTCGGGCCGATTCGGCCGCCAGCCAGGCCTCTTGCCCCAAACTTATCCCCGCCTCTCTAACCTCGCCTATGATGCGCGTTACGGACCCGCTTTTATGGGCGCGAGCGCAACGAACGTTTGGGCGGGACCGGTCCGGGTCCGATGGGAGTCGTCCCAGCGGAGGCCCGAACGTCACCGTGGCCAGCCACAGCGATCCTGTGGTCACCGGGGAAACCTGGCGGGGATTGGCCCCAGCCCGAGCGGACGCCAAGCCTAAAATCCCGGATGTATGCGGCGAGGCGGGCCTCGCATCTAAATTATCAGTATGAGGCATCGTCTCGCCGCATACCGTCCACGCTGTTTGACACCGGGGTTTGCAGGCCGCCGGACGAATAGTCATGTCCAGCCGTCCCCTTCGAAACGAACACTTGGCGAACCCCGCCCTTTCCGTTTATGTGAACCATGCGTTCCTTTGGAGGAGGGAACCGGAGGGGGAACATTGGCAGTCGATATTCTTATCGCGGAGGATGAGCCGTCCATTCTCGAAGCTCTCGATTTCGTCCTGCAACGCGCGGGATGGTCGATTGCATCGGTTATGGACGGAGAGGCGGTCATAGACGCGGTGCGCCGCATGCAGCCACGCATTCTGGTGCTCGACATCATGCTGCCCAAACGCAGTGGCTTCGAGGTGCTCAAGCAGATCCGCGGCGATCAGTCGACCCGCGACCTGCCCGTCCTCGTCCTCACCGCCAAGGGTCAGCAACAGGACCGCCGCGTCGCCGAGGAACTGGGCGCCGACGTTTTCGTCACCAAGCCCTACGCCAATGCCGAAGTCGTCGACACTGTCCGCCGCATGATCGGCAACCCCGCCTCCCGGAACACGTCTTAGCGGTATCGATCCGATGACCCGTCGCAAAATCATCGGCGCTTCGCTGTTTTTCACGCTCTTTGGCGCCATCGCCATCTTTCCGCCGGTGATCTGGCTGTTCCAGACTGACGATCCGCTTTTCGGCGTGCCGCTGGAGGTCCTCTACATCTTCGGGCTCTGGATCGCGCTCGTCATCGGCGCCCTTCGCTTTGCCGCCGCCCTGCCCTTCGACGAGCCGTCATCCGTCGAGAGCTGGGACAAGGACCAATGACGCTGACGGCCGACCTCGTCATCGCCACGGCCATCGCCTATGTCGGCCTTCTGTTCCTCATTGCCTATATCGGGGACAGCCACACCCGGCGCCGCGCCGGCAGCTTCCTGCGCTCGCCCTTCGTCTACACCCTCTCGATCTCTGTCTACTGCACGAGTTGGACCTTTTACGGCGCCGTCGGCACCGCCGCGCGCTCGGGGCTGGAATTCGTCACCATCTATCTCGGCCCCACCCTCGTTTTCCTCGGCTGGTGGTTTATCCTGAGGCGCCTCGTCCGCATCAGTCACGACCAGCGCATCACGTCGATTGCCGACCTCGTCTCCTCACGCTTCGGCAAGTCGAGCCGCCTTGCGGTCCTCATCACAATCCTCGCGGTCATCGCCATCGCGCCCTACATAGCCCTGCAGCTTAAGGCCATCACATCCTCGATCGAAGCGATTGCCGGCTCCTCGGAATTTGGCCGCGGCAGCCTCGAGGGGCTCGACGATGTTGGCCTCGCGCTCGGCGTCGCCGCCGGCATGGCGATGTTCACCATCCTTTTCGGCACCCGCAATGTCGATGCCAAGGAGCAGCACCACGGCGTCGTCGCCGCTATTGCCTTCGAGGCCATCGTCAAACTGACAGCGCTGATCTCAGTCGGCATTTTCGTGCTTTATATCGGCGGCGGCATCGACCCCATCTTCGCCAACGCCGCCCGGGCCGGCATCGAAATCAACGAGCGCAACGCCTTCGGCGATCGCTGGGTCGCCATGACGCTGCTCGCCGCCAGCGCAGTCATCTGCCTCCCGCGCCAGTTCCAGGTCACCGTCGTCGAAAACTCCGACGAAAGCCATTTGCGCACGGCAAGCTGGGTCTTCCCCGGCTACATGCTCGCCATGAGCCTCTTCATTCTGCCCATCGCGCTTTACGGGCTCACCTCGATGCCGGCGGGGTCTAACCCCGACATGTTCACCCTGACCCTGCCGCTCGCCGCCGGCCAGGACGGTCTTGCGCTTTTCGCCTTCATCGGCGGGTTCTCCTCGGCGACCTCGATGATCATCCTCGAATCCATCGCGCTCTCGATCATGGTCTCCAACCACATCGTCGTCCCCATCATGCTCCGCATGACCGCCAATACCGGCGTCGACGATGGCCAGGGTGTGCGCGCGATCATCCTCAACGCCCGCCGCTTCTCGATCATCCTGATTCTCTTTTTGGGCTTCGGCTATTTCTACCTGACCCGCGGTTCCGACGCCCTCGCACCCATCGGGCTGATCTCGTTTACCGGCGTCGCGCAATTCCTGCCCGCCATCCTTGCGAGCCTTTTCTGGCGCGACGCCTCGGCAAAGGCCGCGACCGCTGCGATCATCGTGGGGTTCATCGTCTGGCTCTGGTCGAGCTTCATGCCGAGCTTCTCTTCCTCGTCTCAGCTCGTCGCTCAGATCATGACGCAAGGCCCTGCAGGCATAACCTGGCTGCGCCCGCAGGCTCTCTTCGGCCTCGAAAACCTCGACCCTCTCGCTCACGCGGTCTTCTGGAGCCTCTTCCTCAACACCTCCGTGCTGATTATCGGCTCGCTCATAACCAGCCAGTCGGCGCTCGAGCACGTCCAGGCCGCTCTGTTTCTCAACGTCTTCCGCAACCGCCCCGAAAATGCCGGCCCCTTGCGCGGCTCTGCCGCCGCCGACGATCTGTTCCTTGTGGCACGCCGCGTTCTGGGGCACGGCCGCGCCGTTGCGCTCTTTTCGGAAGAGGCCAAGCAGGCCCGCATGCCCTGGTCGAGTCTCGAGCCCAGCCCCGCCTTCATCCGCAAGCTCGAGCGCGAGCTCGCCGGCTCAATCGGCGCCGCCTCCGCTCACGTTATGCTCTCCAAGGTGGTTTCAGGCGATGCCATTTCGCTCGAAGAAGTCATGCAGATGGCCGACGAAACCCAGCAGGCGATCGAATATTCCCAGGAGCTCGAGAAAACCTCGAACGAGTTGCGCGCCACTGCAGAAAAGCTCGAGGTCGCCAACCAGCAATTGCGCAAGGTCGACCTGCAGAAGGATGAGTTCCTGAGCCAGGTCAGCCACGAGGTTCGCACCCCCATGACCGCCATCCGCGCCTTCTCCGAAATCCTCCTCAACGAGGCGGATCTTGAAGACCAATCGCGGGAAAAATTCGTCAGGACAATCCACAAGGAAAGCCTCCGCCTCACCTCCCTGCTCGATGAAATCCTCGACTTGTCCGCATTGGAACGCGGCGAGCGCTCCTGGGAGAACCGTCCCGTCAGCGCCGAGGGCGCGCTCGATCAGGCTCTACGCGTCTGCGATGCATTGGCCCGGCAGAACAACACAAAGCTCGAAGCCTTAGAACGTGCCCGGAATGTCACCGTCCTCGCCGAACCCGACCGGCTGAGCCAGGTTCTCATCAACCTCATCTCGAACGCCATCAAATACAACGGCGCCATCCAGCCCGAGGTCGAGGTCCGCTCCCGCATCGAAAACAATCGCTACGTGGTCGAGGTTTGCGACAACGGCCTGGGGATAGCCGAAGAAGAACGCGCCCGCATCTTCGACAAATTCTATCGCGGGCGGCTGGGAGAAACCGGCCCCTATGCCGGGGCCGGCCTTGGACTTCCCATCTCGCGGGAGATCATCTCGCGCATGAACGGCACGCTCGACCTGATCCCCGGCTGGCTCGAAGGCGCGTGCTTCCGCGTAACGCTTCCGATCATCGCGCGATGAACTACTCCTCGAAAAAGCTCCGGGGCGTTTCGTCGTTGAGGAACTGCTCAGTGAACGTCAGCAGCACATCGGTTTGCCCGATCACTGCGGTATGCGAGGTTGCCGGCAGCACAGCGAGGCGCGACTCCGGCAAGGGTACGCCCATATCACCCATCACTCCGCCGCCAAGCAGCCGGAACAGTTCGACCGTATGTTCGAGCGTCACGACATCGGAGTCGCCGGCAATAAGCAGAACGGGCACTTCGAGCCCCGCCACATCCTCTTCCCAATCCAACGGCTCATGCTCGAGCGCGATCATCTTTTCAATAAACGCCGGATAGCCGTCCGGATTTGGCGACAACGCACGATAGGCGTCCTCCATAGGAGTGCCGACGAAAAAATCGACCGTCATCTGCGGCAGGAATTCATGGTAGGCCGGCTGCAGCCCTTCAACGCTGAACGCAATCCCCGAGACGGCAACAAGCTGGTCGACCTTCACGGGATTGTCGATGGCAAGCCGCAGACCGACGGCCCCACCCATCGAGTAGCCGAAGATGTCGGCATCTTCGAGCCCCACCGCGTCCATGAACGCCGCAACGTCGCCGGCCATGTTCCCGTAGGTGATCGGCCGGTCGATATCGTTTGTACGCCCGTGCCCCTGGAGCTCAACGGCGTAGACCGTATGCGTTGCGGCCAACGCTGGGATGATCTCGCCCATCGAAGGGATGTTCATATGGGCCCCATGCAGAACGATCAGCGGATCGCCCTCGCCCGAAACCTCGTAATACATATCCATCCCATTGACATCGACATACGCGCCGACGGGCTCGGACTGAGCCAGCGCGGGAACCGCGGCAAGAATGGCAGCGGCAGCAATTGCAGTGCGACACATTTCTCTTCCCTTTCGAAAAGGCGGTGCGTTGGTGCCGCTATTCAGCAGGCACTTCTTCCATATTCATGTATGCGGGCTCGAAGATGTGACCGTCCGGATCGGCAAAGGCGCGCGAATACATGAAACCCAGATCCTGCGGCTCACGAACGTCTGCCGTGCCACCCGACGCACCTGCCGCTTGAACAAGCGTATCGACCTCTTCCCTGCTCTCGCACGAAAGCGCCAGCAGCACTTCGGCCGTCTTATGGGAGTCGGCGATCTGCTTGGTCGTAAAGGTGGAAAAGTACGCGTGCTTGAGCAACATGAAGACGATGGTGTCCGACCACACCATCGACGCAGCGTTCTCGTCGCTGAACTGCTCGTTCTTGGTGCACCCGATTGCCTCGTAGAAGCGTATCGACACATCGATATCTTTGACGGGCAGATTCACGAAAATCATCTTGGGCATTGAGGTTCCCCTTGGGTGGTAGCCGTGAGGGGATTTACCCCTCACTCCACCAAAAGACGAACCGCCATTACCGCTTCCGACATCCCCGGCGATTTTTTTGAGGATCGGCGACAGGTGGCCGGCCGCTACCGTGGGACTCCGCTGGAATACCCGACCGGCACATTGTCGATCAACCGCACGCCGTCGAGCCAGGCGGCTGCGAGCAATCGCGCCGGTCGCCCCGGTCGGGTCACGGGAGCTAGCGTCCCGGCATCCCGTAGCTCGAGATATTCAACCTCGGAGAAACCCGCCGCCAATATCTCCGCCTTCGCCCGCGCGATCGCAGCATCTGGCCCCTCTCCCGACGAGATCTGCTGCGCTGCGCCGAACAGGGCATCACTAAGCCGCGACGCAATCGTCCTGCCGTTTGCCGTCAGCCGCAAATTGCGTGAGGACATCGCTAACCCGTCATCTTCCCGCACCGTCGCCCCCCCGACGATTGAAACGGGGATATTGAGATCGGCGACCAACCTTCGGATCACGGCAAGCTGTTGGAAATCCTTCTCACCAAACACTGCGACATCCGGCTGGCTCTGCAACAACAGCTTGGCGACAACCGTGGCTACCCCGTCGAAATGTCCCGGCCGAAACGCGCCGCAAAGCCCTTCGCTCACGCCCGCGACCGAAACGGTCGTCGAAAATCCTTCCGGATACATCTCCTCAGGTTCGGGCGCGAACAGCAAGTCTGCACCGACGCCAGCCAGCTTCCCTGCATCGTCGGCCTCGCTGCGCGGGTAGGCGGCAAGATCGTCGGGTCTGTTGAACTGCTTGGGATTGACGAAAAGTGTCACAACAGTCTTATCCGCATGCTCCTTTGCCAGGCGCACAAGGCTTAGGTGCCCCTCATGCAGCGCGCCCATCGTCGGCACGAGCCCCAGGCGATATCCGGCATGCCGCCACTCGTTAATCTGCTCACGAAGCCCGGCAACGGTTCGGACAATCGAAATGCTCATCCCTCGGTCCCGCTTGGCAGCGCCTTGGGCGAATCCCCGAATACGTGATCGGGCCCGGGAAACCGCCGCGCACGGACGTCGTCCGCATAGGCCGATACCGCGGCCTCTGCTGTCGCGCCGAGCTCGGCGTATCGCTTAACAAATTTCGGAAGGAATTCGGTGAATATGCCCAGCATGTCATCGACCACCAGGATCTGCCCGTCGCACTGCGCGGAAGCGCCAATCCCAATGGTTGGAACGCCGATGGCCCCCGTGATCCGCCGCGCCAGAATGTCGGGAACCTTCTCTATAACCACCGCGAAGGCACCCGCGTCCGCGACGGCTTTGGCATCGGCCAGCACCGCATTGGCGTCCGCTCCCCGGCCTTGAACCTTGTACCCGCCGAAGGCGTTCACCGATTGCGGCGTAAGCCCGACATGCCCCATCACGGGGATCGCACGCGCCGTGAGATACTGGACGGTTTTCGCCATCTGCACGCCGCCTTCGAGCTTGACCGCCGCACATCCGGTTTCACGCATCAGGGTCGCCGCGTTGCGAAACGCCTGTTCCGGCCCCTCCTCGTAAGTCCCGAAAGGCATGTCGACGACCATCAATGCCTTCGAAAGTCCACGCCTCACGGCCTTTCCGTGCATCACCATCATGTCCATGGTGACTTCAAGCGTCGACGCCAGCCCGTGCATCACCATCCCCACGCTGTCCCCCACAAGAACAACGTCGCAATGATCATCGACAAGCCTGGCGATCGGCGTCGTATAGGCCGTAAGGCAAACAAGCGGCATCTTGCCCTTGCGCGTACGAATATCCGGCGGCGTCAGCGCCTTGACCGGCTGGGAATGGCTCATGGCTCGCTCCGCAAACGGGCGTTTGCACCACGCCCTTTTTGTTGCAGATGTCATAAACCAAGCGCCTGACTGAAGAAAGGCCGACTCTCGTATACCTTCCATGCAAACTGGCTCATGCACCGGCCGCATCGCAGTCATGACTTGCAATCGGCCCCGTACCCTTTAAGAGAAAGCTCGAACGGACTCGGCCCCCTCCCGGTCGAGTGGCTTCTCCGGGCGCCCATCCCCCGGTCACCTTCAGCACGCGCAATGCCGCCTCGACGTCAAGCCCCGAACGCCGAACGATTGTGCTGACCGCAAGAACAACCAGAGCAGCATGGATTTCCTCACCCGATATCGCACCGAATGGTTCGGAAACGTCCGCGCCGATATTCTGTCCGGCCTCGTCGTCGCGCTGGCCCTGATCCCCGAAGCCATAGCCTTTTCAATAATCGCCGGCGTCGATCCCAAGATCGGGCTCTATGCCTCGTTCTCGATCGCGGTGCTCATAGCCTTTGTCGGCGGTCGCCCCGGTATGATCTCTGCTGCGACGGCCGCAACGGCGGTCCTGATGGTCACGTTGGTACGTGACCATGGTCTGGAGTACCTGCTCGCAGCCACCGTGCTCGCCGGTCTCATCCAGATCGGGGCCGGCTTCCTGAGGCTCGGCTATGTGATGCGCTTCGTCTCAAAATCGGTCATGACCGGTTTCGTCAACGCGCTCGCCATCCTGATTTTCATGGCCCAACTCCCCGAACTCATCGACGTCACCTGGATCACCTACGTCCTCGTCGCCGGCGGCCTCGCGATCATCTATCTCTTCCCATATCTCACCAAAGCCGTTCCTTCGCCCCTGATCTGCATCATCGTCCTCACGGCAATCTCGCTGACTCTCGGTCTCGACGTCCGTACGGTAGGCGATATGGGCGAATTGCCCGATACGTTGCCGGTATTCCTGATCCCGCAGATCCCGCTTACCTTCGAAACGCTCTCGATCATTCTGCCCTACTCGGCGGCGGTCGCTGTCGTTGGGCTTCTCGAATCGCTAATGACCGCTCAAATCGTCGATGACTTGACCGACACCCGCTCCGACAAGAACCTCGAATGCGTCGGACAGGGCATAGCGAATACCGCAACCGGTTTCATTGGCGGGATGGCAGGATGCGCAATGATCGGCCAATCGATGATCAACGTGAAATCTGGCGGTCGTGGTCGCCTATCGACCTTTCTTGCAGGCGCATTCCTGCTGTTTCTGATCCTCGTGCTCGGCGACCTCGTTTCAATGATCCCGATGCCAGCGCTTGTGGCGATCATGATCATGGTTTCGATCGGCACCTTTTCCTGGAGTTCGATCAAGAACCTCGCGTCCCATCCGAAAAGCTCATCTATCGTTATGCTCGCAACGGTCATTACCGTTATCTATACGCACAACCTCGCGATTGGCGTTCTCATCGGCGTCCTGCTCTCGGGCATCTTCTTTGCCTGGAAAATCGCACAGCTCTTTAAAGTCACCTCAACGGCGACCGAAGATGGCCGCCAGCGTACGTATATCGTGGAGGGTCAGCTCTTTTTCGCATCTACGGACGACTTCACCAACGCTTTTGACTTCAAGGAAGCGCTCGATAGCGTCATAATCGACGTAAGTCGTGCACATATCTGGGACATTTCGAGCGTCCAGGCACTCGACATGGTCATTCTCAAATTCCGCCGCGAAGGAGCGGAAGTCGAGGTTCTCGGAATGAACGCGGCCAGCGAGACGCTCGTTGACAAGCTCGCGATCCACGATAAGCCCGGCGCGCTCGACAGCCTCATGGGGCACTAGTGGCGCTTTCCGAAACGGAGGCGCGTCGGCGACAAGTAGAGACCGGTTCGCGGTTCGAACGCGCGAACAACGAAAAGAAAGAGAAGCACTTTTCCCAAAGCGGAGACGGCTTCAGAATGGGAGGCAATTGTGGGCAGGATCATCGCTTTCATCGACGGCTCGGTCTATTCCGATAGCGTACTCGATCATGCCGCATGGGCCGCGAAACGGCTCGACGTAGGCGTCGACGTTGTCCACGTCATCGGCCGGCGTGATATATCGACGACGACGTTCGACCTCTCAGGCAGCCTCATGCTCGGCGCGCGAACCAACCTTCTCAACGAACTCGCCGAGCTCGACGCCCAAAAAGCCCGCCTCGCTAAGGAACGCGGACGGGTTCTGGTGGACAGCGCCGTCGCGAGACTGAAAGAAGCTGGCGTCAAGGAAGCGCATGCAAGATTGCGCCGAGGCGACATCCTCGACGCGGTGCAGGACCTCGAACCTGATGCCGACCTGATTGTTATCGGCAAACGGGGTGAGGCTGCGGATTTCGCCAAGCTCCATCTGGGCTCGAATCTGGAGCGTGTCGCGCGCGCAAGCACCAAGCCCGTCATTGTCGCATCACGCGGCTTCCAGCCGCCCGAACGCTTCATGATTGCTTTCGACGGGGGCGTGAGCGCGACCAAGGCCGTTGCACACATCGCCCAGGGCAAGCTGTTTCCCGGCCTGGAATGCCATATCGTGATGGCTGGCAAGGACACCGAGGACAATCGTGGCAAACTCGACGCCACGCGCCTCCAACTCGCGAACGCCGGATACAAGGTCGCGACCAAACTCGCCGACGTCGAGCCCGAAGCCCTGATCGCCGACTACGTCATCGACAATGCAATCCAGTTCCTCGTCATGGGAGCATACGGCCATTCGCGGATCCGCACGCTCATCATCGGCTCGACGACGACGGAAATGATCCGCTCGGTAACGATACCGGTTCTGCTGTTCCGCTAGCGCTCAGGCCGGATCGGCGGCAAGGATCGCGTCGATCATTTTTTGATTGCCGTAGGAAAACTCCAGCGGGCAGGCGAACGGTTCACCAGTTCTGACCGACCGGCAGAACGCTTCGATCATCAGTTGATACTGGTCGACGGAATTATAGCTCTGCGACCGGGTGGTGCCGTCGCCAAGACGAATGTCGAGCCGGACGTCGCCATAAAGGTTGGTGTTGAACGGCGCGTTCAGCCGTAGCCAGCCGTCCTCGCCGTGAAATACCATTTCCTGGCGTGCCGCCTGCCGCATGCCGACATAAAAGCTCATCGTGAATTCAGGGAAGTCGGCCCAGACCCGTGCGAACGTATCCACGCCGTTCTCGCGCTGGATGTCCGCGCGCAACCGGGTTGGCTCCGCGCCGGTAACGAAGCGGGCCGTGATCGAAGGATAGACCCCGATATCATAGAGCCCTCCCCCGCCGGTCGCTGCCTGGTTGCGAATGTTGGCGGGATCGAGATTGCGGTACGTGAATGCGCCGTCGATATGCTGCAACTTCCCGATCGCGCCATCCGCGATGAGCGCCCTTGCCGCCTGCCATTGCGGATGATGCACCACCATAAAGCCCTCCGCGGCAAGTTTCCCCGATCGATCCCGCGCCGCAATCAGCGATTTGATCTGCTCGGCATCGAGCGCCAGGGGTTTTTCGCACAGCACATGCTTGCCCGCGTCGAGGGCCCTGAGCGTCCATTCGACATGGAGATGATTGGGCAACGGAATATAGACCGCGTCGACATCGGGATCGTCGAGCAGCGCCTGATAGTCGCCAATGACCCGCAAACCGGGATAGCGAGCCAGAAATGGCGCTGCCTTCTCCCCGCTCGTCGTCGCCAAGGCCGCTAGATGCGCCCCCTCTGCCCGCGCAATCGCTGGCGCTAGCGCGGACCTTGCGATTGCAGCAGCTCCGAGAATTCCCCAACGCAATGTCTCGGTCATGCCGTCCTCCCCCAATGCAATCCGATCCGGGAAGCGTCCTAACATGTCACGAGCGTGTGCGCCAGCGGCCGAGGGGCTTAGTGCTGATGGCCCGCGTGGCTGTGCTGGGTCGCATCGGCTGCCTCGACGGCAACCACGATATCGAGATCGCCGAAATCGAAATCGAGTTCCATTTCGAAGCTCTCGCCCTCGTGCAGGTCCTCGCTAAGCCCGTCGAGTTCGATCGCGAGCCCGTTTGGCCCGAGAACAACGTGACCACCCGCGGCGACCGGCATGCCCGGCAATTCGGCGTAAAGAGGCTCCCCGTCCACAAGCGCAAAACCGACCAGCGTAGCACTGTCCGCGTTCTCGGCCTTGCCACCGACGAGCATTACCTCGGCGTCCGAAGCATTCTCGATCTCTACGAAAACCAGTGCTTGGTTTGCATGCGTCGCGTTGGTCCAGGCATGGACCGCACGTACGCCGTTCGCTTCCGAGACATGATCCTCATCGTCGCCCGCGTGCTCGCCGTGATCGTCATGATGCTCTTCGCCGTGCTCGCCCTCATGATCGTGGTCTTCTTGCGCCAGGACAGGGGTGGCGAGGAGGGCAAGCGACAAGAGAACGACGCGGATCATGAACGGACTCCGATTTAAATGTTATAAGTTAACCGCGGAGATCAGTAACGACCGGGCGTGACAAAGCGATGAAGGCGGGTGTCAGTGCCAGAACAACGGTGACGCTCACAAATGCCGCAACCAGATGAAGCTCGGGCCAGCCCAGGCTCGATCGCACCAGAATATCGGTGCGCGCAGTCACAATTCGTGAAATCGCCTCCGTAGCGGCGAGGCCCACGACAATCCCGAGCACCGCACCCGACCCGATAAGAACGCTCGCATAGCTCCAGATGACCGAGAAAACGAACCGCCGCGGCGCCCCCAGCGCCCGCAGCAGCGCCAGTCGCCGCGCAAAGAGCCGCGTGAGGATCACAAGCCCGGCAAGAACGCCGGCAGTCACAAGTACCTGCGTGACGATCGCCATCACGCTCATCACTTCGCGCACGTCTCCCATCAGCCCGTGCAGACTGGCAAGCACCGCGCCGGGAAAGAACGCCATGGTCTCGTCGGTCGTGAACTGCGACCGCAACGCGTAGTTGGCCCAAAGTTCCTCCGCGCGCACGAGCACCGCAGGGGTCCCCGGGAACTGCTCGGCGAGAAAAGGTGGCCCGATGCGACCTGCGTCGTCCGGCGCGTGCCCGTTAGGCAACCCGTGCACCTCCCAGACCGCCTCGACCGGCACAAGGATTGCCTTGTCCCACGGGCTTCCGGTCGGCTGCATCCGGCCGACAACTTCATATTCGAAATGCGCGTGTGCCGAGTCGTCTGCCGCGCCTGCCACGCCGTGTGCGGGCGAAAATCGGTCGCCCAGGGCAAGCGCGACATTGGCGCCGATTACCGCATCGGTATGCACTTCGAATAACCGCCCATCGGCGAGTTCGTCCGTCATGTGCAAGACAAAATCCGCGGTCGTGCCAACAACCGGCGCCGATCTGTAGCTGTCTCCGAACGCGATCGGCGCCGCCAGCGCAACGTTCTCGGCGTTCGCGATAGCGTTGTATTGCGCCCCGGTCAGCAGCGGCACATCGGAGGGTTGTAGATAGACCGCAGCGAATAGCATGGTGATCTCGCTGCCCGGTGCGGAAACCACGAGATCGAATTTATCGGCAGCCCGTGCAGTTCCCTGCCGCAGGCCGCGTTCCTGGGCGATGAGCCCAACCCCGATTCCGACCGAGACCGCGATCAAGGCGATGAACAGCAGATTAGTCCATTTGAACCGCCACATCATCGCCCGCACGAGCGTCATTGGCCGGAAGCCGAGAACGACAAGAAGTCCGACGAGAACCGCAGGCAGCAGGAGAAGGACGAACAAAAGCGCGTCCTGAGCGGCTACTGGCAGGCCATCCCAAACCATGAATACCGGATCAAGCATAGGTGGTATCGCTCGCAATCTGGCCGTCGATGATTTCGATGACACGGTCCGCACGCTCATGTACCGCTGAATCGTGACTGACCGCGACCAGTGTCTTGCCGTCCGTTCGAGCGAGCCGGACAAGGTCGTCGACGAGCGCATCGGCCGCTTTTCGGTCGAGGCTGGCTGTCGGTTCGTCGGCCAGGATGACGTCGGGATCGCTGGCAAGCGCTCGCGCAATTGCGACCCGCTGGCGCTCGCCACCCGAAAAACTTTCGACCGTGCGTGCGCCCAAAGGCGCAATTCCCAGCCGTTCGAGTACCGATGCAGCACGAAGGCGCATCGCCTTTTGCGCGCCCGCAGGCGCAAAGGCGCCCGGCAATGCGGCGTTGGCGAGCGCGGAAAGCTCCTCGAATAGCAAAAAATCCTGAAAGACCAGTCCGATCGCACTCCGCCTGAACGCCGCGCGCTTTTGTATGCCCAGAGCCAGGATGTCGGTATCGCCCCAGACAATGCTGCCGCTCGCTGTCCCAGCCAGCCCCGCGCAGGCGAAAAGAAACGTCGATTTGCCGGCTCCGGATGGGCCTTTGACGGCAACGCAACTGCCTGGCGCTACCTCCAGGTCCGGAACGGCGAGAAGCGTACGGCTGTCCCGCCCGCTCACAGCGAGCCCTGATATCGCAAGAGCGAGGCCCATGGGATGCTACACGCGCTCCTGGGTAGCGTCGACGACCCGTACACGGCTGACAAAGCCCAACTCGGGATCGGTATAGGTTCCGAGTTCCAGAACGCCGCGGGTCACGATCATGACGTTGAACGGTATCACGTCGACCACGCGCTTGGCGTAAACCGCCAGGATGTCGTTGGGCCATTCGGCCTCGCTTGAACAGAAAGGACAAACCGCCATCGGACGATTGGTCAGCACGTAGAATTGCGATTCGGCCTTGAGCGGTGGCGCCATGAAGCCCTCGATCGCCACGCGTTTACCCTCCTGCTCAAGCGCAAAATCAGTAAACGACATGTCGTTGTTGTAGAGCTCGCGCAGGCGAACCTGCTCTTCATAGGCGTGGGCGGGGCTGGCAACAAAGGGCGCGCAAATGGCCGCGCCGGTAGCCGTGGCGAAAAACGCGCGACGGTTCATGACTGGCCTCCAAGATCGACTGAAACGTGGCCTATACCGCGTATGTGACACTAGGACGAAGGACCCGGATCGCTCCGGGCCCTTCACATTCGTGTATCGGTGAAACGCTTATTCCGCAGCGCCGAAGGCAGCGTGATTCATGACGTGGAAGATCATTTCCTGATCCATCGTGCCGCCAAACAGATGCGCCCAGGGCCCCTTGGCCCAGAGGGCAACGTCGACGCCCGAGTGCGTTTCCGAACCCATCGGGATCAGCGCCTGCTGCAGGTAATCAGGATCCATCGCCGCTTCCTGGGTCACTTCAGGACGCGAACCCGCATACGTGCCGTCTTCCTGCTCGACAAGGACCGAGCCAGCGCCGTTGGTGTAGCTGACAACCGTGTAGGGCATGCCGTCGTCGGCGAGAGCCGGCTCGCCGGAGTGCTCGACCTGTCCGGACGCGACGCCCATACAAAGGCCGGTGATAGGTGTACCGCGACCGCAGTAGCCGTTGAAGCTGATGACGTGCTCGTGGTCGGCAGTGACGATGATGAGAGTATTCTCGTCATCGGTCATTTCGTCGGCCAGCGCAACGGCTTCAGCAAATGCAACACCGTCGGTGAACGCGCGGTACGCGTTGCCGCCGTGACTGGCGTGATCGACGCGGCCGGCTTCAACCACAAGGTAGAAACCTTCCCCGTCTCCGTTGCCTTCGAGCTGCTCAATGGCGGCGGCGGTCAGGTCGGCCAGCGACGGTTCGGTTTCAGGCCGGTCGTACTCGTAGCTCATGTGCGAGCCCGAGAACAAACCAAGGATCGGGGCGCCAGCATCTGCAGCAGCTAGAGTGTCGGCATCGTAAACGAACCTGGCGCCAGCAGCTTGCGCGCGTTCGATCAGGTTCGCATCGTCGGGACGACCACCCGAGCCTACGGCAAGCTCTGTGCCTTCGGGTGCGAAGGCGCTGATGCCGCCACCCAGGGCGATGTCGATCACACCGGCCTCCATCTGTTCAATAAGCTGGGTTGCGATATCCGTGCAGCCCTCAGGAGCTTCGTCTTCCCAATTGCGATTTGCGGTCTTGGCATAGACTGCAGCACCGGTGGCATGGGTGATGCGAGCGGTCGAAACGACACCGACGGACTTGCCAGCGTCAGAGAGCATTTCCGAGAACAGGCGCAGCGGTGATTCCGTCGAGCAGTCGTCGTGAACGACGGTGTCAGCCATATTGATGGTGTTGAAGACCTGCTTGACGCCGGTGTTCATTGCACCGGCCGTCGGCGCAGAGTCAGGGGTCTGAGCGTTGATGTTGTAGGTCTTGATAATCGCCGTATTGGGGTAAAGGTCGTAAACGAGATTATGCTCTTCGCCCAGAAGGCCCATCTGCTGCCCCTGGAACAGGCGGATGCCATAATTGGTGCCCACGCCCATACCATCCGCGACGAACAGGATGATATTGGTCGCCTGGTTGGTGTTGGGCTCACGAGCGATCGCGGCTTCGAGGTTGGCCTGAGCGGCGGTGAAGTATTCGCTGCTTGCCTGCGGCAAATCCTGGGCAATGGCGGTCGACGCGCAGAGCGTCATGGCCATCGCCGTTACAATGGTGCGTTGAAACATTAGTGCCTCCATGGGGTTCTAATGGAAGCGCACGCTAGAGCCCGTCTGTGACGGGTCTTTCAAGGATTTGCGACTATTGCATGACTGTGGATGCCCTGCTTGGCCGGGCCAATCGTCAGATCGCCTTTCCCGTTTCGGGATCGAACGCATGCACATTCTCTGGTGCGATGGCCAGCCCGATCTTGTCCCCGGCGGCTACATCGGTGCGCCCATTGACCACCACCACGATTTCAGGCTCGCCCAGCGATGAGATGTAGGTCGTGGAACCGGTGGATTCGACCGTTGTCACGGAAAGGTGCAGAGCCGCTTCGTCGCCACTGGCGAGCTGGAGAAACTCTGGCCGAAGCCCCACTGTAATCTTGCGTCCCGGCTCCAGCCTTTTACCAATCTGGATCGAAGGTTCGTCGGGTAGCGCCAGCCTGGCGCCCGTGCCACTACCATCGACGGTTCCATCGACAAAGTTCATCGCCGGCGATCCAATGAAGCCCGCTACAAACATGTTCGCGGGCCGGTCGTAGAGCTCCAGTGGCGCGCCCTGCTGCTCGATCACCCCCTCGCGCATGACAACGACATGGTCCGCCATCGTCATCGCCTCGATCTGGTCGTGCGTGACGTAGACCGATGTCGCCCTGAGCCGGTCGTGCAGCGCCCGGATTTCTTTGCGCATATGCACGCGCAGGGCCGCGTCGAGGTTCGAGAGCGGTTCGTCGAACAGGAACGCCTTGGGATGGCGGATGATCGCCCGCCCCATCGCCACACGCTGCCGCTGTCCGCCTGAAAGCTCGCGCGGCAAGCGCCGCAAAAGTTTCTGCAGTCCGGTCGTCGCGGCGACCTCGTTGGCCGCGGCCTCGGCCTCCGACTTGGGCCGGCGCTTCAGCCGCAGCGAATAGGTAAGATTGTCCAGAACGCTCATATGCGGGTAAAGCGCGTAGGACTGGAACACCATCGCGACATCGCGCTTGCGCGGCGGCACACCGTTCATCACGTCCCCGGCAATCTTCATGGTGCCGCCGGAAATGCTCTCGAGCCCCGCGAGCGAACGCAAGAGCGTCGACTTCCCGCAGCCCGACGGCCCGACGAGCGCCACGAACTGCCCGTTCTCAATCGTCAGATTAATGTCCCTGAGCGCGTGGAAAGAGCCATAGTGCTTATCGATATTAGTCAATTCGATCTGGGGCTGTGCGGTCATTTGAGCGCTCCCGAGGTAAGGCCGGCAACAATGCGGCGCTGGAGGAGAACGAAGGCGGCGAGAATCGGTGTCACATAGATCGAGGCGTACGCCATGATATTGTTCCACTCGTTGGTATTGGGCCCCATGAAGGCATTGAGCCCCACACTCGCCGGCTGGAGCGCCGGCGACTGAATGATCGACTTCGAATAGACGTATTCGCCGAAAGCCTGCATGAAGATGAGGATCGCCGAAACGAGGATCCCGTTGCGCGCGAGCGGCAGCGCGATGGCGAAAAACGCCCCGATGCGGGAATTGCCGTCAACCAGCGCTGCCTCTTCGAGTTCGCTCGGAACGCTCATGAACGTCGCGCGTACCAGAACCACGAAGAACGGCATGGTCTTGGCGGTGAGTGCCAGGATCACCGCAAGGCGCGGCGTCTCGAGCAGTCCGAACTGCGAGAACCCTACAAAGATTGGCGTGATCATCAACGAGGCGGGCAGGACCTGCAGCATCAGGATCAAGAAAAGCCCAATATCGATCCACATATTGCGGTACCGCGCCAGCACGTAGGCGCATCCGGTTCCCAGCGCCGCCGTCAGGAACGTGGTCCCCGAGGCGATAATGAGGGAATTCCAGATATAGCTGCCCATGTCTCGCACGGACCAGACATAGGGGAAATTATCCCACTGCGCGTCGCGTGGTACAAAGCCCGGCGGCGTCGCGAAGACTTCGGAACCCGTCTTCAGGCTGGTTACATACATCCAGTAAAGCGGGAAGAGGTAAAGCGCGGCGAGGCCCAGGGCGACGGCCAGGAGCAACCAGTTGCGCAAGCTTGCATTCATGGCCCTACCCCCTCACTTCGTGGCGCGTCGAGCGCACATAGATAACCGAGGCGACCATCACGAGCGCGATCATCAGCACCGAGATCGTCGCGCCCTTGGCGAAATCGTACTGCCGGAACGAGAAGTCCCACGCCCAGTATTGCGCGACATTGGACGAGTTCGCAGGCCCGCCCGAGGTGATCGCGGCAAAAAGGTCGAACTGCTGGAGCGTGAAGATCAGCCCCAGCGAAATCACCGCCCCGATCGTCGCCCGCATCATGGGAAGTGTGATCGTCCAGAACCGCTGCCAGCCGTTCGCACCATCGAGCGCCGCCGCCTCGTAGAGATCGCGCGGGATCGAGGCGAGCCCTACCGACAGGAGGATCATATTGAACGATGTGCCCAGCCAGATATTGGCAATAATCACGGCCCAGAGCGAAAATGCCGTGTCTGAACGCCAGAAGATGTTGTCCTCAATGATCCCCAGCCCAGTCAGAGCAAAGTTGAGAACGCCGAAATCACCGGCCAAAATCCAGTTCCAGATGGCCCCGACAACGAGTCCGGGCATCACCCAGGACACCAGAAAAAGCCCTCGGAGATAAGTTGATCCGGGGAATTTGAGCGTAAAGAACAGAGCCAGTCCGAATCCGATCACGAACTGTCCGCCGATCGAGGCCACCACGAAGACGACCGTATTGCGCATCACGGGCCAAAAGATCGGTTCGGAAAAGACAGCGATGTAGTTGTCGAATCCGACAAACGGTCGCGCGAACGTGCCGAGACTGAACATGTCGACGGCCTGAAAGCTCATTACGACATTGTAGACGAGCGGCAGCCCGGCAAAGATGCCAAGGAACAGAAGTGCCGCACCGACGAGCGCGATGTCGAAGCCCTTCCCGTCTCGGAAGCTGGATATGACGCGGTTCATGAGAACGCTCCGCTATTCGTGCCGTCTCCCGAGCGGGGTGAACAACATTGCCCACCCCGCCCCTCGGGAGGCTTCCGGACAAAGCCCGGAAGTATCAGGACCTGTTATTCGAGTACGCCGTCGACCGTGGCCTGGGCCTGGTCGAGCGCGGCCTGGGCGGTCATCTGCCCGGTCAACGTCGCCTGGATCGCGTCCTGGATGGCGCGCGAAATCTGCGGCCATTCGGGATGCGGACCGCGCGGCTTGGCGTATTGAAGCTGCTCAAGGAACACCTCCAACGCGGCATCCTTGAGCGGCTCTCCGGTTTCCGGGATCTCGATATCCGAACGCGCCGGCAACTGGCCGAATTCAGGGAACAGCCGATCGTCCTGGCTCGCGAAATACTCGATCGCCTGGAAGGCTTCTTCGGGATGCTCTGTGGTCGAGAAGATCGCCCAGTTAAAGTCGCCCATGGCCGAGGACCGTTCCGCGCCTTCTTCAGGCACCGGAAGCAGAGTGACACCCCAATCGAACTGGGCTTCCTCCAGCATACGGTTGATTTCCCAGGGCCCCGAAATGGCCATGGCCGCATTCCCGGAATTGAACGTCCCTGTCGAATCCCATTGCCCACGCGTCAGCGAATCAGGCGATGCAAGCCGCTCGTCAAGAATGGTTTCCCAAATCTCCAGGGCCTCGACGACGCCCGGCGCGTTGAGGTTGTCATACCCGCCGCCGGCCATCTGCGCCCAGGGCAGGAACTGGAACGTGCCTTCTTCGCTCGCCTTTGCCGAAAACGCCAAACCGTAGACATTGTTGTCCGGATCGGTGAGCGTCCGCGCCGCTTCGACAAGTTCGTCCCAGGTCGCCGGCGGATCTTCAGGATCGAGCCCGGCAGCTTCGAACATGTCCTTGTTGTAGTAAAGCGCGATGGTATTGGTCGCCTTGGGGAGACCATAGAGCTTACCGTCCCAGGTCACCGAGGCCAGCGGGCCGGGGAAGTAGTTGTCCGGGTCGATGACGTCGGATTCTGCAACCATATCAGTGATATCGAGGAACGCCCCGCGCGACGCAAAAAGCGCGTGCTCGGGATTGTCCACCGCGATGATGTCCGGCGCCTGTCCTGTCGCGAAAGCGCGCATGGATTCGCTGACCACGTCGTCGAACTGGATCTCGCGGTATTCCACCGTGATGCCGTTGTCCATATCGGAGAACTCTTGCGCCAGATTGAGCGCCGGCTGGTTCTCGTCGTCGAGCGACCAGATCGTGATGGTGGTCTGCGCCTCGGCAGCCCCCGCCAACGCCAGAACCGAGACGCCCGACAGCGCAACGCTTCCCGCTAAACTCTTGAATTTCATCATAGTCCACTCCTCCTCTGTGGCTTTCAGGTTAATGGCCGGGTTCCCGCCCGGACCGAAAAAATCAGACCGCGTCGGCAACGAAATCGCCGCCCCGGCAATGCTTCAGGTAGTTGAGCGCGTGCACCTGCCCGGTCATTTCCAGCGCGTCGCGATAAACCGGGTCGTGCCAGCCTTCGATGTCGATCGATCCGGTCCAGCCCGCGAGCCGTAATTCCGAGATGATATCGGTCCAGTTGCTGTCGCCGAAACCGGGGGTGCGCATGAAGACGAACGGCTCTTTTCCGAAGATGCCGTGCTCCTTGATGACGTCCCAGCGAATGGTCGCATCCTTGCCGTGAACGTGGAAAATCTTGTCCGCCCACTTGCGAATTTGTGGAAGCGGATCAATGAGATAGACCATCTGATGGCAGGGCTCCCACTCAAGCCCGATATTCTCGTCGGGCGTCTCGTTGAAGATGAGTTCCCAGGCGTCGGGGTTGTGGGCGATGTTCCAGTCGCCGCTCTGCCAGTTGCCGTCCATGGCGCAGTTTTCAAAGGCGATTTTGACGCCCTTGTCCGCGGCGCGCCTGGCCAGTTCGGACCAGACCTTCCTGTATTGCGGAAGGCTCTCCTCGATGGGCCTGCCGCGCACGCGGCCGGTGAAGCCGGCAACGCAGTCGGCGCCGAAATGGTGAGCGTTATCAATACATTGCTTCCAGCCCTCAAGCGTATCGCGGTCGAGCGGCTGGTCTTCGAGCGGGTTGCCGAACATACCGATGGTCGAGATCGTGATGTCCCGGTCACCGATCGCGTCGCGGGCGCGTTTGCCCAGTTCGGCGAGGTCCTGGCCCTCTGTCGTTTGCCAGAAAAACGGCTCGAAACTCTCGAAACCCTTGTCCACGATGGCCTCAATGGAACCATCGAGGCCTCCGCCATTGGCTTTGACCATGGTTCCGATGCGGATGGCTTTGGCTGGATCGCTCACTGGAATGTTCCCTAAAGTTCAATGTTTACGCGGGTTTGCGTCCGCGCGCTTTCGATGGCGGCAAGCACCATCGCCAGGCTTTTAAAGTTGTCGGTGGAAACCGTTTCGGGGCTACGATGACCCTCGATGGCTTCGATGAACTCGAAAATGACACTCGCGTGCCCAAGCGTCTGGTCGTCGCTCGAAAGGGGGGGGACGATAACCGGCTTCAGGTCGTTGAGAAACTTCCCCTCGCCCGCCAGGACCCGCGCATCGAAATTTTCCGCGCCGTCCCAGATGAGCGACCCCCTGGTTCCGACGAACCGCCACGCGGCCTCCCAGCTCGTCGGCGCGCCATCGGCGCACCACGAACCGCGATAGGTGAAGGTGACCCCGTCGGAGAATTCGAAAATCGCATTGGCCGAGGCGCCATGCGCATACCAGGAGCCCCTGGGATTGGTTTCCTGCGCATAGACCGCAAGCGGCACCTTGCCGGCCATGAAGCGCGCGGCGTCGAAGGTGTGGATCGCCATGTCGAGGAGCAGCACGTGCTCCATCTCTTCGCGGAAACCGCCGAAATGCGGCGCGAGGAAGAAGTCGCAATGAACGCCGGTCAACTCGCCGATCCCGCCAGAGGCAAGGAACGCCTCGATGCGGCGCACGCCCTCGATGAAGCGGCGGTTCTGGACGATGGCGTGAACCCGCCCTGCCCGCTCGGACGCGGCAATGATCTCGCGCGCATCGGCCAGCGAGGTCGCCATCGGCTTTTCGCTCAGAACGTGGCAGCCATGATCGAGCCCGGCGAGAACCACCGGCTTGCGCGCGGCGGGCGGAACGACGTCGAACAGAAGGTCGGGCTTGAGCGTGCCGAGCGCGCCGGCAAGATCGGTCCCGCACGGAACATCAAGGTTGAACTCGCTCGCGCGGGTCGCAGCAAGGGTCTCGTCAAGGTCGACAAGCCCGACGATCTCTACGCGATTGTCCAGTAGCGGGGCGTGCGTAATCGCTTCGAGCCAGCCTTTCGACATAGCTCCGCACCCGGCCAGAACGGCCGTATATGTCACGGTATTCTCTCCTCTCGGGCTCTTGAGGCGCCTCACTTTGCGCTGGCCCGTAAACGTTTACGATACTAGGATTGAATTCGAAAACGTGTCAATAGGTTTTCGTAAACGATTACGGAGATTGTGGACGACCGTGCGTCGTCACAACATATTGTATGGTTGGAATCAGGCGCTTAGCGCAGCATCTCGACATTTCCATCGGCACGGTTTCGCGTGCGCTGAACGGGCGCCCGGACGTCAACGAGGAGACGCGCAAGCGGGTCCTCGAGGCCGCCGCCGAGCTCGGCTATGCGCCCAACCAGGCGGGGCGCTCGCTGCGGCGCGGCGCGACGAGCGCCGTGGGGTTCATGATCGAATCCAACGACGAAAGCGAATCCAACAGCGACAACTTCTTCCTCGGCGTCATCGGCGGGCTGACCGGCGCGCTCGCCCAGCACAATCTCGACCTCGTCGTCCTGCCCTGCTCGACCAGCGAGGACCCGCACGACTATCTCCAGCGCATCGTCGTGCGGCGGCTGGTCGATGCGGTCATCATCTCCGCGACCCAGCGCAACGACCGCCGCATCCCGCTGCTCAAGAAAGCGGGCATCCCCTTTATCGCGCTGGGGCGCACCGGCGGTGCGGACCAGCACGCCTGGGTCGACCTCGATTTCGAGGGCGTCGCCCACAAGGCCGTCGCGCGCCTCGCGGCCAAGGGGCACAAGCAGATCGCCGTGGCGGTCCCCGATAGCGACATCAATCTCGGCCACGTCTTCCGGAACGCGTTCGTCGACGCGCTGGCGCAAAACGGCCTGCCCTTCGACCCCGATTTCATCATCTGCGCCAAATCGAGCGAACACGGCGGCTACACAGTGGGCGACACGCTCCTGGCCATGAAGAACCGCCCCACGGCCGTCGTGCTCGTCTACGAGATGATGGCCATCGGGCTTTACCGCCGCCTCAGCGAGGCAGGCCTCGTACCCGGACGCGACCTCGCCGTGGTCGGCTTCCGCGAAGGCCCCCTCGCCCGCTTCCTCTCCCCCGCCCTCACCTGCTTCCGCATGTCGCTGCTCGACCTCGGCACCGGCCTCGCCGAAGGTCTCCTCGCCACCATGCCCGCCTTCCCGGACCTCTACCGGGCCGAGCCGGTGCAGAAGCTGTGGCCGATGGAGCTGGTGGAGGGGGAAAGTGATGCGATGGAGGTATAGGGGGACGGCAGGTCGGGAAATGCAAAAAAGCAATCGACAAACCGCCTATCTAGCGGAATTTCATCTCCATGCGCTGCCTGCCGGCTGCTTCGTCGGCTGCGCCAAGTCCACAGGCCGGATTGTAGACACGGCCGAGGCTGTATAGGTTTGGCTGAGCGAACTAAGGGACGATCGCTTTGCGTATATCGAGAATTAGAATCAAGAATTGGCGGAATTTCCGCAGTTCCGAGGTAAGAAATATCTCGGATGTCGTTTACCTGTTGGGGCCAAACGCGTCGGGCAAATCCAACTTTCTTGATGTGATGCGATTTCTTCGCGACCTCGCAAAATCGAAGGGCGGCGGTCTTCAAGAAGCGGTTGAGGGGCGGGGCGGGATCTCTAAGATACGGTGCCTACATGCACGAAAAGATACTGAGGTCCTGATCGATGTAGATGTCGTCGACAAGGATGGGTTGAGCGGCTGGAATTACATTTTAGGTTTCAATATTCCAAGTTCCGGCTTCGAGAAAAGTCGGCGCCCCATCATAACTCAGGAAATTGTAAATCGGATTGAAAATGATGGACAAAAAACATCATTAATAAACAGACCAAACTCAGCCGACGAAAAAGATGAAGACCAGAGACAGCAGACCTATATTGAACAAATTAACAGCAATAAAGAATTTCGAGATTTAGCTGAATTCTTTGGATCTATAACATACTACCATCTCGTCCCCCAGCTTCTTAAATTTGGCGACGAAATAAGTGGCAGGACTGTTGAGGACGACCCGTTTGGTCAGGAATTCTTGTTGCGTGTATCCGCAACGCAAGAACGGACACGGAACTCTCGATTAAGGAAAATTGAAAAAGCGCTCCAATCAATAGTACCACAATTAGAAGACTTGAAATTTTTGAAAGATGAGATCACCGGAAGACCTCATTTGGAAATTAAGTTCAAGCACCATCGTCCGCGCGGCGCACGTCAGAGAGAGGATCAGTTCTCTGATGGAACTCTTCGATTAATTGCTCTTTTCTGGCTACTTCAAGAAACGGGTGACGCGCCATTGCTACTTGAGGAGCCGGAACTTTCGCTTAACGAAGAAGTGGTCCGACAGCTGTCCTATTTGATAGACACGGTGCGACGTAAAAGGTCTGGCGCTTTCGGGCGACAAATCTTCATCTCCACTCACAGCTACGCCCTACTGTCGAATCCGGGGATTGATCCAGACGGTATAATCGTCATCGAGCCATCAGACGATGGCTCGAGCACCAGAAAGGTGAGTCCGACCGAAAAAGCCGCACTGTCGGCTGGCTTGTCCCCGGCAGAAGTCGTGCTTCCGCACGCCCGCGGCATCCCTGTTGGCAGGCAGCTGAAGCTTGATCTATGATTGCGTACTACTGTGTCGAAGACCCTTTGAGTGGTGCCGTCATTGTTCGGTTGCTCAATGATTTACTTGACGAACTGTATTTGACAGAGCTGCAGCCGAATCAAGGTGGCTTTGGCGGGATAAAGAAGAAACTCAGCAACTACTGTACGCTGGCCCAGCACTATGACGTCTTCATTCTAACTGATCTTGATCGTGCGGAATGCGCACCTAGCCTAAGAAGAAAATGGTTTGATTCCGCCAACTTGAACGATCCACTTCCCAAAAAATTTAACTTCAACATTGCCGTCACTGAAGTTGAAGCATGGCTACTGGCAGATCACAATAACTTGAGCAAATATCTTGGCATCCCAACCCACGAGCTGCCAAACGACACTCAAATCGCCGATCCCAAAGAGTACCTGCTACGTTGCGTTCAACTGTACGGAAACCGTCGAGCAAAGGCAGAGCTGCTACCTACCGGTGCCGCTAAAGTAGGCCTCGGCTACAATGCACACCTTAGTCGATTTGCAATGGAATATTGGGATTTTAGAGGTGCCGCCGAGCGGAACGCCAGCCTCCATAGAACAGTCGAGCGGATAGCGGCCGCACGACAGGAAGCTTCATAGCCGCAGGTCGGGGTGCACTTTACACACTAAATTCTTCTGCATGAGGCGGGTGACAACGACAGATTTTCTTGCTGTGCACCCCCCGTGGCGCCGCTGTTCTGGACCGGCAAACCGTGCCAGATCTTAAAGGTTCGGGCGCGTCCTGCCCGAAAGCCAATATCTTGCAAGGGTCGACGGCAGCTTGGGGGGCAGTTGTACTAGACTAGGTCGCGAACCTTCAAACTCATACTACCTCCCCCACCACGGAGACACCCATGATCGTCTGGGGCCGCAAAACCTCGTCCAACGTGCAGGCCCTCATGTGGTGCATCGGCGAGCTGGGGCTCGACTGTGTGCGCCATGACGTCGGCCACATCTATGGCGGCAACGATACGCCGGAATTCCTGGCGATGAACCCGAACGGCAAGGTGCCGGTGCTCAAGGATGGGGATCAGCCGCCGATCTGGGAAACGGGGGCGATTATCCGGTATCTGGCGGCGCGGTATGGGGACGAGCGGTTCTGGCCCACGGACGACGGCGCGCGGGCGCAGGTCGATATGTGGGCCGAATGGGCCAAGATCAACGTCACGCTGGGCTTCACCATGCCGATCTTCTGGCGGGTGGTGCGCACGGCGCCATCGCAGCGCGATGCGCGCGCGATTGCCGAGGCCACCGCGAAGCTCGACGCGGTTCTTGGGATCGCGGAAGCCCGGCTCGCGGCGCACCCGTTTCTGGCCGGCGCGCATTTTACGCCAGCGGATATCCAGTTCGGGCACATTCTCTATCGCTATTTCGATATCGACATCGACCGCCCCGAGCGGCCGGCGCTCGAGGCGTATTATGCGCGGCTGGAGGAGCGGCAACCCTATAGGGATCATGTGATGGTGTCCTACGATGAGCTGCGCGTGCGCGACTGAGGCCGTCCGCGGCTAGCGTTTTCCGCTTTTCTTCGATTTGAGAGCTTCGGGACCGGGATCAAAGTCCGGGCTGGCCAGGGCGCGGTGAGGCGCTTGCGGGGACGTGTGTGCATCAAAGATTTTTTTGATGCACACACATCTCCGTGCGCTATTGCATCACCCAGCCGCCATCGACGTTCATCGTCTGCCCGGTGACAAACGAGGCGGGCGTCCGAGGACAGGAACATCAGGACCGAGGCGATCTCCTCGGGGCGGCCGCGGCGTTAGGCGCCCGATGACTTCACCTGGCCTGTTTTTCCAATGAGGAGAGGCTTAGAAAGACCGAATTGAAACTCTACCCGCCGAGGAAGAGTTTAAGGGCAATTGACCACATCACGAAGGCAATTACCGCCTCGAGAATACGCCAAGCCATGGCGTTCGCGAATATGGGGCGCAGGAGGGCTGCGCCAAAGCCCAAGCCAAAGAAGAATAGGAAGGAACCGGCGACGGCACCGGCGGCAAAAGCTGTTTGCTCTCCCCCGAATTGGGTGGAAACCGAGCCGAGCAGAACCACGGTGTCGAGATAGACATGAGGGTTGAGCCAGGTCAGCGCGAGGCACGTCAACAGCGTTGGTAAAAGCGGGATGGTGTCACCGCGCCCCTGCACGATAAGGGAGCCTTTGGACAGTAGCGCTGACATCCCGCTCTTGGCCCCATACCATATCAGGAACGCCGCACCGCCGATACGCATGACCGGGTCGACCCACGGAAGCCAGCTTGCGATGCGGGTAAAGCTGGTAACCCCAACAACAATGAGAACGGCGTCGGATACAGCACAGGCAAAGCACACCGCCAAGACGTGCTCTCCCCTGAGCCCCTGCCGTAGAACGAAAGCGTTCTGCGCGCCGATTGCCACGATGAGGCTTAGGCCCATTCCAAGGCCGGCAAGAAAAACTGTCAGGTCCATTGCTTCCACCACTGCTGCCCGTTGCGATAAGCCATCGGCCCGTGTTAGAAAAATTAAAGGTCCTTACACAGCATAAGACAGGCTAATCATGCTGGACTATGGTGCTGCATCGGCTGTAGCGATGATTGTCCGCACTGGCAGTTTTGAGAAAGCCGCCAAAGCCCTCCACGTTACACCGTCGGCCATCTCGCAGCGTGTGAAGCAGCTTGAAGAACGCATGGGCACGATTCTGGTAGAGCGCGGGTCGCCTTGTCGTGCGACGGACAAGGGCGCGTGGCTGTGTCGGCACATGGAGCTTGTAGGACAGTTGGAGAACGATCTGTTCGGACAACTGCCTGAGCTTGGCGAGGTAAAGGGCGGAACAGTGACAGTCGATGTTGCCGTCAACGCTGACAGCCTCGGGACGTGGTTCCTGCCAGCCATGGCAGCGTTTGCCCAACACTCGAACGTCATGCTCTCCATAGCGGTCGACGATCAGGATCATACGGCCGAGTGGTTGAGACGGGGCCGGGTTCTTGCAGCCGTTACCTCAATGTCTGAGCCGGTCTCTGGCTGCACGGTCACAGCATTGGGACACTTGCGCTACGTCGCGACCGCCAGCCCGGAATTTTGCCGCAGGTATTTTCCAGACGGGGTCACCGGGAGTGCGCTGAACAAGGCGCCAACCCTCGCCTTCAACCAGAAGGACAGCATGCAGCAGGACTGGCTCGCAGAACACTTTGCATCCAAGGTCGCGCCGCCCACGCATTGGCTGCCTTCGACGCAAGGATTTGTCGAAGCCTGCGTACTTGGAATGGGTTGGTGCCTCAACCCGATCGATCTCGTGCAGTCGCATATTGACGCGGGGCGTCTGGTCGAACTCGTCCCCGGAGCAACAACGGATGTTCCGCTTTACTGGCAGATAAGCCGCTGGGCCGAGGGTCGGTTTCCGGAACTAAAGCATCAGATTATCGACTGGGCCCGAGCCTCGCTTTTTTAGCAGCTTCGAGCGCTCGGACGCAGAAAGCGCCGCGGCGCCGGAACGCCTTGCGGCCCCCGCCTTCAGGAAGGGACTTGCGTTCCTGCTCGACGGGCTGGCCAGGGCGCGGTGAGGCGCTTGCATCTCCATGCGCTATTGCATCACCCAGCCGCCATCGACGTTGATCGTCTGCCCGGTGACAAACGAGGCGGCGTCCGAGCACAGGAACATCAGGACCGAGGCGATCTCCTCGGGGCGGCCGCGGCGTTTGAGGGCCTGGTGGTCGAGAATGCGCCGTTCGTAGGCCTCAAGGTCCGGGTGGATCTTTTCGGCATCGGTGGGAAAGGCGCCCGGGGCGATGGCGTTGGCGGTGATGCCGTAGCGGCCGAACTCGCGCGCCCAGCTGCGCGCCAGCCCAATCAGCGCGCTTTTCGACTGCACATAGGCCGAAAGCCCCTCCCAGCCGCCCGAAACGGTGATCGAGGAGACGTTGACGATGCGGCCCCAGCCTTTCTCCTTCATGTGCGGGAGCGCGGCCATGACGCAGACGATGCCGGCGTCGACATTGATGCGCTGGACGCGCTGGATTTCCGCGAGGGTCATGGCTTCGAACATCTTCGAGGGGTAAATCGCCGCGTTGTTGATGACGATGTCGAAGCCGCCGGTTCGCGCGATGAGGCGGGTGAGGACGCCCCCAAGCGCGTCGAGGTCTGAGAGGTCGGTCTTTTCGACCGTGAGGCCTTCAAGACCGGCCTCGGCAGCGGCGGATGTGAGCGCGGCGATCTTGGCGTCGTCATGGTCGAGGACGACCACGCGCGCGCCTGTGCGCAGCATTTCAAGCGTCGTGGGCAGGCCGAGCCCGCCCGCCGCGCCGGTATAAAGAATGGTCTTGCCCTCGAGCGACCCGAATACGTCCTTCACGCGCGCCTCCTCCCTTGCGATTTGCGACCATCATGCCCGTTGCATCGCTGCCCGCAAAGGAAAAGGGCCCCGCCAAGGGGGCCCTTTGCACGTGATTTTGCGGCGTGGGCGGGCGCTTATTCGATGTCGAGACCGTAGATCTCGACAATATCGTCGAGCATCAGGTTGGCCGCGATGACGCCGCCGGCGGTGTTCCAGATCGCGTCGTTGACCGGCTGGACGTTGCCGGCCTGGACCACTTCGAGATTGGCCCAGAGCGGGTCGGCCATCCATTCGTCCGCGCGGCTGTCGCCCTCGCCGTCGCCGGTCTCATAGACGAAGTAGAACATCCGGTCGCCGTCGAAATCGGGGATGCGCTCCTTGCCGACCTCATCGGCGAACTCGTCGCGATCCTGGATTTCGGGACGCGCGAAGCCGATCTGGTCGAGGATGATGCCCGCGAAGGTGTCCTTGAGGTAAATGCGCGTGCGGCCCGGCATGAAACGGACCAGCGAGATTTCCTCGTTGACCCGGTCGCCCAGCGCCGCGGCGATGGCCTCGACGCGCTCCGCGAAATCGGCGAGCACCGCCTGGCCTTCCTCGTGCTTGCCGACAGCGTCGGCGTAGAATTCGAAATTGATCTGCCAGTCGCCGCGCAGCCGCTCGGACATCACCGTCGGCGCGATGGCCGAAAGCTGCTCGTAGACGCCTTCCTGGCGGGCCTTGTTGCCGATGATGAGATCGGGCTGCAGCGCCGCGATCATCTCGAGATTGACCGCAGACTCCTCGCCAAGCGCGGTGGTATCGGCCAGTGCCTCGCGGGTGTGGTCGTACCACGGATCGCCCGACCAGCCCTTGACGGCGCCGACAGGCGTGACGCCGAGCGCGAGCAGCGCCTCGGTGCCTTCATTGGTGAGAACGACGATACGCGCGGGCGCATCGGGCACCTCGGTCGTTCCCATGGCATGGGTCACCTCACGGGCTCCCGCAAGAGCCGGCGCAACGAGCGCTGCGGCGAGCGAAACGGCCGCGAGAACATGACGAAATGCGGGCATGGCCTATCCTTAATTCTTGACAGTTGCAGTCGGAAAATGGTTTGGGGCAAACAGCCAGAATTTAATCTGACTGTCAATATCAACTTTGTGGAAACCGAACCGCGTGTCCACGCTCAGCCTCGCGCGCACCGACGAGGGCCTCTCGAAGGCCGCCCGATACGCCATCCTCACGGGTGTGCTGGCGCTCGCCATGGCGATGAGCCTGATGCTGGGCTACCGGCAATATACGCCGCTCGACGTGTGGAACGCGTTTACCGCGTTTGACGGCAGCGAGACGGCGGTCGTCATCGTCAACCTGCGCCTGCCGCGCGCGATCATCGCGCCGCTCACGGGCGCGAGCCTCGGGATTGCGGGTGTCGTCATCCAGACCCTCGCGCGCAATCGCATCGCCTCCCCCGATACGCTGGGGCTTAACGCGGGCGCTTCGCTGACGGTCGTCGTCGCGAGCTTCGTTTTCGGGATATCCTCGCTCGCGGGGCTCTCGAGCGCGGCCGCGCTCGGTGCGCTTTTGACGAGCCTTATCGTCTTCGGCATCGCCACGAGCGCGGGCGGGCTCTCCCCGCTGCGGATCGTGCTCGTGGGCGTCACAATCGCCGGGCTCGGCCACGCCATCGTCGAAGTCATCCTCACCTCCAATGAAGCCGAACTCGAACAGCTTCTCTTCTGGCTCTCGGGCTCGTTCATGGACCGGCCCATATCCCTCGCGCTCAACGGCCTGCCCTTCGTTCTGACTGGCGCGGCAATCGCCGTGGCGCTGGCCCGGGCGCTCGATGCGCTCCACGCCGACGATTCGACCGCCGCCAGCCTCGGCGTGCCCATCGTCCTCGTACGGGGCGCGAGCTTCGTGGCGATCTCGATTCTCACCGGCACCGCCGTCGCGATGGCCGGCCCGGTGAGCTTCGTCGGCCTTGTCGTGCCCCACGCCGCGCGAAAAATCGTCGGCCTGCGCCACACGCACCAGATCGCGGCGGCCGCTCTTGTGGGCGCGATCTACACCACCCTTGCAGACGTTCTCGCGCGTTTCGTCATCTATCCAACCGAAGCGCCCGTCGGCGCGCTGACGGCCGTCGGCGGCGGTGTCGTGCTGTTGGCGCTGCTGCGGCGGAGGGCGGCATGACCCGGGCCCGAACCGCACCGGTGCTGATCCCGGCGCTGCTCGCAGCCGCAACGCTGCTCGCGCTTGCGGGCGTCGCCTTCGGGTCGACCTGGATCCCCATCGAGAACGTCGCGATGGTTTTAGTCGGGCTGGGCGACGCGACCCAATCGCTGATCGTCCTGCAATTGCGGCTCCCCCGCGTCGTCATCGCCATCCTCGCGGGCGGCGCGGTGGCCCTGGCGGGCTACCTGCTCCAGCGCGTCACACGCAACGAACTGGCGTCCCCGAGCGTATTGGGCGTCGTCGACGGCGCGGCGCTCGGCGTCGTCATTTTCCTTGCGGCTTTCTCAAACGAGAGCAACGCGCTCATCCTTCCCATCGCCTTCCAGCCGCTTGCCGCCGCTATCGGAGCGCTCGCAGCCATCGCGCTCGTTTTTGTCCTTGCCGGGCAACAGGCCGCGTCGGCCATCCGGCTTTTGCTGTTCGGCATTGCCGTAGCCGCCGTGGCCAAGGCACTGACGACGGTCCTGATGCTGATCGGTCCGATCTACCGCACCAACCAGGCCGCGCGCTGGATCGCCGGGGCTGTCAACGAGATCAGTTGGAGCGAGATCGTTATCGTCGCGGCGGCCCTGGTACCGCTGGTAATTCTTACGGTCGCCGCGGCGCGAAAACTCCCGCCCGCCGATCTCGATGAAATTTCCGCGCGCAGCGTCGGGCTCGACCTGCCGGTGTTCCGCATCCTCATTTTCATCCTCGCCGCGCTCCTGACCGCGGCCGGGGTCGCCTTCGCCGGCGGTATCGGCTTTGTGGGGCTGATGGCTCCGCATCTGGCGCGGCTTGCGCTGGGACGCGGCGTCTATACCGGGCTCATCGGCAGCTTCGTTCTGGGCGCCATGATGCTGGTGGGCGCGGATTTGATCGTCCGCGTCGCCTTCGCGCCGGTCGAAGTGCCCGCCGGCACGGTGACGGCGATCATCGGCGCCCCCTACTTCCTCTTTCTCCTGATGCGAAAGCAACGCAATGACGGATAACCGGATCACTGTCGACGCCCTGACGCTTGGCTATGGCAAGCAAACGGTTCTGAACGCGCTCTCGCTGCCCATCGCGCGGGGGAAGGTGACGGTGCTCGCGGGCCCGAACGGATGCGGAAAGTCGACGCTGCTGCGCGCCATTCGCCGGTTGCACCGGCCCGCGAGCGGGCGCATCCTCCTCGAAGAGATCGACATCGCCAAACTGGGCCATAAGGACATGGCCCGCCAGATCGGGCTTTTGACGCAAAGCCCCTCAGCGCCCGAGGACATGACGGTGGAGGAACTCGTCCGGCTCGGACGCTACCCCCACCAGACGCTGCTCCAGCCCTGGAGCGCCGAGGACGGACGCGCCATCGACAAGGCGATGGCGGGCACAGGTGTGGCGCACCTGCGCGAACGGGCGCTCGGCTCGCTCTCGGGCGGACAGCTCCAGCGCGTCTGGATCGCCATGGTGCTGGCGCAGGAAAGCGACATCATCTGCCTCGACGAGCCGGTCAATCACCTGGACATGGCGCACCAGATCGATTGCCTCAACCTTGTCTCGCAGCTGAACGCGGAGTTCGGGAGAACGGTGGTGCTGGTGCTCCACGACCTCAATCTCGCCGCGCGGCATGCCGACCGGCTCGTCTTTATCAAGGACGGCAGGGTCGAGGCCGCCGGGACGCCCGAAACGCTGATGCACGAAGACATGATCCGGAACGTCTTCGGCGTGCATTCGAAGGTGATTACCGATCCGGTGCATGGGCGCCCAATGTGCATCCCCATAGGCACGGCGCCGTGGCGCAAGATGGTGCCCGTGAGCGACACCTAGGCAGCACCGGCGACGGGCCCGGCAGGCTTCCTGTCCCACCCCCACAAGGGGGCGGGGAATTGAGCCGCGCCAGGCTCTTTCATGCGGCAAACATCACAACATCCCCTTACCCCTGGGACCCGGCTCAACGCGAAGTGACGTGAAGCCGCGCCAACTTGTCGTACCGCCTTCGATTGACACCTCTTGCATTTCGTATCACTTTCGTTTCAGTTTCGGATTTACGGAGTCGCGCCTTGAGCGAAACCACCTACGATATCTTCGTCATCGGCGGCGGCATTAACGGCTGCGGGATCGCGCGTGACGCTGCGGGCCGCGGCTTTTCGGTGTTTCTTGCTGAAATGGACGATCTCGCCAGCGGCACGTCCTCGCGGGCGACAAAGCTCATCCACGGCGGGCTGCGTTATCTCGAACACTACGAATTCCGGCTCGTGCGCGAGGCGCTCAAGGAGCGCGAAATCCTTTGGGCCGCCGCACCGCACATCATCTGGCCGCTGCGGTTCGTCCTGCCGCATCACAAGGGGTTGCGGCCGTCCTGGCTGCTGCGCCTTGGGCTGTTCCTCTACGACAATATTGGCGGGCGCAAGCTGTTGCCGCCGACCAAAGACCTCGACCTTGCGATCGACCCGATCGGCAGAGCCCTCAAGCCGGGCTACGGCAAGGCGTTCGAATATTCGGACTGCTGGGTGGACGATTCGCGCTTCGTCGCGCTCAACGCCCGCGACGCGGCCGATCGCGGGGCGCAGATCCGCACGCGCACGAAGGTTGTCTCAGCCAGGCGCGCCAGCGGCCATTGGGAAATCGAAACCCGGAACACCCGCACCGGAAAAACCGAAACCATCGCGGCAAAAATGCTCGTCAATGCCGCCGGGCCGTGGGTCGATACGGTTCTCGACCAGTCCGTGCACGCGCACGAGAAACACGCCGTAAGGCTCGTCAAGGGCAGCCATATCGTCGTTCCGAAGCTCTACGACGACCCGCGCTGCTTCTTCTTCCAGAACAGCGACGGCCGCATCTTCTTCGCCATCCCCTACGAGGACGATTTCACCTTGATCGGGACGACCGACGAGGATTATTCCGGCGACCCGAGCGATGTCGCGATTTCGGATGCGGAAATCGACTATCTCTGTGCCGCCGCCAGCGAATATTTCGCCCAACCGGTGACCCGCGAAGCGATCGTCTGGACCTATTCCGGCGTCCGTCCGCTTTACGACGACGGCGCCTCCAAGGCGCAGGAAGCCACCCGCGACTACGTTCTCAAGCGCTCGGGCGGCGATGGCGAGCCGGCGCTGCTCAACGTCATCGGCGGCAAGCTCACCACCTATCGGCGGCTGGCGGAATCAGCGCTTGAACATATCGAGGCAGTGCTCGGAAAACGCGGTGGAAAATGGACCGCCGGCGCGCACCTTCCCGGTGGGGACTTCCCCATCGACGGGTTTGCGCGCGAGGTCGGCAAGCTCGGCGCGGATTACCCGTTCCTCTCCAAAGCGGAGGCCAGGCGCCTCGTGCGCCGTTATGGCACGCGCGCCAGTGCGATCCTTGGCGAGGCCAAAGCTGTCGAGGACCTGGGGCAGCATTTCGGCGCCGGGCTCTATGCCGCCGAAGTGCGCTATCTGATGGAAATCGAGTGGGCCCAGACGGCGGAGGACGTCCTCTGGCGGCGCACCAAGCGCGGGCTTGCAGGCACGGAGATCGACGTGGATGCGCTCGAGCGGTTCATGGCGGCGCAGACGCAGGAAGGCGCGGAAAGGGAACGGGCTTAGGCCGGCATCCTCGGCACGCTCGCCAGAAGCTTGCGCGTATAGGGATGCTGCGGGGCGGCAAGGATATCGCGAGTCTTCCCGCTCTCGACGATCTTCCCGCGCTCGAGGATGATGATCTCCTCGCAAAGCGCCGCAACCACGCCCAGATCGTGGGAAACCAGAAGGATCGTCATCGCGTCCGAAAGGGTCTTCAAAAGCTCGACGATCCTGATGCGCGTCGAGAGGTCGAGCGCGCTCACCGCCTCGTCGGCGAGGATCAGCTTGGGGCGCGCGACGATGGCGCGGGCAATGGCGATGCGCTGGCGCTGGCCACCGGAAAATTCGTGCGGATAACGCGAGACGGCGTCCTCGGGAAGCCCGACATCGTGGAGCGCGGCGCGGATCGCACGCTTGTGGTCGCCGGGGATGCGGAGCGATCGCAGCGGTTCGGCAACGATGTCCTCGACCTTCTGGCGCGGATCGAGCGAGGAATACGGATCCTGAAAGACCGCCTGAACCGATTGGCGGTAGCGCCGCATGAAGGTGCGGTCGCGGGCGTCGAAGGTCTCGCCTTCGAACCGGATCGCACCGCTTGAGGGACGCGCGAGCCCGAGGAGCAGCTTCAAAATGGTCGACTTGCCCGAACCGGACTCGCCCACAAGCCCGACATTGGTGCCGGACCGCACGGAAAAGGATACGCCATCGAGCACCTGTTGATCGCGGGCGTATGCGAAATCGACGTTTTCGACGGAAATCAGGCTCATCGCGCGGCCCCCAGCGCCCTGTCGAACGCATCCGCCGCCGCGACGAGCGTTCTGGTGTAGTCGTGTTCGGGCCGGGCCAGAACCGTGCCGACCGGGCCGCGCTCGACCACCTCGCCCCGGCGCATCACCGTGACGTCGTCGACGATCCGCGCGACGACCGGCAGGTCGTGGCCGATAAAAAGGAGCGCCATGCCCTCCTCGCGCACGAGGCCTGCCATGAGATCGAGGACTTCGGCCTGGGTGGTGACGTCGAGCGCTGTCGTCGGCTCGTCCGCAATCAGCAGCTTCGGATGGCACGCCAACGCCATGGCGATGGCGACGCGCTGCCGCTGACCGCCGGAGACCTCGAAGGGATAGGCGTTGGCGATCCGGTCGGGATCGGGCAGCGCCACGCGTTCGAGGAGACGCCTGACTTCGGCCTCGATGTCCGCGCGGGCAGCCGGCTCGCCCGCGCGCCGGCGGCGGCGCAGCACGGGCTGGTAGATCTGACTGCCCATTCTCATCAGCGGGTCGAGCGCGGTGAGCGGTTCCTGAAAGACGGTTGCGACGGCGCTGCCGCGCAGCGGCACGAGATCGGCATCGCGCGCGCCGATGACCTCCGTGCCGTCGAGGACGACGGAGCCTGTCGCGGTGAGGCCGGGCGGCAGCAGGCCGGTCGCGGCGAGCGCGGTCAGCGATTTGCCCGAGCCGGATTCGCCGATCAGCCCGACGCGGGCGTTCTCGCCTATGGTCAGGTCGAGATTCGAGACCAGCAGCGTTTCACCAGACCGCACGGAGAGGTTTTCGATCTCCAGCACCGCACTCATCGCGACCGCCTCCGCGTTGGATCGCCGATATCGCGCAGCCCGTCCGCAAGCATATTCATGCCGATAACCAGCGTCACGAGCGCAAGGCCGGGCGCGATGGCGCCGAAGGGGGCGGTATAGACCGTTCCCTGCGCCTCCTGCAGCAGCCGCCCCCACGAGGCATTCGGTGGCGGCGCGCCGAGCCCGAGATAGGAGAGCGAGGCTTCCGCGATGACCGCGAGGCCGAATTGCAGGGCGAAATTGACCAAAAGCGTGGGCCAGATATTGGGCAGCAGATGGATGAAGACGATGCCCGCCCATGAGGTGCCCGCGGTGCGTGCGGCGGTGATGTAGTCCATCTCGAGCACGCGCTTGGCGAGGATGCGCGTGAGGCGTCCGACGATGGCGGAAATCGCAAGGCCGAGCGCGAGGATTGCCGAAAAAAGGCTGGCGCTGTCGGTCGCGGCGACGACCAGCATGGCGAGCAGAAGCGTTGGAAACGCAATGAGGATGTCGAAGGCGGCGGCGAGGACGTCGTCGAGGAACCGGGTGGCGAACGCGGCGAGGATGCCCAGCGTCACCCCGATAAGGGCGCCGATGCCGACAGCCCCCGCGCCGACGGTGAGCGCGATGCGCGAGCCGATCATGATCTGGGTGAAGAGGTCGCGCCCGAGCCGGTCGGTCCCGGCCCAGTGCGCGAGCGAGGGGCCTTCGAGGCGGCCGCCGGCCATGCCGGCGGGGTCGTAGGGCGTCCAGACGAGCGTGAGGAGCGCGACGACGACGTGCAGTCCGACGAGCACGATGCCGACGCTGAGCGTCAGCGAGGCGCGCATGCGGCGCGGTTCGGTTGCGGCGACGGCGGTCATTTCTGCACGCTCCCATGCGGATCGCGCAGGCGCGGGTCGATGAAACGCTGGGCCAGGTCGGCGAAAAAGCCGATCAGGAGCACGAGCAGCGTCGAGATGAAGAGGACGCCCTGGACGTTGGGATAATCGCGCTGCTCGATGGCGAGCAGCAGCATGGACCCAAGCCCCGGCAGCGCGAAGACGCGTTCGATGACGACGGCGCCGAGGAGTGCCGTGGCGAGCTCGATGCCGAGGATCGAGACGACGGGCACCGCGCCATTGCGGATCCCGTGGCGGACGAGGGATTCGGAGAACCCCGCCCCCAACGCCCGCGCGGTCCTCAAATAATCGCTGCCCAATACGTCGAGCGTCGCCGAACGCACATAGCGCAGGAGCGAGGCGGCCATGACGATGGCGATCGTGGCAATGGGGAGGGTCAACGCCCGCAGCGCCGCAACGGGATCACCCCAGCCTTGCGGCGGAAAGCCGCCCGATGGCAAAAGGCGCAGGTTCACCGCGAAAAGCGTTACGAGCAGGATGCCGACCCAGAAGACGGGGATGGCGATGCCGAGCTGGGAGACGACGGAGATCGCCGCGCCATACCATTTGTCCGCCTTGACCGCCGCGACGATCCCCAGAGGAACCGCGACGGCAATGGCCAGCGCGAATGAGAGGAGCGTCAGCGGGATGGTAAGCGTCAGCCGCGTCAGAACCTCCTCGAGCACGGGCGCGCGGCTGACAAAGGACGTGCCGAGGTCGAGCCGGACGAGGCTCGAAAGGAAATGAATGAATTGCTCGAAAAGGGGCAAATCCGACCCCACCTGCCGCCGCGCTGCGGCGATCTGTTCGGGATCGGCGCCGACGGAAATGAGCGAACTCGCCGGGTCGCCCGGCAAGAGCCGCAGAAGGATGAAGAGCACCACCACCGCCACGAAGAGCGAAATGACGAGGATGGCGAGCCGGCGGAAAATATAGGCGAGAATGGGCTTCCTCCTTTCCGCCGGCTGATCCTGGAGCGCTCCCGGAAATCAATGACGACCGGGAACGCGACCCTTGAGACGAACGTCAGTTCGTCTTGACGATATCGTAGGCGTAGAACTGCGAGTTGAGCCCGTTGATGGGGTAACCCGTTACGTTGGCCGCCGATACCACGATCTGCGGGTAAAGATAAAGCCAGTCGCTCGCCGCTTCCTCGGCGATGATGATGTTGGCCTGCCGCAGCTTTTCGTTGCGCTCCTCGACCGTGGCACTGGATTCCGCCGAAGCGATCAGTTCGATCACCTCGGGGTTGTCATAACCCCAATAGAAGTCGGGATTGCCGTAAAAGACGATGTCGCGGTGGTTGACATGCTCTTGCAGCGTCGCCTCGAAGTCCTGCGCCTGATAGATCTTGGTGTACCACTCATTGGCCGTGATGATGTTGATTTCGACGTCGATCCCCACTTCGGCCAGTTCGTTCTGGATGAACTGGGCGACAATCGGGTGCGGGTCGTAGTTCGGCGTATCGAGGGTGAAGCTGAAGCCGTCCGGATAGCCGGCTTCCGCGAGCAATTCGCGGGCACTCTCTGGGTCGTAGGCGTTGACGTCGGTGAGGTCGACATACCATGGGTCGGTGGGCGGGACGAACGAGCCGATCAGCGTGCCATAGTCGCCCCAGATGGCCTCGAGCAGCTGCTCATCGTTGATCGCCCGCGCGATGGCCTGACGGACCTTCACGTTGTTGAACGGCTCGATACGGTCGTTATAGGCCATCAGTTCCTTGGTCGTGGAGGCACCCTCCGTGACGGTAAAGCTCGGATTATCGGCGAACTGCGCCAGAGAATCGGGGCTCTGGACCGAGGTGATGATGTCGACCGCGCCAGTGAGCAGCGCATTGTTGAGCGCCGTGGCTTCGGTGAAATAGTTGAAGACCACGCCGCCATTGCTCGGCGCCTCGCCCCAGTAGTTTTCGTAAGGAACGAGGCTCAGGCTCGAACCGCGGCGCCAGTCGTCGAGCCGATAGGGACCGGTACCGTCCTCGCTCGCCGTGATATCGACCGCCGCGTCGTTGACGATCCAGACATAGCTGAGGTTGTAGGGCAGCGAGATCGAGCGCTCCGACAGCGTGACCTCGACGGTCAGCTCGTCGATGGCTTCGACCGATTCGATCGTCGCGAGGCTCGACTTGCGCGAGCTCTGCGAGGTTTCCGCCGTCACGCGCTCGATGCTGTAGACAACGTCCTCGGCGGTCAGGGGATCGCCGGAGTGGAAGGTGACGTCCGGCTGCAGGGAGAATGTGTAGGTGAGACCGTCTTCGCTGATCTCGTAGTCCGTGACCAGCTGTTCGGTGACCTCGCCCTCATCCTGAAGCTGGAACAGCGCTTCGTAGACGTTGCCGTTGAAGGCCTCGTTGATGCCCTGCCCTGCGCCGGCGGTGTTATCGAGGTTCTGCGGCTCGTAAAGCGAACCGATGCGGATGACCGCATCGGGGTCCGCGCCCTGCGCCACGGCGGCGCCCGGCACGAGCACAAGCGCCGCCGCCAGCGTCAGGCCTTTGAAAAGATGTGTCATATCATCTTGCTCCTTATAGATGTGCGCGACGATCGGGGTTCCGCCGCCGGGCGTATCCGTTGCCACACCTTAGCGCCGGAAACGGCGCGGCAACATCGCTAGCATGTCAGTCCGGTTGCTTTTTTGAACCCGGGCGCGGAATGGCTTTTGCCGGTTTGGCAAATGCTTACAATGTCCTTCCAAAGAGAAGTCCGCAATATTGCCCCGGCACCCGCCGCGCCCTATCTCGATCGCTCGGCCGGTTCAGAAAAAAGGAAGCTCAGCCATGGTCAAGATCGTCACCCGCCCCACAACCGTCGGCGCGACACTGCCCGGCAAGGGTCAGGGGAAGGTAAAGGCCCGCGCGGGCGCCGAACTCGAAATCGCCGGAACGGCGGGAGAGACCGGCATGACGCCGGTCGAAATGATGGACGCCGCGCTCGCAGGCTGCCTCGTCCTCTCGGTCCGTATCGCGGCCCGCCAGCGCGGTTGGCAGGACCGGCTGGTTTCGGTCGACGTGGACGTCCAGCACGAAAAGGCCGCCGACGGTCCATCCCGCGTCGCCAAATTCCGCAGCGCGTTCAAGATCGAAGGCGATTTTAGTGAATCGGAACGCGAGGCACTGATCGCCGACGCCCATGCGCTCTGCACGGTCGGCAATACACTCGAGCGCGGGGCGGAGATCGTGGACGTGCCCGAGATCGAGGAATAGGTCAGCCGCGCGCGGCCCAGACCAGGCCCCGGGTGAGGATCGTGCGGATCTGCGGGATCTCCAGTTCGTCCGCGGTATGCCCCAGCGACGAATAGAAGACGCGGCCCTTGTCGTGCGTGGTGGTGAAGACCACCGGCATTTCGACATTCCTGCGCCAGGGATGGAACTCCCCGGAAAAGGTCGTGGTGGCGAGAACTTCGACGGCCGGGTCGTAGTTGAGGTAGTACTGTTCGGACGTGTGCTCGAAGCTTTCGATGCCGGCCATGATCGGGTGGTCGGGGCGGGTAACATCGACACGGTAGGTGATGATGTTGCCCGGGTGGGAAACCCAATAGCAGCTCGCCGCGTAGCGGAACGGGACGCTGGCGCGGAAACTGGTGGCAAGGCCCATATGGTAGCCCGCAAGGCCCGTGCCGGCCTGGATCGCCTCGACAAGATTGGTCATCTTGTCTTTGGCCAGTTCGCCATCGGTGATGACGGGGACGACGAGATCGTAGGTGCCGACATCGGAAGCGCCGAGCGCGTCGTAATCGTCGGTGACGGTGACGGTAAAATTCTCGCCCGAAAGGATGTCACCGACCGTCTCGGCGCCGCGCTTGGGCGTGTGGAGTTCCATGCCGCCGTAAACGACGAGGGCCTTGCGCTGGTTTGCCATGCTATTGCCTCCTGATAATCCGGTACGTGGGGGCGACCTAAAGCCCCAGTCCGACCGCCTGCGTCCGGTGCACGCCCCTGGGTACGAAGGCGAATGCATCGTCCAGTTTCAAGAGCTTCGCCGCCAGATGCACGACCGAAAGCCACATTTCGGTGCCCTGCAGGCTCGGCGCCTGCCCGTCGGCGAAGGGGAACCCCTCATTGTCGATCCATCGCGACGGCGCGCGGCGTATGATGGCTTCGGCGACCGCCTCGGCCTCGGCGCGGCGATGGTCCGTCTGCCCGAGGCACAGGAGGAGCGGGTGGATCGTGTCGAGGAGATTGCAGGCCGTGTAATCGGCGCCCGAAAAGCCATCATGGTTGCGATAGTTGGCCAGCACCGAGTTGATCGCGGCCTCCGGATGGGGAACCGGCAGGCCGAACTGGGCATAGGTGCCCCGCGTCAGGCGATAGAATCCATTGACCGGTTGCAGCAGGCCCTCCGTTGCGGTCGGAGCGCCCCAAAGCCCGGTTGTTCTGTCGGCATGAAGCGCGAGCCATCCGAAAAGCGCCTCACGCGCACGGCCGGTCTCGAAATAGCGTGCGTTGAAATAAAGCGCCGTGCCGATGGCATCGACGGCGGCGCCGGCGCTCCAGGCGCGGTCCCGCCACGGCAGGGCTTCGAGCCAGGCACAAAGCGCGGGCGCATCGAGCTCGGCGGCCGCGATCCTGCGGGTCGGATGGCTGCCCAGAAGTTCGAGCGCATAGCCGGCCGAAAGGACGTTATAGAGCGCGAGCCCATCCTCGCGCAGCGGCGTACCGGGTTCGGGCAACCGGTAGGGATCGGGAAACAACCCGCTCCGTTCGTCCTGTACTGCGCGCAGGCGTTCGATGGTTGCGCCCACGTCAAGACCGTCCGGAAGCCCGCCGAAACCGGCTGCGATCTCGATGGCATCGCATAGGTGCCTGATGCTCGGGCGCACCGCGCCATCGCCCTCCCGCGACAGAAACGTCCCCTCGTGGCGGTTCTCCTCCAGGATTTGCCGCCACTGCGACTGTGCCCTGCCACCCAGTTCCGCGAGCAAAACGTCGAGGGGACGCGCGATGGGCTGCATCTTTTCCCCGCGCTTGCGGATCGGCTTGGCCGGTACGCCGCCGACGATTGTATAGGGCGGCACGTCGCGCGTGACTGTCGCGCCCGCCGCGATGACGGCGCCCTGCCCTATTGTGACGCCGTCGACAATGACGGCGTTGGCACCCACCCAAACATCGTCGCCTATGGTGATGCCCAGCGATTCATGGGGCTGCTTGTGGATCGGCGTATCCGGATCTTCAAAGCCGTGATTGAATCCCAGGATCGACGCATGGGAGGCGATCCGGACGTGATCGCCGCACCGGACCTTGCCCGCAATGCACGCAAAGGCGTTGACCGTGCAATGGGCGCCGAATTCGAGATCGCCCCGCACCAGCGCGTAGCCGGCGATATAGGAGCGCGCACCGAGCACCATCCGTTCGGTGAAGACCGCCGCCTCCGCCGCGATATAGGCCGTATCGTCGATCGCGGCCCCCGCGTAGCGGACCAGTTCCGCCTTGCGCGCTTTAAATTCGGGCGCGTCGATGTCCGCCTGCGTACGGTCCCACGTGAGGAACTGCAACCGCTGCGCGTGCCGATGCGGCGGCTCTTCGTCGAAATCCCCATGCGCCAAACTCATGCCAGCCGCTCCAGCAAATCCGGCTCGATGGCGTGCTGCAACGGTTCGCCTGAAACGAACCGCTCGATTTCGGCGATTGTCATCTCGCCAAGCCGTAGCCGCTCGGTCCCCCCGGCGCCCGCGACATGGGGCGTCAGAAAGACGTTGGGCAGTGAATAAAGCGGCGACCCGTCTGCGGGAATTTCCGGGTCGGTGACGTCGATGATCGCGTTGATGCGGCCGGTTTCAAGCTCGGCGACGAGCGCCGCCTCATCCACGAGCATCCCGCGCGCCGTGTTGATGAAGGTCGCCCCATCGCGCATCAGCCGCAATTGCCGTTCGCCGATCATGTGCCGGGTCGAGGGCAAGGCCGGTGCGTGGAGCGAAACGATGTCGGATTCCGTGAGCAGCGTTTCGAGATCGACAAGCCGCGCGTGACGGGTCACGGGATCGGATTTGGCGACATAGGGATCGGCCAGGAGCACGTCGACTTCCAGAATCTGGAGGAGCTTTGCGACCTTGCGCCCGATCCGCGAGGCGCCGATAAGCCCGACCGTGCGCCGATAATTGCCGATGGGCTCGTCCATGAGCGCCCATGTCGAGCGCCGGGTGTGGTCGGCCCGATAGAGGTCGCGCAGTTCGAAGACGCGCTTGTTGGCGAAAATGATCGCCGCCAGCGTGAATTCGGCTACGGGAACGGCGTTGGCGTCCGCCGCGTGCGTCACCGCGATGCCCGCGGCATAGGCGGCCGGGTCGATCGTGTATTTCACCGTTCCGGCGGCGTGGGCGATCAGCTTGAGCCGCGGCGCCTGCCGCAAGACATCGGCCCCGACATAGGGCGCCCCCCAGCCGGTGACCAGAATGTCGGCTTCGGCCAGAAGCGCGCGCGCCTCGGGGGTGCTGAAATCCTCGATCGGGGCGCGCGAAAGGATGTCGCAACTCGCCGCGAGCCGGTCGAGCGACCGGTCGTTGAAGACATGAAGGGTCTTTTCCGCCGCCATGGCGAGGACTACACGCGGCCGCATCAGAAACGCTCCGGAACGTCGATGGCGCTCACCGTTACGCCCTCGCGCGCAAAAAGCGCCTCGAGTTCGGAAAGGTCCGGTGCCACGGGCGGATCGCCCGGATCGGTCCCCGCCGGTGCGGCGGCGACGGCGGTTGCGAGCACTGTTGTGCCTGGAGCAATCTCGCCGAGCAGTTGCGGCACGATCGTCTTGCCAACGATGAGGTTGGTGTTGGGCAGCGCGCGCTGGTTGCGCCCCTGCCGCCGATTGCCCTCCGAGAGGTCGTGGATGAGGCTGACGTCGGTCGCCGAGCGCGCCTCGGCCAGCCCGGACCCCTCCTGGCACACATCCGCATCGAGATCCGCCCGCCCGATTGCGAACCCGCCCTCGGTGGTGTGCAGGGCCCGCGGCGTTTCGATCCGGTGTATCCGCACGTGCCAGTGCACCGCGGGCACGAGCCAGGTTTCGACCGTAACGTCGTCCCACGGCTTCCACCGCGCGTAGAGCGTCTTGTGCGCGATTTGCGCGACCTCGTTGCTCTCGCGCACCCGGTAGTGGCGCATGTCGTCCGAAAGCGCCAGCATGCCGTCGAAGGCGCCGCTTAGATACGCGCGCTCGTCCGCCTCGACGGAAAACCCGTAGCGCGAGGAGTAGACGAACTTCGCGTATTTCTCCGCACCGTGCCGCATCTGGTAGTTCTGTTGCCCGGACGAGAGCGCGACCACGTTGCCCTTCTGCTGCATCATCACCATCCCCGGGTGCTTGAGCGGAACCGGCGGCTTGACCGCCTCCGCCGGCGTCTCATCGGCCTGCCAGAACGGATGGTCTTCGGAGAGCGCCAGCGGCAGGAACGCCTTGAGTGCCCAGTAGGGGGAGCCGGCGGAATTGTAGCTCTCGCTCATCAGCAGGTTCGGATAGCCGTAGCCGATCGAGAGTACGCCGTCGCGGTCCGCGATCGGATGGCGTGACCACCACCGCAAATGGCGCAGGAAGTGCCCCTTGATCTCGCCCCAGGGCAACGCCTCGAGATCGGCGAAAGCGAGTGCGGCCCATATGCCGCCACAGGCGAACCGGTAGGTGAGACTGCGTCCGAAGGCCAGCGTTCCGCCCTCGTCGTCGAACCAGTGCCTGATGTCTTTGGCAAAGAGCGCGGCGCGTTTGCGATAGGCGGCCGCGCGCGGATCGCCGGGCTTGGCGAGCTTGGCGTAGATGAGGCCGTAAAAATGCATCGCGAAGGGGATGTAATGGTCGATCCGGCGGACGTTGCCGTCGCGGTACCAGCCATCACCGAGGTAGAACCCGTCGAGTTCGTCAAGATATTGCTCGGTGAGGCTTCTATCGAAGTCGACGCCGACGCGCTCGAGACCCATGTCGACAAGAATGCGGAAGAATTTCCAGTTGTTGTCGGCGTAGGGATATTGGCGGATGCCCTTGAGGTACGTGGCGATGTTGTCCTTGGCGCGCTGGGGCAACGGGTCCCAGACGTGCTCGGGCACCATCCGCAAGGTGAACCCGATCGCGGCCATTTCGACCATGCGCTGGTCGGTGCGTTTGACCTCGCCCCAATATTCGGGGTGTTCGGGGTCCATGCCGTTGGCGAGGCCCTCGCGGTAGCGGTCCCAATGATCGAACGCGCCGCCGCCGGCCGCAAAGGGCGTCACGCCCCAAAGCGGGCGCGCGAAGCCTTCGACGTCGGCGGCGATCCGGTCGAAATGCGCAGCGGTACCGCTCAGGCGGACCCGCGCATGGCCTTCCGAAAAGTAGGGGAGAAGCGGATTGAACAGGTCGTTGAGCGCCTTTGCAACGTCTGCCCGCGTCTTGAGCGGGTTGCCGGTAAGGGGATTGGCGCTGGCGGGATCGTATATCATCTAGGCGTATGTTCCTGTAGCGGGCGCGGGTCCGTAGGCGCCCTTGAGGTCAAGCGTTTCGGCGAAATGGCATGCGGCGTGGGTTTCCCCGCCGTTGATCGGGCGCAGCGCGGGTTTTTCGGTCCGGCAGCGGTCCTCGGCGAATTTGCAGCGCGTGTGGAAGGGGCAACCCTTTGGGCGATTCCCGAGAAACGGGATTTCGCCCTTGACCGCCTCGTGGCGCCGGCTGCGACGGGTCGGGTCGGCAATCGGCAGCGCTTCGAGGAGCACCTCGGTATAGGGGTGCCGCGGGCGCTCGAACAGCGCCTCGGTGGGCGCGGTTTCGACGATGTGCCCCAGATACATCACCACAACCCGGTCCGCGAGGTAGTTCACGACGCCCAGATCGTGGCTGATGAAGATGTAGGTGAGGCCGAAATCGGCCTTGAGGTCTTCGAGCAGGTTCAGGATCTGCGCCTGGATCGAGACGTCGAGCGCCGAAACGGCCTCGTCGGCGATCACGAGCTTGGGGTCGAGCACGAGCGCCCGCGCGATGCCGATGCGCTGGCGCTGGCCGCCCGAGAACGCGTGCGGGAACCGCTGCAGCGCGTCGCGCGGGATGCCGACCTTTTCGAGCGTCGAGACGACACGCCGTTCGAGCTCGGCACCGCGCGCCGCCTTATGGATGCGCAGGGGCTCGGCGACGAGATCGAAGACGCGCATATAGGGGTTGAGCGAGGACATCGGGTCCTGGAAGATCATGCGAATGTCGCGCCGCCAGGGCTTGAGCTCGCGCTTTTTGAGCGCGGAGAGCTCGACATCCCTGCCCGGCTCGGGGGTGTAGGTCACCCGCCCTTCGGTCGGTTCGAGCGCCCGGACGATGCAGCGGCCCAGCGTCGTCTTCCCGCATCCGCTCTCGCCGACGATCGCGAGCGTTTCGCCCGCCTTGACGGTGAGGTTGATGTCCGAGAGCGCTTCAAGCGACATGATCTCGCCAAAGAGCCCCGATCGCAGGGTGAAGGTTTTCGAGAGGTCTTCGACCTTGAGGAGCGTTGTCATGCGCGATCTCCCTCGATTGCGGGCACGCCCGGCTGAAGGATGCCTTCGACCCTCGGCGCGTCCTCGTGGGTCAAAAGGTGACAGCGGGCCCAATGGCCCTCGCCCGCTGGCGTGCGCCCGGGGTGAACGCTGGAACACGGGGCAAAGGCATGCGGGCAGCGCGTGGTGAAGGCGCACCCTTCGGGTCTGTTCCGGGGGGACGGCACGTTGCCCTGAATGGGATTGAGCCGCTCGCGCTGCGCGCGCCGCGTCATGCGCGGGATCGAGCTCATCAGCGCGCGGGTATATGGGTGCTGGGGGGCGCGGAAGACGTCGAAGACGTTTCCCTGCTCCACCACGTCGCCCAGATACATGACGGCCACCTCGTCCGCGATCTCGGCCACGACGCCGAGGTCGTGGGTGATAAAGAGCATGGCCATGCCGTATTCGGCCTGCAGCGCGCGCAACAGATCGAGGATCTGCGCCTGGGTCGTGACGTCGAGCGCGGTCGTGGGCTCATCGGCGATCAGAAGATCCGGCTTGCACGCGAGCGCCATGGCGATCATGGCGCGTTGCCTCAGCCCGCCCGAGAGTTGGAACGGATAGGAATCCGCGCGCTGGCGCGGACCGGGAATGCCGACCTGGTCGAGGAGTTCGACGGTCCGCTCGCGGGCCGACTTCTGCTCGACGTCGTCGTGCAGCATGATCATCTCGTCGATCTGATCCCCGATGGTGTGAACCGGCGAGAGCGAGCTCATGGGCTCCTGAAAGATCATCGAGATCCTGTTGCCGCGGATAGACCGCATCGCCTTGCTGTCGGATCCAAGCGCGGCGATATCGGTCGGCTCCCCGCCATCGGCGGAAAAGAGAATCCGGCCGTGATCGATGCGGGCGTTCTTGTCCAGAAGCCGCAGGATGGCGCGCGCGGTGACCGATTTCCCGCATCCGCTCTCACCCACCAGCGCGAGGGTCTTGCCGCGGGTCAGGGTGAAATCGACCTGCCTTACCGCCTCGATGTCGGCTTCGTCGGGGGACGAGAAAACGATGTTGACGTTTTCCATCCGCAGGAGGGTTTCATTAGCGTCCATAGGGGTCAGCGGCGTCACGGAGGCCGTCTCCTAGAAAGTTCATGGCAAGGATTGCGACAACAACGACGATGCCCGGAGACAGGAGCCACGGCGCACCCGCAAGGGTCCGGATGTTCTGGGCGTCCTGCAACAGCGTGCCCCAGCTCACGATCGGCGCCTGGAGGCCGAGCCCGAGGAACGACAGCGCCGTCTCGGCGAGGATCATGCCGGGGATGGCCAGCGTCGTGGCGGCGATGATGTGGCTCATGAACGAGGGCACCATGTGCCGCACGATAATGCGGTAGTCCGACGCGCCGTCGAGTTGCGCCGCGGTGACGAAATCCTCGGTCCTCAGCGCAAGGAAGCGGCCGCGCACGACGCGGGCGAGTTCCGTCCAGCCCAACAGCGAAAGGATCAGGGTGATCGCGAAATAGGTCTGAAGCGGCCCCCAGTCCCGCGGCAGCGCGGCGGCGAGCCCCAGCCAGAGCGGGATCGTGGGCAGTGAGCGGATGAATTCGATGACCCGCTGGACCGCGCCGTCGAACCAGCCACCGTAATAGCCAGAGAACCCGCCGATTATGACGCCGAACACAAGGCTCAAAACCACACCCACGAGCCCGATCGAGAGCGAAATGCGGGTGCCGTGGATCAACCGGCTCAACTGGTCGCGCCCGAGCCGGTCGGCGCCGATCACATAGAGCGGCGCGTCGGGTTCCACGGTGCCGAAGAGCTTGTGCTGCATCGGGATGAAGCCCAGGAGCCTGTACGGTTCGGATTCGACGAAGAAACCGAGCGGATGGCGCACTTCGGGATCGATGGTGAAGACGCGACGGAGCGCTTCGGGGTCGATCTCGGTCTTGTAGCCGTTGACGTAGGGCCCGAAATGCCAGCTTCCGTCCGGGTCGACCGCCACGAAATGGATACCCTGAGGCGGCGCGTAGGTGTAGCGCGGGTTATAGGTGCTCGCATCCATCGGCGCGATGAATTCCGCGAAGACCGCCACGAGGTAAAAAAGCACGACAATCCAGAGACTTACGAAAGCAAGCTGATGTTGCTTGAAGCGGCGCCAGGTCATCCGCACCTGGGACTCCCGGCCTGTCGGGGCGCGCCTTTCTGCGCTCGCTTCCGGCTCGGCGGCAACGGGAACGTGGGTTGTGACGGCCATCTTAGCGCCCTCCATACCGAATGCGGGGGTCGATCCAGGCAAGGATCAGGTCGGAGATGAGCGTGCCGATGACCGTGAGAATGCCCAAAAGCATGATGATCGCGCCGGCCAGATACATGTCCTGCGTGGTCAGTGACTTGAGCAGCAGCGGCCCGGCGGTCGGCAGGTTCATGACCACGGAAACCACGACCGAGCTCGAAACGAGAGTCGGCAGCAGCCAGCCAATGGTCGAAACCAGCGGATTGAGCGCCACGCGCACCGGGTATTTGAGGATGGCCCGCCATTCGGGCAGGCCCTTCGAGCGCGCCGTCACGACATAGGGCTTGGTCAACTCGTCGAGCAGGTTGGCGCGCATCACACGGATGAGCTGCGCGGTACCCGCCGTCGCCAGCACCAGCACCGGCGCCCAGGCATGGGCAAGGAAATCGAGAATGCGCTCGAGGTTCCAGGGACTGCCCTCGAGATCGGGGGAAAAAAGCCCACCGAGTGTCTGCCCGAAATAGACGTACCACAGGTACATCAGAACGAGCGCGAAGAGGAAATTGGGGATGGCGAGGCCGATGAACCCGCCAATGGTCGCGAGATAATCGCCCAGCGAATATTTGCGCACCGCAGCATAGATGCCGATGGGCAGGGCGACGAGCCACATCACGAGAATGGCCAGCCCCTCGAGCAGGATCGAATTGCCCAGCCGCCCCCAGATGAGATCGGTCACCGGCGCTTTCCACTCGAAGCTTTCGCCGAAATCGCCCTGAACAATGCCGCCGATCCATTTGAAATACTGGATGACATAGGGATCATCGAGGCCATAGCGCTCGCGCAAGGCGGCGATGGTTTCCGGGTTGATCCTGTCGCCCGCGGCGCTCAGTGACGCCATATAGCTTGTGAGATAGTCGCCCGGCGGCAACTGGATGATGGCGAATGCCACGAACGACACCGCCCAGATGGTCAACACCATCGCAATGAGCCGTCGAAAGAGAAAGCTGAGCATGGCTCTTATGGACTCCCGCACATCCGGTTCGTTTTTGATTACGGACATCCAGCAGGCGGCGCGCCGGATCGCTGCCGGTTGAGGGCGCTGCCTTGCCTGATCCCCGTCGATGCCTTCCCAAGGTCCCCCCGCGGCCCGAAGACCGCGAAGGGCACTCCCGGGAGGAGAGTCGTTACTCGAAATACCACTGGAACGGATCGTACGGCGCCGGTGTGGGGAACAACCACGCCTGCTTCATCTCGTCAGGGACATTCCGCAGGTTGTTTTTGGCGATGTAGTAGCCGTTCGGCACAAGGCTCACCCCGACCAGCGGGAACTGTTCCTTGGCAATGTCGAGGATCTCGACCATCAGGCGTTCCTGTTCGGCGGGATCGCCGGACGCCTTGAGCTGGTCATAGAGCTCCATCTGCTCGCGGGCCCACTCGGCCGGCTCCTCGGCAATTTCCGGATCCGTACCGTTGTACCAGGCCTGCCAGGCAAAGGCCCAGACGGACTCGGCGTTGGCGGGGAAATAGTAGCGTGGCTCCTGAACGACATCGAGACCGCCATCGCCAGCCCAGACCTGCGCGTCGAAGTCGAGGCTCGGGCGCTTGTCGTAAAACAGCGTCCTGTCGATATTGTTGATCTCCATGTCGATGCCGACTTCCGCAAGCTGGAGCTGCATGAGTTCGAGAATATCGAGCCATTCCGGCTGCAGGGCAGAGATGACGTCGACGGCAATCGACACCGGCTCGCCATTGCTCATCAGTCGAATACCCTGCCCGTTGGTCTCGGTCAGCCCCGCCGCTTCGAGGTGCTGAACGGCCAGTTCGGGATCGTATTCGGTGTACTGCTTGGCCATTTCCTCATCGTAGAACTGCGATTCGGGACGCGGCGCGGGCTGGAACGGCTCACCCTGGCTCGTGAACACCGCATCGATGATCTCCTGGCGGTTGAGCGCGTGCGAGAGCCCGATCCGGAAATCGCGGTTATTGAAGAGCGCGTTCATCTCGGGATCGGGATGATTGAGGTTGAGCTGCAGCACAAGCGAGGTCGAGCGCGACTGCACTTCGGTGCCCAGCCTGTAGTCCCCCGCTTCCTGACCGTCGAAAAAGATCGGGCGGTTCGCTACGGTCGCGATGTGGCGATCGGTAAAATCGATCTCGCCGTTGAGCGCCATGAGCGTGATTTCCTCGGTGCTCTCGCTCACCCGCATCTCGAGCCGATCGATGTAGGGAAGCTGGTTCCCCTCGGTATCGACCTTCCAATAGTAGGGATTGCGCTCAAAGACGACGCGGCTTGCGGTGCCCGTCCAGGGTTCGGTCACCACCCAGGCGTTCATGAACGGCAGATCGAGATTGGCCCAGCGCTGGGTTTCCTGACCCCAGGCACATTTGTCCTCCATCATGAACGCCCAGCCCTCATAGCCCTCGTCGGCCGCCATTTGCTCGGCCTCGGGATTGTAGGGGGGGTAGAATTGCGAGCAGTACGCTTTTTGAAGCGATACGAGCGTCGAACCATTGACGCTGGCAAGTTCGTCGAGCAGCAAGCCCTTGGGGTTTTCGAATGTAAACGTGAACGTTGTTTCGTCGACGACCTCAACGGTCATCGGATTGCCCGGATCGGTCATGAACGTGCCGCCCACCGGATAATCGGGGTCCTGCACAAGTTCCACGGCAAAGGCGATATCCGCGCTTGTGAACGGCGTACCGTCCGACCATTTGAGCCCTTCGCGCAGATGGAAGGTATACTGGGTCGCGTCGTCATTGACCTCCCAGCTTTCCGCAAGGTTGGGAATGACCTCGTCCCATGCCCGGTTGTAGCGGACCAGCCCGTCATACATCACCGTGCGCGCGATCCAGGCGTTATCGCCGGTCCCGCGCAAAGCGGATCGCCAGGTACCCCCGTACTCCCCCACGTTGTCGACCGGTTCGACGACCAGAGGATTGTCCGGCAGCCGCTCCTCCACAGGCGGCAGCGTGCCATCCTCGACCAGAGCGTCAAGCATGGGCGCCTGCTGCTGCGCATAGGCAGGCGCCGCAATAAGCGCAACCGCAGTGGTCATGACCGCGGCGAGCCGGAACGCGTGGACGCCCCTGCGCGAACGCGGGTTGAAGAGATATGTCATGTCGTATTCCTCCCTCGAGGCCATGGCTGGGCCTCACTCCGTTTACGAACGTCGCAAACGCTAGTTGCAAATTTGCGGGATTTCAACCTTATTGCACAAATTTGCGTTTTTTGCGCACTTATTCACACTCCAGCGATCACGCCGGGCGGATGACCAGCGTAACCGCGCCAGCCTGGCGGTGCTCCCTCGGGGAGAAAACGATCCGCGTCACATCCACCGGCGGCTTGGACTGCTTTTCGATGCCGGAGTGCCGGTCGAAAGCCACGTTCAACGCTTCGGAGTCGAAGCTCACGCGAAGTTCGGCGCCGTTGCGCCATACCTTGACGCATCCCTCCTCAAGCGCCGCGTCGCCGGTCGTGATCAGCACGCTCTCGAAACCGCCCACCCCATTCCGATACCCGTAGCGGTCTGTGAGCGTCAGACTTCCCTTGCCATCGCGCGCGAAAACGAACTCGCGCTCGAGCCTCTCAAGCCCGGCATCGGGCCCGTACGCACCGGAAAGATCGAGAACGAGCCGGTCCACGTCCGTGCCGGCCGCGTGCTCGAGCACCCGGGCCGCGTGCTCGATGCCCGGGAGTTGCGCCTTTCCGTCAATCGCCGGCACGGAATGTCCCAACGATGAATTGGTCAGGAACTCATAGCGTTGCGGACCGAAGTAGGCTTTCGAATACCGGCCGCGCCCGAGATCGGTCAGCACCACTTCCCCGTTATGCGCAACGACGAAGCTCCCCACATCGTTCTGATTGTGCATCTCGGCGTTGTGGCCGCCCTTGGCCGCGAACTGAAGGGCATCGGGATCGCGCGGATCGCGCCGCGCGATCATCACCTGCATCTCCTCGAACCAGTCATGTCCGGACGGCGTGTGCGCGGGGACATCTTCGCGTAACGGCCAGAGATACTGGCGCAGCAGCCAGACAAATTGATTAACGTGATCAATATGATAGTCGTTCGTGACCCCCATGCCCTCGAGCCCGGGCAAGTCCAGGCGCTGCGAAAGCATGCGCAAAAGCGCCGGGAGGAAGGAGGGCCGCTCGTCACTGTCGGAAAAACTGATCCAGAGCCCGGGCCCGACCATCGTCCGCAACGGAAACTGCGCCGCTTCGCGCACGATGGCGGGCGCATAAAGATCGATCTTTCCACCCGTCCGAGCCTCTAGCAACTGGGCTAGAACCACATAATTCCCAAAGCCGTAACTCCAATAGTCCGGCCCCTCGGTCGACCCGCCCTGGTTGTCGAATGTCTCGAGATACTCCGCCAGCCCCGGCATGCCGCGGGCGATGATCTCGGCCAGCCGGTGGCTATCGGCTTCAAGAAAGCACGCCGCGCCGACGACCCCGGCGACGCACACTGCCGTCCAGTTGTTGAGGGGCCGATCGTTCCGCGACGAGAGCCACCAATGGTCGTGCCGGGCAAGGAACGGCGTGAAGCATCGCCGGTCGATCTCCGCCCGGATATGCCGGCGCAGCATAGGATCGAGCTTGTCCCCGAGCAGATAATCGATCTCGGCAAGATCCAGGGCCGTCATCGCCGCCGCAAGGTCGATCCGGGGGCTGTCGGGCGGGTCCATATCCCCAGCATGCGCGGGCCAGGCCCAGTTCGTTTCCTCCAGCCGGGCCCAGATGATGTCGCTCAACGGGTCCAGATTGTCCCCCTGCCAGCGGATGCACTCGTCTATCGTCATGCGGTAGAGCCGGTTGCGCCGCGCGCGCAGCGCATCCTCGTAGCCCTCGCGCCGTCCGGTGCGCTTGAAGTCGAAGTAGAGGCTGGCCGGCAGGGCTTCGAGCGGCGTGTCGCGATCCTGCGCGGCCAGCATTGCCATCCTGTCGACCGCCTCGCGCCCCGCAACCCCAGCGATTCCAGCCCAGGCCGCCCGCTCGGAGCCCGGCGGATAAGGCGCGAACGCCCCCTGCCCTTCGAGCGCCTCGGCCACCCGCCGCACACTGTATTGCCGCAAATCCGTCATCGCCGCCTCCCTCTGCTGATCCGCGGGGACAGACTAGGTCGCCAATGAAAATTTGCAAATAACTTCGCAATTTTTGCGTAATTTGCGTTTACCCGACGGTCTGCACCGTACCGCCGGCAACCAACGACACGCCGATCTCGAGCTGCTGGACGACCGGCTCTCCATCCATGTGCTGCATCAAAAGCCGAACCGCGCCCCGGCCGATGGCCTCGCGTTCGACGTGGATTGTGGTGAGACGCGGCGCGGTCATGCCCGCGAGCGGCAGATCGTCGAACCCGATGATCGAAAAATGCGCCGGCATCGCCGCCTCTTCCCCGCGCAGGCCCTCGATCAGCTCGACCGCGGCGATGTCGTTCCAGCAAAACAGCGCCGTGACGCCGTACCGGTTGGCCAGAATACCCTCGCACAACTCGCCGATGCTGCACGTTTCGGTGTTGAGGATGACCCCTTCCGCACCGTCGCTCTCGGCGATCGCAGCCTCGAACCCACGCCGGCGCTCGCGAATGGTTGGGCGGAACTGATGCGTATAGTGCAGGATCCGTCGGTGCCCGGCATCAATGAGATAATTGGTCGCAAGGTAGGCGCCGTAGAAATTGGCCGGGGAAACCGAACTCATCCGCATGCCCGGATCGCTGCCGTTGACGAGGACCGCCTGGACATCGTTTTCCGCGCACCACGCAACAAGCTCGTCCCAGGCGTCGATTCCCGCGAGCAGCACCGCGCTTGCGGCAGCCTGCGAAACATAGCGTTTGACGAGATCGAGCGTCACCGCTTGCTCGTTGATGAGCCGGACGTCGAGATCGAGCCCGACAGCGGTGGCCTCTAGGCGCATCGCCTCGACGATACCGACGTAAAAGCCCGAGAGCCCGCCCGTCGCGCCACCCAGCGGCACGAGCGCCACCGCGCGGCGGTTGAAGCCGCCTGCGGGCATGACATGCTTGCTGCGATACCCCAGACTCCGCGCGACCCGGTGCACGTCGAGCCGCACCGCCTCGCTGATCCCCGCCTCATTGGCCAGCGCGCGCGAGACCGTGCTGACGGAAACCCCCAGCTTGGCGGCGATATCGGCCTGGTTGGGACGGCGGGCGGAGGTGCTCATGGGCGCGTGGCAATCCTTGTCGAGATCATGCCCTTCTGCCTTACGCAATTTTTGCGTTTTTTGAAAGCACGGAAATGCCGATGTCCAGCGAAATGGTGAACGTGCGGAAAACCGGCTGCCCTTGAGCGCTAGCGGCGAAACGGTGTTTCGCCTATGCCCTGCCAGGGCACATCCACCGCGAAAACCGCGCCGGACAGATCGGCTCCGGCCCCGGCTCGACGCATCGAAGTGATGTAGAGGGTCCGCAAATCCGCGCCGCCGAAGCACAGATTGGTCGGGTTGGACGTCGGCACCGCCACCTCTGCGTCGACGCGCCCGCCGGGCGTGAGCCGCACCACGCGCCCGGAATCGCTGGCCGCGATCCAGTAGCAGCCATCGGTATCCACCGTCGCCCCGTCGGGACGCCCGCCGATTACCGATTTGTCGGCGAAGTGTCTCCGGCCCGATATATGCCCCGTGTCCCGGTCGAGATCGAAGGTCCAGATGCACGCGACGGTGGGATGGGAGTCCGACACATAGAGCCGCCTGCCGTCCGGACTGAACGCGAGCCCGTTCTGCACGAGGAGACCGCCGCACTGCGGCGTGGGACGGGAACCGCCGAGGCAATAAAGCGCGCCGCGGGGCGTTTCCGGATCGACCGGCTCGGCGAGCGACCCGGCCCAGAACCGGCCGTCGCGATCGAGCGCGCCGTCGTTCATGCGCATGTCCGGCACACCATCGAGAACCGCCGCGAGCGATGTTTCGACAAGTGTCTCGCCATCGACCTCAAGCAGCGAGAACCCCGCCTCGGTCGCAGCGACAAAGCCGCCGGCCTGTGCCGGTGCGATTGCGCTCACGCGCCCCCCGCAAAGGAAAGCCGTATGCTGTCCGTCCTTGAGCCGGTGCAGCCGCGCCTCGGGGATATCGACCCAGTAGAGCGCGTCTTCGCTGGCCACCCAGACCGGCGATTCCCCGAGGCTCGCGCGGACATCGGCGATCGCTTCGGCGCGCACCGCCCGTTACCGCCCGCGCCCGACGGGGTCGAGACCGTTGGCCTGAAACAATCCGGCGATATACCCGAAGCAGAAAGCGAACGCCGTTTCCATTGGCGCGGCACCGTCGATATGGGGGACGTGGTCGGGCATGATCATGTAGCGGTAACCCACCTCCTCGTAGACCTTGAACGTGCGCGCCATATCCATGTCGCCCTCGTCGGGAAAGGTCTCGGAGAAGCCGTAGCGGCCACCGCGTATGTTGCGGAAATGGACGTTGAAGATTTTCCCGCGCGTCCCGAACCAGCGGATGACCTCGTCGATCTCGGCGTCCGGATCCACAAGGCTCTCGGCGACCGTGCCCTGGCAGAAATTGAGCCCGTGCACAGGGCTCTCGCAGATCGAGACGAACGTCTTGAGCCCGGCAACGTCGCCCAGCACGCGGGTCACGCCGCGATATCCCGGAGGCGTGAGAGGATCGTGAGGGTGGCAGGCGAGCTGCACATTGGCGCTTTCGGCCACGGGAACGACACGCTCGAGAAAATACGTGATGCGCTCCCAATACGCATCGGCATCGACGCAGCCTGCAGGTCCTGGTCCCGGATCGACGGCCTTGTCGCGGAAAAAACTCGACTGCCGGCTCCCGCCGCGCCCGAGTTCGTCCGCGGTGCGCGGAATACCGATAAGATTGAAATTGTACTTTGCGGCGCGCACGCCCAGGCTCCCGAGCAACTCGATGAGCCGGCAGATCGCGTCGATCTGACGATCACGCTCGGGACCGTCCTGCCCAAGGCGAATCGCCTGGCTTTCCGACTTTTCGACAGGGTCCGAACTCATCGGCAATTGCACCATATCGAGATGCAGCCCGATCCTGTCGAGCGTGTCGATATGACGAACAAGCGTGTCGCGCGTCCACGCGTAAGGGCTTCCGACAGGATCGACACACACGTGATGAACGCCCAACTGTGCCAATTGCCTGAGATACCGCTCGCCCAGCGCCTCGTATTGCTCCCCGTGCAGCTGCGTCCCGACATACATGGCTTGACCCTCCTCCCGCGCTGACCGCGCGAAGTCAAACCGGCGGGCCGGAAAAGATCAAGTGTCAAACGCAGACTGCGGCAACCGTGCCGCTGAGGGAAGAGCCTCTAGAAGGCTCATCTGCAATGAGAGGAGAAAATGGAGCGGGTGAAGGGAATCGAACCCTCGTCGTAAGCTTGGAAGGCTTCTGCTCTACCATTGAGCTACACCCGCCCGAGGGTGAATCGCCATTCGGAGAGACATTGCCCCGGATTGGCCCGGACGGCAAGGACGATTGGTGGTGGAGGGGGCTGGATTCGAACCAGCGTAGCCTAAGGCGTCAGATTTACAGTCTGATGGATTTAACCACTCTCCCACCCCTCCCCAATCGTCGAATCGGCGAAGCGATGTGACGATCCGCACCGTTCCCGGCGCGCATCACGGCCCGGTTTATGCTGGCCCGGACCTCCTGTGTCAACTGCTATCGGGAAGGAATTTTGACGCTTTTTTCAAATGCGCTTGCCGCTTGCCGCCATTGGCCGAAACCGGTACCGGTTGGAGCGCTTTCAACAAAAGCAGCAGCCGCTTTCGGATCGAAGGCGCGACAAGCAAAAGAGCGATGAGCAAAAACAAGTTCCCACCCAAGAAGCGCCCGGCCGTCGACCCCGACAATGGCCCCGTCTATCTTTACGGCCTGCACACCGTCCGCGCAGCGCTCGACAATCCGCAGCGCAAGAAGCGCGTGCTTCTGGCGACGCCGAACGCGCTCAACCGCCTGGGCGAGAGCGGGCCGATCCCCGACCTTCCGATCCACGAGAAGACCCCGCGCGAGCTCGACGCCCTGCTTGGTGCCGATGCCGTGCATCAGGGCGTGGCGCTCGAGGTCGATCCTGTCGACCGCCCCAGGCTGCAGGACGTGGAAAAGCTCGACCTCGTGATCGCACTCGATCAGGTGACGGACCCCCACAATGTCGGCGCAATCCTGAGAACGGCCTGCGCATTCGGCGCCGACGCGGTCATCACCACCGCCCGTTATGCGCCCCGCGAAACCGGCGTTTTGGCAAAGTCGGCCTCGGGCGCCCTCGACCTGATCCCGCTCGTTGAAGTCCGCAACCTCGGGGAAACGCTCGAAACGCTCAAGAAAAACGGGCTTTTATGCCTCGGCTTTGATTCCGAAGCTGAAGGGCTCCTGAGGCCGCGGCCGTCCGGCCAGAAGCTCGCTATTGTCCTGGGTGCGGAGGGTAAGGGCCTGCGCCAGAAGACGCGCTCGCTCTGCGATGAAATGGTCCGGCTCGACATGCCCGGCCCCATCAAATCACTCAACGTCTCCAATGCCGCGGCGATCGCGCTCTTTGCCGCGACCGCAGGGCGCTCATAGCGCGTCGAAATCGATTGGCAGTTCCGCGGTGATCAGTTCGTTCTCGAAGACGCTCGCGGGCCGCGAGCGCAGGGTGACAACCGAATAGCCGCGCTCGCCCAGCTCGCGCAAAAATTCCGGCAGCATCGCGACGGTCCGCGCATGAATGTCGTGGAACAGAATAACGCCCTGCCCCTGCGCATCGAGCCGCGCCAGCGTACGCGCAAGCACCTCGGCGGACGTCTCCTTGTAGTAATCCTTGGAGTCGACATCCACGTCGAGAACGATGAAGTCGCTCTCGATGGCGCTCGTTCGAATGAGCCCGGTCTGCGCGAGATAGGGAAAGCGGAAGAACCGGGATGGCGCCTGCCCAATGTCGTCGAGCGCAGATGCGACCGCATCGTAACCCGACTGCATCTCGCCCATCGCGGCGCTGAGGCTGAGCGTCGTGAGGTCCGTGTGGCTGAACGTATGGGTCCCGATGGTATGCCCGCGTTGAGCGACGACACGGACAAGCTCCGGGTGCCGCTCGGCGGCCTCCCCGAGCATGAGGAAGGTCGCATGCACGCCGAACGCGTCGAGCGTATCGAGAATGGTTTCGGTCTTGCCGGGCCGCGGGCCGTCGTCAAACGTCAAAACGACCTCGCCCGGCGCCAGCGCGAGCTCGGCATCACTGGCGACGCTCAGGACCCGGCCAGCCAAGGGAGCCGCGGCAAGTCGCGGCGGTATCGATTGCGGCATCTCACCCACCTCCTCGACGAAATCTACAATAACCGCCGAGGTGGTGAAAGGATCTGTGTCCTGCGCGTAGGCGGTCAGCTGCGGCCCGGCTGAGGGGGCCTTTGCACAGCCGGCGACGAGCGCCGGAACCAGAAGAATAATCCAGAGCCCGCGCACACCACCCTCATTGAGCAAGACAATTGAAAGACCTGCCCAATGTTAGCGATTATGGTTAACAAGCCGTTCGACTTGCGAAGATTTATGGTTAACGAAGTATTACTTGGGCCGGTTCGCGCCGGCGTGATTGACAAGTCTTTTGGCCCGGAACACCGTCTCATCGAACTTCTGCAGGAAATTCGTACGATCCCGCTGCGAAAAGGCGGGGTTGTGTCCGTTGTGCTCGCCAACCTCGCGCAGATGCTGTTTAAGCTCGCGCATGGCAAGCGCCACGCCGATCGAATGGTCGGTGAAAGGCTCACCCGTTGGCCCCAGGACGTGGGCCCCCTTCTCGAGGACGCGGCTGGCCAGGGGAATGTCGGCGGTGACCACCACATCATTGTCCCGCACATGCTCGACGATCCAATCGTCCGCCGCGTCGGCGCCCTGGGGCACCATGACGTTGGTGACCATCGGGTCGCGCGAGGGCCGCAGACCGAAATTGGCCACATAGATCACCGAAAGTTGGTGCCGTTCGGCCACCCGCGCGATTTCGGCCTTGACCGGGCAAGCGTCGGCATCGACGAGAATTTGCGGCGATCTGCTATCGCTCAATGCTCATGACCTCGCAAATAAGCGCCAGACGTTCGGCAACGGGCGCCATGGGTAACTCGATCAGCCTATATCCCAAATCCTCATAGGCCTGTGCAATGGTCTCATAGGTTTTCACAGCCTCGGCCCAGTCCTGCTTGCGTTCGGCATCGTTGGCGTAGATGGCCCGCCATGGCGGCGCCACGAACACGCTGCGATTGTAGCGAAACCGCTGCGCCGCTCTATAGATATGGTCCGTTCCCGCCAATCCGCAAAGGCGCGCGTACCCCACAAGATCGGGAACGCCGCGATCAAAGAGCGCAACGACGCCCCGCCTCGCATATGTCTGGTGGTTCTGAATGTCCCGGTCCAGCATGAGTTCGGCATAGGTGGCCCGGTCGTCCCAATGAACGGCCCGGCCGCCGATCTCGACCTGCAATTGAGTGATTGCGCGGCCGGTTTCAGGAACGGTGGCAATTCCCGATGCCGCAGCCGCCTCGAGCAGCGTCGTCTTGCCCGCACCGGGACCGCCGGTCACGACAAAAAGCATGTCGGGCGCGCTGGGCGCACCCGACGATTCGCCGTGAGACGGCGCTGTGTTGGTCTTATGCATCCTGGGTCTCGCGATTTGAAAGAGGATGGCGCAACGCGCGAAAATCCCACGCGTCGGCCGCGTTCCTCACCAGGCGCAAGCCCGGTGCGCCTACTCCCGCATCGCCCCCGGCCCGGGCACGGCGCCCGGCGGGCATTTTCCCAGAATGATCATGCCGAGCACTTCATCCTTGGTGACATCGTCCGTCTTCGCGGTCCCGACGACCTGCCCGTTCTTCATGACGCAAACGCGGTCGGCGAGGTCGAAGACGTCGTGGATGTCGTGGCTGATGAGGAAGATGCCGATGCCCTCGGACTTGAGCTGGGTGATGAGATCGCCCACCTGCTTGGTTTCCTGAGGCCCAAGCGCCGCCGTCGGCTCGTCCATGATGAGGACGCGGGCATTAAACAGGATCGCCCGCGCGATGGCAACCGACTGCCGCTGCCCGCCCGAAAGCGCCTTTACCGGCTCCTTGAAGCGCCGGAAATTGGGGTTGAGCCGCCCCATCACCTCACGCGCCTTGGCTTCCATCGCGACGTCGTCGAGCGTGCCGAGCGCCGTGACCAGTTCACGGCCAAGGAACAGATTGGCTGCCGCATCGACGTTATCGGCCACAGCGAGGGTCTGATAGATCGTCTCGATCCCATAGGCCTTCGCATCGCGCGGATTGTTGATCGTGGCTTCCTCGCCGTCGATCCGGATGGTGCCGGAATCGCGCTTGTAGGCCCCCGAGAGGATCTTGATGAGCGTCGACTTTCCGGCACCGTTATGGCCCAGGAGCCCGACGACCTCGCCAGGATAAAGATCGATAGAAGCCCGGTCCACCGCGTGGATGCCTCCGAACGCAATGGAGATGTCGCTGAGTTCGACGAGCGGCGTCACCGCCGCCGTTGCTACTGCTGCTTGTGTCATGTCCGGCAAACCTTTACTGCGCCCGGTTGCGATAGAGGGTGTCGAGCCAAACGGCAAAGACAAGGACAAGCCCGACGACGATCGATTGCAGCGGGCTGTCGAGCCCCATCAGCACCATGCCCGACTGCAGGGACTGCATAACGAGCGCGCCCATCATGGCGCCGACAATGGTACCGACACCGCCGCCCAGCGACGTGCCGCCGATCACCGCCGCCGCGATGACGTAGAGCTCGTCGAGCGTCCCCAGGGCGTTGGTCGAGGCGTTGAGCCGCGCGGTCGCGATCGAGGAGGCGATGGCGACCAGCGCCCCCATGAGCATGAAGATCTTGACCGTCACCCAGCGGGTATTGATGCCCGCCAGTTCCGCCGCCTCCGGGTTGCCACCCATGGCGAAGACGTAGCGTCCGAACCGGGTCCGGGTGGACAGGAAAGTCATGACGACGCCCACACCGATCGCCATGAGCACGGGGATGGCGATCCCGTGCGAGATGAAAAGACCGCCTTCGGGTACGGGAATGCCGTTCGCTTCCGCGTAGCGCGCGGCGATACGCGTCGGCCAGGGGTAGGCGTTAAAGACCGCAACCGCCGCGATAACGACGCCGCACCCCATTGCCGCCAGCGCAGCCTCGGCCCAGATCGGCCGCAGCGGGAAATTGAAGCGTTTGCGCTGGACGCGGGCGTAGTAGAGGTAGGCGCCGATGCCGATACAGGCCACGGCCGCGAACGCCCAGCTGGCCGCAAAGCCGATCGCGCCGTCCGGACCGCCCCCCATCAACTGGAACGTCGGATCGAGCGGCGCCACCGTGCGCCCGCTCGTCACCCACCACGCCGCGCCACGCCAGACGAGAAAGCCGCCGAGCGTTACGATGAAGGCGGGAACCTTGAGGTAGGCGATGATCGATCCCTGCGCGGCGCCGATAAGGGCGCCGATGACAATCCCGACGGCCAGCGTAATGACCCAGATGAACGGATGGCCGAACCCCAGTATGCCCGGAAGCACCTCCACCTGAACCACGCCCATCACCATACCGACGAAACCGAGCGCGGAGCCGACCGAAAGGTCGATATTGCGGGTGACGATCACCAGCACCATACCCGTCGCCATGACGGCGATCGAGGCGGTCTGAACCGAAAGGTTCCACAGGTTGCGCGGGGTGATGAACAGCCCGCCGGACAGTATGTGAAAGCCGACCCAGATCAGCAGCAAAGCGCCGATCATACCCAGGAGCCGCGTATCGAGCTCGGTCGCCTTCAGAAATCGGACGAGCGCATTGCCGCCGGATATGTCGATTGTGTTGCGCGTAGCGGAAATGGCGTCGTGATCGGCCATTCAGTAACCTCCACCCATAAAACCCGCCGGAAGCTTCCGGTGGATGCAGGACGATGCCGCGGCGACCCGCCGCGGCATCCCCGGTTTTTTAATGATAACAGATTAGTCGCAGGCTGCGACGGTGCCCGGTGCGACGCCTTGGCACGCAACGTCCTTGCTGACCCATCCCGCGTCGATGACGACGTCGAGGTTGTCCTGCGTGATCGGAACGGGATCGAGCAGCAACGAGGTCATCTCGACGCCGTTCGGGCCATCCGAAAAGACTTCCGAACCCTGGATGTCCGAAAGCGCAGCGCCATTGGCCAGCTCCACGGCAATCGACGCGGCCGTCGAACCCAGATCGCGCGCGTCCTTCCAGACAGAGACAGTCTGCGTCCCGAGCGCGATACGGTTGAGCGCAGCGTGATCGCCATCCTGACCGGACACCGGCACGGCGCCGTCGAGACCTTGCGCGGAAAGCGCCGCAACGACGCCGCCGGCGGTGCCGTCATTGGACGCCACAACCGCGTCGACCTCGTTGTTGTTCGCCGTCAGGAACTGCTCCATGTTCGCCTGTGCGTTCGAGGGCAGCCAGCCGTCGGTATAGGCTTCGCCGACGTTGACGATATCGCCCGCATCGATCGCGGACTGCAGAACCTCCATCTGCCCTTCGAACAGGAAGTCGGCATTGGGATCGGCGCTCGAGCCCTTGATGAAGACGTAGTTGCCCTCGGGCTGCACCTCGAAGACCGCCTGTGCCTGAAGCCGTCCAACTTCCTTGTTGTCGAACGTCAGGTAGAAGACGTCGGGATTTTCAATCAGGCGGTCATAACCGACAACCGGAATACCCTCGGCAACAGCGGCGGAAATGGCGGGGCCGATCGCATCGGAATCCTGCGCCAGAACAATCAGCGCGTCCGCGCCCTGGGCGATCAGGCTTTCGATGTCGGTAAGCTGCTTGGCTGGCGAAGACTGGGCGTCCGCAGAAATGTAGTTCGCGCCGAGTTCCTCGAGCCGGGCCTGAATAGCCGCTTCGTCGGTCTTCCAGCGCTCTTCCTGGAAGTTGGACCAGGAAACGCCAACTGTGATGTCGTCCTGCGCGAAGGCAACGCCCCCTGCACTGAACAGAACGGTCGTGCCGAGCAGGACCGCAGCCAGATTTTTCATATTTCTCCTCCCGCAGGCACAAGCGGTGCCTGCACATAGCTAACTGTTAGAGATTCAAGTCTCCAAGAGCGGGCACTCCTCCGGAATCATCCGCTCGCCGGGTATTTATTTCAGTACCCGAAAAAATAATTGGCACGTAGCCCCCACTGTGTCAACGTCGATTTTTACGACACCTGAACAAATACCTGCGTTCACTGCCGGACGGCTTGAACGTGCGCCGAGGGTGCCGGCCGAAGGAATGGGAGGAACCGCGTGGCGCGTGGCGTTGCGGACACCGAAATGATCCGGCGAACCAATCGCGAGCGGGTGCTTGACGTCATCCGCCGCGAGGGACCGATGTCGCGCACCCGCATCGCGAACCTCACCGGCCTGTCCAACGCGTCCCTCTCGGCCATCGGCGCGGACCTCGTGGCGCAAGGCATATTGAGCGAAGTCGAGGATACCCAGCAGGAAAACAAGGGGCGCGGGCGTCCCGCCATCGGGCTCGGACACAACCGGGCGGCCGCCTACGTCATTCTCATCGAACTCGACGTCAACCGTTGCCGCCTGTCGATGCTCGACTATGGCGGCATCCTCGTCGATCGCGTGGAAACACCGCTCATGCCCGACCAGTTCCATGCGCGCCGCCCGGATGACTACCTGCTGGAAAGAATCGAAACCATGGCGCAGCGCAACGAAGCCGAAATGGAGCGGCTGGGCGCTGTCGCGCTCTCCGTCCAGGGCATGCTCGGACCGATGAGGCGCGGGCTCAAATGGTCGCCGATCCCCGACCTGGCGGGCGTCGACCTGCTGGGTCCTATCGCCACGACCTATGGCGTCCCCACCCATCTCTACAAGCGCGGGCACCTGATGGCCGACGGCACGCGCTGGCTCCATCCGGCGCTGGCGCATGCCACATATGCAACGATCTTCATCGGGGCGACGGTGGGCATGGGGCTATCCTTTCCCAGCGAAGGCCCCTTGCCCGCAGACATCGGCACGGAGTTCGGCCATATGAACCATATGCCCGACGGCGCGCTATGCCGGTGCGGCGCACACGGCTGTATCGAAGCCTATGCCGCCGACTATGGAATTCTGCGCGCGGCCTATTCGGTGCCCGAACACACAACCCCCGCAAATGCCGTGCCCCCGGGCGACTTCCAGCAGATTATCGCCAGGGCCCGTGCGGGCGATCGCAATGCCATCCACGCATTCAACAATGCCGGCCGCGCACTGGGCTTCGGCATCAACAGGCTGATGTCGGTGGTCGAAATCTCCCACATCGTGCTGCTCGGCCCCGGAACGGCAGCGTTCGACCTCATGCGCCCGGCCCTCGAAGACGCCACCCTGGCCTCGCTTTCGGGCCGGATCAACGGCGTGCCGCAAATCATCCTGACCGCGGATGCGGGCGAACCCATCTATCGCGGCCTGATGATGAAGGCCCTCACCGCGCTCGACCACGATCATTTCGCCCCGATGACTGGCACCGCGGCGCGCAGCATCGCGGAATAGCCGGGCCAATCCGCTTGCATGCGGTCCGTCCCGATGCTAGCTAGCGCGTGCTGCCGGTATAGCTCAGTTGGTAGAGCATCTGATTTGTAATCAGAGGGTCGCGGGTTCAAGTCCTGCTGCCGGCACCACCGCTCACCGTCCTGGTATCAGCCGGCACGCCGTTCCAGAAACCCCAGCACCATCTCCTCGGCATGCGCGCGATACCGCTCGCGCCATTCCGGATCGTTGATCCGTGCATCGAAGACTGCGCCCAGCGTATACCCGTTCGAGAGGGGGAAGAAGAACAGCGAGGCCGTCATCACATAGAGTTCCACCGGTTCGACGTCCGAACGGAACAGTCCGGCCTTGCACCCGCGCTCGAGGATCTTCGCAATGTGGTTGATAAGCGGCGACTGCAGGCTGGCGATATCGTCCATGTGCTGGATCGTCTGTCCGCGGCGCAGGTTCTCTGTGGTCAGAAGCCGCAGGAACCAAGGCGATTCAAGGAAGTGCCGCATGGTGAACGCGATAAGCGCGCGTATCGCGTCGCGCGGCGCCAGCGCGTCCAGATCGAGCGCACGTTCGCCCGAACGGATTTGCACGTAGGCTTCACGTAGCGCTTGCTCGTAGAGCCCCTCCTTGTTGCCGAAATACGAATAGATGAGCGCCTTGTTGGCGTTGGCCCGGTGCGCGATGCGGTCGATGCGCGCGCCGGTGTCGCCGTACTCGGAGAACTCATGTATCGCCGCCAGAAGGATGTCGGTCTTGGTCCGCTCGGCATCGCGCCGTGGCCGCCGCTTGAGCTGATCCACGTTCATCACCCGCCCGCCCGAAAAATGGGGCGGATCGGACTGGATCGAAGAAACGGCTGCTGTTTTCGGCACGGCTCTCACGCAATCAGTGCGACGCGGCCCTGGCCGGACTCGCGGTTTCCGGTACCCAGCCCCTGTAAAGGGAATGGGCACCATCAAGCGGCAGCGACACGATCCTCTCGTTGCGTTGCGAATCGTAGATCGCGGTGATCAGCTCCATCGCATGGCGCGCCGCGGCGATATCGCCAAGCAGCGGCACATCTTCGCCGTGAAGGGCACGATGAACCGCCTCATAGAGCCCGGCATAGCGCGAATACCCGTCATCGACCGCCGCGCAGGCCGCGTCGATCTCGCGCTGCAGTTCGGGCGTTTTCGCAACAAACGTCCAGTTCCCCTGGCTGATCGTATAGGGTTCGAGATCGCTCTGAATGGTGGCGTTCTCGAAACAGAACCGCATCCGCGACATGTCCTCCGCCGCCCCAAGCGTCATCGACGACGTCACCAGCGCGCCGCTGCCGGTTTCAAGGCTCACTGCCGCGCAGTCCTCTGTCTCGATCGGATTGCACCGTGTCTGCAGGAACGCCGCGACGCGCTTGACCCCGCCCAGGGCGTGCGCCATCAGGTCGTGAATGTGGATCGCGTGGCTCACGATGACCCCGCCGCATTCCCCCGCCCAGGTACCGCGCCAAGGGGTCGCATAATAGGCTGCTTCACGCCGCCAGTGCGTTTCGAGCGTCGCCGTATAGGCTTTCCCGAGCAGCCCGGATTCGATGAGGTGCATGAGCTTGCGATAACCTGGCCCGAACCGGTACTGGAAGACGGGGAAAAGCCTGGTCGAAGCCTTCGCGAGCGCATCCTCGACGCGGTCGACGTCCGCCAGCGACGTTACGAGCGGCTTTTCGCCCATGACGTGTTTTCCGGCCGCAAGCCCGTCGATGATCGCCTGATAGTGCATATGCGGCGGCAGGCACATGGAGACGATGTCGATATCGGGGTCGTCGAGCACCGCTTGCATATCGGCCTCGACCCGGGCGCCGGGAAATTCCTTCGCGACACTCGCTGCGCGCTCGGTGTTGATGTCGCAGATCACCGCGATGTCATAAAGATGCGGCAGCTCGGCAATGCCCCGGGCGTGGCCTATGCCGACCCCGGCCCCGATGATCGCGATTTTGAGTTTCTTATGTTCGGTCACTTTCCGATCCTTTTTGCATCCCGCTGCGCAACGAGCGCCAACCGGGTCGCGGCAAACGCATGCTGCTGGCGCATGGCGGATTCTTCTCGCGTACGGACGTCCTCGAGAAACTGGGCGAAGAACGGAGTTCCGACCCCGCTGCAATCGATCCGCTGCGGCGCCTCGCCGTTGACGAGGAACAAATGGTCGGTGCCCGGCGCGCCGGCGATGTCGATATACTTGCGCAACTCGATATAGCCCTTGGTCCCGAGGATCGTCATGCGCCCGTCCCCCCAGGTGCCGAGCCCATCCGGCGTGAACCAGTCGACGCGCGCATACCCACTCGCATGCGGACTGCGGATCAGCGCCTCACCGAAATCCTCGAACCCGTTACCCTCATGCGCTCCGAACCGCCCTGTCGCACTGCTGACGACTTCGGCGTCGGTCGACCGCGTGAAGTGGAGGAACTGGTCGAACTGGTGTGCCGCGATGTCGGTGAGAATGCCGCCATACTGCTCCCTGTTCCAGAACCAGTCCGGCCGCACGTCAGCCCTGAGCTGGTGCGGCCCCAGGCCGATCGTCTGGATCACGTCGCCGATGGCGCCCTCACTGATCAGCCTGTCGGCCATCGTCGCCGAAGGGACGCCCAGACGCTCGCCGAAAAAGACGATCCATTTCCGGCCCGTTTCGGCGACGGCGTTCTCGATGCGCGCCAGATCGTCGAGCGACGTGCACCCCGGCTTGTCGACCAGCACATCCTTGCCCGCTTCGAGCGCCTCGAGTGCGAACGCCGCGCGCTCGGAATTGATCGCTGCGATAACGACAAACTCGGTTTCGGGATCATCGAGCAGCCGGCGGCGGTCATCGAAACGCACGAGATCCGGGAACTGGCCAGCGAACTGCTTTGCCCCCTCCGTGTCCCCCCGCGTCCACCACCCTTTGCAGGCGGCACCGGCGCCAATGAGCCCGCGCGCCATGCCAATGGCATGGCCGTGGTCAACCCCGATGACCGCAAACTTCTGTCCGCTAGAACTCACGCGACACCTGAAAGACTAGAGATATGACACGACGGCGGTCATTGCACGGCGCCGTCGCCGCTTTCCACGCGCTGGCCCTGGGCGTCGAAATAATGCGCGAAGGCGGGATCGAACGAGACGGTTGCCGTTTCGCCCATGCGCAGCTGCGCGCGGCCCGACGCGTGAACCACCAGGATTTGCCCGGAAGCCATGCGCACATGCGCATAGATTTCGCTCCCGAGATATTCCACAAGGCTGATTTCCCCCGTCGCGGTGAACGGGCCGTCGGAACCGAAGCTCAGATGTTCGGGGCGCACGCACACCGTGATCGTTTCGTCGGCAGTCGGCAGCGCGCCGGGAACGACGGTGCCGAAATCGTCCAACGCGATTTCCGAACCGGCGCCTGCGTGTGTCGCCTTCCCTTTGAGCATATTGATCTTGGGCGAACCGATGAACCCGGCGACGAACAGGTTCCGCGGACGGTTATAGAGTTCGAACGGCGTACCGACCTGTTCGATAATCCCTTTGTTGAGCACGACGATACGCGTTGCCATCGTCATCGCCTCGATCTGGTCGTGCGTCACGTAGATCATCGTCGTACCGAGACGCTTGTAGAGGCTCGCAAGCTCCACGCGCATCTGCACGCGCAGTTCGGCGTCGAGGTTCGACAAAGGCTCGTCAAAGAGAAACAGCTTGGGTTCGCGCACGATGGCGCGGCCGATGGCGACGCGCTGTTTCTGGCCGCCCGAAAGCTGGCGCGGACGCCGCTCGAGCAGAGGTTCGATCTGCAGGATCTGCGCTGCGTCGGCGACGCGTTTTTCGATCTCGTCCTTGGGCATCTTGAGATTTGTGAGGCCAAAGGCGAGATTTTTCCTGACACTCATGTGCGGATAGAGCGCATAGGACTGAAACACCATCGAAAGCTCGCGCCGTGCGGCAGGCAGTTCATTGACCACCCTGCCCCCGATCGAGATCGTTCCGTCGGTGATCTCCTCGAGCCCGGCAATCATCCGCAACAAGGTGGATTTCCCACACCCGGACGGACCGACGAGCACAAGGAACTCGCCGCTTTCGATATCGAGGTTGAGATCGTCGATCACCTCGACGGCACCGTAGCTCTTTTTGACGTTTCTAAGGCTCAGACCAGCCATTTTTCGTACGCCTTTCCTACTTGAGACCGCTCATCGCGATACCGCGGATGATGAGCTTTTGGAAAATAATGAAGAAGACAATGACCGGCACGATCGAGAGCACGCTCATCGCGAACATCTGTCCGTACGCCGACTGGCTCTCCTGATCGATGAACAGGCGCAGCGCGAGCGGCACGGTGTAGTTCTGGATGTCGTTGAGATAGATGAGCGGGGCCAGGAAGTCCTCCCACACCCAGATGAACGAGAAGATCGCGGCCGTCGCCATCGCCGGAAGCGACAACGGCAGGATGATGGCCCAATAGATCTTGAAGGGTGAACACCCGTCGATCATTGCCGCCTCGTCCAGTTCGCGCGGAAGCTGCCGGAAGAACTGGATCATCAGGAAGGTGAAGAACGCATCCGACGCCAGGAATTTAGGCAGGATGAGCGGCCAATAGGTGTTGACCATGTTGAGCTGGTCAAAGAGCACATATTGCGGGATCAGCACCACATGATACGGGATCATGAGCGTCATCATCATGAGCGCGAACCAGAACCGGCGCCCCGTGAATTCGAGCCGCGCGAACGCATAGGCCGCGAACGAACACGAGAGCAGGTTTCCGATAACGCTCACAACGGTCACGAACGCCGAGTTGAGATAGAACCGGGAAAAGCTGACCCTCAGCGCATTCCAGCCCTCGGAATAATTGCTCCAATGGAATTCCGACGGCCACAGGGAAAGCCTGCCGAAAATCTCGTCGTCCGGCTTGAGCGAACTCGCCAGCATCCACAAGAGCGGATAGATCATGATGAAGGCGAAGATCAGCAGGAAGACATGCTTCAAAAGCCGCGAACGTGCTTCGCGCTTGCGGCGGCGGGCCCTGATGCCGGCGGCGACTTCGCGCGCATCCTCGCCCTGTTCGTATGAGACGGTAGCCTGGGTCATGATCAATCCCTCTCGTTCTCGTAGTAGACCCAGTAGCGGGAGCTGAAAAAGGCGATCGCCGTAAAGAGCGCAATCACGATCAGAAGTACCCAGGCGAGCGCCGAGGCGTAGCCCATGCGGAAGTATTTGAAGGCTTCTTCATAGAGATAGATCGTGAAGAACAGCAGCGAATCCGCCGGAGCGCCGTTGCCGCCGGAAATCACGAACGCATTGGTGAAGATCTTGAATGCGTCGATGGTCTGGAGCACCAGATTAAAAAAGATCACCGGGCCCAGCAGCGGCAGCGTTATGGCGAAGAACTTGCGGGTTTTCGACGCCGCGTCGATTTCGGCGGCCTCGTAAAGATCATTCGGAATGGCACGCAATCCGGCAAGGAAGATCAGCATCGGCGCGCCGAACTGCCAGACCGCCAGCGTCACGATGGTGTAGAGCGAATAGTCCGGATTGCCCATCCAGTGCGGGCCGGCAATGCCGAAGATCGCGAGGATGGAATTGATAACGCCGTTGGCCTCGAACACCTGACGCCACAGGATGGCGACTGCGATGCTCGCGCCCAAAATCGACGGAAGGTAGTAGACCGCCCTGTAGAGCCCGATGCCTCGGATACCCTTGTCCAGCGCCATGGCGATGCCGAGGGCGAAGATCAGCTTGGCGGGCACGGACAGGAAAACGAACGTGAACGTCACCTTCATGGACTGCCAGAAGCGGTCGTCCCAGGTGAACATATACTCGTAATTCTCGAGCCCCGCCCATTGCGGCGGCGTCAGTATGTCGTACCGCGTGAACGAAAGGTAGAGCGAGGCCAGGATCGGGCCGAGGGCCAACGCGAAAAAGCCAATAAGCCAGGGAAACAGGAATGTATATCCCGGCAGATTGCGCCGAATGAACTTGTTCATGACGTTTCGTCCGTACCAAAAAAACCGCCGCCGGGACGGGAGGTCCCCGGCGGCGGCAGGTGAGTGGAACTAGCCCGCCCGGCGGCGAATGGCGTTCGCCTGCCCGACGAACTCCGCAGCGGCGTCGCTGATCGACTGGCGGTCGAGCAGCACCTCGGTACCGATGCGGACGAATGCATCCGTGACCTCGCCAGCGGCCGGCGGCGGCGGCGGCGGCAACTCGCCGACATGCTTCTGCGCCTCGCTGAAATACCCCACCGAAAGCCGCTCGGCCTCCGTGAATTCGGGCGAGAGCGCCTCGCGGACCTCGGGAACCGGCGGAATGCCGCGCTCGAGTCCGAGAACCGCCGTCATCGCAGGGTCGTTGACCCAGTCGCTGATGAACTTGGCCGCAATCTCGGGATGTTCGGTGTTGGCGGACATCGCCAGGAACATCGAGGGTTTGACGTACTGCCCCGGGACACCACCCGCCTTCTGCGGATACATCGCCGCGCCCAGAACGTCGGACGAAAGCGACTGTGCCCCCACGATCTGGTTCGACCATAGATAGGACATCGCCGTATTCTGGGTAATCAGACCCAATTCGTTCATGCCCGACCCGATCAGGCTTGCGCTCTGCTCTGCGGGCGGCACAACGCCGGCTTCGCGCATCGAACGCCAGAACTCCCAGAACTCGCCGACAACCTCTTCATTGGTCCCGATGCTGCCGTCGGCTGCGAAAAGCGGTGCCTGGCTCTGCCGGGCAAACGTTTCGAAGGCCTCGTACGCGAGCGTGTTGTCGTCGGTCCCGTAGGTGCTGCCACCGGTCGCCTCGGTAATTTCCGTGGCGATGCGCTTGAGGTCTTCAAGCGTGTATCCATAGGGGTCGAAGGCGATGCCGACCTCGTCGAAAATCCGCGCATTGAAGAGCGCGACCTGGGTATTCGACCCGATATTGATGGCATAGAGTTCGCCGTCCACCATACCACCGGCCAGCGGACCTTCCTCGTAGGTCGAGAGATCGAGGGCACCGCCGCGGAATTCCTCAAGCGAATGCAGCGCCCCGCGGCTGACATATTCGTCTAGATAGCGATAGTCCATCTGCACGATGTCGGGCATATTCCGGCCCGCCGTCTGCGTGGCGAGCTTCGTCCAATAGTCGCCCCAGCTTACCGTCTCGCCATCGATCTGGACGCCGGGATTGGCCTCCTCGAACAGATCGATCACGGTGAACGTGCGTTCGTCGCGGCTGGGGTTACCCCACCAGTAAAGCCGCAGCCGGGCTGCATCCTGCGCAAAGGCAGAGCGCGAAAACATCGGCAAGGTTGCGGCCGCGCCGGCACCCGCCATCAGCGACCCTACAAATCGCCTGCGATTCATTCGTGGCATATATCATCCTCCCAAAAAAGATGGCTCCCCTGATCGGGGTATCCACCGGCCGGGCCTCCTCCGCCCCACCGGCACGTAAAACCAACACGGCAAACGCGCACTTGTCAATGAACTAAACAGTTAGGTACAAAAATTTATCATATCAGTCTCCGTGATATGGAGATGCTGATCATACCGGCCCGGCGGCGGCGGAATGTCCGAATCTACCTGCAAAACCGGTAGGAAGCCAATGATATAAAAAGACAATGCAGGACATGAAAATGTCTGGCCGATGCCGCCAACCAACCGGCATCATGAAAGCTATCATACATCTTTGCCACGACAATACCAGTGTTGACCGCCGGTGTTGCGGCGGGGAAAACTCGGCGTTGGCGTGGTTGCGTTGCGCGTGCTAAACGGGCTGGACGTCATAAAGCTGGGCGGGAGGCGTTAAAGCCTTGGCACTATATACCGATGGCAAGGTCGCCTTCGTCGCGTCCAACACCCCCGAAGCCCAGGAAGCGCGCGACGCGCTCGCCCGGCGCCACGGCGATGCGGCGCTCAGTGACGCGAGCATCATTGTTGCGCTTGGGGGTGACGGGTTGATGCTTGAAACGCTTCATCGCGTCATGGACAAGGGCATCCCCGTCTACGGCATGAATTTCGGTTCGGTCGGGTTCCTGATGAACGAGTTCAGGACCGAGGCGCTCGACGTCCGCCTGCGCGCGGCCCTGCCAACCACCATCCACCCGCTCAAGATGGACGTCGTTCAGGCGGACGGGACAACCGCCAAGGCGCTCGCGCTCAACGAGGTCTCACTGTTCCGTTCGACCTACCAGGCCGCCAAGATCGAGATCAAGATCGATGGCGAGGTGCGGCTCGATGAGCTGACCTGCGACGGCATCATCGTCGCAACCCCGGCGGGCTCCACGGCCTATAACCTTTCCGCACACGGGCCTATCCTGCCCATCACCGCGCCCCTTCTCGCCCTGACGCCGATTTCACCATTCCGACCCCGCCGCTGGCGCGGCGCGATTCTGTCCAACCGCGCCAATATCCGGTTCCGCACGCTCGAAGCCCAGAAGCGCCCGGTGAGCGCGGTGGCCGACAATGTGGAGTTCGAAGACGTCCGCGAGGTCCACGTTCAGGAGGACCGCCGCCATTCGGTGACGCTGCTGTTTGACCCCGGCCACAGCCTCGACGAACGGATCCTCGTCGAACAGTTCCGGTATTAGGCGGCCGGCAGCGTGAGGCGGTTAGGACGATCGTCCGGCACCATGACAGCATCGGGCACTTCGGCCGCGAAAGCCGGCATCACCCCGCGCGCGGCGGCGCGGGCAAGCGCGATGTTCTGTTCGTTGAGGTAGGCGAATACCTCATCGAGCGTGCCGGGAATATCGCCCTCGTGTTCGGTGATCAACTCTTCGATCAGAAGCGAGACGATGAAATGGCGTGCCGCCAGATCGTCAGCGAGATCAGCGGTCCGGGCGTGCGAAACCATGCGCGCGAGGAGATTGCGCACCGGAGCGGAGAATCCGCAGCGCGCAAAAAGCGCGTTGAGCGCCGCGCGGCTGCCACCGTCGAGGATGGTGAATACCTTGGCGCGCGGGGTTTCGGCGAGCTCGGCAAGGCAATCGGCGAAAAACAGCACCTGCCCGTGCACGAGTGCGTGCAACATCAGCCGGGCATTGACCGCGTCAGCTTCGATCAGCGCCTTGGCGTAGTGCACCCTGCCCCGCCCCGCTTCGCGCTCGCCGATGGATGTCGTCGCCGTATCGCAAGCGTCGCGCATCAATCGATCGAGCCGGCGCGGCTGGATCGCGCCTTTGACGATCCGCGTGCCCATCAGGGCCTCGCGCACCTGCCCTACAAGATGACGGCGGGCGAGGCCGGGCAAATCCTTGCGCTTTAAAAGCGCGCCACGCGTCCGCGCATCCTCGCCCCAGCGCTCCGCGAGAACCATCAGTTCGTCCTCCGGCAACGCAATATCGTCGCGCGCGAGGACGCGGATACAAAGGTCCGGATCCTCGATCCGCACGAGCGCGAGCGCCACACGTGTGCTCAGGGCCGGACGCATCGTCATCACCGCCAGCATATCGGGGTCGCCCGAGCGGATGATGCCGATAAGATCGGCGTCGAGCAGAACGGGCGAGAATTGAACCACCGCGCGGGAGATGACCGGCGCATCCTGCGCCAGTGCCAGCATGATTGGACGCGGCGCGTGTTCCGAATGCAAAAGCCCGTACGCAAGCGCTGCGCGCACCTTCACCGAGCGGTCGTCGAGGAAATTCATAAGCGCCGCGTAAAGCGCGGCCTGTTCGTCGGCGGGCCCACGATGCCCCAGATACGCCATCGCCGCGATATGCGCGGCCTGCCCGCGCTCCTCGCTGTCGCAAGACTGACTCAACTGAACATAACGCTGATAGGCGACCATACTCATCCCCGGTACTGATCCGGTCACCCTAAAGCGCAAGATTTAAGGATTGGTTCACTATAACCGGGTGCGCGAAACGGGGGCGTTATTCGTCCCCGTAAAGCCCCGAAAACAAGGGGCGCCCGCCCCCGCCGGAGACCTCTGTATTGAGCGGCGACCCGGTCGCACCCTCGACCTGGGTGCTGAAAAGCGAGGTGAACGAAACGCCCTCTGGCATGACCGGCCCCTCGATCTCGAACCGCGAAGGCAGCGGTTCGGCGCTCGCCAATTGCTGGGTCGCAAATTGAGCATTGGGCAGGCTGGTTCCGTTGTGACGCGCAACGAGCGCCTCATAGACCTCGCGCACGGTTCGCGGCTGGCCGTTCTCATAGAAAATGGCCCTGTTTGCCGCGGCGGGGCGGGGGAAAAGCTCGGCGGCGATGGCATTGGGCTGGCTCAAACCAGCTTCGAAGAACCGCTCCGCGCCGCGCGCTCCGAGAAAATGCGCGATGTAGAGTTCGCCCGGACTGGGCATGCGCCCGAACTTCTGCTGCAGATAGTCGCCATTGCGCCGGGTGAACGCCGCAGCCATATCCGCCGCGACTTCCGGATTACGGCGCAGGTCCAGGATCTGTTCGCGCACGTTCGGGTCGCGCACGAACAATTCTCCGTCCTCGCCCTCGATATGCGCGGCGAGATCGGCATAGCCCAAACGCGGTCCCTCGTACTTCATCACCTCGAGCCAGGTGCTCTCGATGAACTGGAACAGCCCTGTCGCAGAGGAGGTCGAAGCTTCCGCGTTGGGATTGAGGCTGCTTTCGCGAATGGCCGTCTGCACCAGATAGTCGAAATCCACGCCATTGCGCTGCCCTGCCCTGTCGATGGCGTAAGCGAGCGGCGGCGGAATGGAGGAGACGGATAACGGCATGACCTGAGCACGATTCGAAGTAAAGTTTATGGTTAATAAAACCCTACCGGGGTTAATCCGCGGTTAACCTTCCCATTTCGAGGTGATCGCGGCGACGTCGGGACGATCACGCTCTTCGAGCCGCGCCTGCGGCGTGCCGATATGGACGAAGCCCACGAAGCGCTCGCCTTCTTTGGCCCCAAGCATGGCGGATGCCTCCTCGTCGTATGAGAACCAGCGCGTCACCCAATGCGCGCCGAACCCCAGCGCGTTGGCGGCATGGCACAGATTGAAGCAGGCATTGCCGGCGGCAAGCAATTGTTCGAACTCGGGGATTTTGACATGCGGTGCGGCGGTGCTGACGACCCCGACAGTAACCGGCGCCGGCAGAAACTGCCCGCGTTCGAGATCGAGTTGGGCCTGGGAAATTTCCGGGTTCTTCCGCCGGGCGATCTCGGCGAGTTTTTCACCGGCCTTGTCTCGCGCATCGCCCTCGAAAACGATGAAGCGCCACGGCGCAAGCTTGCCGTGATCAGGCACACGGCTGGCGATCGTGAGCATCTCGGTGAGCTCGTCGGCGTCCGGGCCAGGTGCCTCCAGGAACGGTGCGGTGACCGTACGGCGGGACGAAAGATATGCACGCAGGGCCGCATTAACGCTCATTGGTCTAGAATCCTTTGCTGCTTGCTCTATTTGTCCCCTTATGACACAGCTTTTCCGCAATCCAAGATTAGGAATCGCGCCTGACGCGTACGAAACGAAAGCGAAGTCGACCTGCCAATGCGGCCTACCCTGCTCATTGCTCCGATCCTTGCCGCCGTGATCGCCGCCCCGGCGATGGCGCAATCGGACGGGGATGACGCCGCGCCGGTGCCCCCGCCGCGCCCGCCCCAGCTCGGCGGCGAGCCGCTGACCGGAGAAGGCGGACCGGACGCCTATCAGCCACCGCTTTCCGAACTCGGGGCCGAAGAGACCGGGCCGTTCTCGCGCGCGATTGCGAACATCACCGAACCGCAGCCGGTGACGCTGTCCGCACGGATATCGGACAACGGCCCTTTGATTCCGGACGGCCTCGTCTGGCGCGTCTTCGACAGCCGCGTGGACGACAGCGGCGAACTCGCAATGGTTGCCAAATCCGAAGAGGCCACCGCGAGCTTCAGCCTGCCGCCGGGCGAATACGTCCTGCATTTGGCGTATGGACGCGCCCAGGCAAGCGACACCCTGTTCGTCGAACCGGGCCCCAACAACCACACGATGACCTTCGAGGTCGGCGGGCTCAAGCTCGACGCCATGATTTCTGGCGACGTCGAAATCCCCGACGCGCTTTTAAGTTTCGACATCTATTCGAGCGGCCCCAATGGCCGCGTCGAGGTCGCGACCGGCGTCGCACCCGGTGACCTTGTCCGCCTCAACGCCGGCATTTACACGATCGAATCCCATTTCGGTGGCGTCAACGCGGTCATACGGACGGAAATCCGGGTCGAGCCGGGACAGATCACCGAAGCCACGCTTTACCATCACGCCGCCCAGGTGGCGCTCAAGCTCGTCTCCGAAGAAGGCGGCGAGGCGATCGCGGACGTCGAATGGACAATCAAATCCCAGAACGGCGACACGATCTTCACCGATATTGGCGCGTTCCCGGCAACCGTTCTTGCCGAAGGCGACTACCTCGCGCTCGCCAAGCTGGGCGACAACGTCTACAACCGCGAATTCGAAGTCGCCCCGGGCGGCCCGCGCGAAGTGGAAATCCTCACATCGGTCTATTGAGGCGCGGCTGGCGCGGCCGACGCTTCCCAGTTCCCGGCAAGGCGAGCAGGAGGCGGCGAGACGTGAGCTTACGCCGTCCCGCCGGCCCGATTACTCCGCAGCTAGCGAAATTTTGCGCTTGAGGTCCGGCGGGGTGACGTCGGATGCAAGCGTTTCGATCGCCTCGTGCAACGGCTTGACCGTCTGCCCCTGGCTGCCGAGCTGACGGATCGCCACGGTCTTTTCCTCAGCCTCGCGACGCCCCACCACATAGATGAACGGCACCCGGCCCACCGAGTGTTCGCGCACCTTGTAGCTGATCGACTCGTTGCGGGTATCGAGTTCGGCCCGAATGCCGCGTGCCGCAAGCTGGTGCACAACCTCCTGGGCATAGCCGTCCGCGTCCGAAACGATGGTCGCGACGACGACCTGTGTCGGCGCGAGCCAGAGCGGCATGCGGCCGGCATAGTTCTCGATCAGGATGCCGATAAAGCGCTCCAGCGAGCCGAGGATCGCACGGTGCAACATGACAGGTCTCTGGCGCGATCCGTCCTCGGCGATGTAAGAAGCGTCGAGTCGCTCGGGCATCACGAAATCGAGCTGCAGAGTGCCGCACTGCCAGGACCGGCCGATCGCATCCTTGAGATGGAATTCGAGCTTGGGGCCATAAAACGCCCCCTCGCCTTCAGCGATCTCGAAATCCCGACCCGTTGCACGCAGCGCATCCCCAAGACTCTTTTCCGCAAGGTCCCAGACCGCGTCCTCGCCGGCCCGGACATCCGGGCGGGTCGCGAGCAGGATCTTCACCTCGGTAAATCCCATATCCTCGTAAACCGAGTCGAGGAGCGAACAGAACGCCTCGGTCTCGGACTGGATCTGATCGGTCCGGCAGAAGATATGCGCATCGTCTTGCGTCATCTGCCGCACGCGCATGAGACCATGCAGAGCGCCATGCGCCTCGTTGCGATGGCAGCAACCGAATTCCGCAAGCCGTAAAGGCAGATCGCGGTAGGACTTGATTCCCTGGTTGAAGACCTGAACGTGCGCCGGGCAGTTCATCGGCTTCAAAGCCAGGAAATTGGCATCCGGCGAAATCTCGGGCTGATCGCCCTCGGTCGTGGGCGTCTCGTCGGGTACGACGAACATGTTTTCGCGAAACTTGCCCCAGTGCCCCGATTTCTCCCACAGCTTGTTGTCGAGCAACTGCGGGGTCTTGATCTCCCTGTAGCCCGCCCCGTTGAGACGGCGACGGATGTAGGTCTCCATCTGGTTGTACATGACATACCCGTTTGGATGCCAGAATACCGAACCCTGCGCTTCGGGCTGGAAGTGGTACAGGTCCATCTCCTGCCCGATCTTGCGGTGATCGCGCTTTTCGGCCTCCTCGATCATATGTAGATACTGATCGAGCTGCTCCTTGCTCGCCCAGGCCGTGCCATAGATGCGGCTGAGCACGGGATTGTTCGAATCCCCACGCCAATAAGCGCCGGCCACCTTGGTCAGCTTGAACGCCTTGCCCACATCCTTGGTCGACCGCATGTGCGGGCCGCGGCAGAGGTCGAACCATTGCCCCTGCTTGTAGATCTTGACGTCCTGGTCCTCGGGGATCGCGTCGATCAGTTCGACCTTGAAGTGCTCGCCCTTGGCGGCGAACACCTTCTTGGCCTCCTCGCGGTCCCAGACTTCCTTGGTGAACACCGCGCCGCGATCGACGATCTCGGCCATTTTCGCTTCGATCTCGCGCAGTTCGTCTTCCGTGAACGGCGTCTCGCGATGGAAGTCGTAGTAGAACCCGTTCTCGATCACCGGCCCGATGGTGACCTGCGTGCCCGGCCAAAGCTCCTGCACCGCCTCGGCGAGAACGTGTGCGGCATCGTGGCGGATCAACTCGAGCGCCGCTTCGTCGTCACGCAGGACGAACTGGAGCGTACCGTCACCCTCGAGCGGGTCGGCGAGGTCCGAGAGCACACCGTTCCAGCGCATCGCGACCGTCTTCTTGGCCAGCGACTTGGAGATACCCTCGACGACGGTGGTCCCGGTGGTGCCTTTGGCGTATTCACGCACTGCACCGTCGGGGAACGTCACCTTAATCATCGTCATATCTCCTGTGGCTGGCCAAAATCGGCCGTTGGCAACTCAACATCGGGTTGAATTGAGGCGGGTTGATTAGCACGAACAGGCGAGATTTCCAGCCCCTTTACCGCCAGCGCCCGTAGCGCCAGGGCAAATACCAGAGCGCCCGGTCGGGCAGCGCGTCGGGCACCGGATCGTACCCGTGCGTGCCGCGTGGCCGGCACCGCCAGATGCGGGCCGCACCCATCCAGCCGCCCGGCCAGAAGCCGTGCTTCAAAATGGCGTCGCGGGTGAACTCCGAACAGGTCGGCAGATGCCGGCAATTGCGGCCGACAAAGGCGGACAGCGTATAGCGGTAGGCTTGTATGAGGATATAGGCCGCCCATTTGAAGGGAAAATCGATAACGGCCCAGAACCGGGCAATCATGCCCCGGCCTTTTCGAGCGCTTCGGCCACCGCATCGAAGACCAGAAGCGTCGAGGCGTGCCGCGCCGGATAGCCGCGCACCGGCTCGAGATATTTGAGGTCGTCCCACTTGCCATTGGGCGGTGGGCCGCCCGATTTGAGCATGGCGGTCATTGTTTCGCGCAGCGCACGCAGTTCGTCGGGGGTCGAGCCCAGGATGTGGTTGGCAACGATGGCGGCGCTGGTCTGCCCCAGCGCGCAGGCGTTGATATCCGCCCCATAGGCCGAAACGGCGCCATCTTCGAGCGCGAGATCGACCTCGACGACCGAGCCGCACACCCGCGAGACTTTTCGGGCCGTCCCCTGTGGCGCAGCGAGGCGCGGCATCGGCGTCGCGTTGCCCGCGATCTCGAGAATTCGGGCGCTGTAGAGGTCGGAAAAGTCCATTGTCCATGCGTCCCTTCTAGGGCACAATATGTCTTCGTTCGCTGTTTGCGGCCAATGTGTTTTCTTGTCGGAGGCCACTCCCGCCCTATATAAGGGGCGTTGCCCGGACCTGCAAAAGTTATAAGTCCGTCCGATACCCCACGGCACTTGGCCGCAAAGCGGTCCGCCGGCATCGAAGGGATGCGCCAGAATATGGACATGACCGCCAAGCCCAAGATCGTTTCCGCCAACGACGCTGAGACGGTCGTTTCCCGCCCTTCCCGCGAAGAGGCCGAGGCCGCCGTACGTACCCTCATCGCATGGGCCGGCGACAACCCGACGCGTGAAGGGCTCATCGATACGCCCCGCCGCGTGGTTGAGGCCTATGGCGAGTTTTTCTCGGGCTACGATCAGGATGCCGGCGAGATTCTCAGCACCACCTTCTCCGATGTCGGCGGCTACGACGATATCGTGCTGGTCCGCGACATCCCGTTTTATTCGCACTGCGAACACCACATGGTGCCCTTCGTGGGCAAGGCGCACATCGCCTACCTTCCCCATGACGGGGTCGTGGGCCTCTCCAAGCTCGCGCGCGTGACCGACGTTTTCGCGCGGCGGCTCCAGACCCAGGAACACCTCACCATCCAGATCATCGACGCGGTCAACGAGGCCATCAACCCGCGCGGCGCCGCCGTGATGCTCGAGGCCGAGCATATGTGCATGTCCATGCGCGGGGTGAGAAAGCACGGTTCCTCGACGATCACCCACCGGTTCACAGGCGTTTTCGCCGAGGACCGGCAGGAGCAGGACCGCTTCTTCGCCATGGTCGCGCGCCACTAGACGGCAGTCCTCCCATGCAGTTTGCCGATCCCAAAACGCTTTCCAAGGCGGAGCTCGAATCGGGCTCCATCTTTGCGCCACGCTTCGACGCCGCCGGGCTCGTTACCGCGATCACGGTCGACTCAGCGAGCAAGGACGTGCTGATGGTCGCTCACATGAACGCCGAGGCGATCGCGGCGACGCTGGAGACAGGGCACGCGCACTACTGGTCTCGCTCGCGCGGCGAACTGTGGAAAAAGGGCGCCACCTCGGGGGAACTCCAGGAAGTGGTCGAAATGCGCACCGACTGCGATCAGGACGCGATCGTCCTCGTCGTCAACCAGACCGGCCACGGCGCCGCCTGTCACACCGGGCGCAAATCGTGCTTTTTCCGAACGGTCGAGCGCGACGGCCAGGGCGCGACGCTGGCGGACACCGGCATGCCGAAGCTGTTCGATCCCGAGGACGTGTATAAGGGTACCTAGCGCCCCGCGCCGGCCCGCAGCCGGCGGTCGAACGCCGCCGGCAGCAGCAGTCCGGCTATGAAACCGCCGATATGCGCGTCCCATGCGATGGGCACATCGACGCCCATCACGAGCGGCGCGAAGCCGACGACGAGGTTGCCACCCAGCCAGAAAATGATGAACACCCGGCTGCGCACGTTTGTGAACAGCTCGGCGAACGTCGCGGTGCGCCGGCCCATCACGACCGCCTCCCCGGTCTCCGGATCGCGCTTGACGATCAGGGGCTGGAAAATGAACCGCAGCGCCGCTCCAGTAAGCGCGGAAACCCCGCCGGACGCCCCGATCAGGACCACGAATTGGTTAACATCGATGAGTTGATGAAGGGCGTTTAACAGCGCACCGGCCAGCGCGCCGAGAAGAAAAACGGCCAGCGTCGCGCCACTCCCGTAGCGCCGCGCCACCGGAGTTCCGAATACGGCAAGCCACGCGGAATTGACGATCAGGTGCATGACGTCGACATGCAGGAAGGCATGCGTGAACCCGGTCCACAAGAGCGGCCAGAAGCCACCCGGGAGAAGCTCCGGTGCCACAAAGCGGAAGGGGATAAAACCGAACCAAATCCGCAGGTTATAGAGGCCTTCGGAATCAAGAACCAAGCTCGCGCCGAGGTGAACCGCCCACAGCGCCCCCACAAGCGCGGTGACGACGCCCGGCACGAGAAAAACGGGCTGACGGGCCGGCCCCGTCTCTTCTTTTCCCCCCTCGCTCATCGGAAAAATCCCTTTGATCGCTGCCGCTTGCCGGCGCCTCATCACAATATCCACATTGCCAGCGTGGAAATTAACCTTAATGATTGTTTAAGGGCGATTTCCGATGCCGGATTTGAGACTGTGTGGCTAGTCGATTTAGCGGGCAGTCGCAAGCGGCGCCAAGCCCTGCCGCAGAGGAATTTGGACAAAATGCAGCAAGCCAGCACACGGACGCTTTACGCCTACTGGAACGAAATTCGCGGCGCTCGCAGCGCTCCCGAACGCCGCGATATCGATCCGACCCGCATCCGCGATGCGTTGGCTTACACCTTCATCCTCGAATCCGCCGACGGCGTCGAGTTCGATTTCCGCCTGGCAGGTTCGCACCTGTGCGCCAGCTACTGCCGCGAGCTCAAGGCACGCCCCTTCTCCGCCCTCTGGGGCGCCAAGGACCGCGACGCCATCGACACGCTTATGCGCGCCGTGACCGAAGACCACGCCGTCGCGCTCGTCACCTATGAAGGGCAGTCCGACCGCGGTGAAAAACTCAGCTTCGAACTGGCTCTGTTTCCGCTTCGCCACAACGGCGTGACAACCGCTCGTGTCATGGGCGGACTGACCGCGCTCGACACGCCCTACTGGCTCGGCATTCATCCGATCACCAGCCAGCGCATCACCGCGTTGCGGCTGATCTGGCCCGACGACCGCGACACCCGCGCCGGCGCACCCTATTCGGACGCGGCCTTCGGCGAAATGGCCGCGACGGTCCGCCAGGCCCGCACTGAAACGGAGGCCGCGCACGCGCCTCTCCAGGCGACGGTTGCCGGGCTTTCCGCCCGCCGCTACGCGCATCTGGCCGTGATCGACGGCGGCAAAAACTGACGCCCCGAGGGCGAAATACATACCAAAATTTGACTAGGTTCCTTACCAAGCATTAACGCAAAACCCCCTATAGTTCTGCTGTTTCATTGAATGATTGCGGCAGGACGCAGCCAATGCTCGACGGAAATACAGCCTACGACGTCTACGGATCGCAGGGCATGGGCGAGGATGACCCTGACCGATTCCAGAGCGTCAAGGTTTCCGTTCTCGGCCGCTACATGCTTGCCGACCGCCGGGAATTCCCTTGCCAGGTCATCGAAATGTCCCCCGGCGACGCGCTTGTCGTCGCGCCGATCTCCGGCAGCGCCGGCGAACGGATCGTTATCTATCTGGACCATGTGGGACGCATCGAAGGTGTGATTCGCGACGTCGTCGACGGCGGCTTCCGGCTCAACCTGATCGCGTCTGCCCGCAAGCGCGACAAGATGGCAGCGCAGCTCACATGGCTGACCAACAAGGACATTCTCGACCTCGCCGAGGATCGCCGTCATGAACGTGTCGTTCCCGACATCCGCCATTCCTCGATCCTGCTCGAGGACGGTCGGCGCTACAACTGCAAGATCACCGACATTTCGCTTTCCGGGGCCGCGGTCGAACTCGACGTCCGTCCGGCGCTGGGAACGCCGGTCACCCTCGGCCGCATGCGCGCGCGGGTCGTGCGCCATTTCCACGACGGCATCGCAGTCGAATTCGCCTCGGTGCAGGAAATGCTCACTGTCGTCCAGCAGAACCTGCGGATGAACTGACGACTGTGCGTTCCCGCCCGTATCAGGAAGGTGAACGCGGCGTTAACCCCGTTATGGCAAGTTTCGCTATCCGGGCGTCCGGCTTTCCGGCCGCTACCGTGCGTTTCTGCTCATCGGAACGGTTGTGTGCGATGCGACTTCTCAAAAAAGCCCTGCTGGCCGCCACCACGATGGCGCTTGTTCTGCCCCTTTCGGGCTGCCTGACACTGGGCGGCTGGTTTCAGACCAAATCGTCCCACGAATGCATGACACGCGTGATGTATTTCGAATCCAACCGTTCCAGCCCCGAGGGCATGCTTGCGGTTGGCACGGTGGTGATGAACCGCGTCGACTCACCGCAATTCCCCAATGATATCTGCGGCGTCGTCGGGCAGAAAAACCAGTTCGCCTCAGGTGTCCTGGCGCGGCCGATGACCGAACCGCGCAGTGTGCAACTCGCCGCGTCTGTCGCCCAACAGGTCCTGCGCGGCCAGCGGCACCCGGGCGTGCGCAGCGCGAAATACTTCCACACCGCTGGTCTGAGCTTTCCCTATTCCAACATGCACTACGTGCTGGTCGCCGGCGGAAACGCGTTTTACGAGCGCCGCTAGCCGCATAAAATTTATGCACCGGCGTTCGACCACGTCCAATTATTGGACACAATCCCACTGCCGCGCGGTATACAATCGGCATTTCCCATAGGAAATCAACGTATGACCGCTCTGGCACGGAAGTTGCTGCCCCAAGCGCATCACAAGGCGCAAACAGGGGACTTCCGCATATGCACAGACGCTCATTCATCACGCTGGCGACGCTGGTCGCTGCAACCATCGGCCTCGCCGTCCCGGCACAGGCCGACGCCCTCGCCGATATCGAAGCGCGCGGCACGATCAAGATCGCGGTGCCGCAGGACTTTCCGCCCTTCGGCAGCGTCGGCACCGACCTGCAGCCGGTCGGCTACGACATCGACATGGCCGAACTGATCGCTGAAAAGCTCGGCGTCGAGCTCGAACTGGTGCCGGTGACGAGCGCCAATCGCATCCCATACCTTCAGACCGGCATGGTCGATCTGGTCATCTCCAGCCTCGGCAAAAACCCCGAGCGCGAAGCCGTCATCGATTTTTCAGATGCCTACGCCCCGTTCTTCAATGGCGTCTTCGGCCCTGACACCGTCACCGTCGCCGCAATCGAAGATCTGGGCGGCTATACGCTCGGCGTCACCCGGGGTTCGGTCGAAGATCTCGAACTGACCGAACTGGTCGGCGACGACGTCACCATCCAGCGCTACGAGGACAACAACGGCACGATTTCCTCGTTCCTTTCCGGCCAGGTCGAACTGATCGCCACCGGCAACGTCGTGGCCGCCGCCATTCTCGAGCGCAACCCGCCGATCCGCCCCGAGCTCAAATTCCTCGTCAAGAATTCCCCCTGCTATATCGGGATGAACAAGGATGAGCCCGAACTGATGGCCGCGGTCAATGCGATCATCGCCGACGCCAAGGCCGACGGCGCTCTTGAAGCCATCTCCATGGAATGGCTCGAACAGCCCCTGCCCGCAGACCTTTAACCCCGAGCCGGCGCCGGCACGTCCTTGCCGGCGCCCTTCCACCCACGTCCGGGGTCATTCGTCCACCATGGGCTATCAACTGAATTTCGGCTGGCTGCCGCAATACCTGCCCGTCCTTATCGACGGCATCGGCGTCACCATCTACCTCATGGCCGTCGGCGCCGTCCTTGGCTGCCTTCTGGGCACGGTATGCGCATGGACGCGGGCGCTCGGCCCCAATTGGGCGCGGCCCGTTGTCGTCGCCTATGTCGAGCTGATCCGCAACACGCCGTTCATGATCCAGCTCTTTTTCATCTTTTTCGGCCTGCCCTCGCTGGGCGTGCAGATGAGCGAACTCGAAGCCGCGACCCTCGCCATGATCGTCAATCTGGGCGCCTATAGCTGCGAGATCATCCGCGCGGGTATCCAGGCCACGCCACGCGGGCAGTTCGAGGCCGGCGCGAGCCTCGCCATGACGCCGTTCGAGACCTTCTACCACGTCGTGCTGATCCCCGCGCTCCAGCGCATCTGGCCCGCGCTCTCCTCGCAGATCGTCATCGTCATGCTCGGTTCGGCGGTCGTTTCGCAGATCGCGGCGCAGGACCTGAGCTACGCGGCCAATTTCATCCAGTCGCGCAATTTCCGCGCCTTCGAGACCTATATCGTCTCGACGTTGATCTATCTCGTGCTCTCGATCCTCCTCCGGCAGGTGCTCGCCGGTATTGGCTGGGCGCTCTTCCCCAAACGAAAGGCCGCGCGATGATCGAGTTCACCCTCTGGGACATCCTGCGCAACCTTCTGCTCGCGACACGGTGGACGATCCTGCTCTCGCTCGTCTCATTCGTGGGCGGCGGCATTGTCGGGCTCGTCGTCATGTTCATGCGCATCAGCGCCAATAAAGCCGTCGCGACGGCAGCGCGCGCCTATATCGAGCTCTTTCAGGGCACACCGCTGCTGATGCAGCTCTTCCTCGCCTTTTTCGGCCTCGCGCTTCTGGGCATGACGGTGCCAGCGTGGCTGGCGGCGGGGCTCGCGCTCATCCTCTGGACCGCGTCCTTCCTCGCCGAGATCTGGCGCGGCTGCGTCGAGGCGATCGCAAAGGGCCAGTGGGAGGCATCCGCGAGCCTCGGCATGGGGCGCATCCAGCAATTGCGCTACGTCATTCTCCCCCAGGCCCTCCGCATCGCCATCCCGCCCACGGTTGGCTTTTCAGTCCAGGTGGTAAAGGGGACCGCGCTCACCTCGATCATCGGCTTTGTCGAACTCACAAAAGCCGGCACCGCGGTGACCAACGCGACCTTCCAGCCCTTCACGGTCTATGGCCTCGTCGCGCTCATCTATTTCGCCCTGTGCTGGCCGTTGTCCAGGACCAGCCAGGTCCTCGAAAGGAAGCTCAATGTCGCTCATCACAATCACTGAGGTCAAAAAGCGCTTCGGGGACAACGAGGTGCTCAAGGGCATCAATCTCGACGTCGACAAGGGCGAGGTGATCGCCATCATCGGCAAATCCGGCTCGGGCAAATCGACGCTCCTGCGTTGCGTCAACGGACTGGAGACGATCAACGACGGCTCGATCTCGGTCGCCGGCGCGCAATTGCTCCCCGGCGAGGCGGCGCTTAAGGCGCTAAGGCTGAAGATCGGCATGATCTTCCAGTCGTTCAATCTCTTCCCGCATTTGAGCGCGGGGCGGAACGTCATGCTCTCGCAAATGGTGGTCAAGAAGACCCCAAAACCCCAAGCCGAGGAGATGGCGCGCAGAATGCTCGACCGCGTCGGGCTTTTGCACAAGTTCGACGCCTATCCCGACGAGCTTTCCGGCGGCCAGCAGCAGCGGGTCGCCATCGCCCGCGCGCTCGCGATGGAGCCGCTGGGATTGCTGTGCGACGAAATCACCTCGGCGCTCGACCCCGAACTCGTCAACGAGGTGCTTGCCGTGGTCAAGGAACTGGCCTCCGAAGGCATGACGCTCCTGATGGTCACCCACGAAATGCGCTTCGCCCGCGACGTCTGCGACCGGGTGGTCTTCATGCACGAGGGTCGCGTGCACGAGATCGGCGCCCCCGATACCGTGTTTTCGAACCCGCAAACGCCGGAACTCAAGCAGTTCCTGGGGATGCTCTAGACCGGCGTCAACTCCACCACGACCGGCCGGTGATCGGACGGCATGAGGTCGCGCTCGTGCAGGCTTGAATCGTCGATCACCTGCGCCTCGTATTCGTCGACCGGCACGCGCCCCTGCCAGGTGAACCGTCCCGTGATGCCGCGGCTCAGCCCGATATGGTCGATCACGAGCTCGTTGAGCCGCTTGTCGATAAAGTCGAAGAACTTCGCCGTGTAATCGGTCGAACCGCCATGCAGCAGCACATGCGTGAGCTGCCGCTCGACGTGAAAGATCGATCCGAAAACGCGATCCACAACCGAATGGGTGAGGAAGTTCGCCTCGAAAAAATCGCTCCCCGGCCCGTCATTGAGGTCGCCGCACACGAGGATGTTGGCGGCGGGGTCGCCTTCGAGAACGGCGTCGAGATACATGCGCAACCGGTACGCCTCGCCGCTGATGCGCCGGCGCGCCTTAAGCGCTTCGGCAAAGAACAGCAACCGGTCCTCGCCGCCGGCGTTGAACAGCGCCTCGCCCTGGTTGACGAATTTCGATTTGAGGTGGTTGTTGATGAGAACGAAGGGCTGTCCGTGCGCCACAAAGCGCACGATTTGGGGCACCCGCGCGAAATCGACCGTGTCCAGATGCAAGTCGGCGTCGACGTCCGCTGTAAATGGCCCGGAGATATCGATCTCCCCCACAGAGGTCACCCCCGGCGTGAAATCGGTGATCCCGCGATCCTGCCGCACGACCACCAAAAGCGCCTGCGCCCCACCCGCGCCGCGCAGAACCTGCCACGTCCCGCCGACGAAAGTGGTGAGGAAGTGCTGCATCTCGGGAACGCCCGGGCCTTCCTGGATCGCGATGACGTCCGGGTCAACCGCCTGGATCACCGCTCCCACGCGCGTCGCCAGCGCGGGCACGTCGGTGATGGCGGGGGAGAACGTATTACCCGCGAACGTATTGCGCATCACCGGCGGATTGGCGCTGCCGCCCTCCCACCAGCTGTTCATATGCTCGATGTTCCAGTTCATCAGCCGCATGTCGGGCCCTCCCCGTGCTGTCCCTCGGAGAGCTTAGCAGCACGGATGTGACGCGCATATTGCGGGTATCCGGGAGCTTTAAGCCCGGCCGGGGGAAATGAACCCGCCGATCCAGTCCCAAACCGACGCCTGGGCTTGGCGGACGCGCCCCGTATGGCTGTCGAGCAGCCAGACCGGGCAGTCGGTTCCCCCCTCGGCGAGAACGAACCACGGCATCTCGCCATTGCGCGCGCCGATAAAGAACGCCGCCTCGGGCACTTCGGGGTCGTGCCCGTCCTCGGCCCAGGCCTCGAGCGCCCAGCGGGCGCCAGCGTTTATCTGAGCAAGCTGGTCGTAGTAGAATTCGCATTCGGCCTGCTCGGCCAGACGGCCGGCGCCGTGCCCGATTGTGCGCAGAACCGCGCGATAGCTTCGCGGCAGCGGGCCGTATTGGCGCTCGAGCGCCGCAATCTCCTCAGACGAGCAGCCGACAATATTCCCGGGCCCGGCGAGCCCGGAAGCAATGAGGTTCTGTTTGAGCCGGTTCGAATCCATCTCACCCGAATCTCCACATGCGATTTTATGGCTAACGGGCTGTAAATCCAGAGGATAAAACTCGATTCAAAACTGCATTGCAGTTTTCGGACCGGCGAAATTCGCCCCGCCTATCGTGGTCTCCATCGGGGAGATCACGATGATGAAAACGAAAAACATCCTAGTTGCAAGCCTTGTCGCCGCCATGACGCTTCTGGCCGCCGCCATGCCCGCTTCGGCCGATCAGGGCTTGCTCCACCCCGCTTTTGCCAGCGCAACCAATGTGACCTCGATCCCCGTGGGCCACGCCGAATTCTGCGCCCGACGCTCCGCCGAATGCCAGCCTTTCGCCAATCCGATCGAAAACGTCAGCCTGACCGAAGGCTTGTGGGCCGAACTTCAGGACGTCAACAACCGCTTCAACACGAGCGTGACCCCGGCCAATGACGGCGACCTTTACGGCATCTCCGAATTCTGGACCTTCCCCTCGAACGGCTATGGCGACTGTGAGGATTTCGTTCTCGCCAAGCGCGCCGCTCTGATCGAGCGCGGCTGGAACCCCTCGACGCTGCTGATCACCGTCGTGCGCCAGTCCAACGGCGAAGGCCACGCGGTCCTGATGGTCCGCACCGACCGCGGCGACCTGATCCTCGACAACCAGGAAGCGCTGATCAAGGTCTGGACCGACACGCCCTATACCTACCTCAAGCGCCAGAGCCAGGCCCATGCCGGCCAGTGGGTGAATATCCTGGACAACCGCTTTGAGGATGTCGCGGTCACCGCGGCTCACTGACACCGATACGGCAAAGCCTCAGATCGCTCCCCCGGGCGATCACTCGGGACCGGTCTAGAGCGAGGGCCGGTCCCTTTTTTAAGCGCCGGCCCTGATGACCGCGACATAGCTGCCGAGCACCATCAGTCCGGTAAAGAAGCTCCAGCCGAACGCGATAAACGAGGCCAATAGCACGTTGACCGTCGAAAGCTGCCCGCCCCCCTCCGGCCGCCATCCCATGCGCAGGATAATATAGGGTCCGCAGATAAAGCTCACGAACAGGTTGAAGATCCCCCCGAAGATCGATTCCCCCTCCAGGCGGAACCCGGCCGGCTGGCGCGCCAACCCCTGATAGAGGTGCGTAGCCATGCCCGCGACGCTGAGCCCGATGCCGATTATGTAAAGCGCAAGCATCAGTTCCGGCATGAACGTCCCCACATCCCAGTTTTCGCGGCACAAACGTGCCCGACGTTAATCCTTTATTAAGCATATGCCACCCCATTCTGGCTGTCATGCCGGCGTAGCGAAAATGGTTAATTTGAACAGTGTGGGTTCACCCATGGCGTTGAACGAGGCGCGCGATACCTCCCGGGGCGGAATTTTCTATCCGCTCGCGGTCGTAACGCTGGTTGTGCTGGTCGTGGGGCTGGCAGCCGCCTACGGCGCGACGCTCTGGATCGATGGCGCCCTGCGTGAAAAAGCGATGGACGTGCCGACATCCACGCACATCAAGACCGTCGGAGCCCAGCCCTATCTCGTTCCCGCCGCACTGATGCCCAACGCTGCGCAGCATACCGACGGCTTCGCCGACCGGATGGACATGACCCTGGCCCTGCCGCTCGGCCCCGGCGGCGTGCTCGTCGATGTCGTCGTTACCGTTCAGCCCAGAGGCCGTACGCGCACGAGCGCCGCGTTGCTCGACACCGTCTACTTGCACCAGTTCGGCGCCGACCAGACCGAGGGCGTGCCCGGGCTCATCGGCAAACCGCTCGGAGGCGATGCGGGCGTATCCGGGGAAACGGTCTGGTACGACCCCCTGAGCCCGAACCCTTTTGTCGCCAAATGCATGACGCCGGTCGAGCCGAACGCGGCGCGGGGCACGTGCCTGCGCACATTTCAGCTTTCTGACCGCAACACCGCGATAGTCACGTTCGATCCTGCAGCATTGGCGAACTGGCGTCAGTTCGACGCCGTGGTCGAGGCATGGCTCGAGACCCTGCGCCAGTAACGGCCGCAAGATCCCCGACGCGCATCAATGAACGGGATTGAGCCGCCAGATGGCGAAATTAAGCACTGAAGCGAAACCGACCCACAACGCGTAAGGCACCATCAAAAGAGCGGCAACCATGCTGATGGGCCAGAAGAGCACGATGGTGAGCATGATCGCCAGCCAAAGCAGGACGATCTCCGCCAACGCGAGGTCCGGCCGGTGCAACCCAAAAAACAGCACGCTCCACGAACCGTTGAGCAGGAGTTGCACGGCGTAGACAAAGAGCGCCCCGGTAGCCCCCGAAAACCCGGCCTCGCGCCAGACGAGCCATCCTGAGACCGCCATGGCTATATAGAGCACGGTCCATACCGGCCCGAAAAGCCAGTTCGGTGGACGCCAATCAGGCTTGACCAGGGTTTCGTACCACGTCCCCGGCCGGAAAAACGCACCGGTGGCAGCAGCCAGAAAACAGGCGCCGAGAAATGCGAGCAGGACGAAAATTGACATGGATTCCAAAAAGAATCTCCGAGACAAGGCTGCCCGCATCGTCCGACGCGGGCAGATGAGATTCACTGGAGGTTATGGCCAACCGGCTCACGAACCCCATGAGTTCGACGAAAGAGACGCCGGACGATTAGCGACCGCCTACAGTCGCTGACGTGCCGTCGCCCTTGAGGGCAGCCATGAATGGAACCAACTGCCAGACGGCCGACGCGCCGACGAGAATATAGACGATCCGTGCGAGGATCGATCCCGCACCGAATATCGCGGCAACCAAGTCGAAGCCGAAAAGACCGACAAGACCCCAGTTGAGACCGCCGATGATAACCAGCGCGAGAGTAACAAGGTTAAGGTACTTCATAATCGTACACCTTTGTCAGGACTAGAATTCGCCGCGTCGAGTTAGTGGCTCGGCGGAAGGAGTACGGCATCGATTACATGTATGACGCCATTACTGGCTTCAATGTCAGCGACTTCCACCTGAGCATTATTGATCTTTACCGTATCTCCGTCGATGGAAATCTCGATCAACTCTCCGTTAAGTGTTTCTGCCTCACTCAGTTCCACGACATCGGCCGCCATGACTTCTCCGGGAACGACGTGATAAGTAAGGATCGCGGTAAGCTGATCCTTGTTCTCGGGCATCAACAGTGTGTCGAGCGTACCCTCCGGCAACGCGGCGAACGCCGCATCGGTCGGCGCAAAGACCGTGAACGGCCCCGGCTCCTTAAGCGCATCCACCAAACCGGCGGCCGTGAGCGCCGCAGCCAGCGTTTCGAACTGACCCGCCGCAACAGCGGTATCGACGATATCCATATCGGCGGCCTGCGCACCGGTCGTACCGGCGAAAAGGCCCGTGACGACGGCACCGGCGGCCGCCAGACTCTTGAGTGTGTTCATAACCGTATCTCCTCTGCATGGGATTGGGTTGACCCTGGGCCGACCCGATCTATCGCCGCCTTATGCTTGCGACTGAATTTTCATTACGCTAAAATCAGTTTTACTGACAGTAACAAACCCGTGATAATCCATTGATTTTTCACGATAATAGAATACAGCTCGAAATATTGAACACGATGAAAACGAAGTGGCGAACATGCTCTCGGACACGTTGAACAAGGGTCTTGCCGAGTACGGAATCGGCGCAAAGATCCGGTCACTCCGGCTAGGCAAGAAGCTTGGACTGGTAAAACTCGGCGAGCACACCGGCCTGTCGCCGGCGATGCTGTCCAAGATTGAACGCGGCCAGGTCTACCCGACCCTGCCGACACTTCTGCGCATTGCGTTGGTTTTCGGCGTCGGGCTCGAGCATTTCTTCTCAGAACCGGAAGAACGGCCGACGCTCGCCGTCGTGCGGCGAAAGGACCGCATCCGCTTGCCCGACCGCCCGGGCGCGGAACCGCCGGCCTATGTCTTCGAAAGTCTGGATTTCACCGCTGCCGACCGGCAGATGGAGGCCTATCACGCCGACTTCTCCCCGGGCGCGCCCGCCTCCGCGCCGCACACGCACAACGGCGCCGAAGTGCTGTACATCATCCGCGGCCAGCTGAGGCTCGACATGGGAGGGGAAATCGTGACGCTTGGCGAAGGCGATGCCGCCTATTTCGATTCCAGCGTACCGCACAGTTATTGCGGCTATGGAGACAAGGGCGCTTCCGCCCTCGTCGTTGTCACGTCAGGAGAGGCGGCTCAGGAAGCGCCCTGACGGCTGCCAGCCGTATCAGAGGGCAGGCTGCGCCCGCGAGGCCTTAGCTAACCTCGTCCAGGTCGATATCGAGGATCGAGATTTGCACCATGTAGGATTTCTCGCCCTCGTCCTCATCGACATAGATAAGGCCGATGAATTCGTCGCCCAGGTAAAGTTCAACCGAATCGTCCTGCTTGGGGCGCGGGCGCACGTCGATTGACCGGTTGCCGAATTTCTTCTGCAGATACTTCTGCAACAGGATGATTTCTTCGTGCTTCACAAATTCTCTCCGCTGGGCGCGTTCGCTTCAGGGGCACTATCGCCCCGTCGGTACCGATAACGCAAGAAATGCCGATTGGTGCCGCGAGACTTACCCGCCGCGCGACAGCGTTTCAATGCCGGGGAGACGATTTCTCCACACGTGGGGAAGATGGCGGCTCAGTGCCTGGCCGGAACCGTGATCATCTGATCCATGACGAGCGCCGGCTGCGCGCACCCGGCTTCGCCGATCACCTTGGCCGGAACGCCCGCGACCGTCTTGCGCGGCGGCACTTCCTTAAGGACCACCGAGCCGGCGCCGATGCGCGAGCATTCCCCGATGCGGATATTGCCCAGGACCTTGGCGCCAGCGCCGATGAGCACGCCATTGCCGATCTTGGGGTGCCGATCCTCCTCGGCCTTGCCGGTCCCTCCGAGGGTTACGTTCTGGAGGATGGAGACATTATCGCCCACCACAGCGGTTTCGCCGATGACAAGTCCCGTGCCGTGGTCGAGCATGATGCCCCGCCCCATCGGCACCGCCGGATTGATATCGACCTGGAAAACCAGGCTCGCGCGGCTCTGGAGGAAATATGCAAAATCCTTGCGCCCGTCCTGCCACATCGCGTGGGCGAACCGGTGCGTCTGGATCGCTTGATAGCCCTTGAAGAACAGGAACGGGTCGATCGCCCGGTGGCAGGCCGGATCGCGCTCGAGCGTTGCGGCGAGGTCGGCGCGGGCACCCTGACCGATCTCGGGATGATCCTCGATGATTTCGGCAAACCCCTGGCGGATGAGATCGGCCGGCATATCGTTGCCATCGAGCCGGGCGGCGAGCCTGTGCGCCAGCGCCGCTTCAAAATTGGGCTCGTTGAGGATCGTCGCGACCACAAGCTGCGTGAGCGAAGGTTCATTCTCGCAGATCGCCTCGGCGTCGGTTCGAACCGCCTCCCACACGGGATCTACAGCGGATAACGCCTTTTGCGACTTTGCGCTTGTGGTCATGGGATCCTCCGGTGAGGGTTTTCCAAAGAAAGCCCTCTATATGGCATCGGTCGTAGCCAGACAAAGCCCTTGCGGCCCGTTTGGTTCACATTTGTCTTACCCTACAGGATAGACGCGGGAGAGAAAATCCACCGCGCCGCGCTTGAACTGCGGGTCTCCGGTCGCGCGCATGTGGTCGCGCCGCTCGATGACAAGCGCCTCACCTTTCTCCATCAGGTCGGCCAGGGCGTTAGGATCGCCGCCGGTTTCGTCCTCGCTCCCGACGGCAACGAGCACCGGTACGCTGATCTTCCGGACATCGTCCTCGGCGACACGCGTGCGCGACCCCGCCATGCAGGCCGACAACGCCTTGAGGTCGCTCTTGGTGTGCTCGGCAAAGATCCTGAACTGCCGCCCGGTCGGGTGCTTCACTTGCGAGAGCGACGGCGCGTTGAGGGCTGCGATGATCTCGTCGCTATCGAGCATGGGCCGGATCATGTTGCCGCCCAGCCCACCGAAAATCGCACACGCAACCTTGTCGGGGTTTTGCAGGCAGACGAAGGCGGAGATCCGGGCGCCCATCGAATACCCGATCAGCGCAACTTTTCCGTGCCCCAGATGATCGATGAGATTGGCCACGTCGCGCGCCATATCCTCGGCGCCGTAGACCGAGGCGTCGTAGATCTTATCGGACTTTCCGTGCCCGCGGTTATCGATGGCGATCACCTGATAGCCGGCGCCGTTGAGCGTTTCGACCCAGCCGGTCGAAACCCAGTTGATCTGCCCGTTCGAGGCGAACCCGTGGACCGCGACGACCGGCGGCCCCTCGCCATATATCTCATAGGCGATTTCAAAACCTTCGGATTCAAAGACGGGCATAAGCGATTCTCACGGCAGGTGATTTTGGCCCGTCTTAGCAGCATTGGGTCAGGTGGCCAACGCGAACGGCCCTGCAAGGACCAGCGCGACCATATCCCCCCTTCTCATCGTCCACCCTCTTGGGTATGGTCCGCCCGACTTTTCCCCGCGAGGATCGAACGCAAGATGGCACAGCACACCATTCCGCACTTCCACAACACCGAAGGCCTCGCCCGGATCGACATCGGCGCCAAGGAATTCCAGTGCGTCGGTGCCAAGCCGCCCTTCGATCACCCCCACGTTTTCCTCGACATGGGTGCCGACAACGAAGTCGTCTGCCCCTATTGCTCGACGCTTTACGTATACGACCCCAAGCTCCCGGCTGGTTCGGCCAACCCCGAATCCGCGATCTTCCACCTCGAAGACGCCTAATCGGATCGCCCTCCCATGGGCACCCAGCGCACAGTCTACATCGCCGGGGCCGGAATCGCCGGCCTGACGCTGGCGCTGGCCCTCGCCAAATTCGGCACCCGTGTCGTCGTCATCGAGCGCAACGCGCAGATCGCCGAGTTCGGCGCCGGCCTGCAGATCAGCCCCAATGCCCGCCACGCTTTGGACGCGCTGGGGCTAACGGATGCCCTATCTGAAAAGAGCTTCGAACCTGAGGGAATCGATATCTACCCCGACGGCCGGACGGAGCCCCTCCAGACACTGACGCTGGGTAAGATCGCTACGGCCCGCTATGGCGCGCCCTATGTCGTTATGCACCGCGCCGACCTCGCCGAGGTGCTTGCGGCGGCGGCCAGGCGGTTTGCCAATATCGAAATCGTCTTCGGCGTCGAAAATTTTGCCGTTACGCAGAAGGACAAGGGCGTCGCCGTCACCTTCACCGAGGCGGGGAGCATCGACCGCAAGGGTACAGGCTTCGCTTTCGTCGGCGCGGACGGGGTCAACTCGGCAACCCGGACGAACGTGCTGGGGGGGCCTGCCGCCGTCTATTCCGGCAAGATCGCCTGGCGCACGCTCGTGCCCCCCGCCGCGCTTTCGGGCCTCCTCGATCTCGGCCGCACAAGCATTCTCATGGGCGCGCACCATCACCTCGTCGTCTATCCCCTTCCCCACCGCGATGCGGTCAATCTCGCCCTGTTCACCGACGCGCGCGAACGCGATCTCGACGCCGCAATGCTCCGGCAGACGCCCGGGCTCAAGGCGGGCCCGGACCGGCGCCTTGCCACGATCCTCGAGCGTGCGGGGGAAACCTGGACGCCCTGGGTGCTCTCGACCGTCAGAACGCCTCTCTGGCACGAGGGCCCGGTCGGGATTATCGGCGACGCTGCGCATGCCATGCTGCCGTTCCAGGCGCAGGGCGCCGCAATGGGCATCGAGGACGCTGCAATCCTGGCGCCGCTTCTGGCATCGTCGCCAGACGCCGGGCACGCCTTCACCCGCTTCCTCGCCCTGCGCCGGGAGCGCGTGGACAAGGTGCAGGCCCTCTCGGCGGCCAATGGCCGCATCTTCCATATGCGCTGGCCTGCAACGCTCGCCCGCAACGCGGTGATCCGCGCACAAGGGCCGCTGGGCCACTTCCGCCGGCTCGACTGGCTCTATGGCTACCGCACGCACACCGACCCCAAGTCATAAGGCCCGGACGGAGGCCCCTTTATTCTTGCCATCATCGCACCCTATATGGCAGTTGAAGCGAGCCCTTACGCAGCCCAATGAGCCCTTATGCGCGTTAACCCCCAGTCGCGGCTGACACTCGTCTTTATCCTGCTGACCGTGTTCCTCGACATCGTCGGATTGGGCATCATCCTTCCGGTTCTGCCCGACCTGATCGTCGAAGTCACCGGCGAAGCTGTGACCAATGCCGCGGTGACCGGCGGCTATCTGGTCTTCGTCTACGCCACCATGCAGTTCCTGTTTTCGCCCATCCTGGGCAATCTCTCGGACCGCTGGGGGCGCCGGCCCATCCTCTTGCTCTCGCTCGTGGGGCTGGCCGCCGACTACATGGTGATGGCCTGGGCGCCGACGCTCCTGTGGCTCTTTTTCGGCCGCACGCTCTCGGGCATCTGCGGAGCCGCAATGGGCACCGCGACCGCGTATGTCGCCGACATCACACCCCACGAGAAGCGCTCGGCGCGCTTCGGACTCATCGGCGCGGCGTTCGGGCTGGGCTTTATCGTCGGGCCGGTGATCGGCGGCGAACTGGGCGAATTCGGCACCCGCGCGCCGTTCTTCGTTGCAGCGTGCCTGGCAGCCGCCAACGCGGTCTTCGGCTTCTTCGTGCTGCCCGAATCGCTTTCGAAATTCCGCCGCCGCCGCTTCGACTGGCGCCGCGCCAATCCCCTTGGAGCCATCCTCGCGTTCAAGAAGACCCCGATCGTCATGGTGCTTTTGGGATCGCTCTTTCTTTTCGCGCTGGCGGCGCAGAGCTACCCCAATGTCTGGAACTTCTTCACCATCCACCAGTTCGACTGGACCTCGTCGCAGGTCGGCCGTTCGCTGGGGATTTTCGGCGTTTTGTTCGCATTCAGCCAGGCCGTTCTCGTGGGGCCGTCGATCAAGCGTCTTGGCGTGACCGCCACCGTGCTCATCGGCTTTTTCCTCGCGACCACCGCCTTTGTCGGCGTTTCGCTCATACACACGGAACTGGGACTCTGGACGTTCCTCGTGATCGGCGCCTTTTCCGGCGCCGCGATTCCCTCGCTCACGGGGCTTCTGGCCAACAATGTGAAGTCCAACCAGCAAGGCGAACTCCAGGGCGCGGTCAACGCCACCAACTCGCTGACCGCCATCATTGCGCCGGTCGCCGCCACGCAGCTCTTTGCCTTTTTCACATCGTCGGCAGCGCCGATCCATTTCCCCGGCGCGCCGTTCTTTGCCGCCGGCATGCTGGTTCTCCTCGCCGGCGGCCTCTTCATTTATGCGGCGTTGCGGTTCGACCTTTCGCACCGGCCGTTCGACGCGGCGCGCGACAAGCCGTCCATGACCCCGCCAAGCGGCCAGGCCGTCAACCGCCCGGGCACCGATGATCTGCCCGAGGACGAGAACGGAGAGGACGTACGCACCGGTGCTGAAGCGGAAACACCGCGCAAGCCGGCACGCGGCCGCGGCTGAGGCGCAGCCGTTAAAATCTGCAATCCCGGAGAATTATCGCCATGGCGGCATCCCGCCATGGCGTTTTCATTTGCGGCGCTACTGCGGCGCCACGAGGCTCGGCCACTCGTGGTGGAAGTCGCCTTCCTCATCGAACCGCTTGAACCCATGTGCGCCGAAGAAATCGCGCTGGCCCTGGGTGAGATTGGTCGTGCCACGGCCCTGCCGGTAGGCATCGAAATAGGCAAGCGCCGATCCAAGGCACGGGGCGGGCAGTTCCGCCATCGCGCAGTCGGCAACGACCTGTCGCAGCGCGCCGTGGCTGTCTTTCATCATCTCGACGAAATCCGGCTGGGTCAAAAGGTTCGCCGCGGTGCCGTGCGAGAAAGCCTGAGACATCTGGTCGAGCAAGCGTGAGCGGATGATACAGCCGGCGCGCCAGATCTTGGCAATCCGGTCGAGCGGCAGGTTCCAGCCGTTTTCCTCCGACGCCTTGGCCATCACCGCAAAGCCCTGCGCGTAGGCCGCGATTTTGCCCGCCAGCAGGGCCTGTTCAAGAGTCTTGAGGTCGACTTTGGCCTTGCCCTTGGGCGCTGCGCCATAAAGCTTCTCGCCCGCGATACGCTCTTCGCGCATCGCCGAAATCGACCGCGCGGCCACCGCGCCCTCGATCGTCGTCGCCGAAACCCCAAGGCTCAGCGCCTCGATGGCGGACCAGCGGCCCGTGCCCTTCTGCCCGGCCTGATCGACGATGACTTCGACGAGCGGCTTGCCGGTCTTTTCGTCGACCGCATCGAGCACATGGCTCGTGATCTCGATGAGGTAGCTGTCGAGCGGACCCTGGTTCCATTCCCGGAACACTTCGGCGCACTCGGCCGGGCTCATTCCAAGCCCGTCGCGCATCACGCCATAAACCTCTGCGATCATCTGCATGTCGGCATATTCGATGCCGTTGTGGATGGTCTTGACGAAGTGCCCGGCGCCGCCGGTGCCGAGATAGTCGCAGCACGGTTCGCCGTTGAACTTCGCGGAAATGGCCTTGAGGACCTCCTCGGCATTCTGCCATTCCTTGGGCGACCCGCCGACCATGATCGAAGGCCCGTGCCGCGCACCTTCCTCGCCGCCCGAAACGCCGATCCCCAGATAGCCGATACCGGTACCGTCGAGCTCGGAGAAACGCCGGACCGTGTCGTGATAATTGGCATTGCCCGCATCGATGATGACATCGCCCTTTTCGAGCAGAGGCCGCAGTTCCGCGATCACATGATCGACGGGATCGCCGGCCTTGACCATGATGATCACCGAGCGCGGCGCCTTGAGCATGGAGACGAATTTGGCCAGGTCGCCGTCGCCCATGACGTTCGGCGCCAGGTCCCCGGCATTGGCGAGGAATTCATCGACCTTGGAGGCCGTCCGGTTGTAAACAGCCACCTTGTAGCCATTGTCGGCGATATTGAGCGCGAGATTTTCGCCCATCACACCAAGCCCGATCAGGCCGATGTCAGCTTGTGCCATCGTTCATGTCTCCGAATATTATAGTTCGTGATCTTCCCAGAAAGTGCCGGTCGCGCCCAACCGAAGCGGGCGCATGCCACCACAAAGTCCCGGCGCGATAAAGCGAAAAGTGGCTTGATCTCAGAAACATCGCCAATGCCCTACCCCGCCCGGGTGATTGCGCACCCGCCGCCGGCGTGGCAGACAGGCGCAATATGTAATCGTGTACATTCATGTAGGGGGACGACGCCATGCCCGCAACCGATTCGGCCCTGGAGGCCGTCCGTCTCATCGTCGTGATGGGCGTTTCGGGCGCGGGAAAATCCACTGTGGGGTCAGCACTGGCCGATAAAATCGGCGTTTCTTTCATCGATGCCGACCACCTGCATCCAAAGGCCAACGTCGAAAAAATGCGCGGCGGCAAACCGCTTGCCGATGAAGACCGTTGGCCCTGGCTCGAACGCGTTGCCCAGGCCATGGTCAACGCCGCCGATCAGAACGGTCGGGTCGTATGCGCCTGCTCGTCTCTGCGATACGCCTATCGCGCTTTCCTCAGGCAGAAGGCCGGAGAGGCCATTTGCTTCGTTCTGCTGAACGGCGACAAGTCCACCATTGCCAGGCGTCAGGCTGACCGGCCGGGCCATTTCATGCCCGCCGCGCTGCTCGACAGCCAGTTCGCAACGCTCGAACCTTTCCAGGCAGACGAGTGCGCCCTGACGATGGATGTGGAGATGGAGCTCGCCGAAATCGTCGAAAAAATCGCCAAATCGATAGGTTAATCCAGGACGTCGACTGTAAATCCCCGCTCTTCGAGCAGGTCCGGGATTGAGCCTTCGCCGACAAAATGCCCAAGCCCCACCGCAATCAGCACCGTCCCCTCGCCTGCCAGAATCTCTTCGATGTCATCGACAAAGGCGACATTACGCTCGAGGAAAAGCGCCTCATGGAATTCAGGCGCGATCGCATAAGCCTCCGCAATCGCGTCCTCGAGTGCTGCAAGGTCCCCGTCGATCCAGGCTTCGACCTGCGTGACGAGCGTATCGCCGGCACGCTCGAATTCGATCAGGGTCTGGCGCAGCATCTCGATCTGCTCGTCTTCGCTTAGCCCGGCGAGCATCGATATCTGCTCCTCGGCCGTTTCGAACGCCCTCAGCCGCTTTCCCGCATTCTGCGCCTCACCCTCGATCATGAGGTCGAGGCTCATCGCCGGATCGAACCCTGCTTCAAGCAGTGGCAGGGTTGCCAATTGTATCGCCGCAAACCAGGGCCGCATTCCATCCATGCTTTCGAGTGGAATGCCGTAGGGTTCGAGCGCAGCTTCAAGCAAGGCCAGATCGTCGTCCGACAGGATGTCGGACAGCGGTTCGTCCGGCGACATGCCGTGCCGCATCACCATCGGGCCCAGTTCCGCCGCGTTGCCGGCGCCGAGAATTTCGAGCCAGACTTCGTCGGCCTGCGCAAACGCTTCCTCAAAAGCCTTGGTGCGCCATGCGCCGCCCTCGCGCATCAGATGAATGGTGCCCATCATGTAGACGGTGGAATTGGCGTCCTCGACCACCCAGATCGGCGGGGCTGCGGCGACAGGTCCTGCCACCAGCAAGCCCGCCGACGCCACGATGCGCGCCAGAATCGCAGATTTACTCAACATTACCGCACTCCTGTTGCCTCGATACTGGAGCAATCGGCCGCATCACGAAAGGGGTGCCCGTACGTGGCACGCAAGCGTGATGTGTCAATGACGGCGAATGCCGATGCAAGGGCGCCAATCAGCCGCCGGCTTCGGCCCGCAACGCCGCCTTGCGGTCCTCCGGGACCTCCCGCCAATCGCACCCAGAAAGCGCTGCATCCATCGCATAAAGCGCATTGAGCGAAACCCGCTTGCCAAAAACGAACTTGAGCCGCCGATACGCAACGGCCGCGCCGACGGCCCGCAGCGCATCGGCATCCGCGATTCCCGCCTCGATCAGCATGGCCTGCGTCACCGGCCCGAGATTGCGCAATTCAGAGAGCGCCTGTGCCATGCTTCATCGCTTCCATCTGCGCCACGAAATCCTCGAGCGTTTTGCCCTGCTCCTCACGGAACGGCGCACCGGGTTCCGCCTCGATGATCCGGTCGCACCGGAACACGCGGAAATCCGCGCGCAATTCACACCACGCCGTCAAGGTCCAGACGTGCCCCCAGAATTCGAGCCCCAATGGCCGCACGACCCGGCGCGTCTTCGCGCCACCCGCATCCTCATACGCGACGGCAAGCCGGTGCCGGCCCGTAACCGCAGCGCGCAGCCGGGCCAGCACCACACGCGCTTCCCGGCTGTTCGCCGTGGCGAAGACGCTCATGCCGCCCAGCGCGATGGCGCCCTTGGCCACCGCCCCGATCTTGACCAGAAGCTCGTCAGCCGCACCCGCCAGCGCTGCATCCGCATTGGCCCGCACCATGCGCACACCGAGATCGAGCGCCTCGAATTCAAGCGGCGTCAGCGCCAAAGGCGGCAGAAAATACTCGTCGCGCAACAGATAGCCGACGCCCCGCTCTCCATCGATAGGGACGCCCTGCGCCTGCAAGTCCGCAATGTCCCGATAAACAGTGCGCGACGACACCTCCAGCGCGTCCGCCAATTGCTCGGCCGTGCGCAGCCGACCGCCCCTCAGGAGCTGCAAAAGCTCGAAAAGGCGGTCGGCCCGGCGCATGGCTAGTGTCCCGCTTCGTTCAAATTATCGGGCGACAGCCCGGTGATTTGGACGAAGATCACAAGGCCACGCGGGGGAAAAGGAGAATGAACCCGCTCAATTCGATTGGATAGGTTCATTCGTGGCGCACCTTGATGTCGAGATGCCGCATCACGACGGTGTCCATGTCGATCGCCGCAAAGCACGGTCCGATCCCCTCGGCGTCGCCAATCGCGTTCGCCGCGGCCTCGGCGGCCCTCATATCGGTCCATTCGACCACGTCGATCCATCCGCCGTCCGCGTCGCGCGTCAGCCGCCGCGAGATAAAGCCGGGCTGTGCCTTGCAGAACCGCTCGACCGCGCCGTTGTCGGCGAGAAATTTCGCCTCGTCGGCACCCGGCTTAAGGGTGAAAGTGACCACTTCAAGAACTTCCGGGTTCATAAAAGAACGCTCCTCATTGCTGTAGACGAGGAGCGTTCTAACCTTACCCAACTGACAGCATTCTGTCAGGAGTGTTTATCCATCGAGCCGCCCGGCATAGGCTTTCATCGCCTTGGCGAGGTATTCGGCAAATCCTTCGGCAATGGCTTCATACCGAGCGACGAAATCCGGGTGGGCAAGGTACATATCCGCCAGCCCGGCATAGGCTTCCGCCGGGCATGGCCGGTCCCACATCCTGGAAACCCAGGCACGGTGCCGCTCGAGCAGTGCGTCGTTCGCACCACCCTCCGGCGCGGTGCCGTCCTTCATGGCCTGCGCAAGGCCCTGTTCGACGGCCTTGAGTTCGTCCATGGCAGCAGCCATCTCGGCTTCCGGCAGAGCCCCGGCGCGGGCTTTCGACTCCTCGATCTGCCGGGCAACCCCGGGACCATATCGCTTAGCGAGCCAATCCTCGTACTCGGCCTGTTTTCTCGGGTCCACAATGCCCGAATAGAGGTCTTCATCTTTCATACCGCGATCTCCTTTGAGTTCGGCGATCGTGCGGTCGATCGTCCTTAACATTTCGGCATAACGGTCCGCCTGTTGGGCGATGCGGGCCCGCTGGTGCACAAGCGCGTCGAGCCGATCGAAGCCCGGATCGTCGAGAATCGCCCCGATCTCGGCCAGAGGAATCCCGAGCTCACGATGAATCAGGATTTGCTGCAGCCGCAAGAGCTCGTCCCGCCCGTAGTAGCGGTAACCGTTCGTGCCGACATGCGCGGGCGAGAGAAGGCCGATCGCGTCATAATGGTGCAGCGTGCGGACCGACACGCCCGCCATCTGTGCCACCTGCTTGACCGTATGCATCGCCGTCTCCCGTACCCGCGCATTCCGCAAGGATCTCCGGATAGTCCCTCACGCCACGTAAGGGTCAAGCACTGCCGATCGATAAATTTTTATGCGCCGCGCAAATGGGGTGTTGAGCCTATGCACCGATTGTTCCGACGCACCCCTTCCGTATTTACCCTAAGTTCCGGCACACCCCCTACCGTTGGGCTGCAGCAGCGGAGGAACAAGCGATGCGGGCTTTGAGCCGGAGTGAATTGGCGATGCTTTTGACCTGGGCCTTCAACGAGCAGAAGGTCGAGACGGCGTCCAATCCCCACGCCGACGCGCTCACACTTTATTACAACGTCATGGCGCTGCCGGTAGCCGAAGCCGCGACCATTGTCAGCCACGCGCGCGCCGGCGGGCCGCCTGAAGATCCCGTGAAGCTTGCGATCTGGACGCGGGGGCTGAGCATGCTGTGCGAAATGCTCCAGCAGCCGCTGTGTGAACTCCAAATGTTTACGCGCAACACGAAGGCCGAAACCGCGCCCACCGCGTCGGCCGCCTGACGATACGTTCCAAAAAACGTCATTTTGCAGCCCGAATCGCTCGGGCTGCCACGTAATTTCCCATAAATCTCCCTCGCCTCGCCCCTTGACCGTCGCGCCGGCGCCATCTCGCCCGATCACGATCACCTCACGGTTTCGCGATCAGCGGGCCGCTGGCACGAACTCTTTCGCGCCGAAACGAAAAACGGAAACAATGGAGCCACTCCCATGAAGGCCACCCTTCTTTCTGCAACCACCCTCCTTGGCCTCGCTTTCGCCGGTAGCGCCGTCGCCCAGGGCGTCGACTTCGCATCGCTCGATGCGGACATGAATGGCGAAATCTCCTTTGAAGAGCTTCAGGCAGCCTTGCCCAATATCGTTGAAGAGGACTTCAGTGTACTCGACGTGGACGGCAGCGGCGGGCTGTCCGAGGACGAGTTCGCGACGCTGGTGACGCCGCCCTCCGGCGGGGCCGACACGACGACATCGCCTCAGTAAGGCCACTCGCGCCTGGCCGTCCCGCAACCGCTCCCGCGGGACGGCCGCTTTTCTAGCCGATCCGGATGACGAGTTTGCCCTTCGCGCGGCCCGCGCCCAGATGGCTGAACGCAGCCGCCGTATCCTTAAGCGCATAGACCCGCTCGACCGCGGGCGTGATCTCGCCCTCTGCCGCCAAATCCGCAAGCGTTGCGAAATCCTCCGCCCGCGGCCGCCACATCAGAACGCCGAGCGTTTTTCCGCTCCGTTTCGAAATAAGCGGACCCAGCAACCCCGCCTGAAGCAGTGCCGGGATCGTCCCGCCGACCACCGAAAGCTCACCGCCCGGATTGAGCGCTCTGGCATAGGCAAAGACCGAACGGTGCGCCACCGCGTCCAATATGAAATCGAAAGAAACGCCGGCCTTGGCAAAATCCTCGCGCTGATAGTCGATGGCGCGGTCGGCCCCGAGCGAGCGCATGAACGCGAGCTTCTCCCCTCGGTCGACGCCGGTCACCTCGGCGCCCTGGAGCTTGGCAAGTTGGACGGCGAACGACCCCATGCCGCCTCCCGCGCCGACAACCAGCACGCGTTTGCACCTGCCCGCCTGCGGCTTGCCCCACAAACCCTGCAGAGCCAGCGACCCGGCCTGCGGGATCGCCGCCGCCGCTTCAAAGCTCAACGCATCGGGTTTGCGCGTCAAAAAGATCTCCCGCGCGCAGGTATATTCCGCAAGCCCGCCCCAGCCGCTCTCGGAAATATCTCCCATGACGGCGTCGCCCGGCACAAACCGCGTCACGTCCCTGCCTACCGCCTCGACGATGCCGGCGATATCGGCGCCAAGGATGCGGTGAGGCGGCCGGATCGGCCCGCCGATCCGCCCCAGCGCACTTCCGACCAGCATGTCCCAGTCCCACGAATTGATCGAAGCCGCGTGAACCCGGACCAGAACCTCATCATTACGTGGAGCCGGCTTTGCCACTTCCGAAATTGTCAGGTCATCCGGCCCGCCATAGCGCTCATAGGTGACCGCGCGCATGCCGGTCAGTCCTCTTGCGGAATATCGATGACGACGATGCCCTTTTTGTGCCCGGCCTCGACATACCGATGCGCGGCGGCGATATCCGAAAGCGGGAAATGCCGGTCGATCGACATTTTGATGGCGCCGGAGGCCACCAAAGCCTTGAGATAGTCGAGATCGTCGATCGATTCCCCGGCGAGCTGGAACAGCACCTTCTTGTTCGGATGCCGCTTGGCCGTGAGAGCCTGGATCATGTGCGGAACGTAAGGGTTCCCCAGAAACAGCCGCCCGCCCTCGTTAAGCGCCTCGAACGTCGGACCGAACCTGATCTTGCCCACGACGTCGATGATGACGTCGTAGTGTTTGCCCGACGCCGTGAAATCCTCGGTCTGATAATCGATGACGTGATCCGCGCCGAGCCCTTTGAGCATCTCGAGTTTGTCGCCGCGGTCGACGGCGGTCACCTCGGCCCCGCGCTGCTTGGCCAGTTGCACGGCAAAGCTGCCGATGCTCCCGCCCGCGCCGTTGATGAGCACGCTTTCGCCCGGCTTGACCTCGCATTTGCGCACAAAATGCAACCCGTTGAGCCCGCCGGTAGGGATGCCGACCACCGTGGCGTAATCCACGCCTTCGGGAATGCCGGTAATCGGCGCGGATTTGGAAACGGCCTTGAACTGCGCGTATGCGCCCATTCCGAAGCTGGTACTGCCGAAAATCCTGTCACCCACCGCAAAGTTGCGGACATTGGCCCCCACCGCCACGACATCGCCGGCCATCTCGGTGCCCAGTATCGGCTGGCGGGGCTTCATCACGCCCAAAGCCAGACGCAGGGGAACGATGACCCATCCGGCAACCCTTGAGGCTCGCACCTCGCAATCGCCCAGCGTCACGCTCGCCGCGCGCATTTTGACGAGGATTTCATCGTCCTTGGGCGTAGGTTCGGGCACGTCGGTATATTTGAGAACCTCGGGCGGTCCGTACCGCTCGCAAACCACAGCTTTCATAAGCGCATCCCCCTCAGCGGCAAGCCGCCAGTCCCACCTAACTAGATCGGCATGACGCCCGGGGCAACCTGGGATACCCACCGCCGTCGTATCGGAGAAGGGTGGTGCGGGCGGCGGGACTTGAACCCGCACGAGGATACCCTCTCAGGATTTTAAGTCCTGTGTGTCTACCATTCCACCACGCCCGCGAGGCCGTAACCCTCTAGCGCGGTGCAAGGGGAAATGAAAGGGCAGAACCGCACCGCTCAGGGCAGTGCCGCGAGGAATGCGATGACGACAGCCGAAGAATTGTCCGACGCCAATCCCATGAACGTCCCCATTTCGTTTTCGCCTTCCCCGCCCCCGGCAAGATCCGAAAGGGAACGGAATGCGATGAACGGCACCTCATTCGTGTAGGCAACGTGCGCCACGGCCGCGGATTCCATGTCCAGCACTTTCGCCTCGAACGTGCCGAACACGTACTCGCGGAAATCGGCATTATCGACGAAGGCCTGCCCTGAAACGCCGTTGCCACCGACAATAACGGCGGGCTCTGCGCTCAGACAGGCATTCTCCCCGACGCATTCGAGGAGGTCGATTTCAGCGGCGACCTGGCGTGCGGTCTCAAGCAGGTCGGGATCGACGGGGAACCAGAACCGCTGCTCGATCTCACCGCCCGCGATTGCAACGTCGACCTCGCGGGGAAAGATCATGCCGTAATTGGGAAGGCTCGTGGGGATAAAGGGCGGCGGCGCGTAAGTCCCGTCGACCTCGCGCGCGAACACCGCCTCGAGATACTGCCCCCACTGGTCCGCCACAACGACGTCGCCGAGGTTGAGCTCGGGGTCAACGCCGCCCGCGATCCCCGAAAAGACAATGCTCTCGACGTTGAAGTGGTCGAGCGCCATCTGCGTGGTCATTGCGGCATTGACCATGCTGATCCCCGAAAGGAACAAGACGACCTCTTTGCCCTCGATTGTCCCGGTGACAAATGTCGTGCCGTTGATCTCGTAATCCTCGCGGCCTTCGAGCGCCTCCTGCAGCGCAATCCACTCGGGCGTGAAGGCCGACATAACCGCAATCCGCGGTGTATCCTCGATCGGTGCAAGCTCCTGGGCGAAAGCGGCAACGGGCGCGCTCATCAGCAGCGCCGCAGCAAATGTGGACAGTATGCGCATGGAATGCCTCCTCAAATTTGGAGGCTCAGAGTTCCGGGTTTCGAGCGCCATGACAACTGCGCCGGATGCATAGCACCCATCCCGACGCGGCTTACCCCAGCCTGGCCAGAAGCGCCTTGCCGCGCGGGGAGATCCGGTAGCCGGTCTCCAGGCTTTCAGTGAGCCCCAGCTCCTTGAGCTTGCGCACCCGGGTCTTGAACACCGCCTTGTCCTCGCCCGTCCAGAGGGCAAGCGTTTCGGCAAGAACACCTTCATTGTCCGCGATGAGCCGCAAGACCTCCGCGCTCCAACCGGTCTTCGCACCCGCATCGATCTTCTCGAGCGCAGCGCGCAACCCGGCGACATCGGCATCGGACAGCGCGGTGCTGTCCCGTAGCGCAACGCGCGGGTCCTCGCCCTTGTAGCTCACCTCGATCCGGTCGAGTTCCCCCGGCTTCATCGTATCGAGCCAGATGTGGAATTCGGCAACGCTCGAAAACCCGGCGCGCCTGGCATCCGCCTCGGTGACGTCATCTGCGGCAATCGGTGTGATCTCGCCGATCTGGAGCACGCCGACCGCAGTCTTGAGCGTCCCTCCCGCCTTGACCGTCCGCCGCCGCCAGCGCCGAAACTGCAACGAGATCTCGCCCGACTTGATCTTGTCGAGCACCTCGCGCTTGATGAGCATGTCAGTCCGTGCCGCCGGCAATCGGCGCGGCGTAGGTGAAATCCAGATCCCACGGGAAGAAAATCCACGTATCCTGGCTCACCTCGGTGATGAACGTATCCACCATTTCCCGCCCCTTGGGCTTGGCGTAGACGGTGGCGAAATGCGCGTGCGGGATCATTTCGCGCACGGCGCGGGCCGTCGCACCGGTGTCGACGAGATCGTCGATGATGAGGATCTTCTTTTCCTGCGCATCGGCGGCCAGAAGGTCGGCATTGATCGCCTTGAGAACCTGGATGTTGCCCTGGTTCTGGTGGTCGTAGGATTTGACCGACACGCATTCGATGACCCGGATGTTGAGTTCGCGCGCGATGATCGCCGCGGGCACCAGCCCGCCGCGCGTGATCGCGACGATGGCGTGGAACGGACCTTCGCTCGTCAGCCGCCAGGCGAGCGCCCGGGAATCGCGATGGAACTGATCCCACGAAACGGGAAACGACTTGTTGGGCGGTGGGTTCATGCTGATTTTTCCTCGGACAGGATAATGTTCTTTTCGGCGTGAATACGGTCGACCAGCGCCTGCACTTCGGCAGTAGCCATGTCGAGCCGCTCAATGTCGTGGCTGCGCAAAACGAGATAGGTCATGACCGGGGTCTGCCCCATCTGGGGATAAGACCCGATCTTCACCTCCGGATACCGCTCCTGGATCTTCCCCAGCGGATCGCCCAGAGCCCCTTCGCCGACCCCCGCGGGCACCGACCGGCTCTCGACCTTGCGTCCGCCCTCGAGCGTCGGCGCGATCGCTTCAAGCATGGCCTTCATGATCACCGGCACCCCGGCCATCACGTGCACATTGCCGATCCGGAACCCCGGCGCCGCCGAGACCGCGTTGACGATCAAGTCCGCGCCCTCGGGAATCCGCGCCATCCTGAGCCGCGCGGCGGTTACCTCGGTCCCCGTCTCCTTCCACCGCGCCTCGAGCATCGCCCGCGCCTCGGCGTTGATCGGCAGATCCACCCCGAACGCGTGCGCGACCGCATCCGCGGTGATGTCGTCATGGGTCGGCCCGATGCCGCCGGTTGTGAAGACATAGGTATACCGGGCCCGGAGCGCATTGATCGCCTCCGCGATCGTCTCGATCACGTCCGGCACCACGCGGACTTCGGCCAGTTCGATCCCCAGATCGGTGCAGAACACCGCCGTGGTGTTGATATTGACGTCCTTGGTGCGGCCCGAAAGGATTTCGTCGCCGATCACCAGAAGCGCTGCCGTGACTATGTTGTCGCTCATCGGGTTGACCGCTTTTTGAGAAGAGGCCATGGATGCCCGGCCCGCCTCGAAAAATCAAGCGACACTGACCGGATATGCACTTTTCCAGCCCGCTCGTCCCCGGCACGCTCATCAAGCGCTACAAGCGGTTCCTTGCCGACATCAAGCTCGAATCCGGCGAATGCGTCACCGCCCACTGCGCCAATCCCGGCGGCATGATCGGGCTCAACATGCCAGGGCTGCCCGTCTGGCTCTCGAAATCCGATGATCCCAAGCGCAAGCTTGCCTATTCGCTCGAACTCGTCGACCTCCCCTCCGGCCCGGTCGGCATTAACACCGCGCACCCCAACCGCATCGTCGCTGAAGCGCTCAAGGCGAAGGCCATCGCGCCGCTCGCGCACTACGAAACCATCCGCCCGGAGGTGAAATACGGCGAAAAGAGCCGCGTCGATTTCCTCCTCACCGGCGATGGGCTGGCCGACTGCTATCTTGAGGTCAAGAACGTCCATCTCGTGCGAGAGGCCGGGTTGGCCGAATTCCCCGACGCCGTGACGGCCCGCGGCGCGCGGCACCTCGCCGATCTCGCAAAAATGGTGCGCGAGGGGCACCGCGCGGTCATGCTCTATCTTGTCCAGCGCACCGATTGCACCACATTTGACCTCGCGCACGATATCGACCCCTCCTACGCCGCGGCCTTCGACGCGGCGCGCGCGGCTGGCGTCGAGGCGCTGTGCTACACCACCGCGATCACCCGCGAGGCGATTACGCTCGCCGAGCCTCTTCCCTTTGCGCGGCGGGAAAGCTAACCTTTACCGACGCGTCCGGAGTTGCCCGATGACCACCTATGTCGAAGCCACCGCGAAGAGAAAACGCATGCCGGGCGTCATCCCGCTGCACGGCGAGGAAGGCTTCGCCGGCATGCGCAAGGCAGGCGCGCTGACCGCGGAAGTGCTCGACCTTCTGGTCCCCATGGTCGAGCCCGGCGTCCCGACCGCAAAACTCGACAAATTCGTACTCGAATTCGCCCGCGACAACGGCGCCATTCCGGCGACGCTCAACTATCGCGGCTATCGCTATTCGATCTGCACGTCGATCAACCATGTCGTCTGCCACGGCATGCCCTCGGACCGCCCCCTGCGCGAAGGCGACATCGTCAATATCGACGTGACGCTGATCGTCGACGGCTGGCACGGCGATTCGAGTCGCATGTATCCCGTGGGCGCCATTTCGCGTAAAGCCGAGCGGCTGATCAACGTCACCTATGACAGCCTCGAGCGTGGCATCGCGGCCGCAAAGCCCGGCAACACCACCGGGGATATCGGTGCCGCCATCCAGCGTTATGCCGAGGCCGAGCGCACCTCCGTCGTGCGCGATTTCGTCGGCCACGGGCTTGGACGGCTCTTCCACGATGAGCCCAACATCCTGCATTTCGGCAACCCGGGTACGGGCGTGGAACTCAAGCCCGGCATGATCTTCACCATAGAGCCGATGATCAACCTCGGGCGCCCGCAGGTGAAAATCCTTAACGACGGCTGGACCGCGGTGACCCGCGACCGGACGCTTTCGGCGCAGTGCGAACACTCCCTCGGCATCACCGAGACCGGTGTGGAGATCTTCACGGCGTCCCCCCGCGGCCTCTTCAATCCTCTGGCAGCCCGCGCCTCATGACCAAAGGCGGGGGGCTCGACGACAGCGCGGCAGGCCAGCCGCACTATCACGGCCACCGCGACCGCCTGCGCGAACGCTTTGCGACAGTGGGGGGCGCGGGTCTGCAGGACTACGAGCTTCTCGAACTGCTTCTGTTCCGCCTCCTGCCGCGCCGCGACACCAAGCCCATCGCCAAGGCGATGCTCGAAAGGTTCGGCTCCTTCTCCGAAGCTCTCGGCGCCCCGCCGCATCTGCTCGAGGAAATCGAGGGACTGGGCCCCACGGCCATCACCGATTTGAAGGTCATCCTCGCGGCGGCCCAACGCATCGGTCGCGACGCGATCCAGAACAAGCCGATCCTCTCGTCCTGGAGCGAAGTGATCGACTACTGCAAGGCCCAGATGGCCTACGAAACCAAAGAGCAGTTTCGGATCCTCTTCCTCGACAAGAAAAACCGCCTGATCGCCGACGAGGTGCAGCAGACCGGCACTGTCGACCACACACCCGTCTACCCCCGCGAAGTGATCAAGCGCTCGCTCGAACTCTCCGCCACCGCCCTGGTTCTCGTCCACAACCACCCTTCGGGCGACCCGGCTCCCTCCTCCGCGGACATCCAGATGACCCGCCAGATCGCCGAGATCGCCAAACCGCTCGGCATCTCGCTCCACGACCACATCATCATCGGCCGTTCGGGTCACGCGTCGCTAAGGGGCATGAAGCTGTTTTAGGAGGCGATCGGGCGCTTGATCCCAGGGAGTTTCCGGTCGGCCGTCTAAGACCCCAGAAAATCCAGAACGGTATCCAGAAAGAGCTTTGGCGCCGTGGTCATCGCAACATGTCCCTGGCCTTCCAAAATCACAATTCGGCTGTGCGGCAATGCATTCTCGAGCGCCTGGGACGGCGCAGTGAGTTCCGCGGGGCTGATTTCGCCCACAAGCAACAACGTCTCGACCAACAAGCCACGAAACCGTTCGGGTATAAACACGTAATCCCCGTCCGCGAGCTCGCGCAGCGCCGTGTGCGCGGCCGCAATGCGCCCGGTCCATGAGGGATCTTTTCGAAGTGCTTCGATTTGCGCATCCGGCGTCCCGGCCGCTTCCTTGAAGAACGCAACCAGCATCGCATCGCGATCCCCGGTCTCCAAAATCGCCTTGAGGCGTGCGGGAAGGTCGGGCGGATAGAGCGGCCTGCCTCCGACCGGAAATACGGGCTCGTAAAGCACGAGCCGCTTCAGATCGTCCACGCGAAGCGCAGCCTCCATCGCGCACAAGGCGCCGAATGAATGGCCGATGAGGCTCACGTCGCGGCCAGCGGCGCGAACGACCGCGGCTACGTCCTCATATTCCCGCTCAAGGGCGTAGGCGACGGCATCCCCGCTCCCGCCGCGCCCCCGACGGTCCATCGCAAGGACGGTGAAATTGCGCTCGAGGTCCGGCAAAATACCCGCCCAGCGCGTGTGATCCGCCGTCGAGCCATGGACCAACACAAGAGGCGGTCCACTGCCACTGCGCCGATAGGCGATCCTGGTTCCATCCAGGGAAGTGACGACGTCCATGCCATAGCCTCACAAACTTGCGATGCGCTGATGATGGGAAGTCACGGCCTAGTGCATGAAGTTTAGTCCCGGACGGCTGCCCCGTCCATATAGCGACGCCGGGCCGGTCGATACGGCCTCCACCCCATCGCGTTGGACTGGACGCCTCGACATTCGCACATTATTGTAACTTATAAAGTTACAATATTGGGACACGGAGCAGAAATGTCTGCAAGCGGCCAGTCGGCATTCAACGCCAATCATGCAAGAACCTACGCCGAGGGACCGCCCCGGCAGGTTCCCGGTTTCGAAGGCCTGCATCGCATGACAGCGATGCTGCTCGGCGAACGCGTGCCCGATAATGGGCGCGTGATGGTGCTGGGAGCGGGCGGCGGGCTGGAGCTTAGATCCCTCGCCGACGTGCATCCGGGCTGGACGTTCGACGGCATCGATCCGTCCGCGGAGATGCTCGACGCCGCAAAACAAACGGCGGCCCCGCACCTGGCGCGCATCCGGCTCATCGAGGGCTATATAACCGCCGCGCCGGAAGGACCGTTCGACGGGGCGGCGTGCCTTTTGACTCTCCACTTCGTTCCGCGCAGCGAGCGCCTTGAAACCCTTCGGGAAATTCGCCGCCGCCTGCGTCCCGGCGCGCCATTCGTTGTGGCCCATGTCAGCTTCGCGCAGACCGAACCCGAGCGCTCGCGATGGATTGCCCGTCACGTCGCGTTCGCCGGTGTAGCCCCCGCCCAGGCCGAAAGCGCAAGGCACGCCATCGCAACGCGCCTGTCCGCTCTCACGCCCGAGGAAGACGAAGCCATGCTGCGCGGGGCCGGGTTCTCCGACGTCAGCCTATTTTACGCGGGCCTGAGCTTCAGGGGCTGGGTGGCCTACGCCTAGACACGCCCCAGCCCCATCAGGATCATCAGCGCGACAAGCAAGAGCAAAGGCGTTATCCGCGCCCCATGCTCCGCCGGGTCGGCGTCATCAAGGCCGCGCAAACCCTCGGTCTGTCGCTCGACATCATCGGCGATGCGCTCGCGGTTCTCCCGATGGACCGCGTCTCAATCCCGAAACATTGAAAGACCAGGTCGGCGCGATCATGGCCGCGATAGACCGCGCCGTCGCGCAAGAGCAATCAGCCGAACTGGCTGAGCGCCGGGAAGGTCTCGAGGAACCAGTAGGAAATCCGGGTGAAGTTTCCGGTGAGGAATAAGAGCCCCACGGCCACGAGAAACGCCCCCATCGCTTTCTCGACCGTCCCCAGATGCCGCCGGAACCCCTCAAAGAACGACAGAAACGGCCCGATCGCCAGCGCCGCGAGCACGAACGGCACACCGAGCCCCGCTGAATAGACGCCCAGGAGCGCCGCCCCTTCCCACGCCGTCTCCCGGCTCGCCGCAACCGTCAGGATCGCCGCGAGCACCGGCCCGATACACGGCGTCCAGCCGATGGCGAACGCCAGCCCGAGCAGAAACCCGCCCACCGGCCCGCTCGCGATCTTCGGCCCTTCCATCCGGAACTGCCGGTAGAGCGCGGAAATCCGGAAGACGCCCAGGAAATGAAGTCCCATCACGATGATGACGATCCCCGCCAGCGGCATCAACACTGGCAACGCCCGGCGCAAGAGCTGCCCGAACACCGTCGCCGTCGCGCCGAATGCGATGAAGACGAGCGAAAATCCCAGAACGAACGCGAGCGCCGTAACGATCGTCCGCCCATAGAGCGCCCCGCCCACGGTTCCGTCCGCCTGCAACCGCTCGAACGACGCCCCGCTCATATAACTCAGATAGGGCGGCACCAGCGGCAGCACGCACGGGCTAAGAAAACTCAGGATACCGGCGCCGAATACGACGGGCAGCTCAAAGCCGAACATGGCAACTCCTCGGTTCGCCCCTCAATACCGCCTCGCGGCCACAAGGCAATGGCTCAAAAGGCCGCTCCCCTCTTTGTGAATCGCGCCAACCGTGAGCCGCCACCTTGCCAACGGACCCGATTGCCGTAAGCTCACCGGTTCGCGAGCGCGCCTCCGCGCCGCAAACCCCAAAACGAGCGGAGCTCCTGGTGTCCTCGCATCGCCTTGTCATGGCAGCCTTTTTCCTGCAACCCATCACCATGGGCGCGTGGTTGCCGCGCATTCCGCAGGTCCAGGAAAAGCTCGGCCTCGATCACGCGACTCTCGCCATGGCACTGATCGGCCTCGCCGTCGGGACCCTGAGCGCCCTGCCCTTCGGCGGACGCCTGGTCAACCGTTTCGGCGCCCGCAAGATCATCCTCTGGGGTTATGCCGCGTTCCTCATGGCCATCTGCCTGCCCGTCTGGGCATGGAGCGCCCCGAGCCTGTTCGGCGCACTCATGCTGGTGGGCATGGCGATGGGCATCCTCGAGCTGGGCCTCAACGTCGAAGCGGATTCGGTCGAAAAGACCGGCGGCAGACTCATCATGAGCACCGCCCACGGCTTCTGGAGCCTCGGCATCATGACCGGCAGCCTGATTGGCGCAGTGCAGGCGGGGCTCGCAATCCCGCCGCACATCGCGGTCCCGGCGCTGGCGGCGCTGCTCTTTATCCCCTCGCTTGTCCTCGCACGCGCTCTTCCAAAGCCACTGCCCAGCGCCGAGGCTGCAGCCGGGGAGGCCGATCACCGCGTCACGATCCCGGCCCCCCTGCTCGCTGGCATCTGCCTGTGCACCTTCGGCATCACGGCGACCGAAGGCGCGGTTGCCGATTGGTCGGCGATCTACCTGCGTGACATCTTCGCCGCCAGCCCCGGCAGCGCGGGCATTGGCTATTCGGTCTTTGCCGCCATGGTCGCTGCCGGCCGCTTCGCCGGCGACGGGCTGCGCCGCAAGCTCGGCCCGGTCGTCCTTGCGCGCGGCTGCGCGGCGCTTGCCCTGTTCGGCACGGCGCTCCTGTTTCTCGCGCCCAACGGCACGGCCGCGATCGTCGGCTTCGGCTTCATGGGCATCGGCGTGTCCGTCGGTTTCCCGCTCGGCGTCACGGCAGCAGCCAACGCGCCGGGACGCTCCGCCGCGAGCAATGTCGCGCTGCTCTCCTTTACGGCGCTGACGGGTTTTCTCGTCGGGCCGCCGGCCATCGGCTTCGCCGCGGAGGCCTTCGACATTCGCATTGCCCTCATGCTGCTGCTGCCCGTCCTGGCGCTGAGCATGGCGCTGACCGGCCTGCTGCGCCCGCGCCCGGCCCCGCAGGCCACGCCCCAGCCGACCGCCGCGCAATAGCACCCGGCGGCGAAACCCGCTATCTTACGCCGGTAAACGGGACGCCTTAAAAAATGCGAATCGCACTGTTGACCGCTCTGGCGATGATCGCGTTTGCGGGCAATTCGATCCTTGCCCGCCTCGCGCTCGGCGGCAACGGCATCGACGCGCCGCAATATACCGGCATCCGGCTCGCATCCGGCGCCATCTGCCTTGCGCTGATCCTCGCGATGCGCTCCGGCGCGAAACCGAACCTCTTCAAAGGCAGCTGGCCGGCCGCCGCCGCGCTCTTTGGCTATGCCCTCGCCTTCTCGCTCGCCTATCTGATGCTCGGCGCCGGTCCGGGCGCACTCGTGCTCTTTGCCAGCGTGCAGATCGGCATGCTCTCCTGGGCCATTATCAAGGGCGATCGCCCCGGCTGGCCTGAATGGCTCGGCTTCGCTGTCGCCGTCGGCGGGCTTGTCTATCTCGTTTCCCCCGGCCTCGCTGCCCCCGACCCGCTCGGCGCGGCCCTGATGGTGGTCTCCGGCCTGTGCTGGGCCGCCTACTCCCTGATCGGCCGCAGCTCGAAGGCCCCGCTCGACGACACCACCGGCAATTTCGTCCGTTGCGCCCCGCCCGCGCTCGCCCTCATTGCCGTGGGCCTCGCCACACAAATGCCAACCGCGCCGGCCCTCGCCTACGCCGTTGCATCCGGCGCGCTCGCTTCCGGCGCCGGCTACGCGATCTGGTACGCGGCGCTTCCTGCCCTTTCGCGCAGCCAGGCGGCATTCGTGCAGCTCACGGTCCCCGCCATTGCCGCCGCCGGCGCCGTCGTCTTCATCGGCGAACCCGTTACCCTGCGGCTCGTTATCGCAAGCATCGCTATCCTGGGCGGCGTCGCACTCGCCCTCGCCGCCGCGCGCTACCGCCGCTAGACCGCACAATTACGCCCAAAGAGGGGTGGGATTCCCGCGCGGCTCGTAATATGACACCCGCATAACCTCCCGAGCCGGTCCATGCCCGAAAACACCATCAAGATCGCCCCCTCCATCCTCTCCGCCGACTTCGCACGATTGGGCGAGGAAGTCCGCGCCGTCGACCAAGGCGGCTGCGACTGGATTCATGTCGACGTGATGGACGGACACTTCGTCCCCAACATCACCATCGGCCCGCTGATCGTCGAAGCCATCCGCCCGGTCACCAGAAAGCCGCTCGATGTCCACCTCATGATCGCGCCCGCCGATCCCTATATCGACGCCTTCGCCAAGGCCGGCGCGGATTCCATCACCGTCCATGCCGAGGCCGGCCCACACCTCGACCGCACCCTCCAGGCCATCAAGGCGCATGGCAAGAAGGCCGGCGTCGCGCTCAACCCCGCGACCCCCGTCTCAGCCATCGCGCACGTTCTTGACCGGATCGACATCGTCCTCATCATGAGCGTCAACCCCGGCTTCGGCGGCCAGGCGTTCATCCCCGAGGCGATCACCAAGGCCGCCCAGGCGCGCGATCTGATCGGCGGCCGCGATATCGAGATCGAAGTCGACGGCGGCGTCGATCCCTCCAACGCCGAAGCCCTCGCCGCGGCGGGCGTCACCGCCTTCGTCGCCGGCTCGTCCGTCTATAAGGGCAACGACCCCGCCACCTACGCTCCCCGCATTGCCGCCATACGCGAGGCGGCACTCAAAGCCCTGCGCTAACGCCATGAATCACAATCTCAACGAGGTCCACTAACCCCATGATCCCGCGCTATTCCCGCAAAGAAATGGTCGACATCTGGTCGCCCGAGACCAAGTTCCGGATCTGGTTCGAAATCGAAGCCCACGCTGCCACCGCGCAGGCCAGGCTTGGCGTCATCCCCTCAGAGGCCGCTGAAACCGTCTGGGCCAAGGGCAAAAACGCGACCTTCGACGTGGAGCGGATCGACGAGATCGAGCGCGAGGTCAAACACGACGTCATCGCGTTCCTCACCCACCTTTCTGAAATCGTCGGCACCGAAGCCCGCTTCGTCCACCAGGGCATGACCTCGTCCGACGTGCTCGATACGACGCTCTCGGTCCAGCTCGCCCGTGCGTCGGACCTGCTGCTTGCTGACATAGATGCGCTCCTCGCCGCGCTCAAGAAGCGCGCTCATGAGCACAAGAACACCATCACAATCGGCCGCAGCCACGGCATCCACGCCGAGCCGACCACCTTCGGGGTCAAGCTCGCCCAGGCCTATGCCGAATTTTCCCGTTGCCGCGACCGCCTCGTGGCCGCCCGCAAGGAAATCGCCACCTGCGCGATTTCCGGCGCCGTCGGCACTTTCGCCAACATCGACCCCTCGGTCGAAGAATACGTCGCCGAACAGATGGGCCTCGAGATCGAACCCGTCTCGACCCAGGTCATCCCCCGCGACCGGCACGCGATGTATTTCGCCACGCTCGGCGTCATCGCCTCGTCCGTCGAGCGGCTGGCCACCGAAATCCGCCACCTCCAGCGCACCGAGGTCCTTGAAGCCGAAGAGTTCTTCTCCAAGGGCCAGAAGGGCTCCTCGGCCATGCCGCACAAGCGCAATCCGGTGCTGACGGAAAACCTCACCGGCCTCGCCCGCATCGTGCGCGGCATGGTGACCCCGGCGCTCGAAAACGTCGCCCTCTGGCACGAGCGCGACATTTCCCACTCCTCGGTCGAACGCATGATCGGCCCGGACGCCACCGTCACCCTGGATTTCGCGCTCGCGCGGCTGACCAACGTTGTCGAAAATCTCGTCGTCTACCCCGAGAACATGAAAGCCAACATGGACAAGCTCGGCGGCCTTCACAATTCGCAGCGCTTCCTGCTGGCCCTCACCCAGGCCGGCATGAGCCGTGAGGAAAGCTACGCCGCCGTCCAGCGCAACGCCATGAAGGTCTGGCGGGGCGAGGGCAAATTCCCGGATTTCCTCAAGGCCGACCCGGAAGTTTCGGCAAAGCTCAGCGATGAGCAGATCGACGCGAGCTTTGACGACGGCTACCATTTGAAGCACGTGGACACGATTTTCAGGCGGGTGTTTGGCGAATAGGATTCCATGGCAGTCACTTACGCGCTCGAACCGAATCTCTCCGTGAGCGAGTTCGTTCATATTCTCAAGTCCTCAGGCTTGGGCGCGCAACGGCCAATTCACGATCTGCCACACCTCGAGCGCGTGCTGCGAGGATCGGACATCGTGGTGGTAGCTCGAAACGACTCTGGTGGCATCGTTGGTATCGCACGATGCATCACCGATTTCGCGGCGTGCTGCTACTGTGCCGATCTAGGGGTGGCGGAAAGTGTAAAACGCCAGGGGATCGGTCGTCGCCCCTTGAAGGAGGTCCGCCACGCTGCCCCCGAGGTCATGACCTTACACCTTTTTGCAGCCGAGGATGCCGTCGGCTTTTACAACGCGCTTGGCTTTAGGGGCTCTGGAAATGCGATGACGATCGCCCCACAAAAGCTCGACTAGACCCACTGGCCGCCACGCGCGCGCCACTTGCGCGTCCGGCCGATTTCGCCCAAGTAAGATTTCATGAAAACCGCTGACGCCGACATTCTCATCGTTCCCGGCCTCGGGCATTCCGGCCCCGGCCACTGGCAGCGCCGCTGGGCGGAAAAAATCCGCACGGCCCGCTTCGTCGAGCAGGACGATTGGGACAATCCGACCCTCGAGGACTGGGTGGAGACGCTCCACAAGGAGATCATGATGGCGACCCGCCCCGTCGTACTGGTGGGCCATTCGCTCGGCGTGCCCGCCATCGTCGCGGCCAGCCAGCGCCTCGCCGACACCAAGGTGAAGGCCGCGTTCCTCGTTGCCCCGCCCGATGTGGACGAGCACCCGAACGTGCCCGAGGCCACAGCGCCCTTCAAGAACCTCTCCCGCGATCCGCTCCGCTTCCCCTCGATGCTGGTGGCTTCCAGCAACGACCCCTACTGCACCGTGGAACGGGCCGCCGAATTCGCAAGCTGCTGGGGCTCGGATTTCCACATCGCTGGCGAGATGGGCCACATCAACACCGAGTCCGGCCACGGCCCCTGGCCCGAGGGGCTGCTGATGTTCACCCGGCTGATGAGCCGAATCTGACCGGTTCGGGAACAAAAAAGCCCCGCGCCGGCCGGCGCGGGGTTTTTCCATTCGCGGAAATGGCGCGATCACGCCTCGGAAAGAATTTCCTTTTTCGCCTGCGCATCGAACTCGGCGACCTTGGCGCGGATGTCCTTGTCCGAAATATCGACGCCCTTCTCCTCGAAATCCGCGAGGATCTTGCGCACGACATCCTCGGGACCGGCTTCGGTCATGTCCACGGCGATGATCTCGGCGACATAATTGGCGCGCGCATCGGCATCCTCGACGCCCAAATGCGTGCAGGCCCAATACGCCAGATGCTTGTTGCGCCGCGCCTCGGCCTTGAACCGCAGATTGGCGTCGTGGGCGAATTTGGCTTCCTCGCCCCGTTCGCGTTCCTCAAAGCTGGACATACCCTTGCTCCCGATGTCGAACCGCGCGGGCGCGGTCGTTTGCATTACGAGTGTGCAATATGCGGTTCTCTTTCGCAAATCAACGCCGGTAATGCCGCAGCGATTAACCTTGCCTGCAGTCCGCCCGAGTTTTTGCCCAACAGGACATGGAATCGCTGTATCAATGCCGCCGAAAACGTCGCCGCCACCATCATGGGGCTTGCATTTTAAGGGCAAAAAGGCGCATGAGTGCGCCCAATTCCACAGATTGCCCGATCCACGACCGGATCATCAACGGACAGGTGAAATGAACCGTCGCCGCAAGATTTACGAAGGCAAGGCCAAGGTCCTCTACGAGGGCCCCGAACCCGGAACGCTGATCCAGCACTTCAAGGACGACGCCACCGCCGGCAACGGCGCCAAGCACGAAATCATCGACGGCAAGGGCGTCCTCAACAACCGGATTTCCGAGTTCGTTTTCTCCAAGCTCAATCAGCTGGGTATTCCGACCCACTTCGTCCGCCGCGTCAACATGCGCGAACAGTTGATCCGCGAAGTCGAGATCATCCCCATCGAGGTCGTGGTACGCAACGTTGCCGCCGGCTCGCTGTGCAAGCGCCTCGGGCTCGAATCGGGCACGCAGCTCCCCCGCTCCATCATCGAGTTCTACTATAAGGACGATGCGCTCAACGACCCCATGGTCTCCGAAGAGCACATCACCGCCTTCGGCTGGGCGACCCCGCAGGAGCTCGACGACGTGATGGCGCTCGCCGTGCGCGTGAACGACTTCCTCACCGGCCTGTTCATGGGCGTCGGCATCCAGCTCGTCGACTTCAAGATCGAGTGCGGGCGTCTCTATGAGGGCGACCTGATGCGCATTGTCCTTGCCGACGAGATCTCGCCCGACAATTGCCGGCTTTGGGACGTCAAGACCCGCAACAAGCTCGACAAGGATCGCTTCCGCGAGGACCTCGGCGGGCTCGTCGATGCCTATCGCGAGGTTGCGCAGCGCCTGGGCATACTCGTCGAGGCCGACAACGCACTCACCACCGGCCCCCGGCTGGTCCAGTAGCCAACAAGAGCGCTTCCGAACATTCAAGAGCGCAGAAAAATCAATCAAGGGAAGAAAACCGGAACCATGAAAGCCCGTGTCATCGTCACCTTGAAAAACGGCGTCCTCGACCCTCAGGGCCAGGCCATCGAAGGGTCTCTCGTGGGCCAGGGCTTCGAAGGCGTCCAGTCCGTCCGCCAGGGCAAGGTCTTCGATCTCGAACTCGAGGCTGCAGACGCGCTCGCCGCCGAGACGGAAATCCGGCGCATGTGCGAGAAGCTGCTCGCCAACACTGTCATCGAAAATTTCGACATCGAGATTATCGGTTAACCTCTAAACCTTAAACTAAATGCCGCGCGAACTCTGTTCGGCGCGCCCGAGGAGTTGTGACTAAATGCTGAAAACCGCCACCCTGTCCCTCTTGTTCTTTGCAGCCTTGGGGATCATGGTCGCCGCCTATGGGACCGTGCCGGCCTGACGGGCACAAGAATAATCCGGGACGTCCCGTCCCCATGCAAAGCCGGAAGTCACACTTCCGGCTTTTGCTTTTCGTGGCCGGCTTAACGGTCCCTGTTCACCATAACCGCTTCCCACCCGCGCAAGTTTACCGGCGAATGCTATGAGTAGTCCCGCATTTGCCACACGCCGGACTGCGCAAGGGACGCGAAAATGACAGCCGCACAAAAGCCCCGCCTCGATTGGGTAGACATCGCCAAGGGCCTTTCGATCATCCTCGTGGTGATGATGCACTCGACCTATGGCGTGGGTAACGATACCGGCGAGACCGGTTTCATGCACTACGTCCTCGCCTTCGCGACCCCCTTCCGGATGCCCGAATTCTTCCTCATCTCCGGGCTGTTCCTGGGCGCGGTCATCGCCCGCCCCTGGCGTCATTTCGCCGACCGGCGCATCGTGCACTACCTCTATTTCTACGTCCTCTGGGCCGTCATCATCATACTGTTCAAGCATCTGATGATCGACCGCGATCCCTCCGGCACCCTCGCCACCCTCGGCACCGCCGTTTACGACCCCTATTCGGTCCTCTGGTTCATTTACGCGCTCGCGGTTTTCGGGCTGATCGCCAAGCTCCTGTGGCAGTTCAAGGTGCCCCACTGGGCGGCCCTCGCCGCGGCCGCCGCGGTGTCGATCGCGCCGGTCGAAACCCCGGTCGCGATCCTCAACTACACGGCACACTACTTCGTCTTCTTCTACCTCGGCTACGCCGGCGCCCCCGGGATCATGCGTTTTGCTGAAGAGATCGGGAAACGCCCGGCGATTGCGCTGGCCGGCCTCGTGTTCTGGGCCATTGCCAACGCCGCCCTCGTCTTCGCACCCGGGCACGTGTTCGCCCCCGGCTTCGTCACCATCGGCGTCGCAGATGTCCCCGGCGCGACTTTCGCCCTTGCCGTCGCCGGCGCCCTTGCGGTCTGCACCACAGCCGTCCTCCTCGCCAAGACACCCCGCTTTGCGTGGCTGCGCTGGGTCGGCGCGAACTCGATCGTCATTTACCTCAGCTTCGTCATCCCCATGGGCGTTTTCCGCACGATCCTGCTCCGGGTAATGCCAAACATCGACGCCGGCATCGCAAGCCTCGCCGTCCTCTTCGTCGCGGTCGCGAGCCCGCTGGTCCTCTACTGGATCATCGGCAGGACCGGCTTCGGCAAATTCCTCTTCGAGCGCCCCGCCTGGGCTCACATCCCCGGCGCCCCGGGCAGCCGCTGGGGCACCCCTGCCCGGCCGCAGCCAGCCCAATAGCGCGAATTTGGAGCCAATAAGGGGGTTGTTGGTGCGAAAGCCCAACAACCCCCTTGCCTTTTGCGCGCAAAATCCCGAAAAGGCCCGCATCCGCCATTCCCCGCATGCAAGAGGCCACGCGAGATGAAGTCCGCCGTCGTCGTCTTTCCCGGCTTGAATCGCGACCGCGACATGGTCACGGCGCTCGAAAAGATCGGCGGCACCCCGCCTGTCGTCGTCTGGCACAAGGATGCCGAACTCCCCGATGTCGACCTGATCGTCATCCCCGGCGGCTTTTCCTATGGCGACTATCTCCGCGCCGGCGCCATTGCCGCCCGCTCGCCCATGATGGACACGATCCGCGAGCGCGCCGAAAAAGGCGTCCACGTCCTCGGCGTCTGCAACGGCTTCCAGATCCTCACCGAAGCCGGCCTCCTCCCCGGCGTTTTGATGCGCAACGCGTCGCTCAAATTCGTCTGCAAGGAAGTCAAGCTCTCGGTCGCCAACGCCAATACGCCCTTCTCGAAAGAATACGCATCGGGCCAGGTCTTCCGCTGCCCCATCGCGCACCATGACGGCAACTATTTCGCCGACGCCGAAACGCTGAAGTCCATCGAAGACAACGGCCAGGTGGTCTTCCGCTACGCCGAGGACACCAACCCCAACGGCTCGATCAACGATATCGCGGGCATCACCAACGCCAAAGGCAACGTGCTCGGAATGATGCCTCACCCGGAAAACCTCATCGAACCCGCCCATGGCGGCGAAGACGGCCGCGGCATCTTCGCCGGGCTTCTAGGGCCTGTTAACACTTATGGATAGGGGTTTGATTTTGCATAAATCGTTCAATGCCAAGCGTTTCGAGCAGGGCGGGGTTGGCCCCCGTTCTGTTCGAAACGCGCCGGCAGTGGGCGATTTATGCAAAACCCTCCGGGCGCGCCATCGTCCGGCCCCTTATCGCGAAAAATCCCGTTTGCAGGCATCAGCCTACGGCGCGGGATTTTCCACGAAAGTCGCTCGGACTATGGCGCGTCAAACCCCTATCCATAAGTGTTAACAGGCCCTAACCTGATCCTCACTCCGGCCCATCGGTTCTTGCGCTTCATGACCATCCCCAACGAACCCCAGATCACGCCCCAGCTCGTCGCCGATCACGGCCTCAAGCCCGAGGAATACCAGAAAATCCTCGACCTCATCGGTCGCGAGCCGAGCTTCACCGAACTGGGCATCTTCTCGGCCATGTGGAACGAGCATTGCTCGTATAAAAGCTCGAAGAAATGGCTCAAGACCCTGCCCACCAAGGGCCCGCGGGTACTTCAGGGTCCCGGCGAGAACGCCGGTGTGGTCGATATTGGGGACGGACAGGCTGTCGTCTTCAAGATGGAAAGCCACAACCACCCGAGCTTCATCGAGCCCTACCAGGGCGCCGCGACCGGCGTCGGGGGCATTCTGCGCGACGTCTTCACCATGGGCGCCCGCCCCATCGCCGCGATGAATGCGCTGCGCTTCGGTGAACCCGACCACGAAAAGACAAAGCACCTCGTCTCCGGCGTGGTGGCCGGCGTCGGCGGCTATGGCAATTCCTTCGGCGTGCCCACCGTTGGCGGTGAGGTCCAGTTCGACGCGCGCTACAATGGCAATATCCTCGTCAACGCCTTCGCCGCGGGGCTGGCGGACGCCGACAAGATCTTCCTCTCCGAAGCCAAGGGCGTCGGCCTCCCCGTCGTCTATCTCGGCGCCAAGACCGGCCGCGACGGCGTCGGCGGCGCCACCATGGCCTCGGCCGAATTCGGCGACGACATCGAGGAAAAGCGCCCGACCGTCCAGGTCGGCGACCCCTTCACCGAAAAGCGCCTCCTTGAGGCCTGCCTCGAATTAATGGCCACCGGCGCGGTGATCGCCATTCAGGACATGGGCGCGGCGGGGCTCACCTGCTCGGCGGTCGAAATGGGCGCCAAGGGCGATCTCGGCGTCGAACTGAACCTCGACGCGGTCCCCGTCCGCGAAGAGAACATGACCGCCTACGAGATGATGCTCTCCGAGAGCCAGGAACGCATGCTCATGGTGCTCCACCCCGAAAAGGAAGCCGAAGCCCGCGCGGTCTTCGAAAAGTGGGAGCTCGATTTCGCCACCGTCGGCAAGACCACCGACGATTTGCGCTTCCGCGTCCTCTGGCAGGGCACCGAGGTCGCCAATCTCCCCATCAAGGAGTTGGGCGACGAGGCCCCCGAATATGACCGCCCCTGGGTCGCTCCCACCGTGCCCGCACCCATCGCGCCCGACGCCGTCCCGCAGATGGACGTCGCGGACGCCGTTCTGGGGCTCCTCAATTCCGCCAACCATTCCTCGCGCCGCTGGGTCTACGAGCAGTACGACACGCTCATCCAGGGCAATTCGCTCCAGACACCGGGCGGCGACGCCGGCGTCGTGCGGGTTGAGGGCCATCCGCAAAAGGCTCTCGCCTTTTCCTCGGACGTCAACCCGCGCTACTGCGAAGCCGACCCCTATGAGGGCGGCAAGCAGGCCGTCGCCGAATGCTGGCGCAACCTCATAGCGACCGGCGCCGAACCGCTGGCGGCCACCGACAACCTCAATTTCGGCAACCCCGAGCGCCCCGAAATCATGGGCCAGATTGTCCACGCCATCAAAGGCATCGGCGAAGCGTGCACCGCGCTCGAGTTCCCCATCGTGTCGGGCAATGTCTCGCTCTACAACGAAACCAATGGCCGCGGCATCCTGCCCACGCCGACAATCGCCGGTGTCGGCCTGATCCCCGACCACAAGCATATGGCCCGCAAGGGGTTCGCCACTGAAGGCGACGCCATCCTCCTCATCGGCGCCCCCGAAGGCTGGGGCACGCATCTTGGCCAGTCCGCCTATCTGCGCGACCTCCACGGCCGACGCGAAGGCACCGCGCCGCATGTCGATCTCGACGCCGAAAAGGCCACCGGTCACTTCGTCCTCTCGCTGATCCGCGAAGGTACGGCCACCGCTGTCCACGATCTTTCGGACGGCGGGCTCGGCCTGGGCCTCGCCGAAATGGCCATAGCGGGGAAAATCGGCGCGACCATCGACGCCGCTGATGGCAACCCGGTCGCCGCCTTCTTCGGCGAGGACCAGAACCGTTACCTCGTCACCGTCAGGGCGGAAGATGCCGAAAAGGTGATTGCGTCGGCCCCGGTTTCCGCAGTCCGCATCGGCAAAACGGGCGGCGAATCCTTGAAGCTCGGCGCCGCGCGCGCCATATCCGTCGCAGACCTTGCAGCGGCCTACGAGGGCTGGTTCCCGGCCTTTATGGGCGCTACAATCAATTAGTTAGTGAGCGTTTTGGCAAAAACGCGACCAGCGAACAGTTCAAGGAGCCTTACATGCCGATGGATGCAGCCGAAATCGAGGGCCTCATCAAAAAGGCGCTGCCCGATGCCAAGGTTGACATCCGCGATCTGGCCGGCGACGGCGATCACTACGCCGCCACGGTCGTATCCGAGGCCTTCCGCGGCAAATCCCGCGTGCAACAGCATCAGCTCGTCTATGCGGCTTTAAAGGGCGATATGGGCGGCAAACTGCACGCCCTCGCGCTGCAAACGAGCGTACCCGACTAGGGCCACGCCCAAAAGGAGGACCGCCGATGACCTTAAGGGACTCCCTCGACCTCATCAAAGCCGTGAACCCCGAAGGCGGCCAGGCGGTTCTCGAACACGAAATTCTCGCCGAGCGCGCCTCCTCGCTCAACGCCGCCGAAGCGCGCGTTCAAAAAACCATGGCCGCACTCCACGCCGAAAATGGCGACCGCCCCACCCTTCTGGCCGACGCACGCGAGGCGGTGTGGGCTTATTTCGTCCAACGCGAGCTTGTGGGCTTCAGGCGTCATCAGGACGTGATTGCGGCGTTCAACATCCCCCGCGAAGTGCTCAACGGCCTGGGGATGGTCCGGCGATAATGGCGCGGCACGTTCTGTTCGATGTCGATGGTGTGATCGTGCACGGCTATCACGCCAGAGAAGACTTGCGGCGCCCTTGGGACACACATATCGAAGCCGATCTCGGCATCTCCAAGGACGATTTCTTTCGGCATTTCATCGCCGCACGGCTCATTCCAGAGGTCCTGACAGGCAAAATCGGCCTCGTAAAGGCCCTGGAAGAAACGCTGCCGGAGCTCGGCTATACCGGCTCTCCCATGACGATCATCTCGTATTGGCTCACGCGCGACACGCAGCTCAACTACCCGTTGATCGAACGCATCAAGCAGCTACGCGCCAGCGGCGACGCCGACCTCTTCCTGGCGACCAATCAAGAGGATATTCGCGCCTTCTATCTCTGGAACACTCTCGGGCTGCAGCACATCTTCTCCGACATTCTTCACGCCGCAAGACTCGGCGCCACCAAACCTGACCCGGCCTTTTTCGAGCGGGCCGCCGCTCTCCTGCCGCCCTCCAACGAAAAGCCGCTCATGTTCGACGACGCCCCATCCGTCGTGGAAGCCGCACGTGAATTCGGATGGGAAGCCGTGCTTTATAACCATCTCGAGGATTTCACGGGCCACCCCTGGATCGCCGAGCGCATTACCTGAAGCATCGACGAGCAAAAAGCGCCTGTTCGGCTGATCGCGACCTGCCATCTCCCGCGGACAATCGAGGAAGGTTCGTCAGCAATCGTAGCCCTTGCCGCAAACTTATCCCCGTCTCCCAACCCCATGCCATACTTCTCCTCACGGCCGCACCAAGGGCGAGGATGCATACGAGCTTCCGGTGAGGGCAGGATTGGAGAGACGGGATGCGTGGGGCCGGGCCGAGGTTCCATTTGATCCCGCGGCGCTCCGGGATTGTCCGCCAGGCCGGTTCGGGTCCGATGGAGGTCGCTCCAGCGGAGGCCCAAAGGGTGCTCACTCGCGCCAAGGCGACACGTCCCCCGATGCGTCGGGCCAGGATCAGCGCGCCATACCCTCGAAAGAGGGAGGGGATCGTCCCCGGCGGGGTATCCATAAGCCGAAAATCCCGGACGTATGCGGCGAGGCGTGCCTCGCTATCTATAACTATCCAGTATGAGGCCACGTCTCGCCGCATACCGCCCTACCCTAAAGACCGAGGCTTCACGACCGTCGGGCACTCGACCGTGCCCAGGAAGCAGGTTCAGCGTCACGCCGCCCCTCGACATTGCCCTATCGATCCCCTATCTATCGGAAAACACCGATGAACCCCGTCTCCTCTCCGGGTGAGAAAGGTTAGAATTTCATGAGCGATATCAACAACTTCATCGACGAGAAGGTCAAGTCCAACGACGTCTTCCTGTTCATGAAGGGCACCCCGGACTTCCCCCAGTGCGGGTTCTCTGGCCAGGTTGTGCAGATTCTCAACTATCTCGGCGTCGAGTACGACTCCGCCAACGTGCTCGAAAGCGACGAACTGCGCCAGGGCATCAAGGACTATTCGAACTGGCCGACCATTCCCCAACTCTACGTGAAGGGTGAATTCGTCGGCGGTTGCGACATCATCCGCGAGATGTTCCAGGCAGGCGAACTCCAGAGCCACTTCGAGAACGCCGGCATTCCGGTCAAGCAGACCGCCTGAGGCCTGCCCCGGCCACACGGACTTGCCCTCAGGCACTTCGTGACGCTAACCTTGCGGCTCAAGTTTGCCTAGGGGGCCTCGTCCGTGAAAATCTTTATTATTTCAGCGCTTGGTGTCGTCGCCGGGCTCGCACTTGTCGTCTATCTGGCGTTTCAGTTCAGCCCGTGGCCCTCGGTACTGATCATTCGCCACGTGTTTTCCCAGGGCGACCGCACGGCCATGGATGCCCTCGAAAAGCACGTCCCGCCCGGCATCGCCGAGCGGCAGGATCTGGCCTATGGTGACGGATCGGACGAGATTTTTGATCTTTACTACCCTGCGGGTACGGATCGCCCGCTGCCAACGATAGTCTGGACGCATGGCGGCGCATGGGTTGCCGGCTCCAAGGAAGGCGTCGGCAACTACCTCAAGATTCTCGCGGGTCATGGCTATACAACCGTGGGCCTCGACTACACCACGGCACCGACCGCAACCTATCCCACTCCCGTCCATCAGGTGAACGCGGCCCTGGCTCATCTTGTGGCCAATGCGGACGAATACAACGTCGACCCCGATAACATCGTACTCGCCGGAGATTCGGCGGGCTCTCAGATCACGGCCCAGATCGCCAACATCGTGACCGCGCCCGATTATGCCCGGCTGATGGGCGTCACACCGGCGCTCGAGGCCAGCCAGCTTGATGGCGTATTGCTTTTTTGCGGCGCGTACGACCTCGCACAGGTCAATTTGAAGGGCAGTTTTTCGTGGTTCCTGCACACCGTCCTTTGGGCCTATACCGGCACCAAGGACTTCATGAATGACCCCGGCGTCGCCAGCGCGTCGGTGATCGATTATGTGACCGGGGAATTCCCCCGCACCCTGATAACGGCAGGAAACGGTGATCCGCTCGAGTCGCAGTCTGTTGCCTTTGCCGACAAGCTCGAATCGGTCGGCGTTTCGGTGGATTCGATATTCTATCCCGCCGATCACGAACCCTCGCTTCCCCACGAATACCAATTCGACCTCGATGAAGAGGATGGCAGGGCCGTGCTTGAACGTACCCTGACCTTCCTGGGAACGGCTCTGCCCGCTCCATCGGGCCAGTAGGGGGCCATGACAGCATCAGTCGGCGTGATGGCTGCCATTCGACATTTTCGTTTGGCAGCACGTCTCCTACAATTTATCGTCAATCGGCGATAAAAAGAGACTGGTCCGATGTCGACACTTTCCGCCACCCGCCCGCCGCTGCGCATTCCCCTGCCAATCCTCATCGTGGCCGGGTGCGTCATCGCCATGATCACCTTCGGCGTGCGCTCGACATCCGGGCTGTTCCAGGCACCGATGACGGCCGAGCTCGGCTGGTCGAGCACGGGCTTTTCCATGGCCTTCGCGGTCCAGAACCTCATCTGGGGCGCGGCACAACCCTTTGCGGGCGGTTTCGCCGATCGGTACGGCACAGGCCGCACGCTCGCCATCGGTGGCCTGATCTATGCTGCAGGCGCGGTACTCGCCGCCTTCAGCCCCAGCGTCGAGATCTTCACGCTTTCGGCTGGTGTCATCATGGGCGTCGGGATCGCGGCGACCTCCTTCGGCATCGTCATGGCCGCCTTTGGGCGAGCGGTGCCGCCGGAGAAGCGCTCGACCGTCTTCGGCATCGCCACCGCCGCCTCCTCGATGGGCCAATTCGTCTTCGCGCCGCTCGGTCAGGCGTTCATCAGCCAGTTCGGCTGGCAGACGGCGCTCGTCTATCTCGGCGCAATCCTCCTGCTCGTCGTGCCGCTTTCGATCACCCTGCGCGGCCGCACCGAAAGCGCACCGGGCAGCGCCGATCTGCCCTTCATGCAGGCCCTCGCCAAGGCGCTCGGCCACGGCTCGTATCGGCTTCTGGTGGTCGGCTTTTTCGTCTGCGGCTTCCACCTAGCCTTTATCACGGTCCACTTCCCGTCCTTCCTGATCCAGTGCGGCCTCAGCCCGGCAGTCGGCTCCTGGGCGCTGGCACTGATCGGACTGTTCAACGTCGTCGGATCGCTTCTTGCGGGCTGGCTGGGCGACCGCATGCCCAAGCGCTACCTGCTGTCGGCGATTTATTTCCTGCGTGCCGTCGGCACGATGGCCTTCCTGTTCCTGCCGATCACGGAGGCCTCGACCTATATCTACGCGGCTACTCTCGGCATTCTCTGGCTCGCCACCGTGCCGCCCACCGCGGGCCTCGTGAGCCTCTTCTTCGGCCCGCGCTATATGGGCATGCTCTATGGTGTCGCCTTCCTCTCGCACCAGATCGGCTCGTTCCTCGGCGTCTGGCTCGGCGGTTTTGTCTTCGATGCCACCGGAAACTATGACCTCGTCTGGTATCTCGGCATCATGATCGGCTTGGGCTCCGCACTCGTGCACCTGCCGATCAAGGAAAGGCCCGCCCCGCTCTTCCTCGCCCCGGCGCAGACGGCAGCCGAATAGATCGCATATTGTATGCTCTGAGCACGTTTTTTGGGTTGCCTTCGCCAACGCACGGGTTCAGAGTTCGATCTCAATGGCCGGGCCTCAACCCGGCCAAAACCGTTCGAGAATCCAATGACCACTTCAGCTGTTGCAAAGCGGGACGTTTCCCGCCCCGAATTCATTGCGCTGATCGCATCTCTGATGGCGCTCAACGCGCTTGCAATCGATGTCATGCTGCCGGCCCTGCCCAACATGGCCGAGGCGCTCAGCGTCGCCAGCGAAAACGAAGCGCAACTTGTTCTGGGCACCTACATGCTTGGCTTCGGCGCCGCTCAACTCCTCTTCGGCCCGCTCGCCGACCGTTTCGGGCGCCGTCCCCCGCTTCTTGTCGGCATGGTGATCTACATCACCGCCGCTGCGCTTGCTGTCGTCGCACCCAATTTCGGCACGCTGCTCGCGATGCGCTTCGTGCAGGGTTTGGGCGCTGCGAGCACCCGCGTCATCGCGGTTTCAGCGGTGCGTGACAAGTTCGGCGGCCGGGCGATGGCGGAAGTCATGTCGCTCGTATTCATGGTCTTCATGATCGTGCCGGTCGTAGCGCCATCGGTCGGCCAACTCCTGCTTGCGGCAGGACATTGGCAATGGATCTTCCTCTTCATGGCCGGACTTGCGGTCGTGATTTTCGTCTGGGTCTTCCTGCGCCTTCCCGAAACGCTCGCGCCCGAGAACCGCCGCAAGTTGCGCCTTGGAACCGTCATTGAAGGGTTCCGGCTGGTCTTCAGCAATGTGTCGGCCATGAGCTACGGGCTCGGCGGCGCTTTCATTTTCGGCGCCCTTTTCGGCTTCATCTCGACGTCGCAGCAGATTTATGTCGGGATTTACGAGACCGGCGCGCTGTTCCCCATCTACTTCGCGGCGGGCGCTGGCATCATGTCGGTGTCGTCCTACACCAACTCGATCATGGTGCGTAAGATCGGCATGCGCCGGCTGGCGCATGGTGCGCTGCTGTGCTTCATAACGTTCAGCCTGTTGTGGCTCGTCCTGGCGATGACGCTCGATGTACCGTTGTGGATGTTCTTCACCCTCGTGTCCGCCGCCATGTTCATGTTCGGCTGGACTGCGCCCAACATGAACGCGCTCGCCATGGAGCCGCTGGGCAACGTCGCGGGCACCGCATCCTCGGTCTTCGGCTTCATCCAGACCGCCGGCGGCGCTTTGCTGGGCACCTATATCGGCCAGCAATTCGACGGAACGCTGGTGCCGGTGGCTGCGGGTTATTTCATCTTGGGCCTGACGACCCTGATGCTGGTGCTCATCGCGGAAAAAGGCAGGCTCTTCGGCGTGGGCGACGCCTATAAGTCGGCGGCCTAGCCTTCGGCCAAGCGCGCCTTCACCTTGCGTAATGCGGCGGTCAGCGCTGCCGCATCCGCTCCTGTTAGCGCATCGGAGAATTCCGAATCGATGGCCGCGCGGTAGTGTGGCCACATGTCCGCGCGCTTTGCCCTGCCCGCTTCCGTAATGACTGCCAGCGCCCCACGCCGGTCCGTCGGGTCCGGCCTGCGCTCGACAAGCCCCTCGCCCGCCACGCGGTCGAGCAGCCTCGTCATGTTGTAGCGCTCGACGACGAGGCGCTCGGCAAGATCGCCAATGCGCATTTCGCCCCCGCCCCGCTCTAGCTCGAGGAGCAGATCGTACCAGGCCAGGGGCGGCTGCCCCGCCGCCTTGAGCTTTCCCTCGATCGCCCGCAACGCCATCGCGTGCGTCCGCAAAAGCTGGCTCCAGGCCAGACGCTGTCGTTCGTTATCCGTCATCGGTCACCTCTCCCGTTCACATTTAATTGCACTTGCAATCATTGTCCATGTTCTTATATATGCAAATGCAATCATAGCAATTGCAACCATAAGGAGATCATAATGACCAAGGAAGTTTCGCGTTCTGACCTCGCCCAGGCCATGCTGAGCAAGGAGCCGCCTATCGTGTTCGAAGCGCTGGACAAGAAATATTTCGACCACGGGCACCTGCCCGGGGCAATCATGATGCCGCCCGCGGAGGTCGTGGCCACAGCGCAGTCGTATGTGGCCCGCAAGAACGCCCCGGTCGTGATCTATTGCGCGTCCGACACCTGCGCAAACTCGCATGAAGCCGCCAGCGAACTCTCCGCCTTGGGCTATTCCAACATCGCCGTCTACACCGGCGGCAAGAAAGATTGGTCCGAGGCCGGACTCAAGCTCGAACGCTGAGACCGTCGGCTAAACCGTGAAAACCGTCTGACGCAGGACCTTCCAGCTCTCTGCGTCAGGCGCGATCAGAAGTCCGCCGTCATGGTGCTCGGGCCGATAGGCCGAGCCGTCGAACCGCGCCACATGCGCACCGGCTTCGGCCATCATAAGCGCCCCGGCCAGATGATCCCAGGGCATCAGCTTGTTGAACATCATGAAATGCAAATGGCCTCCGGCCCCTAGCCGGTATTCATGTCCCGCACAGCGATAGCCGGCAAACATCTGCACTTTCGCAAGATTGCCCAGAACGGTACTGCGCACACCCTGCGACAGATAGGATGTCGAGGCCACTCCACCCATTTCCTGCAAAGGCACGGCATGCGCAAATTTCTGACGCGCCCGCTTGCCGTCGGGACGGACATACCAGGTCCCGCATCCCTTCTCGGCCATCATCCAGTCATCGCCCACTGGATCGTAAATCACCCCCGAAACGGTTTCCCCCCGCTCAACGACTGCTGCCATCACCGCGAACAGCGGCAGCCCGGACGCGAAATTCCACGTCCCGTCCACCGGATCGATAAAGATCGTGGTGCCCTCTTCGAGGGATTGCGAAAGCAGACCAGGATCGGCCGCCACCGCTTCCTCCCCGATTACATTCACATGCGGAGAGGCTTGTGAAATCGCCTGCGTAATGGCGATCTCGGCCCGTTTGTCGGCCTCGGTTACCAGATCGTAGGGATGGGACTTGGCCTCGACGCTGCTCTCTTCGAGTTGCCGGAAACGGGGCATAATCTCCTGCCGCGCGGCGTCGCGCAGGATGTGCGCCAGCCTTTCGATATTCATTGTGTCCCCCTGGGCTGAGCCATCAGCCCGGCAAAGTCGAAAAGGCGCGTGTCGAGCATGTGGCTGGGATTGATATTGCCCAGTGCCCGGATCATCACGTCCTTGCGTCCCGGCATCTTGCGCTCGAAATCGTCGAGCATCGCCTTCATGGCGTTGCGCTGCAGCCCGTCCTGGCTCCCGCAAAGGTCGCAGGGAATAATCGGAAATTCGAGCGCCTCGGCGAACCGGGCAAGGTCGGCCTCGGCGCAAAACGCCAGCGGCCGCAAAACCTCGAGGTCCCCTTCGTCATTGAGCAGCTTGGGCGGCATCGCGGCGAGCTTGCCGCCGTGAAAAAGGTTCATGAAGAACGTCTCGAGAATGTCCTCGCGGTGGTGCCCCAGCACAAGCGCCGAACACCCCTCCTCGCGCGCAATACGATACAGATGCCCCCGCCGCAGCCGCGAGCACAGCGAACAATACGTGCATCCTTCGGGGAGCTTGTCGGTGACGATCGAATAGGTGTCCTGATATTCGATCCGGTGCGGAATGCCGTGCCGGTCAAGAAATTCGGGGAGGATGTGCTTGGGAAAGCCCGGCTGCCCCTGATCGAGGTTGCACGCCAGTATCTCGACCGGCAGAAGCCCGCGCCACTTGAGGTCCATGAGGATGGCAAGCAACCCGTAGCTGTCCTTGCCGCCCGAAAGCGCGACGAGCCATTTCTGCCCCGGCCGCACCATACCATAGGCCTCGAGCGCCTCGCGCGTGAGCCGGATCAACCGCTTCCGCAACTTGTTGAATTCCACCCCGCCCGGCGCATTGCGATAAAGGCTGTGCCCGCTGGCATCGTCATTGTCGAGAACAAGAGGTTCGGCGCTGCTCATGGTTCGCACTCCCTCGCGCAGCTGCTAGCGCCCCGCGCACAAAAAAAGCCCCGGGCATTGCTGCCCGCAGGCTTGATATAGGCTATCGCCTTAAGAAGAAAGCCCCGCAGGATGGATGCGCTCTCCGGGGCGCATGGGGGAGAACACAACCATCCATTGGGTGACGCATTTGAAGCCAGAGGAAACCTCTGCCCGATGCCGGAACCGCTCCCAATGCGCGCTCCGGCACACCACGGACCCTATGGCTCCCATCTTGTTGCGAATTAAATCTCCGGCGGGCAATTTGCCTCGAAAGCGATGAATCCTCGGTCACACGGGGTCACAATCCCGTTCATGAGCGCCGCGGAGGCCTTGCTTTAATTACTCCCTGACTCTTAGCTATTCGCACCGGTGACGCGCCGTCCGGGCGTTTCTCCACCCATCGACCACAAAGAGGACGCTAACGTGTTTCGTTCCTTCTTCCCTGTACCGCGCCTGTTCTTCGGCTCTGCCGTCGTCTGGTTCCTGCTCTTCCTGGCCCTGTGGTTTTTGGCCGGCCCTGCATTGCAATCCGTCCTCAGCCTCGGAGCATGGCTCGCAGTCGAACCCTCCGAATTCAATCCCGAGCCTTTTTTCAACGCGGACCGGATCTGGCTCTACCAATACGTGGTCATGGTTGCTTACGGCTTTTGCATTCCGTGGTTCTTCTATAAGCGCAATCACTGGTACTGGTGGAGCGTCGTCGGCTCGGTCACGATCCTCCTGTTCATCTATTTCCAGGTCCAGATCAGCGCCTGGCTCAACGACTGGTATGGCGACTTCTTCAACCTCGTGCAGGAAGCGCTGACCAATCCCGGAAACATCACGCTGGGGCAGTATTTCGGCGAGATGGTCACCGTCTCGGTTGTCCTCATCCCCAACATCATGGTTTCCGTGATCATCTCGTTCTATGCCGCGCACTATGTCTTCCGCTGGCGGCGCGCCATGAGCTTTTACTACATGAGCTTCTGGCAGGAATTGCGCTTCACCGAAGGCGCGGCCCAGCGCGTGCAGGAAGACACCATGCGCTTCGCCTCGATCGTGCAGGGTCTCGGCACCTCCTTCATCGGCTCGATGATCACGCTGATCGTCTTCCTGCCGCTGCTCTACAGCCTGTCCGAGCAGGTGGGCACGCTACCCATACTCGGGGACGTCGATGGCGGTCTCGTTTTTGTCGCGCTGATGTCCGCGATGTTCGGAACGGTAGTTCTGGCCCTCGCCGGCTACCGGCTGCCGGGCCTCGAATTCGAGAACCAGAAGGTCGAGGCCGCGCTGCGTAAGGAACTCGTCTATGGCGAGGACAATGCTGAACGCGCCGACCCCGTCTCGTTCCGCGAATTCTTCCAGGCCGTCCAGCGCAACTACTTCCGACTCTACAAGCACTACCTCTACTTCAACATCGTGCGCTACGCCTACCTCCAGGGCGCCAACTTCGTAACGCTGATCGCGCTTGGCCCCGCCATCGTCGCCGGCGCCATCACCCTGGGCGTCTACCAGCAGGTCTCAAACGCCTTCGACCGCGTGGAAAATTCCCTGCAGTACCTCGTCAATTCCTGGACCACGATCATCGAACTGATCTCGGTCTACAAGCGCCTGCGGGCCTTCGAAAGCCACATCCCGGCCGACCTCGAAGACCCCGACGCCGACTGGAACGAGGCCGTCGCCTGATCCAACAAAAAAGGCCGCCCAACCGGGCGGCCTTTTCCATAAGCTCTCGTCGCTTCGCTTAGCGCGAATAGAACTCGACCACGAGGTTCGGTTCCATCTGGACCGGATAGGGCACGTCCGACAGCGCGGGAACGCGCACATAGGTCGCGGTCATCTTGTTGTGGTCGGCGTCCACATAGTCCGGCACGTCCCGCTCGGCGAGCTGGGTGGCTTCGAGCACGATGGCGAGCTGCTTGGACTTTTCGCGCAATTCGATAACGTCGCCCGGCTGGCAGTTGTAGGACGGGATGTTGACCCGCTTGCCGTTGACCAGTACGTGGCCGTGATTGACGAACTGGCGCGCCGCGAAAACGGTCGGCACGAACTTCGCGCGGTAAACGATCGCGTCGAGGCGGCTTTCGAGAATGCCGATGAGGTTCTCGCCGGTGTCACCCTTGCGGCGGGCGGCTTCGGCATAAACGCGCTTGAAGGCCTTTTCGGTGATCGAGCCGTAATAGCCCTTGAGCTTCTGCTTGGCGCGCAGCTGCACACCGAAGTCCGAAAGCTTGCCCTTGCGGCGCTGGCCGTGCTGGCCGGGGCCATAGGCGCGCGTGTTGAGCGGGCTCTTGGGACGGCCCCAGACGTTCTCGCCCATGCGGCGATCGATTTTATACTTCTGCGAATGACGCTTTGACATCGCGTGTCCTTTTAAAATGACAGATAAAGACAGCGCCCTCCTCTGCCACGCTCGAAAGCGAGGCTGACAGACCGTACGAAAAAACGTCCTGCGGCTCGGAAAAAGAACCGAACCGGAAACGGCAAACCGACGGTCTCGGGTGCGTCCTGATGGGATAAGCCGATCAGGATGGCCGGTTTCTATGAGGCAACGGGCACAAAGTCAAGCGCAGCCGGCCTATTCGGTGCGGCCGCTGGCCTCCACCCTGTCGATCCGGCCCTGCTTGCGCTCACGCTGGAACACGTAGAGCCCCGAAGCGAAAATGATTGCGGTGCCGACCCACGTCCAGAGGTCCGGAAAATCGCCGAACACCACATAACCCACAATGGTCGCGCCTATGATCTCGAGATACTGGAACGGAGCCAGCGTCGAAGCCGGTGCGCGCCGGAACGCTTCCGCAAAGAGGAAGAACGTGAAGCCCGACCACATGCCCATGAAGAACAACTGCCCCCAGGGCCCTTGCGGATCGAATCCACCGCTGAGGCTGATGAGCTCGAAGTGTCCGAAGACCAAAAGTCCCGTTCCAATGATCGCCATGGCGATCAGCGAGAACCAGAACTGGATCGAAATCGCATCCATCGACCGCGAAAGCTTGCGGATGACGATGGCGTTTGAGGCGAACCCCGTCGCGGCGACGAGCGGCAAAAGCGACGCCCAGCCGAAGATGTCCCAGCTCGGCCGGATCACGATCACCGCACCAGTTAGCCCCACAACGACCGCCGCATAACGCCGCCACCCCGTCTTTTCGCCGAGCAGCAGGCTCGAAAGCACGGTGAGGATCAGCGGTTCGACAAAAAAGATCGCAATCGCCGTCGCGATCGGCATGGTGACGAACGCCCCGATCAGCGACGATAGCACCATCGCCATCGTCAGTCCGCCCATGACCATCAAGTGCCACGGCCCCCGTGCCAACCGCCGTCGCATGACCACGACGAAGAGCCCGAGGACCAGCATCTGAAATCCAAATCGCCAGAACGCGATCTCAAACGGACTGAGAACGCCGGTCAGGCTCTTGGACATGGCGTCGCTGATCGGCACAAGCAGCACCGCCGCGATCATGAACGCCATGCCGCTCTCAGGCGAATAGGTCTTTTCTGGAGCGGGAGCCGAAGATGAGCTGGTCATGCCGGACCTGAGCACAAACAGAGAGGATCAGACAACTAACATGTTGCCATCCGACGCTCAATCGTCGACCGGTCCCGTCCCCTTGCGTTGCCGATGGGGATTGGGCCGCTCGTGCCGCCTGTCGAGCGACGCGATCATCCCCCGCAGCGTCCGCACTTCCTGGTCGTTGAACCCGGCGCGGGCGAACATCGAGCGGATATTGTTCATCATCCCTGGCCGCTTGTCGGCAACTTTGAAATAGTTGGCCCTGTCGAGTGCCTCTCCCAACTGCTCGACAAGCCCCACAAGCTGCTCGCGCGGCGCCGGCGTGCCGGTATCGCCGCTGATCGGCAGCGGCGCATCGCTGAGCGCCGCCCGTCGCCATTCATATGCCAGAACCAGAACCGCCTGCGCGATATTGAGCGAGGCGAAGGCCGGCTCGACGGGCAGCGTCACGATGGCGTCGGCCAGCGCCACCTCTTCGTTGTTGAGCCCCCACCGCTCGCGGCCGAACAGAATGCCCGCCTTCTGCCCTGCCCCGATATGCGCCGCCATGCGGTCCGCCGCCTCATCGGGGCCGATCACCGGCTTGAACATCTCGCGGCTGCGCGCGGTCGTTGCATAAACGAGATTGAGATCGGCAATCGCTTCGGCCAACGTATCGAACACCTGCACCCGCTCGATCACATGATCGGCCTTCGCCGCCGCCGCCACGGCCTTGTCGTTCGGCCACCCGTCGCGGGGGGTTACCAGCCGCAGATCCCAGAGCCCGAAATTCGCCATCGCCCGCGCCGCCGCGCCGATATTCTCGCCAAGCTGCGGCTCGCACAGAATGATCGCCGGCGTGGGGCGAAAAACGAAATCCTTGCTCGTATCGGTACCGGCCATTGCGGGCTGTCTCCTTGGTCTGGCGCCCCGCTTACGCTGCACAGCACGGCAAATCAAGATTGCCAGCAATGCGCCTCCATGCCAGCTTGGCGCGATGACGACCCGCCCCATCATCGACACCCAGGCCACCTGCTCCTGCGGCGCAACCACCCTGACCGTAAAAGGTCCGGTCCTTTCGATGCTCCTGTGCGCCTGTCTCGACTGCCAGAAGGAAACCGGCACCGGGCATTCCGCGGTCGCACTCGTCAAAGCCGTCGACGTCACCACCTCCGGAACGCTATTGGCCTTTTCCCGCCCCGCCGCCTCCGGCGCGACGACAACGCGCCATTTCTGCCCGCAATGCGGTGTCACGCTCTACGCACAATCCTCCCGCGCGCCGCAAACCATGCTTGTTCCGGCCGGGCTTCTTGGCGGCGACTGGTTCAATCCCAATCAGGTGATCTTCGCGCGCAGCCACACCGAATGGGATACACTCCCCGAAACGATTCCCCACTACGAGACCTACAGGGAGGGTCTATAACCAATGTTCGCATCCGGACGATGCCTGTGCGGCGCCATCACATTTACCGTCGAAAACCCTCCCTTGCGCATGGCCCAGTGCCATTGCGAGCAATGCCGCCGCTCGACCGGCACCGGCCATATCGTCCAGGCCTTCTTCAAGCGCGAGGACGTCGCAGTAAAGGGTACGACCGCGACCTATAAATCTACAGCCGACTCCGGTTTTGAGCGCACCCGGCACTTCTGCCCCAATTGCGGCTCCCGCCTTTTCGCCGAAAACGCCAAGAACCCCGCCGTTATCGGCATAGCGGCGGGCGCCTTCGACGATTCGAGCTGGTTCAAGCCCATGGTCAACCTCTATGCCAGCCAGCGCCCGGTCTGGGACATCGTCGATCCCGAGATCGAGTCTCACGCCGAGATGTAGATGAGCCTCGCCTCCGAAGAACTGGCCGAACGCATCCGCGTCCAACTCGCCAACCGCCCCAATATCGTTGAGAAAAAGATGTTCGGCGGCATCGCCTTCATGGTCGACGGCAATATGCTCGTCGGCCCCATGAAGGACGGCAGCCTTCTTGTCCGCGTCGGCAAGGACGGCTATGAGGCCGCCCTCGCCCAACCCGGCTGCAACCCGATGACCATGGGCGAAAAGACCATGTCGGGCTTTGTCGAGGTCGACGGCGACTTCATCGAGGACGACGACACCCTCGCGGAGTGGATCGTCCGCGCGTGGGACTTCGTGAAGACGCTGCCGCCGAAGTGATCAGACCGCGCTGAACACCAGCGAGGCATTCACCCCACCGAACCCGAACGAGTTCGAAAGCACGTGCTTAAGCGGCTTTTGTTTCGGCGTGTTGGGCACCAGATCGAATTTGTCTGCTACAGGATCCGGTTCCTCGAGATTAAGCGAGGCGGGAATGGTCTGGTCGCGCAAGGCCATCACAGAATAAACTGCCTCAATGCCGCCGGCAGCACCCAGCAGATGCCCCGTGGAGGACTTGGTCGAGGTCACGGCAAGCGACTTTCCGCGTGCTCCGAACACGCCCGAAATCGCCGCAATCTCCGCCGCATCGCCAACTTCGGTCGAGGTGCTGTGTGCGTTGATATAATCCACTTCGTCTGGCGAAATCCCCGCCATCTTGAGCGCATGCCGCATCGCCACCTGCGCCCCCAACCCCTCGGGATGCCCCGCCGTCAGGTGATAGGCATCCGCCGATGTCCCATACCCCGAAAGCACCGCCAGCGGCGTCGCCCCGCGCTTTTGCGCATGGCTGAGCCTTTCTATCACGATCATGGCAGCGCCCTCGGACAATACGAACCCGGCCCGCTTCGCATCGAACGGCCGCGACGCTTCTTCGGGCGCATCGTTGTAGCTCGTGCACAACGCCCGAGCGGCGGCGAATCCGCCAATTGAGATCGGGTCGACCGAGCCTTCGGCCCCGCCACACACGACGACATCGGCTTCCCCCGTATGGATCAGCCGCAGCCCGTCCCCGATCGCCTGCGCCGACGCCGCGCACGCGGTTACCGGCGTCCCGATCGGGCCGGTGAACCCATACCGGATCGAAACCCACCCCGCCGCAAGATTGGCGAGAAACGCCGGAACGGTGAACGGCGACAAGCGTCGTGGCCCCTTTTCGGCAATCGTCTGCGCGGTCTGCGCCATGATCGGCGACCCGCCGACGCCCGAAGCGATAATCGTCGCCGTCGCTGCCTTGTCCTCGTCACTCTCGGGCATCCACCCGGCCTGCTCCAGCGCCTCCTGCGCGGCACCAAGGCCATACTGGATGAAGACATCCATCTTCTTGACGTCCTTTGGGTCGATGAAATCGGTCGGATCGAACCCCTTCTCGTCCCGCGATTTGGACGGCACCAGCCCCGCGATCTGCGAAGCGAACGCGCTCACATCGAACCGGTCGTTGCGTACGATCCCGCTCTTGCCCGCAAGCAACCGTTCCCAATTGGTGGCAACGCCCACCCCGAGCGGGCTCACGGCGCCCATACCGGTTATGACAACCGGATCATCGCTTTGCATCGAAAGTCTCCATCAATGGTTGTGGATAGATAATGCGGTCAGGCGTTCATGCGTTCTTGCTCGCCCGCCGTCAGCGCCCGCAGCCCGCTCAGGAAATCCTCCGGCCCAGGGTCGGCAACAAGCGCCCGCAATTCGACCTGCGATTCCCGCCAAAGCGGCAAAATCTCTTCGAGGAGATCCGCACCCTTCTCGGTCAACTCGTAGTGCCGGACATTCCCCTTATCGGGCCGCGCGACGACCACAAGCTCGCGCTTCCGCAGCGGCTCGAGATTGCGCAGGAGCGTCGTTCTATCCATCGAAATCCGCGCCGCCATCGCATTGACGGACATGCGCGGCGAGTTCCGCACTGTCATCAGAACGGTGAACTGCACAACGGAAATCCCGAACGGCCGCAAAACCTTGTCATACCGCCGCGTCAGCGCGCGGGCCGCCATCACGGTGTTGAGCACAAGGCAATCGAAGAAGGCATAGGTCATGGTGGCAAACTATAGTGCAGTTACACAATGTGTAAATACACTATCTTTGGCTCTCCGCTCCACCGCGCCTCGGCAAGGCCCCCTTCGCGGCGCGAGACTTTGCGCCTTTTGAATGCTCTGCTATAGGGGCGCAGATTTCGGCTGACCGCCCGTCAGCCGCCATTTCACCATTGGAGCGACCTGTTCTCAGCCCGAACGGGACGCTCCGGGACACATTGCGCGCCGAGGAGCAAAATTTATGAGCAAGATCAAAGTCGCCAACCCCGTCGTCGAGCTCGACGGCGACGAGATGACCCGCATCATCTGGCAGGCCATCAAGGACAAGCTGATCCACCCCTATCTCGACATCGATCTTGAATATTACGACCTCAGCGTCGAAAACCGCGACGCCACCGACGACCAGGTCACCGTCGACTCGGCCAACGCCATTAAAAAGCACGGCGTCGGCGTCAAATGCGCCACCATCACCCCCGACGAAGCCCGCGTCGAGGAATTCGGCCTCAAGAAGATGTGGCGCTCGCCCAACGGCACCATCCGCAACATCCTCGGCGGCGTGATCTTCCGCGAGCCCATCATCTGCAAGAACGTCCCGCGCCTCGTGCCCGGCTGGACCCAGCCCATCATCGTCGGCCGTCACGCCTTCGGCGATCAGTACCGCGCTACCGACTTCAAGTTCCCCGGCAAGGGCAAGCTGACGATGAAGTTCGTGGGCGAGGACGGCACCGAGATCGAGCACGAAGTGTTCGACGCGCCCGCTGCCGGCGTCGCCATGGGCATGTACAACCTCGACGAATCCATCCGCGACTTCGCCCGCGCCTCGATGAACTACGCGCTCGGCCGCGGCGTCCCTTGCTACCTCTCGACCAAGAACACCATCCTCAAGGTCTATGACGGCCGCTTCAAGGATATCTTCCAGGAAATCTACGAGACCGAATTCAAGGACAAGTTCGAAGCCAAGAAGATCTGGTACGAACACCGTCTGATCGACGACATGGTCGCCGCCGCGCTCAAGTGGTCGGGTGGATATGTCTGGGCCTGCAAAAACTATGACGGCGACGTCCAGTCCGATACGGTCGCGCAGGGCTTCGGTTCGCTGGGCCTCATGACCTCGGTTCTGATGACCCCGGACGGAAAGACGGTGGAAGCCGAAGCCGCCCACGGCACGGTGACCCGTCACTACCGTCAGCATCAGGAGGGCAAGGAAACCTCGACCAATTCCTGCGCTTCGATCTTCGCCTGGACCCGTGGCCTCGCCCATCGCGCCAAGCTCGACGATAACGCCGAACTCGCGAAATTCGCCGAGACGCTCGAAAAGGTCGTCGTCGACACCATCGAAGGCGGCCAGATGACCAAGGACCTCGCGCTTCTCGTCGGCCCGGACCAGCCCTGGCTTACCACCATGGGCTTCCTCGATGCCATCGATGAGAACCTGCAGAAGGCCATGGCGTAAAGCCATCGCGACATTGAACGCGAAAGCCGCCCTCACCAGGGCGGCTTTTTTGTCCGCCCCCTTTGACAGAGGCGCCGCCGCGGGCCAGCGCCGAGGAACGCGATCGCCTCGGCACCGTCAGCGCATTGCCGCGCGAATACCCGGGCTGGTGGCCCACACCACCCCTCGCTGCACCTTTCTGGGGGTACGCGCTGCCCGCAGCTTTCTCCGTTTCCACAAAAATGCCATATTGACGCCACCTCCAAAGCCCAAGTATGACGTAAGCGTCAATGCGGGAACCTATGGAGGAATGGTTGCCGGATCGACCTTCGACCAAGGGGACGGCCACAAACCCAGTGACCGCAGGAGGGCAATATGAGACTTGATTACTTGGCCGGCGCGATTTCGGCAGCAGCACTTGGTGTGTTCGGCGCCGGGGCGGCATATGCCGGCGGGCTTGAGGCCAATGGCTACGATTGGGATCTTCTCTTTGATCCCGGCACCTACGCAGCGCGCGCCTCCACGAGCTACGTGCATGTGAACCACGAGATCTCCAACACCGCTTACGACCCGAGTGGCGGCACCGTCGCCAGTTCGCTGGACCGCGTCTATTTCAACGTCGGCGCGAAAGGCGATCTCTTCGACAACACGTCCTGCCTCGTCTCCGCCCAGAACCCCTGGGGGTCGGGCACAGAGCGCGATACGACCTACGCGGCGGTAACCACCCAGGCCGCGCGCGAGCGGCTGCATTCGATCGACCTGGGCCTCACATGCGCCTTTGGCATCGAACTTGGCGCCGGCGTCGTAAGCGTCATCGGCGGCATTTCGGCACAGCAACTGCGCTATGAGGCCGATATCCCGACCTCCCCGACGACCACGACGCCTCTCTCCATCGACGGTTGGGGCACCGGCTGGCGGGCCGGTGTCGCCTATGAGATCGAGGAATACGCGCTGCGCGTGAGCGCCATCTACAACGCCGCGGTCGACCACAACCTCAATGGCTCGGCCTTCGGCGGCGACGCGACCGCCGACGTCACGGCGCCACAGACCGTCGAGATCAAGGCACAGACCGGCATTGCTCCGGGCTGGCTCGCAATGGCGTCTGTCAAATGGATCGACTGGTCCATTATCGAAACCCTCGACGTCGATACGCTCGCGGGAACGATTTCATCGGACTATTTCTACCGCGACGGTTGGGCCGTCTCTGCCGGCATTGGCCATCAACTCACGCCGGACCTGACGGTGCTCGGCCGCGTGACCTGGGACCGCGGCACGTCGACCCCCGGCGACAGCGATGTCCTGGTCGCCGGCTCCCAAACCGACCGCTGGGGCCTGACTCTGGGCGCGGCCTACGACGCGGCCGAAGGCGTGCAGTTCTCCGGCGGGGTTTCACTGAGCACACTGGCCGACGGCACCAACGCCGCCGGCGAAAGCTGGGACCGCGGCTACGTGCTCGCCGTAAGCGGCGGGTTCAAGGGCACGTTCTAGGTCAGCCCGCAATTCCTCCTCGACCAAAAGGGGCCGTCCCATGGGACGGCCCTTCTTTTTGCGCAGCGGCTCAAAAATGCGCGAACGGGCATATTGCCCGCGCCGTCGGCCGCTTCCATAAGCCCAAGGGTCAGACATAAACGCCGCCCCCGTGGAGAAAACCCTACGCGCCGGCCAGTTGCGCCCTGATCGCGGCGATGGCGTCGGCAGCCTTGCTGCCGTCCGGCCCGCCGGCCTGCGCCATGTCGGGCCGCCCGCCGCCGCCCTTGCCTCCGAGTGCGCCCGAACCGAGCCGCACCAGATCGACGGCGCTGACTTTGCCCGTGAGATCCTCGCTCACGCCGACCGCGATCCCGGCCTTGCCGTCCTCGGTCACGCCCACGATCGCGACGATACCCGATCCGACCTGCTTTTTACCCTGATCGACGAGACCGCGCAGGTCCTTGGGCTGTAGCCCCTCGACCACGCGGCCCAGAAAGGTCAACCCGTTGATCTCTTCGGCAGCCGCACCGCCCGGGGCGCCACTGCCGCCCATGGCGAGCTTCTGGCGCGCGTCGGCAAGCTGACGCTCGAGTTGACGGCGCTCCTCGATCAGCGCTTCAACGCGCGACACCGCGTCGCGCGGCGTGACCTTGAGAGCGGCGGCCACGGCGCGCAACTGCGCGTCCTGCTCTTCGAGATAGGCCCGTGCGCCATCCGCCGTGAGCGCCTCCACACGCCGCACCCCGGCGGCGACGGAGGTTTCCTGGATAATGGTGACAAGCCCGATCTCACCGGTGCGCTTGACATGGGTGCCGCCGCACAGCTCCATCGAATAGGTCTTGCCCGCCCTGCTCCCCTCGAGCGCGGTGCCCATCGATACCACGCGCACCTCATCGCCATACTTCTCGCCGAAAAGCGCCATGGCGCCCGCTTCAATAGCGTCATCGACCGCCATCAGCCGCGTTTCGACCGGCGCATTCTGCAGCACGATCGCGTTGGCCATGCGCTCGACATCCTTGAGCTCCGCCTCGCTCATCGGCTTGGTATGCGAGAAATCGAACCGCAGGCGGTCCGGCGCGACGAGCGATCCTTTCTGCGCCACATGCGACCCCAACACCTCACGCAGCGCTTCGTGCAGGAGGTGCGTCGCGGAATGGTTTGCGCGGATGGCGGTACGGCGTGCGTGGTCGACGCTGAGCGTCAGCGCGTCGCCGACCGCAAGCGAGCCCTCGGCTACCCTGACGCGATGCGCATAAACGCCGCCAGGCTGCTTGGTCGTATCGAGCACCTCGGCCCGGCTTCCCTCGCCGGCAACTGTGCCCGTGTCGCCCACCTGTCCGCCGCTTTCCCCGTAGAACGGCGTCTGATTGAGAACGACGAACCCCTCTTCGCCCGCCTTCAACGCGTCGACCGCCTGTCCGTCCTTGACCAGCGCGACGATGGCGCCGTCGCTGCTCTCGGTTTCATAACCCAGGAATTCGGTCGCACCATGCTTTTCGGCGATCTCGAACCAGACGGCACTGGTTGCGGCCTCACCCGAGCCGGCCCAGTTCTTGCGGGCTTCGGCCTTTTGCGCCGCCATGGCGGTATCGAACCCGCTCTGTTCGACCGTGATCCCGCGCGTGCGCAGCGCGTCCTGAGTCAGATCGAGCGGAAAGCCGTATGTGTCATAGAGCTTGAAGGCGGTTTCGCCGGCCAGCGTATCGCCCTCACCGAGCCCGGCCGTTTCGTCTTCGAGGATCTGCAGCCCGCGGCTCAGCGTCTTGAGGAAGCGCTCCTCTTCGAGCCGGATGGTTTCCGAAATCATCGCCTCGCCCTGGACGAGCTCCGGATACGCCTGCCCCATTTCCCTTACCAGCGCCGGCACGAGCTTGAAGATCGTGGGCCCGCTGGTGCCCAGAAGCGTCGCGTGCCGCATCGCCCGGCGCATGATACGCCGCAGTACGTATCCGCGCCCCTCATTGGCCGGCAGCACGCCCTCGGCGACGAGGAACGCCATCGAGCGCAAGTGGTCCGCGATGACGCGATAGGACGCGACCGTCTCGGCCGTCGGTCCCTTGCCGATCGCAGAGGCAGCCGCATCGATGATGTGATCGAACATATCCGTCTCGAAGACGCTGTCGACGCCCTGCAGAATCGAAGCCATGCGCTCGAGCCCCATGCCCGTGTCGATCGATGGCCGCGGCAGCGGTTCGGTCGATCCGTCCTCGGCCTGCTCGTACTGCATGAAGACGAGGTTCCAGAACTCGAGGAAACGGTCACCGTCCTCCTCGGCCGACCCCGGAGGGCCGCCCCAGATATGCTCACCCCGATCGATGAAGATTTCCGAGCACGGACCGCAAGGCCCGGTGTCGCCCATCGTCCAGAAATTGTCCGACGTCGGAATGCGGATAATGCGGTCGTCCGAGAACCCCGCCACCTTCTTCCAGTATTCCGCCGCCTCGTCGTCGGTATGATAGACGGTCACCAGGAGCTTGTCGGCCGGCAGACCGAATTCCTTGGTGACGAGCGTCCAGGCGAACTCGATCGCCTCGGCCTTAAAATAATCCCCGAACGAAAAATTTCCCAGCATCTCGAAGAAGGTGAGATGTCGTGCGGTAAACCCGACATTGTCGAGATCGTTGTGCTTTCCGCCCGCACGCACGCATTTCTGGCTCGTCGTCGCGCGATTGTAGGGACGCTTTTCAAGACCGGTGAAGACGTTCTTGAACTGCACCATCCCCGCATTGGTGAACATCAGCGTCGGATCGTTGCGCGGCACGAGCGGGCTCGATGCGACGACTTCGTGCCCGTTGCGCGCGAAATAGTCCAGAAATGTCGAACGGATGTCGTTTACGCTAGTCATTATCGGATCCGAGAAGATGAATACGGCGAAAACCGCCTGAGACGCTGGAACAGCCTTCTATCGTCATCACAGCGCAAGCGCAATGCGTGCAGAGCCGCCGCCCGCCCGCAATTCCTGTCATTTTGCCCCGCCCGCAAAAAAGGCACCGGTTGCCCGGCGCCTTAAACTGCTGCTGCCATTTCGGATGCGGTCCGGATCAGTCCTCGCTCGACCCCGAATCCTCGCCCGCCTCGATCAGATCCTGCGCCAAAAGGCCCGCGCTTTCGCGCACCCCTGCCTCGATCTGCTGGGAGATATCGGGGTTGTCCTTCAAGAACTGCCGCGCATTCTCGCGCCCCTGCCCAAGCCGCTGGCTGTCATAGGAGAACCACGACCCCGACTTTTCGACGATCCCGGTCTTCACCCCAAGGTCGAGCAATTCACCGGTCTTGGAAATACCCTCGCCATACATGATGTCGAATTCGACCTGGCGGAACGGCGGCGCCATCTTGTTCTTGACCACCTTGACGCGGGTCTGGTTGCCCACCACTTCATCGCGGTCCTTGATCGAGCCGATGCGGCGGATATCGAGGCGCACCGAGGAATAGAACTTCAATGCGTTGCCGCCTGTCGTCGTTTCGGGCGAACCGAACATCACCCCGATCTTCATGCGGATCTGGTTGATGAAGATGACCATCGCCTTGGACCGCGAGATCGACGCCGTCAGCTTGCGCATCGCCTGGCTCATCAGCCGCGCTTGCAGTCCCGGCAGCGAGTCGCCCATCTCGCCTTCGAGTTCGGCACGCGGCGTCAGCGCCGCCACCGAGTCGACGACAAGGATATCGATGGCCCCGGACCGCACCAGCGTATCCGCGATCTCGAGCGCCTGCTCGCCCGCGTCGGGCTGCGAAATCAGAAGATCGTCGACATTCACCCCGAGCTTGCGCGCATAGGACGGGTCGAGCGCGTGTTCGGCATCGACGAACGCGCAAATCCCGCCGGCCTTCTGCGCCTCGGCGACCACATGCAGCGCCAGTGTCGTCTTGCCCGAGCTTTCCGGCCCGAAAATCTCGATGATACGCCCGCGCGGCAGCCCACCGATCCCGAGCGCGATATCGAGCCCCAGCGATCCGGTGGAAACGGATTCGACATTGACGGCTGTGTTTTCCCCCAGCCGCATGATCGAACCCTTGCCGAAATTTCGCTCGATCTGCCCCAGAGCCGCCTCGAGCGCCTTGTTTTTATCCATGGACCCTTCCACCACGCGAAGCTGTGAAGCCGACATAACTTCTCTCCTTATTTCACCTTAGGCCGGTGCAGGCAACGCGCCGGTGTGTCCTCAACAGAATTTCATTTTGTATTTGTTTTGTTCTCATAATTTGCCGCCGCCCGTCAAGTACAAAATGTGAACATTTCGCGGATTGGAGTGCCGTCAGGCCACAATCGTCGGCCCCGTATACAAAGGAACGCACCGGGATTTGGAATAACGATAGGCATCGCCATCGGCGCCGGTATGGGCGTTGCGCACGACACCATCGCCATGCCCGACGAGCCACCGGACGACAAGGGCGAACGATGACCTAAGCGTCGTCGTCGGTCCGTTCCGCGCGCGCGCCCGAAAGCACTTCCTTGACCTTGGAATTGATCTGGTCGAGCGAATACGGCTTGGGCAGGAATTCGACGCTCCGGTCATCCTCGAGACCCTGCCGCACGCTTTCCTCCGCGTAGCCGGAAACGAAAATCACCTTGATGTCCGGATAGATCTTGCGCACTTCGGTCAGAAGCGTCGGCCCATCCATTTCGGGCATCACCACGTCCGAAATGATGAGGTCTACCTCGCCGGTCTCCGCGAGCACCTCGAGCGCCTCTTCCCCCGAATCGGCCTCGAAAACCTCATAGCCCGTCGTCGACAGGGCGCGCGCCGAGAACATCCGCACGCTCTCCTCGTCCTCGACGATCAGGATGCGCTCGTTCCCCGTCAGATCCTTGACCGGCGAGGCGGCCTTTTCGATCTTCTCGACCTCCACCGGAATGTGCCGCGGCAGGAAGATGCGGAACGTCGTGCCTTTGCCCACCTCCGATTCGGGATAGATGAACCCGCCGGTCTGCTTGATGATCCCATAGACCATCGATAGCCCGAGCCCCGTCCCCTTGCCCAGTTCCTTGGTCGAAAAGAACGGTTCGAAAATCTTTTCCATCACGTCGGCGGGCATGCCCGTGCCGGTATCCGCCACTTCGATCAGAACATAGTCCGCGGGCACCATCCCGCGATAATCGAAGGTCGCCGCCTCGGCCTCCTCGACATTGCGTGTCCGAAGCGTGATCTCCCCGCCTTCGGGCATCGCGTCACGCGCATTGACTGCCAGATTGATGATCACCTGTTCGAGTTGCACGAGGTCCGCCCGCACCGGCCACACGTCCCGTCCGTGTTCGACATCGAGCGAAACATGCTCCCCGATCAGCCGTTTCAAAAGCACTGTCAGATCGTCGATATGCTGCGGCACATCGAGCACCTGCGGCCGCAGCGTCTGCCGCCGCGAAAAAGCGAGCAGCTGCCGCACCAGCCCCGCCGCGCGGTTGGCGCTCTGCTTGATCGACATGATGTCGCCGAAGGAGGGGTCGGACGGCTTGTGCTTGATCAGCAAAAGGTCCGAGAACCCGATAATCGCGGTCAGGACGTTGTTGAAGTCGTGCGCAACCCCGCCCGCGAGCTGGCCCACCGCCTGCATCTTCTGGCCCTGGGCGAACTGCTCTTCGAGCATGCGTTGCTCGGTCATGTCGAGCGCGTAGAGAATCGCCGCCTCGTCGCTGTCGCCGCCCTTTTCCACCCCGGAGATATACATCCGCACGCTTAGGGGCTTTTCCCCCGGGACGGTCGCATCCACCGGATCGATCTCGGACTTGCGCGCCCGCGCCTCATCGAGTGCGATCCCGAGCCGCCGCCGGCTCTCCTCGTCCACGAGGCTCGCCATATCGAGCCCCTCGATCCCGCGATCTCCCGAAGTCAGCCCGAAAATCCGGGTAAACGGCGCATTCGTTCGCACCACCCGCCCCGCGCTGTCGAGCGCCGCAATGGCAATCGGGGTATTGTTGAAGAACCGCGAGAACCGCACCTCTGCGGCCCGCAGCGCCTCCTCGGTATCCACCCCGCGCGAGCGGTCGAGCACGAGCGTGCGCGTCTCCCCAAGTTCACCCTCGGCCAGCCGCGCCGCACGATGGAGCAGACGCACCGGCAGGTTCGTCCCGTCCCGGCGCACGAGGTCGAGATCGATGATCTCGGTCTTGACCGTTCCGTCCTGCCCGCCACCCATGAGAAGCCCGGCACCGTCGCCATGGACGATCTCGCCAAGGTCCAGGTCCCCCGCCTCGAAGGCCGCGAGATCATAGCCCAGCCAATCGGCGAGGGTCGAGTTGATGTACTGTATCCGCCCGCGTGCATTGGCCGAAAAGAACCCGGCCGGTGCATGGTCGAGATAGTCGATCGCCTTTTGCAGCTCGACGTAGAAATTCTCCTGCGCGTCCCGGTCGCGCGTGATGTCCTCGACCGACCAGATCACCGCCTTGCCCGGCGCACCGTCGAAATCGGGCAGGCTCCGAACGCTCACCCTGTGCCAGCGCGCGCCCGAAACGCCAGGAATACGAATGTCCTCGACAATGCTCCGCCCTTCGCGCGCGGCCCGGGATAGCCTGTAGACCGCTTCGGACGCCTCCGGCTGGCTGGCGAAGAGCCGCGGCACGCCGACAGGCATCGTGCTCGAGATCGATTTCGTCATCTCCGCGTAGCGCGCATTGGCGTAGAGGATCTTGCCCTCCCGGTCGGTCACCAGCGCGCCGGCGGGCATGGAGTCGACGATCGCCCGCGAAAGCGTCCGCTTCTCGTCCCCGCCCGCGAACCGGAACAACCCTGCCGCCAGCGCGAAAAGGCAAAAGACGCCCACAACCGCGAGCAGCCCCAAAAACAGCAGGATCATATCGGAGGGAACCGTATCCCCCATCATCGAAAAGCCGACGGCGACAGCGACGAAAACCAGCGACAGCGCCACGACGCGCCACAACGCCCCGTTGGACGACGGCCGTGTGACCACAGGCTCGGGGTAATTGTCCTCGTCGATTGGAGCCACCGTCATTTGAGCCTTCCACCTGCCCGGCTTATCCGGGACGAATCGCCGCCCTTCTTACCTAGCAAAAGCCGCTTCGGCTTGGGTAGTACACATTAAGCGCAAGTTAACAGCCAAGCTGCTCCGGCGCCATCCTCGCCGCATTATGTGCTCCGCCAGCCCTTGCGCGATTTGAGCCGCATCACATAGCCGATGATCTGCGCGACGGCCTTGAAGTGCTCGGCCGGGATCTGTTCGCCCACCTCCGCTCCGGCATAAAGCGCGCGCGCCAGCGGCGGGTTTTCGACGATCGGAATATCGTGATCCTTGGCCAGCCCGCGAATGCGCAGCGCAATCGCATCGACACCCTTGGCGACCACCTCCGGCGCCGGCATCGCACGGTCGTATTTAAGCGCAACGGCAAAGTGCGTCGGGTTGGTAACGACCACGGTCGCATCGGGCACCGCCGCCATCATCCGCTTGCGCGAGCGCTCCAGCCGGACCTGACGGATGCGGCCCTTCACATGCGGGTCGCCCTCCATCTGCTTGTACTCGTCCTTGACCTCCTTGACCGTCATCATCTGCCGCTTCCACCATTTGTGGCGCATATACATGTAGTCCAGAAGCGCCACGATGGTGATCGTGATCAGGGTCGCGATGAAAAGCTGGATACCGATTTCCTGGAAAAATTCGAGGATCACAACCGGATCGGCCCGCGTCATGGCCTCCAGATTGTCCCGGTGCGGCCAGACAACGAGGAACATCACGGTCGAAAACACAACGAGCTTGAACAGCCCCTTGGCGAAATTGACGAGCGCTTCGGTCGAAAACAGCCGCTTGGCCCCCGAGACCGGCGAAACCTTGGAGAGTTTGGGTTTGAGCGGTTCGGTCGAGAACACCATCTGGTGCTGCACAATATTGCCCGCGATCCCGAATAGCGCCATCAGCACCATCGGGATGATGAGCGCGCCCAATACTGCAACGGTGATCGCCTGCATCACCTGCCCGAACGCCGGCCCGCCCACCTCGAACTGATCGGCCTGTGCGATAATGCCGCCAAGGCTTTCCATCACGGACTGGCTCGTCATCGGCGCGACAAAGGCAAAAACGAGCGCCGAGCCCATGATCATGAACCAGGTCGTCACCTCCTGGCTCTTGACCACATCGCCTTTCTTGTGCGCGTCTTCGATCCGTTTTTGGGAAGGGTCTTCTGTCTTTTCGCTTTGTTCGGGTTGGTCGCTCATTGGTCGCGCCTATCCTCTGAACAAGGCGAAGTTGGTTTCGAGGTGGTTCATATACCACCCCATGATAAGCCCCAGCAGCACCGCGAACAGGATCAGCCCGACGATGATATTGGCGGGCATGGCCATGAAGAACACCTGGATCTGCGGCATCAGCCGCCCCAGAATCCCCAGCCCCAGATAAAAGACCAGCCCGAAGACCAGAAGCGGCGCCGACATTTGCACGCCCACGACGAACGACCCGGCGATGAACCGCACGGCCATGTCCGCCGCATCGCCCAGCATCAGCGGCGCATCCGGCGGGAAATAGGCGTAGCTTTCGTAAACCCCCGCCAGCAGCATGTGGTGCATATCGGTGGCGAAAATCAGCGTGACGCCGGTAAACGCGAGGAAATTCCCCACGATCGCCCCCTGCACGCCATCCTGCGTAGGGTCCGCGGTCTGCGCGGTTGAAAGCCCCATCTGATAGGCAATCACCGCACCGGCCACCTGGGCGGCGGTCAGCAACAGCCGGATAAGCCCTCCGATGATGAATCCAATCGCCAACTCGTGCCCGTAAGCCACTGCAAGTCCAGCCAGATTGCTCGGCATAGGTCCGAGTGAGGGCACGATGAGAGGATAAAGCACAAACGCAAAGATCAGCGCGAATGTGAGCCGCATTCGCGCCGGAATCGTCTGTTCGCCCAGCGCCGGCAGCAGCATCATTATCGTGCCCAGCCGCGCGAAAAGCAGGAAGAAATGATAAGCGACCTCCGGGCCCCAGGTGATCGTCATGCTAGCCGCCGAAGATGATCATGTCGGCGATCCGGTTCATATATCCCGCCATCGTCGCCCCCATGAACGGCAGCGCGATCAGGAGCGTGACGAAGATCGCGAGGATTTTCGGCACGAACACCAGCGTCATTTCCTGGATTTGCGTAAGGGCCTGAAAAAGCGCGATGATGACGCCGACGACCAGCCCCACCACCATCATCGGAGCCGATATGATGATGAGCACCCAGATCCCTTCCCGGGCGATGTCGAGCACTTCTGCGCCGCTCATGGCTCCTGCCGTTCAGTAACGAATCGTTAAGGCGAGCTTACACCCTAGATCGGCATCCGCATGATCTCTTCGTACGCCGAGATCACCCGGTCGCGCACCGTCACCATGGTTTCCATCGTGGATTCGGTTTCCGCAAGCGCGGTCACCACGTCGACCACGGAAGCCTTGCCGTTGACCAGATCCATGCTCGCCTGGTCGGACACCTTGCCCGCCTCGACGACGTTCTGGAGCTGGTCGGCCAGAAGCTGTCCGAAATCGGCACCCGGCGCTTCGGCCTGCTGCAGCGGCGATTTGCCGGATGCCTGGTCGGAAACCAGCCGCGAAATATTCCCGTAAGCATTCGCTGCCGCGGTAAATGGTGTGGACATCTTCTCTTACCCCTTATCCGCGCAGGATATCGAGCGTCCGCCCCAGCATCTGGCGCGAGACGGAAACGACATTGAGATTGGCTTCGTAGGTGCGCTGAGCCTCGCGCATATCCATGGTTTCGATCAGCGTGTTGACGTTGGGATATTTGACATACCCGTTCTCGTCAGCCGCCGGATGCCCCGGCTCGTAGCGCGATGTAAAATCGCTCATGTCGTACGAAAGCCGCCCCACCCGGACCTCGTAGGCGTTAAGGTCGTCGTTGAGCATGGCGTGGAACGTGGGGATCTTGCGTCGATAAGGGTCCTCGTCGGGCGTGGTGCCCGCAGAATCCGCGTTCGCCATATTCTCCGCGATCACCCGCATGCGGGCCGTCTGGGCGGAAAGCCCGCTCGCGGCGACCTTTATTGAGTCCATAAAGTCGTTCATTGCGCCTCAGCCCCTTAAGCCTGCTTACCCAGTGCGATCCGCAGCAGCCGCATCGAACGCGTGTAGATCGTTGTCGCGGCCTGGTAATCCATCTGGTTGGTGGTAACCTTCATCATCTCTTCTTCGAGCGTCACCCCGTTACCCTCGGGCATGATCTCGAAATTGTTGAGCTGCCGCGCCCCGTACGCATCGGCCCGCGATCCGCCCACCGAAAAGTGCCGCGGATCGGTTGCGCGCGCCGCCACGCTCACCCGCGAACCTTCGAGTTCCTGATCGAACGTGTAGGGCGCAAGGTCCCGTCCGCGATATCCAGGCGTCTCGGCGTTCGCCACGTTCTCCGCCAGAAGCGTCTGGCGGGTCTGATGCCATTGCATCCGGTCCTTGAGTGCGGCAAAGATCGGCAGGTCGCCCATGGCCATGGTGATCGTGCTCCGGCAAGCGGCAAAAGGTGAATCTACTAGGCAAATCTTGCCCGCCTCATGGTTAACGACACGTTAACCGCAATCGGGACCCTTTCGCATTTTGGCCGCACGAGCGATTATGCTAGGCAGAACTTGCCGCCCGATTCCGGTCTTCCGGACGGTAGGCGCTGGTGCAATTCTTAACGACTTCGGGGAGACTCGCTCTTGGACACCATGGCCAACCTGCTTGGCTTCGAGAACAACTATCTCACCGCGATCCTCGCGTTGGGCATAGTGATCGTTCTGATCGTTCTCGGCGTCTGGCTCGTCAAGCTTCTCGGCGACGCCACCCGCTCGGTTGGGCGCAACCGTAACCGGCGCCTGATGCTGGTCGACAGCGTGGCACTCGACCAGAAGCGTCAGGCCCTGCTGATCCGGCGCGACAATGTCGAGCATCTGATTGTCACCGGTGGACCCAACGACCTCGTCGTCGAAACCGGGATCGAGCCGCCGGCCCAGCCGGCCATGCCGCGCTCCCGGCGCCTGCGAAATGGCAATACCGAGCTTGAATCCGCCGGCGAGGCGACAGAAACGTCCGATAAGCCAGTCGCCCGACTGCGCGCCATAGGCGGCCGAAAATCCTCCGGTTCGCTCCGCCACACCGGCTTCCTGCGCAGCGCCGAGGGCGACGAACCGCAACTCGGCGGTGGAAAGACCGACAATACGGCCCGAGTCGTTCCCGACTCAGCTAAAACCGGCTCAGAGCCGGTCGTCTCCGAAGACGATCGGCCGCAAAAGGAAACTGAGCCAGCCCATGGGGAATTCGCCGAGGACGGCGCCAAGAACCGCTAAGACGCCGATGGGGCGGGCCTTCGGGCCCGCTATGGCGTTTCGCCGTTTCATCCTCCCCGCGCTGGCACTGGGACTGATCGTCCTCATTCCCGCTGCCGGCATCGCGCAAGACATCTCCATCGACTTTGGCGATGACACTACGCTGACCGAGCGCGCCGTCCAGCTCATTGCGCTCATCACGCTCCTCTCGCTCGCCCCCTCCATCCTCGTGATGGTGACGAGCTTCACGCGCATCGTCGTCGTCCTGTCGTTGCTGCGCACGGCCATCGGTCTGCAGACCGCCCCACCCAACTCGGTCATGATTTCGCTGGCGCTGTTCCTCACCGCCTTCATCATGGCCCCCACTCTGCAGCAAAGCTACGATCAGGGCATAGCCCCATTGATCGCGGGCGATGTCGAACTGACCGAGGCGATCGAGCTGGGTGCCGGGCCCCTGCATGAGTTCATGCGCACCCACGTGCGCGAGCGCGACGTCATGCTCTTTATGGACCTGACAGGAACAGAACCGCCCGAAACACCCGAGGAACTCGAACTGCGCATCCTCATCCCGGCCTTCATGATCTCCGAACTGCGCCGCGCCTTCGAGATCGGCTTCCTTTTGTTCCTGCCCTTCGTCGTCATCGACATGGTCGTCGCGTCCGTGCTCATGAGCATGGGCATGATGATGCTGCCGCCAGTGATCATCTCCCTGCCGTTCAAGCTCATCTTCTTCGTTCTGGTAGACGGCTGGCACCTCGTCGCGGGATCGCTAATCCGCAGCTTCACGGGGTGAAGCCGCGATTTCAGAGTCCCGGGAAGCCCCTCGACAGCGAAAGCCGTCAGGGGCGCGTTAGCCTTCCAGGGCGCGGCTTTTAAGGCTCCAATTCGCTGCCGGTGCCCGACCCGGCGAGACCGCTTTGAACAAGAGACGGCACAGGCATTTCGGTAAGGGAGTCGATCGCGAGCTTTTCCAGTTGTCCCCTGCCGAGCAATCCCTCGTCCGCCGCGATCTGGGCATAAACTGCGGCAAAGCCGTCCAGATCCGCTGGGGAAAGCCGCTGCAGCAGCACGATAACCTCATCGATCGTCATGCCAGTACTTTCCTGCAGCGCCTTGATTGTCTCGGCCTGCGCGGCCATCTCATCGCTGTACTCCCCCGTTTCAAGCGCAACCACCAGCGCTTCGATGTCCTCCTCAGTGATGGCCTGGGCCATCGAGGGCGTGGCGAGCCACGGCGCGCTCAGCACCGCGACAAGGGCAAAACGGCACGCGTTGAGCGCTTTCATGTGAGCCTCCTGCGGTCTAGAAATACGTTGCGATGCCGAGCCGCGCCGTCACCGACCCCTGCCGTATGCCGCCGACAACGACACCGGCATTTCCATAGATCGAGAATTGCGGACTCAGTTCGTGTGAAGCGCCAACCGAGATGACGCCGTAGTTCTCATCGAGCGGATTTTCGCCCGCGAGCGGCTCGGCCACGAAAAGATGAACGAAGGACGCGCTCGCGTTCAAGGTCGTGGCGTCGGTTACGTCCCAGGTCCCGGTTATCTTGAGGCTGTTGGCGAGGCTAGTTGCCTGGCTCGCGTCGACGCTGTTCTGCGGCGCATAATCGGCATGAAGCCGCGCGAACTCGAGCATATTGGAAATCGCGACTGTAGCCTCGTCGCCCTTGTAGATGTCGACGCCGAACCCGGCGCGCGCCGAAATGCGCCTGATATCGGTCAAGCTCGTGTCCGCATCGTTGAAAACGACTTCCTGCGTACCGGCGGCGGCGCCGGCACCGAGGTACATCCGCACGTGTGGCGTCAGCGCGATTGCTGCAGACAGGTCGCCCCCAAGCACGGTTCCGGTCGCCTCGGTGGTGGCGAAGGGGTTGGAGCCCGTACCGGAGGAACGCTCCACGGTGAGCGAAGGCAGCACAACGGCGTTGGCGTCCGGAACGGCAACCATGAGCCCCAACCTGACGCCGCCGGTACCGGTATTTGCCGGATGGGCGACCGAATCGTCCTGTCGTACAGATGAATAGCTCAGTTCCGCAAAGGCTCCGAACGGACCGCGCGGGGATGAAGACACGGCGACGTCCTGGGACCTTTCGGTTTGATCCACCACATTCTGCGCCCGAGCGGCAACGGACGACGTGCCCGTTGCGAAAACCGACAATGCAAGTGCCGCCCCGATCCGCAGGCCCGTCCTGTAAGCACGCGCGGTCATGTCTATCCTCCGGAATTTTCAAAGGAGCGTGACGTTCGCGCCGCCCCACTTCACGTATGGACCGAATGTTAGAGATGAACGGTCATGCAGTGGGTCTCAATTGTATGCGAATGGTCTCAAATGGCCTGCCGGGGGGCTATTGGCCGCATTCGTGCCGATAGGCCTGCGGCGTGCAGCCGGCATGAGCGCGAAAGGCGCGTGCGAAAGATGCGGCGCTTGTGTAGCCGCACCGGTATGCGATCTGATCGATGTTCAGCCTCTGATGCGCGACCAGAAGATGCGCGGCGTACGCAAGTCGCGCCGAGCGGATCGACCCGCCTATACTGGCGCCGTGCCTTTCAAAGACGCGGAACAGTTGCGCCCGCGAACACCCGAGCGCGCCTGCGATATCGGCTGCAGTCAGCCCCGGCTCACTCAGGTGGAGTGCGATATAACGCTTCGCTGCCTCAAGCACGGCGCTTCCCCCGGCGACCTCGTCGACCCCAATCGAACGCGGTGTCGCCTGCGCCAGCGCTCCGGCCGTAAGGTCAACCGCGGCACCCATCGCCACCTGCGCCTCGTCCGCACCGAGCGTCCCGGCTGCACCAGCCAGTGTGCGCAGATGCTCCAGAACGAAATGTCCCAGTCCCGATTCTGGCAGCACGAACGCTCCGCGCTCGCCCACGGCCCGCTCCCCGCCCAGTGACACAGCGACCCGCGCGCGTGGAACGGTGAGGCAGAACTGCCGGTGCTCTCGGGTATGGGTCGTCAGGGGGCGGCTGCTATCCATCACGACAATGCCCGTTTTCGGCGTCACCACACGTTCCGCACCGGTTGCATCGATCAGCATCGCCGACCCCGAGATCGTGACGCTCAAAAGGACGAAGGCGCCGTCCGGCTTGCCGAAATGCGTGGTGGTGTCGTCATTATAGGCGAGCGCGAAGGTCTCGCCTCCCGTGCCGCGATAGTGCAACATCTCGCCCCGAAAGCGAGCCGAACGATCCCGCCGCGTGAGTTCGAGCGAAACGCGGGGAAACAGGCTGCGCCAGTAGTCGAACCGCTCGGCCTCCGGGAATCGTGTTGTCGAAATCTGCCGGAAGCCGTTCTCCGGCTTGCGCTGCTGTTCGTTTGCCATCGCCGGACCCTCGTAGCGGCCCAAGGTTATGGCAACTCGACGAGCGGTGTCAAAAATCGAGCTTAACTGTTTCCTGTCGCCCCGACCGCACGCAACGGCGTAAGCGCGTCCTGCGCCGTATAGGCCTGCCGGTAGGCGTTGAGGAACGCGTTAAGCGAATCCACCCCCGCGACCTGCCGCGCAATATCGCGGAATGCCCCGCCTGCCGGCTCGACCGTCGAGGTCACGTAGTCGAACATCGGCCATTCGGGCGCCCGCGACATCGCCTCGGAATACCGGCCCCGCAGCCGCGACAGGCTGAGCTGGTCCTGCGCAAGCACATACCCCACCGCCGCCTTGACGATTTGCGTCCGCGCAACTGGGCTTAGCTGCCCGTCTTCCAGATCGGGGGCATAAAGCAACTCGATCAGTTCGGATGCCTGGCTGTAGTGCTCGCCGTTCCACAGCGCCTCGATGCGCAGCAGCTCTGTATCCCGCCCGGTCACGCCCGAAAGCAGGTCGAGCGCGAGGTCGTTCCGGTTCGCATCGATCAGCGCACGCGCCTCGAGGACGCGCCTCTGCCGGTCGAGCGTCACCGGCAGCCCCGAAATCCGTGTCTCTCCCAGAACCTGCAGTGCCGCCCCTGGTTGACGGTTGGCGATGTAGACGATCGCGAGGTCTGCGGCAACCTGCGCCCGCGCGGCGCCCTCAAGACGATGATCGATCTGATATCGCAAGAGCTCGGACGCCTGATCGAGCAGGTCGACCTTGATCAGCCGCTGCGCCAGATTGCGGATCATGAGATCGCCCTCGGTGCCCGGCGGCGTCAGATGCCGGAAGTCGTAATAGATGCTGAGCGCTGAAACCGCATCGAGCCGGTCCGCCTCGCCGTCGAGAAAAAGCCCGGTGAATTCGTCCCGTGCCCGCTCGACCAGGCCCGCAATGACCGTAGTGTCGTCATACATCGCCGCAGCCTGCCGCGTTGCATTCAAGGCTTCGCGATAGTTTCCATTTCGGTACTGCAGGTCCGTGAGCTTCTCGATGATGCCGAGCTCGACCTGATCGCCGCGCCAAAGTGTCGCCTGCACCGAAAGCGTGTCCACCGCCCGCGCGACGTCGAGCCGTTCCATCTTGTCCAGCAGCTTGATAGTCCGGAGGACTGCCTCCGCGGTCGTCGGCCGGTTGTCGATATTGATGACGCGCCCGTAGCTTTCGAGGGCTTCGGTATGCCGCCCGCCGAGCTCGTCCAGCATCCCGCCCAGGAGCTCGTATTCGGCGAGTTGAGGGCGCGCGAGCATGCCCATCTCGATATTCCCGAGAAATGCCGCGGCATTGTCCTCGTCGCCACGCTCGATCGCCGCGCGCGCTGCCGCAAGATGGAACCGCGTCCGCACCCAGCGCGGATAAAGCGCGATCACGGCCTGCGCCCCGAGCGCATCGAGCCGCGCGCCGTCATAATCGCCGAGCTCCGTGCGAGCGATGGCCCGCCAGACCATCGCGTCCGCCTGATCCGAGAGGATGCTGGCCTCGAGAATGTCCATCGCCGCCTCGGGCCGGTGCGCCGCGACATTGGCCGCCGCTTCGGCCATCATGACAACCGGTTCGATATCCCGCAGGCGCAGATCGTCGTCGAGGACTGACAGCACGCCCAGGGATTCGTGCGCCAATCCATTGGCCAGGTAGAATTGCGCAAGCATCAGCCGCGCCCGATCGAGCGCATTGCCCTCGGCTTCGGCCACAATGTTCATGATGTCGTCACGGCGCACGAAAAACGCGTCCGGCGTCTCGGCGACAAGTTCGATGAGATCCAGCGCCGTCTCGCGGTTCTCCGTCGGCGTGCGATAGCGCAATTCGTCCGCTGGCGACACGGTCAGCCCGTCGACCGCCGAAACCACCGCCAGGTGGTCCTCGATGGTGACCTCGACCTGCTCATGCAGGGGCCGGATGACAAGCCCATGCACCGTCCGTGGCGCCGAGAAATCCACATAGTTCAGGTCGCGCACGATGCCCTTGGCCGGCGGGTACGCCGTCACGACCTCGAGAACGTCCCCGACATCCGGATCGCGCAGTTCGTGCACATGGGCGGGCTGCCCCAGGTTGGCCGTGATCTCGTAAAGCCCGGTATCGGTCATCCGCCGTTCGAGCGCCAGTGCCTCGGTCGCGTTGAGAAGCACGTCGCCCAGCGAGAGCACCCATGCACGGCCTTCCGACCCGATGGTCGCGAGCCTGTCCTCATCGAGCGCCAGCCGGATGACCTGCGCGTTCCCCGTCCCCTGCACGGAAAACGCATCGACCAGCGAAGCCGCCTGTTCCCCCGTCCGGTCCTCCGGTGCGTTGATGCGCACCTCGGTGTCGAAAATCAGCCAGACCGTATAGCCCCGCTTGAAAACGGCCGCAGGCACGTCCGAGGGGAATGGAAAAACGATGCGCTCGGTCGCGCCCACGCGCGTCACGAACGGCGTGATTTCGTCGACCATCGCCGCATCGACCGCCGGGGTGTCCGTAGCATTTTCGGCCGTAGCGCTGGCTTCCCCGCCCTCTTCCTCTCCGGCGACATCGAGGCTCGCAAGATCGATACCGGCGGGCGGGATGTCGGGCCGGTCGATATCGAGCACGAAGGTCGTCGGGCTTTCCGAATAGAACCGTATGCCCGTCTCGGTAGCCAGTTCGAGCGCAACGACGCTCCCCGCCGGGCTCACCGTATTTTCCACCCCCGCGAGCTCCTCGGGCAGATCGGACAGGATCTGGTAAAGATCGACGGGCACGGGCCAATCGAACGTAATCTGCCCGTTCCCCTCCTCGTCGCGCGCGAAGTCTGCGGTCGTGCCGACATTCCAGTCGAAGAGGATACGCGTAAAGGTCGGGTGCCTGCCGACATGGACCGTCGCGGTCGGATTGTACTCCTCGACGAGTTCCGCCCGCCGCCGTTGCGCCGCCAGTTCCTCGGCCTCTTCGGCCCGTTCCGCCAGCCGCGCGACGACCTCCTCGGGCAGGCTCGGTGGCAGCCCGACCCAGTCCTCGGGCAGAAGATCGACGTAAAGCTGCTCGCCGGCCACGATCGTGTTGACCTGGAGCGGCTTGCGCAGCCCCATGCGGAACGCCCGCCGGTCCGGATCCATCCGCGCGATGGCCACATATTCGCCAAGCACTGTGCCGAAATCCGGAACCACGGCATCCATAGCCGCGTCGAACGCGATGACGAGGACCCCGTTCTCGCTCGTAACGTCGTGCTCTGGCAGCGTGAACCTGTCGGGAAAGGTCACGATAATGCGGCCGTAGTCCTCAAAACGCTGAGCTTCGACCGTCACGTCTTCCTGAGCGTGCGCGGCGCCAACTGCGAACGCGGAGCAGAGCAAAAGGCAAACTGCAAGAGCGCGTGCGGTTGCCCGGACGCGCATGAACGCTTCAATGCCCCTGATGAACGTCGTCAAAAGCGTTCTACCCTGCCGCGCTGGCGCATGTCCGGCGAAAGCCTTTCTGCTCTCGCGCCCCGGACGCGCTAATGATTTCGCATCGCCGGCATGTTCGATCCGGCGCGTGTTTAGGCTAAGACCTTAGGGGCGAGCGCTTAAAATGCCCTTACCGGATCGCTTAAAACGAACCGCGAGTGCGCGCCTATTCGCCCACAATCTGGGGCAAGTTTTCGAAACCGGTGTCCGGCACCTCTGGCGCAGCGGCACCGTCCGGCTCCGCAAGCCGCACAGTCAGCTCCTGCGCGCGGGCCGACGTCATTTCAGCCATGACGGGCCCAAGTTTGCGCGGGTTCATCGCCTGGCCGACGCGCACGAGGACGTCCATATCGAGTTCATCGAAAATCCGCGCCGCGTCCTTGGCCCGCATCGCCTCGTACATGGCGACCACGGCGGTGAACTGTGCGTTTTCCTCCGCCTCCTGCGTATCGACCATCGCGTTTATCCGCGCTTCGACTGCCGCAAGCTCGCTCATGCGCTCTTCGACTCGCATTTCGGCCGCCTCGACCACCGCGAGCCGATCATCGAGTTCCGCCGCCAAAGCTTCGAGTGCCGCACGGCGCTCGGCCAGGCGTTGCAGGATCAGCGCCTCGGTATCCTCGGCGGCGCTTTCGAGCGGGCGGGCCTCGCCGCTGCCGGAACTCTCCATAATGGAGATGTCCTGGTCCGCGTCGCTGTCGGGCGTGGATTGGAACATGGCCGCAGCAGCGGCTTCGGCCGCAGCCAACTCTTCGGCGCTAAAGGCATCCTGTCCCTCGGCGTCGTCGGCCTCGCCCCCGGTCGCCATCTCCGGCGCCGCATCCTGCGCGCTGGCAACCTGAACGCCCGTCAGCGTATAGCCGCCCCCCGTCACCAGCCCGACCGTCTTGAGAACGAGCAGAGCCGATGCCGCAAGTACGACGATGGGCAGCAGGCGAATGGATCTCACGCGGCGGTCTCCCGGCGGCGTTGATGTTCGGCGAGCGTTTCGAGCGCGGACTTCGCGCGATTGGGCTCGACCCGGTGCCCGCCATGGCCGCGCGCGGCTTCGGTGATCTTGGAAATCCGGTCCATCACCGCCTGTCCGGCGTTGACGTGATTGGCCAGTTCGATCGCGAACCGTTCGGCGTCGTTGAGCTTCTGGTTCAGCATCTCGTCCGTTTCGATCGCCGTCTGCTTGAGCCCCTTGATCGCGCCATTGGCCATGTTGGTGGCCTGAACCAGATCCCCGATCATCTGCTGGAGCGCCGCCCGGTCGGCGTGCAGCTTCTTCAGCCGTCGATTAAGCAGAATGCAATATCCGATTGTCGTCGCGAGAAGAACCGCAACCGCTGCCTCGATGACCAGCCCCATCGGCAATCCCGTCATCACTTCTTCTCCTCTTTTTCTTCCATCGCCTCGAATGCAGCCATCGTGACCTTGGGCGGGTTGAGCGGCCGCGTGACGCGCACCGAAACATTGTTGCGGATATGCCCCATGACCGCCTTGGTGAGCTCCACGTCCCCGCATCGGAGCGTCACCGCGTCGGTGGGCTTCATATCGAAAAGGATCGTCTCGCCCTCGCTCAGGTTGAGCACGCGCGAGAGCGGCAGATCGAGTTCGTGCAGCACGGCCTCGATCTCGGTATCGGCGGAGTAGATTTCCGTCGCCAGATGCCCTTCCCAGATCGGATCGCGCCCGAACTTCTCGCCCATATACATCTGGAGCAATTGCTCGCGGATGGGCTCGATTGTGGCATAGGGCAGAAGGATCTCGACCTTGCCGCCGCGATCGTCCATGTCGATGCGCAGTTCGACGAGGATCGCCGCGTTGCCGGGCCGCGAAATCGCCGCGAAACGCGGATTGGTCTCCATCCGGTCGAGTTTGAAATTGACCTGCCCAAGAGGCTCGAAGGCCTTGTGCATATCATCGAGAATGTGCTCGATCATCCGCCGCGCCAGCGCCATCTCGATCGTCGTATAGGGCCGCCCCTCGACGCGGATCACGCTTTGCCCGCGCCGCCCGCCCAAAAGCACGTCGATCATCGAATAGATGAGCGCGCTGTCGACGGTCAGAAGGCCGAAATTGTCCCATTCCTCGGCCTTGATGACCGAAAGGATCGCCGGCAGCGGGATCGAATTGAGATAGTCCCCGAACCGCACCGACGAAATCGAATCCAGCGACACCTCGACGTTGTCCGAGGTGAAATTGCGCAGCGTGGTCGTCGAAAGCCGCACCAGCCGGTCGAATGCGATTTCGAGCATCGGCAGGCGTTCGTAGCTCACCAGTGCCGAGTTGATCAGCGCCCGCACGCCCGAAAGCTCGACATTCGAACTCGCCGAGGCGTCAAAACCCAGAAGCGAGTCGATTTCGTCCTGATTGAGCACCCGGTCGTCGGAGTCCGAATTCCCGGCCTCCGCCTCGAGCATGGCGGCCCAGTCTTCGCTCAATCCGCTGTCGCCATCAGGATCCGACATGTCGCCTCCTACTGAACGAGGATTTCTTTAAACAGGACATTCTCGACCGTCGCGGGATAGACCGCGAGGTTGATCCGCCGCTGCAATTCTTCCTTGAGCCGGTAAATACCCGCCGAGCCCTCGAGATCGCTGCGCCGCAGTTCACGCAGATAGACCTGGAACGCGTCCATCACCCGCGGCAGGCGCGGTTCAATGACCGGGATCATGGACTCGCTTTGAACTTCGAGCGCGATGGAGAGCTTGAGAAATTCCGCCGCCTGCCCGTTGGTGTTGAGATTGACCGTGATCTCCGGCAGGTCATAGAAAACCGAGGTCTGGCTTTCCGCACCCGCCACCGCCGCAGGCTGTCCACCGCCCGTTCCCATGAGGAAGAACGCCCCCGCCCCGGCGGCAAGCAGCAACCCAATGGCGGCACCGCCGATCAGGAGCAGCCGTCCCCGCCCACTCTTGGGCGCTTCGTCCTGGACGCCGTCTTCTTCATTTTCGGTAACGTCGGTCATAAATCGATCCGAATCCCCTATAATTCCGGGGCTTTCCCCGCATCTCCAGCTAATCCCGGCGTGGTTAACGAATAGTTACCAATCACCTTAACCCGGCAGGTTTTACCCGGCAGCTTTTGCCGCTGCGTTAACTATATTCCGCCCGCCCTTCATATCGGATTCAGCGCAAAGCATTGATTTTATTAAATTTATAAGTTTGGCACGGCGCATGCATTGCTCCTGTCGAGCGTTACGGCTTGGGGAAGTCGGCCGCTCGATGAAAAACGGGGAAACGCGCAATGCTACAGAACGCGCAACTGATCGGGCTATCGCGCCAGATGGCGCTCCAGCGCCAGATGGATGTCGTGGCCAACAACATGGCCAACATCAACTCGACGGGCTTCAAGGGCGAAAGCATCCTGTTTCAGGAATACGTAATGCCCAAAGCCCTCGACCGGACCTTTCCGGGCGGCAGTCAGACGCTGAGCTACGTCCAGGACTGGGCGACGATGCACGATTTCGCCCCCGGCACCTTGGTCCGGACGGGCAACCCGCTCGATGTTGCGCTGGAAGGCGAAGGTTTCCTTGCCGTCCAGACGCCCCAGGGTGAACGCTGGACACGCAACGGCGTTCTTCAGATCAACGCCGAAGGCGTGCTGATCAACCATAGCGGACATCCCGTCCAGTCGCAGGGCGGCGGGCAATTCCTGTTTGCCGCCGACGAAACCGACATCACCATCAATGAAGACGGCACCGTGTCCTCGAGCGCCGGACTCAAGGGACAGCTTCGTATCGTCGAATTCGCCAATACCCAGGAACTGAACCGCCATGGCGACACGCTGTTTTCCGGCGGCACACCCCAGGTTGCCGAGGCGACCACCGTCATTCAGGGCGCGACCGAGCGCTCCAATGTCACCGGCGTTGCCGAAATGTCCGAAATGATCCGCATCACCCGCGCCTACACCTCCCTGGCCGATCTCATGCAGCGTCAGGACGAACTCCGCCGCAGCGCCATCCAGCGCCTCGGCGACATGCAGGCTTAATGGAGCGATCTCGCGAAAGAGTGGGCCTCACTCTTTCGGTTCGAGAGCGCGACCACTGACACACTAAGGAGCGATCCACATGCAGGCACTGTACATCGCATCGACCGGCATGGCCGCGCAGGAGCGGAACGTCGAAGTTCTCTCCAACAATATCGCCAACATGCGCACCACCGGCTTCAAACGCCAGCGCGCGGAATTCCAGGACCTTCTTTACCAGACCTACCGCCGCGCCGGCGCCGCGACATCCGACACAGGCACGCAGGTCCCGGTCGGCATCGAAATCGGTTCGGGTGTCCAGGTCGCCGCCACCTCACGCCTTATGAGCCAGGGGAGCGTGGCGCCGACCGAACAAAGCCTCGACCTCGCCATTTCCGGGGAAGGTTTCTTCATGATCGAACTGCCCGACGGTGAGACCGCCTATACCCGCGACGGCACATTCCAGCGCGACGCCAATGGCCAGCTTGTCACCACCGAGGGCTACGCAGTCCAGCCCGGGATCATCATCCCGCAGGACGCCACATCGGTTTCGATCAGCCGCGACGGCCTCGTCGAGGCCTATATCAACGACGCAACCACGCCCGTTCAGCTCGGCCAGATCCAGCTGGCGCGCTTCGCCAATAAGGCCGGCCTCGAATCCATGGGCGAGAACCTCTTCCGCGAGACGCCCGCCAGCGGCGAGGCCCAGATCGGCGCTGCAGATGCCGACGGCATGGGCCATCTCATGCAGGGCTACCTCGAAAGCGCCAACGTAAACGCCGTCACCGAAATGGCCGACCTGATCGCCGCCCAGCGCGCCTACGAAATGAACGCGCGCGTCATCTCGGGCGCCGACCAGATGCTCCAGGCCGCCGCCCAGGTCCGCTAGGACACGTGAAGGAGAACCGCGATGTTCGCTTCGACCCTCAAATGCCTCGCCCTCGCCGCTGCCATCGCGGCCACGACGACGCTCGCCTACGCCGATCCGGTCCTGCGCGGCGATGTCACGGTCACCTCCGAGCTCGTCACAGTCGGTGACCTCTTTGCAGGGGCCGGACTCAAGGCCGAAACCGCGATCTTCCGCGCCCCGGCGCCCGGCACCACCGGCACATTGGGCATCGACGACGTCGCCGCCGCTGTCGAAGGCGCCGGCATCACCGAGTTTGACCCCGCGGGGCTGACGTCCATCAAGGTCACCCGCGCCGGCGTCGCGGTCGACCTGCCTCTCCTTAGCGATCTCATCGCCGCCGATCTTTCGAGCCGCGGCATCCTGAGCGCCAACATGAACATGGACATCGCGCTCGATCGCCCGATTCCGCAGATCGTTGCCGCCGACACCGCGCGCCCCGCAAGCCTCACCATGCTGCGCTATATGCCCGGCTCCTCGACCTTCTCCGCCCGCTTCAATGTCTCGGGCCTGTCCGAGCCGCTCGATATCGAAGGCCAGATCCAGCTCATGATCGAAGCCCCGCACCTGCGGCGCAGCCTTCCCGAGGGCACCATCCTCGGCGCCGATGACGTCGAGTGGCGCATGGTCCCGCTCGCTTACGCCGAAACGACCGGCCTCGTCTCGCTCAATGAAATCGTGGGCAAGCAGCTCCAGCGCCAGATCCGTGCCGGCGTCGTGCTGCGCCCTAACGACATCTCGGCGCCCGAACTGATCGGCCGCAACCAGAACGTCACCGTGCTCTACCAGGAAGGCGCGCTGACCCTCACGACCCGTGGCCAGGCGCTCAATTCCGCCAGCCTCGACGAGCCGGTCAGCGTCCTCAACACCATGACCAACAAGGTCTTGCAAGGCACCGCAACGGCCAATGGCATGGTCCTTGTTACCGGCGGCAATCCACAGATCGCCGGACTTTAGCTTCACGCATGCTGCGCTTGGGGAAGCGTGGCCCACATCAAACGGGAAACACTAAAATGAACCGCATTTTCAAACTCGCGACCGGCCTTCTGCTCGTCACGTCGCTCGCTGCCTGCGCCACCACCGATCGCCTCTCGCGCATCGGTGAAGAACCGCCACTGACCCCGATCACCGACCCGACGGTCCAGGCCGGCTACCGCCCGGTGACCATGCCCATGCCCGCCGCCGAGCCCGCGAGTTACCAGCCCAATTCCCTGTTCCGCTCCGATGCCACAGGCTTTTTCCCGGACCAGCGCGCCCGCCAGATCGGCGACATCCTGACCGTCAACGTCACCATCGACGACAGCGCCCGGATCGGCAACCAGACCACTTCCACCCGCTCCTCGAGCAACGACATGGGTGTGGGCGGCGTGCTTGGCTCGGTCTTCAACAGCGTCGCGCCCGACGAGGTGTCCGCCGACGCCGCCATCGGAACGACCTCCGGCGTCTCGAATGCGGGCAACGGCTCGGTAAACCGCTCGGAACGCATCACGACGCAGGTCGCCGCCGTCGTTACGCAAATCCTCCCCAACGGCAACCTCGTCATCGAGGGCCGCCAGGAAGTCCGCGTCAACTTCGAGGTCCGCGACCTCATCGTCGCCGGCATCGTCCGCCCCGAGGACATCGCCTCCAACAACACCATCGACTCCTCGAAGATCGCAGAAGCGCGCATCGCCTACGGCGGCCGGGGTCAGATCACCGACGTCCAGCAGCCGCGCTACGGTCAGCAGGTCCTCGACGCGATCCTGCCTTTCTGATCGGGCGGCCGCCCCGGCCGCCCCAATCCTCCCCAGATCCGCCGCCGATCCCCCAATTCGCGGCGCCGGATCTCCCCGGCCCGGCTTCCCCGCCGGACCGAAAAGAGAAGGGGCGCGGCGTTTTCCCGGCCGCGCCCCTTTTTGCGATGCAACGAAGCGACGCCTAGGCGGCCAAGCGCCCGCTAGTCTTCGTCATCGTCATCATCATCATCATCATCGTCATCATCGTCGTCATCATCGTCGTCGTCGTCGTCATCATCGTCGTCATCGTCGTCTTCGTCTTCGTCTTCGTCATCATCGTCATCATCGTCGTCGTCATCGTCTACGTCGTCATCGTCGTCGTCGTCGTCGTCATCGTCGCCATGATCATCGTCGTCCTCCCCGTGGTCATCATCCTCGTCGTCCAGCACACCAGATCGCAGCAGAGCTGCCGTAGAAGCGCCGTTTGATGCTTCGTGAGCGATCGCAAGTCCCTCGCCGGCGGAACACCCCGCAACCTCCTCGACCCCGAGAAGTTGCGCGATCGTCCGCGGGCGGCAGTCGCCATCGTCCGCAATGGCCAACGTTGGAACCGCCAGAGCCAGCCCCGCGGCGACGAGCGTGTATTTGAGCTTAATCATCGAATTGCATTCCTTCCCTGGACCATGTCCCACGCGGACACCCTTCTGCACTGTCTAGGCACAGGCATTTAAATTCATGACAATGAGTTAAATAGAATGCCACGCATATCGCGGGTGCGATCCCTACGGGGAAGCCATTCCGCCCAAATCGGCAATTCTGTGCTCGAGAAACCGGCGCTCCGGCCCCTGTTGGCATAGCGCCAGCGCGCGCTCGAACGAACCCAGAGCCTCTCGTTCCCTCCCCATCCGCACCAGCATATCCGCCCGCGCTGCATGGGCCAGGTGATAATCCGCCAGAGTGCCATCCTCGAGCAGCGCGTCAATGAGCGCCAGCCCATCGCCCGGTGACTGCGCCATCCCCACCGCCACCGCCCGATTCAAATCCACGACCGCCGAGGGTGCCGCCCGACGCAAGACATCGTAAAGCGCCACGATCTGGCCCCAGTCCGTGTCCTCTGCGCGCTCCGCCTGCGCATGCACCAGCGCGATCGCAGCCTGCAGCGTATAGGGCCCGATCTGCCGTGTCGCGAATGCCCGCTCGACCAGATCCCCGCCCTCCGCAATCAACTCGCGCCGCCACAGCCCTCTGTCCTGATCGGCAAGAAGGACCACCTCCCCCGCCGCGCTCGTCCGCGCAGCCCGCCGCGATTCGTGCAGCAGCATCAGCGCGAGCAGCCCCATCGCCTCGGCATCGGGCAAAAGCGAAACCAGCAGCCGCGCGACACGTATCGCTTCATCGGAAAGATCGACGCGCGTCAGGCTCTCCCCCGAATGCGCCGAATAGCCTTCATTGAAGACCAGATAAATCACCTTGAGCACCGCATCGAGCCGCCCGGGCAGATCCGAATGCGCAGGCACCTCATAGGGTACATTTGCCGACCGTATCCGCGCCTTGGCGCGCACGATCCGCTGCGCCAGCGCCGGGGGGCGCATCAGGAACGCGCGGGCGATCTCCTCGGTGGAAAGCCCGCACACCGTCCGCAGCGTCAGCGCCACCTGCGCCTCGGGCGAAAGCACCGGATGGCAGCAGGTAAAGATCATCCGCAACTGATCGTCCGCGATCTCGTCCGGCTCCACCCCGGCCTGCGCCTCCGCCTCTTCCTCGATCTGCCGCGTCAGCTCCGCTTCGGCGGCATCGAACCGCGCCCGCCTGCGCAATTTGTCGATGGCCCGGAACCGCCCCGCCGAAACCAGCCACGCGTATGGGCTCGCCGGCACCCCATCCGTTGGCCACCGGTCGGCGGCCGCCAGAAACGCATCGTGCAGCGCCTCTTCGGCGAGGTCGAAATCGCGCAAGAGCCGGATGAGCGTCGCCAGCACCCGACGCGAATGCACGCGCCAGGCCTCTTCGATCACGCCGTTCCTGGCTGCCGCAATCATCGCCCCCTCACGCGGGCATCTCGACCACCATCGTCGGCCGCACCTCGACCGCCCCGATCTTGGCCATCGGGTCACCCTTGGCGAGTTCCACCGCGTGGTCGATATCCCGCGCCTCAACGAGGATGAACCCCGCGACCTGTTCCTTGGTCTCCATGAACGGCCCATCTGTGACGAGCGCGTCCCCGCCCCGGACACGCACCGTCCGCGCCTCCTCTGGCCCCTTGAGCGCCTGCGCCATGACAAAGACGCCTTTTTCCGCGAGCTCCGCATCATACCCAAGGCATGCGCGATCAAGCTCTTTCCAATCGGCATCGCTCATCGTCGCGATGACGTCCGAGTCGAGCAGCACAAGGCACATGAACTTCATTCCGGAATCCTTTCCAGCGTATCGACGGGCCGCACCTCGACCGACCCCACCCGCGCAAGCGGCATCCGCCCGGCGAGCTGGATCGCCTCGTTGAGATCCCGCGCCTCGACGAGAAAGAAGCCTGAAAGATGCTCCTTGGTCTCCATGAACGGCCCGTCGGTGGTCGCCAGCGTCCCGTCCCAAGCCCGCACCGTCACGGCTTCGTCAGGCATCTTGAGCGCCTCGGAGACCACATAATGCCCGCTCGCGCGCAATTCGTCGTCGTAGTCGAGCATCCGGTTGGTGAAGCTGTCGCGCTCTTTCTGCGTCATCGGCGCGAATTTGGTCTCATCGAGATAGATCAGAAACATGTACTGCATCGGCCCGCCCTTCTTTCGAGACAATGTTGACCACACCCCTTGTCGATTGGGGAGCACGCTTTTCGACAGCGCAGGAACTTTTTTCCCGGACCTGTCGATCGGCGCCCGCCTGGTTCGACCAGTCGTACACATCATTTGCGATTGGAGATTGAGAGATGTTCGATATCGTGTTGGCTGCCGCGGTCACCCACCTTGGCGCGGCGCGGCGCGGGACCGATTGGGTGTACGAGCCGCCCGCGCATATTCTCCTGCGCCTTGCCGCGACCTTTGTCCTGATCGGCGGCTTTTACGCCGTACTCGAATTTGGCTCGCGCGCCCCCGCGGAAATGCCGCCGGCCGACCTTCCAATCGCCAGCGCGCAACGCTAAGACGGAAGCAGTGACCGTCCCGGAGTATCCCCATGTCCTTCGCAAAGCTCGAAGCCCTTGGCAAAAGGCTCGAATCCATCGAGCACGCCATCGCCATTCTCTCGGCCGACGAAGCGACGAACATGCCGGTCGGCGGCGGCGAAAAGCGCGCCGAAGCGCTGGCCTACCTCTCGGGCCTGATGCACGAAACGTCCACCGCCCGTGAGGTTGGCGACCTCATTGCGGCCGCCGAGGCCGAGGATCTCGAGCCCGACCACCGCGCCGCCGTCGCCGAGTTCCGCCGCGTCTATACCAACGCCACCTGCCTGCCCTCCGATTTCGTCCGCCGCCAGACCGAGACCAATATCCGCTCCGAACAGCTCTGGCGCGACCTTCGGGCCAAGAACGATTGGGCAGGCTTCGCCCCGGCGCTCGAAAACGTCGTCGCGCTCGCCCGCGAGGAAGCCGCCATGCGCTCCGATGCGCTCGGGCTTGACCCCTACGATGCGCTGATGGAGCAATACGATCCGGGTAACCGCACGCGCGAGATCGATCCCGTTTTCCAGACGCTCAAGGACTTCCTCGTCGATTTCGTCCCGCAAGCGCTCGCCGCCCAGGACGAGCGTCACGCCAAACGCCCCCTCAAGACCGTCACCGGCCCCTTCCCGATCGAACACCAGCGCGAACTCGGCCTCTCGATGATGGCCGCGCTCGGCTTCGATTTCACCCACGGCCGCCTCGACGTCTCCCACCACCCGTTCTGCGGCGGCGTCCCGACCGACGTGCGCATGACAACCCGGTACCGCACCGACGAGTTTCTCTCCGCGCTCATGGGGGTCCTGCACGAAACCGGCCACGCGCTCTACGAGCAGGGCCTGCCCAAGCAGTGGGGACACCTGCCCTTGGGCAAGGCGCGCGGCATGGCCATTCACGAAAGCCAGTCGCTCTTTGTCGAATGTCAGCTCGCCCATGCGCCTGAATTCTGGGTCTGGGCCATGCCGCAGGTTTCAAAGCATCTGGGCGATGCGGCGCTCGGCGGCTGGGAGATCGAAGATGTCGTCGCCTCGGTCAACAGGATCGACAAGGGCCTCATCCGCGTCGACGCCGACGAGGTCACCTACCCCCTCCACGTCATTTTGCGCTACGAGCTCGAACAGGCATTGATTGGCGGCGAACTCGAAGTCGCCGGCATCCCCGAGGCCTGGGACGCCAAGATGATGGAATATCTGGGCCTTTCTACCCTCGACAATCCCGCCGACGGCCCCATGCAGGACGTCCACTGGCCCGTCGGCGCCTTCGGCTATTTCCCCTCTTATACCCTCGGCGCCATGATCGCCGCCCAGCAATGGGCCGCAATCGAAAGGGCTCACCCCGACGTTCTTGACGAGATCGCCGAGGGCCGCTTCGACACGGTCAACGCCTGGCGCCGCCAAAACATCTGGCAAAACGCCTCCCGCTATTCCACCCCCGAGCTCCTCGAAAAAGCGACCGGAAGCCCCCTCGACCCGCAGATTTTCATCGCGCATCTGAAGCGGCGGTATCTCTAAGAGCCCGTTATGAACCCCGGCGGCAACCCATACCAAGGAGATGCCATGCGCCCCCTACGCTATTCCATCAACATCACGCTGGACGGCTGCTGCGATCATAACGCGGCGGTTGCCGACGAAGAGCTGCACCGCCACGCGACGCAGAGCATCGCCGAGGCCGACGCCCTCCTCTTTGGCCGGGTCATCTACCAGATGATGGAGGAGGCATGGCGAGCACCGGCGCAAACCGGCGTTGCGCCCAAGTGGATGGACGGCTGGATGCTCCCCTTCGCCCGGACAATCGACGCGGCGAAGAAATACGTCGTGTCGGACACCCTCGAAAGCGTCGACTGGAACGCCGAGCTAATCCGCGGAAACGATCTGGAAGCGACCGTCAAAGCGCTCAAGAAGGAGCCGGGGAACGGGTTGTTCGCTGGCGGCGTCAAATTCCCGCTGGCCTTGGCGGAACTGGGGCTGATCGACGAATACGAATTCATCGTGCACCCCAGGCTCGCCGGCCACGGCCCGACCATATTCGCTGGGCTGACCAAATATATCGACCTGGAACCCGTAAGCCGGCATCAGTTCGCCTCGGGCGCGATGGTGTTGCGCTATGCGCCCGTGACGTAGCGACCGGGCGTCGAAGTCCGATTGAGTATCCGGCGAAAACCGAAACTTATCCCCGTCCCTGAAACGTCACCTATGATGCTTCCCACGGACCCGCTTTTATGGGCGCGAGCGCAACGAACGTTTGGGCGGGACCGGTCCGGGTCCGATGGGAGTCGTCCCAGCGGAGGCCCAAAGCGGACAGAGGCCGGACGGGGATTGATTTCCCCGTCGCACCGGGGAAACCCGGAGGGGCACCGAACGGTTTCCTTTTAACGGGAAACGGTTACGACAAACCCCAGCCCGGGACGCCGCCACAAGCCAAAAACCCCGGATGTATGCGGCGAGACGGGTCTCGCTATTTTATATTCAGTATGAGGCGCGTCTCGCCCCATACCGTCCACGTTATCTGACACCGGGGCTTAAAGGCCGCCGGAGGCTTCCGCGCGCCGTGCCCTACCCCTTGATCAGCCGCAACAGCACCAGAAGGATCACCGCGCCGATCGTCGCATGCACCACCGCCGCCAGAAACCCCGTGCCCAGGCTCACGCCAACGAACGGAAACAGCCACCCTGCGATTACCGCGCCGACTACGCCGACCACCATGTTCCCCACGAGCCCGAACCCGCCGCCATGCACCAGCTTCCCGGCAATCCAACCCGCGATCACGCCGACGATCAGAAAGATCAAAAGACTCTCAATGCCCATTTCGACCTCTTAATTCACTAATTCTGAACTAAATCCAGACACACTACTCGATAGTCGAAGTAGTCGATTCGCCAAAAGTTACCAAAACCTTGCATACGAACTTGTCCGCATGCCCGAATTTGGCCATAGTCCCGCCGGCCGCCACCCGGCGGCTGTGAAGATCACAGGGGGACATTGAAGATATGCCGGCTCTTCCCGGGCGCAAGCAGACTCTGCGCCGGATTTCGACACTTGCTGCCTGCTCCACGGCAACCCTTGTATTGGTCGCTTGCGGCGGTGCGGGCGGTGGTGGGAGCGGGAGCGGCTTCACGGTCCCCGATCCTGTAAATCCCTTCTCTGATTCCGCATCGAATGCGTGGGTAACGTCAAGCGACGCGACGAACTTCAATCCGATCGAAGCCGGCAATTGGTTCAATTCCGCGGCATATGCCTTCATCAACAACGATGGAGGTTCGCCGACTGCAAGTGAGTTTTATGGCAACGCATTCGCTGACGGGCCTTACAACGGCAATGCATACAAAGTCGTGCGCCTCCACACCGCGCACGGCGCTGGTCTGTCTGGGGCAGGCCTCTATGTCGCCATCGTCGACGACGGCTTTCGCACCACACACGAGGTATTCAACGGGAAAATAGGCAGCGCCTATGGTGGCTCCGTGGTTATTGCAGACCACGGAACGCACGTCGCCTCACTCATCGGCGCCAATCCCAATACTTCCGACATGGTTGGCGTAGCTTACGGCGCCAACCTGCACCTGACCTCCACCGAATACACAGGCGTCGACCCTTCCGTTCTCGCCCTGGCCACCGCCGAGGCCGCAAGCCTCAACGCGGTAGCCCAGAACAATAGCTGGGGCTACACCGCGCCGGGCGGAGGCGAACTGCTCCTTCAGGACGTTCAGGAGTATATGTACGACAACAATATAAGCTCCGCCGCCACAGCGCTGACTGCGTTACTCGGCTCGTCAAACAGCAATTGGCAGGCTTACTTCGACGCGCTCGAAGACTTTCAGGATTCGGGCGTCATTGTATGGGCCCTCTCCAACGACAGCGCCCTGAACGATGCCGACGCGACGGCCGGTCTCGCCGTTCTCGAACCGGACCTGCAAGGCGCCTGGATAACCGTTGCAAACGGCCTGTTCGATCTCGACAGCAATCTAAACATCACCGACGCCGCCCTCATCTCTGCCCCTTGCGGACAAACGGCACAGTTCTGCCTCACCGCCAGCGGAACGACCTTCGCGGCGTCCGGCGATTCCGACACAAGCTACGAGGCGGGCACCGGCACCTCCTACGCCGCCCCCATCGTCACCGGCGCCGTGGCACTGATCGCCGAAGCCTTCCCCTCGCTCTCGCCCGAGGAATGGACAAAGCGCCTCCTCGCCTCGGCCTATAACGACTTCAACGAATTCACCGAGGACGGCATCACCGATTTCGGCAATGGCGTTGAAAAATACTATTCCGAAACTTGGGGCCAGGGCGTCCTCGACCTTGAAGCGGCTCTCAGCCCCATCGGCTCCGTCTCGCTCATTAACGGCCGCGACGTCCAGTCCGGCTCCCGTCACGCCCTCTCGAGTTCCCATCTCGACACCGGCGGCGCCTTCGGGGATAGCGTCACGCGCGCGCTTTCGGGCACCGACATCGCCGTCTTCGACGCGCTCAACGGCGACTTCTATATCGACGGCAGCCTTCTCACCCGCGACACCACCGCCAGTACCGCTGATTCAGCGGCCATCCCGCGGCTGGGCACGGATGACGTCGATAAGCTCGACCTCGGCGCATGGGGCCTTGCCGCAGGCGATGAGATCGCCTTCGAGGATCTGGGCTATTCCTTCGGTTTCGCCGCCGTGGGCGGATCGGAATATCTCCAGGGTACGCTGGGGCTTTCGAGCGAGAACGTCGACAACGCCTCGGTCCTCTCGCTGGCCAACGACACCACCGCTGTCTACGGCCGCCTCGACATGGGCTTTGCCGATTTCGAGCATTACGGTTTCATCGGCACGCACGACAACGCGGAGAACGCCGCCCTTGCAGGCGTCGGCGGCGCCGTCGCGTTCGATTTCGACGCGCTCGAACTCACCATCGGCGCCGCGCAGATGTCCGAGCGGGGCGGCTATCTCGGCATGACCGCCTCCGAGGCCTTCACTGACACGCAAGAGACCGCCATCAGCGCCCTGTCCCTCGCCGCCTCCACGGGCCTCACAGAAAACTTCACGCTCTTTGGCGGCATAGAATACGGCGTCGCGTCCGGCACCGAGGGATCGGGCTACGTATCCGATCTTGCATCCGCCACCTTCTCGGGTTTCCAGGTGGGTGCGCAGGCGTCCAACCTCTGGCTTAATGCGGATCGCCTCACCCTCACCGCCTCCCAACCGCTGCGCGTCGAAACAGGCACCATGAGCATGGAGGTCCCGGTCGGGCGCACGCCCGGCGGCGAGATCCTCTACGACACGGTCACCGCCGACCTCGCCCCCTCGGGCCGCCAGCTCGACCTCGGCGTCTCCTACGCCTTCGAGCCCAACCCCGACGGCATTTTCGAACTCGGCTTCGTCTACAGCCTCGACGCCGGCCACATCGCCGGCGAGGAAGCCGCCGCCATCGGCGCGACCTTCAAGCAGGCGTTCTGAGCCACCCGCCAGGGGCGGACCGCCGGCCCGCCCTTGACTTCCCCGCCTCCGTCCCTATCTTTTCGATCATCCGAAACGCAAACAGGATGTGTGCCGCACGCAATGGATTTCCACCCGACAGCAAGCCTCTTCCGCCCTGTCATCCGGGAAATCCGCACCCATGCCTTCCATCACCGTTTCGAACCTCTCCTGGTCCACGCCTGACGGCCACACGCTTTTCGAAAATCTCGATCTCGCCTTCGCCCCCCAGCGCACCGGCCTCATCGGCCGCAACGGCGTTGGCAAATCGACGCTTCTGAGCCTGATCGCCGGGACCCTCGCGCCTCAATCGGGCGCAATCGCCCGCGACGGCACGCTGGGTATACTGCGCCAGAGCGTTCGCCCCGAAGCGGGCGAAACCATCGCCTCGCTCTTCGGCACCACCGAGGCCCTTGCGCTCCTCGAACGCGCCGAAGCCGGCACAGCGAACACCGATGAACTCGCCACCGCCGACTGGACCCTCGAGGCACGCATGGCCGTCGCCCTCGATAAGCTCGGCCTTTCAGCCACACCGCAAACCCCGCTTTCGACACTCTCGGGCGGCCAACGCACCCGCGCCATGCTCGCCGCGCTCATTTTCGCTGAGCCCGATTTCATTCTCCTCGACGAACCCACCAACAATCTCGACCGGGATGGTCGCGACGCCGTCATCGCCCTGCTCGCCGCCTGGCGCGGCGGCGCCGTCGTCATAAGCCACGACCGTGAACTGCTCGAAACGATGGACCAGATCGTCGAAATGACGACCCTCGGCGTCACCGTCTACGGCGGCAACTGGACCCACTACCACGAACGCAAGGCGATCGAGTTGGCGTCAGCCCGGCACGACCTCGCCACCGCCGAACGCCGCATCGCCGAGGTGGACCGCAAGGTTCAGGAAACGCGCGAACGCAAAGCCCACAAGGACAGCACCGGAAGACGCAGGCGCGCCAAGGGCGATACGCCGAAAATCCTGCTCAACGCCATGCGCAACAAGGCCGAAAACACCAGTGGCGAAAATGCCCGCCTCGCCACCCGTCAGCGCGAAGACGCCGCCAAACAGGCCGCCGAGGCCCGCGAAAAGATCGAAGTCCTGGACCCTCTGGCCGTCGCGCTGCCCCCGGCCGACCTCCCCCGAGGCAAGACCGTTCTCCAGCTCGCCGCCGTCTCCGCGGGTTACGACCCGGACACGCCGGTCATCCGCGATTTCTCCCTCGAAGTCACCGGCCCCGAGCGCATCGCCGTCACTGGCCCCAACGGCTCGGGCAAGACGACACTCCTCAAGCTGATCACCGGCGACCTCGCGCCGTTCTCCGGCACCATCCGCGTTCCGGCAAGGCTCGCCCTCCTCGACCAGCAGGTCGCTCTTCTCGAGCGGACCCAAACCATCCGCGACAACTTTCGCCGCCTCAACCCGCAAAGCACCGAAAACGCCTGCCGCGCAGCCCTCGCCCGCTTCCGTTTCCGTGCCGACGCAGCACTCCGGACCGTCGACAGCCTTTCGGGCGGCCAGATGCTCCGCGCCGGCCTCGCCTGCACACTTGGCGGCCCAACCCCGCCACAGCTCCTCATCCTGGATGAGCCAACCAACCACCTCGACCTCGACGCCATCGAGGCTATCGAAGCGGGGTTGAAGGCCTACGACGGCGCCCTCCTCGTCGTCAGCCACGATCGCCCCTTCCTTAAGGCCATCGGCATAGAACGGGAAATCACGCTCGGCGGATGATGCCTACCCCTCCGAATAAAGCTCCACGATCTCCACCCGCCGGTTCTGCGCCCGCCCCTCTTCGGTGCGATTGGTCGCGACCGGCGCCACCATGCCGGCGCCTGCGGGCGTCAGCCGCCCCGCCGCAACCCCGTATCCCGACACCACCGCGTCAACCACTGCCTGAGCCCGCCGCTGCGAAAGCCCCAGATTATAGTCGAACGCCCCGATGGAATCGGTATGCCCCACGATCACCACGTTCAGGCTCTCGTTCTCAGACAGAAGCCGTGCCAGTTCGGCAATCTGCGCATCGGACTCCGGCAGGAGATCGGCGGAATCGAAGTCGAAATAAATCCCGTAGATCGCGATACGTCCGTCCTGCGCAAACGCTTCCTCCATCGCTGAGGCTTCAACAAACCCGATCTGATCGGTATCCATTGCGTCGCTTTCGACGACCGTGACCGCCACATGCGGCACAACTGCCGTACCCGAACCGGTCTCGACCGCAAGCATCCCCACGTGAGCGCCCTTGGTTCGCGCAAAAAGGTAGATCGACTTGTCCCACGTCGTCGGCATCCCGATCCCGCCGCGCGCCGCATCCCAGAGCGCGGACATACCGCCGCGTTCGAGACAGTCCTCCCGCACGCAGAACACTACCGTTTCGAACCCGTTCCCTTCGAGCGCCTGCTGATAGTTGCGCATCACTTCAAGGGCCGACCGCCCCTCGGGACCTTCATACCGGATTGAGGTGACTTCCCCAGCAAGATCCACGGTCCAGCCCTCGGGCTCACGCTCTTGGCCAGCCGGCACAATCCGGTCCGGCAGCGCAATCTCGTCGTAAGCGCGCTGTTCGAAAGCGACGATCTGCGAACCCTGATAGCGCCCAACGAGCGGATGGTCACCGCTACCCGCAATATCCTGCGCCAATGCACCTGCCGCCAAAAGCGAAACCAGACCCGAAAGAACGACCGCCTGGATGTACGGAATCATCGTCATCTCCCCTCGCCCTCACGCCGCTCCCCGGCGCAGCGCGATCCTATAACTCCACGGCAATTTTCGGCAACCCTGCGATGCACCGAAACAAAAAACGCCCCGCCGGAACAAACCGACAGGGCGCGCAACTATTTTGGCTCGAGAGCAGGGATCAGTCGTCCCGATAAACCTTCTCACGCCTCTCGTGCATTTCCTGCGCTTCGAGGCTCAGCGTCGCGATCGGCCGGGCATCGAGCCGTGCCAACCCGATAGGCTCGCCGGTCTCTTCGCAATAGCCGTAGCTGCCGTCGTCGATCCGCTTGATCGCGGCATCGATCTTGGCGATCAGTTTGCGCTGGCGGTCGCGGGTACGCAGTTCCAAGGCCCGGTCGCTTTCCGAGGAGGCCCTGTCGGCCATATCCGGATGGTTCGTGCTCTCTTCCTGGAGATTTTCGAGGGTCTCGCGGCTTTCGCGAAGGATTTCGTCCTTCCAGGCCTCGAGCTTGTTGCGGAAATATTCGCGCTGGCGGGGGTTCATGAACTCCTCGTCCTCGGAAGGACGATAATCGTCAGCTAGGGCATCAACCGACATCGATAGACTCACTCCCGGTAAGACCATAGGTCGGCGCCTATATAAATTTATGCGCAATCCAGGGCAACCGGCTTTTCCGGATGAGCTTAATTTACTGGTGAAAGTCACGGAACTGTTACACTCGGACTTGAGCCAGGTCGCGCCGGATTGTAATGCGCCCGCCGACTTTTCCATGAGCCGACACCCACACACCTAAAAAGACGGATACTTCCCCAGCTTCGCCAATTCCACGCGTACCCTCAGCTCGATATCGGCCACCAGTTCGTCGAGCCCGGGCTCGGAATGCCTCTTGGCCTGTCCCAATAGCGCCATGGCCCGGTTGAGCTTGCCCTCGCTCACGCGCCCGGCCAGAAGGTCGGCGCGAATGTCCTCGAGTGCGTCGAGCAGGCTGTTGGCGCGCTTGATCGCCTTGCGCCGCCCCGTCGTCGCATCGTCAACCGCCTGCAACGCCAGAAGGGCATCGATACCGCCCGCCGAATGCGGGGCCGAGGTCGGCGCCGCACGCTGGCCTGGCTGGTTCTCGTCGATCGTAAACCGTGCACCGGTATCCTGCCCCCGGTTCGTACCAGGCTTGCCGGGGCTCGAAACAATCCGTCCTGTCCCGTCGATCCGCATCCCATGCCCATCGGTTAACAAACTCTGACCGGCAGATTTTGCCCATGAACGTTAATATTGCCTTAACCACCCGGCAACTCCTGCCCGACCCCGCGCCGCGAACAATCGCAGTGTTGGAAAAAGGTGCGCAATTTCAATGTATTAACGCAACCGGTCAAAACTGGCACGCTTTTCGCTACCTAAGCGCCGAGACCACGCGAACCCTTGGGGAAGGCGTTCGCACCGCATAGGGAATCGGGGAAAGAACATGTCGCAACCGCTCGTTCGCATCGCGCTGACAGGCCTCCTGGCCTTATCCGCCGTGCTGGCGCCGCTGGCATCGGCGCAGGCCGCGCCCGCACGCATCAAGGATATCGTCGACATCGAGGGCATCCGCGACAATCAGCTTGTCGGCTATGGCCTCGTGGTCGGCCTTAACGGTACGGGCGATGGGTTGAACAATTCGCCCTTCACCCGCCAGAGCCTCGTTGCCATGCTTGAGCGCATGGGCGTCAACACCCGCGGCGAAAGTATGCGTACTGCCAACGTCGCTGCCGTCATGGTCACAACCAACCTGCCCCCCTTCGCGACCCAGGGCACCCGCGTCGACGTCAACGTCTCGGCGCTGGGCGACGCTTCGAGCCTGCAGGGCGGCACACTGCTCGTCACGCCCCTGCTCGGCGCCGACGGCGAGGTCTACGCCATCGCGCAGGGCCAGGTGATCGCCAATGGCTTTTCCGCAGAAGGCGACGCCGCCACCGTCATTTCCGGCGTCCCCACCACCGGCACTGTCTCCTCTGGGGGACTGGTCGAGCGCGAAATCAATTTCTCCCTCGCCGCCCAGAATTCCTTGCGGCTCGCGCTCAAGAACCCGGACCTGACCACCGCCCGCCGCATCGCCCTGGCCATCAACGACCTCATCGGCATGCCCGCCGCGATCCCCGCCGACCCGGCGACTGTCCGGCTCACCCTGCCGCACAACTTCAACGGCAACATCGTCGACCTGCTGACCGACGTCGAGCAACTCGTCGTCCAGACAGACCAGGCTGCGCGCATCGTCATCAACGAGAATTCCGGCATCATCGTCATTGGCCGCGACGTTCGCGTCTCCGCCGTTGCCATCGCCCATGCCAATCTCACCATCACCATTGCGGAGAACCCGCAGGTGGTGCAGCCCGAACCCTTCAGCTTGGGCGAAACGGCGGTGGAGCCCAACACCCAGATCGACGTCCTCTCCGACGAGCGCCAGCTCGCCGTTGTCCCGGAATCGATTTCCCTGCAGGAACTCGTCGACGGCCTCAACGCCCTGGGCATCAGTCCGCGCGACCTGATCGCGATCCTTCAGGCCATCAAGGCCTCGGGCGCCCTCCAGGCCGAGATCGAGGTGATCTGATGGACGCAATCGCCTCCCGCCCCCTCGCCCTCGACGCCACCGACCAGCCCCGGATCGACCGCCTTCGCGAAAAAGCCGAAGAACTTGAGGGCGTGTTTCTTAACACCCTCGTCTCTGAAATGTTCAAGGGCCTCTCGACCGACGAGAGCGGCTTTGGCGGCGGCCACGCCGAGGAAACCTGGCGCGGCATGCTCTCCGAGCAATACGCCGCCGAAATGGCCAAGGCCGGTGGTATCGGCGTCGCCGATCAGATCCTCGCCTCTCTGGCGCAAGACCAACAGGCACTCAATGTGCCGATCAATCACGCAATCGGAGCCTATCAACGATGACCGCAGCCGAACGACTTGCCGCCCTGGAAAATCTCGATGCGGCAACTCTGTGCGATAGGGCCGAGACCGCGCTTTCGGCGCTCGTCGAGGTGATGAACCGCGAAACCACATACCTGCGCGCCGGCCATATGAGGGAGGCCTCCGCGCTGACGGCGGAAAAGACCCAGCTTGCACAGGACTATGTCACCATCGCCCGTGCCGTTCAGCGCGCGTCGGACCGCCTCAAGGCTGAAGCGCCCGCGCGCGTCGAGGCGCTCCGCCGGGGTCACGAGGCGCTCGCCACCCAGATGGCCGAAAACCTGCGCGTCCTGGCCACCGCCAAATCGGTCACCGAAAGCCTGCTCGGCGAAGTCGCGCAAAAAATGCAGCAATACGATACGCCCAGGACCTACGGCGCCCCTGGCCCTGCCACCAAAAAGACGCCGACCTCGGCCAGCGGCCTGTCGATCAATAAGGCGCTGTGACGCGCATTCCCGTCTCATTTTAAGACAAATGGAGCGAAATTCGTAACCGGCCACTCATTGCCATAAGCAGATACTGCCCGGCAAATTTTGCCGCATGCGGCGCAAAGTGGTTAATAAATGGTTGGTTCGATTTCACTGCTGCAGGGCCCTTTCGGTGTCGCCGCATCGACGCGGCGACCCAACCCCAAACCCGGCACACAAGGCATCGCCCCGGTAGCCGCAGGCGTTGGCGCCAGCCTCGATCCGGCGACCCGGCGCATGGCGGGCGCACCTTCGCCCCTGCCACCCGATCTTGAGCAAAATCAAGAACCTATAGGCACGGTCGAACCCGCGACGCTGTTCGAAGTTAGCCGCCTGGCAGCCGCCCTGCTCCCTGCGGATCCACAGGCGCACACCGCTCCAAATCCCCGGAGCGAACCCTGGACACCACCCCAGTCCAGCCTTGCCCTTCGCGACCGCCGCGTATAACCGCAATTCGTTAATCCGCCCCCTCCCGGTCACCGTTTGTTAACCTTTCGGTAGCAACTGGCGCGGCACACTATGGTTAACAGCTCGCTAACCGGGCTGATTCTGTTCACGCCGAACCAAGAAGAGAACCGCCATGTCCTCCGACGTTTCCCTGTCGAAAGCCGTCCGCTCCAATCTGCTGCACCTGCAGAACACGGCAAAAATGATGGACCGCACCCAGGAGCGTCTTGCCACCGGCCTCAAGGTGAATTCGGCGCTGGACAACCCCACCAACTTCTTCACCGCGGCCTCGCTCAAGGGCCGTGCCGCCGATATCGGCACCCTGCTCGACGCCATGAGCAACGGCATCCGCACCATTGAAGCGGCGGACAATGGCCTGTCGGCGATCACCAAGACGATTGAGTCCATGCAGTCTACGCTGCGCCAGGCGCGGCAGGACAAGTCGTTCCAGACCCAATCCTACACTCTGGGTGCCGGCTTTGCCGCCGCCGACCAGATATCCTTCTCGGATGGCGCGGTGGGCGCGACACCGGTCGGCGTGGATCTGACGACGTCCCAGGGCGTATTGACGGGTGCAGCTTATACCGATCTTGATTTCGACAATGGCGGCGTCTTTGGCGAAACGCTCACCTTCGATATCGCCACAAATGGCGGCACGGCATCCAGCGTCACCGTCGAGGCCGTCGACGCAGATACTCTGCGGGTATCGATCAACGGCAACACCTACGATACCGACGTCGCTGACACCAATGCCGTGACCGGAGACGAGCTCGCCACTGCGCTCAACACGGCGTTTGCAGGTGAAGACGTCGGTGTCACGACCGATTTCGCTGGCGGTGCCATGGAATTCACGGCCGATGACGCCACCGGCAGCAGCGACGCAGCGGTTACCGTGTCCAACGTTGCCGCATCCGGCGCGCCTGTTCTGACGGCGAGCTTCGGCTTCAACGCTGGTGGCACCGCCTCGACCGCCAACACGACCGACCGGACCGTCGACCAGCTGGTTACCGCGATCAACGCCAATGCCGACCTCGACGACAAGGTCCGCGCGTCCAACGACAACGGCAAGCTCCGCATCGAGAACCAGTCGACGAGTGCCCTCTCCGTTACCGGCGCCAACGACGGCACGATCGATGCCAGCGCTTCGGTAAGCGAAATCGACGGCAACGACATTCGCGCCAGCCTCGCCCGCCAGTTCAACGAGTTGCGCACCGAGCTCGACCGCGTCGCCGACGATGCCTCCTATAACGGGGTAAACCTCCTGCGCGGCGACCAGCTCAAGATCGTCTTCAACGAGTCCGGAACCTCCACCATCGAGATCGAGGCCAAGAACGCCAAAGGCGAGGCCCGCGCGATCAACGTCTCCAATCTGGGCATCCTCGAGGTCGACCCTGAGGATCTCGACGCCGATGAAGACATCGACACTCTGCTTGCCAATCTCCAGGTTTCGCTCAACGAAGTCCGCGCTCAGGCGTCCGATTTGGGTTCAACGCTCTCGGTCGTTCAGAACCGCGAGGATTTCACCAAGGAGATGATCAACACGCTCGAAACAGGCGCGTCGAACCTCACCCTCGCCGACTCCAACGAGGAGGCCGCCAACATGCTCGCGCTCCAGACCCGCCAGCAGCTCTCCCAGACCGCTCTTTCGCTCGCCAGCCAGGCCGATCAGGCGGTCCTGCGGCTCTTCGGCTAACCCAGGCCACATCTCCGATCGGCAAGGCGGGCTACAGGCCCGCCTTTCTCTTTGCCGGCAGGCTCGATTGTACTGCAGCAAAGCGCTTCAGGCCCCGTTAACCTTCCGCTTGCGGCACCAGCAGGTGCGGGCGCAATTCGTCAATTCAAAGAACGGCTTTAACTTTTCTTTAGAGCCTCCCGCCGCAGTGTCGGCGCAGTCGTCTCAGGATGAGGCGCTTCGCATACGATCCTAGAAGGGGATACTGATGTCTGATATCACGCTTTCGAAAGCGGTTCGCTCGAACCTGCTCTCCCTCCAGAACACTGCCGACATGATGTCCGCGACCCAGACCAAGCTGGCGACCGGTAAGAAAGTCAATTCGGCTCTCGACAACCCCACGAACTTCTTCACCTCCTCGGGGCTTAACGCCCGCGCCAGCGACATGAACGCGCTTCTGGACTCCATGGCCAATGGTATCCAGACGCTCGAAGCCGCTGACAACGGTCTTTCCGCCATCACCAAGACGCTCGAATCGATGCAGTCGACCCTGCGTCAGGCCCGTCAGGACAAGTCCTTCGAGACCACGTCCTACGCAATCGACGGCGCCGACCTTGACGGCACGGAAACCATCTCGTTCAGCGGCGGTGCCGTTGGCGATACGGCTGTTGAAGTTGACCTGACCCAATCTCAGGGCACGTTCACCGGCACCGGCTTCTCCGCGCTCGACTTCGACAGCGCCGCGGATAATTCCTACGCCGGCACGCTCGATTTCGACGTTGCAGTCGACGGCGGCACGGCTCAGTCGGTTGCCATCAGCGCGGTCGATGCCGACACGCTCAGCATCACCGTTGACGGCGGATCCGCGACGACACTCGATGTCGCCGACGTGGAAGCTGTGACCGTTGATGAACTCGCTGATCTCGTCAACGCCGCATTCGATGCCAACGACGTCGACATCACCGCTTCGGTTGATGGTGGCGAGCTCGTTCTGACGGCGGACAACGCCGCAGATTCGTCGACCGCGTCGGTTGCCGTCTCGAACGTCGCTGAAACGCTGGCCGGCGCTTCGGACTCCGGCCTTGCCGGCGGTGCCGAAAGCCTCTCGAACACCGAAGCCAAGTCGGTCGACGCTCTTGTGACCGCGATCAACAACAACGCCTCGCTCGATGGTGCTATCCGTGCCTCGAACGACAACGGCAAGCTCCGCATCGAAAACCAGTCGACGCAGGACCTGACCGTGACCGGTGTTGACGGCGACGGCGAAATCGACGGTGAAGCGGGCACGAGCACGATCGAAGGCAACTCTGTCCGCGCCGGCCTGGCCGATCAGTTCAACGAACTGCGCGACCAGCTCGACAAGATCGCTGACGACGCCTCGTTCAACGGTATCAATCTGCTGCGTGGCGACAACCTGCAGATCACGTTCAACGAGACTGGCACGTCGGAAATCAACATCCAGACCGAGAATGGCGAGACCATCAACTCGGGCAATCTGGGCGTTCCGACCACGCTCGAAGCCGCTGATCTCGACAGCGACACCAACATCGACTCGATCCTTTCCGATGTGAAGTCGGCCCTCAACGAGGTCCGGTCGCAGTCCTCGACCTTCGGCTCGAACCTCTCGATCGTGCAGAATCGTCAGGACTTCACCAAGAACATGATCAACACGCTGGAGACCGGCGCGTCCAACCTCACCCTGGCCGATGCCAACGAGGAAGCCGCCAACCTTCTCGCCCTGCAGACCCGTCAGCAGCTGTCCTCGACCGCTCTGTCGATGGCTTCGCAGGCCGACCAGGCAGTGCTCCGTCTCTTCTAAGAATAAGAAGAGAGATCATCATCGATGGATTGGGGCGGGCCAGAAGGCCCGCCCTTTTCTTTTGGCCTGTCAAATCGCATAGTTCGCCAAGAATTCCGGAGAGCGAATCATGGCCTTGAAAGTCGAACTCAAGCCCGGCGAGAAAATGCTGATCGGCAATTGCGTAGTCACCAATTCCGACCAGCGCACGCGGCTGTTCATCGAAGGCTCGGCACCGATCCTGCGCGAAAAGGACATTCTGACGCCGACGACCGCCGATACGCCCGCAAAGGCCCTCTATCTGGCCATCCAGATCATGTATGTCGAACAGAACGTTGGAAATCTGCAGAAGAGCTATTTCGAACTGGTCAACGATATCGTTGCCGCTGCCCCCTCCACGTTGCAGTTCGTCGACCAGATCAATAACGAGATATTAACTGGCAATTTGTACAAAGCCCTGAGGATCGCGCGCAAGTTGATCGATTACGAAGGGGAGTTGCTTACCAATGCATCAACACGGAGCTCTGGCGTATCAGCAGACGGCTCGTCAGACGGCTAACCCCCGAGACCTCGAAGCCAATCTTCTCGCCAAGCTCGCCGGCCGCCTCCAGCAGATCCGTGACAACTGGCCGGTTTCTCCTTCTGAACTCGAAGAAGCCCTGACGCGCAACCGCAAGGTCTGGAGCATCTTCGTCGCTGCCGTCACCGATGAGGGCAGCCCCCTGCCGGCCCCCGTCCGCGAAAATATTGCCAACCTGGGCATTTTCGTCATGGGTCAGACGCTGGAAGTCATGGGCGCCCCGGCACCCGAAAAGCTCGATGCCCTGATCAACATCAATCGCCAGATCGCCGCAGGCCTGCGCTCCAAGCCGAACCAAGCCGCCTAAGCGCGCCTTTGCAGGTTTTCTGCGCAAACTTATCCCCGCCTCCCAAACCTCGACTATTCTTTTGCGTACGGACCCGCTTTTATGGGCGCGAGCGCAACGAACGTTTGGGCGGGACCGGTCCGGGTCCGATGGGAGTCGTCCCAGCGGAGGTCCGAACGTCACCGAGGCCAGCCACAGCGATCCTGTGGTCACCGGGGAAACCTGGCGGGGATTGGCCCCAGCCCGAGCGGACGCCAAGCCAAAAATCCCGGATGTATGCGGCGAGGCGGGCCTCGCATCTAAATTATCAGTATGAGGCATCGTCTCGCCGCATACCGTCCACGCTGTTTGACACCGGGGCTTAAAGGCCGCCGGACGAATAGGCATGCCTACCTGAGGTAGTTCACCAGCGTCAGTTGGCTCACCATCGATGTCACCTGATAGCTCGCCTGGAGGCGGGTCTGGAGCGTGAGGATTTTTGCCGCAACCTCTTCTTCAGGCGCCGACTCGATGTCCGCCAGCATCGTCTGCAGTTGTGCGTCGTATTGCGTATGGCGCTCCTTGACGGTGTTCATCGTGGAATTGGCAAGCCCCAATTCCATCATGATCACCTCGATCGAGCCGGGATTGGCGTTGTTGTCTTCCGAAAGCCGACCGCGCTGGATGTCCACCATGCCCTCATAGCGCGCGGCATTGGTTTCATCGACCGGCGTAAACGAACTCGCCGCAAAGACCGCAAGGCCTTTGACGAGCTCATTGAGCCCATATTCGTTGGCCTGAACGCCGTAATTGACCTTGGTGCTTTCATCGACATTCGTCGTGACGGTCTTGCGCGGATTGGTGCTGTCCTGGCCGTTGTACCAGCGCACCGTATTGTCATAATTGGTATCCGCGACAAGCGCCTCGGGCGGCCCCGCGTCGTACCGCATCACCGGCGCGCCCGAGGCATTGAAGAAATTATCCGCTGCCGCGTAGGTGGAAGCGGATTCAAGCGAGGTCGGCACAAGTTCGTCGAGCTTGGCCTGCAACGCCGTCTGGAAATTCGCTGCCGTTTCCGCTTCGTCCGCGCCGATCAGATACGATCCCGACGGAGGGGGATTTTCATCGGTCGCCTTGAGCGTGATGTATTCTACACGGCCCCGATCGTCCGGGTAGCTCAACCCGATCGTGATTTCGTCGCCGGCCTCGAGCGCGGAGATGTCGGTGAATTCGACCGAAACCGTATTGGCGACTGGCGCGTCAGGATCGTGCGCTGCCGCGATGTCGGTCACCGTGGCATAGGCCCCGCCGCCGGTTATACTCGAGAGCTTGAAGCCGAAGACGTGATCCCCGTCCTCGGTCAGCGATACCGTCTGCCCGGCGAGGGTGTTGTCCAACCGTCCATTGTTCGCGGTATCGGCGGCATTGCGCTCGGCCATCACGTCGAGAAACCCGGCCTTGCCGCCTGCGCCGTTCATGATCATGTCGTAGGCGGAGACCGGCTTGGTATCGGACGCGTTGCCGCCGAAAATGTACTGGCCGGTGATGTCGGTATTGAGCAGGTCGACAACCTCCCGCAACAGGTTTTCCGCCTGCTGCTGGGCATTGACCAGCACCGTGCCGTCCGAGCCATACGCATTGGGCACCGCAAGCGCCCGCGCCTCGGCTTCGATTTCCTCGAGCCGCTCGAGCGAATTGTTGTAAAAGCTCAGCCGCGTTTCGGTGGTGAGGATGTTGGCCTGATACCCCTCGATCCGCTGCAGCCGCCTACGAATGTTGAGATCGTGCACGCGATCGAGCCCGAGCGAAGCGAGCGTGTTGTAACGCTTCCCGGTCGCAAGCTGCTGCTGCAGATTTTCCATCTGCTTTTGCATGTTCGCAATCGTCGTCATGTTGCTCGACTGCGCGTAGAATGACTTGTTGACGATCGTAGTCATCGCGGGACCTTACATTTGCATCAGCGCGTCGATGAGTTCCTGCACGGTCGAGACCACCCGCGCACTCGCCGAATACGCGTTCTGGAGCTCAATGAGCCGTGCCATTTCCTCGTCGACATTCACGCCGTATTCCGAGCTCATCTTCGTGACCACCGACTCCAGCGTCGACATGTGCTGGCTATCGAGGCTCTGCGCCTTGGACACCACATTGCCCTGATGATTGATCATCTGGGAGATCATGTCGCTCACCGAGCCCGAAAGCCGCACGCCACCGTCCGAAAGCGCCGTCATCTTTTCCGAGACGAACTCCATGGACTTGAGCGCGTCGAGCAGGAATTGCGGCCGGTCCGAATCCCCCAGCGAAACACCAGCGTCGTATTGCACCAGCAGCGCGCTGTCCGCGACGATCGCCGAATTGATCTGGATACGCCCAGCGAACCCCACCATCTGGTCCGTGCCGTCGACGCTTCCGGTATAAGCCGCGTCATTGGCGTCCGTGAACAGGTTGAGCGCCAGATCGCCATTCTGATCGCCCGAAGCGGCGGCATAGCCGGTCATCGAGGTAATCGTGGACGTCGCGCCGCCGTCGTCCATGACGCGCAGCACCCCGCCGCCTTGATCCGAGAAGGTAACATCGGGCCCCAGAGCCGCGTTGAGCGCCGCTGCTGCCGCCGTCTGGTCGGACAGATCAAGCGCGATAACATCCTCGCCGGCCGCATTGGGCGATGGCAAGGCGGTGCCGTCTTCCGAGTGGACCAGCCGGACCGTATGCGTGCCCGCCGAGTCGGTATATTTGACCAGGACCGAGTCGCCGGGCTCCACGTCGGAAAGATCGATTTCGAACCCCGCCGGAACCCCCGCGCCGCCGCCGCCCACCGCCGTACCATCGGTCGTGACCGTGTTGAGCGCTTGCGCCAGCCCGGCCGCGATCTCATCGAGCTGGTTCTGCACCGTCACCAGAGTATCGTCGCGCAGCTCGATAAGCCCGGCAATCCGCCCTGAACTCAAAAGGTCTTTAGCCACCAGGTCGATTTCGAGCCCTGACGGCGTCCGCATCACCAATGTGCCGACGCCATTGGCGTCCGGATCGCTGTCATAGAGCTTGCCGGCGTTGAGCGTTCCGCCCGAGTTGAACTCGAAGAACGAAGGCTCGACATCGAGAATGCCGACCCCGGATTCGGTCATCAGCGCAACGGTGCCGTCGTCGCGATAGGAGGCCTTGACGTCGATGAGTTCCGAGATCGACGCGACCAGCCGGTCGCGTTCATCCATCAGCCCGAGCCGGGACGTTTCGTCCTGCGACAGATCGAGAATGCGAACGTTGACGTCCGCAAGCGCTCTGAGGTTCCGGTTAAGCTCGGAAACCGAGTTGGAAATCTGGCTCTCGGCTTCCTGTCGCATCTCTTGGACGGCGCCGGTCAGCCCGTTCAGCTGCTCGACCAGCGCCTGGGCCGTATTGAGCACGTCCGCCCGTGTCGTCAGGTCGTTCGGATTGGTCGCCATCGACTGCAGCGCGTTCTCGAACGAGGCGTAGAGCGTGTCGAGCGAGTTGTCGTCTCCTGGCATCCCGAGATGCATCTGGAGACGGTCGAGATATTCGGCCTGAATGTTGTAGAAACTGGCGTTCGAAACCGCGACGAGATGCTGCTTTTCCAGCGCCTGGTTGAACGCACGCTCGAGCGCCAGAGTACGCACCTGCGCGCTGGTGCCGAAGCTGGTTTCGGAAATGACGAGCGACTGCTTGTGGTAGCCGGGCGTCCCCGCATTGGCGACATTGCGCGAGACCACGTCGATGCCGCGCTGGCTCGCATTCATACCCCCAAGAGCATTCGATAATGTCGAACTCAGACCCACGGCTCAAACCCCATATCGCCCGTGCCACCCTAAGACAAAAGCGCCGTCCCGGTTTGCCGGGACGGCAGACATCGTCACCGGATCATGTTGAGGGCTTCCTGCAGCATTTCGTCGGACGTCGTCACGATACGCGTCCCCGCAGCGTAGGCTTGCTGCGTTACGATCAGCTTAGTAAATTCCTCGGAAATGTCCGTATTGGAGTTCTCCAATGCTCCGCCGGTCATACTGCCCTCGGTCGAAATGATCGCTTCGCCGGACTCCGCGGTCGCCGAGTAAATACCCCCATCAAGCCGCTTGAGCATGTTCTCGGCATTGAATGTCGCCGTCACCAGCTGGAAGAGCTCCACCTGCTCGCCGTTCGAATAGGTCGCAACCACACGGCCGGAGTCGTTGATCGCCACGGACATGAACGAGCCGGCAGGGTAACCATCCTGATCGAGCGCCGAGACCGACGCGCGGCCATTGGCATTGTCGTACTGCGAAACGCCATCCTCGCCGAAGTCGAGCTCGACATCTCCGATCAGCGTCCCGTTGATCGTCAGATCATCGAGCGTCAGCGAGATACTGTCACCCGCCGCCACCGCGGCGCCGCCAACCGAGGCCACCGTACCGTCGTCGTTGAACGCAAAATCGCCGTTCGGCACTTCGGTCCAGGTCTCAGGATCGCTCTGGCTCATATAAAAGAGCTGCCAGGTATCGGGAGCCTCGCTCATCTTGCCCCAACGCATCTGGACGTTGGCCGAGGCACCGTTCGGCGCATAAACGGTGATCGCCCCGCCTTCTACCGTCTGCTCGAGGAATTCGGGGATGCCCTGACTCGAAACGCCCGGCAGTTCACCCGTGCCACCGATCGTAATCCCGGTCTGGACGTCATCGGCCTCGATGACAAGATCGCCACCCACGATCGACGCGGTTGCGTTGATATTGGCATTGCCGTTGATCCAGTTGATCAGATCCTGAACGGTCGTTCCGTCCACACCCTCGGTGAACGTTTCGACGCCGTCGCCCGTATCGATCGTAAAGGTATCGCCAGCCGTGAAATCGGCAAAACCCGAAAGAGCATCGGTACCCGCGACAGTACCCGTATTCGTGCTTGTCTCCGCCGGGGCATTGAGGAGGCCGACAGCCGGTACAGCAGGCAGGTTCAGCGCATAGTTGATCCGGCTCGTCGCCTGCGCCGCGATCAGCCCGTTGCTGACCTGGATCATCTGCGGAACCGAACCCGAGACGTTGCCCGTCGAGGGATCGATCGGCACGCCCTTGAGATAATAACCCGCGCCATTGACCAAATAGCCTTCGCGGTCGAGCGAGAAGTCCCCACGCCGCGTGTAGAAGTTTGCGTCGCCAAAGACCGACGAGCCGTCCGTCGTACCGGTCTTTTCCGCGACAACGAAGAACCCCGACCCGTTGAGCGCCACATGCGTGCTCGTCGCGGATGTGATGATGTCGCCGCGCACGTCATTGGTCGAGCGCGAATAGGAAAGCACCGCCCCCGGCGACTGCCGGCCGACTGCCGCATCCGGGATCAGATCGATAAACCCGGTCTCCATCCGCTTGTAGCCGGTGGTCTGCGAGTTCGCGATATTGCCCGAGATGTTTTCCAGCGCGAACGACTGGGCCTGCAGCCCCGTAACGGCAGTCGCCAATGCCCCATAGATACCCATACAACTCTCCGTTTCGATCGCGGCCCGGCCGCAAGTAGTCAAAACAAGATAAGCAAGCACAGTGCCAATCCGCTAAACCTTTGAATCTATGCGGAATCCCTGCTGTTGACGGATCGCCGCCGCCGGATCGCCGGGAAAAATCCGCCCGACGACCGGCAAATCTTGCCGCGCTTCACGGGGCTTGCTTGTTTCGCGATGGACGATGGTCTAAACCCCTTGGCCGCAAGCCAAGAACGCGAACGGTGCCCGAAAATGCTCTTTGAGTCCGCAGATCAGTTCCGAGCCCTCGACCGCAAGGCGGTGACGGTCTTCGGCATGGCCGGCGTCGGCAAGACGCGCCTGGGAAATCTTCTGCGCCGTTCGGACTGGTTCCATTTCTCCGTCGATTTCCGCATCGGCACGCGGCATATGGGCGAATACATCGTCGACAACTTCAAGCACCACGCAATGAAGGTCCCCTTTCTGGCCGAGCTCCTGCGGTCGGACTCGATTTACATCTCCTCCAACATCACCTTCGACAATCTCGAGCCGCTTTCGACCTACCTGGGGACCCCGGGCGACCCCGAAAAAGGTGGCCTGCCCTTCGCTGAATATCAGCGCCGGCAGGAGCAGCATCGGGTCGCCGAGGTCTATTCGCTGCTCGATGTCCCCTATTTCATCGAGCGCGCCAAGGACCTATATGACTACGACAGTTTCCTGTGCGACACCGGCGGCTCGCTCATCGAGGTGCTCGACCCGCACAACCCCGAGGACCCCGTGGTCAAGGCGCTGACCGAGCATACAGTGTTGCTCTATCTCAAGGGCTCCGAACAGGACGCCCACAAACTCGTCTCGCGCTTCAAGGCCCAGCCCAAGCCGATGTACTACCCGCCGGATTTCCTCGTCGCCAAATGGGAAGAGTTCAAGTCCGCCAACGGCGTCGCCAACGACAACGACGTCGACCCCGACGCCTTCGCGGTCTGGGGCTTCGAAGCCCTGCTCAAGGATCGCCTGCCCCGCTACCAGGCCCTGGCCGACAATTTCGGCTACGAGGTCGAGGCGACCGATCTCGCCGCGGTTAAGAACGAGTCCGAATTCATAGAGCTCATGTGCAGCGCCATCGACGCCAAGAACGCCTGACCTGCACGAGAACTCTATCGAGGACCACCTGAATGCCCATCCGTATCCCCGACGAACTGCCCGCCAAAAAGACGCTCGAATCCGAGGGCGTCGTCGTCATGGATTCGACCCGCGCCGCGCGCCAGGACATCCGCCCGCTCGAGATAGGCCTCTTGAACCTGATGCCCAACAAGGAGCGCACCGAGACCCAGTTCGCGCGCCTGATCGCGGCAACCCCCTTGCAGATCGACCTTTCGCTCGTGCGCGTCACCGATCACACTTCGAAGAACACACCCGAGGAATACCTCCAGACCTTCTATCAGACCTGGGAGGAGGTCCGGACCCGCAAGTTCGACGGCTTCGTCGTCACCGGCGCCCCGATCGCCAACCTCCCTTTCGAAGACGTGCGCTACTGGCCGGAAATGCTCGAGATCATGGACTGGACCCAGTCCAACGTCCATTCGACCATGTTCATCTGTTGGGGAGCCCAGGCCGCCCTGCACCACTTCCACGGCGTCAAGCGCTACCGCCTGCCGCAAAAGGCGTTCGGCGTCTACCGCCACAAGGTTGTCGACTGGCGCTCGCCCTATCTGCGCGGCTTTTCGGACGACCTCGCCGTTCCCGTCTCGCGCTACAACGATATCGATCGCACCACCCTAGGCAACGACCTCGACATCCTCATCGACAACGACGAGATCGGCATCTGCATGCTCGGCGACAAGAAATACCGAGCCCTCTACATGCTCAACCATCTCGAATACGACAACCGCTCGCTCGTCGATGAATACGAGCGCGACATCAAGGCCGGGCTGGCGACCCCGATGCCGGTTAACCTCTTCCCCGGCGACGACCCGGACAAGACGCCGGAAAACCGCTGGCGCAGCCACGCGCACCTGTTGTTCCAGAACTGGATCAACGAAATCTACCAGACGACGCCGTATGAGATCGACAGGATCGGACTGAACGACACCTGACGGGCTCACGACCGGTATCGCGGTCCGCCACTGCAGAAAGAGCGCTTGCCCCCCTGCCAGGCCGGACGGTGCTCCCGGCCAGGCCTCCGCTCGGGCCACCGCAGGGCGCTCGACCGATGCAGGTGTACCGGGCCGAACCATCTCGCCCGCCTTGCAAATTCCGGCGCACCGCCTACCTTCATTCCGCAATCAGGAAAGAAAGCCGCGTGCCCAGCAATCTCCCAACAACATTCGCAGACGAGGTCGGTATCACGCTGGGCAATCTGGCCGACGCGGCAACCGGCGCCGTGACGCCGACCTTGCGTCTTGGGGTCACCGGCCTCTCGCGCGCCGGCAAGACGATCTTCATTACCGCGCTCATCCACAACCTTGTGACCGGTGCGCGCCTGCCGGGCTTCGCCCCAATGAACGAAGGCCGCCTGATCGGCGCGCGGCTCGCCGAGCACCCGGACAATGCGACCCCGCGCTTTGCCTATGAAAACCACCTCGCCGCGCTCCTGGGCGATCCACCCTTCTGGCCCGAGAGCACGCGGCGCATTTCGCAATTGCGCCTCACCCTGCGCTACCAGAGCCGCAATTGGCTCAAGTCCCAGTTCGGCGTCTCGACGCTCAACCTCGATATCGTCGACTATCCCGGCGAATGGCTCCTCGATCTGCCGCTGCTCACCAAGAGCTTTGCAGCCTGGAGCGAAGAGGCCCTTTCGCTCGCGCGGCGCCCCGCCCGCAGGCATGACGCCAAAGATTTCCTCGACATTCTTGAGACTGTGGACCTCACGGCCCCTTCAAACGAAGCAACGGCCGAGAAGCTTGCCGAAGCCTTCACGCACTACCTTCGCGAATCCAAGTCCGACCGTCAGGCGCTCTCAACGCTGCCGCCCGGACGCTTTCTCATGCCCGGCGACCTCGAAGGTTCGCCGGCCCTCACCTTTGCGCCCCTCCCCCCGCCATCGGGCCCGGTCAAATCGGACAGCCTCTACGCCATGCTCGAGAGGCGATACGAGGCGTATAAATCGCTCATCGTACGCCCGTTCTTCCGCGACCATTTCGCGCGACTGGACCGGCAGATCGTCCTTGTCGATGCGCTGCGCGCACTTAACGCCGGCCCCGAAGCCGTTGCCGACCTCGAAGCCGCGTTGACATCCGTGCTGGCGTGTTTCCGGCAGGGCAGTTCCAATCCGATTTCCCGGCTTCTCAATCGCAGGATCGACCGAATTCTGTTCGCGGCAACAAAAGCCGATCATCTCCACCACTCCTCACACCCTCGCCTCGAAGCCATCCTCAACCGGCTCGTTGCGAGCGCGGCACGGCGCGCCAAATTCTCAGGCGCCCAGACACGACCGCTCGCCATCGCGGCAGTCCGCGCGACCCGCGAGGGCACGATCAAGGACAACGGCGAAGCGCTTCCCACAATCATCGGCACGCCCGAAAAAGGCCAGGCCCTGGGCAACACGACATACGATGGCGGCACCGAAATCGCATTGTTTCCCGGGGACTTGCCGGAAAATCCCGATTCACTGTTCAAAACATCTGAATCAACGCCTCAACTCAATTTCCTGCGCTTCCTGCCGCCCCGGAACCTCACCCAGACCGAAGCAGGCGATCCGGTTCTGCCCAATATCCGGCTCGACCGCGCTATCGACTTTCTGATCGGAGACCGGCTCGCATGAGAGAACCTCGCGCCGTTCCAACCCGTTCGCCGGAAAACGCGGGCAACACGGCCCGGGCGCCGCGCGCATTCGCGAGCGATCGCGCCGAGGAGGCCGAGGATGTTTTCAAAGACAGCGCCGAAGCCCTTTCGCAATCGGACGTAACCCCCGAGCCCAGAAGGCGCGGCGGCTTCTGGCGCGGCCTTGCGCTTTGGACCGGCGGCACGCTCGTTTCGCTGGGCCTCGGCCTTGCCGCCGAGCGTCTGATCCGCGACCTCTTTGCGCGTTACGACTGGCTCGGTTGGGTGGGTCTGGGCGTTCTGGGCATATTCGTTCTCGCGCTCATCGTCCTCATCGTCCGCGAGATCGCCGGGTTAATGCGCCTGCGCATGCTCGATGCACTCCGCGAACGGGCGGCCCGGACGCTCGTCAGCGATAACCTCAAGGACGCCCGTGCGGTCGCAAGCCATGTACTCGAACTATATTCCGGCCGTGCCGAACTGGCCAAGGCGCGCGATACGCTGCATGGCGATCTGAAGCACCAGCTCGACGGTGCGGAAATGATCCGCATCACGGAGCGGGCGATCATGGCCCCGCTCGACAGGAAGGCCCGCGCGCTGACCGCCGCCAGCGCCAGACGGGTGGCACTCGTCACCGCAGTGGCGCCCCGCGCCCTCATCGACATCGCCTTTATCGTTTTCGAGAGTTTCCGCCTCGCGCGCAATCTCGCCGACCTTTACGGCGCGAGGCCGGGCCTGTTCGGCTTCCTGCGGCTCGTCCGCGCCATCCTCGCACACCTGGCCGTGACCGGCGGCCTGGTTTTGACTGACGGCCTCGTCGAACAACTCGTCGGCCAGGGCCTCGCGGCCAAGCTTTCCGCTCGGCTCGGCGAAGGCGTGGTCAATGGGCTAATGACGGTGCGGGTCGGAATTGCCGCCATCCGCGTCGTCCGCCCGCTTCCCTTCGATACTCAGAAATCGCCGGTCGTGACGGACTTCATCGGCGACCTCACAAGGGTCGCGACGGAGAAAACCGCACAGCAATAAGGGCGGTGCCAGATGGCATCGCCCTCCAAACTTGCAATCTCATGGTGAGATGTAAGAGCGGGTCCTTAGATAAGGCCCGCCTTCTGGCAGTCGCTGTAGGAGATCGACGAGATCTGCACGTTGGGCGTCGCCAGCTCCGCGGTCAGCGAAGGCTCAACGTCGAACGCGTCCGAAAGCGAGGACTTGCTGCCCATTTCTTCGCAGTACTGGGCAACATAGGGCAGGTCCTGGTCGGACACGGTGATCGTTCCGATAGGCGTCTGCGCAAAGGCAGTGCCTGCGGCGAGAGCACCAACGAGGGTAGCGGAAGCAAGAAGCAGATTGGTTTTCATTGAAGTAGTCCTTTTTAAGGTTTGTGTCCGGCTGGAAGGTCGTTGCCCGCCAGTTCCGAACCCCCAAACGCTCGCTCCGCCGGATGGCCTTTGTTGGACCAATTTTGGGCACAATTGCCTTAATCGGATGAATTCGTGATAAAAATTTAGCAATGATTTGAAAAGGTTGCGCGGGGTTCCTATATCGACAATTCGCCGGAATGCGGCCCTCGGCAAGCCTGTCGAAACGCCTGTTCAAATTTGTATCCGATTGCTCCGATATGCGTCTTCCGAGACGTCCGTAGGAGGCCCGGCCGACTTGGCGACCGGACCATTCCCGTTTGGCAATCGGCCTATTCGACAAGGCCGGCTTCTTCACAGTCGTCGATCGTGATCGACGAGAGGTCGATGTTAGGGGTCTGAACCTCCTCGAGCGGACCGGCTTCGGAATCATCGCTGTCCGAGTCGGCGTCCGAGTGTTCACCTGCGAGGTCTTCACAGTAAGCCTGGACATGGGGCAGTTGTTCATCGGTCACAGTGATCGTGCCGATAGGCGTCTGGGCGAATGCGCCCGCGCCGAGCGTAAGTCCGGCGAACAGTGCGAAGGGCGTGGCGAGAGCTTTGAGCTTCATATCTTTCTCCTCTTAGACAAGAGCATAAGCGGCGGACGGCATGTCCGCCCTTCGCCAAACGATGCCGGCGGCGCGCCGTTGCGGCCCTTAACTTTGGTTATTGGATGACAGCAGCGTCAGCGCGTTTGACACGCCGTTTATATATCGATATATCTCGATACATGGATACTAATAACGCCATCGACGCCTTCTCTGCACTCGCGCAACCGACGCGCCTCGACATCTTCCGCCGGCTCATCAAGGCCGGAACTGATGGGCTGTCCGCCGGAGCAGTCGCCGAGGCGGTAGAGGGACGTCAGAATACGGTCTCGAACCACCTCTCCGTGCTCGCGCGAGCAGGCCTGATCGAGGGCCAACGCGACGGCAGGACAATCACCTACCGCGCAAATTTCGCGCAGGCCGGTCAGCTTGTCGCATTTTTGCTGGAGGATTGCTGTGGCGGGCGCCCCGAAATCTGCGCGCCACTCGTGAATACCCTTTCGTGCCTGCAACCGGATACTGCGGAGACCTGCTGTGACTGAGCCCGTCTATAACGTCCTCTTCCTGTGTACGGGCAATTCAGCCCGCTCGATCCTCGCCGAGGCTCTGCTCAACCGTGATGGTCGGGGCCGGTTCCGGGCCTATTCCGCCGGCAGCCATCCCAAGGGTGAGGTCCACCCTTTCACTATTCACATGCTCAAAACCCTCAATATCGACCCGGGATTTGCCCGATCGAAAAGCTGGGACGAATTCGCCGAACCGGGCGCGCCAGAATTCGATTTCATCTTTACCGTCTGCGACGACGCCGCGAAGGAAGAATGCCCCGTCTGGCCCGGCCATCCGATGACCGCGCATTGGGGCGTACCCGATCCCGCCGCCGCCGAGGGCACCGATAGCGAGAAGCACGTCGCTTTCGCCGAGGCCGCCCGGCAGCTGGGCAACCGCATTTCGCTCCTGATCAACCTGCCCCTCGAGAGCATCGACCGGCTGGCGCTCAAGACCAAACTCGCCGCCATCGGCCAGACCAAGGACTGAATTCCTATGACCATCGATACCACTGCCCCCGCGCCCGCGGGCGGAATCGGCTTTTTTGAAAAATGGCTGTCCGTCTGGGTCGCTGCCGCGATTGTTGCCGGCGTCGTCCTTGGCAATCTGTTCCCAGGCGCCTTCGCCGCCCTGGCAGCGCTCGAATACGCCTCGGTGAATTTTGTGGTGGCGATCCTCATCTGGGCCATGGTCTACCCCATGATGGTCGCGGTTGATTTCGCCTCGATCGCGAAAATTGGCGAGCGTCCCAAGGGTCTGGTCCTGACCATTGTCGTCAACTGGCTCGTAAAGCCGTTCACCATGGCCCTCCTGGGCGTCGTGTTCTTCAACTACCTTTTCGCGCCCCTGATCGACCCCGCCGATGCCCAGCAATATATCGCCGGCCTCATCTTGCTTGGCGCCGCGCCCTGCACCGCCATGGTGTTCATCTGGTCACAACTCACGCGCGGAGACGCGACCTACACCCTCGTGCAGGTTTCGGTGAACGACGTCATCATGGTCTTCGCCTTCGCGCCCATCGTGGCCCTTCTGCTCGGCCTGACCGAACTGACAGTGCCCTGGCAGACCCTGCTGCTGTCCGTCGGTCTTTATGTCATCGTTCCGCTCATTGCCGGCATGATAACGCGCGCGCTTCTGCTTAGCGATGGTGACCAGCAGTCGCTCGACGCGTTCAATGCCCGCGTCAAGCCGTTCTCGGTGCTCGGACTGCTCATTACCGTGGTGCTCTTGTTTGGCTTCCAGGGCGCGACCATCCTGGCCAACCCGCTGATCATCGTCCTTATTGCCATCCCTCTGCTCATTCAGTCCTACGGGATCTTCGGCATTACGTTCTGGGCGGCATGGAAGTGGAAAATTCCGTTCAATATCGCGGCGCCATGCGCCTTGATCGGCACATCCAACTTCTTCGAACTTGCCGTGGCCGTGGCAATATCCCTGTTCGGGCTTAATTCCGGAGCAGCGCTCGCGACGGTCGTTGGCGTCCTCGTTGAGGTTCCGGTGATGCTCTCCCTCGTGGCTCTGGCCAATCGCAACCGGCACCGTTTCACCGAGCAATAGTTCCGCCTCGAGGACACGTCACGACAGGATCAGGCCATGACCATCACCATTTACCACAACCCCGACTGCGGCACTTCGCGCAACACCCTCGCCATGATCCGTCAAAGCGGCGAGGAACCTGTGATAATCGAATATCTCAAAACCCCGCCCGACCGCGCCACGCTTGTCGATCTCATTTCCCGTTCGGGCCTCACGGTCCGCGCCGCCATGCGCGCCAAGGAGCCGGTCTTTGCAGAACTTGGCCTCGGGGATTCGAGCCTGTCGGACGACGCCTTGCTCGACGCAATGCTCGCCCACCCGATCCTCATCAACCGCCCCTTCGTCGTGACGCCACGCGGCGTCCGTCAGTGCCGTCCGTCCGAGGTGGTCCTCGACATCCTGCCCAATCCCGATATCGGCCCGTTCACGAAGGAAGACGGCGAAGTCGTGATCGATGCAGAGGGCCAGCGCGTCAAATAGCGCTTACTGCTTGGCGACGATGAAGGCCGCCGCCCCGGCCATTGCGCCGGCAGCACCCCGGTTGAGAAACTTGAGGGCGCGCGGATTGCGCAGGAAGTTCCGTGCCTTTGCGGCCAACGCGATATAGGGCACGAGAACGACATAGAGCACGGCAATGGAGATCACGACCAGCCAGCCAAAATCGGCAGGCGTCACCTGTTCGAGGTCCACCACGGTGGGCAGCAGTGCCATATAAAAGATGATGGTTTTTGGATTTGAGATCGTTACTGAGAAGCCCGAGAGCATCGACGCGAAGAACCCGCTTCCCTTACGGGCCGAGACCTTTTCCGGATCGATCCCCGCCCGCCAGAAGCTGATCGCCAGGTAGACGAGATACGCCGCCCCGGCGAACTTGATGACGACAAACAGACCCGAGTACGTCGCTGCGATCGCCGTAAGCCCAAGCACCGCGAAGCTGAGATAGGTAAGGTCGCCTAAAACCAGCCCTCCGAGAAACCACAGCGCCGGCCGGAATCCCGAACCGAGCGCCTTGCCCACCGCTGCCGCGATCCCCGGCCCGGGAATCGCCGCCGCGATGGCGAGCGCAACGGCATAGGGAAGAAAGTCGAGTAGGAACATGGCATCGTGCTCACGGGGCCCAGGCAGGCACGATGCTCTACACCGGAATGGCCTCGGAGAAAAGCGGCACCTTCGCGCCGGCCCTGAGCTAGGCTGCGTCTTCCTGGCGCGCGGAGTCTGCCAGCGTCACCTTGAGCCCGTCGAGTTCTTCGCTCATCAGGATTTGGCACGAAAGCCGCGAATTGGGCTGGATATCGGGCACGGAATCCAGCATGTCCTCTTCCTCGTCCGATGGCGGGTTGAGCTTGTCTTCCCATTCCGCGTCGACGAAGACGTGACAGGTCGCGCACGAGCACGACCCGCCGCACTCGGCCTTGATGTTGAGGCCCCAGTCGCGGATCACCTCCATCACGCGCCAGCCCTCGAGCGCTTCGAGCTCATGGACGGTGCCTTCCTGGTCGGTGACGATGATCTGCATCTTTATGCGACTCCGAGTTTCTTCTGCAGCTTGGTCGAGGACGTGGTGTACTGGAAGATGACCTTCTCGTCCGGGTGAACGATGCGCTTGGCAGCCTGCGCCATCAGCGCGCCCTCGTGGAAGCCCGAAAGGATGAGCTTCAGCTTACCCGGATACCAGTTGATGTCGCCGATGGCAAAGATGCCCGGCACGCTGGTCTCGAATTTCTCGGTATCAACCTTGATGAGCGCGTTGTCGTGCAGGTCGAGGCCCCAGTCCGCAACCGGTCCGAGCTTCATGGTGAGCCCGAAGAACGGCAAAAGACGGGTTGCGGGAATGCCCATCTCGCCGGCCTTGGTGTTGAGCACGACTTCCTCGAGCTGCCCGTCCTTGCCTTCAAGCCTGCCGAGCTGGCCGATGACGAAGTTGATCCGGCCCTCTTCGACGAGCGCGTGCATCTTGTTGACGCTGTCCGCGTGGCCACGGAACTGGTCACGCCGGTGAACGAGCGTAAGCGACCGCGCGATGGGTTCGAGGTTGAGCGTCCAATCCAGAGCCGAGTCCCCGCCCCCGACGATGACCACGTCCTGGTCGCGGAACTCTTCCATCTTGCGCACGGCATAAAAGACCGATTTGCCTTCATACTGCTCGACGTCGGCAACCGGCGGACGCTTGGGCTGGAACGAACCGCCGCCCGCGGCGACCACGATCACCTTGGTGTTAAAGACCGTCTCCGCGTCCGTCGTCACCCGGAAGCCGCCCTCGGGCAGCTTCTCGACATTGGTGACCATCTGCGAATAGTGGAATTCGGGCGAAAACGGCGCAATCTGCTTCATCAGATTGTCCGTAAGCCCCTGCCCCGAAATTTCGGGGAAAGCGGGAATGTCGTAGATCGGCTTTTCCGGGTACAGCTCGGCGCACTGTCCCCCGGGCCGGTCCAGAATGTCGATGACGTGGCATTTCAGGTCGACCAGACCCAGCTCGAACACGGCAAAAAGCCCCACCGGGCCCGCGCCAATGATCACGACATCGGTTGTGATTTCATTTCCGCTCATTGAATGGTCCTTATCAGGATCGATCTATCGGTTTGGGGCGCTCTATAGATGAGCTTGCCTCTCAAGTATAGCTTCCATTGCGCCGCAGGAAGGGCCGCGTGCCGGCCGGCACTTCGCCCAGCCCCACCGGCTGGTAGTAGTGCGAAACCGCCGCCAGAGCGTCCTTTTCCAGCGCCTCACGCGTAGGCTTGTGCGTCACGATGAACGCGTTGATGCCGCAACGGCGCATGAAGGGGATCTGGTCGGTCAGAACATCGCCTACCGCCCGCATCTCGCCCTCGTAGCCGTAGCGCTCACGCACCAGCCGTGCGCTGGAATAGCCGCGCCCGTCGGTGAACTTGGGGAAATTGATTGCAATCGAAGAGAACCGGTCCAGATCCTCTGCGACGTCCTCGACCTTCTCACCGGGATCGACCTGCAGTCCGATCGGATGCGGGCTGGCAAGGAAAGCGTCGCGGTTCTCAAGGAAAACCGTGACCGGCACATGCGTATAGCGCACGTCGCCGGGAACGTCGTCCTCGGCCCAGGCGCGCCAGGGATCGGCCTTGAACTCACCGTCCTTGAACAGGGTCTTCTCCGACTGGCTCATGGGCGCCGCAATCTTCCCGTTGAAGTCAAAGTGGATACCGCATTCCTGCTTGTTGAGCCCGCGCCAACGGCCCGCGCGCGGGTCCTCGCCTTCGGCAACGGCGCTTGTGCACGGCGCACAGCCGATGGATTTGTAGCCCTCGGCGTAAAGCGGGTGCTCGGGCAGGCCGTGCTCGGCCTTGTACGCCTCGATATCGGCATGCGTAAAGTACGCAAGCGGGTTGACCTTGATGCGGTCGTCGCTCGTCAACTCGAAATGCGGCAGCACGCCCCGGTCCGAAGTCTGGAACCGCTTGCGGCCGGTCACCCATCCGCCATAGCCCGAGACCACTTTTTCGAGCGGTTCGGTCTTGCGGATATGGCAGCAGCTGTCGGGGTCCGTCTCCCAGAGGTTGCCGTTGGGATCGAACCGCTCGATATCGCCGCTGTCCGGATGGAGCGCCAGTACGTTCGTCAGCCCCAACTGCTGCTTGAGCGTTTCCACATAAGCGAGCGTTTCGGGGAAATGCTTGCCCGTCTCCAGAAACAGCACCGGCAGATCTGGGTTCACCTTCGACACGACGTGCAAGAGCACCGCCGAATCCGCCCCGAACGAAGAGACGATCGCCAGATCGCCCGGCAGCAATTCCTCGGCAGCCTGACGCAGCACGCCCTCGGCATCCATCTCGTCGAACATGCCGTTGAGCGCGATGATGCCGAGCGACCGCAGCTTGTCGGGCTTGGCCTCCGCGACCGTGAACATGGGATTAGCCGTTGCCATAAAGCGCCTCCTTGAACGGCGCGTCGCCCAGCCGGCGATAGGCCGCGATGAAGGTTTCATCCGGGGTTTCCCGGTGGGCGATATAGGTGTCCACCAGCTTCTCGATGGCGCCGGGCACCTCCTCGGCGACGAAACCGCGTCCCAGGATGTTGCCGATGGCCGCATTTTCGCTCGCATCGCCACCAACGGTGATCTGATAAAGCTCCGTGCCCTTCTTCTCGACACCAAGAATACCAATGTGACCGACGTGGTGATGCCCGCAGGCATTGATGCAGCCCGAGATCTTGATCTTGAGGTCCCCGATCTCCTTCTGCCGCTCGGGTGCCGAGAAGCGCTTGGAGATATCTTGCGCGATCGGGATCGAGCGGGCATTGGCCAGCGCGCAGTAATCGAGCCCCGGGCAGGTGATCATATCCGTGATCTCGCCCGCATTGGCTTCGGCCAACTCAGCCTCCACCAGCGCGTCATAGACCGCCTTGAGATCGGTGAGCGCGACATGCGGCAGAACGAGGTTCTGCTCGTGGGTCACGCGCAATTCGTCGAAGCTGTACTTTTCCGCGAGATCCGCAACGACCTCCATCTGCTCGGCCGTCGCATCGCCCGGCGCGCCACCGATGGGCTTCAGCGAGATCGTGACCGAGGTATAGCCCTGCTTGGCATGCGGGAAGGTGTTGTTCTCAAGGAACCGTCCATAGGCCGGATTGAGGATCTTCTCCTTCTCCACATCGATATCGACAACGCCGACGTCCTTGAATGCGGGCAGCGCGAAATAGTCGGTGATCCGGTCCAGCTCTTCCTGCGGCAGGGTCAAAACGCCACCGCGTACCTGCGCGAACTCTTCCTCGACCTGCCCCTTGATCGTCTCGAGGCCTTCCTCGTGAACGAGGATTTTGATGCGCGCCTTGTACTTGTTGTCCCGGCGCCCATAGCGGTTGTAGACGCGCAGGATCGACTCCAGATACGCCAGCAGGTGTTCATGCGGCACGAAACCGTTGATGAGCTTGGCGATCATCGGCGTACGGCCAAGCCCGCCGCCGACATAAACCGCCCAGCCGACATCGCCCTTGCCGTTGGTCTGCGCCATCAGCCCGATATCGTGGAACTTCACCGCCGCGCGGTCGTTCGGCGCGCCGGTGATGGCGATCTTGAACTTGCGCGGCAGGAAGGTGAATTCCGGGTGCAGACTCGACCACTGCCGGATGATCTCGGCAACCGGACGCGGATCGATGATCTCGTCGGCCGCCGCGCCGGCGAACTGGTCGGTCGTGACGTTTCTTATGCAGTTCCCCGAAGTCTGGATCGCGTGCATCTCGACCGAGGCGAGATCCGCAAGGATCGCCGGCACGTCGCGCAGCTTGGGCCAGTTGTACTGGATGTTCTGCCGCGTCGTGAAATGTCCGTAGCCACGGTCGTACTTGCGTGCGATATGCGCCAGCATCCGCATCTGCTTTGACGACAGCGTGCCATAGGGCACGGCGACGCGCAGCATATAGGCGTGAAGCTGCAGATAAAGACCGTTCATAAGCCGCAGGGGCCGGAACTGGTCTTCATTGAGCTCGCCCGAAATGCGGCGGCGCACCTGGTCTGAAAACTGGGCAACGCGTTCGTTTACAAACGCGGCGTCGAACTCGTCATATCGATACATGGCCGTCCTCGTCGAGGTTCTGGCGGGAAAAACGCGGAGTGGTGGGGCCCTCGGCGCGGATGCGCTCACGGATACGGTTGGGGACGATCACACCGTCCTCGACGCTCACCGCCTCGGCCTCGATGCTGATGACCATGCCGGTGGCCTGGGTCGCGGCGATCGCAGCGTCACGCGCCTCGGCGTCGTCCTTTGCAAAGACCCGCGCCTTTTGCAGGTCCTCGCCCCAATGCCCTTCGCCGTCGAGATAGACGACGGCGCCCGAGAGCAGTTCGTTTCCCGTGAGGATTTCCATTGCCGTCCTAAGCTGTCCTTTTCACGTCGGGCGCGATCTCGGCGGCTTGCGCCCAGTCACCGCTCGCGACCGCATGTCCGATGAAGATAATGGCCGGTCCATCGGCGAAGTCGATGGCATCCTGCGCCATCGCTCCCACCGTGCCTGAATAGAGTGCCTTGTCCGCGCGGCCCGCATTGACAACGATCCCGACCGGCGTCACGGGCGAAAGTCCGTGCGCCAGCAGATCGCCCGCTACCGTGGCGGCGATGGACTTGCCCATATAGAGCCCGAGCGTCAAGCCCGATTGCGCGAGCGACGCCCAATGCGCGAGGTCGGTGTTATCCGCACCATGCGCGGTGGCAAAGACGAACCCGCTCGAAACCTTGCGCAACGTCACCGGCGTCGCCGTATCGGCCGCGGCCGCGAGCGCCGAGGTCACACCCGGCACGATGGAATAGGCAATCCCCGCCTTGCGCAGCGCGGCGACTTCCTCGCCTGCGCGCCCGAACACCATCGGGTCGCCGGACTTCAACCGCGCAACCTTCTTGCCCTCGCGGGCAAGGCGCACAATGAGCGTATTGATCTGCGCCTGGGAAAACGAATGATGCCCCTTGGCCTTCCCGACCGAAATCCGTTCCGCGTCGCGCCGGCCCATCTCGATGACGGCGGCAGGCACGAGTTGGTCGTGTACGATCACATCGGCTTCCTGCAGGCGGCGCTGCGCGCGCAGGGTCAGCAGGTCTTCTGCGCCCGGACCCGCACCGATGAGCCACACGACACCCTCGCCGCTCTCAGCCGCCGCATGCGCATCGAGCAACCGGTCGGCCTCGGCCTCGCCCTGCCCCGCATCGACCGCGGCTTCCACAGCGGCGCTCGTTACCAGCGCCTCGTAGTAGCGCCGGCGCGCCCCGCCGTCGGCAAGCGCTGCGGAAACCTTGTCGCGCATCGCGCCGGCGAGCCGGGCGATTGCGCCGAGCCGGGGCGAGAGCAGCGCCTCGATCTGCGCGCGGACGAGCCGCGCAAGAACCGGCGCTGCGCCTTCGGACGATATCGCAATCGAGATCGGCGCGCGGTCGATGATCGCGGGCGTGTAGAAGTCGCACTTTTCGGGAACGTCGACCTCGTTGACGGGAACCCCGGCAACCTTCGCCAGCGCATGCGCACGCTCGCCCTCAGCCCCGTGATCGGCGATAAAGACGAGCGCCGCGTCGGCGAAATCGGCCGCTTCGACCGGCCGCTCGACCATCTCTATCTCCAGTCCGGAGAAATCGGCTTCAACCGTTTCGGCAAAGACCCGCACGCGCGCGCTCGTCTTGACGGCGAGCCGCGCCTTGGCCAGCGCCTCGTCGTCGCCGCCGACGATCAGGATCGCGCGTCCGGCAACCTTGAAAGAAACCGGAAATGTATCGAGCCGTGCCACCGGACAGCTTGCTCCAAATAACCAGAGGTTCAGGGGTCTCGTTGCCGCCGGTTGCAAAGCTGTGCTTTCCACCGACTGCGAAGTTGCTCAAAAATAAGGATTTCCGGGACTTTCAGCAAGCGCGCGGTATCAGCAAAGCCGTTTATTTCCCTCCGCATCATGCCCATAGAACGCCAAAGAACAGCCGCTACGCATAGCGCGAAAAAAATTCCGCGATTGGGCACCCGCCGACAAAGCCGACCGGAACACTCGGGATTACATTTACCCCTGCCGCTTCGGAATCGTGACCACCAGGCCGTCCATCTCGTCGCGGACGCGGATCTGGCACGAGAGCCTGGAGTTTTCCTCCACTTCGAAGGCGAAATCGAGCATGTCCTCTTCCATGGGCGAAGGACCGCCGGTAACCGCCAGCCAGTCCGCATCGACATACACATGGCATGTCGCGCAGGTGCAGGCGCCTCCGCATTCGGCCACGATGCCCCTCACCCCGTTCCGGATGGCAGTCTCCATAAGCGTCGCGCCGGGCACGGCGTCGACCTCGTGGCGCGCGCCATCGGGTTCGATGAAGGTGATAAGGGGCATGGGCGTGAGGCTCCGGGCGGAGGAAGGAAGAATGCGCGCCCGATATAGGGGCACCGCGCCCCCTCCGCAAGCCGGTCAGTCGGTCACGATACTCTGGATATAAGCGCTGACTTCGGCCACGGCCATGGCCATATCGTCGAGCGTCTCGTCCTCGAGGGCGCCGGATTCGCGCAGTTCGGTTTCGGCCGCCTTCGCGATCCCCGCAAGGCTGACCGCGCCGATGCCGGCCGACGCACCCTTGAGCGTGTGCAGGCCCATGGCAAGCTCGTCCGGATCGGTGGTTGCACGCACGCGCTCGAAATAGAGATTGACCTGCCGGTCGAACATTCGCAGCACTTCCCATTCAAGGGCCTTGTCCCCCAGCGTCTGGCGGGCCAGATGCACCAGATCGATCGGCCGGCTCGTGCGGTCGACGCGTCCTTCAGGATGAATGGCCAGCTCGTGCGGCTGTGGCATGTCTTGCCCCTTCGCGGTCTTCTGCCGCCTCTTGGAAAATACCGAAAACCAGTCTAGCGTTGCGGAAATGAAAAGAGGCTTAACCCCACTCGGGAAGGCCCTTGAAGGTGGGGCGTTTCATCTATCTGGGGAAAGCGGCGGCGCGGCATTAACGAATTTTTAATAAAGATTTCAGCAATCGCGCCAAACCGTGTATATGTTCGTGTTACGAGCAGACGAAGATGCGGAATTGCGCCTATATGTGAACGGCATATGGGCATCAGTTCATCCGCGCTGGGGACACGTGCACATGGCCCCAGCCGCCGGCCCCGTTTCGGCGTTCGTTCGTGAAAAGCGGCGCATGAGTAAAGAGTAGTTTCGAGTATGGCGAACAAATCGACCAACCCAAAGGACGATCCGGCAGCACTGGCATTCTCTGCTGTCGAAAACGCACTGAAGGACTCGGTCTTTTCGATGGACGACAAGCCCGCCCGCAAGGTCGAGAGCCAACCGGCCAAGCGGGAAACACCGACATCGAACGAACGCCTGCGCGCCGCCGACAAGATCGCCGCACAAGCGACGACCGTCGCCAACGACGACCGCTCCAGCTTCGGCTTCGCCCCGCTTTCGCGCGCATCCAACGCGCCCATATGGGTCGCCATCGGCGCCTCGGCGCTCTGGATCGCCGGCGTCGCGCTCATCGCGTGGCTGCGCTACGGCAGCCAGTTCGCGGATGGGCTCTCCCCGGTCGAATTTACCCAGACCCTCGACTTCGCCGCGCTCGCCGCCATTATCGCCCTGCCCGTTCTGGCGATGATCGCCATCGCTTTTCTCGTCCGGCGCGCTCAGGATCTCCGCCTTGCCGCCAACTCGATGACCCAGGCGGCCATGCGCCTGCACGAGCCCGAATCCGCTGCAGCACACAAGATCGCCACCGTCGGCCAGGCCGTCCGCCGCGAGGTGAACGCCATCGGCGACGGGCTCGAACGCGCGCTCTCGCGCGCCAGCGAACTCGAAGTGATGGTCCACAACGAGGTGACCGCGCTCGAACGCACCTATTCGGACAACGAAACGCGCATGCGCCAGCTCATCGAAGAGCTCGCCAGCCAGCGCGACGCGGTCGTGACCAATGCCGAACGCATGCGCGACGCCATCACCGCGGTCCACGGCAATATCTCGTCCGACATTGATCAGATCAGCAACAGCCTCACCGACCGCCTGCGCACCGCCGGCTCGCAGATCACCGGCGACCTCTCGCAGCGCGGCAACGACATTGCCGGCGCCATCGAATCAGCAGGCGCCGCCATCGAGATGGCCTTCGACAGCCGCAGCCAGTCCTTCACCGAGACGGTTCAGAGCCGCACGTCGGACCTGATGATGGCGCTCGAAGACAGCGCCAGCCGCCTCGACGGCACGCTGAGCGATCGCGCAAGTACCCTCACCAGCGCACTCGACAGCTCGACCGAACGGCTGGATTCGACGCTCACCGCCAGCGCCTCGCTGGTGAAATCGGCGCTCGATGGGCACGCCGAGCGCGTGGAAACGGCCCTTGCCGACACGTCAGGCCGCATCAACAGCGCGCTCGAGGAAAGCACGTCCTCGCTCGGCGCAACCCTTGAATCCCGCACCTCGCTGCTCACCGAGGCGCTCGACGAGCGCACTTCGACGCTCACGCGGACGATCGAGGAAAAGACCGGTGGGCTCGCCTCGGCGCTGGACGAGCGGTCCGCCCTGTTCGCAACCTCCATCGATGAGAAGGCCGCTGCCCTCACCACAGCGCTCGACGAGCGCGCCGACCGCATCGACTCGATCTTCACCAACCGCAGCGAAGCCATCGCAGAAGCGCTCGACGCGGGCGCCAGCCGCGTCGACAACACTTTCGCGGAGCGCACCGACAAGCTCGCCGCAGCACTCGACGACCGGGCCAATTCGATCGCCCAGACGGTCGACCGCCGCGTCGACGGGCTGGTCAACGCGCTCGACAGCCATACCATCGCGATTTCGACGGCCATCGAGGACAAGGCCTCCTCGCTCGGCGAAGTGCTGCGCGATTCCGCCGATTCCATCCTCGTGGACTTCTCGCGCCGTTCCGACGCGCTGGGCACGGCCTTCGCCGCGCTTGGCGAGCGCGTCTCCGGCGACATAACGGCCCGCGCAGATGAGGCGCAGGCCAGCCTTAACCGGATCACCGACCGGCTCGACGAAACCTTCGCGATCCAGTCCAATGCCATCGACAGCCAGATCCAGTCCCTGAGCCTGCAGCTCGACGGCGCGCTGGCCGAATCTGCTGAGCAGACGCGCGAGGCCCTCAGCCGCGCCGGTGCCGATACTATCGCCCAGCTCAACGCACGGGTGGATGAGATCTCGGTCATCCTCGACAGCCGGATTTCCAGCGTCGACGCGGTCGTGGGCGAAAAGGGCGAACGGCTCATTTCGGCCCTCGACCATCATTCGCAGACCTTCGAAGGCAATGCGGACCGGCTCGGCGCCACCATCGAGGAGAAGGCCGGCGCCCTTACCGCCGCTCTCGAAAGCCGCGCCGGAGCGTTCGCCGACCTCGTCGATGGCAAGACCACCTTCCTCGGCAACGCGCTCGACGGTCGCGCCCAGGCCTTCGTCGAAGCCATCGATGCCCGCTCGAACGAACTGGCGGGCGCGCTCGATGAGCGCACCGGTCGCTTCTCGACGACGCTCGAAGCCCGCACTGCGGCGCTTTCGCAGGCGCTCGACGAACGCGCGGATGCGCTTGGCGAGAACATCAGCACCCGCGCGGGCGAGTTGAACGCTGCGCTCGAAAACGGTGCCACGGCATTCTCCAACGCTATCGAGGGCCGTTCGAGCGAGCTCTCCGAAGCGCTCGAGCGCCGCACCGAGCAGTTCGACACGACCCTGGCCGCGCGCACCACGCAGTTGCACGATACGCTTGCCGAACGCACCAGCGCGGTCAATTCGATGCTCGACATCACCGCCAGCCACCTTGCCGAAACGCTCACCGAGCGCACGCGCGTCCTCGGCAACACCGTTGACGAGGCGACCGAGAAGTTCGACACCCAAATCCGCGAGCGCTCTGGCGCCCTCGAGGCTTCGCTTGACGAACGCGCGGAAAAGATCGGGCAGATTATTTCCGAGCGCACCGGCGAACTGACCGGTGCCGTCGAGGCCTCGGGCGAGAGCTTCCGCACTGCGGTCGATACCAGCCTCGCCAGTGTCAACCAGACGATCGACAGCCGCACGAGCCAGGTTTCGAGCCTCATCAAGGGCAAGATCGCAGAGATCAACGCCAATATCGGCCGCGAGATCGACAGTGCCGTTCTGCGCATCGCAGACGCCGAGACAGGTGTCACTGCACGCATCGACAAGGCCGCCGAGAGCGTTGGCCAGAGCGCGCGCGACGCGGCTGACCTCGTGGAATCGCGCCTCGTCGAGGCCCGCGACGCGATCACCGAGATGGTGGACGACCGCCTGGGCACCCTGCCCGAAGCCATCACCACCCGCGCCGAGATCACCGCCGAGCGGCTGTCCGGCCTCAACGAAGCGATCCACGGCACGATCTCGGACACCATGCGCGACCTCGAGTCGGGCGCCGACCGGATCGAATCGACACTTACCAGCTCGATCCACACGGCAATCGGGCGCTCGATGGAAGACCTCGAATCCGGCGCGACACGGATCGAGGGTGTGCTCAACGACAAGCTCGCCAATATCACCGCCAACATCTCCGCCGATGTCGAGCAGACCGCCATGCGCATGGACGCAGTGGTCCGCAAGGCGATGGAAGAGTTCAAGACCGCCGCGGTGCAGATTGAGGATCTCGTTGAGGTTCGCGCCGTCCACACCGCCGACGAACTCGGCCGCAAGGCTTCGGAAATCAACCGCATCGTTTCCGAGCACACCGACAATTTCGCCGAACTCATCGACGCCAAGCAGAACCAGCTCACCAGCGCCCTGGGCAACCAGACCAACCTGCTGCGCGCCGCCCTCGAAACCAATGCGCGCGAAGCCGAAGAGCTCATGGCCACCTCTTCGAGCCGGATCGAGCACGACGTCACGGAATCGCTGCGCAAGCTCAACGACGCCAACCTCTTGCTCCAGCGGGTCCTCGAAAGCTCCGCCGGAAACCTGGCGCGGCTGCAGGGCGACGTCACCGAGCAGACCTCGAGCTACTCCAACGCGGTGCGCGACGCGCTCGCGGGCACCGAGCAGGCCGGCGAAGTCATGGGCCGCCACGTCGGGGCGCTGCAATCCACGATTGCTTCGATGCTCGACGAGTTCGGCCAGATGTCCGGCAAACTGTCGGCCGAGACCGACAGCTTCACCTCCGCGGCCGCAAACCTTGCCGAGGTCTCCAATTCCACCATGGATACGCTCGACAGCCGGCGCGGCGCGATGGAAGCACTGGCCGAAGGTTTCGCCACGCGCACCGACGAAATCGATGCCCGCCTGCGCGGCTTCGCCCAGTCGATCGCCGATACGGTCAACCAGACCGAGCGCCGCCTGATCGAAGCCCGCCGTGCCATGGAAGAAGCGCTGAACTCGACCTCCGACGCCGTCTCGGGCCAGATCGCCACGATCGGCGACATGGCCTCGGGCGAGGGCGAGCGCGCCAGCCAGGCGCTACGCCAGACCCAGAGCGAACTGCTCGCCGACATCGAGCGCGCCTACGCCGACGCGACCCGTCGCTTCTCCGATACCGCCGATGCCATGCGCACGACCGCAAGCCAGCTCGGTCAGGAACTCGAAGCCACGCGCAACGAACTGCAGCGCTCGGTGCTCGACCTGCCAGAGGAAACCCGCGCCAGCGCCGCGGCCATGCGCCGGGTCGTCGCCGAACAGATCGAAGCGCTTTCCGAGCTCAACGCCATCGTCCGCGCCCAGCCGGGTACGCACGAGGTTTCGGGCCGTTCCGCGCCGAGCCGTCTGACGCCCGCTCCGGCGCCGCGTGCCCAGAGCTTCGAGGCGCCCCGCCGCGCCGAACCGGCCCCGCAGCCGCGCCGTGAGCCCGAGCCGCCGCGCCAGCCCGAACCCGCGCCGCGTCAGCCCGAGCCGGCAGCCGCCGCGGTCGAGCAGCGTCCGACACCCAAATCGCCGTCCGAGCGTCTCAACGAAGCGCTGTCCCAGTCGCGCAACACGCGCGAAACCCGGCCTGCACAGACCCCCGCCCCGGCTTCCGAGGAAGATGGCGGTTGGCTGCGCGACGTCTTGCGCAATGCCTCGGCCAGCCAGGAAACCCGGCGGCCACTGAACCTCTCGAGCCTCACAGAGGACATCGCGCGCGCCATCGACGACCGCGCCCTCTCGACGGCCTGGAACCGATATCAGGACGGGGAGTCGGGCGCGTTCAACCGTCGGCTCTATACCATCACCGGCCAGGCGACCTTCGACGAGGTCCGCCGCAAGTTCCAGCGTGATGCCGAATTCAGCCGTACGGCCAACGCCTATATGAGCGAGTTCGAACAATTGCTCCGTGAGGCCGGCAATGGCCCCAATGGCGGCGATGCAATGATGGACCAGCTCGTTTCCAACCGCGGCAAGGTTTATACCATGCTCGCACACGCGAGCGGCCGGCTTGGCTAATCGGCGGTAAATTGTAAGACCTGAAAAGCGCGGTGAATGTCCACCGCGCTTTTTCTTTGCAGGGCGGGGCTTGAAGCGCGCCTACGCCGCGTGGCGTATGGCTGCCCGTGCTGATACGAGGTGCCCGGAGAACTGATCGGCGGCATTTGCCCAGGTGAAGCGCAAGGCATGCGCCCGCGCTGCCTCCCGTGACAAGGTCAGCGCCTTGAGGACCGCACCGCCCAGATCCTCGTCCATGACGCCACTGGCAGGATCGGTCAAGACGTCAACCGGCCCGGTCACCGGATAGGCGGCAACCGGCGTGCCGCAGGCCATCGCCTCGATCATGACGTTGCCGAAAGTATCGGTGCGCGAGGGGAATACGAACACGTCGGCACTCCGATAGGCCGCGCTCAAGGCCTCGCCCGTCAAACGGCCTGTAAAAATCACCTCGGGATAGGCGCGGCGCAAATCTTCGAGCTGCGGACCGTCTCCAACGACAATCTTCGTTCCCGGCACATCAAGATCGAGGAATGCCGAAACGTTTTTTTCGACCGCCACACGGCCGACGCAGACAAGGTGGGGCCCGGGCAGGCTCGTGAACATCGACTTGGGTCCCGGCGCGAACCGGTCCGCGTCGACCCCGCGCGACCAGAGCGCCAGATGCCGGAACTTGTGCCGGCGCAGATCCTTGAGCACGCTGCGCGTCGGCACCATCGTAACGGCCGCCGGACCGTGGAACCAACGCAAATAGTTGTAGCTCCATTCGGCAGGAACGGGCAGCCGCGCCGCCAGATACTCGGGGAACCGGGTGTGGTAGCTCGTCGAAAACGCCAGCCCGCGCGCCAGGCAAATGCGCCGGGCGACATGCCCGAGCGGCCCTTCGGTTGCGATGTGAATGTAGTCGGGATCGATCGCGTCGAGCTGCGCGCTGACAGCGCCTTGACCGGCCAGCGAGAGCCGGATCTCGGGATAGGTTGGCAGCGGCATGGTCCAGAACCGCTCGGGCGTGAGGTAATGGACGTCCATCCCCCGCGCACGCAATTCGTCGCCAACGCGCTCGAGCGAGCGCACGACGCCATTGACCTGGGGGTGCCAGGCATCCGTGACGATCAAAAGCTTGTCCATACCTGCCCCCAGACCCGATTGCGTCTATTCGCGCGTCGACAGGAGGCGGTTGAAAACAGTCTGCCGCTTTCGCCGCCGCGACGGGACTGGCTGCGTTTTCGCAGCTGTCCAACGTATTAATTCGAAACTCCCCTCAAAAGTTTCAATGACAGCGGTGCAACTTTCGACCCAATCGCCGCAATTTATGTAGTGCACACCGTAGGTTTCGTGCATCGTGGCGTTGTGGATGTGCCCGCAGATGACCCCGTCCACCCCCGCCACTTTCGCATCATGCGACAGTGCTTCCTCGAACCGTCCGATAAAACTCGCCGCGTTCTTGACGTTGCGCTTGGCCCACGCGGAGAGCGACCAGTACGGCATTCCGAGCCGCCGGCGCACCCAGTTCAGCACCACATTGGCGCGCAGCATGGTGTTGTAGGCCCAGTCCCCGATATGGGCGAGCCACTTCGCGTGCCGCACCACCATGTCGAACTGGTCACCATGGATGACCAGGTAGGTACGCCCGTCCGCCGCGATATGGATCTCGCGGTCGCGCAGTTCGACATCGCCGTAATTGGTGTTGAAATGATCGCGCAGGAATTCGTCGTGATTGCCCGGCAGATAAACCACGCGGCACCCCTGTCGCGCGCGCTCCAGGATCGACTGAACCAGAAGGTTGTATTGCGGCGGCCAGTGCCAGCTCTTTTTCAGCCGCCACCCGTCGATAATGTCGCCAACAAGGTAAATCGTGTCCGCTTCAATCGTCGCGAGAAATTCGATAAGCGCGTCCGCCCGGATACTGCGCATTCCCAGATGCACGTCCGAGATAAACAGCGCGCGTACGCGCCTGACATCGGTGGTGGTCCGCATCGCCCAAATCCAGCGTTGATCATCCAATGCGATTTGAGCTGATGCCTGATTTGCACAACTGTTTCGTGACACCCCGCGAAATAAGGCGGCGTGCCACAACCGTTCGCGGTTAGCGCTTCGTCTCCTTGATAACGAGCGAAATGCCGACAAGGACCGCCCCCAGCGCCGCGGCGGCTGCCGCCGCCAGGAACGCACGCAAGCCAAATGCGGCAACCAGCGGTCCGAAACTCACAAGCGCGACCACATTGGCCGCCTGGCGAAGGACGACGTAGAAGCTCTGCGCCTGCGCGGCGATCTCCTCGCGCGTCCAGTTGGCGATGAAGTTGACGATACCCAGATAGGAAACGGCAAAGGTCACCATGTGCAGCGTCTGGAGGATCGCGATCTGCCAGGCCTCCGTGGCGAACGCGACACCCGTCCAGCGCACCACCCCGGCAAGGCATGCGATGAGCAACAGGTGCCGCGCGGAGAACCGCCGCGCGATCCGTGCGAAAAAAAACATCGTCAGCAGTTCGCACGCAGGCCCGATCGCCCAGATCACGCCGATCGAAGCCTCCGGCACGCCGATACGGACCCACATCAGCGCCCCGAAAGCCATAAGCACGAAATGGCTCGCCTGCAGGATCGCCGTGCCGATCATGGTGAGCATGAACCAAGGCTTGAGCACTTGCCGCATCGTCGCCGCCGCATCGGTGTTGACGGTCTGTGCCACCGTGGCTTCCTCGCCCGCGGGCGCCCGGAAGAACGGCAGTTGCAGTGAGACCACGCCGCGCAAAAGGCTTACGATGACGACCAGCGGAACGAAAACGACGATCCCCAGCCAGCCATAGACAAAGCCGGCGATGGCCGTAAGCGCTATAAACCCGATGCTGCCCCAGATCCGCACGCGGGCGAAATCGCTGCCGCGCCGCCGTGTCATCCGCGTCGCCGCCGCATCGATGACCGGCTCGAGCGACAGGAACGGCACCATGCACAACGTCCAGACGATAAGGCTGCCCCAGAAGTCGGTAACGAAGAACAGCCCGAAGGGCACGACCGCCGCAGCAACCGAAAGCACGATGATGACGCTGCGCCAGTCATTGGCCTTGTCGGCGATCCGCCCGACCACGAGATTCAGCACGATCATCAAAAAGATGGGCGCGGCGTTGATGACGCCGATTTCCGCTTCGGAAATCCCGCGCGAATCCAGCCAGATCGGCAAAAGCAGCGTGGCCGTTGCCGGGGTCATGAACATCGAGAAGTAGAAAAGCGCAGTCCGCATCTCGGGAGATGCGAAACGCGCCGGCATGGCAAATGTCATCGCGGCGGATCCGGTTGAGGCGAACGTCCGGGTTCCCCGCGATCATTGCGGCGCACTCGTGCGGCTGGCAAGCCTGAAATGTTAGTTTTCCGGGTTTTGTGCCGCGTCCCGGCGGCGTCCGAAGCGGCGGCGCTTTTTGGGTGGCGCGGAAATCTCGCCCCAGCGGATCAGCTCGAATTCACCCTCATGGGTCTCCACGATGGCCGTGCAGCTTTCCACCCAGTCGCCCGAATTGAGATAGTGGATACCGAACTTGTGGTGCATCGCAGCATTGTGGATGTGGCCGCAGATAACCCCGTCCACCTCGCTGTTACGCGCTTCGAGCGAGAGCGCCTCCTCGAACCGGCCCATGATGCTCACAGCATTCTTGACCTTCTGCTTGGCCCACGCCGAAAGCGACCAATAGGCAAGCCCCAGCCGCCGCCGCACCCAATTGACAAGGACGTTGACCCTCAGCGCAAGATTGTAGGCCCAGTCGCCTATATGGGCGAGCCATTTGGCGTTGGCGACGACGACGTCGAACTGATCGCCGTGAATAACGAGATAGCGCCGGCCGGCCGCCGTCTCGTGAATGGCCCGGTCGACGATCTCGACGCCGCCGAAATACGTGCCGAGATAGTCGCGCAGGAACTCGTCGTGATTGCCTGCCAGATACACCATCCGCGTCCCGCGCGCGGCCTTGTCCAAAAGCAGGGAGGCGAGTTCGTCGTAGAGCGGCGGCCAATGCCACTCTTTCTGCAGCCGCCAGCCGTCGATCAGATCGCCTACGATGTAAATGGTGTCGGCTTCGTAAAGCGGCAGGAACTGGACAAGCTCGGCGACGCGGATGTTCTTCATGCCCAGATGCACGTCGGAAATAAAGAGCGCCCGCACGTGCCGTACGCTTTGGGGTTCTTCCATACGGGGGACCGCCCTCATGCTCTTGTCGACGTGCCGCGATTCGCCAACGGCCTTATCGGGGCACTATAGGGGTCACCGCCCGGATAAGAAACCAGCGCCGCCGGGTTCACACCAGCCGTTCGGCGATTTTCCGCACAGTGTTCCAATTGCGCGACGTGCCCACCCCGATCCGCGCGTTGGTCATGACTGACGCCAGTGCAGACGTGCTGATCCCATCCGGAATATGCACCCAGATATCGCCGTCGACGAACCGCAGGCTTTCCCCGGGCCGCACCCGGGCTTCGAGCAGCGCCCGGGCATCTTTCGAAACCGGCGCGCGCATCACGCGCACGGCGACCTGCGCCGGGCTGGCCGCCGAAGCCTCCGGCAGCGGGTTGCCTTCGGCGAGCCGCTGCCAGTCAGCGTCCGAGCGGACAATGAAGGCGACGGCCTTGCCGAACCGCCCGGCAAACGCGGTCTCGAGCCGTGCTTCGATCGCTCGCGGATCAGCCTCGGCGCTCTCGAAAATCACGTTGCCCGTCGCCAGCAGCGTCTCGGCACTGGAATATCCGAGCTCGGCGAACATCTCGCGCAACGGCGCCATAGTGAGGCGTTTGCCCTCGCCCAGAACGATCGAATAAAGGAGCGCGACGTACCGGGTCACCGCCCCGCTCCGAGGCCCTGGCGCAAGGCGACGATCCGCCTGTAACTTTCAGCGACGCGGCCGGCGAATTCCGCGTTCTCCCGCGCCTCGTTCACGATGATCGCATGGATTTGCGCCCCCAGGTCGGGCGTGTAGTCGGCGGTGTTGGAAAAAAGCAGGATGTCGTTGCCCGCCATGACGGCCCGAACAACCGTTTCGCGCAAATCGAACCGTGCGGTGATCGCGCCCATCTGCAGATCGTCGCTGATCACAACGCCGTCAAACCCCAGATCGCCGCGCAAGACGCCGTCGATCCAGGCGGGCGACAGGCTGGCGGGAAGCTGCTCGCCCGGATCGCGGGCATAGTTCGCGTTAAAAAGGTGCGCGACCATGACCATGTCCGCAAGGTCGTCGTCGATCAGACGCGCGAAGGGCTCGAGCTCGATCTCCCGCCAGTCTGCGGTGACATCCACAAACCCCTCATGCGTGTCCCCCGTGCTCGAGCCGTGACCGGGGAAGTGCTTGAGCGCCGTCGCAAGCCCCGCCGCGCGATGACCCTCGACGAACGCCGCGCCGAACCGCGCGACCTCGAACGGATCGGCGCCGAAAGCCCGCTCGTACCGCGCGATGATCGGATTGGCCGGGTTGAGGTTGAGATCGACGACGGGGCCGAAATTGACCGAAAACCCGAGCTCCGCGAGCCGCTCGGCAAGATCGGTATAAACGGCCTGCGCCTGCGCGACGCTCCCCTGCCCAAGCGCGGCCGCCGAGGGGATTTGCGTGAACCCCACCGCCCGCGTCAGCCGCCGGATCTGCCCGCCTTCCTGGTCTAGCGCGATAAGCGGCGTCAGCCACGGGCTTGCGGCTGCGAGCGCCTGGTTCATGGCGCGCACGTCGGCAAGGCTTTCGACATTGGTGCGCAAATACATGACCCCGCCGATCTGCCGCGCCGCCAGTTGCGCGCGAACGGCACGGAACCCCGCGTCCTCGGTGGATGTCCCCTGAAAGCCCACCATCACCATTTGCCCGGCCATATCCGAAAGCGTCTGAGCTGGTGCGCCCGTCGCCGCGGCGACCGGGAAGATCAGGGCGAAAAGCGATAAAAAGAACTGCCGCATACTGTCTCCTGCTACAGGCGGGCCTGGGCGCTTCACCACGAAGGTGCCAAAGCACGGCCCCCGCAAGAACCGGAGCATCTATGATTCCCGCAACCGGTGCCGCATCTTATCTGGAATGGATTTGCGGCGGCAATCAGCCGAACGTCGTCGTGCCGAGCCTGTCGTCCACCGGCTCGGCGATCGCCGCAAGCGTATCGGCCGCCGGTGCGGGGCGCCCGAAGAAATAGCCCTGCCCCGTACGGCACCCCGCAAGGCGCAGCAGCCAGGCCTGATCGACGCTTTCGATGCCCTCGGCCACGACCTCTTTGCCCAGCGAGTCCGACAGCATGAGCACCGCGCGAACGATTGCTGTGGCTTCGGGATCGTCGGGAAGTCCGCGAACGAAGCTTTGGTCGATTTTAAGGGTATCGACCGGCAGCCGCCCCAGATAGCTCAGCGACGAATAGCCGGTGCCGAAATCGTCGAGCGCGATCTTTACCCCGTCCCCGCGCAGCGTGTTGAGCTTGTCGATGACGTGTCCGGTTTCGGTCACCAGAAGCCCTTCGGTGATCTCGATATCGAGACGTTCGGGCGCCAGTCCGGAGCTTGTCAACGCGTCGCGGACGTCGGCAACGATATCGCCGTACTCGAACTGCATCGGTGAGACGTTGACCGAGAGCCGCACGGGGTGCGCCCAGCCCGCGACCTCCGCACATGCGGTCTTGAGCACCCAGCGGCCCAGGTCGATGATCAACCCCGTCTCCTCGGCGGCCGGAATGAACTCGCCGGGCGAAACGTTGCCAAGCTGCGGATGCGTCCAGCGCACCAGCGCCTCGACCCCTACGACCGCGCTGGTATCGAGGTCGACCTGGGTCTGGTAGTGGACCGAGAACTCGCCCCGCGCGAGCGCGGCACGAAGCGCGACTTCCATGTCCTGCTTATGGCGGATGCGCTCGGTCATTTCGCGCGCGAAGGGCACGACGGCATCGCCATGACGGTCGGCTGCCGCCGAGAGCGCCATGCTCGCATGCCGGATGATGGTATCCGGGTCAAAGCCCGACAGCTCCGAATCCGTCATGCCGACACTCGCTCCGACGATGGCGTGGTGCCCGGCCATCGCATAGGGCCTTGAAACCTGCGCGATGATCTCTTCGGCGAAGTCTTGCGCGCCTTCGGGCAAAAGACCCTCGCGCAGCACCGCGAAATTATTGCCCTCGAGCCGCGCCACTGTCGCGGCTCCCGCCAGTTGCAGCCGCGCGACGACCTGCTGAAGCAGGCGATTGCCATAGCCGTACCCCAGCGTATCGTTGACGATCTTGAGCCGGTCGATCCCGATGAGGAACACCGTGACACCGCGCTTGCGGTAGTCCGGCGTGGAGAGCATGTCCGTCAGCGTTTCCACGAAGGCGATACGCGAAAGCGCGCCCGTCTGCGGATCGTGCCGCGCCAGATAGTTGAGCCGCTCTTCGGAATGCCGGCGCTCGGTGACGTCGCGGAAGGTCAGGCACGCGACACGCCCGGAGCCGGCGCCGTTGACCTCGTCCGAAACCGCCTCGGACGTTGTCACCACATACTCGATGATGCGCTCGTCGCCGGCGCGCGGCGTAATCCTGATTTCGGCGGCCTCTTCGACCGTCTTGCTGCGGTTGAGCGCGTCGCTGAGCGCGGCGACGAAGGCGTTGGGCAAGGTGGCTTCGATCGGCTTGCCGATCAGTTCGCTTTCCATCATCTCGCACGCGAACCGGCTGGCAGCGCGGATGCGGTGACGGTGATCGACCACGACCACGCCGTCGAAATTGTCCGCCACGACGCGCGCAAGAATGCCGCGCATGGAATCGCGCTCCTGCGCGGCGCTCATAGTCGAGAGCCCGCGCGCCTCGAGTTCGCGAACGAGCGCGATCACGAGCATGCCCGCAAGGGCCACATGCACGGCAGCGGTATCGAGGACGATGCCCGAATGAATCTGTAGCGCCAGGGCGAGCAGTTCGAGCACCACCGCACAGCCCACGCACCCGAGGACGAGGGGCACCAACGGTATCCGCGCACAACCGAAAAGGAACGCAAGGACGACGGCCACGATAAGCCCGATCTGGGCCCAGATGCCAAGCTCGACGAGCGGCCGCCCCTGCTTGAGCGTTTCCGCGGCAAGGATCTGCACAAGGCTCCCCGAAACCACACCGAAGCGCGGAACGAGGACCGATTGCTGCAGCGTGGCCCCGCTCAACCCGACAAGAACCTGCTTGCCGGCCAGTCTGCCGACATCCGCGCGCCCCGTAAGTACGTCCCTGACCTCAATGACCGGGATCGTCGCGGCGTCGATCGAAAAGTCGATAGCGAAGCGCTCCTGATCCGGCAAGCTGCCCGGATTGAGCGCCGCGGCCAGCGAGGGTACGAACTTGCCATTGATAATCGTGCCGTTCCGATAGTGGCGCACCCGGCCATCGGCTTCCGGATAGACGGACGTGGTGACCGGAGGAGCGACGGCCGAGAACCGGTTGAGAGGCAACTGAAAACTCAGGGACTCGTCGCTCTGTCCGGCGACCGGCATCGCGTAGGCAACGGTTCTGACCTTACCCGCCCCGCGTGCGAGTGCGTCGGCAAGCAGGTCGTCGCCGGAGAGCCCGGTCGCTCCGCCCAGCCGCGTCTCCACAACGATATCGGTCGCACCCGCGCCCAGCGCAATGTCGACGACGCTGGCATACATACCCCGTACCGCCGATGCGCTCTGGAGCTGCATGATATCGGCTGGATCGACGTCTATGAGGACGATCTCGCCGCTCGCGGGTCTGCTGCCGGCCGCAAACCGCAGGTTCCGAAGCGCTTCGTCGATGAGCTGAAACGTCCCCAGAGCCGCTCCGCCCACGGCGAAAATGCAAACTGCAATGATCGCGAGCAGATGCCGAGACTGCGTCACCGGTTCCCCCAAACCGTTCGCGCAGTACAGCCGGCCCCTCCAGCCCGATACCGCACCACACAATATTCACCGGCCCGGATCTCGCCTCAACGGATCACCGGGCGTTTCCGCAGCGCGCCAGGAATATGCAGAAAAGCCAATGCTTTGGCACATCCTTGCCGCACAGCGCGGGCACGACTGTTTCACGGCTTGTTTAACGAAAAACAAAAATGGGGGCGCCGGCGACGCGGCGCACCCAACTTTGACTAATGGGAGGTTGATAGCTCAGCGATTTTTGCGGTTTTCGATCAGGTCGTCCACAACGCTCGGATCGGCCAGCGTCGAGGTGTCCCCCAGCGATCCGTAATCGTCCTCGGCGACCTTGCGCAGGATACGCCGCATGATCTTGCCCGAGCGTGTCTTGGGTAACCCCGGAGCGAACTGGATATGGTCCGGTGACGCGATCGGCCCGATTTCCTTGCGCACCCAGTTCCGCAACTCCCTCGCGAGGTCGTCCGAGCCGTCTTCCCCCGCCATCAGCGTCACATAGCAGTAAATGCCCTGCCCCTTGATGTCGTGCGGGAACCCGACCACGGCGGCTTCCGAAACCTTGGGATGCGCGACAAGCGCGCTCTCGACTTCCGCCGTCCCCAGCCGGTGGCCGGAAACGTTGAGCACGTCGTCCACCCGGCCGGTGATCCAGTAATATCCGTCGGCGTCCCGCCGGCAGCCGTCACCCGAAAAGTAATAGCCCCTGTACTGCTGGAAATAGGTATCCCTGAACCGTTCATGGTCGCCATAGACCGTGCGCATCTGCCCAGGCCAGCTGTCAGCGATGGCAAGGACGCCCGCCGCCTCGGTCTCGCTGATCTCCCTGCCGCTTTCAGGATCGAGCACAACCGGCTTGACCCCGAAGAACGGCTTGCTCGCCGACCCGGGCTTCAGTGGCGTCGCCCCGGGGAGCGGCGTAATCATGAACCCGCCGGTTTCGGTTTGCCACCACGTATCGACAATGCCGCAACGCCCGCGGCCCACCTGCTCATGATACCACCGCCAGGCCTCGGGATTGATCGGCTCGCCGACCGTCCCCAGAAGCCGCAGGCTGGAAAGGTCGGCGCCCTCGACGAACTGGTTGCCCGCGCCCATGAGCGCGCGGATTGCGGTCGGCGCTGTATAGTAGATGTTGACCTTGTGCTTATCGACAACCTGCCAGTGCCGGGAGGCATCCGGCCAGGTCGGCACGCCCTCGAACATAAGAGTCGTCGCGCCATTGGCGAGCGGGCCGTAGACGATGTAGCTGTGCCCGGTCACCCATCCGACATCCGCCGTGCACCAATAGACCTCGCCGTCGCGATAATCGAAGGTGAGCTGGTGGGTCAAAGAGACGTAAACCAGATACCCGCCTGAAGTGTGAAGCACCCCCTTGGGTTTGCCCGTCGAACCCGAGGTATAGAGGATAAAAAGCGGGTCCTCAGCATTCATCGGCTCGGGCTCGCAGAACGGTTCGACGCCCGCCGCCGCCTCGTGCCACCAGACGTCGCGCGCGCCCTCCATGGGAACGGAATTACCCGTATTCTCAACAACGAGCACCTTCTCGACACCCGGACAGTCCTTGAGCGCAGTATCCACATTGGCCTTTAAAGGCACCGTCTTGCCGCCGCGCCGGCCCTCGTCCGCCGTAATCACCACGGCGCTGTCGCAGTCGTTGATCCGGCCCGCCAGCGCATCGGGCGAAAACCCGCCGAAGACCACCGAATGAATCGCCCCGATCCGCGCGCAGGCGAGCATCGCATATGCCGCCTCGGGGATCATAGGCATATAGATCGTCACCCGGTCCCCTTTCTTGACGCCGAGCGATTTGAACACGTTGGCCATGCGGCACACGCGCTCATGGAGCTGGTTGTATGTGATGTGCTGGACTGCGCCGTTCGGATCGTCCGGTTCGAAAATGATCGCCGTCTGCTCGCCACGCGTTGCCAGATGCCGGTCGATGCAATTGGCCGAGACGTTCAGAACCCCGTCCTCGAACCATTTGATCGAGATGTTGTCGTAATCGAACGAGGTGTTCTTGACCGAGGTAAAAGGTTTGATCCAGTCGAGCCGCTTGCCCTGCTCGCCCCAGAACCCCTCGGGATCCGCGAGCGAGCGGGCATACATCTGCTCGTACTGCTCGGCCGTGGTGTAGGTCCGCGCGATCGCGTCGGTGGACGGGGCGTAGATGGCCTCCGAACTCATGGCTGGCTCCTCCTGAACTTGCTTCGATCTTCTTAACCCGGCACACGAAGCGCCATCAAGGCACACATGTGCCGCGCCCGCATGCCACGGCTCCCACCGCGCCGGGCATGTCGAAAAGCGGGCATCGGGCGGCAAGGTGACGCTTTTTAAAGGCCGCCCGCGATATCTTCGTCCCCCCGGGACGCTTGGAGAAAAAGGCAAATGGCAGATTTCTCGCACCGCGCGGCAACCTCCGCCGACATCGGTCTGATTCACCGCGAGTTGATGGATCTCATCGACTCGATGCCCTACTACAACGAGCGCTTCAAGACCCACGAGAAAGCGCGGTTCGACAAGCGATTCCTGCGCACCCTGCTCGCCATCGACCCGTGGCACATCCTGATACTCGAGGTCGACAACGCGCCCGGAGGCTTCTCGATTTCCGGTCCCGACTGCGGCACCATCTTCCAGTACTGGTCCTGCGTCTTTCCGGCCCACCGCAAGACCATGCTCGGCATGTACGGCATGCGCGCCTTCATCGAGCACTGGGACAACTCCCGCTTCCACAAAGCCTCGACCTATGTGCGCACGGACAACAAGATCGCGCTGAGGCTCCTCGAGCGCTACGACTACGAATGTGTCGCCGTTCTCGAACAGCACATTTTCGGGCAGGACTATTGCGTCATGGAACGCAAGTTCACCAAAGCGACCGGGGACTACGACCGGGGCGTCTGGCTACCCTTCGGCGAGCGCATCAAAATTCGCCTCCAGGACCTGTTCGACCGCTAGCACGCTTCCGGCATCTAAGCTGGCAAGGCCCTGAAACGCGCGAAGATCGAGACGTCCACGCCGGTCCGCCGCCACGCCGTGGCCCACAGCGCCGCCGACCAGAGCGTGATTGCGATGAAGGCTGAAATCGCCGCGCCCGACAGGCCGTAAGGCGGCACCAGCAATGCGTTGCCCGCAACCAGTGCGACGAGCCCCAGCCCCACGGCCGGCAGACTATCGAACGGCTTGTCGCGCATCGAGAGCACCATCGAGGCGGGCCCGAACGCGGCCCGCACCACAAGCGCCAGGCACAAGATGCTCATCGGCCACGCACCCGCCACAAACTCCTCGCCGAACAACAGCAACAGATAACGTCCGAACAGCGCGACGCCGACGAAAAGCGCGCCTGAAAGCAGGATCGCGACGATGTTGGCCTCGCTCAGCCGGCGCGAGAGCGCCTCGGCGTCTTTTTTACTTTCCGCCTCGAACATCTCGGGCAGGGTCATGGCATAGACGGCGACGACGCCGAACGACACGAGCGCGAAGATGCGCGTACTCACCCCGAATATCGCCAGCTCCGCCCGCGGCAGCAATTCGGCCAGCATCAGAAGATTGATGTCGAAAAAATAATCGGCAGCCAGTGTGATCAGCACCCATGGCGCGGCGAAGCGCCACCAGCGCCGGGAGGGCGCCGGGGCGTATTCGTCCGAAACCGGCACCTGCCGCACCGCACGATAAAGCAGGAAGAAATGCCCCAATTCCAGCGCAAGGAGCGAGAGCGCAAACAGCCACAGCATCGCGTTGAGGTCCGCCCGGCCGGCGGTCAACGCAATGATGGCGAAGCTCGTGATCACCAGCGCCGGGCGCAGGACCATGTCGGGCAGGTAGCCCATCAGCGGACGCTTGAGCCCCACAAGTGCGGTCGTATTGACGAAGGTAAACGCGGTTCCCATCGCAATGAGCGCGGTCGGCACCCACAGCGCCAGAAGGTGTTCGCCCGTCTCGCCCATGAAATAGGTCACCGGCCAACCCAGTGCCGTGATCGCGGTTCCCACGATCCCCACATGCGCGAACGAGCGCGTCAGGAACCGCCGCAGGTTGCGCCCGTCGCCCTTGGCGCCGTATTCGGCCGCGAAATAGGTGCCGACCGTCTGGAACCCCAGCGGCATGACCACGGCCAGGAGGTTGGCAGCCGCGATGGCCAGAAGATAGTCGCCCAGTGCCTCCGCGCCCCAGGCCCGGGCGATGGCGGCCTGAACGAGGAATATGAACCCGGCCCCGCCGACCCGCAGGCCGAACATGATAACCGAGCGCGATGCCAGTCTTTTACCGATGGACATTCGTTTTTCAGGCCCTGCGCAGGCGGCGCATCAGCGCCAACCGTGCGGCATTGATGGAATCGCGCGTGCGCGTCGCCTTCGAGCGCGCCTCGTATGCGAGCGTTCCGAAAAGGCGCGCCCGCATGGACGTGGCGTAGTTGGCCACCGGCGGCAGGTCCGCCATGTAACCCGCGCTGCCTACCATGCCGCTCTTGAACTGGTGCAGCCCCTGAAACCCGTCGGTGCCGCCAAGATCGTAGAGCTTGGCCCGCGTGTTGTCGCGCAGCCAGCGGATGATGTTCCAGTGCAGAAAATAGCCCGCCCGCAGATCGAGCGCCGCGTCGTTGGTCGCGCCGTAAAGGTAGGTTGCCGTATCCCCGGCGGTGAAAATCATCGCGCCGGCCACCGTCTCGCCCTCATGCGTGACAAAAAACATCTCCGGCCGCGCCGTGCCATCGGGCATCGCCATCAGCGCATCGACGGAATCGATCGCCGAATAGTCGGGAAACTGCTTGCGGTCGCTCATGGCCTTGTAAAGCACCATGAAGCGCTCGAGTTCATCCGCCCCCCCCTCCTCGAAGCCGAGCCCGGCCTTGAACGATTTGCGCAGGTGGTAGCGCCATTTCTGCGCGAACGCAGCAAGCCGGGCGTCGTCGTCCAGCCGGACGTCGACCACATAGCGCTTGGGAAATTTCACCCCCACGCCCGGGGTGAATCCGCGCGCCAGCAGCGCCGCAAGCCGGGCATTGTCGTCGGTCGGTTCGACCTTGGGCATGATCGACACCATCATCCCGCGTTTGTCCGCATATTCGGCGATGAGCGCCTCGACCATCCCGTCCATGACCGTATCGGCATCGGGCCGCGTATTGTCGGCGAGGAAGGGTCCCCACTTGACGAGCGCGATCGTCGCAAGGCCGAGCGGCAACCGCTGCAGCATGACGAGCGCACCGCCCACCGGCCCGTTCTCGTGGGAAAACAACACCGGCTCGAGCGTCAGCCCCGGCCAGCGCGTGCTGGCATAGGCATAAAGCTGCTCCTGGCAGACCCCGTCGAAGTCCGCGATCGCCCTATCCCATGCCTCCGGCCCCAGCAGCGTCTTGCGCAACGCCGGCGTTGCCGCACCACGCGCGGCATCACGCCCACCGCTTCGCGCGTTAGCCCCCACGGGCAGCGAATTGGCTGAAAGACTCATGATCGTGTGCGTCCCGTCATTGATCGGTACGCGGACCATACGCCAGCCGGCCTTCCCAAAAGTTTTCGCGTAAGGGACAATTTTTCCGATGGTGAACGGGACGTTACGACGGCAGCTTGAATGCCCTTTTTCGGCGCTGTGCGGCGGCGTCTCCCGGCGCTCCCGGTAGACCCGAACAGGTTCCGGCCACAGATCGATCGCCCGCACAACCCGGATAAGCTATGCCCACTTATCCGGGTTGCATACGATCCGCGCGCGACCGGCTACTGCCCGGTCGAAACGAGCGCCAGTTCCGCGTCGGTGGTCAGCACGGTCCACCAGCGATGGGCCTCCTGGCCCGCGTCATATCCGACCAGGGGCGCGCTTTCGCAGGTTTCGCTCCGGGCCGGGGGGCTCTGGATATAGGCCGCGTCAAAAGCGCCCTCGATTACGCACTGGTTCGGGGCCAGGGCCTGCCAGCCGTCATCTCCCCGCATGCCGAGAGTCAGGCCGGCTACGTCACCGCCTTGCGAGGCGGTGAACTGAACCGCGTAGGCATCCGAAACCGCGTTTGAAATATCCCAGGATTTGGTTGCCCCTTGCGGCAGAACGACGGGCGCTTTGGGTTCGCCGTCCGTTTGGGACATCGGCAGTCCTGCATCGGTTTCGATGTCTTTTTGCACGCCATAGCCGTCCTGATAGGTTCCGGTCTGGTTCTGCGTACCGCTGATGATGACGATGTCGCTGGCCGTCCCGGCTTCGGCGGGAAGCCAACTCGTGGTCACGTGCTCTTTGAGATCGATCGTGGTTGCGGGAACGATCAACTCGTCGGCCTCGGGATCGAGGACGACGCGCTGGGCGCTGTTGAGGTTGGGGCTCCACCGCTCATGGACCTGGAACAGCCACTGATAGGACAGGCGCATCAGGTCGTTCAGCGATTCCGCGCGGCTCAGGCCGGGCGTATAACCCATGGTGCGGGTGGTGGAGTCGGTGCGGTTGAACGTGTCGTTGACCCCGCCGACCAAGCTGACGCGGCTGCCGTCGTCGGCCAGGCAATCGGCGGTTTCGTAGCGCGGGTTCAGCACGAGAACCGGCCGCGTCTCGGGCAGCATCGAATTGGGATAGACAATGGTTTCGCACCGGTTGGTGGTGCGCGAGAACGCGTCCATCAGGACCCAATCGGCATCGAAATCCTCCGCCGGATCGTTGCTGGTGGCCGTATGTTCGGCAAGATAAGACGCGTAGTCGACCCTGTCCCCGGTAAAGGTCAGAAGCGAGGCATTGACGTCGAGATAGGGGACGCCCTCTTGCAGGGTTGCGTTGCGGTGGGCGACCACGGCCTGCACCAGATCGCGTTCGCCATAGCGGTATTCATAGCCCTTGTACGACGCATTGCCGATGATGATCTGGGTAAACACATTCATGCGGTAATTGCCGGTGGCGGGGGTGGACCCCGAGGGCATGGTCTGAAGAATGGTCGTGTCGGAGATCACCGAGCGCTGATACTGATGCTCATGGCCGGAAACGAAAATGACGTCGTGATCGGCAAAGAAGCTACGGATATCTTGCTGGACGCCGAAAACCCAATCGTCGTCCTTCGTGCCGTCGACGATCTGCTCGCGCGTCTGGCCATACTTGGCGCCGATAAGGCTGTCATGGCTCGCGACCACGATATGGTCCGTCTCCGATCCCACGGTCTCGATCGTCTGTTTGATCCAATCGAAAGCGATGGGGAGATTGTAGTAGGAGATGCCGAAAATCAGCACATTGTCGCGCACGACGTAGTAATTCACCCATTCATAGCCCGGCATGTGAACGGCATCCGCGGGTATGAAGTCGCTCATATACGACACCCAGTCCTGCATGGTGGCATAGCTGGTTTCGTGATTGCCCATAATGGGCAGGAATTCGATGCCCTGGTCCCGATACTCGGCAGCCAGCTGCGTCCATTCCTCAAATTCGACCGGAGAGCCATGATCGGTCATGTCGCCCACATGGATGATCGTGTCTGCGCCATTGGCCGCGAGCTGCGCGAGGACTTCTTCCATCGGGTGCAGCGAAACGTGCGCCTGCCCCTGTTCGTCGGTGCCACCCTGCGTGTCGGGCAGAAGGCCGAGCACAAAGGAATCCGGTCCGGCCTGGGCGAACACGGCCTGCGTAAACGCGCCGCCGAAAAGCGCAAGCAGCAGCGTAGCGCCCGCAGCGAGCGCCGGTTGACGTTTTTTCATCTGGGAGGACCCTTCCGCGTTGTCGTATGCGACGACGCACTAGGTCCACTCGATTGCAGTTTAATGTCGGCTCTATGATAGTTTGATGGAGCGCGCGTCCCGATTCATACAGTGGCGCTGCGCATACCGGTCTGGGCAAACCGAGGTGGCATGTCCAACGGAAAACCCGCATAAAGCGCTGAAATCGGAGGAAAGGTTTTGGTGGGTGTACAAGGACTCGAACCTTGGACCCGCTGATTAAGAGTCAGCTGCTCTACCAACTGAGCTATACACCCAAACACAACGAGCGGCGCGCGGGGCACGCCGCTGAGGTGGCGCTTCTCTAGCAAACGCGTTCCGGCCTGTCCACTCCCCTTTTCCGTGAAAATGATCAGGCCGGAGACTTATTGCGGCAAGGGGTTCTCGACGGTACCTAAAAGCGCCATGTCGCCCCAGACCTGCTCGAGCCGCGCGTCGCGGCGGCAGCCGATGCGGTAGGCGTTGTAGCGGTCCGGGTTGTTCGCGGCGAAATCCTGGTGATAATCCTCGGCGGCATAGAACGTCGCCGCCGGCAGGATTTCCGTCGCGATTTCGTAGCCCGATTGTGCGGCCAGCGCGGCCTTGCTCGCCTCGGCGATCTGCCGCTGCTCGTCGGTGAGCGCGAAGATCGCGGGCAGGTAGTTGTCGCCCCGGTCGCAGAATTGCCCCGCGCCGTCGGTGGGGTCGGTCGAATACCAGTAGATCGTCAAAAGCGTCTCGTAGTCGATCACGTCCGGGTCGTAGGTGATCTCGACAACCTCGTAATGCCCGGTGTCCGAATAGATCACGTCGTTGTAGCTGGGGTTTTCGACATGCCCGCCGGCAAACCCGGAGACCGCGTTGGTGACCCCCTCGACCTTCTCGAAGTTCGATTCGACACTCCAGAAACACCCTCCGGCAAAAAGCGCCGTCGCCCCCATCGCCTGCCCCGACATCATGCTGGCCGCGACGACGCACGCGCCAACGGCAATCTTCCGGTTCATCGGTTTCTCCTCTTTGAAAGCCGGTTCACATTCGAACGCCGCCGGTCTCACCCGCAAGTCAATCCGGCGTGAGCGCGGCGCTCCTACCGCCCAATACGGGTGCCGCCCCGCACGTGTTACGCCCGCGCAGGTCACGAAGCCATGAGGCAAGCGTGAGCGCCGCGATTGCACGCGCGTCCTGGCCGCCGTAAGCTCCGGGTCCAGCTTTGGACCGGGAGGCTCATCCGATGAGCATGGGTGCGTTTTCGCTCAGCCTCAATGTCAGGAATATTGAAACGTCCTTCGCCTTCTACCGGAAGCTCGGCTTCCGCCAGCTGGGCGGCAGGATCGAGGACAAATGGCTCATCCTCACCAACGGCGACACCGTCATCGGCCTGTTCGAGGGGATGTTCGAAAAGAACATGCTCATCTTCACCCCCGGCTGGGACAAGGAGGGCAGGAACGTCGATCCGTTCGAGGATGTCCGCGATATCCAGAAACGCTTGAAGGCCCAGGGTATCGCACTCGATGCCGAAGCGGACCCCGGCACCAGCGGCCCGGCCCACGTCATGCTGACCGATCCGGACGGCAACCCGATCCTCATCGATCAGCACAGGTAGGCCGCTAAAGCGCCTTGCGCATCTGGACGCAGTCCGCAGCGAGCCCATCGAGCTCCGATGCATCCCACGCGTGGCGCGACCACCCCGTCTTTTCATAATAGCCGACGGCCTCGGGGGCGGCATTGACGAACAGCGTCGTCATTCCGCTCGAGTGTGCGCGTTCCGTAATCAGTCGATCGAGGGCACGCCCGTGGCCCCGCCGCTGCTCGTCGGCAACCACCGCGACAAGGCGCACCACGCCCGAACCGTCACCACGGTCGTCAAACCTTACGCACCCGACAGGCCGCCCGTCAGCCGTCAGCAAATAAGGCTGATTGCCGGGCGTACGGTCATCGTGATGGTTTTCATCGTAGACCACATCCGCGTGCCGGCCTTCGAACAGCACGGCTCTGCGTATGCTGTGCAGTATGGCCCACTGCTCCGGTGTTTCCACCGGAGCCAGTTCATGCCGCATGGTCTGTCCTAACCCGCCAATGCCCCCTGCGCCGGCGCACCGCGCTCGACGAGCAACCGGTTGTACGCGTTGAGATAGGCGCGCGCCGAAGCCATGAGCGTGTCGGGCTCCGCCGCGTTGCCCGAGGAAATCCGGCCGTTCATTTCGAGCCGGACATGCGCGTTGGCCTGCGCATCGGTACCCCCGGTCACGCCGTCAACCGCGTAGAGCACCAGATGCGGGTCGGCGCCGACCGCCGCCTTGATCGCGTTGAAGATGGCGTCCACGGATCCCGTGCCGTCAAAGGCCACCTCGACCGGAGCGCCGTCGACAGAGACCTTGAGTTCGCAGCGGTGAATGCCCCCGGTCTTGGAGGTGACGCTCATGTCGACGAGCTTGATCCGATCCGCCGCCGAGCCGATTTCGTCGTCGACCAGCGCGATGATGTCGTCGTCGTAAACGTTCTTCTTGCGGTCCGCGAGGTCCTTGAAGCGCTGGAAGGTTTCCTGGAACTGGTTGTCGGCCAGATCATACCCCAGATCGAGCAGCTTCTGCTTGAACGCATGGCGCCCCGAATGCTTGCCCATCACCAGCGAGGTGGATTTGATCCCGACGCTCTCGGGCGTCATGATCTCGTACGTCGAGGCGTTCTTGAGCATGCCGTCCTGATGGATGCCGCTCTCATGCGCGAACGCGTTCTTGCCCACGATGGCCTTGTTGTACTGCACCGGGAAGTTCGCTGCCGCCGCGACAACCTTCGAGGCGCGCGACAGATGCGTCGTCTCGATATCGGTATGGTACGGCAGCGCGTCCGCCCGCGTGCGGATCGCCATCACGACTTCTTCGAGCGCAGCATTGCCAGCGCGTTCGCCCAGCCCGTTGATCGTGCACTCGACCTGCCGCGCACCCGCGCGCACACCGGCCAGCGAATTGGCGACGGCCATGCCTAAATCGTTGTGGCAGTGGGTGGAGAAGATCGCCTGGTCCGAATTCGGCACCATCTCGATCAGCTGCTTGATGAGCTGATAATAGTCCTCGGGCGTCGAATACCCTACCGTATCGGGCACGTTGATCGTCGTCGCCCCGGCCTTGATCGCCGCTTCGGTGCAGCGCGCGAGAAATTCGATCGGCGTGCGGGTCGCGTCCATCCCCGACCATTCGACGTCGTCGATAAGGTTGCGTGCCTGCGTCACCGTCTTGGTGACGATCTCGAGCACCTCGTCCTCGGACTTTTTCATCTGGTGCGCCAGATGGATCGGCGAGGTGGAAACGAAGGTGTGGATGCGCCCGCGCCTGGCATGTCGCACAGCCTCGCCGGCCCTGTCGATATCGGCGGAAATGGCGCGCGCGAGCCCCGCGATCACTGCGTTCTTGGCGCGCTTGGCAATCGTTGCGACCGCCTCGAAGTCGCCGTTCGAGGCAATGGGGAACCCTGCCTCGATAATGTCGACGCCCATGGTGTCGAGAATTTCGGCGACCTGGAGCTTTTCTTCCAGCGTCATCGTCGCGCCCGGGCTCTGCTCGCCGTCGCGCAAGGTCGTATCGAAGATAAAGACCTTGTCGGTGTTGGGTGTATCGGTCGTCATGCTCGTTTGTCCTCAAAATCGGCCGCCTGCGCAAAAAAGTTTGGGTGCAGCAGGAATTGGGCCGGACACATTTTCGTTGTTCGGCGTGTGGCATACTCCCCTGACGACCCGTTCGCGCTTTTGGCGAACCGCCGGTGGTCAGGGGCTGATAAGGAGGAGTAGGAGAGCGGCAGGCAGAAGAAGTGCCGTACCCAAAAGGATACGGGCCCGCAAGGCATCCTGCCTGCGAGCAGCTATGGCGACGGCGGCGCTTTGACTTTTGCGGCGCATCGTTGGCGGCCTGACCTTTCTTCCAAGTCTTTGGCTAAGAATGAGCCAAGTGCGCCCCGGATGCAACCCTCGACAGCGGCAAAAGCGCCTTAGTTGAACGCAAAGACAGCCGAGAAGATGGCCAGCAGCCCGAATATGCCGCTTCCCATTCCCGCCAGCTTCACGCGCTTCATCGCATCCGCGTCGCCCGTTTTGGCCTTGGGGTAGGACGCCGCGCCCACCGCGATCGAAATCGTGAGCGCCACGACAAACGCCATCTTGACCCAGAACCAGGCCCCGAGCCCGCCGGCCCCACCATATCGCAGCCAGACGATGAGCGGCCCGGTAATCCACAAAAGCGCGATGCCGGCATAGCTGTTGACGCGCAGCATTTCACCAAAGCGCAGCAACCCCGTCCGCAGTTCCGGCCCCGCGCTTGCCATCAACCGCCCCTGCATCGAAAGCGCAATCCCCGCGCCCATGCCCAGAACCAGCGCAAATAAATGCAGAAACAACAATATATTGGCGAGAATTTCCATGCCAGCCTCCCCTGTCGCCTATTCGCTCAGATCGAGCACCCCTTCGCCAAGAACGACAGCCGATCCTCCGATACCCGGATGCCTGAGCCTGCCGTTCTCGATATTGATCTGCAATTCGATAAGGCTCGGCCGCCCCATCTCCCGCCCCTGCCGCAGACGGACCGTGTGGAAGCCGTCATCATAGCGGCCGCTTTCGGCCAGAAGCCCGATGAGCGCGGCAGCGGCAGAGCCGGTAGCCGGATCCTCGTCGACACCTGACCCCACCCCGAACATGCGTGCGGCATACGCGTTGCCGCGCTCCTCCGGCGTCTCGGTAAAAACGTAGGCGTTGTTATGGTCGCCCGGAAACGTCGCGTCCCAGCCGCGCCGGTCGAGCGCAATCGCCTCGAGCACGCGGGTATCCCGCACCGGGATGAGATAGAACGGCAGCCCCGCCGAATATTGCGCGGGCTGCAGTCCGCCGCACCCGATATCGCTTTCGCCAATGCCCAGCCGCTTGGCGATATCCGCTGCGCAGGGCGCCTCGCCGATCCTTTCGGGAAGCTGCGGCAGGCTGAATTTCGCGTCGCCCGTGCGCTTGTCGACCCGCTCCATCACGGCGGTCACCAGCCCCACGCCGAGTTCGAGCCGCACGGCGCTGAGCCTGTTCTGAAGCCCTAATAGCACCGACGTCCCGATTGTCGGATGGCCAGCGAACGGCAATTCGGTCCGCGCGGTGAAGATCCGCAGCGCCGCCGTATGCCGCTCGTTCCTGGGCTCGCGGACGAATACGGTCTCCGAAAGATTGAACTCTCCTGCAATCGCCTGCATGCGCGCGGTGGAAAGCCCGTCTGCCTTGAGCACCACGGCCAGCGGATTGCCGCACAGCCGATCGCGTGTGAACACGTCGAGCAGGAAATAACTCAGCTTCATGGGGGCCCTCGGCTATTGGACGCGGGGGAGCGCCATCGAATCCGGATCGATGCCAAGGTGCCCGCAAATGCCTTTGACCACAAGCATGTGATCGACATCTTCTGGCGCGCCCGAAACGATGATCGCGCCCACGACGCCCACCCCATCGATCCGCACCGGAAACCCGCCCCCGGCGAGCACGTACTCGGCCGGCGCAAGCCCGCTATCGGCGGCAAACGCCCGATTGCCCTCGCCCGCGCCCCGTTCGAGCACCATTCTGTAGGTACTCTTGCCGAACCGCCTGACGACATTGGCCTTGCGACGCACCCAATCGGGATTGTCCGCGCTCGTACCGGGCAGCGCCATATAAAAGAGTGGCCGGTCCCAAAGCCGGATATCGCAAACGATCGAATGCCCCTCTGCAATGGCCGCGTCGCGGATGGCGGTACCGATTGCAAAAGCCGTGCTCTCGTCGAAGCGCTCGAAAACAAGCGCTTCCTCCTGCGCAACAATGCGGTCGAGCGTATTCACTGCCGTTCCCCCTCTCCGTATTCCCGCGCCCGTCATACCGCACCATGCGGCGCGACAACAACCGGGTGTTTCAGTTGGAAACGGACAAATGAAGCGGGTCCGGATCGGGTATCGGGTGCGAAACGAAGACTCCGCATCCGATCGGCCTCACCGGCCGAATCGTCCGACAATCACGAGGCTCCGATGTGGCCTCGGGTCGAGTACGATCTGACCCCCGACGCCCAGCGGCTCGTGCCCCTGATCGACGCGCTTGGGGATTGGTGGGCCGAAACGTCCACCCCCGCGCTCGCCCAAGCGCCCCGGTAACAAAAAAGGGAGGCATGCGCCCCCCTTTCTGCATATCGGAAATCCTTGGGCCGGATCAGTTCCGGCTCTTGTCCACCAGCGCACCGGCCTTGATCCAAGGCATCATATCGCGCAGCTTGGTGCCGACTTCCTCGATCTGATGGTTGTCGTTGTTGCGGCGGGTGGCCTTGAAGCGCGCCGCGCCCGAATGCCACTCCTGCATCCACTCGGAGGTGAACCGGCCCGACTGGATGTCGCCCAGAACCCTCTTCATCTCGGCCTTGGTTTCCGGGGTGATGATGCGCGGGCCGGTGACGTATTCGCCCCACTCGGCGGTGTTCGAGATCGAGTAGTTCATGTTCGCGATGCCGCCCTGATAGATCAGGTCGACGATCAGCTTCACCTCGTGCAGGCACTCGAAATAGGCCATTTCCGGCGCATACCCGGCTTCGACCAGCGTCTCGAACCCGGCGCGGATCAGTTCCACGAGACCGCCGCAAAGAACGGCCTGCTCCCCGAACAGGTCGGTCTCGCATTCTTCGCGGAACGTCGTCTCGATAATGCCCGAACGCCCGCCGCCGACGCCCGAGGCGTAGGCGAGACCGATGTCGTGCGCGTTGCCCGTCGCGTCGTGATGGATGGCGATCAGGCACGGCACCCCGCCGCCCTTCTCGTATTCGCCGCGCACCGTGTGACCCGGCCCCTTGGGCGCGATCATCAGCACATCGACGGTATCCTTGGGCTCGATGAGCCCGAAATGCACGTTAAGCCCGTGCGCGAACGCCAGCGCGGCGCCGTCGCGGATGTTGGGCGCGATCTCGTCCTTGTAAATGTCGGCCTGCAACTCGTCAGGCGTCGCCATCATCATCATGTCGGCCCAGGCCGCCGCTTCGGCCACGGTCATCGCCTTGAGCCCGTCGGCCTCGACCTTCTTGACCGTCGAGGAGCCCGCGCGCAGGCCGACCGCGATGTCCGTCACACCGGAATCGCGCAGGTTAAGCGCGTGCGCGCGCCCCTGGCTGCCATAGCCGATAATGGCGATCTTCTTGGATTTGAGAAGGTTGAGATCGGCATCCCGATCGTAATAAACGCGCATTGGTTTCTCCCACTTATCGCATTGTCTTGAAGTGATTTCACGCCCCGTAGAGCGTAAAGAACTGCTCCCGCGCCCGTTTGACGTCGGCCGCGATTTCGGTCTCGCCCAGCTCCAGATGCTCGCCGAGCAGCAGTCGCAGCTGCACGTCGCGCACCACGAGCCCGTAATAGGTCCGGAACGCCGTTTCGCTCTCTTCGAAGCTCAGCAGCCCGGCATCCCGCCCGGCCTCGAGCACCGGCTTGAGCCGCTTGCCCATCGCGAACCGCCCGTTTTCGAGCACGATGGCCCCGAGATTGCGCTTTTCCTGCCCGGCATGGCTGATCGCCAGCCGGTTGAGCGCCACCGAAACATCCCCCGCAAGAACGCTCAAGAGATTGCGTCCGAACTTTTCGAGCGCCAGCGCCAGCGTCCGCTTGTCGAGCGTCTCGCGGTCGACCGCCACCATGCGCACCTTGGCCGCCTGCCACTGCACGGTCGCGGTCAGGAGCCCGTCGCGGTCGCCGAACCATTTGTAGAGCGTTTCCTTCGAGCAGCTTGCCCGCCGCGCGACACCCGTCATCGTAAGGCCGTCCCCGCCCTCGACGAGCAGCGACAGGGCCGCGTTGAGCACGTCCTTCTGACGGTCCGAAAGCGTGTCGTCGCTGATGGTCAGTGCCAATGGGGTCATGGCAGTGTCGGTGTCTCTCTGGTATCGGAGGAAGCCGCGCCGCACCGGCAACGCACTGTGCGCCTTCCGCGCGCACGAGCGCACCCCCGGAGGATCTCTCAGCCTCTGAAAGCAGACCGTACCGTACGGTACGGTTCGGCAAAATGCAAGCCGGAATTATGCCGCTTTTTCGGCTAGGCTAGGCCTCGTTTCACTACCGCCCTGCCGGTTCGAAGGACCCTCTATATGCGCGCCCTTTCCACTCTTTGCCTTGTACTTGCCTCTGCCCTCCCCGTCTGTGCGCAGGAAGGTATGACCTCCGCCCCGATGGTCGGCGTTTCGTTGACCGAAAAGGTGTGGGTGCGGACGGATCGCCCGGACATGCCCGGCACGATGCAGCTGTTTTTGAGCGACGGCACGCTGATCTCCGATTCATGCTGGGAAACCTACAGGCTCTCGACCTGGCGCATGCTCGACGAGGACCATATCGTCTGGCACGAAGACACCGCCGAGATCGCGGCCACCATCGTATCGCTCGACGAGGCGCAATTGACGCTCGAACTCGATCTGGCCGAAGGTCCCCGGATCCGGCAATTCGAGGTCGCGCCGGTGCCCTTCGTCTGCCCCGACATGCCGCGCTAGGTCGAGAAATCGCAGTAGTACTGCGTGATCCCGTTGAACGTTCCGAAATCGGTCGTGAACGCGACTAGGTTGTCAGGATCGGCCGCCATTGCCGCGCTCGAGGCCTCCGCCAGCGGCCCGAACGTCGCCGCGAGTGCGGGCTGGCCGGGCGCGAAATGCACGCTGAACGAACTGATGCCGTTGTCGTTCCCGGCGACCACGGTCAGCGCGTTGACCGCGTAGTCCTTCCAAAGTCCCCGTACCGGCAGCCGGATCTCCCGGTAGTCCTCCGCGATGCGAACTTCGGCCGCGTCGAAATACTCAGCCCCGTCAGCCGGCAGTACAGGCGTCTCCCCGTGCGCCATCGATGCCCAGAGCGATTCGAGATCGGGCGAGATCGCGCAGGCCGTCTCGAACCCCGCCAGCATGCCGTCGAGCGGATAGTAGGCCGGCGGCTCCTCGCCGATACCGACCGCGCCGAGCGCAGCCACGGCGGCGCCCTTGACGAAACTGCCCGCCTCGCCGATCCATTCGAACATCAGTGCCACCCCTGCACAAAAAGAAAGGGCCGCCGGATGGCGACCCCATTAATCAGTGTCACGAGAATGGCCAAATAGAGGCCGCGCCCTGATTACTCGGCGGCGACGCGCGCCTCGTCCTCACGGGCGACCTTCAGCGCGTTGGCCCACCAGACAAGATTGTCGAGCATGTCCTTGGCGCCGGGCAGGATGGCGGCTTCGATGTCCGAGATCGGACCGTTGGCGCCCAGCGGATGCACCTTGAAGAAATCGGACCCGCCGATATGCACGCCCGCGCGCACCGGCGCCATCTGCGTTTCGACGTTGATCAGCCGCAGGTGCTCGATCGCGCGTGCCGCGCCGACCGCACCATAGCCGACATAGGCGGCAGGCTTGCGGTTCCACTCGTTGTACGCCTGATCGATCGCGTTCTTCAGAACGCCGGTGATCGAGCGGTTGTACTCGGCGACAACGAAGATGAAGCCGTCATATTCGGCAATCTTGTTCTGCCACGCGACAGCACGCTCGTCAGTGCTCGGCATCCAGAGGTTCGACGCGGCCTCGTTGAAGAACGGCAGGTCATAGTCGCGCAGGTCGATGAGTTCGGCATCGAGATCGTCGCGCTGCTGCGCGAGGTCGAGAATCCACTGCGCCGGCTTGTCGGCAAAGCGCGTGTCGCGCGTGGAAGAGATGATGATACCGATCTTTGGCTTGGACATTTCGAAGTTCCCTAATGCCTGGTTACGAATAGTAAGTAACGCTGCATATGAAACTTTATCGGCGCCACTCAAGTAGGCACATTGGTGTGCCCAAAGCACACAATCTTGCCTTCCTATTCCCGATGTGATTTCCCCACATGGGGTGCAAACAACTGCAATATAGGGATATTTCCCGCATCGGAACCGGATCGAATGCCCATTCGTTCGCAATAAAGAAACAATGTGATCGCCCATCCCGAACCACAAAAAGGGGGCGGCTCGCATGCGAGCCGCCCCCGGCAGCGGTCGGTCGATCGGGTATCTTATTCGGCGGCAGGCACCGGCTCGCGCCGGCGCACGGTGACGACCGCCAGCCCGTAGGCAATGATCGAGCACGCGGCAATGCCTGCGATCATCGGCGTGGACGTTCCGTTAAAGAAGAACCCGATAATGCCCATCATCACCGCCGCGGTCAGGAACTGCAGCGTGCCCATGAGCGCCGATGCCATCCCCGCGATCTCGCCGTATTCCTCGAGCGCGAGCACCGCCGAGCTCGGCACGACGAGCCCGAGGCACGCATACCCGGCAAACAGCATCACGATCATGACTTCGAGCTGCCCGACGCCGGCAAGGGTCAGCGCCAGAAGCGCGAGCACGATGATCACATTGGCCGTCATCGCCGTGCGCATGGCCCGGCGCAGCCCGACCCGCCGTCCGACAAAGCCGGCGAACTGGGAGACCCCGATGAACCCCACTGCATTGACCGAGAAGGCGAGGCTGTAGAGCGTCGGGTTGAGCCCGTAATAGTCGATCAGAATGAACGATGAATTGGCGAGATAGACCATGAAGCTCGACATGGCGAAGGCTCCGATGAAGACGATGCCGAGATATTTCGGCTGCCCCATCAGATACCGGTAGCCCTTGAGCGCGGCCCCGAGGCTGCCTTCGGTGCGGATTTCGCGCGGCCGCGTTTCCTTGAGCCCGAAGGCCAGAAGCACCGCACCGGCGACGGCGGCGGCGGTCATGACCCAGAAGATGGTGCGCCAGTCGCCCGCAAGCAGGATCAGGCTGCCCGCCAGCGGCGCGAGGATGGGCGAAACGCTGAAGACAAGCATCAATAGACCCATCAGTTGCGCTGCATCGGGCCCGGTATGCAGATCACGCACCACAGCCCGCGAGATCACCATGCCCGAGGCCGCGCCGAGCCCCTGCAGCACGCGCGCCGCGATCAGCCATTCGACGCTGGGCGCCAGCGCGCAGCCGATACTGCCCAGCCCGTAGAGCGCGAGGCCGAGATAGATCGGCCCCTTGCGGCCGTACATGTCGGCAAGCGGCCCGTAGACCACCTGCGAGAGCGCCATGGCGATGAAGAAAGCCAAAAGGCTGAACTGGGCCGTTGCGGTATCGGTCGCAAGGTTCTCTTCAATGGTTGGCAGCGCTGGAAGATACATATCGATCGCGAACGGCCCGATTGCCGTCAGCAATCCAAGAACGATTGCCAGAAAAATGAAATTCGTACGCACGGGGAGGACCTTTCCGGGCGGACGCGCAACCCGGAAAATGACCAAGGGCGACGCGCCAGGAGTTGATGGTGGCTGCGATGAGTCCCATCTGCTGAATAGGAAGAACGGGGGGGTGACTCATCTGTCCACAAATTTGGACACTATTGTCCAATCTGTCAATGGGCACTACATTGGGTAAAATGGATTCACCGCACATGCTCTCCCATCCCGAAGCGCCATCCGACGAACCGCGCTCCAAGCGCGCGGCCATTCTCGACGCTGCGGCGGCAACGTTCTGCAAGGAGGGATATGCGGGCGCCTCGATAGACGCGATCGCCAACACCGCCGGGGTTTCGCGCCAGACGATCTACAATCAGATCGGCGACAAGGAGAAGCTCTTCAAGGCCGTCGTGGCCCAGCTCACCGAGTATTCGAGCGCACGCTTCTTCGCCATTCTCGAGACCTTCCCCACCGAACCCCGAAATCTCGAACAAGAGCTTACGGCCTTCGCCAAACGGCTCCTCGAAATGTCGTGCTGCGACCAGCACGGCAAGTGGCTCCTGCGCCTTGCGAACATGGAAGGCCAGCGCCATCCGGATCTCTTCGCCGCCTGGCGGCAATACGGCCCCGGCCGCAAATACCCCGCCATCGCCGCGCGCTTCGCCCAGCTTGCCCATGCGGGTTATCTCGAGGTCGACGATCCGACCCTTGCCGCGCGCCAGTTCATGGCCCTGGTCAGTGCGGACATCCGCTTCGACATGCAGTTCGGCACGCGCCCGAGCCAGGCGGAGGTCGAGGCCAACGCCGAAAGCGCGGTCAGAACCTTCCTGCGCGCCTTCGCCCCGCGCTAACCGGCCGCACCGAGCGCCGCCTTATACTGCCGCACCGCATCGGCGAACCCGTAAATCAGCGCATCCGCCGTGATCCCGTGCCCGATGGACACCTCGTCGACCCCCGGCACCGCGGCCTGGAATGCCGGCAGGTTGGCCAGCGTCAGATCGTGCCCGGCATTGACGCCGAGCCCGGCCGCCCGGGCCGCCTTCGCAGTCTGTGCGAGCACCATGAGTTCGACCTCCGCCTGCGCCGGATCATCGTGGCACGCGCCGTAGGGCCCGGTGTAAAGCTCCACCCGGTCCGCACCCGTCGCACGGGCGGCAGCAACGCCCACCTCACCCGCGTCCGGATCACAAAAAAGCGACACCCGCCGCCCGGCCCCCTTAAGCCGCCCGACCACATCGGTGAGGAAATTGCCCTTCCCCACGAAATCCCAACCATGGTCCGACGTCGCCTGGCCGGGATCGTCGGGCACGAGCGTCACCTGCTCGGGGTCGACCGCCTCGATCAGCGCGATAAAATCTTCCGTCGGATAGCCCTCGATATTGAACTCGACCTCGGGCGCTTCCTCCGCGAGCAGCTTTGCGAGGTCGTAAACGTCGCTGCGCCGGACATGCCGCTCGTCGGGCCGCGGATGCACGGTCACCCCCTCGGCCCCGGCTTCGATCACGATCCGCGCCATCCCCGTAACGCTCGGCCAGGGCAGATCCCTGCGGTTGCGCAGCTGGGCGACGGCGTTGAGATTGACGGAAAGCTTGGTCATTGCGGAGAGGCCTTGGATGAAAAAGGACCGCGCGAAACACGCGCGCGGCCCTTCATCTATCGCGAATTAAGCCGCGGGCAAACCGCAACTTTCAGCCCACTACATTCCCTCTTCGCCGCGAGTGATCGCCGCAAGACCGGTGCGCACCACCTCGACGAGCCCGAGCGGTGCCATGAGCGTAATGAACTGCTCGATTTTCGAGGTCTTCCCCGTCACTTCGAAAACGAAGCTTTCCGTCGTCGCATCGATCACCTGCGCCCGGAACGCATCGGCAAGCCGCAACGCCTCGACCCGGTTTTCGCCGGTCCCCGCGACCTTGACGAGCGCCAGTTCGCGCTCGATCGCGTTCCCCTCGGCGGTGAGGTCGTGCACCTTGTGCACCGGCACCAGCCGCTCGAGCTGCAGCTTGATCTGCGCGAGCACCTTCGGCGTCGCCACCGTCACCACGGTAATGCGCGAGCGGTGCTTGTCGTGCTCGGTCTCGCTGACAGTGAGCGAATCGATATTGAACCCGCGCGCGGAAAACAGCCCCACGACCCGCGCGAGGACGCCCGGCTCGTTATCGACGAGAACCGTCAGCGTATGGCGCTCGGCTTCCTGGGTTTGGGGGGCGAGAAAATAGGCCGACCCCGTCGGCAGAAGATTGGCGTTCATGTTCATTGTCCTAACCGGCCTTTAGGGGTGTTGAGATTCGCGCGAGGATGGGCCGGAAATGGTGGTTGAAGCCATTTTCAGGCCACCCTCGGGTGAATATCGACGCCCTTAAACGAGCACCTTCCCTTTCTCATCGATGATCGATCCGATATTGGCCGTATCGGGCAGGATCATCTCGTTATGCGGCTTGCCCGACGGGATCATCGGGAAGCAGTTCTCTTCCTTGGAGACCCGGCAATCGAAAATCACCGGCTTTTTGACGTTGATCATCTCGTCGATGGCGTCGTCGAGCTTCGCGGGGTCCTCGCAGCGGATACCGACACCGCCATAGGCCTCGGCAAGCTTGACGAAATCGGGCAGCGATTCCGAATACGAATGCGAATACCGCCCGCCATGCAGCAATTCCTGCCACTGGCGCACCATGCCCATATATTCGTTGTTGAGGATGAAGATCTTGACCGGCAGTTCGTACTGCATCGCGGTCGACATCTCCTGCATCGTCATCTGCACGCTGGCTTCGCCCGCAATATCGATCACGAGCGCATCCGGATGCGCCACCTGCACCCCGATCGCCGCAGGCAGCCCATACCCCATGGTCCCGAGCCCGCCCGACGTCATCCAGCGATTGGGTTCCTCGAAGTGGAAGTGCTGGGCGGCCCACATCTGGTGCTGACCGACCTCGGTCGTGATGTAGACGTCGCGCCCCTTGGTTGCCTCGTAGAGCCGCCGGATCGCGTGCTGGGGCTTGATCACCGTATCGGAGTTCGTAAAGACAAGCGAATTGACCGCGCGCCACTTGTCGATCGCGGTCCACCAGGGCGCGATGGCCTCCGTGCGCGGCTGGTTGGTCTTCGTCCGCCATATGCGGATCATCTCTTCCATCACCGCGTTGACGTCTCCGACAATGGGGATGTCGACAAGGATGTTCTTGTTGATCGAGGACGCGTCGATATCGACGTGAATCTTCCGGCTGCCCGGCGAGAACGCATCGATCCGGCCCGTAATCCGGTCGTCGAACCGCGCGCCGAGACAGATCATCAGATCGCAGTCGTGCATCGCCATATTGGCTTCGTAGGTCCCGTGCATGCCCAGCATGCCGAGCCACTGGCTGCCCGAGGCCGGAAACGCCCCCAGCCCCATCAGCGTCGAGGTGATCGGAAAGCCCGTCAGCTCGACCAGTTCGCGCAGATTGCGGCTGGCCTCGGGTCCCGAATTGACGATGCCGCCCCCGGTGTAGAACACGGGCCGCTCCGCCTTGAGCATCAGATCGACGGCGACCTGGATGGCCTCGAGATCGCCCTCGATCTGCGGCTTGTAGGTCGGATGGCTCATCTTGGCCTGGGGCTTGTGATACGTCCCGAGCGCAAACTGAACATCCTTGGGAATGTCGATGACGACAGGCCCCGGCCGCCCCGAGGTCGCGATATAGAACGCCTCGTGCAGGATGCGCGGCAAGTCCTTGATGTCCTTGACCAGGTAGTTGTGCTTGGTGCAGTTGCGCGTGATCCCGACCGTGTCGCACTCCTGGAATGCATCCGATCCGATGAGCGGAGTGGGAACCTGCCCTGAAATGCAAACGAGCGGAATGGAATCGAGCAGCGCGTCGGTCAATCCGGTCACCGCGTTGGTCGCGCCGGGCCCCGACGTCACCAGAACCACACCGCACTTCCCCGTCGAACGCGCATAGCCCTCGGCCATGTGGGTTGCACCCTGCTCGTGCCGGACGAGAACGTGCTGGAGTTTCTCCTGCTGGAAAATCGCGTCGTAGATCGGCAGTACCGCGCCGCCCGGGTACCCGAATATGTGTTCGACACCCTGATCGATCAGCGCCTGGACCACCATCTCCGCGCCGGTTATCTGCTCGGCCATCTTGAGCCACTCCCTTGATACAATCCCGTCGTCGCCGGGGCTTAGATAATAAAAAAGGCCCCGTTTGGGACCCTGTGTTGCGCACCGCAAATCGCACGAGAACCCTAGGTCCTCATGTTGCGATGCGCCTGCCTACTACGAGAATGTTGCCTGCCCGCATTGGGGAACACGCTCCAGTCAAATACGAAAAACGACGCTATAGGTATTCCGGGCGGCCCGAAGGGTCAACCCCAAAAAACGCATGGAAAAGGGCCCGCCCCGTTTCACCGGTACGAGCCCTTGAAAGTCCGGATCGGTAGCTTAGACGCCCGGGGGGCAGTCGTCGATGTAGAGGCTGCCGTCCGAAGCACGGAAGTAGCACTGCTCGGGCTGGCCAGCGACCTGTCCGACGAGAGCGCCGGCAACGCCACCGACCGCTGCACCGACAGCAGCACCCGCGACCGAGTTCGTCGCAACGCCGCCGATGACTGCACCGGCACCGGCGCCGACAGCCGCGGTCTTTTCGGTCGTGGTACAGGCCGTAACGGCCATAAGCGTGGTCAGCGCAACGCCGACGATGGTGAGTTTTTTCTTCATGTCAAAAAGCCTCCATTTGACAAAGTCTTGAAATCGCTCCCCGTAAATGCAGCTAACCGCCCTTTGTTCCGCATTGGCGAGCTACGACGTCAACGCCCCTTTCGTCCTGAGGTTCCGACGCCGCTGTAATGTGCTCACTCTGCGCGATTTCATTGTCATACTCAAGAGTTAGGCGGCAATCGGGCCGCCGGCGGGAAATAAAACAGCGCCCGGGCCTGACACGAGCGCGATTCGCGTGTATTCAGATCGGCTCCCCGGCAATACCGGGGCCGGGCTCGGAGAGGCCATCCCATGTCACATGCATTGACCGACCGCCCAGCGCAGAGCTGGTTCGAAGAATTCCGCGCGACATTCCTGCTCGCCTGGCCGCTCGTCGTGGCGCAGGTGGCCCAGAACGCGCTGTTCACCACCGACGTCATCATGATGGGCTGGCTCGGACCGGAATTCCTCGCCGGCGGCACGCTGGCGACGGCCTTCTTCATGCCCTTCCTGCTTTTGGGCGGTGGCATTGTGTCCGCCGTTGCACCGCTCGCCGCGCAGGCCATCGGCGCGCGCAAGATCAAGAACGTCCGCCGCTCGGTGCGCCAGGGCTTCTGGGCCGCCATCGTCGTCGCCGTCATTCTGCTGCCGCTCATCTGGCAGATCGAAGCGATCCTCCTTATGACCGGCCAGGCCCCGGACCTCGCCGCGCTCGCCGGCCTCTACATGCAGATCGCCGTCTTCGTGCTCTTCCCCGGTCTCGGGATTTTCGTCCTGCGCTCGTTTCTTTCGGCGCTCGGCTCGACCCAGGTCATCCTCTATACGACCATTGCCGGCGTCGTCGTCAACGCCATCGGCAACTATGCGCTGATGTTCGGCAATTTCGGGTTCCCGCGCCTCGAACTGCAGGGCGCGGCGATCACCACGGTTGTGACCAACACGGTAATGTTCGTCCTGCTGCTCGCCTACGCGCTCCTCCATCGGCGCTACCGGCGCTTCTATATCCTTGTGCGCTTCTGGAAGCCCGACTGGCCGCGTTTTATCGAGATTTTCCGGATCGGCACGCCGATCGGGCTGACCATCATGGCCGAAGTCGGCATGTTCGGCGTCGCGGCCATATTCGTGGGTTGGCTGGGCACCGATGCGCTCGCAGCGCACGCCGTCGCGCTCCAGTGCGCATCCTTTGCCTTCATGGTGCCGCTGGGCGTCGGCATGGCCTCGACCGTCCGCGTCGGGCTCGCCTATGGCGCGGGCAGCGATGAAGCCGTTGGCAGGGCTGGCTGGACTTCGCTCATGATCGGGGTGGGCTTCATGTGCGTTTCCTGCGCGCTCTTTCTCACCGTGCCCGGATTTTTCGTGCGCTTCTTCCTCGACCCCACTGATCCGAACAATGCCAACGCGCTGGCCCTGGCAGGCACGTTCCTGGCAATGGCCGGCCTCTTCCAGATCGTCGACGGCGCGCAGGTTGTCGCCGCACACGCGCTGCGTGGGCTTTCGGACACGACGATCCCGATGATCGTCGCGCTCGTCGGCTATTGGCTCGTGGGCATGCCGGTCGCCTATTGGCTGGGCAGCGCAGACCGCCTCGGCGGCGTCGGCGTGTGGACAGGTCTGGCAGCAGGGCTCGGTTTTGTCGCTATCGTCCTCACGGCCCGGTTCGCCCTGCGCGAACGGCTCGGCCTTCTCGCCCGCGAGCATATGGTCGCCGCATAGGGTCTTCCGGACAGCAAGGCCTAGACCAGCACGTCCTGCTCGACCATATCCTCGGCACCGAAGACCTTGAGGTACCGCGCAATCTCGCGCGCGTCGCCGACGGCCTTGGCGGGATTGTCCGACAGCTTGACCGCCGGACGGCCATTGGCGCTCGAAACCTTGATCACCATCGAGATCGGCTTGAGCTGCGGCGTATAGTTGGGCGCCACGCCCGCGAAATCGTTGGTGAGGTTGGTGCCCCAGCCGAACGTCATGCGCACCCGGCCCTGGAAATGGTGATAGGCCTCCTCGATCGCATCGACGTCCAGACCGTCCGAAAAGATCAAAAGCTTCTCGCGCGGATCGCGCCCCTTTTCCTGCCAGAAATCGATGATCTTTTCCCCGCCCTCGATGGCGGGCGCGCTGTCGGGTCGGAACCCCGTCCAGTCCGCCACCCAGTCGGGTGCGTTCTTGAGAAACGACGCCGTCCCGAATGCGTCGGGCAGGACGATCAGAAGATTGCCGCCATAATAGCTCTGCCAGTCCCGCAGCACCCGGTAGGGCGCCTTTTTCAGCGCTTCGTCGTTCTCGGCCAGCGCCGCGGCGACCATGGGCAATTCATGCGCATTGGTGCCCAGCGCCTCAAGGTCGGTGTCCATCGCCAACAGCACGTTCGAGGTCCCCGAAAGCGCATCCCCGAGCCCTTCCTTCAGCGCCTCCACGCACCAGCGCTGCCACAAAAAACTGTGCCTCCGGCGCGTACCGAAGTCGGAAATCTTAAGATTGGGCAGCTTCTTGAGCCGTTCGACCTTCTCCCACGTCTTGGCCTTGGCGCGCGCGTAGAGCACGTCGAGCGCAAATCGCCCCATCCCCCGCATCGCGTTGCGCGACCGCAACTCGTTGATGATCGCGAGCGCCGGGATCTCCCACATCGTGGTTTCGACCCATTTGCCGTGGAAGTGGAGTTCGAACTGCCCGTCCCGTGCGGAAAGCTCGTATTCGGGCAGCGAGAAGCCCTCGAGCCAGCTGAGAAAATCGGGCGTGAAGATCTGCTTGGTGCCGTAAAACGAGTTACCCGCGAGCCAGATCATCTCCTTTTTGGTGAACCTGAGCGTCCGCGCGTGATCGAGCTGTTCGCGCAACTCCCCGATATCCACCTCTTCGGCGAGCCTGACGCGGGTCGTCCTGTTGGTGAGCGAGAACGTCGCATCGACGTCCCGGTAGAGCCCCCAGATCATCTGCAGCATCAGGAGCTTGTAAAAATCCGTATCGAGCAGCGACCGCACGATCGGGTCGAGCTTGAAAGTGTGGTTGAAGACCCGCCGCGCGATGTCCGTCCTGCTGACCGAGCTCACCTGAGCGCTACTCCCGCTTCCCGCATCCGGCCCAGCATGTCGTCCACCGATCCTTCGATATCGATCCCCCGGCAGCCATCCAGCAGCACTTCGGCCTTGAACCCCTGCCCGACCGCATCGAGCGCGGAAAAAGCGACGCAGAAATCGGTCGCAAGCCCGACAAGCGTCAGTTCGGTAATCCCGCGCTCGCGCAGATAGCCGGTAAGCCCGGTCGGCGTCGTATGATCGTTCTCGAAGAACGCCGAATAGCTGTCGATTGCCGAACGGAATCCCTTGCGGATGACCAGTTCGGCTTTCGTCCAATCGAGGTCGGGATGGAAGTCCGCCCCGACCGTGCCCTGCACGCAATGATCCGGCCAGAGCCGCTGCGGGCCATAGGGCATCTCGATATCCTCGAACGGCGCCTTGCCCGGGTGGCTCGAGGCAAAGCTCGAATGCCCGGCGGGGTGCCAGTCCTGGGTGAGCACAACATGATCGTATTGACCGATCAGCCCGTTGACGACCGGCACGATTTCGTCGCCACCCTCTACGGCCAGCGCGCCGCCCGGGCAGAAGTCGTTTTGCAGGTCGATGACGAGGAGTGCATTCTGGCTCATCGGGGGCCTCCCATGGTTCGCGTGCCACTTCTGCAATCCTCGCCGAGTTCGTCAACTCCCCATTTGCATTCCGCTTGACCGCGCGCCCGGTCGCTGTATCCATTTGCATCCATGACACAAATGCCCACGCCAGACTTGCGCGCTTCCGAACGGCGTGTCGCCGAAGCGCTCGCCCGCCACGGCCTGCCGGGCCGTGTGACCGTGCTGACCGAGCTCGCCACCACGGCCCAGATGGCTGCCGACGCTCTGGGCGTCGAGCTCGGCCGCATCGTCAAATCGCTCCTTTTTGCCGGCGCGGAAACCGGAACGCCCTATATGGTCCTCGTCTCCGGCGCCAACCGCGTCCACGAAAGACGTGTCGGCCGCCTGATCGGCGAAAAGCTCGCCCGTGCCGATGCTGACCTCGTGCGCAAGGCCACCGGCTTTGCCATCGGCGGCGTTTCGCCCTTCGGCCACCCCCAACCGCTGCCGGTCTATCTCGACGAGGACCTGTTCAATTATGCCACTGTGTGGGCGGCGGCCGGGGATCCGCGATCGGTCTTCGAAATCACCCCCGAGGCGCTTGAGACGGCAACAGGCGCCACGCGCATCACCGTCACCTAGGAAGGCGTATCCATGGTCTATGTGTTCCTGATCCTTGGCCTCGTTCTGCTTGTCGCCGGGGGCGAAAGCTTCGTGCGCGGCTCGGTCGCCATCGCCCGCCGGCTCGGCATGTCTCCGCTGCTGATCGGCTTGACGCTCATGGGCTTCGGCACCTCCCTGCCCGAAATGGTGACCTCGGTTCAGGCCGCCCTCGATGGCGCGCCGGGCATCGCGATGGGCAACGTCGTGGGCTCGAACATCGCGAACATCCTCCTGATCCTCGGCGTCGCCGCGGTCCTCTATCCCGTCGCGGTGGACCGGGGCGTATTGCGCCGCGATGGCGGAGTGCTTGTCCTCTCTGCCCTCGTCACGCTCGCGATCGTCCTGATCGGCGCGCTCGGGCGCATCGCCGGCATCGTGCTGATAGCCATGCTCGCCGCCTACATCACCCGCAGCTATCTTGCAGAGCGCCAGAGCAACATCGCGCGCGATGCGGAAGAAGAAAGCGCCCACACAGCCGTCAGAAACGGCGTGGCCGTTTCGCTCATCCTTGCCGCGGTCGGTCTGGGACTGACGCTCCTGGGCGCACGCTTCCTCGTTTCGAGCGCCATCGAGCTGGCCACCGCCTTCGGCATTTCCGAAACCGTAATCGGGCTGACGGTCGTCGCCGTCGGCACCTCCCTCCCCGAACTCGTGACCTCAGTCATCGCCGCCGTCCGCAAGCACACGGACCTCGCGCTCGGCAACATCATTGGCTCGAACATCTTCAACACCTTCGCCATCCTCGGCGTCACCGCGCTCGTTCAGCCGATCCCGGTGCCCGCGGAAATCATAAGGCTCGACATCTGGATCATGCTCGCCGCCACCGTCGGGCTGATCGCCTTCGCCTATACCGCCAGACGCATCGAGCGCTGGGAGGGCGCGGTCTTCCTCCTCGCCTACGCCGGATATATCGGCTGGCTGGGCCTCAGCGCGCTCTGAACGGATCGACGAATTGCCAATCCCCCATCCGGTTGCGGAACCAGGTCGACTGCCGCTTGGCGTATTGCCGCGTCGCCGTCACCGCCTGCGCAACCGCCGCCTCGCGCGTCACGTCACCGGCAAGGTACGCCCCGATCTCCCGCACGCCGATCGCCTTCATTGCCGGCAGGCCCGGATCGAGATTGCGCGCGAGCAGCGCCTCGACCTCCTCGACCGCCCCCGCCTCCATCATCGCATCAAACCGCTCCGCGATCCGCCGCCGCAATACCGCCCGCTCGGGCATGAGCACAATTCTTTCCAGCGCGTAGCCCGCCAGTAACCCACCGCCTGTATCGCGCTGAAACGCGCTCAGCGTCCTCCCCGTGGCGCGTTTCACCGACACCGCGCGAACGACACGCTGCGGATCGGCAGCCACCAGACGCTCGGCCAGCTCCGGGTCGTATTCGCCCAAAAAAGCACGCCGCTTTTCGCCATCCATGCCTTGAATCAGTTTCTCAACCGCTTGAATCTCTTTGTCGGGGATGGGGGGAACTTCGGCGAATCCGTTTGTCAGCGCATCGAAATAAAGCCCTGTCCCGCCAACGAAAATCGGCTCCCGATTCTCTTTGTGAGCCTCTTGAATCACTTTCTCCGCATCCGCCAGCCACGCCCCGGTCGAATACCGCACCCCCGGATCGACGTGCCCGAACAGAAAATGCGGCGCGGCCGCCAGTTCCGCAGCATTCGGACGCGCTGTGAGCCTGTCGAGAACGCCATAAACCTGCATGGAATCGGTGTTGATAACGACGCCGCCCGAGGCGCGCGCCATCTCGATCGCGAGCGCCGTCTTGCCGCTCGCGGTCGGACCCGCTATCAAAACCGCTCGCCGAGAGTTGCCAGCATCCATGGTAGGTTTATGTCTGTCCTGTGCCTGATCGCCAATCCCGCCGAACCGGTCCTGACGCCCGAAGTCGTCGACGCGGTGCATAAGGAAACGCATGGCGAAATCAACTGGCTTGCGCAAGGCGTCGCCTGCGAAATCGTCGCCCCGCGTGCGGCCAGGCCCACCCAGATGGCCCGCGAGGTGATCGGCAACGCTCCCATCGACGCAGCCCTCGTCCCGCGCGCCAATCGCCGCAAGAAGCTCCTGGTCGCCGACATGGACTCCACCATGATCGAGCAGGAATGCATAGACGAACTCGCCGATGCGCTCGGCATCAAGCCGCAGGTCGCCGAGATCACCGACCGCGCCATGCGCGGCGAGCTCGATTTCGCCCAGGCGCTCGATACCCGCGTCGCGCTCTTGAAGGGCCTTGAAAAGAAGGTCGTCGAGGAGGTCCGCCGCGAGCGCATCACCCTTGCCCCGGGCGGGCGCGCGCTCATCCAGACCATGCGCGCCTATGGCGCCCATACCGCGCTTGTATCGGGCGGCTTCACGCTCTTTGCGGAATACTTCGCCAAACGCATCGGCTTCGATGAATTCCGCGCCAACGTCCTCGAATTCGACGCCGAGGGCAAACTCACCGGCACGGTCGAAAAGCCCATCGTCGACAAGGACGTGAAGCGCGCGACCCTCACCGCGCTCGCGGAAGCCCGCGGCATCATCCCGGCCCTCACCATGGCCGTGGGCGATGGCGCCAATGACCTCGACATGCTCAACGCCGCCGGTCTCGGCGTTGCCATACACGCCAAACCCACGGTCGCCGAACAGGCCGAAGTGCGTATCGACCATGGCGATCTGACGGCCCTCCTCTACCTCCAGGGCTATGCCGAAGATGATTTCGTACGATGAGGCTGGAAACCGAACGGCTCCTCCTGCGCCCATGGCGCAAAACCGATCTCGACGCCTATAGCGCGCTCATGGGCGACCCGACCGTCCGGCGCTTTTACCCCTCCACGCTCACCCGCGAAGACGCCGCGCGGAGCCTCGACCGCACGATCTCCGCGCACCGCGAAAACGGCTTCCACTTCCTCGCCGCCGAGCTGCGTGAAACCGGCGAGATCGCCGGCCTCATCGGCCTTGGCCGCATTCCCGACGCGACGAAAAAGGCCATTCCCTCCCACCCCGAGATCGAGATCGGCTGGCTCCTCCATCACCGGTTGTGGGGCCAGGGCCTGGCCCCCGAAGGTGCGAAAGCCTGTCTCGCTTACGGCTGGGACACGCTCGAGGCGCCCGAAATCGTCGCGTTCACCGCCAAGGTGAACCACCCTTCCCAACGCGTCATGGAAAAAATCGGGATGGCGCGCGCGCCCGAAGATGACTTCATCCACCCCAGCGTCCCCGATGGCCACGTTCTGCAGCCCCATACTCTGTATAGGATAGTCCGGCCCTGCTGACACCGGCTCGAGACCGTGGACGTGCAGATCCAGTGGTAGGCTAAAGCCGCACGAATGCAAGAAAAACCAGCCCTACCGCGGCTATCGCCAGCGCGTACCAGCGCAGATGCCCCGAGGGAATGTCGAGCACCTGCGTGATCATCCGCTTCATCTGGTCGGGAAACGCCGCATAGAGCAGCCCTTCGATGACGATGGCCAGCGCGAGCGCGGCAAACAGGTCACTCATATCGTCTCATCCCCTGAAAGCAAAAAAGGCGCGCCGGCTGGCGCGCCTTCCCAAATGCTGTAGGCGGCCTACTGTGCCGGCTCGGCTTCCGGCGCGACCGGGGCGGTCTCGCTCCCCTCGGGCTGGGCACCGAGGTTCTCGGTCTCGAGCAATTGCTCGAGATCCTCGATCCCCTGCTGGGCGTCGGCATCCGGGGCTCCGCCCTGATCGTCGACCAGCGTTTCGGTCGAGAGCAGCTCCTCGATATCCTGGGTCTCGACCGGTTCTTCGGTCGGCCCTTCAACGCCGATATCGATCGGCCCGGCGGTCGGCTCGCCCAGCTGGGGCAATGAACCGCCCGAACCGAACTGGCTGAAGAACGCCGAGTTGGGCGAAAGCAGCATGGTCGTCGAACCATCGCCGAGCGCCGTGCGATAGGCTTCCATCGCGCGGTAGAACTCGAAGAACGACTGGTCCTGCCCGAACGCTTCGGCAAAGATGCGGTTGCGCTCGGCATCGCCCTCACCGCGGATGATTTCGGAATCGCGGTTGGCTGCCGAAACGATTTCCACCGCCTGACGGTCGGCGATCGCCCGCAGGATCTGCGCCTGCTCCTGACCGCGTGCCCGGATAAGCGCCGCTTCCGCAAGACGCTCCGCCTGCATGCGCTCGAAGGTCTGGGCGGAGACTTCCGGCGTCAGATCGGTGACGAGAATACGAACGTCGACCACTTCGATCCCCAGCTCCACCATATCGGCGGCCACCAGATCCCGCGCCTCACGCATCATTTCCGTCCGCTGCTCGGAAAGAGCGGCGTCGAATTCGCGCAAACCGTAAACGGTACGCAGCGCGGCTTCGAAACGGGTCGCGATACGCTGTTCTGCCAGCTGCTCGGACCCCAGAACCGACTGACGGAACGCGATGGGGTCAACGATCCTGTAGGTGATGAACGCGTCCACGATGTAGAACTGACCGCCCGACACCTGCAGCCGGATGCGCTCGAGGTCGTACCGCAAGAGGCGCTTGTCGATATACTGCACCTGCTCGACGAAATCGGTCGGGATCTTGAAATACAGCCCCGGGTCGCGGATTTCCCGCGTGATCTCGCCGAACCGCGTCACGATGGCCTGTTCGCGCTCGTTGACGACGAAAAGCGAGGAGATCAGCACATAGGCGGCGATGACCAGGGCGACAATGACGATTACAAGCCGGTTCATAGCTGGTCACCTCCAGTCGTCGTTGTCGATGAGGTGGTACTGCCGCCACCTGACCGTAGCTCCGGCAGGGGCAGATAGGGCAGGACCCCGCTTCCCGATACGCCGTCCTCGACCACGAGTTTGTTGGTTCCCCCCAGCACCTCTTCCATCGTCTCGAGGAAGATGCGGTGCCGCGTGACTTCCGGCGCATTGCGGTATTCGTTGTAGACCGCCACGAAACGCGCCGCCTGGCCCTGGGCCTCGTTGATCACCCGGTCGCGATACGCCGCGGCGCTTTCGCGAATGGATGCGGCCTGCCCGCGGGCGCTACCCAGAAGCGTATTGGCGTATTGCCGGGCTTCTTCCTGGAAGCGGTCCTCGTCCTGCAGGGCGCGCTGGACTTCGTCGAACGCGTCGGCCACCTCCGCCGGCGGCGCGACGTTCTCGATCGAAATGTTCGAGATCGTAACCCCGACGCCGTAGCTGTTGAGAATACCCTGGGTGATTTCCTGAACCTCGACGGCAATACCGGCACGATCGTCGCGGAAGACGTCCTGCGCCGTGCGGCGCCCGACGACCTCGCGCATCGCGCTTTCGGCGGCCTGCCGTACCATTTCGTCCGGCTGACGGACATTGAACAGGTACTGCCGCGGGTCGGCAATGCGCCAGAGAATCGAGAAGTTCATGTTGACGATGTTCTGGTCGCCCGAAAGCATCAGCCCCTCGTCGCTCGTCGAGGAACCGCCGCTGCCGACGCGGGTCTGGTTTTCCGTCGTGCTCACCAGTTCGACCCGCTCAATCGGCCACCAGTGGAAATGCAGCCCCGGGGTCGAGAACTCGTCCTTGGGCTCCCCGAACAGCATCTCGACGCCGAGCTCCTGCGGAGCCACGGTGTAGATCGACTGGCTCGCCCAGAAAATGATGAGCGCCGCGATACCCCCGATGATGGCCCAGCGTCCGCCGGGAAGACCACCCCCGAACTGCTGACGTCCACGCGCCAGGATGTCTTCGAGGTTTGGCGTATTGTTGCCGCCGCTTGGCCGGCGCGGCCCACCGCCGCCACCGCCACCGCCGCCCGGCGTCTGACCCCAGGGCCCGCCACTGCGGGTCTTGAGGCCGCCCCTATTGTCTTCCCACGGCATTTCGTCCCTTTCGGTTTGTCGTGAAAGTCTTTTGCGCGTGCCGGTCTATATAGGAAACCCTATGCGCCCGATCAATGAAAACCGGATGGCGGGAATGTGAACGCACAAAAGTGGTTAGCGCGGTTTTCACCGCCGCAATGCGGTCATGCACGGGGTTTGCGGTCATAGATTTTGACGACAAACGGTGCGGTATCCCGTTCTCCCGCCACAATCTCCTCGCAAACCCCGACATCCCAGTCCCCCGCCGCGATCTCGGGAAAGAACGTATCGCCCTCGGGCGAAAGCGCGACGTGCGTGAGATACAGCCGGTCCGCCAGCGGCAACGCCTGACGGTAGATTTCGGCCCCGCCATTGATGAAGATCTCATCCATGCCGTCGCGCTGCGCGATCGCTTTGGCCTGCGCAATGCCGTCTTCGAGCGTGCCGACGACAATAACGCCCTCCGGCGCGAAATCCTTGCTGCGCGTCACCACGATATTGGTCCGCCCCGGCAGCGGCTTGCCGATGCTTTCGAACGTCTTGCGTCCCACGACAAGCGGCTTGCCCATCGTCACGGCCTTGTAATGCTTGAAATCGGTCGGCAGATACCACGGCATCGCGCCATCGGACCCGATAACGCCATTGGCCGCGACCGCCGCGATCATCGAGATGCGAATACCGCTCATTGCCCCGCCAGCGCCTCGAGTTCCGGCCCGCTCACCCGGCAGGTCGTCCACTCGTCATGCAGCACGGCCCCCTGCGCGCGGTAAAAATCGATGGCGCTCTCGTTCCAGTTGAGCACCCACCAGCTCAGCCGCCCCAGCCCCTCGTCCTTGCAGCGCTTGGCGAGATTGACGAGCAGCGCCTTGCCGATCCCGTTCCCGCGTGCATGCGGCTCGACGTAAAGATCCTCGAGCCAGATCCCGTGCCGGCCCTGGAACGTCGAAAATGTGTAAAACCACAGCGCGAACCCGACGGGCCGGCCTTCGAGCTCGGCGATCTCGCAAAACACCCGCGGCTCGTCGCAAAACAGCGAATTGACGATATCGCCCTCGGTCGCGCTCACTTCGTCATTGAGCTTCTCGAAGTCGGCCAGTTTAACGATGAACTCAAGCACAAGCGCCGCATCGTCTTTTCCGGCGCGTCTGATCGTCAGGGACATCGGTCCTCTTAAACTCTTATTCTGGAACGCCTTAAGCGCCCTGGTTCAACTCGTACCGCACCAGGAACAGGATCTCGATATCCTCCCAGGGATAAAAGTCCTCATAAACGACCTCGAACGTCGTCGGACCGGTCTTCTCTATCCCCTCGCCGCAGAACGAGACGAGATTTTCCGGGCGTCCCTTGTCGACGATCAGGCGAAACGTCCCGATCGGCCCGGCCCAGTTGCGGCCAGTGGAAAGCACGTATTCGAGCCAGGCCTCGGTATAGGGCGCCGACCACGGCTCCTCGGGCGACACCATATTGCGCCGCACCGCGTCGATCACCGGCGGATCGAGACAATAGCGCCGCTCGTAATCGGCCAGCGTCTGCCCGCCATCGTCGTAAAGGAATGAAACCGCCGCCGTCCCGCCTGTCCCTGGCGTATAGCGGTGTTCGACCGTCACGGTCTCGCCGGCCGGAAACACAGCCGTCCACGTATAGGCCGATTTGAGCGTCCAGGCGGGAAAATAGTAGGGCGCGTCGCCGCCAAACCCTGGATCCGATATCAATCCCAGCGCCACGAGATGGTCCTGTTCGGCAGCGGACAGCGCGTTGATCGCGTTCTCGGCAGCGCTGACATGCGGCGCGAGCGGCACACCGAGCTTGACCAGTTCCTTGGTCCGATCAACCCCAAGGGCAAAGACGCTCTGGTGCAGTTCGGCATCGACCGGCCGGCACTCGAACGTGGTTGAGAATTCGAAGACATTTTCGGGATTGTCCGACGGGTATCCGACCATGCCCTCGAATTCGCCGGTGATATCGGGCATCGGAAACGCGACGAGCACCTCCTGGTCCTCGGCCGTGAGGTTCTCAAATTTGTAGGTCACCCGCACTTCATCGAGCGAGAGATAAAGGTCCTCGCTGACCATGGCGATGTTGTCGTTCTGCGCAAAGGCCAGCCCCCCGGCCCCGAGCGTCGCCGCCGTATCGTTCCCGAGCGCGGCGCCAGCCAGCCCGGCCATAACCGCAAAACCGGCTATCCCTCTCACACCGAAACCTCCGCCTTGATGTGCGGGTGCGGATCATAGTCGATAATCTCGAAATCCTCGAACGCGAAATCGAAGATGGAGTCGCGCTTTGTCCTGATGGCAAGTTTCGGCAAAGGCCGCGGCGCGCGCGAAAGCTGCTCGCGGGTCTGGTCGAAATGGTTGGAATAGATATGCGCATCCCCGAGCGTGTGGACGAATTCCCCCACACCGAGCCCGGTCACCTCCGCAATCATATGCGTCAAAAGCGCGTAGGAGGCGATGTTGAACGGCACGCCCAGGAAGATATCCGCCGAGCGCTGGTAGAGCTGACACGAGAGCTTGCCGTTCGCCACATAGAACTGGAACAGGCAGTGGCACGGCGGCAGCGCCATGTCCTCGATCTCGGCCGGGTTCCAGGCCGTAACGATGTGGCGCCGCGAGTCCGGCTTGGTCCTGATCTGTTCGACAACCCCGGCGATCTGGTCGATATGCCCGCCATCGGGCGTCGGCCAGCTTCGCCACTGGCTGCCGTAAACCGGCCCGAGATCGCCGTGCTCGTCGGCCCACTCGTCCCAGATCTTGACCTTGCGCTCCTGCAGCCAGCGTACATTGGTCTCCCCGCGCAGGAACCACAAAAGCTCATAGATGATCGAGCGGATATGCAGCTTCTTGGTCGTCAGAAGCGGAAAGCCCTCATCAAGGTCGAACCGCATCTGATACCCGAACACTGAACGCGTTCCCGTGCCCGTCCGGTCCGCCTTGTCGACGCCGGTCTCCATCACATGCCGCAAAAGGTCGAGATATTGTTTCATGCGCCGAACGATACCCGATTCTGCATCCCCGCAACCGAACTTCGGTGGCCGGCCGCCAGATTTACCCGCTGCGCCTGAGGCCCGAAAGCCGCACCGCAACCCAGCCCGACGCGACGCCCAGCGTCATGCCGGCAAATTTGTAAACCACGTCCATCACGGCGCCATGCCGGTCGGGCCGCAGCAATTGCAAAGCCTCGAGCCCGACAATAATCGCCGCAAGGCCTGTTAAAATCAGCACGATCCGCCTGGGGTAAGCGAGGACAAATACGAACGCTGCGACCGCGAATCCCATGAACCGCTCAAGGTTGGCGTACCCGTGGATATGGGGCCGCCAGCCTACCGGACCGAGCGTAAGCAATAGAAAGGCGGCAAGAACCGTCCAGGCGAGAACTTTGGCGAAGCGGGACCCTGTCATAATGTTGTCATATGGCCTTCAGGGCCTATGGGAAAGGCATCATCCGCGATATTCCCCGCCGCGGTGGCGGATTTCGGTCGCAAGGACGGGAAGCTTTTGGCGCACGCATGACCGCTGCGCGGAATTCAAAAACCCGCGCCCCCCTTTCCATCCCCTTTCGGCCCGCCTATATTGGACCTGCCGGCAACGGCTATGGCGATAAATGGCCATCGTAATAAACCCATCGGACCCGGGGGCAGTACCCGGCGCCTCCACCATTACCCTTTTCTATAGGGCACTTATGGGGGCGAAACAGGATCGACGAGGGCGTAAAGGATGTTGCTTTCGCTCGGCATGGTACCGCCGTTATCGGACCGAACTTATAGTTGCCAACGACAACTATGCTGAGGCCCGTCTCGCTGCGTAATGCGGCGCGACAGCTTCGAATAAAAGCCCTGCACCTCTAGCAAGGTGTAGGCGGGGTCCGCAGGCACCTGGCAACAGAAGCCTGCATTTTCCTTTTGCTTGAATTTTTTGCCGCTTTTGGGTCTGTATGGGAGCCGACAGATTCTCCGCGCCAAAGCGCGGACGGCAAGCACCAGGGAGCCCAGTTCACCATGGCCGAAGACCATATCCGCTACGACATTCTGGCCCAGGAGGCCCTGCGCGGTGTCGTGCGGAAAGTCTTGACCGAGGTCTCCCGCACCGGGCTCCCCGGCGAGCACCACTTCTTCATTTCCTTCGTTACCCGCGCACCCGGCGTGCGCATCTCCCAGCGGCTGCTCGAGCAATACGACAAGGAAATGACCATCGTCCTCCAGAACCAGTTCTGGGACCTGAAAGTCACCGACACCGGTTTCGAGGTCGGCCTGTCTTTCGACGGCATCAACGAGATGCTGTTTGTCCCCTTCTCGGCCATCAAGGGTTTCTTCGACCCGTCCGTCCAGTTCGGCCTCCAGTTCGAGGTCGCCAATGCCGGCGAAGCGGACGCAAGCGAGGATGCGGCCGACGACGCCGGCATCGTGGATGCCGAAACGCCCGACGCGGCGGAACCCGAAGGCGACACCGAGGAAAAGGTCGTCAGCCTCGACTCCTTCCGCAAAAAGTAGGGCAGCAGGGTGCAAAAGCGCTCCCTGACAATTGCCGGCCACCGCACCTCGATCGCGCTCGAACCCGAATTCTGGAACGCCCTCGAGGCCATGGCCGCCACCCGCGGCCTGCCGCTGGCACACCTCATCCAGGACATCGACGAAAGCCGCGAGACCACCAATCTCTCCTCGGCCATCCGGGTGACCGTGCTCGAATGGTACCGCACCCGCGCCTCATAGCTGCGGAAAGGCGAAATTCCCTTCCGGCAGCGTCAGGATCGAAGGTGTAGCAGGAACCTCCATCGGCTCCTCGGGCAAGCTCAGATCGAGGGGCCCGAGAACCGGCGCGGAATTCACCTCTCCCGCCGGCGCCGCGTCGATGGCTTCCTGCGGCGTGTCGATGGCCTCTTCGGCGGCGGCCCCAGCCTCGTCCTCGGAAGCAGGCGCACCCTCGGCATCCGGTTCCGACGCGCCGGCTCCGAGTTCACCTTCGATCTCCTCGAGCGCCTGCTGCTGCTCGGCAGCCAGCCGCTCGGCCTCCTCCTGCTGCTGACGCAGGAGTTCTTCGGCTTGCCGCCGCGCTTCTTCTTCCATGAGCCGCGCCTGCTCCTCGGCCAGCGCCTGCTGCCGCGCCTCCTGTTCGGCCCTCAGCGCCTCGAGTTCGTCGAGTTCGACCTCCAGGGCCCGCATCTGGATGGCGTCCACCATCTGCGTGAGATCGAGCGTACGCTCGGGCGCCCCGAGCGGCCCGTCGAGCAGAACGCCGATCCGCCCCGTCGTCTCGGTGATCAGCCCGTTACCGCCGGGATTTTCCGTCGCCGCCAGCGTCACGGCCGTATCGAGCGCAAGCGTCTCGAGGTCGAGCACACCGCCGCCCAGCAGCCGCGCCTCCTCCCCGTCGATGGCAAAATTGCTCACGCGGATACTGCCCCCCACAAGCGAGAACAGCCCCCCGACCTCGTCGGCGGTAAAGCTGCCCGCATCGAGCGCCGCAACGACGATATCTTCGAGCGCCTGCGGCTCCATCTCGACGAGATTGTCGAGCCCCGCCGCGGTCTCGAAAACCCCTGGCGAAAGCCGTCCCACCGAAAGCCCGGACACCGAAAAACTCCCCTCCCCGTTGAGCGACCCGATCAGCCCCCGATAGCTGTCCCCGCTCCCCTGGAAAGTCCCGCCCGCCGTCAGCGTGCCCGAAAGCACCGCCGAAGGCGTTTCAGGCAAGAGGGCGTCAAGCGTCACCCCGTTAAGCGTGAACCGCCCCGAAAGGCTCTTGTCGGGCAATGCCGAAGCGCAGCACAGCGCCGCGTCGAGCTGGATCGTGCCGCCGCCGAATTCCCCAAAGAGCCCTCGTAGCCGGATATTCTCCGCTTCCCAGGAATAGTCGAACGCCAGCGCCTCGATGAGTGCGTCCTCACCCGCATAAAGCGCCGGCGCGGACACAGCGATGCGCCCGCGCGCCTGCCGTGGCGCCTGTCCGATCGCAACCGGCCCGTCCGGCCAGGCCCCCGGCACGCCGGAAACCAGCGCCGCGGGCCCGCCAAGCATCGCCGCGAGCGTCTCGATATCCAGCGCCTCGAACCGCAACGCCCCGCTCAAAAGCGCCGAATTGGCCTGCGTGGCATAAGTGAGATGCCCCGAAAGCCCGCGCTCGCCCGCAAGCGCGTCGATGCCCTCGAGTGTCACGCTGTCGGCACCCACGAACCCGATCTGCGCGGTCCCCTCGATGCGCGGGAACCACACGCCGTTCGCACCCGCCAGCTCCATAAGCGCCGCCGTATCCTCGAAGAGGAAGGAAACCTGCCCCTGCCCCCGCACCTCGGCGGGATCCGAAACCATGAGCGAACCGGCATAGTCGATCCGCTCGCCCCCGCCCTCGAGTGTGATCTCGGCGTCGAGCCGGTCCCGCGGGTCGCCCGAAGCGTTGACCGAAAGGATCGCACCGTCCACGCCCGCGATCACCGGTGCCAGCCCGAACTGCTCGAGCAGGACCGCGCCGCTCTGCGCCGTCGCATCGAGCGTCAGCGTAACCCTGCCCGTATCGAACGCCGCAATGCCCGCCGCAAGCCCTGCCGTCACGTCGATGTCGGCGGCACCGGCTTGCCCGGTGACGCTGATCGTCTGCGCTCCGTCCGCATCCGGCGGATCGAGCACGACGTCGAGTTCCGCGGGCAGGCTCGCAAGGGCGGCCCGGCGCAGAGGATCGTCCGGTGCGTCGCCGAAAACGGTACCGACCACGCGCGCATTGCGCACCAGACCGACATGCCCGCTCCCCGCAATCGCGGGCGCGGCAAGCGTGCCGGTCACCCGGCCCGACCCCTCGAACGCCATGCCGCCGAAGTCCTCGACCTGCAGCCCCTCGACCGTCAGCCCGTCCGCCCCCCAGCGTGAGGTGAGCGCCAGGTCGGAAAAATCCTGGCCCGCAAACGCCCCCGCCTCGGCGCGGATATCGATCCGCCCTTCGGGAAAGCTGACCCCGAACGCTCCCGCCGGATCGATGGACGGCATAAGCGCGATGAGCGCGGCACTCTGGCGCGCGTCGAGCGCGGAAAGGTCCGCATTGACCTCGAGCCGCGGCGCATCCCCGAACCGCATTTGCGCAACGACCTCGTGCGTGGTGCCCCCGAGCGCAAAAAGCCCGTCCTCGAGCCACAATCCGTCATTGGCGAGCCGGAACCGCGCGTTGAGCGACCCCGGCATGCCGAAAAGCGCCTCGGCATCCTCGGCCCGCTTCCACATGAGCGAGAGCGAATCCAGTCGCTGCGACGCCACCGCCAGCGTGCCGTCGAAGACCGGCCACCCGGCGGCGCGTCCGAGCGTTCCCGTCAGTTTGACGGTCGTTTCCCCCGGGAGCCGGCCGGAAAGCTCCTCGACATTCCAGGCTTCCCCGTCGCTCGATGCATAAAACCGCAGATCGCGCACGCCGATCCCGCGCAGCCCCAATTCCCCCACCTCGACGCTCACCTGCCCCGGCAGTTCCGGTATCAAGGGCTGCGGCATCGCGCGCAGGAGCCGCACCAGCCCGTACGGCTGCGGCCCGGTCTCCTCTTCGACGACCGGTGGCAACAGCGTCACGACGCCTCCTGAAATCTCCGCGTCGAACCCGGGGTCCGCACCGAGCGTCATCGACGCCGTCCCCGTGAGCCGCGTTGTCGCCTGGTTTTCGTCGGGCAGGTAGACGAATTCGTCGAGCACAATTGAGTCTGGCCCTGCGATGATCGGACTTTGCAACACTGCGGCCCCGGAAACCGCCTCGCCCGTGTCCACCGCCGCCTGCCGGTAGCGCAGCGTGCCGTCGAAGCGCGGCACCGTGCCGGTTTCAAGAAGCCCCTCCGCCGTTATCGAAAACGCACCCGACACCGGCCGCAGCGATGCGGTCACCTGCATGGCCCCTTCCGCGTTCATCGTCGACGTCCCGAACTGGACGCCGTAGGATGCCCCCTCGAACTCCGCCTGCGCCCGCATGGTGAAGGGGCCGCGCAGCCCCGTCATACCGAGTTCGCCGTTGAACGCGCCGGCCTGCCAGCTTTGCCCCGACCGCATGTCGCTGACCCGCACGACGCCGTCCTCGATCCGCGCGTTCTCGATCGAGACGTTCGACGCGGTCGCGGTTTCCGCCAGCGTGATCGGTGTCTCGAGCGCGCCTTGCGCGTTGACGGTGAGGTTGAGCTGCGGCCCGGTCAGCGACAGCTCGGTCACGTGGAACCGGTCGCGCAGGAAATCCATCAACGAGAAATCTGCCTCGACAAGGCGCGCTTGGGCCAGCGGCGCCGCTTCGGGCCCCAGCCGCACCTCCCGCATGCGCAAGCGCGGCTGCGGCAGCAGCACGAAGTCCATGTCGCCGGCGATCGAGACCTCGATTCCGAGCGCCTCGGCGGCCATGGCCTCCATCCGGCCCTTGTAGTCGTTCCAGGGAATGAACAGTGGAACGACGAACGCGGCCGCCAGGATCAGGATCGCCAGGGAACCGATTGCGATGTAGATGCGATTGGCCACCGGGAGCTGGCTTCCTAGAAAAGACGTTCGGCTCCGGGACTTTAGAATATAGACCCTGCACGTGGGAACCGGTTTCGGGGCGATATGCCGCTATTTTAATACCCCGGCGCGCCGGACCGCGGCCACGCCCTTGAGATCGCACCGCGACCGCCTTATCAGGGACAGGAAACAAGGCGGGACGCTTTAATGGCGCAATTGGGAAAGACAACGCGGCAGGTCCTCGGCGTCGTGCGCCGGTGGGTGCGCCCGCACTTCGCCGGCTTTCTCATGTTCAACCAGCCCCGCCTCTGGGCGCTCGCAATCGGACTCGGGCTCGCGGGCGGGCTCCTGGGCATCGCGTTCCGGCTCGCCATCGGCCTTGTCCAGTCCCTCTGGCTGGGCAGCGCTACAGAAACCGTCGTCACCGCACTGGCCGCGTTCCCCTGGTGGTGGCCCGTCGTGGGGCCGCTCGGAGGCGGCATCGTCGTTGGTATAGTCCTTTATTTCTGGCGCCCGCCGGGCCGTTCGGGCGGCGTCGCCGACGTGATCGAACTGCGCGCGCGCGAGCAGGAAAATTTCAGCTCGAAAGACGCGGCCATCGCCACCGCGATCTCCGCCATAACGCTGGGTTCGGGCGGCAGCGCGGGCCGCGAGGGTCCGGTCGTTTACGCCGCCGCCGCGGTGTCGCGCGTCTTTGCGCGTGCCTTCAACCTCTCGGCCGCCGCGCGCCGCATTGTTCTCGCCTGCGGCGTGGCCGCGGTGATTTCGTCTTCGTTCAACGCGCCGATCGCCGGCGTGCTCTTTGCCCACGAGGTCATCCTCGGGCACTTCGCCATGAGCGCATTCGTGCCCCTGGTCATCGGCGCGGTCGTCGCCGCCGTCATTTCCCGTGCCTGGTTCGGCGAAGACCCCGCCTTCGTCATCAGCGACTACCACATCACCTCGTACTTCGAGATCCCCGCATTCGCGCTCCTGGGCATCACCTGCGCCGCCGTCGCCATCCTGTTCCAGACCGCGCTCATCGGCGGCGACTGGCTCTCCAAGCGCACCGCGCTGCCCATCTGGGTCCGCCCGATGATCGGCGGACTTCTCGTGGGGATGATCGCGCTTGGCTTCCCGCACGTCCTGGGCGTCGGCTACGAGGCGACGACCATCGCCCTGGCGGGCTCCATGGAGCTCTGGCTGATGATCGCGCTCATTTTCGCAAAAACCCTCGCAACCGCGATAACGCTCTCCTCACGCGCCGGCGGCGGCGTGGTTTCGCCCACGCTCTATCTCGGCGCCATGACCGGCGGCGCCTTCGGCATCATCGCCACCTCCGTCTTCCCCCAATACGCCTCTTCGGTGGGCCTTTACGCCGTTATCGGCATGGGCGCCGTCGCCGCCGCCGTTCTCGGCGCTCCGATCTCCACCGCGGTCATGATCTTCGAATTGACCGGCGGCTTCGCCTTCTCGCTCGCCCTGCTGCTCGCCGTCGCCATTTCGACCGGCCTCTGCCAGGCGGTCATGGGCCGCTCGTTCTTTCACTGGCAGCTCTATACGCGCGGCCTGATCCTCGACGAAGGCCCGCACAAACAGTCCGCCCGCTTCATCCGCGTCCGCGATTTCATGATCCCGCCCGCCGAGGACGAAGACGGCGACTTCGACACCTCCGGCGACGCCCCCTGGCTCCGCCCCGGCGACACCCTCGAAGCCGCCCTGAAGGCCTTCGATACAACCTCGCAATCCCGCCTCCCCGTCGTCGACGGCACCTCGGGAAAACTCGTCGGCCACGCCCGCCACCTCGACGCCCTCGCCCGCTTCAACGCGGTCCTGGTCGCCCATTCGCGCGAGGAGCACAGCTGAACGAGAAAGGCCCGGGATCGCTCCCGGGCCTCAAATCGTGCACTGGCGCGGGGCTTATTCGACCGAGCCGATCGACCAGAAGAAGGTCTCGCCCGAGCTGTCGTCGACACCGTCATTGTCCGTCACGACGAACCCTTCGCCCGAGGGCGAAATCGCGAAACCTTCGACCTTGTCGACGACGTAGCCCCTGAAGCCCTGGAGGTCGGGGATGAAGTCGCGTACTTCTTCCTTTGCGACCACCGGCAACTCCCCGCCGAGTTCACCCGGCACCAGATCGGCAATCGCCACCCGGTAGAGCTTCTTGATCGCCGCGTTCTGGGCAATCTGGTTGTCGCGCTCGACGATATAGACATGGTCGCCGAAGGCCGTGATTTCGGAAAGCCCGACCCAGCCGCCATTGACAGGGGCATCGAGCGGGTAGCTCACAGCGCCCCATTCTTCGCTCTCGGGATTGTACGAGACGAGCTTGACGAACCCGTCCTCGTCGTCACGCCATTCGCGCTGCACCGCCATCCAGAGCGTCGCATCGTCGCCTTCGCCGACAACCGTCACGCCCTCGAAGCCGAAGCGGATCTCCGCATCCAGCAGTTCGGCCGGCAGCGCAATTTCGTCCTCGATCTCGCCATCGGCGTTGACGTGGTAGATCGCGTGCGGGATCAGCCGGTCGGACCGGCCTTCCGAGGCCAGCCAGAACCCGCCCTCACCGTCGAGCGCAATGCCCTCGAGGTCGAGCTTCTGTGCCGGGTTGCCGTCACGGGTGACGATCGTCTTTGCGGTGATCACCGCCGGGTGCGCCGTCGCATCGATGGTGTAGATCGCCGGTTCGGCGCCGTAGATGCTGTCCGAGACCGCATAAAGCGTGCCCTCTTCACCGGCGGCGAGGCCCGAAAGCGCACCCCAGCCGATCGGCAGCCCGTCGACCATTTCCGAAACGATGGTCGGATACGCCGCTTCACCTTCGCCGTATTCGTAGATCATCACGTGGCTGCCGCCGAGCCCGTCTTCACGCAGGTCTTCCTCATTGGCCGACACCAGAAGGTTGCGCGAAGGGATCGCCACCGCGCTCTCCGGCCCGATCCCCGATGGGATCGACTGGAGATACTCGGGCTCACCGCCCGTATCGCGATAGACCGCAATCAGCGAGGACCGCTCCTGCATGACGAAGATCAGCGTATCGTCGCCGAAATTCGCCACTTCCATGCCCTCGGGCTCGACGCCCTTGGCATCCGACCGCCCCTCGGGGTAGTGCCCGAGCGTCACCGTGATGTATTCCATCGCCGGCCCGGATTCGAACGCAACCGATCCGTCCTTGTTGTAAATGGTGAACCCGCGCGAACCGCCATTGTAGTCGCCCTCGTTGGCGGCGACGAAACGCTCGGTATCGATCCACCGAACCCCGTCAGGCTCGCGCAGGCGGCCCTCCTGGCTATCGGTAAACCGCAGCGCGCCGTCTTCCTCGGTATCGATATTGGCGAGATCGACAGCACCGGCGGAGAAATTCGAGATGATCTCGCCGGTTTCCCCGTTGATCACGACGAAATGGTTGTTCTCCTGCATGGAGACGACCAGTTCGTTGTTGGCATTGAAATCGGTGAATTCCGGCTCCGGATCGCTCGGCGCGACCTCGGCGAGCCCCGTCACATCGACTTCGATCGCGGAATCGCAGTCGGCCATGCCGTCGGCGACCGAAAAGATCGTGACATTGCCCGCCGGCATCTGCGGGATTTCGCCGTCATTGAGATCCTCGTCGCGTTCGTTCTCGATGGCGACCGCCAGCAGCGACCCGTCCGGCGACGCGGCCACCGAGTCCGGCTGCCCCGAAACCGCGCACGTGCCGAGGATCTCCTGGCTCGCGATGTCGATGATCGCGATATGCCCCGAGGGCTCGACATAGCTCTCGGACGTGTTGACGCCCGCATAAACGTTATTGCCGATCACGGTCACCGAGGTCGGCTCACCGTCCATGGCGACATAGCCGGCGGCCCTAGGATTGGCCGGATCGCTGATGTCGACGAAACCGATCCCGCCGCCCGGACTATCGGAATAGACAACCGTCATCCCGTCCTCGGACGCGGCGATGATTTCCGAAGACGTCGCCTCGGCATCCGGCGCATTGAGCGCGACCTCGAAGCTGGCGATACGATTGAAAACCTGCGCATTGGCCGGCATGGCGACCGAGGCCAGAAGGCCCGCGGCGACAGCCGTCAACAAAGTGGCTTTGGACATAGAAGGGTCCCCCGTCCATAAAATTCATGTGGATCACGGGGATGTCTCTATTGAGCCCACGCTACACTCTTGTGACAGCGTGAACCGCGCCTGTGCATATACTTTTGCGCCCAACGGGCCTATATATGTGCGGTGAGAACAAAATGAGATTCGGCGCAAGCTGTTTTTCGCATCGCCCCCCGAAAACGGACAAACCCGCCCCGCATGACAGCCGCCCCGCCACACCGTCCCTCCGGCCCCATCACGAGCCAGCTCCAGCCCAGGGAGCCTGGCTACCTCAAGGGGCTCAACGCCGAGCAGCGCGAGGCGGTGGAAACGACCGAAGGCCCGCTGCTCGTTCTCGCGGGCGCGGGCACCGGCAAGACGCGCGTTCTGACCACCCGCATCGCCCATATCCTCGCCACCCGCAAGGCGCGCGGCGGGCAGATCCTCGCCGTCACCTTCACCAACAAGGCCGCCCGCGAGATGAAGGAGCGCATCGGCCAACTGGTCGGCGCTTCGGTCGAAGGCATGCCGTGGCTCGGCACCTTCCACTCCATCGGCGCCCGCATTCTCCGCCGCCACGCCGAACTCGTCGGCCTGCGCCCAGATTTCACCATCCTCGACACCGACGACCAGATCCGCTTGATCAAGCAGCTCCTCGCCGCCGAGAACATCGACGAAAAGCGTTGGCCCGCCCGCCAGTTCGCCGGCATGCTCGACGCCTGGAAGAACCGTGGCCTCCTTCCCAGGGACATTTCCCCCGCCGATGCGGGCTTTTTCGCCAACGGCAAGGGCCAGAAGATCTACGCTGGCTACCAGGCGCGGCTCAAAACATTGAACGCCGCCGATTTCGGCGATCTCCTGCTCGAAGGCATCCGCCTGTTCCGCGAGAACCCCGAAGTCCTCGCCGAATTCCACGACCGCTTCCGCTACATGCTGGTCGACGAATACCAGGACAGCAACACCGCCCAGTACATCTGGCTCCAGCTTCTCGCCAAGGGCCCCAACAGCGGCGGTGCCCGGCCCGCCGTGGACGAGAACGGCGTCAGCACCTCCAACATCTGCGTCGTGGGCGACGACGACCAGTCGATCTATGGCTGGCGCGGCGCCGAGGTCGACAACATCCTGCGCTTCGAGAAGGATTTCCCCGGCGCGAAAACCATCAAGCTCGAACGCAACTACCGTTCGACCTCCAACATCCTCTCCGCCGCCTCCCACCTGATCGCCCACAACGAATCCCGCCTGGGCAAGACGCTCCAGACCGACGTCGGCGAGGAAGGCGAAAAGATCGCCGTCACCTCGGTCTGGGACAGTGAGGAAGAAGCCCGCCAGATCGGCGAGGAAATCGAGCAATACCAGCGCCAGGGCGAAAGCCTCAACGACATGGCGATCCTCGTGCGCGCCTCCTTTCAGATGCGCGAGTTCGAAGAGCGCTTCATCACCCTTGGCCTCAACTATCGCGTCATCGGCGGCCCGCGCTTTTACGAGCGCCGCGAAATCCGCGACGCGCTCGCTTACCTCCGCATCGTCGCCCAGCCCGCCGACGACCTCGCGCTCGAGCGCATCATCAACGTCCCCAAGCGCGGCCTGGGCGACGCGACCGTCCAGACGATCCACGACACCGCCCGCGCCGCCAATATCCCGCTTCTGGCCGCCATCCGCGACCTCGTCGCCACCGAGGAGCTCAAACCCAAGCAGCGCTCCACCCTGCGCGAACTCGTCGCCTCGATCGACGACTGGGCCGACCGCACCCGCACCATCCCCCATTTCGAGCTCGCCGAGCAGATCCTCGACGAATCCGGCTACACCGCGATGTGGCAGAACGACAAATCCGCCGACGCGCCGGGCCGGCTCGAAAACCTCAAGGAACTCATCCGCTCGATGGAGGAATTCGAAAACCTCGGCGGCTTCCTCGAGCACATTGCCCTCGTCATGGACCGCGACAGCGGCGAAGGCGCCGAAGACGCCGTCTCCATCATGACGCTCCACTCCGCCAAGGGCCTCGAATTCGACACTGTCTTCCTCCCCGGTTGGGAAGAAGGCCTCTTCCCCCACCAGCGCGCCCTCGACGAGAGCGGCCTCGCAGGGCTCGAGGAAGAACGCCGCCTCGCCTATGTCGGCATCACCCGCGCCAAAAAGCGCGCCCGCATCTCGCTGGCGCAAAACCGCCGTATCCACGGCCTCTGGCAGTCCGCCATCCCCACCCGCTTTTTGGACGAACTCCCCGCCGAAGCCGTCGAAGTCACCGACACGGGCTCCTCCTACGGCGGCTACACCTATGGCGGCCGCGCCGCCACCCGCTTCGACGCCCGCGACCCCTTCGACAGCGTCTACGAAACCCCTGGCTGGCAACGCGCCCAACGCCAGCAATCCGCCCGCAAAAGCCCCGGCCCGCTCACCATAGACGGCGACCTCGTCGCCCGCTCCTCCGGCCCCTCATCCGCCTACGCCATCGGCGAGCGCGTGTTTCACCTGAAGTTCGGATATGGGACGGTTACGGCAGTCGAGGGCAACAAGCTCTCAATTGATTTCGAAAAGGCCGGGCCGAAGAAGGTATTGGACAGTTTTGTGAAGCGGGGTTGAGCCCCCCCTTCTAGATAAACCGCTCCCCTCCCCTCGTCATCGCCGGGCTGGACCCGGCGACGTTTACGTCTTCGGGTCATCCGGAAGCGCGCTGGCGAATGCGGAGAGCCGCAAAAACCGGGCCCCAAAACCGGGTCGCGCCACCCGGCCCCATTCTGACATCCCTCCCTCCGTTCCAAACCAACGGAGGACAGAAAATGTCTCGGCTCAACGAAAAGACCGCCATCGTCACCGGCGCCACCTCGGGCATAGGCGAGGCGGCCGCCCTGCTCTTTGCCCAAGAGGGCGCCAACCTCGTCCTGTCGGGCCGCCGGCAGGAGAAGCTTGGCGAACTCGTCGCCCGGATCGAGGCCCTTGGCGCCCGTGCGATCGCGGTCGCCGGCGATGTGCGCGACGAGCGCCACGCCCAGGCCTGCGTCACGACGGCCATAAAGCAGTTTGGCGGCCTCGATGTCGCTTTCAACAATGCCGGCGCCGCCACGGTCATGGGCTCGGTCACCCGGATCGATCCCTTCGGCTGGCAGGAAACCATCGATACCTGCCTCACCAGCGCCTATCTCGGCGCCCGCCATCAGGTCCCCGCCATGCTCGAAAATGGCGGCGGGTCGCTGATCTTCACCTCGAGCTTCGTTGGCAACACGGTCGGCTTTCCCGGCATGGCCGCCTATGCCGCCGCCAAGGCCGGCCTTGTCGGCCTCGTCCAGACGCTCGCGGCTGAATACGGCGCCCGGGGCGTCCGCGCCAACGCGCTCCTGCCCGGTGGCGTCGATACCCCCTCGAACGCCGCCAACCTCCCCGACGCGGCGCCTGAAACCCGCGGCTTCATCGAAGGTCTGCACGCCCTCAAGCGCCTGGGCACCCCCGAGGAACTGGCCGAGGCCGCCCTGTTTCTCGCCTCGGACGCCTCGCGCTTCATGACCGGCGCCTCCATGCTGGTCGATGGCGGCGTCTCGATCACTCGCACGTAAGCGCCCGCCCGGCCGGATCGCCCCGGCCGGGCCCCCAAAAAGCCGCAATATTGCCCCGGCCCGGGAGGGAACTCGCGAGGATGCGCAGGTGTTTATCGTCTACCTGTGCAACGGAGCGCTCCCATGTCAGACATTCATCCCGGCATCGCCACCGCCAACCCCGACGCCAATCGCATCAACGCCCACGAGGACTACCTCACCGGCGGCGGCGTGATGACGTCCGAACAGCGCCGCGAACTGATCTACCTCGCCCAGAAAGCCGAGGAACCCGACGCCTATCGGGACGACCTGACCGCGCTCGAAGCCGAAAACCGGATCAAACTCCTGCGCAGGAAACTCGACGGATAGGCCGCCCCCCGGAGGCTCTTGTCCCACCGCCGGCACGCCCCTTGCAAGCCAGGGGGGCCCGGAGTAGCTGTGGGACAAAAGGAGCCTGCCAATGCCCACCCTCACCACGATCGGTTTCGACGCTGACGATACGCTCTGGGAAAACGAACACTTCTTCCGCCTCACCCAGCAGCACTTCACCGAACTGCTCGCCGATCATGCCGATCCCGAGCACCTCGCCGAACGCCTGCTCGCCGCCGAAAAGGCCAACCTCGCCCATTACGGCTTCGGCATCAAAGGCTTCACCCTCTCGATGATCGAAACCGCCATTGAGGTGACGGACGGCCAGGTGCCCGCCGAACTGATCGGTCGCATCCTCGACGCCGGCCGCGAAATGCTCTCGCACCCCATCGAAACCCTGCCCCACGTCCACGACACCCTCGAAGCGCTGACAGGGAGGTTCATCCTCGTCCTCATCACCAAGGGCGACCTCTTCGACCAGGAGCGCAAGCTCGCCCAATCCGGTCTGGGCGAGTTTTTCAACGCCGTCGAAATCGTCTCGGACAAGTCCCCCACGACCTACGCCACCACCTTCGCCCGCCACGGCGACGGGCCGGAAAAGGCCATGATGGTCGGCAATTCCCTGCGCTCAGACGTCCTGCCGGCCATCGAGGCGGGCGGCTGGGGCACCTATGTGCCCCACACCCTGACCTGGGACTACGAGCGCGCCGACGAACCAGCCGCCACGCCCCGGTTTGCAAAAATCGACTCGCTCGCCGAACTCAAGCCGCTGATCGACAACCTCTAGCCGCGCGCAACACTCGGGCGAAACTTGCCTGCGCTTGCGCGTGCGCAGTAGGGTCGATGCGACAAACAAAGGGGAAGTGCGCGATGGGCGATAAGATAGCGGTCGAAAACGTCAATCATCCCGGCAAGACAACGAATGTCGATGCCGAAAAATACAACGCGACCAAAGCCGCCTTTCTCAAGGGCCTGCCCAAGGCGCCTCCGGGCCTGACGCAGGCCGAGGTCAGGGAAGCCATCCGCCCGCACATGCCCGAACACCTGTTTCCCGGCGGCGACAAGATCGGCTGGTGGCAGAAATGCGTGCAGCTCGATCTTGAAGCCAAGGGCATCCTGGTGCGCGAGAACGCCAAGCCGCTGCGCTGGCACCTCGCCTGACGCCGAAACGACCAGGGGCTAGGATTTGATCGGGATCCAGATCTCCAGCCCGCCATGCCCCGAAACCGGGTCGAACGCCTCGCTGTAAAGCTCGAACAGCGCCTGACCGCCATCGGCCTCCTCTGCGCTATTGGGCATGTAATCGCTCCAAATGGCGTTCATGGTGTGCCGCAGCTCTGAAATATGGCCCTTGTGGGTGAAGGCCAGATAGCTTTGCGCCGGCAGCCTGATGACAGTGAGCGCCTCGGGCACGTCGCCCGGATCGTCCACCCTCACCCCGCTGGTGTACCGGAATGTGCCTTCGGCCTCATCGAAGCTGTCGCACAGTCCGTACCAGAGCCCGGAGCGCTCACCGAGCGTCCCTTCATACGCCTGGAACTCGGTCCATTGGGCCGGAATGCCGCCCACATCGAGATATTTATAGCGCCGGGCCAGGCCAACAATTGTTAGTCCTTCGGTCCTTTCGCGACGCGGTTCGGGGAGATCGATCGATTTTTCAGCTGCTCTTTCCATTCTTATGGGCTCCACAAGCAAGGTTTGATCCACCGCGTTTCCGTCCCGTACCGCTTCGGGGGTCATCCCGAACCGGTCGCGAAAAGCGCGGGTGAAGGCCTCGTGGGATCCGTATCCGGCCTCGAGCGCCACATGCAGGATCGATGGCGCGCCCGCCGCAAGTTGCCGCGCAGCTTCCGTGAGCCGCCGCCCCCGCAGATAATCCATCACCGAATAGCCGGTCGCCGAGATGAACCCCCGGCACATATGGAACCGCGATACGCCGCAGGCCCGTGCAATCCGGTCCAGGTCGATATCCTTGCGAAAGTGACTTTCGACGAACCACAGAACCTTGCCGACAAACCGCACCGGTCGCTCCCTTGTTGCCTTCACGCCGGCGACTATGGCGCCGCCCGCACCCCCCGGCTTGATAGGGCTTGCGCTTTTGTGCCCTGGCCTAAAGTCCGATCCCGCCGACCGGCTCGGTTTCGAACCGCTGGCCGAACCCTGCAATGATCGGCCGCGCTTTCGCGATCGCCATTTTGACGCTCTCGAGTTCGAGCGAGGCCCTATGGCTTTGCGCGCTGTCCCACACCTCGCTCACCCAGATCGCGTCATTGTTCTCGGTGTCCCGCGCGATCACATAGCTCAGGCACCCGGGCATCCCGCCCTCATTCTCTCGCAGAATGCCGATCAGCTCCTCGCGCTTGCCCGGCGCCGCCAGCATCTGCCCAATCAGCCCATACATGGAATATCCCTCCTTCCGCATCACGGCCTGATCAGGCCGCCGCAATAATCCAGCCCGTAGAGCACCACGCCGCCAATAGCGATCGTCTCGCGCCCGTGAAACTGCGCCACCGTCCCGCGCGAGACGTCGCGATAAACCCCGTGCGGCCCGTCCCATTCGAACCCGCCGAGAAACCGCCCCTCCGCATACATCGCGCAAAGCGCCGCCTTCGTCGTCTCACCCGCACGCCGGGCATCGAACATGTGCGGCCGCACGATATAGCCGTAATAGTTCATTGCCCAGACCGGCTCGCCATCGTGCCAGACGGTCTCCTGCCCCAGAAAGTCCGTGCCCCCGAAATAGCTGTCCCGGTAGGACCAGCGTCCACGGGCGTGACACATATCGTGCGCACCGGGCCGGCTCGACTCCGCCGGCGCTCCAGTGCCGACATACGTTGCCCGCTTGGCCTCCACGACAAAGCCCTCAAGCTCCGACAGGTCCATCCTCGCCCCCGAAAATGCCTTGGAACAAATAGAGAACAGGATGAACGGCTTGTCAAGCACGTCCCCGCCATTCGTGTTGACTTCCCCACCGCCCGCTTGCACAACCGCAGCCAAACGATCAGCCGAGCCCCCCGATGTCCCACGATCAGATTTCCACGCCCCTCACCAAGGATCAGGCATACGCCCTGGTCGACGCGGTCATGGAGCGCGACGATCTCGCGCTCACCGCCTCGGCGCACGAAGACGAAAAGACCGGCGAGTGGGTGTTCGAGGCGACCTGCGCTTCCCCGCCCGATCTCGACGCCTTCAAGGCCATCGCCCGTTCCGTTCTGGGCGGCGAGGTTGGCTTTGCGGTCGCCCCGCTCGACGAGGAGACCGATTGGGTCGCCCGCTCGCTCGAAGGCCTGCACCCGGTCACCGCCGGCGGCTTTTATATCTATGGCAGCCACGAGCTGAATGCGCCGCCCGCTGGCGCCATCCCCATCCGCATCGACGCCGCCCAGGCCTTCGGCACCGGCCATCACGACACCACCACCGGCTGTCTGCAGGCGATCGAGAAGATATTGAAACGCAAGCGCCCCATGCGCCCGATCGATATCGGCACGGGAACCGGCGTCCTGGCCATCGCCATCGCCAAGCGCCGCCGCGTACCCGTCGTCGCCTCCGACATCGATCCCGTCGCGGTAAAGATCGCCCGCGAGAACGCCCATATCAACGGGGTCGGGCAGTTGATCGTCGATGTCTACGCCGCCGGCCTCGACCACACGACAATCCAGGGCAATGCGCCCTACGACCTGATCGTCGCCAACATCCTCGCCGGCCCGCTCGTCGCGCTCGCGCCGGGCATCGGCCGCATTGCCGAACGCGGCTGCGCCATCGTCCTTTCAGGGCTGTTGAACACCCAGGCCCAGCGCGTCATTGCCGCCTACCGCCAGCAGGGCATGATCCTGCGCGATCGCATCGTGCGCAACGAGTGGACCACGCTCACGCTCGAAAAGGCATAACAAAAAGCCCCGACGGCGCATGCCGTTGGGGCTCTTTTTTCTCACGACCCGGGGCGCTAGCCCCAGGCAATGCGGTTTTTCAGCTTACTTCGCCACGCTCTTCTTGGACGTGCCGAAGTCGCACCCGTAAATCCGTGTGTAGCGGTCGACCTGGCGTGCAGCTTCGCGGCCGCGCGCCTCGATCATTGCGTCGAGTGCCTTGCGAAAGAAGCTCTTGTCTTCAACCATGGTCCGTCTCCGAAATCTGATCGGGTTTTCTATTTAGCGTTCGAGGCTATAGATAGACCCGTTCGCGATTGTTGGTTAGACCTTCTGGGTCAACCCAGCCATGCCAAAACCGCATGCCAATCCAGGGTCAGGAACGCCTCATGCATCAAAATCTTGCCATCCCCGACGCGGTCTTCCAGACCTTCGATGTCCGCTCCGACCCGGCCCAGGTCGCGCCCCGCCTTGCCGCGCTGCGCGCGCAGATCGCCGAGCAGGGTCTCGATGGCTTCCTTGTCCCCCGCGCCGACGTGCACCAGGGCGAATACGTCCCCGATTGCGATGCGCGGCTCGAATACGTCACGGGTTTCACCGGCTCGGCCGGCCTCGCCGCCATCGGAACCAGAACCGCCGCGCTCTTCGTCGACAGCCGCTACACCATCCAGGCGCCCCAGCAGACCGACACCGCGCTGCTGACCGTCGTCGACACCACCGACACCAGGCCCGGCCAATGGATCGCCGACCACTTCTCCACCGGCGCCCGCATCGGCTTCGACCCGTGGCTCCACACCCACGGCCAGATCACCGAACTCGAAAAGCCGCTCGCCGCCGTCGGCATCACCCTCGTCCCCTCGAAAAACCCCGTCGACGCCATCTGGCAGGACCGCCCGAAGCCGCCCCAGGGTCCGATCGAGGTGCTCGGCCACAACCGCACCGGCCTTTCGAGCGCCGACAAGCTCGCCCAGCTGCGCGAGACCATGCAGGCCGAAGGCGCCGACGCGGTCGTCCTCACCCTGCCCGAATCCTTGTGCTGGCTCTTCAACATCCGCGGCCGCGACGTGCCCCACAGCCCGTTCGTGCTCGGCTTCGCCATCGTTACGGAGAAGGGCACGCCGACGCTCTTCGTCGACGCCTCGAAACTTGTCGAAGACCACCGCGCCGCGCTCGCAGGCGTCGCCGAGCTCGCCGACAAATCCACCTTCGAAGTCGCGCTCTCGGCCCTCGCAGCGCAGGGCAAGTCCGTCTGGTTCGATCCCGCGACCGCACCCAGCCAGGTCCGCACGCTCCTTGCCGAAGGCGGTGCCAGCCTCGTCGAAAAGCGCGATCCGGTCCTCCTGCCCAAGGCCAAAAAGAACGCCGTCGAACTTTCGGGCATGCGCGAGGCCCAGCGCCACGACGCCGTCGCGCTCGCGCGCTTCCTCGCCTGGTTCGAAAAGACCGCACCCGGCGGCGCGCTCACCGAGATCGACATCGTCAAGAAGCTCGAAGCCTTCCGCCGCGACGCCGGCGCGCTCGACGTCAGCTTCGACACCATCTCGGGCTCCGGCCCCAACGGCGCCATCGTGCACTATCGCGTGTCGGAAAAGTCCAACCGCACCCTCGTGCCCGGCGAACTGATGCTCGTCGATTCAGGCGCCCAATACGCGACCGGCACCACCGACATCACGAGAACCCTCTCCACCGGCCCGGTCACTCCGGCCCAGCAGGACCATTTCACCCGCGTCCTGAAGGGCATGATCGCCATCTCCCGCGCCCGCTTCCCGGTGGGCACCACAGGCGCCCAGATCGACATCCTCGCGCGCCAGTTCCTCTGGCAGGCCGGCCTTACCTACAATCACGGCACCGGCCACGGCGTCGGCGCCTACCTTTCGGTACACGAGGGCCCCGCCGGCATCTCCCCGCGCTACGCCATCGCGCTCGAAGAGGGCATGGTGCTCTCCAACGAGCCGGGCTTTTACCTCGAAGGCCAGTACGGCATTCGCATCGAAAACCTCGTCGCGGTCAAAAAAAGCGGGATCGGCGAAGGCAGATATCTCGACTTCGAGACCCTCACCCTCACCCCCATCGATACCCGCCTGATCGACCTCTCCCTTCTCGAACAGGCCGAGCGCGACTGGCTCAACGCCTACCACACCCGCACCCGCGACGAGATCGGCTCGCTGCTCGATGGCGAGGACAGGGTCTGGCTCGAAAAGGCGACTGAAGCGATCTGAAGCGCTTAAGGCCGTCCGGCGCGCGCGTTCAGTTGAACCAGAACGCATAGCCCCAGATCGCATTCCCGAAGACCGCGTTGGCCGCTTCGAAATGCTCGGGCCCCGCCACCGTGCCCTCGCGCATGAACGGCAGCGCGCCATACCCGGTGAGGATCATCACAGCGTCGGTTCTCTCGGCCTCGGTGAAATACGCGTCGAGGTCGAAGCCGCGCTCCGGGAACCGCCAGTGCGGCAGCAGCAATTCGCCCGAAACGATCGCCTCGAAGGCATCGAGCGTTTCGAGCCAGGCGCTCACCATCGGCTTGGTGATCCGCATATCCTCGTGAACCGGCGTTTGCGCCGGCGCCGGCATGAATTCGAGATGATCGTCGGTCTCCGCAATGATCGCCTCCCAGTTCCGCCGCGACAGCGATACGATCTCGAAAAGCCGGTCCTGCACCCCCGTAAGCCGCGCGCGATCGACGACCGGCCAGTTGAGCGTATGGACCCCGGCAATGGCATCGGCCATGAGCATGTCCGTTTCGGGGTCCGACATGATGCTGCCGCGTCCGGCATTGTCCATGGGCAGCCCCGCACCGGGGAAAACCCGGTGCATAGCCGCGTTGAACGTCATCTCGAAATCGTGCGCGAGCAGAAAATCCGCCTGCGCCGCGAGCACCTGGCTGTAACCGGCCAGCCAGATCGCATCGGCCGCATCGAACGCAAAGACCGCCTCGGGCAGCTCGGCCGGCGCATCCGCGCCCAGCGCGCCGCCCAGGCTCGCGGCCTGGTTGAGGATCGCGCCCACGGTTCCCTGATCGTCGCCCACGCCGTCCCCGTCGAGGTCGAACCGGATTCGCATCACGTCGATCTCGACCGGCGCCCCGTCCTGCACCGCCGCATCGACGAGTTGCTCGTGCGCGCTGTCCATCGCCGCAACGAACGCATCGAGATGGCTTCTCAACTGCGCGTAATCGAGCGGCGCGGCCGGACGCTGCGGCGCCTCGGGCGGCGAAAATGCCCCCATGAACGGCGAAACGACAATACCGCGCTCGGGATCGAACCCGTGCCGCAGCATCGCCTGCGCGAAATCCTCGACACCGGTCAGAAAGATCAGAAACCCGGCCCCGAACGCGGCCTCCGCATCACCCTCCGCCGCCCGCGCCTCCATCTCGGCCAGCCCGTCCGCGAGCGAACCGGCGTAAAGGTCCGCCCGCAACACCGCCGCCGTATCGCTTTCCTGCGCCATCCCGGCCGAATGCAGCGCCAGGATCAGGCCAAGAACGAAAGCTATAGTCCGCATCGCGTCCTCCCATACGGCTTGCGCCGCCTATTGCACCAGATCGAACCAGTCGTCTTCCGATATTACCTGGACGCCGAGGCTTTCGGCCTGCTTGAGCTTGCTGCCCGCCCCCGGCCCGGCAACCACGAGATCGGTCTTGGCCGACACCGAGCCCGAAACCTTGGCGCCCAGCCGCTCGGCCATCGCCTTGGCTTCCGACCGCGTCATCCGTTCCAGCGAGCCGGTGAACACCACCGTCTTGCCCGCCACCGCGCTATCGGCCGCCGCCGCGACCGCGTAAACCTGCGGGGTCACCTCGGCAAGAAGATCGTCGATGGCTTTCTCGTTGCGCTCATTGGCAAAGAACGCGCCGACCGATTGCACGACCGTTTCCCCGATCCCGTCAATCCCCAGAAGCGCCGCTCGCGCCTCCTCCTCGCCATGGCCTGCCGCCTGCGCCGTCTCGCGGAACGCCGCAAAAGTCCCGAACGTCTTGGCAAAGAGCGTCGCTGTCGTTTCCCCCACGTGACGAATACCCAGCGCGAAGATAAACCGGTCGAGCTCCGGCTCCCGCCGCGCATCGATCGCGTCGAAGAGCTTTTTGACCGAGGTCTCCCCCCAACCCTCCTGGTCCTTGAGTTTTTTAAGGCTGCGCGCGTCCCGCTCCCTGAGCGTAAAGATGTCCGCCGCCTGCATGACGCGTCCGTCCGCATGGAAGGCCGCAATCTGCTTGTCCCCGAGCCCGTCGATATCGAGCGCGTCGCGCGAGACGAAATGCTTGAGCTGCTCGACAGCCTGCGCCGGACAGATCAATTCGCCGGTGCACCGCCGCCGCGCATCGAGCTTTCCGGTCTTGGGATGCGCCTCGCGCACGGCCTCGGACCCGCATTCGGGGCACTGATGCGGAAATGCGTAGGGCACCGAATCCGCCGGCCGTTTCTCGGGCACGATCGCGACAATCTGCGGGATCACGTCCCCCGCCCGCTGCACGATCACCGTGTCGCCCACCCGGATATCGTACCCGTCGCGGATCGGTGCCCCGGTACTGTCGCGCCCGGCAATATAGTCCTCGTTATGCAGCGTCGCATTTTCGACGACCACTCCGCCCACGGTCACCGGCTGCAATCGCGCCACCGGCGTCAGCGTACCAGTCCGCCCCACCTGGATATCGATGCCGGTGAGGATCGTCGTGGCCTGCTCGGCCGGGAACTTGTGCGCGATCGCCCAGCGCGGCGCCCGCGCGACGAACCCCCAGCGCTCCTGCAGCCTCAGATTGTCGAGCTTGTAGACGACCCCGTCGATATCGTACCCCAGCGTCGCCCGCTGCGCCTCGATCCGCCGGTAGTGCTCCAGCATCTCCTCGGTCGATGTCGTCCGGATCATCAGCGGATTGACGACGAAGCCGAACGCGCCCAGCTTCTGCACCGCCTCATACTGGGTTTCCGCCAGCGGCGCGCTCAGTTCGCCCCAGCCATAGGCGAAGAATTTCAGGTTCCGCTTGGCCGTGACCGCGGGGTCCTTCTGGCGCAGCGATCCCGCCGCCGTATTGCGCGGATTGACGTAGTCCTGCCCCCCCTCCGCCGCCGAGCGCGCCTTGAGCGCCGCGAAATCGGCGTGGGTCATATAGACCTCGCCGCGCACCTCCAGAACGTCCGGCCAGCCCGATCCCGCAAGCTTTTTGGGAATATCCCCGATCGTCCTGAGATTTTCGGTGATGTCCTCGCCCTCGGTTCCGTCCCCGCGCGTCGCCCCGCGCACGAAGACCCCGTTCTCGTACCGCAGCGACGCGGAAAGCCCGTCGATCTTGGGCTCGGCGGTAAAGGCCAGCTCGAGCCCCTGCTCGCGCTCGAAGAATTTCCGCCCCCGCGCAACGAAGTCCGCGACGTCATCGTCGTCGAACGCATTGCCAAGGCTGAGCATCGGCACCGCGTGGCGCACCTTGGCAAAGCCTTCGGCGGGCGCCGCGCCCACCTTCTCGGACAGCGAATCCGCCCGCCGGATCTCGGGGAATTTCGCCTCGATCTCGAGATACCGCCGCTTGGCCGCGTCGTATTCCGCATCGGTGATTTCCGGCGCATCCTCCTGGAAATACGCCTTGTCGGCGCGCTCCAGAACCGCGTGCAGCCGGTCGAGCTCGGCCCTGGCCGCCTCGGGCGTCAGATCGGTGATCGCGGTATCGGCACTCATCGTAACTCCGGACCTGGATTAATCCCGGCCGCCGCCGGAAACACAACACGCGCGCCGGCGAAAGGGCCCGCGGCAGGCAGCCCGCCGGTCGCCCCCGAACGCCGCGCCCTCACGCCGAAACCTCGCTCATCAGCCGCCTTGCCGCCGCGCGCGCTTCTTCGGTGATCGTCGCACCGGCGAGCATCCGAGCCACTTCCTCGCCACGCGCGTCCGCGTCGAGCGGTTTGACATGCGTACGCATGAACGCCCCCTCCTCGATTGCCTGCTTTTCGATCAGGAGATGCGTCCTGGCCCGCGCCGCCACCTGTGGCGCGTGCGTCACCGACAGAACCTGCACCGCATCGGCCAGCCGCGCCAGCCGTTTCCCGATCGCATCGGCAACCGCCCCGCCGACACCTGTATCGATTTCGTCGAAAATCAGCACCGGCACCGATCCCTTGTCGGCAAGCACCACCTTGAGCGCCAGCAAAAACCGCGAGAGCTCGCCCCCCGACGCCACCTTCATCATCGGCCCCGGGCTCGTGCCCGGATTGGTCTGCACGTGGAATTCGATCTGATCGTACCCGCTCGCCGCGATCTTGTTCTCGTCCACCTGCCGGTCGACGATGAACCGGGCGGATCCCAGCTTGAGGTCGGGCAGTTCCTTGCCCACTGCCTTTGAAAGCGCCGCCGCCGCCTTTTCCCGCGCCTTGCTCAGCGCCGCGGCGGCCTTGTGATACGCCGCTTCCGCCGCCTTCATCTCCGCTTCGAGTGCGGCCAGCGTCTCCTCCCCGCTTTCGAGCGCGGCCAGATCCGCCTCGAACTGCGCCAGGATATCGGGCAGCGCGTCGCACTCGACCTGATGCTTGCGCGCCGCCGCACGCAGCGCGAACAGCCGCTCTTCGACCTGTTCGAGTTCGCGCGGGTCGAACGCCATCTCCCGCCGGATGCCGTCAAGCGCCTCGTTCGCGCCATCGAGCGCCACCAGCGCCGCATCGAGCGCCTCCGCCATCGGCTCGAACAGCTTGGCTTCCGCCTCGCTCTTGCGCGTCAGCCGCCGCAACAGCATCGCCAGGGCCGGTCCCGGCGCATTGGTCCCGTTGAGAATTTCGTCCGCATCGTTGACCTCGCCGGCGGCCTTCTCCAGTCCCATCAGCCAGCCGCGCCGTTCCGAAAGCGTCTCCTCTTCCCCCGGCTCGGCCTTGAGTGCGCTCAATTCCTCGACGACGTGGCGCGCATAGTCTTCTTCCTGCGCCGCCTTTTCCACCCGCGCCCGCTGCGCCTCCACCGCACGCTGCGCCTCGGCGAACGCCGCATGGGCCGCCCGCACCGCCTCGCGTTCCATGCCCAGTCCGCCGAATGCGTCCAGCAGCGCCCGGTGCGTCGCCGCGTCGATCAGCGCGCGGTCGTCATGCTGCCCGTGCACCTCCACAAGCAGCCCGCCGACCGACCGCAGCAACCCCGCCGACACCGGCTGGTCGTTGACGAAGGCCCGCGTGCGCCCGTCCGCGTGCTGCACGCGCCGCAAGATGATATCCGCATCGTCCGCGATCTCGTTTTCGCGCAGCAGCATCCGCGCCGGATGGTCATGCTCGAGCGAGAGGACGGCGACCACCTGCCCGCTATCGGCACCCTCGCGCACCAGCGCCGCGTCGCCGCGCCCCCCGAGCGCCAGCGTCAGCGCGTCGAGCAGGATCGACTTGCCCGCGCCGGTCTCACCGGTCAGCACCGTCAGGCCCTGCTCGAAGCTGAGATCGAGCTGGTCGATAAGAACGATATTGCGGACCGAAAGCGTGCTCAGCATCGCCCAACCGGCTCCCTATCTTTCGCGGACAGGTGAGTCATATCCCCTTCGTCCCCCGCTCGGCAAACGCCCGAACGCCTCTTCCACGCCTTTCGCGCAATGAGAATAAAACAAGAACATTTATCGCAATCCGTCAAGCCGGACCAATCGACAAAAAAGCCCCGACACACATGCATCGGGGCTTGATCTTGCGAGAATGCGGTCTGGCCGGCTAGCGCGACAGCCAGTTCCCCGCCACCATCTGCGGGCTCAGGCCCCGGTCCTGCAACAGGCTGAACGCGCGGCCATACCATTCGCTCGCCGGATAGTTCGTACCCAGCACCGCCGCAGCCGTCTGCGCCTCGCTGGCCAGCCCGAGCGACAGATACGCCTCAACCAGCCGGTAGAGCGCTTCTTCCACATGGGTGGACTGCTGATGGTCCTCCACCACCGCGCGGAAGCGGTTGATCGCGGCGGCATAGTCCTGGTGCCCCAGATAATAGCGGCCCACCGACATTTCCTTGGCGGCAAGCTGGTCGCGCGCCACCACCATCATCGGCTTGGCTTCCTCGGCATACCGGCTGGTGGGATAGCTCGAAATGAGAAGCTCGAAGGTATCGATCGTATCGGCCGCGAAGGTCTGGTCGCGCGTCGCGTCCGGGATCTGCTGGAAATACGAACTGCCCTTCAAAAAGATGATATAGGGCGCCTCGGAGGACTGCGGATAGAGCGCCAGGAACCGGTCCGCCGCGAGCGCCGCCTCCTCATACCGGCCGAGCCGGAAATTGGCGAAGGTGATCATCACCTTGGCGCGCTCGTTATAGTCCGAATAAGGATGCTGCCGCTCGAGCTTTTCGAGATCCTCGATCGCCGAGATATAGCGGTTGGCCTCCATATGCCCCACCGCGTCGGAATAAAGCTCGTCCGCCGGGATGATCGGCTCTTCGGGCTTGGAAAAGAACCCGCCCCCCGAGCACGCCGCAACGATGGTCACAAGCGCCGCCGCCAGACCGAGGCGAAGACTGGCCACAAGGGTTTTCGACCTGGCTGAAATGCTCACGAAACGCTCCGTCCTCAATGCGCAACAACAATGATGCGGGGCGATTGGCCGCCCCGCGATCCCCCTGCTAGGGGCAGATATGATCAAAACTGTGACGGTTTATGGCCTATTCAGCCGATCGAACGCAAGTAAGGCTTCAAAACCATTGCCTCGGGCAGGTCCTCGAGCGCTTCCATTTCGAGTGGCAGGGCGTCGGCCTCCACCACCTCGAAATTCTGCTCGCTGGCAAAGAGCGACTGCAGCACCAGCGCATTGAGCCCGTGCCCGCCCTTGTAGGACCGGAACCGCCCGTAGATCGGTTTGCCCGCGAGAGCGAGGTCGCCGATGGCGTCGAGCAGCTTGTGGCGCACGAACTCGTCCTCGTAGCGCAGCCCGTCCGGGTTGACGATCCGCTCGTCCTCGATGGCGATGGAATTCTCCATGCTCGAGCCCAGCGCATAGCCCGCCTGCCGGAGCACCTTGGCCTGCGAGACGAACCCGAAGGTCCGCGCCGAAGCGACGTTCTCGATGAACTGGCGCGGCGACCAGTCTAGGATCATCCGCTGCCGGCCGATAACGTTGGAATTGAAATCGATCTCCACGTCGAACGCCCGCCCGTTATAGGGCTCGAGCGTTGCGAACGCATCGTTCTGGCGCACCGTGACGGTCCGCAATATTCTGATGAAGCTCTTGCGCGCCGGCTGCACGGAGATCCCCGCCGCCATGATCGCCGACGCAAACGGCGCCGCGCTGCCGTCGAGGATCGGGCATTCCTCGCCCTCGACCGTGATCAGGGCATTGTCGATCCCCAGCCCGTTGAGCGCGGAAAGAACGTGCTCGACCGTCGCGACCGATGCCGAATCGCCAAGGTCGACGACCGTGCATAGCGACGTCCGCGTCACGCGCGAATGACCGATGTTGACCGGTCCGATCTTCCGTCCGTCCGCCAGCACGCGCTCGATCCTGTAGCCGCTGTCGGCGCCGGCCGGGGATAGGGTTAATTTGGCGGGCTTGCCATTGTGGACGCCGATGCCGGCGAACTCGACGGGTGCATTGAGCGTGCTTTGGCGCACGACATAGTTCTTCATAAAAACTCCCGGGCAATGAGGTAGGGCCGCCCGCACATTTGAACGTGTCCGGAAAACGTGGGTACCACTCCATCGGTTTCCAACACGTGACCGTTCGAGAACTACAGCATGTTGTGACGGATCCAGCGCAACGCAACATGCCCCTATCAAATGCTCTTTAACGAAAAACGATCCGACGGGGAACCCCGCCGGATCGTCAACACCTGACCGATGCTTTACAAACTAGCCGTGGCGGCGCAAAAACGCCGGAATTTCAAGCTGTTCCGATGCCGCCGGCCGCGACGCGGGTTGCCGCCCGTGCGCATCCGCCTGCCCCGTCGCACCCTCGGTGTGACGCGGTGCCGCAGGACGCGAGGGCGCGGCCTCGATGGCGCTGCGCGCTGCCGCATCGTCGAACTCGGGCTGGCGCCTGTCCATTTCGTGCTCGTGCTCGCCGTCACCGCCCAGATTGAGCCCGACATTGGAGGCGAGCCGGCGGAAAAGCGCCCGCGCGTTGCGCGGTTCTTCGGTTTTCGGCTGCTCCATCTGCCGGCGGGCGACATTGGGCATTTCCTCTGCGCGCGGCATGCGCCGCTGCGGCGCCGGACGCTCGGCGCCCGAAGGCACATACGGCCGGGGGGCCTCGGCTTCGGCGGCACGCGGCGTCTCATCGACGGCATGCTGCGGCGCCGGAGCGCTCGGCACATAAGGTTCGATCGTAACCCCGCTGTCGTCCTCGGCCTGCATCTTGGGCGCAGCCCGGCCTTCGCGGATGGCACTGGCGACGGCGGCTTCGAACTGCTCGTCGCTCATATGCGCGGCGACTTCCGGACGCGGCGCCTGCTGCGGCTCGGCCGGTTTGGGGGCCGCGGCAGGGGCTTCGGCCGCCGGACGGCGGGCCTGGAGCGCGGCACGGTTGGCGTTCGGCTTGACCGGGTCGAGCGCCTGGACCATCAGCGCATCGGTGCCTGTTGCCACAACCGACACCCGGATCTTGCCCTCGAGGGAATCGTCGAAGGTCGCGCCGAGAATGATGTTGGCGTCCGAATCCACTTCCTCGCGGATGCGGCTTGCGGCCTCGTCCACCTCGTAAAGCGTCATGTCCTTGCCGCCGGTAATCGAGATGAGCAGCCCCCGCGCGCCCTGCATCGAAACGTCGTCCAGGAGCGGATTGGCGATCGCCGCCTCGGCGGCGTGCCGTGCGCGATCCTCGCCCTCGGCCTCGCCGGTGCCCATCATCGCCTTGCCCATGCCGCGCATCACGGCGCGCACGTCGGCGAAGTCGAGGTTGATGAGCCCTTCCTTGACCATCAGGTCGGTGATGCACGCAACGCCAGAGAACAGCACCTCGTCGGCCATCGCGAACGCGTCGGCGAACGTGGTCTTCTCGTTGGCGACCCGGAAGAGGTTCTGGTTGGGTATGACGATGAGCGTATCGACGTGCCGGTGCAGTTCGTCGATGCCCTCTTCGGCAAGCTTGAGCCGCCGATTGCCCTCGAACTGGAACGGCTTGGTCACCACGCCCACAGTCAGGATGCCCTGCTCGCGCGCGGCGCGTGCCACCACCGGTGCCGCGCCGGTCCCGGTGCCGCCGCCCATGCCCGCGGTGATGAACACCATGTGCGAGCCCGAAAGGTGGTCGTTCAATTCGTCGAAACTTTCCTCGGCCGCCGCGCGTCCGACTTCCGGATGCGAGCCGGCACCGAGCCCCTCGGTAACGCCCACGCCAAGCTGTATGACGCGCTGCGCGCGCGAAAGCGCCAAGGCCTGCGCATCGGTATTGGCGACAACGAACTCGACCCCCTCGAGCCCGGAATTAATCATGTTGTTGACGGCGTTACCGCCCGCGCCCCCAACGCCGAACACCGTTATTCTCGGCTTGAGTTCCTGGATTCCCGGGATCTGAAGGTTGATGGTCATATTTGGCCCCATAGTGGCTGTGTGACCAAGATTTAGCCCCCAATTCGTTAACCGGGCCCTAACAAATCTACCGATTTCATTAACTACACTGCAATTTGCGAGCCTTGACAGCCGCAAAGTCACCATCGGTTAACCCTGATTTGTTCCCGTAGGCAAACGCCCCCGCCGAGCCGCGGATTGATGCGGGCCGCATTTTGTCGGATGCTCCCCTGGAGAGACTGAGGAACGGGTTATGACCGGGCACCGCATCTATGCCATGAGCTTTGCAAGCGTCTATCCCCTCTACGTTGCCAAAGCCGAGAAAAAAGGGCGCACCAGGGCCGAGGTCGACGAGATCGTCCAGTGGCTGACCGGGTACGACGCGCAGGGCCTCGACCGCAGTCTCGCCGATGGCGTCAGCTTCGAGGATTTCTTCGCCCACGCGCCGCACCTGAATCCCGCACGCGTGCACATCACGGGCGTCATCTGTGGCGTACGCGTCGAAGAGATCGAGGAGCCCCTCATGCGGGAAATCCGGTACCTCGACAAACTGGTCGACGAGCTCGCACGCGGCAAGTCGATGGAAAAAATCCTCCGCAAATAGCCCGCTTTACGCGCCTCGCCTCCCCGCGCGCCGCCCCGTGGCCCGCCGCGCCCTGTGTCGTTCCGGGGGGGCGTCGCCGGAATTCAGCCACGCGCGCTGTCCGGCGCGTGAAATGCCGTCCTTCCCCACCCATTGACTCCATTCAAAACCTATTTATTATATAACCTATTCGATATCTAAAGGAGCATGCATCATGTCCAGGATCACGCCGAGCCTCTGGTTCGACAACAACCTCGAGGAAGCCATCGAGTTCTACGCCTCGGTCTTCCCCGGCACCAAGATCCACGGCACCACCCGCTACGCCGAAGGCGGCATGGGCGAGCCCGGCGCGATCATGACCGGCGATTTCGAAATCCTCGGCCAGCGCTTCAACGCCATCAACGGCGGCCCGCACTTCAAATTCTCCGAGGCCATCTCCTTCATCGTCTCCTGTGAGGATCAGGCTGAGGTCGACTATTACTGGGACAAGCTCACGCAGGGCGACGGCGCCGAAAGCCAGTGCGGCTGGGTCAAGGACAAGTTCGGCGTCTCATGGCAGATCGTCCCCCGCGCCCTCTACCGCACGGTGACCGGATCGGACCCCGAAGGCGCAAAACGCGCGACCGCAGCCATGCTCAAAATGAACAAGCTCATCGTCGCCGATCTCGAAGCTGCTTATGAGGGACGGGCCTGACCCACGCTCATGGGCCGGCAAGAGCCCCTAGTCGATGCGTGCGCGCTCCTGCGCCGCGTCGGCGGCCTGGGCGGGCAGGCGGAAGATGAAACGGGTCTCATCGGGCTCGGAAACCACATCGATCCAGCCGCCATGAGCCTTGGCGATTTCCGAAGCGATATAAAGCCCCAGGCCCAGCCCCCGCGCATTGTTGCGGACCTGTCCGCGATGGAAGGGCTGAAACAGCAGTTCGACCATCTCGGGGGGGATGGGGTCGGCGGCATTGGCGACCGAAAGCTCCAGCGCGCCCGTTTCATCGACCATACACGAAACCTTGATGGTCGTATCCGCCATACCGTGGGTGATCGCATTGCCTAAAAGGTTGGAAAACATCTGCGCAATGCGGTCGTGATCCACCCGCACGGGCGCCACGATGTCGAAACAAACATCGATCGTTCTGTCCGGATTGACCGACTTGATCTCCTCGATCACCAGTTCCAGCGTCAGCTGAAGGGGGCGATTGTCCGCAAGATCGAGCGCGATGCCGCCGCCCAGCCGGCTGCGCGCCAGATCGAGCACATTGTCGATCAGCCCACCCATGCGCGAGACGCTGTTCTTCATCAGGTGCAAAATGGTCGGCGTGCTTTCGGTCCAGCCCCCGTCGCGCAGCAGCTTGCTTGCGCCCGCATCGATCGCCGCCAGCGGGTTGCGCAGATCGTGGCCGAGCACGGCGACGAACTGCTCCTTGAGCTCGGAGTTCCGCTTCTCCTCCATGAGGATGGCGACCTGCTCGGACATACCCTCGCGCAGCGAGGAGACCATATCCTCAAGGCGCTGCCGTGCTGCGCGCTCGGCCGCCCGTGCCTCGACCAGTTCGCGTTCATACTGGCGCCGCTCCGTCGCCTTGAACACCGTCAGGCGTGTGAACTGGAGATTGCCTTCGGCGTCCCGGCGCTCGGCGGCATTGGCCAGCACAGGCATGTGCGATCCGTCCGCCCTCACCATTTCAAGCGCGACTTCGTGGAAGAACCCCTGCATGCGCAGCATCGGCGCGAAATGCGTCTCAAAGAAAATGCTGCCCGCGACATTGAGCAGGTCGCGCAGGCGCTTGCCGATAATGTCTTCCCGCGAGCGGCCAAGCCAGTCGCACAGCGTTGCGTTCACCTTGACGATGCGCCCATCCGGCCACATCGAAAGGTACCCGCACGGCGCGTTCTCGAAGAGATCTTCGAAATCTTCGGCCTGTATCTTGTCAAACGAATTCACGTATCGCCAATACCACTTCTTCAGGTGCGCTCAAATTCGGGCAGTGACCGCTTGCCTTAAGGTATTTGATCCGGCTCCGGGGCACTGAACGGTGCACATATTCGCCCACAGGTTCCGAAGCAATGATGTCGTTGCTGCACTGGAGCACAAGCGTCTCCGCTTCGATTTCCGCCAGATCGTCCCGGTTGTCGGACATGAACGTCACGCGCGCGAACTGCTTGGCGATCTCGGGGTCCGTGCGGCAGAAGCTGTTTGTCAGCTCCTCGCCGAGTTCGGGCCGCTCGGGGTTTCCCATGATCGCCGGCGCCATGGTGGCCGACCAGCCCATATGGTTATCGTCCAGCGAGACCAGCAATTCCTCGATCTGCGCGGCGTTGAACCCGCCCACATAGTCCCCGTCGTCGATATAGCGCGGCGAGGGCCCCACCATCACCAGCTTGGAGAACATGCCGGGCGCCTGAATGGACGCCAGCGCGCCGATCATCGCGCTCACCGAGTGCCCCACGAAAATCCCGTCCTCGATGTCGAGCGCATGCCCGATCTCGACGATATCGGAGGCATAGCCCTCGAGCCGCGAATACTTGTCCGGATCATACGCCGAAAGATCCGACTGCCCCGAGCCGACAAGATCGAACAGCACGGTCCGAAACCCGTCGCGAAACTCGGGCTCGACAAACCGCCACATGTTCTGGTCACACCCGAACCCGTGCGAGAACATCATCGTCCTCGTGCCGGAGCCGTTGACGTGAATATTGTTTCGTTCCGCTATGCCCATTCCGTTCCTCTGCGCACTGGTGTCCCACGAGGAACAACAAAAGATCCATCACACCGGCCGTGATTTTCGGATCGTCGAGCCGCTGCGGGACTTCGTCATCCGTGTGTACCACCGGTTCCCCTATATAAGCCAGCACCGATTACCTCCCCGCGCCCCGCCGCTCCTGATACCACCGCCCCAATCTGCCCCGGCACGACCGTCACATCCGCGTTGTGGAAAAGCCGGCCTCGCAGCGTCGGGATATTCGCGAAGCTTTAAACCTCTGGCTGTCTGCACTAAAGTTGTACCAGGGACGCGGGTGCCGCATGAATTTCATGCAGCCGGCGAGAGGTTGTAGTATGAAGTACCTTGCCCGCATCGCAGGTCTCATTGCCATTATTGTTGCCCTTTATATCCTGGTTGGCGAACAGCTCGTGGGCACGAGCTCGAGGTCCTTCGTCAATGCTGAACTCAAGACGCTCCGGGCGCCGGTCGCGGGCCAGTTGGCTCTCAGGGCGTTGCCTATGGGCGCTCGTGTCCAGAGCAACGAAACCGTAGGGTCCATCGCCACAAACCGACAGACACCCTCGACCATTTCAGGCCTTTACAGCGCGCTTGCGCTCGAAAGCGCCGAACTGGCGGCGCTGACGCAGCGGGCCGGGGATTCAAGCGAGATCGACTCATTCGACCTGCAGTATGAAATCCTCCGCCGGCAGGAACGCATTGACGCTTTGGAGGAGGAAAGGCGAAGGCTCGAGTCCAAACGGGCTCAGGCTTTGTCCACCGTACTGCGCACCCCATCGTCCGGTATCGTTTGGTCGACGCCCGCCAATACAGGCGAGTTCGTTGCGGCGGGCGATCCAGTCGCCCACTTTGTCGACTGCTCGACCGCCTTTGTGCACGCCAGCGTTGACCAGCGTCTATACAATCGCCTGTCCCTGGGAGAAGTGGCCCAGTTCCGCCTGAACAACGGGCCAACCTTGGAAGCCACGATTGCTTTGTTGGGCGGGATGGGTACGCGCGAAAACACTGAAACTCTGGCGATCGCGCCGCCACAGGAAATGGATGAAGCCTTTACGGTACTGCTGTCCGCCCCGGGATTGGCACAAGAGTGCGCGCTCGGGCGCACCGGCCGCGTGATCTTCAGCGAAGGCCCTCTGAGCTTTCTCGCCGACTGGTGGGACGCGCTGGGAGGCTAGGATGTACGCCTTCTCCGAAACGCTCTCCGCCTGGGCACCGGCACTTGTGGTGCTCGGCATCGCCTACACCTTTCTCCCGCTCCTTGACCGCGAGCGCACCTTGCCGCGCGTGGTCCTCGCGACGTTTGCCGCCATCCTGAGCCTGAGGTATCTCATCTGGAGATATACCGAAACGCTCGCCCCGCTGGCGCCGACCTGGGACGCATTGGCAAGCTGGAGCTTCTTTTTCCTTGAAGCCTTCGCGATGCTGTCCAGCCTTTCCGCCTTTGCCTTGCTCGCGCGGTACAGGAACCGTTCGCGCGATGCGGACGAGGCGTTGGGATGGTGGGGCAAAGACCCTCCAAAAGTCGCTGTCTTCATAGCGACCTACAATGAAGAATGGCAGATCCTCGAACGCACGATTGCAGGCGTACGTGCGTTGCGCTGGCCGAACAAACACGTCTATGTTCTCGACGACGGGCAACGCCCGTGGCTGGCCGATGCGTGCAAGGCTCTCGATGTGTCCTACATCGCCCGCGCCGACAATACCCACGGCAAGGCCGGCAATCTCAACCACGCCCGTGAGGCGCTCAAGGCCTCCGGCGCCGTTCCCGACTATGTCGCCGTTCTGGATGCCGACTTCGTCCCGCACCAGGGCTTCATCTCACGCTCGCTGAGCCTGTTTTCCGATCCAACCATCGGCCTGGTGCAGACGCCCCAGCACTTCTTCAACCCTGATCCGATCCAGCATAATCTCGGGATCAGCCGCGCCTATCCCGACGAGCAGCGCTTCTTTTTCGATCACCAGCAACCCTCCCGGGATGCCTGGGGCGTGGCTGTCTGCTGTGGCACGTCTTCCATAGTGCGTTGGGAGGCTCTCGAAGCGATCGGCGGTTTTCCGACCGCCAGCGTGACCGAGGACTATCTCCTTTCCGTGCGGCTGCAGGAACAGCGCTATTCCACCGCCTACCTCAACGAACCCCTCAGCGAGGGCCTCGCCCCCGAGGGCCTGCGCGAGTACATAACCCAGCGGGCCCGTTGGGGCATGGGGTTGATGCAGATCGTCCGCAGTGCCTCCGGCCCGCTCAGACCGAACAGCCTGCGCATCCGCGACCGCTGGAGCATGATCGATTCCTTTGTCTATTGGGCGTCCATCTTCCCGTTCAAGCTCGCCTGCATCATCTACCCTCTGCTCTTCTGGTATTTCGGGGTCGTCGTTCTTGACGCGCAGCTTGACGACATCATCAGCCACTTCGCGCCCTACTATCTGATGTCGATGTTCTTCATAAACTTCGTCTCGGGGGGCCTGTTCGTACCGATCGTCCACGACGTCAGCCAGATCGTCGGCGCATGGGAAATCAGCCGTGGCGTCTATACCGGACTCCTCCGCCCCAAGGGCCAGAAGTTCAAAGTGACGGTAAAGGGCGGCGACCGCTCGAGGATGCTCGTGCAATGGCCGCTCCTCTGGCGCTTCATGACCCTTTTTGTGGTGACCTTCGTCGGTTTGGCCTTCGGCCTTGTTACCGACTATCAGATTGGCTCCAACGCCGCCGACGCCAAGATCGTGATCCTCTTTTGGACACTCTATAACCTGGCCGTGCTGGCCCTTGTCATGCTCGTCTGCTTCGAGGCGCCCCGGACATCGGCCGTCCTGCGCCGCTCGCCCGAGCGCGTGAGAATCGAACTCGAGGGTCAGGAACACCATGTCTGGCTGGTCGATCTCAATGAAGACGCCCTGCGCCTGAGGGGCATAGCCCTTCCCAGGGGCACGCGGTTTGTGGCCCATATCGACCAGATGGGACCTGTCGAGGCGGTCGTCTTCCAGTCGCTCGAGGGCACCACCGAGGCCAATCTGACGCTCTCGCCGGCGATCCGCCTGGCCATGCATGAAAAGCTCCATACGCGGGAAGGGGAGCCCGGCACCGGCATCGTGGCGACGGCAGCGCTCCTCGCCGGCATCGGCCGGCGGATCGTTTCGGGAGGGTTTCGGTCCCACTGACCTGTCGAATTACTTGCGCCGCGCCTGCAACCGGGCCATGGCGTCCGAGAGAATGCGGACCTCGCGATAGGCTCGCGTTTCCCCCGCATACCCGACATCCTCGCCTCTCGCGAGCGCTCCGACCGCATGCACGAGCCGTGTCAAAGGCGAGAACGCAAAGGAAATGACAAGCCCGAACGCCAACAGCCCGCCAAGGGCAAACAGCCCGCCCGTCAGCAGCATCTGACGCCCGAATTCACGCTCCGCCCGCGCGAGGAAAGCCGCGTTGAGCCGTGCGACGAGGGCCCAGCCGAACGGGGGCACGTCGCCCGACATCGCCTCGGGAATTGCGAAACTGAAATACTCCTCGCCATCCGGCCATTCGCCCCGGAATATGCCGGGCACGCCCAGGGCTGCGGAACGGAGCGCAGGAATGGACTGGATCGACACCCCCGTTTCGTCCTCGAACGTCGTATAGAGCACATCGCCGCTGCGATTGGTCAGGATCACGTCGAGATAGAGAGTGTCCGCGGCGTCCTCGAGCAGCGTCTGCACCCAGTGCCAGTTGATCTGCACCCCGAATACGCCCCCAACTTCGCCGTTCGCGAGCATCACCGGCGCCGAAAAATCGATGAACTGCGACGCATGTCCGGCCTCGCCTCCGGGCGCGTCGGGCAACAACACCGCCTCGTGGACGTCACCGGCGAATGGGCCGTTGAGCCCGTTCTGAAACCATGGAAGTCCCGCGACGCTCTCGTCCACCAGCAACTCTTGTGTCGCCGCGAGAACCCGGCCATCCTGCCCCGCAACCCCTGCCCATGACAGATGGTCGCCCGTGCTGGAAAACCCGTCCACCCGGGCCTGAAGGATCTCCGGGGCGTCGCTGAGATCGAGCCCGCTGGCGAACCGTTGCACCCCTTCCCATTCCGCCGCGAGCGCGCTTGCGAAATAGTCCGCAAAAGCCTCACCGCGACTTTGCACCGCCCGCACGGACGTTGCCTGCGTATGGTCCGAAAGACCGCGCATAAAGAACACCGCGCCGGCCGCAAACGTGGCAACAACAACAAGTGCCGCCAGGCCGAGCACCAAACTCCGCAAAGACATCGTCGCGCTCTGTGAATCGCCAGAAAGGAGAATGCTACTAGACCACCCCTCACCAACCGAAACAAGCCACCGCCAGCCACAGCCCCCACGCCAACACCGAAGCCACAGCCCCCGCACCACAACCACCGGCCCGCAACCCGGCCGCCCCCTGCCCCGCAGACGGCACCCTCCAATGCACGGTCCCCCACCCCTGCGACGCTATTGGCCGTGGCGTCGAGCAGGTGACGGCCCCACCGCCACGCTCGAATTCACCCCACAAGGGTCACAACAAAGGAGGAAACGGCGCCACGCCCGCCCCCGCCACCACGACCGCTACCACTACTGAGACACGAGCCAAAAACCCGTCCCCGGCCACCAATCCCCAACACTGCGGCCCGCTAGCTACCCCTGGCCGCCGCGCTCCCACCTTCGCCGCAATGGACCTCACAACCGCCATCCTCAACACCAGCCAGCCCACGTTGCTGTGAGGCCCGACGCAAGGCGCGCTGGCGCCGAACGGGATGGTGGCGGTGAATCTCCTGATGATGGCGTCTCGCGCTGTGACTGGGTAGGGCGGGGCGGGGAGCGCGGTTGAGCCGAGCAGCTACCTCCCCTCAGTCCGGACCATGCGAAAATCTTGTTCAGTACGGGGCAATCGGCCAACGTTCCTCAGAAGGACCAATGTATCAAAATCTGACAGCCTTGAACCGCTAGAAATCACAGCCCCTTAAAGTTATGCTCGCCGTAGGTTGGATGGACTTAGGATCGGCAGTCACGTATGGCAAAGACCCGCGTATTGATGGTGTCAGCAAATCCGATAAGCACGCAAAGAATAATGCTAGACGAAGAGGTTCGATCAATAGAAAGTCGCATACTACTGTCAGAACACCGTGATTCTATTGAGTTAATTCCGAAATTCGCCGCCCGCCCTCAAGATCTTCTCGAGCACCTCAACCGATTTAGGCCTCACGTTCTGCACTTTAGTGGGCATGGGAGCGAAACGGAAGAAATCGTGCTTACCAATGAGGTTGGAGATACTCAACCAGTCAGCAAGGCGGCACTCATCGGACTCTTTAAGGCGCTGAAGGATGACATCCGCGTAGTTGTGCTTAACGCCTGTTTTTCGCAGCGCCAAGCTGAGGCGATCACCGAACACATCGATTGCGCGATCGGAATGAGCCAGGCTATTGGCGACCGCGCAGCAATTACGTTTGCCGCGGCTTTCTACAGCGCACTCGGTTTCGGGCGATCGATTGGGCAGGCGTTCGAGCAGGGTGCATTGGCGCTAATGCTGGAGGGGATCGCAGAGGAAAACACCCCTTGCCTGGTAACCCGACCGGGAATTGACGCTAGTAAGCTACACCTTTTTTCTATCCCACCCATTACACCACCGCATGTCAATGTCAGAGCCGAAACAGGCCAGCCGATGACCGCGCTGATAGTGGAAGATGACGGCTCCATACAAGCGTTGCTCGGGTCACTGCTCAGACGCGAGGGGTTTGCCGTGTTGCGAGCAGGGACGACCGAAGAGGCGGCACGGTTACTCACGTCATCGAGTGTAGACCTTGTGCTGCTGGATATGGAATTGCCCGATGGCAATGGTTTAGATTTCGCGCGAGAGATTAGGAAAGATAGGAAGCCTGGCATTATCTTTCTTACCCGGCGGTCCGGACCTGCCGACAAGATCGCCGGACTCGAAGGTGGTGGTGACGACTACATCACCAAGCCTTTCGACCCGGAGGAATTGTTGGCGAGGATCGGAAGTGTCATGCGACGAACCGCCGGTCACCGAGCCACTAATTAATCTCACGGCGCAACTGCGACAGGTAGCGGGGAATGCCCCTCCAACAACCTAATCTAGAGGTGCGCTCCAACGCGACGCGACAGTTGCACCGAGATGTGCAGCGGACGGTCTTGGATGCCCGCCAGCGCCTGACGTCGAGTTCCGGAACGCGGGTCGAATTCGACTTCGACCTCCTCGACGACTACGCATCGGCCCGCATTGCCGGGCTTTTGCCCATGATCCTGGTGCTCGCCATCCTGCTGGCGTTCGCCAGCCTTTGGGTGCCTATCGAGATTGCCGCGGCGTGGGCGGGTCTCGTGGCGCTGGCCAATATCGCAGTCGGCTTTGCCTGCCGGCAGTTCCGGCGCGAAAACAGGCAGAAGTTCAACGCCCGGAAATGGACCGCCACCTTCATTGTCGGGGAGACCATCTACGGGCTTGCCTGGGCCGCGTTGCCGATCCTCACCATCGGTGGCGGCGGGCAGGATATCCTCATTATCATCTTTTCCATGCTGCTGGTCGGTATGGCGGCCAACGCGATGTCCACGCGTACCCTGCCGCAAGCCACGCTCGTTTCCACCCTCCCCGCCTGCCTTTCGGTCGGTACGACGCTGATCATAGCTGCCGGCACGCTGAATTTCGCGCTTGCGGCGGTTGCTTGCGGTGCCTTTTTCTTTTTCCTCTTTCTTGCCTACCAGCTCCACAAATCCGAGCTCGGTAATCTCGAGCACCAGCTCGAAAAGGACGGCCTGATCCTCGATCTCGAGGAAGCGCGGATCATGTCTGATGAGGCGCGGCACCATGCCGAGCAAGCGAACTTGGCCAAGTCACGCTTCCTGGCGACGATGAGCCATGAGTTAAGAACACCACTCACGAGCATCATTGGCAACGCAGAGCTGATGGAATTGGTGCCACAGGACGACAATGATCGTCACCAATCTCTTCGAACGATCAAAGACTCGGGTCGCCACCTCCTGAATCTCATCAACGAACTTCTCGACCTCTCGCGCTTCGAGGCCGGCCGGTACGATCTCAACGAGGAGGCCATCGGCCTTGCGGACATCGCCGCGGACTGCAAGCGCATGCTGGAAATCCGTGCCCGGGCCAAGAACATCGACCTCGTTTTCGACAGCGACGAAGATATGCCCAAACTCTGGGCCGACGAGCGCAGCGTGCGTCAGGTCGTGCTCAATCTGCTCTCGAACGCCATCAAGTTCACCCCGCAGGCGGGCAAGGTCACTGTAACGGTCGGCCGTAGCACGGATGGCGGGCAGTTCGTGTCGGTCACCGACAACGGCCCCGGTATTCCCGAAGAGGAAATCGAGACGGTGCTCTCGTTCTTCGGCCAGGGTTCCCTGGCGCAAAAGACGGCCGAGCAGGGTGCCGGGCTCGGACTGCCCATCGTCCAGAAGATCATGGACCTGCATCAGGGCCGGTTCGACCTCTTCTCCAAGCTGCGGTTCGGCACCAAGGTGATCGCCACCTTCCCGCGCGCCCGCACAGGCGTGCCGTCTGCCAGCCCTAGCGTGCCCCCACACGACATTGCCGATAGCCCAAATCGGTCAAACGCGGACGAACTGATGCCGTTGAAAAATGCCGACCTGGCACCGAAATCCGACAATAGGTTTCATTTCGCCGCAGAAAGAATTCCGCTCAACGTGCTCGTTGTAGAAGATGACATGTCAATTTTACACATAATTAGAAGTATTGGACAAATCGCCGGTCACAATATATCTACAACAACAAATGGTGAGGAGGCAATTTTACGCATTAAAGAGAGAAATTTTGACTGTATTCTTTTGGATATGAATCTTCCTGGGATTCAAGGCACTGAAGTAAAGGGGGAATTCGACGCCGAGAACGGTAAATCTGTATCTCCACCACTTTTCTTCGCTGTAACCGCAGATGTTTCGCCCAAACAGCGCACTATGTACAAAGCGGCGGGGTTCCACGATGTGATAGAGAAGCCTTTCGATAGCAGGGACATCCTCGCTGCGTTCTCGGAAACACAGCGAACGCGGGCCGAAAAGGCCTACAAGCTGGATTACCCCCACGAGATCGATCCTAGGCGCATGGCCGCGCTCGAGCGCAGCCTCGAAAGGAACGACTTCATAGAGAGCTTGCTACACGCAGAAGCCTCTCTCGTTAGCCGTCGGGCGGCCTTATCCGAGGCCATGCAGAGCGGCAACCTGCCGAGCGCACGCAAGATTTGCCACACGATCGCTGGCACAGCTAGCCAGTACGGCCTCATAGCCCTGCTTGACCAAACGGAACGGGTCGAGATGAGCTCGAAACCGCCAGCGCAGAGTCTATGGAGGCTGTAACCGCCCCACTGTTCGCACTAATACGGCAATCTTCCGAAGCACTATCCAAGATTCGCGCATCAAGGTCTATTTGACCGAACTATCTCGCGAAATAGATTGAGAAGCCCAACCGGTGAGCCTGCTCATGCTCTGCAGCCCCCCACCCCCGCCTAAATCCCCCGGCTATCATACCCCCACTGCAGAAGCGCCTGCCGCTGTCGCGGCCTGCACGCCCAGTCGCACGGGTCGCAATTGCGTCGAACCTGCGCCACGTGCCGCTTCATGGCTTTCCAGCGCCCGATCTGCCGCGCGTCCTCGTCGGGCATCCGGCGGCCGAGATAGTAGCGGCAATACCACTGGAACCAGCCGCGCGGATCGTCCGGGTGGATCCAGCCCTTGGCGCGCCAGACGCTCAGCGGCTGGCTGGCTTCGATCCCGAAGAAGTTGAGCTGCGCGTCGCGCGTTTTCGAGAGCTTGGCATCGGCAAACCACTTCGCGGGGAATTCGTCCGTGCAATCGGTCATGTATTTGCCGCCGAACACCCCTAGCGCCAGCATTTCCGCCGGTGTCAGGTCCGGGGTGAAGTCGGGGTCAAAATTCTGCCCTTCCGGCTCGGTGAGGACGTAGACATACCCCTGCTGCATCCGGTCGTTCACTTCGACCTCTTGAGGCCGTTTGTCCGGACCGGCGGGCACCTCAGACGAACCCGGATTTGAGCCAGCTTCCCACCCGCGCGAAATACCCGTCGCTGCCGGTGAGTTTGCGCGCCGGCTTGGGCTGCACATATTCGCTGCCGCACACCTGCGGATAAACCAGCATCCCCGCCACCGTCGCAAAGCCGGGCCCCTTGGCCATCTCCGGCAGCCCGGAAATCCCCAGGGGCCGCCCGTTGCGCACGTTGCGCGCCAGCATGCGCCGCGCCAGTTCGGGCAGCCCGGTCAGTTCCGAGGCCCCGCCGGTCAGAACGAACCGCCGCCCCGAAACGTCCATCATCCCCGTCGCCTGCATCCGCTCCTTGATCGCGGTGAGGATTTCCTCCACCCGCGGCCGGATGATCCGCGTCAGCACCTCGCGCGGGATCGAATTGGGCGTCTCGTGCGAGCTCGCGCCGATGGGCATGATGGTGATGACGTCGCTCTCGTCCCCCTGCCCGGGCAGCGCCGAGCCGTAAAGCGTCTTCAGCCGCTCCGCGTCCGCCACCGAAATCGAAAGCTGCCGCGCGATGTCGAGCGTGATGTGATGCCCCCCGATCGCCAGCGCGTCCGCATAAACCAGATGCCCCTCGTTAAAGACCGAAACCGACGTCGTCGCCCCGCCCATGTCGACGCACGCCACCCCCAGCTCCGCCTCGTCGTCGACCAGCGTCGCCAGCCCGCTCGCATAGGGTGTCGCCATCAGCGCCTCGACCTCGAGATGGCATTTGTTGAGCGCCAGCTCGATATTGCGCATCGCGAGCGTCTCCGCGCTCACCACCGCAACGTCGACCCCCAGCGTCTCCCCCACCATCCCGCGCGGATCGCGCACGCCTTTCGCCCCATCGAGCGCATACCCGATCGGCAGCGCGTGGATGATCGAGCGCTCGTCGCGCACGCTGCGCTCGTTGACCGCGATCAGGACCCGCGAGATATCCGCCGCCTCGACCTCGTGCCCGTCGAGCGACACGCTCGCCGAAAACGTCTCCGACCCCAGCCGCCCCGCGGTGACGTTGACGATCACCGACTGCACCGTGATCCCCGCCGCGCGCTCGGCCATCCCCACCACCGACCGGATGGCGAATTCCGCCTTGTCGAGGTCCGTCACCACCCCGCTCTTGACCCCCGCCGAGGGCCCGTATCCGAACCCGATGATCTCCGCGGTATGCGTCCGCCCCCGCAGGCTCCGCCCCTCGCCCCGCGGCACCAGCCGCGCGATCACGCAGCAGATCTTCGTCGAGCCGATATCGAGCACCGTCACCAGCGTCGAACGCCCCGGCTGGACAGGTTTGAGCCGCGAAGTCATCGCATCGGTCATCATGATGAGGGGTCTTCTTCTTCTCTTTGCGTCGGCCGCACCGCGACATATTCGGGCACCCGCATATCGATCAGATCGAGATCGCGGTCCAAAAGCTGATAATCCGCCTGATACGTCCCGAGGCGCTCGAGCGCCGGCACCACCCCGCTCTCGGGCAACTGAACCCGCAATCCGGTGAAGTAGACCAGGTCCCACCGCCGGTCCGCGATCCGCACCAGCGCCGCCAGGTCGCCCGTCACCGCCGGGAACCGCTCGATCAGATTGACCATCGCCAGCGCATCGTCCCCCGCGCCCGCGCCGATCACCAGCGGCAAATCCCCGTTCTCGAACCGCGCGCGCGCGATTGGCGCCCCCGTCGCGTCGATCAGATACGTCTCCCCGTCGATCCGCCACCGCGCCACCGGCGTCTTCTCGGTGACCATGACGTCGAGCGTATCGGGATAGATCTTGCGGATCGTCGCGCTCTCGACCGAGGCGATCTTCTCGATCCGCTGGCGCGCCGCCTCCGCATCGAAGGTGAATGTCGTCGTGAAATCGTCGACATCGAGCGCCGCGATGATATCGGCCTCCCGCGTCAGCGCCTGCCCGGTCATCGAGATCTGCGCGACCCCCAGCCCCGCCTGCGCCGCCCGGCCCGAAACGATGTCCGCGCCATACATCGCCCCCTGGCCGATCTCGTCGCGGAACACATATGCCCCGAGCAGCCCCGCCGCGACGATCACCAGCGCGGCCGCACGCAGCACGAGCGTGCGGTGCAGCACCCAAAGATGCCCCAGCCCCACGAGCACGCCCCGCCGCCGCTTGAGCGAGACGGGCAAATTCCTGCGCGCAACGGCCGGCGAGCGCTCCCGCGCAAGCGGCACCATGGGCGCGACGGGCTTGATCGAGGGGCGGCTCACCTTTGGTGCTGGCGAATGGGGCCGCGTGGCGGTCTCTATGCCTGGCGCATCGTCAGGGACGTAAGCGCGCCTTACCTGTTGCAACTCGCGTCCTCCACCATCCAGCGAACCAGCTCTTCGAAACTATGCCCTGCATGCGCTGCCAGCTCGGGGACCAGGGAGGTCTTGGTCATGCCTGGCTGGGTGTTGATTTCCAGGCATACGAGTTCACCGTCGTCACCGCCGCGCGGGTCGTAGCGGAAGTCGCTTCGCGTCACACCCCGGCAGCCGAGCGCAGCATGCGCTTTGAGCGACATTTTCTGTACTTTTTCGTAAATTTTCGATGAAACAGGCGCCGGAAGAATGTGCTGCGACCCGCCATCGGCGTATTTCGCCTCGTAATTGTAAAAGGCGATGTCGGTCACGATCTCCGTCACCCCCAGCGCCACGTCCCCCATCACCGCGCAGGTGAGCTCCTTGCCGGGGATATACCGCTCCACCATCAGCTCCTCGTCCCCGTCCCAGTCGGCCCGGAGGATTTCCTGGGGAGGATGCTCCTGGCCTTCCTTGACGATAAAGACGTTGACGCTCGATCCGTCATTATAGGGTTTGACCACATAGGGCGGGCTCATCACATGCGCCCTCGCGATGTCCTCGCGCGACGCGATCACGTGATCGGTCACCGAAATCCCCGCCGCCTTGAACATTACCTTGGCCTGGTGCTTGTCCATCGCCAGCGCCGAGGGCAGCACGCCCGAATGCGTATAGGGCAGGCCCAGCACCTCGAGCATCCCCTGGATCGTCCCGTCCTCCCCGAACCGCCCGTGCAGCGCGTTGAAGACGACATCGGGATTGAGGTCCTTGAGCACCTGCGCGACGTCGCGCCCCGCATCGATCTCTGTGACGTGATACCCCCCGTTGCGCAACGCCTGCGCGCACGCCGCCCCGGAGGCGAGCGAAACCTCCCGCTCATGCGACCACCCGCCCTTGAGTACCGCTACGTGCTTGGTCATGCGCTATTCGTCCTGTTCTCGTTCATTTTCCGCGGACGGCCCCTACCCCCTCCCCACAAGAGGAGGGCGATTGGGCCGTACCGATCCACACCAGTGCCACAGGCACTGCTTGGTCCCCCTCCCCCTTGCGGGGAGGGGCTAGGGATGGGGCTACGCCGCCCTAGGCGGCGCCTTGGAAAACCTCGCCGTCCAGAAATTCCCGCACCTCTTTGCCCGGCGAGAAATACCCCATCCGCCGGATCTCCCACGAAAGCGAAATCCCGGACGTCTCCCGCACCCTCTTGCGCACGGTCTCCCCCAGCGTTTCGATGTCGTGCGCCGAGGCCCCATCGAGGTTCAGCAGGAAATTCGTATGCAGTTCGGAAACCTGCGCGTCCCCGATCCGCAAGCCCCGGCACCCGGCCTCATCGACCAGCTTCCACGCCGAATGCCCCTCGGGGTTCTTGAACGTCGATCCGCCCGTCCGCCCCCGCGTGGGCTGGCTCGCTTCGCGCTTTTCGGTGATCTCCCGCATCCGGGCGAGGATCGTGTCCTTGTCCCCCGGCACGCCCTCATAGACCGCCGAGGTGAAAATCACGCCGCTCGGCCCGTTCGACTTGCGGTATTTGTACCCCATCTCGGCATTGGTGAGCGTCACCACCTCGCCTTGCCGCGTCACCCCGCGCAATTCGACAACCCGCTCGTTCGTCTCGGTGCCATAGCACCCGGCGTTCATATAAAGCGCCCCGCCGATGGCCCCCGGGATACCCCGGTAAAAGCTCAACCCGTCGATCCCCGCCTGTGCCGCCGCCGTCGCAACCTTAACGTCCGGAAGGCCCGCGCCCACGCGCAGCCTGGTTCCCTCGAAAACCTCGATCTCGCCGAACCCTTTGGAGGGCAACCGGATCACGACCCCGTCGATCCCCCCGTCCCGGATCAAGAGGTTCGATCCCGACCCGATGACCGTCACACGGATCTCTTGGGGCAGGTTTTTCAGGAAGAAGACGAGGTCGTCTTCATCGGCCGGCTGGAAATAGAGCTGCGCCGGCCCGCCCACGCGGAACCAGCTCACCTTGGCAAGCTCCTGGTTCGGCGTCAGCGATCCCCGAACCTCGGAGATCCAGGGCCCAAGTTCCGGCAAAAGATCGGGAAAGCTCATGCCCGCGCCTTCGTCTTCCCCATGACGGCCTCGAGCTCACCGGGCAGCGCCGCCGCCCATTGCGTGATATTCCCGGCCCCGAGGCACACCACGTAGTCGCCTTCAGCCGCCCGCTCCGCGACGATCTCCGCAAGCCGCTCCGGCCCGTCGATCGCCCGCGCGTCGCGATGTCCCCGGGCCCGCATGCGGTAAACCAGCTCCTCGGCCGAAACGCCCTCCATCGGCGCTTCCCCCGCCGCATAGACCGGCGCCACCAGAACCGTATCGGCATCGTTGAAACAGCCGGCGAATTCCTCGAACAGGTCATGCAGCCGCGAATACCGGTGCGGCTGCACCACCGCGATCACGTCGCGTTTGGTCGATTGCCGCGCCGCGCGCAGAACCGAGGTGATCTCCACAGGGTGATGCCCGTAATCGTCGACCACCGTGACCCCGTTGACCACCCCTGTCACCGTGAACCGGCGCTTGACCCCGCCAAATGCCTTGAGCCCCGACCGGATCGCGTCGATGGAGACGCCAAGCTGATCGGCCACGGCAACCGCCGCCGTCGCGTTGAGCGCATTGTGCAGCCCCGGCATCGGCATCTCCAGCCCTTCGACCAGCCGCCCGACGCCCGTCACCTTGTCGCGCAGCGCGACCGAGAAATGCGACACCCCGTCGATTGTATCGATATCCATCAGCCGCACGTCCGACTGCGGGTTCTGCCCATAGGTTATGACCCGCCGGTCCTCGATCTGCCCCACAAGCGACTGCACCACCGGATGATCGAGGCACATCACCGCAAAACCATAGAATGGCACGTTCTCGACGAACTGCCGGAACGCCTTCTTGACCCCGTCAAAATCCTTGTAGTGGTCGAGATGTTCGGGATCGATATTGGTGACGATGGCCACGTCGGCGGGGAGCTTGACGAACGTCCCGTCGCTCTCGTCGGCCTCCACCACCATCCACTCGCCCTGCCCCAGTCGCGCATTGGTGCCATAGGCATTGATGATCCCGCCATTGATGACCGTGGGGTCCATGTCCCCCTCATCGAGCAGCGCCGCGACCATCGAGGTCGTCGTCGTCTTGCCATGCGTGCCCCCGATGGCGATGGCGTTCTTGAACCGCATGATCTCGGCCAGCATCTCCGCCCGCCGGACTACCGGCAACCCCCGCGCCCGCGCCGCGTCGAGCTCGGGATTGCCCTTCTTGATCGCCGACGAGATTACGACCACCGCCGCATCGTCGAGGTTTTCGGCCTTCTGCCCGATGGCGACGGGAATGCCCATCTCCTGGAGCCGCTGCACATTCGCGTTGGCGGCCATGTCGGACCCGCGCACGGGATAGCCCTGCGTATGCAGCACTTCGGCGATCCCGCTCATCCCGATCCCGCCGATCCCGACAAAATGCACCGGCCCGATTTCGCGTGGCATCTTCATGAAACTGGTATGTCCTTGATGTTTTGGCTCACGTGGCGCCGCCCCACCTGCGCTTGAGACTGGGCAGTGCCCCGATTCCCCTCCCCCTTGTGGGGAGGGGTTAGGGGTGGGGGTATCCGGCGCAAGCCGGACCCATACACGATTTCTCTGGTACCGTGCCCCATAGCGTAGCTCACGCCCCCTTGAGCTTCCCCGCCGCTGCCTCTTCCACAAGATCGGCAAGGCGCTCGACCGCGTCGGCATGGCCCACGCCCCGCGCCGCGATCGCGGCGGCATCGAGCCGGCTGGGACTGGAAAAAAGTTCGGTAAGCTGGGTGGCAAGAGATTGCGGTGAAAGCGTGGCCTGATCCACCACCCACGCCCCACCCGCCTTCTCCATGACGAGCCCGTTGGCCCGCTGGTCCTGATCGAGCGATCCCGGCAATGGCACCAGGATGGCCGGACGCCCGATCACCGCCAGTTCGGTCACCGTCGAAGCCCCCGCCCGCCCGATCACCAGATGCGCATGGGCGATCCGCTCGGGCATGTCCTCGAAGAAGGTGGAAAGCTCCACATTGACCCGGGCAGCGCGATACGCCTCGGTTACGCGTTCGAGGTCTTCTTCGCGGCACTGCTGGACCACTTCGAGCCTGCGCTTGAGCCCCTCACCGAGCGCCGCGATCGCTGGCGGCACGAGATCGGAAAAGGCCCGAGCGCCCTGGCTCCCGCCGAAAACCAGCAGGCGGACCGGTCCGGCCGCGGTCAACTCGGGATATGGGATTTCCGCAACCTCCCGCACCCGGTCGCGCACCGGATTGCCCGTCAGCCGCCGCACGCCGTTGAATTTTTCCCCATGGGTCGTTTCGGCAAAGCTCATCGCCAAAGCGTCGGCAAACCGCGTCAGCGCCCGGTTGGCACGTCCGAGCACCGCGTTCTGCTCGTGCAATATCCCCGGAATGCCCATGAGCGACGCCGCGACGAAGGGCGGGAAGCACGGATACCCGCCGAACCCGACGGCGACTTCGGCGTCGATCTTGCGCAGGATACGCCACGACGCAGCAATCCCCCGGCTGATCGTCAATCCCGCCTGAATGAACTTGACCGGATTGCGGATCGACGGCGTCGCCGCGGGAACCACGTGGATTTCCCGCGCCGGAAACGCGCCCCCGTGCCGGGTCACCCGCTTGTCGGTAAAAAGATGCACCGAATGGTCCCGCCGCCGCAATTCCTGCGCCAGCGCAAGTGCGGGAAACAGATGCCCGCCGGTACCGCCCGCCATCAATGCGATTGTGCTCATAGAGCCTCGTGTTTCACCGCACTGCGGATAGGCAGCCCGGTCGCAAAGGTTTCCTCCGGCTTGCGCCGCGTGAGCGCGAGCAATAACCCCATCCCGAAGGCAATCGCAATCATCGATGTGCCGCCATAAGAGACGAACGGCAGCGTCATCCCCTTGGGCGGGATGAGGTTGAGGTTCACTGTCAGATTGATCGCGGACTGTACGCCGAACTGGATCGCAAGCGCGCTCGCGGCGAGGCGGTTGAAGAGCGAATGCTGGCTCTGCGCCAGAATAAGCGCGCGGATGACGATAAAGCAGATCAGCCCCACCAGCATCAGGCAGAACAGAATCCCGAACTCGCTTGCCCCCGCCGCAAAGACAAAGTCCGCATGCGCGTCCGGGAGGTACCGTTTGGCGATCCCCTCGCCCGGCCCCTTGCCGAACCACCCGCCCTCGAGCAGCGATTCAAGCGCGCGCTCGGCCTGGTAGTTGTCGCCGGTTTCGGGATTGATGAACGCGTCGACGCGCCGCGCCACGTGCGGGAAGAAAATGTAGGCGAGCCCCGCCAGCCCCATCGCCGCGCCTCCCAGAACGCCGATCAGCCACCACGAAATGCCCGTGAGAAACAAGAGCGCTCCGTATGTCGCGACCATCAGCGCGGTTTGCCCCACGTCCGGCTGCAGCAAAAGCAGCGTGACAATCGCGGCGAAAAACACCGCCGCGAACGCCTGCCCCGGCACGTCCCCGCGCTTCATCTGCTCGGACATGAACCATGCCGCCATCACAGCATAGGCGGGCTTGACGAATTCGGACGGCTGGATGGTCTGCCCGAAGAGCGAAATCCACCGGTGCGCGCCCTTCACTTCGGTCCCGTAGCGCAGCACGAGGACAAGTAGCCCGATCCCGCCGATGAGCGAAACAAGCGCACTGATCCGGATCCACTTGGCGGGCAGGAACGACGCCCCGATCAGAACCCCGATCGCCGGAACGCAGAACAGCGCATGCCGCGCCACGAAGTGCCACGCCCCGAGCCCCAATCGCTCCGCCACCGGCGGGCTGGCTGCAAAGCTCAACAGCATCCCGAATGCCATCAGCGCGATGAGCGCGAACAGAAGCTCGCGGTCGATCGTCCACCACCATTCGGCAATCGGCGTTTTTCGCTCGCGGGAAAACCAGGCATTGATCGCGGTCAAGGGGGATACTCCGGATACGCGGGGCACTGTGGGCAACGGCGCAGCCGTTGCAGAATGCAAAACTTACCCGAAATGGGTTACCATTTCGCAACCATGCCCCCACCCCGGACACCGGGCAGAGTTATCCCCGCGCCCCCCCGAAACCCCTATCATCTGCCCTGCGCAGGGACTCTCAGCGGACCGAAAACCGCCCCACGATGACACCTCGACACACGAAAAGCCCGGAATCGTGCCGATTCCGGGCCGTCACGATGCACCCATCGTGGTCAGCGTAGGCCGTTATAGTGTCAGCGATTGTTTCATTGTCGCGCGACGATGAAATCCTAGCGCAGCTTGAGCGACGAAAGCCCGATCAGCGCCAGCACCATCGCGATGATCCAGAACCGGATCACGATCTGGCTCTCCGTCCACCCCAGATGCTCGAAATGGTGATGGATCGGCGCCATCTTGAAAACCCGTTTCCCCGTAAGGCGATACGAGGTCACCTGCACGATCACCGACACCGCCTCGAGGACGAACAACCCCCCCACGATCGCCATGACGATCTCATGCTTGGTCGCAACCGCAATGGTCCCCAAAGCCCCGCCCAGCGAGAGCGAGCCGGTATCGCCCATGATGATCTGCGCCGGCGGCGCATTGAACCACAGGAACCCCAGTCCCGCACCGATCAGCGCGCCACAGACGATCGACAGCTCACCCGTGCCAGGCACTTGATTCAAAAGAAGATATTCCGAGTAAACGGTATTTCCGACCACATAGGCGATCAGCCCGAACGCCGACGCCGCGATCATCACCGGCACGATGGCCAGCCCGTCGAGCCCATCGGTCAGATTGACCGCATTGCCGGCGCCCACAATGACGAAGGCCCCGAAAACAAAGAAGAAAATCCCAAGATCGAGCGCGAGATCCTTAAAGAACGGAAACAGCAGCGACGTCCCATACGTCTCACCGGTCTGCGCCGCGATCATGATGCACGCGACGACCGCAATCGCAGCCTCGATCGCAAGCCGCTGTCGGCCGCCAAAACCCTTATGATTCTGATGCTTAACCTTCAGATAGTCGTCATAGAACCCCACCAGCCCGAAGCCCGTGGTGACCAGCAGAACCGCCCAGACATAGACGTTGGTAAGGTCGGCCCACAAGAGGATCGAGACCAGCGCCCCCGAGAGGATCATAAGCCCGCCCATGGTGGGCTTGCCCTTCTTGGTGAGGAGGTGGCTGGCGGGCCCATCCTCCCGGATTGGCTGGCCTTTTCCCTGCCGCACGCGCAGCGAATTCACCATGCCGGGGCCGAACAGGAAGACGAAAAAAAGCGCCGTGATAATGGCGCCGCCGGTACGGAAGGAAAGGTAACGGAACACGTTGAACACCTGATAGGTGTCCGCGAACTGTTCCAGGAAATACAGCATTATTATCTCTCGTTTTCTAGCCCGAAAGCCCCGTGAATCCGGGCCACCAGCGCCCCCAGCCGCACCCCGTTGGACCCTTTGAGCATAACCGTATCGCCATAGGCAAGGCTCTCGATAACGCGCTCCGCCATCTCGTCGGCGCTCTGTGCCCAGCCGGCAACAAGCGCCTTGGGCAGTTCGCGCGCAAGCGCCCGCATATGGTCACCCACAAGAAACACCAGATCGGGCCCGGCAGCTTCGACATCGAGCGCCAATTCGGCGTGCAGCGCATCCGACGTACTGCCCAATTCCCGCATGTCCCCAAGCACCAGCACCTTGCGCCCCGCACCCTTGGGCATCTGCCCGAACACCTCGAGCGCCGCCCGCATCGAGACCGGATTGGCGTTGTAGCTCTCGTCGACCAGCGTCAGCGGATTGTCCGGCGGCCCCAGCCTGTAAGCCGCTCCGCGCCCCTCGGGCGCCCCGTGTGCCGCCAGCGCATGCGCAGCAACACCGGGTTCCACCCCGAACGCCCGCGCCACAAGCAGCGCCGCCAGCCCATTGGCCAGCGTATGCCGCCCCGGCGTCGGCACGGCGAGGGCAAGGTCGAGCCCGTCCCCCACGATCCGCCCGCGGCCCATGGCCCCGTCCCATGTGTAATCCTCGATCCGCACGTCGGCAGCCTCGTCAAAACCATAGGTAAGAACCGTGGCCTCGGCGTCCTGCGCATGTCGGATGAGCCGCTGGACACGGGCATGGTCGTGACACAGAAGTGCCAGTCCGTCCGGCTCCAGCCCGGCGAAAATCTCAGCCTTGGCATCGGCGATTTGCTCAACGGAATCAAAGAATTCCAGATGCGCCGCGGCAACCGACGTGATCAGCGCCACATGCGGCCGCACCAGCCGCGATAAAGGCGTGATCTCACCCGCATGGTTCATCCCGATCTCGAAAACCCCATACGCGGCATCCCGGTCCATCCGCGCCAGCATCAACGGCACGCCCCAGTGATTGTTGAAGCTTCTGATCGAGGCATGTGTCGGCCCGGCAGCGCTCAAAACGGCCCGGATCGCTTCCTTGGTCGACGTTTTCCCGACGCTCCCGGTCACCGCCGCGAACCGCGCGCTGCTGCGCTCGCGCGCGAAATGCGCCAGCCCGTATAGCCCTTCGAGCGCATTGGGCACAACGACGAGCGGCAGCCCCGCCAACCCGCCGGCTTTGGCTTCGCTCACCAGCGCCGCAACGGCACCGGCTTCGACGGCCTTGGCCACGAAATCGTGCCCATCGAAATTTTCGCCCCTGATGGCGACAAACAGGGCCCCCGGCATGATCTCGCGCGAATCGATGGAAATCGAGCTAACCGCCTGCACGCCAACGTTTTCCGCCCGCCCGCCGGTCGCCTCGAGAATGTCCGCAATGGTGTGGAGCGCGGCCAAGGCTAGCCTTTCGCGATCGCCTCCGCGACCACCTCGTGGTCGGAGAAGTGATGCTTGGTTTTGCCGATGATCTGATAGTCCTCGTGGCCCTTGCCCGCGACAAGAACCACGTCGCCCTTTTCCATCATCCCCACGGCCTCTGCAATCGCATCGGCCCTGTTACCGATCTCCCGGGCACCGGGCGCGGCGGCCAGGATTTCCGCACGGATCGTCGCGGCGTCCTCGGTGCGTGGATTGTCGTCGGTGACAATTGTGACGTCGGCCAGATCGCTCGCGATCTTGCCCATCTCGGGCCGCTTGCCCTTGTCCCGGTCACCGCCGCAGCCGAACACCACGATCAGCCGGTTTTCCGCGACCGGACGCAGTGTTTCGAGTACGACCTTCAACGCCTCGGGCTTGTGCGAATAATCGATAAAGACGTTCCCGCCATTGCGGGAGCCGGCGAACTCCAGCCGCCCCTTGGCGCCCTCAAGGTGCGCGAGCGCGGCCATCGCAACCTTGGGTTCAACCCCGGTTGCCATCGCCAGCCCCGCAGCCACGACGGCATTGGACACCTGGAAGCGTCCCACGAGCGGCAGGAAAACCTCGAACGGCTCGCCAACGAGTTTGCCCTTGATCCGTTGCCCGCGGCCTTCGGAGATCACCTCCTCGACTGCGATATGGGCCCCGCCCTCACCCACGGTAAACACCGTCGAGCCGTGGTCGAGCGCCGCGAACATGAACGCCATGCCCTCGTCGCTGTCGGAGTTGACGACAGCCGTCGCATTCTTGTCGATGAGGTCCCGGAACAGCCGCAGCTTGGCGTCGCGATAGCTTTCGATGTCGTTGTGATAGTCGAGATGGTCGCGATAGAGATTGGTGAAGGCGACTGCCGAAAACCGGATACCGTCGAGCCGCCGCTGATCGATCCCGTGGCTCGACGCCTCGAGCGCAACGTGCTCGACGCCCTGCTTTTTGAGGTCCGCGAGGGTACGGTGCAGCGAGAGCGCGTCGGGCGTCGTCAGTTCGCCGGGCACATGCTTGTCGCCCACCATAAGCCCCAGCGTGCCCAGGCTGGCGCCCTTGATACCCGCATGCTCCCAGATCTGGCGCAGGAAGGAGACCACCGAGGTCTTGCCGTTGGTTCCCGTAACCGCCACGCAATGCTCCGGCTGTGGTCCGGCAATGCAAGCCGCCGCCTTGGCATAGGCTGCCCGCACGTCCTCGACCACCACCACCGGAACCCCCGGATTGCCGTCCGGCACCGCGTCGCTGACCAGCGCCTTGGCACCGCGCCCCACGGCATCTCGCGTATAAACCGCACCGTGGCTGCGAGAGCCCGGCAAGGCAAAAAACAGGTCGCCCTCCCCGATCAGGCGGCTGTCCGCGTTGATGCCGTTCACCTCAAGAGCAGGTTCAACCTGGCCTTTGGCGGCGGGACCGAGCAGTTCGGCAATCGAATAAGGCAACGTCATTCGTCCTCAAAAGCGCAGTTGGACCGGTATGAGTCTATCGTCGACCGCAGGGTCTGTATTGGGCTGAATCCCGAGCATGGGCGCGATCCTGGCGACAATGCGGCCGGAAACCTCGCCGGCGTTCCAGCCCGCGGTCCGACCTGTTTGTTCGTTCTCCCGCTTGGGTTCGTCGACAAGAATGATCATGGCGTATTGGGGATTATCCAGGGGGAAAGCGGAAGCGAAGAGTGCGAGGCTCTTTTCGCTCGAATAGCGCCCGTCGACAACCTTTTCTGCAGTACCGGTCTTGCCTCCCCAACGATAACCGTCCGCAATCGCATTGCCACGACTACCTGAGCCCTCAAGTGCATTGAGCCGCATCAGGTAGCGAATATAGTCGCTTGTCTGTGCGGAAATCACCTGCGTTGCCCGCGCGTTGGCCTCTGCCTCTGTGCGCATGAGCAACGTCGGTTCAATAAGCCGTCCGCCGTTTACAAGCGCACTGACTGCCCGAAGCATATGCATCGGCGTTACGCTCAACCCGTGTCCGAACGACGCGGTTGCCGCGCCGACTTCCGAAAAATTCGATGGGATGGCCGACGCCGTGACTTCGGGCAATTCAACCACCGGCGTGCCCTCAAAGCCAAGGCGAGTGAGAAACGCGCGGAAATTTTCTTTCCCCATCGCCTGCATCATTTTGATCGTGCCGATATTGGACGAATACTTATAAACCTCCGGCACCGAGAGAATGCGGTATTTGCCGTGGAAATCCTCGATCGTATAGCGCCCGAACCGCACGCCGAACCGCGCATCGATCTGATCTGTGATCTGCACCGCACCGCTATCGAGCGTCGCGGCAAAGGTTATGGTCTTGAAAGTCGAACCGAGCTCGTATTTCGCTGCGGTAATCCGGTTGTAGCGCCCCTCTTCGAGCATGCCGGCGGGATTGTTGGGGTCGAAATCGGGCAGCGATGCCAGCGCGATGACCTCGCCGGTATGCACATCCATGATCGCCCCGGCCGCGGCAATCGCCTGGTAGCGTTCCATGGCATCGACGAGTTGGTCGTAAAGCACGTGCTGTACACGCAGATCGATCGCAAGATTGACCGGATTGAGTTCGCTGTCGCGCGCCAGCCCCAACTCTTGCAGCAACCCCAGATCGGTGCTGTCGTCGAGGTACATCTCCATGCCGGCGATCCCGACATTGTCGATATTGACAGCCCCCATCACATGCGCCGCCACCGGTCCGCCGGGATAGAACCGCTTGGTCTCGGTCAGGAACCCTATCCCCGGAATGCCAAGGTGCATGACGCGATCGCGCTGGGCAGGCGTTAATTCGCGTGCGATCCAGACGAAACCCTCATCGCCGGTCAGCCGGTCGCGCAACCATGCGGGATCGAGATTGGGCAGCACTGTGCGCAGCGCCTCGGCGGCTTCATCGACGTCGAGAATGCGGCGCGGCTCGGCATAGAGCGAGGGCACCTGGATATCGACGGCCATCTCGATGCCATTCCTGTCCAGAATGGGGGGGCGCGACGCCATGATGGCCGCGCGGGCCTGACCTTCAATGGCCGTGTCGAGGTCCATATTGCCCAGCCAGACAAGACGTCCGCCCATCACCACGAACACCGCCAGCACAAACGCCATGGCCCAACGGATACGCGCACTCGTGAGATTACCGCGCGCCTTCCGCGTACCATCGAGGGCAATCGTCGGTTCCTTGGACGAAATGGCGCTCACAGAATGCCCTCCAGCAGGGATCCGATCGGATCGGATTCGGTTTCAATCGACTCGAACAGCGCGTCGAGGGCATCCGTATCGAGCCGCATCTCGGGGCGCATCGGCAATTCGGCGAACGTCCCGAACTGCTCGATCTCGGGAACGTGCAGGTTGAGCGTTTCATTGTGCCGGTCGACGATCGCCTGAAGCTGCGTCGGCTGGTTAAGATACGCCCAGTCCGCCTTGAGGATCGAAAGCGTCGCCTGCTGACGCGCAATGTCGCTCTCTATGGAACGGACCTCGTCTGCGGTCATTTCGGCCATGTGCTTTTGTGCATAAACGCCGACCAGCATCAACGCGGCCATGATCGCCAGGATGAAATTGATGTTTCGCAGGCTCCGGATCATGCCGCACCCCGCGCAAACCCCGGAACGCCCAACCCTTCGCGGCTAAAGGGGCGCGCCGGCGCACCGGTCCGCACCGCGCTGCGCAAGGTGGCCGACCGTGCCCGCGGATTGCGCGCGAGTTCAGGTACGCCAGCCTTGATCGCCTTGCGGATCGGCGCCCAGCGCGCTTCGATCTGGTTCGTTACCGGCATGTGGCGCGATTGCGGTCCGGCCGTCTTCTGGGCATCGAAGAAGCGCTTTACGATGCGATCCTCAAGCGAATGAAAGGTCACCACGGCCAGCCGTCCGCCTTCGGACAGCGCGCGCTCGGCCGCGAACAAACCTTCGACGAGTTCGTCGAACTCGCGGTTGACCGCGATGCGCAACGCCTGGAACGTCCGCGTCGCGGGATGCTGCGCGCCCGGCTTGCGGCCGACGGTCTTCTCGATCACTTGCGCCAGCCGCAGCGTGTCCTCGATCCGCTCTTCGGACCGCGCGTCCACGATCGCCTTGGCAATCCGCCGCGACGCGCGCTCTTCCCCGTAGGCGAAAATGAGGTTCGCCAGGTCTTTCTCGCCCAGCTCGTTGACCAGATCGGCCGCGGTTGTGCCGTCCTGGCTCATTCGCATATCGAGGGGACCGGCCTTCTGAAACGAAAATCCCCGTTGGCCCTGATCGAGCTGCATCGAAGAGACACCGATATCGAGCACCACTGCATCGATGTGGGTACCGGAAACAAGCGCATCGAGTTCGGCGAACCGTCCGGCGACGAAGGTGAAACGCTCCGGAAAGTCATCAGATACAGCGTCGGCGAAGCCTTTTACACCAGGGTCCCTGTCGATCCCGACCACCGCCGCCCCAGCATTGAGCAATGCCCGCGAATAGCCACCTGCGCCGAACGTCCCATCGACAACGCGCGCGCCCTCGAGCGGACCAAGTGCGTCGAGCACTTCGGCCAGCAACACCGATTCATGGGATGATTTCGAACCGGCCCCGGTTCCTGACAGCTCGCCCATAACCTCTTGATACTCAAAGCGGTCCGGCCCGCACGGCCAAACTGGTACTGACCCTGTTACGCAACGAAAGTGGCGAATGTGCACTTTGAACCAGATTGCACGGCAGACTTTAAGATTCTGTTTCCCAAACGTGGCGGGCCGGACGCTTCCGCCCGGCCCGGAAATCATCTAGCGCGCCATGAAAAGCCCCAGGCGCGGCCCGTCCGCCCGTGCGGCACGTGCCAGGACGACGGCCGTCAGTCCCGCCAGCAGGACTTCCGCGACGGGGCTCGCGATCCAGATCCCGGTTTCCCCGAAGACCCAGGGAAGCGCCAGGGTAAGAGGCAGGGCAAACGCGTAGGATCGCGCAAGCCCGAGGAGAGCGGTTCGTCTCGCATTCCCGATGGCCTGGAAATACCCGACGATCATCACTTGTGGACCAACAAGGAGGTAGGCGGCCGTCATTATCGGCAATATCCGCCCGACTTCCGCGGCAATCAGCGGATCATCGACAAAAAGATACCCCCAACTATCCCTGAAGACGAACAGCAGGGCCTGCGCCGTGAGCGAGAACGCCAGCGCTACGCCGATCGACAAGCGAAGCGCCGCATCCGAGCGTTCAAAGAGCCCGGCGCCGTAGTTATTGCCTGCGATAGCCTGCAACGTCTGGCTTAGGCCAAGCAGGACTAAAAAGCTCAGCGACAGAGTACGGTTTATGACGCCATAGGCGGCCACCGTCGTTTCGTAATTTTCGCTTCCGAACCGCTGAACCATCGCGATGACAACGCCGCTGCCCAGTGCCAGTCCGATGAAGGTAAGGCTCTGCGGCGCCCCCAGCGCAAGATACCGCGTCCACCCGACCCCAAGGCTATCCATACTGAACGTATCGAGCCGCAGCCGCGTCCGCCCCGCAATGCGAAAGCCAAGCACCACAAGGAGCGCGCACGCTTGCGCCGCGATCGTGCCGAGCGCCGATCCGGCAACGCCAAGCCCGAACACGGCGATCAGCACATAGTTGAACCCGATATTGCCGAGCGACGTCAAAAGGCTCAGGCCCGCCATGAATCCGACGCGCCCCTCGACCCTCAACGCATCCGAATTGAGGCCCAGCACCATGGCAACCGGCGAAAAGGCAATCGTTATCGCAAGATAGATGTTCGCCATATCTGCAAGGTCCGCCTGCCCATTGGCAGCCGCCATGATGATCGGTCGCCCCAAGGCGACGAAGATGACGATCACCAGGGCGCAAACGGCAAGTCCCAACCCGTGAGCACCCCAGAAGGTGTCTCGCGCCTCCTTGATGAGTCCACCGCCGAACTGGCGCGCCAGCACGCTCGCCATGCCCGCAGAAACCAACGTCGCCAGCGCGACGAGAAGCATCACGATCGGGAAAATGACAGTGACGGCACCAAGCGCCGCCGGGCCGACGAAAAACCCCAGAAAGATCGCATCCGCGATCGTCAGCAACCCGTTCGTCGCCATAACGGCGATAATCGGCAGCGCCGTGACGACGTAAATGCGGCCGATCGGGCCATGAGTATAGGGATTATGATCCAATTCGTTCGAAGTCATGATTTGCGTTCCCCACGCGCGAGCGCACCCGCCCGGCGCGCAATACGCAACGGGTCTTCAAAAGCGCTCGGATAACGGAAAACCGGAAAACACCGGCCAATGAACCTGGCACGCTATGCGCGCTCAAGCGTTCGCTATGCTGTCGAGGAAAGGTCTGACATCCACCATCTCTCGCTGGGCTGGTTCGGAAGGCGAGGATGGGGCCCGCATTGCCATCGCACCGAACACAAGCGTGATCTGGATGCGGAAAACCGGAACTTCACCAGGACGGGGACCGTCCGCGGGCGGCAGGTGTCCGGAACCGGAGAATCTCGTAAGCCAATCGCGGAAAAGCGTCAAGCGGAGGGTGAGGTCACCAGTTGACCTGTAAGCCGGGTTCTGTAGGGCGGCGCCCCGAAGGACGCCGCGTGGCGGCCATTCATCTAGGGGACCTGTTGCCAGGGCCCTCGTGCAACCAACCCGGACGACAAGCCGCGGAAACCCGGCCGGAGCTAAAGCTCCCATCGTCCCTATTCGGTTTTGCTCCCGGTGGGGTTTACCATGCCGTCCCCGTTGCCGGGTCCGCGGTGCGCTCTTACCGCACCCTTTCACCCTTACCCGCCTTCGCCGAGGCTCCGGAGGGCGGTTTGCTTTCTGTGGCACTTTCCCTGGGGTCACCCCCGCCGGGCGTTACCCGGCACCGTGTTTCCATGGAGCCCGGACTTTCCTCCCCGCGAATAGTCGCGCGGCGGCCGCCCGGTCAACTGGTGACGCGCTGAAATAGGGTGCGGTGGTACGAAGCGTCAAGCCTTCAAGCCAGGAACGGGCTTGCGATCAACCAATCAGGGCCGGCTTGAGCCCGCGCGCCTGCTGGATTTCCCGGTAAGCGGTGTTGATCGACGCCATCTTGGCCGACGCAAGGCCCATCAGTTCCTCAGGTACACCCTTGGCAACCATCCGGTCGGGGTGGTGCTCTGCAACAAGCTGGCGATAAGTCCGCTTGAGTTCGTCATTGGTCGCGTCGGGCACCAGCCCAAGCACCGCGTAGGGGTCGCGCCGCCCGTTGGGCATGAGCACATGCTGCGATGCGATCTGCTCGAAGCGGACGTCGTCGAACCCGAAGATGTCGCTGATCGACTTGAGGTAGCTCAACTCGTCCTCGTGCACGAGCCCGTCCGCCGTCGCGATCTCGAAGAGTGCATCGAGCACGTGCTCGAGCGTCGCGGGGCTGTCGAGGAAAAGCTTGCGCACCTTGCGCGCATAGGTGTCGAACCCCGCAATGTCTTGTTGGGCGAGCGCAAAGAACCGCTCGACATGCGCATCCGCGCCCTGCGGAATGTCGACGAGTTTATGAAAGGTCGAGATTTCCCGCAGGCTGACAATGCCGTCGGCTTTGGCCATCTTGGCCGAAAGTGCAATGATCGACATCGTGAAGGCCGCATCCCGGCCGCCCGGCATCCAGTTGTCCGGATCGAGCACGGACGCGATCCCGCCGGCAAGCCCGGTGCCTTCGGAAAACGATCCGAGAAATGCTGCAATGCGCTGCCAGATGGACATGGTGCGACTCCGCCTCACCAGGGACATTACCCGGCATACGAGAGATTGGAACAGGACATCGAGCCGCAGCGAGAACGGCGGGCAGCCCGGCATGGACGCCGCGCAAGAGCACATGCATGTCATGGAACCGTGCCTTTCATCTCCACCAAAGGCGTCTCAGGCTCGGTCGGACCCAACCCGATCGGTCCATTATGCCTCAAATCGAATGATATCCAAGCCCGGGCTAGGTAAAATATGTCTATCAAATGCCGCTACCAGCGGAAATCATAGTCGTCATAGACAAAACCGTAGGGGTTGCCCGGATTGGCAACAGGACGCCCCGGATAGACCGTGGCGCCGCGTGTCTGCTCCTCGTAGACCCAGATGACCTCGCCATTGGCGCCCACGACCGCAACGAGCTCATCCTGGCCCTGATGGACCGGCATGGGCTGGGGTTCGCCCGAAAGCGGCGCCAGCGCAAGCCGCTCTTCGTAGCTCATGAACCCGGCATCCGGAGCCGACCGCACGGCGGCGTTTCCGGCCGACGCCGTAACAGTCTCGTAGTCGACGGCCTGACCGGACGGTACACTTAATCCTTCCGGGCGCGGCAGAGGCTTCGGCGGCTCGACCGACGCGACCGTCTCAGCGCCTTGTGCGGTCTGCGCGCTGATCTCTTTATTCGAATCCACCGCCGCGACCGCCGGTGCATTGGCAGGCGAACTTCCATCAAGCGGCCGCCCGTTCACGGTCACGATCGGCCCGGTCGATGCAGTTTCCGTCACATCGGCGCCGGGCCCGCTAACGATCCGCGCCGGCGCCGCAGCGGCGCGTTCGGCTTGGGGCACCTGGGGAACCCCGGGGCGCGCCACCTCTTGGGCTTGCTGCACGTCAGGGCCCGTCGTGAGCCAGGCAAACGCATCGCGCTGCATCCAGCCGCCGGCAAAAGCCACGGCCGCCGCCAGAACAAAGATACCCGTTGTAGTAGGTTGGGAGAGCATCATCGATCCGTCCTATCTGCCCCGCATGACGCCTAAAGAGTATGCGCGATGATGGCACGAGTATGATGAATCGAGAATGAACCGATTGTGGCGGCGCGCAGCAGACCTAAGGCCGGATGCCCAGAAGCCGTGCGAGCGCGAGGACCAGGCTGGAGCGGTTGAGCGTATAGAAGTGGAACTCCGTCACGCCCGAATCCAGAAGCTCGGTCACCTGTTCCGCAGCCACCGCCGCTGCGACGAGCGCGTGCGTCTCCGGGTCGTCCTCGAGGCCTTCGAACCGCTCCGCCAGCCAATGCGGAATCGATGCGCCGCATTTTCCGGCGAACCCGGAGATCTGCTTGAAGCTGTGGATCGGCTGGATTCCCGGCACGATCGGTGCCTCGATCCCTGCGTTGCGGGCCCGTTCGACAAAGCGCCAATAGTCGGCATTTTCGAAGAACATTTGCGTGATCGCCCTGTCGGCCCCGGCATCGATCTTGCGTTTGAGATTGTCGATATCGGCATCCCAGTCCGGGCTTTGAGGATGCTTTTCGGGATAGGCGGCAACGGAAATGTCGAAATCGCCGAGCTTGCGAATTCCGGCCACAAGATCGGCCGCGTTTTCATAGCCGTCAGGATGGGGCGTAAAAGGGTGTCCGACGCCTTCGGGCGGATCGCCGCGCAACGCGACGATTCTGCTGATGCCCGCCTGGGCATATCCCTTCACCACTTCATCGACTTCGGCTCTGCTCGCGCCGACACAGGTCAAATGCGCGGCGGCGGGAACTCCGCTGTCCTTGGTGATCTGGGAAACCATCCGCAAAGTGCGTTCACGCGTCGATCCACCGGCGCCATAAGTCACAGAGACGAAGCGCGGCTTGAGCGGAGCCAGACGCGCAATCGAATCCCAGAACCGGGCTTCCATCGCATCCGTCTTGGGTGGGAAAAACTCAAAACTCACCTTGAGGTCGGGACGCTCGGTCTCGGGTTGGCGGCTGAGCCGGGTGATGCCTTCGGTCTGTAGCACGTTCGTCTGTTCCTCTTTCATGCGTGTTGGCCCGTCGTCTCAGCGTGCTCAAGCACCCACAGACACACGGTCAGGCCGATTTCAGTCTCTGGCGGGATTGCCTTGCGGCTTGCGACCGACAGCCCCGCCGCTTGCGCCCAATTGCCCATCTGCGCGTCGGACAGACCGAGCCGGCGATGCGCCTGTTCGTCGCGCAGAAATTCCATCTCGTGTGGAGCGAAATCGACCACGATCATCTGCCCCTCCGCCCTCAGGCACCGGGCGGCGCTCGATACCGCGGCACCCGGATCGTCGAAATAATGCAGCACCTGATGGAGCACCACGCGGTCCGCCGCGCCTGCGAAATCCTCCAGCGCGCCGATGTCGCCCAACCGCACCTGCCCGTTGGATATGCCCTCGGCCTCCAGCTTGGAGCGCGCGACGCGAAGCATTTCGCGGCTGGAATCGATGCCGATGCCTTGTCGGTAATGGCCGGCCAGAAGCTCCAACATGCGTCCGGTCCCCGTCCCCAGATCGAGGAGCGTATCGACCTTTATGCCATCAAACAGCGAGAGAATTTCCGCTTCGACCGCCGAATCCGGAGCATGCAGGCTGCGCAGCTTGTCCCAACTCCCTGCGATCGTCGCAAAGAACTCTTCGGCTTCCTCGCGCCTGGCTTTACGGACGGCGTCAAGTTTTTCGCGGTCTTGCCGCAATTGCTGCGCGTTCCGGTCGATCTGGGTTTTGAGCCAGTCGGCAAAAGCGCTCCCCGGGCCGGATTCGCACAATCGGTAGTACGCCCACGCCCCCTCGGCGTACCGGCTCACGAGATTGGCATCCGCAAGCAGCTTGAGATGCCGGGAAATCCGGGGCTGGCTCTGGTCGAGAATCTCGGTAAAGTCCTTGACGCTGAGTTCGCCTTCGGCCAGCAACGCAATAAGCCGCAACCGGGTAGCCTCCCCGGCCGCTTTGAGCATGTTCACGATGTCGTCCGGCTGATACACCCGCCTTCCCTCGATTTCCGGCGCTGAACGGCACCTTTCAGGGGACATAAAGATATCTTTATATCACTTGTGTCAAGGGTCTCGCCAGCCGGCACTGCCGCATCGCGAAAACGGCCACACCTGTGGGAAACCTCTATGACAGCGCGTGCAAGCCGTTCAAATTTTGCCATCAGCCGCCGCTAGGGTTGAAAACCGCCCGCGCACGTGCAATCCACTTTCTGGAAATAGACGGCAAGACTCGTTATTTCCGGGGACGAAGAAAGAATGACAGCCGCAGGCGCTATCGAGGCGAGGCCGCCTTCCATTGCGACCGAAGCCCAATCCTTAGTCTTTACTGCACTGTCCGATGCCACTCGTCGAGCGATCATCGAACGGCTGGCGAGCAACGGACCGATGACGGTGGGTCGCCTGAGCGAACCGTTCGCCGTCAGCGCTCCAGCGATTTCACGCCATCTGCGGGTTCTGGAAATGGCCGGCCTGGTGACGCGGTCGGTGGATCGCCAATGGCGTATATGCACCCTCGAGCTCGACAATCTCAAGGCCGCACGAGCCTGGCTCGACCGCGTCGTTCACACGGGCACCTGACACCACGCTTGCCTTAGGCGACGGCCTCGTCCCTGGCAGCGCGCCGGCGAAAGGAATGTGAGCGCCAAAGCTCGAAGATCCCGGCCGCCTCGTCCTCGCTCAGCGCTTCGTAGCGTTTACGGACGTTCTCGATATCCGCCTTGGACGGCAGGTCGCGCCAAGGGAGAACCGCAATGATCATCCCGAAAAGCTCTGGCGAGATTTTCGCAGCACGGGCCGCGACAGTCAGCGCAACATAGTCCTGCAGCGCCAACCACTTGACCATGATCTCGGGCCGAACCTGCAAAAGCATGGTCAACCCGGCAGCGGTGTGGTGGCCATAGCCGAAGCGCGCGAAACGGTGCAGAGCCTTGAGATCGAACCGCCGGCGGTCCGCAAGCGCCTTGACCTGATTCCAGGCAAGCTTCCACTCCTGAGAAGAGAACCCCGCGCGGTTCTTGATCCGATTGTAGACAACCGCCTGGACCCGATTGGCAGTCTCGCGGTTGTGACTTTCGCTGACGAGCCCGAGCCGTTCGAGCGCCTTGGCGCCGGCGGCGGAAACCTCTGTGCGAACCTCTGCCCAGTCGATCCCCTGGCGGCCACGCAGATCCCCGGCGAGCGACGCGTTGCTCGTAGCCCGGAATGCGACTTTCTCCAGCGTCTCGGTGCTCAGTTCCGCATCCGTATTGCGCAAAAGCCGCGCAACCGACGGTTCGCCGCCGAAGGTCACGATTGCGTCGCCGACGCGGTCTTTGAGCCCCTTGCGGCTGGCAATCGCGACGCGGTGCGCCTCGCTCTGGCGTTCTGCGATTTCGATCAGGTCATCGTCCGATAGGACGTTGGAGAATTCGAGAAGCGGCGCGGCAACTTCGATGACATCGTTCGCCAGCCGAACCACTGCGGTGCCCGGTGCCCGATCGAGCGGAGCGAGTAGCTTTGCGACATGCGCACGCGCTTCGACTTCCACAATATCGGCGAGTTGGCAAAGCACCTCGTCATACTGGGCGACCTGCTCGTCATCGCACCGGTCGGACACATACGAAAAGAGCTGAGCCAGATTGCGGATGAGGTGATCCCGTTCGGCAGCGTCGGCTTCGCCGTTAAGTACTCTGAAATTTGCGAAGGCGCGAACGCTCTCAGTCGCCTCATTCATCTCGCATCTCCCCGGCCCAATGCCGCATGTTCGCTGCACCCTGCACCAGAGGGATTTTCGGCGCGCTGAATGGAGCAGATTGCATTTTGTTAAAATGCCGATCATCGGCATTGGCCTGCCTCAAGAGCCGGCCGCGGTCGCTTTACAGGGCATCCTATTGACTTTCGCCCACACGCCCACAATGCTTCGGCGATCCAGCGGGGGCGTCATGGTGAGCGTGGTACTTTGGCAGCGAATAGAGGGGGCCCTGGTCTTCGCCGCGGCCATCCTGATTTTCATCGCGCTCGCCTCGGACCTGCCATGGTGGCTGGCGCTCATCCTGTTTTTCGCGCCGGACATAACCTTCGCCGCCTACCTCGCCGGCCCACGCGTCGGCGCGCTCATTTACAATACGGCGCATGTCTATGCGTTGGGCGCGATGGTCCTTGCTGCCGGCCTTGCGCTTGATACCCCCCTCGCCTCGGCGCTCGGTGCATTGTGGCTCGCACATTCGGGCTTTGACCGCTTACTCGGCTACGGCCTGAAATTTCCCGAAAGCTTCAAGAAGACCCATTTGGGCGATTTGTAGCGGCCCACCGAACGGCACAAAAAAGCCCGGCTCTTGCGAGCCGGACCCGGTGAGCTTGGAGGGCGCTCCCTATTCGGCTGCCGAAATTGCTGCGGGACGGTTCGGATTGCTCTTGGCAATCGCAGCGCGCACGCCAGCTCCATAGTCGGGATGAACCTGGTCGAAGAGCTTGCACTGACGCTGGACGATCTGATCGGGCACACCGCTCATCGCCGCGGCGATGTTGGAGAAGAGCCGCTTTCTCTGTGCGTCGTCGAACAGGTTGAACAGCGCCCGGGGCTGACTGAAATCATCGTTGCCATCGCGATGATTGTACCGGTCGACGTCGCCGGAAATCTTGAGCGGCGGCTCCTTGACCGAGGGATCCTCGGCCGGGCCGTTGACGGAGTTCGGCTCGTAATAGGCATCCGGGTGACCGCTCTTGCTGCCGAAGAAATTCATCTGCCCGTCTTTGTGGTAGTGATGAACCGGGCATTTCGGTGCGTTGACCGGCAGCGCCTCGTAATGCGTGCCGAGGCGGTAGCGATGCGCATCGGCATAAGAGAAGACACGGGCCTGGAGCATCTTGTCAGGCGAGTGTCCGATACCGGGCACGATGTTGGACGGTGAAAACGCGACCTGTTCGATCTCGGCGAAATAATTCTCGGGATTGCGGTTGAGTTCGAGCACACCAATCTCGATCGGCGGGTAGTCCGCATGCGGCCACACCTTGGTAAGGTCGAACGGATTGTAGGGCGTCTTTTCCGCATCGGCTTCGGGCATGATCTGAACCTGAACCGTCCACTGGGGATATTCGCCCCTTTCGATCGCGCCGAAGAGTTCCTCCTGATAGCTTTCGCGCGACCTGCCGACGACTTCAGCCGCCTCTTCGTTCGTATAAAATTTGTGGCCCTGCCGGGTCTTGAAGTGAAACTTCACCCAGAACCGCTCGCCGTTGTCGTTCCAGAACGAATAGGTGTGCGAGCCATACCCGTTCATGTACATCGGCGCGACCGGCAGACCGCGATCACTCATCAGGATAGTGACCTGATGCAGGCTCTCGGGGGAAAGCGACCAGAAATCCCACATCGCCGTTGCCGAACGCAGATTGGTCTTGGGGTGCCGCTTCTGGGTATGGATGAAGTCCGGGAACTTCAGCGGGTCGCGCACGAAGAATACCGGCGTATTGTTGCCCACAAGGTCCCAATTGCCCTCTTCGGTATAGAACTTGATGGCAAAGCCGCGCACGTCGCGCTCCGCGTCCGCCGCGCCGAGTTCGCCGGCAACCGTGGAGAACCGCAGAATGAGCGGCGTCTCGGCTCCCGGACTCAACGCCTTGGCGCGCGTATACTTCGTAATGTCGCCGGTGATCTTCAATGTACCGTACGCACCCCAGCCCTTGGCATGCACCACGCGCTCCGGAATGCGCTCGCGGTTCTGATGCGCCAGTTTTTCGACAAGTTGGTAGTCCTGCATGAGGACCGGACCGCGCGGCCCCGCCGTGATCGAATTCTGGTTGTCACCGACCGGTGCACCGGCACTCGTTGTCAATGTCGGTTTGTCGGACATGAGGCCTCGTACTTTCTAGAGATTCTAAACTGCCGGTGTTTCTATCGTGCGGGCTGCGGTCGTGCAAATTTATAAAACTGACAAAACCCATAAGGTATGCTAATCGTCAGGCGCAGAACCCGAGCCTTTGCTTGTTGTGTGCGCGACCCCGATGTTCACCATATCCCTGCGACAGCTTCACTACGCCCAGATCATTGCCGAAGAAGGCCATTTCGGCCGCGCAGCGGCGCGCTGTCACGTAACCCAGCCCGCCCTCAGCCAGCAGATTCGCCTGCTCGAAGAACGCTGCAATGCCCCGATCTTCGACCGCATGGGCAAGTCGGTCCGCTTGACACCATTCGGACGTGACTTTCTTACCCAGGCCACGCGCGTCTTGAGCGCAGCGCAGGACCTTGAGACGCTCGCAGACGTGTCGGCGGGCCATCCCGGACGTCCGCTGCGCTTTGGCTTGATCCCCACGGTCGCACCTTACCTGCTGCCGGACATGCTGCCGGCGCTTGCTACCGAACTGCCCGACATCCAGCTTGCCGTCAGCGAGGGCAAGACAGACAGACTCGTCTCCGGGCTGGCTGACGGCGACATCGACATGGCTCTGATCGCAACGGAAAACCCGCACCCGGGGCTCGCCGAAACCGTATTGTTCGCCGATCCCTTTGTGCTCGCCGCCCCTTGCGACAGCCCCCTTTCCGATCCCGTCGATCTCGCCCGCCTGCCGCGCGAAACCTTTCTCCTGCTCGAGGAGGGTCATTGTCTGCGCGACCAGATGGTGGACGCCTGCGCGCTCAAGCCGGAGCTTCAGGGTCGTACATTCGCCGCGACCTCGCTCACAACCATCCTCGAACTCGTCGCCAACGGTTATGGCGTCACGCTGCTGCCCGCGATCAGCCTCAAGCGCGAACAGGCCAACGCCCGCATCAAGATCCTGAGCCTCGCCGCGCCCGGCGCCGCGCGTACCTTACGGCTGGTGTGGCGCAAAGGCTCGCCCCACGAGGCGCTCTTCAGAACCATCGCTGCAATTATTGCCCAAACGGGCGAACGCCACCTCGCCTCGGAAATCGCCGCCTAGCCGACGGGTCGTGCAGCCGCCCTTTTTCTGCGCTGTTGCCAGGAATCCCAGGTGAATACGCCAAGCGAGCACCAGATCAGCACGAAACTCAAGAGGCTCGTGGGATTGAGGGGCTCGCCCAGGATGAACACGGCTGAGAGAAAATGCAGCGATGGCGCCAGGTATTGGAACATCCCGATGGTCGTAAGCCGCAATTGCCGCGCGGCATAGGCGAAGAAAATCAACGCCATGGCCGTCAGCGGCCCCGAAACGACAAGCGCAGTGACGTCGAGTGGATCGGCATAGGAAACCGGCCCCCACGAGACGAGCACCCATGCAATATAGCCCAGCGCGACCGGAGTCATCAGCAATGTCTCAACGAAAAGACCAGGTGCCGAACCGACCGAAACGGTCTTGCGGCAGTATCCGTAGAGCCCGAACGAGCAAGCGAGCGTGAGCGCAACATAGGGAATGGTCCCCAGCCCGAACGATTGCACGATGACCGCCACGATGGCGATCACGATGGCAGCCGTTTGCAAGCGGTTCTGGCGCTCGCCCAGAAACACCATGCCGATCGCGATGCTCACGAGCGGGTTGATGAAATATCCGAAGCTGATCTGCAATACCTGCGCGGTTTCCACCGCCCAGACGAAGACGAGCCAGTTGATCGCGAGCAATACGGTGGAAACGGCCATCACCAGTACTGTCCGGCGATCGCGCAACGCGGCGAACACCTCGGAAAACCGGCGACGGAAATAAAGCACGATCCCCACAAAGATGAGCGCGAACACAGTCCTGTGCGCGACGATCGACGCCGAGTCGACGCCTTCGAGGAGCTTGAAGAACAGCGGAAAGCCGCCCCACATGCCGTAAGCGCCCAGCGCGGCGAGGACCCCGGCGCGGATGTTGGGCTCGGGCATTGCCGGACGGACGGGAGTTGCGCCGCGGGCAGCGGGCGCGCCTTCGATCGATGTCATGGGGAAAGGCCTTGCACGGTCGGTCGCTTACCGAACAATAGCGGGGCACTAGGGCGTCCGCCAACCACAGTTTTTGATCGACGCGATCAATCCGGGTTCGTTTCGTCTCCAATAAGCGCATCGAGAAATTCGAGCAGGAGAGGATTGAAAAGGTCCGGACGCTCGAGGCTGGGCAGGTGCGCGGTGCCCTCGATCACGGCGGCGAACGCATTCTCTATGTCCTCGGAGAGATCGTCGTGCCGATGAATGATATGGGGAAAATCGAGATCGCCCGCGACCAGCAATGTCGGCGCCCCGATGCCGCCAACCTCATCGACCGCGGATTCGCCAGGTTCCTCGCGCGTGAGCTGAGGCTTGCGCAGGATCGCCCCGTTCATCGCATGAAACAGTGTCCGGACGTCGCCCTTCACCCGGCCGCTCTCCGACAGCGGCCCGTCAAGCCAGGCGTGCGCTTCGACTGCATTGATCGCGTCGATATCGCCGCTCTCTTCCACGGCCTCCATCGCGTTGACGATCCGCATGACGTCCGGCGGAAAATGCGGTGCCTTCGCGCCGGTGACCGAAGTGCCAACGAGCACGAGCCCGGCAACGCGTTCCGGCGACGCCAGCGCAAAATCTATCGCCAGCGCTCCGCCCCGCGACGCTCCCACGACGACAGCGGCATGAATCCCCAAAGCCTCGAGCACCGCCTCTAGGTCTTCGAGATGCGAGAAGCTCTCGTCGGGTGAAACGGTCTGCCCAAAGCCCCGGCGGTCATACGCCACGCCCCAATACCCCGCCGCAGCCACCGCCTCGATCTGGCTCTGCCACATCCGGCTATCGCAGACCCCGGCGTGCAGAAAAACGACAGGAACCCCCTCCCCGGCTTCGAGCCCCGCGAACGTGACGCCGTCGATATCGAGAGTGAAGGGGTGAGGCATCTGGCGAAAACTCCGACTTCGCAATTATCCCTGCGCTACCCAGTCGCTCTGGATGCTGTGCCCGGATCGAGGGCAATGCGGGCGACTTGCGGCCCGCAGACTTTGCTGCGGTAACCAACGCAAACCGGTAAGCCAAAGCCCAGCTTTGACACCTCGAATACCTGGCACAAGCTCGCGCTATTCTACCGCGTCAACGGCTTATACGTCACCCGTCGCGGATTGACGGCATCGGGGCCCAGCCTCCGCACCTTGTCGGCTTCATAGTCTTCGAAGTTCCCTTCGAACCACTCGACATGACTGTCGCCCTCAAAAGCCAGAATATGGGTCGCAAGGCGATCGAGGAACATCCGGTCGTGGCTGATGATAACGGCGCAGCCGGCGAACTCCTCGAGCGCCTCTTCAAGTGCCGCGAGGGTTTCCGTATCGAGGTCGTTCGTCGGTTCGTCGAGCAGCAGCACGTTTGCACCCGATTTGAGCATCTTGGCCAGATGCACACGGTTGCGCTGGCCGCCCGAGAGCGTGCCGACCGGTTGTTGCTGATCGCCGCCTTTGAAGTTGAACGACGACGTATAGGCGCGCGAATTCACCTCACGCTTGCCGAGCTTGATGATGTCGTTGCCGCCCGAGATCTCTTCCCAGACGGTCTTCTTGGCGTCCAGCGCATCGCGGCTCTGGTCGACATAGCCCAGATGCACGGTCTCACCGACAGTAATCGTGCCGCTGTCGGGTGTCTCCTGCCCGGTAAGCATCTTGAAAAGTGTCGACTTGCCCGCGCCGTTCGGCCCGATGACGCCAACGATGCCACCGGGAGGCAGCTTGAACGTCAGATCGTCGATCAGCAGCCGCCCGTCGAAGCCTTTGGACAGACCTTCGACGTCGATAACATTCTGCCCCAACCGTTCACCCGGCGGGATGATGATCTGCGCCGTCGAGGATTGCGTACGCGCTTCGTTGATCTTGACCAGTTCGTCGTAGGCCCGGATACGCGCCTTGGACTTGGTCTGGCGGGCCTGCGGCGACTGGCCGAGCCACTCCTTCTCGCGCTCGAGCACCTTGGTACGGGCTTCGTCCTCGCGGGACTCCTGCGCCATACGCTTGGCCTTCTTTTCGAGATAGGCCGAATAATTGCCCTCATAGGGAATGCCGCGACCGCGGTCGAGCTCGAGAATCCAGCCCGTGACGTTATCGAGGAAGTAGCGGTCGTGAGTGATGATCAGGACGGCGCCAGGATATTCGCGCAGGTGCTTTTCAAGCCACGCGGTCGTCTCGGCGTCCAGATGGTTGGTGGGTTCGTCGAGCAGCAACAGGTCCGGCTGGCTCAAAAGGAGCTGGCACAGCGCGACGCGGCGTTTTTCACCGCCCGAGAGGTTCGTGACATTGGCATCCGCCGGTGGGCAGCGCAGCGCTTCCATCGCCATTTCGACCTTGGAATCGAGGTCCCACAGGTCCTCGGCATCGATCTTGTCCTGAAGCTTTGCGGCCTCTTCCGCGGTCTCGTCGGAATAGTCCATCATCAGTTCGTTGTACCGGTCGAGGATCGCCTGCTTGTCCTTGACGCCGATCATGACGTTACCGCGGACGTCCAACTGCTCGTCGAGTTGGGGCTCCTGCGGCAGGTAGCCGACCGTGGCACCATCGGCGGCCCAAGCCTCGCCGGTAAACTCGGTATCGATCCCGGCCATGATTTTCAGGAGCGTCGACTTACCCGCGCCGTTCGGTCCCAGGATGCCGATCTTGGCGTCGGGGTAGAACGAGAGGTTGATGTTGTCGAGCACCTTCTTGCCCCCGGAGTAGGCCTTGGACATTCCGTGCATGTGATAGATGAACTGGCGGGCCATAAAGGTAACTTGCCTCTGGGTCGTCTGAGTGTTTGCGGGATGAAACGTGCCCCGTATGTAGGGCATGGTAGCGCCGACGGCAATTGCCGTTTTTCTTCGAACGCAGCGTGACCTTGAAGGCCAAATGGTTCACGTTTGGCCCCTGACGCATATAGGGGAGAGGCAAGCGAATGACGATAACACTCAAGAACCGTTTCGCCCGAAGCGACAGGGTGCTCGCGCCCGGCCAGCGCGCCGAACTGCGAACGATCGATATAAACGGAACCGATGAAGCCACGCTGATCGTCGCCGATCAAGTCATCGAAGCCCCCAACTGGACGCCCGATGGGCAGACGCTGATCTTCAACGCTGGCGGCGAGCTCTGGGCCATACCGGCAGACGGAAGCGCAGAGCCCGAGCGGATCGAGACCGGCGACATTTGCCGGCTCAACAACGATCATGTGCTTTCACCGGATGGCCGGACGATCTACATGAGCAATGGCGACGGGCATATCTACGCGGTACCGGTCGAGGGCGGCACCCCCAACAAGGTCTCCAACGACCACGACACGCCGTTCTCCTACTATCTGCACGGGATTTCCCCCGACGGGAAGACCCTGTCCTACGTGGCCATTGAAGGCGCCGGTAGCACGCGCCGGATCAATATCTTCACGATCCCCGCCAAGGGCGGGCCCGACACGCGGCTTTCCGATATCGCGGAGCCCAATGACGGGCCGGAATATTCCCCGGACGGGGAATGGATCTACTTCAACTCCGAACGCGGAGCGCTGACGCCGGGTCACGCGCAGATATTCCGCATGCGCCCCGACGGCACTGGCGTCGAACAGCTGACCGACGACCGGCGCGTCAACTGGTTCCCGCATGTATCGCCCGACAACGACTGGGTCGTCTATCTCAGTTATCCCGAGGGCACCGAAGGCCACCCGCCGGACAAGGACGTGATTCTGCGCAGGATGCGGCCCGACGGCTCCCAGAAGGCCGACATCGCAGCCTTCTTCGGTGGCCAGGGCACAATTAACGTCAATTCCTGGGCGCCCGACAGCCAGCGTTTTGCCTATGTGGCCTATCCGCTTGGCTGAGGGCCACACGGGCACGAGCCGCTCTTGGCAGATCAGCCGATCCACACCGGCACGGATTTGAAAGCCGGCGTTTTCGACCGCGGGTCGACGTCCGTCCCGACCAGCAAGTTGGCCTCTGGATAGTATGCAAGCGCCGAGCCGCGAGGAACGTCATAGCCCAATGCCACGACCTGCCTCATCGTACCCCGCTCGGAGGAAAGATCGACTTTGCCGCCCTCCGCAATGCCCATCTCGTCCATATCGTCCCGGTTGAGCAGCACGCTCCACCGCGGCGCGTTGTTGCGGTACGTGTCTTTGTCTTCATAGACGATCGTATTGAACTGCCCCTCGCTGCGGATCGTCGCCAGCGTCAACGCTCTCCGGCCGGTCGTGACCCGCTTTGGCGCAGGCATAGCCACAACGCGGAACCGCGCCTTGCCGTCCGGCGTCCCGAATTGCGGCGCGTGCAGAACCCGGTTGCGAATATGGAACTCGCGCTTGGCGACGTCGATGTCCGCGAGTTCCTCGAGCCCCGGCACGATTTGAGCGATCGCTTCGCGTACCCGCGCGTGCTTCTTGAACGCCGCGAAGTCGATCGGGCTGGCGGGTAGCACGGTCCGGGCCAAATCCGCCAGGATCACGCTTTCGGGCCGCACATTGGCCAGCCGGTCGATCCCGCCATCCGAAAGCCGGACGAAATTGAACATCGATTCCTGAGTTGTCGGTTCCCATTCCTCGTCGCGGGCGGCAACCGGCAGGATGAGGCTTTCGGAACTGTCGTGTCCGTGGACGTGCCCGAGATTGAGCGTCGTTGTTAGGTGGAGCTTGAAGCCGATCCCGTCGAGCGCATCGCGCGCCCATCTCGTGTCCGGCGACGCACCATAGAGGTTACCGCCCATCAGGACCGCCGCATCCATCTCGCCGCGATGCGCCGCTTCGAGACACGCCATCGTGTCCATGCCCTTGTCGCGGCCCAGTGTGACGCCGAAGGCCTTCTCCATGCCGGAAAAGACGTCCTCGGTAACCATCGGCTTGACGCCGATGGTGCCGACGCCCTGAACGTTCGAATGTCCGCGCAGCGGCAAAAGCCCCGCGAACCGGCGTCCGATCATGCCGCGCAGCAGCGCGAGATTGGCAATCATTTCAACGTTCTCGACACCGTGGACGTGGTGCGTCATGCCCATGCCCCAGGCGAAGACAGTGTTCTTTGCGCGCCCATATGCCGCCGCCACGCGCTCGATATCGGATTTCGAGACGCCGGTGGCTTCGGTGATCGTGGCCCAATCGCAGGACTCGAGGTCGGCCCGGAACGGCTCGAAGCCGGCGCCATACGCGGCGATAAACCTGGCGTCTTCCCGGCCCGCTTCAAGCACCGCCTTGGCGATCCCCTTCATCAGCGCAATGTCGGAACCAATGCGCGGCTGAAGATAGTCCGACGCAATCTCATCCCCGCCCTTGAGCATCGATGAGGGTGACTTCGGCACCGCAAATCTGACCAGCCCGGGTTCTTTCGCCGGATTGATGACGATCACCTGCCCGCCCCGGTCGCGGCAGGCCTTGAGCATGTGAATGAAGCGCGGATGGTTCGAGGAGGGGTTGGCGCCGATGACGAAAATCAGGTCCGCGCCATTGAGATCGGCGAGTTCGACCGTCGCTGTGCCTTTGCCGATCGTCGTCGCCAGACCTTCGCTCGTCGCCTGATGACAGAAATACGAGCAATTGTTGACGTTGTTGGTGCCGTAGGCGCGCGCGAAAAGCTGGAAGATGAAGCCCGCTTCGTTTGACGAACGGCCGGACGAGTAGAAAAAGGTCCGTCGCGGATCGGTCGATCTGAGCCGATCTGCGGCGTGCGCCATGGCCCAGTCCCACGTGACAACCTTGTATCTGTCGCCACCGGCAGCCTTGTAGACAGGATCGCCCAGCCGCCCCAGATGCTCCATCTCGCGGCCCGTCAGTTCCTTGAGTTCATCGAGCGGATGCTGAAAGATCGCATGGGGAATGGCAGGCTGGACGTCGGTCGATTGCGCCTGCACGGACTTGTTGCAGACGGATGGAAATTCCCCCAATTCGTTGGTCATTCCGCCCATCTGGCCGCCCATGCCGTAGGCGCAGGCTTTGCAGGTGTTTTTCGACGAAAGCGCCTTTGCCGCCTTGCCTACACCCATGCGCCCGACGGTCTGCAGCGTATACAGAACCTTCTTGGGTCCACCCCCGACGACCTGGCGCTGGCTCATGGCTTCCTCCTCACCCCCATTTGCCACCCGGACACCGGCGCTGGCAAGCAGAACAGGCAATGCCGACGGCAGCCGTGATGCCCGCCTCTAGCCTGCCATGGTTGTTGAGCGGTGTGCCCAGCCCGTCGTTCGTTTCTCGATCCAGGCCATCAGCGCATACATCGCAATACCCTCGACGGCGAGCATGACGAGCCCTGCGAAGACCAGCGGCACATTGAACTGGCTCTGGGCCGCGCTCATCATGTAACCAAGCCCTGAATTGGCCGCGACGGTTTCCGAAATCACCGATCCGACAAAGGCCAGCGTAATGGAAACCTTGAGCGAGCCGAAGAAATACGGCATCGAGCGCGGTATGCCGACCTTGAGCATGATGTCCATTTTCTTCGCACCGAGCGCCCGCAGCACGTCCTCGGTTTCCGGCTCGATGGTGGCAAGACCGGTCGCCACATTGACGACGATCGGAAAGAACGCGATCAGAAACGCCGTCAGGATGGCTGGAATCGTGCCGATGCCGAACCAGATCACCATGACGGGCACGACAGCCACTTTGGGGATGGCGTTGAACCCGACCATGATTGGATAGAGCCCCGCGTAAATCGCGCGCGACCAGCCGATCAAAAGCCCCAGCGCCAGCCCGCCAACCACTGCAAGGATAAAGCCGGCGCTGGTGGTATAGAGCGTCTGGATCGAGTGGCGCTGGATCGCGCCCCAGTATTGGACGATGGCCTCGAAGATCCGGGTCGGCGCTGGCAGAATGGTGTGCGGCACGCCGCTGATCTGGACCGCGGCCTCCCAGATCGCAAAAAGCGCGATGGTATAGATCCAGGGCATCAACGGCAGCCAGTTGAAAGGCTTGCGTTCAACCGGAAGATCGGCGACGGGCGTTACGGTGTCACTCGTGCTCATGCTGCCTCCCGCGCGTCCGCGATCTCGCCGCGCAGCGTGTGCACGACATCGTTGAACCTGTTCTCGTACATGAGCGCGATGTCGCGCGGGCGCTCGAAATCGATCTCGTGCACCTTGAGGACCCGCCCCGGGCGCGCGCTCATGACGTGGACCGTATCCGCGAGAAAAACCGCCTCGCGCAGGTCGTGCGTGACGAGCACGATGGTCACGTCCCAACTGGCATGAAGATCGCGGATCACCTGCCAGAGTTCCTCGCGCGTAAACGCGTCGAGCGCTCCGAAAGGCTCGTCCAGCATAAGCAGTTCGGGTTCATGGATGAGGGCACGGCACAGATTGGCCCGCTGCTGCATGCCACCTGAGAGCTGCCAAGGATATTTTGAACCGAACCCCTGCAAGCCAACGGTTTCAAGGAGCTGCTCGGCCTTCTCGACATATTCCTTCTTGTGCGCCCGCAGCCGTTTTCGGTGCCGCTCGACGATCTCGAGCGGCAGCAGCACGTTGTCGAGCGTCGTTCGCCAGGGCAGCATGGTGGGGTTCTGAAACGCCATACCAACGATCGAAACAGGTTTGGTGACCTCTGTACCCGATACCGTCACCACCCCGCGTTGCGGGATGTGAAGCCCGGTTACCAGCTTCATCAATGTGGATTTCCCACACCCCGAAGGCCCGACAACGGCAGCGAATTCTCCGCGCCGCACCGTCATGTTGAGCCCCGACACCGCCAGCGTGCCGCCCGGCCCGCCATAGCGCATGTCGACATCTTCGATTGTTACAAGATCGCCGCCACTCATGGTTTCGCCCCTTCTTCAAAAGAATGGGGCCGGGCACCCCTCGCGCCCGGCCCCGGCTGCTGCACGCCTCCCCTTAGGGCAGCATACGCTCTTCCTGAGGGGGCAGATAACTTGCGTCGAACACTTGTTCGGCAGCGATAGCGTCAGAAAGACCGATGGACAGCTTGAGGAACTCGATGGACCGCGCGAGCCGCTCCATGTCCACCCCGCCAATTCCGTTCTCCTGAACGTAGGCGGTATTGATATTCATGGCATTCGCCATCTCCAGCCGCTCGGTCTCGACATCGACGTCGAGAATGTCGTTCCAGGCCACAACGGCGGCCGCGCCCGCTGCCGGATCGGCGACCGCGTCCGCAAAGCCCTTGGTGAGCGCACGGAGCATGCCCTCGACGACGTCGGGATTTGCTTCGGCGAAGTCGGTGTTGACCAAAATGGCATTGCCATAAAGATCGAGCCCGTGCTCGGCCATCAGAATGGTCGCGATATCTTCGTCCGGCACGCCCTGGGCCTTGAGGTTGAGGATCACCGAGAACGCGAAGCCAAATACGGCATCCACTTCACCCTGGGCGAGCATCGGCTCACGCACCGGAAAGCCGATGGACTCGATCGTAATCTCCGAGGTATCGATCCCAGCGACTTCAACAAAGGCGGGCCACTGAGCGAAGGCGCCATCGGGCGGCGGCGCGCCAAGCGTCTTGCCTTCGAGCGACGCGGGATCCTCGGTGACGCCCAGCGATTTCCGGCCAACCACGGCGAAAGTTGGCGTTTCATAGATCATCATGACGGCCTTGACCGGCTGGCTTGGATCCTCGTCGAGGAATTTGATCAGCGAGTTGATATCGCCAAAACCCATGTCATAGGTGCCGGTCGCTACGCGCGGAATGGCCTCGACCGAGCCGTTGCCGGTGTCGATTGTGACGTCCAGCCCTTCCTCGGCGAAATAGCCGTTCTCCTCGGCAAGGATAAAGCCCGCCGCAGGCCCCTCGAAGCGCCAGTCGAGCGTAAAGCGCACAGGCGTCGTCTGTGCAAGGACGGGCGCGGCGAAACTCGCGCCGAACAACGTAATACCGGCCACTGCACTAAACAGTTTGCGGTTGAGCATGATGGATTCCCCTTGGTTTTGCAGGAACCAATTCAAGCGCTCAAATTTTTGACTGTAAAGTCAAAAATGGCAGTTTGTGTGCAGAATGATGTATCTGCTTATCTGACAGGCACCGTGCATACAACTGAAGGCTATCGAAGAGGCAAAATGCGCGCTAAACCGGCAACCCGGCCAACGCCTTAACCTCACGAATGCACATGTTCGAGTGAACGCGCGCAACGCCGGGCAGCTTGGCGACGAGTTCCCGGTGCAGGCTTTCAAACGCCGCCGCGTCCTCGCAAACAATCCGCAGGATATAATCGGACTGGCCTGCCATCAGGTAGCACTCGAGAATTTCCGGGATCGCACGGACCGCCGTCTCGAACGCCTCGAGCACCTTTTCGCTCTGGCTCACCAGCGAAACCTCGATGAAAAACTGCATTGAAAAGCCAAGCTGCTCCCTGTCGAGCGCAGCTCGGTACCCGGTCACCATGCCCCGCTCCTCGAGAGTCTTGAGACGCCGGTGACACGCTGACGCGCTCAATCCCACCCGCGCGCCGAGCTCCGCCATACTGAGATTGGAATCCCGCTGTATGGCACGGAGGATTTTGCGATCGATATCGGCAATTTGCAGTTTCATCCGGGTAATTTCTCAATTTCTCGAATGTTGTCTCGCAATCTGCCGCAGCATCCACCGAGAAAGCAACCGAAATGCGCGCTTCAATTGTTAAACTCATACATTCACCAAGCATGAGGGGAGCTTTGCGATGCGTATCGGTGTACCCAGAGAAATCAAAAACCATGAATATCGGGTTGGCCTGACCCCGGAAAGCGTCGACGAACTCGTCGCGCACGGCCATGAACTCCTGATCGAAACCGGAGCCGGAGACGGCGTCGGAGCCTCGGACGAAGCCTACCAGGCCGCCGGTGCAAAAATCGCCCCGGATGCGGGGAGCGTCTTCGCGGGCTCGGAGATGATCGTCAAGGTCAAGGAACCGCAGACGGTCGAGCGCGCCATGCTGCGCGAGGGACAAGTGTTGTTCACCTATCTCCATCTCGCCCCTGACCCCGATCAAACCCGCGACCTCGTCAATTCCGGCGCCACCTGTATCGCCTACGAGACGGTGACTGACCCGTCCGGTGCCTTGCCGCTGCTAAAGCCCATGAGCCAGGTCGCCGGCCGCATGTCGGTGCACGCGGGCGCCAACGCGCTCGAAAAGGCCCATGGCGGCCGCGGCGTGTTGCTTGGCGGTGTGCCCGGCGTGCACCCTGGCAAGGTCACAATCATCGGCGGTGGTGTCGTCGGGTTCCATGCAGCGCAAATGGCCGTCGGCATGCAGGCGGATGTGACGGTTCTCGACAGGAGCCCAACGGCCCTCGAGCGGCTATCGGGGCACTTCGGCGCGCAGGCGCGCGTGCTATATGCGAATAGCGCTGCGATCGCCGCGAGCGTTGCCGAGGCCGATCTCGTGATTGGCGCCGTTCTCGTTCCGGGCGCCGCCGCGCCAAAACTTGTGACACGCGACATGCTCGGGACCATGCAGCAAGGTGCCGTGCTCGTCGACGTCGCCATCGACCAGGGCGGTTGTTTCGAGACCTCGAAGCCCACAACCCACGCCGATCCGACCTACGTCATTGACGGTATCGTGCACTACTGCGTGGCCAACATGCCGGGTGCAGTCGCACGGACCTCGACCTATGCGCTCAACAACGTGACCCTGCCCTTCACGCTGGCCCTCGCCAACAAGGGATGGAAACAGGCTCTGGCCGACGATATGCACCTGCGCAACGGGCTCAATGTTTCGGCCGGCAAGATCACCTGCGCCCCGGTTGCCCAGGTTCTCGGCTACGACTATGTGCCCGCTGAATCGATGATCGCAGCCTGAAACGCAAGAAAGGCGCGCCCGGCAAGCGCGCCTTCCAAATTGATTTGCAGTACGCTTTAGCGCGTAAAGATCTTCAGCGTACGCCCTTCCACGCCGAAAGCGAGGATGTCGCTGGGCGAACGGCCGCTCTGCAAGAGAGCGGCATTGACCACCGGATTGCGAGCCGCCGCACCCTGCGCGGCTCCAACACCGTTGGCCTGGGCGAGCCCCATTGCCTGATTGCGCAGGGATTCGCAAAGCCCCACAATCGTAACGTCGACTGCGGAGGACCAGCCCGCGATGAGGTTCTGGTACGAGCGGTTCTGTGCAATCATGTTGAGCACCGGCCCGGCATCCTGATTGGCGCAGGATGCGGAGTAACCGAGCGGAACCGGGGAACGTGAACTCGCGACGCCTGTGTCATCGGAACCATCACCGGAGCCGCCACCACCAGAGCCGCCGCCCCCGCCGGAACCGCCGCCGCCACCGGAGCCACCGCCTCCGCCGGAGCCACCGCCGCCATTGCCATCATCGTCGTCGCCACCGAGGCCGACTTCGACGTCGAGTACGTCGTCGCCCCCGACGCTCACACGAGCCCTGGCTGTGTCATTGAGCAAACCGACATCCGCGTCGACGAGACTGTCGCGCCCCGTGCCAACATTGGCCGTAGCGGTCCCGCTTAGGACACCGGCGTCCACGAGACTGTCCTCACCACCGACCCTGACGTTCGCCGCTCCACCCAGAACGTCTACGTTCAGGCCGTCGTCGGTGTCGACATCCACAATCCCCGACAGACCACCACCGAGTAGCCCGCCGCCGTCTCCGCCGCCGCCACGGAGGAGTTGTGCCGAAACCGGGGTTGTCATTGCGCTCACCGAAAGCAGTCCGGCTGCGGCCATTCCTAACGTCCATTTCATTTTGGCCTCCAAGTACTCGAAAAACCACCCTCACAATCGAGGGCAGGCCTAATCTTAGTTTGAGTAAATAGATACGTAAGCACCGACTGGAATGCTGGTTCATCCCGCATTAACCGTCTCATGCATAGTTTACTATTAATAAGAAAAAGATTTAATTTATTTAAAGTAACTTGCAGTGATAAACCGTATGTGGTTGCACCTACAGGCTTTTATTCCAAAAATTCAGTTTCTCGTAGGCCTTGGAACTAATTCCGATAGCCAGAGTTACTGTTAAGGGAAAGTGCGTAATTGCGCATAGGTGCGACTCCCCGTCGCACTCTGAGGGATTTATCGTAAATACGGATCGGGGATGGTGTCCCGTTATAGGACGAGGAGCCGACGTATTGCGTAGGCCGAAACCGCTAACTGCGGACTGAACGCACCGGCATGTCGCCTACGCGACCGACCCGGCCAGCACCACCACCGTGCGCGGCGGCAGCGTGATTTGCCCCTCGGCAATCGCAGCGTCCGAGTGCTGGTCGGAAACCAGCACGACACTGAAAGCGATACCGCTCTCTTGCGGTATGACCGCCTGGACCGGCTCGGTCCGTCGGTTGAACCACACAAGCATGGTTTCACCGGCCTCGTGCATGAACATGCCGAGCACGGACGCATCGGCGGCATTCCAGTCCGCCTCTTCCATTTCCCGACCGTCGGGATGGAGCCAGGCGACATCCTTGTGCCCGTCCCGAACTTCGCCGGTCAGAAATGTATCGGCGTTCAGCGCTGGGTGGTCCTTCCGAAACCGCGATAGCACCGCAACGAAGTCGATAAGATCGCCATCGGCTGCCGCCCAGTCGAGCCAGGTGATCTCATTGTCCTGTGCATAGGCGTTGTTGTTGCCATCCTGCGTGCGGCCGAACTCGTCACCCGCGGTCAGCATTGGCGTGCCGTGCGAAACAAACAGCGTCGCCAGCAGCGCCCGGACATCCCGATTGCGCGCAGCCAGAACGCCGGGATCGTCTGTCGGTCCCTCGACGCCATTGTTCCACGAATAGTTGGCGCCGTGCCCGTCGCGGTTGTCTTCGCCATTGGCCGCGTTGTGTTTTTCGGCAAACGAGACAAGATCGCGCAGCGTGAACCCGTCGTGTGCGGCGAGGAAATTGACGCTGGCCGACGGCTTGCGATCGTCATGGTTGAACTGATCGGCCGAACCGGCCAGCCGGGTCGCAAGCCCGCTTAGCGTGTGCGCCTCGCCCTTCCAGAACCGGCGCACCTTGTCACGGTAGCGATCGTTCCATTCGAGAAACGGCTCACCGAACTGACCCACATGATATCCACCCGGCCCCGGATCCCAGGGCTCTGCGATCAGCAAACATTCGCTCAGGACATCGTCTGTCCGAATGCGCTCCAGCAGTTCCGCATCCCGCGAAAACCCGTTGAGCGAGCGCCCGAGAATGGTGGCAAGATCGAACCGGAAGCCCGCCACACCGAACTCGCGCACCCAGTATCTAAGGCTGTCGATAACGAGATTCTGGACCGCCGGATGATCGCATTGCAGAGTGTTGCCTGTCCCCGTGTCGTTGACCATGACCAGACGCCCGTCTGCCTCCACATGGCGGTAGTAGGTCCGCGCATCGAGGCCGCGCATGGATAGAACGGGGCCCTCCGCCGACCCTTCACCGGTGTGGTTGTAGACGACGTCGAGAATGACCCTGATGCCGTGCTCGCGGTAGCGGTCGGTCAGCGCGCGCAATTCCTGCGGCCCGCGGGGCATGATGCGCGGATCGGGCGCGAAATAGGTAACCGGGTTGTAACCCCACACATTGGTGAGCCCCAGCGCGGGCAGATGCCCGTCGTCGATCCAGCCGGCAACCGGCATCAGTTCCACGACGTCGACGCCGATATGCTTGAGATGCTCGATAACTTCGCGTGTCATGAGCCCGCCGACGGTGCCCCTGAGCGGTCCCTGCACGGCGGAATGCCGCATCGTGAAGGGTCGGACGTTGAGCTCGTAAATGAGGTTGGGCCGTGATGTGTTGTGGATCTCGACCGGTTCGCGCCGCTCGCCCTGAATAATCGCCTTTGGGATGAGGGGCGCCGTATCGACGCTCTCGGACCGTGGCAAACGCAGTTTGGGGCTGAGCACGAAGGTGCGGTCTATCTGCCGGGCGTAAGGATCGACGAGAAGCTTGTTGGGATCGAAATGATAGCCCTGCGCCGGATCGAACGGTCCGTCCGCGCGCAAGCCATACCGGACGCCGGCATCCAGGCCTTGCACATGTTTGTGCCAGACAGCCCCATCCTGTCGCGTAAGTTCGATCCTGTCGGTTTCCTCGTCGAAATCGTTGAAGAGGCAGACCCAGATTTTATCGGCTGTCTCGCTATATACGGCGAAATCGACTCCGGTCTCCGTCGCAGTAGCACCAAGGGTTCTGGATCTCACCGATCCAGGACGCCCGTCCTGGCCTTTGGCCCTGCTTCCCTCCAACGCCGTTCCCTTTCCCGCCGCCTGCATTGTGGCGCGCGCGTGACGCATAGACAACGTACCTTGCGACTCACGTCTAGTGAGTCTCCGGAATAATCTGAGCAAGGTATGTGGCATGTCGACGGCAAGTCGGATGCCCCAGGCGCTTCTCCCCTGCTTTCACCGGGGAGCCGCCTTCAGGTAACGACAGTGGGTCCGTCCCGTTCCGTGCGAGCCTTGATTTGCGCAATCCGGTCGGCCAGCGCGATCAGGTCCGAGAGCGCCTCCTGGGTATCCCTGTCATGCGCACCGCCGGCAGGTTCGTACCGTTCTATATAGACGCGCAGAGTCGCCCCCACGGTACCGGTGCCCGAAAGTCTGAAGACGATACGCGTGCCGTCCGAAAACCCGATCCGAACACCCTGCTTGGACGCCGTCGAACCGTCCACGGGGTCGAGATAAGAGAAATCGTCGGCCAGTATGATCTCGCGGCCATCAATTCCGGTCTCGCGCAGTTCGGGCAACTTGGCACGCAGGTCGTCCATCAGCCGGTTGGCAACCGCCGTATCGATTTCCTCATAATCGTGACGCGAATAATAATTCCGGCCGTACGTCGCCCAGTGCTCGCGCACGATCTCGTCGACGCCCTGCTTGCGCGCCGCGAGGATGTTGAGCCACAGCAGCACGGCCCAGAGCCCGTCCTTTTCGCGGACGTGGTCAGACCCTGTCCCCGCGCTTTCCTCACCACAGATCGTGACGCGGCCCGCATCGAGCAAATTGCCGAAGAACTTCCAGCCCGTCGGCGTTTCGTGCATTTCGATGCCCAGCTTTTCAGCCACCCGGTCTGCCGCCGCACTCGTGGGCATGGAGCGCGCGATCCCGGCGATACCCTTCGCATAGCCGGGAGCAAGGTGCGCATTGGCGGCAAGCAACGCAAGCGAGTCCGATGGCGTAACGAACCGGTTACGGCCGATGATGAGGTTACGGTCCCCGTCCCCGTCCGAAGCGGCGCCGAAATCCGGCGCATCCGGTCCCATCAGGAGGTCATAGAGATCCTTGGCGTAAACGAGGTTGGGATCCGGGTGCCCGTCGCCGAAATCCGGCAGCGGTACCGCGTTGATCACCGTCCCCTCAGGCGCGCCGAGCCGGCCTTCGATGATCGCCTTGGCGTAGGGGCCGGTCACCGCATGCATCGCGTCGAACCGCATGCGGAAGCCTGACGCGAACATGTCCGCGATCGCGTCGAAATCGAAAAGCGTTTCCATGAGCGCGGCATAGTCCGCGACCGGGTCGATAACTTCGACTGCCATCCCGGCGACCTCATGTACGCCGAGCGCCGAGAGATCGACATCCGGGGTATCGACGACTTTGTATTCGGTGATCTGCCTGGACCGCTCGTAGACCGCATTTGTGATCTTCTCGGGCGCCGGACCACCATTCGAAGCATTGTACTTGATGCCGAAATCGCCCTCCGGCCCGCCTGGATTATGGCTCGCCGACAGAACGATGCCGCCGAAGGCCGCGTAGTGCCGGATGATATGCGAGGCGCCGGGCGTCGAGAGGATGCCGCCTTGCCCCACCATCACTTTTCCGAACCCGTTGGCCGCCGCCATCCGGATGGCAATCTGGATCACCGTATCGTTGAAATAGCGGCCATCGCCGCCGATCACCAGCGTCTGCCCCTCATGCCCCGGCAGGCTGTCAAACAGGGACTGGATGAAGTTCTCGACGTAGTTGGGCTGCTGAAAATGCGTAACGCGCTTCCTCAGACCCGAGGTGCCGGGCTTCTGATCGTCATAGGGCGTGGTGGCGATGGTCCTGATCGTCATCTATTCCTGCCTCAAAAGGGATGTGTAGAGCCCGGCGTACTTCTCCGCACTCCTGTTCCAAGAAACGTCGGTTTTCATGCCCTTGCGCTGCATGCGGCTCCAGACCGCCGGCTGCCCGTAAAGGTTCATCGCGCGCATGATGGCTTCTCCCAAAGCGCCCGATTCGACTGGCGAGAACTGGACGCCGGTCGCGACACCGGCTTCGACGGCGGCCGTATTGGCATCGATAACGGTATCGGCCAACCCGCCAACGCGGGAAACCAGCGGGACCGCACCATAGCGCAGGCCGTAAAGCTGGGTGAGCCCGCACGGCTCGAAGCGAGAGGGTACGAAAATAATATCGGCGCCGCCCTGGATCAGATGCGACAGCTCTTCATCGTAAGCCGATACAAACCCGACTCGCCCCGGATGCCGTGCGGCAGCTTCGCTCAACGCAGCCTCGAGCTGCGGCTCGCCCGATCCCAGAACGGCCAGCTGGCCGCCAAGCGTCACGAGCCAATCGACATTGTCCGCCACTAGGTCAATCCCCTTCTGCCAGGTGAGCCGGCTGACGATGCCGAACAGCGGACCGTCGGACTGATCGAGCCCGAAACGCTGTGCAAGCGCGAGTTTGTTGACGCCGCGCTTGGAAATCGTGCTCGCGCCGTAGCCCGCGGCCAAAGCCGTATCCGTCTGCGGGTTCCAGGCGTCGGTATCGATGCCATTGAGAATGCCGTGCAGATCGAAGCCGCGCTGATTGAGCAATCCCTCGAGCCCCATGCCATATTCGGGGGTCCGAATTTCGCGGGCATAGGTTGGCGAGACCGTCGTGATCGCGTGGGCGCATTGAAGCCCTGCTTTGAGGAATCCGACCCCCCCGTAATACTCCACCCCGTGCATGGTAAAGGCCGCATCCGGCAGCCTGAGATGCGGAAAGACTTCGGCACCGAACTGCCCCTGGAACGCAAGGTTGTGAATTGTGACCACCACCTGCGTTTGGCTGTCGCCGCCGAACGCCACATAGGCCGCCGCCATGGCGCCCTGCCAGTCATGGGCGTGAATGATCCGGGGCTCATAGCCATCGACCAGGCCCTTGGCCAGTTCGGCTGCCACCCAGCCGAGCGCCGCAAAACGGGCCCAATTGTCCGTCCAGTCCTTGCCGAGTTCATTGACGTATATTCCGCCGGGACGTTCATAAAGGTGCGGCGCGGCAATTACGATGAGGTCGAGCCCTTCGGCCCGGCCTGCGATCAGTTGTGCAGGGCCGCCGAAAAGATCGTCGAATTCGGCGACCTGCCGCCCCTTCTTGAGCGCCGAAAGCACCTGCGGGTAGCCCGGCACCAGTGTCCTCATGGAAACGTCGTGCGCAGCCAGCGCTCCCGGCAGAGCGCCGGCCACGTCCGCAAGTCCCCCGGTCTTTACGAGCGGATAGACCTCCGAAGCGACCGAAAGAACGTCCATCATTGGCTGGCCAGATAGCGGTTGATCATGGGCTGGGTGATGAGCACGACGCCATTCTCGGTCCGCCGGAACCACTTTGCATCGAATTCGGGGTCTTCGCCCACGACGAGCCCTTCGGGCAGGTCGCACCGCGCATCGACGACGACCTTGGTGAGCCGCACGCCGCGATTGACGGTGCAGTGGGGCAAGACCACACTGTCGTTGAGTTCGGAATACGAATTAACACGCGCACCGGTAGACAAGAGCGTCCGCTTCAATTGCGCGCCCGAGACAATGCAATCGCCCGAAACCAGCGACGAGATCGCCTGCCCGCGCCGCCCTTCGATATCGTGCACGAATTTTGCGGGCGGCGTGATCTCGGCATTGGTCCAGATCGGCCACTCACGATCGTAAAGATCGAGCTGAGGGGTCACGTCGGTCAAATCGACATTGGCCTCCCAATAGGCGTCGATCGTGCCGACGTCCTTCCAGTACGAGACCGGCTCGTTTTCCGAGCGCACGCACGAGCGCGGGAAGCGGTGCGCCCAGGCCGAGCCGTTTTTGACGATATAAGGAATGATGTCCTTGCCGAAGTCCCGGTTCGACCCTTCAGTTGCGGCGTCGCGGCGAAGCTGCTCCATGAGGAAGCTGGTCTCGAAAACGTAAATGCCCATCGAAGCCAGCGACACGCCCGGCTTGTCGGGGATAGATGGAGGATCCTTCGGTTTCTCGACGAAATCGATGATGCGGTCGCGCCCATCAACATGCATGACGCCGAAGGCCGACGCCTCCGAAGTGGGCACCTCCAGGCAACCGACCGTCACATCCGCACCGGTATCCACGTGCTGGCGCAGCATCACCTCATAGTCCATCTTGTAGACGTGGTCGCCTGCAAGCACGACGATATATTTGGCGTTGTAGTCCTCGATGATATCGATGTTCTGATACACCGCGTCCGCGGTCCCCGCATACCAGAGGTCTTCGGCGACGCGCTGGCTGGCGGGCAGGATATCGAAGCTCTCGTTCCGCTCGGTCCGCAGGAAGTTCCAACCCCGCTGCAGATGGCGGATCAGGCTGTGCGCCTGATACTGCGTGGCGACCGAAATCCGCCGAATGCCCGAATTGATGGCATTCGATAGCGCGAAATCGATAATACGCGATTTCCCCCCGAAATAGACCGCCGGCTTGGCCCGTCGGTCGGTCAATTCCATAAGCCGCGTGCCGCGCCCTCCCGCCAGAACATACGCCATCGCGTCGCGCGCCAGTGGGGCCGGATTACTCTTTTGCACCATGTTCCTCTCCTTTTTACGCGCCCTTCAAGGCGTCCCTCTTGCCTTATTGTACCGGGCATTCTTGGTTTATTGTCCTGGCCGGCTCCTACCCCGAATCGTGTTGCAGGATCAGCGTCGAAAGCGGCGGCAGGACAACATCGGCGGTCGCCGGAAATCCGTAGTCATTCCCCGATGTCGCGGTGATGACGCCCTGATTGCCCATGTTCGAGCCGTGATACCATCCGGCGTCGGTATTGATCCGCTCGATCCAGCGCCCCGCCGCCGGCATCGGCATGCGGTAGGGCTCACGCGGTACGGGTGTGAAATTGGAGACCACGACGACGGGCGGGCTATCCGGCGCCTTGCGGACCCAGGCAAAGACCGAATTGCCGTGGTCGTTGCCGATGAGCCATTCGAACCCTTCGGGCTCGCAATCGCGCGCATGGAGCGCCGGCAATTCGCGGTAGACGGTATTGAGGTCTCCGATAAGCCGGCGTACGCCCTCGTGCGCCGGCGCATCGAGGAGCCACCAGTCCAGCGCCTTGTCTTCAGTCCACTCGTCTCGCTGGGCGAATTCCTGCCCCATGAACAGGAGCTTCTTGCCTGGGTGCCCCCACATAAATGCGTAGTAGGCCCTGAGGTTTGCGAACTTCTGCCAGTCATCGCCCGACATTTTCGACAGGAGCGAGCCTTTGCCGTGCACGACCTCGTCATGGCTCAGGGGCAGAATGAAGTTTTCCGAAAACGCATAGAGCAGCCCGAAAGTCATGTCGCTGTGATGGAACTGGCGATGCACGGCATCGCGCTGCATATAGCGCAGCGTGTCGTTCATGAACCCCATATTCCACTTGAACCCGAACCCGAGCCCGTTCGCATAGGTCGGGGCTGTAACCCCGGGCCAGCTCGTCGACTCTTCGGCAACCGTGAAACTGCCAGGGTGCTGACCGTAGGTTTCGGCATTCACGCGCTTCAGGAAGGCCACGGACTCGATATTCTCGTTGCCCCCGAACTGGTTGGGGATCCATTGCCCCGGCTCGCGCGAATAATCGCGATAGAGCATCGAGGCGACGGCATCGACGCGCAGGCCGTCGATGTGGAAATTCTCCAGCCAGTAGAGCGCGCTGTTGGTGAGAAAGGCTGAAACCTCGCGGCGGCCGAAATTGTAGATCGCCGTATTCCAGTCCGGGTGATACCCGATGCGCGGGTCCTCGTGCTCGTAAAGCGCCGTACCGTCGAAGCGGGCGAGCCCGTGCTCGTCGGTGGGAAAATGCGCCGGCACCCAGTCCGCGATCACGCCCAGTCCGGCCGCATGCGCAGCATCGACGAACCGCGCGAACCCGGCGGGATCGCCGAACCGCGCCGTCGGCGAGAACAGCCCGGTCGGTTGATACCCCCAGCTCGGATCGTAGGGGTGCTCGGTGATGGGGAGAAGCTCGATATGGGTGAACCCCATGTCGACAACATAGGGCACCAATTGTTCGGCCAACTGGTCATACGAAAGGAACGACCCGTCCGGCTTGCGCCGCCATGACCCCAGATGGACCTCGTAGATCGCCATGGGCTCACGACGGTAATCCCGCTGATGCCGCTCGGCCATGTAATCCCCGTCGGTCCAGCTGTACGGCGTAGGGTCTTTGACGACCGACGCGGTACGGGGGCGCAGCTCCGACTGCTGCGCAAAAGGGTCGGCCTTAAGCGGCAGCCTGTCCCCGTTCTTGCCGATGATCTCGTACTTGTACTGCGCGCCGGGACTTACGCCGGGAACGAAGATTTCCCAGATGCCGTTGCGGTTGCGCATCGGATGGCGCCGACCATCCCAGGCATTGAACGACCCAACGACGCTCACCCGCTGCGCGTTCGGCGCCCAGACCGCGAAATGCGTGCCCTCAACCCCCTCGAAGGTCATGAAATGCGAGCCGAGCTTGTCGAAGAGCCGCAAATGCGACCCCTCGCCGATGAAGTAGTCGTCCATCGGACCGAGGATCGGCCCGAACGAATAGGGGTCGACGACATCCCATTGGCCATCGGCATTCGCCGCGTGGAGAAGGAGCGGCTGCCGCCCGGTGACGCTCACCCGGCCCTCGAAAAAACCTTCGGGATGGCGTTGCTCGAGTTGACCGAGCGCCTTACCCGCGAGATTGCGCGCTTCAACCGTCTCGGCGCCGGGAACATAGGCGCGCTCGATCCAGTCCTTGCCGGCCTCGTGGAGTCCCAGAACAGAGAAAGGGTCGGTGTGCTGGCCCGCCACGATCCGTGCGATTGCGGTCTCGTCTGTTTGCCAGTGTGTCTGCGCCTTGGCCAATTGGTCTCTCTCCCCTGCGATGCCGTTCCATCGTTTTCCTGCGTGATTGAAAACGGGCGGTGTGGAAGACCGGAAACCGGCTCCACTCCTCGCTCAGAGTGAGAATCTGCCCCACCGCCCGGCGCTGTGCCGCAACCTCCGTTCCTCCTAAGCCCCCCAAATATCTTGCGAGTATTCCCTGATCGTACGATCGGACGAGAACCAGGCCATCCGCGCAGTATTGCGGATTGCCATCGCGTTCCATCGCTTGCGGTCTTCCCAGATCGCATCCACGTCGCGCTGCGCTTTGAGATAGGCATCGAAATCGCGCGCGACCATGAACCAGTCGTGATCGTAAAGTCCGTCCATGAGCGCGCGATACCGGCCCCGATCGTCAGGCGAAAAGACGCCACCCGAAATCGCCTCAAGGACCTCGCGCAACCGCTGGCACGTCTCAATGACCTCGCGCGGCGTACTGTTGCGTGCACGCTCCTCGGCCACCTCCTCCGCGGTCATGCCGAAGATGATGATGTTCTCCGGGCCAAGCCGCTCGCGCATCTCGACGTTTGCCCCGTCGAGGGTGCCGATCGTCAACGCTCCGTTGAGCGCGAACTTCATGTTCCCTGTGCCCGAAGCCTCCATCCCCGCCGTTGAAATCTGCTCGGAAAGATCGGCAGCGGGTATGATGGTTTCCGCAAGGCTCACATTGTAATTGGGCAGATAGACAATCTTCAAAAGTCCGCGCACGGCCGGGTCGTGATTGACCACCTTGGCGACGTCGTTGATGAGCTTGATGATGAGCTTGGCGTTCCAGTAGCTCGGCGCTGCCTTGCCCGCGAAAATCTTCACCCGCGGCACCCAGTTCTTTTCCGGATGTGCGCGGATCATGTTGTACTGGGCGACAGCCTCCATGACGTTGAGAAGCTGGCGCTTGTACTCGTGGATGCGCTTGATCTGGACGTCAAAGAGGGCGTCCGGGGAAACCGAAATCCCCAGGCGGTCTTTGATGACCGCGCCCAATCGCTCCTTGTTCGCGCGCTTGACGGCCGAAAACTGCTCCTGAAAGCCCTTGTCTTCAGCATGGGCGTCCAGCTTGATGATCTGCTCGATATCATCCTTGAAGTCCGGCCCGATGCGATCCGAGATGAGCTTGGTCAGCCCCGGATTGCACTGCATGAGCCAACGCCGGGGCGTGACCCCGTTGGTCTTGTTGTTGATCCGGTCCGGATAGAGCGCGTGCAGGTTCGCAAAGACCGTCTTTTTCATCAGCTCGGTGTGAAGCGCAGAGACGCCATTGATCGAGTGAGAACCGACAAAGGCCAACTGCCCCATGCGCAGCCGCCGTCCCCCATTCTCGTCGATCAGCGAGATGGACGCGATCCGGTCGTCGCCAATCCCCTTCTCCCGCGCCTCTTCAAGCACCATGGCGTTGATCGCATAGGCGATCTGCATCTGCCGGGGCAACAAGCGCTCAAGGAGCGCTACCGGCCAGGTCTCGAGCGCCTCGGGCAACAGCGTATGGTTGGTATACGCAAACGTGCCCTTGGTTATCCGCCACGCTTCGTTCCACCCCAATCCCTGGACGTCGATCAGCAGCCGCATCATCTCGGCGATGGAAATCGCCGGATGCGTGTCGTTCAATTGTATCGCGACCTTGTCCGGGATGGTTCCCAGGTCGCCATATTGCTGTAAGTGCCTGCGAATGATGTCCTGCAGCGATGCCGAGGAGAAGAAGAATTCCTGTCGCAGCCGTAATTCCTGCCCCGCCGGATTGGAGTCCGCCGGATAGAGCACGCGTGTGATCGCCTCTGCCTTGGCGCTTTCCTCGAGCGCTCCGATGTGGTCACCCGAATTGAAGCGGTCCAGCAGGATCGGGTCGATCGGTTGCGCGCTCCAGAGCCGCAAGGTATTCACGCGCGCGCCGCGCCAGCCTACGACCGGCGTATCATAAGCGACAGCGTGGACGTGCTCGGCTGGATGCCAAACCTGCCGTACAGAACCGTCGGGCTGCTGAACCGGCTCAACGTGACCGCCAAAACCGATTTCGTATGCGCTTTCGCGGCGCTCGAATTCCCAGGGGTTGCCGTGCGCGAGCCATTCCTCGGGAAGCTCCACCTGCCAGCCATCGGACATTTCCTGCCGGAACAGGCCGTGCACGTAGCGGATACCGTAGCCATAGGCCGGCACCTTGATCGACGACATGGATTCGAGAAAACACGCAGCAAGCCGGCCAAGGCCGCCATTGCCCAGCGCCGCATCAGGCTCGCGTTCGATCAATTCATCGATATCGACGTCGAACGAAGCGAGGGCCTCGCGCATCTCGTCCATCAGATTGAGGTTCGAGATCGCATCTCGCATCAGCCGGCCGATCAGGAATTCGAGGCTGAGGTAATAGACGCGCTTCTTCGAGTGCCGCCAGGTGTCGCGGGTCGACTCCATCCACTGGTCGATGATGCGGTCGCGCACGGTCAGGATTGTGGCGGTGAGCCAGTCCGTACGGCGCGCGACGATCGGATCCTTGCCAACCGAATAGGTCAGCTTTTCAAGGATTTCGTTCCGGAGGCTTTGCGCGTCATGCGCACGAGGCTGAGGTGTGGGGGCATCGAAGACGATAGGCTTTTGCGGCATGTCGCAACCCGTGGTTCATGACCTAGTCCTCCCCTCAGAGAAGGTTAGTCTTGCACGAGTATGAAAGACTTTCCAGCGCCTTTTGTCGCAGCCGCAGCGCCCGGGACGCCGGCGGCATGGGCCAATCGGATTTTTTCGCCTCCTCGGGAACCAACCGACCAGATGCCGCGTTTAGTTCAAGCCGATGAAGGCGCCCCTATCTTCATCGTGCCCAAGCCCTAGCTAGAGGATTGCCACTCAGGTGATCCTCTTTTTTTTTGCCGCGCGGCGGAACACAAAGCGCCAGGCTGCATTTATCCAGCGAACGAAGGCGTATCCCCCAACCCTTCGTCAGCAGAAAGGCCGGCTGCCTGAAGGCAGACCGGCCTTTCACATTGGGTCCGCCTGAATTCAGGTGAGATGACCCCCGTCAATCTCGAGACTGTAGCGCAGCGCGCCTTCATTGCGCACGACAGTTCCCTCACCCTCTACTGCCAGCGGCACCACATTTTCGAGAAAGGCAAGCGTCAGCGGCTCGAGTTCGGTCCCGTCCTTGCCGTCGCTTTCAATCCAGTCGAGCTTGAGGCTGCGCGCGCCCTCCGCATTGGAGACAAGCCGTGCTTCAACGTCGATGTGCCCGTTCACCGACACAAGTTGCCCGTGTTTGACCGCGTTGGCCGCAAGCTCGTGGATCGCGAGCCCGACATAAAGCGCCGCGTTGGGCGATATGACGATGTCGTCCCCCGATACGGAGACCGGGAGGGCCTTGTCCCCACGAAACAGCGCGACCTGCCGCGCGACGAGATCGCTGAGCAGGGCCCCGTGCCAGTCGCGGTCCGTGACAAGATCCTGCGCCCGCGCGATCGCCTGCAGGCGCCCCGAGAATGCCGCCACAAACCCCGAAAGGCTCGTCGAACTGCGCGCCGTCTGCGACGCAAGGCTCAAGATGATCGCCAGAAGGTTCTTGGAGCGATGGCTGACCTCGCGCAAAAGGCTTTTGAGCTGAACTTCGCGCCGCTTCTGATCGGTCATTTCAATAAGCGTAGAGAAGATACCGATCACCGCGCCCTCGGCATTGCGGTCAGGATCAACCCAAACGTCGAACCAGCGCACCTCGCCACCGAGATTGACCGGCAACTCGAAGCGTTGCGGCTCGGCGGTTTCGAGCACCCTGTTCTTTGCGGCGGTCAGCCGGTCCGCAGCGAGCCGCGGCAGGAAGTCGCTGTCGCTGTTGCCCAGGACCTGCGCATCGTCGAGCCCACGCGGCAGGTTCTCGGCCCACTGATAGATAAGGCCGGTGGACTGGTAGAAGACCGAAACCGGCGTACGCCCCAAAGCGCGCATCACAAAAGCAAATCGGCGGGAGCGGTCAAGCTCGCTCCCACCGGCCGTTCCGTCTGAACGGGTATCGCCCTGCGCAGCCTTTGTTTCGTTCTGACTCGCAGACTTTGCTTTTGACCGCCCCTCAGGCGAACCGTCGTCCCAAACCTCGGCGTGCATTAATCCCCAGCATCCATTCCTAGGTCCGCCGCCCCAGACCAAAAATCAAACCGATCACCATCGCGATCAGGAACACGAAGAACAGTATTTGCGCAATCGTCGACGCCGCACCGGCGATACCGCTAAATCCGAGCACACCGGCGATAATTGCGATGACGAGAAATGTCAAAGCCCAACCGAGCATGGGAGCACCTCCATTGTTTTCTAATGTTGACTTCCAAGAAGACAACGGAGCAGTCAGCCAGCCGGTTCCATTATCTGTGAACTGATGTTCACGCCGCCTGTTCGATTTGGTCCGAAAAGAAAAGTACTTGGCTAATCAAAGCCTTGACCATATCCGGCTGAAAGGGCTTGGTGACAAGGAACGCCGGCTCCGGACGCTCGCCGGTCAGAAGGCGCTCGGGAAAGGCCGTGATGAAGATGACCGGCACGTTGACACTCTTGAGAATGTCGTTGACCGCATCGATACCCGAACTGCCGTCGGCGAGTTGGATGTCAGCGAGGACCAGCCCCGGCCGCCGTTCATTGAAGAGTTTGACCGCCTCGCTATGGGTTCGGGCCACGCCGGTCACGGTATGGCCGAGCGTTTCCACCATCTGCTCGATATCCATCGCAATGAGCGGCTCGTCCTCGATGATCATGACATCGGTGGCAACCTGTTCGGCCATCTCGACCGCCGCCTCGTCGATCAAAGCCGAGAATTCTTCTTCGCTCACGCCGAGAATTTCAGCGCCTTCGGCCTGCGAAAATCGCTCGACGGCAAGAAGCAGGAACGCCTGGCGCGGCAACGGCGCGATCGCCGTGAGGCTGCGGCGAGCCTGCTCTTCCCAGTGATCGATGGGTGCGGGAAGGTCGGCGAGATTGATATCGACCGACTGCCAAAGCTGCGCAAAAACCTTATAAAGCCCAACCTTGGGATCGAGATGCTCCGGGAACAGAGCCCGATCGGCAATCAGTGCCTCCAATGTGGCACCGACATAGGCATCGCCGCCCGCCTGTGTCCCCGTCAATGAGCGCGCAAACCGGCGCAAATACGGAACATGGGGCGCAATCACTTCTGCAAGATTCATAAAAGAACTCCCTGGTATGCCTATCGCCCGCCTGGCGCTGGACGGGTTACAGTCGACCATTAACGATATGGACACACAAAAGTTCCCAACGGTCTGGGAACTTTTTTCTATTGACCTCGTTACCGCCCCACGAAACGATATCGTAAATGGGATGAATTACGTGACTCAAGCCAACCAGAGCAGAAAGCCGGAAAGCGCGCCGGCCGAAGAGTCCGCGCGCGAAAAACCCCGACTGGGCGACGATTCGCAGGCCTTTATCGGCTCCAAGCTGCGGGAGTTCTACGACGACGTCGTAGCCGAACCCGTGCCGGATCGTTTCGTCGAGCTGCTCAAGAAGCTCGGAGACGACGAAAAAGCGTCCAAGTAAGGGGGCCGTCATGTCCAGCTACGATTTCCGTGGCGAGTTGCTCGCCGTCATCCCCAACCTTCGCGCCTTCGCCATGTCCCTGGTCGGCACAGCCGACAAGGCGGACGATCTGGTGCAGGAAACCCTCGTACGGGCCTGGGACAAACGCGACAGCTTTACCCCGGGCACCAATTTGAAGGGTTGGCTCTTCACCATTCTGCGCAACGAATTCTACAGCCAAATGCGCAAGCGCAAGCGCGAGGTGTCGGACCCCGAAGGCGCGATGGCCGAAAAGCTCTCGGTGCATCCCGAGCAGGTCGGACGCCTCGACATGGACGATTTCAAAAAGGCGATCGGCACGCTGCCTGACGATCAGCGCGAGGCTCTGATCCTCGTGGGTGCCTCCGGCTTTTCCTACGAGGAGGCTGCCGAGATCTGCGGCTGTGCCGTGGGCACGATCAAAAGCCGGGTCAGCCGCGCCCGCGGCCAACTCTCGAAAATCCTGAAGCTTGAAGGCGACGGCGAATACGGTCCGGACGCCGTCGCGGTGGGGGTGATGAACCTCAACTCGCCCGCGGCCTGATTACGGTCGGGCCGCGGCACGGCTGGCACTCATTGGTGCCGGCTGAAGCGAAGCATCTCTTCAAGGGCGAGATCGGCGTCCCGGATGATCGCCGGATCCTTTGCCCCGGCATTGTGTTCCTTGATGCTTTTCAAGAGCTCGATCTTGCGCGCGTTCGAAAGCGTGGGATCGTGCGCGATCTCTGCGGGAGTACGGCGTACGCGCGTGACTTGAGACGGAATGCTGGTGCTATGATGCTGGGTCATTTTTGACAGGCCTCCTCTACCTGACCACCAAAAGTCGTCGCGAGCCTATCAGTTCCGTATGACGCCAATATTGATCCAGCGCAAAAAGGGCCGGCGGCAGCCGACCCTCTTCGGTATTGCAGCGGATGCGCCGCGTTATTGCTGGACGATCTCGCCTTCGACCTCAACCTCGGGCGACATGGCGTCGTCGCCTTCAGGGGCCATTGCGTCGCCGCCTTCAGGGGCCATTGCGTCGCCGCCTTCAGGCGCCATCACATCGCCACCTTCGGGTGCAGGGGCCATCGCGTCACCACCTTCGGGAGCCGGAGCCATTACGTCGCCCCCCGCCGGCGCGGCCGCGTTACCACCCTGCTCGCTGGCCAGCCATTCCTCGCGATTGAACTCCTGGGCGTTTTCCAGTTGCTCACGCGTCATGGAGGAAATCAACCGCTGCTCGCCGTTGGGGTCGGTGCCGAGCTGGAGGTCGGACCAGTTGATGGCCACGTTTTTCTGGCCGATACCGAGGAAGCCGCCGACGCCGACGACAACCGCCGCGATCTCGCCGTTCTGACCGAGCACGAAATCGTTCACCTCACCGATAACCTCGGCATCTTCAGCGGCGGCGGTGAAGATTTCCGCCCCGATGATTTCCGTTGCGAGCCAGCCATCGGCGTTGATACCCGCATCCTGCGCCTCAACAAGCGGCTCCTGCGGAGTTTCTGCAGGCATTTCCGCGCCGCCAGCCGGAGGCTGGACCGCGGGATCGGCGGGAGCCGGAGCCACGGCGTCCTGGGCAAAGGTGCTGCCAGCCATGGCAAGGGCGAGAGCGGTAGAAGCAAGAAGCTTGCTGTACATCTTTATTCTCCTTTAGTCGTTTCCTCCGGTCCCGTTTCACGCCTTGCGCGAGTGCATGACCGGTGTCCCTAACCAACGGCGGATCTCTGCACCAGTTCCGCAAGAACGGCCGAAATTCTCCTCTTTCTGAGCCCTGGGAACCCCGCAGAAGGCATGCGCGTTGGAAACGGGTTGAGCTTGCAGAATTTGTGGCTCAACAAAGGCGAAAATGCCCTGGGTTCGGCACACAGACGCCCAGCCCCCTGCACAATTTCACGCCATTTCTGCCGAGCTCCACACCCAAAGCGAGGCTGAATTGGCAAACGCCCCCATAAGAACCCACTCCCGCAGAGGCTTCGTCATCGGATGGATTTCCATCGTGGTCGTCGGCGTCCTCGCGTTCACGCTTGCATCCCTGCCGATGCGCCATTCTCACGCGGACGCAAGGCTCGCAAGCACCCCATATGCCGACCATTCCGCCCCGTACCGCGGGTGATACGGACGGTTTGCCTCGACTCGCAAGACCCGCTAGGCTCCGGCGCGAGGGCGCCCCCAGGGGGAGCGGGGCGTCGGCAGATGCATTTGGGGGGATCTGGCTTATGGCACTTTTCACCACATTCGAAGGGCGTATCAACCGCCAGCGGTTCTGGCTGGGCGTTATTGCGATTATCGCCGTGAGCATCCTGGGCGGTATCGTCTTCACGATGATTGCAGGCAGCAATACAGGGCTGCTCGTGCTGCTCTCTTCGATTCTAAGCCTCGTGTTGCTCTATCCTGGCCTCGCCATCGGCATCAAACGACTGCACGACCGCAACAAATCGGCGACGCCCTGGGCCTATATATTCTTCGGTCCCGGCATACTGGTTCAGGTAATGCAAGTGTTCGGCATCGGGTTTTCGGCACAGACCTCGAACGGCATGTCGGTCGTAATGCCGAATGCCCTTGGAGCCATCGTCCTCGCCCTTGCCGCCATCGTAGGCATCTGGGCACTGATCGAGCTTGGCTTTCTGAAGGGCACGACCGGAACCAACCATTACGGCCCCGATCCGCTGCAGCAATAGCCTAGACGGCCTGGGCCGCGCTCCACGCCGACGCCCAGGCCCACTGGAAATTGTAGCCGCCGAGCCAGCCGGTAACGTCAACGGCCTCACCGACGAAATAGAGCCCTGGCACAGCTTTGACCCCCATGGTCTTGGCATCGAGGGCGTTCGTATCGATGCCGCCGAGAGTGACTTCGGCGGTCCTGTAGCCCTCAGACCCGACCGGCTTGACGCGCCAGTCCGCGACCGCAGCGACAAGCCGTGCCGACTGCGTCTTGGAGAGATCGGCCAGATTGCCGCAAATTCCGCAGTCATCGACAATCTTCTGCGCCACGCGCCGCGGCAGGATTTCGGCCAGCGCGTTCAAGACCGATTGCTTGCCGCGCGATCCGCGCGCCGCCTGCAGCCAATCGGCCATGTTCCTGCCCGGTGCCATATCGATAGCCATCTCGTCCCCCTCCCGCCAATAGGACGATATCTGCAGGATGGCAGGACCGCTCAGCCCGCGATGCGTAAATAGCATCGCCTCGTCGAACCGGGTCTTGCCGCGGGCGACACGCACGTCGAGGCCAATACCTGCAAGCGGCTTGATGGTTTCGAGCAGTCCGGCTTCGAATGTCATGGGAACGAGCGCGGGACGAGTCTCGACAACAGGCACGCCGAATTGCTCGGCAACCTGATAGGCGAAGCCCGTCGCTCCCATTTTCGGGATCGACTTGCCGCCGGTAGCGACGACCAGCGAAGCGCAGCGCACAGGACCGGTGCTCAATGCGACAAGAAACCCGCCCTCCTCGCGTGCGACCGAAATCGCTTGCGTCTCGAGTTCCAGAACGGCCCCGCCCGCCTCCATCTCGTTGCGCAGCATGTCGATGATCTGTTGCGACGAGCCGTCGCAAAACAGCTGCCCGAGCGTTTTTTCGTGGTAGGCAATGCCATACCGTTCCACCAAAGCGATAAAATCGGTCGCCGTGTATCGCTTGAGCGCGGAAATCGCAAAGCGCGGATTGGCTGACAGAAACCGGTCGGGCGTCGTGTGGATATTCGTGAAATTGCACCGTCCGCCGCCGGAAATCCGGATCTTCTTCCCCGGCGCGTCGGCATGATCGGTCACCAGCACGCTGCGGCCGCGTTGCCCGGCGACCGCTGCGCACATCATCCCCGCCGCCCCGGCGCCGATCACCACAACGTCGAATTCCCGCATCGTCTCCCCACGAAAAGGCCTGCCAGGCGGCACCCGCAGCGCCTTCTACACGTTTGACGGCGAAATGTCAGATCACGCGAATGGGTGATCCCGGCGCGACGCGATCATAAAGATCGATGACGTCCTGGTTCATGAGCCGCACACAACCCGAAGAAACCGCCTTGCCGATTGTCCAGGGCTCGGGGGTTCCATGCAGCCTGTAGAGCGTGTCCCGACCGTCCTCGAAAATGTAAAGCGCGCGCGCACCGAGCGGATTATCGATTCCCGGCGGCTGGCCGTTGCGCCATTTTTCGAGCTCGGGCTCTCGGGCGATCATTTCCGACGGCGGCGTCCAGGTCGGCCACCGTTTCTTGTGATTGATATAGCCGCCGCCCGACCATGAGAACCCTTCACGCCCGATCCCCACGCCATAGCGCATGGCCTGTCCGCCATCGCGAACGAGATAGAGATAGCGCTGAGCCGTATCGACCACGATCGTCCCCGGCCGCTCCGTCGTCGGATAGTCGACGACGCGACGGTAGTAGGCCGGATCCACATAGCGCAGATCCACCGCCGGTATCGGATAGGGCTCGCTGTAGATCGGGCCGTACATATCGACATAGAACGGATCGAACTGCGGCAGGCTGGGATTGGGTTGGGTCGGCGCGGTCGTCGTGCACCCCGCCAGCGTGAGCGCGGAGAGGCTGCCGGCGCCCAAAAGGAAATCCCGGCGAAGTATCGTTTTGGCTTTCGTCATCACTTCAACTGTTTTTTGCTGAACGCCGCGGAGGGAGGACCGCGACAAGGCACGGACAGACAAGGCAGAATTATGGCTCACGGTTCCAGCCGGCATGCGTGAACAAACCCGGTCATCGTCAGCAACCGTCCCGCGTCACAGCACGATATCCCATGGTAATTGCCCAAAATTACGACGCACAGCCAACGACTTAGACCACTGGCACGCGTCGTCGGAACACTGGTCCCGAAATGGTTTATTTTTTGGAAACCTGGACTTGGCTCGCAAACATGTGACCGGTCAGCCCTCGATCTCCTCGCGCAGCAATTCGAGTTCGAGCCACCGGTCTTCATATTCGGCAAGCTTGTCCTGCGCCGCAACGAAGGCCGCCGTCGTCTTTTCAAAGAGCGCCGGGTCCCGGTTATAGAGCGCCGGATCGTCGAGCGTCTTTTGCAGCCCATCCATTTCGGCCTTGAGCGCATCCATCTCCTTGGGCAGCGTTTCAAGCGCATGTTTGTCCTTGAAGCTGAGCTTGCGCTTGGGCTGCACCGGTGCCGGCTTTGAGGGCTGTTTCGGGGCAGGCGCGCTTTGCGGCTTCTCGACAGTCCGCGCCCTGACGCCTTCCCCGCGCTGGGCAACCATGTCCGAGTACCCGCCCGCATATTCCGCCCAGCGCCCGTCACCTTCAGCAACGATCACCGAAGACGCGACCTTGTCGAGAAAGTCGCGGTCGTGGCTCACGACGATGACCGTACCCTTGTAATCCGCGATCATCTCTTCGAGCAGGTCGAGCGTTTCGAGATCGAGGTCGTTGGTCGGCTCGTCGAGCACCAGCACATTGGACGGCAGCGCGAGCGCCCGCGCCAGCGTCACCCTGTTGCGTTCGCCGCCCGAGAGCTTGCCCACGGCTGTGCGCGCCTGCTCGGGCGTGAAGAGGAATTCCTTCATATAACCGATGACGTGCTTGCTCTGCCCATTGATGGTGAGCGTATCGCTGCCTCCGCCTGTCAGGACGTCCTTGAGCGCCATATCCGGGTCGAGCGAGGCCCGGCGCTGGTCGAGCACCGCCAGTTCGAGCCGTGTACCCAACCGCACGGTGCCGCTATCGGGCGAAAGTTCTCCGGTCAGCATACGGATGAGCGTCGTCTTCCCTGCCCCGTTCGGCCCGACGATGCCGACCCGCGCACCGCGAAGGATACGCGTCGAGAAATTCGCCACAACCGCGCGTTCCCCAAAGGATTTCCAGACATCCTCGGCCTCGACCACCATCGCGCCGGATTGCTCGCCCTCCGCGACAGTCATCCTCACATTGCCCTGCGGCCCGCGATAGTCCCGAACCTTCTTGCGCAAATCGGACAGCTCGTTCATGCGCCGGACATTGCGTTTACGCCGTGCGGTGACGCCATAGCGCACCCAATGTTCCTCGGCGACGATCTTGCGGGCGAGCTTGTGCTGTTCTTTTTCCTCCTGCTCGAGGAAGTCGTCGCGCCACGCCTCGAAACCGGCAAAGCCCTGATCGATCCGCCGCGTCTCACCGCGGTCGATCCAGACCGTGACCCGCGTAAGGTCGGACAAGAACCGCCGGTCATGGCTGATGAGCACCAGCGCCGATTTCATCGATTTGAGCTCGCTTTCGAGCCATTCGATCACCGGCAGGTCGAGGTGATTGGTCGGCTCGTCGAGCAGCAGGATGTCCGGCTCCGGCGCCAGCACACGCGCCAGCGCCGCCCGCCGCGCCTCACCGCCCGAAAGCGCCTTGGGATGTTCCGTGCCCGTCAGCCCCAGCTGCTCGAGGAGGTATTGCGCGCGGAACGGGTTGTCCGCGCCCTCGAGCCCGTCTTCGACATAGGCGAGCGTTGTTTCATAGCCCGAAAGGTCCGGCTCCTGCGCCAGATAGCGGACGGTCGCGCCCGGCTGCACGAAGCGCTCGCCGCCATCAGGCTCGATCTCACCCGCCGCGATCTTCAAGAGCGTCGACTTGCCCGACCCGTTCCGCCCCACGAGCGCGATCTTGTCGCCCGGCAACACGGAAAGGTCGGCGCTCGTGAGCAATTCGGTGCTGCCGAGTACGAGGCGGATCGATTGCAGGGCGAGAAGCGGTGGAGCCATGATGATTGCGGGCGTTTCCGGTCCGGCGCGATAGGGCCGGTCATGAAGGTGACATATCGACCCGCGAGATATGACGCTGGCGGCGGGAACACAAGAGCGATTGCGAAATGTGCCGAAGGTACGCGACGATCGGCAATCTTCTGGCGGCGTACATCGCGCTCGGTGCGACGCTGTTGCCTGGCCTCGCTATAGCGCAGGATCGCGCTGACCTTGGCGCGCTCACCGTGATTGATGCTGCCGGCCGCCAGACAAGCCTCGCCGAACGCATCCCGGACGCTCCCGCCATCGTGCACTTCTGGGCCACATGGTGTATCCCTTGCCGCGAAGAACTGCCGCAGATCGACGCCTTCCACCAGGTGCTGGAGCGGGAGGGGCTCTCAAACCGTTTCGTCGTCGTATCCGTCGACAAGCTGGCATTCTACCAGGTCGCTGCGTTTCTCGAAGACGACCTCGGCATCGGCCTCGAAACGATTCTCGTCACCAACGGCAATCCCGGCGCGACACTTGGCCTGTTCGGCTATCCATATACGCTGACGCTCAACGCCGATGGCAGGATCGCCGAACGCTTCCCTGGCCCTCTCCAATGGGCCGACTCCGGGGTCTCGGCGCAGTTGCGCGCTCACGTAGCGCCTACCCGGTAGGCTCCGCAGCACCTTCGGCCGCCGAGTGCTCACGCTCGGGACGGCCATGCGCGCCCACCGTCAGCCTTGCCCAGATCGGCAGGTGATCGGACCCCCTGCGCGCCAGCTCCGACATGTGCACCCCGGCGTCCTCGACATCGATATCCGTGGTCGTGATGATCCTGTCGAACGCGACCACGGGCCGGGAAGCATGAAAGCTCGGTCCGGGCGCGATGATGTTGTGGTCCTCGGCAAAATGCGCGAGGCACCCGCCCTCTGTCGTCCATTCGTTGAGATCGCCCATGATCACCGTCGGCAGGCTCTCATCGAGCACGTCGAGCTGGTGAAGCACCGACTGCGCCTGCCGCCTGCGCCACAGATCGACGAGCCCCAGATGCAACCCGATTACCCGCAACTTGACCGTCCCGACCCTCAAATCCGCCAGAACCGCGCCGCGCGGCTCGAGCGCCGGCAAGGTAAGCGTCGATTGGTCCAGAACCTCGATCCCCCGCCGCACGAGGATCGTGTTGCCGTGCCAGCCGAGGCTCTGCTGGCGCACGCCGAACGATATCGGCTCATAGTCCGTCGTTTGCCGGATCATCTCCGGCGAAAGAGACGTTTCCCGGCTTCCAAACCGCCGGTCCACCTCCTGGACCGCGACGATATCCGCGTCAATTTCGGTGATGATCTCAAGTATGCGCTGCGGGTCGCGCCGCCAGTCCAGCCCGACACTTTTGCGGATATTGTACGAAGCGACGCTGATCATGCCGATATCATTGTCCGCGCATCATGGCAGGTCAATGAAGCCGTGCCGTTTCCGGTTGCTCAAATCTTCGAAATCGATCGACGCGAATTACCCCCTTTCCCATCCTCTAAAGTTCTGCTACCCCTCCCGCCATCCACAGGGGTGCTCCGTATTGCCGGGGCTGAGATGCAGGCGACAAGTCTGCGGACCCTAAAGCTGATCTGGATAATACCAGCGGAGCGAGAGGGACCATGTATTCTGGCGTCCAGTTTTCCCTATACCCAATGTCCGGCGATTTCGTCGGCGTCATCACTAACGCGCTCGGCGCGCTCGATCCCCACCGCGAGCGTTTGAAGATCGAGACCGACGACGTTTCCACCCTGCTCGTCGGCCCGCCCGAGACGCTCTTCCCCGCCATGCGCGATATCTTCGTGGCAGCCGCCAGTTCCGGCGTCCATTGCGTCTTATCCGCAACGGTCTCGCGCGGCTGCCCCGGCGGAGAAGACCAGTCGATCTGCGACACCGAGGAGACAGTCGGCGCCGTTGCAGACCTTAAGGATCGCATCGCCTCGGCGACAAAAAAGGTGGCCGACGCGCCCCGGACCGGCCAACCGGTCAACGGTCAGTTTGCCCTCTATGTGCTCGGCTCGGACACCCACATGCCCGAGGTTTATGGATGCATCGAGCTGTTGGAGAACGCCGGAATCCTCGAAAAGCCGAAACACTTCGTCACCAAGGTCGAGGGTGACGCCGGCGCGGTCTTCGAGGGCCTGAGCGAGGTCTTCCTGCGCTTCGGACCATCCGAAGGTCACGTCACGCTCGACGTGACGATCTCGGCCAACAGCCCCAGCAAAACCGCCTAGCCCCGAGCCGGAACCTCCGATCATGTCCGCCCGGTCAGCGGCGCCCCTGGCGCGCGCCACACATCTTGCGATCCATGCTCTGCCTGCGTTCCTCGCAGTCGGCGGGTTGATCCTTGCGTGGGAAGCCTACGTTCACCTCTCAGGCGTCGCCCCGGGGACGCTCCCGGCCCCCAGCCGTGTTGTGATCCAGGGCTTCGCACAGCGTGAAGCGCTTTGGCAAAACACGGTTCCCACACTCCAGGCTACCCTCTTCGGCTTCGCCTTGTCGCTTTCGAGCGCCTTCGTCTTTTCGGTTCTGATCGACTTCATACCCTTCATGCGCCGGGCGCTCTTTCCCGTGTTCATCATCAGCCAGACGCTGCCCATGGTCGCCATCGCGCCGCTGGTGGTCCTGTGGTTCGGCTTCGGGCTCATGCCCAAGATAGGGCTCGTGGCGCTCGTCACCTTTTTTCCGATCCTCGTGGCCCTCGTTCAGGGCTACGCGGCCACCGAGAAGGAACTCGAAACGCTTCTGCGCGCCATGGGGGCAAACGCGGCCCGTGTCTTTCTCACCGCGCGCCTGCCCTCGGCCCTGCCCTATTTCTTCGCCGGACTGCGGATCGCCATCACCTACGCCGTCGTCGCCGCGATCTTTGCTGAATATTCCGGCGCGGCACGCGGGCTCGGCATCTACATCCTCAACGCGAAAAACAGCTTCCGTCCCGATCTCGTCCTTGCCGCAGTGCTCGTCAGTTCGGCACTGACGCTCTGCCTTTTTGCGGTCGCCGCAGCGATCGAATACGCCGCAACGCCCTGGCGCCACGCCGGGAAGGCATCGCGCCGATGAAGCCCCTGCTCTCCATCGATTCGGTTGGCATGCGTTTCGATGCGCTCCAAGTGCTCAACGATATCTCCCTGCGCGTTGCCGAGGGCGAATTCGTCACGATCCTCGGCCCCTCGGGCGCGGGCAAGTCGACCCTCTTCCAACTGCTCCTGGGCGAGCACCGGCCAACCTCGGGCGCCATCACCTTTCGCTGCGCGCCGCTCGAGCGCAAGACCAACGCTTTCGCCTACATGCCCCAGCGCGATGCGCTGATGCCCTGGCGCAGGATCATCGACAATCTCACGCTCGGCCTCGAAGTCCAGGGCATGCCCCGCAAGGCGGCCCGCGAAAAGGTCCGCCCGCTTCTGCCCGAATTCGGTCTCGAGGGTTTCGAGCGGCACTATCCAAGCCAGCTCTCGGGCGGCATGCGCCAGCGCGCCGCGCTCCTGCGCACGGTCGTCCAGGACCGCCCCATGCTGCTGCTCGATGAACCCTTCGGCGCGCTGGACGCGCTCACCCGCACGCGGATGCAGGCGTGGCTCGAAACGCTCTGGGCGCACCATAGCTGGACGGCGATGCTGATCACCCACGACGTCCGCGAAGCCGTCCACCTCTCGGACCGCATCTATGTGCTTTCCGCGCGCCCGGGCCGTGTCTTGAGGGAAATCCCCGTCGCTCTCCCGCGTCCGCGGACCGCCGACCCCGCAACCGCGCGCAGAGCCCAGGCTATCGAGGCCGACATTCTCGACTTTCTACTCAAGCACACGACACCGTAAAGGAGACAACGATGCAGCCAGCAACCCGAGCCCTGCCCCTGATCGCCGCCGCAGCTCTGGCCCTTCCCGCCCAGGCGCAAACCCCCGTCACGGTCGCTCTCGACTGGACGCCCAACACCAACCACGTCGGGCTCTATGTTGCCCGGGAGCTTGGCTACTACGAGGACGCGGGCCTCGACGTCGAGATTCTCCCCTATTCGGACACCAGCGCCGGTACGCTGATCGCCAACGGCATCGCCGATTTCGGCATTACCAGCACTCTGACGGTCTACAACCAGCGCGCCGCCGGTTCGGACATTCTGGGTGTCTTCGCCGTCGTCCAGAAAGAGACCGGACGTCTGGTTTTCGATGCCGGCCGCGACGACATCCAGACCCCGGCCGACCTCGACGGGCTGACCTATGGCGGCTTCGGAACGGCCTGGGAGGGGACGCTGATCGAAACGATCGTCCGCAATGGCGGCGGCGAGGGCGACTTCGAAATGGTAACCCTGGGCACCTCGGCTTATGAGGCGCTCGCGAACGGCGCCATCGATTTCACGCTCGAAGTCTACACCTGGGAGGGCGTCCAGGCCGAAATCGAAGGTCGCGCGCAGCGCGCGTTCGCCTATGCGGACTACGGCGTGCCCGAGGAGCACACGACGCTCCTGGCGGCAAGCGAGGCCTGGCTCGAAGCCAACCCGGAAACGGCTGAGGCGTTCCTTCAGGCCACGCAGCAAGGCTATGCCTATTCTGCGGAAAATCCGGAGGACGCGGCCGAAATCCTCATCGCCGCCAACGCCGCAACGCTCACCAACACGGATCTGGTCCACGCCTCGATGGACGTTCTCGCCAACGAGAATTACCTTTCGACCGAAGACGGCACCGTAGGCGTGATGAACCCCAAGATGATGGACGACATGGGCCGCTTCATGTTCGAGGCCGGTCTCCTGCGCAATGGAGATGGAAACCCGCTGGACGCGATGCCCGACTTCTCGACCTATTACACCAACGCCTATCTCGACTGACGAAAGACTGTACTTTCGCCACCAGGAATGGCACTTGGCAAAGGTCCCGGCGCAACCGCCGGGACCTCGATTCGCGAGGTGCCATGGGCAAGGATCAAATTGCATCGTTGGTCGATAGCCTGCTCGCCCGACCGACCGGGCCGCGCACGCTCGTCGCTCTGGCCGGACCTCCAGGCGTCGGCAAATCGACGCTCGTGGAACAGCTGCGTGATGCGCTCAATGCACAGACGCCGGGCGTCGCGCAAATCGTCCCCATGGACGGCTTTCACCTCGACAACGCCGTGCTGGCGGAGAAGGGCCTGATGCCGCGCAAAGGCGCGCCTGAAACCTTCGACCGGGCCGGTCTTTTCCACCTGCTCACGCGTCTGAGGTCCGACACGGAAGACGACGTCTTCATCCCCGTCTTCGACCGCGAGATGGAGCTCTCCCGCGCGGCCGGCGCCTCCGTCCCCAGCACGTGCCGCATCGTCCTCGTCGAAGGCAACTACCTGCTGCTCGACCGCCCGGGATGGCGCGATCTGCACGACCTTTTCGATGTGAAGGTGCTGATCAGGACCGACGAGCTGACGCTCCAGCACCGGCTCGTCCGGCGCTGGAAGGGCTACGGCCTCACCACCGAGGCCATAAGCGCCAAGGTGGAGGGCAATGACCTCCCCAACGCGCGCCTCGTGCTCAACGAAAGCGTCAAAGCGGACGTCGAGCTCGATAACTAGCGTACGTCCTTGAACAACACTTCGCGATCGAGTGTAAAGCTCGCAAGCAGCGGTAGGCACGCGCCGCCCATGGCCCGTGCATCCGATCCGAACTGCCCCTCCGCAAGGTGCACCGGAACGAGCCCTTGCCGGTCGAACCCTTCAAGCTCTGCCGCCACTCCCGCGACGATCCGCGCCCTGATGTCGGGCGGAAACCCGCCATCGACGATCACCGCCTCGAAGTCGATGATCGACGTGGCCGAAAGAATGACAACGGCAAGGCTATGACATAGCTCCGCGATCCACTCGTCGAGCAACGGGCCGATCGCCTCCCAATTGTCAGGCTCGCGCCACAAGGTTTCCGGGTTCTGGCCGGCCTTCTCCATCCGTTCCGCCAGCACGTATAGCGACGCGTGTTTGAGAATCTGCTCATAGCCGCGCTTGGCCCCACCCCGTCCAACGGGCATCGGAGCGATGGCACCGGCATATCCGGTGCGCCCTGGAAAAAGGCTGCCGTTGAGCACGACGCCGCCGCCAAGAAACGAGCCGACGAAGATATAGAGAAAGTCGAGATAGTGGTGGGAGTTGCCAAGCATCAGCTCCGCCGCGCAGGCCGACGTCGCATCATTGTAGAAATAGACAGGCCACGCCGTCCGGCGCGCCACTTCGGCCTGAATGTCGGTGCTGCGCCAGGCATCGAGCACCGCCCGGGGCGCTCCCATCTGATGCTCCCAATTCCAGAGCTCGAACGGCGATGCGATACCGATACCCGCAATTCTCTGCCTCTGCCCTTCGGTGAGCGCCGCCGTCAACTCGGCAAGCCCGGTTTCGAGAAATGCCAGGATCTCGGCCGGATCGGGATAGCGATATGTCCTGTGCAGCTTGCCGCGCACCCGCCCGACGAGATCCATCATTATCAGATCGACGCTCCGCCGCCCGATCTTTAGCCCGAACGAAAGCGCTCCCTCTGGCGAAAGCGAATAGGGTACGGAAGGCTGGCCGACGCGCCCGCGCTGCGGCGCCTCTCGCTGGAGCAGCCCGTCCCCCTCGAGCTGATTGACGATGATTGTAATGGTCTGGGGCGAAAGCCCGGTCTGCCGGGCGATCTCCGCCTTGGGCAGCGCGCCGTTGCGCCGGATCAGCGAAAGCACCAGCCGTTCGTTGTAAAGCCGCACGCCTGCCTGGTTCGTCCCCCGGCTGAGCCCCGTGTAGCCGTTCGTGGACCGGGCGGGCTCATCTCCACGCGCGCCGCCGTTCCCGGTCAATGCCATGCTCGTTTCCAATCCCAATCGTGCCCTGCCGCTCTTGTAAACGAATAGTTACTCCGGATGGAAGCGTTGCGAGCCGTACGCTTTCATTATCCGGCTCTGCGGAGCCTGCGGCAGGCCAAAACGAAACGCTCCGCCGACAGCGTTGCCGCGATATCCGGTATACGTTGACTAAAGCATTCCAGGACCTTCCTCCTCATCCTCAGCAAACCGCCCATCCGCACATCTGTCAATAAATAAATCCACTGGATAAATTTATTGACAGGCGCACGATTGTGCGTTTTGGATAGGAACAGGCGGTGCCGTTCCGGTTGGAGGACCCGGGCATCGTCAACCATCACCACTGCGTATTGGGCGCCGAGCGCGCCCGGGAGGAATTTATGAAAAAGAGCCTTTTGGCGCCCGCTTGCGGCGCACTCATTGCTGCGATCTGTGCAACCACGCCAGCCGCCGCGCAGGACACGCCGCTCGCGTGTCTGATCACCAAAACCGACACCAACCCCTTCTTCGTCAAGATGAAGGAAGGTGCCGAAGCCAAGGCCGCCGAACTCGGCGTCGAGTTGAAGTCTTATGCCGGCCGTATCGACGGCGACCATGAGAGCCAGGTTCAGGCGATTGAAACCTGCATCGCCGACGGCGCCGACGGTATCCTTCTGACCGCTTCGGACACCTCGTCCATCGTCTCTTCGGTCCAGCAGGCCCGCGACGCCGGCATTCTCGTGATCGCGCTCGACACCCCGCTCGACCCCATCGACGCCGCGGACGCAACCTTCGCGACCGACAACTTCCGCGCCGGCGAACTGATCGGCATGTGGGCCCGCGCATCGCTCGGCGATGAGGCCGAAAACGCCCGCATCGCGTTCCTGAACCTCACGCCTGCGCAACCCACCGTCGACGTCCTGCGCAATCAGGGCTTCATGAGCGGCTTCGGCATCGAGCTCAACAACCCCGGCGTGATCGGCGATGAAGAGGACCCGCGCATCGTCGGTCACGACATCACCAACGGCAACGAGGAAGGTGGCCGCACGGCCATGGAAAACCTCCTCCAGCGCGACCCGACCATCAACGTCGTGCACACCATCAACGAACCCGCCGCTGCCGGTGCCTATGAGGCCCTGCGCGCCGTCGGACGTGAAAACGACGTGCTCATTGTTTCCGTCGACGGCGGTTGCCCGGGCGTTCAGAACGTCGCGGAGGGCGTTATTGGCGCCACCTCGCAGCAATACCCGCTGCAGATGGCCTCGCTTGGCATCGAGGCTATCGCGGCATACGCTGCCGATGGGACACTGCCCGAGCCGACGCCGGGCAAGGACTTCTTCGACACAGGCGTTCAGCTCGTGACAGACAATCCCGCCGCGGGCGTGCCCTCGATTGGGACCGAGGAAGGCATGGATATCTGCTGGGGCTGACCCAGGGTCACTGCATAATTCGAGCCGGGACGTGCCTCGCCACGCCCCGGCATCGAGGCGCAATGAGGAGTTGCCGTCCATGAGCGATAACAACACCCAATCACAGGATTTCGAGAGCGGGCTGCAAGGCAGTCACAGCGAGGTTGCGTCCTTTGAGGACACGGATCGCTCGCTGCTCAAACGCATACAGCACGCGCTGCATGTGAACCCGGCGCTGATCCCGCTGTTTATCCTGCTCCTTTCGATCATCATCTTCGGCGTCATTCTGGGCGACCGGTTCTTTTCACCTTTCTCGCTGACGCTGATCCTGCAGCAGGTTTCGATCGTCGGTATCGTCGCCGCCGCGCAGACGCTGGTGATCTTGACCGCCGGTATCGACCTTTCTGTCGGCGCCATCATGGTGCTGAGCTCGGTCGTGATGGGCCAGTTCGCCTTCCGCTACGGACTGCCCCCTGAAATCGCGGTGCTCTGCGGCTTCCTCGTCGGAGGACTGTGCGGCATGATCAACGGACTGCTCGTCGCTTTCGTGCGCCTGCCGCCCTTTATCGTGACGCTGGGCATGTGGCAGATCGTTCTGGCCACCAATTTCCTTTACTCCGCGAACGAAACCATCCGCTCCCAGGACATCGAGGCGCAAGCGCCGATCCTGCAATTCTTCGGCGAAAGCATCCGCTTCGGCGGCGCGGTATTCACTTACGGCGTCATCGCAATGGTCGCGCTGGTCTTCATTCTCAACTACGTGCTCAACAACACGGCCTGGGGTCGGCACGTCTACGCCATCGGGGACGACGCCGAAGCCGCGAAGCTCTCGGGCGTGCGCGTGCGCAGGATGCAGGTCTCGGTCTACACCCTCGGCGGCCTGATCTGCGCGCTCGCCGGCTGGGTCCTGATCGGCCGTATCGGTTCGGTCTCCCCGACCGCCGGGCAATTCACCAATATCGAATCGATCACCGCTGTAGTGATCGGTGGTATCTCGCTCTTCGGCGGCCGCGGTTCCATTCTCGGCACGCTGTTCGGAGCGTTGATCGTGGGTGTTTTCGGGCTCGGTCTGCGCCTGATCGGCACCGACCCGCAATGGACCTATCTGCTGATTGGCGTCCTCATCATCGGCGCTGTTGCACTCGACCAGTGGATCAGGAGGGTTTCAGCATGAGCTCAGCAACCGTCACTCCCATCCTCGCTGCAAAAGGCCTCGTGAAACGCTTTGGCCGCGTGGTGGCGCTCGACAACGCCGATTTCGAGCTCAATCCCGGCGAAATCCTCGCCGTGATCGGCGACAACGGGGCGGGCAAATCGACGCTGATCAAGACGCTCTCGGGCGCCATGATCCCCGACGCCGGCGAAATTACCCTCGAGGGCAAGCCGGTTCACTTCCATTCGCCCATGGCGGCGCGGGCGGCGGGGATCGAAACCGTCTACCAGACGCTCGCCCTCTCCCCCGCCCTCTCGATCGCGGACAACATGTTCATGGGTCGCGAGCGCCGGCGCGCCGGCATCCTGGGCAAATACTTCCGCGCCCTCGACAAGAAGGCGATGGAGGATTTCGCCCGCCAGAAGCTGTCCGACCTCGGCCTCCTGACCATTCAGAACATCAAGCAGCCGGTCGAAACGCTCTCGGGCGGCCAGCGCCAGGGCGTTGCCGTCGCGCGGGCCGCGGCCTTCGGCTCACGGGTCGTCATCCTCGATGAACCCACGGCGGCGCTGGGCGTCAAGGAATCGCGCAAGGTGCTCGACCTGATCCTCGAATTGCGCGGCCGCGGCCTGCCCATCGTGCTGATCAGCCATAACATGCCGCACGTCTTCGAGGTTGCAGATCGCATCCACATCCATCGCCTGGGGCGGCGCGCTGCGCTGATCAACCCCAAGGACTACACAATGTCCGATGCGGTCGCGATCATGACCGGCGCCATGGCCCCGCCCGCCGACGCCGGACGCGCCGCCTAGCCGCATTCCCCGACGCGTAGGAACGCGGCGCGCACCCCCGTGCGCGCCGCGCTTGCGTATGCATTTCAGAAATTGAGAGGCTTGGAACAAATGTTCTATGCTAACGGAATCGCCGTCTGGAGGAGGCAGGCAATGGAGCATATTGGCGTCGGGCTGATCGGCACCGGCTATATGGGCAAGTGCCACACCCTGGCCTGGGCCAACGTCCGGCCGGTCTTCGGTGAAGGTCCGGCTACGCGGCTGGTGCATGTAGCGGAGACGAGCGCGGAACTCGCCGCAGAGCGCGCGGAGGCTCTGGGCTTCGAAAAGGCAACCGGCGACTGGCGCCAACTGATCGCCGACCCGGAGGTGGACGTCGTCTCGATCACAACGCCCAACGCCTTCCACCCCGAAATGGCCATCGCCGCCCTCAAGGCGGGCAAACACGTATGGTGTGAAAAGCCCATGGCGCCCGCTCTGGCCGATGCCGAGGCAATGGCGAAGACCGCCCGCGCCTCAGGCCGGGTCGCCATACTGGGCTACAACTACATCCAGAACCCCATCATCCGCCACATCGGATCGCTCCTCGACCTCGGCACCATCGGCCCCGTCAACCACATCCGCCTCGAGATGGACGAGGACTTCATGGCGTCGGCCAAAACGCCCTTCTCCTGGAAGAACGAGGCCGCTGCAGGCTATGGCGCGCTCGACGACTTCGCCGTTCATCCGCTTTCGCTCATTACGACGCTCTTCGGCCCGCTCGCCCGTGTCTTCGCCCACATGAGCAAGCCCTACCCCGACCGTCCGACATTTGACGGCGGGCGGCGCACAGTCGAGAATTTCGATATCGCCAGCATCCTGTTCGAGTTGGCGTCCGGCATACCCGGCACGCTTGCGGTCAACCGCGCCGCCTGGGGGCGGAAGGGTCGCCTCGCAATCCAGATTTTCGGATCGTTGGGCTCGATCCTTTTCGATCAGGAGCGCATGAATGAAGTGCAGCTTTATACGACCACCGACGAGTGCGCCAATCAGGGCTTCCGCACGGTTCTTGCAGCGCCCCCGCACGCGCCTTATGACCGGTTCGTCCCTGCGCCGGGACATGGCCTCGGCTTTAACGATCTCAAGACGATCGAATGCCGCGAACTTCTCAACGCCATTGCCGGAGCGCCCGCGCGCGTCATTGACTTTGATCGCGGATTGCAGATCGAGCACGCGGTTCACGCCATGGCGGCCTCGCACGAGGGCCAGAAATGGATCGAGGTCGGCACGCCGTAGCGCACCGGCCCCGCGGGAGGAGAGGGGAGGAAATGCAACCCTTACTTCATCGTGGGCATCGAGAACTCGGCGCCATCCTTGATCCCCGACGGCCAGCGCGAGGTGACGGTCTTGGTGCGGGTCCAGAACTTGATCGAGTCTGTACCGTGCTGGTTGAGATCGCCGAAGCTCGAGGCCTTCCAGCCGCCGAAGCTGTGATAGGCGAGCGGGGTCGGGATCGGCACATTGATGCCGACCATCCCCACATTGATCCGGCTCGCAAAGTCCCGCGCCGCATCGCCGTCACGCGTGAAGATCGCTACGCCGTTGCCGTATTCGTGCTTCATGGGCAGGTCGATAGCCTCTTCATAGGTCTTGACCCGCACCACCGAGAGCACCGGCCCGAAAATCTCCTCGCGGTAGATATCCATGTCCGGGGTCACCCGGTCAAAGAGCGTACCGCCTACGAAGTACCCGTTCTCATAACCCTGGAGCTTGAACCCGCGCCCATCGACGACAAGGTCCGCGCCCTGCTCGATACCCTTTTCGACAAGTCCGTTGATCCGCTCCTGGGCCGCCTTTGTGACGACGGGCCCCATATCGGTCGCCGGGTCGGTATAAGGCCCGATCTTGAGGCTTTCGATCTTGGGCGCGAGCGCGGCGACCAGGCGGTCCGCCGTTTCCTCGCCCACCGGCACCGCCACGGAAATCGCCATACAGCGCTCGCCGGCCGAACCGTAGCCCGCGCCCATCAGCGCGTCGGCGGCCTTCGCCATATCGGCGTCCGGCATGACGATCATGTGGTTCTTCGCACCGCCGAAGCTCTGCACCCGCTTGCCGTTGTTGGCGCCCCGGCCATAGACGTAGCGCGCGATCGGGGTCGACCCTACGAAGGAGACACCCGAAATATCCGGATGGTCGAGAATACCGTCCACCGCTTCCTTGTCGCCGTTGACGACGTTGAGGATACCGGCCGGAAGGCCCGCCTCCATCATCAGTTCCGCCAACCGCATCGGCACCGACGGGTCGCGTTCCGACGGCTTGAGAATGAACGCATTGCCGGCGGCAATCGCGGGCGCGAACATCCACATCGGGATCATCGCCGGGAAGTTAAACGGCGTGATACCGGCGCCGATCCCCAGCGGCTGGCGCATCGAATACATGTCGATGCCCGGCCCGGCCCCCTCGGTGAACTCGCCCTTCTGCAGATGCGGAATGCCGCAGACGAACTCGGCGACCTCCATACCGCGCACGATATCGCCCTTGGAGTCCTCGACGGTCTTGCCATGTTCGGACGAGAGCAGTTCGGCAAGATCGTCCATATGCGTGTTGATCAGCTCGACGAACTTGAAAAAGACGCGCGCGCGCCGCTGCGGGTTCGTTGCTGCCCACTTGGGCTGCGCCTCGCGCGCGGCATCGACCGCGGCCTGAAGGTCCGCAGCGTTCGCAAGGGCAAGTTTCGCGCTGACGTCGCCCGTCGCAGGATTGAACACATCCGCCGTCCGGCCCGACTGGCTGGCAACGCGTTTGCCGTTGATGAAATGTCCGATGGTATCCATGGTAACCTCCCATGCTGTGTTGCCGGGAAGATGCGCTTTCAAAAATCGACATTCAATGCGATAGTTTCCGCATCTGTTGTGCAAAAACTAAAGTCATCCGAAATGAATTGGGACGACATCCGCATTTTCCTCGCCATCGCCCGCACAGGCCAGATCCTCGCCGCGGCGCGCAGCCTCGGGCTCAACCATGCGACGGTCGCACGGCGGCTGTCGGCGCTCGAGGCCGCGCTCGGGTCCAAGCTCTTCATCCGCCGCACAAACGGCTGCGACCTGACCGCCGAGGGTGAAGCCATGCTGAGCCACGCAGAAACCGTCGAAAGCGCGATTTTCGCCGCCCGCGCCGAAACCGGCCGCACCGACGAGACGCTTTCAGGCACGGTGCGGGTCGGCGCTCCTGATGGGTTTGGCGTCGCATTCCTCGCCCCGAGGCTCGGACAATTGACCGAGCGCCATCCCGACCTCACGATCCAACTCGTCCCGATCCCCCGCAGCTTTTCCCTCTCGCGCCGTGAAGCCGATATCGCCATCACCCTCGAGCGTCCGACCCAGGGCCGCCTCGTCGCCCGCAAGCTGATCGACTACACGCTCGCGCTCTATGCATCCCGGGCCTATCTCGACGCGCACGGCACGCCGACATCGGTCGCCGGCCTCAGGGACCACCAACGCGTGGGTTATGTGGAAGACCTCATTTTCACGCCCTCGCTCAATTTCGCCCGCCAGATCTACCCCGATTGGCGCTCGCATTTCGAAATCTCGAGCGCCATCGGCCAGACCGAGGCGGTACGAGCCGGCGCGGGAATCGGCATTCTGCACAGCTTCATCGCCCGCCAGTACGCCGAACTCGTACCCGTCTTGCCCGAAGCGACTATAGAGCGGTCCTACTGGCTGGTGGTCCATGAGGATTTGCGGGCCATCCGGCGCGTCGGCCAGGTCGCCGACTTCATCGTTCGTCAGGTGCGGCAGGCAAACGCGATCTTCGCACCCGCCCAATAGCGCCACAATGGACAAGAGCGAACCGACAAGGAGCATACGAAATTTGAGCCAGGATACCGACCATACCAGACATGGTGCCCCGCCCCGCGATTTCGATGGCCTCCAGCGTCTTATCGTGGAGCGGCGCCCGGCCCTGCCAAAGCGCCTCGCGCAGGTTGCCGAGTTCGCGCTCGTCAATCCCGACGAAATCGCCTTCGGCACAGCCGCCTCGATTGCCGCCCACGCCAACGTGCAGCCCTCGACCCTGGTGCGGTTTTCCCAGGCGCTCGGCTATCAGGGCTTTTCCGAAATGCAGGAGGTATTCCGCGCTCGCCTGCGCGATCCCCTGCCCAATTACGACCAACGGCTCGCCCAATTGCGCGAGCACGGCCTTACCGCCTCGAGCGCGAACATGATCATGGAAGGCTTCGCCAACGCCGCCGAGCGGTCCCTGGTACAGCTCAAGGCCAAGCTCGATCCCGAAACGCTCGATAGCGCTGTGACGCTTCTGGCCAACGCCGAGACGATCTACCTGATCGGCCTCCGCCGTTCGTTCCCCGTCACTTCTTACATGGCCTATGCTCTGGGCAAGCTGGGCGTCCCCAATGTGTTGATCAACGCCGTCGCCGGGCTCGCGCCCGAGCAAACGGCCTTTATCTCGCCGCGCGACGCCGCCCTCGTCGTCAGCTTTGCCCCCTATGCGAGCGAAACCGTCTCCCTCGCCCAGTTGGCGCACGACAAAGGCGCAAGGATCGTTTCGATCACCGATTCCCTCCTGTCTCCCATCGCCACCATGGCCGACGCATGGTTCGAAGTGGCCGAATCCGATTTCGAAGGCTTCCGAACAATGGGCGCCACAATGATCCTCGCCATGACACTCGCTGTCGCCGTCGCCGACAAGCGTAAGGCTGGCTCGTGAATGGAACGCAGCAGGCACACTTAGAATGAACGTTCTGAATTACGGGATTTCAGAATTGACGTTGCAAAGCCAGGAAGGTAGAAAACGGCCATCGGCTCGCTGAGCGCATACTGCGCCGCACCGGGAGGACCTCACCATGGCGCCATCCGCCACCGACCTCGACGTCATCACCATTGGCCGCTCGTCGATCGACCTCTACGGTCAGCAGATCGGCGCCCGTCTCGAAGATACGGCCGGTTTCGCCAAATCGGTCGGCGGCTGCCCTGCGAATATCGCCATTGGCACCGCACGGCTCGGGCTGAGATCCGCGATTTTCACCCGCGTCGGCGACGAGCAGTTCGGCAGCTTCATTCGCGAACAGATGACGCGCGAGGGCGTCGAAACCGCGGGCATCGTCACCGATCCCGAACGCCTCACCGCGCTCGCCATCCTCGGCATCGAGGACGACAAGACCTTCCCACTCCTGTTCTATCGGGAAAACTGCGCCGACATGGCCCTTTGCCCCGACGACATCTCCGAGGATCTCATCGCCCGCGCCAGGGCCGTGCTCGTCAGCGGCACGCATTTCTCCAAGCCGAACACCGATGCGGCCCAGGAAAAGGCCATGGCGCTCGCCAAATCGCATGGCAGAAAGGTTATCTTCGACATCGACTATCGCCCCAACCTCTGGGGTCTCGCCGGCCACGCCCAGGGCGAGGAACGCTATATCGCCTCCGACATCGTTTCGGACCGCATGAAAAAGGTCCTCGCCCATTGCGACCTGATCGTGGGCACCGAAGAAGAGGTACTCATCGCATCGGGTGAAACCGATCTCCTCTCCGCGCTCAGGACGGTCCGTCGCCTTTCCTCCGCGACGATCGTCCTGAAGCGTGGACCCCAGGGGTGCATCGTTTACGAAGGCGCGATCAGCGACGACCTCGAAGACGGGATCGTCGGCAAGGGTTTCGCCGTCGAGGTCTACAATACGCTCGGCGCGGGCGATGCGTTCATGTCGGGATTCCTGCGCGGCTATCTGCGGGACGAGCCGCTCGAGACCTGCGCGACCTGGGCCAATGCCTGCGGCGCCTTTGCCGTCTCGCGGCTCTTGTGCTCACCCGAAATCCCGACTTTCGCCGAGCTTGAATATTTTCTCTCGAACGGCTCCAAACATAAGGCGCTGCGCCGGGACGAAGCCCTCAACCATATCCATTGGGCGACCACCCGGCGCCGCGAATACCCTTCGCTGATGGCCCTTGCCATAGATCACCGCTCGCAGCTTGAGGACGTTGCCGGGCGGACCGGCGCATCCCTCGAAAGGATCGGTGCCTTCAAGGAACTCGCGGTCAAGGCTGCGATCCGCGTCGCCGGCGATGACGACGGCTATGGCATGCTGCTCGACGACAAATACGGCCGCGACGCGATCTTCGCCGCTTCCAGGATGGAAAAGTTCTGGATCTCCAGGCCGGTTGAGTTGCCCGGGTCGCGCCCGCTCCAGTTCGAATTCTCACAGGATCTGGGCAGCCGGCTGATCGAATGGCCGGTCGATCACTGCATCAAATGCCTGTGCTTCTACCACCCCGACGACGATCCCGAACTCAAGGAAGCTCAGGCGCAAAAGCTCGATACGCTTTACGAGGCCGCCCGCAAAGTCGGCCGCGAACTCCTGATCGAGATCATCGCGGGCAAACACGGCCCGCTTGAGGATGACACCATCGCCCGCGCGCTCGGCGAGCTCTACGCCCGCGGCATCAAGCCCGACTGGTGGAAGCTCGAGCCCCAGGCCTCATCGGCCGCATGGTCGAACATCGACGCTGTGATCGAGCGAGAGGATCCCTATTGCCGCGGCGTGGTGCTGCTCGGGCTCGAAGCGCCGGCCGAAGAGCTTGAAAAAGCTTTTGCCGCCACCGCGCAATCGCGCACCGTCAAGGGCTTTGCCGTCGGCCGCACGATCTTCGCTGAGGCCGCGGAAAAGTGGCTTTCGGGCATAATCGATGATGAAACGGCCATAGCCGATATGGCACAACGGTTTGGAACGCTGACAAAAGCATGGCAGCGTCTGCGGGGCGCCAGGGCGGCGTGACCGCCCGGGTCCCGGGAATTTAAGGGAAGAGATCTCATGAGCAGTAAGACTGTGCGGCTGACCATGGCCCAGGCAGTGGCGCGGTTCCTCTCGCGCCAGATGACCGTTATCGACGGCAAAAAGCTGCCGATCTTCGCAGGTGTCTGGGCCATTTTCGGCCACGGCAACGTGTCGGGCATGGGCGAAGCGCTCTACGGCGTGCGCGACGTACTGCCCACCTATCGCGCGCACAACGAACAGGGTATGACTCACGCCGCGGCCGCCTATACCAAGGCAATGTTCCGCCGCCGCTTCATGGCGTGCACCACATCGATCGGCCCCGGCGCGCTCAACATGGTAACGGCTGCCGCTGTCGCCCACGTCAATCGCCTGCCGCTTTTGCTTTTGCCCGGCGATGTCTTCGCCAACCGCTTCCCCGACCCCGTGCTCCAGCAGGTCGAGGATTTCGGGGACGGCACGATTTCGGCCAACGACGCGTTCAAATCGGTCTCGCGCTATTTCGACAGGATCACCCGACCCGAGCAGATCATCCCCGCCCTCCGCAGGGCTATGCAGGTTATGACCGACCCCGCCGAATGCGGCCCGGTCACCCTCGCGCTCTGCCAGGACGTGCAAGCCGAGGCCTTCGACTATCCCGAAAGCTTTTTCGAGGAAAAAGTCTGGACCTTCCGCCGCCCGCGCGCCGACGTCGATGAAATCGCCGCCGCGGTTGCGACGCTCAAGAGTGCGAAAAAGCCGGTCATCATCGCCGGCGGCGGCGTGCTTTATTCGCAAGCGACCGAAGACCTCAGGGCCTTCGCCGAGAAATACGGCATTCCGGTTCTCGAAACCCAGGCTGGTAAATCCGCCCTGCCTCACACGCATCCCCTCGCCATGGGTTCGGTCGGCGTGACGGGCACGTCCGCCTCCAACGACCTCGCGACCCAGGCCGACGCGGTCTTTGCTGTCGGCACGCGCATGCAGGACTTCACCACCGGCTCATGGGCACTCTTCCGCAATCCGGACATGAAGATCGTCGCGCTCAACACGCAAGCCTTCGACGCTGGAAAGCACAACGCGGTGCCCGTCGTCGGCGATGCGAAAATGGGCCTTTCGGAGATCGACGCCCAGCTTTCCGGCTGGTCGGCGCCCGCCGCTTGGACCGATGAAGCCAAGGCCGGCAAGATCAAATGGCAGAACGCTTCGGACACCGTGAGAGCGGCAGGCAATACCGACCTGCCCTCGGACGCCCAGGTTATCGGCGCTGTCCAGCGCACGCTCACAAGCGCCGCCACTGTCGTCTGTGCGGCGGGCGGGTTGCCGGGCGAACTGCACAAGCTCTGGGAAGCCGGCGCGCCGGGCAGCTATCACCTTGAATACGGTTTCTCCTGCATGGGCTATGAAATCGCCGGCGGCCTCGGCGTCAAGCTCGCCAAGCCGGACGAGGAGGTTGTCGTCATGGTGGGCGACGGCTCGTACATGATGCTCAATTCCGAGCTCGCGACCTCGGTCATGCTCGGCAAGGACGCGCGCATCACCGTCGTCCTGCTCGACAATCGCGGCTATGGCTGCATCAACCGCCTGCAGATGGCAACCGGCGGCGCCAACTTCAATAACCTCCTAAAGGACAGCAAATACGAGGTCGCCCCCGACATCGACTTCGTCAAACACGCCCAATCCATGGGCGCTATCGCGACCAAGGCCGCCTCGATTGCTGAACTCGAAGCCGAGCTCGAAAAGGCCGGGACCAACGACCGCTCCACCGTCATCGTCATCGATACGCATCCGCTCATCGCGACCCAAGCCGGAGGTCATTGGTGGGACGTCGTCGTCCCCGAAGTCAGCGACCGCAAGGAAGTCCAGGACGCGCGCAGGGCCTACGAAGAACACCTGAAGGACCAGCGCATCGTCTAACGGCTGCGTTGGTCTGTCATACCGAACCAAGGGAGGCGAAATTGGCCGAACTTCTCGTCAAACCGACCGGTGAAACCGGTCAGGTCATCTCCGTAACACCGCAAAACGCCGGATGGACCTATGTCGGCTTCGACCTGCACAAGCTTACCTCCGGTAAGGTTGTGAGCGGGGAAACCGGAAGCCGCGAAGTTTGCCTCGTCTTCGTTGCGGGCAAGGGCAACGTCGTCGCCAATGGCGAGGCGCTTGGCGAATTGGGAGAGCGCATGAGCCCCTTTGACGGCAAGCCCCATTCGGTCTACCTGCCCGGAGGCAGCCGATGGAGCGTCGAGGCGACAACCGATCTTGAACTCGCCGTCTGCTCGGCCCCCGACACCACCGGCTCGAAAACGGCCCGCGTCATCGCGCCGGACGGTCTCGGCCAGGAAACCCGCGGCAAGGGCACCAATATCCGCTACGTCACCAACATCCTGCCTGAAACCGACGATACCGCCGACTCCCTTCTCGTCGTCGAGGTCATCACCCCCGGCGGCCACACCTCATCCTACCCGCCGCACAAGCACGACGAGGACAACCTTCCGGCCGAATCCGCGCTTGAAGAAACCTACTATCACCGCCTCAACCCGCCCCAGGGCTACGCCTTCCAGCGCGTCTACACCGACGACCGTACGCTGGACGAAACCATGCTGGTGGAAGACGGCGTCGTGACGCTGGTGCCCAAGGGTTACCACCCCTGCGCGGCCATCCATGGCTACGACCTCTATTACTTGAACGTGATGGCAGGCCCCAAACGCATCTGGCGCTTCCACAACCAGAAGGAGCACGAGTGGTTGCTGAACGCGTAATCGAAAAGGCCGCCCCGAAGGCGGCCTTTCTTATTATCCCACGCTGCGCTCAGCCGCGTTCAGCGTGTTGGCCATCAGCATGGCAATCGTCATCGGCCCGACCCCGCCGGGCACAGGCGTGATCGCTGCCGCCCGTTCGGCGGCCGACGCGAATTCCACATCCCCCACAAGCCGCGTCTTGCCCTCGCCGCGTTCGGGCGCGGGGATTCGGTTGATCCCTACATCGATCACCGTCGCACCAGGCTTGATCCATTCGCCCTTGATGAACTCCGGCCGCCCGATCGCCGCGACCAGAACGTCCGCGCGCCGGCAAAGTTCGGGAAGCTCGCGCGTACGCGAATGCGCAATCGTCACCGTCGCATTCGCGTGCTGCAAAAGCGCCGCAACCGGCCGTCCCACAAGGTTCGAGCGCCCGACCACAACCGCGTCCAGCCCCGAAATCCCGTCAGGATAGACGCTTTCGAGCAGCACCATGCACCCCTTGGGCGTGCACGGCACCAGCGTCTTGTCCATTTGTCCCGAAGCCAGCCGCCCGATACTGATGTCGTGCAACCCGTCGACGTCCTTGGCTGGATCGATCGCCGCGATCGTCGTGCGCTCATCAAGACCGGCAGGCAGCGGCAGTTGTACGAGTATGCCGTGGACGGCCGGATCGGCGTTGAGCGACGCGATCAGCGCAAGCAGGTCGTCCTGCGTCGTATCGGCAGGCAGCGTATGCTGCACCGAATGAAACCCGCACTCCTTCGCCATCCGCCCTTTGGACGCGACATAAACCTGGCTCGCCGGGTCCTCGCCGACGAGCACCACCGCCAGCCCCGGCACAATGCCATGCGCTTCGGCAAGCGCCTCGGCCCCTGCCTTGACCTTTGCGATAGCGTCCTGCGCGACGGCTTTCCCGTCGATGATCTGAGCGCTCATGTCCCGAATATCCAATCCCTGGCTAGGCAAAAACCACCGTCTTGTGCCCGTTGAGCATAACCCGGTTCTCAAGATGCGATTTGACCGCGCGCGCGAGTACCCGGCTCTCGATGTCGCGCCCCACCGCGATCAGATCGTCCGGGCTCATCGCATGGGTCACCCGCGCGGTTTCCTGTTCGATGATCGGCCCTTCGTCAAGGTCGGGCGTCACATAGTGCGCCGTCGCACCGATGATCTTCACGCCCCGCTCATGTGCCTGATGATAGGGCTTCGCCCCCTTGAACGAGGGTAGGAACGAGTGGTGGATGTTGATGGCCTTGCCGTAGAGCCGCGTCGCGAGTGTGTCGGAGAGGATTTGCATGTACCGCGCCAGAACCACGAGGTCCGCGCCGGTCTCCTTGACCACCGCGAGCACCTTCTCTTCCTGTTCGGCCTTCCGCCCTTTCTCCAGCGCAAAGTGATAGAAGGGAACCCCCTCGGCTTCCGCGATCCCGCGCGCGTCCTCATGATTGGAAATGATCGCCGCGACCTCTGCGCGCATCCACCCCACCTTGATCTGATAGAGCAGATGCAGGAGCGTGTGGTCGAATTTCGAGACCATGATGACCACCCGCGGCACGCGCGCGGCATCGGCAATTGCAGTCTTCATCTCGAATCGTTCGACCACCGGCGTCAGCGCCCGCTCGACGGCCTCCTTGCCCACTGCGTCGGGGGCCGCGAAGGCGATACGCATGAAGAATTTGCCCGTGTCCCGGTCCCAGAACTGATTGCTTTCGGCAATGTTGGCACCGAGCCCGAAAAGCTCGGTCGTAACCCCCGCTACGATACCCGGCCGGTCGGCACACGAAAGGGTGAGGACGAAATCGCTCATAACAAATCTCAAAGTTCGGACGGGCAGGTCATATGCGCTCCAGGCGCCGACGTAAAGCGCGGGCGATCGAAACATCCCAACTCACCCACCCGAAAGGAATATGGAGGAGCCGGCCGGCTTCACCCCCGTCAATCCAGCTCGACTATAGGATATAAAGATATCTTTATATCCCACATTGACTTACAGCCAGACTTGCGGCATCGTCCATGCTGTCCACGGTCCCCGCGAGGGGATAACAGGGAATTCGGTGCAAGTCCGAAGCTGCCCCCGCAACTGTAAGCGGCGTTGGATGTCCGATGAAAAGCCACTGGGGCTCAGGCTCTGGGAAGGCGGACATCCGCAACAAGCCGCAAGCCAGGAGACCTACCGCGGATTTTGGTTCCACACGAAAAACCGATCGGGCGGATCGGCAGAGGATAGACCGATGACCAAGCCTTTCGCGGCCTTTGCACAAATAGGACTGAGCGCGCATCGAATGCGCACCGCCTGAGGCGTCGCCTCGGGCTGATTCAGCCGACATCACATCAACCGCACGGCAACCCGGCGCGTCCGCCGGGCAGTGAATTCTATTGCAAAGGCACACCCATGACCGTCTCAGCCAACCTCGGCTTTCCGCGTATCGGCGCGCACCGCGAACTCAAAAAGGCCCTCGAAACCTACTGGAAGGGCGAAACCGGTATCAGCGACCTTTCGGCGACGGCGGCGCAGCTGCGCGCCCGCCACTGGCACCTTCAGAAAGAAGCAGGGATCGACGTGATCCCCTCGAACGACTTTTCGCTCTACGACCACGTGCTCGACACCTCGGTCCTTTTCGGCGCCATCCCCCGGCGCTTCGAGCCGCTCAGGGACGGCGACCCGCTCACCCTCTATTTCGCCTGCGCCCGCGGCACCGCCGACGCGCCGGCCATGGAGATGACCAAGTGGTTCGACACCAACTACCATTACATCGTTCCCGAATTCACCCGCGACCAGGATTTCGCGCTCGCCTCGCGCAAGCCGATCGATGAGTACCTCGAAGCCAGGGCGCAAGGCATCGAAACCCGCCCGGTCGTCCTCGGACCGGTGACCTGGCTGTCGCTGGGCAAGTCCAGGGACGACGGGCTCGACCCCATCGACCTCCTCGACAAGGCCCTCCCCGCCTACGCCGAACTCCTCGCCGCTCTCAAGGCCACCGGCGCGCAATCGGTGCAGATCGACGAGCCTGTGCTCTCGCTCGACCTCACAGACAAGCAGCGCGCCGCCTTCGTCAAAGCCTATGAAGTGTTTGCTGCCGTCGCGCCGGACATCATGCTCGCGACCTACTTCGGCCCTCTTGGCGATAATCTCCCGCTCGCCGTGAACCTCCCCGTTGCCGGCCTGCACATAGACCTCGCCCGCGCGCCGGAACAGCTCGAAGACGTGCTCGCGGCAACCAGAACCAGGAACACCGTCCTGTCCCTCGGCCTCATCGACGGGCGCAATATCTGGCGCGCCGATCTTGCCGAAAAATTCAGGCTGGTCCGCCGCGCCTGGGACCTCGTCGGCCCGGACCGCCTGCAGATCGCGCCCTCGTGCTCTCTGCTCCATTCCCCGGTCGATCTCGAGCTCGAAACCGCGCTCGACGACGAATTCAGATCCTGGCTCGCATTCGCCAAGCAGAAGCTCGGCGAGGTCCAGGCCCTCACTCTTGCCATTCAGCGTGGCGAGAGCGCGGCTCGCGAAGCCTTTTCGGCAAGCAAGTCGGCTATCGCGAGCCGCACCGCGTCCCCGCGCACGACAAACCAGTCCGTGCGCCGACGCGTCGCCGCCATCCGCCCCGACGACTTGAGACGCGACAACCCCTACGCCATACGCCAGCAAAAGCAGGCCGACCGCTTCGGTCTTCCGCTCTTTCCCACCACGACGATCGGCTCGTTCCCGCAAACCCAAGAAGTCCGCAAAGCCCGCGCGGCCCATAAGCGCGGCGAACTCGACACCGCCGGCTACGATGCATTCCTCAAACAGGAAACCGAGCGCAGCGTTCGCATCCAGGAAGAGCTCGGCCTCGACGTCCTCGTCCACGGCGAATTCGAACGCAACGACATGGTGGAGTATTTCGGCGAGCAACTCGACGGCTTCGCCTTCACCAAAAACGGCTGGGTTCAGTCCTATGGCTCGCGCTGCGTCAAACCGCCGGTGATTTACGGCGACGTCTCGCGCCCGGGCCCGATGACCGTCACCTGGTCCGCCTACGCCCAGTCGCTCACCAAAAAGCCCATGAAAGGCATGCTCACCGGCCCGGTGACCATCCTGCAATGGAGCTTCGTGCGCGACGACCAGCCCCGGTCCGAGACCTGCCGCCAGATCGGCCTTGCGATCCGCGACGAAGTCCTCGACCTCGAAGAAGCCGGCATCGGTATGATCCAGATCGACGAACCCGCCCTGCGCGAAGGCCTCCCTCTGCGCCGCAAGGACTGGCAGGCCTATCTCGACTGGGCCGTCGACTGCTTCCGTCTCGCGGCGTCCGGGGTCGCCGACCGGACCCAGATCCACACGCATATGTGCTACGCCGAATTCAACGACATCATGGAAGCCATAGCCGCGCTCGATGCGGACGTGATCTCCATCGAAACCTCGCGCTCGGACATGGAGCTCCTCGACGCCTTCCGCGTCTTCGCCTATCCCAACGAGATCGGCCCGGGCGTCTGGGACATCCATTCCCCCCGCGTTCCCGGCCAGACCGATATGGAAGCGCTCCTTAAGAAGGCCCTCGCGGCCATCCCCGCCCGCCGGCTCTGGGTCAACCCCGACTGCGGCCTCAAGACCCGCGACTGGCCGGAGGTCAAAGCCTCGCTCGAACATCTCGTCGCCGCCGCGGCAACGCTGCGTGCATCTGCGGCCTAGGCATCGGGCCGGGCGCCGGGGATCGACCGATCCCCGGCGTCTGTTCTCACGACTCGGCGATCAACCGCCGCAACTTGCCGATCGCCGTCTCGCTGGCTTCGCCATAAGCGATCGTCCCCTCGAACTCCCCTCTCGCATTGAGCAGGAACACCGAGGCGGTATGGTCCATATTGTACCCGCCGCCGTCGAGCGGCACCCTCTGGGCATAGACCGACCACGCGGATACGATCTTGTCGATATTCTCCTGCGTGCCCGTCAGCCCCGTAATCCGGTCCGACACCCAGCTGACATAATCGCCGAGAACCTCGGGCGTATCGCGCTCGGGGTCCACGGTAACGAAGAACGCCCGTAGCTTATCGGCTTCGGGCCCAAGCTCGGCGAACCAGTGCGACATGTCCGCCATGGTCGTCGGGCACACTTCGGGGCAATGGGTGAACCCGAAAAACACCGCCGAGGGCTGGCCGACAAAGACCATGTCGTCGACCGTCTCCCCCGCATCGGTCACGAGCTCATAGTCGCCCGTCCCATAGCGCTCGGCGCTGGCGCTGGGTGCCGCCCCGAGGTAGGTCGTCGCGACCGCCACAATGGCGAGCGCCCCGACCGCGCCCCAGAGTAGCCAGCGGATCGTGGAAAGCCGCGCGTTCGCCATCAGTGCCCCCCGTGTCCGGCATGCGGATCGGCCACCGCCCCGAACCCGCCAACGCTGAGCATCACCTCGACCTCACCGGCATTTTCGAACGTCAGCGTCACCGGCACCTGCGTACCCTCTTCAAACGGTGCATTGAGCTGCATGAACATCAGATGCAATCCACCCGGCGCCAACGTTACCGCGCCGCCGGCGGGAATTTCGATCCCGTCTTCGAGCTTGCGCATTTCCATCACGTCGTTGACCATGCTCATCTCATGGATCTGCACATCGCCCGCAGCCGGTGACGCCGCCGCGACCAGCCGATCTGCCGCCTCGCCGGTATTGGTGACCGTGAGATACCCGCCACCCACGGGAGCATTCGGCAGCGTCGCCCGCGTAAACGCCCCGGAGATTTCGAGATCGCCGGCACGCGCGCTCCCGGCCATAGCGCCGGCCGCGTCCACCGCGCCATGATCGTGTCCGCCGTGCCCTCCGGACGCATCGCCCGCAACGAGCGTCACGCTCGGTGCCGGCCCGTCCTCGGTCTCTGCGCCCGGCATGCTCGTCCACGCGGCAACGCCGTTGGCGCATTCCTGCACCGCCGGTATATGGAACGCCCCCGGCGCGAGCGTGTCGGCGAAGGTACCGCGGAAGACGAATTCGTCATACCACCCATCGGGCAGATCACCGCCCGACCAGACGATTTCTCTGACCCCCTCGGTAACTTCCGTGCCGTGATTGACATAGGTGTTCGCATAGGCGCCGGTCACCGTCTCGAGCGTCCACCCCGCTTTGGGCATCGGCTTGACGTTGAACAGACCCTCGGGGATTTCAATGCGGACGGTATGCGTTGCCTCCCCGTCGCACCCGTGGGGTACGCGCAAGACGCCCGTGAACGCCTGCCCCAGCACTGCCTCCTGAACCTCGAAAGTGGCGTGAGCGAAAGCGGGGGCGGAAAGGCTAAAGGTTGCGGCAACGGCGGCCGCGCACAGATAAGTGCGGATCATTGTGTGTCTCCAGCAAAAGTCTTGGTCTCGAGAAGAACGCCACGAGGCGTTCGGTACATCGATCAGACCAGTGCTGGCGGCGCGCGCGGATTGGCCGGCCCGTCCGCGGCCTCGTAAACGGGGTTTTCGCTCTCGTGAACGAACGCAATCCGCGCGAACCCCGAATAGGCAGGATCGGCGCTGCAGGGCGGAGCGGGCAAATCGGCAATACCGGCACGGCAGGCATGGCACGGTCCGTGGCCGGCACCATCGTCTTCCGGACCCTGCCCGCAATACGTCACCGCCGAATATGCCGAAACCGCATAGGCTCCGTCGTCGCCGAAATCCGACGACTGGGCGGGCGTATGGGCAAATGAAAGGAATATTAGCGCCAGCACTGCCAGCGCCTTGATGGCCTCACCTGCGATTTGCCGCGCCAACGTCATTCCCGAGACCGGTTCCACCCCATTTCTGCGCCGCACCATACCCCAAACCCCGCCCAGGCCAATGCGGCAATTTGCACGCCGCCGCTGGCGCCTTGCCCCCTCCGTCCCCGACTGAAGGTTACCCGCCCGCCAGCGCCGGGAAGATGATCAGCATGGCCACACCGAGTATCTGCAGGCCGATGAAGGGCAACAGCGCCTTGAAGATATCGCCCAACGAGATATCTGGCGGCGCGACGCTCTTGAGGTAGAACGCGGCCGGGCCGAAGGGCGGGGACAGGAACGAGACCTGCATGTTCATACAAAACAGCACACCGAACCAGACCGGATCGTAACCCAGCTCCGTGATGATCGGCACGAAAATCGGCATGGTCAGAAGGGCGATACCGACCCAGTCGAGAAACATCCCCAGCACGAAGAGAATCGCCATCATGAACAGCAGGACGATCACCGGGTTGTCGGAAATGCCGGTGATGAGCGCGCTCACGAAGTCGATGCCGCCCATAAGGTTGAAGACGCCCACAAGCGCGCTGGCGCCGATGCCGATCCACACGATCATGCCGCAGGTCGAAAGCGTCTGAAGCGTCGCGTCGCGCAGGAGCTTGATGCTCAGCTCTCCACGGATCGCGGTGGACAGGATAACGCCAGCGACGCCCACCGCGGATGCCTCGGTCACCGACGCGATACCGCCATAGATCGATCCGAGGACGAAAACGACGACCATGATCGGCAGGATCAGCCCTTTGAGCAGCCGCAGCTTTTCCGCCGTCGTTTTTTGCGTCTCCTCGGCAATCGGTGCGAGCGCGGGGTTGAGATAGGCGCGGATCAGCACATAGGCGACGTAAAAGCTCGCCAGCATCAGCCCCGGTATGAAAGCCGAAGTGAAGAGGTCGCCGATCGATACATTTGCGGTGAGCCCGTAGATGATCAGGACGATCGAGGGCGGGACCATTGTCCCCAGCGCGCCGCCCGCGCACACCACGCCGATCGCCAGGTTCTTGTCGTACCCCAGCCGCAGCATCTGCGGCAGGGCCAGGAGCCCGAGCAGGACGATCTCGCCCCCGACGATACCGCTCATGGCTGCGAGAATGACGGCCACGAAAATCGTCTGGACGGCGACGCCGCCGCGCAGTCGCCCGCCCACGAGCCGCATGGCGTCGAAGAGGTCCCGCGCGATACCCGACCGGTCGAGTATCGCCGCCATCAGAACGAACATCGGTACCGATACGAAAACGAAGGACGAAACGAACGAATAGACGCGGCTGGTGATGAGCGGCACCGACATCGGACCGAACCAGCCCAAAGCAAAAAAGAGCGCCACGAACAGGGTGACGAACGCCAGCGGCATGCCGGTCAGCAGCATACCCAAGAGCATGGCGAACATCAAAAGTGTGCCGTACTCGATCCCGAGAATGGAAAGGTCAAACATCTAGCGCCCGATCCGACGTGCGTAGTTGAAGGAAATAACGATGAACTGGACGCAGAGAACGAGCAGCATGACGAACAGGAACAGCTTGAGCAGCCCCGGAGTCGGCGGGTTCCACGCACTGCCCGTGCGCTCGATGCGGAAGGAACCGTCCGGTGCCCAGAGCGAGCGCTGCACCATGAGCCAGGCCGCATAGGCAAAAAAGGCCGCCGAGAACAGGCAGATGAGGGAAATAACGACGTTGAGCGCCTTGCGGACGCGGACCGGGACGGCGCTATAGATCAGAACGACACGGATGTGCCGGTCATGGGCGGCGCAATAGACACCCCCGAATATGAAGGCGATCGCGCACAGGAAGATCGTCGTTTCGTGTGCCCAGAGCGTCGGCGCATTGAGCACGTAGCGCATGAAAATCTCGAGGATCAGCACCGCCATCGAGACAAGGAAGCAGGCGGCAAAAACGATGGCCGCCCGATCGATCCATTTGCCGAGAAGTCCGGCCTCCGCGATCGGGCCTGTGGGCCGGCCCATCTCGAGGGCCTCGTCCGGAGCGTTGGGATGTTCGTCGTTCGTCGTCATTGGCAGCCCCTTGGTTCCGCCGGCGGGACAGGCCCCGCCGGCGGCCATGCCCGGTTATTCGAGCAACCCTTCTTCGCGCAGATAGGCGGTCAGCGCTTCATAAACCCGCTGCGCGTTCTGCGACTGCTCGGCCACGCTCTCCCATTCGCCCATGGCGATGGCGCGGAACTTGGCGCGTTCCTCGTCGGACCAGTTGTGCACCGTAACATCGCCGCTCGCCTCGGCTTCGGCAACCGCCTCCTCGTCCGCCGCGGCCAGGGCATCGACCTGATGCTGGGCGAAATCGCGCACGGTCTGCTCCAGCGCTTCCTGGATATCGGCGGGCAATTCATCCCATGCCTGCTTGTTCATCGAAATCTCGACAAGCGGCATCGAATGGAAGCCCGGGTAGACCGGATGGGGCGCCACGTCGTGCAGGCCCTGGGCCTGGTTGGTGGAAAAGACGCTATAGTCGGCGGCGTCGATCACGCCCTTGTCGAGCGAGGTGAAGACCTCCGAACCCGGCAGGTTGACCGGCGCCGCGCCGGCGGCTGCGAACACCTGCTGCACAAGCCCTTCGGGCGCACGCATCTTGAGGCCCTGCAGATCGTCGACACCATCGAGCGGTACCGCGGAAACGAAGGCCTCAAGACCCGGCGTCGTCGCACCGATGAAGTGCAGACCGTAGGGCTCGAGAATGTCGTTCATGAGCTCCTTGCCGCCGCCTTCGTTGATGAAGTCGAACATCTGCTGGGGCGCCGACCACGCGCCAACGGGGTTCGCGATCAGCCCGAAGGCGGCGTCGCGGCCCGCGAAGTATGACGTATCGGTGATGTGCCCGTCCAAAATACCCGCGGCAATCGCGTCCTGGGTTTCGTTGTGCTCGACGATGGAGCCCACCGGCAGCAACTCGATTTCCACGCGGCCGCCGGTCGCCTCGGCGACGCTTTCGGTCCAGCCCTGCTGGAGCACGAAGTTCGGATTGCCGGCGGGATCGCTCGACTGGAACGTGAAGGAATATTCCTGGCCAAGCGCCGTGCCTGCGAGCAGGCTTGCGACGCCGAAGGCGCCGGTTAGCATGAGTGATTTCGTCATAGGATCCTCCATTTGGTTATATGTTCAGGGTGTTCCCGGTTCCGCCTGCTTCGGCGCAACCGCTCTCTCGCCGCGCTGTTGCGACGGCCTGGGCAAGAAGCCGGTCCGGTGCCTGGCGGATATCGAGACCATGGCAGTCGGGCTCGTCAGTTGGCAATTCCAGCACGGATAGCTGGCTCTCAAGCAGAGCCAACGGCATGAAGTGGTCTTTCCGGCGGGCCATGCGGTCGCGAATGACGTCCTCGGGGCCGTGTAGATGAAAGAATGCAACATCGGCGAGGTTCCCCCGCAGGAAGTCGCGATAAGGCTTTCTCAACGCCGAACAGGCTATTGCGGCAGGCCGATCGGACGCCTGTGCGAGCGCATGATCGCAAACCGCCTTGAGCCATGGCCAGCGTTCGGCATCCGTCAAAGGCCGTCCGGCGGCCATCGCTTCGACATTTTCACGGGGGTGCAATGCGTCCGCCTCGATGAACACGCCGCCGAGCGCATCGGCAAAGGCTTTCGCCATTGTCGATTTACCGACGCCGCAAACGCCCATGAAGACGAAGAAGTGCGCTGGACGCCCGGTGCTGTCGTGGCCCGTTACCCGCATGACTGGAACTCCTCCCGCCGCGCAGGAAACAAGACAGCGCTATCATTGTCAACAAGTTTGAAAATGGTGTTATGATGATTCCCGGAGAAGAAGCATGAAAAAGTCCAGAAGATCCGGGAAAGTTACGCTTTCAGATGTGGCCGCGGCGGCCGGTGTGAGCGCTATCACGGTCTCGCGCGCGTTGCGGGACTCCTCGACGGTGTCGGAGGGGGCGCTGGCGCGCATAGAGCGGGCAGTTGCCGATCTGGGATATGTTCCCAATGTTGCCGCGCAGGCTCTGGCGTCCAACCGCACCAATATCATCGGCGCGATCATCCCCTCCGTCACCAACAACGTCTTTTCCGATGTCCTCAAGGGCATATACAACGCCATCGAAGGCACGCCCTATCAGCTCCAGCTCGGCAATACGCGCTACACGGTGCTCGAAGAGGAACGGCTGGTGCGGACGTTTCTGAGCCAGCGCCCGGCCGGGCTGATCGTATCGGGTATCGATCAGTCTCCGGCGACGCGGGAGCTGCTGAAGACCTCGGGCGTACCGGTCGTTCAGATCATGGAAACCGGGCCGGATCCCATCGACCTCATGGTCGGATTTTCGCACCGGCTTGCCGCCCGTGCCGCCGTCGAACACCTGATCGAGGCGGGATATCGCCGAATCGCGTTTCTGGGTGCCCGCATGGATCCCAGAACGCAGCGGCGTCTGCTGGGTTATCGCGATGCCTTGGGCGATGCGAAGATCGACGAAGACCTGATCATGACCACGCCCCGGCCCTCTTCGGTCATTCTCGGCGGGCACCTGCTGGGCGACCTTCTTGCAAGACGTCCGGATGTCGACGCGGTATTTTGCAACAACGATGACATCGCGCTGGGCGCCCTGTTCGAGGCGCAGCGCCGCAATATCGCGGTGCCGTCCGGGCTCGGCATCTGCGGCTTCAACGATCTCGAATATATGGAAGCCGCAACGCCGTCCCTCACCAGCGTGCGCACCCACCGCCTGCAGATGGGCGCGACCGCCGTCGAGCTTCTGGCGCGCGCCATCGAGGGAAACCGGCCCGAAGCAGACGTCGTTGATCTCGGCTTTGACGTAACCCCTCGGGAAAGTACAAGACGCTAGCCATGCCCGAGCGATCGGGAAACCGCAAACAAGGCCGCGACGGCCCGGGGCTTTCCTCAAGCCGCCAGCGAGCGAATCGGATTTGGCGCGTGTGAAAAAATGGTGGGCCCGGAGGGACTCGAACCCCCAACCAGACCGTTATGAGCGGTCGGCTCTAACCAGTTGAGCTACAGGCCCACGGGGATTTCCTATGGTTTCCGGCCGCTCGTGGCAAGCGCGTTGTGACCGAAAATCGGCCTCTGTGCACGGCTATCCCCGGCACAAAGCCTTTGCCCGGCGGGCTGCCGCCCCAGGCCGCAAAGCTTGCGATCGGCGCTGAAGCGCGCGAACCTCGGGGACCGCTACCTGCAAGCCAACACGGAGGACCGTCCGATGTGCCGGAACATCAGAACCCTGTTCAATTTCGAGCCGCCGGCGACGCGCAACGAGGTCCATGAGGCCGCGCTGCAGTTCGTACGCAAGGTCTCGGGCTACACGCACCCGTCAAAGACCAACGAGGCGGCCTTTCATGAAGCGGTCGAGGACATAGAAGCGTCCGTCAGAAAGCTCCTCGCCGCACTCGAAACCAGTGCGCCACCCAAAAACCGGGAGGCGGTTGCTGCAAAGGCACGCGCCAGGGCCCGCGAACGTTACGGCACTGCCGGCTAGCGCCTCCGTCTGTGGTTGGACTGTCTGCGCTCCATCCATCGGGTCCCGCCGCAAAACTGTCGCAATGGGCAAGGACAAAGACAACTTTGAATGCCCACCGAGGAGATTTCGCAAAATGCGCATTTCAAGCCTGCTCGCCGCCACTGGCCTGGCGTTGGCTCCCGCCCTTCCCGCTCTCGCCGACGATCCGCAAATGGTTCTCTCGGGGACGGGAACCGTCCTCGCCACCCCGGACATGGCGACCATCACCACCGGCGTGACCACGCAGGCCGAAACCGCACGCGCGGCCCTCGACGCCAATACCGCGGCAATGGACGAACTGATCGGCGTCCTTCAGAGCGCCGGCCTCGCTCCGCGCGATATCCAGACCTCGGATTTTTCTGTCTCCCCGCAATACGTCTATTCGGATCGGCGCGACGAAAGCGGCTTCACTCCGCCCCCGGAAATCGCCGGCTATCAGGTCTCCAACGCGGTCACCATCACGGTACGCGATCTCGATTCGCTCGGCGCCGTGCTCGACCAGGCCGTGACGGTGGGCGCCAACACGATCAACGGGATTTCATTCAGCGTTGCCGATACCGCCGAGATCATGGCGCAGGCCCGCCGCCGCGCCGTCGAAGATGCAATCAAAAAAGCCGACATCTACGCCGACGCCGCCGGCATCACCCTCGGCGATATCGTTTCGATCACCGAACAGCCCCAGGGCGGTGCCCCTCAGCCCATGATGGCGCGCGCCGAGATGGCTTTCGATAGCGCCGTCCCCGTCCAGGCGGGTGAAATGAGCTACGAGGTCACCGCCACGCTCACCTGGGAGATCGAAGACGCCCAATGACCGGTCTTCGGGGCTGACCCCGCGTCAGCCCCAGATCGCCTGAAAGAGCATCCGCGCCCCGACGACAACGAGGAAGACCGCAAAGACCACGCGCAGCGCCTGCCCGTTGAGCCGGTGCGCGATGGCGACGCCCAAAGGCGCCGTCAGCGTCGCCAGCCCGCCGATAAGGACAAGCGACGGAATATTGATGAACCCGAGGCTCAGAGGCGGGGTGCCGCGGGCCGTCCAGCCGGAAACGACAAAGCCCAGGACCGCCGGGATCGCCAGCATCACCCCGAGCGCCGAACTCGTCCCCACAGCCTTGTGCACCGGCGTGCCGAACGCCACCAGCGTCGGCACGCTCAGCGAGCCACCCCCGATCCCCATGAGTGCCGAGATGTACCCGATGACCGCACCGGCGATCCGGTTCGCCATGGGGACGCCCGCGAGTTTTTCCATCAGCCGCCGCTGCACCGGCAACGCCATGTTGAGCGCGATGAACAGCGCCATCACGCCGAAAATGATCTTGAGCGCGGCGGCCGAATAAAGCCCCGCCATCAACCCGCCGATCAGCGAGGCGGCGACGATCCACGGCCCCCAGAGCCGCAATACGGAAACCTCGACCGCGCCGCGACGGCGATGCGCAAGCGCACTGCGCAGTCCTGTCGGCACGATCACCGCGAGCGAGGTGCCCACAGCGACGTGCATGATGACCTCGGGATTGTACCCCAGAAGCTGATAGGCGAGCACCATGGCGGGCACCATGATGATTCCTCCGCCAATCCCCAAAAGCCCCGCCATGACCCCCGAGGCAGCACCGGTCAGCGCAAGGCCGAGGGCAAAGGGAAGATAAAGCGCGACGATATCGGACAAGGCGGGAGACTCTGGAACGGGAGGGCTATTGCCCTTGTGCGGGCCGGTCCGGGCCCTGTCAAGCCGGACTACAGCATGGCGTCGATGAGATTGAGGACCTCTGCCCGCCGGTCGAGCGGCCCCGCGCAGACTGCATCGCGCACCGTATCGCCCTCAGGCGTTGCATGGCGCACGTCGGCACCCGCAGCGATTAGCATGCGCACCATAGGCGCGTCACACCAGCCTGCCGCATTCATCAGCGCCGTCCGTCCGTTGTCCGATTGCCGTTCGAGATCGGCGCCACCGGCGATCAGGACGCTCAGGACCTCGACCCCTCCGCGCGGTCCTGTCGCAAGATAGATGAGCGGATGTCCGTCGCGGTTGACCGCATCCGGATCGCCGCCCGCATCGAGGTAGCGCTGCACCGCCGCGGCATCGTCATCCCGGACCGCGTCCACGGTTTCGAGCTCCTCGGCATGACGCGGCTGACACGCCCAAAGCGCCATCATCGCCACACCCACAGCGACAGTGCGCGCCGGACCCATTGCCCTCAATCCTCCCCCAGAACGTGCAGCACGACCGAGCGGCTGTGCGGCGCGCGGCGATGCTCGAAAAGGTAAAGTCCCTGCCAGGTGCCCAGAACCATACGCCCCGCGCTGATCGGCACGCCAATCGATGTCTGGGTGAGTGCCGCCTTGATATGTGCGGGCATGTCGTCCGGTCCCTCGGTGGTGTGCACCAGCCAATCCATGCCCTCGGGCACAAGGCGCCGGAAAAACCCCCGCAGATCGGTCTGCACGTCCGGGTCGGCATTTTCCTGGATGATGACCGACGCCGAGGTATGGCGGACAAAAACCGTCAAAAGGCCCGTCGCGATCGCGCTGTCGGCAACCGCACGCGCCGCCTCGCGCGTGAACTCGTAAAGCCCCTCCCCGCGCGTTTCGATGCTGATCCGGTGCTGAGTCTGCCGCATGCGGCGCATCCTACCAGAATCTCTCCGGCCTCCCCAACGGGAACTCAAGGCCACGATTAACGTTTTGAGCACATACGGGGTCTGGCGCAAGCGATCTGCAAAAAAGCTGCCCGCCGGCTCCCGCGATGCCGAAGCAATAGCTTGCCCTTCGAAACCAACGGAAAACGCTTCGGCAAACCCACGAGGAGACCAGAGATGGCTGATATCGATCGCGATTTGCACGACCGCCGGTACGAAGAGAAACGCGTTTATTCGACCGGCGGTAGCGCAGCCGGATGGTGGATCGCCGGCGTTCTTGCGCTTGCGGTGCTCATCATCGGGTTCATTGCCTTGAGCGGCGGGAACCCCGCACCGGTTGAAGGGACGGCGGACCCTGCGGCAGGCACTGCGCCCATAACGGAAACCGCGCCCATGACCGAAACCGCTCCGATGACGGAACAGGCCCCCGCTGCCGAACCGGCACCGATGACCGAGACTGCACCTGTCGAAGCCGCTCCGGCTGAAAGCTCGGCGGTACCGGCGACCGAAGAGGCGGTTCCGGCGCAGTAACGACCGTCCGATGGCGCGCGGCTCGGACATGAACCGCGCGTTCACTTTGCGCTCATGCGCACATCTCTATGACCGGGCAAACTGAAAGCTCGGCGAAAATCCGACCGCCGGGGGGCCAAGGAGACATTCAAATGAATATAAGGAACTTGCTGTTGGCCGGCACGGCGGCGACCGCGCTTGCCGCGCCGATCCCGTTTGCGTACGCCCAATCGGGCAGTACCGGGGCTTTGCTCCCCGAACAATGCCAGAACCTCGCGCCTGAAGAAATCGAAGCCTGCTTGGCAGAGCTCGGCCTGACCCTTCAGGACAGCGAGGAAGACCCCGCATCCCAAGAGACGGAGCAGGCTCCCCAGGAGGCCGAGGAGTCTCCAGCCGAAGCGGAGCAGACCATGCCGGAGATGCTCCAGGAAGAGCCTGCCGAAGAGGAGGCAGAGGCAGAGGCTGAAGCAGAAGCTGATGTCGAAGCAGAGGCGGAAGCTGAGGCCGAATTGGAACCCGAGGCCGGGTCGTCCGGGCAGATGCTCCTTCCCGAACAGTGTCAGAATGTAGCGCCCGAAAACGTTCAGGCCTGCATCGAAGGCCTCCTAAGCGACGAAGACGCGCAAGCGTCAGACGCAGAGGCGGAAGCAGAGGCAGAGGCGGAGGCAGAGGCAGAGGCAGATCCCGCCCCCGAAGCCGCGCCTGATGAAGAAGCCCAGCCGGAAGACCTGCCAGAAATGCTTATGGAGCCTGAAGCTGGCGCGCCCGACGAAGAGCCGGCTGAGGAAGCTCCTGAACCTCGGGAACGTCCCGAATCCTTGGAAGCGCCCGACAGCGACGAAATGCAGGTTCTCGAACCAGAGGCCGAAGCCCCGGCAGACAACGGTGCCCCTCAGGGGCTCGCAGCCGCTGCTGACGCATACGCATCCGCGGCGTCCGAATTCCGTGCCGCCGTCGAAACCGGCGGCGATGTCGCCGCAGCACGGGAAAACCTCCTCGCAGCGCAATCAGAGCTTGAATCCGTCTGCGCCGCGGTCGGCATGGACGATCTCGAGGTATGCCTTGCGACCTTCGGCATTCGCGCCGACATCGTCTCATCGTCCGAAATCGAGGCCGCGGCGGACGTCGAGGCCGAGGCGGAAGGCCGCGCTGACGCGGAATCCGAGGCGCAGCCCGCCGAAGAAACCGAAGCCGGCCCTCTTGAGGAGGGCATACTTGGTGAGGTCCTGCCCGAAGGCGTCGAATCCGATGCGGTCGCGCCGCTCCTCGACAGCGCGAAAGATGCGCTGACCGGCGGGGAGGAACCCACCCCCGAAACACCGGCCGAACCCCAAACGGAAGAGCAGGCCCAGGAGCCGGCGCCCGCGCCCCAATCGGACGCCGAGGCCCAGTCGTTCCTTGGGGATATCGACATTGAGCCCATCACGGCCGAGGAGGGCACCCGCCGCGAGGAAACGGTGGTGATCGAGGACGATGACGCCGAGGCCGACGCGGAGGTAGTCGGACGGGTACAAAGCGACGTTCCGCAAAACCTCAACGTCATCGAACAGCGCGGTCTTTCGCTCGTCTTCGAATTCAACAACCACCTTTATATCGATACGCCCGATACCGACCGGCTCTACTACGAGAATGACGAGGACTACTATATCGAGGATCTGCCCAACGGCCGCACGCGCGAGGTCATTGTGCGCGCGGACGGCAGCCGGATCGTCACCGTCCGCGACCGCTACGGCGAGATCGTCCGCCGCTCGCGCATCGAGCCGGACGGCACGGAAATCCTCCTCGTTTACGTCGACGAGCGCTACAACCGCTATGACGAGCGGGGCTATTGGATCGATCCGGGCAGCCAGCTGCCACCGCTGGTGCTCACCATCCCGCCGCAGGACTATGTGCTCGATGCGAGCGCTGCGGACGCCGAACGGGTGGAGCAATTCCTCTACCAGCCGCCCGTCGAGCAGATTCAGCGCTCCTACACCCTCGACGAGGTCAAGCGTTCCGCCCGTATCCGCGACATGGTGCGCCGGCTTGAGATCGGCGATCTGACGTTCGCGACCGACAGCGCCGCGATCCCGCCCGACCAGGTCCAGGCGCTCTCGGCGGTCGCCAACGCCATGCTCGACCTTCTGGAGCAGAACCCGGGGGAAACCTTCCTCATCGAAGGGCATACCGACGCGGTCGGCAACGATCTTTACAATCTCGAATTGTCCGATCGCCGCGCCGAATCCGTGGCCTACGCCCTGACCCGGGTCTACGGCATTCCCGCCGAGAACCTTGCGACCCAGGGCTATGGCGAGCGTTACCTCAAGGTGAACACGCCTTTCGAGGAGCGCGTCAACCGCCGCGTCACGATCCGCCGCATCACGCCGCTGATCACCCCGGTCGCTCAGGCCCCGGCGGGCTGACGTCCAAATAAGCAAGAAGAAGAGGCGGGCCGGTGCCCGCCTTTTCATTTCACCGGCTGGCGCAGGATCGTCCTGAGCTTTTCCGGCGCCACCCGGCGCGGGTCGGAAAGATAGATCTCGTGATGCTTTCCTGTGAGCGAAAACCCGTGCCGTTCGATGGCCTCTTCATGCATCTTTGCAATCAGCGGTCCTTCCTCGTCATAACTGCCCGTATGAAGCGCCTGGATCGCCCGCCCCTCCTCGAAGAGTTCCACCCTGAGTTTATCGAGTGCCGCAGGCGCCTTTTTCTCCCGCGTCCTGGTGATGGCGTCATCGATCATGCGCGGCCCCACCCATTCGGGCACCATCAGCATCATCGTCCAGGGCCATTTGTCCTTGTCCCGCGCCGCAAAGGCCGTCATGTCCCGGCTCCACCAGAGCCCCTCGAGCGGCGGCACCGCATAGTCCTTGTCGAGCTGCGTCTTGCTTGCAAACTTGAGCGCATAGGCGACAGCGTAGAGCGTTGCGACCGCATCGGCATAGCTTGACGCGGTGTTGGGATCGCCTTGCCCGTCGATCATCAAAAAACGCATGGGCGGGACGTCGACCAGATGGATACCCCTGGCCTTCGTTGGGCCATAGAAGGCCTTCAAACTCTTCTTGAAATCGACCTTGTCCATACGCGACTCCGATACGCACAGGGCCGATTTTACGAAGCGCGTTAAATCTTCGAAAGGTGCGTTGCGGCCCGTCCCCGCATTTCCTATCTGCAGGGAACCGCAATGAAAAAAGCTGGAGCCCAGGGCAAAATGTTCGACATCGACAAGATCGTGACGGCACTCAGGACCGATCCCAACATGCAACGTACCGCCGGGGCCGGCGCGGCTGGGCTTGCCGCGGGCATGCTTCTGGGCGGCGGCGGTCTGGGCAAACTCGCCAAATACGGCGCCCTCGCCGCTGTGGGCGGTCTGGCCTATAGCGCCTGGCAGAAAAGCCAGCAGAACAAAACGCCGCAAGGCGACACCCCGCCCACCGACGAGCGCTTCATTCCGCAGGCCCCGAGCGAGCGGGAAGCCCTGGGCAGAACCCTCGTCCGCGCCATGATCGCCGCGGCAAAGGCCGACGGCCGCGTCGATGCGGACGAAAAAGAGCGTATTTTCGGACGCCTCGAAGCCATGGATCTGTCGGCGGAGGAAAAAGCCTTCGTTTTCGACGAACTCGCCACCCCGCTTGACCTCGACGCCGTCGTCCGAGGCGCCGATACGCCTGAGCATGCCGCCGAAATCTACGCCGCTTCGCTGGTTGCGATCACCGCCGACACCGCAAGCGAGCGCGCCTATCTCGAAACCCTGGCAAACCGGCTCAAGCTGCCCGCGGCGCTGGTTACGGAAATCCACGCGGCCGCCGACGCGGAAAAAGCCGCGCCCTGATTTCACCGCCCCGAAGGAACCCGACACCGCCCTTGGCGGTTATTCCGACATCGCCAGAATCAGGATTAGCGGGAATGACCTATCTCGACCCCAATCAGACTCGCTCCGAGCGGGTCGATATCGGCAAATGGATCGTGCGCGTCCTTGCCGGGCTCATCCTTGTCTTTTTGGGCTGGTATGCGTTCACCGTGGGAACGGACCGCCACGGCAGCCCCGAGATCGTCTCCAATCCGGGCGACGTGCAGACGACCGAGTCCCCGCTCGTCGACGCCCCGCCTTTAGCGGAATAGTCCCGCACCCTGTTCCTTGATGAGCTGGCGGCCCTTGCCCAGGGTCGCCACGATCGCGTCTTCCTTGGACGCGAACTTGTCCGCGCGGATGAACTTGTAGATCTTGAGCTCGCCATCGACCTCCTTTTCGATGGTGCCGGCGATCTGATACTCCCCGCCGGCCTGCATCAGCACGGCCTTTATGGTGTACCCTTCATGCTCCTCATGCGCGTCGACCTTGGGCGTTGCGGGCTTCTTGTCTCCACCCCCGAACAGCGATTTGAGAAACGACATCGCGCGCCTCCTTCTTGCAAAGTCTTGGTCCCGACACAGTCCGCTCAGGGTGTGCAGGGGAATTTTGACATAACGATAGAGGCTTTGGCCACGATCCGATAGGGGCGCGCATATTTTTGGAAGTGCCCTTCAGCGTTTTTGTGAGCCGGGCGTCTGCAACAGGGTCTCTAGCAGCCGTTTCAGTCGGGGTTCGATAGGCATGCCGCTTTGGCTGGCAAGCTGTTCCAGTCCAATCAGGGCTGCGTAAAAGATTTCAGCGCACGCAGTGGCAGCATCACGCTCGAACCCTTCTCGCACAAAGCATTTGGCAACAAAGGCGATTCGCTCGACATCTGCGCGCCGCAAGGTATCGCGTGCCACAGGGTCGAACCGCGCCCATTCTCGCAAAGCGCCCTCAGCTCCGGCACCCCCATAGGCATCAGGTGTGGCGCTGGCCTTAACAAGATATTCGAGCGCGTGCGCGCCACTGAGCCCCTTTTGCTCAATGATGTCGACGACCCGCAGTGTCGCCGCCTCGTGCCAATGCTCGAGCATGGCGCGTTTGAAAGCGGGAACATCCTGAAAATGCCAATAAAACGACCCCTTCGAAATACCTAGGGACCGCGCCAGCGCTTCGGCCCGCAATCCCGTGACACCCTCGGCCACAAGCGCGCGAAATCCCGCCTTGATCCAGTCTTCCGCCCCGAGTGCGTCCTTTTTGCTCATACCCTTCCATACGCCAGCGTATTGACATTGAAAAGGGCCCCTTGCACATACGGTGCCGTATGGACTGGAGAAACCACCATGAAGACCAACCCCTTCTTTGCTTTGACCGCCATTCTCTGCGGGCTCGTTGTTCCCATGCATGTGTTTGGCGGAGGCCCGGAATTTCCCGATATCGTCATCGCCAGTGGCCTCGATGGGAAACAATCAGCGATGTACATGATCCTCTGGCACGCGGTAACGGTGCTTCTCATTGGCAGCACAATCGTCTATGCCGCGGCGGCGCGGTCCGCACGGTTCAGGGCGGCAGTCCTCGTGGTCAACGGGCAGTTCTGCGCCATCGCCGTCCTGTTTCTGGCCTATGGAATGATGGATCTGGGAAGCATCTGGGTGCTCCCGCAATGGGTGTTGTTTTTCGCGCTTGCCGCCATCAGTGCACCCGGCTTCATTGCGCGCCGGAAAACAGGCGCTCTCGCCTGACCGAAACACAAAAAAGGCGGCTTCCAAGCCGCCTTTTTTGCCATCAGTTATCCAGGAAGCTGCGCAGCTTGCGGCTGCGGCTCGGATGCTTGAGCTTTCGCAGCGCCTTGGCCTCGATCTGCCGGATACGCTCGCGGGTCACCGAGAACTGCTGACCGACCTCCTCGAGCGTGTGGTCGGTGTTCATCCCGATGCCGAAGCGCATGCGCAGCACGCGCTCTTCGCGCGGCGTAAGCGAGGCGAGCACGCGCGTCGTCGTCTCGCGCAGGTTCGACTGGATCGCCGCATCGATGGGCTGAACCGCATTGGAATCCGGAATGAAATCCCCAAGGTTCGAATCTTCCTCGTCGCCGATCGGCGTTTCGAGCGAGATCGGCTCCTTGGCGATCTTGAGAACCTTGCGCACCTTGTCGAGCGGCATCTGCAGCTTTTCGGAAAGCTCTTCCGGCGTCGGCTCGCGGCCGATCTCATGCAGCATCTGACGCGAGGTGCGTACGATCTTGTTGATCGTCTCGATCATATGCACCGGAATACGGATGGTGCGCGCCTGATCGGCGATCGAGCGCGTGATCGCCTGCCGGATCCACCACGTGGCATAGGTCGAGAACTTGTAGCCGCGGCGGTATTCGAATTTGTCTACCGCCTTCATCAGCCCGATATTGCCTTCCTGGATGAGGTCCAGGAACTGCAGCCCGCGGTTGGTGTACTTTTTCGCAATCGAGATCACGAGCCGCAGATTGGCCTCCACCATCTCCTTTTTGGCGATGGCGGCTTCCTTCTCGCCCTTCTGCACCTTGTTCACGATACGGCGGAATTCCGCGATATCGAGGCCCGTCTCGGTGGCCAGGGTCTGAATCTCGCTACGCAGATCGTCGATTGTCGCGCGTTCCTTGGCGACGAAATCCGACCAGCCCTTCTCGGGCCGCTGGATCACTTTGTCGGTCCAGTCCGGATCGAGCTCCGAGCCGTAATAGGCGTTCAGGAACTCGTCGCGCTTGACCTTGTAGCTCTCGGCAAGCCGCAGCAGGCGGCCTTCATTGCGCACCAGGCGCTTGTTAATGTCGTAAAGCTGCTCGACGAGGCTTTCGATACGCGAATTGTTGAGGGCCAGCGACTTGACGTCGACAATGACCTCGTTGCGCCATTCTTCGAGCTTCTTGACTTCCTTGCTGTCGAGCGACTTGGCAGCGAGCTGCTCTTCGACGTGCTGGTCCTGCAGCTTGCGCATCTTGCCGTAGGTCTCGGCGATACGGTCGAAAGTCTCGACGACCTGCGGCTTAAGCTCAGCCTCCATGGCCGAAAGCGAGAGATTGTTCTCGTATTCGTCCTCGTCGTCGTCCTCTTCGCTCGAACCGGTCTCGCCCTCGGCGTTCTCTTCACCGTCCTTTTCAGCGGACTGCGTCCGGCCTGCTGCCGGCGCCGCGCGCTCTTCGGCTTCCTCTTCGTCCTCATTGGCGCCCGCGGACGGCTCTGCCATCTTGGCGTCCGGTCCGGCATAAGTCGCTTCGAGATCGATAATGTCGCGCAGCAGAATCTCGCCCTCCGCGAGCTGGTCGCGCCAGATGATGATGGCCTGGAACGTCAGCGGGCTCTCGCACAGCCCCGCGATCATCGTTTCGCGTCCGGCTTCGATCCGCTTGGCGATGGCGATTTCGCCCTCGCGGCTCAGAAGCTCGACCGAGCCCATCTCGCGCAGATACATGCGCACCGGGTCGTCGGTGCGATCCGAACCCGACTTCGCGTTCGAGGTGTTCGCCACCGCCGTGCCGGTCGTTGTGGCAATCTCGCCGGGCTCGTCATCGCTGGAATCGGCTTCGGCCTCTTCGACCTCGTCCTCGTCGATCACATTGATGCCCATATCCGAGAACATGGACATGATGTCTTCGATCTGCTCGGAGCTGACTTCCTCCGAAGGCAAGACCGAGTTGATCTCTTCATACGTCACATATCCGCGCTTCTTGGCGGTCTTGATCAGCTTCTTGACCGCGGCATCGGAAAGGTCGAGAAGAGGACCGTCGGGACCTTCCGCGCTGGATTCGGTCTTGGGATCGGCGTCTTGCTTGGTCTGGTTGGCTGCTGCCTTAATGGCCATGTATGCTCTCCTGAGCCGTGCCGCGTGCGGCACCGGTATCGTCACCCCGAGATGGTGCTTTGGGCTTTGCGCTCCAAGGGAATCGATTACGGTTAACAAAGAATGTTGTGTTCAATATCTTTGCACCGTTTAGGCCCGCTTCCGGCCTTCGCATATTGGCCCCGCATTGCCAACACGCAAAAACGCGCGGACACGAATCGCCTCGTTTTTTAGAGGCTCCGCGTCGCACGCCCGGATAGCGAACCAAATCCCTCGATCAATGCCTCTGTACCATCGACACTGGAAATCTGATTCTGGATGTCCCGCAGCCGTTCGAAAGCGTTTTCGCTCAGGTCTTCGCCTAGCGCCAATTCGGCTGCTTTGAGCTCCCTATTTAGTTGAACCGATTTGTAATGCAAGGCCAGCGCGTGTTTTAAACCGGTCTCTGCGTCACTTTGTGCGCTGTCGGCCTCGATCTGCCATACCCCCTGCCGCGCCAGAATCATCCGCATCTTTTCGAGAACCGGCCCGAAACCCCGCGCAATCAGCGCCTCATGGACCGCATTGGGCCCCAGATCCGGCTGCACCATGACGAGGTCGAGAAACGCCGCCATCGCCTGCCGCGCCGGCAGCGACTGGAACTCGATCTCCGCCAGCGCCTCGAAGCGCGATTGCGCCAGTTCGGGATGATTGACGAGGCTCATGACGATCACGGCCTCGCGCGGCATGATGTCCGGCGCCGCCGCCGATTGCTGCAGCCGTTTGCGCAGGGATTCGCTCACCAGCGTCCGCGGCGTCCCGCGCTGGCCGCCGCGCCGCTCGTAGTTCCCGCCCCGTCCGCGTCCCTGATAGGGCCTGCGCTGGTGGGAAAAGAGCGCCGAAAGCTTCTCGTCGAACGCCTGGCTATAGTGCCTGCGCACCGAAACGTCGCCGATCCGCCCGGCCCGGTCGCGCAGTCGCGCCTCGAGCGCCGCCCGCGCCTCCGGCGCCTCGGGAATGCCCCCCGCCGTCTCGAAGCCCCAGACCGCGTCCGCCAAAGGCCGCGCCCCGGCAATGAGGTCCTCGAACGCCTGCCGCCCACGCTGCTTGATGAGGTCGTCGGGGTCGAGCCCGTCCGGCAAGGTACAGATCGCCACCGATTTCCCCGGCTTGAGCATGGGCAGCGCGATATCGGCCGACCGCTCCGCCGCCCGCATCCCCGCGCTGTCCCCGTCAAAGCAGAGCACCGGAATGTCCGTCATCCGCCACAAAAGCGTCAGGTGATCCTCGGTCAGTGCCGTTCCCAACGGCGCCACCGCGCCTTCGAACCCCGCCGCAACCGCCGCGATCACGTCGAGATACCCCTCGACCACCACGATCGGCTTGCCGTCATATCCCGCCTGCCGCGCCGCCTGACCGTTATAGAGCGTCTGCCGCTTGTGAAAGAGTTCGGTTTCGGGCGAATTGAGATATTTCGCCGCCACATCCGCCGAAAGCGCCCGCCCGCCAAAGGCGATCACCCGTCCCCTGAAGTCCGTGATCGGAAACATCAGCCGGTTACGGAACCGGTCGTAAGGTACGGCGATATCCTCCCCGTGAACGAGCAATCCCGCCGCGATCATCTGCTCGAGCGTCACCCCGTTGGCGGCCAGGAACTCCTTGAGCCCGTTCCGGCTGTCGGGCGCGAACCCGATCCGGAACCGCTGCTGCATCGCCCCGGAGACACCGCGCTCCATCAGGTACCCGCGCGCCCGCGCGCCGACATTGTGCGCCAGCGCTTCGGTAAAATAGGTCGCGGCCATATCCATGACGTCGTAGAGCGACCGCCGCTCCGCGTCCCGCTTTTCCGCCCGCGCGTCCCGCTCAGGCATCGGCACGCCTGCCCGCCCCGCGAGCAATTCCACCGCCTCGGGAAAACTCATCCCCGTTTTTTCGGTCAGAAACCGGAAATGATCCCCGCTCGCCCCGCACCCGAAGCAGTGGTACCGCCCGCGCCGGTCGTCGGCATGAAAGCTGGGGCTTTTCTCGCCGTGAAACGGGCAGCACGCCCACATGTCGCCCTTGCCGGGCTGGGACTTGCGCTTGTCCCACACCACATGCTCGCCCACCACCTGCGTAATCGGCAGGCGGTTCCGGATCTCATCGAGAAAACTGTCGGAAAAGCGCATGACCTCTAAGTAGGAACGGCCCTACGCTTTGTCACGCGCCAATCCGTTGTCCACAGCTTATCCCCAGAGGATCAATGCCCGGTCTTGTAAAGCCGCCACGCCAGTCCGAACAGGCCGATGGCGAAAACCATCAACAGAATGCCGCCCACCATGACGAGCGCAGCCGCAGCCTCCAGCGGCCAGAAGATCAGCAAGAGCCCGAAGAGCACGTATAGCGTACCCGAGAGCAGCACAGGCCAGATCTTGGCGTAATGCTCGCGCTCGCGAACGATGACCACGATTTCCATCGCCCCGACCAGGATAGCCTGGAACGCCACGAGAAAGACGAGGAACGTCGCTGTGATCAGCGTTCCGAGCAGCGGGCTGATCAGAATGAGCACGCCCACGAGGATCGAGAGCGCGTTGCGGATGACGTCGAACCAGAAATTCCCGGTCTTGCCGCCCCCGAAAGTGATCGACCACAGCCCCAGAACCCCGTCCACCACGAACAGCGCCGCGGCGACCGTGGTGAGGATGAGAAGTGCCATGCCCGGGAAAAACAGGGCATAAAGCCCGGCAAGCAGCATCAGAACGCCGCGCAGCCCGGTCAGGATCGACGGCATACGCGAGGAGGATTTGGTGTCCGGCATAAGAGTGGCCCCCAACAGCCCGTTATCGACAACAGGGAGCATCATAGGCGAGCACACCACGCTCGCCAATGCAAAAATACTTACACTTTTCAGAGCATTAGGCGCCGAGCTGCGCCTTCACCTGCTTGGAGGCCTTCCCGAAATCGATCTGTCCGGGATATTTCGCCTTGAGCACGCCCACGACCTTGCCCATATCCCGCAGCCCTTCCGCTCCGGTTTCCGCGATCGCCGCCTTGATCGCCGCATCGACCTCTTCCTCGCTCAGGGGCTTGGGCAGGAATTCCTTGATGATCTCCATTTCCTCGCGTTCCTGGGCCTCGAGCTCGGCGCGTCCGGCCTCCGCGTAGATCCCCGCGGATTCCTCGCGCTGCTTCACCATCTTCTGGAGCAGCGCCATAATGTCTTCATCGCTGATCCCGTCCTTGCCCTCGCCGCGCGCGGCGATTTCCCGGTCCTTGATGGCCGCGTTGATGAGGCGAAGCGTCGTCGTCCGGCGCGCATCGCGGGCCTTGATCGCATCCTTCATGGCTGCGTTGATCTTCTCGCGCATGCTCTGGTCCTTCCGCGTGAAATTTCGTGGCGCGAGCATATACCCAAGCGCGATAGCTATGCCAACCTCTGCATCACTGGCGCGTGATTTTCTCTAACTCATTGAAAAACATGGGTTTCCATTTTCATATCGCCTGTTGACCGGCGCCCGGCCTTCCCTTAGTTTCCGCCGGACTCACGTTGACCGGGTTGAACACGCGCGCGAGAGGCATATTTGCCGCTTCGGTTGCACCCGCGCGCCCGGCGTCGGCGACGTGCCTTACACCATAGGAGAAGATCCCGTGTCCGGTTGGCAAGAAACCCCCTCCACCGCTGTCCTCATCCTGCGCGACGGAACGCGCCTCGAGGGGCGCGGCATCGGTGCCGTGGGCGCATCGGCCGGCGAGGTCTGCTTCAACACTGCGATGACGGGCTATCAGGAAATCCTGACCGACCCCTCATACGCGGGCCAGATCATCACCTTCACCTTCCCCCATATCGGCAATGTCGGCGCCAACGACGAGGATATCGAGACCGTCAACATGGCGGGCGCCTCCGGCGTCCGCGGCGCGGTCCTCAAGGCCGATATCACCAACCCGTCCAACTACCGCGCAGCCGAAAAGCTCGACGCCTGGCTCAAGAAGCGCGGCATCATCGGCATTGCGGGGCTCGATACCCGTGCGCTCACCGCGCTCATCCGTGAAAAAGGCATGGCCGACGCGGTCATCGCCCACGCCCCCGACGGTCGGTTCGACGACGCCGCGCTCAAGGCCGAACTCGATGCATTCCCCGGCCTCGAAGGGCTTGATCTCGCCAAGGAAGTCTCGACCACTCAGACCTACAAGTGGGACGAAACCCGCTGGCGCCACGGCGAAGGCTACGGCCGCGTCGAAGACCCCCAGTTCCACGTCGTCGCCATCGATTTCGGCGCCAAGCGCAACATCCTGCGCTGCATCGCCGACCAGGGCGTGCGCGTCACAGTCGTCCCGGCAACCGCGACCGCCGAGGACGTCCTCGCACACAATCCCGACGGCATCTTCCTCTCCAACGGCCCCGGCGACCCCGCCGCAACCGGCGACTACGCCGTGCCGACCATCAAGGCGCTCATCGAAACCGGCAAGCCGGTCTTCGGCATCTGCCTGGGCCATCAGCTCCTCGCCCTCGCCCTCGGTGGCCAGACCGTCAAGATGCACCAGGGTCACCACGGCGCCAACCATCCGGTCAAGGACCTCACCACCGGCAAGGTCGAGATCACCTCGATGAACCACGGTTTCGCGGTCGACAGCGACAGCTTGCCCGCGGGCATAACGCAGACCCACGTCTCGCTCTTCGACGGCTCCAACGCCGGCCTCGCGGTCGAGGGCAAGCCGATCTTCTCGGTGCAGTACCACCCCGAGGCCAGCCCCGGTCCCCACGACGCCCACTACCTCTTCACGCGGTTCCTCAACCACGTCCGAGAGCAGAAGGGCATCGAGAAGGCAGCCGAGCACGCATAGCGCATTCAGGCAGGGGCGCTGCCCCTGCCGCTAAACCCACGCCTCGAGCATGGGCCCTTTTTCTCCGGAAACCGGATCGGTGATCGGCGTCGCGACCTCGGCGATCCGCGCGTCCGCCGCCGGGCGCTCGCCGGCCTCGCCGCGCATCATGTCCCATTGCTGCCCCGGGGGATAGGCGCCGACAACGAGGAAATCGGCGCTCGATTCCTCCCGCTTGTGTGCAACACCGGCAGGAATGATCACCACATCCCCGGCCGCAACCGTCAGCGTTTCCCCCTTCGGCCCGCCAAACGTAACCCGTGCGCTGCCGGACGCCACGCCCAGCACCTCATGCGCCGTCGAATGATAATGATGGTAGGTGAAGATCGATGCCCGCCACTGCGGCGGCCATCCGTTCTCCCCGAAAAGCTGCTCGAACGCCTCCGGCGAGACGGTGCGCTCAGCCAATGCCTTGCGATAGACCATCAGCGGAAACCGGCTGTTGGGAAATCGCCCGTCATCGGCAAGGCTGATCTCGGTCACGTCCTCAATACGTCCCGGCATGGCGTACTCCCCCATTTCCTGTGCTTGGCATCGAAACAGGCAACGGCACCCGCAGCGAACCGTTCCTTGTTCTGAACGCCGAACCGAAATTTGACCAATCGATAAAAAAGGCGCTTACTTCGCGCCGGCGCGTCATCCTGCCGTCACGCAACTGCGGCATGGGGAGCGAATTCCGCGCCGGACCGCCGCACCTCGGCGATCCCAGCAAAAAAACCGATACGTCCATCAGGAGGGACATCATGAACTTCTTTTCCTCCATCTCGCGCCGGGCATTTCTCGCCGGCAGCGCCAGCGTCGGCGCAGCTGCCGTCGTCATGCACCCGTTCGCGGTCATGGCACAATCGCGCCAGGCCCATCTGCGCATCATGGAAACGACCGACATCCACGTCGCCATCATGCCCTATGACTACTACGCCGATGCCCCCAATGACACGCTCGGCCTCGCGCGTACCGCTTCGATCGTCGAAGGCATCCGCGCCGAAGCCGGCAACGCCATCCTTCTCGACAATGGCGACACCATTCAAGGCAACCCCTTGGGCGACTACGTCGCCTATGAGCGCGGCGTCGACGGTTCCGACCTGCACCCCACCATCGCGGCCATGAACACCCTGGGCTACGACGCGGGCACCATCGGCAACCACGAATTCAACTACGGCCTTGAGTTCCTCGACGCCTCGCTGGCCGGCGCGCAGTTCCCGGTCGTCCTTGCGAACGTCGTCAAGGGCACCGAACTCGGCGACGATCCGCTCGCCGACGACACACTCTATACCCCCTATGTCATCCTCGAGCGCGAACTCACCGACGGCGCTGGTGAAACCCACCCGATCAAGATCGGCGTCATCGGCTTCACCCCGCCCCAGATCCTGACCTGGGACGGCGCACACCTCAATGGCAAGGTCGTTGTGCGCGACATCGTGGAAACCGCCGAGGCCTATGTCCCCAAAATGAAGGAAGAAGGCGCCGATATCGTCATCGCGCTTTCCCACTCCGGCATTAACGGCGAAGGCTACGTGCCGGGCATGGAAAACGCCTCGCTCTACCTCGGCGGCGTCGAGGGCATCGACGCGATCCTCACCGGCCACCACCACCTCGTCTTCCCCGGCCCCGACTATGCCGACGTCGAAGGCGCCGATATCGAGAATGGCACCCTCATGGGCACGCCCGCCGTCATGGCCGGCTTCTGGGGCAGCCATATGGGCCTTATCGACCTGCTGCTCGAAAAGGGTGACGACGATACCTGGTCGGTGCTCTCGCACACCTCGGAAGCCCGCCCGATCTTCGAGCGTGTCGATCGTGAGGTGAACCCGCTGGTGGAATCCGACGCCGACGTCGTCGCCTCGGTCGAAACCGCGCACCAGGAAACCCTCGACTACATCCGCCGCGCCGTGGGTGAAACCGCCGCGCCGCTCCACTCCTATTTCGCGCTCGTCGCCGACGACCCGTCCGTCCAGATCGTCAACATTGCTCAGAAATGGTACATGGAGCAGATGGCGCCCGGTACCGAGATGGAGGGTTTGCCGATCCTCTCCGCTGCCGCACCCTTCAAGGCCGGCGGCCGTGGCGGCCCGACCTATTATACCGACGTCCCCGTCGGCCCGGTCGCCATCAAGAACGTCGCCGATCTCTACCTCTATCCCAACACCATCCAGGCGGTGAAAATCACCGGCGCCGACGTCAAGAACTGGCTCGAGCGCTCGGCCGGGATTTTCAACCAGGTCGAGCCCGGCGCTACCGACGCCCCGCTCATCAACCCCGAATTCCCGTCCTATAATTTCGACGTGATTGACGGGGTGACCTACAAGATCGATCTCACCCAGCCGTCCAAATATTCCTCGGACGGATCTGAGGAGATCAATCCGGACGCAAACCGCATCGTCGATCTGATGTTTGATGGCGCGCCGATCGATCCTGACCAGGAATTCCTCGTCGCCACCAACAACTACCGCGCCGGCGGCGGCGGTTCCTTCCCGGGCATCGGCCCGGACAAGGTCGTCTTCATCGGCCCGGACACCAATCGCGACATCATCGTGCGCTATATCGTCGAGCAGGGCACCATCAACCCGGCCGCCGACAGCAACTGGTCGCTCGCGGAAATCGGTGACACCTCCGTCCTGTTCGAAACCGGCCCCGCCGCCGAACAGCACGTCGCCGACGTCACCGCCATCGCGATCGAGCCGACGGGCGAAACCACCGAACTCGGCTTCGGCGTCTACCGCATCGCGCTGTAAGCGCTGCGTTTGAGCCGACACACAAAGGCGGGCCCCGGCCCGCCTTTTACACCGCGCCGGCCCCGGCCAGAAACGCCTTGGCATACCCGGTAACGGCATCGGTGGCTTCGAGCATCAGGTTGTAGTGGTTGGTGCCCGGAATGATCGCCAGCTGGTTCTGCGTCGGGCGCAACGAACCATCGATCCCCGCATCGCGCGTGCCGCCGCCGAAGAGCTTGTAGATTTCGGCGATGTGCCCGGGGTCCATCATGTCGGCATCCGCAAAGATCAACAGGGTCGGCGCCTGTATGCCGGCCACGTCCTCGGACCAGTCATAAGGTCCCTGGTTCATCTCGCCGGTCTTGCGGAACATCCTTTCCCAGTCGACATCGGGATACATCTCGGCGAGAGGCGACTGGGCCACGTTCTGTCCGATCTGCGCCGCCATTTCCGGCATGGCATCGAACTGGTGCTGAACCTCGGGATAATTGCCCCTGTCGTGCACGTTTTTCGAAATGACGACAAGCTTGCCGACGAGGTCGGGATGACGGATGGCCGTCTGAAGGGCAACGCCGCCGCCGGCCGACATTCCCATGAAATCGACCTTTTCGATGCCGATTTCCTCGAGCAGGGCGGCAACGTCATCGGCCATCAGCTCATAACTCCAGGGCGTGTCGGCGTCGGTGCTGAAGCCATGTCCACGCAAGTGTATTGCGATCACCTGCCGCTCCTCGGCCATCGCCGCCAGCGGCGCGCCGAAAAAATCCGAGGGATTGACGCCGCCATGCAGCATGACCAGCGGCTCCCCTGCCCCGTGGATCTCGTAATAGAGTTCGACCCCGTTGACGGGGACATGCGCGGCGGTCGTCGGTGCGCTCATGGCGGATGGTCCTTGTGCCTGGGTTGTCATGGGGACTGCGGCAGCGAGGGTCGCCGCGACGGTAAGGGTGGTTGTCAGGTGCTTGAACACGATAGCCTCCTTATTCGTAACCAAACAGCTATATAACTAATTGGCTATAGTCAAGCATCGTGTTGACACTCCCGCCCCACAGGCGTCCACTCATGGATAAAGTCCGGGAGGACCGACCATGTGCGCCTTTCGCCCACAGACCGACCTTGCGACCCACGCGGTTGAAAACCAGCCCGCCCTCCGCGGCGATCTCCCGCTCTGGGAGGCCGATGCCCCGCTCAAGGCCGCGCTCGAAGGCGCCGCGCCCGAGACGGGTTTCGCCCCGGAATCGCTCGCCGGCGTCATCGGCATGGCAGATAGGGTTGCCGCCGGGCACCGCCTCGCCACGGGCCCCGGGCCCGAATTGCACACCTTCGATACCGCTGGCCGCCGCATAGACACCGTCCTTTACCCCGACGGCTACCACGCCCTCATGCGCGAAGGCATGGGCGCCGGCTACGCCGCACTTCCCTGGACCACCAACGCCTCCGGCGGCCACCCGGCCCACGCGGCGATGGTCTACCTGATGGCCCAGGTCGAGCCCGGCGTCTGCTGCCCCATGACCATGACCTACGCCGCCATCCCCGCGCTTTCGAAGGGCGACGGTCTCGCGGCGATCCTCAAATCCCTCGCCCTCAACCGCGCCTACGACGAAACCGACGAACCGCTTGAGCACAAGCACGGCGCCACCGTCGGCATGGCCATGACCGAAAAACAGGGCGGCTCCGATGTCCGCGCCAACGCAACCCGCGCCGAACCCGCCAATGGCGCCTACCGGCTCACCGGCCACAAATGGTTCTGCTCGGCCCCCATGTCCGACGCCTTCCTGACCCTCGCACAGCTCCCCGAAGGCCTCACCTGCTTCCTCGCCCCGCGCTGGCGCCCCGACGGTACCCGTAACGCCATCCATCTGATGCGGCTCAAGAACAAGCTCGGTAACCGCGCCAATGCGTCGGCCGAAATCGAATACGCCGGCGCCTACGCCGAAATACTCGGCGAGCCCGGCGACGGCGTCCGCACCATTCTCGAAATGGTCCACCACACCCGCCTCGATACCGCCATTGCCCCCGCGGGGCTCATGCGCCGCGCTTTGAGCGAAGCCAGATACTGGACAGAGAACCGCTCCGCCTTCGGCAAACGGCTCATCGACCAGCCCCTGATGCAGACGCTTCTCGCCGACCTTGCGCTCGAATGGCTCGGCGCCCTCGCCGCCGGCATGCGCACCGCCTGGGCGTTCGACCGTTCGGGCACCGACGAAACCGAACGCGCCTTCGCCCGCCTTGCGGTGGCGCTCACCAAATACTGGAACAACAAGCGCTGCCCGCTTGTCACAGTCGAAGCCATGGAGGTGATCGGTGGCATGGGATTCATCGAAGACACCCCCATGCCCCTCCTTTACCGCGAGGCGCCGCTCAACGGCATCTGGGAAGGCTCGGGCAACGTCATCTGCCTCGACGTCCTGCGCACCCTCGCCAAGGCCCCCGAAGCCTTCGAGGCCCTGCGCGCCGAACTCGAGGCCGCCCGCGGCATATCCACCGCCTACGACGCCGCGCTCGATGGTGCCTACGCCGAACTCAAATCCGCCACCGAATCCGCCGCCCGCCGCATAACCGAGCGCCTCGCCCTCCTCCTCCAGGCCGCGATTCTCTTAAAGCAACCCGACCCCTTCCCCGGCGAAATCTTCGCCCGGACCCGCCTCGGCGGCGATTGGGGCCACACCCTGGGCACCCTCCCCGCCGGCACCGACGCCGCACGGCTCGCCGCGATGATCTGACCCAGCGTCTCGTCAAGACCGCCCAACAGCGCTAGGAGAGATCGTCACAGTTTCCAAAAGCGCCTTCCCATGACAGATCTCGCCTTCCGCCCCGCCGCCCTCGACGACCTCCCATTCATCGTCGGCCTCATCCACGAAGACAGCGTCGTCGACTCCGGCGAAGACCCGGACCCCATGGCAAGGCCTTACCGCAACGCCTTCGCCACAATCGCTGCCGACCCCAACCAGCTCCTCGTGATCGCCGAGATCGACGGCACGCCGGTCGGCACCTTCCAATTGACCTTCACCCCCGGCATCGCCCGCCAGGGCCAATGGCGCTGCACCATCGAAGCGGTCCACGTCGCCCCGTCCCACCGCAACAAGGGCATCGGCGCGGCGATGATGGAGTGGGCCTGCGAAACCGCAAAGGCCCGCGGCTGCGGCCTCGCTCAGCTCACCTCCAACAAGCTGCGCAAGGACGCCCACCGCTTTTACACCCGCATCGGCTTCGCCCAGACCCACGAGGGCTTCAAGCGCGCCCTCTAGGGCGCCAGACTAAAAGAGGTTGCTCATCTCCGCTGGCTCCGGCAGCGTCTTGCCGTCCGCCGAATCCAGCGCCCCGATCCGCGCCATCTCCTCGCTGCTCAATTCGAAATCGAACACCGCGATGTTTTCCCGGATACGCGACGGCGTCACCGATTTGGGCAGAACGATCAGCCCCTGCTGAACGTGCCAGCGGATAATCACCTGCGCGATCGACTTCCCGTGCGCCGCAGCGATCGCCCCGATCTCGGCGTCCGCCAACACCGCGCCGCTCCCTAGCGGGCTGTAGCTCTGGATCGCCACATTGTGCCGCGTGTGGAAGTCCCGCACGTCGCGCTGCTGGTAATAGGGGTGCAGTTCAAGCTGATTGACCGCCGGCAGCACGCCCGTCTCCGCCGCGAGCCGCTCGATATGCTCGGGCAGGAAGTTCGAGACCCCGATCGACCGCACCCGGCCCTGCTTCTGCAGCTCGACGAACGCCTTCCACGTATCCACGTACCGGTCGTGCATGGGGACCGGCCAGTGGATGAGGAACAGGTCGAGATAGTCGAGCCCCAGCCGCCCCATCGATTCGTCGAACGAGCGCATGGTGCTGTCATAGCCCTGATGGCTGGTGCGCTCCTTGGTGGTGATGAACAGCTCCTCGCGCGGCACCGCCGCCTCGCGCACCGCCCGTCCGACGCCTTCCTCGTTGCCATAGGCCTGCGCGGTATCGATATGCCGGTACCCCGCCGCAATCGCCTCGGCGATTACGCGCGGCGTATCCGCATCCTCGGTCCGCCAGACGCCCAGCCCGATCTGCGGAATGGTGTTGCCATCATTGAGTTCGATAAGCGGTTGCTGCGTCATGCCGCCCTCCATATGCGTTCGCGATGTCATGAAAATCCGGCGCGCCGCACCGGAAGAAAATGGTTTCCCGTACTCTATCGCATGGGCGTCAGATTGCCACCCCCGGCGCCGCCCGAACCGGGAAGCGGCACAATCGAACAAAGAATCCGCCCTGGACGCTGGAAATCCCCGATTGCTTGGTCTAAGGAGACCGCCTAGCCGAGAGAGTCACTGACCCTTCCCGCGCGGCACACCCGTGCCGCCGCGCTAGGTCCCGCACGAGAACCAAGATGCCCAAACGCACAGACATCAAATCCATCCTCATCATCGGGGCTGGACCGATCATTATCGGCCAGGCCTGCGAGTTCGATTATTCCGGCACCCAGGCCTGCAAGGCGCTGCGCGAGGAAGGGTACCGCATCATCCTGGTCAACTCGAACCCCGCGACGATCATGACCGACCCGGACATGGCCGACGCGACCTATGTCGAGCCCATCACCCCCGAGGTCGTCGCCAAGATCATCGAAAAGGAGCGCCCGGACGCGCTCCTGCCCACGATGGGCGGCCAGACCGCGCTCAACTGCGCGCTCTCGCTCAACAAGATGGGCGTCCTCGAAAAATTCGGCGTCGAAATGATCGGCGCCAACGCCGAAGCCATCGACAAGGCGGAAGACCGCGAGCTGTTCCGCACCGCCATGCACAAGATCGGCCTCGCGACCCCGGCGTCCGAACTCGCCCATTCGCTTCCCGAGGCCCTCGCCGCGCTTGAGAAGGTCGGCCTGCCCTGCATCATCCGCCCGTCCTTCACCCTTGGCGGCACCGGCGGCGGCATCGCCTATAACCGCGAAGAATTCATCGACATCATCGAATCCGGCATCGACGCATCGCCCACCAACGAAGTGCTGATCGAGGAATCCGTCCTCGGCTGGAAAGAGTACGAAATGGAGGTTGTCCGCGACAAGAAGGACAACTGCATCATCGTCTGCTCGATCGAGAACATCGACCCGATGGGCGTCCACACCGGCGATTCGATCACCGTTGCCCCCGCGCTGACGCTGACCGACAAGGAATACCAGATCATGCGCGACGCCTCGCTGGCCGTCCTGCGCGAGATCGGTGTCGAAACCGGCGGGTCCAACGTCCAGTTCGCCATCAATCCCGAGGACGGCCGCATGATCGTCATCGAGATGAACCCGCGCGTGTCGCGCTCCTCGGCCCTTGCCTCGAAGGCCACCGGCTTCCCCATCGCCAAGGTCGCCGCGCGGCTCGCGGTCGGCTATACGCTCGATGAGCTCGAGAACGACATCACCGGCGGCGCCACCCCGGCCTCGTTCGAACCGACCATCGACTACGTCGTCACCAAGATCCCCCGTTTCGCCTTCGAGAAATTCCCCGGCGCCGACAGCCGCCTGACCACCTCGATGAAATCGGTCGGCGAAGCCATGGCCATTGGCCGTTCCTTCCCCGAATCCTTCCAGAAGGCCCTGCGCTCGCTCGAAACCGGCCTCACCGGTTTGAACGAGATCGGCATCCCCGGCCTGGGCGAAGGCGACGACAAGAACGCCGTTCGCGCCGCGCTCGGCACCCCGACGCCCGACCGCATCCTGTGGGTCGCCGAAGCCATGCGGCTTGGCTACGACCATAAGATGATCCACGAGGCCTGCCGCATCGACCCGTGGTTCCTCGAGCAGTTCCAGGCCATCGTCGACACCGAAGCGAAGGTCCGCGAGTTCGGCCTGCCCGAAACCGCCGGCGCCATGCGCCAGTTGAAGGCCATGGGCTTTTCCGACGCGCGCCTCGCCGAACTGACCGGCAAGACCGCCAAGGAGGTGCTCAACCACCGCACCGGCCTCGGCGTCCGGCCCGTTTATAAGCGCATCGACACCTGCGCCGCCGAGTTCGCTTCGCCCACCGCCTACATGTATTCGACCTATGAGACGCCCTTCGCGGGCGCCCCCGCCGACGAGGCCCGGCCGTCCGACAGGAAGAAAGTCGTCATCCTCGGCGGCGGCCCCAACCGCATCGGCCAGGGCATCGAGTTCGACTATTGCTGTTGCCATGCCGCCTTCGCGCTGTCGGAGGCCGGCTACGAGACCATCATGGTCAACTGCAACCCCGAAACCGTCTCGACCGACTACGACACCTCCGACCGGCTCTATTTCGAGCCGCTCACCGAAGAGGATGTCATTGAAATCCTCACCACCGAAAAGGACAACGGCACGCTCCACGGCGTCATCGTCCAGTTCGGCGGCCAGACGCCGCTAAAGCTCGCTTCCGCCGTCGAGCGCGCCGGCGTACCCATCCTTGGGACCCAGCCCGAAAAGATCGACCTCGCCGAAGACCGCGACCAGTTCATGAAGCTCCTGAACCGGCTCGATCTGACCCAGCCGAAAAACGGCATCGCCTATTCGCTCGAACAGGCGCGTCTCGTGGCCGACGGCCTGGGCTTCCCGCTCGTCATCCGCCCCTCCAACGTGCTCGGTGGCCGCGCAATGGTCATCTGCCATTCCTCCGAGGAGTTCGAGCGCTACGTCCAGTCGACCCTCACCGAGCTCGTGCCCCCCGAAATCCGGCACAGATACCCCAACGACAAGACCGGCCAGATCAACTCGGTGCTCGCCAACAATCCGCTGCTCTTTGACAGCTACCTCGAAGGCGCCGTCGAAATCGACGTCGATTGCCTCTGCGACGGCACGGACGTCTTCGTCGCAGGGATCATGGAACACATCGAGGAGGCCGGCATCCACTCGGGCGACAGCGCCTGTTCGCTGCCTCCGCGGTCGCTGAGCCCCGGGATTATCGAAGAGCTCAAGCGCCAGGCGGCCGCCATGGCCCGTGGCCTCAACGTCGGCGGGCTGATGAACGTCCAGTTCGCTTTGAAGGACAACACCCTCTACGTCCTCGAAGTGAACCCCCGCGCCTCGCGCACGGTGCCGTTCGTCGCCAAGGTCATCGGCCACCCCATCGCCAAGATCGCCTCGCGCATCATGGCCGGAGAGCCGCTTGCCGCCTTCAACCTCGTCGAACGCGACATCAGGCACATCGGCATCAAGGAAGCCGTCTTCCCCTTCTCGCGCTTCCCCGGCGTCGATACCGTGCTCGGCCCGGAAATGAAGTCGACCGGCGAAGTCATCGGCCTCGATACCGACTTTGCCATCGCCTTTGCCAAGTCCCAGCTCGGCGCGGGCTCCAAGGTCCCCAAGGAGGGCACGGTCTTCGTCTCGGTCCGCGACGACGACAAGCCCGGCATGATCGAGCCTGTCCGCCAGCTCGCCCAGGCGGGCTTCAAAATCATCGCCACCGGCGGCACCCAGCGTTACCTCGCTGAAAACGGCATCGAGTGCACCAAGATCAACAAGGTCCTCGAAGGCCGCCCGCACATTGTCGACGCCATCAAGAACGGCGAGGTGCAACTGGTCATCAACACCACCGACGGCATCAAGGCGGTCTCCGACAGCCGCGACATCCGCCGCGCCGCACTGCTTTCCAAGGTGCCCTATTACACCACCATCCCCGGCGCCACCGCCGCGGTCGAGGGCATCGTCGCCTATAGCGGCGGCAACCTGACCGTCAAACCGCTGCAGGACTATTTCGCCGCGTAAGGCTGGGCCGAGGCGGCATTGAGTACGCATCTTGCGGTCCGCAGGCCCGGCTTGCGGACCGGCGGGCGCCGGCGTTTCGGCTGCGTTGGGGCGTGTAGACCGTCGACTTGGTTGACGAAAACGGCTCCGCGCCGTAACAAGTGTTGCATGATGATCGCAATCGACATGGTCGTAGTAGGCAGGCGCATGGGCACGGCAGCATAGCTGCCAGGTGAATGCACCCATGCGCGGAAAAACCAGCCCCTCACAGGGGCTTTTTTATTGCCTCGTTCCCTACACACAAGCGATTGGCTTTGATCATGCCGATGTCCTCGACGTCTCCGCGCCTCTCCACGTTGGTCTTTCTGTCGGCACTTGCCATCCTGCCGATCAATTTCTTTCTCCCGTCTCTCCCTCAAATGGCCGCCGAGTTTGGCGTGGACTATGGGATAATCGGGCTTTCACTGGCGGCCTATGCCGTAAGCTCGGCATGCCTGCAGCTCATTCTGGGTCCGCTCTCGGACCGTTTTGGTCGCCGGCCGGTGATCCTCTGGGCGCTGGGGATATTTATCGCTGCGACGATCGGGTGCGCCATCGCGCCGGATGCCTGGACCTTCCTCGCCTGCCGCATGGTGCAGGCGGTGATCGGGCCAACCTATGCGGTGTCGCTCGCGGTGATCCGTGACACGACCAGCCGGGAACAGGCCGCGGGCCAGTTTGGCTATCTGGCCATGGCCTGGGCTGTGGCCCCCATGCTCGGCCCCACGGCAGGTGGCCTGCTCGATCAGGTATTCGGCTGGAGAGCCAGCTTCTACGTTCTGGCGCTCTTGGGAACCGCGGTCCTCGCCTTGTGCTGGATCGACCTGCGCGAAACGAACAATTCGCGCTCCACCACAATGCTGGAGCAATACAAGGCCTACCCCGAACTTCTGGGTTCCAAGCGGTTCCTGGCCTATTGCCTGTGCATGGCCTTCTCGGTCGGCGCCTTCTATGCCTTCCTGGCCGGTGCCCCGCTGGCCGCTTCGGCCTTCGATGTGTCGCCGGCGATTTTAGGTCTTTACATGGGCTCGATAACGGGCGGCTTCATGCTCGGCAGTTTTCTGGCCGGGCGGCTCGCCGGCACGCTGCCGCAGGCCACCATACTGATTGCCGGAAGGACCTTGGCCTGCGCGGGCCTGTTGGCGGGAATAGCCCTGTATGCCGCCGGCATCGGCCATGTGCTGGCACTGTTCGGACCGTGCGTGTTCGTTGGCATATCGAACGGCCTTACTCAGCCCGGCGCGAGTGCGGCGGCAATTTCGGTTCGCCCGACACATACGGGAAGCGCCGCCAGCCTCGCCGGCGCATTCACAGTCGCCGGCGCTTCTATAGTGGCCGCGCTCGCGGGCGCCGTTCTAACCGAAGAAAACGCTCGGCCCGGCCTGTTGGTGGTGATGCTGGCCTCAGCCAGCGTCGCCCTGGGCGCAGCCGTGGTCGCTCGCCATCTCGAAAGCAACACGCCCAAGACAAAGTGATCGAATGAGAACGTGCCTGCCTGTACCGTTCTCCGCATCATCCGTTGCTTCTAGCGCGCCGATCAGAAATGGAAATTGAGCCCGGCACGAACGAGGTGAGCGTTGCTTTTCATAGTCCACCCCATGATGTCGAACGGGCTGTCACCCGGACCCACGAAAACGACACCTTGGCGCCCTTCCCCCAACCGCCGCCCACTGCTAGAAATCGCGCCATGACAACCGAAAAGTCCGCAGACTGTACCACCTCCATCGCGCGTTCCGCGGCCTGACACGCCCGCCGGACGCGCCGCTCGCCGGGCGGGGCGCCGCCATCCCTTTGTCGCGCGCACCTGCCTGAACGGTACGGCCGCACCCTGCGGCAAGACTTTACGGTTTCACATCAATGGACAATGTTTTCGAAAGCCCCTTCAGGGGCAAGCTGCTCAGCGAGCAGGTCACCCATCCCAACATTTCGGTCGGGCGCTACAGCTATTATTCGGGTTATTACCACGGCCACGGCTTTGACGATTGCGCCCGGTTCCTTCTGCCAGACCCCGACGCCGACAAGCTGATCGTGGGCAGCTTCTGCTCGATCGGCTCGGGCGCGGCCTTCATCATGGCGGGCAATCAGGGCCATCGGAACGACTGGGTTTCCACCTTCCCGTTCCATTTCATGTCCGAAGTGCCCCATTTCGCCGGGGCCGCCAACGGCTATGAACCGGCGGGCGATACAGTGATCGGATCGGATGTCTGGATCGGCTCGGAGGCCATCGTCATGCCCGGTGTCACAATCGGTCATGGCGCCATCATCGGCACGCGCGCGCTCGTCACCCGGAACGTCGAGCCCTACACGATCGTCGGTGGCAACCCCGCCAAACCGATCCGCAAGCGGTTTCCCGACGAGCATATCGCCATGCTTCTGGAAGTGGCCTGGTGGGACTGGGATGACACCGCTCTTGAAGCCGCCATGCCGATCATGACCAGCGCGGACGTTCCCGCTCTCCACGCCTTCTGGCGCGCGCGCCAATAGCCTCTGCGGCGAAAGGGGGCGGGCCCACTCGCTCCCTGCTTCCTCTACCCCACCGTCGTCCGACAACGGCCACGCCCGGTTACCGGAACCCTTGCGCGGTCACCCCGAAACCGGCTAATGCTGTCACCATGATGATGACAATTATTCGATAAGCGACCGTCCTCGCCCCGAGGAGAAACACCGCGCCGGCGTAGCGAGCGCCCTGGCCGCGCATGCGGCTTTCCGCATATCGAAAGTTCATCTTATGCCCAATCAGCTCACTGCGCTCTCAGAAGCGCAAATCGACGCGTTCATCGCCGATGGCTTCGTCCGCATCGACAACGCCTTTTCCTCAGAAACCGCCGCTGCCGCCCGCGCCATCCTCTGGCGCGACACCGGCTGCGATCCGAGCGACCGTACGACCTGGACACGCCCTGTCGTAAGGCTCGGCAGCTATCACGATGCACCCTTCCGCGAAGCGGCCAATACCCCCATCGTTCATGCCGCCTATGACCAGATCGCCGGCGAAGGCCGCTGGCTCCCGCCCCAGGGCCTCGGCACCTTCCCGGTGCGCTTTCCCTCCGATGAGGACCCGGGCGATGCCGGCTGGCACGTCGATGTCAGCTTCGGTTTGGAAAATCCCGATTTCATGGAATGGCGCGCCAACGTTAAAAGCTCGGGTCGCGCGCTCCTGATGCTCTTCCTCTTCTCCGACGTCGGCCCCGACGACGCGCCCACCCGCATCCGTATCGGCTCGCATGGAGAAATCGCACGGCAATTGCTCCCTTATGGCGATCTCGGCGCAACGCTCCGGCAGCTTTCCGCCGACGGCTATGCGGCGACTTCCGATTGCGAGGAAACCCTCGCGACGGGCCCGGCCGGCACCGTCTACCTGTGCCACCCCTTCCTCGTCCACGCGGCCCAGCCGCACCGCGGAACCGAGCCGCGCTTCATGGCCCAGCCCCCTCTGGTGCCCACCGGCGAGTTCGACCCCGCCCTGCCGCCTTCCCCGGTCCAGATCGCCATCCGCAAGGCCTGCGGACTGGCTTTCTGACCGCCACGGCCACCCCGGGGGGCGCCACGCCCCCCGTTTTTCAGTTGAGAACCGGCGCGCCCTCGCCCGTGCCGGACGCGTCTCCGACGACAACCTCAAAGCTATCCCCGGCCGGGCGCCGCGCGACGAAGAGCAACCCCGTCACCGGCTGCCCCCGGTCGGTACGAATGGTGTCCTCCGCAATTTGCAGACAGTCGAACCCGGCGGACCTCAGCCCCTCCTCGACCGCCCCGCGCCCATGCGCATACCGCAACGACGCTTGCAGCACGCACGCCTCGGCCCCCGCGTGTTTTTCGAGCGAAAAGACCAGCAGCCCGCCCGGCGCCAGTACCCCAAACGCCGCAGCGAAGATCGGCGCCAGATCGCCGCAGTACAAAAACACGTCCGCCGCCGTGATCAGGTCCACCCCGCCCCGCACCGTGCCCAGATACGACAGCAGTTCCCCCTGCCTGACGGCATCGTAAATCCCCTTCCGCGCCGTTTCGGCCACCATGCCGGCGGCAAGATCGACCCCCTCGAGATGCGAGACATGCTTGCGCACCCGCTCCCCCATCAGCCCGGTGCCGCAGCCCAGATCGAGCGCCCGCGCAAACCCCGATATCCCCAGTTCGCCCATCGTCGCCGCGATGAGACCGGCCAGCCGCCCGGGCACGACATAATCGAGCTTTTCGACAAGCGCCTGCTCGAAGCTCTTCGCATACGCATCGAACAGCGCCTCGACATAGGCGTTCTGCGCGCCAGTCTCGACCTCGGCAATCCCGTGCGCCGCCAGTCTCATCTGCGCCCCAAGCGTCCCCGCCGGATCGAGCGCGGCCGCCCGCTGCCAGGCCTTGATCGCCGCCCCGGTATCGCCCGCTTCGTGCCAATACCCGCCCAGCATCATCCAGCCCGCCGCCCAGTCCGGCGCGCTTTCGAGCGCCTGGGCCATAAGCTCCGCCGCCGCGGCGAACGCCCCGCCCCCGGCCAGCATTTGCGCATAGTGAGACCGGCGATCGGCAATCAGATCGCCCGAAGAAAGAAAGACGGCATCCACTCTGGGTCATTGTCCGAAAAAAACCGGCATCACGTGCCGGCGGACGGCAAATGTCTTCGTTCGCGCCAAAACGCAAGCGGAAAAATCACCCCTTGAAAAACGCGTCTACCACCGCGAGCGCCCGCTCGACATCCGCATCCGAAATATCCAGATGCGTCACCCAGCGCTGCGCGCCGTAGCGCCCGGAGACCCTGATCCCCTCCGCCTCCAGATGCCCCGAAAACGCCTCGGCGACGGCCGGATCGACCTTGAGGAAGACGATATTGGTCTGCGGCATCTCAACCGCGATCGCCTGATGCGCCCCCAGCCCCTCGGCCAGCCGCCGCGCCCGCGCGTGATCGTCGGCGAGCCGCGCGACATTGTTCTTGAGCGCATAAAGCCCCGCCGCCGCGACGATCCCCGCCTGCCGCATGCCCCCACCGAGCATCTTGCGCCACCGTTTCGCTTCTTCGATAAGCTCCGGCGTCCCCACGAGCACCGATCCCACGGGCGCGCCAAGCCCTTTGGAAAGGCACACCGAAACGCTGTCGAACGGCGCCGCCAAGGCCAGCGCCTCGACCCCGCTCGCCACCGCCGCGTTGAAGATCCGCGCCCCGTCGAGATGCGTCGAAAGTCCGTGCGCCCGCGCCAGATCCGTCGCCGCGGCCACGAAGTCCGCCGGCAGCACCTTCCCTCCGATGGTATTTTCCAGCGCCAATAGCCGCGTACGCGCGAAATGCACATCCTCCGGCTTGATCGCCGCCGCGATCGCCGCCAGCGCCATTGTCCCGTCGCTCAGGTTCTCCACCGGCTGCGGCTGGATCGATCCCAGCACCGCCGCGCCGCCGCCCTCGTATTTATAACAATGCGCCTCCTGCCCCGCGATAAACTCCTCCCCCCGCGCGCAATGGCTCAAAAGCGCAACCAGGTTCGACTGCGTCCCCGACGGCAGGTAGATGCCCGCCGCCTTGCCCATCATTCCGGCAACCTGCGCCTCGAGCGCCGCGACGCTGGGGTCCTCGCCATAGACGTCGTCTCCCACGGGCGCCTCGGCCATAGCCGCGCGCATGCCGGCGCTCGGGCGGGTGACGGTATCAGACCGGAAATCTATGGACATGTCGCTCATCGCTGCACTCGAACAAGGGATGCGCACCCTCTTACGCGCACCGGGCCACCTTGACCACCGCCGCGCCGACCCGCCCCAACCGGACTGAACGGCAACCGGCACCGGCGACAAACGTCATGGTTACTGTCTAAATTCCCCGGCCACCCGAAACCGCGCGCCGAATACTGACATGTTAGAGCGCGGGAAAGGCATTTTCCAACCCTTCTATTGTTTTTCGGCTTTTCTAAAATTTTGCCGACATCCCAAAACTCGACTCCACTTGAATAGAACGCGCATTTCTTTTAAAAAAAGCGGATCGAAGGTGCGGCCGACTGATCTAGCCAAGCGAATTTTCGCGACTGCTGACGTCTAGAACCCATACTCGATATACCCCGGACCGTGAAAACAAAGGCGGTCCAAGAACGACAGCAAATACGCGAAAGGGCACGCCAATGGCTACCGGCACTGTCAAATGGTTCAACACGCAGAAGGGCTACGGCTTCATCCAGCCCGACGAGGGCGGGGCGGACGTTTTCGTCCACATTTCCGCGGTTCAGAATTCCGGCATGGCCGGTCTCGATGAAGGCCAGAAGATCTCCTACGAGATCGTCAAGGACAAGCGCACCGGCAAATCCGCTGCCGGCAACCTTGCCGCTGCCGACTAACAACGCCAGTTGAGCGAGTGCCCGGCTCAATTGGCCGGGCAGAGAAAGGGCGCGAACCGCCGGACCCGGCGGTTCGCGCCTTTGGTTTTTATAAAGCGTGACGCCTCTTGCACGCCACAAACCAGAGGCCATATCACGGGCGGGGTCGTTCGGTTGCCCCTTGACCGCATGCGCGGGGCGATGCAACCTGAACGTCAAGCTTCCCCCCAATAGTGAATCGCTTTCCGCTGATTGTGGTCGGCGCAAGAGCGATTTGCGTAGAACTTTATAAGCGGTGCGCGAGGAAGCCCCAGAATGCTCTCGCCCGCCGTTGTGCAGAATGAAGGGATTGGATGTAAGAGAATGGAAAAGGTCCCGATGACGGTGGCAGGACATGCCGCCCTTCAGGAAGAATTGCGCCGCCGCACGTCCGAGGATCGCCGCGCCATCATCGAGGCGATCTCCGAGGCACGCGCGCATGGCGATCTTTCCGAGAACGCCGAGTACCACGCCGCCAAGGAGCAGCAGAGCCACAACGAGGGCCGCATCATGGAGCTCGAAACCATGCTGGCGAAGGCGGATGTCATCGACGTCTCCAAGCTCTCTGGCACGACCGTGAAGTTCGGCGCGACCGTGACGCTCGTCGATGAGGACACCGACGAGGAAAAGACCTATCAGATCGTGGGCGATGCCGAGGCCGATGCCACGAACGGCAAGATCTCCGTCTCCTCTCCGATCGCCCGTGCGTTGATCGGCAAGGAAGTCGGCGAATCCATCGAAGTCTCCGCCCCCGGCGGCTCGCGCGCCTACGAAGTCCTCAAGATCGTCTTCAAGTAGGCCCCCCGCACCGGGCCGGCGGCACGCCCCCTCCCCCAGGAACGGGAGGGATCGCCAGCCGCCGGCCCCCGAAGGGCGAGGCGAACGCACGATATTGTGCCCTTAACGCCGCAGCGCCCACAGCTTTTGCCCCCGCATGGGTGCTCTGCGCTTGTAACATGCGCCCCGCGTGCCATATTTGGTCCAACTTCAATATTCAGCGGCCCACCACGATGCACGCGAAAGTCATTATCATTGGATCCGGCCCCGCCGGATACACCGCGGCGATCTACGCCGCCCGCGCCATGCTCGAGCCGGTCATCATTTCCGGCACCGAACCGGGCGGGCAATTGACCATCACCACCGACGTCGAGAACTATCCCGGCTTCGCCGATCCCATCCAGGGCCCCTGGCTGGTCGAGCAGATGCGCGCCCAGGCCGAAAACATGGGGACCCGGATCGAGAACGACATGATCGTCGACGTCGATTTCAACACCCGTCCTTTCAAGCTCACCGGCGATAGCGGCACGGTCTACACCTGCGACAGCGTCATCATCGCCACCGGCGCCCAGGCCAAATGGCTCGGCCTGCCTTCGGAAGAAAAGTTCAAGGGCTTCGGCGTCTCCGCCTGCGCGACGTGCGACGGGTTCTTCTACCGCGACAAGGAAGTCCTGGTCGTCGGCGGCGGCAATACGGCGGTTGAGGAAGCGCTGTTCCTCACCAATTTCGCCTCCAAGGTCACCGTCATTCACCGCCGCGACGAATTCCGGGCCGAAAAGATCCTCCAGCAGCGGCTGTTCAAGCACCCCAAGATCGAGGTGCGCTGGAACACCGTGCTCGAAGAGGTCCACGGCGACAACATGCCCCCCTCGGTCAAGTCCGCTGTCCTCAAGGACATCGCCACGGGCGAAACCCACGAAATCGAGGTCGACGGTATTTTCGTCGCCATCGGCCATGCTCCGGCCACGGACGTCTTCAAGGGTAAGCTCGAAATGAAGCACGGTGGCTATATCGTCACCGCGCCCGATTCGACGGCGACCAACATTCCGGGCGTCTATGCCGCCGGCGACGTTACCGACGACATTTACCGCCAGGCCGTGACCGCTGCGGGCATGGGCTGCATGGCCGCGCTCGAGGCCGAGCGCTACCTTGCCGAAAACGAAATAGCCGAAGCCGCCGAATAACGGCGCGGCTCCAAGGATCGGCGCCGCGATGGACAAAAGTTCAAAGCGGCGCCCCGAACCGACCGGATCAAAGAGGGGACACCGGGCGCAATGTTGGACTGGGACAAGCTGCGCATATTCCATGTCGCCGCGGAATCGGGAAGTTTCACCCATTCGGCGGAGAAGCTGGGCATGTCGCAATCCGCCGTTTCCCGGCAGATTTCCGCGCTCGAGGAGGATCTGGGGCTGAAACTCTTCATCCGCCACGCGCGCGGACTGGTCCTGACCGAAGTAGGCGAGCAGCTCTTCCGCACCGCCCACCGCATGGCCTGGGAGCTGCAGTCGGTGCAGGCGCAGATGACCGAAAGCCAGGACGTTCCCACCGGCCCGTTGATCGTCACCACGACCGTCGGTTTCGGCTCGACCTGGCTCACCAAGCGCATTCACGAATTCGTCGAGCTCTATCCGACCATTCAGCTCGAAATAAAGCTCAATGACGCCGAACTCGACCTCGCCATGCGCGAGGCCGACGTGGCGATCCGCCTGCACCGGCCCAATCAGTCCGAAATGATCCAGCGCAAGCTGTTCACGGTGCACTTCCATATCTATGCCGCCGCAAGCTACATCGAACGCTTCGGTGCCCCGGCCTCGATCGAAGAGCTCGACGCGCACCAGATCATCTCCTTCGGCGAGCCGTCCCCGTCATATCTGGGCGACGTCAACTTTCTTGAACGCGTCGGCCGCCCCGATTCGAGCCCGCGCCGCACGGCTTTGAAAGTCAACGCGATCTACGGCATGATGCAGGCCTGCCGTCAGGGCATCGGCATCGCCATGCTGCCGGACTATATCAGCGAGGAGGAACCGAGCCTCCAGCGCGTCCTCCCCGACATCGACCTGCCGGCCTTCGAGACCTATTTCGTCTACCCCCCTGCGCTCAAGAACTCCAAACGCGTCGGCGTCTTCCGCGACTTCCTCGTCTCCAAGGCCCGCGACTGGGAATTTTAGGGAGTCGACAGTCCGGCGAGTGTCAGTGGACCAGGTCGGGCCACTCCCTCAACAGAGCGTCCCGGGTCAATATGCCCGGAAAACCATTGGTACGTTCGCTGGCCTGCGTCAACCTGGCGAAAACCAGCGTTTTGGCACCACTTTGGGCCCAGCCGACAAACCAGCCCCAACCGCGCGAATAGTCGAAGGAGCGATCCGCACGTCTGGGATAGGCAGCACCGGTCTTGCCGTAGATGATCCACTCCCCGATCTGACGGCGATCGACGATCGCCCGCGTGTTCCGCAAGGCCTGTGAAGAAATGGGCAGCGCATCCATAGCTAGAGCACGCATGAAGGCGACCTGCTCACGCGGAGAAATCCGGAGTGAGGAGGCAACCCATGCGCGCTCCAGCCCGTTTCCAAAGCCGGGGTCTCCGGAAAAATCGGCATTTCCGTATCCGAAGTCCTGTGCGTATCGTGTCAGGGCTTCGGCTCCCATCAAATGGGTGATCCTTTGGGAGTACCAGAGCACTGAATAGCGCAACCAGTCCGCCGGATCGGTGTCCTTTGTCCAGTTGGGACCGCCCCAATCCGGATCGCCGGCCCGATAGGCCATCACCGGATGGGCCTCGTCAGTCAAAATCCCCGCATCAAATGCCATTGCCGCAAGCGGCACTTTGAACGTCGAGGATGGCGTCACGCGCGAATCGCAGTCACCCTCCTCAACCAGAACCGTCCCGGTATGCGCGTCCGCTATGAGCGTGCACACAGTACCCCCCTGCGCCGGGAGAGCGAGTAGAGACCAGAACATGAGGGCGGTAGAGATGACCAAGGCGCGCAAGACAACCTCCCGAAACTGCAGACACATCGACCTCACTCTCCTTTAACCGCAAACTCTGAACGGGCCGGAAACGCGTCCGCCGAATGCGCGACCTCGAACATCATCTCGACCTGCCGCCGAGCGCGAGCGCGAGCATAAGCGCCACCCCGGTCAGCCCGCCCGCGACGAGAAACGTCACCCGCATCCCCGCCGCGATGGCGTCCGGCGCCGCCTCGGCAATCTCGCGCGTTCCCGCCGCGGCCACAAACACCGCCCCCATGACCGACGCTCCGGTGAGAAGCCCCAGATTCCGCGACAGATTGAGCATCCCCGATGTCACCCCGCGCCGCGTCTCCGGCGCCGCATCCATGACCTCGGTATTGTTGGCCGCAAGAAAGAGCTGGTAACCGGGCGTGAGAATACCGAGTGCCGCGACATACCCCGCAACGCCCAGCATGGGCGGCAACGCCGCGAGCGCCAGGCTTCCCGCCACCGTTGCTGTCAGCCCGGCGATAACGGCCAGCCCGGCCCCGGTCCGGTCCACGATCCTGCCGGCGGGAACACCGCTGAGCGCCGAAACGAACGGGCCGAACGCCATCACCAGCCCCACCGCCGCCGCGTCGAGCCCCAGCGTACCCGAAAGATAAAACGGCCCCACCACGAGCGTGGCCATCATCACGGTGGCAACGAGCGCATTCGTTGCAAGCCCCGCGCGCAGCGCCCCGTCGCGCAGCATCGCCGGGTCGACAAGCGGCACGGTCGTCCGCGCTTCAATGCGCAAAAACACCGCCGCCAGCAGGACCGCTGCAATCGCAAGCGCTCCGTTGAGCGCACCGAACACACTGCCCCCGAGCGTCACCGCAAGGGCATAAGCGGCCAACGTCGCGGCGAGCAGAACCGTGCCGGGAACATCGGCCCGCCGCAGACGGTGCCACGCCGGCGCCGTGTCGCAACGGAGATAGCGACCGGCCAAAAACAGCGCGAGGACCGCCGGCGGTACCATCACGAGAAAAATCGCCCGCCACCCCGGCCCGCTCACCAGCAGGCCGCCCAGCGCCGGCCCGGACGCCGTACCGATCGCCGACATCGAGCCCAGAAGCCCCATGGCGCGCCCGGTGCGTCCGGCGGCTACCGTCTTGCGCACCAGCGCCATGGAAAGGGCCATCATGATGGCCGCGCCCAGCCCTTGCACACCGCGCGCGCCAATGAGCATCCAAAGCGTCGGGGCCGCCGCGCAGAGCAGCGAGCCGATAGCGAAAACCCCGATCCCGGCCAGGAGAACCCTGCGGTGCCCCAGCTTGTCCCCGAGCCGCCCCGCCCCGACAATGACGACCGTCATCGTCAGCAGATAGGTGATGACGACCCACTGCACGGCGGGAAACGCCGCCGCAAAGGCGTCTGCCAGCGTCGGTAACGCCACGTTGGGAATGCTCACGCCGAGCGCCGCAAGCAACACCGGAAGCGCGAGAGACGCAACCGCCCCCAACCCGCGATAAGCGCTGCTTTGTTCCCTTCTAGAGCCATCCATATCGCTGTGCGCCCTTGTCGCCGAATTCAGAAGCGGCGATGCTACGAATTCAAGTCAACTTGAGGTCAAGCATGAAAACGCTCGATATCAGCGAAGTCTCCGAACGCACCGGGATCGCGCCCTCCACCTTGCGCTATTACGAGGAAATCGGCCTCATCGCCTCAGTCGCCCGCCACGGCCTGCGGCGCCAGTTCGATGACGGCGTGTTGGCCCGGCTGTCCCTCATTGCCCTGGGCAAGGCCGCCGGCTTCCCCCTCTCGGAAATATCGCGAATGGTCCGCGAGGACGGAACGCCGGCTCTCCCCCGCGCCAGCCTGCACGCCAAAGCGGACGATCTCGACCGCCGGATTCGCGAATTGACCGCCCTGCGCAATCTCATGCGGCACGTGGCCGAATGCCCTGCACCCTCCCATATGGAATGCGACTCGTTTCGCCGCCTGCTCTCAATCGCGCACCGCCGTGCCCGTTCCTCAGTTTCGCGCACCCGAAAGCACCCCAACCGCGCATGACAACCTGTCGCACCCTGACGTTTCGCGCCCTGCAGCGCCCCGATTGCATACGAAAAAATGCATGAAATTCAGGCGCTTTGCCCATCCTTCTGGCAATGCCATGCAAATACTGCATGGCTGGCATGACCCTGGCGGGGTTGAAACGCCCCGCCCATAACTCTACCTACCAGCCAGACATTGCGCGCTTTTCCTCCTCCTCCCTTTGGGCGCGTTTGATGTTCCCTCCTTGCAAGAGGCTTGTCCTCTTGTTCTTGGCCCCGCTCTCCCCTCGAGCGGGGCTATTTTTTTGCGCCATCGGGAAAGATCGCCTCGGCACCGTCATTTCACCCTTGGTGATGCAATGCACATTACGGAGGCGCCGTGCCCAAAATCGCTGATTTGCCTTGCTTTTGACCATCCGGTCCAAACTTGCGCTCAGCGCATAGCTGCCATGCCATAAGACGACTTCTCAAGTCGTGATTAGAAGCGCATATAGGGCGGGTCAACGACGCAGCGCGCTTTCCTCCTCCTCCCTAAGCCCCCTGCACGTTGGCATCAGAGCGGGAAAGGTTCCTCCTCCTCCCTCCCGACCCGCTCCAACGGCCGGCTATCGAATCCTCCTCCCTCGATATCGGCCGCCAGTTTAAGGCTCCATCCGACCTCCTCCCCGGATGGAGCCTTTTTCTTGCTCATTTTTTGACCAGACTTCGAACGCTGCCTAATGCATAGCAGCTATGCGGTATTGCGCATTGTTCGCATCACGGTCATCACGCATATTCGTCTTGTCACTGAGCGACGCGCCTTCTCCTCCTCCCTAGGCCCCTCGCTCCTGACACCCGAGCGGGCGACGTATCCTCCTCCCACGGACCCCGCTCTCCCGATCGTTGCCGTCTCCTCCTCCCTCGGCGCGGTCGTAAACTGTGAGATTAGGGCGTAGCCCTCGATCAAGGCTCGGTCTTTTGACCGAGCCTCTTTTTTTGCCCCGCCGCCTTCCCCCGGGCCCCGATCTGCCGTAATCCCATCGGTCTGAGGGGCAGTTTGGGATCAATAAGGAAAGGCGTGGCCATGAAGGCTCTCGTTCTCGAACGCGTGCGCGATCTCTCGCTCCGCGACATCGACATCCCGACCGAGCTCGGCCCCGGGGATGTCCGCATCGCCATCGACACGGTCGGCATTTGCGGCTCGGACGTCCATTACTATACCCATGGCCGCATCGGCCCCTATGTCGTTGAGGAGCCCATGGTCCTCGGCCACGAGGCCGCCGGCACGGTGATCGAGACCGGCAGCGCCGTCACCACGCTCAAGCCCGGCGACCGCGTCTGCATGGAGCCCGGCATCCCCGACCCCGGCTCCCGCGCCGCCCGACTCGGCATCTACAACGTCGACCCCGCGGTGCGGTTCTGGGCCACCCCGCCCGTCCACGGCTGCCTCACCCCCGAGGTCGTCCACCCCGCCGCCTACACCTTCAAGCTCCCCGAAAACGTTTCCTTCGCCGAAGGCGCGATGATCGAGCCGCTCGCGGTCGGCATGCAGGCCGCCGTCAAGGCCGGCATCACCCCCGGCGACACCGCGCTCGTCACCGGGGCCGGCCCGATCGGCATCATGACCGCCCTTGCCGCGCTGGCGGGCGGCTGTGCCAAGGTCTTCATCTCGGACCTGCAGCCCGAAAAGCTCGAGATCGCCGGCCGCTACCCCGGCATCATCCCGGTCAACATCAAGAACGAGGACCTCAAGCAAACCATCGACGAGGCCACCGGCCACTGGGGCGTCGACGTCATCTTCGAAGCCAGCGGCAGCCCCAAGGCCTTCGAAGGCCTCTTTACCCTCGTCCGCCCCGCCGGCGTCGTCGTTCTCGTGGGCATGCCGGTCGCGCCCGTCACGCTCGACGTCGTCGGCGCCCAGGCCCGCGAGATCCGCATCGAAACCGTCTTCCGTTACGCTCACGTCTTCGACCGCGCCCTCGACCTCATCGCCTCGGGCAAGATCGACCTGAAACCCCTGATCTCGGAAACCTTCCCCTTCGAAGACGCCATAGCCGCCTTCGAACGCGCCGCCGAAGGCCGCCCCGGGGACGTGAAGCTGCAGATCAGGCTGCCCTGAACAAAAACAGGGCGCCGCAATGGCGCCCTGCTCCCGACCAGCCGGCCTGTCCGCCTACGCCGCCACCGGCCCGGCCTCCAAGGCACGCGCGCCATCCCGGTGCGTGAACGTGCCCGGTCCCCGGATCAGGAGCCACAAGCCAAAGCCAATCTCGCCGAGCGCCACGAGGCCAAGGAGCCCGTAACTCGCATAGGTGAGCGCCACACTGTCCGCGATCCCCGAAACGACGGCGCTATCCAGCAGATAGCCGAACGCCCCGACCGTCATCGCGAAGCCCAATATCTTCGGGAACGCTCCGGACCGCAGCACGAGATAGCCCAGCAGCACAAGGTGCAGCGCAAAGAAGAGCTGCCAGATGACCACACCGAAATCGTGTGCGTCCAGGAAAAGCAGCGCCAGCGCCTCCCGTTGGGCGACGTCGAAGACCCCCAGATACACGGCCCCGCCCATCGTATCGAGCGCCAATGCGGTAAAGAACAGCATCGCAGCCATCACCGTTACCATGGTGAGCCGCGCGAATGCGGCCGCGAGGGCCAGCGCCGGACTGACCGGACGGAACATGAAATAGAGCATGGCGGTAAGCATGATTTCGGACAGCATCACGACGGCATCGCCGACGACCCCGAGGCCGAAGAGCCCCGCATTGGCGTCAATCGCGGCAACGGTCGCCGCCGGATCGCCGGGCACCACGACCACCGAGGGCACATAGGCGATGCTGAACACGCCGGCAACCGCGATGACGATATAGAACAGGCCGGCGATCCGGCCATAGGATTTCGATTGAGGATGGTTGAAAACGGTCACGGCAATATCCTTCCGTCGCCGGGCGGCGCCCGGCCAGGCGCGTCGCGCATGAGCACGACACGACGATCTGTTGGGTAAATATCCGGCACGGCCAACCGCGCCGGATGCGCATGAACACGCTATAGCCCCGCGCAACCCAAACGGAAATTAACCAATTCCGTCCCTTTAGTATGCGAAAATGCATGGGACAGACGCCGGCCGGCGCCCGTCCCTGTCGAGCTTAGCGCACTCCCGCGCAAAACGCCTCGATCCGGTCCATTGCCGCAATCAGCTCCGCGTCCGAAGCCGCGTAGGAAATCCGGAAATGCCCCGCGAGCCCGAACGCCGAGCCGTGCACCAGCGCCACGCCGTTCTCTTCGAGCAGCGCCATCACCACGTCCTCGTCGGTCGCAAGCGCCCGTCCGCCGGCGCTCGTTTTCCCGATCAGCGCCTTGCATGAGGGAAACGCGTAAAACGCCCCCTCCGGCACGAGGCAGTCGAGCCCTTCGCACGCCCGCAGCCGCGCGACCACCATGTCGCGCCGCTCCTGGAACACCTCGCGCCACCCGGTAAGAAACCCCTGCGGCCCGTTGAGCGCCTCGACCGCCGCCCATTGCGAGATCGAGCACGCATTGGTCGTCGACTGCCCCTGGAGCTTGGTCATCGCCTTCAAGATCTCGCGCGGCCCCGTGCAATACCCGATCCGCCACCCGGTCATCGCATGCGATTTCGAGACCCCGTTCATCGTCAGCGTCCGGCCCGCAAGCCCCGGCTCGACCTGCGCGATAGTCGCGAATTCGCGCCCGTCGTAAACCAGCACCTCATAGATGTCGTCCGTGAGGATATGCACGTTCGGATACCGCATCAGCACCGCCGCGAGCCCGCGCAGCTCGTCCGCCGAATAGGCCGCACCCGACGGGTTCGACGGGGTGTTGAGCATCACCCATTTGGTCCGCTCGGAAATCGCCGCCTCGAGCGCTTCGGGCGTCAGCTTGAACCCCGTCTCCTGGCTCGCCTGCGCGAAGACAGGCTCAGCCCCGGCCAGCCGCACGATCTCGGGGTAGGAAACCCAATAGGGCACCGGCACCACCACCTCGTCGCCCGGATTGAGCGTCGCAAGAAGCGCATTGAAGATGATCTGCTTCCCCCCGGCGGCGACGAAACAATCGTCTTCGGTGACGTCCAGCCCGTTGTCGCGCCTGAATTTCGCCGCCACCGCGCGCTTGAGTTCGACGATCCCGTCGACATTGGTATAGCGCGTCTTGCCCGCCCCGATCGCCGCCACCGCGGCGGCGCGCACGTGCTCGGGGGTGTCGAAATCCGGCTCCCCCGCCGAAAGCGCGATAACGTCGGTCCCCGCCTGCGCCATCTGCCGCGCGAGCTGGCTGATCCCGACCGTCGCCGAGGGTTGGACGCGCAACAGCGCGTCGGACAAGAGCTGCATGGTGCGTCCCCGCCTTTGTTCCGAAATGTCTCTCCGCCGCAAAGCTATAGCGCCGGCCAGCGGTTCCCGCCACCGGGAAAGCCCGAACTTTCGTAGCGCTTGCGAATTTGCCTGCGCCAAGGCAAGCTAACAGGGCTTGCACGAAGAGGTAGACCAATGTTTGTCGAAAACATTCTCGCGGAAAAAGGCCACGACGCTTTTACGGTTCCGGCGCGTTCGACGGTGGCCGAGCTCGTCGCCACCCTGGCCAAACACAATATCGGCGCGGTCCTCGTCGTCGATGACACCGGCTCTCTCTCGGGCATCATTTCCGAACGCGATGTTGTCCGCCAGCTCGCCCGGACCGAAGAGGGCCTCATGGCCAGGACCGTGGCCTCGATCATGACGAAAAATCCCCAGACCTGCGCCCCGACCGACACCCTCGATACAGTCATGGCCAAGATGACCCACGGCCGCTTCCGTCACCTGCCGGTGATGGATAACGGCAAGCTCGTCGGCGTCGTGTCCATCGGCGACGTGGTCAAGCGCAAGATCGAGGAAGCCGAGCAGGAAGCCGGCGCCCTGCGCGAATACATCGCGAGTTGAGGCCGTCCATCAGGCTGCTCTTGCCCGTGCTCCGGCGAATGGCTAGTACTGGCTGGAAACGTTCCAGCCGGTGCCCCCATGACATCCGCAAACCTGCCGCTCGATCCGCGAGCCGTCCGCGCGCTCTTTCCCGCTTTCGCCGAGCCGGACCTCGAAGGCTGGGCATTCTTTGAAAACGCCGGCGGTTCCTACACCGCACAGCCCGTTCTCGACCGGCTGAACGCCTTTTATACCCGCACCAAGGTCCAGCCCTACGCACCCTACCCGGCATCCGAAGCCGGCGGCGCGGCGATGGATCTGGCCCATGAGCGCCTCGCCCTGGCCCTCGGCGTCACCGCCGACTGGATCCATTTCGGCCCCTCGACGACGGCCAATACCTATGTGCTCGCCACCGCCGTCGGCGAATGGCTCTCTGCTGGCGATGCCGTCATCGTCACCGATCAGGATCACGAGGCCAATTCCGGCGCCTGGCGCAAGCTCGCCGCGCGTGGCATCGCCGTGCGCGAATGGAGCGCCGACCCGCAGACCGGCCACCTCGACCCTGAAGACCTCTACGCGCTCATCGACGACACCGTCCGCCTCGTCGCCTTCCCGCACTGTTCGAATATCGTAGGCGAGATCAACCCGGTCGCCGACATCGCCGCAAGACTGCGCGCGCAAAACATCGTTTCGGTCGTCGACGGCGTCTCCTATGCGCCCCACGGCCTCCCGGACGTCGCGGCGCTGGGCACCGACATCTACCTCTTTTCCGCCTACAAGACCTACGGCCCCCACCAGGGCGTCATGGTCATCCGTCCCGAAATCAACGCCACGCTCCCCAATCAGGGCCATTTCTTCAATGCCGGCCTGCCGCGCAAGCGCATGACCCCCGCGGGCCCCGATCACGCCCAGATCGCGGCGAGCGCCGGTATCGCGGATTATCTCGAAGCCGTCGCCGCCCTCGCCCCCAAGACCGGCGAGACCAACCCCTTCCGCCGCGCCGCGCAAGCCATGCACGACCAGGAGCAGGTCCTCCTCGCCCCGCTCATGGACTATCTCAAAGCCCGCACCGACCTGCGCCTCATCGGCCCCACCGATCCGTCCCGCCGCGCACCCACCGTTTCCATTGCGCTCGACGAACCCGGCGTTGCCGCCGCAAAGCGTCTCGCACGCCACAGGATCATGGCCTCGGGCGGCGATTTTTACGCCTACCGCCTCATGCAGCGCTTGGGGCTCGCGCCGGAAACCGGCGTCCTCCGCGTGAGCTTCGTGCATTATACGACACCCGGGGAAGTTGACCGCCTCATCGCCGCGCTGGACGCCGAACTATGACCGCCACGACCGCCCCCGCGCCCATGTCCCGTCCCGTCGCCCTGGGCTGTTTGCTGCTCGCCACAATCGTCTGGGGCCTCGCCTTCATCGCGCAGAAATCCGCCATGGGCGTGATGGGTCCGCTGACCTTCCTCGCCGCGCGATATCTCCTCGGCGGCCTGCTCATCGTCCCGCTCGCCCTGCGCGAGGACCGCCGCCAGCCACAACGCCTGACGCGCCGCCAATGGCTCCTGATCGGCTTTCTAAGTTTCAACTTCTTCATGGGCTCGTGGCTGCAACAGGCGGGGCTCGCCCACACCACCGTCACCAACGGGGGCTTCCTCACGGGCCTTTACGTCTTCTTCGTGCCCCTGATCCTCCTCGTCGTGTTCCGTACCCCGCCGCACAAGATCGTCTGGCTCTGCGCACCCGTCGCGTTGATCGGGCTTTACCTCCTGAACGGCGCGCGGCTCGACGGCCTCAACCCCGGCGACGGGCTCGTCATCGGCAGCGCCGTCTTCTGGGCGCTGCACGTCCTGATGCTGGGTTTTCTCGCTAAGGAAACCGGGCGCCCGATCTTCGTTTCTTCGGCCAGCTTCCTCATCGCCGGCCTCCTGAGCCTCGTTGGCGCCTTCGCCATCGAAACGCCGACCATGGAGGCCCTCAGCCTTGGCTGGGTGGAAATCCTCTATGCCGGCGTCTTCTCGACCGCCATCGGCTTCACGCTCCAGGCCATCGGCCAGCAGCACGTCCCTCCGGCCAACGCCGCGATCATCCTCTCGGCCGAAAGCCTCTTTGCGGCCCTGGGCGGTGCCGTTGTCCTCGGCGAACGCCTCCTGCCGCTGGGCTATCTCGGCGCCGGCTGCATTTTCATGGCCATCGTTCTGGTGGAGGTCATCCCCACGTTGAGGAAAAGGCCCGCCGCGTCTATTCCGTGACCTTGGTGAGGTGGATTTTCTCGCAGAAGACAAAGAGCGCGCAGGCATTGAGCGCCATCTCGTCGGGATTGCGCATCGTCAGCGTGCCGTCGATGTTGAAGCCCTCGAGTGATACATTGCCCTTCCACTGATTGCCCGCGATCTGCCGCGCATCCGAGAAGATGTAGGTGTTGAGGTATTTGGTGTTCCGGGCGTCCTGAACGTCCTCGCGGATCCAGATCAGCTCGGCGCACAGCCGGTCGCCATTGTCACCGCAATAGGTGAATTCGTACCGCGATTCCTTGTTGTCCGGCTCCCAGATCCCCGTCGGATCGAGGGCCATCGCCGGCGCCATCGCGCCCAGCACAAGTCCCGCCGCCGCAACCATACGCATCAGCGTTCCGCCAAATCCAGAAATCATGGTGAAACTCCAAGTCAAGGGTAAGTGTCGGCGCCAGGATCGGAAACACCGCCTGAACGGACGATGAACTGGTTATGGCGAAAAAATGCGTCACATCAATGTCATCTGCCCCACCTAATGTCGCCCCCGCAGTCGGCCTACCCCGCCGCTGCCCCGCAAAACGGGCCACACCCGCACCGGCCCACGCCGACTCCCAATCGGCACCTCCATGCGGTCGCCACCCCCGGCGGCCGTTTTTTCTTGTTCAAAGAACCTGTGGACGCCCGGGAACCTGCCGCCCCATAGCGCGCGGACCGCGCTAAAACCGGAAAAAGCGAACACCGGACAAGGCGCGGGGCGTGGCCAAACTCTACTTTTCCTATGCCGCAATGAACGCAGGCAAATCCACCATCCTCCTGCAGGCATCGTACAATTACCGCGAACGTGGCATGGCCACGCTCTTGTTCACCGCCGCCCTCGACGACCGCGCCGGCACCGGCGTCATCGCCTCCCGGATCGGCCTGCACGACAACGCCCGCCTCTTTGACGCATCGCACGACCTCTTTGCCCAGATCGAGGCGGCCCACACAGCCGGCCCCTTGAGCTGCGTTTTCGTCGACGAAGCCCAGTTCCTGACCCCCGAACAGGTCTGGCAACTCGCCCGCGTCGCCGACCGGCTCGGCATCCCCGTCATGTGCTACGGGCTCAGGACCGACTTCCAGGGCAAGCTCTTCCCCGGCTCGGCCGAGCTCCTCGCCATCGCCGACACCTTGCGCGAAATCCGCACCATCTGCGAATGCGGCGCCAAGGCGACGATGGTCGTGCGTCTCAACGCCGACGGCACGCCGATCCTTGAGGGCGAACAAGTCGACATCGGCGGCAACGACAAATACATTTCACTGTGCCGCCGGCACTGGGAAGAAAGGGTCGGCCGCAATCCGGGATAGGAACATATGGCAGACCTCACGCAAATGACGACCATCGACACGCAGACCGAACCCAGGGGCGAACTGACTGTCCGCACCATGCCCATGCCCGCCGACACCAACCAGGCCGGCGACATCTTCGGTGGCTACGTCATGAGCCAGATGGACATCGCCGGTGCCATCTGCGCCATCGAGCGCGTCGGCGGCCGCGTGGCGACGGTCGCGGTCAAGGGCATGACCTTCATCGCCCCGGTCAAGGTCGGGGACGTGCTGTGCATCTATGCGTGGATCGAAAAAATCGGCACCACCTCGATCACCATCGGTCTCGAGGGCTGGACCAAGAACCGCGAAAACCCCACGCGCACCAAGGTCTCGGACGCCCATTTCATCTATGTGGCGCTCGACGACGACGGCAAGAAGCGCGTCATTACCTGATAGGCGGGTCTGCGGCGTCTCTAGGCATTGTCCAGATGCGCCGCACGCCATGCCAACGCAATATTCCGTGCACGCTCGGCGATCGGGAGGGCCAGAAGGCGCTCCACCACGTCGCGCCCTGGAAGTGTCTTCATGAAGACAAGCTCGAAATGGTCCTCGAGCGTAAGCCTGTCGCCGGCGAACGGCACGAGCCTGAGCGCCTGCCCCGCCTCGAGTTGTCCTTGTGCGATGACCCGCAGATAGGCCCCCGGCCGCGCCGCATCCCGGAACCGTTTGACGAACCCCGGGTCGCCCATCTTGGCCGCGAATTTCGCGCACGGAATGCGCGGCGCGGTCACCTCCATCTCCACCCCGCCCGCGATCAGCCGGTCGCCGATGCACAAGGTGGACGATTCGAGCCCCGATACAGTGAGATTTTCCCCGAACTGCCCCGGCTCCGTCGCGACACCCTGATCCGCCCACCAGCGGTAGTCGTCGCTCGAATAGAGATAAAGCGCCTGATCCGGTCCGCCGTGATTATGCGTATCGACGACAGCGTCCTTGGCGATCCCCAGCCGGGTCACCGCAACAGGCCCCTCGACCGGCCGTTTGTATATCCCCGTGCGAACCTCGGGGCGTCTCGGGTCGATCGGCTCCGGACGACCGATATTGATGCTGACGATCTTCATGGCTGCACGTCCCCGACTCGGTTCAACCTGTAACGCAGTGAATTTGTACCGCCCCTTTGCGGCAATCCCAAATCTCGGTCACAATGTTCATGTCCGGTTCAACTGCAATACGCTAAATGCAGTGCGAGTTGTTCGGAATAGCGCAGACCAGTGCGCGTTTCGGCAAGGAACCAAAAAGGCATTTGCGGCCTTTTCAAAATAAAGCCATTGCCTCTGAGGGAGAGCATTATGTCGTTCAGGAAATTCGCCGCCGCTGCGGCTCTTGCCATCGCCGGGCTGATCGCCAGCGCGTCCGCGGCGTTCGCCTATGAAGCCTACGCCACCACCGCGCTCAACGTCCGCTCGGGACCTGGCACGAATTACAACGTTGTGGGCTCGCTGCAGGCCAATCAGGTCGTCGAGGTCGTGGAGTGCAACACCTCTGGCAGCTGGTGCCGCATCCAGGCGCCGAACGTGCGCGGCTGGTCATCGGCCAACTACCTGCGCCCCATCTCCAATGGCACGCCCTCGCGCCCTTCTGAACCCGAAGTCGGCATTTCGGTGCAGACCCCCAATTTCAGCTTCTCGATCGGCTCGGGCCAGCGTCCCGGCGCAACGCCTCCGGCGAGCGGCCGTATCTGTTTCTTTGAGAACTACAACTATTCGGGCCGCCGCTTCTGTGTCGGCTACGGCGACAGCGACCGTTCGCTTGGCACCTTCTGGAACAACCGCATCCGCTCCGCCGAAGTGGAAGGCGATATCGCCGCCACGATCTGCACCGGCGACGACTTCCGCGGCCAGTGCGCGGTGATCGACCGCTCGGTGCGCTCGGTCGGCTTCCTTGCCGACGAAGTCTCGTCCTACTACGTAGACCGCCGCTAACGCAGCGAGGCTTGTCACCGGAACTGCGCCCGTCCCGATCCCCGGGGCGGGCGTTTTTCCGTCTCGGACCCACTCACAAATAAATAATTAAACATGATGTAATGTTGATTAAAAGCTGCTTAAAACGCTTGTTCGAACAAATGCATGATTTATAATCGGCTTGTGGGGACGATGCTGTAAAAGCGGAGGGGAAGACTGATGGATATTGCAGCAATTATAGCACAACTTATCGGCGGCGCCGCAGGCGGCGCTGCCACAGGCAAGGCTGTCAAACAGTCCGATCTTGGAAACGTCGGCAATCTTGTCGCCGGCGCCATAGGCGGACTGGGCGGCGGCTGGGTTTTCGGGTCCATGACCGGCATGGGTGGCGGCGAGATCGGCGCCATTGTCGGCCAGTTGATCAGCGGCGGCGTTGGCGGCGGCGTCCTGCAGCTCATCGTGGGCTTCATCAAGAACAAGATGATGGCCTAGACCTCCGGCCGGCCGGGGCCTTAAGACACCCGCGCAGCGCACGATGGTTTCATCGTGGTCAGCATACGGATGAAAATTGCGCCCTGCCACCACCGGCGGCAGGGCCTTTCTTTTGTCCGGCCCTTGACCTTCCCATCATGGGAAGCCTTATATCGGGGGCCGGATAAAGGATCGACACCATGACTGACCATAATTCCGCTCTCGTCCTGCCGGTCGAAGGCATGACCTGCGCCTCTTGCGTCCAACGCGTGGAAACCGCCGCCTCCGGCGTCGAAGGCGTCGCAAGCGCCACCGTCAACCTCGCCAGCGAGACCCTCACGATCACCACGACCCCGGGCTTTTCCACCGCAAGGCTCGCCGAGGCCGTTAAATCCGCCGGCTACGATGTCGAGACCCGCACGCTGGAAATCGGCGTCGAAGGCATGACCTGCGCCTCCTGCGTCCGCCGCGTCGAAACGGCGATCGCCGCCGTCCCCGGCGTCAGATCCGCCGCCGTCAATCTCGCCACCGAGCGCGCCACCCTTAAGGTCGCGGGCGACGACACCCTGCCCGCCATAGAGAGCGCCATCGAGAAGGCCGGCTATACCCCCCGCCGCCTGTCGGACGCACCGGCAGCAGAGTCCCGCGAGGAGAAAAAAGCGCGCGAAATCAAAACCCTGACCCGCGACGTCGCCATCGCCGCCACACTCACCCTGCCGCTTTTCATCGCCGAAATGGGCAGCCACCTCTTTCCGCCCTTCCACATGTGGCTCACGAGCCTCGTCCCGGCGCAGGTCCTCGGCATCGTCTATTTCGCCCTCGCCTCGGCAGTGCTCTTCGGCCCGGGCCGCCGCTTCCTAACCACCGGCTTCCCCACGCTTTTCCGCGGCGCGCCGGACATGAACGCCCTCGTCGCCCTGGGCACCAGCGCCGCCTACCTCTATTCGGTCGTCGTCACCTTCGCCCCGCAGGTCCTCCCCGCGTCGGCGCACAACCTCTACTACGAGGCCGCCGCCGTCATCGTGACCCTCATCCTCGTGGGCAGGCTGCTCGAGGCCCGCGCCAAGGGCGAAACCAGCGCCGCCATCAAGCGCCTCATCGGCCTGCAGGCCAAGTCCGCCCGCGTCCACCGCGACGGCGCGGATATCGATATACCGGTCTCCGAAGTCGTTTCCGGCGACATCGTCCTCATCCGCCCCGGCGAAAAAATCCCCGTCGACGGCACCGTCGCCGAGGGCTCCTCCTATGTCGACGAATCCATGATCTCCGGTGAACCCGTTCCCGTCGCCAAGGCCGAAGGCGATGCCGTGATCGGCGGCACCATCAACAAAACCGGCAGCTTCCGCTTCACCGCGACCAAGGTGGGCGCCGACACCATGCTCTCCCAGATCATCCGCCTCGTCGAACAGGCGCAGGGCTCCAAGCTCCCCATCCAGCGCCTTGTCGACCAGGTCACTGCCGTCTTCGTTCCCATCGTCATCGCCATCGCGGTCCTGACCTTCGGCATCTGGGTCATCTTCGGACCCGATCCGGCCCTGACCTTCGCCATGATCAACGCCGTTGCCGTGCTGATCATCGCCTGCCCGTGCGCGATGGGCCTCGCCACCCCCACTTCGATCATGGTCGGCACCGGCCGCGCCGCCGAGTTCGGCGTCCTCTTCCGCAAGGGCGAGGCGCTCCAGTCCCTGCGGGAAGTCGGCATCGTAGCGCTCGACAAGACCGGAACCCTCACGAAAGGCGCCCCCGAACTCACCGACCTCGTCACCGACGGGATCGATGATGATGACGCCCTCGCCTTCATCGCCGGCGCGGAGGCCAATTCCGAGCACCCCATCGCCGAAGCCTTGGTGAACGCCGCAAGGGCCAAAGGCCTGCACGTCGAGACCGCCAGGGACTTCGAAGCCCTCCCCGGCTACGGCGTTGCCGCCACGGTCTCGGGTCGAAAGGTCGAAGTCGGCGCCAACCGCTATATGCAAAAGCTCGGCTATGACACCGCCGCCTTCGCCCGAACCGCGACAACCCTCGCCCGCGGCGGCAAGACCCCGCTCTACGCCGCCATTGACGGCCGGCTCGCCGCGGCGATCGCCGTCGCCGATCCCGTCAAGCCCACCTCGAAGGCCGCCGTCGCCGCCCTCCACGACATGGGCCTCGAGGTCGCGATGATCACCGGCGACAATCAGGCTACGGCGGACGCCATTGCCCGCCAGCTCGGCATCGACAAGGTCGTCGCCGAGGTTCTGCCCGAAGGCAAGATCGAAGCCGTCGGGCGCTTGCGCGAGGGCGGCAGAAAGCTCGCCTTCGTGGGCGACGGCATCAACGACGCGCCCGCGCTCGCGCAAGCCGATGTCGGAATCGCCGTCGGCACGGGCACCGACGTCGCCATTGAAAGCGCCGGCGTCGTGCTCGTGGGCGGCGACGTCCGCGGCGCGGTCCAGGCCATCGCGATTTCCCGCGCAACGATGCGCAACATCAAAGAGAACCTCGCCTGGGCCTTCGGTTACAACGCGCTGCTGATCCCCGTCGCCGCCGGCGTTCTCTACCCGGCCTTCGGCATTCTTCTCTCGCCGGCCCTCGCTGCCGGCGCCATGGCCCTTTCGAGCGTCTGCGTCGTCTCGAACGCCCTGCGCCTCAAGGGCTTCACACCACCCTTCGCGGACGGAAACCGCACCGAAACCACATCGCTCAAGGAGGTCAGTGCATGAACATCGGCCAGGCCGCAAACGCCTCCGGCGTCTCCGCCAAGATGATCCGCTATTACGAATCGACCGGCCTCATCGCGCCCGCCGGCCGCACGCAGTCGAACTACCGCGTCTACGGCGCCGAAGACGTCCACACCCTGCGCTTCATCAAGCGCGCCCGCACGCTGGGCTTTTCCATGGACGAGACGGCGGCGCTCCTGGGCCTCTGGCAGGACAAGTCCCGCGCCAGCGCCGACGTCAAGCGCATTGCCGACGCCCATATTGCGGAACTCGAACAAAAGATCGCCGAGCTTCGGGCGATGACCGACACGTTGAAACACCTCGTCCACTGCTGCGCGGGCGATAACCGTCCCGACTGCCCGATCCTCGAAGATCTGGCGCAATCCGATGCCCCTGAAAGGATGAACGCATGACCGACCCCATAACCTTCACCGTCCCGGACATGACCTGCGGTCATTGCGAAGCGGCTATCCGCGGCGCGCTGGCGAAAGAACTGCCCGGCGCCGACATCGATATCGACCTTCAAAGCCACCGTGTCACGGTTGCTGGAGACCGATCCACTGCTGAAAAGGCCATCCGCGAGGCCGGGTATACTCCCGAGGCCGCCCAGCTCTGACCGGTGCGGGATAGCTCGATAATCGGGGCACGCACCGCGCCCCGATTGCCCGCCGCGCCGGTCACGCCGCCGTGGCATTGTCCTCGCGCATGAACATCGACCGGTGCGCCGCGGCCCCCGCCATCGTCCCGTCGCCCACCGCAAGCGCGATCGACCCCGCGGCCCGCGCCGCATCCCCGCAGGCGAAGACGCCGGCAACGCTCGTCTCCTTGGTCATGTCGGTCGTAACGATGTCGCCCATCGGCGTCTCCTCGAACGCACACCCGAGTTGCGCCGCCAATGGGCTGGCCATCTCGACCCGCGTTGCGGTCAGAAGCCCCTCCAGCGCGAAAACCCGCCCATCGGAGAGCACCACTTCCGCCTTCTCGCCCCGGATTTCCGCGACCGGCGTACGCTCAATCGCGACGCCCCGCCGCTCGAGCTGCGCAATCTGCTCGCTGTCGGGCGCGAACGCATCGTTGAGAAAGAACGTCGTCCGCCCCCAATCGGGCGCCATCAGCGCGTGGTGCATCGATAGCGCCGAAATCGCCAGGACGCCGATCTCCCCGCCCCCGAGCTCGTACCCGTGGCAATAGGGGCAATGAAAAACGCTTCTTCCCCACCGCTCGGCCAGTCCAGGCACCTCGGGCAGCCGATCCACGACCCCCGTCGCCAGCACCAGCCGCCGCGCGCGGTGCACCGTGCTGTCCGCCGTCGCGACCCCGAACCCGTCGCCGGCCCGCTCGGCGGACGCCGCCTGTCCATCGATCCAGGTGACGTTCGGATACGCCAGTAGCTGCGCCCGCCCGTCGCTGACAATCGCGCCGGGCGCCCGTCCGTCCTGCCCCAGGAACCCGTGCGATTCCGAGGCGAACCGGTTCCGCCTTTGGCCGCCATCGATAACCAGTACCTTGCGCCGGGCGCGCGCGAGCTGCAGCGCGGCGGCGAGCCCTGAATAGCTGCCGCCCACGACGATACAATCGAATGCCATTGTGACTACCTCTTGTGGTCCGCATAATGGGCGTCGAGCCGCCCGTGAAAATCTTGCGAAAGCGCCGCGAGCGTCACCGCGCCGAACCGCGACACCAGCCGCGCCTCCGCCTCCGCGAACGCGTCGGCCAGCGCATCGTTGACCGCCACCTCCACGAGGCAGTCGGGATTGTCCGCCCCGAGCCCCAGCGCTAGCAGCCTCGGCGACCCGAGCGCCTCGTAGACATCCATGAGCGTGACCTTGGCAAGGTCCCGCGCCATCTCCCAGCCGCCCCCCGCGCCCTTCGTCGACCGCACGATCCCCGCCTCGCGCAACCCCGCCATCGTGCGCCGCACGACGACCGGATTGGTGCTCATGCACAGGGCAAGTTCGGCCGAGGTCATCGGCTCGTCCTGCTCGACCATATGAAGCAGCGCATGCAGCGCCGCCGACAGTTTCGTATCACGTCTCATGTAACTTTATATGTTACATTTAAAGGCCAGCGTCAAGAACGGCGATCTTGAACTGCGCGCCCACCTGCGTAAATTGGTTCGCTCCGCCCGCAACGAGCCGCCCGATGCCCGCCCCCCATAGTGACGCCGCCGCCAACTGGGCGTTGACGAGACTCGCGCTCATCGCCGAAACGCCCTCCAGCCATGTCTACCGCGCCCACCGCGACGAAACCCCGGTCGTCCTCAAGATCCTTAAGCCCTATGGCATGAACGAGCTGACCGGCATCGCATTCCTCGAATGGCTCGGCGGCGACGGCGCCGTTCGCATCCTCGACCGCGAGGACAACGCGATCCTTATGGAATGGCTCGATGGCCCGGAGCTGAGCGCCACCGTTCATGCCGGCGACGACGCAGCGGCGACCCGCTTCCTCGGCGGCGTCGCAAAGCGCCTGCACACGCCGCGACCGAACCCGCCTGCCGGTCTGGCGTCCCTCGCAGACTGGTGCGCCCCGCTAAGCGACACCCCGCTCACCCGCTGGCCCAAGCCGCATCGCCCCGATATCGAAAAGGCCAAGGCACTCGGCGCCTCTCTTCTCGCCACGTCGCCAACACCGGTCCCGCTCCACGGCGACCTTCACCACGACAACATCCTCAGGGGACCGCGCGGCTGGTGCGTCATCGATGCCAAGGGCATCCTTGGCGACCCCGCCTACGACCTCGCCAACGCCTTCCAGAACCCCATAGGTGCGCTCGATACGGCCAGGGCCCCGGCCACAATCGAAAGGCGTGCCCGCACCTTCGCCGAAATCCTCGGCTACGATCGGCAACGCCTCCTCGATTGGGCCGCGGCCCACTGCGCGCTTTCGATGGCCTGGAACCTCGCGACGGCGCGGCCCATTGACGCGAACCTCGCCATCCTGCCCAACCTCCTCGCCGCGGCAGGGCGAACCTAAACCGCTTGGGGCACCGCAGCCTCCTTGGCGTGCATCGGTTCGAACGTAACCACTACGGTTCCGCGGCTGTGCCGGCTTTCGGCCTGCCGGTGCGCATCGGCGATGTCGGCGAACCGGTACCGGTGCCCCACGGGCGAACGCAACGCCCCCTGCTCTGCGAGGTTTGCCAGCGTTTCGGTATCGGCCTTGCTGTCCCCGGAAACCCCGATCGCGATCCGCTTGCCCCCGGCGATCTTGCGCCAGAGCGCATGCAGGGCTGTCTGCAGGCCGAATTCCAGGGGCACGTACACGCCATCGGGTTTGAGCACCCGCTTGGCCTGCGAGAACCGCGACACGCCAGCCGTATCGAGCACGACGTCGTACTGCACGCCCCCGCGCGTGAAATCGTCTTGGGTATAATCGACCACCCGGGCGGCCCCGAGGGATCGCACGAACTCGACATTCCGCGTGCTCGCAACCCCGGTGACCTCGGCGCCAAAATGCTTGGCGATCTGCACCGCAAACACGCCGACCGCGCCGGACGCCCCGGTCACCAGCACCTTCTGCCCGACCGTGATCTTCCCGAAATCCCGCAAGAATACCAGCGCGCTCAGCCCGCCGAACGGAATGGCCGCCGCCTCGTCATAGCCAAGGCCCTCGGGCATCCTGGCGACCGGCCCATCGGCATCCACCGCCACATATTCCGCATGCGCGCCGCTGCCCGAAAACCCGAAGACCGGATCGCCCAGCCTGAACCCGCGCACCGCCGCACCCACCGAAACCACCCGCCCGGCGAACGCAACGCCGAGGATCTTGTGCCTGGGCTTGATCAGCCCGGTCATCAGCCGGCCCATCAGCCAGAGCCCGCCGGGAAACGCAGAGGCACGCATGCGCCAGTCCGCGCTCGTCACCGCGCTGGCATAAACCTGCACCAGAACGCCGTTCTCGCCCGCCTCCGGTCGCGGCACATCCTTGATCTTAAGCACATCCGCCGGCCCGTATGTCTCATAAACAGCAGCTTTCATCTTTCGTCTCCATTGATCTGCGAACATGTGATGGCGCAGTTCTATGCCCGCCCGGACCTCAACAGAATTGACGAAATTCCTACTTCTGTTATGCAATCACGCATGGATTGGCGCGCAATAAAGTTCGACTGGAACCGCGCGCGGGCGTTCCTCGTCACCGCCGAGGAAGGGTCGCTCTCCGCGGCCGCACGCGCGCTCGGCATGGCCCAGCCGACCCTCGGCCGCCAGGTCGATGCCCTCGAGGACGAACTGGGCGTCGTCCTTTTCGAGCGCGCCGGCCGCGGCCTGATCCTCACCCCAGCCGGTCTCGGCCTGCTCGACCACGTCCGCGCCATGGGTGACGCCGCCAACCGTGTCTCGCTCGCCGCCTCGGGCAATGCCCAGTCCATCGAAGGCACGATCTGCATCACCGCAAGCGAGATCTATTCGGCCTATCTCCTCCCCCCGATCGTCGAGCGCCTGCGCCGCGAAGCGCCAGGCATCGCCATCGAGATCGTTGCCACCAACGCGGCCATCGACCTCAGGCGCCGCGAGGCCGATATCGCCGTGCGCAGCTTCCGCCCCACCCAGCCCGACCTCATCGCCAAAATGATCGGCGACGATTTCGGCCGCCTCTACGCAACGCCGGCCTATCTCGAGCGCATCGGAAATCCCCGGACGGTCGATGATCTCAGCCGCGCCGACTTCATCTCCTTCGACATCGGCGACACCATGATCGAGGCCCTCAATCGTCTGGGCCTGAAGCTCACAAAGGACAATTTCCCCCTCGTGACCGGCAGCCACTATGTCCATTGGGAACTCGTCAAACAGGGGGTCGCCATCGGCGTCATGCCCGACTGGATCGCCGACCCCGAGCCCTCCGTCAGGCAGGTCCTGCCCGACTTCGATCCCATACCCATTCCCGTCTGGCTCACCGCCCACCGCGAGCTCAATACCTCCCGCCGCGTCCGCCTCGTCTTCGACATCATGGCCGAAGAGCTGGGCAAGAGGTTCTAGCGAGTATACGGCCCCCGCACGGACCGCTCCGCCTAAACAAACAATTTACCTTCAAATTTAGTTTTCTGCACAACGCTCCGTTAAGCGCGCATACTGGAATTCCGGCGGCTTCCAGTAAGGGGAAACGCCGGTGATTGGGGGCAATTGCGTAACGTTGTAAGGGCCGGGAACCCCGGCTTGGGTGCCGCCATGTCTGACAAACTTTCAACGCAGAAAGCCGTCTCGATGACCGTCGCCGCGCTCGCGGGCGCCGCAATGTGTGGGCTGTTCGCCGCCGTCCTGATGGTCACCGGAGCGTTCGCCGCGGTCTGAACCGCGGACGTTTTGCTCGGCTGCCGTCCGGCGCGCCCCTATCCGCGCGCCGCTACGCCGCCTTCCATTTGATCGAGCATCCCATCGAAGGCACCTGCTCGCCGGGCGCCTCCCCCGTCGCCGCGATCATCCGCATCGCCTCCACGAGTTCAGCCTTCGCGCCCGGTGACGGCGCGTCCTTGCGCCCCTCGTCGAGCCGCCCGCGATACTTGATCGTCCCGGCCCCGTCGAGCCCGTAGAAATCCGGCGTACACACCGCCTCATAGGCCCGCGCGACCGCTTGGCTCTCGTCGTGCAGATAGGGAAACGTAAGCCCGTGCTCGCGCGCGAACCGCCCCATGTTCTCGAACGAATCCTCCGGGTGCGACGCCGCATCGTTCGAGCAGATCGCGGCAAAGCCGATCCCCTCTGCCCGCAGCGTATCCGCCGCCGCCACCAGCCGCCCGACAACCGCTTTGACGTACGGGCAGTGGTTGCAGATGAAAACGATCACCGCCCCGTTCTCGCCCATCACGTCGGCAAGCGCGAATTCGGGCGCCGCAATATCGAGCTTGGGCTGTTCGGGCATCACCGCCATGACCGTTCTCCTTGCGTATGTGCGTTTCGCCCCAGCATGCACAGCCAATCGCCCCGATCAAGCCGGGCCGCCGCAAGGTTGCCTTAACCATCGATCGAGATATGCCGCCCCCTTAATGCTTGGGAAACGGAGCGCGCCGATAGATGAACGGTGAAACGGGGAGGAACCTTCGGCTAGGCGAGCGATGGTCCACGCAGCAGGCAAGGCGTTGAAATCCAATACCGCCCGGCGCGTTCTCGCCGGTCTGGCGATCCTGTGCGCCGCGGCCCTCGCCACGTTCTGGAATCCCATCGACCGCCCGCTGATGGATGCCCGCTTTGCGCTGCGCGATCAGCCAGCCTCCGGCGAGATCGTCTTCGTCGCGCTCGACGCGGCCAGCCTCGAAGCGGTCGGCGTCTGGCCCTGGCCGCGCGATCTTTATGCCGACCTGATCGACGCGACCCTCGACGCGGGCGCAACGGACGTATTTGTCGACATCGACTTCAGCGCCCGCAGCACCGAAGCCGCGGACGCTCGTCTCGAAGAAGCGCTCGAAGCCTCGGGCGGTTACGCCTATCTCGCTGCCTTCGGACAACAGTCCCGCGACGGCCAGATCCACAACGCGCGGCCCCTGGAGCGCTTTCTCCGCCACGTCGACCCGTTCTCGGTGAACGTCATCGTCGATGACGCCGGCCAGGCCCGGCAACTTCCCAGCGCGATGGCCATCGGCGGCACCCTCGTCCGCTCTCTTCCGATGTGGCTCCATCCCGGCGAGGCCCTTCCGCCGGCCATCGGCATCGATTTCGGCATTTCCGCCGCCAGCATCCCCACAATATCCGCCGCCTCTGTTCTCGACGGCACCGTGTCCCCCGGCGCCTTCATGGGCAAATCGGTCATCATCGGCGCCAGCGCCGTCGAGCTTCAGGATTTCTTCTTCACCCCCGGACAGGGTGCAATCCCCGGCGCGCTGATCCAGGTCCTCGCCGCCGAAAGCGTCGCGCAGGACCGCGCGCTGGCATCCACCGGTCCGGCCCCGGCCCTGGCGCTGCTCGGCGTCTTTCTCGCGCTGATGCTCGCGGCGCACCGCCGCGTGGGCCTCTGGAACGCGCTGGCCGCGACGGTTGGCCTCGCCCTTGGCGCCGAAGCCGCCGCCCACGGCGCCTACCAGTTTGAAGCGACGATGATACCGACAGGCCCTCTGCTCGTCGGCCTCGCCCTCTACGGTATCTGGCGCATCCTGTCGGAGACCCGGATCCGCCAGTTCATCATCGAAAGGGTGACCGGCGAGCGCAATCAGATGCAGGACGTCCTGCGGCGGGTGGTCGACGACAATTTCGACGGCGTCATCGTCGTCGACGAGAACCGGCGCATCCTCGCAGCGAGCGGTCTTGCCAAATCCTGGCTCGGCGACGACCTCGTGGGCGCGCCGGTGGCCGACGTCATGCCCGGCCCGTTCCTGGACGACCTGCACAAGATCTTCGAGGAAACGTCCCCCGCCCTGGGCAATGCCAGCATTGCCCGCGAACGCGACATCCGGATGCCCAACGGCACGTTCACCATCGAGTACGTCATCACCGAATCCCGCGTCGCGACCGGCACCAGCGGCCGGGCCTTTGCCACCCTCACCTTCCGCGACGTGACCGCGCGCCGCAAGCACGAGGCCGAACTGCGCTACCTCGCCGAGCACGACGCCTTGACGGGCGCGCTGGTCCACACGAGTTTCGTGGCACTCCTCGAGCAGAAAATCCATACGCTCGGGCCCGCCTCCGAGATCGGCGTGCTCGTCATCGACCTGCGCCGGTTCAAGTCGGTCAACGCCACACTCGGCCATCAGCTTGGCGACGAGATGTTGCGCCAAGTCGTGAGCCGCTTGACTGCCGCCGGACACAAGACGGTCGCCCGGCTCGGCGGCGACCGGTTCGCCATCGAAATTTCGGGTCCCGAGGCCAGCGCGGACGCTCCCGCGGTCTTTGCGGAAATCGTCGGCCTGCTCGCCATCCCCTTCAATCTCTCGGGCCACCACGCGGTCATCGGCGTCAGTGGCGGCTGGGCCTTCGCCGCCGGCGCCCGGGAAGGCGGCGAGGCCCTGCTGCGCCATGCCGATATGGCTCTTGCGATTGCGGCCACGCGCCCGGGCGACCAGATGGCGATGTTCGAGCCGAGCATGGACGACAATGTCGCCGTTCGGCGCGGCATCGAGGAGGAGCTGCGCGCCGCGCTGCGGCAGAACCAGCTCAGCCTGCACTATCAGCCTCAGTATGCGCTCGCCGGCGGGTCACCTGTCGGCGCGGAAGCACTGATCAGGTGGGAGCATCCCCGGCACGGACGGATGCGTCCCGATCGCTTTATCCCCGTCGCCGAGGAAACCGGCCTCATTGCCGAAATCGGCCGGTTCGCGCTCGAACAGGCGTGCCGCCAGGCCATGAGCTGGCCCGAATGCCTTTCGGTTGCCGTCAACGTCTCCCCTGTCCAGTTCGAATTGTCCGACGTCGTGGCGGACGTTCGCGCCGCCCTGCGCATAAGCGGCCTGGCGCCCGAACGGCTGGAAATCGAAGTCACCGAGAGCATCCTGCTTTCTCACAAGGACTCGGCCATCGCGACGCTTCAGGCCATTTCGGCCCTGGGCGTCAAAATCGCCATCGACGATTTCGGCACGGGCTTTTCCTCCCTCGCCTATCTGGCCAGCCTGCCCTTCGACCTCCTCAAGATCGACAAGAGCTTCGTCGATTCCATGCACGAAAGCCCCTCCGCCCGCGCTGTCATCGAATCCATCGTCGCGCTGGGCAAAAAGCTCGGCAAGACCGTCCTCGCCGAAGGCATCGAGACCGCCGATCAGGCCGCCGGTCTCACGGCCTTGGGCTGCGATCTCGGGCAGGGCTACCTCTATAGCCGCCCCGTCCCCGCAGCCGAGATCAACGATCTCGTCGCGCACCTCGCAGACAGGGACACCCCCGCGCCAAGACCCCAGGCCCTCAGCTCGACCGCGCAATAACACGCCGCTCTCGATGGATTGCGATCCGGCTATCCGTCCACAGACGCCGCGCCCTGTGCGCCGGCCCGCACTGCGCTTGGCGGCACCCCGACGACCCGCTTGAACGCCCGGCTGAACGCAGCCTGCGAGTTGTACCCCAGCCGCTGCGCGGCAGTATCGATCGGCACCCCGTCGCGCGCGATCCATTGCGTCGCCAGTTGCATCCGCAATTGGGTGAGGTACCGCACCGGCGTCGTACCGGTCACCGCCATGAACCGTTCGGCAAAGACCGAGCGCGAACTGCCCATCTCCGCCGCCAGTTCAGCCAGCGTCCAGTCACGCCCCGGATCGCGATGCAGCGCCACGATCACGCGCCCCAGCCGCGGGTCCCGCAGCGCCTCCACCCAGCCCTTGGCGTCCCCGCATCCGCATTCGACCCAGCCGCGCACGATAAACGCCGAAACGACATCCGCCAGCCGCGCCAGAATACCGGCATAGCCGGCCCGCGCCTCTTTCGCCTCGCGCGCCATCGCCTCGAGCATGGGCAGGATTTCCGGATACCGGTCGAGCAGCGTATTCACGAACATCGCTTCGGGCATCAGCGAAACGAGCGGATGCATGCCGCCCAGATCGAATTCCATGCACCCGCTGAACAGCAGCGCGCCGGAAGCGGCGTCTTCGGCCGCCCCGCACGTATTGATCCCGCTGATATTGGCGCAAAGCGGATCGGCCTTGTAGAGCGCCATGTCTTCGTCCGGCGCGTCGGGGTCCGAGACGAGCGCGTGCACGCCCCCGCGCGGCAACAGAACCGCGTCCCCGGAGTTCATCACCCGGACGTCCCCCGCGGTATTGCGCAGATAGACCGGCCCCCGCGCCACGAAATGAAACTGGGCGCGCCCGCTGACCGTGGTGAACCGCAGCCCGAACGGCCGCGCCGCGAGCACCCGCCGGTAGTCGACCCCGAACAGCCGCATCCCTAGGAGCAGTTCGCTCACGACATCGGTGGATACGCGCGGTGGCAGATTGGGCTTATGCATCAGTTCGGACTTTCGATCATGCATTTCGGAATTAGTGTCATGGAACGTCCGACCTGTCCAGCCTAACTGTAGCGCTCGACCTCCTCTTAACGAAAGGACGCAAGCGATGAACGAGTCACAAACCGGCGCCGCCGCCAGCCAGCCCCCCGCATGGGGCGCCGTCGTCTCCATGGGGCTGGGTATTTTCGGCCTCGTGACGGCGGAATTCCTTCCTGCCAGCCTGCTCACGCCCATGGCCGGCGATCTGGCCGTCACCGAAGGCATGGCCGGCCAGGCCGTCACCGCCACCGCCGTAGTGGCATTCTTCACAAGCCTGCTGCTCGCATCGGTGATCCGCAACATCGACCGGCGGCACGTTTTGTTGACCCTGTCGGCGCTGCTCGTGGCGTCGAACCTGCTCGCCGCCTTTGCGCCGAACCTGACGATCCTCCTGATTGCCCGCGTATTTCTGGGTGTCGCGCTCGGCGGGTTCTGGACCATGTCCACCGCCATTGCCATGCGTCTCGTCCCGGAAAAAAGCGTGCCGCGCGCGCTGTCGATCATCGTTGCGGGTGTGTCCGGCGCGACGATTTTCGCGGCGCCCGTCGGCAGCTTTCTCGGCGCGGTCATCGGCTGGCGCAACGTGTTCATCCTCGCCGCGGGGCTCGGCCTGCTGGCGTTTGTTGTCCAATTCGCCACCCTGCCCAAAATGCCCCCGCGCGGACGGGCCAGCATCAAAACCATCGGCGTACTCCTCGCGCGTCCGAGCGTTTCGTTCGGCCTTTTGGCGGCGACGCTGGTCTTTGGCGGGCACTTCGCCTTGTTCACCTATCTGCGACCCTTCCTCGAGACGGTCACCCTTGTCGATATCAATACGATTTCGGCTATCCTTCTCGGTTTCGGGATCGCCAACATCGCCGGAACCTTTCTGGGCGGCTTCCTTGTCGAGCGCAGCCTGCGCCTCACGCTGATCGCGGCGCCGCTCACGATGACCGTGCTCGGCGCGGGCCTGCTGCTTTCGGGCACCATGGCTTTCCCCACCGCCATTCTCGCCGCGGCCTGGGGCCTCGCCTTCGGCACGGTGCCGGTCGCCTGGTCGAGCTGGCTCGCCCGCACGACCCCCGACGAGGCCGAGACCGCCGGCGGGCTGCTCGTCGCAAGCATCAATTTCGCAATCGCCTCGGGTGCCGCGGCGGGCGGCGCCATCTACGATACCAGCGGCGCGCCCAACGTTCTGGCGAGCGCAACGGCCATACTCCTGCTCGCCGCCCTCTTCATCACCCTAAGCATCCGCCCCCGCCCCGCCATGGCAGCGGCCTGACCGGATTATAACAGCCGCCGCGCCAAACGCCCGGCGCGGCGGCCTCTGCCTACTATTCCCTCAGCCGCGCTGCCAGAGTCTCGGCAAGCGCCCGCACCCGCCGGGGCACGAAGCGGCGCGACGGATAGACGATGTGGATGGGCAGGCTGAGCAAATCCCAGTCCGTCAGGACCGGCACCAGCCTGCCGGACGCAAGATCGTCCGCAACCAGATCGCGCGGCGCGTAGATGATCCCTCCGCCGGCCAGCGCGGCAGCGCGCTGCGCTTCGCCGTTATCGATCTCGACCCCGCCTCCCACTTCCACTGAAAACGGCGTCCCGTCGGCTCCAATGAAGAGCCAGCGATTGCGCGGCACGATGTTGAGATTCAGTATGCACCGCGACGCGACGAGGGCATCGGGCGTTTCGGGCGCGCCATGGCGCTCAATGTACTCCGGCGCCGCGCAGCAGACGAACCGGTACGTGCCGACCCGGCGCGCAACCAGGGATGCCGATTTGAGTTCTCCCACCCGTACGGCAAAATCGAACCCTTCTCGCACAAGATCGACATGGCGATCGCTCAGGCTCAACTCAACCGAGACGCCCGGCTGTTCCTCCGAGAAGGACACAACCAGCCCGCTTAGCCGCTTGATCCCGAGCGTCGTCGGACCACTCACCCGCACCCTGCCGGATAGCACGGTGCCTTCGGATCGTGAGAGGTCGTCCAGTTCGTCGGCGGCTTCAACAACGATGATCGCCTTTTCGAGAAACGCCTGCCCCATCTCGGTCAGCCTGTGCGACCGGGTCGTGCGCTCGATCAGCTTGGTGGCATGGAGCGCTTCGAGCGCGCTGATCCGCCGCCCCACGGTCGCCGGAGACACCGCGAGCCGTTTGGCGACTGCGGTAAAGCTCCCCGACGTGGCCACCGCGACAAAAGTCCGCAAATCGGTCAAATCGGTCATTTAAACGCTTCACGCAATTATATTGTACGCATAAGAGCAATTATCGCACGAATAGAAAAGCTCTATTTTGGTGTCATCGCAATCGCACACCAAGGAGCATGACTATGACCACCGCAATTATCGGACTGGGCAATATGGGCAAAGGCCTGGCACGGCGCCTCGCCGGCACAACGGACCTCGTGGTCGCAGCCCGCAGCATTGAAACCGCCGCCGCCCTCGCACGCGAACTGCCCGGCGTCACGGCGGCATCCGTCGAAGACGCCATCGCACGGGCAGACATAATCGTCCTCGCCATGCATTATGGCGACGCCCGCGATCTTGCCTCCACCGAGGCGCTCGACGGCAAGATTGTAGTAGACATCACCAATCCGATCACGCCGGACTTTTCCGGCCTGCTCTTTGGCTATTCTACGTCCGCCAGTGAGGAAATTCAGGCGGCTGCGTCGGGCGCTCGCGTCGTAAAAGCGTTCAACACGATCTTCGCTCAGCTCTTCGCCGCGCCGGCGGAGGCCACCGCCGGTGTGCCCGTCTATCTCGCCGGGGATGACGAAAGCGCCGTCGAAGCCGTAGCAGACCTTGTCAGCAAAGCGGGCTTTGCCCCCGAAAACAGCGGAAAACTCGACACCGCGCGCCTCCTCGAGCCGCTCGGTATGCTCAACATCCGTTTCGCCTTCACGGGCCGCGGCACGGCCATCGCGCCGGGCTGGCTGAATATCGCAGCATGACGTTAGCGGCGCGGGCGGCTTTCCGCCTGCGCCTACCGTCCGTCCGAAAACTCCACCAGATCCCAGTAATTCCCGTAAAGGTCCTCGAACACCGCGACGGTCCCGTATGGCGCCGCCTTGGGCTCCCGCACGAAACTTATGCCCTTCGCCACCATCGCGTTGTAATCGCGCCAGAAATCGTCCGTCTGCAAGAACAGGAACACCCGCCCCCCGGCCTGATTGCCGATAAACGCCTCCTGTTCGGGCTTGGATGCCCGCGCCAGCAGCACGGATGCGCCCGCGCTGCCCCTGGGCCGCACCACCACCCACCGCTTGTCCTGCTCGGGCTGGTACGTGTCCTCGACGAGATCGAACCGAAGCGTCCCGACGAAAAAGTCCAGCGCCTCGTCGTAGTCCCGCACCACCAGCGCGACATGCGCGATGCTCTGTTTCACCATGAAGACCCCATTCAGCCCGCGTTCAGCCGTCACCGCACATGATGAAAACAGAACACGAAATTGTCACCGGGCGAAACCTTTTCGGCACGTGTCCCGTTGATCAGTGCGAACGACAATAACAGCAGGAGGCGATAATGGCCCGTACCTTGATCCAGATGAGCATTGCCGGTGCGACCGGCGCGGTCATGCTTTCGATGATCACCATCGTCATGGCGTTTACCGGCGCATTCGCCTGATACGTTTACCCTTCCTCCTCCCTGGAACGGCGCGCCTCTCCTCCGGCGCGCCGTTTTTGCGTTCCTAAAGCGTGATCTCCCCGTCCTCGATCGCCACGAATTTCCGCGTCACCTCCCCGATCGACCCGATCAGCATGCACAGCGATCCGATGACGAACAGCCACACCGCAAGCGTGTAGAATGCGTCGAACACCTTGAAAAACAGGATCGAGCCGACAAAGAACAGCAAATTCCCCACAAGCCCGATGACGGAATGGATAACGGGAAAATCCTTGGTGATCCGGACGAGCATGCCGCCTCTCCTTCAATGCCTTGATGAACACGTCCAAAAGCCCGCGCCCGCGCGCGCGTGTCAACCCGCGCCACTGCTGACACGATCTGTCAGCAGCCCCCGTTCCCTTTCCGTTCCCGAGATGCTACCTATATATCTCGACTCCAGACGACAGCGACGGTGTTCCCCATGAGTGCGGACGATAACAAGCGCCCGGCCGGCCGCCCCGGTAAGGCCGACTTCTCCATCGACGATTTCATCAAGGAGATCGAGAAGGCCGAGGACGCACAGATCGCCAGGCCGCTGCCGCAGGAACGCCTGCGCAACAAGCGCCGCCTCGACCGCGAAGCCGCCAAGGAAGCGGAAAAGGCCGAGAAGAAAGCGTCGAAGGGCAAGCGCTCCGAAGCCACCGGCCAGCCCGCCCGGCGCGAGGGTAAAAAAAGTGCCCGGAGCGAAGCGACGGGCATGAGCCTCAAGGCTCCCAAGTCCAAGGCCAACTCCGTCGAGCGCCCCACCAACCTCGACGGCTTCGCCGAAGCCCCGCAGGCGGGCTTCCACACCCCCGCGACCGTCTCCTCGACCGCGCAGGGCGTCACCGCGACCGTCCAGGCGCTCGAAAAGATCATCTCCGAGGGCCGCAAGGAGGTCGAGGGCGCCGAACCGTGGAAGCCCCACCGCCCGGCCCGTCCGCCCAAGGACCAGGGCGGCATCCCCTTCACGCTCAAGACCGAATACCAGCCCGCCGGCGACCAGCCCACCGCCATCGCCGAGCTCGTCGAGGGCGCCAACAATGGCGAGACCGACCAGGTCCTTCTCGGCGTCACCGGCTCGGGCAAGACCTACACCATGGCGCAGGTGATCGCGAAGACCGGCCGCCCGGCCTTGATCCTCGCCCACAACAAGACCCTCGCCGCCCAGCTCTACGGCGAATTCAAGAACTTCTTCCCCGACAACGCGGTGGAATACTTCGTCTCCTACTACGACTACTACCAGCCCGAGGCCTACGTCCCGCGCACCGACACCTATATCGAGAAGGAATCCACCATCAACGAGCAGATCGACCGGATGCGCCACTCGGCCACCCGCGCGATCCTCGAGCGCGACGACGTCATCATCATCGCCTCGGTCTCCTGCATTTACGGCATCGGCTCGGTCGAGGACTACACCACGATGACCATTGCCCTCCAGAAGGGCCAGAAGATCGACCAGCGCGCGCTGCTGAACGAACTCGTCGCCCTGCAGTATAAGCGCGGCGACCTCGGCTTCGTGCGCGGCACCTTCCGCGTGCGCGGCGACACCATCGAGATCTTCCCCGCCCACTATGAGGACGCCGCCTGGCGCATCTCGCTCTTTGGCGACGAGATCGAATCCATCGCCGAATTCGATCCCCTGACCGGCAGGAAAGCCGCCGAGCTCACGCATATCCGCGTCTTCGCCAACTCCCACCACGTCACCACGCGCACAACGCTCAACGCGGCCATCAAGGAGATCAAGAAGGAGCTCGCCGCGCGCCTGCAGGAACTCAACGGCATGGGCCGCTACCTCGAGGCCCAGCGCCTCGAACAGCGCACCCGCTTCGACCTCGAGATGATGGAAGCCACCGGCTCGTGCGCCGGCATCGAGAACTATTCGCGCTACTTCTCCGGCCGCAAGCCCGGCGAGCCGCCCCCCACGCTCTTTGAATACCTGCCCGACGACGCGCTCGTCTTCGTCGACGAGAGCCACGTCACCATCGGGCAGCTGGGCGCCATGTACCGCGGCGACCTCCGCCGCAAGGCCACCCTCGCCGAATACGGCTTCCGCCTCCCCAGCTGCATGGACAACCGCCCCCTGCGCTTTGAGGAATGGAACGCCATGCGCCCGCAGACGGTCTACGTCTCGGCCACCCCCGGCCAGTGGGAGCTCGAGCAGACCGGCGGCGTCTTCGCCGAACAGGTCATCCGCCCCACCGGGCTGATCGACCCCGTCGTCGAAATCCGCCCCGCCAAGACCCAGGTCGACGACGTCACCGACGAAATCCGCAAGACCGCCGAGGCCGGCTACCGCACGCTTCTGACCGTCCTCACCAAGAAGATGGCCGAGGATTTGACCGAATACCTCCACGAGCAGGGCCTGCGCGTGCGCTACATGCACTCGGACATCGACACCATCGAGCGCATCGAGATCATCCGCGACCTGCGCCTGGGCGCCTTCGACGTCCTCGTCGGCATCAACCTGCTGCGCGAAGGCCTCGACATCCCCGAGTGCGGCCTCGTCGCCATCCTCGACGCCGACAAGGAAGGCTTCCTCCGCTCGGAAACCTCACTCATCCAGACCATCGGCCGCGCCGCGAGAAACGTCGACGGCCGCGTCATCCTCTACGCGGATAATATCACCGGCTCCATGGACCGCGCCCTCGCGGAAACCAACCGCCGCCGCGAAAAACAGCTCGCCTACAACGCGGAGCACGGCATCACGCCGCAGAGTGTGAAGGCCCGCATCAACGATATCGTGGACTCGGTCTACGAACGCGACCACGTCTCGGTGAAGATCAGACCGGGCAAGGACGGGAAGGACACGATCCCGGTGGGTGCAAATCTGGCGGCGACGATCAAGGATATGGAAGCGCGTATGAGGGAAGCCGCGACGAACCTCGAGTTCGAGGAAGCGGCAAGGTTGAGGGATGAGATCAAGAAGTTGCGGGAGATGGAGATGGAGGTTTTGGAGGGGCCTGGGGGGTAGGTGCGCATTGTCCCAGACCTTGTGACAGCCAGTCGCCTTATTCCCGAGGATCACGGATAGGTTTACAATTATCCTCGCGGTAAGCTTTGATTCGGCCTTGTTAAGGATCGCGACCGATGGCTTTCAAATGACGCAATTCGACCCATCAGGCAATGACCTCCCAAACTGATAACACCAGAAAAACTATCTCTGACCTTCGTGCACCAGCCGTTATTGCATGCTTGTTCGCCGGCCTAATGCTAGGTTTCCTAGCCTCCACTATATTCCTGTCACGTTTCGTGGACATCTCGTCCGGAGGAAAATCACACGCAATGAGCTATGCCGATTTCGCGGCTATACTGCTTACATCTGTATCAATAATGGTAACAGTATTGGGGGTTATTATCGCTTTATTGGCCTTCTGGGGCTTCAATAATATGGTTAAGCAGGCCAGAATCGTATCTAGAAGCACAGCCACCGACGAGGTTCGCCGCTCACTTCAGGTTGGCGGTGAACTTCATGGTGTAGCCACCAAAACAGTGATGGAAATCACTTACCGCCATATTGGGATTTCCGAGTCTGCCGGATGGGAAGATCCACTGGAGCAGGTGGAGGAGGACGAGGAGGAATGAGCGCGCTCAGATCAGCTTCATCGTCGGATAGAGAAATCGTACTTCGCCATGCAGCTTTGCAACCGGTTCGATTGGGAGCGCTTGCGGAGGAACTCGGCCTCGAAGTAAGACTTGCAACCCTCAAGCCCGGAATATCCGGTGAAATCAAGAAATCCGAGACTGCGCCATCGGGATATCTTATTCGTATAAACAGGCACGAGAAGAGAGAACGTCAACGTTTTACCCTCGCGCATGAGATTACTCACTATCTTCTCCACCGAGAGAAGATAGGAAATGGTCTCTCTGATGACATCCTCTACCGTTCGCGCTTGAGTGACACCTTGGAGGCAGAAGCTAATCGCGGCGCCGCAGAGATACTTATGCCAAGAGGAAAATTGCTGGAACGATGGCAGGAATTCGGCAATGCTCGCGACGAGGAAACTATTGCCGCACTCGCCGCCGAGTTTCAGGTATCGAAACAAGCCTTATCTATAAGACTGGGAATTAAGTAGTGCTTCGGAGCATAAGAGAGGCCAGCTACTGCCCTACACTCGCACTAAGACCGGGTGAAATGCGCGGACTTGAAGAACTGGCAGAAGGGGACAAGTCGCGGATTTTGCCAGTGGTATTGTTCGCGCCTTGGGTTGGCTCTCATAGCTTAGAAAGGTCGGTCGAGCGGATCGAACAAGCGTATGGAAACCGCCCGTTCTTTCTCGATCTAGATCGGTATTACGTTGGCCAGAACTCTAGCAACGGGGCGCAGCGCGAATTTCGCGCTTTGATCCAAGGGGACAACCGGATTGATGATTGGAAATCCCTAATAGAGACTATAGAGACGGCGATGCCGATCTTACGGCACGATGTGTCTGAACGTGATCTGCTAGAACAGATCGACTGGGCTGAGCATTTAGGCCGGGGATATGCGTTTCGCTTCGATGACCCAACGCTAGGGCTTAATGGCAACGTGCTAAATGCCCTCGAGGACATAGAACACTCCGAATTGGCTGTATTTATCGATGCCGGCTGGGCAAATGATCCACTGGCCCATGAATTTTGGCTTCGCTCTGCGGTTGAGCAGGTGCTACAGCGCAATCCAAATGTCCCCCTTTCGACTAGCACCTCTAATTTTCCCAGTTCATTCGCCAATATCGAGGGACTCGGTACCTGTACTATTGGAGCACGCGAGGTTTTCAATCGGGTCCGCGCCGCGAATAACGAAGCCAATCTGACGTATGGCGATTGGGCTAGCACTAAGCCAAGATCTTATGATCGAGGTGGACATCCGCTACCGCGTATCGATTATGCAACCCGCAGCCAGTGGGTGATGGCTCGGAGCAAGAAGGAAGAATGGGATTTTGTGGATGCAGCCAACGCGATAGTGGACAGCGACCATTGGAATGACGCTATCGAGACCTGGGGGAGCTACATGATCGAATCTACAGCGGAGGAGGAACCGTACTCCATCGACACATCTCCGAAGGCTGTTGCTGCGCGAATCAATATCCACCTACACGTGCAAGCCAACTTTGACCTTCCTGAGAATGCGATAAGCTACGACGATCCATGGATCGACTAGTTGAATCGAGAAGCGGCCCAACTTATCCCCGCCCCTCCAACCTCCCGTATCCTCTCCTGTCGTCCGTAACCGGCGCAAACTGCGCCCCATCGACAGGAGGGCATCATGCCCGGCAGAACCGATCCCCGGATCGCCTACCAGAACCTCATCGCGCGCTACACCGCGCTCCACGCCGATCTCACCGCGCAGGCCAAGGTCCGCAACGCGGGCGAGGCGTCGGCTCAAGCCGTAAGGCTCGTCCGCACGCTTCTGGCCGACACGCGACGGCACCTCGACTCAGCCGTCGAGGCCGACGCGCTCCCCTTCCTGCCCAAAGGCCGCCCCGTCACCGCCTCGGAGATCGCGCTGACCCTCAGCGAGGCCCGCGCCGTCCTTGAGGCGCACGCGGCAACGCACGGCCACGACAAGCCGCCGGCGCACGAAGAGATCACGCGCGAACAGCAGCAAAGCGTGCTCTACCGTTTTGCGCAATTGACCATGATGGGCATCGAAGAGGGCGTTGAGGCCCGCATGGCGGCCATCGCCAAGGGCGAAGACCCCGAAGAGGCCTACTCCATCTTCCATACGCAGTTCTACAAGATCATCCTTGCAAGCAATCCCGAGCTCGCCGAAGGCATGCGTGAGGAAGCTCCGCGCCTCGCGAAAGACCAAGAATCGCAGTCCTGATCGATGACTGGCGAAAAACTTATCCCCGTCCCACCGGGCCCGGTTATCCTGTGCGCACGGTTCCGCTGAGATGGACGCAAGCGCTACGTACGCTTGGCGGGAGACCGGCGGGGCGGCTCTGCCGCGTTGCCGGTCTCGTGACCGATCCGGGTCCGACGGGGGGCGCCCCAGCGGAGGCCCAAACGTCACCGTGGCCAGCCACAGCGATCCTGTGGTAACCGCCGAAAGGCGGCAGGGATTGGCCCTAGCCCGAGCGGACGCCAAGCCAAAAACCCCGGATGCATGCGGCGAGGCGAGCCTCGCTTATATCTACAAACGGAATGAGGCCCGTCTCGCCGCATGCCGTCCACACCCCAAAGCCCGAGGCCCATGGCCGTCGGAGGTTTCCGCATGCCCGCCAATCCTCCCCGGTGCCCAATTGCAAAGGCGGCAGTACGCGCGGACGAGCGAAGCGAGGACCTCGGCGCACGTTTGCGCCGCGCCGTCGCAGGCGCAGCAATGGTCATAGCGACCAGCGTCATGACCATTGCGGTGCGCGCCGTGAGACAGAACAAACCGTTCAGCAACGGTTCAGCCACGATCCGCTTTATTACCGCATAAGGACGGCACGAAACCGCCGCCCGCAACACATCAGGGAGAAGCGAGATGGCTTTTCGCAAGACTGCATTAAGGAGCGGGCTGGCCGCCGTCATGGTGATGGTGATGACCGCAGGTGCGTTCGCCTGGCAGGCGAGCGCGGTGACGTCGCTCAACGTCCGCGCGGGACCCGGCACCAATTATCGCGTGCTCGACGCCCTCTACGCGGGGGAACGCGTTGACGTCGAATATTGCCGCAGCGGCTGGTGCTTCATCCACCAATACGACCGCGACCCCTCCGGTTGGGTCTCGGCCAACTATCTGCGCGAAGCCGGGTACTACCGGCCCAACCCGCCCATCGTCATCCGCCCGCCGGTCGTCGTGCGGCCCCCGGTCGTCGTGCGTCCGCCGCACTGGAACCCGCGCCCGCCCCATTGGGGCAATCGCCCGCCGCACTGGCGCTGGAATGACGACGCCGACGTCTCGGGCAATGTCTGCTTCAACGGCCCCAACGGCCACTTCTGCATCGGCGGCTCCAGCCGCTGATCGCCGCCTCACTGACCTCCACCCCACGCTCCGGCGTGGGGTTTTTTCGTGCTCTGGGTGAAAGAGGCGATTGATTTATCCCCGCCCCGCACCGACATGCTAATGTCTTCGCGTCGCATTAAAGGGAACGCAGCCCATGAAGTCCTATGTCAAACTCGCATCCGGATTGATGGTCGCCGGCGCCGGCCTCGCCGCTTTGGAGCGCATGACCGCCGCGGGCTTCTCCCAGGCGCACCTCCACCTGCCGGCCGGCTCGGGTGTCCTCGTTTCCGCCATGATCGTCGTCCCCCTGCTGCTCATCGGCGCCGGGGTTCTGGTCTACCTCGGAGGCGCGATCCTCGGGCTGAAATAGCCGGAGCGTTTCCAGGAGACCCGGAGCGATTCAGCAATGCGGGGAAAAGCCAAAAAGGCTCTATTCGATCTTCAGGCGCTCGATATCGATCCCCTGCGCCGCCATCCTGGCCCGGAAGGTCCGGTAGAGAAACGCATGCACCCCGTAGAGCGCCACCGCCGCGATCGCCAGCGTGATGACGAAATCCCGCGTTCCCGCACCCTCGATAGCGAACCCGAGCGCCACGAAGAACCCCAGGATGGCCCCGATCGTCACCACGTAGAACCGCTTGTCGCTTTCAACGCGCACCCGGTGCCCCGCGCTGATCAGCGTGTCGCGCCGCTCTTGAGCGCTCATCGGCTCGAGCGGTTCGGGCACGCCCTCGCGCTCGAGGCTCGTAAGATACGCGTCCACACGCTCCCCGATCCGCTTTTCCCGCCGCTCGGCGTTCCATCTGGCAAGCATCAGATTGCCGATCACGGTCACCGCCACCAGCGCCAGTGCCGCATAAAGCATGAAGATCACGCCGTTCTCCCGCACGAATTGCTCAGTGCGTTCAACATGCGCATGGCGCCGCGGCGGCGCAAGACCCGGCGGACTTATCTCCGCCCCGGTGGCGTGTGGTATGTTCAGCCTGTGGTCATATTCGGTACGATAACCTGATCCGGTCCGTTCCGAATAAAGGGAAAACACCATGACCCTGGGCCGCTGGGCCATAGCCTTCCTCCAGCTTGGCCTGCTGTTACTGGCGGTCGGCGCCCTTCCTGCCGTCGCCATGGGCATATTCGCCCCGAGCGCCGACGCGCTCGTGCCGGCGCTCCTGAGCCTCACCGTCGCCCCCCTGGGCGTCGCGGCCTTGGCTGCGGGCGCAATCATGTGGATCGTGGCGGCCTTGCGCCGCTAACCGCAGTTGCGCCGAGGCCCCAATCTGCCTATCTCTCAAGGAGATATTCTAGGCAGAAAGAGGCGACTCATGCAGGGCACGGCATTGATCACCGGCGCGGCCGACCGCATCGGCGCCGCCATCGCCGCGCGCCTCGCCGCCGAGGGCCACCCGGTCGTCATCCACTACCGCTCATCGGGTGAAAAGGCCGATCAGCTCGCCGACGCCATCCGCGCCGACGGCGGCCGGGCCGAAACCGTCCACGCCGACCTCGCCAAACGCGAGGACCGCATGGGCCTGATCGCCGCCGCCGCCGAACCCTTCGGCCCGCTCACCGTCCTCGTCAACAACGCCAGCGTCTTCGAACCCGACAGCGTGGATACCCTCCACGAGGATCTCTGGGACCTCCACATGGCCGTCCACGCCGAAGCCCCGCTCTTTCTGGCAAGAGACTTCGCCGCCCAGCTCCCCGGCGATATAACGGGGAACATCGTCAACATAATCGACGAGCGCGTCCTCCACCCGACGCCCGACTTCTTTTCCTACACGCTCTCCAAAAGCGTCCTCTCCACCGCCACCCGCACTTTGGCCCAGTCCCTGGCCCCCAAGATCCGCGTCAACGCCATAGGCCCCGGCCCGACGTTAAAGAGCGTCCACCAGTCCGAGGACGATTTCAAAGCCCTCACCGCCAGCCTCCCGCTGGAAGCCGGCCCCACCCCCGAAGAGATCGCCGAAGGTGTCATCTCCCTCCTGGCGCTCCCCTCGCTGACGGGCCAGATGCTCGCCCTCGACGGCGGCGAACACCTCGCCTGGGCGCCAAAGAACGCCCCCACGCCGCGCAAGCAATGACCGAAGACTTCTCCACCACCGGCATTGATACCATCAAGCGTTTCGTCAAGACGCTCCCCACCGGCCCCGGCGTCTACCGCATGCTCGACGAGGCCGGCACGGTGATCTACGTCGGCAAGGCGAGAAACCTCAAGGCTCGCGTCACCAACTACACGCGCTATGAGGGCAATTCGGTCCGCATCGGCCGCATGATCTCGGCCACCCGCTCGATGGAGTTCGTGCGCACCGAAACCGAAAGCGCCGCGCTCCTGCTCGAAGCCAACCTCATCAAGCGCCTCCGCCCGCGCTTCAACGTCCTGCTGCGCGACGACAAGACCTTTCCATACATCGTCATCGCCACCGAGCACGAGGCCCCCGAACTCGCCAAGCACCGTGGCACCCGCCGCAAGAAGGGCCATTATTTCGGCCCCTTCGCCTCCGCCGTCGCCGTCAACCGCACGGTTACGGCACTGCAGAAGGCATTCCTCCTGCGCAACTGTTCCGACAGCTTCTACGCCGGCCGCACCCGCCCGTGCCTGCAATTCCAGATCAAACGCTGCGCTGCCCCGTGTACTGGCGAGATCTCGATCCTCGAATACCAGAAGCTCGCCAACGAAGCCCGCGACTTCCTCTCGGGCAAATCCAAGGCTGTGCAGGACCAACTCCAGCGCGAAATGAACGACGCCGCCGAAGCGCTCGACTTCGAAACCGCTGCGCGCCTGCGCGACCGTCTCTCCGCGCTCGCGCTCATCCAGGGCGGCGGCGGTATGAATGCGAAATCGGTCGCCGAGGCCGACGTCTTCGCCATCCACCACGAAGCGGGCAATTTCTGCGTCCAGGTCTTCTTCTACCGGGCACACCAGAACTGGGGCAACTACGCCTTCTATCCCCGCGCCGACGAGAACATGACCGACACCGAAGTGCTTGAAGCCTTCATGGCGCAATTCTACGAAAACCGCACCCCGCCAAAGCTCGTCCTGCTCTCCACCGATCTCACCGAGGCCGAAATCCTCAAAGAAGCGCTCTCGACCCGCGCCGGGCACACCGTCAGGATCGAGACGCCCAAGCGCGGCGAAAAGCGCGCGCTCGTAGAACACGCGCTCTCGAACGCCAAAGAAGCGCTCGGCCGTCACCTCTCGGATTCCGCCAGCCAGCGCAAGCTCCTCGAGTCCATGGCCGACACCTTCGGCCTCGAAGAGCCTCCCCGCCGCATCGAGGTCTACGACAACTCCCACATCCAGGGCACGAACGCCGTCGGCGGCATGATCGTCGCGGGCACCGAAGGCCTTTCGAAAAAGCACTACCGCACCTTCAACATCAAATCCAAAGACCTCACCCCCGGCGACGATTTCGGCATGATGCGCGAAGTCCTCACCCGGCGCTTCACCCGCCTCGCGAGCGAAAGCGAGGTGGACGCGGAGGACGAGGCCACCGGCATGCCCGACTGGCCCGACGTGCTCTTGATCGACGGCGGCGCGGGCCAGACAAACGCGGTCAAGGCCGTGCTTGCGGAAATGAACCTTCCCCGCGACGTCACCGTCATCGGCATCGCCAAGGGCGAGGAGCGCAATGCCGGGCGCGAAACCTTCTTTATGGAAGGCCGCGAGCCCTTTATGCTGCCCGCGCGCGATCCGGTGCTCTACTACGTCCAGCGCTTGCGCGACGAGGCCCACCGCTTCGCCATCGGCACCCACCGCGCGCGGCGCAAGAAGGAGATGGTCAAGAACCCGCTCGATGAGATCGAAGGCATCGGCCCGACCCGCAAGCGCGCGCTTCTGCAGCATTTCGGCTCGGCCAAGGCCGTATCGCGTGCCGCTCTGTCGGACCTCGCCGCCATCCCCGGCATCTCGACGGCAATGGCCCAACAGATATACGATCATTTCAACCGCTAGGAAGCGTGTCCGTAAAAAGTGGGAGCCACTTTTTCAGTCCGGACGCGCGAGAAACGAAATGTTTACGAAGGACAGGCTTTGACCGAAACCCGCTTCGACATGGCGAAATTGCCCAACTGGCTGACCTATGGCCGCATCGGGGCCATTCCGGTCATCATGCTGCTGATCCTCGCCGGCCACCCCGCCCTGCGCTGGCTCGCGCTCATCCTCTATGTCGCCGCCGCGATTACCGATTTCCTCGACGGCTATCTCGCCCGCAAATACGGCTCGGTCTCGCCCATCGGCCGCATGCTCGATCCCATCGCCGACAAGCTCCTCGTGGGGGCGCTCCTGCTCGTTTTCTGCTTCGATGGCACCTTCGGCGTCTGGGATCTCATCCCCGCAACGATCATCCTCCTGCGCGAAATCTTCGTCTCCGGCCTGCGTGAATTCATGGGCACCGAGAAGATCGTTGTCCCCGTCTCGATGCTCGCCAAATACAAGACCACGGTCCAGCTGATCGCTATCGGCATGCTGATCGCCGAACCGCTGATCTTCGGCACGCGCGAGGTATCCGACATCCTCCTCTGGCTCGCAGCCGTTCTCACCGCCATCACTGGCTGGCAATACTGGCAAGGCGTGTCCAGCAACCTTGCCGCCCGCGAAAGCGATACCGAATGAAGGTCCTCTACTTTGCCTGGCTGCGCGAACGGCTCAACCGCGACAGCGAAACAGTTGATCCGCCGGCGTCGGTCGAAACGATCTCCGACCTCATGACATGGCTTGCCGACCGCGACGAAGCGTTCGCGCTCGCCATCGAAAACCGCCAGCTCATCCGCGCCGCCATCGATGACGAACTGGTCGATCATTCCGCCCAGATCGCCAACGCCCGCACCATCGCGCTCTTCCCGCCCATGACGGGAGGCTGACCCGATGTCGGTGCGGCTGCAAAACCAAGCCTTCGACCCCGGCGCCGAGACCAACGCGTTCCTCGACCGCACCGGGGGCGGTGGGGCCGCCGTGACCTTCACCGGCCTCGTCCGCTCGACGCCCGACCATCCGGTCACCGCGATGACGCTTGAGCACTACCCAGCCCTCGCCCAGCGCCAATTGGAGGATCTGCACGAGCAGGCCATCAAGCGCTTTGACCTCATCGACGCAGAGATTATTCACCGCTACGGCACGCTTCACCCGGGCGACCCCATCGTCCAGGTCATGACCCTCTCAAAGCACCGTCACGCCGCATTCGAGGCCGCCAATTTCCTTATGGACACGCTCAAGACCAACGCGCCGTTCTGGAAGAAGGAAGAGGGGCCATCGGGAACCAAATGGGTCGATGCGCGCGAGAGCGACGACGACGCCGCTGCCCGCTGGCAATAAAAAAGCCGGGGATATATCCCCGGCTCTTCACTCTGTGCTGTAGAATACCGCCTTATTCTGCGGCCGCCTTACTGGGCTGCACCTCTGCCATATACGCTTCGACCAGCGTCCGGCACGCTTCGCCCGGTGTAAACTTATACTCCGAAACCTCCGCGACGGGGGTAACTTCCGCCGCCGTGCCCGTCAAAAAGCACTCGTCGAATTCGGCGAGTTCTTCGGGCTTGATGTGCCGCTCGGTCACCGTATAGCCCGCCGCCTTGGCAAGCGCGATCACCGTGCGCCGCGTGATACCGTCGAGGAAGCAGTCCGGCGTCGGCGTCGTGATCTCCTTGCCTTTGACGAAAAAGACGTTGGCGCCCGTCGCCTCGGCCACATAGCCGCGATAATCGAGCATCAGCGCATCCGCATAGCCCGCATCCATCGCGGCATGCTTGGACAGCGTGCAGATCATATAGAGCCCCGCCGCCTTGGCCTTGCACGGAATTGTTTCGGGCGAGGGCCGCTTCCACTGCGCCCAGGTGAGCCTGATGCCCTTGAGGCGCTCTTCGGTCGAGAAATAGCTCGGCCACACCCACGCCGCGATGGCCAGGTGCACCTTGTTGTCGCGCGCCGGCACCGAGATCGTCTCCGATCCGCGCCACGCCACAGGCCGCATATAGGCATCGACCAACTCGTTCTTGGCAAGCACCTGACGGCAGGCTTCATCGATCTGGTCTGCGGAATACGGGATTTCGAAATCCAGAATCCGGCCCGACGCGATCAGCCGCTCGGTATGCTCGCGCAGCTTGAAGACTTCCCCGCCATAGGCGCGCTGTCCTTCAAAAACGCTGCTGGCATAATGCAGGCCGTGCGTCAGTACGTGCACCTTGGCATCGCGCCAGGGAACCATCTCCCCATTATACCAGATCCATCCATCTCGCTGATCCATCGGCGCGGCGGCCATTCCTGTCTCCCGGGTATTCAACTGTGAAAACGTGCATATCCTTCATGCACTTTGCCCCATAATGCAGCATCCATAGACCACTTGGCAAACCAAAGTGGGTCTGTGATAAGTCATTAAACGGCAAAGAGTACGGAAGGACATATGCCAGCTTCCAAGATAAATGTCAACAAGGCTGACATAAATTCCGCCATCCACGATTTCCCCGAAATGCCGATCGACATTATGGGGCTGTTCTTTTTCGCGTATCGCGACTTCGTCCGCGATGCCGATGCGCTTTTGGAAACCAAGGGTTTCGGACGGGCCCACCACCGGGTCATCTATTTCGTGAACCTGCGGCCGGGAATGACCGTCGCCGAGCTGCTCGACATCCTACGCATCACCAAGCAATCGCTCGCGCGTGTGCTGCGGCAACTGATCGACAGTGGCTACATCATCCAGCGGCACGGTGATACCGACCGTCGCCAGCGGCTGCTTTTCCCCACCGACCAGGGCCGGGAATTCTTCGAAACGCTGAGCGCCACCCAGGCCCGCCGCATCGACGGCGCCCTCGCCGCCCTGCCTCCCAGCGCCCGCGAGTGCGTCGCACGCTTTTTTGTCGAAATGACAGAAAAGGGTGATAAGGACATGCTGACCACGCTTCGGCTCACCGAACAGATTCCTTAAGGGCAGCCCCCGCCTTGGACGCGATCAACACTGTATTTCTGGCTCTCGTGCAGGGCATTACCGAGTTTCTGCCCATCAGTTCCTCGGCGCACCTCATCCTGGGCCACGCGATCCTTTCGGCGCTGGGTGTCGAAGCGATAACCGCCGCCGAAGAGCTCGCCATCGACATCGCCCTGCATGTGGGCTCACTCGGCGCCGTCATCGTCTATTTCCGGCGCGACATCTGGCTGCTCCTGCAGGGGCTTTTCGACGGGCTTACGGGCAAGGGCGGCAGGCGGTTCCGCCTGCTTCTGGTCGTCATCGCGGCCTCGATCCCCATCGTCGTCATCGGCTTCGCCGCCAAGGATCTCGTAACCGAATTCGCACGCTCGATCACGATCATTGCCTGGACGACCATCCTCTTCGGCATTGCGCTGTGGTTCTCCGACCGTGCGCGCGAAGCCAAAAGCGACATCGAAAGCCTCTCCTGGCGCGACGCCATGGTCGTCGGCTTTGCCCAGTGCATCGCGATCATTCCCGGCGTCTCGCGTTCGGGCATCTGCATGACCGCCGGCCGCGCCGTGGGGCTCGACCGCCCGCTTTCCGCGCGCCTCGCCATGCTGCTCTCGATCCCGACTATCCTCGGCGCGGGCGTTCTCGCCGGCTACGACCTCTATAAGGCCGGCAACGCAGAAGTGACCGGAAACGCCATATTCGGCGGCATCCTCGCCTTTTTTGCCGCCCTCGCGGCCATAGCGCTGCTCATGCGCTGGCTCAAGAGCCAGAACTACACACCCTTCGTCATCTACCGGCTGGTTCTCGGCGTGGTGCTGCTGGCGTTGGTTTATGGCGGGCTCGCCTAGAAGCCCGCTTACATCAGCCGGGCACCGTTCGGAACGGGCTTGTCCACCTTCGCCAGAACGATTGCCCCGTCCGCGTCCTCATAACCCAGTGTCAGCACTTCGGACCGCAACGGCCCGATCTGGCGCGGCGGGAAATTGACCACCGCCATCACCTGCCGGCCCGGAAGATCCTCGGGCGTGTAGTGCACCGTAATCTGAGCGGACGATTTCTTGATCCCTAGCTCCGGCCCGAAATCGATGAGGAGGATGATCGCCGGCTTACGGGCCTCGGGAAAAGGCCGCGCTTCGACAATCGTGCCCACGCGGATATCGACCTTCAGGAAGTCGTCAAAACTGATCTGGCTCATTGTCCCAGTTCTTCACTGCGCGCCCGCGCTGCCGCCACGGTTCTGGCGATGAGCGGCGCAAGACCATCGTCGGCCATAAGGACTTTAAGGGCGGCCTCGGTCGTCCCGGCCGGCGAAGTGACATTCTTGCGCAGCTGTGCCGCCTCACTCGGATCCGCTTCAAGCAGGGCCGCGGCCCCGACCACCATCTGGCGCGCCAGCGTCATCGCCTGCTCGGCCGAAAGCCCCTGCGCCTCGCCCGCCTCGGCCAGCACCTCAACGAGATAGAACACATAGGCGGGTCCCGAGCCCGATACCGCCGTCACCGCGTCGATGAGGCGCTCGTCCTCGACCCAGACCGTACCGCCAGCCGCCGCGAGCATGGCATCGGTGATCTCGCGATCCTTGCCGGTCACCGCGGGCGCGGCCACCGCGCCGGTGATGCCCTTGCCCAGCTGTGCGGGCGTATTGGGCATCGTCCGCACGACGCGCTCTGTACCCAGCTCTTCGACGATCTTTGCCACGGATATCCCCGCAGCGATGGAAATCACCAGCGTCTCAGCGCCGATGATCGGCTTGAGCTCAGCGAAAACCGACGCCATCATCTGCGGCTTGACCGCGAGCACGACGACGCGCGGCGTCCCCGCGGGCAGATCGGTGCGCACCGCCGCGCCGGCATTGGCTGCGAAGGCCCTGACGCTTTCATGCGGCTGCGGGTCGACAAGCGTCAGGGCCGCCCCGGGCAGCCCCGCCTTGACCCAACCCTGGGCCATCGCCAGTCCCATTTTTCCCGCCCCCACAAGGAGGACCGGCCCGGCATCGGCTAAACTCATGCTTCCCCTACCGTTTCGAACATCACTTCGGCGAGCGCCTCCTGCGCCGACTTGCCGGCCCAGACGACGAACTGGAACGCCTGATAGTAAAGGTCGCAGCTTTCGGTCGCGGAACGCAACAGCGCTTCGCATTGCTGCGGCGATACATCTGCGCCACCCGAGAGAAGGTGCGAATTGCGGAACAGTACGACGCCTTCTTTGCTCCAGATGTCGAAGTGTCCAATCCAGAGCTGCTCGTTGATCATCGTGATGAGCTGCTTGATTTCCCCGCGCCGCGCATCGGGAACCTTGAGATCGAACGCGCACGCCAAATGCAGCGACTCCATCTCTTCCATCCAGTTGAACGAAACGTGGTAGTCGCTCCAGCCGCCTTTGACCGAAATCGCGATCTCGTCTGCATCCTGCCGTTCGAACGACCAATCGTTGATCGCGGCAATGTGCTCGATGATGTCCACCGGGTGGATGGTCCTGTCGAGTTCCAATTCGAGGAGAGACATGGCTGGCTCCGCACGCTTGAGCATGGATGAGGATGAACCGGCGACCGGATGTCGCTAGTCCTACGCGGCACAACCGAACTGGCCTTGGCGGGGTTGGGTGTACGAATCGTCCTTTGATTGCAATCTACACCGGCCCTGGCCGCCGGACCCAGAAACGCGGGCCCAGTTGTCCAATTCTCTTGTGGATGATCCGCGCGCCATGGTTAACGGGGTCTTAACAAAGCCCTGCAAACCAAGGGCTTTTCCCCAGCCGCGGAGGAACGGTTTTCTACCGCTTGCGCCCGTGTGCAAGATCGCGCGCCCAGCCTTTGAAACCGCGCTTGCGCGCCAGGTCCGCGGCGGCCTTGTGGTCGTAGGAAACCTGCCGAAGATCGATCCCCCACCCTGTCCCGTTTCGGGTCACAAGCGCATATCCCGCAGCGGGAGAAACCCGCGCGGCGGAGACCGGATCGGACATCGTATAGGCGGGCCGTCCAACGCTTCCGGGATTGAAAACGATCCGTCCGTCGGGCAGCTCGACCTGTCGCGCCACATGGGAATGCCCGCAACAGATAAGCGGGAAGTCGATCCCCTGCGCGTCCGCCGCGACGACATCGGCCGGCGTTGCGACGAATGTCTTGTCCTCGTCCTTGGTATCGAGCCAATGGATATCGTCCGAAGACGGTGTCCCATGGCAGAGATACAGCGCATCCTCGAATGCCGCCGTCCCTGGCTGCCCCCGGATCCAGTCCAGATCGCGCGCCCGCAACTCGCTCATGGCATGCTTGTCGACCGCATCCATCTCCTCGACCGGTTCCTCGAGCAGATACCGGTCGTGATTTCCCGCGATCGTCAGCGCATCGATCTCTTCGAGCATTTTCGCCGTCTTGAGCGGCTCGAGCGGCCCGGAAAAATGATCCCCCAGATTGCAGATCGCATCCGCCTTCTGCGCCGCGATATCCGCAAGCACCGCCTCAAGCGCGAGGGCATTGCCGTGAATATCGGCAATCACGGCAATCCGCATGGCTCAGACCTAGCTCGTCTTCTTGCGTCGCTTGAACGCGTCGAGTTCCTTGCGCAGCGCTTCAATTTCCTCGCCTTGGATCGTCACGAGTTCGCGCAGCGCATCGTAGTCCTCGCGCTTGACCAGGTCGAGATCGTTGACGACCCGCTCCATCTGACCCCTGACGGCCGTTTCCACCTCGCGGCGCACGCCATCGGCAGCCGAGGCGGCGTCGTTCATCAGCCGACCCAGGTCGTCGAAAATCTTGCTCGATTGCGACATAGTACCAAATCCTTTTACTGGTCCGCTCTTCGCTTGCCGAATATGTAGGTAATCCAAGCCATCTTGACCAGTCTCAAAGGGAGCGGCATGGTCCGCCCGCCTCGCATAAATCAAGAGAACCCGCCTTGCCCTTTCCGCAGATCGATCCCGTCGCCTTTGCTATCGGCCCCCTCGTGATCCGCTGGTATGCGCTGGCCTATCTCGCCGGCATTTTCCTCGGCGTCGGGTATGGCATGCTCATCCTCAGGCGCAAATCGCTCTGGGTCAACAACAACCCGCCCATGACGCCCGACGAGCTGTTCGATTTCGCCTTCTGGATCGTCATCGGCATCGTCGCCGGCGGCAGGCTGGGCTATGTGCTCTTCTATAACCCGGTCTATTTCGCCCAGTACCCGCTCGAAGCCTTCGCAGTCTGGGACGGCGGCATGAGTTTTCACGGCGGGCTCCTGGGGCTTGTCATCGCCATGTCGGTCTACCTGGGTATCAAGAAGGCCAACATCCTCTCCGGGCTCGATCTCCTCGCCTGCTGCGCGACCATCGGCCTTTTCCTTGGGCGCGTTGCCAACTTCATCAATGCCGAGCTCTACGGCTCGGTCACGACCATGCCCTGGGGTGTCGTCTTCCCCGGTGGCGGCGATCTTCCGCGCCACCCCAGCCAGCTCTACGAAGGCCTCCTCGAAGGTGTCGTCCTCTTCCTTGTCATCCGTTATTTCACCCACGTGAAGCTGGTCCTCAGGCGCCCCGGCACCGCCGCGGGAATTTTCGGCATCGGCTATGCCCTCTCGCGTATCTTCGTCGAATTCTTCCGCCTGCCCGACGCCCATATCGGCTACCTCGCCTTCGGCTGGCTCACCATGGGCATGGTGCTCACCCTGCCCGTGCTTTTCGCCGGTATCGCGCTTATCGCCTGGGCCCAGACCCGCCGCCATGCCTGAGAACACCTTTAGCCTCGGCGATCTGATCGACATGCAGATCCGCCAGAACGGCCCCATGTCGCTCGCCACCTATATGGGCCTCTGCCTCACCCACCCGAACCGTGGCTATTACCGCAAGGCCGACCCGCTGGGCACAGGCGGCGATTTCATCACCGCGCCGGAGATCAGCCAGACCTTCGGCGAAATGATCGGCGCATGGATCGCGGCTATGTACCAGCAGATGGGCGCGCCCGCCCGCTTCACCCTGCTCGAACTCGGCCCCGGCCGCGGCACCCTGGCCGCCGACGCACTGCGCGTCGCGACCCGCGTCCCCGGTCTGCGCGATGCCCTCAACCTCGTCCTCTATGAGACCAACCCAGCCCTTATCGCCCTCCAGCGCGAGACGCTCGCCCCATTCGATCCGGCATGGATCGAAACCCTCGACGGCCTCCCTGACGCCCCGCTCATCGTCATCGCCAACGAATTCTTCGACGCCCTGCCCGTCCGCCAGTTCGTCCTGCGCAACGGCAAATGGTACGAACGCGTCGTCGGACTTATCGAAGGCAAGCGGGCGTTCGGCCTCTCCCCCACCCCCTACGACGGCTCCCTGCTCGGCGAAGCGTTTGCCGACGCCCGGGAAGGCGAAGTCGCCGAAATCGGCCTCGCCGCCCGCCAGGCGATGGAACAGACGGCACGCCTCGTGGCTCCCCGCGGTGGGGCCATCCTCGCCATCGACTACGGCTACGAAGCGACCCAGCCCGGCGAGACGTTGCAGGCCGTCAGCCGCCACGCCTACGCCGACCCCCTCGCCGGCCCCGGCGATGCCGACCTCACCACCCATGTGGATTTCGAGGCTCTGGGTCACGCTGCGCGCATAGCTGGGTTGACGACGCACCCCCTTGTGACGCAAGGCCGTTTCCTTACATCCTTGGGGCTGGTTGAGCGGCACAAGGCCCTGGCCGCTGCGAACCCGCAAAGAGCCGCCGAACTCCAGACGGCTCTCGACCGCCTCACGAACCCTGCGCAGATGGGGGATATATTCAAAGCCTTCTGTGCAGCAAGTCCGGGCCTGCGTCCGCCCGGCTTTCCCATCCGGTAAGACCTCGCTCAATGCATCCACCCGTCGAAAAAAGCCCCGCCTTCACCGCTATCTCCGGCATCCGGCATGGCTTTTTCGGGAGGCGCGGCGGCGTGTCGGAGGGTGAATTCGAATCGCTGAACGTCTCGCGCAGCGTCGGCGACGACCTCGCCAATGTCACAGAGAACGTCCATCGCGCCGTGATGGGCCTCAAGGCCGGCCCTCTGCCGATTGCGCTGGTCAAGCAGGTGCATGGCGCGGATGTCCTGACGGTCACCGCTGAGATGGACCTCACGCAGCGCCCTGAGGCCGACGCCATGGTGACCAGCGCACCCGGCATCGCGCTCGGCATCCTCACCGCCGATTGTGCCCCTGTTCTCCTGGCCGACGAAACCGCCGGCGTCATCGGTGCCGCCCATGCCGGCTGGCGCAGCGCGGTCAACGGTATCCTCGCCAACACCGTCGAGGCCATGACCGCGTTGGGCGCCGCCCCCGAGCGCATCGAAGTGGCCATCGGCCCGACAATTTCAGCCGACAACTACGAAGTCGGCGACGATTTCGCCGCCATGATCCGCGACCAGTTCCCCAACGCCGCCGATCATCTGGTCACCAACGGCAAGGCTAGGCCACATTTCGACGTCGCCGGTTTCCTCGTCGCCCAGACACAGTCTCTGGGCCTCAAATCCGTCTCGACGGTCGGCTCCTGCACCTACGCCAACCCGGACCTCTACTTCTCGCACCGCTACGCCACCCACAACGATGCACGCGCCGGCCGCCAGATCGCGCTTGTCGCCCGCGGGTAACGCCGTCCCGAAGGATAAATCGGCAACAGGCCAACATTCCATTCATCCTTCATGCAAAAGTCATATTGCAGTCCGCGAACACTGAGTCTAAACGTGCCCGCAAAAGACTAGCCCTGACTGCGATAAGAACACCGGCGGACGCCGGGACGTCGTATCGCTTCTGGTTTCGGGGACAAAACGGGGCAGGCCCGCGCATTGGCGGCACGGGCGTCCAGGCACGAGATTAGGGGCTGACCATGAAGCTGGTGACGGGCAACTCAAACCTCACCGTGGCCAATGCCGTTTCCGAATATCTTGAAATCCCCCTTACCGATTGCTCGGTCAAGCGTTTCGCGGACAAGGAAATCTTCGTCGAGATCCACGAAAACGTCCGCGGCGAGGACGTCTTCGTACTCCAGTCGACCTCCTACCCCGCCAACGACCACCTGATGGAGCTTCTGATCCTGATCGACGCCCTGCGCCGCTCCTCGGCCCGCCGCGTGACCGCCGTACTGCCCTACTACGGTTATGCGCGCCAGGATCGCAAGTCCGCGCCGCGAACCCCGATTTCGGCCAAACTCGTGGCCAATCTCATTACCCAAGCCGGCGCCAACCGCATTCTGACCCTGGATCTGCACGCACCGCAAATCCAGGGTTTTTTCGATATTCCGACCGATAACCTCTATGCCGCACCGGTGCTGACCCGCGACATCCGCAAGAACTACGACACCTCCAAGGTGATGATCGTCTCCCCCGACGTCGGCGGCGTCCTGCGCGCCCGCAACGTCGCCAACCGCATCGGCGCCCAGCTCGCAATCGTCGACAAGCGCCGCCCCCGCGCCGGCGTCGCGGAAGTGATGAACATCATCGGCGAGGTCGAAGGCCAGTCCTGTATCCTGATCGACGACATCATCGATTCCGGCGGCACGCTGATCAACGCGGCCGAGGCCCTGATGAATGCGGGCGCCAAGGAAGTCTCCGCCTACATCACCCACGGCGTCCTTTCAGGCGACGCCCCTGAGCGCATCGCCAAGTCGCGCCTCAAGGAAGTCGTCACCACCGACTCCATCGAAAAGACCGAGGCGGTTAAAAAGTGCGCCAAGATCCGGCACATCAGTATCGCCGACCTCCTGGGCGAAGCCATCGCCCGCACCGCGTCCGAGCAGTCCGTTTCGAGCCTTTTCGACTGACCGAAACCGCCTGCGACGCTTTTGGCCTTTGACCGGCACCGGCGACTCTGAAATCACGGTGCCCGGACCTCATAGGTTCGGCCTTCTCAGGCGCGCCTCTATTGGCGCATCCCTCCCCACGAGCGGAACCTCACCCCGGCCCGTCCGTTGACAGCGAGTCACGAGGCGGCCGGACATACGCCGCGCCCCGTGGCGTCACAAGAATAACGTAACGCGCAGCAATGGCATCGGACAGACCCCTTATACCCCCGCGCAACGGCGCCGAGAGCGAAATGGCATCCCTGTTGGCGGAAATCCCGACCTGGGACGACCACCTGCTCACGCACATGTACAAGCGCTTCGCCACCAGCCGGTTGTTCCGTATCCATCACGAGGCCGACGGCGAACTGACCGACCGCGCCCAGACGCTCCTTGCGCGCGCGGGCGCCGAACTCGCCGAACGCGGCCTGCCGATCCCCGACCTCACCTCCGACGGCGAGGAGTCATAACCCTTGCCCTTCATAGGGCCTTACAGTATAGAACGCCGCCATGAAGCGCTCGTCACCCCTGGAGGACGGGCGCGCGTTTCTTTTTGCAAAGAAACGCACCCAACCAATGGATGATTTCCATGAGCGTCGAGCTTAAGGCTTCGGTGCGGGATCGGGTGGGCAAGGGGGCCGCTCGTGAACTGCGCCGTAATGGTCTGGTTCCTGCCGTTATTTACGGCGACAAGAAACCCCCTCTGTCCATCGCCGTGTCCTACAAGGACACCTTCCGCAAGATTCACGACGGCGGCTTCCTTTCGCACGTCATCGAGATCGACGTGGACGGCGAAAAGCACCGCGTGATCCCGAAGGATTACCAGCTTGAACCCGTGCGCGACTTCCTCGTGCATGTGGATTTCCTGCGCGTGGGCAAGAACTCGACCCTCACGGTCGACGTCCCGGTCCACTTCGAGAACGAAGAGAAGTCCCCGGGTCTCAAGAAGGGCGGCGTTCTCAATGTCGTGCGCCACACGGTCGAACTCTCCTGCCCGGCGGACTCGATCCCCGAGGCGCTGACGATCGACCTCACCGGCTTTGAAGTCGGCGACTCGATCCACATCTCGGCCGTGAAGTTGCCCGCCAACGTCACCCCGACGATCACCGACCGCGACTTCACCATCGCCACCATCGCCGCGCCGTCGGCCCTGCGTTCTGAAGGGAGCGCAGAGGAAGAGGCAGGCGAGGAAGCTGAAGAAGCCGAAAACGGCGGCGAGGAGTAATCCTCTTTTCCGGACCGGCGGCACCGCTGCCGGTCCTGTCCTTCTGTCTACCGGAGAAAAGCGATGCACCTCATCGTAGGGCTCGGCAATCCCGGTGCCGAATACGCCGGACACCGGCACAATATCGGTTTCATGGCGGTCGACGAGATTGCCCGCCAGCACAATTTCCCGCCCTTCCGGCAGAAATTCTCCGCCCTCGTGAGCGAAGCCGTGATCGACGGCGAAAAGGTCATGCTCTTAAAGCCGCAGACCTACATGAACCTCTCGGGCGACTCTGTCGGTCAGGCGGCGAAATTCTTCAAACTCACCCCCGCCGACATCTCCGTCATCTATGACGAACTCGACCTCGCCCCGGGCAAGGTGCGGATCAAGGCCGGCGGCGGCAATGGCGGGCACAACGGCGTCCGCTCCATCGACGCGCATATCGGCAACCCCTTCGTCCGCGTCCGCCTCGGCATCGGGCACCCCGGCCACAAGGACCGCGTCCAGGCCCACGTGCTCTCGAACTTCCACAAGGTCGATGCCGAATGGCTCGAACCGCTGCTCGATACGCTCGCCAAAAACGCCGGGATGCTCGCCAAAGGTGACGCTTCCGGCTTGATGAACAAGCTTGCCATTGCGCTCAACGGTTCGAACGGACCCGGGCCCGACAAAGCCGAAAAACCCAAGGCGCGGAGCCACATCCGCCAGGCGCGCCCCAAGCCCGCCGCCAAGGCGCCCGAGACCGGCCCTATGGCCGGAATGCTCAAGAAGCTCTTCGGCGACAAGAGCTGAGACGTACGCCATATTGACAACCGCCCGCGTCTCACCGACTTAGAGCGTGTCCAGAAAAAGTGGTTACCGCTTTTTCGGTTCGGACACGCGACGACCAACCAAAGGCCTGGAGCCCGATTTTGTTTCCAACAGAATCGGAGAAGCTCCATAGCAGCAGAATCAAGTTCCGAAGGTTTTTCCCGATGGGTTTCAAATGCGGCATCGTCGGTCTGCCCAATGTGGGCAAGTCGACGCTCTTCAACGCACTGACGCAGACCGCCGCCGCGCAGGCGGCGAATTTCCCGTTCTGCACCATCGAGCCCAATGTCGGTGAAGTTTCGGTGCCCGACGAACGGCTCGACAAGCTCGCCGAGATCGGCAAGTCCAGGGAAGTGATCCCCGCCCGGCTCTCCTTCGTCGATATCGCCGGTCTCGTCAAAGGCGCGTCCAAGGGTGAGGGCCTCGGCAACCAGTTCCTCGCCAACATTCGCGAATGCGACGCCATCGCCTACGTTCTGCGCTGCTTCGAGAACGACGACATCGTCCACGTCGCCGGCAAGGTCGATCCTCTCACTGACGCCGAAGTCGTCGAAACCGAGCTGATGCTCGCCGACCTCGAAAGCCTCGAAAAGCGCATCCCCGCGCTTGAAAAGAAGATCAAGAGCCAGGACAAGGAAGCCAAGGTTACCCTCGACCTCGTCGGCCGAGCCAAAGCCGTGCTCGAAGGCGGCAAACCCGCACGCCTCACCGAGCGCTCGGCAGACGAGGAGAAGGCGTTCAAGGAGCTTCAGCTTCTCACCGCCAAGCCGGTCCTCTACGTCTGCAACGTCGACGAAAGCGCCGCCGCCGATGGCAACGAACTGACCGCGAAGGTCGCCGAATACGCCAGGGCCCAGGACGCCCGCATGGTCATCATTTCGGCCGAAATCGAAGCCGAGCTCGCCGGCCTCGACCCCGCCGACCGCGCCGACTACCTCGCCTCTCTCGGCCTTGCGGAACCGGGCCTCAACCGCCTGATCCGCGAAGGCTACAAGCTTCTGCACCTGCAGACCTACTTTACCGTCGGCCCCAAGGAAGCCCGCGCCTGGACCATCCCCGTCGGCACCAAGGCCCCTCAGGCCGCAGGCGTCATCCACACTGATTTCGAACGCGGCTTCATCCGCGCCCAGACCATCGCCTACGACGATTTCATCGCCCTTGGCGGGGAAGTCGCCGCCAAGGAAGCGGGCAAGGCGCGCGACGAAGGCAAGGAATACGTCGTCAAGGACGGCGACGTGATGCTCTTCAAGTTCAACACCTGACGGCCCCCGCCCGGCGGCCTTGCACGGGCATGAGAATCGCTTAACGTGCCGCTCGCGCCATAAAAGGAGGCGACGGTGAATTTCGATCTCGCGCTGATTTTGCCGCCGCTGCGCACGATCACGCGCGAATATCTCCGCTCGGCACGCCTCGTCCTGGCGCTTGTGGGCCTGATGACGGTGCTCGGCGCGCTGACGAGCATTGCGGCCCCCTACCTCTTTTCCCGCCTCATCGACAGGCTCGACCCCACCAATATCGGGACCGGCCTCGTCTGGGCCTTCATGGGTTATGCGGTCCTGATGGGTGCCGGCTTTGCGATCCAGCGCATGTCGAGCTTTCTGACCTTCATGACCTCGGAAAGCCTCGATTTCGTCTCCTCGACCTCGTTTTTCGAGAAGCTGACCACCAAGGCCTCCGCCTTCTTTCTCGACCATAACCCCGCAGAAATCCAGAGCGCCCAGCACAAGGGCACCGAGGCGCTCAACATTGTCGTCCAGTTCGGCCTCGCCGCCTTGCTGCCGGGCGGCACCCAGGTCGTGCTTAGCCTCGTGATGCTCGGCACTGTGCTCAGTCCCGACATCGCGCTCATCGTGGTCGTCTATGGCGTCGCCTACGTGGCCCTCGTCGCCCGCGCCACCAGCCGCACCCGCGCCCATCTCGACGAGGCGATCGAACACTCCCAGACCAGCTCGCGCTTCGTCGGTAACGCCATCGCCAGCATGGACACGCTCCGCCAGTTCGGCTCGGACCGCTGGATGATCGGCCAGTTCACCAGCCGGCAGCAGTCCGCGCTCGCTGCCTGGCAGCGCTACGCGCTGAGCCATGTGCGCTATGCCGCCCTTTTCGGCTCGGCGCTCGCGCTCCAGTTCGCCGTGACCCTGTGGCTGCTCGTACCGCGCGTTGCCGAAGGCAGCCTGAGCGTCGGCGACCTCGTTCTCTTCAACACCCTGCTTTTGCAGCTCAATCTTCCGTTCCAGATGATGGGCCAGGCCATCCAGCAGATCGCGCAATCCTATTCGCGCTTCCTGCCCTTTGCCCGCATGTGGCAGGCAGAATCCCACGAAGACGTTCAGGCCACGGGCACCTTCCGCCTCGAAGACGGAACGGTCGCCTTCGAGAATGTCGCCTACACCTACCCCAATGGCCGCGGCGTCCAGCCGGTCACCTTCACCGCCCGCCGCGGCACGATCACCTATGTCACCGGCGACACGGGCGCTGGGAAATCTACGCTCTTCAAGCTTCTGCTCAAATCCATGATCCCGTCCACGGGCCGCATCCTTATCGACGGCACCGATCTCTCCACCGTCTCGCGCGCCGACTGGTTCGCCCGTGTCGCCGCCGTGCCCCAGGACGTCGTCCTGCTCAACGACACGCTCGCCACCAACATCGTGCTGGGCCGTCCCTACGACGAAGCCCGGCTCCGCCGTGCCGCCGACCGCGCCGCGATCCTCGCGTTCATCGACGGCCTCGAGGAAGGGTTCGAAACCGTTGTCGGCGAGCGCGGCCTCAAACTCTCGGGGGGCGAGCGCCAGCGCATTGCTATCGCTCGCGCCCTTTACGCCGACCCAGCGATCCTGCTTCTCGACGAGGCGAGTTCGGCCCTGGATGCCGAAACCGAAAAAGACATCATGGACGGTCTCCGCCGGATCGCCGGTCAGGTGACGATCGTCGCCATCACCCACCGGCTCTCCGTCATCGCCCCGGATGACGTCACGGTCCACATCGCCCCGGTTGCCCCATAGGGGGGCGGACCGGCAAGATGGGACTGTCGACGGCGTAACCGGACGGTGATATTATTTCGGCGTTCACTGAAATGCGGCGAGCCTTCGGCTGCCGGCGGATGTCTTCCAAAAGCGCCGATCCTGTCCGCGCCCAAACATGGGAGGCGTCGATGCGTGCCTATAATTGTGTGCGTTTCCGGGTCAAACCCGGAATGGAAGACGAATTTATCGAAAATCAGAAAGCCGACCTGCCGGACTTCGCTGGCTTTCGGGGCGGCGCACTGATCAAGACCGGTGACCGCACCTATTGCTTCATTGGCGAGTGGGACGATTTCGACAAGATCGTCAACGCCCGTCCCGGCATGATCGGTATGCTCGACAAGGTTCGCCATACGCTCGAGGACCTCGGCGACGGCCTCGGCGTATCCGACCCGGTCTCCGGTGAGGCGGTTATCGAATTTCCGGGCACCAAGCAGGCGCACGGCCACGCCGCCTGAGACTGCAATACCCGAGAACGCACGCCGGCGTTCCGCTCCCGGAGGCGCGGGACGTTTCGGACACGGACAACCGTGCCGACGCTGTCAGCTATATTCCGACACATCCCGGATTCGGCGCACCTCGACCGCACCCCAGGTTGCGCCAGGACATCGCGCTGCCCATTGCCGGGTCGCATCCTCGTCGGCGACGTCGATGATGAAATAACCCCGAACTGCTCGCGCGCTTCAGCGTAGGGCCCACCTTTGACCGTCATCTCGCCATCGCGCATTCGGACAGTGAACGCCGTAGAGGTGAGGTCGAGGGCTTCGTAGCTGTGCACGACAATGTCGCGCGAGCATGTCCCGACGTCGTGCTGCGCCATGTCACGCGGGAACGACTTCGTCCACCGCCCGTTGCCCGACGAAATCAACCGACAATGAGTGCGAGACCATGCCCAACGCAAGCCAGTCCGAGATCGTCAAGGCCTTGCTCGAAACCCACGGCCGGACCTATTGCGACGAACTCGGCATCGACATCGAAGATAATACACCCTCCCCCCTCTTCCGCTGGCTGTGCGCGGCGATCCTCTTCAGTGCCCGCATCGGCGCGGAACAAGCGGTCAAGGCAGCAAGGGCCCTTGCCGATGATGGCCTCACCACACCCGAAAAGATGGCCGCCGCATCCTGGGAGCATCGCGTCCGCATCCTCAACGAACACGGCTACGCCCGCTACGACGAAAGCACGTCCCGTATGCTGGGCGAGACTTCGGACATGCTGGTCGAGAGCTATGGCGGCGATCTGCGCAAACTGCGCGAAGAGGCCGGCCACGACCATGCCGCCATGCGCAAGGCGCTCAAGCGCTTCAAGGGACTGGGCGACGTCGGCGTAGATATCCTTTTCCGCGAAATCCAGACGGCTTGGCCCGAACTCTACCCCTTCGCCGACCGGAAAAGTCTCAGTACCGCGGACAAGCTGGGACTTGGCGACACGGCCGAAGCGCTGGCCAAACACGTTGCAAAGGCCGATTTCCCCAGACTATTGACCGCACTTGTGCGCACGAGCCTGAAGGGTGACCTTGAGGCACTTCGGAGCCGCGCGTCCTGACACCGGGCTGTTGAATAGAACGAGCACGCCGAAAGGCGCGCGCGGACCTTGCCTCCAAACGTCACATGGTGCATCGTGCCATTGACGTATAGGATAACAAAATGCCCAATCCGATAACCGCAGGCCGGCGTCACTACGAGGACCTCTCCAACGGCGAACGCATCGCCCTTGGCCCGCGCAAGGTCACAAAGCGCGATATCGTCGCCTTCGCCACCGAATTCGATCCCTTCCCGTTCCATCTCGACGAGAAAGCGGCAAGGCAGAGCCTCCTGGGCGGGCTCGCCGCCAGCGGCTGGCAGACCGGGGCTCTCTCGCTGCGCATGCTGGTCGATGAATTCCTTTCGAAGGTCGCCTCCATGGGCGGCCTCGGCTTCACCGATCTCAAATGGAAAAAGCCGGTCATGAAGAACGACACGATTTCGGGCACGGCAACGATCACCGCCCTGCGCCGCTCGCAAACCCATCCCGAAATGGGCATCCTCACGCTGGCCCTCGACATGCGCAACCAGAAGGGCCAGCAGGTGATGACGCTCAATCTCGCCAACCTCGTCGAGGTCCGCGACCCCACCGCGCCAATCCTTGAGGATGCGCACGAGGAACCCGCCCAATGACCCGCTGGTTCGAGGAGGTAGCGCTCGACACGCCGTTCGATCTGGGTGCCCACACCTTCACGGCCGAGGAAATCGTCCGCTTCGGCAAACTCTATGACCCGCAATATTTCCACACCGATCCCGAAGCCGCCAAGCATTCCCATTTCGGCGGCCTCGTTGCCTCGGGCTGGCACACGGTCAGCGTCGGCCACCGCAAGATGGTCGACCGCCTCTTCGCCGAGGAGGATGTCGTGCGCGCCGAAGGCGGCGAACCCGGCGTCTCCGGCCCCTCCCCCGGCGTCAACCGCATGGACTTTCACGCCCCCGTGCGCCCGGGCGATACGGTGCGCTTTACCCTGACCGTCACCAGCAAGAGGCCGTCCAATTCCATCCCCGGCTGGGGCCTGCTCTTCAATCTTCTGGAAGGCCACAACCAGGCCAGTCAGCTCGTCTATAGCGCGGACATCGTCGGCTTCTCCAAGCTGCGCGACTACAAGATGCCGATCCGCTTGAAAGCGCTGGCCGCGCTCAGCCAGCTGCCCGGCATCGGCAGGCTGATCCGCCGATGACCGCGGCGCGCCTCCTCGCCGCGCTCGCCGGTCTGCTGGGCGCCGCCGGTGTTGCGGCTGCCGCCGGATCGAGCCACGCCGGCGGCGCCCTTCTCGGCCCGCTCGCGCTCATCGCCCTGACCCACGCCCCCGCGCTCCTTGCGCTCGCGCTCTACCGCCCCGCTCACCGTGACATGCTGACCGCAGCGCTTGTCCTCGCCCTGGGGGCGCTGACGTTCTGCAGCGACCTTGCAGCCCGGCATTTCCTCGGCGCGCCCCTCTTCAGCTTCGCTGCCCCGCTCGGCGGCATGCTCATGATCGCCGGCTGGCTCGCCATCGGCCTTTTCGGCGTCCTTCGCACCCACCCTTGACAGGACAATTATCCTCATGTTGAATGAGCGCGTTCAATCGAACCATGAGGTCCCGACTCCAATGATCTGATATTGCAACGCGTGTACGAAGGCAGTATCGCAGCGCCCCCACGGGCGAAGATGCGATATGGCCGGATGGGTGCGCGTTCGGGTATCGGGCAGGAGAGCGGGATTTTTTTATGGCCTTGGCGGCCATGCAAAGCCGGACGACGATATAGGGGATATTCTTCCTCGCACGTCCCGGCTGTCCCATCACTCTCAGATCTCTGATTTTGCGTGATTAATTTCACGCATCCCAGATCTGCCAGTCCTCCAGAACCCGCACCTTTAACGCCAGCCCCGCGCATGGTTTGCCCTGCTCGAGGCTCCGGCACGCCTTCGTGCGCCGCGCTTTGTTTCACCCCATCATTGATCCGCACGCTTCGAAACGCCGCCCACCAGGCGGCACGATGGAGGGTGTGTTTCGACCGCATTTCCCCCGCCGGGCCCACCGCTCGCGCGGAACGTGATCGGCTGCGCGCAAAAAGATTATTTTCCTATCTCTCGGCCGCGGCCAATCGGGAACAGCCGAAGGAGGCCGCCCGCGAAAGGCGCGATGTTCAAACGTCCCAACCCCCGCACCCACGGCAACGCCCCCAAGGGCCGTTTCAAGCCGGGCAAGGAACCCATCCCCGTCACCAAACGCGACAGGATCAGCGTTCCACTTGCCAAAAAACGGCCGACAGCAAGGTCGTGCTGCCCGACAAGTTCAAGGGAAAATAGCAGCAAAGGCTGGCGCGCTGCGCGCGTCAGTCCGCCATCTCCTTGGCCGTGCCGATGCGGTACATGTTGACTTCGATCCAGTCCGCAAGTCCGCGCACCTTTTCGGCCACCTCCTCGCCCATCGGCGTCAGGCTGTATTCCACATGCGGCGGCACGACGGGATAGGAAACCCGGTTCACGAACCCGTCCTCCTCCAGCCATTGCAGCGTCTGCGCGAGCATCCGCTCGGAGACGCCTCCGATCTTGCGCCGCAATTCGCTGAACCGGTGCGTACCCGACTGAAGCGCCACCAGCACCAGAACGCCCCAGCGGCTCGTCACGTGTTTGAGCACCTCGCGCGATGGGCATGCCTCGGCAAAAAGATGGCCCCGTGCCATGGCCTCCGAAAGCGGAACGGGACGGTCCTGGGTGTTCTCGGACATTTCTCCAAACTTACCTTTATGTACGTACTTACGAAAAGTAATTGTGCCATTTATATGGGAACTCCTCGAACCCAACAAGGAGTTTCCAACCATGCTTGCTGTCACCGGCGCCACCGGCCAACTCGGCCGCCTCGTCATTCAGTCGCTCAAGGATAAAGGCGTAGCCGATCAGGTCGTCGCCCTCGTCCGCAATACCGCCAAGGCTGCCGATCTCGGCGTTTCCGTTCGCGAGGCCAACTACGATAAGCCCGCAACCCTTGCCCCCGCGCTCGAGGGCGTCGAAAAGCTCCTGCTGATCTCCTCGAGCGAGGTCGGCAAGCGCGTATCGCAGCATGAAGCCGTCATCGCCGCGGCCAAGGCGGCAGGCGTCAGGCAGATCATCTACACCAGCATCCTGCGCGCCGACACGACTGAAATCCCGCTCGCCGACGAGCACCGCCCCACCGAAGCCGCGATCAAGGCGTCCGGCATCCCCTATGTATTCCTGCGCAACGGCTGGTACACCGAGAACTACACCGGTGCCTTGGGAGGCGCCATTGCCAGCGGCGCGCTGATCGGCTCATCGGCCGACGGCAAGCTCAGCCTCGCCACCCGCGCCGATTACGCCGAAGCCGCCGCCGCGGTTCTCGCGAGCGACGGTCATGAAGGCAAAATCTACGAACTGGCCGGCAACGAACCTGTAACGGCCGCGGATCTTGCGTCCGAAGTCTCCCGTCAGACCGGCAAGACGCTGCCCTACACCTATCTCCCCCCCGCCGACTACGCCGCTGTCCTCACCCAGGTCGGCCTGCCCGAAGGCTACGCAAAGATGATCGCCGCCTCCGACGATGCGGCCTCGCGCGGGGCGCTCCACGATGAAAGCGGAACCCTGGGCAAACTCATCGGGCGCCCGACAACACCGCTCTCCAAGGCCGTCGAGGACGCGCTCGCGGCATAAGAACGGCCCGCAAAGCGCCGCGGAGGGCGTCTCGGCGCCCTCCGTCGGTTATCGAACCGCGTCCGGCCTAATGTCCCTCGAACGACACCAGCGCCTCGACGTCGACGCCGAGCGCACGCACCTTGTCCGCGCCGCCGATCTCGGGCAGATCGATCACGAACCCGGCATTCCCGACGGTCGCTCCCGTACGGCGCAGAAGTGAAACGGCCGCAACCGCCGTACCGCCGGTCGCAATAAGATCGTCGACAAGCAGCACATTGTCGTCGCTCCCCACCGCGTCAGCGTGGATTTCGATTGTGTCGACACCGTATTCGAGCGCGTAGTTCTGCCCGATCGTCTCCCCGGGCAGCTTGCCCGCCTTGCGCACCGGCACGAACCCGGCCTTGAGCGCAATGGCGACGCCGGCACCGAAAATGAAACCGCGCGCCTCGATCCCCGCAACCTTGGTAATACCCTTTTCGCGAAAGATCGCGGCGAGCTGCTCGACGCTTTCGCGGAACCCTTCGGAATCCTCGATGAGCGACGTGATATCGCGGAAGATGATCCCTTTTTGCGGATAATCGGGAATGGAGCGGATGAGAGACTTGATATCGGTGGGCATGAGCGCTTCCGCCTGATTGTCGGTGATCGGCGTGCGCGATCCAACCATGATTCAACCCAAGGGGAAAGGCCCTTCAAGGACTTAGGCGAGAACCCGGCCGGCCACCGCGTCGAGCCTGGCCACAAGCGCAGGATCGCGCTTGCCCGGCGCAGTCATGATCGCGCCCTCGAGCGCCACCCGGGCCGCATCCGGCACGATACCGCGTGGAAAGCTGCGCGCGATTTCCGCGATGAGCGCGTGGGCATTGGCGGTATTGGCCTTGAGCGTCGCGATAACGGTGGCAACGTCGACATGGTCGTGGTCCGGGTGCCAGCAATCGTAGTCGGTGACCATCGCGATCGTCGCATAAGGCAGTTCCGCCTCACGCGCCAGCTTGGCCTCGGGCAGCGCCGTCATGCCGATCAGATGCGCCCCCATCGCCCGATACCCCTCGCTTTCCGCGCGGGTGGAGAATTGCGGCCCCTCCATGGTCACCAGCGTGCCGCCCATGTGGTGGGGAATGCCGCAGCGTTCCGCGGCCCTTTGGGCGACCGTCGCCAGATGCGGCGACACCGGATGCCCGAACCCCACATGCGCGACGCATCCATTGCCGAAAAAGCTCGTCTCCCGGGCAAATGTCCGGTCGAGATACTGGTCGACGAAAACGAAATCCCCCGGCGCCATATCCTCGCGCAACGACCCCACCGCCGAAACGCTGTAGAGATCGGTCACGCCCGCCCGCTTGAGCGCATCGATATTGGCGCGGTAGTTGATCCCCGAGGGCGACAGCCGGTGTCCGCGCCCGTGCCTGGGCAGAAACCGTAGCGCGAGCCCCTCGAACCGCGCATGAAGTATGGCATCGGACGGTTCGCCCCACGGGCTTTCGATAACGCGCCACTCAGGCGCCTCCAGCCCGGGCAGGTCGTAAACGCCGGAGCCGCCGACAATGCCGAGAACCGGGTCGGCCACGCGGTCAGAAGTACCGGTTGGGGGGTACGATCCTGGCGGTCAGTTCGCCCGCCTTGCGCGCGGCCCGCATCGTCGCCTCGCGGGCAGCCCGTTTACTCTCTTCGCTCACCAGCTCTCCGGCAACCCGTGGAGCATTGCGTATAGCCTCGCGCACCACCGGATGCCGGCTCGCGGCAAGCGCGATGAAAAACGCGTTGCGGGCAACATTGAATGCGGACATGGCCCCTCCGGTCACCATCGAATGCATTGGCACAAGAATGATCGAGCGCGCGGCGCCAATCAAGTGCAAACACACAAAAAGAAAGGGCCCGCAGGGGCCCTTTCAAAACGTTCGAATACGTCCGGCACCCTAGTGGGCGTCGCGCCAGATCCGGCGCTTGACCAGATACATCAGCACGGCAAAGCCGATGAGGAAGAGGATGACCCGGAAGCCGAGTTCCTTGCGATGCACCATGTGCGGATCGGCGGTCCACTGCAGGAACGCGGCAACATCGCGTGCATATTGCTCGACCGTCTCGGGCGTCCCTTCGCCTTCGTAGTCGATCATTCCGTCCGCCAGCGGCGGCGGCATGGCGATCGAGTGTCCGGAAAAGAAGGAGTTGTAGTACTGACCCGGCTGCATCTCCACGCCTTCGGGCGCTTCGTGATAGTTGACCAGCAGGTTGTAGATGTAGTCCGCCCCGCCTTCCTGATAGGCGGTGAAGTACGTGAAGATCCACCACGGGAATTCCAGATGGATCGACCGCGCCTTTGCCATCAGCGAGAGGTCGGGCGGCAAGGCGCCGCCATTGGCGTCGCGCGCGATCTGGTCGGACGGGAACGGATCGGGCCACCGGTCGGCGGGAATGCCCTCGCGTTCGCCGCCTTCGGCGTCAGGATCGGCGATGGTGTACTGCTCGGCGAGCGCCCGCACCTGCTCTTCGGAGTACTGCGGCCCGCCGGGCTCCGAGAGGTTGCGGAACGCAATGTACTCAAGGCCGTGGCAGCTCGAGCAGCTCTGCTGGAAGATCTGGAACCCGCGGCGAAGCTGGTTCCGGTCGTAGGTGCCGAAGACGCCCGCGAACGTCCAGTCTTGCTGCTCCGCATGCGCTGGTTCCTCGCCTGCCGCGACCGCGGGCGCAGACGCAAGAGCCAGGGATAGCGTGAGGATAAGCGCCGCCAGGAGTGTCTTTTTCTCAGTCATTGTCTTTTCCCCCTGGCCCGATCAGGCCTTGGCCTTCTTGTCCGAGCCCAGAACGCTTTCCGAAATGCTGGCCGGAAGCGGCGCAGGCGTTTCGATCCGCGAGAGCAGCGGCAGGATGATCAGGAAATAGGCGAAGTAGTAGGCCGTGCAGAGCTTGGCGATGACCACATACACGCCTTCCGCCGGCTGCGCACCCAGATAGGCGAGCGCGATGAAGTTCAAAACGAACAGCCAGTAGAAGGGCTTGAACAACGGCCGGAAGCTCCCCGAACGCACTTTCGAGCGGTCGAGCCACGGCAACACGAACAGGATCAGCAGCGACCCGCCCATGACGATAACGCCGCCGAGCTTGGAGTTGATGAACAGCACGTTGAAGTCGATCGCGCGCAGCATCGCATAGAACGGCAGCAGGTACCATTCAGGCACGATATGCTCAGGCGTCACCTGCGGGTTGCCCGGAATGTAGTTGTCCGGGTGCCCCAGAATGTCCGGCGCAAAGAACACGAACCAGGCGAACGGGATCATGAAGACGATGATCGCGAACAGGTCCTTCATCGTGAAATAGGGATGGAAGGGCAGCGTATCGCGGTTGTCCTTGACGCTGACACCGGCCGGATTGTTGTTGCCCGGCACGTGCAACGCCCAGATGTGCAGCACAACGACCGCCGCGATGATGAACGGCAGCAGGTAGTGCAGCGAGAAGAAGCGGTTGAGCGTCGGATTGGCGACCGAGAACCCGCCCAGAAGCAGGATCTGGATCGGCTCACCGATGATCGGCAGCGCCGAGAAGATCCCGGTGATCACCGTCGCACCCCAGAAGCTCATCTGGCCCCAGGGCAACACATAGCCCATGAACGCCGTGGCCATCATCAGGATGAAAATGATGACGCCGAGCATCCAGAGCACTTCGCGCGGCGACTTGTACGAACCGTAGTAGAGCCCGCGGAAGATGTGGATATAGACCGCCGCAAAGAACATCGAAGCGCCCACCGCGTGGGTGCCCTGGATGATGCGGCCATAATTGACGTCGCGCTGAATGTGCTGAACCGACGCGAAAGCGAGGTCCACATTTGGCGTATAGTGCATCACCAGAATGATGCCGGTGACGATCTGCACCACCAGCATGAAAGCGAGAATGCCGCCGAAGGTCCACCAGTAATTGAGGTTCTTCGGGGTCGGGAAGTCCATCAGGTGTTCCTTGGAGAACCTGACGATGGGCAGACGCTCGTCGAGCCAGCGCTCGAACCCGTTGCCCGGCGTGTAATTGCCAGCGTGATTAGCCATGCCTCAGATCCCCCTTACCCGATCTGGACGATAGTATCGGAAATGAATTCATAGGGCGGAACCACGAGGTTCGCCGGCGCCGGACCGCTGCGGATACGGCCCGAGGTGTCGTAGACCGACCCGTGGCACGGGCAGAACCAGCCGTCAAAGGCGCCCGCCTCGCCGACCGGCACACAGCCCAGATGGGTGCAGTTCGCGATCATGATCAGCCATTCGGCATGGCCTTCCTTGACGCGATCCTCGTCGGTTTCGGGGTCCTTGAGATCGGCAAGCGGGGTCGCCCGCGCCTCTTCGATCTCCTCGGGCGTGCGGTGCCGCACGAAAACCGGCAGGCCCCGCCACAAAATGGTGACCGTCGAGCCTTCAGCCACCGGCGAAAGGTCGAACTGGATCGAGGCGAGAGCCAGAACCGACGCATCGGGATTGAGTTGATCGATAAGGGGCCAGGCTATGCCCGCCAGGCCCACCGCCCCTGCAGCGCCGGTTGCGATGTAGAGAAAATCGCGTCGTGTCGCTTTTGTTTCGCTCGCTGTCGCCAAAGCTAGATCCCCGTAAGGCCTGTACAAAAGAATGCGATCCGCTTCCGGTCCCGAGATATCCGCATTTTTGGATGCGCGACTCGGCCCGGGCCGCTGGCAGGCGGCGCGGATTTTTGGGTTCTTTTTGCACTGTCTTTGCCGCTTGTCCAGACATCGGGGACGTGACTTCCCCCATCTGCGACACTATACCCACCTAACTTTCGACCCAATGGAGCCACGATTTTGGCGTCACCCATCGCCCTCGCGCTCTATCAGCCCGATATTGCCCTCAATACCGGTACGCTTCTGCGCCTCGGCGCCTGCCTCGATGTCGCTGTCCACGTGATTCATCCGACCGGCTTCCCTTTCTCGCGTGCAACCCTCAAGCGTTCCGGCCTCGACTATCTCGACCACACCGAAATCGTCGAACACGACAGCTTCGGCCAGTTCGACGCCTGGCGCCGCTCGGAGAACCGCCGCCTCGCACTCCTCACCACCAAAGCCTCCGCTTCGGTTTACGAGGCCCAATTCGCCCCCGGCGACATCCTCATGATGGGCCGCGAAAGCGCCGGTGTCCCGGACGCGGTCGCACGAACCGCCGATCTGCGCCTGCGCATCCCCATGCGACAATCCATGCGCTCGCTCAACGTCGCCATCTCCGCCGCCATCGTGCTAGGGGAGGCCTTGCGCCAGACCAACCATTTCGCGAGCCTCTCATGACCCTCCCCGCTGATATCGAAGCGAAGAAAGCCACTGCCAGCGCCTGGTTCAAAAAGGTCCGCGACGACCTTTGCGCCGCCATCGAAACCCTCGAAGACGATCTCGCCGGACCGCAATCCGACCTCCCGCCCGGCCGCTTCGAGCGCGAGACCTGGCACCGCACCGACCATACGGGCGCCGAGGGCGGCGGCGGCGAGATGTCGGTCATCAAGGGCCGCGTCTTCGAAAAGATGGGCGTCCACATCTCCACCGTTCACGGCCGCTTTTCCCCCGAATTCGCCAAGCAGATCCCCGGCGCCGACGAGAATACGGAGTTCTGGGCCTCCGGCGTCTCGGTCATCGCCCACCCCTGGAACCCCAACGTCCCTGCCGCGCACATGAATACCCGCATGCTGGTGACCACCGATTGCTGGTTCGGCGGCGGCGGCGATCTGACCCCCGTGCTCGACGCCCGCCGCACCCAGGACGACCCCGATTCGGTCGCCTTCCACGCCGCCATGCGAGCCGCCTGCGATCCCCACCCGGTCGCCGATTACGCCCGCTACAAGGCCTGGTGCGACGAATACTTTTACCTCCCCCACCGCAACGAACCCCGCGGCATCGGCGGCATCTTCTACGACCGCCACAATTCGGGCGACTGGGACGCCGATTTCGCTTTCACCCAGGACGTGGGCCGCGCCTTCGTCGATATCTACCCCGAACTGGTCCGCCGCAACTTCAACACCCCCTGGACCGACGCCCAGCGCGAGGAACAGCTCATCCGCCGCGGCCGCTACGTCGAATTCAACCTCCTCTACGACCGCGGCACGACCTTCGGCCTGAAAACCGGCGGCAACGTCAACTCCATCCTCTCCTCGATGCCCCCCGAGGTGAAATGGCCTTGAACCGGGAACAGACGGACCCCACCTCTCGTTTGTGGTACACTTCTCACCCGTAACAACGAGGAACGGAGGAAACACCATGAAACGCTTTGATGGCGGATCGTTGATCCCCGGCGCAACCTGGCATCTGCAGGCCGAGTCCGAGGCCGAAGTGGTCCGCAAAGTGATCGAACGCATGCGTAGTGAGCATGGCGAGACCGAAATCCGCCCGGATATGGTCGAGCGCATCAAGGAGCGCATCGTCGACGTTGGAAACAACGAAACCCGGCACTGATCCGGCCGGTCGCTTATCGGTCAGCACTTCGATGAGCGCCCGCGCGCCGTTTGACGCGCGCGGACGCATAAATGCAGCCCGATTAATCCACGACAAGACCCACGGTTACCGGCCCTCGGGCGGCGCGGCGAGCGCAAGCAGTGCAGCCTTGTCGGGCACGAAGTCCCGTTCGATCCAAACCCGCTTCAGCCGGTCGAGTTCGGCCCCCAAGGCCTCGCCGGGCGCAAATCCGAGCGCCATGAGGTCCCGTCCATCGACGGGAAAAGACGGCGGGTCGAGCGCGGCGACGATATCGACGTGCCGGCTCACCCAGGCGTCGGCCTTGTCCCCGAGCGCCGCCGCCAGATAGACCGCATGGCGCTTGGCATCCGGCCACCGGTAGGCGACTTCGCTCGTCCGGTCCGCCAGAAGCCCCCGTGCCGCCGCCAGAACGTCACCCGCCTCCCGGACGGTCCGCGACGCAAGCCGCCAGCGTGCCTGCAGCGCCTCGCTGGGAATTCCGCCACTAAGAACGATCGCGAGACGTCCCGAAAGCGCAGGTTCGGGACAGACGCTTTCATAGCGCCTGAAGATGCCGAGCCTCGCGCCGCCATCGAGAAGGTCGGCCGCAAGCCCGATCCCGATCATCGCCGAAAGCGTATCTCCGATCCGCGGCAGTGCGAGAAGCCGCGTCATCTCCTGCCCCACGCGCTCCGCGGAAAGCTGGGAGAGATCCTGCGCCGCCTCGGCGCAAGCCGCCAGCGCATCCGCGTCCAGGCGTTGCTCGCCGTGGCTCGCGCAGAACCGGAAATACCGATAGACGCGCAGCCGATCCTCGGCCAGCCGCTGGCGCGGATCGCCGATAAAGCGCACGCGCCGCGCGAGGCAATCCGCAAGTCCCGCGAGCGGATCGAACAAGACCCCGTCGCCCCCCGCATAAAGCGCATTCATCGTGAAATCCCGCCGCGCGGCGTCGGCCCGCCAGTCGGTCCCGAAAACGACGCGCGCATGACGCCCATAGGTTTCGACATCCTTCCGCAAGGTCGTGACCTCGGCCGTCATCCCTTCGTGCACGAGCGTCACCGTGCCATGGTCGAGACCGGTGGGATGCGCCCCCAGACCGGCCGCTTTGGCGCGCGCCATCACCTCCTCGGGCAAAAGTGTCGTCGCCAGATCGAGATCGGTCCGCGTGCGCGCGATCCCCAGAAGTGTGTCCCGCACGATCCCGCCGACCGCGCGGGTCGCCCGCGCGTCGCCATCGAGGCAGGCGAAAAACGGCGCGGCGCGCGCCAGCCACCCGGCGTTCGCCAGTCTTTCGAGCGCTTCGGTCCGGCTCATGCCGGCGCTCCTCCCAGAATGATCTGGTCGCGGAACCGGCGCGTCAACTCCGCCGTGATCCCCCAGATCCTGTGCCCCTCGTGATCGATCTGCCACCCGCGCCGCTCCTGGCCCATATGCATGACGCGGAAGACGCCATAGGATCCGGGATCGATGATGCGGTGAAGCGGCACCTCGAAGACGTCGTCCACCTCGCCGGGATTGGCGATGAAGGGCGCACGCGGCTCGACCACCGCGACGACCGGTGTGATGAAGTAATTCGTCCCGGTGAAGAAATACGGCATATAACCCAGAACCTCGGCATCCGCCGGGTTGAGCGCCACTTCTTCATTCGCCTCCCGCAGCGCCGCATAGGCCGCGTCCCGGTCTTCGGGATCGATCCGCCCGCCGGGAAACGCCACCTGCCCCGAATGCCGCCGCAGCCCCGCTGAACGCTCGGTATAAAGCACCGAAAAATCGGCCCCTCGCCTGACGAGCGCGATCAGAACCGCCGCCGGCACAGGCGGACCGTCGAACGCATCGGGCAGGATGATATCCGCGACGAGATCGTCCGCGTCCGGCATGGGCTGGGGTGAAGCCAAGAGCCGCGCGCGTACCCGCGCAATATCCTGATCCGCCAGCAAGATTTGTCCTATCGCGTGATAAACCGCGCAACGGGCCCGGAAAGCTTCGCACCCATCTCCGCGTCCGCAGAATGTACGAGGACGCGCGCCGGATCAACCGGACCGGGAAAGGTGATGGCGTTGGGTACCGTGGGCGCAAAGCCGAGCGGGCCGTAATAGGCCTGGTCCCCGACCAGCAGAACGAATGCGATCCCCTCGCGCGCGAGCGCAAGGTCGCACACATGCATGACCAGCGTGCGCCCGGCCCCCTGCTTGCGGAACGCCGGATCGGTCATCAGGGGTCCAAGAAGATAGCCGTTGACCCCGCCGACGCTGATCGGGGTCATCCGCACCGACGCCGCGCGCTTCCCGCCCAATTCCGCGATCCAGCACAGGCTGGGATCGGCGGCAAACCGCTCGCGCACACGGAAGGCCGCGCGCGCGAAGCGCCCGGGCCCGAACGAAACCTCGTGCAGGTGCTCGATCCAGGCATCGTCGAAGGGGGTTTCAGGCCGGACGGCCAGCGCTTCAGGCTTGGCCACGAAATCCGCGGCATGCGGCGTGGAGATGGTCATGGTCGAAAATGTCCAGTGCGGAGGAAATGAGAACGACGTCGAACCGCGCGGTGGCGCGGTAGGCTAAAGTCGTCGGATATCCTGCGCAAAGGCGTACATTTTCGAACGGGCTCCAAAACTGGTTTTCGCAGATACCATCAGCGGCAGCGACCGTCCACGAAAATATGGACCGCCCGCGCAAGAAACAGCCCGTTCAACGCCAGGGGGCTAATCTTTTCACTCATTGGGCCTACATAGGACGCACAAGGCATAACTGGAAGGAAAGCGCAAATGGGACGTCTGATCGACGGCAAATGGTCGACCCAATGGTATGATACGAGGTCCACCGGCGGAAAATTCAAGCGCTCGGAATCCGCGTTCCGCAACTGGATCACGGCCGACGGGACCCCGGGCCCCTCTGGCGAGGGCGGGTTTGCCGCTGAAAGCGGGCGCTATCACCTTTATGTCTCTTATGCGTGCCCCTGGGCCCACCGCACATTGATTTTCCGCGCCCTCAAAGGCCTCGAGGAGCACATCACCGTCTCCGCCGTCTCCCCCAAAATGCCCGACGAAACCGGCTGGGCCTTTACCGGCGAATTGGGCTCTGACAAGGACCCGCTTTTTGGCGCCGACTACCTCTGGCAGGTCTACACCAAGGCGATCCCCGACTATTCCGGCCGCGTCACCGTGCCCGCGCTCTGGGACAAAAAGACAAACACCCTGGTCTCCAACGAGAGCGCGGAAATCATCCGCATGTTCAATTCCGCCTTCAACGGGCTGACCGGCAACACCCTCGATTTCTACCCCGAGGCGAAGCGCGACGAGATTGATACGATCAACGCCCGCGTCTATGACGACATCAACAACGGCGTCTACAAGGCCGGTTTCGCCACCACCCAGGAAGCCTATGAGGAAGCGGTCACCGCACTTTTTGACGCACTCGACTGGGTCGAATCCATCCTTCAGAATTCGAAATTCCTCGTCGGCGACGAACCCACCGAAGCCGACTGGCGGCTCTTGACCACGCTCTTCCGCTTTGATGCGGTCTATGTCGGCCACTTCAAGTGCAACATCCGCCGCATCGCCGACTACCCAGCGCTCTCGGCCTATCTCAAGACCCTCTATAACTGGCCCGGCGTCGCCGAAACGGTCCATATGGACCACATCAAGACCCACTACTACTGGAGCCACACCACCATAAACCCGCACCGGATCGTCCCCTCGGGTCCGGCGCTCGACTGGCTGGAATAGCTCCGATCAGACCCTATGAGCCGTCGGGACAAAATCCCCGTCGGCCATCGGCCGGTGCAACGCCACCATGACAGCCGGAGCGATCAGGTCTTCAGGCGTGCCAATGGAATCTCGATCGTGATGACGAGGCCCGTTGGCCGCCAGTCGCGCGTGAGCGTCGCACCCAGCGCCGAGGTCAGTTTGTTCGCCAATTGGCTTCCGAAGCCTGAGGCCTTCTCGCCGTGCAATCCGGGGCCGCCCGCTTCCGCCCAGTCAATCCGGACGTTATCGCCTTCCACATGGAGCCCGATGGTAAGCTGGCCTTTGGCGACCGACAATGCGCCGTATTTGGCGGCATTGGTGGCCAGCTCGTAAATCAGAAGCGCAATATTGGTTGTGGCGTGACTACCGACAGCGACGTGATCTCCCCCAATTCGGACACGGTTTCCGTCGCTATAAGGCGCAAGAACGGTCTCGATCAACGCAAGCAGGTCGCCGCAAGCATTCTCGTTTTCGTCCGCCGACCAACCGCTCGTCGTGAGTTCATGGGCCCGGGCAAGGGCCGATAGCCGGTCGCGAATGGTGCTCGCCAGCGCCTCGGCCGCCAGGTTTTGCCGCGCCGTGAGCGTCACAATGGACGTTGCCACCGCGAAGAGATTTTTTACCCGATGCTGCATTTCTCGAATGAGCAGACGCTGGTTCTGCTCGGCCAGGCGGCGTTCGGAAATGTCGCGCGCAATTTTTGACGCACCCACGATGGTGCCGGCCGCATCGCGGATAGGTGAAATCGTCAGGGATATGTCGACAAACGATCCGTCTTTGCGGCGCCGCACCGTTTCGAAGTGATCGACCCTTTCGCCGCTTCTTATCTTGGCGAGAATGCGCGGCTCTTCATCGAGCCGTTCCTCGGGAATCAGAATGGTGATCGGCTTGCCGATAACCTCGCTGGCTGTATAGCCGAAAATGCGCGAGGCTCCGGGATTCCAGGTCTGAATACGTCCCGAGAGGTCCTTGCTGATGATGGCATCGTCCGACCCCTCCACGATGGCCGACAGCCAGTCGCGTGGATCGGGATTATGAAGTGGTAACACACCGCCCGTGCGGTCCGCCTGCGCCATCGTGAACTCCCGATCCCAATTCCACGCCCTCGATCATATGGCGCGTACATATGGCGCGGGGAGAGTGAAACGATGTTGTTCCTTGATACTAAACAACTACGCTATGGGGGGCGCAAGATCAATGCGCCAGATCGGACCCTGCCATCCCGCTTGCGCCCTACCAGACCCCGTCCGGCGCCGTTTCGCCCACAATCTCCGCAAGCCGCCGCCGGGTTCCCGCACTCGTCGCCTCAGGCAGATCGTCGAGCGCGAACCACCCGATTTCGCGAATTTCCGCATTCGGCGTGAACGCGGCGACGGCCTGCGCGTCCGCGGCCGTATAGAGCGCCACATGGTCGCGATTGGTGTAAAGCGTGCTGTGATAAAGCCCGAAGAGCCGCAACGGCCCGCTCACCGCATGCCCGGTTTCCTCGCGCACCTCGCGCCGCGCGGCCGCTTCGGTGGTTTCCCCAGGATCGACGCCACCGCCGGGCAGGTGCCACCCGGCGACATAGCCGTGCCGCACCATCAGCACCCTGCCCTTGACGATCACCGCACACCGCACACCGAGGGTCAGGTGCTTCTTGATGCCGATCGCCCGGAGCATCAAGGAAAACTTCAGCTTTTGAAACCGGTTGCCGGTCATTAACGCATCTCGTCACAAATCGGGGCAAATACGGCGCTAAACCATTTTCTTGCCATAAGCAAAGTGGCAATACTGCACGCCAATGATCACGCTCGCCCACATTTCCGACGTCCATCTTTCTCCCCTGCCCCGGGTTCACCCCCGCGAGTTGATGTCCAAGCGGATCACCGGCTACCTCAACTGGAAGCTCAATCGCGCGCATCACATGCGCCGCGATACGCTTTCCGCGCTTGTGAGCCACATGAAGAACCAGGCCCCCGACATGATCGCGGTCACCGGCGATCTCGTGAACCTCGGGCTCGACGACGAAATCGACCGCGCCGCCAACTGGCTTGCCGCTCTGGGGGGCCCGGATGCCGTTTGCGCCATCCCCGGCAATCACGACGCCTATGTCAAGGGTGCCCTCGAAACCGCCCTCAAGCACTACAACGGCTATATGTCCGGCGAAACGCTGGACACAAACCCGTTCCCTTATGTCCGGCGCCTCGGCAATGTCGCGCTCATCGGGGTCTCCAGCGCCATCGCCACGCCGCCCCTGATCGCCGCCGGCCAGGTCGGCCAGGGCCAGATCGGACGGCTGGCGCGACTGCTCGAACTCCTGGGCGAGGCCGGGTTTTTCCGCGTCGTCATGATCCATCACCCTCCCAGCGAAGCGCTCGGCCGGCACAAACGCAAAGGGCTCTGGGACGCGCCCGCCGTCCGCTCCGTCATCTCAAAACACGGGGCGGAATTGATTTTGCACGGCCACACCCACATATCCTCGGTTGGAGCCATCCCGGCCCCGGCCGGCGAAATACCGGTCGTGGGGGTTGCCTCGGCCGCCGCGCCGCCCGACGATAACGGCGCGCCGGGACGTTACAACCTCTTCGAGATCGAGAAGGTCGGATCGATGTGGACCTGCACAATGCGCGAGTTCGGCTATCAGCGCATCGGCGACGACATCGCGCTGCGCCTGCAGATGCGCATCCACTAGGCAGGTTCCGACTACAACCTGCGTCAAGCCAAGAACCTGGGGCCCGCCGTGACCGACACCTTCACAATCGCTGTCCCGCAATTCGACCCGGCCACCGGCGAAGCCGTCTTCGCCTACGGGCTCGACGGCCTGCACTTTACCGAACGCCTCGAATTCCCCCATGAGGGTCTTGACGCCTCCGCGGCCGCCACCCCGGCCTTCGTGCAACTCCTCGCCCTCGCCGCCGCCGTCCTCGGCGTGAGCTACTATAAGCTCAAGGCCCCCTTCGAGATCGACATCTCCGGCCTCGCCCTTCCTCCAGGTGCGCGGGACTTCCTCCTCGACATCTACGAAAACGGCCTTGGGGAATTCTTCGCCCGCAACAATCTCAGCCGCTACGGAAAGCTCGATTTCACGGGCGAAACCGTCGCGCACGACCTCTCGCGTCCCACCCTCCCCGATCGCGCCCTCGTCCTCGTCGGCGGCGGCAAGGATTCCCTCGTCAGCGTCGACCTCCTCGAGCGCACCGGCGCCGAAATGACCCTCTTCGCCGTCAATCCCAAGGGCCCGATCTCAGCGTCCGCGGACCGCGCCGGCCACGACCTCGTCGCCGTCCGGCGCACGCTCGACCCCGAGATGATCCGGCTGGGCAGCGAGCCCGGCTACTACAACGGCCACGTCCCCTCCACCGCGATCAACTCCATGATCGCGAGCCTCGCCGCGCTCCTTTATGGCTACAACGCCATCGTCCTGTCCAACGAGCGTTCGGCGAGCGAGGGCAACCTCACCTTCGACGGCCGCGAAGCCAACCACCAATATTCCAAATCCCTCGCCTTCGAGGGCCGCATCAAGACGATGCTCGCGAGCGTCACCGGCGGCGCACTCGACTATTTCTCCCTCCTGCGCCCCTATTCCGAAGCCCGCATCGCGCAGCTTTTCGCCCGCACCACGCGCTTTGACGACGTCTTTTCAAGCTGCAACCGCAACTTCCGCCTTTCGGGCCACGACGGCCCGCTCTGGTGCGGCGCATGCCCGAAGTGCCATTTCGTGTTCCTCATCTTCGCCCCGCAAATGACCCGCGCCCGCCTCGAGACGATCTTCGGCCAGAACGTGCTTGATAACCCCGCCAACATCCCCGCCTACCGCGAATTGACCGGCCTTTCCGGCCACAAGCCCTGGGAATGCGTCGGCGAGATCCTCGAAGCCGCCGCCTGTCTGTGGAAAATCGCCGATCACCCCGACTGGCGCGACACCGCCGTCGTCAAGGCGCTCAAACCCGGCCTCGAAGCCTTCTACGGCACGGATCGTCTCGTCTCGGGCTATACCGAGGCCATGACCGACAGCCCCGAACACCTCGTGCCCACGCACATCTTCGATGCGGTTGCCCCCCATGCGCATTGACGGCCCCGTTCTCATCTACGGCGCCGGCCGCGAAGCGCGCTCCACCGCCGCCTTCCTCAAAAAGCGCGACCCGCGCCTCGAGCTCTTCGTCACCGCCGACACCGGCACCCCCGAACTCCCCGGCGCCACCTTTATCCCGCCCGACGCCGCCCGCGACGTCACCCGCTTCGGCCTCATCGTTAAAAGCCCGGGCGTTTCGCTCTATAAGCCCTTTTTCGACACCGCCCGCGCCGCCGGTGTCCCTATCAGCTCCAATCTCAACCTCTGGGCCGCCCATTTCCGCGAAGGCCGAACGGTTATCGCCATCACCGGCACCAAGGGCAAATCGACGACCGCCACCCTCGTGCATCTGATGCTCGCCCATTCGGGCGTCGACGCCATTCTCGCCGGCAATGTCGGCATCCCCCCGCTCGACGCAGCGGACAAGGCACAGCTCGTCGTCTTCGAGCTCTCCTCCTACCAGACCGCCGACATCGATTTCGCCCCCGACATCGCCGCGCTCACCAATCTCTACCCCGAGCACGTCGACTGGCACGGCAGCGTCGAGCGCTACTACGCCGACAAGCTCAACCTCTTCGCGCGCGGCCCGGCCAGGATCGCCCTCGGCAGGCAGGCGGAAGCCGCCGCTCCCGTCGGCGCGGCAATCACGCCGCCCAGCCAGCCGGTCGCCCCGCTCGACGCGCGCCTCGAGGCCGAGATCGCCGAGGCCGCCGCGTCCTCCCGCCTCAAGGGCGCCCACAACCACGAAAACGCCCGCCTCGCCGCCATGATCGCCATCGAAGCGGGCGCAACGCGGGAGGGTGTTCTCGCCGGCATCGCCGCCTTTGTCCCGCTGCCGCACAGGCTCGAAGAACTCAACCTCGGCAACATCCTCTTCGTCGACGACTCGATCTCCACCACCCCCGAGGCCACCAAGGCCGCCCTCGCCGCCTACAAGGGCAAGCGCATCGCGCTCATCGCGGGCGGCCACGAGCGCCAGCAGGACTATACCGAACTCGCGGGCCTACTTGGCACCTCTGGCGTCGTCATGCTCTGCTGTCTGCCGGTCACCGGCACCCGCCTCGCCAGGGCCACCCGCGAAGCCGCCCCGCAAATCCCCGTCGCCGAATGCCGTTCCCTTGAAGGCGCGATCCAGATGCTCGCCGGCACCGGGGCCCCCTTCGACACCGTCATCCTCTCCCCCGGCGCGCCCAGCTACAACCAGTTCGCCAACTTCGAAGAGCGCGGCAAAGCCTTCAAGGCGCTGGCGCAAGCGTATTTTTCCGGTTCAGAACACCCATGACCTATCTCTACCTGGTGATCGCCATCGTCTGCGAGGTCGTCGGCACCTCCGCGCTCAAGGCCGCCGAGGGCTTCACCCGCCCCCTGCCGAGCATCGTTGTCGCGATTGCCTATGCTGGCGCGTTCTTCTTCCTCTCGCTGACGCTGAAAGCCATGCCGGTCGGTATCGCCTACGCCATCTGGTCCGGCCTCGGCGTCGTCCTGATCGCCCTTGTCGGCTGGACGGTTTACGGCCAGGCGCTGGACGCGCCCGCCATCCTTGGCATGACATTGATCGTTGCGGGAGTGGCTGTGCTCAACGTGTTCTCGAAGGCGGGGCACTAAGCCCGGTCAGAACAGCTTATCGAACTTGGCGTACCGCTCTTCGAGCTCTTTGCGCCGTGCATCGAGTTCGGCCTGCAACCGCGATTGAGCGCTTTGCGCCGCCAGTTCGCCAATGCCCTGAATCTGAATATTGGCCGCAGCCTGGAACCCGGCCACCAGCGCCTGGGACTGCGACTGGAAACTCGAGATCATCTCTTTGCGCTTGAGCCGTGCGGCTTCCATCTCATCCCAGGCGGACTGCTTGGGAAACCAGTTCATTTTCTTGAAACCGCCGACCGTGCTCATGTCCGCGACAGTAGCGGACCAGCGTTAACGCCCGGTTAGCACTTTGCCCGCAGCGCGAACGTCCCGCGATGCCCAGTCGATGACCGGCATCTGCGCCAGAAACTGCGCCGAGCTCTCCTCCCACGAAAAGCCGCTGGCGTACGCCCGGCAGACTCTGCGGGGAATGGCAAGCGCGGCCAGTGCCGCGTGGCGCAGGTCCTCGCTCAAGACGCCCGTGCCCGACTCCGCGACAACATCGAGCGGCCCCGGCACCGGATACGCCGCCACGGGCGTCCCCGACGCCAGTGCCTCGAGCAGCACCAGCCCGAACGTGTCGGTCCTCGAGGGAAAAACGAATACGTCAGCCGATGCGAAATATCGCGCCAGCTCCACGCCGCGCAGATGCCCGGTGAAAACCGCATCGGGGTATTCGCGCTCGAGCCGCGCCCGCGAGGGCCCGTCGCCCACGATGACCTTGGTGCCGGGCAGGTCGAGCGCAAGAAAATCCTCGACGCTCTTTTCCACCGCCACGCGCCCCACATAAAGAAAGATCGGCCCCTCGAGCCCCAGATCCGTGCGCTTGTCAGGGTTGAAAAGCCGTGCATCCACGCCCCGCGACCAGATCACCGTATTGGCGATCCCGCGCGCCGCCAGCCGGTCCGCCACCGTCTGCGTCGGTACGAGACAGACATCGGCGGCTTCGTGGAACCAGCGCAGGTAGCTGTAGGACCACCCCAGCGGCACCGGCAGCCGCGCCCGGATATATTCGGGAAACTGCGTGTGGTAGGAGGTCGAAAACGGCAGCCCCTTCTTGATGCACAGCCGCCGTACATGCCCCCCGAGCGGGCCCTCGGTCGCGATGTGGATCGTGTCGGGCCGCAGCGCCTCGATGGACTTGCGGACGTTGCGGGGGTTGACGAGACAAAGCCGGATTTCGCCATAGCTCGGCATCGGCACCGTCCAGAACCCTTCAGGCGACAGCACGTTGACCGTCAGTCCGCGCTCCCAGAGGTTTTCGCGTAGTCGCTCAAGCGAGCGGACGACCCCGTTGACCTGGGGATGCCAGGCGTCGGTCACCAGCAGGACGGATCGAATGGCCTCCGTAGACGCGCGCCCGGTGGCAAGGATGGCTCCATCGCCCTCGAATTCCTGGACCAGTGCCGGCTTTGCTCTGTGTTCGCCGCCCAACAGCCTCGGTCTCCCTTTTGGACGTCCCCGCGCAGGGTTCACATCCGTGCTTTGGTGCCTCCGGTCAAGCCGAAAATGTACGCAGCACCGAACGGGCTTTGGTTTTTCCCACGCGCCGCCCGATTCGTCACGCTTTCTCCGGCGCAACTTCCTCAAGCTCGATCAGGGTACCGGTGAAATCCTTGGGGTGCAAAAACAGCACCGGCCGCCCATGCGCGCCCGTCTTTGGCAACCCGTCCCCCAGCACCCGCGCGCCTTCGGAAACAAGCCTGCGCGCCGCCGCGTGAATGTCCGGAACCTCAAAGCAGATATGGTGCATGCCCCCGTCGGGGTTCGCCTCGAGGAACTTCGCAATCGGAGAGCCGTCCCCCAGTGGCTCCAGAAGCTCCACCTTGCTGTTGCCGGTATCGACGAAAACGACCGTCACCCCATGTTCGGGCAAGGCCTGCGGCGCCGACACCTTCGCCCCCAGCAGATCGTGATATTTCGCCGCCGCCGAAGCCAGGTCGGGCACCGCGATCGCGATATGGTTGAGCCACCCGATCATCGGTTCGAAAGCTTCCCCTCGATCCGGTCGATCACCGCGAAAGCGGCGTCGAGCACGTTGGTGCCTGGTCCGAAAATGTCACTCACGCCCGCATCGCGCAGAAAGTCGTAATCCGTGCTCGGGATCACCCCGCCCACGAACACCGTCACCTCCCGCAAACCCCGGTCCGAAAGCGCCTGCATCAGTTCGGGCACCAGCGTCTTGTGCCCCGCGGCCAGCGAGGAAACCCCCACCGCGTCGACCCGCAGATCGTCCGCATGCGCCGCCACCTCCGGCGGCGTCTCGAACAGCGCGCCCATATGCACGGCAAACCCCAGATCCGCGAACGCTGTCGCGATCACCTTGGCGCCCCGGTCGTGCCCGTCCTGCCCCATCTTCGCGATAAAAATCGCCGGCGCCCGGTGGTGGTGTCCCTTGAACGCATCGACCCGCCGCTTGGCCTCGGCAAATTGCGGATCGCCCTTATAGGCCTCCGCATAAACCCCCGAGAGCACCCGTGTCGCCGCATCGTACCGCCCGTAGACATCCTCGAGCGCCTGCGAAATCTCCCCCAGCGTCGCCCGCTTCCGCGCCGCGTCGATTGCGGCGTAAAGCAGGTTCCCCTCGTTCATCGCAGCATATTCCTTGAGCGCTGAAAGCGCCGCCTGACACGCCGCCTCGTCCCGGCTCTCACGCACCCTTTCGAGCCGCGCAATCTGGGCCGCCCGCACCTTGGCGTTGTCGATATCGAGCGTCTCGATGGGCTCTTCGGCGTCGAGCCGGTATCGGTTGACCCCGACGATCACCTCCTCGCCCCGGTCGATTTTCGCCTGCCGAACCGCCGCCGCCTCCTCGATCCTGAGCTTGGGCGCACCCGACTGCACCGCCTGCGTCATCCCGCCCTCGACCTCGACCTCGGCAATGAGCGCTTCAGCCTGCCCAACCAGCTCCGCCGTCAGCGCTTCGACGTAATACGACCCGCCCAGCGGATCGACCACGTCCGTCACCTTCGTCTCGTGCTGCAAAATAAGCTGCGTATTGCGTGCTATTCGCGACGAGGTCTCCGTCGGCAACGCGATAGCCTCGTCGAACGAATTGGTATGCAGAGACTGCGTCCCCCCAAGCACTGCCGCCAGCGCCTCGTACGCCGTCCGCACGACGTTGTTGTACGGGTCCTGCTCGGTCAGCGACACGCCCGAGGTCTGGCAATGGGTCCGCAACATCTTCGAGCGCGGGTCCTTCGCCCCCAGATCGGCCATGATCTTCGCCCACAGCGTCCGCGCCGCCCGCAGCTTGGCCACCTCGACAAAGAAATTCATCCCGATCCCGAAAAAGAACGAGAGCCGCGGCGCGAACCTGTCGATATCGAGCCCCCGCCCCACCGCCGCCCGGACATATTCCATCCCGTCCGCCAGCGTATAGGCCAGTTCCTGCACCGCCGTCGCCCCGGCCTCGTGCATGTGATACCCCGAAATCGATATCGAGTTGAACTTCGGCATGTATTCCGCCGTGTGGGCGATGATATCCCCCACGATCCGCATCGAGGGCTCGGGTGGGTAGATATACGTATTGCGAACCATGAACTCCTTGAGAATGTCGTTCTGAATGGTCCCCGAAAGCTGCGCTTCGGCCACGCCCTGCTCTTCGGCGGCAACGATGAACATCGCCAGCACGGGCAGTACCGCGCCGTTCATCGTCATCGAAACGCTCATCTCATCGAGCGGGATACCGTTAAAGAGGATCTTCATATCCTCGACGCTGTCGATCGCCACCCCGGCCTTGCCGACATCGCCAACCACCCGCGGATGATCGGAATCGTAGCCCCTGTGCGTCGCCAGATCGAACGCGACCGAAAGCCCCTTCTGCCCCCGCTCGAGCGCCTGCCGATAGAACCGGTTGGATTCCTCGGCCGTCGAAAACCCCGCATATTGCCGGATTGTCCAGGGCCGGTTGGCATACATCGTTGCCCTTATGCCGCGCGTAAACGGCTCCACGCCGGGAACAGCCTGTTCAGCACCAGCTCCGAAATAAACCGGCTCGACAGGTAGCCCCCCATAGTCGCGCGAAAGTGCATCGACGCCCTTGCCGTTAAGCTCTTGCTCGGCCAGCTTGCGCCAGATATCGCGGGGGTCGTCGCTCATCTCCTACCCCCACCCCTAGCCCCTCCCCACAAGGGGGAGGGGGACTCGCGTTGTGCTCGTGGCACCACCTGAGACAGGACACAACTTGGTTCCCCTCCCCCTTGTGGGGTGAGGACTGTCCCGAAGGGCAAATCATGCCGGTGGCATGATTTGAAGACCGAACGCCTGGAGCGTGAGCGAAGGGCCGGAACGGGGTTAGGGGTGGGGGTATCCAGCGCTTCCACCATCACACCGCCTCGAACTCCATAATCACCGCATCCACCGCCAGCACATCCCCCGCCGCCGCATTGATCCTGGCAACCTTCGCCCGCCGCTCGGCGCGCAGGACGTTCTCCATCTTCATTGCCTCGACAATCGCCAGCGGCTGCCCGTCCTCGACGATGTCGCCTTCCTTGACGTCGAGGCGGATCACCTGCCCCGGCATCGGGCATAGCAAAAACTTGCTCATATCCGGCGGCGACTTCTTCGGCATATGCCGCATCAGGTCCGCCACATGCGGCAGCACGACCTTGGCAACGAGATCCGCCCCGCGATACCGCATCCGGAACCCCGAGGTGATCCGGTCCATCCGCACATAAAGCATTTTCCCGTCGATCTCGGTCGCCGCAACCGACGCCCCCGGCTGCCAGCCGTCCTCGATCAGCAGCGGCTGCCCTTCGCTCGTCATCAGAACGAAGGATTCGTCTGACTTCGGGATCGAAAAGTCCCATCGCCGGTCCCCGATCAGCACCGAGCGCTCGGTCGTCACATGTTGCTGCGTCATCGCCCCCGGATGCGCGAACCCGCGCGTTTCGAGCTGAAACGCCGCCCGGCAGGCCAGCGCCGCCATGGTCAGCATCGTATCCTCGTCGAGCAGCGCCCCGGTAAATCCCTCGGGGAATTCCTCGGCAATGTAGTTGGTCGTGAGGTGCCCCTCCCGGAACCGCTCCTGCTGCATCACGGCCGCAAGGAACGGAATGTTATTCCCCACCCCATCGATATCGAACTGGTCGAGCGACACCGCCAGCCCGTCGATCGCCGCGAGCCGCGATGGCCCCCACGTCACGAGCTTTGCAATCATAGGGTCGTAATAGGGTGAAATCTCCGCACCCTCGAAAACCCCGGTATCGTTGCGCACGACAAGCTGCGCCGATGCCTCCTCGGTCGGCGGACGGTAGCGCTTCAGCCGCCCCGTCGAGGGCAGGAAGTTCCGATACGGGTCCTCGGCATAAATCCGCGCCTCGACCGCCCAGCCGTCCAGCGTCACATCCTCCTGCTTGATCGAAAGCGCCTGTCCGTCTGCAATCTTGAGCATCTCCTCCACGAGATCGATCCCTGTCACCAACTCGGTCACCGGGTGCTCGACCTGCAGCCGCGTATTCATTTCGAGGAAATAGAAATTCTTCTCCTTGTCGACGATGAACTCCACCGTCCCCGCGCTCACATAATTGACCGCCTTGGCCAGCGTGACCGCCTGTGCGCCCATCTTCGCGCGCGTCTCCGCATCGAGGAACGGCGAGGGCGCCTCTTCGATCACCTTCTGGTTGCGCCGCTGGATCGAACACTCGCGCTCGCCCAACGAAATGCAATTCCCCTGCCCGTCCGCGAGCACCTGAATTTCAATGTGCCGCGGCTCCTCGATAAACTTCTCAATGAAGACCCGGTCGTCGCCGAACGAAGACGCCGCCTCCGATTTCGCCCGCTCGAAGCCCTCCTTGACCTCTTTGTCGGACTTGGCGACCCGCATCCCCTTGCCCCCGCCCCCGGCGGACGCCTTGATCATCACGGGATATCCGATCTTCTTGGCGATCTTCACCGCCTCGGCGGCGCTCTCGATCACCCCCATATGCCCCGGCACGGTCGAAACCCCGGCTTCCGCGGCGATCGTCTTGGAGGTGATCTTGTCCCCCATCGCCTCGATGGCCTTGACCGGCGGCCCGATAAAATAAATCCCTTCCTGCCGCAGCCGCTCCGCAAAGGCGGCATTCTCCGACAGGAACCCATACCCCGGATGCACGGCCACCGCCCCGGTTTCCCGGCACGCGGCAACGATCTTCTCCATATCGAGATAACTCTCCCCCGCCGGCGCCGCCCCGATATGAACGGCCTCATCCGCCATCTTCACATGCAACGCATCCTTGTCGGCATCGGAATAAACCGCCACCGTCTCAACACCCATCCGCCGCGCGGTCTTGATAATCCGGCAGGCAATTTCACCGCGATTGGCTATGAGGATCTTGGGGAACATTTAGTGGCCACCAAATATCTCTGGAAAGCTGGCTCGAGCCACGTCAATATCGACAACCATCCGCGCCCCTATATCCCGTGGGTGAAAGCGCTCAGGGACCGGTTTGATTTCTCGGCCAAACACTCTGTTCAGTCGCCCAGCATCCAAGTTTCCTCGCTCAAATTCTGCTCCACCATACAATCGATATAGTTCTCGAACTAAGTAACGATCTGCCTCCCTTGCCCCTAAATCGAGTCCAATTGACTTCATGAACAATGCAGTTGGTGGCTGCGCTGGTTGCTCGATTGTCAATAGCGGCGTTGCGCCGGTCGGAACTACGCCTTCAGGAATGCGTTTGGGCAAGCGATGTCGGTACATTTTCTCTCCTCACAACGGAATATTCCCATGCTTCTTCACCGGCACATCCACCTTCTTGTGCCGCAGCGTCTCGAACGCCCGCGCCACGCGCCGCCGCGTCGAATGGGGCATGATGACGTCGTCGATGAACCCCCGCTCCGCCGCAACGAACGGATTGGCGAACCGCGCCTCGTATTCCGCCGTCCGCGCCGCGATCTTCTCCGCATCGCCCAACTCCGAGCGATACAAAATCTCCGTCGCCCCCTTCGCCCCCATCACCGCGATTTCCGCGCTCGGCCAGGCATAATTCACATCTGCCCGGATATGCTTTGACGCCATGACGTCATACGCCCCGCCATAGGCCTTGCGCGTAATCACCGTCACCTTGGGCACCGTCGCCTCGGCATAGGCGAACAGAAGCTTCGCCCCATGCTTGATGATCCCGCCATATTCCTGCGCCACCCCGGGCAGGAACCCCGGCACGTCGACGAACGTCAGTACCGGGATGTCGAAGCAGTCGCAGAACCGGATGAACCGCGCCGCCTTCTTCGAGGCCGCGATATCGAGACACCCCGCCAGCACCAGCGGTTGGTTGGCGATCACCCCCACCGTCTGCCCGTCGAGCCGGATGAATCCGACAAGGATATTGCCCGCATGCTCCTTCTGGAGTTCCAGAAACTCCCCCTCGTCGGCGACCTTCTCGATCACCTCGCGCATGTCGTAGGGCACGTTGGCGTTCTCGGGCACCAGCGTATCGAGACTGTCCTCCCGCCGGTCGATCTGGTCGTTGGTCTCGACCCGCGGCGCCTTTTCCCGCGCCGAAAGCGGCAGATAGTCGAAGAGCCGCCGCACCTCTAAAAGCGTCTCGATATCGTTCTCGAACGCCGCATCGGCCACCGATGAAATCTTCGTATGCGTCGAGGCCCCGCCCAGTTCCTCGTGCGTCACCGTCTCGTTGGTGACGGTCTTGACCACGTCCGGCCCGGTCACGAACATGTAGCTCGTATCGCGCACCATGTAGATGAAATCCGTCATCGCCGGCGAATAGACCGCCCCGCCCGCGCACGGCCCCATGATCACCGAGATCTGCGGCACCGCGCCCGACGCCTGCACATTGCGCCAGAAGACCTCGGCATAGCCCCCGAGCGAGGCCACGCCCTCCTGAATGCGCGCGCCACCGGAATCGTTGAGCCCGATCACCGGCGCCCCGTTCTGCACCGCAAGGTCCATGATCTTGCAGATTTTCTGCGCGTGCGTCTCCGAGAGCGAGCCGCCGAAAACCGTAAAATCCTGCGAAAAGACGTAAACGAGCCGCCCGTTGATCGTGCCCCAGCCCGTCACCACGCCGTCGCCGGGGATCACCTGCTCGCCCATGCCGAAATCGGTGGCCCGGTGCGCGACAAACATGTCGTATTCTTCGAAACTGCCCGGATCGAGCAGCACGTCGATCCGCTCGCGCGCCGTCAGCTTGCCTTTGGCGTGCTGCGTCTCGATCCGGCGCTCGCCGCCGCCCTGCCGCGCCTGCTCCCGCCGCGCCTCGAGCGCGTTGATGACTTCCTGCATGACCGCCCTCCGCCGTTTCCAGGGACTTTAACCCGGCTCATGGTTAAAGCCATATGAAATCCCGCGTTTACGACGAGGTCTTGACGACCACGCGGCCACGTATGCGCCCGGCGAGGATCTCCCCGGCAAGCCGCGGCAGATCCTCGAGTTGCGCGTCCTCAATCATCTCGTCATAGACCTTGGGCGAGAAAAGCGAGGTCAGCCGCTCCCACGCGCCGACCCGCGCAGCACTCGGCTGCATGACGCTGTCGATCCCCGCAAGCGTGATCCCGCGCAGGATGAACGGAACCACGCTCGCGTCCCAGCCATCGCCCGCCGCCAGTCCGATCGCCGTCACGATACCGCCGGGCCGGACCTGCTTGAGCAATTCCCCCAAGGGCGGCCCGCCAACGGAATCGATGGCGCCGGCCCAGCGCGGCGTGAGGAGCTTCTTCCCTGTAGCCGCGAGCACCTCGCGCCCGACGATTTCTGCAGCGCCCAGCCGCGTCAGCGTTTCGGCAAGTTCCGGCCGCCCGGTCATCGCATGCGCCTTGTAGCCGAGTTGGGCCAGCAGCAGCGTCGCGATCGACCCGACCCCGCCGCCCGCACCGGTAACGAGAATGGGCCCGTCTCCGGGTTTGACGCCCTCGGCCTTGAGCCGGTTGACCGCCAGCATCGCGGTCAGCCCCGCCGTACCGAGCACCATCGCATCGCGGGCCGTAAGCGTCCTGGGCAGCGGCACCAGCCAGTCGGCCTTGACCCGCGCCCGTGTGGCAAAGCCGCCCCAATGGATCTCCCCGACCCGCCAGCCGGTCAGGATCACACCCTGCCCCGGATGATACCGCCCGTCGCGGCTCTCGATCACCCGGCCCGCGAAATCGACGCCCCCGATATGCGGGTAGTCCCGGACCAATCCCCCCTGCCCGGTCAGCACCAGCCCGTCCTTGTAATTGAACCCGGCCCACTCGACCCCGACGAGCACATCGCCTTCAGGCAGTTGAGCTTCGTCGACCTCCTCGATCGCCGAAGCGACCTTGCCGCTCTCATCCTTGCGGGTCACCAACGCTCTGAACGCCATTGTTCCACCCTCCTCGCGTTTCCCCAATCTGAACGCGATTGGCCGAACGCGTCTAGAGTGTTTCCGAACCAATGAGGTGGACGCCCGTCGGTCCGGCTCCGAGGGGCCGCGCAGGCGCAATACGCCAGAACTAAGACTTGAAACGGCGCGCCCCGGATGGGGAAAACGAAGGCGCGCGGCTCAAAACGGATTGACGAGCCGGTCGAGAGGCACACCCGCCTGGGAAATCCCGTTGCTCAACTCGAGCAGAACCGCCGGATCGCCCGTCATCTGCCGCAATGCCGGCAGGATCCCGAGACGCCGGTAGGATTCAAGCGCCAGAAGACGCGACAGGTAGGTATCGATGATCGCCGAATCCCGGGTCTGTCCGCCAATCGCAACCATCACAGCCGCCCCGAAGCTGGGATAGGCCCGAACCATCTCGCGCGCATGCGACAGGGCCGTATCGTATTCCCCGTTCCTGAGCGCCCAGAGCGCCGGCACGAAATGGAACCGCGGCGGCGGGTCGTCCTCGGCCGCCAGCGCGGCATTGGCATGTTCGAGCGCCGGCGCCCAGTTGTTCATCTGCGCCAGAACGATAGCGAAATGCGCCAGCACGTTGACATCGGCAGGATTGAGCTGCAGGGCCGTGTTGTACCTGTCGCGCGCCGCAAGGTGATCGCCCGTGACCGATGCGACGTGCGCATATTGGGCCCAAACGAACGCGCTCGTCGGCATGTGATCGGCCGCTTGCGCCCCCTGCGTTTCGGCCTGCACGAGCAGGTCCTGCGCTTCGGGCAGATCGACACCGATCTCGACGGCTTCGTCCGCCTGGATGCTGGCCAGCATCGCGCCGGCCTCCCCGCCCCGCGACTCGGAACTCAGATGCGCGCCCGCACACGCGTTGACACGCGCGGCCAGGACCGGATCGAAGGCTTCCTCGTACCAGCGGAAAGCGACCATGCACGGATACGGCGCCAACACGATTTCAGTGTCGCGCGCGACCTCGATCCATCGCCGCGCCGGGGCGTGCAGAACACCGCGCGGACTGGCCAGGCGCATGGCGAAATAGCGCGAAACATCGTCGATCGATAGCGTGACGCGCCCCGCCGCGACCGGCGCATTCACATCGAACGAAACCGGCTGCATGTTGGCATCGACGCGCGAGAGTAGCGCGCCGTACTGCACGCCTCCGCCCGCACGGCGCACGACGCCCGAAAGGACGAAAACCGGGCGCCCGCTCGCCAGCTCGCCGGAGGTTGCCGCAGCCTGCGTCCCGCCATACCGCGCCTCGACATAGGGAAAAAGACCGAAGTCGGTAACAAGCTCTACCGCAAGCCCGGCCGCGAGCGGTTCCCCGATCGCATCGTTCGCGAGGTTTTCGAATTCCTGCACGATCACCAGCGGCGCCAGCGGCTGTCCCTCGGACGGTACGACAACGTCGCGCCGGGAGATATTGGGCCAGAGGACAAGGCTCAGGATGATGAAGACGACGGCAAGCCCGCCCACGAGCAGGACTGTCTCGAATAGCGGCCTGTGCTTGCGAGGCGGGGGCGCATCGCCCGAATCGAGCGGCGTCGGCGCGGACTGGATTTCCTTCGGAGGCGCGGTCTCGGGCGGCGGCGCCGTCTGGAAGATGAATTCGGGAACATACCGCCCCCGGGGCAGCGTAATCCGGACCGCTCTCGGCGTACCTGTAACCGCGTAGTATTCGGCAAGCAGCGAGCGCAACCGCCGCGCCTGTACGCGTACGATCGGATCGCTCTGCGGGTCGAAATCCTCTTCGCGCCCCAGCACATCCACCGCGATCGAATAGGCCTTGATCGAAGTCTCGTCACCCCGAAGCCTGGCCTCGACGACGTAGGTCAGAAACGCACCGAGCTGGGGCGACCGGCGCAGCACGTCCCATGCGAGCAAATCGCGCAAGGCTGCACGAATTGCCTCCACTTGATCGGCGCTGAATGGCTCGCCCCTCGACACAGGACACCTCCCGCCCTGGATGCGCCACACTACGCGCCTTGGTTTTACATGTAAATTGCCCTCTCTGTTTACGTCGGTTTACCCCAACTAACGTGGTCGCGATCCGGGTTCTCCATCATATGCCGGGGCAGTTGAAGCGCCGGATTCGCGGGTCCGGGCGCAGGGAATGCTCGCCTCGGCGGAGGCGCAGCGTATTTGATGGCAGCAACGACTTGTGGTGTGGGGCACGTAGAGCCGTGTTCCCATACGATTGGGTTGTTGTGCTGAATGGGGCCGATGACGCAGTTTCTTGATGATAAGCCGGTTTTCGCGCTTGTCGACGATCACATACACTCAGCGCGGCAGCTCAGCCGTACGCTGGCCGCAGCGCCTGACCCCGCCTTCCTCGTGTGGCTCGGGGACGCGGGGCGTGCCCGGCGCGTCCTGACCGAAATTTTTGCCAGCCGCCCGGAACGAACCCCGGACATGGTCATTGTGGACCTCAAGGGACATTCCACAGCCACCTCGGAGTTCATTGCGGATATTGCAAAGCTCGTGCACAATGCAGATATTCCTGTTGTGGCCTTGGCGTCGACACTGGACGCGCAAACGCGGAACGCGCTGCTGGCAGCAGGGGCGGACGCAGTTTTCGAGCGGCATGCCGATCTCGACGTTTATCGCCGTGAAATGGCCCAACTCACAGGGTTTTGGGTGCGGGAAACCGCAACCTGGCCAATTCGGGCGTAACCACCGCGTCCCCGGTTACGTCCGATAGGGAGGAATGAGCTCCTGAATACGTCCCCCAAAGGTCGTGTTTGCATCCATTCCTCCCGCCTTTTTTGCAGCCGCGCCCGGCCTGACCTTTCATCACCACCGATAGATCGATCAGCGCCGGGTGCAGGCACGGCATAAGCATTGCAGGATCCGGTTAGAGCGCCCCGCGCCAGACGCGCTCCCACCAGGTATCGCGGTTTGCCCCTCCCGAACCGCGATACGGAAAACGGCGGCCTATTGCGTCCACGGCCCCTGTTTTCCACCCAGGGGAGAGAGGCCGGGTTTGTCCAAGCGGCATCTGTTCAGCCTCTCTCCCCGCCGCGTTTTCCCCAGCAGGCCATCGCAGCCCCGCCCGGGCTTGCATGTCGGTGCATCTTGGAGCATTCTCCCCCGATGCGGCGTTAACGATTTCGCAACGTGTCTTAAAAAGTTGCAAATCACGTGCGGGAGGCCACCACGATGACTGCGCCACGCTTTGTCAGCCTTGCGGCTTTGGCGGCAAGTTTGCTGTTTATTGTTCTTACCATCACGCAAGCCAATGGTCTGACCGGCCCCACCGAGGCCACGGTCGCCCAGGCGTTTTGTGTGGATGCCGGCGGCACCGGGATGTGCGCAACCGAGCCCGCCAACGCGTCGCTGACGCGTTAGCCCGGCCGGGCAGAATCCCGCCTCAGGGCGGGGCTAATAAATTGTCTTTATTATAGATTCCCGAGCGCGTGCGTCAGGCGAAGGTCGGCTATGCGTCCGCACGGCTATGCGGCCGCGACAATATCTGCCATATTTTTAGGCATAAGAATCGCTACGCTAACTGATTAATCTTTCGCTCCGGCACCGGTTGCGTGGAACCGGGTCCGCATGCCGGGCATTCTCAAAACAAGGAGCATTTGGCACTCTTTGCCCGATCCGAGGTCATGACAGACTCAATGAACGCCATTCTGTCCGCGCTAGACGAACCGGTGGCGCTATTTTCCGATTTCGACGGCGTGCTCGTCGAGATCGCTCCAACACCCGACGCCATTCTGGTCCCCGACGATCTCGCCCAGCGGCTCGAAGATCTTGATGACGCGCTCGATGGTGCATTTGCTGTGATCTCCGGACGCCCCGTGTCCGAAATCGACCAGTTTCTGCCGCTCTCTTTCCCCTTTGCCGTATCGGGCAGCCACGGCGCGGAAACCCGCCGCGACGGGCAGATGGCGCCCGCCTCTCCCGATCTCGCTGCGGCGGCCGATCAGATTGCCGAACGCGCGCAGAGCGCTCTGGGCGGGATTTCAGGCATCCTCGTCGAACTGAAACCGGCCGGCGCCGCCATCCACTATCGTGGAGCCCCGGACCATCGTGACGAAGCGCGACAAGCGCTCGAGGCTGCCATCGCCGACCGCCCCGATTTCCATATCATCGCCGGTAAAATGGTCTTCGAGGCCCGTCAAAAGGGTGCCGACAAGGGCCGCGCCGTCACCCGCTGGATGGAGTATCCGCCCTTTTCCGGCCGCTTGCCCGTTTTCATCGGCGACGACGTGACCGACGAGGACGCCTTCCGCGCCGTCCAGTCCGCGGGCGGCATCGGCATCAAGGTCGGCGAAGGCGAAACGACGGCGCGCTTCCGCATTCCCGACGTTGCGGCTGTCTACCGCTTAATCGACGCCATCGCGCAAAAGGCGCGCGCGATGGATCATACCGACGGCCCGGACCGTTTCCCGCATAGCGCCAGCAAAGAGGCCAGTGAGAAATGAGCAGGCTCATCATCGTATCCAACCGCATTCCGGGGAAATCCCCCGCCGCCGGCGGCCTTGCCGTCGCGCTCAAGAAAACGCTTTCGACGCGCGACGGCTTCTGGTTCGGCTGGTCCGGATCGTTTTCCGAAAAGCCGGAGAAAAAGGCACGCTTCGAGACCATAGACGGCCTCAGGATCGGCCAGATCGACCTGACCCGCGCCGACCACGCCGCCTATTACGCCGGGTTTTCCAATTCTATCCTTTGGCCGGCCTTCCACCTGCGGCTCGACCTCACGGACATTCAGTCCCACTGGTACGAGGGCTACCGCGGCGTCAACGCCCAGTTCGCCGACGCGCTCGTTGAAGAAATCGAACCCGGCGACATTATCTGGGTGCACGATTATCATCTCATTCCGCTGGCGACCGAACTGCGCCGCCGCAACATCCGCAACCGCATCGGGTTCTATCTCCACATTCCCTTCCCCACCCCCGATGCGCTGAACGCGATCCCGCACCACGAGGATCTTTTGAAGGACCTCGTGGCCTATGACCTCGTCGGCTTCCAGGCCCATCGCGACCTCGTCGCCTTCAACGAGTTCATAGCCCACGAGCAGATCGTTGCGGAAACCGGCGGCAAGCCCTTCGTCGTCGATCCCGGCGACACCGTCCTCGACGTTTTCCCCATCGGATCGGACCCCGAAGCCTTCGCCAGGCTCGGCAAAAGCGCCGCCGCCCAGAAGATGTACAACCGCGTCGCCAGAGGCCTCAACGGCCGCGCCCTCGTCCTCGGCGTCGACCGGCTCGACTATTCCAAGGGCCTCCCCCAGCGCATCTCGGCCTATGAAAAGCTCCTCGAGAACAACGCCAGTCTGCGCCGCACCGTCCACATGATCCAGATCGCGCCCCCTTCGCGCGACACGATCAAGGAATACCAGGTCATCTCCGACGAACTCGACAGCGCCGTCGGCCGCGTCATCGGCAAATTCTCCGAGCCCGACTGGCTGCCGCTCACCTACGTCAAGCGCGCCTACGGCCAGGCCTCCCTCGCCGGCCTCTACCGCCTCGCCCGCGTCGGCCTCGTGACACCCCTGCGCGACGGCATGAACCTCGTCGCCCACGAATATGTCGGCGCGCAGGACCCCGAAGACCCCGGCGTCCTCGTCCTCTCGCGCTTCGCCGGCGCCGCGGAAATCTTCCACGACGCGCTCATCATCAACCCCTTCGACACCGATGAGACCGCCGAAGCCATGCGCCAGGCCCTCGTCATGCCGCTCGAGGAGCGCAAGCAGCGCTGGCGCAACCTCATGGACGCCGCCCAGGAGCACAACGTCGACAACTGGGCCGAAAGCTATCTCGACGCCCTCGCCCACGGCCACGCGGCATCATCCCCCGGCGACGACGACACGCCCGGCACGCGCCCGCACGCGACGACGCATGGCGCCGCCGGAAAGCCCGGCACCCCCCGCACCTCCATCGCCTCGCGCATGCCCTTCTTCCCCTGGCTGCGTTCGGTCTTCTCCTAGCGCCAAAGAAAAAGGCGGCCCGAAAGCCGCCTCTTCCTTCTGCGCATGGGAGACCCGATCAGAACGGCGAATCCGGGAAGTAGAAGTTCTCCGCATTCTCCGGCGTGATCAGCGGCGCACCGAGAATATACTCGCCCGAAACCGGCCCGTTCGAGGTAAAGTGCGCGACAGTCACGTCCATGGCCGTCGCGATCATTGCGGGCGGATAAAGAACGTCCACCGGAATGAGCTCGGAGCCGTCCATCACCATCTCGATGACTTCCTTCATCCCCGCGCCGCCGACGATGAACATCTCGTCCTCGCGGCCCGCCTGACGCACCGCCTCGATCACACCGAGCGCGATATCGTCGTCCTGCGCCCACACCCCGTCGATATCCGGGAAGCGCGACAGGAAGTCCTGCATCACCTCGAACCCGTCGTCGCGGTTCCAGTTGGCGTATTCGTGGTCCAGCACATTGATGCCCGAGCCCTCGATGCCGTCCATGAACGCGTTGAAGCGCTCGTCGTCGATCACCGTGGGAATGCCGCGCAGGATGACGATGTTGTCGCCCTCCCCGAGCCGCGACAGGAAGTACTCCGCCGAGACGGCCCCGAGCGCGGTATTGTTGCCCGCCACATAGACGTCCTCGATGCCCTCCTGCGAGAGCCCGCGGTCGACGACCGTCACGAACACGCCCTGCTCCTTGACGTTCCGCACCGGCCCCGTCAGCGGCTCGGATTCGAACGGCAGCACCACGAGCGCGTCGATATCGTGGATCGCGACGAGATCCTCGAGGTCGTTCGCCTGCTGCGACGGCCCGTCGGCGGCCACCAGCACGATGTCGATCTCGGGATGCTGCTCCTCGATCCGCATTTCGGCCTGCTGGGCGTGCCAGTTGAGCCCGCCGGTCCAGCCGTGCGTTGCCGCGGGAATGGAGACCCCGATGGTCACCTCCTGCGCCATGGCGGCGCCCGCAAGGGCGGTTGCCCCCAACGCTGCGACCGCGAATGTCTTGAGTATCTGCATATGCTCCTCCTTGGTTGTTATGAGCGGCCGGCCTCGGACCGGCCCCGTCCTCAGGCCGATGGCTTGCGCCTGAAGATGTTGAGATGCCCCAGATTGCCACGCTGGAGCCACACGGCGGCGATGATGATCACGCCTTGCACCGCGCCGTTGAGGTAGTTCGAGATGATGTCGGTGAGATTGAGGATATTCCCGATCGTCGTGAGCATGATCGCGCCGACGACCGTCCCCCCGATCCGCCCATAGCCGCCCTTGAGCATCGTCCCGCCGATAATCACCGCCGCGATGGCCTCGAGCTCCCACAGAACCCCCGTCGAGGACGACGCCGACCCGAGCCGCGGCACGTAGATGATCGTCGCGACCGAGACGCAGAGCCCCTGGATCACATAGGTCAGCGTCTTCACCCGATCCACCTTGATCGCCGAATAGCGCGCCACCGTCTCGTTCGACCCGATCGCCATGCAATAGCGCCCGAACGCTGTCCGGTTGAGCAGCACCCAGCCCACAATGGCCACGAGCGCGAAGACGATCACCGGGATCGGCACGCCCAGAACCGCGTCGTAATAGACCGGCCGGTAGACGTCCCGGATATCGAAATCGAGCGACAGCGTACCGCCATCGGCAAAATAGGTGACGAGCGAACGGTAGATGCCCATCGTCCCGAGCGTCACGATGAACGCCTCGATCTTGCCCTTGGTGGTCATGAAGCCGTTGAGAAAGCCCGCGGCCGTCCCCAGCACCACTGAAACCAGGCACCCGAACAGCACCGTCTGCACCCCGACGCCCATCGTATCGATGGCCCCGTTCATGACGATGATCATGATCCCCGAGATCACCGCCGCCATCGACCCCACCGAAAGGTCGATGCCGCCCGCGGTGATGACGAACGTGCCGCCCACCGCGATGATCCCGATAAAGGCCGAGCGCGTCAGAAGGTTGGTGACGTTGCCCTCCGACAGGAACGCGGGATTGAGAACGAAGCCGACGAGACACAGGACGATCAGCGCCAGCAGCGGCCCCATCGTATGGTAGTCGATCGAAAACCGCCTCTTGGCGGGCTTCACGCCCTCATGCGCTTGCACGGTCATCTTCGTTCTCTCCCTTCAGTCCTGCGGCATAGCGCATGATTTCTCCTTCGGTGATTTCGCTGCCTTCGAGAACGCCCATCCGGCGCCCCTCGCGCATCACGACAACGCGGTGCGACAGCCCGATCACCTCCTGCATCTCCGAGGAGACGACGATGATCGACTTGCCCTCTTTGGCGAGCGCCGCGATGATGTGATAAATCTGCTGCTTGGTCCCCACGTCGATCCCGCGCGTGGGCTCGTCGATGATGACGATTTCGGGCTCGGCCTCCATCGCTTTGCCCAGCATCAGTTTTTGCTGGTTGCCGCCCGAAAGCTGCCCGACCTTGACCGAAGCGTCGCGCGCGCGGATATCGAACCGCCGCGTCGCCCGCTCCATGGCCTCGACTTCGCTCGCCTCATTGAGAAACCCTCCGCGAAGGTGGCGGTAGAGCGTTAAAAGCGTCAGGTTCGGCTGCAGCCCCACATTGAGCAGCAACCCCCGCCCCTTGCGGTCCTTGGTCATATAGACCATCCCCGCCTTCACCGCTTCGGCGATCGAGGGAAAATGGACCGGCTCGCCGTTGAGCGTAACGGACCCGCCCTCGCGCGGCACAAGGCCTGCCACCGCCTCCATCACCGCGGTCCGCCCCGACCCGATCAGCCCGGCGAACCCGAGGATTTCGCCCTTCCGCAGCGAGAAACTCACGTCCCGCACGCCTTCGGCCACAAGGTTCCTGACCTCCAGAACCACCGGCGCGTCGACATCGGGCTCGGTCTTGGGCGGATAGAGATTGGAAAGCTCGCGCCCCACCATCATTTCGGCAATCGAGTCCGCCGTCAGGTCGCCCGTCTCGACGGTTGCGATCAGTTGCCCGTCGCGCAGCACGGTCACCCGGTCAGAAATCGCCATCACCTCGCCAAGCTTGTGCGAAACGAAAACGATGGCGACGCCCTTTGCCTTCAGTCGCGCGACCTGCTCGAAGAACGCATCGATCTCGGCCCCCGAAAGCACCGCCGTCGGCTCGTCCATGATCAGAACCCGCGCGTCCCGGGAGATCGCCTTGGCGATCTCGACCATCTGCTTGTCGGCCACCGAAAGCGTGTTGATCCGCGCATTGACGTCGATATGGACATGCAGGGCATCGAGGATCTTTCGCGCTTCGGCCTGCATGTCAGAGAGCCGCAGGAACCCGAACCGCCTCCACTCGCGCCCCAGAAAGATGCTCTCGGCCACGGTCAGGTGTTCGGCGAGGTTGAGTTCCTGGTGAATGACGACGATCCCGAGCGCCTCGGCCTCGCCATTGCCCGGCAGGCGGACCGGCTTGCCGTCGAGCAGCACCGTGCCGGACGTCGGCGCCTCGAGCCCCGAAAGGATTTTGATGAGTGTGGATTTGCCCGCGCCATTCTCTCCGATCAGCGCGTGGACTTCCCCCTTGCGAATATCGAAGTCGACCGAAAACAGCACCGGCACTTCGCCGAAGCTCTTGGACACCCGGCTGGCGGCCAGAATCGGTGCCGCATCCTGCGCGCCGGCATCGGTCATGACGCAAATCCTCCCCCTGTATCCGGCACGGTATTTTTACCTCAACCGGCTGTATTCATGGCGGTGTAAACCTTTTCATTCGCCATGTAAAGGTTTACACAAGTCTGAATGTGTATAAATCGCGCGGTCCGGGCTTGCGCTTCGCACAGAGGCACGGCCTCTACAGGAAACGACCACCGGACGACACGCGGACAGGCACGGGAGGATCAGACTTGGCTTCGGAAAATATCGCCTCGCCGACGCTCCGGCGTTCGGCTTGCCCTCCGCGCGCAGATTGGCGTCAATACCCGGTGCACCGGCGCCTCGCGGCCCTGGCATGAGAGAAATCCGTTGAGCGCGATCAAACCAGCAACGATCGAGGATGTGGCGCTGATTGCCGGCGTATCGATCGCCACGGTTTCGCGCGCGCTCAACGAGCCCGGCAAAGTCGCCGATTCCACGCGCCGAAAGGTCATCGAAGCCGTCGCCCAGACCGGCTACACGACAAACGCGATGGCGCGCAACTTGCGCATGCGCAAGTCCAACATGATCCTCATCCTGGCCCCCGACGTGGGCGACCCCAATTTCTCCAACATCCTGATTGGCCTCGAAACCGAAGCCAGCAAACGCGGCTATGGCGTTCTCATCGGCAACACGCAGAACGACCCGTCCCGCGAAACCGACTATCTGCGCTTTCTCAGTTCCAACCAGGCCGACGGCATCATCCTGTTGACCGGCCACCTGCCCTTCGGCCTCACCCAGGCCGGCCCCGACGTTCGGCTTCCCCCCATGGTGGCGGTGAACGAACCGGTTCCCAACGCCGCTGTACCCTTTGTCGGCGTCGACAACATCGAAGGCGCCCGCACCGCAACCGATCACCTGATCTCCCAGGGCCACACCCGCATCGCCTTCATCGGCCAGTCGACCCGCAGCGCGGTCTCATCCTATCGGGAAGAAGGCTACCGCCGCGCCATGACCGGCGCCGGATTGACGATCGACCCGCGCTTCGTCCTCGAAGCCGACGGCACCACCGAAAGCGGGCGTGGTGCGGCCGAGCGCATGTTCGTGCGCGACCAGCTCCCCACGGCGTTCTTCTGCGTCAACGACGCCACCGCACTGGGCGTCATCATTGCGTTGACCGCCCGCGGCTACGCGCTGCCGCAAGACTTCTCCGTCATGGGTTTCGACGACATTTCCTATGCGAGCTTCGTCACCCCCTCGCTCACCACCATGAAACAGCCCCGTCTCCAGATCGGCGAAGCGAGCATGGAACTCCTTCTCGCCATGCTTGAAGGCGCCGACGTTCAAAAGCGTGAGATCCTGCTCCGCGCCGAGCTCATTCTGCGCAACTCGGTCGCATTGCGGCGTCCCGGATGAACTATTGGCCGGCCGGTGCCGGCACCGCGTCAGTGGGGTCTTCCTGCGGCGCGGTCGGTTCCTCTTCAACCAGAGGCGGCTCATCCGCGGACGGCACGAGGTTTTCCTCGGTTTCAGGAACCGGCAGTGGCGCCTGCTCGTTCTCTGCGCCCTCTTGCTGCACCGTCTCGCCCCCATCGGTCGTCGTCGGCGTCCCGTCATAGGTCGCCTCATTCCACCAGATGGCGAGCGCGAACCCGATCGCAAGCGCCAGCATACCGAATATCAGCGCGCGCAGATTCATCTTCCGGCGGTTGCCCTGGCGCACTTCGGTGGTTGAAAGGTCGGGTTTTTCTTCAGCCATTGAACCGGTTTCCATGAAATGATTTTGCACGATAACGTATGGTGTTCAAACGGCGCGACCGCGCATGCGTTCCGCTCTGCCACCAAAACATGCACGGGTCGGAATTGGCCAAAAAACCGTCAACAGCCCATGGAACCGGCTTGCACGCGGGGAACCAAGGCGACATAGTGCGATTTGTCCATTTGGTCTAATTTTGGCGCATGATGAACGGACCCGCCCCTGAAACGCTGCTTTCCCTTAGGGGCCTGACCAAGACTTTCGGTACGTTCAAGGCCAACGATTCCGTCGACCTCGAAATACGCCCCGGCGAAATTCACGCTCTTCTGGGCGAGAACGGCGCGGGCAAGTCGACGCTGGTCAAAATGCTTTACGGCGCCCTCCAGCCCGACGCCGGTACCATAGTCTGGCGCGGCGAGGAGGTCACCGTCCCCAATCCGGCCCATGCACGGCATCTGGGCATCGGCATGGTGTTCCAGCATTTCTCGCTGTTCGAAGCCCTGACGGTTGCGGAAAACATCGCCGTCGCGTTGCCAGGTGACATCCCCTTGCGCAAGATCGCCGCCGACCTCGAGCGCGTCTCGAAGGAATACGGCCTGCCGCTCAAGGCCAACGCGCGCGTCTACGACCTCTCCGTGGGCGAACGCCAGCGCATAGAGATCGTCCGCTGCCTCCTTCAGCAGCCCGACCTCATCATCATGGACGAGCCCACCTCCGTGCTCACCCCGCAGGAGGTCGACCAGCTCTTCAAGGTCCTCCGCCAGCTCTCCTCCGAGGGCAAGGCAATCCTCTATATCTCCCACAAGCTCGAGGAAGTCCGCGCGCTCTGCGAACGCGCCACTATCCTCCGCCACGGCAAGCGCGTGGGCGATTGCGTCCCCAACGCCGAGACCGCCGCCTCGATTGCCCGCATGATGGTGGGCGCCGACATCCACGAAGTCCGCCCCGCCAGGCACGACGTCGACCGCTCCAATCCCCTGCTGAGCCTCAAGGGCGTTACTATGGACGCGCGCGACACCTTCGGCACGGCGCTCAAGGATGTGTCTCTCGACCTCTACGCCGGCGAAATCGCAGGCATCGCCGGGATCGCCGGCAACGGGCAGACCGAACTCTTCGACGTCATCTCGGGCGAGCGCCTTGCCGGCCGCCCCGAGCAGGTCATGCTCTTGGGCCGCCCCATCGGTCATGCCGACATTTCCCAACGCCGCGCCATGGGCGCTGTCTTCATCTCCGAGGAACGCCTCGGGCACGCCACGGTCCCCACGCTCACGCTCTCGGAAAACGTCATCTTGACCCGCTACAGGGTCAATTCCGGTCTCAAATCCGGACCCTTCCTCAACCGCGGCAAGGCGAAATCCCTGCTCGAAACCATCACCGCCACGCTCGACGTTCGCAAAAGCGCCCCCGACCCTGCCGCGCAGGCGCTCTCGGGCGGCAACCTCCAGAAATTCATCATCGGCCGCGAAGTTCTCGAGGACCCCAGGGTCATCGTCGTCAACCAGCCCACCTGGGGCGTCGACGCGGGCTCCGCCGCCCGCATCCGCCAGGCGCTGATCGACCTCGCCGAAAGCGGCGCCGCCGTCCTCGTCATCAGCCAGGACCTCGACGAGCTCTTCGAATTCACCGACCGCCTCGCCGCCATCGCGGAAGGCCGCCTCTCCGAATTCGAGCCCGTCGCCAAGACCAACCGCAACGCCATCGGCCTCAAGATGTCCGGCATCTTCGCGGGCGACGAGGAGGCCGCCCAGTGAGAATAGAACTCATCAAGCGCGGCACCCCCTCGGCAACCCTGCGGTATCTCTCGCCGATAATCGGGCTCACCCTCGCAGTTATCACCGGCGCCATTATGTTCGCCATAATGGGCAAGGACCCGGCCGTAGCGCTCTACGTCTATTTCGTCGAGCCGCTGACCGAGGCCTGGTCGGTCCATGAACTGTTGATCAAGGCCGCGCCCTTGATCCTCATGGGTGCCGGCCTATCCGTTTGTTATCTATCGAATAATTGGAATATCGGCGCCGAGGGTCAGTTCATCGTCGGCGCGCTCGCGGGCTCCATTTTTCCGGTACTTTTCACCGGTTTCGACAGTTTCATCGTACTCCCCAGCATGGTCATCTTCGCGATGGTCGGCGGCGCCCTTTACGCGGGTATCCCGGCGCTCCTCAAAGCGAAGTTCAACACCAACGAAATCCTCACCAGCCTGATGCTCGTCTATGTGGCCGAAAGGCTGCTCGATTGGCTGGTGCGCGGGCCCTGGCGCAATCCCGGCGGCATGAACTTCCCCGAGTCCGTCCGCTTCCCCGAATTCGCCCGTATCCCCCAATTGATGCCCGCCGATGGCCGCGCGAACTGGGGATTCATCGCTTCTGTCATTGTCGCCATCGCCATTTGGGTCATGCTGAGCCGCACGCTCAAGGGCTTCGAAGTCAAAGTCATCGGCACCAGCCCCCGCGCCGGCCGCTTCGCGGGCTTCTCGGCGACCAACATGATCTTCTTCTCCTTCATGCTCGCCGGCGCCTGCGCGGGCCTCGCCGGGATCATCGAAGTCGCTGGCGCATCAGGACAATTGCGCCCCATCATCTCCCCCGGCTACGGCTTCACAGCCATCATCGTGGCCTTCCTCGGACGTCTCAACCCCCTCGGCGCCATCGTCGCCGGCCTCGTCCTCGCGCTGACCTATCTCGGTGGCGAAGCCGCCCAGATCTCGCTCCAGATCTCCGACAAGGCCACCCGGGTTTTCCAGGGCGCATTGCTCTTATACGTCCTCGCCTGCGACACCCTGATCCTCTACCGCGTCCGCTTCACCCGCACCCCACGCGCAACCGTGGAGGCCGCGGAATGATCGAAGCCATCCTCCTCACCATCGTCACCGCCTCGACCCCGCTGCTCCTCGCCGCCATCGGCGAGCTCGTCGTGGAGCGCTCGGGCGTTCTCAACCTCGGCGTCGAGGGCATGATGGTCATGGGCGCCGTCGGCGGTTTTCTGGGCATGATGTGGACCGGAAACCCCTTTATCGGCGCGATTGTCGGCATCCTCTTCGGCATGGCGCTTTCGGCGCTGTTCGGCTTCCTCGTCCTCTCTCTGGCGACCAATCAGTACGCCACCGGCCTCGCCCTTACCATCCTCGGCCTCGGTCTTTCCGGCCTCCTGGGCGAAGCCTATGTCGGCCGCTCCGCCATCCGCATGCCCGCGCTCGACATCCCGGTCCTAACCGACCTGCCCATCATCGGCAGGCTGGTTTTCGGCCAGGATTTGATCTTCTACGTCTCGATCGCGCTCGTCATCGGCGTCGCATGGTTCCTCTTTTCCACCAAGCAGGGCCTCACCCTGCGCGCCATCGGCGACAACCACGCCTCGGCCCACGCACTCGGCATCAAGGTCATCCGCTACCGCTACCTCGCGGTTCTCTTCGGCGGCGGCTGCGCGGGTCTCGCAGGGGCCTATCTCTCGCTGGTCTACACCCCGCAATGGGCCGAGAACATGACTGCCGGCCGCGGCTGGATCGCGCTTGCGCTGGTCGTGTTCGCCTCATGGCGCCCCGCCCGCGTGCTTGCCGGCGCATACCTTTTCGGCGCGGTTTCGATCGGCCAATTGCACGCCCAGGCACTGGGCATCGCAATCCCGTCCCAGCTACTTACTGCGCTCCCCTATCTGGCCACCATCGTCGTTCTCGTGATTATCTCTCAGAACCGGCGCCTGACCATGATCAACACCCCGGCTTCGCTGGGCAAAAGCTTCGTGCCCGACCGCTAGCGCGAAGCGAAAACAATTGGCGGGAACTCCGCCGGCATGAAAGGAAGGACCATCATGAAGACAACACTTCTCACAACCCTCGCCACGGCCACCGCGCTGTCGTTGACCATGGCTCCCGCCGCCTTCGCGCAGCAGGACACCGCCGAAGCCTGCTTCGTCTATGTGGGTTCTGCCACCGACGGCGGCTGGAGCCAGGCCCATGACGAGGCCCGTCAGGCCGTGGACGAGCATTTCGGCGACGCGGTCACCACCCGCTACGTGGAATCCGTACCCGAGGCCAACTCCGAAGGCACCATCGAACGCCTCGCCCGCTCGGGCTGCGACATCATCTTCACGACCTCCTTCGGCTTCATGGACCCCACCATCGCCGTCGCCGAACGCTTCCCGGACGTGAAGTTCGAGCACGCCACGGGCTACAAGACCGCCGACAACGTCACGGTCTACAACTCCCGCTTCTATCAGGGCCGCTACATTCAGGGTCAGATCGCCGCTTCGGTCTCTGAAACCGGCACAGCAGGCTATATCGCCTCCTTCCCGATCCCCGAGGTCGTCCAGGGTATCAACGCCTTCCTTCTGGGCGCGCAGTCGGTCAATCCGGACTTCTCGCTCAAGGTCGTATGGGTCAACTCCTGGTACGATCCGGGCGCCGAAGCCGACGCGGCCAAAGTGCTGATCGACCAGGGCGTCGACGTCATCACCCAGCACACGGACTCCACCGCTCCGGTTCAGGAAGCCGAAGCGCGCGGCATCAAGGCCTTCGGCCAGGCATCCGACATGATCGAGGCAGGCCCCACCGCCCAGCTTACCGCTATCTTGGACACCTGGGCGCCCTACTACATTGAGCGCGTGCAGGCCGTTCTCGACGGCACCTGGGAATCCGAGAGCAACTGGGACGGCCTTGCAGATGGCATCCTGACCATGGCGCCCTACACCAACATGCCGGACGAAATCGCCGCCATGGCCGAGGAAACCGAGGAAGCCATCAAGTCCGGCGAACTCGTCGTCTTCACCGGCCCGATCACCAAACAGGACGGGACCGTCTGGCTCGAAGAGGGTGAAGTTGCCGACGATGGCACTCTGCTCGGCCTCAACTTTTACGTCGAAGGCGTGGACGACCAGCTTCCCCAGTAAAACGCGGAGCGTTCCGAATCGAGAGCGGCGGCAGCGATGCCGCCGCTTTTTCTATCCTTGACGCCCCCGCTGAGCCCGGCAAACTGAACGGCCAACGACAACGACGGTGAACCGATGACCACAGCCGCCCAACTCGAAAAGATGATCAAGGCCGGGCGCGGGCACGAGCCTGCCGATCTGGTCATCAAGGACGTGCGGCTCCTCGACGTCATCACCGGCACCATCACGCCGACCGATATCGCCATCGTCGGCGACCGCATCGTCGGCACACACGCCGAATATCAAGGCAAGACGGAAATCGACGGCCGCAACCGCTTCGCCGTCCCCGGTTTCATCGATACACACCTGCATATCGAATCCTCGCTCGTCACCCCGTTCGAATTCGACCGCTGCGTCCTGCCCCACGGCGTCACCACCGTCATCTGCGACCCGCACGAAATCGCCAACGTCCTTGGCGCCGAAGGCATCCGCTATTTCCTGGACTGCGCGGAGCGCACCATCTTGGATGTGCGGGTCAACCTCTCCTCGTGTGTCCCCGCCACCGCGTTCGAAACCGCCGGCGCCAGACTCGAGATCGACGATCTGCTGCCCTTCCGCGACCACCCGAAGGTCATCGGCCTCGCCGAAATGATGAACTTTCCCGGTGTTTTAAACGCCGATCCGGGCATCCTCAAAAAGCTCGAAGCCTTCCAGAACGGCCATATGGACGGCCATGCCCCACTCCTGCTCGGCCAGGACCTCAACGGCTATCTCGCTGCCGGCATCCGCACCGACCACGAAGCCACGAGCGCCGCCGAAGCCCGCGAAAAGCTTGCCAAAGGCATGGCGATCCTCATCCGCGAAGGTTCGGTTTCCAAGGACCTCGACGCCCTCGCCGAAACCCTCGACGAAAACACCTCCGCCTACGTCGCGCTTTGCACCGATGACCGGAACCCCCTCGACATCTTCGAAGAGGGCCACCTGGACTCCTCGATCCGGCGCCTGATCGCGCATGGCCGCCCGATCCATCACGTCTACCGCGCCGCTTCGCATTCTGCGGCCCGTATTTTTGGCCTTAAAGACCGCGGCCTGCTCGGCCCCGGCTGGCGTGCGGACATAGCTCTTCTGGACGACCTTGAAACCTGCGCGGTTTCCGATGTCGTGACGGCCGGCAGGCGCATCACGCCGGAAATCTGGGATACCCGCGAGCCCGTTGAGGCCGTCGGCCTCGCCTCCATGAAGGCCAGGCCGGTGGCCCCGGAAGCCTTCATCACCCAGCCCGACCCGAACCGAAACGAAGTGCCCGTCATCGGCGTCAAACCCGGCCTCATTCTCACTTTCCGCGAGAGCGCCAGCCTTGAGACCGACGAATTGGGCCTCAAACCCGATACCGAGGCAGACGTCATAAAGGTCGCCGTCGTCGAGCGCCACGGCATCAACGGCAATATCGGCCGCAGCTTCGTCAAGGGGTTCGGGCTGAAGCGCGGCGCTATCGCTTCCTCGGTCGGCCACGACAGTCATAACATCACCGTCGTCGGCGTCACCGACGACGACATGGCGCTGGCCGTCAACCGCCTCATCGAAATCGGCGGCGGCTTCGCGGTCGCCGACGAAGGCGAAATCCTGGCCGATCTCGCGCTCCCTCTCGCCGGTCTGATGAGCCTCGAACCCTTCGAGCGCGTCACCGAGTATCTGGAGCATCTGCGGGAAGCGGCCAAGGTCATCGGCTGCACGCTGCCAGAACCCTTCCTGCAGGTCGCCTTCCTCGCTCTGCCGGTCATCCCCCACCTGAAAATGACCGACAAAGGCCTGTTCGACGTCGACAAGTTTGGTTTCGTGAACTGACGCGCCCTTGATTAGTCATAGACGCCGCTTATCTCGTGGCGATGAACAAGGATCAGACCCGGCTCGAGCGACTATTTCTGCGCATTGAAAGGCGCTTCCCGCGCTTCGGACGCGCCATTTGGTACATCCGCCAGCCCTGGGCCATCCTGATCCGTATCCCGTTGGGGCTTTTGCTGATTGTGGGCGGAGTCTTCAGTTTCCTCCCCATCCTCGGCGTCTGGATGCTTCCGCTGGGTATCCTCCTGCTCGCCGTCGACCTCCCCTTCCTCCGCCGCCCCCTCAACGCGGTCGTCATACAATCCGAACGGCGCTACCGCCAATGGCGCCGCACGCGCCGGAAGGCGACCTGACGATCGGCCGCAGTTTCGGCGTGATCGCTGCCGAAATCCGTTCGCTGAGCGATGAAGCCAACCTCTTCACCGACCGGCTGGTGGCGAGCCTCAAGGGTTCATGACCGCTGAATCGCACCGCCAACGCACCGGCATGCAGTGGCTTGCGCAAGATTGGTATATATCATAACAATTATAGGGCATAACAAATGGGAGGAGGACCCTGGATATGCCCATCAGAACCATTGCCGCGTTCAGCGTACTGACCGCCGCCGCTGCGCTGCATTCCGGTGCCGCAACGGCGCAACCGCTTGACTGCGCCGCCGATAGTTTCGCGATTGACGGCCTTGTCGTCGAAACCGCCGAACACGTCGAGCCAGGCGAAGACGCCCCCATCTCCCACTGCCGCATCGTCGGTCAGATCGACCAGCGCGAGGGCATCGATGGCATGGCATACGCCATCGGCTTCGAACTGCGGCTCCCCGACGACTGGAACGGGGATTTCGTCCACCAGTTCAACGGCGGCAATGACGGCGCCATCGTCCCCGCGCTTGGCGAACTCCCCGATGGCACCACAGCGCTGTCTCAGGGCTACGCCGTCGTCTCCAGCAACGCCGGACATAGGGGTGACGCCCACCCTGAAGCCGGCCTTGCTGGCGGCGCCCGATTCGGCTTCGATCCCGAAGCCCGCAGCGATTACGGCTATTCCGCCGTCGCCAAACTGAACCCCGTGGCCACGGCAATGGTCGAAGCCTATTACGGCGGCGATATCGCCCACACCTACGGCGTTGGTCGCTCCAATGGCGGCCGCCACGCCATGGTCGCCGCTGCGCGTATGCCCGAAGCCTTCGACGGCCTGCTCGTCGGCTACCCCGGCTTCAACCTCCCCAAGGCCGCGATCCAGCACGCCTGGGACGTCCAGGCCTTCAAGTCCATCTCCGACGACATCCGCACCGCTTACAGCCAGGACGACCTCGACATCGTTGCCAGCGCCGTCCTCGCCGCCTGCGACAACCTCGATGGCCTCGAAGACGGTATCATCGCCGATACCGACGCCTGCCAGGCCACGTTCGACATCGGCACCGTCCAGTGCGCCGAAGGCCAGAACGACCAATGCCTCTCACCCGCCCAGGTCGAAGCCCTGAGAACGATCCATGCAGGCCCCACCAACTCCGCCGGCGAGCAGCTCTACTCGGAATGGGCCTGGGACCGTGGCATCGCCTCACCCAACTGGCGCTTTTGGAAGCTCGAGAGCACAGTGCCGCCCTGGGAGAACATGCCCATCATCGCGGTCATGGGCTCAGCTTCACTCGCCCAGATCTTCTCGACCCCGCCGACGGAAATCGAAGGCTCTCCCGCAGCGCTCGAAAATTTTCTGCTCGAGTACGACTTCGACACGGACGCCGAGGCGATCTATGCAACCACGGAAGACTTCCCGGAGTCCGCGATGGATTTCATGACGCCCCCAGGCGCCGATGATCCCGAACTCGCCGCGTACCGCGACGCCGGCGGCAAGATGATCATCTATCACGGCGTCAGCGATCCGGTGTTCTCGGTGCTCGACACCACGGCATGGTACGAAGCGCTCGACGCCAACAATAACGGCCGCGCCGGAGATTTCGTTAAGTTCTACCGCGTCCCCGGAATGGGCCACGGCCACGGTGGCACCGCGACCGACAGCTTCGACGCCTTCTCCGCGCTCACTGCATGGGTCGAAGACGGCACCGCGCCGGGCCCGCTGGCTGCCAGCACCACACCGGACAACGCACTCATGCCCGAACTCGCAGACGCCACCCGTAAGCTCTGCCCCTACCCGGCTGTCCCGCGCTACACCGGCGGCGACGAGGCCAGCCACGAAAGCTTCACCTGCGAATAAGAAACGATCCCCTCCGGCACGCCGGAGGGGACCAAATGTTCAGCCCCGCGCCTTTTTCTCGGCCCGCTTGGCGTGCAATATCGGCTCGGTATACCCCGAAGGCTGCGACGTCCCTTCAAGCGCCAGCGCTAGGGCCGCCTGGAACGCAACCGAATGCTCCGGATCGTCGCTCATCCGCTCGTAGCCGGGATCGCCCGCATTCTGCCCGTCGACGATTGCTGCCATCCGCGTAAACGTGGCGACGACCTCGTCCTGCGTCACCACCCCGTGCCACAGCCAGTTGGCGATCGCCTGGGATGAAATCCGGCACGTCGCCCGGTCCTCCATGAGCCCCACATCGTTGATGTCGGGCACCTTCGAGCATCCCACGCCCGCATCGATCCAGCGCACGACATAGCCAAGAATGCCCTGTGCATTGTTCTCCAATTCGCGCTGAATATCTGCTTTCGATAGCGTCTCCGGATCGAGCACCGGCATCGAAAACAACACATCGAGCCCCGGCGTCGCCTCATTATGCCGCCGCTTCTGGGCTTCGAACACGTCGACCTGATGGTAATGGATCGCATGCAGCGTCGCCGCCGTCGGTGACGGCACCCACGCGCAGTTCGCCCCCGCATTCGGATGCCCGATCTTCTGGTTGAGCATATCCGCCATTGCGTCGGGCTTGGCCCACATGCCCTTGCCGATCTGCGCCCGGCCCGAAAGCCCGCAAGCAATCCCGATCAGGACATTCCGATCTTCATAGGACTGGATCCACTTCTCCGCCTTGATCTGCTCCTTGGGCAGCACCGGCCCGGCTTCCATCGAGGTATGAATTTCATCCCCCGTGCGGTCGAGGAACCCGGTGTTGATGAAGAACACCCGCTCCCGCGCCGCATAAATGCACGCCTTCAAATTCGCCGAGGTCCGCCGCTCCTCGTCCATGATGCCGATCTTGATCGTATTGAGCGGCAGCCCCAGGAACTTCTCCACCTCGCCAAACACATTGCACGCGAACAGAACCTCGGTGGGCCCATGCATCTTGGGCTTGACGATATAAATCGATCCGGTCTTCGAATTCGCCTTGCGCTTCAGGTCATGCATCGCGCACAGCGCCGTCACCGCCGCATCCATCAGCCCTTCGCCAATCGGATTGCCTTCCCCATCGAGGATCGCATTGGTCGTCATCAGATGCCCGACATTGCGCACGAGCAGCAGAGCCCGCCCCTTGAGCGTGACATCCGACCCGTCGGGGGCGGTATACGTCCGGTCCGGATTGAGCCGCCGGGTCATCGATTTCCCGTTCTTTTCGAACGTATCCTCGAGCGCCCCGGTCATCAGCCCCAGCCAGTTGCGATAGACCCCGACCTTGTCCGCCGCATCCACCGCCGCGACCGAGTCCTCGCAGTCCTGGATCGTGCTCATCGCGCTTTCGAGAACGATGTCGGCCAACCCCGCCGGATGCGTCTTGCCGATAGCGTTGTCGGGATCGACAACCAGCTCCGCATGCAGCCCATGATGCCGCAGCAAAATCCGCGTCACCCCGGCGGCCTCGGCATAGCCTGCGAAGGCATCCGGTTCGGCAAGCTTCGCCGGCCCGTCCGGCCCGTCGATCACCAGCCGCGCCGGACCGCCATCCGTCGCGACGGCATACCGCGTCACCTCCGCGTGCTTCACCCCCAGAAGCGGAAACGCCTCATCGAGAAACGCCGCCGCCCGCACAAACACTTCCGCGCCGCGCTTGGGGTTATACGCCTTGCCCGGCGCCAGTTCTCCCTCCTGCGCAATCGCATCGGTGCCGTAAAGCGCATCGTAGAGGCTCCCCCACCGCGCATTCGCGGCGTTGAGCGCATAGCGCGCATTGGACACCGGCACCACAAGCTGCGGCCCGCAGATCGTCGCGATCTCGGGATCGAGATTGTCCGTCTCGATAGCAAAGTCCCCAGGCTCGTCCTCGATATATCCGATGGACTTGAGAAAGGAGATATACCCCTCGGGATCGGCGGCGACCGGCCCATGCGATCGATGCCAATCGTCGATTTCCTGCTGCATCCGGTCCCGGATATCGAGCAATTCCCGATTGCCCGGCATATAGGCCGCAACCATCCCGGCGAACCCCGACCAGAACGCGTCGGACGCCACATCGAGCCCGTTGAGCGCCTCACCCTCAACAAATGCGGCCAGCCCGGCATCGACCTTCAGCCCGGCGCGATCGACGTAATTGCCCATGGGTTTTCTCCAATCAACCTTGTTCGTTTCTGCCTATACGCAGGCCCGGTCCCCGCCAAGCCGTTTCGCAAAAGACTTCCACGATGCGGAAATCCGTTCACCCTTTGCGCCACCATCCCACACCATCAAGGGCGGGACCGTGCCGTGCCCATTGCGTGGCAGCGCATCGCGGCCGGCACCGGGGATCCCCCTTTTTGGGGAGGGTTTAGGGGTGGGGGTAGTCGGCAGAAAGCCCCGCTTTCGCCGCCTCCCCAGCCACATATGTCTCCGCCACCACCCGATCATCCCCACACGTCTGGAGCAGAAACAGTTCCTCGCCCAACGTGTCCACATGCTCCATCTTGAGCGCCATATGCGGCACCGCCCGCGCGTCGAGCACGACGATATCGGCATCCGCCCCGGCCTCCAGCGTCCCGATCGAATGCTCGAGCGACAGCGCCCGGGCATTCCCCAGCGTCATCATATAAAAGCTCTCGAGCGGCGACATGCGCTGCCCCCGCAATTGCAGCACCTTGTAGCCCTCATCGAGCGTCCGCAGCATCGAATAGCTCGTCCCGCCGCCGATATCTGTCGCGACCGCGATCCGCACATTCCCGTCCTTCATCCGCTGCCGGTCGAAAAGCCCAGAACCGATAAAGAGGTTCGATGTCGGACAGAACACCGCCACCGACCCGGTCTCGTACATGAGCTCGATCTCGCGATCCTGCATATGGATGCAGTGCCCTAAAAGCGTCTTCGGCCCCAGGAGCCCGTAGTGCTCATAGACCCCGACGTAATCCGGCAGGTTCGGGAACAACTCCTTGGCAAAGGCAATCTCGCCAAGGCTCTCGTTCACATGCGTCTGGATATACGCATCGGGGAAAAGCCGCGCCAAATCCTGGCACATCTCGAGCTGTTCGGGCGTTGAGGTGAGCGCAAACCGCGGCGTGATCGCCACGTTGAGCCTCCCCACCCCGTTCCACGTTTCCATCAACCGCCTGGTATCGTCATACCCCGATTGCGGCGTATCGAGCAGCCCTTCAGGCGCATTGCGGTCCATCATCACCTTGCCGGCGATCATGCGCAGATTGCGCTTGTCCGCCTCGGCGAAAAACGCCTCCGCCGATTGCGGATGCACCGTGCAGTAAACCGCCGCCGTCGTGGTTCCGTACCGGATCAACTCATCGAAAAATGCCGAAGCGATCCGCGCCGCATGCGCCGCGTCGGCAAAGCGCTGCTCTTCGACAAAGGTGTAGGTGTTGAGCCACTCGAGCAGGTCTTTGGCATACGACCCCACCACCTGCATCTGCGGATAATGGATATGCGTATCGATGAACCCCGGCATGATCAGTTTGGGCCGATGATCGACCACCTCCGCCTTGGGCAAAGCCAGCTTCAACGCTTCGTTGAATTCCCCCACCGCGACGACCTTCCCGCCATCGACAGCCACCGCGCCATCCTCGAAATACCGGTAGGCAGAATTGTCGTCCGCCCCCTGCGGCTCGTCGACAAAGGTCAGCACGCGCCCGCGCAGGATCTTCGCACTCACAGCAATCCCTCGCCCGCGACCGACTGATACCAGACCACCACCAGATTGCGCTCCTCGTCGGTCATCATCGAAACATTCCCCGGCGGCATCGCGTGGCTGCGCCCGGCCTGAATGTAGATCTCCCGCGCCCGTGCCGCGATCTGCTCGGGTGTTTCCAGCATCACATTCTTGGGCGCCTCATGAACACCCTCCCAGAAGGGCTGCGCCGCATGGCACATCGCGCACCGCCCCTGAACGACGTTCGAGACCTCGGCAAAATGCGCATCCTCCATGAAGACCTGCGCGCTCTCGCTTGGCTGACTCATATCGCCCCCGATCTTGGGGCCCGATGAGAGCCACATGATCCCGATAAACAGAATAGCCGCCAGCCCCCAGGTCCAGTGCGCATGCTTGCCGGTCGCATGAAACGTATTGAAATAGTGCCGGATCAGCACACCGATCAAAAAGATCAGCCCCGCAATTACCCAGTTATATTCCGTCGCGAACGCGAGCGGATAATGGTTCGAGAGCATGAAAAACAGAACGGGCAGTGTCAGGTAGTTGTTGTGCACCGACCGCTGCTTGGACTGCGCCCCGAGCGCCGGGTCCGGCGTCTCCCCAGCCTTCAAACTCGCGACGATCGTCTTCTGGTTGGGAATGATGATGAAAAACACGTTCGCCGACATGATCGTCGCGGTGAACGCCCCCATATGCAGCATTGCCGCGCGGCCCGTGAAAACCTGCGTATACTCCCACGCCATCGCGACGAGAATGCCGAACAGCACCACCATCAGCCCGTTCTGGCTTTTGCCCAGCGGCGATCTGCAGAGCGCGTCGTAAACGAGCCACCCCACCGCGAGCGAGCCCGCGGAAAGCCCGATCGCCCCCCACACCGGCAGATCCATCACCGACCGGTCGATCAGGAACAAATCCGCCCCCGCGTAATAGACGATGGCAAGCATCGCGAACCCGGTCAGCCAGGTCGTATAGCTCTCCCATTTGAACCAGATCAGGTGCTCGGGCAGGTTGGGCGGTGCCACCACATATTTGTTGATGTGATAAAACCCGCCCCCATGCACCTGCCATTCCTCGCCAAGCACGCCCTTGGGCAGGTCGCCGCCCTTGCGCAATCCGAGATCGAGCGCAATGAAATAAAACGAAGAACCGATCCAGGCGATCCCCACGATCACATGCGTCCAGCGCACGGCAAACGCCAGCCATTCCCAGAAGATCGCAAAGTCTGTCATTAGTGATATTGCCTCAAAATCAATGAATGCCCCTCGGCTTACCCCCACCCCTAACCCCTCCCCACAAGGGGGAGGGGGATTACTCTGTGCTCGCTTCTTGGCAGGACTCGGAAACAGGCACTGCTAGGTCCCCTCCCCCTTGTGGGGAGGGGTTAGGGGTGGGGGTATTCGGCGAAAGCCGAAGTTACAGCGACAACGCCGCCCCTGCGATGAGAGAATAAACACCCCCTCACCCATCGCCACCGCCATGATACCGTGCAATCGCCCGCACAACCTCCGCCGCCGTCAACGCCGCGATCACCTCCGGCCGCTTGTCGTTCACATCGCTGCCGCCAATCGGCATCACCAGCCCCTCGGCCAGCCCCGGCGCCACGCCCATATCGGCGAGCCAGCTCTTGAACGTCGCGCGCTTGGTCTTCGACCCGATCATCCCGACATAGGCCGTGTTCCGCTCCAGCGCCTCCCTGGCGATCAGGAAATCGAGCCCGTGATCGTGCGTCAAGATAACGAACGCGCTCCCCTCCGGCGCCTCGCGCACCAGCGCTTCCTGCACCGGCACGTGCCGCGCCTCGACGCCTACCGGCGCACCCTGGATTTCCACCGCCCGGTTATCCACCAGAAGCGTACGATAGGGCAGCGGCGTCAGCGCCCGTGCCAGCGCCTTGCCCACATGCCCCGCCCCGAAAACATATACATGCGGTCGCAGCGCATAATCGGCCTCCGCCCGCGCCCGCAAATCCTGCGCAATCGGCGCATCGATGGTCTGCAGTGATATCTCGACCCGCCCGCCGCAACACTGCCCGATCTCCGGCCCCAGCGGCAGGTCGATCACGTCCGCTGGCATGCCCTCCTTGATCATGGCCCGCGCCCGGTCGATAGCCCGGAATTCAAGCTGCCCGCCGCCGATGGTGCCCAACAACCCCGTCGCCGTCACCACCATCCACGTCCCCGCCTCGCGCGGGGTCGAGCCCTGCGTGCGGGTCACCTCGACCAGCACGGCAACATCCGCCGCATCCAGAAACGCCCGCACCTGTTGCGGCGCCGGACTCATTGCCCCGCTGCCGCGCGCTTGAGCCGTTCGATGGTCATCAGCACCCTCTCAGGCGTCGCCGGCGCATCCATGCGCGGAGGAATTCTGTAGTCCGCGACACTGGCCGCAGCCATCGACAACGCCTCGAGCACAGAGATCGCCAGCATGAATGGCGGCTCGCCCACCGCCTTGGATCGCCTGATTGTCGGAGCCTTGTTCACCGACCATTCCGCCAACCGAACATTGAAGACCTTCGGCACATCCGAAGCGAGCGGGATCTTGTAGGTCGAAGGCGCATGGGTGCGTAATTGCCCCTTGTCGTCCCACCACAATTCCTCGGTCGTGAGCCACCCCATGCCCTGGATAAATCCGCCCTCGATTTGTCCGATATCGATGGCCGGATTGAGCGACTTGCCCACATCGTGAAGGATATCCACCCGCTCGACCATATATTCGCCCGTCAGCGTATCGACGACGACCTCCGAGCACGCCGCGCCATAGGCGAAGTAGAAGAACGGCTTCCCTTTCCCCGCCGCGCGATCCCAATGGATATCCGGTGTCTTGTAGAACCCTGCCGCTGAAAGCTGCACGCGCCCCAGATACGCCTGGTTGATGAACTCGGCCCAGTCGATCCGCTGGTTGCCGACGAGCACGCAATTGGGCTCGAACACCACCGCATCCTCGGGCACGCCATATTTCTCGGCCGCGAATTTGACCAACCGTTCCTTGATCTGCCCCGCCGCATTGGCCGCCGCCATCCCGTTGAGGTCCGATCCCGAGGACGCCGCGGTTGCCGAGGTATTGGGCACCTTCCCCGTCGTCGTTGCGGTGATCTTCACCTTGCTAAGGTCGATCTGGAATTCATCGGCCAGGACCTGGGCCACTTTGACGTAAACGCCCTGCCCCATCTCCGTGCCGCCATGGTTGAGGTGCACCGATCCGTCCTTGTAAATGTGCACCAGGGCCCCGGCCTGGTTGAACGCGGTCATGGTGAAGCTGATGCCGAACTTGACCGGAGTGAGCGCAATCCCGCGCTTCAAGACCGTCGACGTCCGGTTGGACGCAACGATCTCTTCCCGCCGCTTGCGGTAGTCCGACGACGCCTCCAGTTCCTCCACCACCCGGCCGACGATATTGTCCTCGACCGTCTGGTAATACGGCGTCACATCCCGCCCGGTCTCGCCATAGAAGTTCGCCTTGCGCACGTCGAGCGGGTCCATCCCCAGCGTATAGGCGATATCCTCGATCCAGCGCTCGCACCCCACCATCCCCTGCGGCCCGCCGAACCCGCGAAACGCGGTATTGGACACCGTATTGGTCCTGAGCGGTTCCGATTTCAGATGCACGTTGGGATAGTAATAGGCGTTGTCCGCATGAAACAGCGCCCGGTCCGTCACCGGCCCCGAAAGGTCCGCCGAATACCCGCACCGCGCCGCATAAACCGCATCGACCGCTGATATCCGGCCCGCATCGTCGAACCCGACCTCGTAGTCTACGACGAAATCGTGCCGCTTCCCCGTAGCGATCATGTCGTCATCGCGGTCGGGCCTGATCTTCACCGTCCGCCCGAACGCCTTGGCCGCAATTGCCGCCACGCAGGCAAAGATATTTCCCTGCGTCTCCTTGCCGCCGAACCCGCCGCCCATCCGCCGCACGATCACATTGACCGCGTTCGAGGGCACCCCCAGCGCATGCCCCACCATGTGCTGGATTTCGCTCGGATGCTGCGTCGAGGAATAGACCGTCACCTCGTCGTCCTCCCCCGGCGTCGCCATGGCAATCTGCCCCTCGAGGTAGAAATGGTCCTGCCCGCCAATGGTCATCGAGCCCTTCACCCGATGCCGCGCCGAAGCGAGTGCCCCCGGCACATCTCCTCGCCGCATCGTCATGCCCTCGGTGACAACCCGGCCGCCGGAAGCCCGCGCCGCCGCGACGTCCACATCGAACGGCTCCTCGGCATACTCCACCTTGGCAAGATGCGCCGCCCGCCGCGCCGCTTCCCGCGTCTCGGCAACCACGGCAAAGAGCGGCTGCCCATTAAAAACGCTCCGCCCCTCGGCAAGGATCGGCTCATCGTCCTTATGGTTGGGGCTGATATCGTTGACCCCCGGCACATCCGCCGCCGTCAGCACGCCCACGACCCCCGGCGCAGCCCGCACCGCATCGAGGTCCATCGCCGTAATCGCCCCGTTGGCACAGGTCGAAAGCCCCAGATACGCATGGAGCGTCCCGGCCGGCTCGACGATATCGTCGATATATTCCGCCGTACCCGCCACATGCTTGTGCCCGGAATCATGCCGCTGTGCGACGTGCACGCCCCCGGAAATCGGTTTACGCTCGTCAGAAAGCGCACTCATCACGCTACCTCATGCCGGATAATACGCATGCCAGGCTCGCCGCTCGTCTCAAGAAAGAACCGCCGCAACAAATTCCGCCCCGCGAGCATCCGGTATTCCGCGCTCGCGCGCCAGTCCGTCAACGGTGTAAAATCCTCGCCAAATACCGGCAGCACCGCCTCGATGCTCCCCATCGTCCACGGCCGGCCCACAAGCGCGGCTTCGACCGCCTTCGCCCGCATCGGCGTCCCGGCCATCCCGCCATAGGCAATCACCACCTCGGCAACGATCCCCTCGACCACCCGCACCCGGAACGCCCCGAGCGTCGCGGTGATATCCTCATCCCGCCGCTTGGTGACCTTATAGGCCGCGAACATCTCATCCGCCCCCGGTCGTGGTACGCGAATGCTCTCGACAAACTCGCCCGGCGCCCGATCCTGCTTGCCATAGGCAATAAAGAAATCCTCGAGCTTGATCTCCCGCCGCGCATCTCCCTTGCGCAGCACGATCGTCGCCCCCAGTGCGATCAATGGCGGCGGCGTATCGCCGATCGGCGACCCATTGGCGATATTGCCCCCCAGCGTCCCCATATTGCGCACCTGCGCCCCGCCGATCCGCTCCCAGAGCTCCTGCAATTGCGGCACGTGCTCGGCGATGACCTTGAACGCTTGCGAATAGCTCACCCCGGCGCCGAAGGTAATCGCATCAGAGCCGACGTCGATATTCTGCAATGCCGTCAATTGTCCGATAAACACCACCGGCGCGATCTCGCGCATGAACTTGGTGACCCACAGCCCCACATCGGTCGCCCCCGCGACAATCGTCGCCTCGGGCCGCTCCTCGAGGACGCTCGCGAGATCGTCCACCGATGCCGGCACGATCAAATCCCCGCGCGCCGACGAAACCACCACCCGCTGCCCATCCCTGAGCGCCTCGAGCCGTGCGGTAATCTCCGCCCGCTCGCGATTGAGCGCATCCTCGACCACCGCGCCATAATTCGAAACCGCCTGCGCTGCCCGCACGATGGGCGCATATCCCGTGCACCGGCACAAATTCCCCTGCAGCGCTCGCTCGATCTCAGCAACACTGGGCGTCGGGGTCTCCAGCCACAGCCCGTAAAGCGACATCACGATCCCCGGCGTACAGAACCCGCACTGGCTCCCATGATAATCGACCATCGCCTGCTGCACCGGATGCAGACCGCCATCGGCACCCCGCAAATGCTCGACCGTCACCACATGCGTCCCGTCGAGCGATCCGACGAACCGGATGCACGCATTCACGCCCTCATAGGCCAGCGTTCCGTCCGCCCCGAGCCGCCCCACGAGGACCGTGCACGCCCCGCAGTCGCCTTCCGCACACCCTTCCTTGGTGCCCCGCAACACGCGGTCGAGCCGCAGAAAATCCAGCAGCGTCCGGTCGGGCGCCACATCGGAGAGCTCCACCAGCCGGTCATTGAGGTAAAACCGTATCGCGTCGCGAACCGTCATCGCTCAGCTCCCGCGATAGGTTGAATAGCCAAAGGGCGAAACCAGCAACGGCACATGATAGTGCGCCTCCGGGTCCGAAACGACGAACCGTACCGGCACCACATCGAGAAACGCCGCCGGCGTCCCGTCGAGCCCAGAAAAATAGTCCCCTACGTGAAACCGCAGCTCGTAAGCCCCGGCCTCAAGCGCCGCACCCTCGAGCAACGGCCCGTCGCACCGCCCGTCCGCATTGGTCCGCACCGTCCGGATCGGATCCCCGTTGCCTGAGAGGAGCTCTATCGTCATATCCCGAGCCGGATGCCCATTGGCCGTATCCAAGACATGCGTAGTCAACCGTCCTGCGCTCATGGCCATCCCTTCGCCGCAAATCAAACCTTCCGACTATCAACCCAAAAACTGACAGTTGAAAGAGGGCGCATGCCAATTTTTTACCACATGGTCCATTTTTTGGCGTTAAGCTGCCGCCACCTCCCTGCCCTCCCATACAGAAGGCCCTGATTCCCATGCGCTATCCCCGCGACTTCCTCGGCTACGGTCCCAACCCGCCCCACGCCAACTGGCCCGGCGGCGCAAATATCGCGGTGCAGTTCGTGCTCAACTACGAAGAAGGCGGGGAAAACAACATCCTCCACGGCGACGCGGCCTCCGAAGCCTTCCTCGCGGACGTCGTCGGCGCCGCACCCTGGCCCGGCCAGCGGCACTGGAACATCGAATCCATGTACGAGTATGGCGGCCGCGCCGGCTTCTGGCGGCTCCATCGGCTCTTCACCGAGCGCAATCTCCCGGTCACCGTCTACGGCGTCGCCACCGCCCTGATGCGCGCGCCCGAGCAGGTCAAGGCCATGCTCGACGCGGACTGGGAAATCGCGTCCCACGGATACAAATGGGTCGAGCACAAGGACATGCCCGAAGACGCGGAGCGTAACCAGATCGCCGAAGCGATCCGCCTCCACACCGTCGCCACTGGCGCCCGCCCCAAAGGCTGGTACACGGGCCGCTGCTCGCTCAACACCGTCGACCTCGTCTCCGAGGAAGGCGGCTTTGCCTATATCTCCGACACCTATGACGACGACCTGCCCTATTGGCGCGTCCACAACGGCAAGCCCCAGCTCATCATCCCCTACACCCTCTCGGCCAACGACATGCGCTTCGTCACCGCCTCGGGCTTTGCGAACGGGGAGGACTATTTCCAGTTCCTCAAAGACAGCTTCGACTGCCTTTACGCCGAAGGCGAAGCTGGCGCCCCCAGAATGATGACGATCGGCCTCCATTGCCGCCTCGCCGGCCAGCCGGGCCGCTTCCAGGGTCTCAAGAAGTTCGTCGATTACATCTCCGGCTTCGACAAGGTCTGGGTCCCCACCCGCCTCGCCATCGCCGAACACTGGGCCGAGCATCACCCCTACAAGACACCGGAACTCCAGCCTTCAAAGATGAACCGAGAGACGTTCATCGCCACATTTGGCGGGGTCTTTGAACATTCCCCCTGGATCGCCGAACGCGCCTTCGAGGGTGAATTGAGCCCCGGCAACGATACCGCCACCGGCATCCATTTCGCCCTCCAATGCCAATTCCGCATGGCCACCGAAGCCGAACGCCTCGACGTCCTCAAAGCCCACCCCGACCTCGCGGGCAAGCTCGCCGCCGCCAGGCGCCTGACCGAAGCCTCAACCGCCGAGCAGGCCTCCGCCGGCCTCGACGCCCTGACTGATGCCGAACGCGAAACCTTCACCGCGCTCAACACGGCCTATGTCGAAAAATTCGGCTTCCCTTTCATCATCGCCGTCCGCGACAACACCAAGTCTTCGATCCTCGAAGCGTTCAAGGCGCGGCTCGAAAATACCCGGGAAGCCGAGTTCGAAACGGCCTGCCGCCAGGTCGAACGCATCGCCGAACTGCGGATCAGGGTGCTTTTCGGAGAGCAACCCTAATCCCCGAGCCTCTCAGATCTGGTCTGCCGTGACCAGATTGGCGTCCCGCGCCAACCGCCATTGCCCGTTGTCCTTGCGAAAGAGCGTCAGCGTATACCCCGAGCGCGACATGGGCTCGCCATCGCCGAGGCGCATGGTGAGCGCAATCTTGTTGCGCGTGAACGCCCAATCGCCTAGCACCTTCAACTCGAGGATCTCGTTCGTCCCCTCAATCGACATCTTCGTGTCATTGCTAAGTGAGAGTGCCGCAAACGTATCCTTGCCGAACGGCTCCTGACCGACGACGGTAAAAACGGCATCGTCCGCCATCAGGTCCAGCACACCCGCGGCGTCCCCGGCCTTGGTGGCCTCCATCCACTTTTGAACGACCGCGCGGATTTGCGCCTCGTCGGTCTCCATGTCGTCACCTCCGCTCAATCCTCGGCATATGTCTCTTCAATCGCCCTGAGCATACCGGCCCAGGCTTTTTTTGTGCTCTCGATATATTCGGCGTATTTCGCGTCCATCTCGTGCGCCAGCGTCGCCCGGCATCCAGCCCCGTCCGGTTCGAGCCTGATACGGACGACTGATGTGGCGTCCCGTTCCTCGTCCTCGTCGATGAAGAAGGTGAAATCCAGCCGGGAGGGGCGCTCGAACGTCAGATAGGTTCCCCAGCAGGGACCTTCTTCTCCGTCCGCAACGTCGACGAACCGATAGGCGCCACCTTCCTGCGGCTCGACCTCGACGACCGTCACCTCACTGTCCCGTCCGATATTCTCATTGTTGCGCTGGAGCCAGCGTCGAATTTTCGCTGGGTTCACCCAGGCATCGAAAACGGCCCCGGGGGTCATGGTCGGAAAACGACGCTCGACCGCGGCGGTCACAAGCTCGGTCATCGGTCTCTCCTTTGTGTAACCCAGGCACGAAATGCCTCCCGGATCACCTCACTTGTAAAACCCCTCTCGCAGATTGATGCCATGCTCGAGATAGACCTTCATCGCGCACAACATCCCGGTCCATCCCTCACAATTGCCATAGGACGCCTTGAGACCCTCCGCGCTCTCGCGCCAGCCTTCCTCGGTGATCGTGACGAGCGTGCGACCGTCGTCCAAACCCTCGAACCCCATGGTGACCGTCGTCTGCTTCCCCTCGTCCGCATCCCAGGTCAAAACGATCCTCTTGTCCTTTTCGACCTCAACCACATGGACGGGGAACGCGCCCGGAAAGTCGTGAAAATCCCATGTCACCGTCGCGCCGGTCTCCAGCCGTCCTTTGGCCCCGCCGGTCGTGAAGTATCCAGAAAGTTCCTTGGGGTCGGCGACCGCCTCGAACACCTCGTGCACGGGCTTCGAAATCCGCCCCGATACCGTGAATTTGAGTTCCATCTGAGCAATCCTTCTTGTCGATACGCGCATTATGTTATAAAAATATAACATGTCAATCACCGATGATTCGGACAGGATTTTCAAGGCGTTGGCGGATCATCGTCGCCGCGCCATACTGGACGCGTTGCGGGACGAACCCAAAACCACTGGCGCCCTGTGCGAGATGTTCCCGCAGATCGACCGCACCACGGTCCTTCAGCACATGCGCGTCCTCGAAGCGGCCGGTCTCATCATCCCAGAACGCCGCGGCCGCGAGCGCTGGAACCACTTGAACGCCATGCCGATCAAGGAGATTCACGACCGCTGGATTGGTGACTACGCCCAAAACGCCGTGAGTCTGATCTCACGGCTCAAGACGAACCTTGAGGAATAGGCCCCGATTCCGAGGCTTCTCAAGCACTCGGAAGAAACTTATCTCCCTTCCCGAAGCCTCGCATATTCTCTCTCCCACGGACCCGCTTATATGGGCGCAGGCGCAACGAACGTTTGGGCGGGACCGGTCCGGGTCCGATGGGAGTCGTCCCAGCGGAGGCCCAAACGTCACCAGAGCCGGTCGTCGCGCTGCGACGGCGTACTGGCGAAAGCCAGCGGGGATTGACCCCAGCCTGTAAGATGGGCGGACAAGCCAAAAACCCCGGATGTATGCGGCGAGGCGGGCCTCGCTCTAGATCTACTCAGTATGAGGCATCGTCTCGCCGCATACCGTCCACACTCGATGAACCTGAAGGCATTCGCCGGAGGGCATGTTGTCATGTCCGCCAAAATGTGACCGCCTGTTCCGGCCCGCGCCGTTCTGCGCTATCAAGAACGCGGCACCAACACCGACAAAGACAAAAGAGCAAATGGCCGAACGCACCTACGCCACTCCACCCGGCGGTCTCCCGCCCCAGTCGCAGCTCCTCACCGGTCGAGCCGTCTTCACCGAGGCCTATGCCGTCATCCCCAAGGGCGTGATGACCGGCATTGTCACGAGCTATCTCCCCTATTGGGACGAGACGCAGCTCTGGATCATCTCCCGCCCCCTTTCGGGTTTCGCCGAGACCTTTTCGCAATACATCATGGAAGTCGCGCCCGGCGGCGGCAGTGACAATCCCGAGCCCGATCCCGAAGCCGAAGGCGTCCTCTTCATGACCGAGGGCGCCATGACGCTGACCCTCGCGGGCACGCCCCACGAAATGACCGCAGGCGGCTACGCCTATATCCCCTCTGGAACGGCGTGGACCCTCCGCAACACCGGCAACGCCCCCGCCAAATTCCACTGGATCCGCAAGGCCTACGAGGCCGTCGACGAAATCGACAAGCCCGAGCCTTTCGTCGCCAGCGAGGCCGACATCGCCCCCATCCCGATGCCCGATACCGACGGCGCCTGGGCCACCACCCGTTTCGTTGATCCCGCCGACATCCGGCATGACATGCACGTCAACATCGTCACCATTGAGCCCGGCGCCGTCATCCCCTTCGCAGAGACCCATGTAATGGAGCACGGGCTCTACGTTCTTGAGGGCAAGGCCGTCTACCGTCTCAATCAGGACTGGGTGGAAGTCGAGGCCGGCGATTATATGTGGCTCCGCGCTTTCTGCCCGCAGGCCTGCTACGCGGGTGGCCCCGGGCCCTTCCGCTACCTCCTTTATAAAGACGTCAACCGCCACGCCAGGCTGCGGATCGGCCAATGAGCGGCGACCGTACGGTATTGATCGAGCCGCTCACCAAGACCGGCTTCGCCCCCTTCGGCCAGGTCCTCACCACCGAAGGTGCCCACCACTACCCGATCAATAACGGGATGACCGAGCGCTATCACGACCTCGCTAACGTGGCGCTCGCGGGCGAAAACGCCCGCCCGCTCATCTCGATCTTCCGCGGTCGGCCCTATGCTCTGCCCTTGACCCTCGAAATGGTCGAGCGCCACCCGTTGGGCTCGCAGGCTTTCATGCCGCTCAGCCCCCGCCCCTTCCTCGCCATCGTCGCCCCTGATGCCGACGGCACCCCGGCCCAACCGCGCGCCTTCCTCGTCCCCTCAGGCATCGGCGTCAATATCGGCATCAATGTCTGGCATGGCGTGCTGACAGCGCTGGAAGCACAGAGCGACTTCCTCGTCGTCGACCGCGGCGGCGACGGCAATAACCTCGAGGAGCATTTTTTCGAACGGCCGTATACGGTCAGAATGTCCTAAATCCCGGCATACCACTCATACCCGCGGTCTTCCCAATACCCGCCATTCCCGCCATGGAGCCGGGCAAAGTTATCCACCACCTCGATCCTGCGGATATACTTGGCCATCTTGTAGCCGAGCTGGCGCTCGATCCGCACGCGTAGCGGCGCACCGTTGGCCACCGGCAGGGCTTCCTCGTTAAGCCCATAGGCAAGGATGGTCTGAGGATGCCGCGCATCGAGCATATCGATACTCTCGTAATACGGCCCGCGGCTGAATCCGCCCCCGAGACTGTCGAAACAGTGAAACACGCAATACCGCGCGTTCGCCTGCACACCGACTTCATCGAGAATGTGTGCCAACGGCACGCCGGTCCATTTGGCGATACAGCTCCACCCCTCGACGCAATCGTGCCGCGTGATCTGCGTCCGCGAGGGCATATTGCGCAGTTCGGCCAGCGAATACCGCGCCGGCGCCGCGACAAGCCCATCCACCACCAGCGCATAATCGGCAAAATCATTCGCCTTGAGCGCCAGATAGTCCTCGGAGTTGGGGTCCGTCGACCCATTCGGCCGTTGCCCCTGCCGGATCTCGCTTTCCGAGAACTCCTTGGCCAGCGCCTCGCGGCCGAGCAGCGCCCGCTGAACGCCCATCGTCAGTTCGTTGGCGCCGATCATGAAGTCGCGCACCGGATGGCCCCCGCGCAGCACGGCGTCGAACTGATCGCAACCCGAAAGCGCCACCCCGGCGATCCCCGCCGCCGAAGTGGTCAGGAACTTGCGGCGCGAAACAAGACGGCTCATGAGCGGTCCTCCTTTCCCGGATCGACGCGATACCACCCGGTGATCATCGAACGCAGCTCGTTGATGGGGCCGGCCAGCACGACCATGACAATATGAACGATGAAGAACAGAACCAGCACCAGCATGGCGGTGAAATGGATCGTCCGCGCCGTCTGCCGTCCGCCGAACACTTCGATAAGCCATGGCCAGGCTGTGTTCATGCCCGGCGACATGGACAGCCCGGTCAGGATGATCGCTGGAAAGACGATGAAGAAGATAAACGCGTAAGCCAGCTTCTGGAGCGCATTATACCCTTTGTGATGACGGAACCGGAACCGCGCGTGCTCGGCGGCATCCGCCGGCAGCGCTTTGAGATCGGCCCCCTTGGGTACGATATCGCGCCGCAAATGCCCGTTGAAAAAACTCGCGACCGCCCAGACAAAGAGCACGCCCACCAATATCCACGCAAAGAAGAAATGCACGACGCGCCCCGTGGCGAGGTCGCGGTAGGACGGAATGGTCAGCCAGCTCGGAAAGCCCCGGAACTCCGGATTGGCCTCGGTCCCCGAATACCCAAACACCCCCGAGGTATCGATCCTGTTGCCAAGGACCGTCGTATAGCCGGCGTATCCACCTTCGGGGCGTCGCTCGGCGTGCATCGAAAGCACGGAGTTGTCGTATTCGAACCCCGATTCCTGCCCGATATAGAGCGTCGGGTGCGCGTTGAAGATTTGCAGCCCGGAAAACAGCAGGAAGAACAGGCAGATGACCCACACCCAATGGGTCACGCGCGTCCAGATCGACTGGCGGTAGACCAGCGGCCCCTTCGTGCGGTGCGGCTGGGTATCGTCGCGTTCCCCGGTCGTCGCGCTCATCCGCAGCAGTTCTCCCTTTTGTCCGGAACCTACGGTCACCATTTCGCGGGAGTTTCAGAAATTGTTACAGACCGGGCAACGCCGTTCACGTCATCGTGCGGCCCAGTTCAACCCGCGCCGGAGGATCGTCGCCATTTCCGGCACTTCGAATTCCGCTGCAACATGGCCCAGCGCCGAATAAAAGACCTTGCCCTCGCCGTGCCGGCGTTTCCAGGCCACGGGCATCACCGTGCCCTTGAGCCAGGGCGCGTGCGTGCCATCGAACGTCGTCGTCGCCAACACCTCGTTGCCCGGATCGACGTGCATGAAATACTGCTCGGAGCGATAATCGAAACTGCCAATCCCTGCCATGATCGGGTCGTCCGGCGCCGTCACGTCGACGCGATAGTCGATGATGTCCCCCGGATGTGCGACCCACTGCCCGCCCACCATGAAATGATAGGCGATCTGATCCCGGAACGAGTCTCCCATCCCGCCGTGAAATCCGCCAAGCCCGACACCACCCTCGACGGCAGCACACAAATTGCTGAGCTCGGCCTTCTCGATCTTTGCCTGCGTGATGACCGGCACGATGAGCGAAAGGTCCGCGAGCCCTGCATCGGCGAAAGCTGCCGTGCCCTCGACGACCTCGACTGCGAAACCGTCTTCCTTGAGCATCCCCGCAACAGTCTCGGCGCACTGCTTGGGTTCATGCCCTTCCCAACCGCCCCAGGCGATCAATGCCTCACGCATAATGTGATTCCTCCCTCAATTTCGCCCGCAACCTGCACCGGCAAAGCGTTTGTGACAAGGCGTCGGAAACACATGACAAATCCGTCACAAATTGACCGCATGGTCAAAATATATGCTTTTCGCCCTTCCCATTCTGCTGTTTACTTCAGCCAAGTGCATTGTGGTTTTCAACAGCGGGGCGCTTCGCGTCCGGCTGTAATCCAAGCGTCGCAAATGCATGGAATAGAAGGCTCCGTATGCCTTTCATAACAAAGGGAACAAGGGACATGAAACATCTGCTGCTGGGCGCCTCCGCGCTGGCGCTGACCCTGGGCACGGCGGGCACCGCCGCCGCCCAGTCCGAGGGCGAGTTCACGCTCAACATCCTGCACATCAACGACCTGCATTCGCGCATCGAGTCGATCAACGCGTTCGATTCCACCTGCGGCACTGAAGATGAGGAGGCCGGCGAGTGCTTCGGCGGCATCGCGCGCGTCAAAACCGCGATCGACACGCGCCGTGACGCGCTGACCGAAGCTGGCGAAAACGTCATCGTACTGGACGCCGGCGACCAGTATCAGGGCTCGCTTTTCTATACGACCTATAAGGGTGACGAAGTCGTCGAGTTCATGAACATGATCGGCTTCGACGCCATGGCCGTGGGCAACCACGAATTCGACGATGGGCCCGAAGGCCTCGCCGTCCTGCTCGACGGGCTAGACTTCCCGATCATCTCGGGCAACACCGATGTAACCGAAGACGCAACGCTGGCGGGGCGACTCCCGGGCGCGGTCGTTCTCGAAGTCGGCGGCGAAAAGATCGGCATCGTATCGGTGCTCGCCGAAGACACCGCTGAAACCTCATCCCCCGGCGCTGGCGTGCGCTTTATCCAGGCCGAAGACTACCTGATGGGTGCCGTTCAGGGCCTCGAAGCTGCTGGCATCAACAAGATCATCGCTCTGACTCACATGGGCGTCACGCGCGACATCGACATCGCGTCGGCGGTCCCAGGGATCGACGTCATCGTGGGCGGACACTCGCACACGCTGTTCTCGAACACCGAGGAAGCGGAGTACTCCTATCCCTTCATGGTAGAGAACCCCGCAGGCGTCGAGGTTCCCATCGTTCAGGCCTACGCCTATTCGAAATATCTCGGTGAACTCTCCGTAACGTTCGACGCTGATGGCAATGTCGTCTCCGCCGAAGGCGATCCGCTGTTGCTCGACGCGTCCATCGAACCCGATGCCGATGCTGCCGCACGCGTTACCGAGCTCAAGGCTCCCATCGAAGAATTAATGCAGCAGGTCGTCGGCACGGCCACCGATGAAATCGACGGCAGCCGCGAAACCTGCCGCATCGAGGAGTGCGAAATGGGCAACCTCGTTGCCGACGCCATCCTCGACCGAGTTGCCGATCAGGGCGTCCAGCTTGTGATCCAGAACGGCGGCGGCCTGCGTGCTTCGATCGACGCTGGCGAGATCACCATGGGCGAAGTCATCACCGTTCTGCCCTTCCAGAACACACTGGCAACCTTCGAGCTCGATGGCGCGGGCATCCGCGAGGCGCTCGAAAACGGCGTCAGCGACTGGGAGAACGGCGCTGGCCGCTTCCCACAGGTCGCGGGCATTCGCTACACTTGGGAGCGTGACGCCGCCGTCGGTGAGCGCATTGTCTCGGTGGACGTGATGCAGGACGGCGAGTGGATGCCGCTTGAAGACGATACCGTCTATAAGGTGGCTACCAACAACTACATGCGCAACGGCGGCGACGGCTACGCCATGTTCGCAGGCGACGATAAGAACGCCTACGACTTTGGCCCGGGCCTCGAAATCGTCCTCGCCGACTACATCGCCGAACTCGGCGGCGAGTACACCCCCTACCTCGACGGCCGTATTTCCGAAGTCGAGTAGGTCGGGTCCTCCCAACAAAGCAAAGGCGCGCTCGGCAGAGCGCGTCTTTTTCGCTTAGACCGAGCGCAGCGACGCGGCCCGATCGGCGCCCCGGTCGTCACTCAGGCTCACCGTTACCTCGCGCCGGTCGGCATCAGAAACCATCCCCAGATCGAGAACGCGCTGAAGGTTGGCCGCGTGACGGAACGTCGGCTTCTGCGCTACGCCCGTATTCACCGCCTCAACGAACCGGTGGTAATTCGTCGGCACCGGCTCCACCGCAACGTCCTCCCAGCGCGCCTGGTCGATCCCGTCCCCGATACACGCGCGCAGCGTCGTACCCTCGAAGCCGTGATGAATCTCGAGCCCGCCCTTGTCGCCATAGACGCGAAGGCGCAAGGCGTTGTGGTATCCGGGCGCCCACCGCGTCGCATGCACGACCCCCAGCGCTCCGTTCTCGAACTCGAGCGACATGGTGAAGCTGTCGTTCGCATCAAGGACATAGTCCCCGATCCGCCCGTCGGGGACCTTGTCGAACGCCTTCAACCGGCAGAACGCCTTCTCCACTGCCGAGCCGATCCCGTACCACGCGAAGTCGAGGATATGGATACCGATATCCCCCAACGTCCCGTTCGACCCGTGCCGCGTGGAAAGCCGCCACAGCCAGGTCGGATCGGTTCGCCAGTCGCCCCACGCCTTCGAGACCAGCCAGCTCTGCAAATAGCTCGCCTCCACATGCTTGACCGTACCGATCTCCCCGGCGTCCACCATGTCGCGAAACTTCTGGAGTTCGGGAATATTGCGATAGGTCAGGTTGACCATGCCGATGAGCCCCGCCGCCTCCGCGGCATCGGCCATCTCCTGCGCGTGCTCGTAATGCGTCGCCAGCGGTTTCTCGCACAAGACGTGCTTGCCTGCATTGAGCGCCTGCATTGTGGTTGCGTAGTGGAACCGGTCCGGCGTCACATTTGCAACCGCATCGAACTGCCCCCACCCGATCGCTTCCTCAAGCGAGGTGAATACATGCGTAATGCCGTATTCGGCTGCGAATGCCGTAACGCGCTCGTAGTCGACATCGACTGCCCCGACGAGCCGCACGCCGTCGATAGCCGCGAAATGTGCTGCATGGTGCGCGGCCATCTTGCCGGTACCCAGAATGACAAGCCTCATAGGCTCTCCCCAAAGTGTATGATTGAACGCCGCGCAAGGGGCCGGCTGCTACCGGAACCCTGCCTCGCCGGCCTTGTGCAGTTTCAGTCCTCGCTCCTCGATCGGCTCGATCGCCTTTTCGACAGGCACATTCGGCGCATCGTGGATGGCCGTGTACGCGGGCTGCGGGTTGTACGCCCAGTTGACCGCATTGCGCAGCACCTGCCCGACCGTCTTGTCGAAATAGGTCGGATACGTTTCGTGTCCAGGCCGGAAGTAGAAGATATTGCCAGCACCCCGGCGATAGGTCAGCCCGGAACGGAACACTTCTCCGCCCTGGAACCACGAGACGAACACCGTTTCGAGCGGTTCAGGCACCGAGAACGGCTCGCCGTACATCTCCTCGTTCTCGAGTTCAAAATAGTCGCCCACCCCCTGCGCAATCGGATGGCCGGGATTGACGACCCAAAGCCGCTCGCGTTCCCCCGCCTCGCGCCATTTGAGCGCGCACGGCGTCCCCATCAGCCGCTTGAACGGCTTGGAGAAGTGCGAGGAATGGAGCGCGATGAACCCCATTCCCTCATAAACCCGCTTCGCGACGCGTTCGACAATCTCGTCGGCCACGGCGCCATGATCCGCATGTCCCCACCAAAGAAGCACATCCGTCTTTGCCAGCTTCTCCTCGGTCAGCCCGTGCTCGGGGTCCTGCAGAACTACCGTGGACGCGGATATCCCGCTATCCTCGCGCAGCAGATCCGCAATCGCTTCATGCATGCCCTTGGGATAGAGCTGGCCTACCTCGGCATTCTTGTGTTCGTGGATGTTCTCGCCCCAAACGAGTGCATTGATCGTCATGACACACCTTTCTGTTCCTACCGGTGGTACAACAAAACCACCATCCAAAGCGCTTTGGAAGCTAAGCTTCGACCCGGCAGCGTTCTCTCCCCCTATCGCCGTCGGTTATCTGGGAAATCCGTTGAACCCCCTTTGAAGCGTGCATGGCTCCCCCGTTCAACGTTCAGACTCGCTCTATCGCGTTTCGCGTTGGATTTGGAGGGGGTAATTGAGCCCAGAACAAAAAAAGAGGCGGATTGCTCCGCCTCCTTGCAAATGCGCAACGGGTATTCCGAACTATTCGAGCGCGTCGGTGATGACCGTGGTGTAGGCGCCCTCGGGCTCCTCGGTGATCGCCGGATTGTCCGGAGACACTGCCGAAAGGAGCGTATCGACGGTCTGCTGATAGGCGTCCATATCGAGTGCCGGCCCGCCGATCATCTCGCCAACCACGCCAACCTGATAGATCTGGCTTTCAAGGCTCAGCGCGCCCGACATATCGTTGTTGATAACAATCTGTGCGGCTTCTTCGGGATTGTCGATGGCGTATTGCCAACCCCGCATCGAAGCCTCGACGAACCGCGTGATCTGGTCGACGAACTCGGGATCCTCGAGCCGGTCCTCCATCACGTAAAGCCCGTCCTCGAGCATACCTACGCCTTCGTCCGAGAAGTTGAACAGCGTGAGGCTCTCCTCGGGAATGCCCGCATCGAGGACCTGCTTGTACTCGTTGTACCGCATCACCGAAATGCAGTCCGCCTGCCCCTGGAGCAGCGGATCGGCCGAGAACGCCTGACGCAAGACCTCGACGCCGCCCTCGCTGCCGTCGGTGGCGAAGCCCAGCTTCGCCATCCATGCATAGAACGGATACTCGTTGCCAAAGAACCAGACGCCGAGCGTCTTGCCCGGGAAGTCCGCAGTGGTTTCCACTCCGCTTTCCTCCGAGCACACCATTTCTAGCGCCGTGCCCGCAAACGGCTGCGCGACGTTGACGAGCGGCACACCACGCTCGCGCGCAGCCAACCCCGCCGCCATCCAGGTCGTGATGATGTCGGCGCCGCCACCGGCGATCACCTGCTCGGGCGCAATGTCCGGCCCGCCGGGATTGATCGTAACGTCGAGACCGGCTTCCTCGTAATAGCCGAGATCCTTGGCCACCAGATATCCCGCAAACTGCCCCTGATTGACCCACTTGAGCTGGAAGGTCAGCGGATCGAGATCCTGCGCGAACGCGGGAGCCACCGAGGCCATCAGGGCGCCGACGAGCGCCGTCGAAAGAAGTGATTTCATTTTGCCGTTTCCCCTTGTTGTGCGACGCCTTGTTGAGGGTCGTCGAGTGTTGCCGCCGAAGTCGGGCAGGTTTGCCGTCCCGCCCTACCCCGTCCGTCCCGAGCGTATGGACGGATGCCAGAAGGTGACGGCCCGTTCGATAAGGGCAATCACCCCATAGAAAAGCGAGCCGGCAACCGCGGCAAGCGCGATTTCGGCCCAGACCATATCGACATTGAGCCGTCCGATGGCCGCGGATATCCGGAACCCCATTCCCACCACTGGTGTCCCGAAAAACTCGGCAACGATCGCGCCAATGAGCGCGAGCGTTGAATTGATCTTGAGGGCATTGAAGATGAACGGCCATGCCATCGGCAAGCGCAATTTGAAGAGCGTTTGCCAATACCCGGCTGCATAAGTCCGCATCAGGTCCTTTTCCATCTGCCCGGTCGCATTGAGCCCGGCAACGGTATTCACCAGCATCGGAAAAAAGGTCATGACAACGACGACGGCGGCCTTCGACTGCCAGTCGAACCCGAACCACATCACCATGATCGGCGCGATGCCCACGAGCGGCAGCGCGGAGACGAAATTGCCCACCGGCAGCAGCCCGCGCTTCAAAAAAGGCGAGCGATCGATAGCAATTGCAGTGACGAATGCCACCGAACAGCCAATTGTGTAACCAACCAGAACCGATTTCAAAAAAGTCTGCTGGAAGTCCGGCCAAAGTGGGTTGGGGATGGAGAGCAGAATCCGCTCCCAGATGACACTCGGCGGCGGTAGCAGAACCGGTGGCACGTTGAGCCCGCGCACAAGCGCTTCCCACAAGACCAAAAGCGTGACGCCGAACACGACCGGAATGATGAGGCCAATCGCCAGCCGCTGCGGCCGCCCGCGCACGGTTACGCGCACGAGAAATTCATTGAGCCCCCAAGCGGCAAACCAGAACACGAGCGCAAATAGGATCCAGCCGGTATTCATGCCCGCGCCCCCATCGCCCTCTGTGTCAGCACCTGCACGGCTCCAATCAGCATGATCAGTCCCGCCGAAAGCGCCGCCGCCATCAGAAGCGCCGCCCAGATCTGCGTCGTCTGCCCATAGTACGAGCCCGCCAGGAGCCGCGAGCCGAGCCCGCCGGCGGCACCAGTCGGCAATTCACCCACAATTGCGCCGACAAGCGAGGCCGCGACACCAACCTTCATCGACGTGAAAAGATACGGTATCGCGGATGGCCATCTGAGCTTCCAAAACACCTGGGCACCGCTCGCGTTATAGGTTCGCATCAGGTCCAGTTGCAGCGCGTCGGGGCTCCGAAAGCCTTTCACCATCCCCACGACCACGGGAAAGAACGAAAGGTAGGTCGATATCAACGCCTTGGGAATAAGCCCCGTGAGCCCCACCGAGTTGAGTACGACCACGATCATCGGCGCGATGGCAAGAATCGGTATCGTCTGGCTCGCGATGACCCACGGCATCAGCGAGCGATCCACCGCACGATTATGAACGATCAGAACCGCAAGCACGATTCCCAGCACCGTGCCGAAGAGGAACCCGAGCCCGGTCGCGGAAATCGTGATCCACGCGTGAAAAATCAGACTCCGCGGCGTCGCGGGATTGGCATTGACCACCGAATTCCAGAACTCCACCGCCACCTGATGCGGCGCAGGCAGCACCGGACGCTGCTGGGAGTAGACGTCGGCAAGGTACTGGAAAAGCCCCACGCCGGCCTGGTCCGCCCGCGCATACACCCCCTGCTGCCAGGGCGTATTGAGCAGCACGGAAAACCCGTACCAAATGACGACGATCGCCAGGACGACGGTAAGAACGGGAACAAGTCTGCCCTCTGCCAGCCGCCCCATCGCCTCAAGCCTCCTCGTAGGAATGCCCCGCCCGCAATCCCTCTCGGACACGAGCCGCGATTTCAAGAAATTCAGGCGCCTCTCGGATATCGAGCGGCCGCACTTTGGGTAGCGGGCTGTCGATCACGTCGGTCACCCGACCCGGCCGCGGGCTCATCACGACGATCTTGGTGGAGAGATAAACTGCCTCGGGGATCGAATGCGTGACAAAGCAGATGGTCTTTTCCGTCTTTGCCCAAAGGTCGAGAAGCTGCTCGTTCAAATGGTCCCGCACGATTTCGTCGAGTGCCCCAAAGGGTTCGTCCATGAGCAAAAGATCGGCATCGAATGCCAGCGCCCGCGCAATGGATGCCCGCTGCTGCATCCCGCCCGAAAGTTGCCACGGATATTTGTTCTCGAACCCGGTGAGATTGACCATATCAAGCGTTGAAGCGATCCGCCTCTGCTGCTCGCCCTTCGAATATCCCATGATCTCGAGCGGCAGCGCCACATTCCGCGCAATCGTCCGCCACGGGTAAAGCGCGGCGGCCTGAAACACATAGCCGTAGGCTCTATCCTTGCGCGCCTTATCCGGCGTCGTGCCATTGACGGTGATCGTGCCTGCAGTCGGTTGTTCGAGATCGGCGATCACCCGCAGAAACGTCGTCTTCCCGCATCCAGACGGTCCAATGAAGGAAACGAACTCGCCCCTGGTGATATCGAGATCGACATCCGAAAGCGCCTGCACAGCGCCGTCGCCGGTATCGAAAGTCAGCCCCAACCCTTTGGCCGCGACGACGCTTGTACTCTCTGTCAAATCCGTAACGCCCCTCAGCTAGCCGGATGATTTGTCTTGCCTACACCCCGCTCGCCGGAATGCCTGCTCGCTCGACCTTACGCGGCGCAGTCAGCTCCTTCCATTGCGAAAGCGCCTTATTGACAGGCATGTTCGCCTCGCGCGGCACGAATTTGCCGTGCCCCGGCTCGTGCTTCATGGTCGCCTCCTCGACCGAGACATTCCCGCGTGTCAGAACGAATCGCGGCAGTCCTTTAACCGCAATGCCCTCGAAAACATTGTAATCGATCGCCGACTGTTGATTGGCCGCCGAGATCGTCTTCTCGCGCTTGGGATCCCATACGACGATATCGGCATCCGCACCCACAAGGATCGCCCCTTTCTTGGGGTAGCAGTTGAGAATCTTGGCGATATTGGTGGACGTCACCGCAACGAACTCGTTCATCGTCAGCCGCCCAGTATTAACCCCGCGCGTCCACAAGACCGGCATCCGGTCCTCGAGCCCGCCTGTGCCATTCGGAATCTTGGTGAAATCGCCGACGCCATAGCGCTTCTGCTCCGTCGTAAACGCGCAATGGTCGGTTGCCACCACCTGCAGCGAGCCCGACGCCAGTCCCGCCCAAAGCGAATCCTGATGCGCTTTGTCGCGGAAGGGCGGGCTCATCACTCGCCGCGCGGCATGGTCCCAATCGGGGTTCGCATATTCACTGTCATCGAGCACCAGATGCTGAATGAGCGGTTCGCCATAGACCCGCATTCCCTTGGCGCGCGCCCGCCGGATTGCCTCGTGGGCTTGCTCGCTGCTCGTATGCACCACGTAAAGCGGCACGCCCGCCATGTCGGCAATCATGATCGCCCGGTTCGTTGCCTCGCCTTCGACTTCCGGAGGCCGCGAATAGGCATGCGCTTCCGGGCCGTTATTACCCGCCGCCATCAGAGACTGCTGCAGCGAGGCGACGACGTCGCCGTTCTCCGCATGCACAAGCGGCAGCGCGCCGAGTGCCGCACAGCGCTGGAACGAGGCGTACATCTCGTCGTCCTCGACCATCAGCGCGCCTTTATAGGCCATGAAGTGCTTGAAGGTCGTGATCCCGCGCTTGACCACTTCTTCCATCTCGTTGAACACCTGCTCTCCCCACCACGTGATCGCCATGTGGTAGGAATAATCGCAGGACGCCTTGCCGACCTTGTTGTCCCACATCGATATCGCTTCGAGCAGCGACTGATTGGGGCTCGGCAGGCAGAAGTCGACAACCATCGTCGTGCCCCCCGAAAGCGCCGCGCGCGTACCGCTCTCGAAGTCGTCGGTCGAATATGTGCCCATGAACGGCATTTCGAGATGGGTATGCGGATCAATCCCGCCGGGCATCACATAACAACCAGTCGCATCGAGCACCTCGTCGCCGGAAAGATCCGGCCCGATCTCTACGATCGTATCGCCCTCGATTTTGACGTCCGCGGCATAAGTCAGGTCTGCGGTAACGATGGTGCCGTTCTTGACGACTTTGCTCATGATATTCCCCTCTAAGTTCGCGTTAGGGTTGCGTCGTCACAGCGCGACCTCCCACCCGTCACTCCACGATCTCCGCCGTCTCGACAACGGCGTGCAACAAGACATCCGCCCCCGCCACCGCCCATTCTTTGGAAATCTCCTCCGCTTCGTTGTGGCTTAGCCCGTCAACGCACGGACACATCACCATCGCGGTCGGATAAAGCCGGTTGATCCAGCACGCATCATGCCCCGCACCCGAAACGATATCGCGGTGCGAATAGCCCAGCCGGTCAGCCGCGTTGCGCACGGCGGCGACGCAGCCAGGGTCGAACGTCACGGGATCGAAATGCCCCGAGACCTCGATATCCACCGTGAGCCCCAGTTCCTCGGCAATCTTCGGCGCCTCGGCCTCGAACCGCGCCTTCATGGCGTCGAGGATCTCCTGGTTGGGCGAACGGAAATCGATGGTGAAGACCACCTTGCCTGGAATGACGTTGCGCGAATTGGGATAGACGTCGCAGTGCCCGATGGCACCTACAGCCTGCGGCTGGTGGCTCATGGCGATCTCGTGAACGAGTTCGGTCATCCGCGCCATGCCGAGACCGGCATTCCTGCGCATCGGCATCGGCGTCGAACCGGTATGGCTCTCCTTGCCTGTCACCGTCACCTGCAGCCACCAGAGCCCCTGCCCGTGCGTGACGACGCCAATATCCTTACCCTCTGCTTCGAGGATCGGCCCCTGCTCGATGTGAAGTTCGAAGAACGCCTTCATCTTGCGCGCCCCGACTTCTTCGTCGCCCAGCCAGCCGATCCTCTTGAGTTCGTCGCCGAATTTCAGCCCCTTGGCGTCCGTCCGGTCATATGCCCAATCCAGCTCGTGCATGCCCGCGAATACGCCCGAAGCGAGCATGGCCGGTGCGAACCGCGTGCCCTCTTCGTTCGTCCAGTTGGTGACGACAATAGGATGTTTGGTTTTGACATCGAGATCATTGAGCGTGCGGACCAGCTCGAGCGCACCGAGCACTCCGAGCACACCGTCATACTTTCCACCCGTAGGCTGCGTATCGAGGTGCGAGCCGACATAGACCGGCAGCGCGTCCGGGTCAGTGCCCTCGCGGCGCGCGAACATCGTCCCCATCTTGTCGATGCCCATAGTGAGCCCGGCTTCGTCGCACCATTTCTTAAAGAGGTGCCGCCCCTCGCCGTCTTCGTCGGTCACCGTCTGGCGGTTGTTCCCGCCCGCAACACCCGGCCCGATCTTGGCCATTTCCATCAAGGTGTCCCAGAGCCGGTCGCCGTTGATCTTGAGGTTGTCACCGAGTATCGCCATGCTCTTTCGCGCTCCTTGAATTGAGACGTCTTATAGGGTCGGGAATGTAAACTGGGCACCCGACTTGATCCCAGCGGGCCACCGTGTCGTTACGGTCTTGAGCCGGGTATAGAAATGCACACCCTCGGGTCCATAAATCGAATGGTCCCCAAAGAGCGAACGCTTCCAGCCACCAAAGCTGTGATAGGCCACAGGCACCGGAATCGGCACATTGACCCCGACCATACCCACCTCGATGCGATCCGCAAAATCGCGCGCCGCATCGCCGTCGCGGGTGAAGATTGCGGTGCCGTTGCCGTATTCGTGTCCGTTGATCAACCTGACCGCATCGGCATAGTCCGGCGCCCGCACGACCGACAGCACAGGCCCGAAGATCTCCTCGCGATAAATCGTCATCTCCGGCGTCACGCGGTCGAAGAGCGTCCCGCCGACATAGTAGCCGCCCTCATAGCCCTGCAACGAGAACCCGCGACCGTCGACGACAAGCTCAGCGCCTTCCTCGACGCCTTTGTCGATATAGCCCAACACCTTGTCGCGATGCTGCGCGGTGACCAACGGCCCCATCTCCGAGTCCGAATCCGCCGCAGGGCCAATCTTGAGGCTTTCCACCCGCGGCTTGAGCTTCTCGACAAGCGCATCGGCGGTCTTCTCGCCCACCGGAACGGCTACCGAAACCGCCATGCACCGCTCCCCAGCCGACCCGTACCCGGCCCCCATCAGCGCATCGGCTGCCTGGTCCAGGTCGGCATCGGGGAGGATCACCATATGGTTTTTCGCGCCGCCCAAGGCCTGGACGCGTTTGCCTGCCTTTGTGCCCCGCTGATAGACGTATTCCGCAATCGGCGTAGAGCCGACAAAACTCACCGCCTTGATATCCGGGTGGTCCAGAATGTGGTCGACGGCTTCCTTGTCGCCGTGGACGATATTGAGCACGCCTTCCGGAAGCCCGGCCTCCATCAGCAGCTCCCACGCCAGCATCGGCGCGGACGGATCGCGCTCGGACGGCTTGAGGATGAATGTGTTCCCGCAGGCAATCGCCGCCGGATACATCCACATCGGCACCATCGCCGGAAAGTTGAACGGCGTAATCCCCGCGACCACGCCAAGCGGCTGGCGATCGGCATAGGCATCGATGGCCGGGCCGACATTGCGGGTGAACGTACCCTTCAAGAGCTCGGGAATACCACAGGCGTATTCCACGCATTCGATGCCGCGCTGCACCTCACCGAGCGCATCGTCGTGCGTCTTGCCATGCTCTGCGGAAATCGCTCGGGCGAGGTCGGCGGCGTGCCGGTCCAGCAACTCCTTGAACTTGAACATCACCCGCGCGCGCTTGAGCGGCGGCGTATTCCCCCAAGCCGGCTGCGCAGCTTTGGCGCTCGCGACCGCGGCGTCGATCTCTGCCGCCGTCGAAAGCGGCAGCTCGGCGATCTGCTCGCCGGTCGCCGGATTATAGACCGCGCCCTTTCGGGCCGAATTCGAGGTAATTTTTCCCCCGCCGATGGCGTTCTGAATCGTTTCCATCGCTAGTCTACCTCCCCGAGGACCGTGCGGATCGTTTCAACGATCGTGTCTATGTGCTCTTTCTGCACGATCAACGGCGGCGAGAGCGCGATGATGTCGCCGGTGGTGCGGATCAGGACGCCCTTCTCATAAGCTTTAACGAACGCCGAGAAGGCCCGTTTGGTCGGCTGGCCGGAAATGCCCTCGAGCTCGATCGCGCCCACCAGTCCGATATTGCGGATATCGATGACATGCGGCGCACCTTTAAGCGAATGCAGCGCATCCTCCCAATACGGCCCAAGTTCCGCACCCCGCGCCAAAAGCCCTTCCTGCTTATAGGTCTCGAGCGTCGCCAACCCTGCCGCCGCGGCGATCGGATTGCCCGAATAGGTATAGCCGTGGAAAAATTCGATCAGATGCTCGGGCCCGGTCATGAACGCGTCATGGATCTTTGAACTCGTGAACACCGCGCCCATAGGGATAACGCCATTGGTCAGCCCCTTGGCGGTGATCATGATGTCCGGCGTCACACCGAAATAGTCAGCGCCAAACGGCGTTCCGAGCCGCCCATACCCGGTGATGACCTCGTCGAAGATCAGCAAAATGCCGTATTTGTCGCAAATCTCGCGCAGGCGCTTGAGATAGCCCGGCGGCGGAATGAGCACGCCGGTCGAGCCCGCGACCGGCTCGACAATGACCGCCGCGATGGTCGATGCGTCGTGCAGCGCGACGATCCGCTCGAGCTCGTCCGCCAGTTCCACCCCATGCTTGGGCTCTCCGCGCGAAAACGCGTTCTTTTCAAGATCATGCGTATGCGGCATGTGATCGACGCCGCCGAGCGTGGTGCCGAACATCTTGCGGTTGGCCACGATCCCGCCAACGGAAATGCCGCCGAAATTGACCCCGTGATAGGCTCGCTCTCGACCGATGAGCCGCGTCCGCGCACCGTCTCCTTTGACCCGATGATAGGCAAGCGCGATCTTGAGCGCCGTATCGACCGATTCCGATCCCGAATTGGTGAAGAACACGTGGTCGAGCCCGTCCGGCGCGATGTCGGTCAGCCGATTGGCCAACTCGAACGCCTTTGGATGCCCCATCTGAAAGGCAGGCGCGTAGTCGAGTTCCGCTGCCTGCTTCTGGATCGCCTCGGTGATCAGCGGCCGGCAATGCCCTGCATTGACACACCAGAGCCCAGCCGTGCCGTCGAGCACCTGCCGCCCGTCGGCGGTCGTGTAGTGCATGTCCTTGGCGCCCACGAACATGCGTGGGGCGGATTTGAACTGCCGGTTGGCCGTAAACGGCATCCAGAAGGCGGAAAGATCATTCGGAATGGACGTGTCGCCCTCTGTCATATGCCCCTCATTGCATGGCCCGCGCTGTGTAAAAATCCGCACGGCGGTCCGAAATTTTTTGACCGATTGGAAAAATTCTAGCACTCTGGATATAAGGTTCAAGGCAATAATTATGCCGCTGCGCTCCGATTAGCGGAATACCTCACGCGCGGTTCGATATGAGGTTTGACGCCACCCCAAATTGGAGGCATTTGAGTTTTCATGAGCGCAGATACAGACCCCGGCCGCCCAACCACCCGTATTCAGCGTGAAAAGCAGGAAGTGATTCTCGAGGCTGCCCTCGAAATCTTTTCCCAATACGGGTTTCGAGGTTCGACGATTGACCAGATCGCCGAGGCCGCTGGCATGTCAAAGCCCAACCTGCTTTACTATTTCAAGTCCAAGGAAGACATCCTAGCGCCCATTCTGGCGCGAATTCTGGACACCTGGCTCGAACCGTTGCGCGAGTTGGACGCCGAGGGCGATCCCCTGCCCGAACTCCAATCCTATATCCGCCGCAAGCTCGAAATGAGCCGCGACTATCCGCGCGAGAGCCGGCTGTTCGCCAACGAAATGCTACGCGGCGCACCGGATTTCTCCAACGTGCTCCATAACGAGTTGAAAGACCTGGTGGACGAGAAGGCCAAGATCATTAAAGGTTGGATGGCTAGGGGTAAGATCGCCAAATGCGATCCCTACCATCTCATTTTTGCGATCTGGTCGACGACGCAACACTACGCCGATTTTGACATTCAGGTGCGCGCCGTGCTGGGCAAGGAACGGGGCGGCGATGGCCGCTTCGAAGACGCCGCCCGGTTTCTCGATCAGCTCTTTCTCCACGGGCTGAGCCCGAAGAAGTAGCCTAGAGCGCTGTCCCCATCGCCAGGACGAAAGCGCCAAACAGCGCGGTGTTGGAAATGAAGGCGTTGACGTGAGCGAACCGCTCATCGCCCTCATAGGTCCAGTATCTGTGGACGATCAGGGTTGCCAACAGCACGAACAGTGCGAGCCCGGCGGCGGCATAGGGGACCAGAAGTCCGGTCGCAAGCGCCGCGCCACAGACAATCTGCGTTCCCACCCCGATGATCGCACACACCCGGGCAAAGGGGACACCTTGCGCATCCAGGACGGCTGTCAGCGCGGGAATGCTGCGCGCATTGCGCAGTCCGGCTATGAGAAACGCGCCGCCCAGCAGGCCGCGCGCTACAATTATCGTCAAGGAAGTCAATTCGGTCGGCATGAAGTTTCTCGCTACTGAAATGCGTTAACGCCCTTAGGACGATTGAACGCCGTCTTTTGCGACATCAGGCGAAAAAAACGCGCTATGGAGCCCCTACTCGGTACCGGGAGGCACGCCCGGCGTGCTCACCTGCGCCATTACCTCTGGACTTGTCTTGCTGACAGCCCATGTATTGGCAGCTCGCACCGCGAGATACATGATGACCGCCTTCCAGGCCGGAACGCCGAGAATACGCATAGCCTCGTAAAAGATGGCGTCCGCGACCACTCGCGTGAACGCACCGCCTTTCCAGGTGTAAAGATAGTCGTGCAGTACCGCGGCCGCGGCATAATCGGGATCGTGCGGCGGAAGGAGGCTCCAGAGCACCCGCGGGACTGACGCAAGGTCCGTCATGAATCCGTCCGGCACGGTGACTGTAACGCCCGACCCCATGAACCCGACCTGATAGCGCACCGGCTGGACGAGAACATATTTGCCCGTGCCTGGCGCCGGCATGAGATGGACTGGATCGGTAAAGCGCATTTGTCTGTCTCCCGCTGCCTGAGCGGCAAAACAGTGCGCCGGTCCCCGGATCCCGTCAACGGGGCGCGCCAGCAGCCACGCCGAGCCCGTCGCAGACGAACCTTTGCGATCACCGCTGGTTAGTAGCGCGTCGCTACCGCGCAGTAGTAGACGGCAGCGTCCGCGCGTCTGCCGCCTCTAAAACGCTATTCCGCCGGCTCTCTTACCTTGGCCATTGGATTGTTTGGATGCGTCGTCCAGTTCGCATAATCCTCGGCGACCCGTTTGCCCGTGCGTTCGTCCAACTGGCCGGGCGCGAGCTGTTCCATCGTGATGCAGTCCTCGACCGGACAGACGTTGACGCACAGATTGCAGCCAACACACTCTTCGTCGTTGACGACGAACATGCGCTTGCCGTCGACCTCGTTGAAGATCGCTTGGTGCGAGGTGTCCTCGCACGCGATATGGCAGCGCCCGCAGGAAATGCACAGGTCTTGATTGATCCGCGCCTTGGTGACGTAGTTGAGGTTGAGATACTGCCAGTCGGTCACGTTGGGTACAGCACGTCCAACAAGATCGTCGACGGACGTGAACCCCTTTTCGTCCATGTAGTTCGAAAGCCCGGTGATCATCTCCTGGACGATCTTGAACCCGTAGGTCATCGCCGCCGTGCATACCTGCACGGTCCCCGCCCCGAGCGCCATGAACTCGGCCGCATCGCGCCACGTCGTGATCCCGCCGATACCGGAAATGAGCTTGCCCCGCATCTCCGGGTCGCGCGCGATTTCCGAAACCATCGAAAGCGCGATGGGCTTGACCGCAGGCCCGCAATACCCGCCATGGGTACCCTTGCCGTCGATCGAGGGTTCGGGTGAAAAGCTGTCGAGATCGACCGCGGTAATCGAATTGATCGTATTGATGAGCGAAACAGCGTCGCTCCCGCCGCTGAACGCAGCGCGCGCGGGCTTGCGGATGTCGGTGATGTTCGGCGTCAGCTTGGTGATCACCGGCATGCGCGTATACTGCTTGCACCAGCGAGCGACCATCTCGACATACTCGGGAACCTGACCCACCGCCGAACCCATGCCGCGCTCGCTCATGCCATGCGGACAGCCGAAATTGAGTTCGATTCCGTCTGCCCCGGTCTCCTCGACAAGCGGCAGGATGGCCTTCCAGCTTTCCTCTTCGCAGGGCACCATGATGGAAACCACGAGCGCCCGGTCCGGCCAGTCTCGCTTGACCTGCTTGATCTCGCGCAGGTTGGTCTGCAGGTCCCGGTCAGTGATGAGCTCGATGTTGTTCAGTCCGAGGAGTCGCCGGTCGGCGCCCCAGATCGCGCCGTAGCGCGGCCCGTTGACGTTGACGACCGGCGGCCCCTCTTCCCCCAAAGTTTTCCAGACGACGCCACCCCACCCCGCCTCGAAGGCTCGGACGACGTTATAAGCCTTGTCCGTCGGTGGCGCGGATGCGAGCCAGAACGGATTGGGCGATTTGATACCGGCGAAAGTGGTCGTGAGGTCTGCCATTTTCTCCTCCTACGCGCCGAGCGCGCGGTTGATGCTGTCGGCGGCATCACGCCCCATCGCGACCGCCGAAACGGTAAGGTCTTCACCTCCGGCGACGCAGTCGCCGCCGGCCCAGACGCGATCAAGCGACGTACGCCCCTCCGCATCGACCTTGATGCGGCCGTTCTCGAGCGCGATGACCGGCCCGCTGCCGTTAAGTGCCGACGATGCAAAGGTTTGACCGATGGCCTTGAAGACCTGATCCGCCGGCAAGATGAGGACCTCTCCCGTGCCCGTCAGCCGGGCGTTGTCGAGCATCGTATATTCTAGCTCGATGCCCGTGACCTTGCCGTCCTCGGTCAGAACCCGCTTCGGGGCGAGCCAGTGCCGGATGGTGACGCCGTTGGCCGCCGCCAGATCCTGCTCGAAGACCGATGCGTTCATGTTTTCCTTGCCGCGCCGATAACAGATCGTGACGTCCTCGGCACCCAGGAGCTTGGATTGAACTGCGGCGTCGATCGCCGTCATACCCCCGCCGATGACGACGACGCGGCGACCGACTGGCAATGCCGAAAGGTCCGACGCCTGGCGCAATTCGGCAATGAAATCCACCGCGTTGACCGCAGCATCCTCGCCTTCGGCATGCAGATCGTTGACCCCGCCAAGGCCCATCCCGAGGAACACCGCATCATAATCGGCGACAAGGCCGGACAGCGCGATCTCGCGGCCCAACGCCTTACCATTCTCAATCGCGATGCCACCGATTTCCACGAGATAGTCGACTTCCGCCTGCGCGAATCCGTCAACCGACTTGTAGGCGGCAATGCCGTATTCGTTGAGTCCGCCGGGCTTCTCCCGGGCGTCGAAGACCGTCACATCGTGCCCGTGCATCGCCAGCCGATGCGCGCAGGCGAGGCCCGCAGGGCCGGCGCCGACGACCGCTACGCGCTTGCCGGATCGCGGCGCGCGCTCGTAAAACTGCACGTCCTGGGAAATCGCGACGTCTGTCGCGTAACGCTGGAGCCGCCCGATCTGCACCGGCTTGCCCTCCGCCGCCTCGCGGACACAGGCCTCTTCGCAAAGCGTTTCGGTCGGACACACCCGCGCGCACATGCCGCCCAGAATGTTCTGGTCGAAAATCGTCTTGGCCGAACCGAGCGGGTTTTCCGTCGCGATCTGGCGGATGAACATCGGAATGTCGATCTGTGTCGGACACGCGTTCATGCAGGGCGCATCGTAGCAGAAATAGCACCGGTCGGCCTCGACCCTCGCCTCATGCTCGGTAAAGGGCTCATGCAGGTCGGAAAAATTCTCGGCGTACTGCTCGGGATCGAGCCGTCCCGCCGCTACGCCTTTAGCGAACTGGCCTATGGCCATGACAACACCCCCTCAGATGTTCCACTGAGGTTGACGCTAGCGCGGAACCGATTTTTTATCAATCGGTAAAATTTTGAGGCACCCTCAGGCTGTGAAGGCCTGGATGACAACCGCGATGACGTATACCAGCACCATCGCCATGCTTTCCCCGCCGATCCGGGCCGGCCCGCGCTTTTGCCGCAGAATCAGCCCGCCGAGCAGAATGCCCGTCATCAATATGCCGAGCGCGGCCCAGAACAGATCGCCGGGACCAATCGCGTGATAGAGCGATCCCGGGCGATAAAAGACATCGGCGAGAGTGAGAAAGAGGGTGTCGAACGTATTACCGCCGATAATCCCGCCGACGGCCAGTTGCAGGGCGCCGCGCTGCACCGCGCCCACGGTCGTCACCAGTTCGGGCAGCGATGTGACAACAGCGGTAGCGAGCGCGCCGACGAGGCTTTCGGAAACGCCCGCCCTGTCGATGAAGGCCAATGCCGATTCCGCGACTGCCCAGCCTGCAATCCCCATGAACGCCATCAGCACGCCGAACGTCGCAAAAAGCCTCGGTGTGCTGACCTTCGGAGCGCGCAAATCCTCTTCGTCGGGCGTATCTGTCCGCGTCTCGTCCGTTTCGACCGGCTCCCACATCGGCTCAGCGCGAACCCGGCGGCTGCCCGATAGACCGAACAGGTAGACGACCGGGATGGCGAAAGAGACCGGATGCACCCCGAAAACGGCAAATTCGGGCGTGGTGAATGCGACGAATGGCAGGGCAAGCAGGACAACCAGAACCAGCCCCTGAAAGACATTCGCCAGATCGGCGGCGGCGTGTTCGAGATTGGTCTTGCGATAGAACATGTCGGCGACCGCAAGGAACACCGTTTGAGCGGCAATGCCGCCCACGCTGTTTGAAAACGCCAGCGACGCCCGGCCCTCTACCGCCGCTGTGACGGAAACGACGGTGCCGCTGAGGGATGTTGCCGCGCCCAGGAGCACGGCGCCGACAAGCGCCTCCCCCAGCCCGGTGCGGTCTGCAATCTTGTCCACAATCCCCGTCAGTCGGAGCCCGCTGACGAAAATCATGAGCCCGGACACAACGAAGATCGCCGCGAGTGCGGCCGTGGGCATGGCATTCCACATCGAACATTTCTCCTCAACGGCCCGCACGCCGCCAGCGGCGCTGGCGATCATCGTGACAGACCCTAACCAATGATTGGCTACGGAAAACGTTCGCGCGCGGACCGGAAAATGCCTGAAATGAAATGAAAAATGGCCCTGTATGCGGCTTTGGCGCTCCGCATACAGGGCCAAGGGGCAGGCCTCACTCCTGCAGGACTGTGTCTAGCAGCCTAAAACCTGACTGTAAAGATCATATTTTGAAAAATGAAAAAGCCCCGCGATTCAGGCGGGGCTTGGAGGGACGTCCGGCTTAGTTCAGTTCCATGCCGCCGAGCATTTCGATGCCCAGGCGCGAGCGCATGGCGCGGCGCTTGTCGGTGAGATCGGCGATCGTATAGGACTGCAACACGGCGAAGAACGCCTCGAGCGCTTCGGTGAGTGCGCCGTTGAGTTCACAGCCGCCGACCAGCGGGCAGGACGTCTCCCCGCCCTCGAAGCACTCGGCAAGCGCGAAATTTTCTTCGGTGAGCTTGATGACGTCCAGAAGCGATATCTCGGAGGCCGGCCGCGCCAGCCGGATGCCGCCATGCCGCCCGCGCACGGTCTCGAGCATGTGGTTTTCCACCAGCGGCTTGATCAGCTTGAAAAGAAAAAGTTCGGAAATACCGTAGGCCTTGGCAATATCGCTGACGCGCGAGAGCTCCGGCGTGTTGATGGCGCAATACATCAACGTCCGGACGGCGTAGCTTGACTGGCGTGTGAGTCTCATTATCCAAAGCCTCGCTCTTTCAAAGGCCACCGCACAATGCGACGGCACCGATTCGGCATCGCGTCACCGGATGGCATGGCCCGCAGATTATAACAATTCTAAACTGTGTCAAGAAAAGCTGATGGCAAGCATCATGTTTAAATGCCCATTCACGTGACTTGCCCCCCTTCCCTTTTGATCTTCGCCCGGTAGGATCGCGCCGCCAACTCCTCAGTTACCAAGGGACCACCCCGTGCCCGAAAATATCATCATCGACACCGACCCCGGTCAGGACGACGCTGTTGCCATTCTACTCGCACTTGCCTCCCCCGGGGATATCAACGTGCTCGGCATCGTCGCCGTCGCGGGAAATGTCAGCCTCGGACAGAACGCCAAGAACGCGCTCAAGGTGGTCGAGCTCTCGGGCCGGACGGACATTCCGGTCTTTGCCGGCTGCGCCCGGCCCTTGCGCCGGCCGCTGGTGACCGCCGAACACGTCCACGGCCAGACCGGCCTAGACGGCCCCGATCTGCCCGAGCCTCAAAAGCGCATAGAAGATGGGCACGGCGTCGATTTCATCGTGGACACTTTGCGCCGCGAACCCGAAGGCTCTGTGAGCCTATGTGCTCTCGGCCCGCTCACCAACATCGCTATGGCGCTCATCAAGGCGCCCGAAATCGCAAAGAAAATCAAACAGATCGTTCTTATGGGCGGCGCCTATTTCGAGGTCGGCAACATCACCCCGACCGCCGAATTCAACATCTATGTCGACCCCGAGGCCGCCGACGTGGTTTTCTCCTCGGGCGTCCCCATCATCATGATGCCGCTCGACGTCACCCACCAGATGCTCTCAACCCACAAGCGCATCGAAGCGTTCGAAGCCCTCGGCAACAGGACCGGCGCCGCAGTGGCTGCAATGCTTGGATTTTCCGAGCGTTTCGACCTTGAAAAATACGGCTGGAACGGCGCGCCGCTGCACGATCCATGCGTAACCGCCTACCTGATCGCCCCGGAGATATTCGAGGGCCGGCAGTGCAATGTCACGATTGAAACCGCGAGTGAATTGACCCGCGGGATGAGCGTAACCGACTACTGGCACGTGACCGACAGGCCGAAAAACACCTTCTTCGTCCGCTCGGGCGATTCGGACGCGTTCTACGCGCTTCTGACCGAACGACTCGCCCGGCTTCCCTAGGATTTTTCGCTATGACGCACTTCGTTTCCACCCAATGGCTGGCCGATCATCTCGATGACGACAATGTAACAATCGTGGACGGCACCTGGCACATGCCAAATGCCGGCCGCGACGCGCGTTCGGAGTTCGAGCAAAGCCATATCCCCGGGGCGATTTACTTCGATATCGACGCGGTTGCCGATACATCGCGAGACCTCCCCCACATGCTCCCGGATGCGGCGACGTTCGGGGCCATGGCGGGTGCTTTGGGGATTTCATCGAGCGCGACGATGGTGGTCTACGATGAATACGGCCTTTTCTCCGCCCCACGCGTGTGGTGGACCTTCAAGGCGATGGGCGCGCGCGAGGTGAAAATCCTCGACGGTGGCGGCCCCAAATGGCGCGACGAGGGACGCCCGCTCGAAGCCGGATGGTCCCGTGCTCCAGCGGCGACATTCGACGCGCGGCTGGCCGAAGGCGCCGTCTCCGACTTCGCCGCCGTCCTCGAAGCCTCCCGCACCGGCGACGCGCAAATCCTCGACGCCCGCCCAGCGGCGCGGTTTACCGGCGACGCCGCCGAGCCGCGCCCCGGCCTCGCGTCCGGCCACATTCCGGGCAGCCGCAGCCTGCCGTTCATGGAGGTGATCGCGGACGGGCACATCAAATCCGAGGCCGACCTGCGGGCTTTGATCGCCGATGCGGGGATCGACCCGCAAAAGCCTGTCATTACGTCTTGCGGATCGGGCGTGACAGCGGCCGTTCTGAACCTCGCGCTCGATATGATCGGCGCGCCGAGGGTCTCGCTCTATGACGGCGCTTGGGCCGAATGGGGTGCACGCGCGGATGCGCCGGTCGAAAAAGGCGAGGCGCGCTAGGCCGCGCTCGACTTGAGTGGCGTCACCCGGTTGCGTCCGTTGCGCTTGGAAAGATAGAGCGCGTTGTCGGCCTTGCGCATCAGCATATCGAGGCTGATGCCGGGTTTGTGAGCGAAGGCGACTCCCGCGCTGACCGTACAGAACACCTCATCGTCCCCGAAGCCGTGCGACGTCTGCGCCATGGCGTTCCGGATCCGCTCGGCCACCGAAAAGGCAAAAGCGGCGTTGGTCTCGGGAAGGACCAGCGCAAACTCCTCGCCGCCAAGACGCACCGCGAGGTCGCCGGCCCGCACGTTGGAGGAGATCAGCTCCGCGAAGCGCTCGAGGACGGTATCGCCGAAACCGTGCCCGTAACGGTCATTGAGCGCCTTGAAGTCGTCGAGGTCGAAAATGACCAGCGCGGTCCCTTCGGGCACCGCTTCGTCCCTGAACCGCTCGAACAGCGCACGGCGGTTGTTGAGCCCCGTGAGCGGATCGGTCAGCGCAGCGGCGCGGTGCAGTCCGGCAATCCGCTCCTGATGCATCGTGTTCAAGAGCCCGCCAATGCCTGTAACGGCAATGATCGAACATACGAGGTTCGCCTTCTCGGCCCAGTTGTCGGGCATCCCGCCGTCGGTATAGAGCGGCGCCTCGACGAGCCCCATGACGAAACACAGGAAAAATGAAACCGCGAGGATAAAATGCAGGCCTGCGATCGCGGAAATCGTCACGACCGACTCCGGGCGCAAGCGCCAGTACTGCCAGCCGATGAAACAGAGCACGCCTGTGGCGATGAGATTGACGAGCCAGATGACCGCGCCGGTATACCCGAGCACAAATGCCGCGATCATCGGGACAGCTACGGCGGCGGCGACAAATCCGATGCCCCGGACGGGAAACACTCCGTCGCGGAATTGAACGAGACCGCCATAGCTCAAGATAAGCCCGGTTGTCAGCAACAGGCATCCTGCCAACATCCAGGCGACCGCCGCGCCCGAATCGTAAACCGCAAAGCTCGCTATCGCGGCCACCACGATCCCCATCGCGGCCGCCCAACTTGCGAGAAATGCCGACTCGCGCTGCCGAACCCAGCTCATCACCAGTGTGACACACAGCGCCGCGCTCGCTGCGCCGACGGCAACCAGCACGGAAATGTAATCAAAGACCATCGATCTGCCGGAATGTCTTGCGTCCAGGGTGGACCATACAGGCTGCATCCGCCGGCGTCGCGCCCGGACATCGAGGCTGGTATCTAAATCCTTTCAATGCCGGTCCGCTTAACCGTACACGAAAAATTTTACCCCCATCCACCCGGTATTCCCCCTCGGATTTCTTTTTCGCTTTGTAAATAACCAAAAGTCTGATTTGCTTAATCCTTAGCCGTTCCGCATCCACGACGGACCGGAGCTGCGGGTCACGGGCGGACGTGACCGAGGAACATCGAAACCAGGGCCGGCCCGTTCGGACACGGACCCTGACCGGGCGAGACTACCGCTGCGCGCGTCGGCTTGTGTCAGTGCCGCGGGCAGCAAGGTATACATCCCGGCCACCGGCAAAGGTTGGCGGCCGTGATGCAACAACAAGGGGAAAACCCGCGCGCATGGTGCCGATACTGGAGCTGAGGAACGTTCACAAGTCCTTTGGCGCGCTCGAAGTTTTAAAAGGCGTCACGCTCGAAGCCATGCGTGGCGATGTGGTGACCCTGATCGGCTCGTCCGGATCGGGCAAGTCCACCCTCCTGCGCTGCATCAACATGCTCGAAATCCCTACCCAGGGCGCCGTCGCCATCGACGGCGAAGAGATTGCACTCTCTCCCGAAGGCCCCGACCGGCACCCCCTCGACAGCCATCAATTGCGCCATATCCGGTCCGAACTGGGCATGGTCTTCCAGCAGTTCAATCTCTGGTCGCACATGACGATTCTCGAGAACGTCATGGAAGCCCCGCTCAAGGTGCAAAAGCGCAAACCCGAGGAAGTGCGGACCCAGGCGCAGGAATTGCTCGAAAAGGTCGGAATCGGGGACAAGGCCGACGCCTTCCCCGCGCAGCTTTCCGGCGGTCAGCAGCAGCGCGCCGCGATTGCCCGTGCGCTCTGCATCAATCCCAAGATCATGCTCTTCGACGAGCCCACATCGGCGCTCGACCCCGAACTCGAAGTCGAGGTGCTGGGTGTGATCAAGATGCTCGCCGACGAGGGCCGCACCATGATCCTCGTCACCCACGACATGAAATTCGCCCGCGAGGTCTCCGACAAGGTCGTCTTCCTGCATCTCGGCAAGATCGAGGAGGAAGGCACGGTCGACGAGGTCTTCGGGGCCACCAAATCCGACCGGCTGCGCCAGTTCCTCGGCGCCGCCGGTCACGCCTGACCGGGATAAACCATCATGCAAGAAGGGATCCCGGCCCATTCACCAAAAACGCTTACCAAAGGGAGCACAAAATGAAGAAGGTGATTATCGCCGCTGCCGCGCTGGCAGCCCTGACCTCGGCCGTATCGGCGCAGGAAACCGTGCGCATCGGCACCGAGGGCGCCTACGCGCCCTGGAATTTCGTCAATGATGACGGCGCACTCGCCGGCTTCGAGATCGACCTGGGCAATGCGATTTGCGAACATGCGGGCCTCACCTGCGAGTTCGTCCAGAACGAATGGGATTCGATCATCCCCAACCTTCTGGCGGGCAACTACGATGTGATCATGGCCGGCATGTCGATCACGCCCGAGCGTGACGAGACGATCGACTTCACCCAGGACTATTTCCCGCCCGATCCGTCCAACTTTGCGGCACCCGCGGGCTCGAGCTATGACTTCGATGCGCTATCCGGTCTGCGCATCGGCGTTCAGGGCAACACGATCCAGGCGGCCCACGCCGAGGAGAATTTCGGCGCCGACAACACGATCGTCGCGTTCTCGACCTTCGACCAGTCTGTGGCCGACCTTGCGGCGGGCAATGTCGACGTGGTTCTCGCCGACGGCTCCTCGCTCGACCCGGTGGTCGCCAACTCGGGCGGCGCGCTCGAGTTCATCGGCCCCGATATCCTGATCGGCGGTGGCGTGGGCGCAGGCCTGCGCGAGGATGACGACGACCTCGAAGAGACCTTCAACGCGGCTCTCGACGCGCTCAAGGCCGACGGCACCGTCGACGCGCTGATCGCCGAATGGTTCGACGGCCAGGGTCCGTACTACAGCGAATAACAATCAAACAGGCGCCCCGACGACATCGCCGCCGGGGCGTCATCGACCGACAGGCCGATCCTTATGGGTGAAGATTTCGCCTTCTGGCTTGCCTACCTCACGAACGGCAAGCACCTCGCCTTTTATGCGAGTTTCCGGTTCACCATCCTCGCCGCCGTTTTCGGCGCGCTCCTGGCGCTCGTCTTCGGGCTGTTGGGCGCGATGGCGCGCAATTCCCGCTTTGCGCCGTTGCGCTGGCTCGGGACGATCTACATCATGATGGTCCGGGGCATTCCGGACGTGCTCTTCTTTCTGTTTTTTCCCCTGGCGTTCGAGCAATCGGTCGAATGGGCGTTATCGCTTTCGGTCTGCTCCGCCGAAGCGCGCGCGGGGTCCGCCTGGCCGCCTTGCCCTGCCGCAAACTTGTTTTTCTCGACAACGGAATACCTGATCCTCGCCTGCGTCTCGCTGGGCATCATTTTCGGTGCGTTTACGGCCAACGTCATCCACGGCGCCATGCGCGCGGTGCCGCGTGGCCAGCTGGAGGCCGGGCGCGCTTACGGCATGAGCGAATTTCAGGTCTTGACCCGCATCCATGTCCGTCAGATGTGGATCTACGCCCTGCCGGGGCTTTCGAACGTCTGGCTGCTGCTGATCAAGGCGACCTCGCTGCTCTCGCTCCTGCAGATCAACGATATCGTCTGGTGGGCGGGACAGCTGGGCTCGCCCAATTTCCTGCCGCAGGCCGGGCTGGTGCACGGGGACTGGCGCTGGGCGTACTATACGGTGCTGTTTGTCTTCTACATCTTCGTAACGCTCGGCTCCGAGCAGGTCTTCAGACGCCTCACCGCCTGGGCGCGGCGGGGCATGCCGCTGGAGGCTTGAGCGATGGGTTTGCTTGAAGCCATCTGGACGGATATCCAGCTCCTCGCCTTCCCGGCGCTCTTCAACATCTATTTCGCCGCATCCTCGCTGCCGATCGGCTTCGGGCTCGCGGTGCTGCTCGCGCTCGGCAAGAACTCCAGGAACCCGGTCGTCTCGCGCCTCTCGTCGGCCTATATCTACGCCTTCCGGGGCTCGCCGCTCTTCATCCAGTTCTTCATGTTCTATTCGATCATGCTCGCGCTCAACCCCATCTGGTGGCGCCCGATGGGGATCGCGTGGTTCGCGATGAGTCCGCTTTTTATCGGCCCGCTCGCGCTGGTGATGAACACCACGGCCTATACCGCCGAGATTTTCTATGGCGCCTTGCGAACCGTCCCCAAGGGGGAACTCGAGGCCGCCCGGGCCTTCGGCATGTCGCGTTTGCAGGTCTTCCGCACCGTGACCTGGCCGAACATGATCCGCGTCGCATGGCCCGCTTATACCAACGAGGTCACCTTCCTGTTCCACGCCACCGCGCTCGTCTATTTCACCCTGCCGGTGATCGGCAATCAGAAGGACATCATGAACAAGGCGACCGAGCTGTTCGAGCGCGACTTCAACGTCTTCCTGCACTTCTCCGTCGCCGGGCTCTACTTCCTCGTCATCACGATGGCGATCTTTTTCGTCTTCGGCCTTGTCTACGCGCGCATGATGCGGCACATGCCCAAGGAACGGCAGCCCCACCGGCCACGCCTGCGCTTCGGCCCCAAATACATCCGGTAAGATGGCTTTCGAACGCTTTATCCACCGCATCCCGCACGACGCCCCCGGTACGGCGACGGATCTCGTATTCTTCCGCGCCGGGCCCGCCAATGCAGCAAAGAAGGTCTATCTCCAGGCCGCGCTTCACGCCGACGAGCAGCCGGGGATCATGGTGATCCACCACCTTCTGCCGCTGTTGCAGAAGGCGGATGCGGAAGGCGCGCTCAACGCGCGCTTCGTCATCTTCCCCATGGTCAATCCGCTCGGGATGGACCAGATCCATTTCCAGGTCCATGGCGGGCGCTACGACGACCGTTCGGGCACCAATTTCAACCGCAAATGGCCGGACCTCTATAAAGAAACCGCCAAGCGCATCGCGCCGAAACTGACCGGCGACGCACAACCCAACGTCCGGATCATCCGCGAGGCGGTGAAGGCCTGGCTCGACAGCCTCGATCCGGCCCCGGCGCTGCAAAAGCTGCGGCATTTCGTGATGACCGAGGCGTACGATGCCGACTACGTGCTCGACCTGCATTGCGACAACGAGGCGCTCAGCCATCTGTTCGTGACGCCCGACTCCATGGCCGAGCTGACCGAACTCGCAGACTGGATGGGCTCGGCCGCGCAGTTGACGGCGGAAGATTCGGGCGGCGGGTCGTTCGACGAGGTCTGGCCCTCGCTCTGGACGCGGCTGCGCGCGGCGCATCCGGACAAGCCCATCCCCTTTTCCGCGGTCGCCGCGACGCTCGAATATCGCGGCAGCGCGGACGTTTTCGACGATCTGGGGCAAAAGGATGCGGAGAACCTTTTTAGCTTTTTCCAGTCCAAGGGCCTGATCGCCGGCACGCCGGCGCGGACGCCGGAAAAAGCCCCCGCGGCAACCCCGCTCAACGCCACGCAGATCGTGCGCGCCGCCAAGGCCGGGCTCCTCGCGTACCGCGTGAAACTCGGCGAGCGGGTCGAGAAAGGCCAGCCTATCGCCGACCTCATTGCGCTCGAAGGCCCGGACGCCTTCACAGCCCGCACGCCGATCCTCGCGGGCACCGCGGGCCTCGTGCTTTCGCGCAAGCTCACCAAATACGTCGTACCGGGCGATTCCATCGCCAAGATCGTGGGCACCGAACCGCTCGACGAACGCGGGGGGTATCTGTTGGAAGACTGATTGCCCTTTCTCCCGCTTTCCCGCTATCGTCCGATCTGCGAGGTGTGGATGGAGCGTTTTCAGCAGTAATGGATTTGCTGTTCGAAACCGCGACAAAGGCCGAAGTTCGGGAGTACGACGATGGCGATCAAGGCCGCGATCTATCACCTTACGCACTATAGATACGATCGCCCGGTCACCCTCGGCCCGCAGATCATCCGCCTCCAGCCTGCTCCCCATTCACGTACCAAGGTGCTGAGCCATTCGCTCAAGGTGGCGCCCGAAAACCACTTCGTGAATATCCAGCAGGACCCCTACGGAAATTTCCAGGCCCGCTACGTCTTTCCCGAACCGGTCCGCGAGCTCAAGATCGAGGTCGACCTCACCGCCGACATGACGGTGTATAATCCGTTCGATTTCTTCGTCGAGCCGGAGGCCGAAACCTGGCCGTTCGACTATCCCGAAACCATCGCCCCGGACCTCGAGATCTACCGCAAGACGGACGAGGTGAAGGGTCCACGCCTCGAAGCGCTTCTGGCCTCCATCGACCGGACGCCCCGGAATACGGTCGATTTCGTCGTCGATCTCAACGCGCGGCTTCAGCGCGAAATCGGCTACATCGTGCGCATGGAGCCGGGCGTGCAGACACCCGAGGAAACGCTCGAGCGCGCCAAGGGTTCGTGCCGGGATACAGGCTGGCTGCTGGTGGAGACGCTTCGGCATCTGGGCTTCGCCGCGCGCTTCGTCTCGGGGTACCTTATCCAGCTCAAGCCCGATCTCAAGGCCCTCGACGGGCCGTCGGGAACCGACCACGATTTCACCGATCTGCACGCCTGGGCCGAAGTCTATCTGCCCGGCGCCGGCTGGGTGGGGCTCGACCCGACATCGGGGCTTCTGACCGGCGAGAGCCACATTCCCCTCGCCGCCACGCCGCACTATGCCAATGCCGCGCCGATCTCTGGGGTGGCGAGCTTCGCCAATGTCGATTTTTCCTTCGATATGCAGGTGACCCGTGTCGCCGAGCACCCGCGCATCACCAAGCCGTTCTCCGAGGAGAGCTGGCAGGCGCTCGACACGCTGGGCAAGGAGGTGGACACCGCGCTCGAGGCGATGGACGTGCGGCTTACCATGGGAGGCGAGCCGACGTTCGTCTCCATCGACGATTTCGAAAGCGGGGAATGGAACGCCGATGCGGTGGGCCCGACCAAGCGCGAGAAGGCGGACATACTGATCAAGCGCCTGCGCCAGCGCTTCGCGCCGGACGGGCTGCTCCACTACGGGCAGGGGAAATGGTATCCCGGCGAAACCCTGCCGCGCTGGACCTTCTCGCTCTACTGGCGCAAGGACGGCGAGCCGATCTGGAAAAATCCCGACCTGATCGCGCCCGAAGCCGGTGGAACCAACCCGCCTCCCGAAAAGGCCGAGGCCTTCATCACCGAAATGGCCCACGCGCTCGGGCTCGACGGCGCGACGATTGCCGCCGCCTATGAAGACCCCGCCGACTGGGTTCTCAAAGAAGGCAAGCTGCCCGAAAACGTCGACCCGTCGAACCCTGAGCTCAAGGATCCCGAGGAACGCCTGCGCATGGTGCAGGTCTTCGCACGCGGGCTGACCGAACCAACGGGCTATGTGATGCCCATCCAGCGCTGGAACGCGCCGGCGCAAAAGCCGCGCTGGCTGACGGAGGTCTGGAAGACCCGGCGCGGCAAACTCTTTCTCGCCGCCGGGGATTCGCCGGTGGGCTACCGGCTGCCGCTCGGCTCGCTCCCCCACGTGCCCGCGACGCAATACCCCCACGTCGTCCCCGAGGACCCGTCGATCCCGCGCGAGGCCCTGCCCCCGCGCGAACTGATCCTGCCCGAGCCCGATGCCCGAGATCTGCCCGAGGCGCGTTTTGCCGCCGACGAGACCATCGCGCAGACGCGGATCGAACAGTACATCTCCGATATCGAGGGCAAGGTACGCACCGCGCTGACCGTCGAGCCGCGCAATGGCCGGCTGACGGTGTTCCTGCCCCCGACTGAACGGCTCGAAGACTATCTCGAACTTGTCGCCGCTGCCGAAAGGGCAGCCGAAAAGCTCGGGCTGCCCGTCCATATCGAAGGTTACGCTCCACCCCATGATCCGCGGCTGAACGTCATCCGCGTCGCCCCTGACCCCGGCGTCATCGAGGTCAATATTCATCCCTCCGCCAACTGGGAGGAGACGAAGGCAACGACCGAGGCGGTCTATAAGGAAGCCCGGCTCTCCCGGCTGGGAGCCGACAAGTTCATGATCGACGGCAAGCATACCGGCACGGGCGGGGGCAACCACGTCGTCGTGGGCGGCGCGACGCCGAACGACAGCCCGTTCCTCCGCCGTCCCGACCTTTTGAAGTCGCTCGTTCTCCACTGGCAGCGGCACCCGGCGCTCTCATACCTCTTTTCGGGCCTCTTCATCGGCCCCACAAGCCAGGCGCCGCGCATGGACGAGGCCCGGCACGATAGTCTTTACGAGCTTGAAATCGCGCTCGCGCAAATCCCCTTCCCGGGTGAAGGCGAGGCGCCGCTGCCCTGGCTCGTCGACCGGCTGTTCCGCAACCTGCTTGTCGATGTGACGGGCAATACGCATCGCGCGGAAATCTGTATCGACAAGCTCTTCTCTCCCGACGGCCCCACGGGGCGCCTCGGCCTCGTCGAATTCCGCGGCTTCGAAATGCCGCCCAATGCGCGCATGAGCCTCGCCCAGCAACTCTTGATCCGGGCGCTGATCGCCCGGTTCTGGAAGGCGCCGGTGACGGGAACGTTTACCCGCTGGGGCACAACGCTCCACGACCGCTTCATGCTGCCCCACTATGTCTGGGCCGACTTCCTCGACGTGCTCGACGACCTGCGCGCCCACGGCTTCGATTTGCGGCCCGAATGGTTCGCCGCCCAGCTCGAATTCCGTTTTCCGTTCTGCGGCGAGGTGGCTGTCGAGGGGCATACGCTCGAAATCCGCCAGGCGCTCGAGCCCTGGCACGTGATGGGCGAAACCGGCGCCATCGGCGGCACCGTGCGCTATGTCGACTCTTCGGTCGAACGGCTGCAGGCCAGGCTCTCCGGGCCGAACCCGGACCGCTACGCCGTCGCCTGCAACCGGCGCCGCCTGCCGCTCACAAAAACGGAGACGCAGGGCACGTCCGTCGCCGGGGTGCGCTACAAGGCCTGGCAACCCGCCTCCGGCCTGCACCCCAAACTGCCGGTCAACGCGCCCCTGATCTTCGACATCTACGACACCTGGACCCGCCGCGCGATCGGCGGTTGCATCTATCATGTCGCCCACCCGGCGGGCCGCAACTACGAGACGTTTCCTGTGAACGCCAACGAGGCCGAAGCAAGACGGCTTGCGCGCTTTGTCCCTGCCGGACATAGTGCGGGCGCATATGATTTGCCGGACGAAGCGCCCGCGCCCGAGTTTCCTCTGACGCTGGACCTAAGGCGGCCTCACCAGTGGCAGTAGATGAGCAAAAAGCCCGTTCCCTCAGGCAAGAGGGTACGCAAGATGCCTGACCTGATCGCGAGCTATCGCCCGATTTCCGGCGTGCCCGACGAAATGGTCGCGGCCGACGGCTCGGTCAAGCCCGGCTGGCTGGACCTGATGCACACACTCGACCGGTTGGGGGGAGAAGAGCTTACAGCCCGCTTCCAGCGCGCCGACCAGTATCTGCGCGACGCCGGTGTCTTCTACCGCATGTATGAGGGCTCCGAGCAGGGCGAACGCGCCTGGCCGCTCGCCCATATCCCGCTCCTGATCGCCGACAGCGAATGGCAGCAGATCGAGGCTGGGCTCACCCAGCGCGCCGACCTGCTCGAAACCGTTATCGCCGACATCTACGGCAATAACGAACTCGTACGCGAAGGGCTGCTGCCGCCCGAGCTGATTGCGCAGAACCCTGCATTCCTTCGGCCCATGGTCGGGATCAAGCCCGCTTCGGGCCATCACCTGCATTTCTGCGCCTTTGAGCTCGGCCGCGGGCCGGACGGCCGTTGGTGGGTTCTGGGCGACCGCACGCAAGCGCCCTCTGGCGCAGGCTTTGCGCTCGAAAACCGCGTCGCAACCACCCGCGCGCTCTCGGACGTCTACGGGTCCCTGCATGTTAGGCGCCTCGCGGCGTTCTTCCGCGACTTCCGCAACAATTTAACGCGCCTTTCCGGTGACGGATCGGGCCGCGTCGGCATTCTGACGCCGGGGCCGCTGAACGAAACCTACTTCGAACACGCCTATGTCGCGCGCTATCTGGGCTTCCTGCTCGTTCAGGGGGAAGACCTCGTCGTGGTCGACGGCGAGGTGATGGTGCGCACGGTTTCAGGCCTCAAGCCCGTATCGGTTCTCTGGCGCCGCCTCGACGGCGAGTTCACCGACCCGCTGGAGTTGCGCCAGGACAGCGAAATCGGAACGCCAGGCATGGTCGAAGCCGTCCGGCGCGGGACGATCAATTTCGTCAACGCGCTGGGCGCCGGCGTTCTTGAAACCCGCGCCCTTGGCGCGTTCCTGCCCGCTATCGCACAGGCGCGCCTCGGCACGGACCTCCTGCTGCCCAATATCGCAACCTGGTGGTGCGGCGGCACCTTGGCGCGCGACTATGTCCGCGAACATCTGCCCGACATGCTTGTCGGTCCGGCATTCTCGACCTTGCTCGCTATCGATGACGATGGCGCCACACAGGCAGCGGCGAACTTGAGCGAGCCCGACCATCAAGCATTGCTCGAAAGGATCGAGGCGGCGCCCAAATCCTTTGCCGCCCAGGAAGCGGTGACGCTCTCGACCGCCCCGGTCTATATCGGCGGCGTGCTAGAACCGCGGCCGGTTACGCTGCGGGTCTACGCCGCGCGGACGGAAAACGGCTGGTCGATCATGCCGGGCGGCTTTGCGCGTGTCGGCTATTCGCTCGACACCTCCGCCATCGCCATGCAGCGTGGCGGCCAGGCCGCCGACGTCTGGGTGGTGAGCGAAAAGCCCGTCGAGCAGGTGTCCTTGCTCGCCGGGTCCAGCACCATGGTCGAACGGACCCCATCGGGCAATCTCCCCTCGCGCGCCGGGGACAACCTGATCTGGCTGGGACGTTATGCCGAACGCTGCGAAGCGATGGTGCGCATCCTGCGCGCCTACCATTTGCGGCTGGCTGAAACCGGGTCGGAGACCCACCCGCTTCTGGTGGCGACCAGCGAATATCTCGAAGCATTGGGCCTCGATACGGCGGAACCGGTTCCGCAGGGCCTGCTCTCGACATTCGACGGCGCCGTACGCTCGGCAAGCCAGATCCGCGATCGGTTTTCGCCCGACGGGTGGCTGGCCCTGACCGACCTGCAAAAAACCGCGCAGCGCTTTGCCAGGGTCATAAAGCCCGGCGACGACGCAACCCGCGCCATGACGGTGCTGCTGCGCAAGCTGGCCGGTTTTTCCGGCCTCGTGCACGAAAACATGTACCGGTTCGCCGGCTGGCGCTTCCTCGAGATCGGCCGCCGCCTCGAGCGCGGCATCCAGATTGCCGATGCGGCGGCCTGGTTTGGGCGCGACGACGCCCCCGACGGCGCCATCGACATGCTTCTCGAAATCGGCGACAGCGTCATGACGCACCGCCGTCGCTATGGCTACAGCCTTGGCGGCCTCGGCGCGACGGAGCTTCTGATCACCGACCCGCTGAACCCGCGCTCGGTGATCTTCCAGATGACCGAATTGCTCGAACAGCTCAAGGCGCTGCCCCACGGGGTTGTAGAAGGCCAACTCTCGGAAACCGCCAAGCTCGCGCTTCGGCTCCACACCCAGCTCGCTGTCATCGATAGCGCCGAAGTGACCCCTGAAAACCTCATCGAGGTCGCAAACGGGCTCGGGGAGATTTCCAATTCCATCGCTCAGGCCTATTTCGGCTGAGGGGAAGGCGCCATGCTCTACGACGTCAAGCTCACCCTCGACTACGGATACGACCCTCCCGTGTCCGGCGGGCGGCATCACGTGCGGGTATGCCCGCGCACACTGCCCGGCATTCAAAGGGTCGTCGCCTCGACCCTGACGGTGTCGCCAACACCCTCGGAGCACACCGAATTCACCGATTTTTTCGGCACGCGCGTCGCGGCTCTCGCGTTCCGCGCCCCCCACGATGCGCTTCAGGTCACCATGACCGCGCGGGTCGATGTTGAGCGCTCGGACGGCGACATAGACCTTACGCCCGACCTCGGCACACTCTATTCCGACATCGAGAAGTGCCCGAGCATGGGGGCCACATCGCCCCATCATTTCCTAGGCGCGAGCCCACGCGTCGCGGCCTCTCCCAGCGTCACAGCCTATGCCCGGCAAAGCCTTCACGCCGCGCGGACCGTGCGCGAGATCGCCAACGATTTGTGCCTGCGCATCAACGCCGACTTCGCCTATGACGGGAACGCCACCAAGGTGGATACGGCCCTCGACGAAGCCTTCGAACTGCGGCGGGGCGTGTGCCAGGATTTCGCGCACATCATGATCGCGGGGCTGCGCGGACTGGGAATACCGGCGGGTTATGTTTCGGGCTTTCTGCGCACCATCCCGCCCGAGGGCCAGCCCCGGCTCGAGGGCGCCGACGCCATGCACGCCTGGGTGACCGTCTGGTGCGGGCGCGAGGCCGGCTGGATCGAGTTCGACCCCACCAACGCCATGCCAGCTGGGCGGGACCATATCGTCATCGGCTATGGTCGGGACTATGCCGATGTGAGCCCGATCGTCGGGGTCCTGCGCAGCGCCGGCGGGCATGAAACCTCGCAGGCGGTGGACGTGCTCGAGGTCGCCTAGGCGGTCCCCGGCACGCTTTGTCCCATGCGCCGCGCCGCGATCTTCTCGATGGCGACGAAGCCGTCGTAAATCAGCACCGCCAAGACGCCGACGACCAGCCCGCCCTGGAGCACGAAGGCCGTGTTGTTGGACAAGAGCCCGGCGATGATCACCTCCCCCAGCGTCTTGGCCGCCACTGTGGACCCGATCGTGGCGGTCGAGAGCGAGATGACGACCGAGAGCCGGATGCCGGCGAGAATGACCGGGAAGGCGAGCGGCAACTCGACCCGGACGAGCCGCTGCAGCCCCGTCATCCCGCTCCCGCGCGCCGCCTCGCGGACGGAGGGCGAAAGACTCTCAAGGCCCGTAAGTGCGTTTTCGAAGATCGGCAGGAGACCATAAAGAAAGAGCGCAACCAGTGTCGGCCCGGCCCCGAAGCCCATTGCCGGTACGGCCAGTGCAAGGACGGCGACCGGGGGAAACGTCTGTCCGATATTGGCGAGCGAACGCGAAAGCGGCAGGAACTCGGCCCCGAAGGGGCGCGTGACGAGTATGGCCAGCCCGACCGCGAGAATGGTGGCCGCCAATGTCGCCGCGCCCACGAGCATGAGATGGCTCAGGGTCAGATCGAGAATCGCACTCTGGGTATAGATCGGCGGCGCGCCGAACTGGGTGAGCGGCGCAAATACGGGCGCGAACATTTCCGGCGCGAAGATAAACGCCGCCAGAAGCACAACCGCGACAAGCCGGAGCCCGAGCGCCCACTTCATTGCGGTGCCGCCGCTTTGTCGTCGAGCGCGGCGCGCGTAACGCGGCCGATGATTTCGCCGTTGCGTATGACCGGTAATGCGTCGCGCCGCGTCCAGAGGAGCAGCGCATAGGCCTCGCGCAGGGACGCGGTGCCGGCAATCGGCTCGCCATCGGCCGCGCCGGGTTCGACGAGTTCGTCCACATGGGTGAGGGACAACATTCTGAAGGCGCGCTCGCCGCTCGCCAGGAGCGCCTCGACGAAGTCGGTAGCGGGCTTGGCGATGATGTCCTGGGGCCGCGCGTATTGCAAAAGCTTGCCCTCGTCCATCACCGCGATGCGGTTCCCCAGCTTGATCGCTTCGTCCATGTCGTGGGTGACGAGCACGATTGTGGTTCCGAGCCGGCGCTGGATGTCGAGAAGATCGTCCTGCGCCTTGGCGCGAATGATGGGATCGAGCGCGCCGAAGGGCTCGTCCATCAAGAGAAGCGACGGCCCCGCCGCGAGCGCGCGAGCGACGCCCACGCGCTGCTTCTGCCCACCGGAAAGTTCGTGCGGCATGCGGTCCCGGAAATGCGCGGGATCAAGCTGGAAAAGGTCGAGCAGTTCGTCGACGCGCGCGGCAATCTTCTGCTTGTCCCAGCCCAAAAGCTTGGGCACCGTTCCGATATTGCGCCCGACCGTATGGTGAGGGAAAAGCCCGTGCCCCTGGATAGCGTAGCCGATGTGGCGGCGCAATTCGTAAGGCGCGACCTCCCGGTTGTCCCGGCCCTCGATCCTGACCGTACCGGAGGTCGGTTCGACCAGCCGGTTGATCATGCGCAGAAGCGTCGTCTTGCCCGAGCCCGAGGTGCCGACCACGGCGGCGACCTCGCCGGCCTCGACGGAAAGCGAAACGTCGTCCACGACCGTCGTCGTGTCATAGACCTTTGTGAGGCCGTCGATTTCGATCATCTTTGCGCTCCCGCGCCTTTGGGACGGCTCAGTTCGACGCCGGCGTCGAGAACGATGGCGGCGGCGAAGGCCATCGCGACCGCCGGGATGGCGCCGAGCAGGACGAGGTCCATCGCCGTCTGGCTGATGCCCTGGAAAACGAATGTGCCCAACCCTCCGCCGCCGATGAGCCCGGCGATGACGGTGAGGCCAATGTTCTGGACGAGCACGATACGGATACCGGTGAGGATGACCGGGAAGGCCAGCGGCATTTCGATCCGCACCAAGCGTTGAAGGTCGGTCATCCCCACGCCGCGCGCCGCGTCGTTGGGCTCGCGCGGGACCGTATCGAGCCCGACAACGGTATTCGAGACGACGGGCAGCAGCGAATAGGCGAAAAGCGCAAGGAACGCAGGGGCGACGCCGATACCGCCGATCCCCAGTTCCGCCGCGCCGGGGATCGTTGCCCCAACCCATGCCATCGGCGCGATCAAAAGCCCGAACATCGCCATCGACGGGATCGTCTGGACGATGTTGAGGGCGTTGAGGATCGCCGCCCGGACGCGCACGATGCGATAGCTTACGATCCCGAGCGGGATACCGAACACGGCGGCAGCGGCCATCGAGCCGAGCGCGAGCACGAGGTGGACCTGCACCTGTTGCCAGAAGCTGTTGGCGCGGCCCGCATACTCTTTGAGAATCGAGAGGTCGCTCCAGAGCCCGGAATAAAGGATCGCCGCGAGCACAACGCCGACGGCGGCCAGCGCGAGAACGCGCGGCACCGGACCAAGCCTGAGCCGCGCGACGCTATCGGTGACGGAAAGCGCGAAGGCAAATATGAGTATCCAGAACCCGCCACCGGGCGAAACGCGTGCGAAGCTATCGCCCTCGGGGGTGAGATAGGACGCCGAAACGCCCACGACGACCGCAAGCAGCGCGAGCACGGCAACGCCGGCCGAAAGACGCACAGTACGCGGCGTTTTCACCAGCGTGAGCCCGATACCGGCGAGGATGACACCAAGCGTCGGCACCCAGACGAACGCGGGCAGCGACTGCCAGAGCTCGAGCGGATCCCCCAGGACGATCCGATTGGCGCGGAACAGCATGAAGGGCTGGAGGAACAGCCCCGCAAGCGCGATCAGCGTCGTGACCACGCCGAGCTTGTCGAGCCGCGAGATCGAAACGGGAGACAGTCCGGCGCGTCCGGTCGCAAGGCTCATGAGTGAGGCGTTCCCGAATCGATCACATGCGCTGAGCGTAGACACACGCGGCGCCAAACGGAAACCGCCCGGCGCCGCATATGTTCAGAACGGATCGTGGCGACCCCGGTCCTTAAAGGAACCCGTTGGAGGTGAGGTAGTCCTCGGCCACCGCCCCGGCAGGCTCGCCGCCGACCTGCACACGGCCGTTGAGCTCCTGCAGCGTTTCAAGCGAAAGCGATTCGAAAACCGGCGCGAGAATCTCCTCGATGGCCGGATATTCGCTCAGGACCTCCTGGCGTATGATCGGCGCGGGCAGATAGACCGGTTGCACGCCCTTGTCATCGTCCATGACCACAAGGCCCGAAGGCGCGATGCCGCCGTCGGTGCCGTAGACCATGGCCGCGTTGGCGCCCGAGGTCTGCCGCGCCGCCGCCGCGATGGTCGCTGCCGTGTCGCCGCCCGAAAGCGTGATGAGCTGATCGGAGGAAAGCTCGAACCCGTAGGCTTCCTGGAACGCCGGCAGCGCAGCGGGCGAGGTCACGAATTCGCTCGAGGCTGCAAGGATGATCTCCCCGCCGCCCGAAATGTATTCCCCGAAATCCGAGAGAGTCTCGAGCCCGTTTTCCTCGGCGATCTCCGAGCGCACGGCAATCGCCCAGGTGTTGTTGGCCGGAGCCGGCATCAGCCAGACGATGTCGTTGGCCTCAAGGTCGAGCTCGGCCGCTCGCTCATAGCCTGCCTGCGCATCGTTCCAGATCGGCTCGTCCGCCTGATTGAAGAAGAACGCGGCATTGCCGGTATATTCGGGATAGATATCGATCTGCCCCGAGGTGATCGCCTCGCGCACGATGGGCGTGCCGCCGAGCTGGATCCGGTCCTCGACCGGGATCTCGTTGGCCTCGAGCATCTGGTAGATGATGTTGCCCAGAACGCCGCCCTCGGTGTCGATCTTCGACGAAACCACGACCTGCCCGAAGCTCGCCGTCGCCGTCATCCCCACAAGCGCCGCAGCGCCAAAAAGTGCAATCGTGGAACGCATCGTTTCTCTCCCGGTCCGATTGTTCGTTCACTTTTGCATAGCCTACAGATTGCAGCGCGATTGGCTACCCCAAAAAGAACAAAAAGTGATCAAATCGATCGCACCAGTGTCGCCCGCCCTACGGCTTCCTGCGTCTTTGCTCTTTCTCCCAGGGGATCGCTTTTGCGTTCGCGGTCATCTCGGCAAAGACCAATGCCAATCCAAGCGCGCCAAACGCGACGGTGATGCTGACGACAATCCAAAGAGGTTCTGCGGGCACGCCTACGGCTCCTTTCAACAGGTTGCCGCATTGTCCCGCCGCAGGTTGGATTGGTCGTTGATCCAGATCAAGGACCGGGCTTGCCTACCCTGCCGCCTTCTCGTCCCCGGGCACGTAGTTGAGCACCGGCCCCAACCACCGCTCGACATCGGCCACGGCCATGCCTTTGCGCGCGGCGTAGTCTTCGACCTGATCGCGCTCGACCTTCGCGACCCCGAAATAATAACTTTCGGGATGTGCGAAATAGAGCCCTGAGACCGAGGAGCCCGGCCACATCGCATAGCTCTCGGTGAGCTTGACCCCGATCTTCTCCTCGGCTTCGAGCAGGTTGAACAGCGTCGTCTTTTCGGTGTGGTCGGGCTGGGCAGGATAGCCGGGAGCCGGCCGGATGCCCTTATAGGGCTCCCCGATCAGTTCGTCGGGGGTGAAGGCTTCGCCGTCCGCATAACCCCAGAGCTCCTTGCGCACCTTTTCGTGCAATCGCTCGGCGAGCGCCTCGGCGAACCGGTCTGCTAGGGCCTTGACGAGGATCGAGGAATAGTTGTCGTTCTCCTCGTCGAACCGGTCGGCGATCTCGATTTCCTCGAACCCGGCGGTGACGCAGAACCCGCCCACGTAGTCCGGCGTGCCCTCGGGCGCCATGAAATCCGCCAGCGCCACATTGGGCTTGTCGCCGGACTTGGTGAGTTGCTGGCGCAGCGTGAAGAATTTCGCCAATTCCGCGCTCCGGTCCTCGCCGGTAAAAAGCTTGACGTCGTCCCCGTCGCGATTGGCCGGCCAGAACCCGACGACCGCCTTGGGAGTGAACCACTTTTCCGCAATGATCCGCTCCAGCATCGCCTTGGCGTCGGTGAAGAGCTGCCGCGCGGCCTCGCCCTGCTTTTCGTCATCGAGGACCTTTGGGTAGACGCCCTTGAACTCCCACGCCTGGAAGAAAGGCGTCCAGTCGATGTATTGCGCCAATTCGCCCAGGTCCCAGTCGTCGAGCACCTTCGTCCCAAGAAAGGACGGCGCCTTGGGCGTATAGGCCGAGAAATCGGCCTTGAACGCGTTCTCGCGCGCGGTGGCGAGCGGCATGCGCGTCTTGTCGGCTTCGGACTTCCGGTGCTTGGCCGCGACGCCCTCATATTCCTGCGCGATGGTCTTGACGTAGTCGTTCGCCGCTTCCTTCGAGAGCAGCTTGGAGACGACATTGACCGCCAGCGACGCGTCCTTAACGTGGATCGTCGGGCCACGGGAATATTTCGGGTGGATCTTCACCGCCGTATGGACGCGGCTCGTCGTCGCCCCGCCGATCAGAAGCGGTATGTCGAAGCCTTCGCGCTCCATTTCGGAGGCGACATGCACCATCTCGTCGAGCGAGGGCGTGATGAGCCCGGAAAGTCCGATCACGTCGACCTTCTGCTCGCGCGCGGTCTCGAGGATCTTCTGGGTCGGCACCATGACGCCCAGATCGATGATCTCGTAGTTGTTGCACGCCAGCACGACGCCGACGATGTTCTTGCCGATATCGTGCACATCGCCCTTGACCGTCGCCATCAGCACCTTGCCGGCGCTGCGCTGCTGGCCGTCGGCCTCGTCCTCCATGAACGGCAGAAGATAGGCCACCGCCTGCTTCATCACGCGTGCGGATTTGACCACCTGCGGCAGGAACATCTTGCCGTCGCCGAAGAGCTCGCCGACGATGTTCATCCCGTCCATCAACGGCCCCTCGATGACGTGCAACGGCTTTTCCGCCTGCTGTCGCGCCTCTTCGGTGTCCTCTTCGATATATTCGGTGATGCCGTTGACGAGCGCGTGCGAAATCCGCTCGTTGACGGGCTTTTCGCGCCAGGAGAGATCCTTGGCCTTGGCTTCGCGCGTCTGCCCCTTGTAGCGTTCGGCAAGATCCAGCATCCGTTCGGTCGCGTCGGACCGACGGTTGAGGACCACGTCCTCGCATGCCTCGCGCAATTCGGGCTCGATGGATTCGTAAACCGCGAGTTGCCCGGCATTGACGATGCCCATGTCCATCCCCGCCTTGATGGCATGGTAGAGGAACACAGCGTGCATCGCCTCGCGCACGGTCTCGTTACCGCGGAACGAGAACGAGAGATTGGAGACGCCGCCCGAAACATGCGCGTGCGGCAGCGTGTCGGTAATTTCCCGCGTCGCTTCGATGAAGTCGACGCCGTAATTGTCGTGCTCCTCGATGCCGGTGGCGACTGCGAAGATGTTGGGGTCGAAGATGATGTCCTCGGGCGGGAAATCGAGCTCATCGACAAGCAGACGATAGGCGCGCGTGCAGATTTCGACCTTGCGCTCCTTGGTATCGGCCTGTCCGGTCTCGTCGAACGCCATGACGACGACAGCGGCGCCATAGAGCTTGCACAGCCGCGCCTGCTCGCGGAATTTCTCCTCGCCTTCCTTCAAGGAAATCGAATTGACGATGGCCTTGCCCTGGATGCATTTGAGCCCGGCCTCGATCACCTCCCATTTCGAGGAATCGACCATGACCGGCACCTTGGCGATGTCGGGCTCCGATGCGACGAGGTTGAGATATTCGACCATCACCTTTTCGGAGTCGATCAGCCCCTCGTCCATATTGATGTCGATGACCTGGGCGCCGTTCTCGACCTGCGCCAGCGCAACTTCGAGCGCTGTCGTGTAGTCGCCTGCCGTGATCAGCTTGCGGAACCTGGCCGACCCCGTGACGTTCGTGCGCTCACCCACGTTGACGAAGGGAATGTCGTCGGTAAGCGTGAACGGCTCGAGCCCGGAAAGCCGCAGGCGCGGTTCGGGCTTGGGCGGCACGCGCGGGGGGTATTTCGACACTGCCTCGGCAATGGCCTTGATATGTTCCGGCGTGGTGCCGCAGCAGCCGCCGACGACGTTCAGCAGCCCTTCCTGCGCGAAGCCCTCGATCTGGCGCGCCATGAATTCTGGGCTCTCGTCATACTCGCCGAATTCATTGGGCAGCCCGGCATTGGGATAGGTGCACACGAGCGCATCGGCGATTTCCGAAATCTCGGACACGTGTGCACGCATCGCGTTGGCCCCGAGCGCGCAGTTGAGCCCGAAGGTGAAGGGCTTGGCGTGCTTAAGCGAATACCAGAACGCCGTCGGCGTCTGCCCCGAGAGCGTCCGGCCCGAAAGGTCGGTGATCGTGCCGGAAATCATCAGCGGCAGGCGGATGCCGCGCTTGTAAAAGACCTCCTCGGCCGCAAAGACCGCCGCCTTGGCATTGAGCGTATCGAAGATGGTTTCAATCAGCAGGAGGTCCGACCCGCCGTCGATCAGCCCCTCGATCTGCTCGGCATAGGCGATGCGCAGTTCATCGAAGGTGACCGCGCGGAAGCCGGGGTTGTTGACGTCCGGGGAAATCGACGCCGTTCGGTTGGTGGGCCCCACGGCGCCCGCGACATAGCGCCGGCGTCCATCGGCCGCTTCGGCCCGGATCGCCGCCCTGCGCGCAGCATCGGCGCCCGCGACGTTGATCTCGTAGGCGAGCGCCTCCGCGGCATAATCCGCCTGCGCGATGGTCGTGCCGGAAAACGTGTTGGTTTCAAGGATATCCGCGCCCGCCATGGCGTAGTCGAAATGGATGTCCTCGATGGCCTTGGCCTGGGTGATGCACAGAAGGTCGTTATTGCCCTGGAGCGGCTTTTCCCAATCCTTGAACCGGTCGCCCCGGAAATCGTCCTCACCCAGCTTGAGCCGCTGGATCATCGTCCCCATGGCGCCGTCGAGCATCAGGATACGCTCCGAAGCAGCCTTCTGAAGGCTCGCGAGAACCTCTTGATAATCCTGCGCCGTCCGCTTTTCCGCCATGGCTCTCTCTCCTGAAACCCGTCCGCGCACTCGATACCCCGCCGAAGGTTAAGCTCCGGCTATGCGCGGCCCAGAATGGGCCCATTATTTAGGTGTTCGTCGGATCGGCACAAAGACATAAAGAAATCTTTATGTCAATAAACGGACCGGTCCGACGCCGGGATCCCTCATGCTGTCATTGCCGTCGCGCAGGTGGACGACTAAACCGCAGCGGCCAGCGTCCGCGCAAACCGTGCGGCGATATCCGGCGTCGCCTCGGCAAACCCCACGATCAACCCGACGCGGGGTTCGCCGATACAGTAGCCCGACAGCGCGGGCGTGTTGAACCCCGCCTTCTGCATGCGCAGCGACACCGCCTCATCGTCCACCGCGCCGCGGAAAGTGACGACGGTCTGCACGCCGCCCATGGGCATTTCCACCTCGACCCGGTCGCCTAGGACCAACCGCAGCGTTTCGACCAGCAGCCGCCCGCGCGCCTCGTAGGTCCTGGCGATACGCCGCAGATGCGTCGTGAGCGCGCCGGTTTCGATGAATTCGGCGAGCGCCGCCTGCGCGTGGATGTTGACGCGCAGCCCCATATGCCGCTGCACCTGAGAAAAAGCCTCGACCAGTGGTTCGGGCACCACCATATAGGCCAGCCGCAACCCCGGCAGCAGGCTCTTGGAGGCCGTGCCGAGATAGATGACCTCGGCCCCCGCGCTGATCCCCTGCATCGCCGCGATGGTCCGGCCGCGCCAGAGGAACGCGCTGTCGTAATCGTCCTCGAGGATGACCGCGCCGCTCCGCCGCGCCCGCTCGAGCAGCGCCATGCGGCGCGTCAGCGGCATACGGGCGCCGGTGGGAAACTGGTGCGAGGGGGTGACGTAGATGAGCCGGGCATTGGCATCTGCGGCGCAGTCAGGGTCAGCCCCATCGGCATCGACTTCGAGCGCGCGCAATTGAAGCTGCGCCTGCGCGAACGCGATACGCGCGCCCCAATAGCCCGGGGACTCAACAAGCGCCGTATCGCCCGGATCGGCCAGGCACAACGCCGCGAGGGTAAGCGCCGCCTGAGCCGAAGGCACAACGATCAATTGCTCGGGCGTCGCCACAACGCCCCGCCAGCGCTGCAGATGCTCCGCTAGCGCCACGCGCAGGCTCTGCAGTCCGGCGACATTGGCATACATCGCCTCCGCCCCGTACCGCCGCCGCGCGACCCGCCGCAGGCAGCGCGCCCACTCGTCGGCGGGAAAGAGATCCTCGACCGGCGCGCCGGGCTCGAGCAGCCCGACATCGGACATGGCCTGGCGCCGCCGTTCGGCAAGGTGCGCGCCGCGCGCCGAGAGCCGAGGGGCATGAACACGCGGCGCGCTCCGCGCGCGCTCGATCTCGGGGCCGGCCCCAATTCGCGGTGCCGCGCCTTGTCGAACCGCAATGATTCCGTCCGCGCGCAGCAATTCGTACGCCGCATTGACCGTATTGCGCGAAACGCCCAGCTCCCGCGCCAGCGCACGCGAACTCGGCAATGCGCCTTCGGGCGGAATGCGCCCGGTGCGCACCGCATCGCCCACGGCATGGTAGATCTGCTCGGGCAAGGCCCCACCGTCCCGGTCGAGCGCGATCAGGTCGGCAACAAACTGGTCCTCGGAAAATGTCATCTACTGGCCCTTTCGGAAGGCCAGTTTAAGGCGCTAACTGGTCCGCGATCAAGAGCCCATTGCTTTCAATCGAAAGATCCGGTGATGAACGTCCACACGCCCCCCGATTACGCCCGGGCCCGTCAGCCCCGCCGCGCGCACTACGACGCGGCGACCGTCAACGCCATTCTCGATACCGGGCTCGTCGGCCACGTGGGCTTCATCGCCGAGGGACGCCCCATGGTGATCCCGATGGCCTATGCCCGTCATGGCGACACGATCTATCTCCACGGCGCCTCCAAGGCGCGCATCGTCGCCATGCACAAGGACGGCGACCCCATCACGATGACCGTCACACAGCTCGACGGCATCGTCGCCGCGCGCTCGGGATTCCATCATTCGATGAACTACCGCGCCGCCGTGGTGCACGGCCACACCCGGCTCGTGACCGACCTCGAGGAAATCGAACTGGCGCTCAAGCTCATCACCGAGCACCTTTTGCCCGACCGCTGGGAGGAAGTGCGCCCCATGCTGCCCAAGGAGCGCAAGGCCACCGGCGTCCTGGCGCTCGAGATCGAGGCGACCTCCGCCAAAATCCGGCACGGGCCGCCCGTCGACGAGCAGGACGACCACGCACTGCCCATCTGGGCCGGTGTCATCCCGATCGTGACAGGGCTTGGGCATCCGGTCGGGGACGGTCTCTATCCGGGAGAATTGCCTCCGCCGCCCTCGGCCGCCAAGGCGCGCGCGAAGTTCGCGTAGGGCGGAGCGCCTACCGCTCCTGCAGGTTGCGCAACGCGGCCATCCGGTCGGCGACCGAACCGCGCGCGGGCGCCGTCTGCTCGGCTTCGAGGGGCATATCCTCGAACTCGACCCCATCACCGGCAAACTTCCGGACGCGGTCGAAAAGGCTTTCGGTTTCCGCCGCCTCGATCTCGCGCGCGTCTTCGCTATAAACGAGCCGCGCGGTATCGGCCGCGACCTCCGCGAGCCGCGCCCGCAGTGCAGCCGGGTCGTATTTCTTCGTCCCCCAGCCGCGCGCCGCGTCTTTTTCGAGCGAGAGAACGGCGTCCTTGAGCGTATCGAGCCGCTCGGCCTGGCCCAATTCGTCCGCAAGCGAGAGCGCCGCGTGTCCGTTGGCATCGCCGCCTGCCTCGTCGGCATCCGACAGAAGCGCGCTCAGCCGCGCCTCGGCATTGGCGATACGCGCCTCCGCGTCGTGCAGCGCCAGCCGCGCAGCGCTCGAAGGATCGCCCTTGGCGAGCGTATCGCGCAGGAGCGCAATGGCCTCGTCGCTCGCCGTGTCCCGCTTTTTCTTCTTGTCGAGCCGCGCCAGAAGCAGTTCGGCCTGCTCTTCAAGAAAGGAATTGCGCTGCCGCTCCAGCGAAAGCGCCGTCAGCAGGTCCTCGACGTCCGACCGGTAATCCCCCGTCAACTGGTCGCCGCGGATGTCACTCTCATCCTCGTCCGGCCCGAGCAACCGCTCCGCGGGACCGGCCGATGCCTCCCGGTGCACCATCGCCGCGAGCGATGCCGCGTCGCGCTCGAGATTGCGGATCTGCGCCACAAGCTCCTGCTCGCGCACCTTGAGGGCGCTGATCGCATCATACTGCTCGTCGCGCTCGGCCTTGAGCGCCGCGATTTCCTGAATCTGGCTGTCGATCGCAACGCTGGCCTCGACGAGTTTGCCGCGCAGCCGCTCGATGCGCATCTCCAGCCGCCGCGTCGCAATCGCGAACTCGGCCCGCAGCTTGTCCTTGTCGGCGCGGAATTCGTTGAGCGTCACCGGCGTCACCGCCTCGATGCGGCGCTTGGTGAGACGCACGGCGCGGTTCCAGATGGCCGGCACGATCGCGACGGCCAATAGTCCGGCAGCCAGAAACCCCAGCGCAGCATACATGATATGCTCGATACCGATTCCCATAGACCTCGTCCCCAACGGGGCTTTTTACGTCCCTCGCAATCTGCCACGGTCCTGAAATTCCGGCCAGATTGACCTTTGTTTAACCTTACCGGAACCGAGACGCCGCGTCATCCGCCCGGAGGCGCATTCGCGACAATGCCGCACCCGGCGCCCGGATGCGGCATCAATTCTGCTTTATCGGGTAAATGAACGCGCCCTAGAAGGGGTTCCAGGTCGGCTCGCGCGTGAAATTGAGATAGCCCACGGAAATCCCAGCGCGCACCCCGATGCCGGCGCTGATCGGCACGACGACCACGTTGTGCCGCTTGAGCGCCGTCATGCCCAGCCCGCCGACCGCGTAGATCGACCCGTCGACGCCCGGATACCGGTCGTAGATCGATTCGATCGCGGGCAGGTTGTAGACCAGCATCATCACCCGGCTGCCGTCGGCGCCGATATTGAGCCCCAGGCTCGGTCCCTGCCAGAAGACGTTGTGATTGCCGGCGTTGCGGGTATACATCACCCCCTCGCCGTAGCGGGCGCCGACAAAGAGCGCGCCCGAACCTTCCTGCCCCAGTATGTAGGCGTTCGGCTGGCCATATTGCCCAACCGCACGCTCGATCAGTGAGGCCAGGCCCGACGCGACCGACCCGAAGAACTGGTGCCCGGCGTCGAGCAATTCATTGGTGGAATAGGTGTCCGAGAGCGAGCCTTGCGGCTGTACCTGCGACTGCGCGGCAACCGGCAGGCTTAAAAGGCACAGCAACAGACTCAGGGTCCCGATGAGGCGTTTGAACATCAAAATACGTGCTCCCAACTCGCGTTTGCCACCCCGGCCGAGCCCCCGCCGGTTAACCAAGCCCATACGGCCAGCTGCTAGTATCGGACTTGCCCGCTGTTTCGATGCAATAGCGGAAATCTGGGGCGATCATGCGGCAAAGAAGTAAACAAATCTTAACCCTTACAAAGTCTTACCAAATCGTCTTGATGGCAATCGTATGCCTTTTCGCCCCCATCCCGGCGTACGCGCAGGAACAATCCATTGTGACCAACGTCTTAACCGGCGTCGCCATCGACGGGTACGATCCCGTGTCCTATTTCACGGGCCCGGAACCCCGGCGCGGCTCCCCCCAATACGTGCATGAATGGGCCGGCATACCGTGGTACTTCGCCTCCGCCGCCAATCGCGACGTCTTCGCCCGCGCGCCCGAAATCTATGCCCCGCTCTTTGGCGGGCACGGCGCAATGGCGATGTCCCGCGGTTACCTTTCGGACGGCAATCCGCAGATTTACCGCATTGTCGGCGACCGGCTGCTGCTGTTTTTCTCGGTGGGCAATCGCGAAGCCTTCGACCTGGCCGGGCCGGCGGCGCTCGCCCAGGCCCTCGACAATTGGGAGCGCCTGCCGCCGGCACGCGGCGCTGCGCCCTTCGTTCCACCCGCCGGGGCCGCGGACGCGATGGCCGAATGACGGCCCGGGGCAATATTGGGCAAAGTCTTCGCCGTGCGGGTACAAAACGTTGCCGCGGCGGGTCTGGCCTGTAAAGTGCGAACAAGTGATTCTCAATTCCAGGACAGGACCAAGGCCATGACGAGCACGGTCGAACTCGAAGCGGCGGATCTGGCGGCATTGCTGTGCTCGCGCGTATGCCACGATCTGATCAACCCGGTCGGTGCGATCGGCAACGGGCTCGAGGTCCTCTCCGATCCCTCCCAGGCCGAAATGGCCGATTTCGCCAAGGAACTGATCGAGAATTCGACGCGGCAGGCCCGCGCCAAGCTCGAATATGCGCGCCTTGCCTTCGGCGCCTCCTCGACCGCCGGGACCGATATCGATACCCGCGAGGCCGAGCGCGTCGCCAAGCTCCTCATTGCGGGGGAAAAAGCCGATCTCGACTGGCAGATACCCGCGCTCATCATCCCCAAAAACAAGGTCAAGCTCGTCCTCAACATGCTGCTGATCGCCATCGCGGCGGTGCCGCGCGGCGGCAAGATCACGGTCGAAATCGGCGGCGAACCGGGCACAGAGAATTTCGCCATCACCGCTGCCGGACCCAAGACGCTGATCCCCAGCGGCACCGCGGGATTGCTGGCGGCAACGCCCGAAGACGGCAGCGTCGACGCCCGTGGCATCCAGCCTTATTACACCGGCGTTCTCGCCCGCCTGTGCCATATGGGGCTCAATATCGGTGTCGAGAACGAGGAATTGCGCTTTACCGCCGATCCCCTGCCGCACGATATCGACTGAGGACCTGCGCGCCGGTTCCTAAGCGTTCGATAACCATTGCGGGCTAGAGTGCCGGAGCGCCCTTGTGCGGGCGCCTACGGTGGCAACGGGCCCGCTGGGGAGTACGCATCATGAAATCGTGCCTGATCGTCGATGACTCGAGCGTCATTCGCAAGGTCGCGCGCCGCATCCTGGAAAACATGGACTTCGTCGTCGACGAAGCCGAGGACGGCCAGGAAGCCTACGAAAAATGCGGCCGCGAGATGCCCGATGTCATCCTGCTCGACTGGCAGATGCCGATCATGAGCGGGCTGGAATTCCTCAAGGCCCTGCGGGGATACGACGACGGCGACAAGCCTATGGTGGTCTACTGCACGACCGAGCGCGACATCGGCCAGATCGCCATGGCCCGCAAGGCCGGCGCCAACGACCACATCCTCAAGCCCTTCGACCGGGCCACGCTGGAAGCCAAATTCCAGCCTTTCCTCTAGTTCGAAGCGCCCGCAGCTGTAAGCGTGTGACCTAGGTGGCCTGCCCCGCCTCGTCCTTGAGATTGGCAAGCATGCGCCAGACGATCAGTTTGTGGAACGGCAGCACGCCCCAGAGATAGAGCCGCCCCCAGACATTGTGCGGATGCACCCATGTCGCAAGCGCGACATGACCCGACGGCGCGCGCGTCTTGATGACTGAAATCCTGAAATCGAGATGCCTGTCGCTCGACCCGAACGTCACCTCCTCGGGGCTCACATGATCCACTGCGAACGCCCCGGAATACCGGCGTTCGAGAATATCCTCGCGCGTCGGGGGCGCGTAACCATGCTCTGTACCGGTCTTGAGCCCAAACGGTTTGACAAGCGCATTGCGAATGCCAAGAAGCACCATCACCCAGCGCGGCATGGCAAAGACCGTCAACAGCGCAAGGTCGGCCGCCGAAAGGCTCGGCTCGGGGACCGGTGCGATCTGGAAATCGAGAAAATCCCCTTCGCTGTAGTGGCGCATCAGCGCGCCGGTCTGAGGATAACGAAACGCTTTAGGCACCTGGTTCTCCGCCGCAAGAAGTGGGGCAATCCTACCGCCCGGCGCGCACCAATCACTCTGCCCCGATGTCGCATGCCAGCGCAGCGCTGCACGACGCAACCTGTAGCTCATTGAACTCGCTGCACTTTATCCCACGATGCGCGGAATCGTCGCAACTGGTGCGGGCGCCGCCGGCCGCCGCACATTGGTGTGAGTTCCCCGCGACAATTTGTCCGTTTCGCGCTATCGTTAAGTTTGGCTGGAGCCTGGATGGTCCGGCTCCGGCGCTACAGGCGCAGCGCGATGGCGTGCGCCCAACCGTCAAAGGAGGCGGATATGCCGGCACTTGAGGCTGAACATGTCGACAATGCCACCGGCCGGGCCGAGGGGCAGGTCGACGGAATCCGTTCGATAACGCTCGCTGATGTCTTTGCCGCTCTCAAAAAGGGCGCGTCCGATTTCTGGGAACGGCCCTCCCACTACATTTTCCTCGTGATCATCTATCCTATAGTCGGTTTCGTTCTGGCCGTCTGGACGGCAGGCGGGGAAACCTTCTCGCTGCTTTACCCCATCGCCACCGGCTTCGCGCTCGTCGGCCCCATCGCCGGGATCGGACTTTACGAGATCAGCCGAAGGCGCGAACAGGGGCTGGACGACCACCCGGCATACGCCTTCATGGTGCTGCGCTCGCCCGCGATCGGTTCGATCCTCGCGCTCGGACTGGTACTGGCGGTGATGTTCGGGCTGTGGCTTCTTGCCGCCAACGCGATCTACGGCGCCTTCTTCGGCGAAACCGGCCCGACCAACCTGCCCGGCCTTCTGGCGGCGGTCTTTACGACACCCCAGGGCTGGGGCCTGCTCTTTTGGGGCAATCTCGTGGGCTTTTTCTTCGCCTTCGCGGTCCTGGCATCGACCGTCGTGGCCTTCCCGCGATTGCTCGACCGCGGCGGCACCGCGGCGGACGCGGTCGCGCTCTCGCTTCGCGCGGTCATGGCCAATCTTGTTCCCATGCTCGCCTGGGGCCTGATCGTCGCGGCGCTGCTCTTTATCGGGTCGCTGCCCCTCTTTGTGGGACTGGCGATCGTGCTGCCGATCCTCGGGCACGCGACCTGGCATCTCTACCGCGCCGTCGTGGTTTAACCGGAACAGGCAAAGAGAAAGGCCCCGCACCTGGACGGTGCGAGGCCTGTTCTCTTGCCTCCAGAAACGCGCGGAAGGGGTTACGCGCTTTCGGAAAACTCCGCCTCGTCGGGCTCGCGCAGCACATAGCCGCGGCCCCAGACGGTTTCGATGTAATTCTTGCCTGCCGTCGCCACTGAAAGCTTCTTGCGCAGCTTGCAGATGAAGACGTCGATGATCTTGAGCTCGGGCTCGTCCATACCGCCATAAAGGTGGTTGAGGAACATTTCCTTGGTGAGCGTGGTGCCCTTGCGGAGCGAGAGGAGCTCCAGCATCTGGTATTCCTTGCCCGTGAGGTGCACGCGCTGGCCGCCCACTTCGACGGTCTTGGTGTCGAGATTGACGCTGAGATCGCCGGTGTTGATGACCGACTGGGCGTGACCCTTGGAGCGTCGCACGATCGCGTGGATGCGCGCCACCAGTTCGTCCTTGTGGAAGGGTTTGGTCATGTAGTCGTCGGCGCCGAACCCGAGGCCCCGGACCTTGTCCTCGATACCCGCGAGACCCGAAAGGATGAGGATCGGCGTCTGAACCTTCGCAACGCGGAGCGTGCGCAGCACTTCATAGCCGCTCATGTCGGGCAGATTGAGGTCAAGCAGAATGATGTCGTAATCATAAAGCTTGCCCAGATCGACACCTTCCTCGCCGAGGTCGGTGGTGTACGCGTTGAAACTTTCGGATTTGAGCATCAACTCGATGCTCTGCGCGGTCGCGCTGTCGTCCTCAATCAAGAGTACACGCATGCCTATCCCCTTAACCTTAGGTTCCTACTGGAACCGGGAAGACGCGATCTTTCCCGTCAACCTTAACCAAACCCTACTGGGTACGATTCGAACCTACCGGCAATTAGTTAACAAAGTTTAATTCGGTTGGGCAATATGCAATCCGGATTAACGCTGAAACTTATTAAGCCTATGATTTTGCTTAAAATTTTCCAGAAATTTTTCTTAATTCTTTACGTTAAGAAAGCCCTTCAAGCGACTCTTGGGACTCGGTGAATTGCCGGCTATGTCGGGGAAATGAGCATACCTCGCCCGGAGGAGAAAATTTTGCTCAACACCTCCCAATATCGCACCGAAATTAACGTCCGGTTACCGACGCGACAGGCAAGGCCCGAATCATACACAATCAGATTGGGGCACCATGAGGATAGGCGGACGCCGTGCAGTCTTTGATTTCCGACATCGAGGCCATCGACGAGATCGAGGTGTTCGGGCGCGTCAAGACCGTCCAGGGCTTGCTGATCGAGGTCGTGGGCCCGGTGCGCGAATTGCGCGTCGGGGGTCGCGTTTTCATCGAAACCCAGTCCGGCGCAACGCTGCCGTGCGAAATCATCGGCTTCCGCGACGGGCTCGCGCTCTGCCTGCCCTTCGGCCCAGTCGAGGGCGTCCGCCTCGGCTGCAAGGCGGTTTTTGCCGGCCATGACGGCGCGGTCTACCCCGACCAGAGCTGGCTCGGCCGCACGATCAACGCCGATGCCCAGCCCATAGACGGCGGCGCGCCGCTCCTGCGCGGCGCCGAACCGTACGGTCTGCGCAACACGCCCCTGCCCGCCCACGAGCGCGCCCGCGTCGGCGCGCCGGTCGACCTGGGGGTCCGTGTACTCAACACCTTCACCACCTGCTGCGAAGGCCAGCGCATGGGCATTTTCGCCGGCTCGGGCGTCGGCAAGTCGGTGCTGATGTCGATGCTCGCGCGCAATACCGATGTCGACGTCGCCATTATCGGGCTCATCGGCGAGCGTGGCCGCGAGGTGCAGGAGTTCATCTCCGAATATCTTGGCGAAGAGGGGATGAAGAAGGCCATCGTCATCGTCGCGACCTCCGACGAATCCGCGCTGATGCGCCGTCAGGCGGCGTATCTCACCATGACGCTCGCTGAATATTACCGCGATCACGGCCAGCGCGTCCTGTGCATGATGGACAGCCTCACGCGCTTTGCCATGGCCCAGCGCGAAATCGGGCTTGCCATCGGCGAGCCGCCCACAGCCAAGGGCTACCCGCCGACGGTCTTCACCGAGCTGCCGCGCCTGCTCGAACGTGCGGGCCCCGGACTCAAAGATTCCGGCTCCGTTACCGGTCTGTTTACCGTTTTGGTGGAAGGTGATGACCACAATGAACCCATTGCGGACGCTGTGCGCGGCATCCTCGATGGCCACATTGTCATGGAGCGGTCCATTGCCGAACGCGGGCGGTTTCCGGCGGTCAATGTATTGCGCTCCGTATCGCGGACCATGCCGGGTTGCGTGCCGGAAGACTTCAGGCCGACGCTCAGCAAGGCAAGGGAACTGATGTCGGTTTTCGCCGACATGGAGGAACTGATCCGGCTGGGGGCTTACCGGAAAGGATCGGATCCAAAGGTTGACCGCGCCATCGCGCTCAACCCCGCTCTGGAGGCGTTTTTGAGCCAGAGGGGGGACGAACGCACCTCGATTGCCGACGGGTACAATTTGCTCGCGGCGATCCTGGAAACCGGTGGCGGGGGCGATCAGGCGGCTTGATGTGTAAGGAGTACAAGTCATGAAGTCGAAGAGCGCGAGCTTGATCCGGCTCAAGAAGTTCCAGGTCGACGAGAAGCGACGCCAGGTCCTTCAGATCGAGACGATGATCGGCGATTTCGAGCGCATGGCCGCCGAACTCGACCAGCAGATCGAAATCGAACAGCAGAAGACCGGCATCACCGACACCGCGCACTTCGCTTATTCGACGTTCGCCAAGGCCGCGATGACCCGCCGCGACAACCTCCTGGTTTCGGCCAACGACATGCGCGAAAAGCTCGAGGCCGCCCAGGACGAACTCGCTGAAGCGATCGAAGACCTCAAGAAGGTCGAGCTGCTCGACCAGCGCGAGCATGCGCGCGAAAACGCCGAAGCGCTCAAGAAAGAACAGGCCGAATACGACGAAATCGGCCGCATCCGCCACCGGCGGTAACCGGGGAAGCGGATGGACTTTAACGACATCCGCGCCGTTGCCCTCGAATATCCCGGCGTCGCCGACGCCGTGACCCATGGCACCGCATCGCTCAAGGTTGGCAGGCATTTCCTGCTGCGCGAGCGCGAGCCCGGCATCATCGCCATGCAGTGCGTTTCCATGGACGACCGCGATTTCATTCTCGAAACCGGCGGCGATACTTTCTTCATCACCGATCACTACAAGGACTATCCCTACGTCCTTGCCCGCCTGAAAACGCTCGATCCCGCGCGCTTTGCGCATCTCTTCGAAGCCATATGGCGAGCGAAAGCGCTGAAAAAGCATTTGAAAGCGTATGACGCCGCCGCACGGTAGCCCGCCCCCGAACATCTGTTGACTGACGCAAAATTGTTCTATTCTCTCCACCCATGAAGGCGTATCGCGCGCCTTTCTCGCGGAGGAGAAGAAAATCATGTTCGTCTCGGTTTTCGATGTCTTCAAGGTGAGCGTCGGCCCGTCCTCCTCGCACACGATGGGCCCGATGCTGGCCGCAGGCCGCTTTCTCGAGGCCGTGAAGCCCCTCGGCCCCAAGGCGGACGGCGCAACGCTGACCTGCACCCTTTATGGCTCGCTCGCCTTTACCGGCGCCGGCCACGGCACCATCGACGCCGTGCTTGCGGGATGCCTGGGGCTGGTGCCGGAAACCTACGACAAGGCCGAGGCGGAGGCAGCCATCGCGCGCCTGCACGCGCGCAAGTGCGTCGCCCTCGAAACGGGCGCGACAGTCGAACTGGACCCCGAAACCGGCATCATTCTCGACAAAAAGACCCGCCTCGACGCCCACCCCAACGGCATGCGCTTCGCCCTGACCGGCGATTCGGGAACGACCTTGCTCGAAGAAACCTATTTTTCCATCGGCGGCGGCTTCATCAAGACCGCTGCCGAGATCGCCGAGGACGGAACCCACGTCGCACCGGTCGAAGACGTCCCCTACCCCTTCTCAAGCGCCGCCGAAATGCTCGAAATGGGCGCGGCCTCGGGCCTCACCATCGCGCAGATGAAGCGCGAAAACGAGTGCGCGCGCCTCGACGGGACGGCCTTCGAGGCCCGGCTCCTGACCATCTGGGAGGTCATGAACCGCTGTATCGACCGGGGGCTTGCAGCAACCGGAGAACTCCCCGGCGGCCTGCATGTCAAACGGCGGGCCAAAGCCATCTTCGAGAACATGACCGGCAGTGCGGGACGCAATGAAGCGCCGCTGCATTCTGCCATCGACTGGCTCGCCGCCTACGCCATGGCGGTCAACGAGGAAAACGCCGCCGGCGGCCAGGTCGTCACCGCGCCCACCAATGGCGCTGCGGGCGTCTTCCCCGCCGTCATGCGGTACTATCTCGACCACGTTCCCGGCGCCGACAGCGCCAGGATCCCCGACATGCTGCTCGTGGGCGCGGCGATCGGCGGGCTTATCAAATACAACGCCTCGATCTCGGGCGCCGAAGTCGGATGTCAGGGTGAAGTCGGCTCGGCGTCGGCGATGGCTGCGGCCGCGCTTTGCGCGGCGCTGGGGGGCACGGACGCGCAGATCGAAAACGCCGCCGAAATCGCGCTCGAACACCATCTGGGAATGACTTGCGATCCGGTGAGGGGCCTCGTCCAGGTGCCCTGCATCGAGCGCAACGGACTGGGCGCCGTCAAGGCCGTCGCCGCGGCCTCGCTCGCCATGCAGGGCGACGGCAGCCACATCGTGCCGCTCGACGCCTGCATCGAAACCATGCGCCAGACCGGCAAGGACATGGACGAACGCTACAAGGAAACCTCACTCGGCGGCCTGAGCGTTTCGGTGCCCGATTGCTGAGCTATTCGTGCTCCACGGCGATCTCGCGGACAATGTCGCCGGTTTCCCCGTCAAAGAGCCGGATCGTCGTCGTCCCGTCGAGCACATAGGTGACTGTCACGAGCCCATCCTGCACCGCGCTCGAAACCACCTCGGCGCCCGCAGGCACGCTCACGGTCTCAAGCGCGAATTCAGCCGCCGGATCGACGTTCAGGGTCGCCAGCCGATAGACAACCACCCCCGCAATCGCCATAAAGCCGATCAGCATGATGAGCATGGAGATGGCCGCCCGGCGGCGCGCCTTGGCCATGATCGCCTCGCCTTCGGGGCTTAGGGGCTTGTCATCTTCGTCTTCGACGTCAGGGTTACGCATGAACGATCCGCAAATTGAGGGGCACGGCGCAACCGTTGCCGAGGAAGACACAGGCACACGGCTCGACGCATTTCTCGCCGCCCGCTTTCCGGCCTTTTCGCGCAACCGGATCAAGGATTTGATCCTTTCCGGCGCTGTGACGGTCGACGGAGCGGCGAACGCAACGCCCAAATATCGTGTGAAGGCCGGAGAGTCCATAACGCTTGCCGCCCCCGAGCCCGTGGAGGCCGAACCCGAACCCCAGCAGATCGCCCTCGACATCCTTTATGAGGACGACGACCTCATCGTCATCAACAAGCCTGCCGGCATGGTCGTCCACCCCGCCCCCGGCAACGAGAACGGCACGCTGGTCAACGCCCTCATCCACCACTGCGGCGAAAGCCTGCGCGGCATCGGCGGGGTCAAGCGCCCCGGCATCGTGCATCGGCTCGACAAGGACACCTCCGGCGTCATGGTCGCTGCCAAAACAGACGCCGCGCATAACGGCCTCGCCGCGCAGTTCGCCGATCACGGACGCTCCGGCCCTCTCGAGCGGGCCTATACCGCCTTCGTCTGGGGCGTTCCCAATCCATTGAAGAGCACTATCGAAACCCGGATCGGCCGCGACCCGCATAACCGGCTCAAGCAGTCGGTCAATCCCCGCGACGGCCGCGAGGCGATCACCCACTACGCCACCGCACAGCGCTTCGGCGAGGACAACTGGTCGGTAGGGCAGGTCACCTGCGAACTCGAAACCGGCCGCACGCATCAAATCCGCGTGCACATGGCCCATATCGGACATCCGCTTTTGGGCGACACGCTCTATGGCGCCGGTTTTGCCACCAAAATCAACAAACTGCCGCCCGAGCCCGCCACCGCACTCAGGGCGCTCGGACGTCAGGCGCTTCACGCCGCCGTGCTCGGATTTGCCCACCCCGTGAGCGGAAAGACCTTGCGCTTTTCCACCGATCTGCCGCAAGATATGCACGAGCTTGCAACCATGCTGTCGCCTTACGCGTTGCAATAGACGCGGCAAGACATGCGCCCGGCGAAAGTCCGATTTTCGCGGGCCGAGGGATGTATTCGCCAAAATCCGACCTATATTGAGCGCGAATGTGCCTTGACGCGCGCCGTCAACAACGTGGGCGCGGACGAGGCGTAGCCTGCCGGGAGGCTCCGGGGGCTAGTCTTTTAAGGGGGTGCTGATATGGCCCAATCCAATTTGCCGGTCCTGTCTTCAGAAGACGGGCTCAATCGCTATCTGCAGGAAATCCGCCGGTTCCCGATGCTGGATGCCGACGAGGAATTCATGCTGGCCAAGCGGTACAAAAAGCATGGCGATCCTGAAGCCGCCCAGAAACTCATTACGTCCCACCTGCGGCTCGTGGCCAAGATCGCCATGGGCTATCGCGGCTATGGCCTGCCCATTTCCGAGGTGATCTCGGAGGGTAATGTCGGCCTGATGCAGGCGGTGAAGCGCTTCGAGCCCGACAAGGGCTTCCGTCTCGCCACCTATGCCATGTGGTGGATCCGTGCCTCGATCCAGGAATACGTCCTGCGATCGTGGTCGCTGGTCAAGATCGGCACGACGGCGGCGCAGAAGCGATTGTTCTTCAATCTCCGCCGCATCAAGGGCCAGATCGCCGCGCTCGAGGATGGAAACCTCCATCCCGACCAGATCAAGCAGATCGCGACGACCTTGAACGTCTCGGAAGACGATGTCGTCTCGATGAACCAGCGCCTGTCCGGCGACGCCTCCCTCAATGCGCCCATGCGCGCGGACGAAGGCACCAGCCAGTGGCAGGATTGGCTCATCGACGAAGCGCCCGACCAGGAAGAAATCCTCGGCGACAGCCAGGAGTTCGACGAGCGCATGGGGCTTCTCAATGGCGCCATGGAAGTGCTCAACGACCGCGAGCGCGCCATCTTCCGCGCCCGGCGCCTGCAGGAAAATCCCGCCACGCTCGAAGAGCTGGCGCAGGAATACGACGTCAGCCGCGAGCGTATCCGCCAGATCGAGGTTCGCGCCTTCGAAAAGGTTCAGGACGCGGTGAAAGAAGCCGCACGGGCCCAGGCGAGCTGATCGCAAGAAACGGGAGCCGGCCCAGCATCAAACGCAGCCGGATATAGGACTGTTAATGCTTGAGCCGGTCATCCTGGCCGCCCTGATCCTTTTGAACGGCGTTTTCGCGCTTTCCGAGCTCGCGGTCGTTTCGGCGCGCAAGTCGCGCCTCAAGACCCTGGCGGCCGAGGGCCGACGCGGCGCGAAAACCGCGTTGGCGCTCGCCGAGAACCCGGGGCGTTTTCTCTCAACCGTCCAGATCGGCATAACCCTTATCGGTATCGTAGCAGGCGCCTTTTCCAGCGCCACGCTGGGCGGCCGCATAGCCGGAGCACTCGCCGGGCTCGGCGTTCCCGGTAACATGGCCGCGCCATTGGGCTATGGCGGCATCGTCGTGATCGTCACCTACCTCTCGGTCGTCATCGGCGAGTTGGTGCCCAAGCAGATCGCGCTGCGCCACGCGGAAACCGTCGCCTGCGCCGTAGCTCCATTGATGCGTTGGATATCCGTGATCGCGGCGCCCGCCGTCTGGCTCCTCGATGCCTCGACGCAGGCGGTATTCCGCCTCACCGGCCAATCCGACGTGGCGGCGAACATGGTGACGGAGGAGGAAATCAAGACGCTCGTCTCCGAAGCCGCCGAGCATGGCGTCATCGAGACCGACGAGAAACGCATGATCGCAGGCGTTCTTCGCCTCTCGGACAAAACCACCCGCGCCGTCATGACACCGCGCGTCGACGTCGAAACGATCAGGCTCGATGCCAGCGCCAGCGACATGCGCCGGATATTGACAACGACCCGCCATTCCCGCCTGCCCGTCACCGACAAGAGCGGCGATGATGTCATTGGCGTCATCCACGTTCGCGACGCGCTGGTCGGGGGCCTGCCGCAGACCCGCGACGACCTTAAGGCCCTGGTCCGCGAAATCCAGATCGTCCCCGACACCCTCGGCGCGCTCGACGTGCTCGACCGCCTGCGCGAGGCCGATCAGCCCATGGCGCTGGTATTCGACGAATACGGGCATTTTGAAGGTATTGTCACCTCGGCCAATTTGCTTGAGGCAATCGCCGGTGTATTTCGCTCCGACCTCGATGTGGCCGAGGATGAGGAAATCGTGCGCCGCGCCGACGGTACCTGGCTCATTTCAGGTGCGCTTTCGGCCGACAAGATGGCGGAAACGCTGGACATCAAGCTACCTACCCGCCCCGACTACCAGACGGTCGCCGGCTTCTTCATCGAGCAAATCGAATACCTGCCCCGCACCGGGGAGACGATCGAAGTGCAGGGGTGGCGTTTCGAAATCGTCGATATGGACGGCAACCGGGTCGACAAGGTTTTGGCGCAGCGTCCCTAACCCGAACTGGCCTAGCGGACCGCGTCCAGCATGTCCCGGTCGAGGATCAGAAGCCACGGACTCTGGGGTCCTTCCGCAACCGTGATCGAAACGACGTCCGCCGTCGCCGCGTTTGAGGTCCCGATGCGCCCGCCCGGCTCCATCACGAGCCCGTCGAGCGGGAAGAGCAGCCCTTGCGACCCCGCAAACGCGGTCCGCCCCAGCGGATAGATCGAAACGCGCGCGCCCTCGCCGACACGAACGCTGATCGACCCGGAAACCCCGAGCGCCAGATCGTGCTCATCGATGAGGATGATCTTGCGCTCATGGGCAACCCTGGCCACCGCGTTGAGCGCGGCAAGCGTGTGATCGAACCGCCCGCCGGTCATCCCCAGCCCCAGCGTGAGCGGCGCGCGCGTCGAATAAAGACACTTGCCGAAATCGGTGCTGTCCTGCTCGGCGATCCTGATGACCTGGGTGGCCGCGGGGAACCCCGAGAGATCTCCAATCGAATCCATATCCCCGATCACCGCGTCGGGCACGAGTCCGGCCGCCAAGATCGTATCCCCGCCACTATCGGCCCCGACGAGCCCGGCGGCGTCTTTTGTAAGCGCGCGCAACAGCGCCGGCGCCACCGTACCTCCACCCACGACGACGAGCGTGCCGTCGAAAACAAGCGGCAACTCGCCAGAAAAATCATGCTCTTGCGCTGGGAAAGGCCCGGTTATAGTGTCGCCTCGTCTCGCTGGGGTGCTTCCGGATTTCGGAAGCTGAGAAAGACCCATTGAACCTGAACCAGGTCATGCTGGCGGAGGAAGTTCGAGATGGCAAGGCTTATAGCCACCGATGCCATTTGTCACGACTCTTCACCCTTTCATGACCGCACCACCGGCCTGGCAACGCACACGCGATGCATTGCGTTGCCCAAGCGAAAGGAAAAGACAATGTCCCGCTTGATCTCCAAGAGCCTGTGCGCGGTTGCCTTCGGATGCCTCGCATCCGCCGCCAACGCGCAGGAAACGCCCACGCTCACGATTTACACCTACGACGCCTTCGCCGCCGATTGGGGGCCCGCCCCCGCGCTCGAGGAAGGCTTCGAGGCCCAATGCAACTGCGATGTCGCGTTCGTCGCCACCGATTCCTCGATCGGCGCGCTTCGCCGCGCTCAACTCGAAGGCGCCGAAACCGACGCCGACATCATTCTCGGCCTCGACACCGCCACCATCGGCGAAGGCAAGGCCACCGGCCTGTTCACCGAACACGGGGTCGACCTGCCCGATCTCGATATCCCGCTCGACTGGTCCGACGAGGTCTTCGTACCCTTCGACTACGGCTATTTCGCCTTCGTCTACGACAGCGAGACCGTCGAGAACCCGCCTGCGAGCTTCGAAGAGCTTGCCGGAATGCCCGAGGATTTCAAGATCGTCATCCAGGACCCGCGCGCCTCGACGCCCGGCCTCGGCCTCGTCCTGTGGATCAAGGCCGCCTATGGCGACGACGCCAACGAAGCCTGGGCGGAGCTCGCGCCGCACGTCCTGACAGTCACTAACTCCTGGTCGGAATCCTACGATCTCTTCCTTGCGGGTGAAGCGGACATGGTGCTCTCCTACACCACCTCACCGGCCTATCACCTCATCGCCGAGGACGAGGACCGCTACGCCGCCGCCAAGTTCGAGGAAGGCCACTACACCCAGATCGAGGTCGCCGGCATCCTCGAAACGAGCCCCAACAAGGACCTCGCCCGCGATTTCCTTGCTTACCTCGTTTCCCCCGAGGCGCAGGCGGTGATCCCCACGACCAACTGGATGTACCCCGTAACCGAGCCCGAAGGCGGCCTCGAACCCGGCTTCGAGCAGATGATCGCGCCCGATCCGGCTCTGCTTCTCGACAGCGAGACCGTCACCGAAAACACGCGAGCCTGGATTGAAGAAGCCTTCGCCGCGCTCCAGTAAGGTGCCATACATAGGCCCTCCCCTCTCCGGGGCGGGCTTTCCTGGCGGCTGGCGCCCCGTGCGCGCGCTTACCGGCGCCGCGATCGCCATAGCCATCGCCGTGCTTATCGCGGCGCTGCTCCTTGCGCTCTTTATTGCCGGACGGACGATCCCCACCACCGGCTCGACCGTCACCGGCGTCGCCCGGCTCGTGGGCATGTCCGCGATCCAGGCCGCCCTCTCGACGCTCCTCTCGCTGGCAGCCGGCATCGCCCTTGCCTGGTCGCTCGACCGCCTGCGCTTTTTCGGGCGGGGCTTTATCGTCGGACTGCTCTCGACGGCGCTGGTCCTGCCTGCGCTCGTCATCGTCTCCGGCCTTGTCGCCGTCTGGGGCCGCAATGGCTGGGTCAACGCACTCATAGAACCGCTCGGCCTCAACGCCCCCTCGATCTTCGGCCTTGGGGGTATCCTCGCCGCGCACACGCTTCTAAACGGCGCCTTTTCGGGCCGCATCTTCCTCGACAGGCTCGAAGCCATTCCCCCCGACAAACTCAAGCTGGGCCGAAGCCTGGGGCTTTCCGCATGGCGCCGCTTCACGGTCATCGACATTCCCGCCATCGCCGGGTCGATCCCGGGCGCCGGCGCGACCATCTTCCTCTTGTGCTTTACGAGCTTCCCAATCGTCCTGGTCCTCGGCGGCGGCCCCGCCAACCAGACCCTGGAAGTCGCGATCTACCAGGCCGTGCGGCTCGATTTCGACCTCGGCGCCGCCGTCCGCCTCGCCATCGTGCAGCTTGTCGTCTGCGCAGCGATCATCATCCCCGCCTCCAGCCTCTCGCCTGCTGCGGCGTTTTTCGGCCGCCGCTCGCGCTACCGCTGGCCCGATAGCCGGGCCGTAACCGCGACCCAGACAGGTATTCTCTCGATCCTGCTGCTGGGCTTTCTCACCCCGCTCATTGCCGTTCTCGCCCGCGGCATGGGCCCCGCACTCGCCGCTGTCCTCGCCCAGCCCAATTTCTGGCGCGCGCTCTGGACCAGCCTCACGATCGGAACGCTGTCCGCGCTCCTGACGCTCATGCTCGCCCTGGGGCTGGGCATGGCTCGTGCGCTCGAACCGCGGCAAAGCCTTCTGCGCACCGCGCTCGGCGTGCCAGTCTTCACCTATCTCGCCGTGCCTGCCGTCGTCCTCTCACTGGGCTTCTTCCTCCTCGCACGGTTCATCGGCGTGCCCACGAGCGCCGCAGCGCCGGTCGTCCTCGTCATCGCCAACGCACTCCTCGCCTTGCCCTTCGCCTTCGCCACGCTCAACCCGCCGCTCGAAGCCATCGCCCGGCGCAACAAAAAGCTCATCCGCGCGCTGGGCCTGTCCAGCACCGCCCAATGGCGCCGCATCGAATGGCCGCTCCTGGGACGCCCGATCGGCTATGCGCTCGCCGTTGCCTTCGTCTTTTCGCTGGGCGATCTGGGCGTTATCTCGCTCTTCGGTACGTCCGAATTTTCCACCCTGCCCTGGCTGATGTACCGTGCGCTGGGCGCCTACCGCAGCGCTGACGCCGAGGCCATCGGGGCCATCCTGCTCGTTCTGAGCCTTTCGGCCTTCATCGCCATCCCCAAGCTTTTCGAGGTCCTGACCCATGCTCGCGATTGAGGCCGTTTCCTTCCGCCACACGCCCGACGGCCCGCTCTACCGCTTCGACATCGACGTCGCCCCCGGCGAGATCGTGGGGCTCACCGGCGCCTCGGGCTCCGGAAAGTCCACCCTTCTCGATCTCATTGCCGGGTTCCTCACGCCGCTCTCGGGCGATATCGCGCTCGGAGGCGCCTCGCTCCTCGGCAGGCCGCCGGAGACGCGCCCCGTCTCGATCCTCTTTCAGACCGACAACGTCTTCGAACATCTCTCCGCCAGCGCCAACGTTGCCCTTGGGCTATCGAACAACGCCCGGGCGGACGACCCTGCTGTGCGCAAGGCGCTCGCGCAGATGGGGCTGGAAACGTTTAGCCCGCGCCGCGCTGCCGACCTTTCGGGAGGGCAGAAACAGCGCGTCGCGCTTGCGCGCACGCTCTTGCGCAACAAGCCGGTTCTGCTGCTCGATGAGCCCTTCACCGGGCTGGACGAGGAAACGGCGGCGCCCATTCGCAAGGCCATCGCCGACCTCGTGACCGCGAACAACTGGCACGCCATCCTGGTATCGCACCAAAAGGAGGACGTCGCCGCTCTCGCTTCGCGCCGCTATGAAATCCGGGACGGGCGGACCCATCCCGTCTGAACATTATTGCGCCGAGGCCTCGGCACCGTCACTGCCCGCATTTTCCTCAGCGGCCCAGGCGTCCATCACCTCTTCGAAGATCGCGTCGCCCTCCTCGCCCTTCTCCATCGTCAGGATCGCCCGGCGGCCGGTGCCATAGACCATTGCAAGGTCGAGCCAGGCACGGTCGCGCAGCAACTGGACGTTATTGGCGACATCCTGGTCGCTCGCGCTCGAGAGCGCAAAGAGGAAGGAATTGCCCACGATCCGCGCCGAAGCTCCCGTAAGCGGCTGGCCCTGAACGAGTTCTTCGTCCTTGAGCAGCACGCCCGGCAGATTGGCGATCGATCCACCGATAAACGTCTCGGCGACATCGAAATTGACTTCCATCAGATGGCTCGCCGGCAGCGTATCGTCGGCATTGCGGCGCAACAGCACCTCGACGTCGAGGTTGCGCGCGGGAATGCTCGCGGTCGCCACGATTGTCGGCTGGCCGAGTTCATCGGTGCCCCGGCTCCAGACGACGCTGCCCGAATACGGCACGGCGCCCGTATTGCCGTTCGCCTGCTCCTCGAGCAGCAGCGACTGCGGCCCGTCCACCGCCGCGACAGCCGGCTCTTCGCCGGGCGCGACCGTCGGCGTGTCGAGTGCGGGCACTTCGGCCTCCGCGGGCAGCCGGTCTTCGAACGCGAGCTCGGGACCGCTATCGCCATTGGCCGGCGTTTCGGTTTCAGCAAAGGCCGGCTCCGAGGCCTCGGCTTCCGCGGGATCGGCCGCCGGCTGCTCGGGCGTATCCGTGGTGTTGACCGGTCCATCCGGCGCCGCGCTTTCGGCATCGGGCTCGGCGGGCGCTTCCGGTTCAGCCTCCGCATCCGGCTCGGCCACTGGCTCGAGCGTATCTTCAAGCTGCGCGACTTCCGACGGCCCCGCGGCTTCGCCGCCAGACTGGGCGAAAATCGAATCGAGATCGATATAGCCTTCGCGCCAGGCCCAGTACCCGCCTGCGCCGCCGCCGGCCAAAAGCACGATGGCGATAACGAGAAACACGGTCAGCGCGCCGAACCCGCCGGATTTCTGTCCGTCCTCGGTTGCGGACGTCGTCTCGTCAACCTGCGTCTCGAAGCTGACCGCGCGTTCGGTTGCGCCCGTCCCGGCGACAGTGTCCTCACCGTCGGGTTCGACTTCCCCGCGCGCTTCGCGGTCGAGAGCCGCAATCGCCCTGTCGATTGCGCTTTGCGGATCCACGCTTTCGGGCGCATTGGCCTCGATCTCGACCTCGCGCACGCTCGACATCGCCTCGCCGATCCCCACCGCCGAAAGCGGTGCGGCGGACGCGCTCCGGCCGATCGGGACGCCGTGAACATCGACAAGTCCGGCGCGGGACGTGTCCGGGCCCTCATGGGGGCTGGCAATGAAATGCTTTTCTGCCTGCGGCGCATCGTCGTGCAGCGCGACGGCGTCCGGCGCCTCGCCAGAGAGGCTGTCCCCCGTCCCCGTCTCATCGTCCGCCGCGCGCCGCGACGCCGCTTCGCTCTCCGCGCTCGCTTGCGCGATAATATCCTCAATGGACGCCGCGCGCCGCTCGTCCGGCGCTTGCCCGATCGGCACAACGTTGTCGAGCTGCGGCTCCGGCGCTGCGCTGGCGGCAATCGGTTCGCTGGGCGCAAGCGGTTCTTCGGGTACGAAGGGCTCTGTCTTGACGTCGGCGGTGTCGGGACCCGGCTTCGCTTCGGGTTCCGCGGCAGGCTCGGGCTCCTCGGTAACGGCTTCCGCGTCCGTTACGGCCTCGTCCTCCGCGGCCGGCGCAGCTACGTCTTCGGCGACCGCCGCAACCTCTTCCTCCGTCTCGACCGGCTCGGACTCTGGCTCTGGTTCCGGCTCAAGTTCGGCCTCAGGTTCGGGTTCGGGTTCGGGTTCGGACGGCTCATCCACCAAAACAGGTGGCTCGTCCATTTCGTCCTTTTCTTCAGGCTCGGCCGCTTCCCCGGTGGCAGAAGCTTCCGCCCCGGAGTATGCCTCCACTTCGAGTGCGGGTTCTACCGGTTCGACCGGCGCCTCGGGCGCGGCTTGCCGCTGAACATCCTCCTCCAGTGCAATCGGAGCCCCGGCATCCTGCTGCGGCGCCTCGACCTGAGGCTCCTCCTCCTCCCGGTATCGGCCCAAAAGCTTGTCTGTCGCTTCCTGCTCCACCTCGCGGATGCAATCCTCAAGGCTAAGCCGGTGCTGGGTGATTTCACGCGCCGGCAAAGGCGGCTCGATGGCCCTGAGCTGCGCCACCAGCGCACTCCGCGCTTTCTCATAAACCGCGCGGCGGTTGGCACCGGTATTTTCCGGCAGGGCGTCGATCGCCCTGCGCAGCAGTTCACGGTAATCGGCCATTATCTACTCAACATTCACTTTCTGCCGACGTTTTCTAGCAAAAATTCTCAATCTTGGAACGGGTCCTGCACCAAAATCGTGTCTTCCCGCTCAGGGCTGGTGGACAACAACGCAACCGGCGCGCCGATCAGTTCTTCTATATGACGCACATACTTGACGGCCTGCGCGGGCAGATCGGCCCAACTGCGCGCGCCAGCCGTCGTGTCTTTCCAGCCTTCGAGCGATTCATAGATCGGCTTGACTCGACTTTGTGCCCCCATTGAGGCGGGCAGATAATCGATCCGGGCACCGTCCAGTTCGTAGCCGACGCAAACCTTGATCTCGTCGAGCCCGTCGAGAACATCGAGCTTGGTGAGCGCAATACCGTGGATACCCGACGTCCGCACGGTCTGCCGCACGATCACCGCATCGAACCACCCGCAGCGCCGCTTGCGCCCGGTGACGACGCCGAACTCCTTGCCGCGTTCGCCCAGGAACTGACCGACTTCATTGTCCTGCTCGGTCGGGAACGGCCCTTCGCCGACGCGCGTCGTATAGGCCTTGGTGATCCCGAGGACATAATCGACCGCCGTCGGCCCCAGCCCCGAACCCGGTGCCGCCTGTCCAGCCACCGTGTTCGACGAGGTGACGAACGGATAGGTTCCGTGATCGTTATCGAGCAAAGCCCCCTGCGCGCCCTCAAAGAGAATGCGCTCGCCCTTCTTGCGCCGCTCGTCGAGCACGTCCCAGACCCGGTCGATGAACGGCAGCATCTTGTCCGCAACCGCCAACAACTCCTCGTAGATCGCCTGGGCATCGACTTCCGCCGCCCCCATGCCGCGCCGCAGCGGATTGTGGTGCGAGAGCAGCCGTTCGATTTTGGCCAGGAGCGTATCGGGCTCGGCGAGGTCGCACACCCGGATCGCCCGGCGTCCGACCTTGTCCTCATAGGCAGGGCCGATGCCGCGGCGTGTCGTGCCGATCTTGAGCCCGGAGTTGGAGTCCTCGCGCAGCGCGTCGAGCTCGCGGTGCAGCGACAGGATGAGCGGCGCGTTTTCGGCCACGCGCAGCACGTCGGGCGTGATGGAAATGCCCTGGCTGCCGAGCTTCTCGATCTCGGCGACGAAATGGTGCGGATCGACGACGACGCCGTTCCCGATGACGGAGAACTTGCCGCGCACGAGCCCCGAGGGCAGCAGCGAGAGCTTGTAGCTCACCCCGCCGATGACGAGCGTATGGCCGGCATTGTGACCGCCCTGGTAGCGGACGACAACGTCCGCGCGCTCGGAAAGCCAGTCGACAATCTTGCCCTTGCCTTCGTCGCCCCACTGGGAGCCGACCACCACTACATTCGCCATTTGCTCTCCGCGTGTCCTTTTGCGTTTTGCTTTGCCGCGCACGAAAATCCGGTGCGCCGAATTTGGCCGCCCCGCCGCACGCATACCCTGATCACGTTGCGTATCCCTAACATTTTTGCCTACACAAGGGACGCGCCGTGGTCTAGTGCAGGAGGCTAACCCCGCGCCAGACCGTGGGTTCTATAAAGCACAAGGTTGATGATGACAAAGCACAACGCGCCTGAAAGAGGCACAATCAACCTGTTTGATGCGATATGGAGCCAGGCCTATCTGCTGTTGTTCCTCGCGCCGCTCTCCTGGGCCGGTAATATCGTGGCGAGCAAGCTCGCCGTCGGCCAGGTCGACCCCCTGGTCCTCTCCGCCCTGCGCTGGCTCTTGGCGCTGGCGATCCTGGCGTGGTTCGCGCTTCCCCATGTCCGCCGCGACTGGGCCGAGATCGTGCGCAAATGGTACTGGTTCGCGCTCTACGGCGCGCTGGGCTTCGCCTCGTTCAATACGCTCATGTACGGCGCTGCGCTCTTTACCACCGCCGTCAACATCTCGATGGAGCAGGCCGCAATCCCCGTCCTCGTGATGATCGGGAATTTCCTCGTCTTCAAGGTTCGCGCCACCTTGATGCACATCGCCGGCGTCGCGCTCACAATCTATGGCGTTCTCCACGTCGCCACCCACGGCGACCCCACCCGCATTCTGTTTCTCGACGTCAACATCGGCGACGGCATGGTGATCGGTGCATGCCTTTGCTACACGGTCTATTCGCTGGCGCTGAAATTCCGCCCCGCCGTCCACTGGCTGAGCTTCCTCTTCGCCTCCGCCGCCTTCGCCGCACTCACCGCGATGATCTACATCACCCTATTTGGCGCCGGCGTCCCGGCGATCGCGCGCGCTTTCGTCTCGACCCCGCCCAGCGGCTGGCTTATCGTCCTCTACGTCGCGATCTTCCCCACCATCGTCGCCCAGCTCTGCTACGCCCGCGGCGTCGAACTGATCGGCCCCAACCGCGCCTCGATCTTCATCAACCTCCTGCCGGTCCTGGGCGCCATCCTCTCAGTGCTCCTCGTAGGCGAAGGCCTCTCGCTCTATCACTTCGTCGCCGCGATCTTCATCATCGGCGGCATCGTACTATCCGAATATGCCGCCCGCGCCCGCCAGAATCGCAGCCTCAAACCGCCGGTCTGAACGCAAAAAGGCCGGCGCAAACGCACCGGCCTTCGTGATGGCATTGATAGAACGCTACACGTTGAACTTGAGCGCCTTGGCCTGCACCACGCCCTCGAGCCGGGCGATCTGCTCGAGCTGAGCATCGTCCAGCATCTGATCGATAGCCAACAGCGCGATCGCGTCCTTGCCCTGCTCGACACGGCCGAGGTTGAAGTTCGCGATATTGATGTCGAGCTGCCCCAGAAGCGTGCCCAGCCGACCGATGAAGCCCGGCTTGTCCTCGTTGGTGATGTAGAGCATGTTCGGCGTGGCCTCGGCCTCGAGCGTGATGCCCTTGATCCCGACGATGCGCGGGCTGCCACCGCCGAACACCGTCCCCGCGACGCTCCGCTCCTGCCTTTCGGTGAGGACCGTAAAGCGAATGAGATTATCGTAGATCGACTGCTCTTCCCGGCTCACGGTCTCGACCGCAATACCGCGATCCTTCGCGAGCACCGGCGCGGACACCATGTTGACGTCGCCCAGAAGCGGTTTCAGGACGCCGTTGAGCGCGGCGGCCACCATCGGCTTGGTATTAAGCCCGGCGACTTCGCCCTCGAACTCGATCCGCACGCCCTTGATCGCGGTTTCCGTCAGCTGCCCGGCAAACGAGCCCAGAAGCTCGGCCAGCTTGACGAACGGCGTGAGCCTGGGCGCTTCTTCAGCCGATATCGACGGGAAGTTGAGCGCGTTGATCACTTCGCCGGTGTTGAGATAGGCCGAAATCTGCTCGGCGACCTGCAACGCCACGTTCTCCTGCGCTTCCGTCGTCGAGGCCCCCAGATGCGGCGTGCAGATGACGTTGGGCAGATCAAACAGCGGATTGCCCTTGGCCGGTTCTTCGAGGAACACGTCAAGCGCCGCGCCGGCTACCTTGCCGTTCGCCAGCCCTTCCTTGAGCGCGACCTCGTCGATGAGCCCGCCGCGCGCGCAGTTGATGATGCGCACGCCGTCCTTCATCTTCGAGATCGCCGCGCCATCGATGATGTTCCGCGTCGCGTCGATCAGCGGCGTGTGGAGCGTGATGAAGTCCGCCCGCGCAAGCAGGTCGTCGAGTTCCACCTTCTCGACCCCCAGATCGATCGCGCGCTCCGGTGTGAGGAACGGGTCATACGCGACGACCTTCATCTTGAGCCCCTGCGCCCGGTCCGCGACGATGGACCCGATATTGCCCGCACCGATCAAGCCCAGCGTCTTGTTGGTCACCTCGACGCCCATGAAGCGGTTCTTTTCCCACTTCGAGGCGCGCGTCGAGGCATCGGCCTCCGGGATCTGCCGTGCCAGCGCCAGCATCATCGAGATCGCGTGCTCGGCAGTCGTGATCGAATTGCCGAACGGGGTATTCATCACGATGATCCCCTTGGCCGTCGCCGCGGGAATATCGACATTGTCGACCCCGATCCCGGCGCGCCCGATCACCTTGAGTTTCGTCGCCGCCGCGATGACCTTCTCGGTCACCTTGGTCGCCGAACGGATCGCCAGCCCGTCATACTCCCCGATGATCTCGAGAAGCTTTTCCTTGTCCTTGCCGACATCCGGAAGGTAGTCGACCTCGACGCCATTGTCTTTGAAGATCTGAACCGCGGTCGGGCTCAATTTGTCCGATACGAGAACCTTGGGCATTGGTGCCCTCCATCAAAATGTAAATCCGGGGAAAGAAGTCCGGCGGCGCGCGTCATCCGCGACCGGCCGCCGGCTCGAAAACCTTAGGCGCCGAGCGCCTTCTTCTCGGTGGCGAACGCCCAGTCGAGCCAGGGCGTCAGCTTTTCGAGATCGGCGGTTTCGACCGTCGAGCCGCACCAGATACGGAAGCCCGTAGGCGCATCGCGATAGGCCCCGATGTCATAGGCGACGCCGGCCTTGTCGAGCCGCGTGACGACCGCCTTGGCGAGTTTGGCCTGGTCCTCTTCGGAGAGCCTGGCCACGGCCGGATCGACGATCTTCAAACACACCGACGTGTTCGACCGCGTCTTGGGATCGACAGCGAGAAAATCGACCCAATCGGTTTTTGCGACCCAATCGGCAATCGCCTTGGCGTTGGAGTCGGCGCGAGCCTGCAGGCCCTTGAGCCCGCCAACCGAAAGCCCCCATTCCATCGCATCGACCGCGTCTTCGATGCACAGCATCGAAACGGTATTGATGGTCGCGCCCTCAAAGACGTCCACCATCAGCTTGCCGCCCTTGGTGAGCCGGAAGATCTTGGGCAGCGGACGGTTTTTCGGTGTAAAGGTCTCCAGCCGCTCGACCGCGCGCGGGGACAGAATGAGAATGCCGTGCGCGGCCTCCCCGCCCAGCGCCTTCTGCCAGGAGAAGGTTACGACGTCGAGCTTGGAAAAATCGAGGTTCTGCGCAAACGCCGCCGACGTGGCGTCGCAGATCGTCAGCCCCTTGCGGTCCGCCGGGATCCAGTCGCCATCCGCGACCCGCACACCCGAGGTCGTACCGTTCCAGGTGAAAACCACATCGTTGTCGAAATCGACCTTGGAGAGATCTGGCAACTTGCCATATTCGGCCTTGAGAACCCGGACGTCCTCGAGCTTCAACTGCTTCTGCACGTCGGTCACCCAACCGGCGCCGAAGCTTTCCCACGCGAGCATATCGACGCCCCGCGCGCCGAGCATGCCCCAAAGCGCCATCTCCACCGCGCCAGTGTCGGACGCGGGCACGATGCCGATGAGGTAGTCGGCGGGCACTTCGAGAAGTTCGCGCGTCAGATCGATCGCGCGCTTGATCCGCGCCTTGGCCGGCTTGGCGCGATGCGAACGGCCCGTAAGGGCATTCTTGAGCACATCAACCGTCCAACCGGGACGCTTGGCGCAGGGACCTGAGGAAAAATTGGGATTGGCCGGACGCACGTCCGGCTGGGCGGCAGTAGCCGCTGAGGTATCTGTCATGTCGCTCCATCCTTCCAGATGGGTCGTCCCTCGTTGGGGAGGGATGGCCCACAGCCCCTATAGGGGAAGGATGGGGGTGTTGGCAAGGGGCATGAGCGCCGTGTGCCGTCTGTCTCGCCCGTCAACCGCGCCAGGCGTCTCACTCGGCGTAGATCATCTTCCGCGTCATCCCGCCGTCCACGGTCAGAACCTCTCCGGTCACGAACCCCGCATCGGCCAGATACATGACCGCCTGCGCGATATCCTCGGGCTTTCCCACGCGCCCTGCCGGATGCTGGGCGTGATCGATTTCGCGCAGATCGTCGTCTTTCGATATCCATCCCGGCGCGATGGCGTTCACGCGGATATCGGGGCCAAGGCTCATCGCCAGCGCATGGGTGAAGGCGACCATTCCACCTTTGGCCGCGGCATACGCTTCGGTGTGCGGTTCGGACATGAATGCCCGCGTCGAGGCCATGTTGACGATGGAAGCGCCCTTCTCCATCCGGGGTACAGCCTCCCGCGTCATCAAAAAGGCGCCGGTCAGGTGACTGTCGATCACGCGCCGCCAGTCGCTGGGTGCAAGCGCGGTGATGGCGGCGTTTTCCGGCGCCGCAATCCCGGCATTGTTGACCAGGAGATCCACCCGGTCCCATTCGAGCATCGCGAATGCCGCCGTAACGGAAACCTCGTCAGTAATATCGCAGTGGATATGCCGCCCTCCCTTGGGACTCGTGACGAGATCGAACGACGCCACCGCCCAGCCGTCTTCTGCAAGCGCACTGCATATCCCTCGCCCGATTAGTCCCGCCCCGCCGGTAACGATGGCTCGTTTCACCGCCAGTCTCCCTCTCGCAACAGTTCGCCCCATTCGAGTCCAGGAGGTTATATCGCCCGCATCGTCCCCAAATACAACGTATGCGAAGGCCACGGCGTGTGCACCCGTTCGACCTCGAGCACCTTGGCCGCGGTCAAATCGCCCGTTACGTCCGCCAGAACGCGGGCGTGAACAGGACCATCACGGTGAGGATTTCGAGGCGCCCGAGCAGCATGGCCGCCGAGAGGATCCACTTGGCCGGATCGCTGAGGGAGGAAAAATTGCCCGCCGGACCGATGAGCTCGCCCAGACCCGGTCCGACATTGGTCAGTGCCGTCAGCGCGCCGGTAAATGCGGTCACAAGATCGAGCCCGGTCGCCGCCAGACCCAATGTGCCCGCAAGCAGGATAAGAACGAAGGCGGCCATGAAAAGCCCCACCGAGCGGGCCGCGTGCCCGGGCACATCGGTCCGGCCGTAGCGCATGATGAAGACGCCATTGGGATAGATGAGCTCTTTGAGCCCAACCCTGAGGCTTTGATAGAGAATGATGAGCCGGTAGGTCTTGAACCCACCCGAGGTCGACCCCGCAGCCCCGCCCAGAAAGGTCCCCACGAGAAAGAGCGCGATGACGAAAGGCCCCCAGAGCGTGTAATCGGTCGAGGCAAAGCCGGTCGTCGTCACCACCGAGGTGATGTTGAACGCCGCGTGGATGAGGATATCGTAGCTCTCCCGGTCGGTCTCGAACAATCCTGCCAGCGTGATCACCAGTGTAAATATCCCGAGGATCGACAGGAGAACCGGGATCTGGATTTCCCACGCGTCGCGCAGCTTGCCGGTCACCAATGCCCGCAGAATGGCGACGAACGGCAGCGCGCCGGCGATCATGAACACGATCCCCACCGCCAGCGTTGCGGGTCCGAAATGCCCCATGGAGGCATCGTGGGTCGAATACCCGCCGGTCGAGATCGTCGACATGGCGTGGTTGATGGCATCGAACACGCTCATTCCGGTCGCCCAGTAGGCAACGGCGCAGCAAACCGAAAGCACGAGATAGAGCCACAAAAGCGCGGCGGAGAACTGTGTGAAGCGCGAATAGGGACTATCGGACTGGATCGAGGATTCCATCTTGTAAACCTGCATGCCTCCGACCCGCAGGAACGGCAGCAGCAAGAGCCCCATGGCGATGATTCCCAGCCCGCCCAGCCATTGGGTCAGCGAACGCCAGAGGAGTATCCCCGGCGGCAGGCTGTCGAGCCCGGAGAGCACAGTCGATCCCGTCGTCGTGATCCCCGAGGTCGCTTCGAACACCGCATCGGCGAACGATAGCCCCTGCCCGCTCAGCACGAACGGTACCGCGGCCACGATCGATGTGGAAAACCAGACTGCGTTGACCAGCAGAAAGCCGAACCGCAGCGAGAAAGGCGGCATGGTCCGCCGCGTGCTGATCACCAGGAGCAACGAGGGCAGCCCCACGATCAGCGCACTGCCGAGAAAGGATTGCCAGTCCAGGTTCTCTGCGAAAAGATCGGCGACCATCGGAATGAGCATTGCCGCGGCGAGGATGAGGTTGAAAAGCCCGCAGATATAGGCGGTCGCCAGAATCATGGAGTGGACGCTCCGGGATTGAACAGCAGCGCACGGCAAAAGATTCGCGCACGGCGAGCGCTTTTACGCCCAATTTCGGGCAAGGTCCAATAGATCGGCGCCTCACCACCTGCGTGTGTCGAATGCGCTGGGCGCGACGATCCGGTTGACAGATGCACCAACCGCCCGGAACCATAGAAATATTCAGGATTCGCGTTTGGGGGTGTGGGCAATTGTTTGAAGTCATCTGCATCACCTTCGCCTTTTTCTTCGGCCTCATCGTCCGCCAGGTCGGCCTCCCGCCCCTCGTTGGTTTCCTCGCCGCGGGCTTCGCCATCAACGCTTTCCGCACCCCCCTGGGCTTGCCGACCGAGACCGGCGCCATCCTCGACCACATCGCCCATCTCGGCGTCCTGCTGCTGCTCTTCGCGGTGGGTCTCAAGCTCAAGCTCAACCAACTCGTTCAACCGCACGTCGTTGGAACGACGTTGCTGCATTTCGCTATCTCAACGGCGGTTTTGACGCCCGGGCTTGCGGTCTTCATCGGCCTTGACTGGACCACGGCGCTCCTTCTCGCCATGGCGCTGGGCTTCTCCTCGACGGTCCTTTCGGCAAAGCTCCTCGAAACCAAGCGCGAACTGGCCGCCTTCCACGGCCGCGTGGCCATCGGCATCCTGATTATCCAGGATCTCGTCGCGCTCGTTGTCCTAAGCATCTGGGGTGGAGAAGCCCCCTCGCTCTGGGCTCTCGGCGTACTTGCACTGCCCTTCCTGCGTCCACTCGCCTATTGGCTGCTCGATTTCACCGGCCACGATGAATTGCTGATCCTGATGGGCATGTTGCTCGCCCTTGTCGTCGGCGGCATGGGGTTCGAAACCGTGGGGCTGAGCTCCGAACTCGGCGCACTCTTGATGGGCGTCCTGCTGTCGGGCCACAAGCGCGCGCAGGAGCTGTCAGACTCCCTGTGGGGTCTCAAGGAAATATTCCTCGTCGGCTTCTTCCTCGAAATCGGCATGTCCGGCCTGCCCGACATGAATGCGATCCTCTTTGCGCTCGGTATGGTCCTGCTCCTGCCGCTCAAGGGGGCCCTGTTCTTTCTCCTCCTCGTCGCCTTCCGCCTGCGCGCCCGCAACGCCTTCCTCGCGGGGTTGAGCCTTACGGCATATTCGGAGTTCGGCCTGATCGTCGCCGCCGGCGTGCTGCCAGATTGGCTCGTGCCGCTCGCCATCGCGGTCGCGCTCTCCTTTGTCGTCGCTGCGCCCTTCAACCGCATCGCTCACCCGATCTTCGAACGGCTGGAAGGCGTCCTCACGCGCTTCGAATTCAAGCGCCGCCATCCCGACGAAATTCCCGTCGCTCTGGGCGATGCGAAGGTGATGATATTCGGCATGGGCCGCACAGGGCTTGCCGCCTACGACACGCTGAAGGAACATACCGACAGGCTCATCGGCCTCGACGCGGACACCTACCGTGTCCAGGCGCTCAAGGCGGCCGGGCGCAACGTTGCCCTCACAGACGCCGAGGACGCCAATTTCTGGCGCGGCGTCGACATAAGCCGCATCGAAGCGGTTGTCCTCGCCATGGACGATATCGAAGCCAAGCTGAACGCCGCGCGCCAGCTCCGCGCGCTTGGATTTAACGGGCCGATCATCGCGCACGCGCTTTTTGAGGATCACATCGAGCGGATCATGGCCGCGGGCGCTGACCACACCTATCTCACCATGCAGGAAGCCGGCATGAGCCTCGGTCAGCGCGCCTGGACCGAGCTTGAGGAGCGGGAGAAAAAAGCCTAGCTCGCCTCGAGGAACGTTTCAGCCGTCCGTAGATCGACCGAAACGAGCTGCGACACCCCGCGTTCGGGCATGGTGACGCCGAAAAGCCGGTCCATCCGCGCCATCGTGATGGGGTTGTGCGTCACCACGACGAACCGTGTCTCCGTGCGCTCTCGCATGGAATCGAGCAGGTTGCAGAACCGCTCGACATTCGCATCGTCGAGCGGTGCATCGACCTCGTCGAGCACGCAGATGGGCGCGGGGTTGGTCAAAAAGACCGCGAAGATCAGGCTCATCGCCGTCAGCGCCTGCTCGCCGCCCGAAAGCAGCGTCATCGTCTGCGGCTTCTTACCCGGTGGCTTGGCGATGATCTCAAGCCCGGCTTCGAGCGGATCGTCGCTCTCGACGAACGTCAGTTCGGCCGTGCCGCCGCCAAAAAGCGTCGTGAAAAGATCGCGGAAATGCGCGTTGACCTTGTCGAACGCCTCGTTGAGCCGCGCCCGGCCCTCCCGGTTGAGATTGGAAATCCCGGTCCGAAGCTTGGCGATCGCAGCAATGAGGTCCTCCCGGTCGGCGACCATCTGGTCGAGCTTTTCCTGAACCTCGGCGGCCTCCTCTTCAGCCATGAGGTTGACACCGCCCAGCCGCTCCCGCTCCGCCTTGAGCCGGTCCACTCGGGCCTCGGTCTGCTTTTCGTCCGGCAACGCCTGCTCGGGCTTGATCCCTGCGGCCTCCGCGGTCTTGTCGGCGGGAATATTGAGCGTCTCGGCAATCTGGCGCTCGACCTGCTGACGCTGGACGATGTTGCCCTTGAGCCGCTCCTCCACCCGCGCCATCTCGGCCCGTGTATTGGCAAGCGCCTCGGCAGCCAGCCGCGCCGCCCGGTCGGCCTCGCGAAAGCCCGTCTGGGCCTCGGCGAGCCGGTCGGCGGTCTTCTTGCGTTCGGCTTCGGCATCCTCGATCTGGTCGTCGAGGGCCGCGCGGCGCTGGTTGAACGCGTCCGGCGTCGCATTGAGCTCATCGAGTTGCGCTTCGATCTCGGCACGGCGCGTGGAGAGGGTATCGACCTGGGATTGCGCGCTGGCGCGTCGCCGCTCCCAGCTTTCGAGTTCCTGCGCGATTCTGCTCAATCGGCTTTGACGCATCTGCGCCGCGCTGTCGAACCCGGCAAGCCTGACGCGCGCCTGCTCGGCGGCTTCGCGCAAACCCGAAAGCGCGCGCTGACGGCCCTCGGCCTCGGCAATCGCGCCGCCCTCATCCCCCGCCTCCTCCAGCGCCTGGGCGGCAGCCTCGAAATGCGCTTCGGCGTCCGCAAGATTTTCTTCGAGCCGGGCCTGTGTCTCCTGCAGCGCCGTTTGCCGTGCGGTCAGCTCCGAGAGATTCTTCTGCGCGGCATCGAGCCCCGCCTGCGCCGCGGAAATCCCACGCTGCGCCTCGCGCCATGCATTGCGGGTCTCGACTTCGGCCTGTCGCGCCTGATCGAGCCGCAGCTTGAGCTCCTCTAGCGCCTGCCGCGCGCGGTTCCGCTCGGCGCGTGTCCGCGCGATTTCCTCGTCGAGCTCGCGCAGCCGATTGCGCTGCGCCAGCCGCTGCGCCGCAGCGGTCGGTGCATCGGCAGCCGCGACAAGCCCGTCCCAACGCCAAAGCGCGCCGTCGGCGGTGACCAGCCGCTGACCGGGCTGCAACTGAGCCATCAGGCGCGGGCCATCCTCGGCTGAAACGACACCGATCTGCGCCAACCGGCGCTCGAGAAGCGGCGTACCTGAAACATAGCGTGACAGCGGCTCCACGCCCTCAGGCAGGGTCGCGTCACCTTCCCCGGTTCCAGCGTTCTGCCAATGGATCGGTGCCGCGCTGTCGTCGGAAGCCTCGAGATCGTCGCCAAGCGCCGCGCCCAGAGCCGTTTCGAACCCACTCTCCACATGCAACGCATCGACCACTGCCGGCCAAAGCGTCCCGCCATCGACATTGAGCACGCGCGAAAGCGTATCGGCCTCCGACTCCAGCCGGTTCAGCCTGCCTTCGATCTCCGTGAGCGACGGTTGCGCCTCCTCGAAGGCAACCCGCGCATCCCCCGCCGCGCTTTCGGCCATTTCGGCCTGCTCCTCGGCGACGGCAACCGCCTCCTGCGCCGCCTCCAGAGCCGCGCGGCGCTCGGCAACCGTGTGGTCGGCATCGAGACTCGTCTGAACGGCCTCGGCGTCGCGGGCAACATCGGCGATCTGGGTCTTGAGCCGCTCGACGCGCCGCGCCGCGTCCTCGGCATTGCGTTTGGCTTGCGCCCGCTGTGCGCGGATCTGTGCCACCGCGTCCGCTGCCTGCCGCGCCAGCGTTTCGGCCTCATCGAGCGCCATCCGGGCCTCTTCGGCTTGCGCCCGCGCCATTTCGCTTTCCTCGCGCTCCGCCTCGGCGGCCTCGGCGAGTTCTTCCTGCTCGCCCCTGAGCCCTTCGATGAGCCCCTGGCTTTCCTCGATAAGAGATGCCTCCCGAGCCTTGTCCGTCTCGATCTGCTTAAGCCGGTCTTCCAGCTCCGACTGGCGCTGATTGGCCCGCCGCAACTCCTCATCGAGCTGTCCGCGCAATATCGTGAGCCTCTGCAGCGCGGCATTGGCCGCAGCATCTGCATCGCGCAGAGGCTGGATGGCCTCGTCCGCTGCCTCATAAGCCTTGCGCGCCTCGTGATCGATGTGCGTGGCTTCGGCGAGCTGAGAGATCAGCCGGCCCTGTTCGGCCTCGGTTTCCTTCTCGGCGTATCGCGCCTTGGCCCATCGGATATGGTAGAGCGTCGCCTCCGCCCGGCGGATATCGCCCGATATCGCGCGATATCGCGTGGCCTGCCGTGCCTGACGCTTGAGGGTGTCGAGTTGCACCTCGACCTGGGCAATGATGTCGTCGACGCGCTCGAGGTTCTGTTCGGCGGCGCGCAACCGCAGCTCCGCTTCGTGACGGCGCGAGTGAAGCCCGGAAATCCCCGCCGCCTCTTCAAGCAGCGCCCGGCGCTGCGTCGGCTTGGCCGCAATCAGTTCCCCGATCTGGCCCTGTCGAACGAGCGCCGGCGAATGCGCTCCGGTCGAGGCGTCGGCAAACAGCAGTTGCACGTCGCGCGCGCGGACATCGCGCCCGTTGATGCGATAGACCGAACCCTGCTCGCGTTCGATGCGGCGGGAAATTTCGAGAGTATCGGCGGAATTGAACTGCTGCGGCGCCGTCTTGTCGGAATTGTCCAGAACGACGGTGACTTCGGCCGAATTTCGGGCCGGACGATTGCCCGAACCCGAAAAGATAACGTCATCCATACCCGAGGCGCGCATGGCCTTGTATGAGCTTTCGCCCATAACCCACCGCAACGCCTCGACGAGGTTGGATTTTCCGCATCCGTTGGGGCCCACGACGCCGGTCAGCCCCGGCTCCATGACCAGTTCGACCGGATCGGTAAAGGATTTGAAGCCGACGAGCTTGAGGCGCGAAAACTTCATTCCGCGCCCCCAGGGACGACAAAGCGGCTATGCCCGTTCCTCGATCGCCGCAGACAGCCCCTCAAAATCGTACGTGCCTTCGTATTTATCACCGTTGATGTAGAAGGTCGGCGTGCCGGTAAGCCCGAATTCGTTCAACGCCTGTTCCCGCGTGGCTTCCAATCCATCGAACAATTCCTGATCGGTCAAGATTTCCTCGAACCTTTCCTGTGTAAAGCCGAACTGCTGGGCAACAGCGAAGATCGCTTCACGCGGGTTCTCAGCGCTCATCCATTCATTCTGGGACGCCATGTATGCAGCAAGGATGTCGTAGTAGGCATTCCCTCCGGCTGCTGCCACCATGAACACTGCAAGGTCGAGGACGTTGCGGCGGAACGGGCGGGCGATGAACCGGATGGCGCCGGTGTCTATATAGGCTTCCTTGATCTGCGGGTACGCACTCGCGTGGAAGGCAGCGCAATGCGGGCAGGTCGGCGAGACGTATTCGATAACCGTCACGTCTGCGTCGACGCCGCCAAGGGCCCTGTCGACCCAGCCATCCGGATTGTTGATCGGCTGATCGTTGACCGGCTCGATTTCCGAGCCGTCATAGAGCGCCACGCTCCCCGTTTCCGAAGACGGATCGGTGCTGACATCGGCCTGCCCGACCGTTTCGGTATCGGCCTCTTCCGAACCCGAGCTGCAGCCATAAAGCAGCACACTTGCGCTAGCGGCGGTTCCGGCAATGAGCAGGTTTCTACGGTTCAACAGCAAAGCAACGTCTCCTGGACTATGGCGATAACAAGTGCGGCGACACTACACGGACCGAAATGGGCGACAAGGGGGCATTCCGTTCAACTCGCGGTGAACCCGGCTTATTTTCCCTTCCGCCCGAGAATGCCCCGCCCCAGCCGCTCGAGCGCTGACCTGAGGTTCTCGTCTTCGACCGGTGCGACGGTAGCGTCCAATTGCGCCCGCTTTTCGGCGGGGAGAGGCCGCTCGCGCGACTCTTTTTTTCCTTCTTCCGGCGCAAATGGCGTTGCGGAAAGGCGCACGGAAGCGACAACGAGATAGCCGAAATACCGGTTCACCGCCGCGGCAATGGCCGGCCCCTCGTGCGCGATCGCCAGACCGTGCCCTTCAACGCAGCGCAGATAGAGCACCGCACCTTCAGGGTCCGGCTTGTCCCGCCGCGGCCACGCGAGCCTGTCGGGGATGGCAATCCTGTCATAGGGCACCGGCGCAATGGCGGGCCAATTGGCGATCAGGTCGCGGCTGGCGAAGCCGCGCCGCTTGAGCGCGGGATCGAGCGCATTGCCGATCATCTCGCCCAGGGGAACGGCGCGGTTCTTGCGTTTTGGCGGTGAAGAGTCCTTCGCCATGCTTGCCTCACGGCTCCCGATGCGGTTTCTATCGATCCATAATGGCTCACCCGGCACCCGCGCAACATCCCCAATCGATCCTTGATGCCGAAGCGGTCCTCCACTGGTACGACCGCCACGCGAGAGACTTGCCCTGGCGCGTTGGGCCAAGGGAAAGGGCACGCGGCGTACGGCCGGATCCCTACTATGTCTGGCTGAGTGAAATCATGCTCCAGCAGACGACAATCGCAGCTGTCCGGGATTATTTCGAAAAGTTCACGCGCCTGTGGCCAACCGTGCACGAGCTTGCCGCCGCACCGCTCGATGACGTCCTCGCCCGATGGGCGGGTCTGGGCTACTACGCCCGCGCCCGCAATCTCCATGCCTGTGCGCAGGCAGTCGTGAGCCGCCACGATGGGGTATTTCCGTCCACCGCCGCGGACCTGCGCGAGCTTCCCGGTATCGGCGATTATACGAGCGCCGCAATAGCCGCGATCTGCCATGACGAGCCCGTTGCAGTCGTTGATGGCAATGTCGATCGCGTCATGGCCCGCTTTCTTGCGCTCGAGAACCCCGTACGGGACGAAAAGCCCCTCGTTCGCAGCCGGGTGCAGGAGGCCGTACCGCGCCGCGCCGGCGATTTCGCACAAGCGATGATGGATCTCGGCGCGACGATCTGCGCGCCCCGCCGCGCCAATTGTCTCGTTTGCCCGCTTGAGCCTCAGTGCCTCGGCACGCGTACGGGCAACCCCCTTGCCTATCCCGTGCCGCCCGCAAAGAAGGCCAAGCCCGAGCGCTTCGGCCATGCCTACGTCATCGTCCACCCGGACGGATCGATTTTCGTCCGCCAGCGCGGACCCAAGGGGCTGCTTGCAAAAATGACCGAGGTTCCGGGCTCGGACTGGACCGCGAACGGGCAGCCCCCCGCGTTTCCGCTTTCCGCCCGATGGACCGAGGCAGGCACCGTTGTTCATACGTTCACCCACTTCCGGCTGACGCTCACGGTTTGGACGGCGAGCGCTTCGACCCCCCTCGACGAGGGGTGGTGGAGCGCACCCGACAGCTTGACTTCGGAGGCATTCCCCAGTCTCTTCCGCAAGGTCCTCGCAACTGCCGGCGCCCTGCCCATCCCCTGATCCGAGCCCAAAACCATGACAACCGCTGCAACCGAAGAGCGCGCGACGCTCGTTCAGCCCATTTTCGCAGGCATCCTCGCGGCACTTGTGGGGTTTGCCAGTTCCTTTGCCATCATACTGCAGGGCCTGATCTCGGTAGGCGCCACACACGAGCAGGCGGCATCGGGCCTTTTCGCACTCTGCGCCGGGATTGCCGTTGTTGGAATAACGCTGAGCCTTCTTACCCGCATGCCGGTCGCGATTGCCTGGTCGACCCCCGGTGCCGCGCTGCTGATCGCGACCGGTGCGATTGAAGGTGGCTTCGAAGCCGCCGTCGGAGCGTTTCTAATAACGGCGGCCCTGATCGTTGTTGCCGGCTTATGGCGGCCGTTCGGCAAGGCAGTGGCAGGAATTCCCATGCCTCTGGCGAGTGCGATGCTCGCCGGTATTCTTTTCAATCTCTGCCTCGCGCCGGTGAGAGCCATGGCCGAGATGCCCGCACTCGCGCTGCCCATCGTCCTCGCATGGGCGATCACCCTGCGCATTGCGCGGCTTTGGGCCGTGCCTGTTGCCGTGGTCGTCACCGGCGCTATCATCGCCTTTGCGACACCCTTGCCCGATGGAGCCCTTGCCGAAATCTGGCCCAGTCCCGTCTTCGTCGTGCCAGCGTTCACGTTCGATGCGCTCGTCGGCATTGCCCTGCCACTTTTCATCGTCACGATGGCGTCCCAGAACATTCCCGGCCTTACCGTGTTGCGCTCGAACGGCTATACGCCCGCGGTCAGGCCGATTTTCGTGTCGACCGGTGTAGCGAGCGGCTTTACGGCATTTTTCGGCGGCCATACCGTCAACCTCGCCGCCATCACTGCCGCGCTCTGCGCCGGACCGGAGGCCCACCCCGACACAACCAAGCGCTATATCGCCGCGCTGACGACGGGCATCGCCTACATCTTCATTGCGACCGGCGCCGGCTTCGCCGCAGCGTTCGTTGCCGCGGCCCCGCCGGTCCTCATCGAGGCCGTTGCCGGGCTGGCGCTTCTGAGTTCGCTCGCAGGTGCTCTTGTTGCAGCTATGTCCGATGAGAAGACCCGCCTGCCTGCCATCGTCACCTTCGTCACCGCGGCGTCGGGTTTGTCGGTTGCAGGAATCGGGGCAGCCTTCTGGGGGCTCGTAGCCGGGGGAGCGCTGATGGCGCTCGATCGTTTCGGAAAACCACTGGCCAAAGAATAAGGGCGCCCGGTCTCCCGGACGCCCTCAATTCTTGTACCGATGCCAGCGCCTAGTTGAAGCGGTAGCGCAGCGAAGCGCGGATTTCGTGGATCAACGTGTGATCGATCGAATAGGGGTTGGGTGCATCGGCGTTCGCGATCTCGTTGATGTAGAGCGCACGGTATCCGAGGTCCGCAACCGCGTCTCCGAAATCGTAGCCGACACCCGCCATACCGGCGGCGGCGAAGCTCGTATTGCTGCCCCAGAACTGGTAGCCGTCGCTCCCCGGCTCGTCCGTCGCCATGCGGTTGAACGCCACACCGACGCCTGCGCCGACATAACCGAATGCGCCGCCGGCGGCCGAGAGGCCCATGTCGCCGAAGCCGAAATCGTAATAGGCGTTCGCAAGCGCGATGGTGGAGCGCAGCCCGAGCGAGTAAGACCCTTCGGCTGCACCGGAGCCATCGGGAATGTCGATCGCCATGCCGTCGCTCTGGAGATAATCGACAGTGACGTCAAAGCGCATGCCGTCGCCGGTTTCGTAGCCGGCGCCGATACCGGCGCTGTAGCCCCAGCCCACTTGCTGAACGTCGTATGTGGAAGGATCAAGGCTCGGGTGATTGACCCGATAGGCCCACGCCATATTACCGCCGACACTTCCGCGCAAGTAGAAAGAGCCCTTGAGCCCATCGTCTACTTCAGGAACATATGGCGGGACGTAGTCTTTATAGACCGGTTCATCGTATACGATTGGATCTGCAGCAATTGCAGGTACGGCAACAAGTGCTGCACCGCCCAGCATGACTATAGCGACCAAATTGCGCTTCATTAGATATCCCCTACGCAGCACGTATCCGAAAGATGTTGTGTGCAAATTAGAGGAACTTCCTTAAAGGGCGCTTAACCGTACACTTTAACCTCAGATCGGCCATCCAGCCGGCCAACATACGCCAAGGCCGACGCGCGGAATGTTCGCGCGCCGGGGCTCAATTATTACGGACCGGATAAGGCGTTATGCGACCTGGCCGATCGCCGTCGCGATCTCGTTGACGACCTGGTTGACCAGCAACTCGTCGTCACCCTCGCCCATCACGCGGATGACCGGCTCGGTCCCGGACTCGCGGATAATGAGCCGCGCGCCGTCCCCCAGCCGCGCCTCCGAATCAGCAATGAGCTTCTTGATGGATTTGTCTTCGAGGGGTTTGCCGCGCTGGAAGCGTACGTTCTGGAGAATCTGCGGCACGCGTTCGAACCGGTGGCAGACCTCCGAAACCGGCCGGCCCTCTTCGCGGACGACGGAAAGCAGCTGCAATGCCGCAACGAGCCCGTCTCCGGTCGTCGTGAAGTCCGAAAGGATGATGTGGCCCGATTGCTCGCCGCCAACGTTGAAGCCCTTGCCGCGCATGGCTTCGAGCACATACCGGTCGCCCACCTGTGTGCGCTCGAGCGTCAGCCCCATATTGGCCAGATAGCGTTGGAGCCCGAGATTGGACATGATCGTCGCAACGAGCCCGCCGCCCTGCAACTGGCCGCGATTGTGCCAGGACGACGCGATCACGGCCATGAGTTGGTCGCCATCGACGATCTCGCCCATCTCGTCGACGATGAGTACGCGATCCGCATCGCCATCGAGGGCGATACCGATGTCGGCGCGCAATTCCCTGACCTTGTCGATCAGCGCCTTGGGCTCGGTCGAGCCGCAACCGTCATTGATGTTATATCCGTCCGGCGAAACGCCGATGGCGATCACCTCGGCGCCCAGCTCCCAGAGCACTTCGGGGGCCGTCTTGTAGGCAGCGCCATTGGCGCAATCGACGACGATACGCAGGCCGTTGAAATCGATGTCGCGCGGCAGCGTGCGCTTGGCGTATTCGACATAGCGCGTGCGCGCCTCGTCGATGCGTCGCGCCTTGCCGATATTGCGCCCCTGCGCCAGGCGCGGACCCAGATCGGCGTCGATCAGCTTTTCGATTTCCAGCTCGAAGCTGTCGGAGAGCTTGTACCCGTCCGGGCGGAAAAGCTTGATGCCGTTGTCGTCGAAGGGGTTGTGCGAGGCCGAAATCATCACCCCGATATCCGCACGCAGCGACCGCGTCAGCATCGCGACCGCGGGCGTCGGCATCGGTCCGAGCAGCAGGACGTCCATGCCGACCGCCGTGAACCCGGCCGTCAGTGCGTTCTCGATCATATAGCCCGAGCGCCGCGTATCCTTGCCGATCACCACCCGGTGTGTGTAATCGCCGCGCTTGAACGCCAGGCCCGTCGCCATACCCACCCTCAGGGCAAGCTCGGGAGTCAGCTTGGATCCATTGGCAAGACCGCGAATGCCGTCAGTACCGAAATATTTTCGCGCCATGTCGTTCTTCCTACCCGGCTACCGCCCCAGCACGGCAATATAGCCGCAGCTCGAAAGCATACATAGTTTGACCTTATGGAGCGGTAAATGCCCTCTAGATGCGAGTTGTCACGCCTGATTATGGCGTTTGAGGGACAGAAACCGGTATGTATTGACCGCCGCGAATGCCTCGGGCGAACGATAGTCGGCCTTTAGCCTCATGACGATGTTTTCGCGCTCTTTTTTGGGCACGAAGACTTTGTAAGCCTGGCGGGCGAACCAATAAAGGATCGGCTTTTTGGTCTCCATCAGCCCGCGCATCTGCTCGATCGCAGGAGCAGCGAAGCCGCGATAGAAATTCTGGTCGATCGCCATGGACTGCGCCGCGGCTTCGGTGACGTCGAAGTCCTCGACGATCTCGAACCCTGCGGCGGCGATCTTGTCTTCAAACACCGAGAACCGATGCCCCCCGCCGGGCTGGCGGTCGCCCTTGTAGTTGGGGCCACGGAAGCAGTCGGCGATGACGACGCGTCCGTCCGGTGCGAGGATCTTGTCGAGCAGCGGCAGGCTCCGCTCGAGATTGACGTATTGGAAGCTCTCCGAGAACAGGCACACGTCATAAGGGCCGTCGCCTTCAAAATCCTCGAATTTGGATTCGAAAACATGCGCGTTCGGTCCCAGCTTCTCGCGCGCGATCTCGGCCTGAACGCTGCTGGGCGTGAGCATGTCGACGACATACCCCTTGTCGATAAGGACCTTGGCCATCTCGCCGGTCCCGCCGCCGATATCGAACACTTTCCGTGGCGCCGGCGGGATAAGCGAGAGCAGTTTTTCGACATAACGCTCCTGCGCCTCGCGCAGTTTGGGCACGGTCGGCCGTTCGCCCGGCTCCCAAAGCCCGTAATGCAGCCAGGGGCTGTCTGCAAAGGTCTTGGCGACATAAACGTAAACGTCGAGACCTTCGGTCTTGGTGTCGATTTTCTTGGCCAAGCGGTTTGCCTCCCGGTTGTGTCTTCTTCTCGGTACCCAAGCCGGGCAAAAGTGGCAAGGGCCGGGCGGACGCCGCCGTGCCGGCACGCACGACTATTCGTCCGGCGGCCTTGAAGCCCCGGTCATTGAGCGTGGACGGAATGCGGCGAGACGCGCCTCATACTGAAATATATAAATGCGAGGCGCGCCTCGCCGCATACGCCCGGGATTTTCGGCTTATGGCGGCGTCTCGGGCTGGGGTTTGTTGGTCTTTAGTGGGTCGGTTGGACGAACCGAAAAAGTGGAAGCCACTTTTTCTGCCAACCTCCCAAGCCCCCAAATAACCGGTGCCCCTCCGGGTTTCCCCGGTGCGACGGGGATATCAGTCCCCGTCCGGCCTCTGTCCGCTTTGGGCCTTCCCCGCAGCGACCCGCGAGGAACCCGGACCGGTCCCGTCCAAACGTTCGTTGCGCTCGCGCCCATCAAGCGGGTCCGTAACGCGCATCATAGGCGAGGTTTGAGGAGCGGGGATAAGTTCGGCGCCCGCAGCAACGAAAAAGGCCGCCCCGACGGAGCGGCCTTTTCTCAATACGATACCGAACCGGTCAACTCGGCTGCGGTTCCATGCCGCCGCCGTCGGGTTCACCGGATTCGCCCTTCTTCTTGAGGTTCTTGCCGGCCTTGGGCACGCTGGTGCCCTTGGGCGTGTTGTCGTTGTCGATGTCGCGCACCGGCTGCTTGCCGTCCATCAGGCCACGCAACTCGTCGCCCGTAAGCGTTTCGAATTCGAGCAGCGCCTGGGCGATGGCCTCGAACTTGTCGAGGTTTTCGCGGATCATCGTGCGGGCCGCGGTTTCCGCGTCCTCGATGAGCTTGCGCACCTCGTCGTCGATGAGCTTGGCGGTCTCGTCCGACATGTGCTGGGACTGGGTGACCGAATGGCCCAGGAACACCTCCTGGTCGTTCGACTTGTAACGTACGCGGCCCAACTTTTCGCTCATGCCCCATTCCATCACCATCGACCGCGCAAGATCCGTCGCCATCTGGATATCGCCCGAGGCTCCCGAAGTGACCTTTTCCGCACCGAACTTGTAGATTTCGGCCTCGCGCCCGCCAAAGAGCATCGCCAATCGCGCCACCGCTTTTTCGCGGGAGAACGAATAGGTGTCCTTTTCGGGCAGCGTCATCACCATACCGAGCGCGCGCCCGCGCGGGATGATCGTTGCCTTGTGGATAGGATCGAGCCCGTGGCTCAAAAGCGCGATCAGCGCATGGCCGGCCTCATGATAGGCGGTGAGCTTCTTCTCGTCGTCGGTCATCGCCATGGTGCGCCGCTCGGCACCCATAAGGATCTTGTCCTTGGCGTCCTCGAATTCGGCATGCGTGACGAACCGCTTGTTCCGTCGCGCCGCAAGAAGCGCCGCTTCGTTTACAAGGTTCATGAGGTCCGCACCCGAAAAGCCCGGCGTACCGCGTGCCAGCACGCGCAGGTCGACATCCGGCGCCAGCGGCACCTTGCGCACGTGAACCTTGAGGATACGCTCGCGACCGGCAACGTCCGGATTGGGCACGACGACCTGGCGGTCGAAACGGCCCGGACGCAGGAGCGCGGGGTCGAGAACGTCCGGACGGTTGGTCGCGGCAATCAGGATGATGCCCTCATTGGCCTCGAAGCCGTCCATCTCGACGAGCAACTGATTGAGCGTCTGTTCGCGCTCGTCATTGCCGCCACCAAGACCGGCGCCGCGCTGACGGCCGACCGCGTCGATTTCGTCGATGAAGATGATGCACGGGGCATTCTTCTTGGCCTGCTCGAACATGTCACGGACGCGGCTCGCGCCGACACCGACGAACATTTCAACGAAGTCGGAACCCGAAATCGTGAAGAACGGCACATTGGCTTCGCCCGCCACCGAGCGCGCCAGGAGCGTTTTACCCGTACCCGGAGGGCCCACCAGCAGAACGCCGCGCGGAATGCGCCCGCCCAGCCGCTGGAATTTGCCGGGGTCCTTGAGGAACTCGACGATTTCCTCGAGATCCTGCTTGGCTTCCTCGACGCCGGCCACGTCCTCGAACGTCACCTTGCCTGACGCTTCGGTGAGCATCTTGGCGCGCGATTTGCCGAAGCCCATCGCGCCGCCGCGCCCGCCGCCCTGCATCTGGCGGATGAAGAAGAACCACACCGCGATGATAACGATGAACGGCAGCCAGCTCGACAGCAGGATCGACCAGAAGGGGCTCGATTCCGGCTCGCGCGCGGTGATCTCGACGCCCTGGCTTTCCATGCGGTCGACGATATCGGCGCCCTGGGGGATGGTGGTTTCGAACCGGGTGCCGTCGCTGAGACGGCCGGTGACCGTGTTATCGACAATGGTCACCTCTGCAACACGGCCCTGATCCACGTCTTCAACGAACTGGCTGTAGGTGCGCTCGGCGGTCGCCACCGATCGCGTCGAAGACTGAAAGACCTGGAAAAGGCCCATCAGCATAAAGAGGATCACGAGCCATATGGCGAAGTTGCGAAAGTTTTGGTTCATCAATCCTGTGTCCTGGGGGGCGCGGGAATACATTTTTCCCCGCAAGTCTTGGCTTCGAATGTAAGGCCACCAACCGGCCGATACAAGGGCACCGCGGGGGTCGAAACGCCGCGCCCCAAGGCTTTTTGCCTATCCGGTTAATGCAACGTGCGTAATTTCGATCCCCGGCGCGCGGCGGCGTGCTCCGAGCGCGACGACCGTTCCATCCATGGCCTCGACGACGGGCGCCGCCCGCAGCGCCGCGACCGGAACCGTCGGATAGTCTCCAAATAAGGCACGATAATGTGCCCGCGTCATCGATAGTGCCGGAGCCACCCGGAACCCCGGTTGTGCCGCGGCAATCGAGAATCGGCCGTCCCATCCGAGCGGCGCATCGACCGGCACCGGCGCCGGGGCGGCGGCGATCCGGCCCGCCTGCCGATAGATCACTATTGCGTGCGCACCCGCTTCGACGACAGCACCCGCCACGGTACGGCTGAATACGCCAGCCACGCCCGCCATACCGGCAACGGCCTCGACCGGGGCGAGCGGAGCGTCGTCAAGTCCCCCCGCAATCGCGACAGCACGCCGCATGGCCCGCACGCGGATTTCTTCGGGGGCCTCGGCAAACGCTTGCCTGTCGACATGCACGACGCCGAAATCGTCGATCCGGCAGTGCGCGCTCATGAATGCGGCGCACATGGTTTCGCCCAGCGCGTCGATCCGGCCCAGCCGTTTCGCCAGCGCCGCCAGCCGCGGGGCGGTCAACCCCAGATCCTCGAGCATCGGCATCGCCCTGCGCCAGCGCACGCGCTCATAGTGCGGGTCGTCGTTGTTGGGATCCAACGCGGGCTCGATCGCGGCGGCCGCGACCCCTTGCGCGAGGGTCGCGCGCGGCACGTCGAGCAAAGGACGGAACACGCGCACGCCTTCAACGGTTGCGAACGGTTCCATGGCTTTGAGCCCGGAGACGCCGCTGCCATGGGCCAGCCGCATCAGAACGGTCTCGGCCTGATCGTCCTGGTGATGTGCCGTGAGAAGAACCGACGCGCCATCGGCGGCCATCGCATCGCCAAGCAGGCGATAGCGCGCCGTGCGCGCGGCAGCCTGCATTCCCGTTTCGGGCTTGGGCCCGTCCCAGCGCAAGATACGGCAGGCCAACCCGAGTTGACCGGCGATTCTCCCGACCATCTCAGTCTCGGCGGCCGCTTCGGGGCGCAGGCCGTGGTCGAGCGTGTAGACAATTGTCTCCGGCCGGCCCGGGGTGCTTGCCCAGTCCGCCGCCAGCAGCATCAGCGCCAGAGAATCGGCCCCGCCCGAGACGGCGAGGCCAATGGTCTTTTCCGTCTGGACAGGCGCAAAGAGCGCCTCGGGCGCAAGGCCGGGAAACCGCGCCGGCTTCCCGCTCAGCACCCTGCCCGGGCCTGCTCGGAAACCACACGCTCCTTGAACGCGTCGGTCGCCTCGGGATAGCGCCGCAGTACCTCCGAATAGGTCCGGCACGCGGTATCGAACTCGCCCGCGCCGTGCAGCGCGACGCCGAGATCGAGCAGCAGATCCGGCGCGCGCGACGAGGTCGGATAAGCCTCGAACCCGGTGATGAGCACATTGGCCGCTTCGTGATAGGCCCCGCGCTGGATGAGTGTCTGCCCCAGCCAATAGGTCGCGTCGGGGGCCTGCGGATTGTCGGGGAACAGTTCGAGGAACTGCCGGAACTGTTCCTCGGCAAACGCCGTCTCACCGCGGACGATGGCGTCGTAGCCCGCCTGGAACTGGGCGTTGGCGTCCCCGTCATTGACCTCGATATCGGTCTGGTTGGCATCAAAGCTCAGATCGAGCGGCGCCGAGGGCGGCGTTTGCCCCAGCGGCGCTTCGGGTGGACCGGTGACGACTCCTTCCTCGCCTTCGAAGACGTCGCTCGCGTAGAGCCGGTCCTCGTCGCCGAAATTGGGGTCAAGTTCCCCAAGGTCCTCGTCGCCCACGAGCGCGCCCTCGGTAGCGGGGGCTTCGGGCAGGGTCTCGGTGCTGGAAGAGGGCGGTAACGCTTCGGACGGCGTCGCGCCGCCGGGGGTGGTTACCGCCTCAGATTCCCCCGAGCCACCGCCTTCCAGCTGCTGGAAGCGGAACTCGTTGTCTTCCTGCATGCGCTCGATGAGCGTCTGCAATTGGGTGAGCTGGAACTGCAGACCCTCGATCTGCCCCGAATAGGTGCGGACCTGTTCCTCGAGCTGCGAAATCCGCACCTGAAGCGCGGCGATATCCTGGCTCTGGGCCAGGACCGGCGCAGCGGAGCCAAAACTCAAAACCCCGGCAAGCCCAAGACCGGCGGCAAGGCGCCGCCAGCTTCTGGCTGAACCGGAAACGAAACCAAAGACTGTCATGACACTCCCCAAAAGGCGGCAAGTCGAAAATTGCGCGCGCAAGATCACCTTGGAACGACCGCGAGGTAAAGGAGCATTTTGGCAAAAAAGAAGCGCCGGGACCAAAATACTCAAGGTCCCGGCGCTATGCCTCCAGCACGGAATGCTCTGTGCAGCGCTAGTTTGTCAGGACTGTGACCGCGCGTCGGTTTTGCGACCAGCACGAGATGTCGTTGCAAACCGCGACCGGCCGCTCCTTGCCATAGGAAACCGAGGAAATCCGGCCCGCCGGAATACCCTTGGAAACCAGGTAGTTGACGACAGCCGTCGCGCGTCTGGCACCCAGTGCGATGTTGTATTCGCGCGTGCCGCGCTCGTCAGCGTGACCCTCGATGACGATGCGGTACTGGGGATATCGCGCCAGCCATTGCGCCTGTTTGTCGAGCGTCGCCTGGGCGTCGGCGGTGAGCACGGACGAATCGGTTTCGAAGAACACGCGGTCGCCGACCGAAACGAGGAATTCCTGCTGGCTGCCGGGCGCGCCGCCCCCCTGGCCGGGTCCGAGATTGCCAACGCCGGTATCCGGGGTGCGCGCACAGGCGGCGACTACCGCCAGCAGCGCCACCATAAGAAAGCCTTTGCCAAGGCGAAGAAGGGGCAACGTCGAACCCATAGCGAATTCTGCTCCGAACAGGGAAAAATTGTAGTGAACGGTTTTACACCGCGTTACCTTAACCGCAGGTGTCTTCGTAGGGTTAATCCGCGCTTAATCGGGCACAAATTGGGCACGATCGCGCGCGTTTGCCGCGTCCCGCATCGGGACGCCACGACTGTTGCCCAAGTGCATCTTGGATCAGCCTAAAAGCCCCGGACGGAATCGACGTCGAGTTCCATGCAGCCATTGAATTCGGCAAAGCGCTGCAATTCGGCCAAAAAGGCGGGCAGAAAGCGGTCCATGTCGAGCGCGGGGTCCTCGATGTGCAGGCTCAGGACCTCGAACCGCCCTTCGGCACGATGAGCCTTGCAGTCGATCCGGCCGACGAATTTCTGGCCGAAAAGAACCGGCAGGCAAAAATAGCCAAAGATGCGCTTGGGCGCGGGCACATAGCATTCGAGACGATAGTCGAAGCCGAACAGCGCGCTCAGTCGGTCGCGGTGGATGAGGGCGTTGTCGAACGGCGATACGATCTGTACGCGCCGGCGCACACGCGACAGGGCCTCCAGCGCCTCGACATCGACAAAGGCTGGTGATCCGCCCACCGCGTCGATCCGCTTGACCACTCCTGCCGCGATGCGATCCTCGACGACGGCGCGCATGGCCTCGCGGATAGGTTTGCCGCGTCTGAGGTGCAGGACCTGCGCGAGCGTGAATACGCCATGCGCCCGGCGCGTGGTATCAAAGAGATAGGCGGCGTATTCCTCCTGCGAGGGCATGCTCAGGTCGATGCCTTCGGGCAAGCAGCGCTCGGCAAGGTCGTATACCTTCTCCATGCCGTTGCGCTCGCGCACCATAAGATCGCCCTGCATGAACAATTTATCGAGAGCGCGTCGTCCCGGCCCCCAGTTCCACCAGCTGCCGTTCGCGCTCTTTGTGCCCGAATCGATGTCGCGTATCCGCAACGCCCCTTCCGAGCGCACGCGCGCCATTATTTCATTCATCAGCCGCGGATCGACATCGGTCAGATAGCGCGCTTCGCCGCTCCGGATCGACGCCATGCGGGGTAACGCAAAGCGGTAATCGCGCATCGGCAGATAGGCCGCGGCGTGAAACCAGTATTCGAAAATGTGCTTTTTCGCGGTCAGCCGGTTGAGATGCGCGGGATCGTATCCGGGCACCCGATTCCAGAGGACGTGGTGATGTGCGCGCTCGACCACCGCAAGCGTGTCGATCTGCACATAGCCCAGATGCTCGATTGCCCGTCGCGTTCCGGGCAGCCCCGCCCCGAAACTCCGCTGTGACGCCAACCCCTGCCGGGACAATGCCAAACGCCGCAGGTGAGAGAGTGTGGTGTTCATCGGATCCGAATCGGCAGTCTGCGTCTCAGGACCGTCGTTCTACTTATGTTCCTATAAATAATCAAGACGAGGCAGCCCATGCGGCCGCCTCATCCTGAACGGTGTGACGGATCTTGCTAAGCCAGAAGCGGCGACCAGGCCGGGTCCGAGGCGAACCCTTCGGTCGGGACCCGTTGTTCGGCGCGGCCCCAGACGTCGATGGAATAAAGCCGCGGGCCGTCATTGCCGCCCGGATCGCGGAAGAACATCAGGACGCGGCCATTGGGGGCCCAGGTCGGACCCTCGGCGTGGAAGCTGGTGGCGAGGATACGCTCACCCGAGCCGTCGGGGTTCATGGTACCGATAGAGAACTGCCCGCCCGACTGGCGCGTGAAGGCAATGAGATCGCCCTTGGGCGACCAGACCGGCGTGGAATACGCGCCATCGCCATAGGAGATGCGCTCCGCACCGCCGCCAGCCGCGCTCATCACGTAAATCTGCGGACGCCCGCCACGGTCGGATTCAAAGACGATCCGTTGGCCGTCCGGCGAGAACGAGGGCGAGGTGTCGATGGCCGAGCCGCTTGTCAGCGCGGTCGGCTGCCCGCCCGCCAGCGGCAACGCATAAAGGTTGGTGGCCGCACCCTGCGTTACCGAGAAGACGAGCCGCTGACCGTCGGGCGAAAACCGCGGCGCGAAGCTCATCTGGCCGTACTGCCCGATGGACTGGGTCTGGCCGGTCGCAAGATTGAGGATGAAAATGCCTGACGCGTTGGGTCCGTCGAACGTCATATACGCAACGCGCGTACCGTCGGGAGATATGCGGGGCGTAATCGTCGCAAGCCGGCCATCGGTCAGGATACGGTTGTTGGCGCCGTCCTGGTCCATGATCGCCAGCCGCTTGACGCGGTTTGCCTTGGGGCCGCTTTCGGCGACATAGACGACGCGGGTGTCGAAGTAGCCCGTCTCGCCCGTAAGCCCTGAATAGATCGCGTCCGAGGCGATATGCGCGATGCGCCGCCAGCTATCGGCGGGCGCGCCATAGGCCTTGCCGGTGACCTGCTGGGCCGCCGTCGTATCCCAGAGCCGCAGGCTCGACTGGATCTGCCCGCCGGCGTTATTGGCATCCGCCATGACCACCGCATCGGCGCCCGTCGCGCGCCAGGCGTTGAAATCGGGGGGCGCATTGGGATCGCCCACCTGGCTGGGATAGCCCGCCGGATCGACGAGGCGGAAGAGCCCCGAGCCGACAAGGTTGTTGCGCACGATCTGCGCGACCTCGGCACCGAAGCTCGGATCGGCCGAGGCGAAATTGGGGATGGCGATCGGGAGCGGCGTGAAATTGCCGCCCGAAACGGTGATCTGCACGAGCGCGTTCGCCGGCCTGGCCATCGCCATCATGGCGGCGCCGGAAAGACCGAGCGTGAGCGCGGACCTGCGGGTCATAAGGGTCATAGTCGCGTCGTCTCCATAACAAATCCGCCCTTTCGGGCCCGGCCGAACGCGGGGGCAATGCCGCTTCGGCCCGTTTTGTTGCCTTCATTACGCACCAATCGTGTCGGAAAATCGATTGGGCGCATTCTCGTTCTCGTCCGTTGCGCCGGCGCCACACTGGCAGGGCCTTACAGATCCCTCGGATCGAACGTCACGTCCACCTGCCGCCAGGTCTCGTATTTCTCCGCTGGAAGCATCGTATAGGGCCCGCATTGCTGCACCGCGCGCTGCGCGGCCAGAGCCGTTGTCCGCACCAGATCGCTCGTGAACGGCGTGCGGATTTCCGGCGTGCCGGAGACCGAACCGTCCGGATTGAGCGATACCAGCAACCGTACAGTGAGCCCCGTCTCGGTCATTGCGGCGATCGGCGGGCTCCAGCATCGGCGCATGGCGGACGCGAGCGCATCCTGCTCGGATTGCGTCAAGAGAGCCGCCTGCCCGGTGGGGCGCCCCAGCGCTTCGTCGCCGCCTGCCCCGGTGATGCCGCCGCGGGATTCTTCCTGGTTGATGATGTCCTCAATCCGGTCGGCGACATCGGCCAGTTCCTGTTCGGCCTGCTGTTCTTGACGCTCGGCTTCCGCCTGCGCTTCGGCTTCGGCCTGGGCCTGGCGCTGCGCCTCCTGCTGGCGCGCGAAGTCCTCGCGCAGTTGGGCGACATTGGTGGCGCTCGGCGGCACGGGCGCGACCGGCTCGGGTTCGGGATCGGGCTCTGTGGCCAATTCAGGTTCGGGTGCGGGCGTCGGTTCGGGTTCGGGCTCGGGCGTTGGTTCCGGTTCGGGCGCCGGTATGGGCTCGGGCTCGGGACGCGGCGCGGGCGGCTCGATGGGTTCGGGCTCCGGTTCCGGTGCGGGACGCGGCTGGGGTTCCGGCGCTGTCTGAACCGTCGGCGCTGGCGACGGGTCTGGCGTCGCCTCCGGGATTGGCTGGTTTTCCTCGGTGTTGCCGGTGCGCTGCGCGAGTTCCGCTTCCTGATCGCTCTCGACCGCCGAGGGCGTTTCGGTCTCGACGACCTGGCTGTCCTCGACCCCGACACGCAGATTGGAGACGTTCTCGATCGGCACGATATCGACGGAAATCGACTCCACCATATTTGTGTTCAGCGGCTCGACGAAACTCAGATTGATCAGCCCGAGGGCGATCAACAGAGCATGAACGCTGACCGATATGGTGGTGCCAAGACGCATGCCGTTTACTGGCCCGCCCCGCTCGCGCCGGCCTGCTCGGTGATAAGTCCGATACGCGAATATCCCGCGCCCGAAAGCATGCCCATCACTTCCATGACGGTACCGTAATTGACGCTCGCGTCGCCACGCACATAGAGCCGCGCCTCGGTATCCTCGGAAACCGAGCGCACCGCTTCGACAAGTCCGTCAAGCGCGACCGGGTCCTCGCCAACGAAGACCTGACCTTCCGGCGTCACTGAAACCGTGACCGGATCGCGCTCGGATTCCATCTCGCTCGCCTGGGTTTCGGGCAGGTCGATCGGCACCCCGACCGCCATCATCGGCGCGGCGACCATGAAGATGATCAACAAGACGAGCATCACGTCGACAAACGGCGTGACGTTGATCTCGCTCATAAGGCTGGCGCGCGACCCGCGGCGGCGCCTACCGCCCCCGCGCCCGCCGCCATTGACGGCCATACCCATTAGCGGCGGCTCCTTGCCTCGAGCTGGCGGCCCAGAATGGCCGCGAATTCATCGGCGAACCCTTCGAGCCGGCCGATCAGCTTGCCCGCATCGCCCGAGAGCTTGTTGAACGCGATAACCGCCGGAATGGCCGCGACAAGGCCGATAGCGGTTGCGAACAGCGCTTCGGCGATGGGGCCTGCGACGACCCCGAGGCTCGCGCTCTGGGAGGCGGCAATCGAGGAGAACGCATTCATGATGCCCCACACCGTGCCAAAGAGGCCAATGAATGGCGCCGCGCTTCCGACAGTCGCGAGAAACGGCAGGCGCTTTTCAAGCTCCTCGCTCTCGCGCGCAATCGCGACATCGAGCACCTTGTCGAGCCGCGCCTGAACCCCGACATAGCTCGACGCGTTCTGCTCGTGGGAGCGCTTCCACTCCTTCATGGCGGCAACGAACACCGAAGAGAGCCCCGAGGTCGGACGCTGGGAAAGCGTCTGATAAAGCTCTTCAAGCGACTGGCCGGACCAGAAGGTCTTCTCGAACCGGTTCATCTCGCGCCGCACGCGGGTGAACATCATCGACTTGTCGATGATGATGGCCCAGCACCAGATCGATGCGGCGAGAAGCCCGAGCATGACGAGTTTGACGACGATATCGGCGGCCATGAACAGGCCGATCGGCGAAAAGTCATGGGCGGCGACCGTGCCCACTGCTTCCATAGCTTCCATTAGCGCGTGTACCTTTACGTCGAGGAGCGCGTCGCAACCCGCGACAACCAGAGTGTTGCGATCCGATGAGTGCCAATTTTGTCAAAATTAGAGCTTTGCCGCGCCGTTCCGGGCGGCAGGCGCTTCAATAGGACGTCATCGGACCGGCTGGCCCCATTTATGGTCAAGAAATGGTTAATAACCGTTCAATGCGCGGAAAATCGGGCCCTGAGCGCGGCGGGCAGCCGCACGGGGCGGCCGGCGGCATTGAGCAGGACCGCCGTGACCTTCGCCGAGGCGACGACTTCGCCATCCCGCCGCAGGATCTGTTCAAGCACGAACCGGGCGCCCGACATTTCCAACTGTCGGGTTTCCACCTCGAGCAGATCGTCGATATGCGCCGCGCGATCATAGGATATTTCCAGATGCCGCACAGCGAACGCGAGCCCCTCCGCCGCCAGTTCCGCGTGATGGATACCGTGAGCGCGCAGGAACTCGGTCCGGGCGCGCTCGAAAAATTTCAGATACGCCGCGTGGTAGACATTGGTCGAGAAATCCGTGTCCTCGAAATAGACGCGTACCGGAAAAAGGTGCGAACCGTCCGGCTGGAGGCTGCCGCCGAAGGCGATCATGGCGCGTCCTCATGACGGACGATGTGGACGGGCGCTTCAGAAACGTCGAGCAGTCGCGCCCGGAGCACGGCCGGCTGGAAAGCGCATTCGGTCAAACCGGCCTCATGGGCGGGGACCCATTTGAATTCGAGCTGGAAGGCCCCGTCCTGACAACGATGGCAGACCTCTCCATCCGCGCGGAACGCGAACCGGTCGGGCAGCGACAGGTCGAAATAAAAGCCCAGCTCGTGAAATAGCGTCCGCTCGTGTGTGAAGAAGTTTTCGATGACGAACCGCAACGCTCCGACTTCGCCGGTTACGCCGAGTTCTTCGAAAACTTCGCGCCGCAACGCGACCTCTGCCTGTTCGCCCACCTCGACGCGCCCGCCCGGCAGCGACCAGTACATGCCGCCAAGCGCGCGATGAACAAGAACGAACCCTTCACGCATCGCAATGCCGACAGTCCGAAAATTGAACCGGCCCGCAGGTGCATCGAAACTCACCATTGCGCGATGGTTCATTCGCTTTCGCCATCCTCGAACAGGCTCGCCTGATTGCCCACGAACCCTTGCGGCACGGCGTAGCCCATATGTTGAAAAGAGAGCGCCGTCATCATGCGTCCGCGCGGTGTCCGCTGGATGAACCCTTGCTGGATGAGGTAGGGTTCGACGATCTCCTCGATCGCATCGCGGGGCTCGGAAAGTGCCGCAGCGATGGTTTCGATCCCCACCGGACCGCCGCCATAGAATTCTGCAATGGTCTTGAGATACCGCCGGTCGAGCGTATCGAGCCCGCGCGCGTCGACGTCGAGACGCAAGAGCGCCCGGTCCGCGACCTCCCGGTTCACCTTTTCGGCGCCTTCAACGAGCGCGAAATCGGTCACGCGCCTGAGCAACCGCCCCGCGATACGCGGCGTGCCGCGCGAGCGCCGCGCAACTTCGAGCGCGCCGTCGGGGGTCATTTCCATGCCCATCATGCGCGAGCCCCGCTCGACAATTTTGACCAGTTCTTCCGGGGTGTAGAAATTAAGCCGGACGGGGATGCCGAACCGGTCGCGCAACGGCGTGGTGAGGAGCCCCGCGCGCGTCGTTGCGCCCACGAGCGTGAACTTGGCCAGATCGATCCGCACCGAGCGCGCCGCGGGCCCTTCCCCGATGATGAGATCGAGCTGGAAATCCTCCATCGCCGGATAAAGGATTTCCTCGACTGCCGGGTTGAGCCGGTGGATCTCGTCGATGAAAAGCACGTCACGCTCTTCGAGATTGGTCAAAAGCGCCGCTAGGTCGCCCGCCTTGGCGATCACCGGCCCGGACGTCGCCCGGAACCCCACGCCCAGTTCGCGCGATAGGATTTGCGCCAGGGTGGTCTTGCCCAGCCCCGGCGGACCGACGAACAACACATGATCGAGCGCCGCCTGCCGCTGCTTGGCCGCCTCGATGAACACCTGCAGATTGGCCCGCGCGTCCTCCTGCCCGATGAATTCATTGAACCCCATGGGGCGCAGGGCGACATCAAGGCCACCATCGCGTTCGGCTGTTGCGTTGGTGAGGTCGGTCACGTCAAAAGATCCATACCGTTGACCAGCTTGGAAGCGGGTTTGTCGAATGTAACGAGGGATGTGCAGCCAGCCATTCGGCTCGTTTCGGCGATCAGGATGTCAGCAAGGTCCACGCTCGTATCTGCATGCTGCTCTACAATCACACGAACCGCACCCTCATGCTCGAGTACGACGTTCGCGCTTTCCAGAAAGGCTTGCAGTACCGTCAATTGCCCATCTCTTTTGTAACCGTACCCGCGTTTGAGAACCCACATGAGTTCAATCAGCGTGACGACCGAAACATATGCCGGATCCTCGACCGTCCGCCGAGAGAGAAAAGCCCTGGCCTTGGCCGCCTGATTTTTGTCGTCGGCCACAAAGAGCCGAACGAGTATGTTGGTGTCGACGCCAATCAAGAAGACGAACGCCTGTACTCTTCGACCACCGCCTCGGCGATGGCATCGTCCATATCCTTGACCGAAAGCCGCCTGCCATTGGGTGGCTCGCCCAATACTCCGGCAAAGTCCGCTATGTTGCGGGTTCTCGCCCGCAACTCGTAATGGCCGTGAACTTTAACGAACTCGATCTTGTCTCCAGGTTTGAGATTCAGATCATCCCTAACCTCTTTGGGCAAAGTCATCTGCCCCTTCGACGTAAGCGTGGCGGTCGACATTACCAAACTCCAAATTCCTTACGGAGATAAAATAGTAAGGAATCTTACCCGAACCAAGGCGACACTCACGAACTCAATTCCTTGAGCCCCAGACGGATGAGCTTCTCGGTCGGTGTATCCTCGCCCTCTTTGGCGATGATCCGCGCCACCGCCCCGGAGGCCTGCGCCTGCGCATAGCCGAGATTGACGAGGGCAGAAACCGCATCGGACACGGCCCCCGGCGCGACGCCCTCCCCGAGCGCATTCTGCAACCCTGCAACGCCTGGATCGATGGTCCCGAGCGCCGGAACCTTGCCCTTGAGTTCGGAAACGATCCGCTGGGCGAGTTTCGGGCCAACACCCGGCGCACGGCCGACCATGGCTTTATCCTGCAGCGCGATGGCCGAAGAAAGGTCGGATGGCGAGAGCGTAGAGAGGATCCCCAGCGCGACGCGCGAGCCCACGCCCTGCACGCTGAGCAGGAGCTTGAACCAGTTCTTCTCCGCTTCGGTGGCAAAGCCGTAAAGCCGGATGAGGTCCTCGCGCACGATCATCTCGATGAACAGTACCGTCGCCTCGCCCACGCGCGGCAACGCCTGCAGCGTCCGGCCCGAACAGTGCGCCTCGTAACATACGCCGTTGACATCAATCAGCGCGACATCCTCGCCGATGGTCTCCACCAGCCCCTTCAATTTGCCGATCATGCGGAAACCGCCAGCTTGCGGTGTTGCCGGTGATGCGCGTGGCAGATTGCAATGGCGAGGGCGTCGGCGGCATCGGCGGACTTGAACTTGGCGGCGGGCAACAGGGTTCTGACCATCAGTTCGATCTGCTTTTTTTCCGCGTGGCCGGTCCCGACCACGGACTTCTTGACGAGGTTGGCCGAATATTCCCCCACCGGCAGCCCCATCGAGGCCGGCGTCATCACAGCGATACCGCGCGCCTGCCCCAAAAGCAGCGTCGAGCGCGCGCCGGCATTGACGAAGGTTTCCTCGACCGCCGCCTCGTGCGGATGATGTTCGGCGATCAGCCGCATCAGCCCCTCATGCAGGTGCACGAGCCGCAAGGCGAGCTCCTGATTCACCTCCGGGGTCAGGACGCCGCAGGCGACGAAGCGCAACCGCGTACCCTCCGCTTCGATAATGCCCCAACCCGTACGCCGCAGCCCCGGATCGATGCCCATGATTCGCACCAAGCTCTCCATTCCGACAGTTTATGTCAGTGTCCGGACCCTACCAAGCGCAAAGTGAACAAATCAGAAACAAACTGGATTTGTTCACAACCGCTGTGATGGGTGGCATTTTCGATATCTACGCAAGGACTCGTTTAAGGAATTACCCCTACGTTCCGCCACGACGCACACGACGGGGACGCACCGACCGATGCCGCGAGTCAATCGCCTGCCCAGACATGACTGGGTTCCAGTTCTATTACGCACATTGCGCAATTTAACATGGGTGGTCCTCGCATCCGTCGCGATCAGTTACGGTATTCTCGAAATCTTTTCCCAAGGGCTCGGAAGCACCGGCCTGGTCGCAGCGATCGTCGCACCGATCGCCCTGGCCGGGCCGACGATGCTCTTCATGGCGCTCCGTCACCGGCAGCTCGAAATCGCATATGAGCGCCTCGAAGCTGCCGCCGCCCGCGACAGCCTCACCCAGTGCCTCAACCATGGCGCCTTCGTGGACGAGGTGACGGCACTGCTCGAAGACCCCGCAACCAGGGGCGGTGGCCTCCTGGTCATCGACGCGGACCATTTCAAGTCGATCAACGACCGCTTCGGCCATGCGTGTGGCGACGCTGCGCTCAAAATGATCGCAGCGACAATACGCTCCGTCATCCGCGAGACCGACATCGTTGGCCGCCTGGGCGGCGAGGAATTCGGCATTTTCCTGCCCGGCGCCGGGGAGGCCGCGACGCGGATCGTGGCCCAGGATCTCCGCCTGCGCATACGCAACGTCACCTTCGATACCGGCGGGGAACCCTGCAGGCTTTCCATCAGCGTCGGCGGCGCCGTTTGCACTCAGGCGACCCCGTTCGGGTCTCTGTTCAGGCATGCGGACGCACAGCTTTACGCGGTCAAGAATGCCGGGCGCGACAATGTGGCGGTCAGCACGTTTGCATCCGAGGGCGCGGAACAGGTTTCGTCCGCCGTTCCCGTGCTGGTCTATAGCGAACGGAAAGCCGTGAACTCCTGAAACGCAAAAGGCGCCCCGTACGGAGCGCCTTCTTGAGCAGCATCAAGAAAAAAGATCAGGCCGAGAGCTTGGCCATGTCCTCGTCGCTCATCTCAAAATTGGCGTAGACGTTCTGGACGTCGTCATCGTCTTCGAGGTTGTTGATGAGCCGCATCAGGCTCTCGCCCTTTTCCGCGTCGATTGGCGTCAGCGTCTGGGGCTTGAACACCGGCTTGACGCTTTCGGCCTCCCCGAGCGCGGCTTCGAGCGCGGTGCTCACATCGCCGATGTCCTCGAACGCGCAGTAGATCGTGTGCCCGTCCTCATCGCTCTGGACGTCGTCGGCGCCCGCTTCGATCGCCGCTTCCATCACCTTTTCGGCGTCGCCGGCCGCAATCGGATAGTAGATTTCGCCAACCCGGTCGAACATGAAAGCGACCGAACCGGTTTCACCGAGCGCGCCGCCGGCTTTCGAAAAGGTCGAACGCACCGTGGAGGCAGTGCGGTTACGGTTGTCGGTCAGCGCCTCTACGATAACGGCGATACCGCCCGGACCATAGCCCTCGTAGCGCACTTCCTCATAGTTCTCGCTGTCACCACCAGAGGCCTTTTTGATCGCCCGCTCGATATTATCCTTGGGCATGGACTGCGCCTTGGCGTTGTTGACGGCAAGGCGCAGGCGCGGGTTCATCGCCGGGTCGGGCATGCCCGACTTGGCGGCAACGGTGATTTCGCGCGCCAGCTTGGAAAAGATCTTGGACCGCACCGCGTCCTGACGACCCTTGCGGTGCATGATGTTCTTGAACTGTGAATGGCCGGCCATAAGCGGTCAGTTCCCCGTCTTAATTCGATGTGGCTGATTGGTGCGGGTTTATAGTCCCGGCAAAACCAGAAATAAAGAGGGCGCACCCTACCCCGGCGCGAACTCGGGATAGGCCTGCGACAGACTGCCACCGATGCGCACCGGCAGGACCTGTGTGCAGAGGCCGGTCCTGGGGTCGGTCTCGATCGCGACACCGCTTAGCGTCGCCTCGCCCTCGGCGGGCGTGAACCGTGCCCTCTGGAGCCCGGTCAGGAACCGGCTGAGCGGCTCGTCGGGCTCCATGCCGATGACGCTGTCATAGTCCCCGCACATGCCAGCGTCGCTCATCAGCGCCGTGCCCCCTTTCAGGATGCGATGGTCGGACGTCGGAATATGCGTATGCGTGCCCACGACGAGCGAAACGCGACCGTCGAGATAATGCCCCATGGCCTGCATTTCCGACGTCGCCTCGGCGTGCAGGTCGACAACGATGGCATCCGCCTGTTCGCCTAGCGGACAGGCGGCTATGGCGGCGTCGACAGCACGGAAGGGATCGTCCATCGGCGGCATGAACACGCGCCCGAGAACATTGACGACGAGCACCTGATGCCCCTTGCGCCCGGTGACGAACGCCGCCCCGCGTCCCGGCGCACCGGGTGGGAAGTTGACCGGTCGGACCAGCGTCGAATGCCGTTCGATGGCGGTCATGATATCGCGTTGATCGAAGGCGTGGTCACCCAGCGTCACCACGTCGGCGCCGGCATCGCGCAGCATCTCGTAATGCGCTTCGGTGAGCCCGCGCCCGTGACTTGCGTTCTCACCATTGACGATGACGAAATCAAATCCGTAGGTCTCGATCAGCCCCGGCAGCCGCTCGGCAACCACGTTGCGGCCTGCCTTGCCCATGACATCTCCAAGAAACAGAAGCCTCATACGGCCTCGAACCTCTGAACGCCCGTCTCGGTGACGAGAATGTCGAGCGGCATGTCATGGGGTTCACGCGGAATGTATTCGAGTTCCTGCGCCGCGAAGGCGATCCCGACGATCAGCGGCTTGGCGTCCATCACTTCGAGCGTGCGGTCATAATAGCCCTTGCCGTACCCCAGTCGCGTTCCAAGGCGATCGAACGCCAGAAGCGGTATGATAACGACGTCGGGAACGGCACGCGGCGCGGTTTCAGACGGCGCGAGCGTACCGAACCCGGATGGATAAAGCGGCTGGCCCGGCTGCCATAGCCGCAATTCGAGCGGTGCCCCGTCTCCGGTCACCACCGGCAGGCAGACCTGCTGCCCCGAATCCATCAGCCGCGTGAGGATTGGCTTGCAGTCGATCTCGTCACGGATCGGCCAATAGGCGGCGACCACCTGCCCGGGCTCGAGCGGCACGCCGTCGAAAAACAGCGTCGCCACGATGTTGGCGGCGTCCGCGCGATCGGCGGCGGGGATTTTCGCGCGCCTGGCGAATGCCTCTTCACGCAGCGCGGCCTTCTGCTCTTCGAATGGGCTCAAGCTTTGGGTCAAAACGCGCGCGTGTCCTCGCCCTCAAGAAATTCGGTGCCGCCCTGGCCGTGGGATGTTTTCGATCCCGGGAACCTACATAAGTAGGTGGGCGCCGTGTATCCGAGCCCACGGGCCCGGTCAGGGACAGCTCCCTTTAGGATCGATAAGGCCCCGGGGATGCAAATGTCCACACGCACCGGGCAGCATCCGATCATATAGGCCTTCTTGCGCTGCGGGCAAAGGGGGCAAAAGCGAAGTTCGAGACCATTTCGTCTCTCGGTGCACACCCCGGAATCACGCTAAACTTTTACCCATGGACGCGCATCTCAAATGGGCAGGCCGGCCCGATGACGAGCAGCGCGCCGCGCTCGAAGCGATCGTGCGCGGACATGCCGTGCTCATGGAGGTCCTCGAAGGCCTGCGTGCCATGGAATTACCGGACCATCTGGTCGGGTCCGGCGCAATCTACAACGCCGTATGGAGCCACCTGACCGGCAAACCGCTGCTCACTGGCACCAAGGATATCGACGTCATCTATTTCGATGACTCCGATCTGTCCTATGAAGCCGAAGACGCCGTGATCCGCTCGGTCGTAAGCCGCTTCGCCCATCTTCCGGTGCCCGTCGAGGTCCGCAATCAGGCCCGTGTCCACCTGTGGTTCCCGGAGCGCTTCGGTTTCGCGGTGCCGCCGCTCGAGCGGACGAAGGACGCTTTGTTGCGCTACGCGTCCAAAACCCACGCCGTGGCCATCCGGCTCGAGGCCGACGGCGCCCTCACCATCGAAGCCCCGTTCGGCCTGGATGACATGTTCGCCTTCCGCATCACGCCCAACCGGTCTCTCGACAACAAGTACACGCACCACGAAAAGGGCGCCCGCGCCAAGGCGATCTGGCCTGAGATTGAGGTCGTGCCGTGGTGAGGCGACAGGGCGTTACGCAGCGTCCGCTGTTCGCCCGGTGCCCGCGCGCGCTCCCCAGGGCGCTTCCGCCAGAACCGTGACATCGAGCGCACGCCATTGCGTGCCGATATGCGTGCAAAGCGCCATCACGAACACGGACAGCCCGGCAATTTCCAAGCTTTCCTCAAGGACGGAAACGAAAATATAAGGCAGGCTGGCCGTGCCCCAGGCTTCGTCGAACGCGCCGCCGAATAACTCCAAACCCAGTGCCCCACCGACGTAGAGCATGCCCGCCAACACGATCCATGCTGCCGTACTGCGCGGCAAGCGCAACACGAAGGGCAGGAAATAAAGCCCGAGCACGAGAACACCGATCGCCCCCGGCACAACCCAGGTATAATAGAAAATCCCGGTTGCATCGAATGCGCTTCGCATGGGCCGCATCAGCACCTCGTGGAAGCTCGCGGCCTCATCGAGCGACATGAGCAGGAAGATCACAGAAAGCATCATCCAGCGGCCCCAGTCCCGTCCACCATCTGCGCGAGTGGCGCGGGCAATGAGATACAACAGCGCTGCACAGACAAGCAGAAGGGTCGTGGAATACCAGGATGGCAATGCCAGCTCGGTATCGAGCGCAAAGTGGCGCAAATCCATCAATGGCGTGTCGAGCCCGATCTGCCAGATCACGAGCTCCCGGAAAATTCCGAGTATGATAACGGCGATACTTGCGAAAATAACAATAGTGACAAGTCTTGAAAAATCGAGCCGGATCCCCCGATCGGCTCCGTGGGCGTTTGCCATAAATCCCTCGCATTTATTACCGTGCCTTGATTTATGACATTTAGATGACAAACCCCTCAAACCTTATGTTCCCGTTAGGTAAACGGGTCGCGCCGTTCTGGACAGCCCCGCTTTGTCAAATTATCTATAGTTCATGACTCAAGCCAAATCAGAAACCATTGCCGTCCGTATCAGCCGTGTTCTTGCCGACAGGATCATTGCCGGAGAAATCGAGCCCGGCGCTCGGCTGCGGCAGGATCACATTGCCGATGAATTCGGCACCAGCCACGTTCCTGTGCGGGAAGCCTTCCGCCGGCTCGAGGCGCAAGGGCTGGCGAAAAGCGAGCCGCGCCGCGGCGTGCGGGTGGCCGCGTTCGATTTGTCCGAGGTCCGCGAAGTCGCCGAAATGCGGGCGGCGCTGGAGGTGCTCGCGCTGCGCCACGCGGCACCGCATCTTACGCCCGCCATTCTCGACGCCGCCGAGGAGGCAACCAAGGCGGGCGACGTGTCACGCGACGTGAGGTCTTGGGAAGACGCCAACCGGCGCTTTCACCAGCTGATTCTCGCGCCATGCGGCATGCCCCGCCTTATCGCGGCCATCGACGATCTGCATTCGACAAGCGCCCGGTTTCTCTTTGCAGCATGGCGGTCGGATTGGGAGACCCGCACCGACCATGACCACCGCGCCATCCTCGCCGCGCTGCGCAAAGGTGACATCGACGCCGCTGCCGCGATCCTCGCGAAACACGTCCGCTGGATCGGCCAAAAGCCCGTCAAAACCGCTTCAGGCAAGACCCGCGACGCCTTCGCCATCGTGGGTTAACCAGATAGGCCTTGCCTTCTCCGCGCAATTATGGACTCAATAATAGATCATCAGCATAAATTATCTATAATTTTGACTGATGCGCCAACGAAAGGGCCCACCCCTTTCTCCCGGTCCAGACATGCCAATGAGGAGAATCGCAAGACATGTCCGAAACCACCGCCAAGACTGTCACCTACAGCCCGCTGGCGCTCGAAAGCCGCCCGCTCGTCTGGCAGATCGCCGCTGTTATCGCCGGCACGCTGGTGCTGACGCTGTCATCCTATATCTCGGTCCCCATGTATCCGGTCCCGGTGACGATGCAGACGTATGCCATCTTGATGGTCGCCGCGCTTTATGGCTGGCGGCTGGGCGCGCTCACCGTCCTTGCCTGGCTCGGCCAGGCCGCGCTCGGCATGCCCGTTCTCGCCGGAGGCTCCGGCGGCCTGCCCGCATTCGCCGGTCCAACGGCGGGGTATATCTTCTCCTGGCCGCTGATCACCGCCTTTGTCGGCTGGCTGGCTGAACGCGGCTGGAACGGACGCCGCCCCGTACTCGCTTTCGCCGCAATGGTCGCCGCGGGCACCTTCTGCCTCGCCATGGGCACCGCCTGGCTCGCGGGCTTTATTGGCGTAGACAAAGCCATTGAGGTCGGTTTCCTGCCCTTCATTCCTGGCGACGTTCTCAAAGCCGCCCTCGGCGCGGCGACGCTGATGCTGCTCTCGCGCAAAGCAAAGGGCGGCAACGCTTGACCATTCGTCTTCGCCCCCACCACCTGCTCTGCATCCTGACCTACGTCGGCAAGGGCTATAGCCCCGCCTTCACGGCCAATTACGACAGGATCGCCGAACGGATCGGCGGGGGCGAAGACATCGAAATCGTCACCGGCCCGGACGACATCTGCACGCCACTGATGGACGAACCCGAACCCCACTGCCTGCGCGAAAGCGTCGTTGAGCGCGATGCCAATGCTGCCAGGGAAATAGGTACGCTATTGGGTACGAGGATCACCGAAGGCACGACGCTCATCTTGTCCCCCCAAACGCTCCGAAATCTGCGCCGGGCCTTCGCAGAGGGCCAAACCCGCGCTGCCTGTACAGGATGCAATTGGGCCGACCTTTGCGACGGGATTGCTGGAAACGGTTTTCGCGGGGCACGGCTTTAGTTGGCCACCGCAACCTGCCGGTCCTTGTCGCCCAAGTCTTCCAGCCAGGCACGTTGCTCTGCCGGAACGCCGGCTTCCCAATCCTCTGAAGCGTCGAGCGTTTCGTCGACCTCCCACCGATCCACCGGCGCGGTCGGGGCCCGAGCGTTGAGCGCAGCAACATAGTCGGCGTGAGGGATCAGCCGGAACCCCACCGACTTGAGATAAGGCGTAAACGCCTTGCCATCGGCCAGCAGGAAACCCCAGGCGCTCAGGTGCCGCATCAAGGTCACCATCGCCACCTTGGATGCGTTGCGCTTTGCCGTGAACTGCGATTCGATGACAAAAACAGGGCCTGAAGCGATCCCGAAACCGCCACCAGCGAGTGTGCCGTCGTCCGCCCAGGCCTCGAACGAATGCGCATGCCCCGCCCGATGCAGCTCGGTATAGGCGGCAATGATATCCTCAGTGATCCAGGTCAGCGGCGTCTTGCCATCGCGCGGCGCCGCGCAGGCGCGCATAACGTCTTCAAAACACGTATCGAAGGTCACTTTAAAGCGCTTGTTGCGCACCATGCGCTTGGCATCCTTGTCGCGGACGATCGCATGTGGCGCGATGGCCATGCGTTCGGGATTCATCCACCATTTCTTGCGCCCGACATGACTAAAGGGATAGAGCCCCTTGGCGAACCCACGCATCAGGACGTCGGGCGTCATATCCCCGCAAATGCCCGCAAATCCAAGGGGGTGCCGTGGCACCGGCGCGCCGGTCTTAAGGCAGGCATCGTATCGCTCGAGGCCGAGTTTGGTCATGAGCCAGCCCGACAGCACCGCTGGGAGAACGGCAACACGTTTGGGCCGCAGGGCATAGGCCGTACCCAGGACCACCCTGCGCGCATCGGCCCGCAAACCGGCAAACGTTCGAGGGGGATATTTCAACGAAAACATATAGACGCATCCTTTGCGCGCGTCGGAGGAACACTTCGGAAGACCGCCCGAGCACCCTACCTGCAAACCTTAAAGCCTTGCCTAAACGCGCTCCAATTGAACGAGAGGAGGCCCCGGCAAGGTCACGGCAATCGCATCGTTCGCCCGCACGATCCCGCCCTTGAGGACGACACCCATGATCCCCGTCCGCAGCAGCGGCTTGCCATCCGCGCGCTTGCCGATCATGTGCTTCAAGAGCCCCGGACGATAGGTTTCGATCTGGCTGCATGGATTACGCAGCCCCGTAATCTCAACCACTGCGTCCCCGATTGTGAACCGTGTCCCACGCGGCAAGGAAATCAGGTCGAGGCCTTGCGTCGTAATATTCTCCCCGAGCGCGCCCAGGCCGACATCGAACCCGAGAGCATTGACCTCTTCGAGCAGTTCAGACGCAATAAAATGGATTTGGCGCAGATTGGGCTGCGAAGGGTCTGCGGCGACCCGGCTGCGGTGCTTGACGGTTTCCCCCGCATGCGCGTCGCCTTCCACACCCAGCCCTTCGATCAGCGTGATCGCGTCGCGCATCTCTTTGGAAAACCGGTGCGAAGGGCTGGCATGAACGGCGAGAACCTCGCCCTTCATTGTGTCTGCGTATCCTGTCCCGCCGCGTCGATCGCCGTGGCGATGGATTCGATCCGCCGCGCGACGTCGCCGAGCTTGGCGGCAAATTTGGCCTCCATGCCCTCGGCCTCCGCGGCCACGTCGTTGCCGGCCTTGGTGACCGCATCGAGCTCCGCCTTGAGCGCGGCGAGCTTCTTTTCCGCTTCGTTGAGTTCGTCGACGACCGCGATGCCTGCCATCACCGTAAGGCGCGTATCGCCGATCTCACCGAACGCCCCTTTATACTCGTCGATATAGCCGTTGAACCGCGCCGCGAGGCCGGAAAGGTGGGTTTCCTGCCCGTCCTCGCAGGCCATGCGGAACTTGCGGCCATTGATTTCGACACTGACTTCGGCCAAACGCGCCTCCGTTCAAAAGAGGTGGGAATTACTGTTCGAGCACGGACCGGACGTTTTCCATCGCATCGACGAGCCGCTTTGAGACTTCGCCCGCCACCTCGTCGAGCCGCTCGGCCCTGGCACTGGCCCGGTCGAGTTCGCCCGCAATCCGCGCCCGGTCGGCGGAAAGCCGCTGAACATCGTCTTCGGCACGGCTCAAGGCGCGCATGCGTTCGGCAAGAGTTCTCACGCTGGCATCAAGCGCATCGAGTGCGCGATCAAGGTCGCCTGCCGCTTCCTCAAAGCTCTTTCCTGCCTCTGTACCCGCCAAGCGAAACCGCCCTTCGAATCCGTATTTCGATCCGGTCACAATAACCTGAAAAATGGCGGAATTGGCAAGGCCGCGCGATTTGGGGCACGATCCCCACGACATTGACTCGTCAAGACGGTCTGCTATGTGTCTCGCCAGCGCAAAAAGGCCGAGGCAGGCGGCTTGCGCGTGGACGTTCTCTTCTAGGTCAAATTCCGGGAATCCCTAATGACAGACAGAGCCAAACACGACGCAATGGCCAACGCCATTCGCGCCCTCTCGATGGACGCGGTGCAGGCTGCCAATTCGGGCCATCCGGGCCTGCCCATGGGCGGCGCCGACATCGCCACCGTGCTCTTCACCAAGTTCTTGAAATTCGACCCCAAGGCGCCGCATTGGCCAGACCGGGACCGCTTCGTGCTGTCGGCCGGACACGGCTCGATGCTGCTCTATTCGCTGCTCTATCTTCTCGGCTATGAGGATATGAGCCTCGACGACATCAAGAACTTCCGCCAGCTCGGATACAAGACCGCAGGCCACCCCGAATACGGCCACGCCGGAGGCATCGAAACGACCACCGGCCCGCTGGGCCAGGGGCTGGGCAACTCGGTCGGCATGGCGATCGCCGAGGCCAAGCTGCGCGCCGAGTTCGGCGCCGACCTCGTCAATCACTACACCTATGTTTACGCCGGCGACGGGTGCCTGATGGAAGGCATTTCCCAGGAAGCGATTGCGCTTGCGGGGCACCTGAAGCTCAAGAAGCTTATTGTCATCTGGGACAATAACGACATCACCATTGACGGGAAGGTCGGCCTCGCGGACTCGACAGACCAGCGCAAGCGGTTCGAAGCGTCAGGCTGGCATACGATCGCAATCGACGGCCACAATCCCGACGAAATCGAAAAGGCGCTCACCGAGGCGCAGAAGTCCGACAAGCCCACGCTGATCGACGCAAAGACGACCATCGGCTTCGGTTCGCCCAACAAGGCTGGCACCAATAAGGTGCATGGCTCGGCACTCGGCGACGAGGAACTCGCGCTGGCCAAGGCGCAACTTGGGTGGGAGTACGGTCCCTTCGAAATCCCCGAAGACATTATGGATGCCTGGCGCCTCGCGGGCAATCGCGGCACCAAGGAGCGCTCGGCCTGGACCGACAGGCTCAACGCCGCCGACAGCGAGATCAAATCCGAGTTCGAACGCCGCCAGCGCGGCGCGCTGCCTGCCGAATTCAAGCCTGCGCTCGAAAAGTACAAAAAACAGCTCGCCGAGGAAAAGCCCAAGCTGGCGACCCGCGCGTCTTCGCAGAATGCGCTCGAGGTGATCAACGGCGTCGTACCGGAAACCCTCGGCGGCTCGGCGGACCTGACCGGCTCGAACAACACCAAGACCAGCCAGACCGAGGCGTTCACGACCGAGGATCGCACCGGGCGGTATATCCACTACGGCATCCGCGAGCACGGCATGGTCGCTGCCATGAACGGCATCGCGCTCCATGGCGGGTTCTACCCCTACGGCGGCACGTTCATGTGCTTCACCGACTATTGCCGCCCCTCGATCCGACTCGCGGCCCTGATGGGCGTCCGCATCGGCCTCGTGATGACCCACGATTCGATCGGCCTTGGCGAAGACGGTCCCACCCACCAGCCGGTCGAACACCTCGCCGCACTACGGGCCATCCCCAATCTTCGTGTCTTCCGCCCCGCTGACGCGATGGAAGCCGCCGAATGCTGGGAACTCGCCATCGAGCATCAGACCGGCCCGTCGCTCCTGGCACTTTCGCGCCAGGGCCTGCCGGCGCTGCGCACAGAATATTCGAGCGAAAATCTCAGCGCCCGCGGCGCTTATACCCTCTGGGGCGACAAGGACGCGCAGGCCGTCATCTTCGGCACGGGTTCGGAAACCCAGTTCGCGCTCGATGCGGCCAAGCAACTGACCAATGAGGGCATTTCGGCCCGTGCGGTCTCGGTGCCCAGCTTCGAGCTGTTCGCCGAGCAGCCCGACGACTACAAGCGCTCCATTTTCGGCAATGCCAAGGCGCGCGTAGCAATCGAGGCCGGCGTCGAACAGGGCTGGGACAAATTTCTCGGCCCCACCGGCCGGTTCGTCGGCATGAGCGGCTTCGGCGCATCGGGCAAGATCGAAGACCTCTACCCCCACTTCGGTATTACGACACAAGCCGTTGTTGAAGCGGCGAAGGCACAATTGTAATAAGGCGCGTTCTCGCGCCTTCCCTTCTTTTGAATACAGCTTCAAGGAGCGTCTCATGGCAGTTCGCGTCGCCATCAACGGATTTGGCCGCATTGGCCGCAACATTCTGCGCGCCATCGTCGAATCGGGCCGGACCGATATCGAAGTGGTGGCCATCAACGACCTCGGCCCGGTCGAAACCAATGCGCACCTCATCCGCTTCGACAGCGTGCACGGCAGGTTCCCCGGCACCGTCACGGTCGAGGGCGACACGATCGACGTGGGCACGGGCCCCATCAAGGTGACCGCCGTCCGCAATCCCGAAGAGCTGCCGCACGGCGAGATGGGCGTCGACATTGTGCTCGAATGCACCGGCATCTTCACCTCGAAGGAAAAGGCCTCGGCTCACATCAAGGCCGGCGCCAAGAAGGTGATCATCTCGGCTCCGGGCGACGGCGCCGACCTTACCGTGGTCTACGGCATCAACCACGACCAGCTCACCAAGGACCACGTGGTGATCTCCAACGCCTCGTGCACGACGAACTGCCTCGCGCCGCTCGCCTATGTGTTCAACGAGGAATTCGGCATCGAGCGCGGGATGATGACCACCATCCACTCCTATACCGGCGACCAGCCGACGCTCGACACGATGCACAAGGATCTCTACCGCGCCCGCGCGGCGGCGATGAGCCAGATCCCGACCTCGACCGGCGCGGCGCGCGCCATCGGTCTGGTGCTGCCTGAATTGAAAGGCAAGCTCGACGGCATCTCCATCCGCGTGCCGACCCCCAACGTCTCGCTCGTCGATTTCAAGTTCATCGCCAAGCGCGACACCACGGCCCAGGAGATCAACGAGATCGTCAAGACCTATGCCGAGGGCAAGCTCAAGGGCGTGCTTAACTACACCCTGCACCCCAACGTTTCGATCGATTTGAACCACGACCCGCATTCCTCGACGGTCGCCTTCGACCAGACCAAGGTGATGGACGGCACCTTCGTCTCGGTCCTCTCCTGGTACGATAACGAGTGGGGCTTCTCCAACCGCATGGCCGACACCGCCGTGGCGCTGGGCAAGACGCTCTAAGCGCGCTTTTAAAGCCGGACATCTGGGAAAGGCCGCCTCAGCGAGGCGGCCTTTTTCGTTGCCGCAATGCGCGATGCTCTTTTCCTTCCCGCTGCCTTCTGCTACCCGAAAAAGCCAATTCGGTTCGGCCGGCAAACAGGAATGAGAGCGAGCGATGACCAAGAGCTTCAAGACCCTCGACGATTTCGACCTTTCCGGCAAACGGGTGCTCCTGCGCGTCGATCTCAACGTGCCCGTCGCCGACGGCAAGGTCACCGACACCACCCGCATTGAGCGCGTTGCCCGCACTATCCGCGAAATCGCCGACAAGGGCGGCATGCCCGTCCTGCTCGCGCATTTCGGCCGCCCCAAGGGCAAGGTCAATCCCGAGATGAGCCTCAAGATCGTCGTACCGGCGCTCGAAAAGGTCCTGGGCAAGCCCGTCCATTTCGCCGAAACCGACTGGACGGACGTTTCCGCCGCCGCCGCGGTGATCGAAAAGGCCGAGCCCGGCTCGATCGTCCTTGTCGAAAACACCCGCTTCCACGCCGGTGAGGAGGGCAACGATCCCGACCTCATCGACCGCATGGCTTCGCTCGGCGACGTCTATGTGAACGACGCTTTCTCCGCCGCCCACCGCGCGCACGCCTCGACCAGCGGCATCGCCCACAAGCTTCCCGCCGCCGCTGGCCGAGCAATGCAGGCCGAACTCGACGCACTCGAAGCGGGGCTGGGCAATCCGCAAAAGCCGGTCATCGCGATTGTCGGCGGCGCCAAGGTCTCGACCAAAATCGACCTTTTGGAAAACCTCGTCGAAAAGGTCGAAGCGCTGGTGATCGGCGGCGGCATGGCCAACACCTTCATCTACGCGCTTGGCTACGATGTCGGCAAATCGCTGTGCGAACGCGATCTCAAGGACACGGCGCTACGCATCATGGATAAGGCCGAAGACAGCCATTGCGCCATCATCCTGCCCATCGACGGCGTCGTCGGGTGGCACTTTGAGGCCAATACCCCCTCGCGCACCTACGGGCTGGACTCCATCGACAAGGACGGCATGGTGCTCGACGCCGGCCCGCAGTCGGTCGAAAAGATCAAGACCGCACTCAACGAAGCCAAGACCATCGTCTGGAACGGCCCTCTCGGCGCCTTTGAAATCCCCCCCTTCGACAAGGCCACGGTTGAAATCGCCCAATACGCCGCCGAACGCACCCGCAAGGGCCAACTGGTGTCGATCGCCGGTGGCGGCGACACGGTCGCGGCACTCGCCCATGCCGGTGTGAAAGAGAAATTCACCTACGTTTCGACCGCCGGCGGCGCGTTCCTCGAATGGATGGAAGGCAAGCCCCTGCCGGGTGTCGATGCGCTGATGAAATAGGCTTGCAACAACAAGCCATGCACAATGGAGAGGTCGAGGGACGGCCTGGCGCATAACACCCCCGTTTCGTTCCTCCGCCATTCGTTCAATAACCGAACGTCTAATCGATTTTTGTCGCGCTTTTTGGTTCTCTTGCCGCATTCCATTCCAGGCAACGGGGAAGCATCCGGACATGTCTCGCCTCAGCGACGTAGCACGCCAACTTGTAGCCCCGGGCAAGGGCATTCTCGCCGCCGACGAATCCACCGGCACCATCAAGAAGCGCTTCAATACGATCGGTCTCGAATCGACCGAGACGACGCGGCGCGACTACCGCGAAATGCTGTTCGGCGCCACCGAGGCCATGAGCCAGTATATCTCCGGCGTCATCCTCTTTGACGAAACGCTTCGTCAGTCCGCCGCTGACGGTACGCCGTTTGTCGATATGCTCAAGGCTGCAAATTGCCTTCCCGGCATCAAGGTCGACATGGGCGCCAAGCCGCTCGCCGGGTTCGAGGGCGAGACCGTGACCGAGGGTCTGGACGGCCTGCGCGAACGCCTCGCCGAATACGCGCAGATCGGCGCCGCCTTCGCAAAATGGCGCGGTGTCATCGCAATTGGCGAAAACAAGCCCAGCCGCGCGTCCATCGTCGCGAACGCCCATGCGCTCGCGCGCTACGCGGCGCTCTGTCAGGAAGCGGGCATCGTGCCCATCGTCGAGCCCGAAGTCCTCGCAGACGGAGCCCCGGGCAATCACACCATCGACACCTGCGAGAAGGTCACCACCGAGACCCTTGCGGAAGTCTTTGAACAGCTCCGCACCGCCGGCGTCGCGCTCGACGGCATGATATTGAAGCCCAACATGGTCATCCCCGGCATCAATGGCGAAAAGGTCAGTGTCGCCGAAGTGGCCGAACGGACCGTGCGGACCCTCAAGGCGACCGTACCCGCGATTGTCCCGGGCATCGCCTTTCTCTCGGGCGGCCAGACATGCGAACAGGCGAGCGCCAACCTTTCCGCAATGCACAATCTGGGCGACCTGCCCTGGGGCCTGACCTTCTCCTATGGCCGCGCGCTACAGGCCGAAGCCCTGTCGGCCTGGGGCGGCAAGCACGAGAACGTCGAAGCCGCACGCAAGGCTTTCATCCACCGCGCCAAAATGAACGCCCTCGCCTCGCTCGGCCAGTGGGCGGCTGATCTCGATCACGCCGCGTAAAAAGCCGGCCCCACACTTCCCATGCATTAAGGGGCGCTGTATCGAAACAGCGTCCCTTTTTTGTCACCTTTGGCAGGCAAGGGACGCTCGTTTATATTCGGGGCGCCATGACACACGAAATCTTTCTTATCGCAGCCGCGGACAAGGACGCCGCGACCCTGAGCGCGCAGTTTGGAAACCTGCTTGAAACGGTGACCCCTGCCGTGCTGTTGATCCCCGCCGGCGCGCGCGATGCGGAAGCTTATGCCGGGCATGTCCGGGACATCCTGCCACGCGTACAACAGACCGGCTGCGCGGTCCTGCTCGACAACCGCCCCGAACTCGTCCGCGCGCTCGGTGCCGATGGCGTCCATATGACAGGTGGCATCAAGGCGCTCGCCGAGGCGATCGGCGATCTCAAGCCCGATTTTATCGTCGGCACCGGCGATATCGGCTCACGCCACGAGGCCATGACGCGCGGGGAGATGGATATCGACTACCTGATGTTCGGCGACAGGAACGATACCGACGGCGTTGAGATGGCAAACTGGTGGGCCGAAACGTTCGAAATCCCCAGCGTCTACCGCGCTCGCGCGCACGACGATCCCGCACTCGCCACCATCGGCTCCGAATTCGTCGCCCTTGCGGATCCGGACTGGGACGATCCGATAAAGCTCAAATCGATCAAGGGATTGGCCGCATGAAGAAGCGAACGGCACTGGCGTTTGTTGCGGCACTCGCGCTGCCCGCCACCCCTGCGCTCGCCCAACAACCAACGCAAATGGATGAAGCCCTGGAAATCTCGCGCATGCTGCTCGCGGCGCCCGAGGGCGTCGATGCGGCCTATGGCGCCTATCAGCGTGGCTACTATCTCACAGCGCTCCAGCTCGCCACGCCCCGGGCCGAGGAAGGCGATGCCGCCGCCCAGACGCTGATCGCCGAGATTTATGCAAACGGGCTCGGTGTTGCCCGCGACATGGAGGAAGCTGTCGAGTGGTACACCAGAGCCCACGAGAATGGCGACATCCAGGCCAGCTTTCAACTTGCGATCATCTACCAGGTCGGTGACGGGATTGCGCGCGACCGCGCCAGGGCCGCCGAGCTTTTCGAAGCCGCGGCCGAGGGCGGCCACGTCGCCGCCAAGTACAATCTCGGCCTGCTCTATGTCGAGGGCGAGTATGTCGAGCCCAGCCTGACCCGCGCCGCCGAGCTGATCGGCGAGGCCGCCGAGGCAGGCTACCCCGACGCGCAGTACGATTTCGCCGTGATGCTGCTCGAGGGCGCCGGAGTGGCTCCCGACACGGCCCGCGCCATGGATCTGCTCATCGAGGCCGCCGAAGCCGGTCTCATCGCCGCTCAGATTGAGCTCGCAACGCTGTATTATACCGGCGCCAGTGGTGAGCGCGATCCGGAGGCCGCCGCCGGCTGGTACCGCACAGCGGCCGAACTGGGCAATCCGGTTGCCCAGGCACGCTATGCGATCATGCTGCTCGCCGGCGAAGGCCTGCCCCAGGCCAATCCCGAGGAGGCCGCCATGTGGCGCGCGCTCGCGCGCACCCAGGGGCACACCCTACCCCAGCTCGAACAGATGATCGCCGGGATCAGCCCCGATGTCATCGCCGCCGGCGAGGAACGCGCCCGCTTCTGGCCCGGCCGTCCGCCGGCAAGTTCCGCGGTAACCGCCCCGCCAAGCTTCGATGGACCGGCCTCAAGTCCGGGCGCTGCCGAAAGCTGACGCCGAGCGCACTTGAACATCCCCGCAATCTGGGGCAAAAGCCAGCGCACAGGACATCACTCATCTCCGCCGTGGACAGTCTCCCCGCCGGACCAGCAAAAGTCGCAAGCGAAATATGAAGATCAACGGCAACGAAATCCGTCCGGGCAATGTGATCATGCACCAGGACAAGCTCTGGGTGGCGGTCAAGGTCGACCACGTCAAACCCGGCAAGGGCGGCGCCTACGCCCAGGTGGAACTCAAGGCCATCGTCGAAGGCACCAAGCTCAACGAACGCTTCCGCTCGGCCGAAACCGTCGAGCGCGTCACGCTCGAACAGAGGGACTTCCAGTACCTTTATCAGCAGGGCGACGCTCTGGTGTTCATGAACACCGACACCTACGACCAGATCGAACTCGACGTTGACTTCGTCGGCGACCGCGCCGCCTTCCTTCAGGACGGCATGATGGTGACGGTGGAAATGTACGAGGAAAAGCCCCTCGGTATCCAGCTCCCCGCCCAGGTGACGCTTGAAGTCACCGAGACCGAGCCGGTCGTAAAGGGTCAGACGGCGGCCAACTCGTTCAAGCCCGCGATCCTCGAAAACGGCGTCAAGACCATGGTCCCGCCCTTCGTTTCGACCGGCCAGAAGATCGTCGTCGACACCAGCGAAGTGACCTATATCCGCCGCGCGGATTAAGCACCCCGCCAACACGAAATCCAGTAGGAACCCCGTCCATGGCCCGCTCGGCGCTCTTGAACATCATGGTCAATGCCGCCCTCAAGGCCGGCAAAGGCCTCATCCGCGATTTCGGCGAGGTGGAGAACCTGCAGGTTTCCCGCAAGGGGCCCGCGGACTTCGTCTCGGTTGCCGACAAGCGCGCTGAAAAGGTGATCATGGGCGAGTTGATGAAAGCGCGCCCCACCTATTCGCTCCTCATGGAGGAAGGCGGCGAGGTCAAGGGCACGGACGGGATGCACCGCTGGATCATCGATCCGCTCGACGGCACCACGAACTTCCTGCACGCCATCCCGCTTTTTTGCACGGCCATCGCGCTCGAGCGGAATGGCGAGATCGTCGCTTCGGTGATCTACAACCCGGTGATGGACGAACTCTACACCGCCGAGAAAGGCAACGGCGCCTGGCACAACAACCGCCGCCTGCGCGTCGCCTCGCGCAAGCACCTCGCCGAAGCGGTCGTCTCGACCGGCATCAAGCTGACCGGCAAGCCCACAGACGCCATCGCGCTGCGGCAGGTCGCGTCGGTCACTCCCGCGGTCGCCGGGATTCGCCGCTCGGGCTCGATCTCGGTCGACCTCGCCTGGCTTGCCGCGGGGCGCTTCGACGCGCTTTGGGAAGACCGTCTCGCCCCCTGGGACGTTGCTCCCGGGCTCCTGATGGTCAAGGAAGCCGGCGGCTTTGCCTCGGACTTCTCGGGCGGAGCGCATATGGTCGACAAGGGCGAGATTGTCGCCGGCAACGAGGCGCTCCAGGCGGCACTTTTGAAGACGATTCAATCGGTTCGCTGAGCCTCCGGCGCAAGAAAACCATTCACCAAGTCATTGTCAGGTCACCGTGGTCTGACTAAGCTGGCGCGAAAATACGCGTCGGCCGGACTGGCGCGTGCCCACTGCAATGCAGGCCAGGTGCAATGAGCCAGAATTACGACCCCTACCACCTCGCCAATCCGGCGGTCTATCTGATCAAGATGACCATCTTCCTCGTGCTGGTTGCGATGGTGGCGGTGATCCTCTTGCCGCAGCTGCTCGATGCGTTCTGGGCCAACCCCTTCATTAACGGCATGATTTTGTTCGTTCTTGCTGTGGGTATCGTGCTGTCGTTCCGGCAAGTGATCCGGCTCTTCCCGGAGGTCAACTGGGTCAATTCGCTCCAGGACGGCCAGGACCCTGCACGCCGCAATCCGGTGCTGCTCGCCCCGGTTGCCGGCATCATGCGCGACCGGCTGGGCGAAACCGTCATCACCCCGGCCTCGATGCGCTCGATCCTCGATTCGGTCGGTATCCGCCTCGACGAGGCCAAGGACACCTCGCGCTACCTGACCGGCCTTCTGGTGTTCCTCGGCCTTTTGGGAACGTTTTACGGCCTGCTGCAGACCGTGGGCGCGGTTTCGGGCGTCATCCAGGGACTCGACGTCACGTCCGGCGATACCGCCAATATTTTCGGGAATTTGAAGGAAGGCCTCGAAGCGCCGCTAGGGGGCATGTCGATCGCCTTCGCCTCTTCGCTGTTCGGTCTCTCCGGCTCGCTGATCCTGGGCTTTCTCGATCTCCAGGCGAGCCAGGCGCAGAATGCGTTCTACACCGATCTCGAGGACTGGATGAGCTCGATGACCGAGCTCGACCATCCCATGACCACAATGCAGGCCAATAACTTCGGTGTCTCGGGTAACGAGATGCAGCAGATGTTCGAACGCCTCGGCGCCTCCATGCAATCTCAGAACTCGTCCCAGAACGCCATCCGCGCCATGGCCGAACTCGCAAAAGGGATCGACGGACTGGTCAAACACATCCGTGCCGAACAGGAAGACCTGCGCACCCACATTTCAGAGCAGACCGAAGTCAACAAACGCCTCTCGCAGCTCATCGACACGCTTTTGCAGGACACCGACCGCTCAGGCGGCGGACATCACTAGGGAAACCCGCCAATGGCACTCGCCCGCAGCCGCGCAGCCGAACGCCCCAGCTTCTGGCCGGGCTATGTCGACGCGCTCTCGAGCCTGCTGCTGGTCATTATCTTTCTTCTCTCGATCTTCATGATCACCCAGTTTTTCCTCAACCAGGAAATCCTGGGGCAAGACACGGCAATGCAGCGGCTCAACGCGCAGATCGCCGAACTGACCGAACTGCTCCAGCTCGAGCGCGCAAATGCCGACGACCTCGAGCTCACGATCGCGTCGCTTTCGGCAACGCTGCAAAACACCCGCGAAGAACGCGACAGCCTCGAACAGCAGCTTTCCGGTATTGGCGCGGGCTTCGGCGACGCCCAGGACCGCATCGCCGGCCTGGAATCCGAGCTTGCCGCCGAGGAAGAACTGACCCGCGAGGCCGAAGCCCAGGTTGCGCTCCTCAACCAGCAACTCGCCGCGCTGCGCCAACAGATCGGCGCACTCGAAGCGGCGCTCGACGCCGCCGAGCAGCGCGACGTGGAAAGCCGAACCCAGATTGCCGATCTTGGCCGCCGCCTCAACATCGCCCTCGCCCAGCGCGTGCAGGACCTTTCCCGTTACCGTTCGGATTTTTTCGGGCGCATGCGCGAAGCGCTCGAGGGCCGCTCCGACGTCGAAATCGTCGGCGACCGTTTCGTCTTCCAGTCCGAAGTGTTGTTCGACGCCGGCCAGGCCCAGATCTCCGAGGAGGGGAGTGAGCAGATCTCCGCCCTCGCCGACGCCATCCTCGAGCTTGAAGACCAGATCCCGCCGGACATTCCCTGGGTGTTGCGCATCGACGGCCATACCGACCGGCGCCCCATCTCGACCCCGCAATTCCCCTCCAACTGGGAGCTCTCTGCAGCCCGAGCCATTTCCGTGGCCAAGCAGCTCGTCGAGGAAGGCGTTTCACCCAACCGTCTGGTCGCGGCAGGCTTCGGCGAATTCGCCCCGCTCGACCCCGCCGATACAGACGAGGCTTACCGGCGCAACCGGCGTATCGAGTTCAAGCTCACTGAGGGATAGGGCCCCAGGCGCGCGAGCCTATCCCACCGCCGCCGTCGCTTCCCCCTCCGCCAGCCGGAACTGCAGCTTGGCCAATTCCGCATACCGCCCGCCCTTGGCGACGAGCTCGTCATGCGTGCCTTCGTCGATGAGTTCGCCCTTTTCCAGCACGAGTATGCGGTCGGCGTTGCGGATCGTTGCCAGGCGGTGTGCAATGACCAGGGTCGTGCGCCCCTCCATCAGCCGTTCGAGCGCTTTTTGCACCAGATGCTCGCTCTGCGCGTCGAGCGCACTGGTAGCCTCGTCGAGGAGCAGAATGGGGGCGTCCTTCAAAAGCGCGCGCGCAATCGCGATGCGCTGCTTTTGTCCGCCCGACAGCATCACTCCGCGCTCGCCGACGATCGTGTCGTAGCCCGCGTCGAGCTCGGAAACGAATTCATGCACGAGCGCCGCCTTCGCCGCCGCCTCAATTTCCGCGTCGGTCGCATCCGGCTTGCCCAGCCGGATATTCTCCGCAACGGTGCCGGCAAAAATAACAGGCTCCTGATCGACAGAAGCAAGCCGCGTGCGCAGCGCGCCCGGCTCGGCATCGCGCACATCGACACCGTCGATGGTGACCTTGCCCGCGCGCACGTCATAAAACCGCTGCAGCAGGGCAAAGACCGTGCTTTTGCCTGCGCCCGATGCACCAACCAGCGCGACGGTCTGACCCGGTGTCACGGTGAAGCTGAGATTGCGCAGGATCGGCGCATCGTCGCGCGTCACATAGGTGAAATCCACATTCTCGAACCCCACCGTCCCCACAGGCGGTTCGGGCATCGCCACCGGATCGGGCCGGACGGGGAGACCCGGCTCGGTATCCAGCAGCTCGAACAGCCGCTCCGTTGCCCCCGCCACCTGTTGGAGCGTGCCGAAAAGATCACTCATATTGGTGAGCGATCCGGTCGCGACGACGGCATAAATGCCGAACTGGGCAAGCTCGCCCGTCGTCACCGCGCCCGAGAACACTGCCTGGCTCCCCAACCAGACGAGCGCCACCATAGCGGTCGTGCCGACGAACATCACGGCGCCAATGAGGAACGAGCGCGTCAAAAGCCGCGCCATCTCGGCGCGGAAGCTGGCCTCGGAATAGGTCCCGAACAGGCGGCGTTGCTCGCCCTCCTGCACGAACGACTTGATGGTTTTGACCGAGGAGAGCGTCTCTGTCGCCATGGCCGAGATATCGGCCAGCGTCGATTGCGTGCGGCGGGACGCCTTGCGCATCCGGCGGCCGAAATATACGAGCGGCAGAACGATGATGGGAATGACGACGATCACCCCCAGCGCGAGCTGGAAATTGGTGAGAAACATCATTCCCACCGCGCCGACCATCAGGATGGCCGAGCGCAGGAACAGCGACGCGGACGAGCCGATCGCGTTGCGAATGACCGCGACGTCCGCGTTGAGCCGCGAGGTCAACTCGCCTACCCGGTTGACGTCGAAGAACGTCGCATCGAGCGTCAGAAGGTGCTCGAAGACCGCCTTGCGCAAATCGGTGATGACCCGCTCACCGATGACGGAGATGAAGTAGTACCGTGCGCCCGCCGAGACCGCCATGACCGCGGCGATAATGACGATCACCCACGCATAGCCCGAAACCACCTCGATATTGCGGGTGATAAAGCCCTCGTCGATGAAGTCTCCCGCCAGCGCGGGGATCGAGAGCGATGCAACTGCCGCGACGAGCAGAAACACCAGCGTCCAGAACACCCGCACCGGATAGCGCAGAATGAACGGCACCAGCCGGCCCAGCGCCGCAAAGGAGGTGGCCTTGGCACCGGCCTTGAGGCGAGGAGGTTCCTTGGCGGTTGGGCTGTCCGCCTCTTTGGTCGTATCCGACATGGGCCTTGGGTCGCTTTGTCGTTGATGCCGGGCTTAGATAGGGCGTCACGACCGCGCGAGCAACCAAAGAGAACCGAATGGGCGCAAATGCCGCCCTTGCGCTTTATGCGATCTTTCTGTAAAAGCCCGCCAACAGTTTTGAGACACACTATGTCCGGGCGCCGCGCGCGCCCGTTTGATTTAGGGCCGAACGACCATGAAGAAAGATCTGCATCCCGACTATCACTTCATCACCGTCGTGATGACCGATGGCACCGAATACAAGACCCGCTCCACCTATGGCAGCGAGGGCGACACCCTTCGGCTCGACATCGACCCCAAGACGCACCCGGCCTGGACTGGCGGCTCGGGCCGCCTTGTGGACCGCGGCGGCCGCGTCTCGCGCTTCAAGGAAAAGTTCAAGGGCATCCTGGGCTCGTAAGCCCTGTAGAACCCGCAAACGCAAGAAAGCCCGGTCATCGCGCCGGGCTTTTTTTCTTGCCGGGAATGCAGATAACGCCGCCTATGAGGGCCCGAACGCCTGCTTGAGCCTGTCGATCTGTGCGGAAACCCCGTTCTGCGGATTGGCGGCAGGCAACTCCTCCTCGCCGCGTTCGATCTTGTCGAACTTGACGACGCGGGCGAACAGCCGGTCGCCCTTCTGGATGTAGCCGCGCATCCGCTCGGGCAAATCGTCCCAACCCGGCCCGCCGCGCTCGGACGGCAGAGCGGAGAATTTCACCTTCGCCTTTTCCTCGAGCGCCTGCTCGGCACTGATTTCGCCCTCGTTGACCGCGCGATGCAGCAATAGCCACGAGGCCAGCTGCATCAGCCGGGTCGTCAGCCGCATGCTTTCGGTCGCATAAACAAATGAGGCTTCCCGGTCGAGCGCCGCGGATTCGGCGCGTCCGTCGCCATCGAGATAGGCCGCAACCTCTTCGATCAGACTCATGCCCTCGCGATAGAGCAGGTCGAACCCGCCCGAACTCATCATTCGCGAGGCGAGCGATACCGCCTCAGGCTTGGGAGCGCTTTTCTCGTCCACGCCGTCCGGGTCCTTTGTTCTACGCAATACACTTAAAACTGGCCGCTATCTTAGGCACAAATGGGGAAAGAGGTCATTAACGCGCGCAAACCGGTCTTCGGTTACGCTTAATATCCCCAGAACACCCCCCAAAAAGAAAAAAGAGCCGTCAAACGAACGGCTCTCGAAAGTTAACAGGGAGGCGTCAAACAGAGGGAAGGAACCGCTCTGAAGGACCCAGTTCGAAAACTGGATAAGCAAACCCTAAACCGGTCCGGTTAATTTTAGCTTAATGCGATGAAAAATTTTAACCCTGACGGATTATGAACAAACGGGCCGCCATTGATTTCGTTCCGAAAGTGCGACGAGCCTGAGGCTCGGTGGTTTAGAACTTGAACACCGAATCGGCTTCCGACCGGCTCTGCGTCTTGTTTTCAATCGCCTTTTCCAACCGCTCAATCTCGGCCTTGAGGATCGCGACGCGCTCGTGCAATTCGTCGACCGAAAGCGAATCGAGCACCATCCCCACCTCGTGCGCCTGCGGCTTCGGCCTGTCTTCATCATCCATGGCGACTCTCCGCATCAGATATCTTTCCCACTTGCAATATTGTGCCGCTCAACTTTTGCTGGGTCCATGACAAATCACATCGCAATGCGCGCAATCGCGATTCACGAGCCCGGCGGACCGGACGTGCTGAGGCCGGTCGAGGTCGCAAGACCGGTCCCGGCAGCCGGCGAGGTCCTGATCAGAATTGCGGCCGCCGGGGTGAACGGCCCCGACATCTCCCAGCGCGAAGGCCGCTATGCCCCGCCGCCCGACGCCTCGCCCCTCCCCGGCCTTGAAGTTTCAGGTGTCATCGAGGCCGCGGGTAACGATGTTACCGCATTCGCGCCAGGCGACGCCGTCGTCGCGCTGACCAATGGCGGCGCCTATGCCGAATACGTCACGGTCCCGGCCGGCCAGGTCCTGCCCAAGCCCGAAAACTGGAGCTGGATCGAAGCCGCCGCCATCCCCGAAACTTTCTTCACCATCCAGCAAACCCTGGTCGAACGCGCGGGCCTTGCCGAGGGCAAGACGGTGCTCGTCCACGGTGGCGCAGGCGGCATCGGCGCAACGGCGATCCAGATGACCCGGCTCTTCGGCGGCACGGCCATCGCTACGGTTTCAACAGCCGCCAAAGCCGACTACGCACGAAGGATGGGCGCCGGTGCGACGATCAACTACCGCGACGAGGACTTCGTCGAACGCACCCGGGAACTCACCGGCGGTAGGGGCGCGGACATCGTCATCGATATCGTCGGAGGCAGCTACACCAACCGCAACCTCAAGGCCGCCGCCCGAGAGGGCCATATTCTTCAACTGGCCATCCGCGAGGGTGCGACATCCGAGGTCAATATGGGCCTCATCCTCATGAAAGCCCTGACCGTCTCCGGATCGACACTCCGCCCGAAGTCTTCAGCGGACAAAGCCCGCTACGCGGCCGCACTCGAGAAAACGGTCTGGCCCGCCATAGCCGACGGGCGCATCTATCCCCCGCGTACACGCTCCTTCCCGCTCGAGAGCGCGGCCGACGCCCACCGCGCGATGGAAGCGCCGGACCACTACGGCAAGATCGTCCTCGTGACGGAATTCGGCGCCGCATTATGATTAACATTGCATCAGCCCCCCGCCCCGACTATAAGGACCCTGAAATTCCCCGCATTCCCCGATTTGGACGAAGCGGGCGGCCCTGAAAGACCGGGCCGCGGCTCAGGAGAAATTTATCATGGCCCCTCAATTGCTGATGCCCAAGGCGACCGCCGTCTGGCTCGTCGAGAACACCGCGCTGACTTTCAAGCAGATCGCCGATTTCTGCACCCTGCACCCGCTCGAGGTTCAGGGCATCGCCGATGGCGACGTCGCGGCTGGCATCAAGGGCGTGAGCCCTATTCAGAACGGGCAGCTCACCCGCGAGGAAATCGTCAAGGGCGAGGCTGACGAGAATTACAAGCTCAGGATTTCCGAGCCCAAGGTGAAGGTTGCCGCCCCCAAACGCCGGGGCCCGCGCTATACCCCGACCTCGCGACGGCACGAGCGCCCCAACGCCATCAAGTGGCTGGTCCGCAACCATCCCGAGCTCAAGGACGCCCAGATCATGCGGCTCGTGGGCACCACCAAGTCGACCATCGAGGCCGTGCGCGAGGGCACGCACTGGAACTCGGCCAACCTTACGGCGATGGACCCCGTCACGCTCGGGCTGTGCAGCCAGGTCGAACTCGACATGGAAGTCCGCAAGGCTGCCCGCAGCGCGGGCATCGCCGAAGTGGAACCCGAAGGCACCCGGCTTCTGACAGCCGAAGAGGCGCTCTCGCGGGCTCAGGCCGAAGGCTATGAGGATGACGAATCCGCGGCCCAGGAAGGCCTCGCAATGAGCACCGAGGACGATACCGAATACGAGGCGGAGTCGGTCTTTGCCAAACTGAAATCCTTGAAGGGCGAAGATACCGACAAAGACGACCAGGACTGATCGTCCGCCCGTATGGCGACGTCGAAAGCCCGGCCGCGCTGAGCACCGGGCTTTTTTTTCTTGCTTACGGGGCATTGACTTTGCCCCGTCAAAATTGCGCTATGGCGCCACCCGCCCAAACATTTTAGTTCCCGAGCCCGATGTTCGATCCCGTTTTCCTCAGCGTCGCCGTGCTGGCCGTCTTCCTTGTCGGCCTTGCCAAATCCGGCCTCTTGGCGAGCATCGGCGTCGTCGGCGTTCCGCTGCTCACGCTTGTCATGCCCGCCCGCGACGCCGCCGGCATGATGCTGCCGCTCCTGCTGATCATGGACGCCATCGCCGTCTATGTGTACCGCCGCGACGTCGACTGGAAAATCTTCTGGATCCTGCTCCCTGGCGCCCTCGTCGGCACAGCCATCGCCTGGGCGCTGTCCGCCGTCGTCACGGAAGCCGCCGTCCGGCTGGTGATCGGTGTCATTGCGCTGATGTTTGTGATCGACGCATGGCTGCCGCTGCGAAAGAAGCTCGAGGGCCTGCCGCCATCGCGTGGCTGGGGCACCTTCTGGGGCGCAGTCGCGGGCTTCACGAGCTTTGTGAGCCACACCGGCGGCCCGCCGGTGCAGATCTACATGCTGCCCCTCCGCCTGCCGCCCGCGATTTTTGCCGGCACCAATGCGGTCTTCTTCGCCGTCGTCAACGCGCTCAAGCTGATCCCTTACTTCACTCTGGGACAACTCTCGGTGAGCAACATGCAGGCCTCTGCCGTGCTCGTGCCCGTCGCCATCGGGGGCATGCTGGTCGGCGTCTTTCTCGTCCGTCGTATCGACACGACTCTCTTTTACCGGATTGCCTATATCCTGATTTTCCTGCTCTCCCTAAAGCTCATCTATGACGGGATCGCGGGCAGCTTTTTCGCCTAGGCACGAGCGCGCATTAAAAAAGGCCGCAGCTCGCGCCGTGGCCTCACAGATACTTGTTTAAAAACGCAAAAACCGGATCAGTGGGTGGTTACCCCTTGCTGCGCGCGGGCCATCTGATCCTTGAGTTCAAGCTTCTTGCGCTTGAGTGCGGCAATCAGCAGCGCATCGCGCGCCGGGTGGCGCATTTCCTGCTCGATCTTGCGTTCCAAATCCTGATGCCGCCGCTCGAGAGAACTGATGTAAGTCTGTGAGGTCATAGTCACTCCTTTCATCATTGGACGACAATATCGTCACAAACTTTCGCGCCTTTGTCCAATGGCAAATCTGTGGCAAGAAGGGCTGTGGATTAAACCGGACCGGATTGGTTAATCCATTACTAAAACTGGAGGCTTGCCGGGAAACGATGCTCCCGATCGACAAGGAACAACAGGCGCGTCTGGGTCTGGAGCTTGCCACCAAGCGCCAGGAACATGCCGACCTCGACGCGGCCATCCACACCCTTCAGGCTTCCGGCATCGCCGACGTCACGCTTATTCAGCGGCTCAAAAAGCGCAAGCTTTCATTAAAGGACCGCATCACCCAGCTCGAGCGTATCCTGCTGCCCGACATCATTGCGTGACCCCACGTTAAGTTGACAACACAAGTCATCATTATTACGTCATCACAATGTGATGCCAAAAGGATGACCCGCGATGAACGCCCCCACCCGATTTGTCGAACGCGTACGCCACGAGTTGAAATTCCGCGTCGCCACCGTAACCAAGACCGAACGCATCACGCCGAAAATGGTCCGCATCACGCTCGCCTGTGACGACTTCGCCACGTTCACCTCGCTCGCCTATGACGATCACTGCAAGGTGTTCTTCCCCAAGCCCGGACAAACCGAACTGCCGATCCCCGAACGCGGCGAAAACGGCCTCAAATTCCCTGTCGGCATGCGCCCCGAGGCGCGCGACTACACCCCGCGCTTTTTTGACAACGAGGCCAAAACGCTGACGCTCGACTTCGTATTGCATGGCGAATGCCCCGCCGCGAGTTGGGCGGAGCGCGCCCGACCCGGCGACACAATCGGCGTGGGCGGCCCGCGTGGCTCCTTCGTCGTTCGCGGCGTCTTTGACTGGTACCTGCTCGTAGGCGACGAAACCGCATTGCCTGCCATCGCCCGCCGTATCGAGGAATTGCCCCGAGACACCACCGTGCTCGCGGTGATCGAGGTCGCCGACAACGCCGAAATCCAGACCCTCAGCGCACCGGAGAATGCCCAGATCCACTGGCTCAGCCGCGAGGGCGCCGAACCGGGCGATGCGAACCGTCTTCTCTCCACGGTCAAGACGCTGACACTACCCTCGGGCGCAGGGTACGCGTTCATTGCCGGGGAATCGCAGATGAGCAAAGCCGTTCGCGCCTATCTTGTCGACAATCTCGGCCATAACCCCGATTGGGTCAAAGCCGCCGGCTACTGGCAGGCAGGTACGGAAGACTTCGACGACGGCCACGCGCATTGACCGCTCAACCGGCGGTCGCCTGCTTGGCCGCGGTATCGTCGCGCGCAACGATGTCGGTAAGGATTGGAACGAGGCGCTTGGCGTAGGCCCAGAGCGCCCTGAGCTCATCCTCGGTGAACGTCCTCGGGTTCTGGTCGAAAACGGCGAGAACCGCGCGCAGCCGCGTCTGGGGCATTTCGATCGGCACGCCGCCATAGGCGCGGACGCCACTTTCGACGACGCTGCGCAAGTGCCCGAATTCCGAATGTTGCAGGTCCGTGATGAGCAGTGCACCGGGCCGGCGGATTGCGTGCATCGCCAGATGCTCGGCATGGCTGACCGCCGTATCCTCGATCCCCCCCGGGGGCAGGAACGTGACGAGTCCTAGCGTTACCGATAGCTCCGAGGTGAGTTCGCGCAGCAGCGTGTTGACCTCCGCCACCGTTCCCAATCGGGACGTCAGCGCCTTGGCAGACACCGCCAGTTCCTCCACAGCTGCGTGCGCTGCCGCTTCGCGCTTGCCAACACCCAGAAGCCGGCCGATTTCGGCCTGCGCCGAGCTCACATCATGGACCACCGCATCGAGTTCGCCCATCTCGGATCGTGCGACCTCGTCCTGCTGGTCCTCATGAAAGAACCCGCCCACTACCTTGAGGTCGGGCTTCTGCCGCCGCAAACGCCGTGCGGCATACCGCGCATATACGCCGGGTCGGGCTCCGAGATAGCACAGGCACACAAGCTCGGTTCCCTCCAGATCGATTTGCGCCACGCCTTCGCGCCGCAGCGCAACCGGTGGCATCACCTTGGCAAGCACGCCATGCGCTTCGAGGCGGTCAGCGACAAGAAGCGCGATAGCCTGATCGAGCTCGGTCTTGCCGCCGAAAACGAGGACCGGCGTCCGCGTTTGAGGCTCGGGCAAATCCGCATCCGCCGAGAGGTCGTCCACGACGTCTCCGAGCGTTTCGATGACCCTGTGGCGAAAACTTGCATTGGCCAGATCGGCGGCAATATCGGCCTGCGCCAGCCTGAGTGCCGGCAGCGCGACTTCGTCGTAGAACGCGGCAATGTCGGTGCCGGCGCTCGCCCGCTCGGCAACCTCGACGGCCTCGTCGCTGTTGCCGGAAATCAACCGTTGGTAGAACCGCTCCTGCGGCAGCAGCACGGGCGCGCTGCCCAGCAGGGTTTCGATGAACCCCAGATGGGGAACATAACGCGCCATCACCAGTATGCACACGGTCAGCGGCATGGCGACGATAAGCCCGATAGGTCCCCAGATCGTGGCCCAGAACATCGCCGCGAGCAGGACCGCAAGCGGTGTCAGCCCGGTGCTGTTGCCGTAAAGGTGCGGCTCGATCGCATTGTTGGAGATGACCTCCAGCAGCAGGTAAATTCCCACCACCCCGATCAGCATGGACCATCCCGGATCCACGGCCATCGAAAGCAGCGCTGGCAGGGTCGCGACGATGAGGGTTCCGACGAAGGGAATGTAGCGGAAGATCATCGCCAGCAGTCCCCAGAGGACCGCGTTGGGAACGCCAATTAAAAACAGTCCCAGCCCGAATGCCGCGCCATAGCCGACATTGACGCCGAACTGCGCCAGGAGAAATCTTCCCACGCGCTCGCTCGCCTCGTTCATCGCCTCGGTGCTCGAGCGCAGATCGCCACGGCTGACGATCTTCAGGAACCGGTCGCGCAGTTCCTCGCGTTCGAGCAGCAGGAATATGAGGAAGATCGTAACGATAAGCACCGAGGTGAGCGGTCCGATTATCGAGAGGACGACCGATTGCGCCATCTCGAGAGGACTCGCCCCATCTCCGGAGATGACCACCGGTATTGGCTGCCCTTCCTCGGTCGTGAGCGGCTGCGACTCCTCGCGCACCTGCGCGCCAACCTGCTCGATCGTCGAAATGAGGCGATCCAGAACCCGACCACCGCCGAGGGTCTCCTGGGCCATGCGCAGCTTTTCGCCGATCGTGGCCTGGTATCGGGGCAGTTCGGCGGCGAGGCTGAGGAACTGCGCGGAGGCCATATAAGCGATGCCCGAGATGATGAGAATCGCGAACGCGACCGCCGTGAGCACCGCAGGGACATGGGGGAGGCGCATATACCGCAGTGCGTTGACGACCGGGCCCAGGGCAAAGGCCAGGAGCACAGCGAACACCAGCGGAACGAGAATGCCGCGCCCCAGATAGAGCACGGCAACGATCGATATGAACGTCAGTATGGCGATCAGTGTGCGACCGCTCGGCGGCATCGCATGCGGCGCTGCCGGCTTGCTTGTGTCCATTGACTAATCCTCGGCAAGCCCCCCGGCCTGCCTTATCCAAACGCCGCAGATCGGACTTTCGTTCCTGTAGCCGACTTGGGCTATGCTGTTCGCCTGCCCGCCACGCGGGTGAGCCGCGCTTGATGCTCCGCCTCTTATCGGCTACAGCCACGCTTTAGGCTCAAAAGGGGAAGAGGCCGTGCCGTTATCGCCGCCGATCGCCATCGTTATGGGCAGCCAGTCCGACTGGCCCACAATGCGCTTTGCCGCCGAGATGCTCGATGCGCTCAAGATCGACTATGAGGCGCGGATTGTCTCGGCACACAGAACGCCACTACGTATGGTCGACTTTGCAACCACCGCGCGCGAAGAGGGCTTCAAGGTGATCATCGCCGGCGCCGGCGGCGCCGCGCACCTTCCCGGTATGATCGCCGCGATGACGACGCTGCCGGTCTTCGGCGTCCCGGTCGAAAGCAAGGCGCTCCGCGGCGAGGACAGCCTGCTCTCCATCGTTCAGATGCCCGGAGGAGTGCCCGTCGGTACATTGGCCATCGGCAAACCCGGCGCCATCAACGCCGCGCTGCTGGCCGCCTCGGTCCTCTCTCTTTCGGACGAAGACCTTGCCGACCGCCTCGCCGACTGGCGCCAATCGCAGTCCGACGCCGTTCCGGAGTTTCCCAAGGACGATGACTGACCTTTCCCCGCTTCCTCCCGGCACCCGCATCGGCATCCTGGGCGGCGGGCAGCTCGGCCGCATGCTCTCGCTCGCCGCGAGCCAGCTGGGCATGCGCACGCACATTTTCTGCCCCGACACCGAAAGCCCCGCCTTCGAGGTGACCCCGCACAAGACGGTGGCATCCTATGACGACGAGGCCGCGCTCGAAGCCTTCGCGCGCGAGGTCGACGTCGTGACCTACGAATTCGAAAACGTCCCGCTCGGAACGGCCGCGGCGCTCGAAAAGCATGTTCCGGTCTTCCCCGGCCCCAAAGCCCTCGCAGTCTCCCAGGACCGGCTCGCCGAAAAGGCCTTCCTGACCGGAGCGGGCGTCCCCGTCGCGCCCCACAAAGCGGTTACCACCCGCGAAAGCCTGGACGCGGCGATCGCCGAAGTCGGCCTTCCGGCGGTATTGAAGACCACACGCCTGGGATATGATGGCAAGGGCCAGCGCATCCTCCGCACGCCCGCAGACGCGGACCCGGCTTTTGCAGAAATCGGCGGCGTCGACCTCGTTCTCGAGGCGTTCATTCCGTTCGAGCGCGAGGTCTCCGTCATCGTTGCGCGCGGCAAAGACGGATCATGCGTCACTTATGACGTCGCCGAAAACGTGCACAAAAACCACATCCTGAAAACCAGCACCCTGCCGGCCGCGCTCGACGCCGCCACCGCACGGGCCGCCGCCGATGCAGCGAAGACCATCGCAGCGGCCCTCGGTTATGTCGGCGTCATGGGCGTCGAGTTTTTCGTTGTCGAAAACGGTGGCCGGTCCACGCTTCTTGTCAACGAAATCGCCCCGCGCGTGCACAATTCCGGGCACTGGACCCAGGCCGTCTGCGTCACAGACCAGTTCGAAAACCACATCCGCGCAATTTGCGGCTGGCCCCTGGGCGATACGACGCGTTTCGCCGATGTCGTGATGGAAAATCTTATCGGCGATGAAATCCACGCCGTCGCCGAAACGCTCGCCCCAGCCGCGCAACCGCATGTCTATGGCAAAACCGAGGCCCGCCCTGGGCGCAAGATGGGGCATGTCAACCGCGTGACGCCGAAAAAATGACGCCGGAACAGGCCTATTGCGGCAAACAGGTGGACAATACCCGACTCATCTGTTAGATACCGCCCCCAACGGTGACTGGCATGTGCCGGTCGGCGCCGAGATCGTTTGGTCCCGACGTTTCCCATTTAACCTTGTAGATTATTTGAAAGGGCGGTGTTCCGCGTGCAAGTAGTCGTTCGCGATAACAATGTCGATCAGGCGCTCCGGGCGCTCAAGAAGAAGTTGCAGCGCGAAGGCGTCTTCCGCGAGATGAAGCTGCGCAACTATTACGAAAAGCCTTCCGAAAAGAAGGCTCGCCAGAAGGCCGAGGCGATCCGCCGGGCCCGCAAGCTGGCTCGTAAGCGCGCGCAGCGCGAAGCTGGTCTCACGGCCGGCCGTCGCTAATCCCGCGAAGCCACTTCTTTCTCGACAGAAAAAGAACGCTTTTGCTTGAAACGCCGTCCCGTCGGGGCGGCGTTTTGCTGTGCTTACATCTCCGGCATATCGAAAATTTCGACCACCTCGACGCTGTCGCCGGGGAAGATCGTGAAATGCGGATGATCCTCGAAGATCTTCGCCGCCGCATCGAGACTGTCCGCCTCGACGATCACGTAGCCGGTCAGCATGTTCTTGAACGGCGCGATCCCTGCGCTCGAAACCTTCCGGGTTTTCCCCATGGGCCCGCCGGCATCGACAATGACGCTCTTATAGCGTTCGCCCCATTCGCCCCAGGCGGCCATACCCCTGGCCATCATCTCCCTGCCTTCGTCCGAGCGTGCGCCTTCGGCAGGCTTTTCGGGCACTGTGCCCATATATAGTCCCATATATTTCGCCATATCGTCCCTCCCATGATCCGCCTCTCGGAGATCGCCGCCAGTTCGCGATATCCTCGCGGAACGACACATTATCGCATCCAGGGCCCGTTTACATGTCTGCCACGTTAAACGCCGGCTTCGACATCCCCAGCGCACCGGGCTTCACCAAGGCTGTGCTGAACCGCGACGGCAACTGGGCGTTCACTCGCAAGGACGGACGGCCCTACTAGAGTGTTCCTGGAACACGTGGGTCCCACTTGTTCGAGGACCTGGCGGTTCTGGTCTGATCCATCAATACAGACCCCCTAGGAACCGCCGTTGAAAAACACCTGCGCCCTGTCCCAGATGCCCCGTCGCCACAAATCCGAGTGCCCCGCGCCGTCTTCGATCCAAAGATCGGCCGGGTTGGGTATCTCGGCATAAAGCCGTTCGGCATTCGAGACCGAAATGGTGGCATCCGCGGTCCCGTGCGCCACAAAAACCGGCTCCTCGACATCCCCGATCCATTCGTTCGACGGGAACTGGTCGAACATCAAAAGCCCCACCGGCACATAGGGGTAGCGCTCGGATGCGACATTGACCGCCGAATAGAACGGCGTTTCCAAAAGCACCGCCTCCGCGTCCCGCTGGCTCGCGACCCAAACGGCGGGCGATGCGCCCAGCGACCGGCCCCAGATCAGGATGTCGTCCGTGCGTTCGTCCAGCCAGTCAAAGGCAGCGAGAGCGTCGGCAAGCATATTGTCCTGCGTAATCTCCCCGGGGGACGTCGGAAACCCGCGATAGTCGAACGCAAGAACACCGTAGCCCGCCCCGGAAAACGCCGCGTATCGCTCGTGCTCGGAGGTAAAGCTGCCTGAATTTCCCTTGTAATAGAGGATCGTCGGCATGCCGTCTTCCCCGGGGGAATACCAGCCTGTGAGGCTTTGCCCGTTCTCGGTCGGGATGCTCACAACCTCTCCGGAAAACGCGGTGTCGGCTATCTCGATGACATCGCCAGCAGGGGAAAAGAAAAACGCGCGTTGATTGAGATAGAGATACCCCAGCGCGACGCCATAGACGATGGCGATAACGACCACCAGAACGATGACGATCTTCTTGAGCATGAGCGGCGAACCCCGGTGTTCTTGATTGGGTCGTTTCTACCGCACGGCGCGGTACATCGCTACAGCTCCGTCGCCCACCGCATCTGCTCACGGCTCTCGACTGCTCCGGGGACCCCCTCGCGCAGCGCAGCAAGCGCCTGATCGGGCGCCCAGCCCATTTCAACGAGCAGCCGCAAGGCAAGCATACCGGACCGGCCCTGACCACCCCGGCAATGGACGAGCACAGCCTTGCCGTCCCCAAGTTGTCCGATCAGGCGTTCGCGTATCGCCGGCCACCGGTTCGCGCCCTCGCCCGCCGGTTCGCCATAGTCGACAATCGGCCAATGGATCCACTCGATGCCACCGGCAATCAGCCGTGCACCGAGCGCGCCAGCCCCGGCGGCGGCCATCTCGTCTTCGCCAGTGAGGGACACCACGACATCGGGTCGCCAGTCGAAGATCACGTCGAGATCGGCATTCAACGTGCCAGTCGCCCCAGGCAGACGGCACATACCGACGCACCCGCCATTGGACAGATCGACCTGCCAGATCGAAAAACTCATTGCTGCGGCAACGCCTCCTCGCCCGTTGCGATCCGGAACGCCCGCGTAAACACCTCTGCCGGCTGTGCTCCCGAAAGCGCGAATTTGTTGTTGAAGATGAAAAACGGCACGCCGTTGATGCCCTGCTGGCTGGCCGAAAGCGCCATGGCCTGTGTGGTCCGGGCCTCGCTCTCGTCGGCGAGCAGCGCCAGCGCGGCCTCGCGGGTAAATCCGTGTTCCACGGCGATGCCAGCAAGCAGTTCCCTGTCGGTGATATTCTTGCCCTCGAGGAAGTACGCCGCCGCGAACGCCTTGGCGAGCGGGTATTGATGCTCGGGCGACGCCGCTCGGATGAGCGTGTGGCAGGCAATTGTGGGGTAGCTCATCGGCTGCAGCGAAATATCGAGCGGCACGCCTGCTTCGCGCGCCATCGCCTCAACCCGCGCCTGCATCGGCTCGGGATCGCTCCCGTACTTGGCCCGCAGCCGATCCTTTGTGTTCTCCCCTTCCTCGGGAATATTGGGATCGAGCAGGAAGGGATGATGCGTCACTTCGACCGTAACGCCGTTACCCAGCGCGGCAATCGCCTCGTCGAGCCGCGCCGTACCCACAAGGCACCAGGGGCAAATGACGTCGGTGAAAAGGTCGATGCGAATGGTGTCGGTCATGAAAAGTCCTTTCGTTCGCGCTCAATATCGCGACCGAACGGATGCGGAACAAGTACGAACACTCGTGTAACCGGAACAAAAAAGGGCCCGCTAACTGCGGGCCCTCATTTCGATTTAAATGACCGCGATCAGTGTTCGAGCGTCTTGACGATCGACTCGGTCATCTTCTTGGCGTCGCCGAAGAGCATCATGGTGTTGTCGCGGAAGAACAATTCGTTCTGTACCCCCGCATAGCCCGCGCTCATGCCGCGCTTCAGGAACAGCACAGTACCCGCGTTCTCCACGTCGAGCACCGGCATGCCGTAGATCGGCGAGGTCTTGTCGGTCTTGGCCGCCGGGTTGGTAACATCGTTCGCCCCGATGACGAAGGCAACGTCAGCCTCCCGGAATTCGGAATTGATGTCCTCGAGTTCGAACACCTCGTCATACGGCACATTGGCTTCCGCCAAGAGCACGTTCATATGCCCCGGCATACGGCCCGCCACCGGATGGATGGCGTACTTGACCTCGACACCGGCTGCCTTGAGCGCGTCGGCCATTTCGCGGAGCGAATGCTGCGCCTGCGCCACCGCCATGCCGTAACCCGGCACGATGATGACCTTGGACGCGTTCTGCATGAGGAAAGCCGCGTCTTCCGCCGAACCCTGCTTGACCGGCCGGTCTTCCTCCTCCCCGGCTGCCGCCGCGGCATCGTCGCCGCCGAAACCACCGAGGATCACCGAGATGAAGCTCCGGTTCATCGCCCGGCACATGATATACGAAAGGATCGCACCCGAAGAGCCGACCAGCGCGCCCGTGATGATGAGCGCGGTATTGCCCAGCGTGAACCCGATGCCTGCGGCCGCCCAGCCCGAATAGGAGTTGAGCATGGAGACCACCACGGGCATGTCCGCGCCCCCGATGGGGATGATCATCAGGCCGCCAAGAACCAGCGCCAGGATGGCCACCAGCCAGAAGAGCCACGGATTGGCCGTGATCGCAAAGGCGATCACCAGGACGATCAGCGCCGCGCCTATGGCGAGGTGGATCATGTGGCGGTTCGGCAGAAGGATCGGCTTGCCCGACATACGGCCGTCGAGCTTGGCGAAGGCGATCACCGAGCCGGTGAAGGTGAAGGCGCCGATTGCGGTACCGATGCTCATTTCAATGAGCGCCTGCGCATGGATATGCCCCGGCTCACCGATGCCGAACGCCACCGGAGCGTAAAGCGCCGCCGCCGCAACGAAGACCGCGGCAAGCCCGACCAACGAGTGGAACGCCGCAACAAGCTGGGGCATTGCCGTCATGGGCACACCGCGCGCGATATAGGCGCCGATGCCGCCGCCGATGGCGAGGCCGAGCACGATCAATACCCAGGCGAACGGATCGGTCGGCGCGGCAATGGCCAGCGTCGTGAGGATGGCGATCGCCATACCGATCATGCCGAACATGTTGCCCTGACGGGCAAGCGTCGGCGAGGAAAGCCCGCGAAGGGCCAGAATGAACAGGATCCCTGCAACAAGATAGAGCAGGGCCGCGATATTTGCTGAAATCATCTCTGCTTAGCCCTTCTTCTTGTACATCGCCAGCATGCGCTGGGTGACGAGGAACCCGCCGAAGATATTCACGCTCGCCATGATGAGGGCGAGAAAGCCGAACCAGCGCGCCGGCCCGCCATTGTCGACGAGGTTGACACCCACGGCGAGCAGCGCGCCCACCACGATCACCGAGGAAATCGCGTTGGTCACCGCCATCAGCGGGGTGTGAAGGGCCGGCGTAACACTCCAGACGACGTAATAGCCGACGAAGATCGCCAGAACGAAAATCGAGAGGAAAAAGAAGAAAGGATCGACAACACCGCCCATCATGCGTCTCCGTCTTTTTTCGCCGCCGGCTTGCGCGCGGTGGTCTTGCGTGTCGTGGTGGATTTGCTGGCCGCAGGCTTGGCTGCGGATTTAGCCGCCGTGGACTTGGCAGCCGTCGATGCGCCTGCAGCCCCCGACTTCGCAGCGGGCGCCTTCCTGGCCGCGGGCTTTGCGGCAGGCTTGTCCGCTGCCGCAGGCTTGGAAGTGCTGGCCGCCTTAGCCGTGCTCGCCTTCGCGCCCGCGCTTTTGGCGGTGCTTGCCTTCGACGTTGTCGACCTGGCTGGCGCCTTCTTCGCGGCGGGCTTGGCCGGAACATCCGCGAAGTTCGGATGCACTACCGCGCCGCCACGCGTCAGAAGCGTCGCCTTTACCAGTTCGTCGTCCCAATTGACATTGAGCGCCTTGGCCTCCTTGTCGACCATGGTCTCGAGGAAGGCCAGAAGGTTCTTGGCGTAAAGCTGCGATGCCGTCGCAGGAATGCTGCCCTGCAGATTGGTCAACCCGATGATCGTCACGTCCTTGTGGACGATTGTCTCACCCGGCTTGGTCAATTCGACGTTCCCGCCGCGTTCGGCGGCCAGATCGACGATCACCGAGCCCGGCGCCATCGATTCCACCATCGCCTTGGTGACGAGTTTCGGCGCCGGACGGCCTGGAATCAGCGCCGTGGTGATGACGATATCCTGCTTGGCAATGTGCGCCGCGACGAGTTCCGCCTGCGCGGCCTGCTCTTCCTTCGTCAATTCGCGGGCATACCCGCCCTCGCCCGAAGCGTCCTTGAGGGCATCGGTCATGATGAACTTCGCGCCCAGCGATTCCACCTGCTCACCGGCGGCCGCACGCACGTCGGTCGCCGAGACCGCGCCGCCCAGCCGCTTGGCCGTGGCGATCGCCTGCAGCCCGGCAACGCCTGCGCCCATGACGAAGACCTTCGCCGCGCGCACCGTACCCGCCGCCGTCATCATCATCGGCAGCGCGCGGCCATAAGCGTGCGATGCTTCGATCACCGCCTGATAGCCTGCGAGGTTCGCCTGGCTCGAAAGCACGTCCATCACCTGCGCACGGGTGATGCGCGGCATGAATTCCATCGTAAACGCCGAGAACCCGGCCTTGGCGAGTGCGGCAATGTCGTCCTCGTGCCCGTAAGGGTCGAGCGCGCCGATCACCAGTGCATCCTTTTTCGCGCCCTTGAGCGCGCTCGCTTGCGGCCGCCGCACCGTCAGAACGATATCGGCGTCCTTGAGCGCCGCCGCTGCGGTCGCTTCAACCTTTGCCCCGGCATCGGTATAATGACTGTCAAGGATGCGCGAGGCTTCGCCCGCCCCCTTTTCGACGCTGACGCTCGCGCCCAGCCCGATGAATTTCGCGATCGTCTCGGGCGTCGCGGCGACACGGGTCTCCCCGCCGGCGCGCTCCCGCAATATAGCTATTTTCATGAAGTGTCCCTTCCGGCACGGCCTGCCGCCTGCGGCAGGTGCCCCTGTTCCATCGCTTCCCGGCCCATGGCCGAAATCCGCTGGCCTGCTTTCCCCCTGGCTTGGAATGATCCGGGGTACGGCCTTAGTAGACGAGTGTGAGATAGAGAATGGCGAGCAGCGCCACCACGGCAATGACACCCCATTTGGTCAGCCGCATGAACGCGCCGTATGTGCGCTCGTGCTCGGCGAAGTCGACTTCTTTTTGTTTGGCGCTGACCGGCTTGTTCGAGAAGGTTGCGCTCTGCTGTTCTGCCATAGTCTTTCCCCTAGTATATTCAGCCTTTTTCGGACTGGACGGCTTCGAGTTCGTCGATGAGCCGTTCGATCATAGAAAGGCCCAGCGACCAGAAATCCGGGTCGCGGGCATCAAGACCGAACGGCGCCAGAAGTTCGGAATGGTGTTTCGATCCCCCGGCCTTGAGCAAGTCGAAATACCGCTCGGCAAAGCCCTCGGATGCCTTCTCATACTGCGCGTAAAGCGAGTTCACAAGGCAATCGCCAAACGCGTAGGCGTAGACGTAGAAGGGCACGTGTATGAAATGTCCTATATACGACCATAGGACTTTATATCCATCGTTGAGGCGAATTCCGGGACCTAGACTTTCGGATGATACGTCCATCCAGAAGGCCTCGATCTCCTCGGTCCGCAATTCCCCCTGCCGGCGTGCCGTATGCACTTTGCGCTCGAACGAGTAGAACGAGATCTGCCGCACGACCGTGTTGAGCATGTCCTCGATCTTGGAGGCCAGCAACGCGCTGCGCTGCCTGGGATCGGTGGTTTTTTCGAGGATCGCGCGGAAGGTCAGCATCTCCCCGAAAACGCTCGCGGTCTCCGCCAGAGTAAGGGGTGTGGACGCCATCAACTCGCCTTGCCCGGCCGCCAGCCGCTGGTGCACACCGTGCCCCAGTTCATGCGCGAGAGTCATGATGTCACGCGTTTTGCCCATATAGTTGAGCATGAGATACGGGTGCACCTTGGTGACCGTCGGGTGCGCGAATGCACCGCTCGCCTTGCCCTCGCGCACCGGCGCGTCGATCCACCCGTTGGAAAAGAACGGCTCGGCGATCTCGACGAGTTTTGGCGAGAACCGTCCGTACGCGTCGAGCACCGTCGTCTTCGCCGTCTCCCAGTCGAACACCCTGTCGTCGCTGTCGGGCAGCGGTGCGTTGCGGTCCCAGGCGTCAAGCTTGTCCTTGCCGAACCACTTTGCCTTCATCTGGTAGTAGCGGTGCGAAAGCCGCGGATAGGCCTCGATCACCGCCTTTTCGAGCGCATCGACGACCTCGCGCTCGACCGAATTGGCAAGGTGCTGGCTATCGGCGATGTCTTCATACCCGCGCCACCGGTCTGCGATTTCCTTGTCCTTGGCGAGCACATTGGTGATGTGGGTGAAAAGCCGGATATTTTCCGAAAGCGTCTTGGTCAGCGCTCCGAACGCGGATTTGCGCTTTTCCTCCTTGGGATCGGACATCAGGCTTAGCGTCTGCTCGATCCCCAGCGTTTCCCCGTCGACATCGAACTTCAGCGCCGCGACCGTCTCGTCATAAAGCCGGTTCCACGCCGCGTGCCCGGTGACGTATTTGTCGTGGAAGAGCTCTTCCACGCGATCCTCGAGCTGGTAGGGGCGCGCCTTGCGCAATTCGGTGAACCACGGCCTGTAATAGGCAAGTGCCGTGTCGCGATCGAATGCCGCATCGAGCGTCGTATCGGGGATGCGGTTGATTTCCAGGGTGAAGAAGATCAGTCGCGTCGACAGGCTCGTAATCTTTTCCTGCATGTCGCCCAGGAATTTCACCCGGTCCGGATCGCCCGTATTTTGCGCGTAGTTGAGATAGGCAAACGAGCCGATCCGCCCGATCACGCCTTCAAGCGCCTCGTAGCGCTGGACCGCTTCGGCGAGCCGGTCTTCCCCCGCGAGCGCCTCGAGCTTGCCCTTGTAATCGGCCTCGAATGCCCTGGTTTCGGTGTCGAGATGCGCGAGATCGTCCGCAAGTGCGCTCGACTCCACCCCGGGATAAAGATCCGAGAGATCCCATTCGGGCAACTCCCCGAACGCGTTTTGGCTTGCTTGCGGCTGGGCTGCGGTCATCTGTGAACTCCGAGCGGATCGAGGCAGGCAAAAATCGGGAGATTTCCCGGCGCGCACCTTATCCAGCGCCATTGCGGGTGCCAAGGCCCGTTCGGCGGTCATGCGTGCTTAAAACCCTGTTAAGCGATCGGACATAGCCTGCCCCATATCGGCACACCTGCGATTCGCACGGGGCCGGCTGAAATGCGTATCCAGTCGCGGGTAAGTATGCACAAAGTCCTGATCGTCGATGACGACCCCATCCAATGCCGTCTGACCAGTGAGACCGTCTCCAAGGCGGGCTTTGATCCTATCGCTGTGGAGTCCGGCCACGAGGCGATGACCGTCTTGCGCAGGACCGCAGGCATCGGCGCGATGATCCTCGATCTCGTCATGCCGGACATGGACGGCATGGCCGTCCTTGAGGCGATGAAGCGCGAAGGGATCGTCATCCCGGTCATCGTCCAGACCGCGCAATCCTCGCTCGACACCGTGGTCTCCGCCATGCGCCTCGGTGCCAGCGACTTCTTCGTCAAGCCCGTCGCCCCCGAGCGCATCACCATCTCGCTGCGCAACGCCATGAAGATGGGCACGCTCGAAACCACCCTGCGCGCCGAACGCGACAAGCGTGCCGGCACGTTCGGTTTCACGCATATCATCGGCACGAGCGCCGCCGTCGGCCGCGCCATTGCGCTGGGCAAGAAGGCCGCCACGAGCACGATCCCGGTCCTGATCGAGGGCGAATCCGGCACCGGCAAGGAAGTCCTCGCCCGCGCCATTCAGGGTTCGGGCGACCGCGCCGGCAAGCCCTTTATCACCGTCAATTGCGGCGCGATCCCCCCAAACCTCGTTGAATCGATCCTTTTCGGTCACGTCAAAGGCGCCTTCACCGGCGCGGTCGCGAACGCCCCGGGCAAATTCCGCGAAGCCCACAACGGCACGTTGTTTCTCGACGAAGTCGGCGAACTCCCACCCGAAACCCAGGTGAAGCTCCTCCGCGCGCTGCAGGAAGGCGAGATCGAACCCGTCGGCGCATCCAAACCCGTCAAGGTCAACGTCCGCGTCATCTCGGCGACCAACAGGCGGCTCCTGAACCTCGCCAAAGAGGGCCATTTCCGCGAGGACCTTTACTACCGCCTCAACGTCTTCCCCATCTACATGCCGCCTTTGCGCGACCGGCGCGAAGACATTCCGGCGCTCGTCGAGCATTTCATCGCCCGCTTCGCCGCCGAAGAAGGCCGGCGCGTCAGCGCCATCGACGCCGGCGCGCTCGAGATGCTCACGAGCCACGACTGGCCGGGCAACATCCGCCAGCTCGAAAACGCCATCTTCCGCGCTGTCGTCCTGGCGGAAACCACGACGCTCCGGCCTGCCGACTTTCCCCAGATCCTCGCTGCCGTGCGCGGTCCCGAGACCGCCCGGAGCGAAGCGGCCCAAACCGCAGCGCCCGCCGCTCCGATCCATATCGACAACGCCCCGCCGCTCCCGCGGCTGGCTGATATCAACCCCGCATCGATCCCCGACCGCTTCCTCGACAAGGACGGCAACCTCCTGCCCCTCGCCGAGATCGAAAAAGACCTCATCGCCTTCGCCATCGACTTCAACGCCGGTCGCATGGCCCAGGTCGCCCGGCAACTGGGGATCGGGCGCTCGACCCTCTACCGCAAGCTCAAGGAGTACGGCCTCGATGGTTCCGAGGGCTCCAATGTTGCGTGAAAACCGCAGATGGCAGTCAAACGCTGTTCACAAACCCGCCACCGTGTTGGCGCCGCCGCTGCGTCTGGTTAGATTTGAGCATCAACAAGGTTCGCCGCAAGCAATGGCGAATCCACTGCGCAGACGGGGCTGAATGCGCAATTTGGGCTATGGGCAAAAACCGTTTGAAACCGGGCTATTGATGAAGAAAATCATCCTTGGGGCGCTGGCCGGCCTATCCGCGCTGGCATTGTCTTCCACCGCTTTTGCACTCGAATCGGTCGTGGTCGGCGGCGTCGAGGCGACCCGCATCGTCATTGCGCCGCCGCAAAATCCGCTGGCGACCACCATCCGGCAAGGCCTGCGCGAGGCTGTCGATGCGGCACCCAACGGCAGCCGCTCGCAGACCGACGCCCGCCAGCTCTACTATTTCTATGGCGCGCGCCATTTCGAGCCGCTCTGGCTCACCGAGGACCAGGACGGTACCATCGCCTTCTCCGCCAAGGCGCAGGACGTGATCGAGCTGTTCGAGGACGCCCACCTCCAGGGTCTCGATCCCGACGACTATCTGACCGCCGAGCTCGACGTCCAGGCCGCCGCGGGGGATCCGCAGGCACTCGCCGCGCTCGAAGGCGCGTTCTCTGCCGCGATGCTGCGCTACGCTCAGGATGCCCATTCGGGCCGCCTCGACCCGCGCACGGTTTCGGGCTACATCGACACCGCTCCCAAGCGCATCGACGAAAGCGCCCTTTTCGATGCGCTCGCAGCGGCCGACGATCCGGCCGACGTGCTGATGAGCTACCACCCGACCCATCGCGAATTCGTCGCCCTGCGGGATCTTCTGGCCCGGCACTACGCGGGCGAGATCGAAGCGCCAATCGTCATCGGCGAAGGCAAGCTCCTGCGTCCCGGCATGACCGATCTGCGCGTTCCCGCCCTGCGCGAGCGCCTCGGCGTCTCCGCGCCCGAGGACGAGACGCTGGCCCCCGACCTTTACGACGAGACCCTTGTCGCCGCGGTCGAAGCCTTTCAGGGCGAGCTGGGTCTGAACGTCGACGGCGTCGTCGGCCCGGCCACGGTCGCCGCATTGAACGGTGCCAATGGCGCGACCATTCCCGACATCGTCGCCAATATGGAACGCTGGCGCTGGATGCCGGAGGACCTGGGCGACTTCGCGGTCCTCGTCAACGTCCCCGAATTCCGCCTCGACGTTATGCGTGACGGCCATTCGGCCTGGAACACCCGGGTCATTGTCGGCACCGTCAAGAACCAGACGCCACTCTTTTCGGATCTGATCCGGCACGTCGTCACCAATCCTTATTGGAACGTGCCGTCCTCGATCCTGCGCAACGAGGTTATGCCGCGCGTTCTTTCGAACCCCGGCTATATCGCCAGCCAGAACATGGAACTGCTCTCTGGCGGCCGCGCCGTCGACCCCTGGAGCGTCGACTGGACCCAGGCGAACCCCAACCAGTTCCGCGTCCGCCAGCGGCCGGGCACCTCGAACGCGTTGGGGCAGGTCAAATTCCTCTTTCCCAATTCCCACGACGTCTACCTGCACGACACCAACGCCCGGGGCCTTTTTGCCCGTTCGATGCGCGCCTTGAGCCACGGTTGCATCCGTGTGCAGGACCCCTTCGCCTTTGCCGAAGCGCTGCTCGAATACGAGCCCGGCATCACCGTCGCCGCGCTCCAGAGCACGCTGGGCGGCGGCGAGCGCTGGTTCAACATGGAGCGTGAAGTCCCGGTTCACATCGCCTATTTCACCCTGCGTGTCGGTGAAGACGGCAAGGTTCGGTCCTATGGCGACATCTACGGCCACAATGCCCGCGTCATAGAAATGCTCGGTATGTAGCGCTGATTCGCTGCGATAAAGCGTTAAGCATGCAGTAACATTTCCGCCGCACTCGCGCCGCGATTTGCCCATATAAGCGGCACCGGACGGGAGAGGGTGGAATTGCATCCCCGTTAGCGTTAACAGTCTCTAGATGGAGTTTGTGTTAGCGTTTCCGTCGCATTTGACACAAATACGGGCGATCCGGGCGTGACGTTTAGGGGTACTGAGTTTTACGAACGCGTGATGCGCATGGTGTTGGCGTGCCTTCTCGCGCTCACCGCCATTGTGCCGGCTGCGACCGTGCCGGCGAGCGCGGCCAGCGAGCGGACGCTCTATCTCTATTATACCCATACCAAGGAAACTGCGCGCATCACCTTCAAGCGCAACGGCCGCTACGTGCAGTCCGGCCTTGACGAGCTCAACTGGTTCCTGCGTGACTGGCGCCGTAACGAAGCCACCGACATGGACCCGGCGCTGTTCGACATCCTTTGGGAAGTCTATCAAGCCTCCGGCGCCAGCCAGCCGATCCACATCGTTTCCGCCTATCGCGCGCCCGAAACCAACGCCATGCTCGCTTCGCGTTCATCGGGCGTCGCTGACAATTCCCAGCATATGCGCGGCAAGGCGATGGATTTTTACATCCCGGGGGTACCGGTTTCGAAGATCCGCGAACTCGGCTTCCGCATTCAGGGCGGCGGCGTCGGATATTATCCGAGCTCGAATAGCCCCTTTGTCCACCTCGATACCGGCTCGGTGCGCGCATGGCCGCGCATGACGACTGCGCAGCTGCGCCAGATCTTCCCTGACGGACGCACCTTGCACATCCCCTCGAACGGCAACGTTCTGAGCCAGGAAGGCCGGGCCTGGGCCCAGGCGCAGTACAGCCAGTGCCATCGCGTGCCTTGTAACGCCGGCTCGAGCCTGACCGGCGGCAGCGGGTCGGAGACACAAGTCGCCAGCAACCGGCCCACCCGCACGCTGATGGATATCTTCACCGGTGGCGGCAATTCGAACAACGACCAGCCAGCGCCCCAGCCGACCCAGGTCGCGAGCGCACCGACCCAGCGCAGCGTCACCTCCGTCCCCGTAACGGCCCCCGCACCTGCCGAACCGGTCGCGCTCGAGGACCTGCCCCCTCAGCGTCCGGACGCGCTCGGCGCGGCGACCGCGGTTGCCGAAGCCGCCCCCCAGAATATCCCCTTCGAAGTCCGCGAAGGCGCGGCCGCCGGCGCCACGCAGGTCGCCGCGCTCATAACCGATGCGCAAGCGCCCGTGCCCCCCTCGCTTTCGCGCGATCTCGCGGAGTTGCGGACCACGACTCCGTCGGCCTTCGCGGGCGGCAATGAAGGCACGCTCGCCATCGCCGCGCTCGAAGCGAACGCGCCCGAACCCCAGCCGCGCCCGGATTTCGCACCCGCCGTGGTCGCCTCCGCCTATGCCGCAGCCCCAGGCGCCACAGCCAGCCTCGTCAACGAGGATCCCGCCGTCCGTCAGGCACCTGCGCCCGTCATGCGCCCGGCCCTCTCCGACACACCGGTCCCCACCGATATCCTCGACCCCGACCGCATCGAAACCGCAGGCATAAACCCGCAAATGGGGCTTGAAAGCTTCGCCGACCTCTTCGAAGGCCCGATCCTTCCCGTCGACGGCAGGCCCGACGAAGCCACCGCCAACGCGCTCGCGAGCCTCAAGAGCCGCCCGGGCGAACTTTACGCCCCCGATATCGGCCACGTCACCGAGACGCTGTTATCCCCGGTTTCCGTCGCCAGCGCGCATTACGGCTTCATGACCGAGCCCGACAACGCCGATTTCGACCCAGCGACCCATCCGGGCAACACCACGCTCGACGCCGGTTTCAGCCGCACGGCGGCCCTGGGCGTAGGCATGTCGAGTTTCGGCACGATGCCCTCGATCCTCGTGACGCTGCCGTAGGGACGCTCTAGGACCAAACGCCCCAGTTTCACCCACTTTGGTTGCCAAAAGGCGCTGATCTGACTACATCTTGGGGCAAATCCGGCGGATACCGCCGGCCTCACAATCAAGGTCATCTCAGTGCCCGAAAAGCCATCCACCCCGCTGCTCGACACAATTGCGTCTCCGGCCGATCTCAAGAAGCTCAAGCACGAAGAGCTCCGCCAGCTTGCAGACGAACTGCGTAGTGAGGTGATCGACACGGTTTCGGTGACCGGCGGCCATCTGGGCGCGGGTCTGGGCGTCGTCGAGTTGACCGTCGCGCTGCACCATATCTTCGAGACCCCCGACGATCGCATCATTTGGGACGTCGGCCACCAGGCCTACCCGCACAAGGTCCTCACCGGCCGCCGCGACCGCATCCGCACCCTGCGTCAGAAGGACGGGCTCTCGGGCTTCACCAAACGCAAGGAAAGCGAATACGACCCTTTCGGCGCCGGGCATTCCTCGACGTCGATTTCCGCAGGCCTCGGCATGGCAGTGGGCTCGGGACTGAAAGGCGAAAAGCGCAACGTCGTCGCGGTGATCGGCGATGGTGCCATATCTGCGGGTATGGCCTACGAAGCCATGAACAACGCCGGCGCCATGGATGCGCGGCTGATCGTCATTCTCAACGACAACGACATGTCGATCGCGCCCCCAACCGGTGCGATGAGCGCCTATCTCGCCCGCCTCGTCTCCGGCCCCACCTATCGCGGCCTCCGCGACGCCGCCAAGCACGTGAGCCAGATCCTGCCGCCCTTTTTCAAGGACAAGGCCAAAAAGACCGAGGAATACGCCCGCGGCTTCTGGACCGGCGGCACGCTCTTTGAAGAGCTGGGCTTTTATTACGTCGGCCCCATCGACGGGCACAACCTCGACCACCTCCTGCCGGTCCTTAAAAACGTGCGCGACGCCGAGAACGGCCCTGTACTGATCCACGTCGTCACCCAGAAGGGCAAGGGCTACGCCCCTGCAGAGGAAGCCGCCGACAAATATCACGGCGTTTCGAAATTCAACGTTATCACCGGCGCCCAGTCCAAGACCCCGTCCAACGCCCCGTCCTATACCTCGGTCTTCGCTGAAAGCCTGAGCGCCGAGGCCGAGCGCGACGAAGCGATCGTCGCGATCACCGCTGCCATGCCCGGCGGCACGGGGCTGGATAAATTCGCCAAGGCCTTCCCCTCGCGCACTTTCGACGTCGGCATCGCCGAACAGCACGCGGTCACCTTCGCCGCCGGCCTTGCCACCGAGGGCCTCAAGCCCTTCTGCACGATCTATTCGACCTTCCTCCAGCGCGCCTACGACCAGGTCGTCCACGACGTGGCCATCCAGCAGCTGCCGGTGAAGTTTCCGATCGACCGCGCCGGCTTCGTGGGCGCCGACGGCCCGACGCATGCCGGATCGTTCGACATCGCCTATCTGGCCACCTTGCCGGGCTTCGTGGTCATGGCCGCCGGCGACGAGGCCGAGCTGCGCCACATGGTCACGACCGCCGCGGCGTATGATGAGGGCCCCATCGCCTTCCGCTATCCGCGCGGCGAAGGCGTGGGCGTCGAGATGCCCGAGCGCGGAGAAATCCTCGAGATCGGTAGGGGCCGCATCCTCGCCGAGGGCACCAAGGTCGCACTTCTCTCATTCGGCACCCGTCTCGCCGAATGCCGCGCCGCCGCGGAGACCCTCAACGCCTATGGTTTCCCGACAACCGTCGCGGACGCCCGCTTCGCCAAGCCACTCGATGAAAGGCTTCTCGCCGATCTCGCCCGCAACCACACGGTGCTGCTGACAATCGAAGAAGGCGCCATCGGCGGGTTCGGATCCCACGTCGCCACCCGTCTCGCCCAGTTGGGACTTTTGGACGGCGGCCTAAAATTCCGCCCCCTGATGATGCCCGACCGCTATATCGATCAGGCCAGCCAGACGGACATGTATGCCCAGGCGGGCCTCGACCGCGCGGCCATCGTCGAAACCGCCCTCAGGGCTTTCGGCGACGAGGCCGAAGCCCTCAAGGCTCTCCGCGCCGTAGGGCACGAGCGAGCCTAAGCCCCCGACAGGGCAGGGTTTTTCTCGACGTCAGGGTTTTCTTTCCTTCCGCTCTTGCTAAGACTTTACCGGCAAGAGGAGGACAAGATGACGATACCCCGCGCGCGATTCGCCCAAATTCTCGGTTTCGAAGAGCCCCCGGTAACCCTGCTCTCGAAAAATGCGGAGCAGCGCGACGGCTACACGCTCGAAACGCTCCGCCTGACGATTGGCGACACGCCGGTCCGCGGCATCCTCGCCCGCCCAACGCACATGGAAACCCCGCGCCCTGCCATCCTCTACGCCCACTCCCACGGCGGTGGCTACGCCATCGGCGCCCGCGAAATGCTCGATGGCCGCGAATACCTTCAGGAGCCTCTCGGCCCCGTTCTCGCCCGCCTCGGCTACATCGCCCTGGCGATCGACATGCCGCTTTTCGGCGAGCGCAACACCGTCAGCGAGTCCGCCGCCGCCAAAGCGCTCCTCTGGCACGGCAAATGTCTCATGGGTCAGATGCTCTCCGAACAGGCCGCCGCCCTCACATACCTCGCTGCCCGCGACGACGTCGACGCAACCCGCATCGGCGCCTACGGCATGTCCATGGGCTCGACGCTGAGCTATTGGCTTGCCGCCCTGGACGACCGGCTCAAGGCCGTCGCGCACCTCAACTGCTTCGCCGACCAGCGCACCATGATCGATATGGGCGCCCATGACGGGCACGGCATCTACATGACCGTCCCCGGCCTTCTTGCCGAAACCGACGCGGGCGGTATCGCCGCCGGCATCGCACCGCGCCCGCAGCTCGTCTGCCTGGGCGGCTCGGATGCCCTGACGCCCATGCCCGCAATCGAACGCGCCTGGGCCGACCTCGAACCGGCCTATGCCAATGATCCAGAAAAGCTCGAACGTGTCCTGGACCCGGCGGCGGGACATGAGGAAACGCCCGCCATGCGGCGGGCGGTGCTCGATTTTTTCGCCAAATTTCTGGGTTGAAACGCGCCCTCGTTAGCGCGGACGCGGACTACTCAGCCGCGTCGGCTTCCGCATATCCCTCCGGCGCGTCGAAAACCATGCCCAGCGCGTGCATGTAAAGGTCGAGGATCGCTTCCTGCTCGGCCCGCTCGTTGCGGTCCTGCTTGCGGATCCTGACGATCTGCCGCATCACCTTGGTATCGAACCCGTTGCCCTTGGCCTCGGCATAGACTTCCTTGATATCGTCCTGGATCGCCTTTTTCTCCTCCTCCAGGCGCTCGATGCGCTCGATGAAGGCGCGGAGCTGATCGCGTGCAATTCCGTGGTCGGCCATCATGGGACTCCTTTCGTTTGGACCTTTATCAATCCCAACCGGGCATTGTGTGCAAGTGCCCGCTCCACTTACTCACAACCCAGTCCCCCTCACCTTTACGCGACTTGCCCATATTCTAGGCAGTAACGTAATTCGGCCAAGACATGGCCTTAGCAATTGACAGACGTACCCCTCTTTGCTCAAACCGTCAGGCGTTCGAACCAGCCATGCGAACTGTCACCTTGCCGTCATTGCTCCGCAATAGCTTGCCCGCCATCATCCTCATGCTTGTCTCCGTTCTCGGGGGCATGACGCTCTTTCCCAATTCCGCCCGTGCCGATTTGCGCGTATGCAACCAGACCCAGAACATCATCTCGATCGCGCTCGGCTACCGCGCCGACGCGGGTTGGCAGTCCGAAGGCTGGTGGGTGGCAAACCCCGAGGCCTGCGCGATCGTCTATCAGGGCCCGTTGAACGCACGGTATTATTACCTTTACGCCGTCGACGACATCGGCGGCGGCGCCTGGGATGGCTCGGTTTTCATGTGCACCCAGGATTCCAGCTTCACCATATTCGGGGTCGAGGATTGTCTGGCGCGCGGTTATGAGCGCACCGGCTTTTTCGAACTCGATACAGAAGACAAAACCGATTGGACGCTGCAATTGACAGAGGCCAACGCAATAACCCAGGAACCCCAATGAGAAGATCCCGCAGCGTCAAGATCCTCGCGACCCTCGGTCCGGCCTCCAACGATCAGAAGATCATCGAAGAACTCGTCCGCGCCGGTGCCGACGTGTTCCGGATCAACATGAGCCACGCCAGCCACGACGTGCTGCGGGAAACGGTCGAAAAGATCAGGGCCGTCGAAAAGTCCATCCGCTACCCCATCGGCATTCTCGTCGATCTGCAGGGCCCCAAGCTGCGGGTCGGCAAATTCGCGGACGGCTCGGTGATGCTCACCCCGGGGGAAACCTTTACCCTCGACACCTCCGAAACCCCCGGCGACAAGACCCGCGTGCACCTGCCGCATCCGGAGATCTTCTCCTCGGTCAAGGTCGGCGACCGCCTGCTGCTTGATGACGGCAAGCTTGAACTCAAGGTCGCTGCCAAGTCCGCCGAAGCGATCAACTGTTCGATCGTCTATGGCGGCAAGCTTTCCGACCGCAAGGGCGTCTCGCTTCCCGATACGCTCCTTGGCATGGGCGCGCTCACCGAAAAGGACCGCGCCGACCTGCAGGCCGGGCTCGAAGTCGAGGCCGACTGGATCGCGCTCTCCTTCGTCCAGCGCCCCGAGGACATCATCGACGTGCGCAAGATCGTCCAGGGCCGCGCCGGCGTATTGGCCAAGATCGAAAAGCCCCAGGCCATCGACCAGCTCGAAGAAATCATCAAGCTTTCGGACGCCATCATGATCGCCCGTGGCGACCTCGGCGTTGAAATGCCGCTCGAGGCGGTGCCGGGCCTGCAAAAGCGCATGATCCGCATGTGCCGCCGCATGGGCAAGCCGGTGGTCGTTGCCACCCAGATGCTCGAATCGATGATAACGGCACCGGTCCCGACCCGCGCGGAGGTTTCCGACGTCTCCATCGCGGTCTTCGAGGGCGCCGATGCCATTATGCTTTCGGCCGAAAGCGCCTCGGGCTCCTACCCCGTCCAGGCGGTCGCGACCATGAACAAGATCGCCGTCGCCGTCGAACAGGACGGCAATTTCCAGACCATCATCCGTGCCCAGGCCACCCAGCCCGAGGCCACCGCCGCCGACGCGATCTCCGCTGCCACAAGGCAGGTCGCCGAAACGCTCGACCTTGCGGCGATCGTGACCTACACCTCTTCGGGCTCCACCGGTATCCGCGCCAGCCGCGAGCGCCCGGCCAAGCCGATCATCGCACTCTCGCCCAAGATCACCACCGTCCGGCGCCTCTCGCTCGTGTGGGGTCTGCACTGCGTCCAGACCGAGGATGCGATCTCGCTCGACGACATGGTCGACCGCGCCTGCGCCATCGCCTACCTCGAGGGCATCGCCCGCCCGGGCGACCGCGTGGCCATCACCGCCGGCGTCCCGCTCGGCACGCCCGGCGCCACCAATATGCTTCGCATCGCCTTTGTGGGACAGGACGGCGCCGGCGGCTCGTAAAAGCGCCAAAGCCCGACACCCTCGTCCGCGGGTTTGGCCCGCGAACGAGGTGGGGCGCTTCCCGAATGCAAACATAAAAAAAGCCCGCCTCTCTCGAAGCGGGCTTTTTCAATTTCAATGCCTCAAGCAGCAATCAGCCCTGGCGGACCTTCATGCGCTTGTTGACCTTGTTGATGATGTAGACGCGGCCACGACGGCGGACGAGCTTGTTGTCCCGATGCCGGGTCATCAGCGCCTTGAGCGAATTACGGACTTTCATTTCTACTGCCTCAGACAATAAGGGAATGGCGCGGGCTCAAGGCACCGCGGGAAAAGTTGGGCGGAACATAGGGGCAAAGCCGGTGTCTGTCAACGCGGCTTGACGCCGTGTTCGGCCGGCATTTCGCCCCCCGGCGCTAAATCTCCTGCCAGCGGATGCAGGAGACGTACCGCCCGCCCTCAATGTGTTCGAGCGGCGGCGTTACCTGCGCGCAGCGCTCCTGCGCATGCGGGCAGCGCGTACGGAAATAGCACCCCGACGGCGGATTGATCGGCGAGGGAATTTCGCCCTTGAGCCCTTCGATCGTCCGCTCGCGCGCGAGCTTCGGATCGGCGATCGGCACGGCGGTCAGGAGCGCACGCGTATAGGGATGCCTGGGATCGGTATAAAGCTCCTCGCTCGTCGCAAGCTCGGCGATCCGGCCCAGGTAAAGCACCATGATCCGGTCCGAAACGTGCCGCACCACCGACAGGTCGTGACTGATGAACACAAGCGTCAGCCCGAACTGCTCCTTCAAATCCGCGAGCAGGTTGAGGATCTGCGCCTGGATCGAGACGTCGAGCGCCGAAACCGGCTCGTCGCAGACGATGAGCTTGGGCTCGGTGACGAGCGCCCGGGCGATCCCGATGCGCTGCGCCTGGCCACCGGAAAATTCGTGCGGATAGCGGTTGATCATCTCGGGCAGGAGCCCGACCGCCTCCATCATCTCCATCACCCGCGCCATGCGCTGCTTGGCCTTCATCTCCGGCCGCAGCGTCTTGAGCGGGTCGGCAATGATCTCGCCCACGGTCATGCGCGGATTGAGCGAAGCGAGCGGGTCCTGGAAAATGATCTGCAGATCCTGCCGCGTCCGGCGCATTTCATCCTTGGAAAGCGCGGTCAGATCCTTGCCCAGCCACACGACCTTGCCGTCATCGGGTTCGATAAGCTGCAGAATGCAGCGGCCCAGCGTGGACTTGCCGCAACCGGACTCGCCAACAATGCCGAGTGTCTCGCCACGCCCCACCGTAAAGCTCACATTGTCGACAGCCGTCAGCGTCAACGGCTGGCGCATGAAACCGGCGTGGATCTCAAAGGTCTTGGTGAGGTTTTCAACGTTCAAAAGCACGCCTGGATCTTGCTGCATCAGGCCACCTTCTCTTTTTCTTTCACGGCGTCGTCATGGAAGCAGGCCGTCACGCGGCCATCGGTGCGCGGAATGAGTGCCGGCCGTTCCTTGACGCATTGATCGGTCTTGAAAGCGCAGCGGGGATTGAACGCACAACCCGGAGGCAAATGCGTGAGATTGGGGGGCAACCCCGCCACCGGGTCGAGCCGCCCGCGCTTGTTCTCCACACGCGGCGTCGAATGGAGAAGGCCGAGCGTATAGGGATGACGGGGGCTGTAGAACAGTTCGTCGACATTGCCCTTTTCGACTGCCCGGCCCGCATACATCACCATCATCTGGTCGGCGAGGCCGGCCACCACGCCCAAGTCGTGCGTAATCATCACGAGCGCCGTGTCGAACGTATCGGTCAGTTCCTCGAAGAGCTTGAGCATCTGGGCCTGCACGGTCACATCCAGAGCGGTCGTCGGCTCGTCCGCAATGAGCACCTTGGGCTCGCACAAAAGCGCCATGGCGATCATCACGCGCTGCCGCTGACCGCCCGAAAGCTCATGCGGATACGCACGGATCACACGCTTGGCGTCCGGGAGGCGCACCGTCTCGAGCATTGTTCTCGCACGCTCGAGTGCCTCGGCGGGCTTCATCCGCTTGTGGCGCTCGAGCACTTCCACCATCTGCTCGGAAATCCGCATATAGGGATTTAGCGAGGTCATGGGATCCTGGAAGATCATCGCGATGTCTCTGCCGCGGATCTCATCCAGATCACGCGGATTCATTCCAACCAGCTCGGTACCGGCCAGCTTGGCGCTGCCCGTCGCGCGTCCGTTGCGTGCAAGAAGACCCATGATCGAAAGAAAGGCCTGGCTCTTGCCCGAACCCGATTCCCCGACCACTGCCAGTGTTTCGCCCGCCTTGAGCGAGAAGTTCATGTCCGTGACCGCACGCACTTCACGGTCGTGCAGCTCGAACGTGACCGAAAGGCCTTTAACGTCCAATACCGTATCTGACATGGTTACCGGTCCTTTGGATCGAGGGCGTCGCGCAAGCCGTCACCGATATAGGTGAGGCACAAGAGCATGGTGACCAACACGATGGCGGGGAAGATCAGCAGCCAGGGCATGACTTCCGCCACAGGCCCGCCATTGGATATCAGCGTGCCGAGCGAAGTAAGCGGCTCTTGTACCCCAAGCCCGATATACGAGAGGAAGCTCTCGGTCAGAATGATCTCGGGAATGGTGAGCGTCGCATAGATCACCACCGGTCCCGTGAGATTGGGCACGATGTGACGCATGATAATGGTGAAGGGTTTGGCCCCGCCGGCACGCGCCGCCTCGATGAACTCCCGTTCCTTGAGCGACAGCGTCTGTCCGCGCACGATCCGCGCCATGGTTAGCCATTCAAGCGCACCGATACCGATAAACAGCAGGATCGGCGACCGCCCGAAAATGACAACGAGGATGATGACGAACAGGATATAGGGCAGTGCGTACATGATATCGACGAAGCGCATCATGACCGCGTCCACCCGGCCACCGAAATAGCCTGCCACCGCGCCATAGACGACGCCGATGAACACCGAAACGATGGTCGCCACCGCTGCAACGGTGAGGCTCATCTGCGTTCCCTGCAGAAGCCGCGCGAGCAGGTCGCGCCCGTTCTGGTCGGTCCCGAGGAAGTGCCCTTTTTCGAAATCGGGCGGCTTGCGGATCGACGTCCAGTCGACCTCGCCTACCCCCCAGGGGACGAAATAGGGTCCAACGAACGCAATCAGAATAATGGCGGCCAGAACGAAGATCGAAACCATCGCCGCCTTGTTCTTGGATAGCCGGCGCAGCGCATCCTGCGTAAGCGAGCGCCCCTTGGGCGCATCGAGCTGCTCGAGCTTGTCCGCATATGCGGACAGCGTGGCGTCTTTACCAGTCAGTCCGGGCATCAGCGGTACCTCACTTTGGGATCGATCCACGCATAGACGATGTCGACCAGGAGATTGAGAATGAGGATGAGGATCACGTAGAAAATTGTCGTGCCGAGCACGAGCCCGTAGTCACGGTTGAGCGCGGCATTGATGAAGTACCGCCCGATCCCCGGCAGCCCGAAGACCTGTTCGACCACCAGCGACCCGGTGAGCAGATAGCTCAGCCCCGGCCCGAGATAGGAAACGACGGGAATGAGCGCAGGCTTGACCGCGTGCCGCGCGAGAATGAGCCTCTCGCCGATGCCTTTGGATTTCGCCGTACGAATATAGTTCGTGCCCAGAACCTCGATCATCGAGCCGCGCATCAGCCGCGAAATACGCGCTGCATGCGGCCATGAGAGAACGAGCACGGGCATGATCAGGTGCGGGATCGAAAAGCCCGGCCACCCGCCGGCCGGCAACCACCCCAGATGCACCCCGATGCCGAGCTGCAGGAGCGCGGCCATCAGGAAGTTGGGAATGATCACGCCGATCATGACGGCGAAAACGAGAATATAGTCCGGCCATTGGTTCTGTTTCACTGCGGCAATGATGCCCGCGATTATCCCGACCGCCGTCGCGAGAACGAACGCAATCATGCCAAGCATGAGCGTGAACGGCAGACCGATGGCGAGGAGTTGGCTGACCGAGAAGTCGTAAGACGTCATCGACGGCCCGAAATCGCCCTGCAGCACGCCGGAGACGTAGATCCAATACTGTTCCCAGAGCGGCTTATCGAGATTGTAGTGCGCCAGGACGTTCTGCATCACGGCAGGCGGCAACGGCCGTTCCCGGTCGAACGGTCCGCCCGGGGCGGCGCGCATGACGATAAAGCAAAGCGTGATCGCGATAAACGCGATGGGGAGCGCCGCAAGTATCCGGCGCAGCACATAGTTGATCATGGTGAGGTACCGATCTTCCCACGGGGACGGTACGCGGAACGCAGCCGCTGTCCGTCACAAGGCGCGAGGGCCGCGGAACGTATCCGCGGCCCTCGGCCGGATTTGCCCTTAGTCTTCCGACATGGACAGCCAGCGCGTGCGGTGGATGTCCTTGGCGTTGTCTTCGAACCCTTCGATGTCGGGCGAGACGACGTTCTTGGAGACATAGTAGTAGATCGGGAAGGCGGCGGTTTCGCCCATCGCGATCTCTTCGGCTTCACGCAGCACTTCGGCGCGTTCCTCCATATCGAGGATGGTCGCACTCGAACGCAGCAGCTCGTCGAACTCGGCGTTGTTGTAACGGCCGTAGTTGTAGATGATGTCCGACCGCAGCAGTTCGAGCATGTTGATGGGATCGTTGTAATCCATCAGCCAGCCCGCGCGGCCCACACCGTCGAAGTCGTTGTTCTGAAGCGCGTCGTAGTGGACGGCGACTTCGGAATTGAACAGTTCGACGTTGATGTGCAGCGGCTCCCACATCGCCGCGATCGCCACAGCAATGCGCTGGTGGTTCTCGTTGGTGTTGTACTTGAGCTGCAGGTTGAGCGGATTGTCGGCCGAATAGCCGGCCTCTTCCATCATCTGGATGGCCTGCGCGACGCGCTCGCCATATTCCATCGAGACCCATTCGGGCTGGTATTCCTCGAAGTCGTAGTTCGCGGTTCCCGGCGGCACCCAGCCATAGGCCGGCAGTTCGCCGGTGCCCAGGATATCCGGACCGATCACCTCGCGGTTGATCGCCATGGACATGGCTTCACGCACAGTCGGATCGGCGAGCTCTTCCTTGTTGTGATTGATCACGTAGTAGTAGAGCCCGAGGAACGGAGCCACGTGGGCTTCGCCCGGATACTGATCCTGCAGAAGCTGGTACTGGTCGGTCGGGAAGTCCGTGAGGATGTCGAATTCCCCCGCACGGTAACGCTGCAGCGCGGCCGAAATGTCGTCCATCGAATAGTACATGACTTCTTCGATATCGACGTTTTCCGCGTCGTGGAACGTCTCGCTCTTGACCGACTTGATGTGGCTGTTGGGCACCCACTCGGTGATGGTGTAGGCACCGTTGCCGACGATGTTCTCGGGCTGGATCCAGTCTTCGCCGAACTCTTCGACGACGTGCATCGGCACCGGGTAGGCCGTGTAGTGGGTCAGCGCATCGAGGAAGAACGGCGTCGGCGCTTCGAGCGTGAAGGCGATCGTCTTGTCGTCGATCACTTCAATACCCAGTTCGTCGACGTCCATCTCGCCGGCGTTGATCGCTTCAGCGTTCTTGATGGGATACTGCAGATACGCGTAGTCGGCGGCCATTTCAGGCGAAAGCAGGCGCTTGAAGGCGTATTCGAAGTCCTGCGCCGTCACCGGCTCGCCATCGCTCCAGACCGCGTCTTCGCGAATGGTGAACGTGTAGGTCAGGCCGTCTTCGGAGACTTCGTATGACTCGGCCTGGCCCAGAATCGGCTCGGCTCCGCTGTCCTCGGTCATCAGACCTTCGAGATAGTCGCCCACGATCCGGTTTTCCCAGTCGCCGGAAACCCGGTGCGGATCGAGCGAAGCAGGCTCGCCGCCGTTGAACATGTGCAGGGTTTCCGCCGAAGCGGTACCGGTCATGGCAACGGCCATAAGCCCGGCGAGGACGCCCCCTTTAAGGACGTTCTTGAGATACATGATGGTCATCTCCTTACTTTGGACGAGTAATGTTTCCAGCCCTGGCCGCTCTCGTTTTTCGATGAAATGGAGCAGCTCAAAAGTGCAGGAAGGGAGAATATCATTCCCCCATTCCCTAGGATCGGGAGCCTATCCTTGCTCAAATGGCTTTGACAAGCACTGTTTGACGTTATCGTTCAACGAGTGCCGTCACACCCATGCCGCCTGCCGTGCAAACCGAGATCAGCGCTCGGCTTTTCTCTTTTGTGTTGAGAAGCTTAGCGGTCATCCCGAGAATGCGTGCACCGGTTGCCGCAAAGGGGTGTCCATAGGCCAGCGAGGACCCGTTCACGTTGATTTTGTCCACAGGAATGTGGCCCAGAGGCTCCTCGCGCCCCAACACGTCCCGGTTGTATTCCGGATCCTCCCACGCCCTGAGCGAGCACAACACCTGCGCGGCGAACGCTTCATGGAGTTCGAACAGGTCGATGTCGGAAAACCCGATCCCAGCCCGGCGCAGAAGGTCCGACACAGCGATCGTCGGCGCCATCAAAAGCCCGTCACCATGCGCGAAATCGTTGGCCGAGACCGCACCCATTGTGAGATAGGCAAGGATCGGCAACCCGCGCTCTTTCGCCCACTCTTCACTCGCCAGCAGCACCGATGCGGCGCCATCGGTCAAGGGCGTCGAATTGGCTGCCGTCAATGTGCCCTTGCCCGACCGCTTGTCGAACGCCGGCTTCATCGTCGCCATCTTCTCAAGACTGGTATCGGGGCGTACGTTGTTGTCCTTGACGATCCCCGCGCAAGGGACGAGCAAATCGTCGTGGAAGCCCTCCTCATAGGCGCGCGCCGCATTATGATGGCTTCTGAGCGCCACCTCGTCCTGCTCCTCGCGGGTCAACCCCCATTCCTTGGCCATGAGCTCGCAGTGCTCGCCCATCGAGAGCCCGGTCCGCGGCTCCTGGGTCGAGGGCGCAATGGGGGTGATTTCACCGAAATTGAAGCCCTTGAACGCCGCGAGTTTTTCGCCGGCCGTCCTGGCTCGCGAGAGCGCAATCATGCGCTTCTGCATCTTGGGCCCAAGCACGACCGGGCTGTCCGAAACCGTATCCGACCCCGCTGCGATCCCGCTGTCGATTTCCCCGGTCGCGATCTTGGCCCCAAGCGTCAGCGCCGCCTGCAGCGAAGTCCCGCACGCGATCTGCATCGTCGTCCCCGGCGTAAAGGGCGAAAGCCCCGCATCGAGCAACGCCTCGCGCGCGAGGTTGAAATCCTTCGAGTGCGAGATGACCGCTCCGGCCATCACCTCGCCCACACGCTCGCCCTTGAGCCCGTACTTTTCTGCCAGACCGCCGATTGCGGTCGAAAGCATCGAGAGGTTGGTCTCGTTCTCATAGCCCGTATAGGCGCGGCAGAACGGGATGCGTGCACTGCCGACAATGGCGACTTTGCGCAATTCCTGTACCATGAAACCTAAGCCTTTCCGTCCTGGCGTGCCTTGAGCGGACCTCCGAGGAACGGAGCGAAGCCCGTTCCGAAGATCATGCCGATATCCGCGTGATCGGCATCGGCCACCACGCCCTCGGAGACGATAATTTCAGTTGTGTCGACAAGCGGCTGGACGAGGTCTCGCCCCAGCCCGGGCAGATTGGCGTGCGGCGGGGCCTTCGCCTTCTGCGCCTTGCCGTTCTCCCAGCGATAGAACCCCTGCCCTGTCTTGCGCCCGAGCTTGCCATCGGCGACGAGCTTGGCGAACCGGCTGCCTTCGGGCACCTCGCGCCCAAGCTCGCGCGCCACAGAAGCGCCGACATCGAGTCCGACCGTATCCATCAGTTCGATCGGTCCCATCGGCATCCCGAACGCTACCGCCGCGGCGTCGAGCTGTTCGGGGCTTTCCCCGTTCTCCACGCGCTCGACCGCGGCGAGCATATAGGGCATCAGCGCCCGGTTGACGAGGAAGCCAGGGGCGGATTTGACCACCACCGGGCTTTTGCCGATCGCGAGCACGAACGAGCAGCCGACCCGGATCGACGCCTCATCATTGAGCTTGGACTGGATGACCTCGACCAGCGGCAGCTGCGCCACCGGGTTGAAAAAATGCAGTCCGATGAGCCGCGCGGGATTCTCCAACCCTTCTGCAATCCGCTCGAGCTCGATCGAGGACGTATTCGTCGCCATGATCGCGCCGGGCTTCAGCCGCTTCTCGGCCGCCTCGAAAATCTCGCGCTTCACGTCGAGCTTTTCGACGACAGCCTCGATCAGCACATCGCAACGCGGGATGCCCTTGCCCTCGACATCCGCCTCGAGCCGGCTCATCGCCGCATCGACCGCCTGCCGGGTCTTCAAGCGCTTCTTGAAAAGCCCCTTAGCCCGGTCGAGCGCGGGCTTGATCCGGTCCATATCCATGTCCTGCAGCGTCACCGCCAAACCCCGCAGCGCGCACCAGGCGGCGATATCTCCGCCCATCACGCCCGCGCCCACCACATGGACGCGCGAAAACTGCGGCTTGGGTTTCGCCCCCTGCTTCTTGAAGGCTTCGGAAAGGAAGAAGACCCGCCGCAGGTTCTGCGCCGTGTCCGACCCCATCAACGGCACGAAAGCGTCGATCTCCGCCTCGCTCATCGCCTTGGGATTGTCGCCGTGCTTTTCGAAAAGATCGATCAGCGCGAAGGGCGCGGGATAGTGCGCCTTATTGACCTTCTTGGCCGTCTCGTCGCGCATCCTGTCGGCGACACGGCCTTTCAACGGCCCCATCGCCATTGCCCGCTTGGAGAACGGCGCCGGAGACGCCTTGCGCTTGGAAAGAATCGCCTTGCGTGCTTCCCAGCGCAGAGTGTCGGGATGCCGCACGAGCTTGTCGACGAGGTTCAACCTCTTGGCCTGGCTCGCCCGCAGGTTCCGGCCAGTCAGCATCAGTTGCATCGCATCGATCGGCCCGGCCTGCCGGATCGACCGGCCGGTTCCGCCGAACCCGGGGAAAATCCCCAGCTTGACCTCGGGAAACCCGATCTTGGTCGCCTCGGAATTGACCGCGATCCGGTAGTGGCACGCCAGCGCCAGCTCCAGCCCGCCACCGACACAGAACCCGTTGATCCCGGTTACGAACGGCACCTTGAGATCTTCGATCCGCTGAAACACCGCATGCGTACGTTTGAGCGCTTCGGGCAGAATCGCCGGATCGCTCATCTGGTCGAACTCGGAGATGTCAGCGCCCGCGACGTAGCCGCCGGGCTTGCCCGAAAGCAGCACCACCCCGGCGATGTCTCCGGCTTTGGCAAGCCCTTCGATATGGGTCACGACCTCCTCGAGTTCCGCGATCACCTCGCGGCTGAGCACATTGACCGAGCTACCCTCGACATCGAGCGTCAGCCACCCGATCCCCTCGACATCGGTTTCGAAGTGCCAATGCTTGGTCGTAGGCGGCGATTTGGAGTTGTCCGATTGCACCAAGGCACGATCCTCCATCAATTGTCCCTGTGTGGCTCGCCCGTAAGGCTGAGAAACGGCTGCCTATTGGGCAGCCGTCGTGATTTCAGTTTGATGACCGCTCTGCGGCCGCGCCAGCGCGTCGGCGTCGAAATCGTCGACGCGGATCACCCTGTCCGTAGCCTCGTCGGCGATCCGCATGATCTCGGCTTCCTCCGCGGTCAGAACGCCCTTCTCCACCGCATCGGCAATCGCGTCGCGGTCAAGCCGCCGGTCGATTTCGCCTTTCTTGAGCGCGCGGAAGAACTTCTTTTCGATCTCTGCCGCCGCCTCGACCTTGACGAGCGCGTCCTCGAGAAGCCCCGTGCGGTCGTTCGGATCGAACGAGACATAGACCCCGCGGGTCAGACGGTCCCGCAGCGCCGATTGCCCCAGCACCGACCGCGCCAGCCGGAAGTTCTCCCGGTCGCGCGAAGGCCGGGCACGCCGCCCGAACGGGAAGATCAGCACCGAAAGCGCGAACTGGAACAGCGGACTGGGGAAATTGTCGATCACCCCGCCCAGCGCCTCTTCGATCCCGGCAATCCTGTCGCGCGCAATCGCGTCGACAATCGCCACGTCCTCGGGCATGCGCCCGTCGTCCTCGAAACGCTTGAGCGCAGTAGAAAGCAGGTACAATTCGGAGAACGCATCCGCCATCCGGCCCGAGAGCATCTGCTTGCGCTTGAGGTCGCCGCCCAGGAAAATGACTGTCCAGTCCGCGGCCAAGGCAAAGCTCTGCGCATACCTGTGCAACTGCCGGTACCAGCGCTTCATTTCATGCCGCACCGGCGCGGATGCGAACCGCCCGCCCGTGACGTTGTGAAAGAAGGTCGCCGTCTTGTTGCGCAGCATGAACCCCACATGCCCGGCAAACGCCTTGTCGAACGCCTTGAGCCCGCGCCGCCGGTCGCTGTCCTGCGCCGCGCGCACCTCGGCCAGAAGATAGGGATGCGCCCGCAGCGCCCCCTGGGCGAAGGTGATGAGCGTCCGGGTGAGGATATTCGCGCCCTCCACGGTGATCGCCACCGGGATCGTCTGGTAACCGGAAAAGAGATAGTTCGACGGCCCGTCCTGCACCGCGCGCCCGCCGTGGATATCCATCGCGTCGTCCACCCGGTGCCGCATTTCGTCGGTCGTGCGGTATTTGAGCGCCGCCGAAATCACCGCCGGTTTCTGCCCGTCGTCGACCATCGCCGCGGTCATCGCCCGGCTCGCCTCGAACTGATAGGCCGACTTGACCAGCCGTGCCATCCCTTCGCCAACGCCTTCCATCATCCCGATGGAAATGCCGAACTGACGCCGGATGCGGGCATAGGCCGATGTGGTCCTGAGCGCGCCCTTGATCGAAACGGTCCCGATCGCCGGCAGCGAAATCGCGCGGCCCGTCGAAAGACATTCCATCAGCATCCGCCAGCCCTGCCCGGCATAGTCCGGTCCGCCGATGAGGAACTCCATCGGGACGAACACGTCCTTGCCCGAAGTCGGCCCGTTCATGAAGGCTGCCCGCGCCGGCAGGTGCCGCCGCCCGATCTCGACCCCCGGATAGTCCGCGGGCACGAGCGCGAGTGTGATCCCCACATCCTCGCCCTTGCCGAGGTGATTGTCCGGGTCGTGCAGGTTGAACGCCAGCCCCAGAAGCGTCGCCACCGGGGCAAGCGTGATATACCGCTTGTCCCACGAGAGCCGCACGCCGAGCACTTCCTTGCCCTCATAGGTGCCGTAGCAGACCACCCCGACATCCCGCATTCCCGCGGCATCGGAACCCGCATGCGGGCCGGTCAGCGCAAAGCAGGGAAGTTCTTCCCCGCGCGCCAGCCGCCCGAGATACTTCTCCTGCTGCGCCGGCGTGCCGTATTTCTCCAGAAGCTCGCCCGGCCCCAGCGAGTTGGGCACCATGACGGTGATGCCCGCCGCAATCGAGCGCGAGGCGATCTTGGAAACAATCTGGCTCTGCGCCTGCGCGGAGAACCCGAGCCCGCCATGCTCCTTGCCGATGAGCATGCCGAGGAACCCCTTTTCCTTGAGGAACTGCCAGACCTCGGGCGGCATATCCATACGATAGTGGCGCGTGTCCCAGTCGTCGATCATCGCGCAGACCTCTTCGCACGGCCCGTCGATAAAGGCCTGCTCCTCTTCGGTCAAAACCGGCTTGCGGATTTCGAGAAGCTTGTCCCAGTTCGGACGGCCCGAGAAAATCTCCGCGTCCCAACCGATGGTCCCCGCGTCGAGCGCTTCCTGCTCGGTGCGCGAAATGCGCGGCAGGATCTTCTTCACCATGCCATATGCCGGTCCGGTCAGAACCAACTGCCGTACGGGCGGCACCGCCAGAAGTGCGAGGACGGCCGCCGGCAGGAGCGCAAACACCCAGCCCACCACATTGGTCGAAAGCGCCAGCCCCGCTTCGGGGCGCAGCATCGCCAGAACGCCGATCGCCAGCGCGGCGCCAGCCCACTGCCAGAGCGCAGCCTGCCGGATCGCAAGGATGAAGAACAGGGCAATGCCCAGCACGACAAGAACCCAAGCCATGGGCCGTCCTCCTCGAAATTGTGAACCGGCGCGCTCCGTCCCGCGCCGGATCTTCGATCCTAGAATATACACATGGACGTTAACGTCAACCTATTACCCTTTACGATATCCAAGGCTAAAGGCGCATGGGGTGAACTCTCCGCCGACAAACGCGTTGGCAACCCGAAGTGTTGCACGTTGCCGCGTCCACACAAACACGGCCCCGAAACGACCCAGGGGACATCTTCTCCCGAAACGGTCAATAAATTGACGCTAACGTCACACTATGCCAAAATCGCCGGAAATCGAGGCGGCCAATGCGCCCGGAGGAGGAAGACATGAACGAAGCAGCGATCCGTAGTCGCGCCCGACCCTGGGAGAAATCCTATCCCGAGGACATCGAATGGGATGTGGAGATCGCAACCAGGCCCGTCCACGAGCAATTGCGGGCTTCCTGCGCCAGGATGGGCGATGCGACCGCGCTGGATTTCATGGGGGCAACGACAAGCTTTTCCTCGCTCTGGCGGCAAATCGAGGCGTTTGCCGGCGCGCTGCAGAGCGAACTCGGCATCAAAAAGGGCGATCGCGTTGCGCTCCTGATGCCCAACTGCCCCAACTACGTCATTTCCTATTACGCTGTGCTTTTGGTGGGCGGGACCGTCGTCAATTGCAACCCGCTTTACTCCTCCGCCGAGATCGGCCACATCGTTGCCAACGCCGGCGCCGAGATCATGATCACGCTCGATCTCGAACTCACGTTCTCCAGCGCAAAGAAGATGGTCGAGGCGGGCCACGTGAAAAAGCTCGTCGTCGCCCACTTCCCCGATGCACTGCCCGGGCTCAAGCGAATTCTGTTCTCGCTGTTCAAGCGCGGCGATCTCGCTGCACCCGGAAAATCCGCGATCGCCGACAGCGTTATCGGCTTCGCGGACCTTATCGCGCTCGGCCGTAAGCCCGACCCCGCCACCATCGACCCCCACAAGGATGTCGCGGTGCAGCAATATACCGGCGGTACGACGGGCATCCCCAAGGGCGCCATGCTCAGCCACGCCAATGTCGCGGCCAATATGGACCAGATCGACAAATGGGGCTGCGGGCTTTTCTACGCGCCCACGAAGGTGGTCGCCATCCTGCCGTTCTTCCACATCTTCGCAATGACCGTGTGCATGAACGTTCCGCTCTGCTCGGGCGCCCAGGTCGTGATGCTCCCGCGTTTCGACCTCAAGAACTTCATCGCGCTCATGAAACGCACGCAGCCCAATGTCCTCCCCGCCGTGCCGACGCTTCTGCACGCCCTCGCGGTCAAGCCGCAGGCGACCAGACAGATCCTCGCCCCGCTCGAGGTGGCGATTTCCGGCGGCGCCGCGCTCGACAGCGCAACCCGCGACGCCTTTGCCGAAAAGTCTGACGCCATCCTCGCGGAAGGCTACGGCCTGACCGAAGCCTCTCCCGTGGTCTCGTGCGCCGCCCTGCGCGTCCCCTCCAAGCGCGGTTCGATTGGCTTGCCCCTGCCCGCGACCGACCTGCAGTTCCGCGACCTCGACGACCCCGAAAAGGTCCTCCCCTATGGCGAGCGCGGCGAACTCTGCGTCAAGGGTCCCCAGGTGATGCTGGGTTACTACGGCGACGAGGACGCCACCCGCGCCGTCATGACCTCCGACGGCTTCCTGCGCACCGCCGACGTCGGTTACCTCGACGAGGACGGCTACATCTTCCTCGTCGACCGCATCAAGGACCTGATCCTGTGTTCGGGCTTCAACGTCTATCCGCGCGCCATCGAGGACGCCATCTACACCCACGAAGCCGTCGACGAGACCTCGGTGATCGGGGTGAAGGACGACTACCGCGGCGAGGCGCCGGTCGCCTACGTCAAACTCAAGGAGGGCGCCACGCTGGACGAACAAACCCTGATGACGTACCTGAAGGACCGTTTGTCGAAGATCGAGATGCCGCGCGAGATCATCTTCCGGGACGAACTCCCCAAGACGATGATCGGCAAGCTCTCGAAGAACGACCTGCGTGCCGACTATGACAAGCACGGACAGTAAGGGGACCGAAACGATGACACGCGTGGACGCTGAAAAGCGGGATCTGTTCGCTATTGCCGATCTCGCCAAGGAATTCTCGATTTCCACGCGCACGATCCGGTTCTACGAATCCAAGGGCCTGCTGCGGCCCGAACGCGTCGGCGGAACGCGCGTTTTCCGCCGCCGCGACCGCGCGCGCCTGATTCTCATCCTGCGCGGCAAGCGCCTGGGCTTTTCCCTGCGCGACATCTCGGAATATCTGAGCCTTTACGACGTCGACGAAACGCGTACCGCCCAGGTCCAGCTGCTCGTTGAAAAAGTCGACGAGCGTCTCGCATCGCTCCATCAGCAGCGCACCGACCTCGATACGACCATCGCCGAGCTCACCGAAATCCGCCAGCTCGCCGATGAACGACTCAAGGCAAAGGAATAGGGCGGAAAGGGGTTAGGCTCGCTTGCGCGGCTGCCAGTCGGGCCGCGTGGTCAGCCACTCGGAAAACGCCGTGTCGGTCATCGGCCGCGCATAAAAATAGCCCTGATGCACGGTACATCCCGCCGCTTCGAGGAACATCCGCTGCGCGTCGGTTTCCACGCCCTCGGCCACGACCGACATCCCCAGGCTCTGCCCGATCCGGACCACGGCCGTCACCACCGCCTGCGCGTTGGCGTCATTGTCCAGCCGGTCCATGAAGCCCCTGTCGATCTTGAGCTCGTCGACCGGCAGCCGGGCCAGAAGCGAGAGACTCGAATACCCGGTGCCGAAATCGTCCATCGCGAGATGGACGCCCATGTTCGTCAGGCGTTCGGTGTTCGTCACCACCCTCGGGGTTCGGTCGAGCATCAGTCCCTCGGTGATTTCGAGCGTCAAATCCGCCGGCGCGAGCCCGAATTCGGCGAGACACGCCTCAACCTGACAACAGAATTCGGGATTGCGGAACTGCAGCGGCGAGATGTTGACCGAAACCATGGGGATATCGAAACCGTCAGCGCGCCAGCGCGCCAATTGCCCACACGCCGTTCTCAGCGCCCACTGTCCCAGGGAATCGATCACGCCGATCTCTTCGGCGATCGAGACGAACCGGTCGGGCGGGACATCGCCGTGCACCCGGTCGCGCCAGCGCGCCAGCGCTTCGACGCCGTAAAGCCGCGTTCCCGATGCGTCGAACTGCGGCTGGTAGGCCATGTGCAACCGGTCGTCGGCCAGGGCGGCCCGCAACGCATTGCCCAGCACAAGCCTGTCCTGCGTCATCGCGTTCATCGCGGGGGAAAAGAACTGATAGGTCGCCCGCCCGGCCGCCTTGGCCTCGCGCATCGCGGTGTCCCAGCTCTTTTGCAGCGTATCCACGTCCGCCCCATCGTCGGGATAGAAGGCGATCCCGACGCTCGACGACAGCGCGATGGCCTGCCCGGCGATCGAAACCGGCTTCAACAGGCTGTCGATGATGTCCCGCGCGGCCCGGGCGGCGCTGTCGGCATTGGCGTTGTTGAGCGCGAGAACGAAGGTGTCGCCATCGAGCCGGCACACCATATCCGCATTGCCGGCAAGCGCCAGCAGCCGTTCGCCGACTTCCGAAAGCACGGTATCGCCGGCCTCGTGCCCGAAATTGTCGTTGATATCCTTGAACCGGTCGATATCGACGCAAAGGAAAGCGAACCTGTGCTGGCCCAGCGGATCCGCCGCGATCGACCGGGCGATCCGCTCGCGCATCAATTGCCGGTTCGGCAACCCCGTCAGCGCGTCGTAATAGGAGAGCCGGTTGATCCGTGCCCGCGCCTCATGCCGCTCGATCGCCATGCTGCACAGGTGCACGCAGGTGTCGACGATCTCCCTATGCCATTCCGATGGCGCCTGCTTCTCGGCGAAATAGAAGGCGAACGTACCCGCTACCCGGCCGTCGCGCAAAACCATGGGCGACGACCAGCACGCCTTGTACCCCAGGGGCAGGAATGCGGCCTTGTAATCGGCCCAGAGCGGATCGGTTTCGATGTCGGTGGTTGTGACCGGTTCGCCACGCCACGCCGCCGTGCCACACGCGCCCACGCGCGGACCGATCGGAACGCCGTTGATGATCTCGCCCATATGTGCCGGCATGCTTGGCGCCGCAAGCAGCCGCAGCCGCTCCTGGTCGACCGCGAGCACGGAGCACGTGACATCCGGCGCAATCGCCTCGACCCTGGAGCACAGCAGCGTCATCAGCGCATCGAGCGGCATATCCCGCGCCATGGCCTCCAGCACCGATCGCTGCAGGTGCTGCAGCCGCGTGCTCCCGGTCGTGTCCGTGAGCATCGCCATGAGATACCGGAACGTGCCGTCCTCATCGTAAATTGCGTCGATTTTGGCCGACACCCAAACCGTCGCACCCGATTTGGTGTGCAGCAGAAAATCGTCCGAAAAAGAAGACGTGCCGCGCCCGGCGCGCTCGTGCAGCCGCGCATCGGTCTTGGGGCCTGCCAGAAGCACCCAGGGATTGGTATTTTTCACATCGTCGATGGAATAGCCGAACAGTCGCGTGAAGGCCGGGTTCACAAAACGCGCGCGCCGCCGCACGTCCGAAACCAGGATGGCGCGATCGGTACGCAGCATCGCGATTTCGAGAAACTCCGCCACCTCGGCCCGGCTCTTGCCGCCGAAATCCCGTGCTGGGGTTTTGCGCATTCGTCCGGTTCCCGGTCGTTCCACTCGCAAGTCGGCATGACGGACTTGCCTCCATGCCAGTCTTGCAAGGCGACACTTAAGGGAGTCCTGACGCTGACGCGCCGGAACGGAAAAGACTGTTCTTGCGGTTAACGCGGGCTTGCCCACATCGCCTATATTTCGAACTTAATCCCTTGGGCCAAAGGCAGTTCGGAGGAGTAATTCACGGTATTGGTCTGACGCCGCATATACGCCTTCCACGCGTCCGACCCGCTCTCGCGCCCGCCGCCGGTCTCCTTTTCCCCGCCGAACGCGCCGCCGATCTCGGCCCCCGAGGGGCCGATATTGACGTTGGCGATCCCGCAATCGGACCCGACCGCTGACAGGAACGTCTCGGTCTCCCGGACGTCCGTGGAAAAGATGCAACTCGAAAGCCCCTGCGGTACGCCGTTCTGCAGCGCAATCGCCTCCTCGAGCGTCTTGTATCGCATCACATAAAGAATCGGAGCGAACGTCTCGGTTTTGACGATCTCGGTCTGCCCCGGCATCTCGACGATCGCCGGATGCACATAGACCCCACCGGAAACCCTCTCGGCCCGATCTCCGCCGGTCACAGTCCCGCCCTGCGCCCTGGCCTCGGCGAGCGCCTTTTCCATAGTCTCGAACGAGCGCGCGTCGATCAGCGGCCCGACGAGCACTCCATCTTCGAGCGGATCGCCGATCGGCAGCCCTTCATAAACCGCCTTGAGACGCGCAACGAGCGCATCGGCCACATCCTCATGCACGATCAGCCGCCGCAGGCTCGTACAGCGTTGCCCGCATGTGCCGACCGCCGAAAAGACGATGGCCCGCGCGGCGTTTTCGAGATCCGCCGACGGGGCAACGATCATGGCGTTGTTGCCGCCCAGTTCGAGGATCGCCTTGCCGAACCGCTCGGCGACCTTGGGACCGACCGCCCGCCCCATCCGCGTCGACCCTGTCGCCGAGATCAGCGGCACGTCCCTGGAGCCCGTCAGCGCTTCCCCGACTTCCGCGCCTCCGATCGCGACCTGCAACAGCCCCTCGGGCGCATCGCTCCCGAACCGCTTGAGCGCCTTTTTGAAAATCTTTTCGACCGCCAGGGCCGTCAACGGCGTTTTTTCCGATGGCTTCCAGATCGTGGTATTGCCGCAAACAGTGGCCAGCGCGAAATTCCAGGCAAACACGGCCACAGGGAAATTGAACGCCGAAATCACCCCGGTGACCCCGAGCGGATGCCAGCTCTCGCGCATGGCATGCCCGGGCCGCTCGGACGCGATCGTCAGTCCGTAAAGCTGCCGCGACTGCCCGACGGCAAGATCGCAGATATCGATCATCTCCTGAACTTCCCCGAGCCCCTCCTGCAGGATTTTCCCGCATTCGAGCGTCACCAGCGCCCCGAGCGCATCCTTGGCCGCCCGCAATTCCTCCCCGAAAAGCCGGACCAGTTCCCCACGCCGCGGCCCCGGCACCCGCCGCCAATCCTCGAACGCCGTCTTGGCCCTTTGGATCATTGCCTCGACATCGGCGCCCGAATGCACCCTCACGTCACCGAGATGCCCCCCGTCGATCGGCGAGACGACCTCCAGCGCTCCGCCTTTCAGTTCGGCGTCTCCGAGACCGTTCGCTTTGAGAATATCCGCATGCGCCATGATGATGTTTCCTCGCATTGATCATCCCACCGCTTCATCGCGGCGTGTTGTCTCCCGAGACTATGCGAGCGCAGACGTATGGCCAAACGGTGGTTTCGCGTTGGGAGTTTGCAGGGGTACGGCAGAAAAACCCGCCGCCGCGGCCCCCCCAACGCGACGCGCAGGAGCAGGTTTCAGATGACCGCCCGGCAACCCGTCAACAACGCCTTACCGGATTACGCAATAAATTCATAAAGTTGCGGTTGACGTCGGCGCCCCTCCAACTAACATGTCACTCATTGATATAAAAATTTGAGTAATGACATGGTGACGTATCCCTTTTCGATGAAGACACGGCGGCTTCGCTCGATTTTTCCGGTTGCCGCGAGCCTTACAGTGCTCACGATGCTGATGGCGCCGGCGCAGGGGGCGACCTTCAACGTCTCGAATCAGGCGGAACTGTTCGATGCCATCGAACTGGCGCAAGCGAGTGGTGATCCAAGCTCGACGATCAACCTGACCAGCAGTTTCACCGTCACCGGCACGGTGCCGGACGTTGCCGGAAAAGACATTGCCGTCGTTACAGGCGGCAATACGCTTACGCTCACCACACCCGCGTTCAACGTCGATGGCGGTGCATCCCTGACGCTGAGCGGCAACGTTGTGGCAGACGGCTCAGCCGTAAGCAAAGCCGGCGCCGGGCAATTGCTGCTCAATGGCTCGAGGCTGCACCTGGGTGAAGGGACCACACAGATCACGGGTGGCGATGTCGAATTCGGTACGTCGGTTGGCGGCACCGTCTTCCAAATGGCTATCGCAGACGGCGACAACACGACAGCCAGCCTTGTCGTGTCGGGCACGGATACGCGATTGGCCGCGACAGGGTCCGATGGACTCAAACTGGGCGGCGGCCAGAATTCTGTAGCAACATTGACGGTGGGTGACGGCGCGCGGTTTGAAAGCGATCAAGGCTTTACCGTCTCCGGCTATTCAACCACCACGGTCAACTTGAACGTTTCGGGTAGCGGCTCGGCCATTGACGGCTCCGGTCTTCTTGCGAGAGCGGGAACAGTGAACGTTGCGATCGAGGATGGCGCGCAGTGGCTTGCCGGCGCCAGCAATTTGTACCTGGGCGGCATACCGTTCGGATCGGTCGGCAGGGGACTGGATGGGGCACAGGTCTTCGCCACCGTGTCGGGCACAGACACCGAATGGCGGACCACCGGTAGATTGTTCATGATGAACGGGTCGCTGGACATTCTGGACGGCGCATCCGTTTCCGCCGGGGACGTTCAGATTGCGAGCGGTCGCGGAACGCTCAATGCGGACGTCACCGTCTCGGGTTCGGGCTCGACATTCTCGGGCACGACAATGGATATCGGCGCCGGTAGCGCCACCGGCGCGGGCAGCCTGACGATTGCCGACGGTGGCGAGGTTTCGGTTGGCGGCGGCGCCGCCGCACTGGACATTGGCAGCCGCGGCACACTCAATTTCGGCGGCGCGGACATCGCGGCGGGGGCCGGCACCCTGGACGCCTCAGGCATCACGCTCGATGCCGACGGCGTTGTCAATTTCAACCACACCGATACCGACTACGCGTTTGACGTCGGCGTCACCGGCGACGGGACGCTCAATCACCTCGCCGGTCATACCATCATGACCGACGACCAGACTGGCTTCACGGGCACGGCCAACGTCTCGGGGGGCACGCTTTCCGTCAATGGAACGCTCGGCGGCGTCCTCAACGTCCTCACCGAAGGGCGCCTGCAAGGCTCCGGCGTCGTGGGCGTTACCGAAAACGCCGGCATCATCGCGCCGGGCAATTCCATCGGCACGTTGACCGTTGCCGGCGACTATACGGGCAGTGGTGGCCTGCTCGAGATCGAATCGGTGCTCGGCGACGACAGCTCAGCCACCGACCTGCTCCACGTCACCGGAAACACCTCGGGGTCCACGAACGTCGAGGTCATCAATCTGGGCGGGTCCGGTGCGCTGACAAACGAAGGCATCCGGATCGTGCAGGTAGACGGCACGTCCGACGGTGCGTTCGGCCTGCTCGGCGACTATGAATTCGAGGGCGACCAGGCTGTGGTCGGCGGCGCTTATGCCTATCGGCTCTATCAGGGCAGCATCAGCGACCCGGCGGACGGGGACTGGTATCTGCGCTCGGCGCTGCTTCCCCCCGATCCCGCCGACCCCGAGCCGTCCGAACCCCTCTACCAGCCCGGCGTCCCCGTTTATCAGGCTTATGCGGGCGCGTTAGGCGCGTTCACGGAACTCGACACGCTCCAGCAGCGCAAAGGCAATCGCCACTGGTCCGAAGCCGATCCCCAGGAGGACACTGGCCTCTGGGTACAGATGCAAGCCGGCAGGCACAGTCTCTCCCCCGAGACCACTGCGGTTGATGTAGCATACGACGCCAGCGTGTGGGGCCTGCGCGCGGGCCTCGACGCACCGGTGGGCAGTTTCGACGACGGCGAGTTGATCGTTGAAGCCAGCCTTGAATATGGACGGCTTGTGAGCGCCGTGACATCGCGTTTCGGTGACGGCACCATCAGCAGCGGCGGCCTTTCCCTGGGCGGCGCGCTGACCTGGTACGGCGACAACGGGTTCTACCTCGACGGACAGGGACAGGTCACCTGGTCGAGCAGCGACCTCACCTCGACGACTGCCGCACGCGAACTCGTTGGCAGCAACAACGGGTTCGGCTATGCGGTCGGGCTCGAGTTGGGCCACCGCATCGACCTTGACGAGGAATGGTCAATCACGCCTCAGGCGCAACTGACCTACACGTCGGTTTCCTTCGACGAATTCACCGACACCTTCGGCGCACCTGTCTCGCTCGAAAATAGCCATGATCTTGTCGGCCGCGTCGGCCTGTCCGTCGATCACCAGCGTGAATGGGAGAATGAAGAGGGAACCACCGACCGCTCGCACGTTTACGGTATTGCCAACCTCTACGTGCCGATCCGCTCGAATGCCACTGTCGATGTCGCCGGCGTCGACTTCGGGGCATCAGAGAGCGACGCGTGGGGCGGCATCGGCTTGGGCGGAACGCTCAATTTCGACGACGACAGAACCGCCCTCCACGGGGAAATCACCGCGCGGACCAATCTTGAACAATTCGGCACGGATTACGCTCTCACCGGTTCGGTCGGGCTCCGCGTCAAATTCTAAAAGAACATAGTCCAGGGCGCACCCCGCGGCCGCGCCTGGGCAACACCATTGCGCCCCCGTTTCGATTCGGTCGAAGCGGGGGCCGACGTTTTCGGTACGTGCAAACAGCCGTCCGACGACTGCGGCGCACCGCGCCAAGCCCTGTCGATTTATGGAATGGATGGTGGGTGTGACTGGGATTGAACCAGTGACCCCTGCCGTGTGAAGGCAGTGCTCTCCCGCTGAGCTACACACCCGCCTGCCGCACCCGATACGGGGAATATGAAGGTGCGGTGGTGGTTGGAAAAGGAATGGTGGGCGTGACTGGGATTGAACCAGTGACCCCTACGATGTCAACGTAGTGCTCTCCCGCTGAGCTACACGCCCGTTCCTTTGAACGCTGGCCCCTTGGGCCCGCGCGGTGATGCGGGATAGACCACAAAACGCGCGTCCCGGTCAAGCCTCAAAAAGCGAAAATGACCCTTCGGTAACAGCGTCCCCGGCTAAGCCGCGAGCAGCCGCTCGACTTCCCCCACGAGGTCGCGCAGATGGAAGGGTTTCGAGAGCACCGACGCCCCCTTGGGCGCCTCGCTGTCGGGGTTGAGCGCGACCGCCGCAAACCCCGTGATGAACATCACCTTGAGGTCCGGATCGAGCTCCGTCGCGCGCCGGGCCAGTTCGATCCCGTCCATTTCCGGCATCACGATGTCCGACAGCAACAAAGTGAACGGCTCCTCGCGCAACCGCTCATAGGCCGATTTCCCGTTGTCGAAGGCGACCACATCATAGCCCGCATTTTTAAGCGCGCGGGTGAGAAACCGCCGCATGTCGGAGTCGTCTTCGGCCAAGAGGATCCGGTGCATCGTCATCGCGTGAGCTTCCTTCGGGGACGTTCGCCCTGCTGATTCGCATGTTGGCCGGAACCTATAGCCAAGACAATATCGGGCGCATAGGGATTCACTGTTCGCTTGGTTACCCCGTGTGGTTACCGCCCCCGCGTAGCGGTGGACAATTCCCCGGCCAACGGGCAAACTTGCCGGCGAGGGGCCAGGCACGGATTCGAGAAAGAAAAGGGGTAGGCGTGCGCAGCGATTATCACGATAGGCCGGCTTTCGAAACCATCCGGCCCCGCCGCCAGATCGCGCCGCTCGTTCTCAACTCCTCCCATTCGGGCCGCGATTATCCGGATCGTTTCCTCGCGCTCTCAAAGCTCGACGAAACCACCATCCGCCAGTCCGAAGACGCCTATGTCGACGAGCTCTTTTCCCGCGCGCCGCATATGGGCATCCCCATGCTTAGGGCGCATTTCCCCCGCGCCTATCTCGACATCAACCGCGAGCCCTACGAGCTCGACCCGCGCATGTTCCGCGACAAGCTGCCCGAGCATTTCAACACAACCTCCCCGCGCATCGCCGCCGGGCTGGGCACCATCGCCCGCATCGTCTCGGAAAACCGCCCCATCTACCGCGAACTTCTGACCCTCGAAGACGCCGCCATGCGCATCGAGGGCATCTATCGACCCTACCACAAGACCCTCCAGGCGCTCCTGACCGAAACCGTCAACCGCTTCGGCATCGCGGTCCTGATCGACTGCCACTCCATGCCGCGCCTGCACCGTGGCAACGATCGCACCGCCCCCGACATCGTTCTGGGCGACCGCTACGGCACGACCTGCGCGCCCGCCATCATGGATCTCGTGGAAACCGTCTTTTCGAGTGCCGGGCTCAAGGTGGCCCGCAACCGCCCCTATGCCGGCGGCCACACCACCCGCACCTATGGCCGTCCGCAATACGGCATGCATTGCCTGCAGATCGAGATCAGCCGCCATCTCTACATGCACGAATTGACCCTCGTGCGCCATTCGGGCTTCTCGCCCATGCAGAAGCTCGCCACCAGCCTCGTATCGGCGCTGGCCGGCTTCGACTACATGTCCATCGCCCGCACGCAGGCCGCGGCGGAATAAGCATCGAATTCTGGGGAAGAGAAAAGAGTGGGCCGCTCGGAGCGGCCCCAGTCAAGGGAGGAAACGTTGGCAATTCCCACCTTCAGGAGAAGACTCAATGAATTGCCAAACCATCATGCAATATCGTGCTTGAACCTTTTTGAGCCAAAGCGCAAGCCGCTAAGCACGAATGTGTATGCAATCCACGACTCGTGTTGCAAAAAGGAATCACTTTTGTGAACCTTTTGTTTACCTCTGTGGCGAGCGCCCTGCATTCGGCCGGTTCAGGCCCGTATTTCCAACTGTCTGGGACTTCATGATAAATTCACAAAACGCCGTGCCCGCTCCCGATTCGATCCTGGCCACGATGACGGAAGCCGCCGCCGCCGCACGCGCCCTCACCCTCTCCCACTTCCGCACGCAATTGTCTGTGGACAATAAACTGACCACCGGCTTCGATCCCGTGACCGAGGCCGACCGGGCCGCGGAAACCGCAATCCGTGATGTGATTCACCGTCATTTCCCCGACCACGCCATCATCGGCGAGGAGTGGGAGGCCAAGACCACCGGCAGCGCCTTCACCTGGATTATCGACCCGATCGACGGCACCCGCGCCTTCATCTCCGGCGTCCCCGTCTGGGGCACACTGATCGGGCTCACCCACAACGGCCGCGCCATCGCCGGCCTTATGGAACAGCCCTTCACCGGCGAGACCTGGACCGGCATTTCCGGCACATCGGCATATCGCCGCGGCGGCGCCGAAGCAGCGCTGAAAACCAGTTCTGTGCAGCGCCTTTCCGCCGTGCGCGCCACCACAACCTCTCCCGAACTCTTTACCGGTCCTTACGCCGCGGGCTGGCACGCCATCCGTGACCGCGTCCTCCAGACCCGCTATGGGCTCGATTGCTATGGCTACGCTCTTTTGGCCTCCGGCCACATCGACCTCGTCATCGAGGCGGGCTTGAAGGACGTCGACATCGCCCCCCTCGTGCCCATCATCGAAGGCGCCGGTGGCGTCGTCACCACCTGGGACGGCGGACGCGCCGAAAAGGGCGGCACCTGCATCGCCGCCGCGACACCTCAATTGCACGAAGAGGCCATGGAAACGCTGCGCGAGGCCATGCTGGCGTAACTTGGGAGGCTGTGCGCCGCAGCACGCTACTCACTCTGCTCGGTCACAAACGCATCGAACGCCGCAAAAAGCTGCGCCCGGATCGCATCGGTTTCCATGAACATCTCGTGCCGCGCACCGGGGATCACGACGTGATGGCCCGTCCGCATCCTGAGCCCCAGCATTTCGGTCGCCGCCGTCGAAACCACCCGGTCGCAGGCGGCTGCAGCGATGAAGACGGGGATCTTGAGGCTGGCGGGAAAATCGAACGCGTTGGCCTCTTCCATGGCCGCCATGGCCGCGGCGATCCAGGATATCGTAGGCGCGCCCACGACGAGCTCGGGATGGGCGGCAAGCGTATCGGCACCGCGCATATACCGCGCCCGATCTCCGGTGAGCGGGTTTCCTTCGAAGGTTTCCGCACTCATCGCCCGGTCTTCCCTGCGTCCGAACGGCATCCGTCCGAACCCCAGGAACCGCGCGGCGTCGAGCACGCGCCGCGCCCATTTCATCCGTATGGGCAGCCCGTCGAGCCCGATCATGGGTGAACATAAGAATGCGCGATCGAACATGATCCGGTCCCGCGCCGCCGCCAGAAGCGCCACCAGCCCGCCGGTCGAATGCCCGACGAGGAAATATGGCGGCGGACAATCGGGCAGAAGGATCTGGCCGTGAAAGCTCCTCAGATCCGTCCAGTAGTCCTCGAAATCCTCGACATGCCCCGCCGAGCGGTTACGCGCCAGCCGTTCGGACCCGCCCTGCCCGCGCAGATCGAAGGTGGCGACGGCAAAGCCGCGCTTTTGAAAATCGGTGATGGTCTCGAAGTACTTCTCGATGAATTCCGCCCGCCCCTGCACGAGACAGATGGTGCCCTTATGGACATCCCCCACGCGCGGAAAGAGCCCATAGCGCAGCTTGACCCCGTCCGCGGCCGTAAAGATCCCCGCGCGGCCGCCCTTAGGCACCGGGTTGGCCTCGATGGTATGGAAACGGGCTGACGGAAGTTGGGCGTGGATATTCACGGGTCGCGGCGCTCTGGCGTTTTCCGCAAGACTACGGACTAGCGCGGGCGCTGACAAACGAAAAGGGAGCACCTGCCCGCGCTGGCGGACGGGTGCTCCCGGAACGGCAGGCCCCATTGCGGGGGGCGGTGAATGGCGCCTGCGTTCTGTTGCGAACGCCTTTCGGTCGTTCACATGATGGTGTTCTAACCGGCAGCGCCTGAACGGGGTCCGAGTGCCCCATTCATTTTCCGTTCATATGCTCGAAATGCCCCGCCCACGGGGGACTTGAACCGCCAAATTGCCGTACCTACTTGATGTGTGTCCGCCGGATATACCGGGGACGGCAGTCCGGAGTTGGCCTCGCCAATAAGGGAGTTTTGCTCCGGCACGGTGACGTGATTCTTGCTTTGAAAGGAGAACACAAATGCAACGTCTCGATTTCACCCCCTTCTACCGCTCCACGGTCGGTTTCGACCGTCTTTTCTCGCGTCTCGACAACCTCGTGAGCGAGGAAGCCAAGAGCTACCCGCCCTACAACATCGAACGCACCGGCGAAGACGCCTATCGCGTGTCGGTTGCGGTGGCCGGGTTCGCTCCGGGCGATATCGCCGTGGAAACAAAGGAGAACAGCCTCCTGGTCAAGGGCGCCCGACCCGAAGGCGCCTCTTCGGGAAACCGTGAATTCCTCCATCGCGGCATTGCCGAACGCGCGTTCGAATTGCGCTTCCAGCTTGCCGAACATGTCGAGGTTTCCGGCGCCTCCCTCGAAAACGGCCTGCTCCACATCGAATTGAAGCGCGAGTTGCCCGAATCCAAGCGCCCGCGCCAGATCGACATCAAGTCCTCGAACGGCAAGACGATCGAGGACCAGACCGTCAACTAAGCGGGGATACCCCGCACACGAAACGGCGCGGTCCGCCGCGCCGTCCACAATAAAGGCAACGTCAAAAAGAACACGTTGCTCATTGCTCTTCTAAAGCGCTTCTCGCGGGCGCCGGCACACACCGTGCTGGCGCCCGGATGCGTTTGCGCCGCCCATTTCCACACCCCACTTGCCGGAACGCGAAAAATCTGCCAAATTCGCGCGCCAATTAGGACAGCACTGTTGTCCAATATTGGGGGACTTTCCGGGCCCCCGGCGGTTGCCGGGTCCGGCAAGGATACATAAATTCAAGTGAACCTCGCGCATTTCTATGCAAGAAGGAGCGCTTGAAATACCGCGCTGCCCATCCGTCTCCCGGAGGCTTCGCGCGGCGTTCGGGGTCACTGCGCCGGCTTTGCGGCACGCTTCTGACCAAAGAACGGGGCCGGTTCGGCCCGAAACAGGGGGTGGCCATTTGGATGCAGTGCTGCCCATAACGTAAAATTAGGCCGCTCCCGCCGAGCCGTACTGCGTACGACCCGAGGGAGTGACCTGCCCCCGGACGGGAGAGAGCGTTTCGGGGACTTTGGCGAGGACCTTGATATGGGCGAATTTGACAAGCGTTTGATCGACATGAGTGTTTCTGCGGCACCCGTGCGTGCGACCAAACCGGTCAACGCCGCCCAGGGGCTTTATGACCCGCGCAACGAGCACGATGCCTGTGGCATCGGCATGATTGCCAACATCAAGAACAAGAAGTCCCACGAAGTCGTGCAGAAGGGCCTCGAAATCCTCGAGAACCTCGAGCACCGCGGTGCCGTGGGCGCCGACCCCCTGATGGGCGACGGCGCGGGCATTCTCGTACAGATCCCGCACGACTTTTTCGCAAAGAGCGTCGATTTCACGCTGCCCGAAGCCGGCGCCTATGCGCCGATCATGATTTTCTATCCCAACGACACCGCGCTGCGCGACCGTTGCGCCGCGCTCGTGCGCAAGTGCCTCGAATCCGAAGGCCTCTCGGTTCTCGGCGAACGCGTCGTTCCCTTCGACAATTCGGCGCTTTCCGAGGGCGTCATCGCGACCCAGCCGATCATCGAACAGATGTTCGTTTCGCGCCCCGAAGGGCTGAGCCTGGACGAGTATGAGCGCCGGTTGCTGATCGCACGCAAGGTCATCTCCAACCGCATCTATAAGGAAATCCCCGAATCCGAGGGGGACAACGGCTTCTACATCGTCTCGATGTCGGCCCGCACCATCGTCTACAAGGGCATGTTCCTCGCCGACCAGCTCGGCAAGTTCTATCTCGACCTCCACGACGAGGCCTTCGAGAGCGCTATCGCACTCGTTCACCAGCGCTTTTCGACAAACACCTTCCCGTCCTGGAAGCTCGCGCATCCTTATCGGATGACGATCCACAACGGCGAGATCAACACCATCCGCGGCAACGTCAACTGGATGGCCGCCCGCCAGGCCTCGGTCGCCTCAAAGCATTTCGGGGACGAGATCTCCAAGATCTGGCCGATCTCCTATGAAGGTCAGTCGGACACCGCGTGCTTCGACAACGCGCTCGAATTCCTCGTGCGCGGCGGCTATTCGCTGCCCCACGCGGCGATGATGATGATCCCCGAAGCCTGGGCCGACAACGTCCTGATGGATGACGAACGCAAGGCGTTCTACGAGTATCACGCTTCGCTCATGGAGCCGTGGGACGGCCCGGCCGCCATGTGCCTTTCGGACGGCCGCTATATCGCCGCGACGCTCGACCGCAACGGCCTCCGCCCCGCGCGCTACCTCATCACCCGCGAGGGCCACGTCGTGCTGGCTTCGGAATCGGGCGTGCTCGACATTCCCGACGAGGACGTCGTCGAGCGCTGGCGCCTCCAGCCGGGCCGTATGCTCCTGATCGACCTCGAAGAGGGCCGCATCGTCTCCGACGAGGAGATGAAGAAGTCCCTGACCGGCAAGCACCCCTACGCCCAGTGGCTGGCGCGCACCCAGATCGTGCTCGAGGATCTGCCCGAAACCGAGCCCAAGGCCCCGCAGACGACCGAGAGCCTTCTCGACCGCATGCAGGCCTTCGGCTACACCACCGAGGACGTCAAGCACCTGATGACGCCCATGGCGACGACGGGCCAGGAAGCCGTCGGCTCGATGGGCACCGATACGCCGATCTCGGCGCTTTCGGACAAGCCGAAGCTCCTCTACACCTATTTCAAGCAGAACTTCGCGCAGGTCACCAACCCGCCGATCGACCCGATCCGCGAGGAATCCGTGATGAGCCTCGTCTCGTTCATCGGCCCGCGCCCCAATCTCTTCGACCTTGAAGGCCTCTCGACCGTCAAGCGCCTCGAGGTACGCCAGCCGATCCTCACCAACGAGGACCTCGAAAAGATCCGAGCCATCGGCGATATGGCCGACAACCAGTTCCAGACCGTCACGCTCGACATCACCTACAACGCCGAAAAGGGCGCCGAGGGGATGGCGGACGCGCTCGAACGGCTCTGCCAGCGCGCCGAAAAGGCCGTCCTTGGCGGCCACAACATCATTGTTCTCTCCGACCGGCTCGTTTCGGCCAAGCGCATCGCGATCCCCGCGCTGCTCGCCACCGCCGCCGTGCACCACCACCTCATCCGCAAGGGCCTGCGGACCTCGTCCGGGCTCGTGGTCGAAACCGGCGAAGCGCGCGAAGTGCATCACTTCGCCGTCCTTGCCGGCTATGGCGCCGAAGCGATCAACCCCTACCTCGCCTTCGAAACCCTCGCGGCCATGCACGCCGAGGGCGAGTTCCCGCCCGAGGTCGACGCCAACGAGGTCATCCATCGCTACATCAAGTCGGTGGGCAAGGGGCTTTTGAAGATCATGTCCAAGATGGGTATCTCGACCTATCAGTCCTATTGCGGCGCCCAGATCTTCGACGCCGTCGGCCTCTCGACGAGCCTCGTCGACAAGTTCTTCACCGGCACCGCCACCACCATCGAAGGCGTCGATCTCGCCGCTGTCGCGGAGGAAACCCTGCGCCGCCACGTCCTCGCTTTCGGCGATGACTATATCTTGCGCAAGGCGCTCGACGTGGGCGGCGAATACGCCTACCGCATCCGCGGCGAAGCCCACGCCTGGGACCCGAACATCGTCGCAAGCCTGCAGCACGCGGTCCGCACCAAGGAAATCAACGCCGAATCCGCCCAGGAGCGCTATGACGCCTTCGCCAGGGCCGTCAACGGCGAGAACGAGCGCTTCCTCACCATCCGCTCCATGTTCGGCGTCAAGCCCATCGGCGCGCCCGTCGATATCTCGGAAGTCGAATCCGCCGAGTCCATCGTCCGCCGGTTCTCCACCGGCGCGATGAGCTTCGGCTCGATCTCGCGCGAGGCCCACACCTCGCTCGCCATCGCGATGAACAGGATCGGCGGCAAGTCCAACACCGGCGAAGGCGGCGAGGAGCCTGACCGCTTCAACCCGCTTCCGGACGGATCGATGAACCCGCAACGCTCGGCCATCAAGCAGATCGCCTCGGGCCGCTTCGGTGTCACCACCGAATATCTCGTCAACGCCGACATGCTCCAGATCAAGGTTGCCCAGGGCGCCAAGCCCGGCGAGGGCGGCCAGCTCCCCGGCCACAAGGTCGACTGGGTGATCGCCAAGACGCGCCATTCGACCCCGGGCGTCGGGCTCATTTCGCCCCCGCCGCACCACGATATCTATTCGATCGAGGATCTGGCGCAGCTCATCTACGATTTGAAGAACGTCAACCCCAAGGCTGACGTTTCGGTCAAGCTCGTCTCCGAAGTCGGCGTCGGCACCGTCGCCGCCGGCGTCGCCAAGGCGCGCGCGGATCACATCACCATTTCCGGCTATGATGGCGGCACGGGCGCTTCGCCCCTGACCAGCCTCAAGCACGCCGGCGGTCCGTGGGAGATCGGCCTCGCCGAGACCCACCAAACCCTGGTCCTCAACCGCCTGCGCTCGCGCGTCAAGCTCCAGGTCGACGGTGGCTTGAAGACAGGCCGCGACGTCCTCATCGGCGCGCTTCTGGGCGCCGATGAGTTCGGCTTCTCGACCGCCCCGCTCATCGCTGCGGGCTGCATCATGATGCGCAAGTGCCATCTGAACACCTGCCCGGTCGGCATCGCCACCCAGGACCCGGTTCTGCGCAAGCGTTTCAAGGGCACGCCCGAGCACGTCATCAACTACTTCTTCTACGTCGCAGAAGAACTCCGCGGCCTCATGGCCCAGCTCGGCGCCAAGTCGCTCAACGACCTCGTCGGGCGTTCGGACCTTCTGGATCAGACCCAGCTCGTCAACCACTGGAAGGCCAAGGGCCTGGATTTCTCCAAGCTCTTCTATAAGCCCGAACCCCTTGGCGGCGACACGATCTACCATTCGGAGGCCCAGAACCATCACCTCGAGGCCGTCCTCGACCGCGAATTGATCAAGAAGGCTATGCCGGCGCTCGAAAACCGCGAGCCGGTGCAGTTCGAAATGCCGATCCGGTCGCTTAATCGCACCGCCGGCGCGATGCTCTCGGGCGAACTGGCCACCCGCTACGGCCTCAAGGGCCTGCCGGACGACACGATCTCCGTGACCTTCCGCGGCACCGCCGGGCAAAGCTTCGGCGCGTTCCTCGCCAAGGGCATCAGCTTCGATCTGATTGGCGACGCCAACGACTATGTCGGCAAGGGCCTCTCGGGCGGGCGCCTCGTCATCCGCCCCTCGGACCAGGCGAAGATCGTCCCCGAGGAATCGATGATCGTCGGCAACACCGTGCTTTACGGCGCCATCTCGGGCGAATGCTACTTCCGTGGCGTCGCCGGCGAACGCTTCGCCGTCCGCAACTCCGGCGCCATCGCGGTCGTCGAGGGTACGGGCGACCACGGCTGCGAATATATGACCGGCGGCCTCGTCGTCGTCATCGGCAAGACCGGCCGCAACTTCGCTGCAGGCATGTCGGGCGGCGTTGCCTACGTGCTTGACGAAGAGGGCGATTTCGCCCGCCGCTGCAACCTCGCAATGGTCGATCTCGAGCCCGTCACCGAGGAGGAGGAGCTCATGCAGAAGCTCCACCACCACGGCGGCGACCTCGAATGGCACGGCCGTGTCGACGTCTCGGCCGACATGACCAGGCACGACGACGAGCGGCTCTACCAGCTCATCTCGAACCACCTGCACTACACCGGCTCGGACCGTGCAAAGACCATCCTCGACAATTGGGAGCACTACCGCCCCAAATTCGTGAAGGTCATGCCCGTCGAATACCGCCGCGCGATGCGGGAAATGGAACAGAAGCGCATGGGCGGCTCCAAGCAGCGCCCGGCCGCGGAATAAAGGAGGAAAGCATGGGCAAGGTTACCGGCTTTCTCGAAATCGACCGTCAGGAACAGCGTTACGAGCCCGCCTCGGACCGCGTCCGCCATTTCGGCGAGTTCACCATTCCGCTCACGGAAAACGAGGTCAAGAACCAGGCCGCGCGCTGCATGGACTGCGGCATTCCCTATTGCCACAACGAGACGACGGGTTGCCCGGTCAATAACCAGATCCCTGACTGGAACGATCTCGTCTGGCAGGACGACTGGGAAGAGGCCGCGCGCAACCTGCATTCGACCAACAACTTCCCCGAGTTCACCGGCCGCATATGCCCCGCCCCGTGCGAGGAGGGCTGCACGCTGAACCTCGAGGACACCCCGGTCGCCATCAAGACCGTCGAGCAGTCGATCGCCGACCGCGCGATCCGCGGCGGCTGGGTGAAACCGCAGGTGCCCGAAACCCGCACGGGCAAGAAAGTCGCCATCATTGGCGCCGGCCCGGCCGGGCTCGCCGCCGCCCAGCAATTGGCCCGCGTCGGTCACGAGGTTCACGTCTACGAGCGCGAGCCCAAGCCAGGCGGTCTGTTGCGCTATGGCATTCCCGACTTCAAGATGGAAAAGCACCATATCGATTTCCGTCAGCGTCAGATGGAAACCGAAGGCGTCATCTTCCACTTCGGCGAAAATATCGGCGTCTCGCGCCCGCTTTCCGAGCTTCAGGACAGCCACGACGCGGTGCTTCTGTGCATCGGCTCGGAACATCCGCGTCACCCGGGCTGCGAAGGCACCGAGTTCGAGGGCGTGCATTATGCGATGCCCTTCCTCGTCCAGCAGAACCGCCGCAACGGCGGCGAAGATGTCTCGGGCGAAGAGCAGATTCTGGCCTCGGGCAAGCACGTCGTCGTCATCGGCGGCGGCGACACGGCGTCCGACTGCATCGGCACTTCGTTCCGCCAGGGCGCGGTATCGGTCACCCAGCTCGACATCCGCCCCCAGCCCCCGGTCAAGGAAGACAAGCTCACCAGTTGGCCCAACTGGGCGGTCAAGATGCGCACCTCGTCCTCTCAGGCTGAAGGCGCCATCCGCGAATTTTCCGCTGGAACGCTGGAGATCATCGGCGATGAGCGCGGCCACGTCACTGGCGTCAAGTGCGCCCGCGTGAGCCAGTCGCGCAAGCCCATCGAGGGCACGGACTTCATCCTCAAGGCCGACCTCGTCCTCATGGCCATCGGGTTCTCCCACCCGGTCTACGAAGGTCTCGTCGAGCAGTCCGGCACGAAACTCGACAAGCGCGGCAACGTTTTCGCCGACACCTTCTCCTACAAGACCTCGGTCGAAGGCCTCTACGCCGCCGGCGACGCTCGCCGTGGCCAGTCCCTCGTCGTCTGGGCCATTCGCGAAGGCCGTCAGGCCGCCCGCGCGATCGATTTGGACCTGATGGGCCAGACCGCCCTTCCCCGGTAACGCTTTTACGCAAAGGGCGGCGCCCGCGCGCCGCCCTTTAGGTCCGCCAAAACTGCAATGACCTGCTAGCGCCCCCCGGGGATATCCTCGGCCGCGACGCCGAGCCCGAACGCATCCACACGCCCCGCCGGCGCCTCGAGAAGCGCTTCGAGATCGAATTCCCCCTTTGGCTCCGACCCGGCCACCAGCAGGTCCTCCGCCCGCCGCACCGCCCCGCCGATCTGCTGGACGACGCCTGCGATCTCGACAAGTTGCGCCTGGTCGAGCCCCTGGAACGGCGGGCGCTGCATCCCCGCGGCATCCGTGCCCGCGAGCGGATCCGCAACCTCGGTGGTGATCCCCCCGCCGGAGTGATATTCCCCGATCGCCCTGTCGATATAAAACGCCAGCTTGTCAGCGCCCGCGCTCGAAAAATGGATGCCGTCGGATTTCCGCATCGAAACGATCTGCCCCGAAAGATCGGGCCCCATCTCCGAATACCCGCCGGCCTCCCCGGTGAAGCGCTCGAACGTTTCGACCCACTCTCCGCCGCTCGCCTGCACGGCCTGCCGGTGCAGCGAGGAAATCTGAACCATGTCGGACGAATAGGTCGGCTGCGCCATCGGCGGCAGTTCCACCCAGACCACAGGCTTTCCCGCCGCACGCAAATCGCCAAGGAAGGCTTCGATACGCGCCGAATACGCCGCCTTCCAGGCCTCGGTCAAAGGCCCCGCGCCCCCGAGCGCCTGCCTGTCATTGATCCCGACCATCACCACGGCGATATCAAAGCTGTCCTCGGCGATCTCTTCGTCGAGCGCCGCGTTCCAGTCGAAAAAGTCGTCGCGCACGAACCCCGAGGACCCCACGCCCTGGCCTAGGATGACCGTTTCAGGGTCCTCCGCATAGAACCGTTCCAACGCCCGCGCCAGATCGACTGCCAGCGAGTCGCCGAAAACGGCAATCCGCGTCGCATTTTCCGATTTCTCGATATCCGTCGGCTGGGGCTGGCTTTGCGGCTGACTCACGACGGGCCGCGACGGCTGTGTTCGGCTCGGCTGGGGTTGCACGGTAACCGGCTCCTGTGCCGGTGGTTGGTCGTCGTTGCCGAAAAGCACTTCGAACAGGCTCCGGCGTGGCCTTTCGTTCTGTCCAAGCGCTTCGGGCGCCGCCAGGGGCAGCGCCAGCATCAGAACCGACAGGAAGATAACGAAGCGTCTGAAAACCATGGCCGATTTTACCGCATCGCTCCGCCCCCGGCTAGCGCGCGGCCTGCGCCAGAAGCCCGTGGCTCCGCGCGGTGATGAACCCGTCCGCCACAAGCCCCCGGTCCGCCTGGAACCGCGCGTATGCGGCCTGCGTGATCGGCCCGATCCGCCCGTCGATCGCCCCGTCGTAATACCCCAGTGCCGCGAGCCACCTCTGGATATCGATCCTTTCCTGCAAACCCGGAAATGCCGTGCCCCGCGGCCACGACGCAACGAACGGCCCGGCCCCTTTGAGCCGGTCGGTCAAATGCGCCACCGAAAGCGCGTAGGAATCGGAAAAATTGTACCCCTTGAGGACAAGATAATTCCGCGTCATCAGAAACTTCGGCCCCGACGTCCCGGCGGGGACATAGAGAAACACCTCCGTGCCCAAATCCCCAAATTCCCGCCCCGCGACGCGCGTTACGCCCCGCTCGGCAAAGAACCGGATCGGCCGGAAATTCTCGCGATCAGCGAGTAGATAGTCGAACCCCTCGGGCACAGCCACCTCAAAGCCCCAGTCGAGCCCCGGCCGATACCCCAACCCCCGCAGATACGTCGCGGAACTCGCCAGCGCATCCGCCAGCGAGCGGTGCACGTCCACCCGCCCGTCGCCGTCGCCATCCTGTCCGTACTGCAGGTTTGCCGTCGGAATGAGCTGCAGATGCCCGATCGCACCGGCCCAGGACCCAACGAGGCTGTCCGGCGCAATCCTCTGGCTCTGGACGATCCGCAAGGCCGCGATCAGTTCCGCCTCGTCCTCAGCGACGCGCCCCCGCCGCTGATGTGCGAGATTGGCGAGCGAGGGAATAACGGGCTTGATGAGCCCGGTATTGCCCAAAATGGCGCCATAATCGCTCTCCATCCCCCAGATCGCTCCGAGAATATAGGGATCGACCCCATAGGCAGTGCCGACAGCCTCAAACAGTGCCGCATTGGCCGCCATCGCCTGGCGCCCGCGGGCGATCCGGCCAGCGCTCACCCTCTGGTCGATATACTCCCAGATCGGCGTCACGAATTCCGGCTGCCCGCCGATATACCGCGCGATTGCGGGATCCTCGCTCACCGGCCCCATCACCGACCGGTAAAGCGCCCGGTCGATCCCGGCCGCGACCGCGACCGCCTCGAACCGCTCCTTGAACGCCGCGAAGCTTTCGACCGGCTGCGCCAGGCCCGGCGCGATCGAGACAAGAAAGGCAAGAAACCCGGTTAGAACACCGAGGGTCTGTCGTTGCGCGTTCCGAGATGCTTTTCCCATGTGTATGCCATCTCCACGATACGCTCGAGGTCGTCATATTCGGGCTGCCAGCCCATCGCCCGGATCCGGTCCGCCCCCGCAACGATCGAAGCGGGGTCGCCCGCGCGCCGGGGGCCATGCTCGACCGCAAAGTCGACCCCCGTCACCTCCTTGACGGTCTTGACCACGGCGTCCACCGAGAACCCGCGTCCATACCCGCAATTCATCGTGACGCTCTCGCCGCCCTTGCGCAAATGGTCAAGCACCAACGCATGTGCGGCAACGAGATCGGTTACGTGAATGTAGTCTCGCACGCACGTCCCGTCCGGCGTCGGGTAATCGTCTCCGAAAACGCTCATCGCGTCGCGCAGCCCCAGCGCCGTCTGCACCGCGACCTTGATGAGGTGCGTCGCCCCGGCGGTCGACTGCCCGGACCGCATCTGCGGATCGGCCCCAGCGACGTTGAAATAGCGCAGCACCCCATAGGTCATCGGATGCGCAGCCGCGACATCCGCAAGCATCCATTCGCTCATCAGCTTGGATTTCCCGTAAGGCGAAACCGGGTTGAGCACGTTGTCCTCGGAGACAGGCTCGAGCCCCACCATGCCGTAAACCGCCGCCGTCGAGGAAAAGATGAAATGGCTGACCCCGCCCCTGACGCAGGTTTCGATCAGCGTCCGCGTCGCGGCTGTGTTGTTGGCGTAATATTTGAGTGGATTGACCACCGACTCGGGCACCACCACCGATCCGGCGAAATGGATCACTGCCTCGATGTCATATTCCGCAATCAGATGTGCAACAAGATCGGTGTCTGCGACATTCCCCTTCACAAACCTCACCCGGTGGTCGACAAGCCAGTCGAAGCCGGTCACGAGGTTGTCCAGAACGACGACGGATTCCCCTGCGTCGGCAAGGTTGAGAACCATATGCGATCCGATATAGCCGGCCCCGCCGGTCACCAGAATGCTCATTTACGCCCTTTCCGCATCGACTTACCCGTCATGATGCGCTTGAATGCTAATCTGTTTTTGTCACACATTTGGCACTAAGGCATTGAAATAGTCTTAGGACGATCACCACCGAAAGAAGGAGCCCTCAGTGGTCCGAAGAGTTCGAACAGCCGTATTTCCCGTCGCCGGTCTTGGTACACGGTTTTTGCCCGCGACCAAGGCCATGCCCAAGGAAATGCTCACCGTGGTCGACCGTCCGGTAATCCAGTACGCGGTCGATGAGGCTCGCGAGGCCGGCATCGAGCACTTCGTCTTCGTCACCGGCCGCAACAAGGGCGTCATCGAGGACCATTTCGACCGCCAGTTCGAACTCGAATCCACCCTTGAGGCCCGGGGCAAGACAAAGGCGCTCGAAGAACTGCGCCGCGACCTTCCCCGCGCCGGACAGACCAGCTTTACCCGCCAGCAGGAGCCGTTGGGGCTCGGCCACGCGGTCTGGTGTGCCCGCGACCTCGTGGGCCGCGAACCCTTCGCGCTGCTGCTCCCCGACATGATCTTCCAGGCCAAAACCGGTGTCCTCAAGCAGATGATGGACGCCTATGAGGAAACCGGCGGCAACATCATCGCGGTCGAGGAAGTCGATCCGCAGGCGGTCTCCTCCTACGGCATCGTCGCGCGCGGCGAAGGCCCCGACCATGGATTTTCCATCACCGGCATGGTGGAAAAACCAAAGCCCGAGGACGCGCCCTCGAACCTCATCATCTCCGGACGCTACATCCTGCAGCCGGAGATCTTCATGCTCCTGTCCGAGCAGACAGTGGGCGCGGGCGGCGAGATCCAGATCACCGACGCCATGCGGCACCTGATGGACCTCCAGCACTTCACCGGCGTCAAATACAGCGGACGCTCCTTCGACTGCGGCTCGAAAATCGGCTTTCTGACGGCCAACGTCGCGTTCGCCCTCGACCGCCCCGACATCTCCGAGGACTTCATGGCCGAACTCAGGACCATGACCGAGGAACTGCCGATCAGTATCGAAGCGTAACCCCGGCGCTCACCCGGTGCACATGGCTGGTCTGCGGGTCGGCCGCACTGTCCTCCTGCAGACCGTAGTCATAATCGAGCACAAGCGCCGTATGCGCCCCCAGCGCAATATCGGCACCCACGCCCGCGCCATAGGTGCGCACGACGCCGTCGCTGTCGGCATTCTCCTGCCAGAGCGCGCTGGCGCTCCCGCGCAGGCCCAGCCAGGAATTGACCCGGTAATCCGCTTCGAGCGCCAGCGTATAATCCACCGTCGCCGCAACGCTCCCGGTCCCCGGCGCGATGCCAGTATCGAAGCTCAGCCGCAATTGCGTCGTCGGATCGGGGTTGAACCCCACCGCCGCCCCATAGAGCACCCGCTCGACCGCCGCCAGCGCGGCATCGTCGAATGTCCGCCGCCCGACGCCCACCGAGGCTTCCGCCGTCACGACGTCCGACCAGTTCCCCGTGAGCCCGCCCCGCAGCGCATAAGCCCATCCGTTCCGCGATGCCCCCAAATCGTCCGATACGGCATCGAAATCCTCGCGCCGCCCATCCGCCGCCGCGAACACCCCCACGATCGGCGTCAGCGCATACCCAAGCCGTACCCCGCCCGAAACCGCCGTCATGTTCTCCGCATCGTTGTAGACGATCGTGCCGTCCGCAAGCGTCGTCGGGCTCACCGTCTCGCGCAGCACCCCCGCCGAGACCGCCAGATTGGCGCGCGCGAAATCCTGCGAGAACGTCGCATCGGCGCTGCCCGACACCCGCAAAGCCTCGGTCTCGATCGCCGAATCCGCGCTGTCGAACCCTGTCGGATCGTCCTGCCCCACCGCCAGAGCACCCCGCAGCGCGAGCTGCCGCGTCGGTCCGAAATCCCGTGTCACGTTCAGTTCGGCAAGCCCGTCCCCGATCTCCACCGTATCGCCCTCGACATAGACGAGCCCCGCGCTCACCGCGAGTTCGGCCGCAAGATCGTCCCGCGCATAGCTGAAATTGGCCGCCGGGGTCACCGAGGCCTCATAGGAGCCTTCCCCCTCGTCGACCACATAGCTCCCCCGAAGCGTCACGCTCAATTCGGTGTCGAAAAGCGGCACCGGATCGGAAATCCGTGGCGCCGGATCGTAAACCGCCGGCTGCGGCACCGGTGGAGCCACCGGTGTTTGCTGAATTGGCGCGGTCTGCGGCACAGGCGCCGCTGCCTGCTCGGGCACCGGCACCGGCGCGGCGCTGGGTCCCGTCTGCGCCGTGTGGCACAACATCGCCGGCTCGCAGAAATCGCTGCCATAGCCCGACCGCAGCAGATCGAGATTGTCAGTCCCCGATCCATCCCCTTGCGCAAGCGCGCCCGGCACGGCGAACCCCGCCGCACCGATGATCAGCAGCGCTCTATAAACCATGGATGAGACCGACACCGGAACGACTCCCGAGCGCCCCCGCCTCGCGCGAGGGCCGACCCTGAAGCTTTCAACTTATGGTTAACAAAGGTTTACCGGTATGCCCGATTGCGGAAAATTGGGTGGATTCGGCGGCCGTCGGGTTAAGTCCTGATTAGCCTATGCCCCTCTATAGTGCGCAAGATTGAGTATTCGCGTACGTGCCAGAAGGCACGAGGAGTAAGGCATGGATCTCGCCACAATCATCGGCATCATCGTCGGTGCCGCTGTTATCGCCTTTGCGATTTTCATGGGCGGCTCGTTTGGCGCATTTGTCGATGCCCCCTCTATCCTGATCGTCATCGGCGGCGGTTTCGCCGCGACCCTGATCCGCTTTCCCCTTGCCGGCGTCCTCAACGCGCTGATCACCGGCGGCCGCGTGGCCTTCACCCACAAGAAGGTCGAGCCGCGCGAACTGATCGACAAGATCGCCAGGATGGGCGACATCGTCCGCCGCCAGGGCCCGCTTGGACTCGAAGGCCTCGATCTCGACGAACCCAATCTGCGCAAGGGCGCCCAGTACATCGCCGACGGCTATGACGGCGCGTTCATCCGCGAATCCATGGAGCTCGAGCGCGACCAGTACCTCGCGCGCCTCTCCGAAGGCCAGCGCGTCTTCAAGTCCCTGGGCGACGCCGCCCCCGCTTTCGGCATGATCGGCACCATCGTCGGCCTCGTCCAGATGCTGGGCAACATGGACGACCCCTCCGCCATCGGCCCCGCAATGGCCGTGGCGCTCCTCACGACGCTTTACGGCGCGGTCATCGCCAACCTCGTCTGTCTGCCCATTTCCGACAAACTCAACGCCAAGCTTGACGTCGAGGAAGTCAACCAGACCCTCATCATCGACGGCATCATGTCGATCCGCGACGGCAAGAGCCCCAACCTCATCCGCGAAATGCTCGTCGCATACCTGCCCGAGCACCAGCGCGAGGCCGACACCGAGCTCAAGGCAGCCTGATGGCGAAGGCGGCTGCACGCAAAAAGAATGGCGGCGGCGGCAGTGTCCCCGATTGGCTGGTCACGTTCGCGGACCTGATGTCGATCCTCGTGTGCTTTTTCGTCCTGATCATTTCCTTTTCGATCCAGGACGAACAAAAGCTCCAGGTCGTCGCCGGCTCCATGCGCGACGCCTTCGGCATCGTCCAGACCTTCTCGCGCACCGCGGTGATCGAGCGCGACGGCAACCCCGAACGCGAATTTCTCAAATCCGTGACCTACGATCCCCAGGAGCTCGAAACCCAGTTCTCCGAGATCGAACACGACCGCTTCTCCCAGCAGGGTCCCGAGGTCAACACCTACCAGAACGAGCGCGCCGAGGTGGAATCCCGCCAGCGGTTCGCCCTCGCCGCCGCCTCGATCCAGCAGGCCTGGCGCGAAAACCCCCAGATCACGACGGTGAGCGACAACCTCATCCTCGAAGAGACCGAAGAGGGGCTCAACATCCTGATCGCCGATCAGGAAGGCCGCCCCATGTTCCCCGAGGGCTCGAAATACCCCTACGAGGCCACCCGCCAGGCCATCGCCGCCATGGCTCCCATCCTCCAGCGCCTGCCCAATCCCATCCGCATCTCCGGGCACACCGCCGCGGGCGTGCAGTACGCCAACCCCAATTACGGCTCCTGGGAACTTTCCTTCGACCGCGCCAACATAACCCGCCAGGTTCTCCAGGAATTCGGCCTGTCCTCAAACCGCATCGAAGCCGTCATCGGCCGCGCCGAAACCGAGCCCTACTTCGCCAACGACCCTTATCTCGCCGCCAACCAGCGCGTGAAGATCACCATCCTCAACGAAGACCCGCCGGTACCCGCCGAACTGACCCCCTGACGCAGACGGCACCTCCCCTGCACAAGCGGCCCCCGCCGTGCTATATTGCCGGGCGGATCGGGAGGATTTTCCGCCATGACCACAATCGCCGTCCGCGCACGCATTACCGGTCACGTCCAGGGCGTGGCCTTCCGCGCCTGGACCCGGGTCGAAGCCGAACGCCATGGCCTTTCCGGATGGGTCCGCAACCAGACCGACGGGTCTGTGGAAGCATTGGTCATCGGCCCGTCTGCAGAGGTCGCTGCAATGGTACGCGCCCTGCACAAAGGCCCGCCCGCAGCCCGGATTTCAACGGTCGACACTGAAAAGATCGAACCCGACACCGAAGTCCGGGACTTTCGCATCCTTGGCTAGAATGGCTCCCCGAGCCTGGAGCGCGCGGCGCCCCTTGGAGCGAGCTACCGAAGGCTGAAACGAAAAAAGGCGGGAGACAACTCCCGCCTTCCTTTTTGGTGAGCCGGTTGCGCCTACCGCTCGGCCGCAACCTGATCGGGCGTCACGATACCGAAATCATTGCCCCAGGTATTGCGGATGAACGTCGCGATATGCGCGATATCGTCATCGCTGAGCTGGCTGCCGAATGCCGGCATGTAGCCGAAACCGTTGACGATGGCGTTGGCCACGTGCTCGGCGTCGGCGAGGTTGTCATTGCCTGCCAGCGCCGGCCCGGCACCGCCGCCGCCCGCCTGCCCATGGCAGCTCGCGCAATTGACGCTGAATTTGGGCAGCCCCGCGCTCGCAAACGCTTCGACGCTTTCTTCGACCGCCGCGGCGTCGGCGGTTTCATCCGAACCGCCGGTCGCGGGATCTTCCCACTCTTCGCCCGCATTGCCGCCGGCGGCGGCATCCTGCGCTCCGGCAGCGTCGTCGCCTTCACCCATGCTCAGCGTACTGCCTTCTTCGCCATAGGTGAACTTGAGGATAGCACCGGGATTGTGCAGCACGCTCGTGCGGAGTTCATCGCCATAGAGCTGCGCGGCCGAGCCGAACGCATCGGTCGCGATGAACACGTCGCGGCCACTGGGTCCAACCAGCACGTCGCGATACCGGTTCTGGGTATTGAACCACGCCTCGGGCAGACCGTCGGCAGACTGGCCGTCTTCCGAGAGTTTCTGCACATAAAGCACGCCATGCTTGAGTGTCGGGATCAAAACCGAGTTGTCCCACTCCTGGATGCCGTTCTCGCCGGCCTCGTAGTACAGCACCGAGGAAGGCGCGATTGTCGGGTTGCAGATATACCCGCACTGCTCGCCGAACGGGAAATCGTCCTCGACCGTGAAATAGGTTGCCAATGGCGCGACCATCTCCGGCTCGAACTCGCTTTCGGGAAACTGCGGAACCGAATCGGGGATCGGATCGGCATTGGTATCGACGTCTTCGGGCGCCTCGCTCCAATTGGCGTAAAGATAGGCGGAATCGTCGATATAGCCCGCGACGTTTGGCCAGCCGTAATTGCCACCCGGCGTGATGATATTGAGTTCATCGTCGCTGGAGGGACCGTGTTCGGTTTCGTAAAGCGTGCCGTCAGGACCGAAGGCGATCCCCTGGGGGTTCCGGTGGCCATAGCTGTAGATATGGCTGCGCACACCATCGATCTCGGGATTATCCTCGGGAATGGAGCCATCCAGATTGAGCCGCAGGATTTTGCCCGAATAGGTCCGCCAGTTCTCGCTGTCGACCTCTTCCTGCGTCGGCAGGGCCTGGGCGAGATTGGGACGGCGGATATTGCGGCCGAAATTGGCGCCTTGTTCGCCGATCGAATAATAAAGATGCATGTCCGGCCCGATGACCACGCGGCCGGCATTGTGATCGTTCCAGGCCGGAAGGCCGGTAATCACCTCGGTCGGCTCGATCATCTGCTGAAGCGAGCTGTCCCAGCTGTAGCGCACGATCTGTGCGGCAGGATCGGGGTCTTCGGCGGTGCCGTTGTTGATAGTGTAGGCGATGTAGACATAATCATTGCCCGTGCCCTGCATGAATTCCGGGTGCAGCGCCAGTCCGAGCAGGCCTTCATGCTGGGGACCGGTATAGACGTCCTCGAGCGTAAGCGCCAATTGCTGGTTGCCGGTTGCGGGATCGACACGGGTTACCTCCCCGCTCGTGCGCTCGGTTACCCAGATCATTTCATCCGGACCCCAGACCATCGCCCAGGGATTGGAGAGCCCGGTCGTAAGAACGCGGGAGGAAAACAGCTCGTTCTGGCCGGTCTCGATGTCGACCGGCGTTTCCTGCGCCAGCACAGGACCAGCGCCGATCGCCAGCGCCAGGGCAGCCGTGCTACCGGCCAGAAGGCGCATGACTGAGCCGCCACGCGAGGAGTCAGTATGCCCGGATTTGCTCGGTGACCTCATAGAAAATGCTCCATCTTTATGTGAGGGGGATGAAATTGGGGTGGATTGAAACGGCGAATGGAACGCCATGTTAGGTAACATGCTAGTTGCGGGCAAGACCCTCACCGACACGTTAGCGTGCTTGTGCTGATGGCAGGGCATACGCCTTCGGCGGGTCCAGAACCATGGTCTGACGGTAAGCACGAGCCCTCCTTTGGCGCGATCCGAACAGGGCGGAGCAACGTCGAACGTCGCCCTGGGCGCACGGTAGTCAGGCCATGTGACGTTCTCATAATCGCCGCTGTGCCGTCTCCTCCGGCACAGCCCACGAGCGCCTGTGGGACCGCCGGCGCGCAACTGCCCGATGAACGGTAACCCGCCAAATGGACAGGGGTTCCCCACGCGGCTCAATTGGTTATCGCATGATGCCCGAAAGGGCCGCACCCGCCCGGCCCCGGCCGCAATCAGACGCCGGGTCGGTGGGCCGGTATCATCGGTGCGGGCAAAGCGCCAATAGGCGTCCGCTAGGGCGTGGCGTGATCCTCACAGCCACCCCGAAAGCTCCCGCCGCACCACCGTCTCGATCATGTTCATCCCGGCCGGGGTGTCATTGAGGCACGGGATATACGCATAGCGCTCGCCCCCTGCGCCCATGAACTCCTCCTCCCCGGTGATCGCGATCTCTTCGAGCGTCTCGATGCAGTCGGCCGAAAACGCCGGCGCGAGAATGGCGATCTTCTTGACCCCCTTGCCCGGCAGCGCCTTGAGCGTCTCGTCGGTATAGGGCTGCAGCCATTCCTCCCGGCCGAACCGGCTCTGGAACGTGACCATGATCTTGTCTTCGGACCACCCCAGATGCTCGCGCACCAGTCGCGTCGTCTTCACGCACTGGCAGTGATAGGGATCGCCCCTCATGAGGTAGGATTTCGGCATCCCGTGATAGGAGGTGATGACCAGATCGGGGGTAAAATCGAGCTTTGCGATCCCCTCGGTGATCGACTGCGCCAGGACGGCAACATAGTTCGGGTCGTCGAAATAGGCCGGCACGGTGCGTACCGCCGGTTGCCAGCGCAGCGTCCTGAGCGCGTCGAAGGCCTTGTCGTTCGCCGTCGCTGTCGTCGTTGCGGAATATTGCGGATAGAGCGGGAACAGCAATATCCGGTCGCACCCGGCTTCCTTCAACCTCTCGACCCCGCTTCTGGTCGAGGGGTTCCCGTACCGCATGGCATAGTCGACCACGACGTTCTCGTCGGTCGAAAATGCAGCCTGCAGCTTTTGCGCCTGTGAGCGGGTTATGACCCGCAGCGGGCTTTCATCGTGCTCCTTGTCCCAGATACGCGCGTAGTTTGCACCGGCCTTTTGCGGGCGGAACGAGAGGATGACGCCATTGAGAATCGGCCACCACAACCACCGCGGCGTCTCGATCACGCGCGGATCGGAAAGAAATTCCTTCAAGTACCGGCGCACGCTCCAATAGTCGGTCGCGTCCGGCGTCCCCAGGTTCAAGAGCAGCACCCCGATCTTGCGCGGCGTGATCGGCGGATGGCCGGCGGGCAAAAAATCATTCATGTCGCGTCTCGTTATGCAAGGCGTGAGGCTTGGCGGGGCTATACGCACCCGGCGCGCGGAAAGTTTCGCGCACAATAGCCGCTATGCCGCCCCCGGCAACAGCCGCGGCTTCAAATGCGGCAACTTGCCCGCGCTTATGGAGTTATCCCCGCACGGTCGGCGGGGACTACTATGGCGTCGCGAAAAACAAAAGGAGCCCGAACCCCATAACCGCGAGCGCACCGGCCAATTCGACCCACCAGAGCACCACCCCGGCCACCGCGCCGCCGCCGCCATAGCGCATCATGAGCCCCTTGGCCCCCAGCGCCAGGGTCGCGAGCACCCCCACCGTGATCGCCGTTCCCAGGGCCATCAGGAACGTTGCCGCGATCCCCGCTGCAAGCACGCCCTGGGTCAGCGCAAAGACGAGGACCACAAGCGCCCCCGAGCACGGTCTTATCCCCACCGAGAAGACGACGCCTGCCATCGAACGCCAGTTGCCGCCCGTTTGTTGAGGTAAAACAACGTGATGGGCGTGCTCATCATGCCCATCGTGGCGGTCATCGTGTCCATCGTGGCCGTGACGATGGTCAGCGTGGGCATGACGATGCTCAGCGTGATGATGGTGATGCCCGAACCCCAGAATATGGCGCGCCGCCAGCCATGCTCCGAGCACCGCCACGAGCACATACGACCCCCGCGTCATCACCCCCGCCGCGTCGCTCATCGCCACCGACGTCGCCCGGAGCAGCCCCACGGCAACCAGGACGAACGCCACCGCAACCACCGCCTGCATCATCGCCGACAGGAAGCTCAAGACGATCCCGCGCCGCAATTGCCGTTCATTCGCAACGACATAGGATGAGATCACCACCTTGCCATGCCCTGGCCCGGCTGCGTGCAGGATGCCGTAGAGAAAGCTTAATCCCCCCAATATCCAGAACGCGTTATTGTCCTCGCGAAGCGCCGAAAGCGCATCGGTCAGCGCCCGGTAGAACGTTCGCTGTTGATCGGCCACCCAGCCCATGAACCCGCCCTGCCCGGGCGCCATGGCAGGCTCGGAGGGCGGCGCGGCAAACGGCCGGGGCGCGGGCGCCGAAATCGCTTGCGCGATCGCATCGCTCGCCGTCGCGGCGGCGCGCTGGGGGCAGGTGATGGTGATCCGGTTCGCCAGATCCCGCGCCGCCTGTTTGAGTTCGGGCGGCAGCTCGAGCACGTCGGGGCCGAGCAGATAAAGCTGCTCCTCGAGAGCCGGATCGATCATCTGCGGCGGATGCGCCTGCGCCGAACACCCCGCGGGAGCGCCCTCGACCGTGACCGCGCTGTCATTGGGAAACGTGATCTCCGAATAATATTCGGGATCGCCCACGATGATATCGAATTCCCCTGAGATTTCACGGGGTTGCTCGAGCCAGACGGTATAGCTCAGCGTCGTCTGCTCGTTCTCGTACCGCATCGAAGGATCGTGCGGCCCCTGAAGCCCCAGCGCCTCCTCGTCGGCTCCGGCATAGGTATAAAACTCGTAATATGCGAGCCCCACCATGTTCTCTTCGGCGAGTTCCTGCATCTCCGCGGGTGCCAGAACCCCGTCGCCATCGGTATCGAGCCCCTGGATTGCCCACGCCGAAAAATACGGATCGAACGTCCATTCATGCCGGATTCCCGCCAGCGCGCCGTCCTCGAAAAGGACCGTCGATCGCGCATCGACCCAGACGTGGGGATGCGCCTGTGCCGCGCCCGCACAACAAAGGGCCAGCCCCAGAACCGCCAGCCCGCGCCGCATCATTAGAGTCATATAAGGTCCTGTTATAAAGGGTTCTTTTCGAACCACGCGACAAGAAAATCGATCAGCGCCCGCACCTTTCCCGACAGATGCCGGCGATGCGGATAAACCGCCTGCAGGAACGCCCGATACGGCAGATAATCCTGCAGCACCGGCACCAGCGTCCCCTCGGCGATGGCCGAATCGGCCAGAAAGCTGGGTAGTAGGGCGAAACCTAGGCCCTTTTGTGCCGCGATCAGCACAGCGACCGGCGAATTGACCTTCACCTGCCCATCCACATGAATCGAAACGGTCCGCCCGTCCTCGATGAACCGCCAGTTCGCCTGGCCGGTCATGTTGGTATCGACGATGCACGGCAGCCCGCGCAACGCCTCGGGCGATTTGGGCACGCCGAACGCCTTGATCACCGACGGCGCGGCGCAGATTCTCACCGAGGTTTCCGCAATCTTGCGGGCGATAAGCGAGCTGTCGGCCATTGCCGAGATCCGCAGCGCGAGGTCGATTCCCTCGTCGACGAGGTCCACCATACGGTCCTCGAGCCGCAGATCCAGCGTCACATCCGGATGCTGCGCGACGAACGCGAAGAGCGGATCGACGAGCATCTGCTCCCCGAAATTTCGCGGCGCGGACACCCGCAGGACCCCGCGCGGCGCCGCCGTCTGGTCCGATATCGTCGCATCGAGATCGTCGAGCTGGGAAAGGATCTGGTTCACCTCGCGGTAATACGCCTCCCCTGCCTCGGTCAGGCTCAGCTTCCGCGTCGTCCGGTTCATCAGCCGCACCCCGAGATATTCCTCGAGATCGGTCACATACTTCGACAGGAGCGCCTTGGACCGCCCGTGTATCCGCGCCGCTGCCGAAAATCCGCCCGCGTCGTAAACCTGCACGAAGGCCCGGATTCGCGCCAGATCCTGTGTCATTCCACCCCCTTACTGCAACCGCCGCAGATCGAACGCCGCTACGTCCTCGAGCAGCTCGGCAAACCCCTTGAGGATATGGTCGGCCAGCGCCGCGCCCTTGTCTGCCGTTGCCGCCGCCGCGTTCCCGACAACCCCGTGATCGTTGAAATCCGAACTCAGCCAGCCGAACCGATGCTTGCCATAACCGGAGAGATGCGTCATCCCCGCTTCCCAATCCGTCAGCCGCGAAACGAAGGTTTCCGCATGCCGCATGTCCACCTGCCCGGGCGTATAGTGCAGCATCAGCGACGTTTCGATATCCCCCCCGTGAATGCCGTACCGGCGCTCGGTTTCGTCAAACAGCCCATCGGGATACCCGAACCGCATCCACGCTGTCGCCACCGCCAGCAAGCCCAGTTCCGCCCGCGCCCTGAGTGTAACGATATCGACCGCCGCACTGTTGCCCCCATGCGAGGACACGATGACAAGCCGCCTGATCCCGGCTTCCCGCACCGCAGACGCGATGGCAAACCATGCCTGCACCAGATCCGCCGCGTCCCGGCTTTCCGTCGCGGCGAACCGGGTGTGCTCGAGAGAGGCCCCTATGCGCTCAACGGGCAGCACCACTGCGTCGATATTCGTGGCAAGATAGCCCGGCAGTGCCCTAAGATGCCCCTCGGCGATATCGCAGTCGGTGGTCGCCGGCAGGTGCGGACCATGCGCTTCGGTCGCCGCCACCGGCAGGATCGCGATCGTACTGTCGGAAACGGCGTGCCCTGAAAGCGCGTCTAAAGAGGCAAGCTGGACGAGCGGCACGCGAGGTGCTCCGTTTGGCACAAAGGGACGCATAGGATTAGCCCGTGAGCACGCCCGGAACAACACTGCGCGGCCTGATTAACTTTCCTTTAAACGCCGAATCGACGGCTTCCCCCGGTTCCGATAATGATCTTGCCATGACCAAGCCGCCAACCGCCTCGACCCTCTACCGCCTGATCGAAGCCGGCCACCTCGCCCGCCAGGCCCTGCTGGCGCCGCTCGCCGCGCGCGGGCTCGAGGCCGGCGACGACGCCGTGCTCCTGGGCCTTGCCGACCCCGCAGGCGTCCCCGTTACAACGCTTGAAGCATTCACCGGCGTGCCCAGCGATCACCTCGACCCCATCCTGCGCCGGCTCGAGGACAAGGGCCTGCTCCTGCGCCTCGCCGTCGGCCCCGAAATGGTCCCCGGCGCCCGGCTCTCCCAGCAGGGTCAGACCACCCGCACGGCTATCGAGGACCACTGGCGCCAGCTCGAAGATACGATTGCCGAGGATCTGGGCAAAAAGACCCGCAAAAGCCTGCGCCAGGGCCTCAAGCGCATCATCACGCTTCTGGATTTCTAGCATCCGCAATTTGGCGTTTGCGCACTTCTCCCGGCGGGCGTAGGGTATCGGCCCGAGCGTGTTCCGGGTCGCAGCCATGAGCCCCTTTCACCACATTCTGGGCAACAACCTCGTTGCCAACATCACCAATTTCACCGTGTGGTTCGCCATTACCTTCTGGGTCTTCATCGAAACCCAGTCGGTCTTCGCGACGGGCATGATCGCCGGCATCTTCCTGGTCTTCACAGCGGCCTTCGGCTTCTGGTTCGGCTCGATCGTCGACCACAATGGCAAAAAGCTCTCGATGCTTGCCTCGAGCGCCGTCTCGCTCGGATTTTATACCATCTCGATAGCGATGGTCTTCCTCGAGCCCGAAGGCGCTTTCAACAATCCCTACGGCGCGTATCTGTGGGTCTTCATCCTCCTCGTCATGCTTGGCGTCATCGCCGGCAACATCCGCTCCATCGCCCTGCCCACGCTCGTCACCATCCTCATTCCCGTAGGTGAGCGCGACAAGGCCAACGGGCTCGTAGGCATGGTCACAGGTATCGGCTTTCTCACCACATCGGTGATCTCCGGCTTCCTCGTCGCATGGGGCGGCATGCGCCTGACGCTGACGCTCGCCATCGTCGCGACGGTGCTGGTTCTTGCGCATCTCGCAGCGGTAAAGATCGATGAAAAGCGCGCCCCGCCCTCGCCCGACACGCCACCCGAACCCAAACGCGTCGACATCGCCGGCACCATCCGCATCGTCGCAGCAGTGCCGGGTCTCTTCGCACTCATCTTCTTCGCCACCTTCAACAATTTCCTCGGTGGCATCTTCATGGCGCTGCTCGACGCCTACGGCCTGTCGCTGGTCTCTGTCGAAGTGTGGGGCCTGCTCTTTGGCGTCCTCTCCACCGCCTTTATCATCAGCGGCATCATCATTTCTCGGACCGGGCTGGGCAAAAACCCCTTGCGCACCCTGCTGCTGGTCAACCTCGTCACCTGGATGGTCTGCTGCGTGTTCACCATACAGTCCTCGATCTGGCTCCTGACCGCCGGCTGTTTCATCTGGATGTTCTTTGCCCCCTACGCCGAGGCCGCCGAACATACGACGCTGCAAAAGGTCGTACCGCTCGAGCGCCAGGGCCGCGTCTTCGGCTTTGCCCAATCGCTCGAACAGGCCGCCTCGCCCCTCACCGCGTTCCTCATCGGCCCGCTCACCCAGTTCATTGTCATCCCGTTCATGACCGACGGTGCCGGTGCCCGCGCCATCGGGAGCTGGTTCGGCACCGGCCCGGACCGCGGCATCGCGCTGGTCTTTACGCTCGCGGGAATGGTCGGCGTAATCGTCACGATCCTCGCGCTCAATTCGCGCCCCTACCGGCGCCTGTCCGCGTTCTATCTCGGAACCCCGGACGCCACCGCGGTGGCGGAAGGGCCCAGGCCCGCCTAGCTTATGGCTGGACCTTCGATATCCGCCGGTCGATCCCCATCGTGACCGCCAGCGTCACAAACGCGAAGACCAGCATTCCGAACGCAATCGCGTGCGCCTCGCCCCAGCGCAATTGCTCGACGGAGTCGAAGATCGCGATCGAGAGCACCTTGGTTTCCCCTGGGATATTCCCTCCGATCATCATAACGACGCCGAACTCCCCCACCGTATGCGCGAACCCGAGCACCGCCGCGGTCAGATACCCCGGCCGCGCGAGCGGCAGAATGACGAGGAAAAACGCCCGCCTGAAATCGAACCCGAGCGAATACGCAGCTTCGAGCGGCCCCTTACCCACGGCGATAAACGCGTTCCGCAACGGCTGCACGACGAACGGCAGAGAGTAGAACACCGACCCGATCACCAGCCCGGTAAATGTAAACGCCAGCGTCCGCGCGCCCCAGAGCGAAGCGATCCACCCTCCCGGCCCGTTCGCGCCCAGAATGATCAGGAGATAGAACCCCAGAACCGTCGGCGGCAGTACCAGGGGCAGCGCTACGAGCGCGTTGACCACGATCGTCCATTTCGACCGCGACCGAGCCAGCCACCACGCAATCGGTGTCCCGAGCACCAGAAGGATCGCGGTCGATACCGCCGCGAGCGACAGCGTCAGCTCGATTGCGGGCCATATTTCCCAGAAGAGCGTCATGGCCGTACGCCATACCCGTGCGCTTCGATAATCTCCCGTGCCCGCGCCGAGGCAAGGAAACCCAGGAACGCCGATGCAGCCTCATTGCGCGCGTCGAGCAACACGGCGTCCTGCGCGATAGGCGCGTGCATCTCCTCGGGCACCACCCAATGCGACCCGCCTTCACCCGCCGCGATTTGCGAAAGCGCCACGAACCCGAGTTCGGCATTGCTTGTCGCAACGAACTGATAGGCCTGTGCGATATTCTGTCCGATCACCAGCCTGTCCGCGAGCGCGTCGGTCAACCCCAGCGCAGCGATGACCTCGACCGCCGCAGCGCCATAAGGCGCCGCCCCGGGCTCGGCAATCGCAAGCCTCTCGAAATCCCCCTCAAGACTCTCGGGTCCTGCGGCCAACGCCGGATCGGCGCTAAAGAGCGCCAGGCGCCCCACCGCATAGGTGAACCGGCTCGCGCCAACCGCGAGCCCCGCCTCCACCAGCAGCCCCGGCCGCTCAGTGTCGGCAGCCAGAAACGCATCGAACGGCGCCCCTTGCGTGATCTGTGCGTAAAGCTGCCCCGTTGCTCCGAAGCTCAGCCCGATCTCGAGACCGGTTTCCACCGCGAAGGCCTCGGCCAGGTCCTCCGCCGCCGCGGTGAAATTGGCCGCCACCGCAACCTGTGCGTTCTGCGCCGGGGCCGGACTTATCCCCGTCCCCAGGACAAGTGTTATGATCGCAATCAGTCGCATTGGAACCGCGATATGTTTCGAAGAACATATCGGTAGGAGAACGAAGGGATAGACGCAACGATTATTTCCGCTCGGCGATATCGGACTTGAGCGCCCGCAACGCTTCGACATCCCCAGCAATCGCAGTTTCGGTCTTGGCTTCCATCGCGCGATAGTGATTGAGAACGGCGAGACCGAGGTCGGTAAGCCGCGCCCCGCCCTGCCTGGTGCCGCCGCGCACCGTCTCGACAAGCGGCGCTCCGAAGCCTTCGTTGAGTGCCTGCACCAACCCCCAGGCGCGCTTGTAGCTCATCCCCATGGATTTCCCCGCCGCCGAGATCGATCCCATGCCGGCGATACGCTCGAGCAAGTCCGCCCGCCCCGGACCGACATAGACGTCCTGGTCGATAACGACCCGCAGGTGCCCAAGGCCCGATATGGGGACCGGGCGTTTCATCTCTTATCCCGCCAGCGCCGCTGCTTCGGCGGCCAGCGCCCGAATGCCGTCGAAATCCCCCGCCGCGACCTTGTCGCCCGGCACGACCCATGAGCCGCCGACGCACACGACGTTGGGCAAAGAAAGATAGGTTTTGGCGTTCGAAAGGCTGATCCCGCCGGTCGGGCAGAACTTCAGGTCCGCCAGCGGCGAGGCAAAGGCCTTGAGGACCGGCGTCCCGCCCATCGCCTCTGCCGGGAAGAATTTGAGGTAGGAATACCCAAGAAGTGACGCCGCCATCGCCTCGGTCGGCGACGCGATCCCCGGCAGCAGCGGAATATCGACCTTCTCGGCATCCTCGAGCAATTTCACCGGCGCACCCGGCGACACCATGAAGCGGCACCCCGCATCAACGGACCCCTTCATCGTGTCGAGGTCGCGCACCGTGCCCGATCCCACCACCGCGCCGTCAACCTTGGCCATCTCCGCGATCACCTTGAGCGCGTTGGGGGTACGAAGCGTAATCTCGAGATTCGGCAACCCTCCGGCCACAAGGGCCTCCGCCAGCGCCCGGGCGCTGGACACGTCGTCATGAATGATGACCGGCACGACCGGAGCCGCGGAAAGGATGGAAGTAAGCGTGGCCGCGTCTTGCGCCATAAATCTGCCTCCGGGGACCGTTGGATCGACGGGTTTCTGCTTCCACTAGCACGGGCTTTATTGAAATGGGAACCAAAACTCCTTAAGTCAAAGCCCGGCCAATGGAGGAAGCTGCGGCGGGACCCGATATGATCCAGCAGATCAACGCCATCACACCGCTTGAGGAAGCGCGCGCGGCACTCGCCGATGCGTTCGAGCTCAAGTTCACCAAGGCCGTCGAAAAGGCGACTCAACCGGTTTTCGACAAGGTCAAGGATCGGATTCCCGAGATCGAATGGCCCTTCTATGCGCCGCTGATTTTCGAGATCAACCGGCTCAAGAAAAAGAAAAACGCGGCCATCCTCGCGCACAATTACCAGACACCGCAGATCTACTACGGCGTCGCCGACATCGTGGGCGACAGCCTGCAGCTCGCGATCGAGGCCACCAGGGTCGAGGCCGACACCATCGTCCAGTGCGGCGTGCATTTCATGGCCGAGACCTCCAAAATGCTCAATCCCGAAAAGACCGTGCTGATCCCCGACAGCCGCGCCGGCTGCTCGCTCGCCTCCTCGATCACCGCCGAGGACGTCCTGGCGATGCGCGCGCAATACCCCGGCGTCCCGGTCGTCACCTATGTGAACTCGTCCGCCGCGGTCAAAGCGGTGACCGACGTGTGCTGCACCTCCTCGAACGCGCTCGAAATCGTCGAGGCGGTCGAGGGCGATACCGTCCTGATGATCCCCGACCAATACCTCGCCCAGAACACGGCGAAAAAGACGAAAAAGAAGATCATCACCTGGGCCGGCGCCTGCGAGGTGCACGAGACCTTCACCGCCGATGACATCGCCGAACTGCGCGCCGCCTACCCCGGCGCCAAGATCATCGCCCACCCTGAATGCCCGCCCGAAGTGATCGACAACGTCGATTTCGCCGGCTCGACCTCGGGGATGATCGACTGGATCAAGACGCAAAAGCCGCCCAAGGTGGTGATGGTCACCGAATGCTCGATGTCCGACAACGTCGCGGCCGAGACCGAGGGCGTTTCTTTCCTCCGCGGCTGCAACATCTGCCCGCACATGAAGCGCATCAACCTCGAAAACGTCCTCTGGAGCCTCCATACCGGCACTGAGGAAGTCACCATCCCCGAGGAACTGATCGAGCCCGCCCGCGCCTCCGTCGAGCGAATGATCGAGATCTCGACGCGCAAGAAGCATTGAGCAGGTGGCCCGGCTACACTGCATACGCCCACCCCTAACCCCTCCCCACAATGGGGAGGGGGATGTGGCGGTGCCCGTTGCAAGGCAGTGCCCAACCGCAAGCACAACACAGTCTCCCTCCCCTTGATGGGGAGGAATTAAGGGTGGGGTGGAGCCAAAACACGCCATTCTCGCCGTAGAGGGGCACAGCATTCACGATGCAAATCTTCGACAACACCCTGAACGCCGAAGGCGTCGTCATCGTCGGCGCCGGGCTCGCCGGTCTCTTCTGCGCGCTCAAACTCGCCCCGCGACCCGTCACCGTCCTCTCGCCCACACCGCTCGGCTTCGGCGCCTCCTCCGCCTGGGCGCAGGGTGGGGTGGCGGCTGCCGTCGGCAAGGGCGATAGCCCCGCCGCACACGCGCTCGATACCCAAATGGCCGGCGCGGGCATCGTTGATCACGGCATCTCCCAGTCCGTCACAGAGGAAGCCGCCGCCCGCATCGCCGATCTCGCAGCGCTCGGCACCCCCTTCGACCGCGACGATTTCGGCAATTACGTCCTCTCGAAAGAAGCCGCACACTCGATGAACCGCGTCGTGCGCGTCTCGGGCGATCGCGCTGGATATGCCATCATGCAGGCGATCATCGCCAAGGTGCGCCAGACGCCCTCTATCCGCGTTGTCGAAGGCATCACCGCGGTCGATCTCGCCCGCGCCGACGGCCGCGTCGTCGGCGTTTTCTGCCGCAAGCTCGGCGACCGCTATGTCGAGCCCGTCTTCATCCGCGCCCGCGCCACCGTCCTCGCCGCCGGCGGCCTCGGCGGCCTTTACGCAGTCACCACCAACCCGCCCTCGGTCCGAGGGCACGCCATGGGCATGGCGGCCCGGGCAGGCGCGATCATAGCCGACCCCGAATTCGTGCAGTTCCACCCCACCGCCATCGCCACCGGCAAGGACCCCGCCCCCCTCGCCACCGAAGCCCTGCGCGGCGAAGGCGCCATTCTCGTCAACGATCTGGGCGAGCGCTTCATGCTCGACGTCCACGAAGACGCCGAACTCGCCCCGCGCGACATTGTGGCGCGCGCCAATTTTCGCGAGATCAGGCTCGGCAGAAAAGTCTTCCTCGATACGAGGCAAGCCCTTGGCGCGCGCATTCTCGAGGCTTACCCCACCGTCGCCCAATACTGCGCAGAAGCCGGCATCGACCCGGTCAGCGAACCCATCCCCGTCACCCCCGCTGCGCACTATCACATGGGCGGCGTCAAGGTGGACGCGGACGGGCGCGCCTCGCTCCCAGGCCTGTGGGTCTGTGGCGAAGCCTCGTGCACGGGCCTTCACGGCGCCAACCGGCTCGCCTCAAACTCGCTCCTCGAAGCCGTCGTCTACGGCGCGCGCATCGCCGACGACATCGGCGGCCTCGAGCCGGCGACGGGCCATCTGCCGCCCTTCGAGGGCATCGGATGGGATCCGCAAAAAGGCGCCGAGGCCGAGGCGATCCTGCGCAATCTCGATGCGGTCAGACGTCTGCGTGCCGTGATGAGCGACCATGTCGGCGTCGAGCGCGATGCAGCGGGGCTCAAGCACGCGCTGCGCGAACTCGCAACCCTCGAGGCCACCGCGCTCGGGGTCACCCGCGCCTATCTCAACATGATCACCTCGGCCACCCTCGTCGCCGCAGCCGCACTACGGCGCACGGAAAGCCGCGGCGGCCACTTCCGCACCGACTTCCCTCAAACCGACGATACCTGGGGGCGTCATACAGAAATGACGCTGGGCGAAGCGCTGAAGATCAGGGCCGAAGCCTAGTTCGCCGCCGCGAACAGCCCCTCGATCGCGTCCCGCCGCGTGTCGGCCACCAGCCGCATGATCTCCTCGCCCCCCCGCATAAGGACGAGCGTCGACCGCCGGGGAATGCCAAGCTCCGCCACCAGCGGTCCCTCCCTGTGCGTATCCCAGTCGACCTGCACGACGGTCACCTCGCGATACGCCTCATTTTCCGCCTGCAACGCGCCGATCACCCGCTGCTGGGCCGCACAGGTCACGCACCAGGACGCATAAAAGTCGAGAATATAAGGCTGCCCGGACGCATCGAGCTCCTCAACGAGCGCTTCACTATAGACCTCGTGCACAACCTCCTGCGCCATCGCCGGCAGGCTCACAAGCATCAGCAAGAGCCCCATAACCGTTCGCCGCAATACCGTCATCACCATCTCTCCTAAACACTGACCGAAAGATCGAGAAGGCCTGCAGGCAGCGCCTGCAGCGCCCAGAATTCGAGCATCTTGTCGATCCCGAACCAAATCCCCAGCCCCACCGCGATGAGCGCCACGCCCATGACCGGTTTGGCGTACCGCGCCACGGCCATCAGCCGCTCCCGCCGCCGCGCAATCAACTCCCGGCTTCCATAGGCGAGGGCCAGAACGATGGTCCCCGCGCCAAGCGAAAAGACCGCCATGATCGCGAACGCATAGAAAAGGTTCTCACCCGCACTCGCCAGCGCAATCGCGCCCCCGAGCGTCGGGCCAATGCAGGGCGACCACACGACGCCCAGAAGCGCTCCCGAAATCCCCTGCCGCCAGAGCCCGCCGGACCCAGGCGTCCCCTCAAACACCGAGAGCGCACGGTTGCCGCCCGAAGCGACGCCGCCAGCAAGCCGCGCGAACCCGGCGCTCGCCTGCGGCACCAGCAGCACGGCGCCGAACGCGATCATCAACACCGCGCCGATCCGCGCGATATCCTCGGGAAACAGCCCCAGCGCCTGCGCGAACGCATAGCCGAAAAACCCCGCCAGCGTGAAACTCACCGCCAGCCCGCCCGCCAAAGCGACCGGTCCCAACCGGTGCTGCCCGACCGATCCGGCCAGCACAATGGGCAGGAGCGGCAAAACGCACGGATTGAGTAGCGTCAGAAGACCGGCGGCATAGGCAAATATCAAGTCGATCAAAACGAACCCTGACCAAGCAACACAAAGATCCTGCCCGGTTCTACGCCCGGCAGGCCCTTTGCGTTACAACACGCCTGATCACGACCGGGTGATCACGCGCTCGCAAGCACCGCATCGACTTCGGCCCGCGTCGGTGGCACACAGCCAATATGCGCACAGTTGAGCCCGGCAACGGTCGCCCCGAACCGCAGCACCTCGGTGAGCGCCAGCCCGTCGAGGTCCCCGATCCGCCCGACCGCCAGATGGCCCTTATCCGCAATCGCCGTCAAAATCCCCGCCATGAGGCTATCGCCCGCCCCCACGGTATCGCCCATTACCGCGGGCCGGTAGATCGGCACGCTCGCCTGCGCCTTGGTCGTGAACGCCCGCGAGCCCGCTTCCCCGAGCGTCACCACGACAAGCTCGCAATTGGGCCGCGCCAGAAGGGCCGACGCATGATCCTCGATGGACTTCTGAGGATCGAGCGTCGAAAGATCCTCGTCGGACACCTTGATCACATGCGCAAAATCAAGAAACCCGTCGAGCCGCGCCTTGTAACCCTCGAAATCCGAAATCAGGCTCGGCCGCACATTGGGGTCAATGGAAATCACCGAGCCGCGCGCCGCGACCTGCCCGACCACGTCCATCCAGACGTCCGCATCCTCGGGCTCGATGGGCAAAAATCCGCCGATCTGGAAAAGATCGACCTCCTCCGGCAGTGCGCCATTGAGCTTGTCGCGGCTGATATCGCGCTCCGCCGTCCCCTGGCGATAGAACGCATAGCTCGGCAGCCCCTTGGCGTTCCGCGTCACCACCGCCAGCGTCGTATTGCAATCGCTGCGCTCGCCAACGAGCTGGATCACGCCCGCCGCGTTGAGCGGCCCTAAAAGCAGATCGCCGAACGTATCCTTGGAGATCGGGCACAAATACCCGGTATCATTGCCGAGCTTCGCCAGCGCAATCGCACAATTGTAGGGTGACCCACCCGCGTGTGCACTCATCCCCAGAGCCTCATCGCCCCCCTGCGGCTTGGCGACAAGGTCGATAAGGCTTTCCCCGGAAACGACGAACATCAGGCTGATCCTCCAAAGCGCGGCAATTGATTGTCCGCGCTTCTATCGCAACGTTGCGGTCCCGCCAAGCCGCGACGCGATTGCCGTCTAATGCGGTTTCGCGTAGGAAATGCCCATGAACGACAACGATCTCAAAGACCGCATCGAAGCGCTCGAAATCCGGCAGGCTCATGCCGATCGCACGATCGATGAGCTCAACGCGTTGGTCACCGAGCAATTCCAGACGATCGAACGCCTCAAGCGCCGGATCGCAATGCTCGACGATCAGCTCTCAGCGGTCGAAACCCTCGCCCGGACCCAGGCCAAAGAACCCCCGCCGCCGCATTACTAACCGCACCAGCTCCGCCGCGCGCCGCCCCACGGCCGCGCCAGCCCCTCTGCGACCAGGATCATCCCCAGCGACTGCCCGTCCCGCGTCAGCACCCGCAGCTTGCGCCCGTAGACGTCTTCATCGCGATGATCCCACATTGTCATCTCGAACCCGCCGGCATTGACCAGTTCCAGCATCCGCCGCGTTGCCCGCTGCCCCAATGCCAGCTCCTCGGCGCACTGATAGGAAAACACTTCCGGCGTGTCGATATCGGCGATCCGGATCCGCACGCCGTTGATCTTGATCGTATCGCCGTCGGTCACACAGGTTGCCGCACCGCTCGAACAGAGCGAAAACCGCTGCGCAACAATGGTATCGGCAGGGATCTGAACCACCGGCACCGAGAGCGACGGGACCTCGACATAGCCGCGCTCGATTGCGAAATAGCCCAGCGCTGCAACCGCGGCAAACGCAAGCAGCATCTCGAACAACGGCAGCTGCGCTCTGCGCTGGCGCCGGACGCCAGCGCGCCCGAACGGCACAATTTTGCCCATCGCGAAGACCTCCCTACGATTCGACCGAACCGTAAGACCCTCCGTCCTAACGATGGGTAAGGATCAATTCCGCAAAGCTACTGACCGCGCTTACACCGACAGGCAGAGATACTTGATATCGAGGTAGTCCTCGATCCCGTATTTCGAGCCCTCCCGCCCGAAGCCGGACTGCTTCACGCCGCCGAACGGCGCCACTTCCGTCGATATGATCCCCGTATTGATCCCGATGATCCCATATTCGAGTGCCTCGGCCACCTTGTAGACCTTTGAGATGTCCCGCGCATAGAAATAGGCCGCCAGACCGAATTCCGTCGCGTTCGCCAATGCGATCACTTCCTCGGTCGTCTCGAACCGGAACAGGGGCGCAACGGGCCCGAAAATCTCCTCGCGGGCAATCCGCATGTCTCCGGTCGCGCCGGTCACCAGCGTCGTCGGATAAAAAAGCGCCCCCTCCGGCCGGTCGCCGATGGCTGAAATCCGCGCGCCGTGCTCGGACGCATCCGCCAGCAGCGCCTCCACCTTCTCAATGGCCTTTTCATTGATCAGCGGCCCGGTGGTGACATCCTTCTCCAACCCGTTCCCCAGCCGCAATTTTTCCATCTTCGCGGCGAGCTTTTCGGCAAAAGCGTCGTAGAGATCGGCATGAACGTAGATGCGGTTGGCGCACACGCAGGTCTGTCCCGCATTGCGGAATTTCGAGACCATCGCGCCTTCGACCGCCGCGTCGAGATCGGCGTCTTCGAAAACGATGAACGGGGCGTTCCCGCCCAGCTCCATGCTCATGCGCTTCACCCCGTCAGCGCACTGCCGCATCAGGATCTTGCCGACATTGGTCGACCCGGTGAAGCTGATCTTGGCAACCTTGGGGTTGGCGCACAATTCCTGCCCGATCGCCGCCGCGTCGGTCCCTGGCACCACGTTGAACACCCCCGGCGGAAACCCCGCCCACTCCATCAGCCGTGCGATCGCCAGCGCCGAGAGCGGCGTCTCCGCCGCCGGTTTGGCAACGACAGTACACCCCACCGCGAGCGCCGGCGCCAGCTTGCGTGCCAGCATGGCGTTGGGGAAATTCCACGGCGTGATCAGCCCAACGACCCCTACCGGCTGCTTGATCACCATGATCCGCTTGTCGGCCTGGTGGCCGGGAATCGTATCTCCGTAAACCCGCCGCGCCTCCTCGGCGAACCATTCGATGTAAGCCGCGCCATAGAGGATTTCCCCTTTGGCCTCGGCAAAAGGCTTGCCCTGCTCGAGCGTCAGCAGGCGGGCCAGATCGTTGGCGTTTTCCACCATAAGCCGATGGAGCGCCTTGAGCTTGTCGGCACGCGCCTTGGCCGAAAGCGCTGCCCAGCCCGGCTGCGCGGCATGCGCGGCATCGATCGCCTCCCGGGTCGCATGCGTAGAGAGATCCGAAATTTGCGCCAGCACCTCGCCTGTCGCGGGATTGGCCACACGGAACACCTTGCCGCGCGAGGAAACCGTGTTCCATTTCCCGCCTATGAACCCTCCCGCGACCACGATCCGCTTTTCGCTGAGCTTGTCTGTGAGCGCTGATGTGAGGGTCATCGCGACCTCCTTGTGATTTTGTGGTTTACCGATTGAACGCTGAATCGTGAGAAGGTTCAATCCGCTCGAAGCGTTCCAAGCTGGCCACTGCCAACTGGCATGTTATAATGCCCAATGGCACCCCGAGCGCCGCACAGCGCCTAACCGACGAGACCGAATGACAAAAAAGGCCACCGCCTACGCCTTTCTCGAACGCCCCGAACATATGCCCCGGGGTTCGCTTTCAAGCCACGTGACGTCTCAACTGCGCGAAGCGATTGTGTCGCTGCGCCTGAAGCCGGGCACCATGCTCGACAAGTCCGAGATCTGCGAACGTCTCGGCGTGTCGCGATCGCCGGTCGCCGACGCGCTGGCGCGGCTGCAGTCCGAAGGGCTGATCGACATCTTGCCCCAGCGCGGCTCGGTCGTGTCGCTGGTCTCGCTGGCAGCGGTCAAGGAATACATCTTCATCCGCACCGCGCTTGAATGCGAAACCGTCCGTAAACTCGCCGTCGAGCGGCCCGGTGGACTGGTCGAAGCACTCGAAGCGAACATCGCGCGTCAAAGAGACCTTGCGACTGAAGACGATAAGCAGGGCTTCCACAATGTGGACCTCCAGTTCCATGAAATCCTGCTCAATGCCGCCGGCTACCGGCGCATGAAGGCAATGGTGGATACGGCGCGGAACAATCTCGACCGTGCCCGGCATCTCTCGAACCGCATTCGCGAAACGGCGCTGGCGCTCGAGGAACATAGCGCCATCGTGGATGCCATCGTAAAGGGTGATCCCGAGGAAGCCTCCGATGCCATGCGGCGTCACCTCGACTCCATGGTGGAATCGGTCTTCGAAGTCGCCCGGCAAAGCCCGACGCTGTTTTCCGACGGCGAGCTCGCACAGGCCTGACTGTCGTTCGCTTCTGGCGCACGGACCGTCCCGATTGGTCGTCTTAATCGCAACGGCAAAGACGCCTAGATTGAAGGTCACACGTTTAAAGCGCCGTCCGCGGCAAAATCCAGGGTGACCGGAAATGTCCACAACGTCCCAGAACAGCGTCGCAACCCAGGCGCTCGTCCCCACCTCGACCCGCCTCGGCGAGGTCCATATCGCCGTGACCGGCAAGGACGATGCGCTCGCCGTCTGGCGTGACGTCGTCGGGCTGGCGCTTCTTGAAGAAACGCCCGAGCGTCTCGTTCTCGGCGCAGGCGGTACGCCGCTGATCGTTTTGCACCTCGACGCGGCCGCGCCCGTGGCGCCGCACACGACCGGGCTCTACCATGTCGCCATTCACGTCCCCACGCGCCGCGACTTCGCCCGCGCCCTGAACCGCGCCATCGTTCATAAAGAGCGCGTTTCGCCCACCGACCATCTGGTATCCGAAGCGCTCTATCTTTGGGACCGCGACGGCAACGGCATCGAAATCACTTTCGAAACCCCATGGCGCGGCAGCTTCGTCCAGGACGAAGAACTCCGGGCAATTACCCCCGACGGCAAGCCGCACTCCGGCCGCGAACCCATTGACGTACCGGGCCTTCTCGCCGAGCTCGAAGGCGACCCCACGCCGCTCGCGCCGATGCCCGAAGGCACGCGCATCGGCCATGTCCACGTGCATGTGGGCGATCTCGACGCGGCGATGGTTTTCTACCGCGACCGGCTCGGTTTTGCCGGTCAGCTCCTGAGCCGCCGCTACGGCATGGGCGACGTCACCCTCGACTACGCGCCGCACATCCTCGCATTCAATATCTGGGCCGGCCGAAACGCCCCACCCCCGCCGCAGGACGCCGCCGGCCTGCGCTGGTTCGAAATCGTCGTACCCGATGAAGAGACCCTTGAGGGTATGCGCACACGCCTCGCCGATGCAGGCTCGCCCGTCACGCAAATCGAGCGCGGGATCGAGACGCGCGACCCTTGGGAAAACCGGATCAAGATATTGCGCGCATAGGCCCGGCCCCGGACACGCCGCTCCTCGTGCCGCGGAGCGTCACCCCGGACGCCGCGCGATCATGTCGATCTCCACCAGCGCCCCCACCGCGAGCCCGGTAACCCCGATCGTCGTGCGCGCCGGCAGCTTGCCCTGCTCGAAATACCGCATATAGGTCGCGTTCATGGCCGCGTAGTCCCGCTCGAATTCCCGCAGGTAAATCCGCACCATCGTGACGTTCTCGAGCCCCAAGCCGATGCCCTCGAGAACGATCTGCAGATTGTCCATCACCCGCCGTGTCTGCGCTTCGATGCCCTCGGACAGAGGCGCGTCCGGCGCATCGGGGTCCGTGGGCATTTGGCCGGTCAAAAACACCCAGCCTTCGGCTTCGACAGCATGGGAAAACGGTGCGACCGGACGCGGCCCGCGCTCGATCATGTGGTGGACAGGCAGGCTCATATCGGAACTCCGTTCGGCAATTCGGGTTGCGATAGAAAGTGAGCCCGCGCGTCACCGACGTCAATCGCATCGGCCCTTGTACTTGCGTTGCACCGGCCTAAATGAAAACAGTCAGAATTGTTCAGCCCGAAAGGTCAGCTCATGAGCGAAGCTCTCACAATTCAACATGAAAGCAACGGATCGGGAGGGCGCTATTTCGCCGGCCTCGGGGACGGATTTGAGGCTGAAATGACCTATCGCATTCGCGCCGACGGCGCCCGCGTCATCGACCACACCGGCGTTCCCAGGCCGTTCGAGGGCAAGGGATATGCGCTGCAGTTGGTCAAGCGCGCCATCGCGGACGCACGCCGGGACGACTTCAAGATCGTGCCCCTGTGCCCCTATGTCGAAGCCCAGTTCCGGCGCCATTCCGAATGGGAAGACCTGCGCGCTCGGTAACTCCGGTCAGCCCGCGCTTGCCAGGTTGGCGTCATATGCAATCACGCAGTCGCGGCCTTCCGCCTTTGCGCGATAGAGTGCTGCGTCGGCCATCGCGGTGGCCGTTTCGATCGTATCCCCTGACTGGATGATGGCGGTACCGATGCTCATGGTCACCGCGAGTTCGCGGTCGTCGTCGAGTGTGATCGGCACGCTGCGCATCATCTCGACCAGGCCCGCCGCGATCCTGGCGAGCCGCGCCGCCTCGCAATTGCGGATAAGGATAAGAAACTCGTCCCCGCCCCATCGCGCGCAGACGTCGGATTTCCGAACCGCGGTGGACAGCCGCCGCGCCACCTCCACGATCACCTGGTCGCCCACCGGATGGCCTTGGCTGTCGTTGATCCGCTTGAAATGATCGATATCAACCAAAAGCAGGCCGTACGCCCAGCTGTCTCCATAGGCCTGCTCCCGCATGGTTTCGAACGCGTAGGCAAAACCGCGCCGGTTGAAGACGCCCGTCAACGCATCGCGGTTGACCAGCGCTTCCAGCTGCTCGGTCCGCTCCCGGATCTGGCGCTCGAGGCCAAGCTCGGAATCGGTGACAGCGTTGCTCATCTCGGCGAGCGCGCGCGAAAGCCGCCCGATCTCGTCATTGCGCGGATCGGGCGAAAACTGCACCCGCTTGCCGTCGCGCACCGACGAGAGCCCGCCCTCGACCTTTTCGAGCCGGTCGAGCACCATCGCTTTGAAGACATACACCATGACCAGGACCGCGACACCCATCAAGGCGGCAAACAGCAGCCCGATCGGAAGGAACAGACCCTTGTCGACGATGGTATCGATGTCCATCACCGTCACGTTGTACCAGCCGATCTCGTCGAGATATCCGACCCCGACCAGCATCGGCTTGCCATCGACGGAAAGATAGGCGGCCTGGACCGTCTGCCCGCTGTCCGGATTGGCGGTCGTCGCCATCATCGCGCGCAGCGCAGCCATGTCCGACGGCGTATCGAACAAGGAAAAGACGACGTTCTTTTGCGCGATATCCTTGGTCAGCGAATGGAAATCCACCATCGACGCGTCCCGGTGCGCCTGCACCGCACCACTCTCGTCGACAAACATCGATTCTATCCCGGGCTGCGGCACATCGACCACGTCGCGGATGAATGCCGAAAGATCGAGCCCCGTGCCCGCAATTCCCAGCACCTGCCCGTCTTGATTGATGATGCAGTTGATCCAGACCTTGGTGACGCCAAGGAAATCGTCATGGTCGACGTTGAGATAGCACCCTTCGCGCCGCGAGCGTGTAGTGAAATACCAGCCGTCGCGCGGATTGTCCGAACGCACGGTGTACTGGAACGGGTCGCCGGCGTAACTGTCCTGGCTGTCGTTGAAGTAGTAATTCCTCGACCCGTCGATCACCAGAAACACGCTTTCGTCCTCGAAGGCACGCCGGTAGTGCTCGAGCTCGGCGATACCGCGTTCGCGGATCTCGGCGTCGTATTCGTTCTGCGCCCAGGCGATGATATTGGGCGCGCGTACCATGGCTTCCGCAAGCGCGACCTCCCGGCGCAGCGTTTCGAGGCCGCGGTAACGGTCGTACTGCACCTGCCGCTCGGCCACGAGCGCCCCCACCCGCAACGCGGTCTGGTCCACGATGTAGTTGAAGGCGAACCATCCGGCCACGGCAAGAAGCGCCATAAACCCCGCAAGGACCAGAAGGACGCGTGTGCGCAACGTCGATGGAGCCGCCGCCCGTGCTGCCTTCTCCCCCATGGCGCTTCTGCTCCTTGTCCGCATACCGGACGCGCAAAGCCCGGATTCTGCAGAAAATCTTATCCACAGATCCCTTTAGTGATTGCTAATGGGGACGTCGGGGGGTAATGCCCCCCCGGTTTACAGCCCGGCCACGAACCGCTGAACGGCGGCCAGTTCGGTCTGCGCCACCTCATGCCCGCCCTCGTGCCAGGCAACCTCGGTCGCCACCCCCTGGCGGGTAAGGTAGTCCGCCAGCGCCTGCGTATTTTCCGGCGGGCACATACCATCGCGCCGCCCCGCCGTGATCAGCACCTTGCGCCCCGCAAGCCCCGGCACGTCGCCCGGCGTCCACGGGATAAGCGGATGCATCAGCACCGCCGCATCGACGATCTCGGGAGCGCTCAGCATCACCGAGGCAAGGATATTGGCGCCGTTGGAATACCCCAGCCCGTAGACGGGCCCTTCGCCCGCCTGCGCCTTTATGAACGCCGCCATGCGCGCGGTCCTTTCCGCCAGGTCGTCCATATCGTAGACGCCCTCGCCGGTACGCCGGAAATACCGCAGCGCCCCCATCTCCGACACATCGCCCCGCGGCGCGACGATCCGCGCCTCGGGAGCCAGTTGCCGGGCGAGGTCGAACAGCTGGTTCTCGTCACCGCCGGTGCCGTGAAAGACGAACAGCGTCGGCGCACCTTCCGCTCCGGCGTGTTCGCGAAAGACATATCCAGTGTCAGTCATGGCTCACATCCTCGATTTCAGGCAGGTGGGTCTCGAGCCACGCACGCAAATGCTCGTGCTGGCTGGGCAGCTTCAGGGCCTCGCCCAGATGGGCCGTATCCTCATCGCGGTCGAACCCCGGCTCGTTGGTCGCGATCTCGAACAAGACCCCGCCGGGCGTCCGGAAATAGATCGCATAGAAATAATCGCGGTCGATCACCGGCGTCACATTGTACCCCGTATCCACCAGTGCCGCGCGCACCGCAAGCTGCGCTGCCCGGTCCGGCACCGCAAACGCGATATGGTGCACCGAGCCGGCGCCGAGTTCCCCGCGCGGCATGTTAGGCAGCGTCTGCACGTCGATAACGTCGGCGCCATTGCCGCCAGCCATTACGAACCGCTTGATCCCGCGGCACGTCTCGGCGTCCTCATACCCCATGAACTTCAGCAGTTCCTCGGTCGCCCCGCCATCGCGGACCCGCAGCGCCGCCGAATGGAACCCCCGGATCGCGACGTCGCCGGACACCCCGCCGCCCGTCCATGCCGCGCGCGGATCCTCCGGCACTTCGACAAGCGCCAGCCCGTCGCCATCCGGCCCGGCAAAGCGCAACCGCTTCTGCCCGAAGCTCTCATCGGCGATGACATTGCCCGCCCCTTTGGCTGCCAGCCGTTCCTTCCAGAACCCGATGCTGTCTTCGGGCACCGAAAACACCGTCTCCCCCACCTCCCCGGTGCCGGGACGCCCCCGGATGATGTTGGGAAACGGAAAGTAGGTCATCACCGAGCCCGGCGTACCGGCCTCATCGCCGTAATAAAGGTGGTAGACCGACGGCTCATCGAAATTGACCGTCTTTTTCACCCGCCGCAGCCCAAGCGTGTCTGTATAAAACCGGTTGTTCGCATCCGCATCGCGCGACATCGCCGTAACGTGATGCAGACCCTTGATCTGATCGAGCATGGGATCACTCCTTGATTGCCCCGTCGGGGACCGTTGAGGAGCAATATAGAGCAAAGCGCCGTCCCGATAATCGGGCCGACGCTTCATTCATTATTCGATATTCAAGAACAATCGCCCTATCCCGCGGGCGTGATCCGATAGGCGCACCGCCGCGCGCCCGCAACGATATGCTCGACCCGCTCCACATGCGCATCCGGTCCCAGCGCATCGCGGAATACGGCAAGCTCCGCCCGGCAGAAATTCTGGCATGCCGCCGCCGCCGCACAGATCGGGCAGTGGTTCTCGTAGAGCATATATCCCCCGGCCCCGTCCTCGGCCCAGTCCGCCATATAGCCTTCCCCGCTGCGGATTTCGGCCAGCCGCGCAACGCGCTCGCCAAGCGTCTGCCCGTCAGCGAGCCGCTCTTTGTATTCCGCCCGTGTTTTGGCTTCGCGCGCATCGATGAGCTTGGAAAGCATATCGGCGCCCAATTCGGAGCGGATCGTCGCCAGAAGGTCCACCGTCAGCGCCGCGTGCGTATCGGGAAACCGGTCCTGCCCCGCCTGCGTCAACCGCCAAAACTGGGAGGGCCGCCCGACACCCTTGGGCTGGGCCCAGCTCTCGACGATCCCCTCCTCGGACAGCCGAACCAATTGCTGGCGCACAGCCTCTCCCGACGTCCCCAGCGCCTGCCCGAGACTTGCCGATGTCTGGTCGCCGTGCATCTTGAGATGGAACAGGATACGCTCGGCCGCACTGCGGGGCGTCCACCCCGGATAAGAGGAAGGTTCGGTGCTTGACATGGCTCCAATCAGGCTTTTAGAAAGCTCTAACTTGGAAAATACAGGTTCAGGCTGGCAAGATCAAGCCTGACCGGACTGCATCCAGAAATGGACTTGATGACCGACACCCGCTTCCCCAGCGCGAAGCTGACCCTTGCCGATCCGGCCAAGGACAGCGACGCGCTCGACTTCGCCCATTTCGCCAACACCATGGCGACGCTCGCCGGCACGGTATGCGTGGTGACCGCGGGACGCGGACCCAACCGCGTCGGGCGGACGATCACCTCGCTCATTTCCCTGAGCGCCACCCCTCCTTCGCTCATGGTGTCGATTACCAAGAACAGCGACCTCGACCACACCATGCGCGCCGAAGGCGGCTTTTCCGTCGCCATGCTGGCAACGGACCAGTTCGGCATTTCCGACGCCTTTGCCGGCCAGCGCGCGCCCGAACAGCGCTTCGAGATCGGCACCTGGGAAACCTGGCCCTCCGGCCGCCCGAAACTGATCGGGGCCGCAACATCCATCGACTGCCGGATCGCCGGCATGATCGAACTCGACACCCATCGCCTGTTCGCCGGCGTCCTGATCAATGCCGAAACGGCTCACACCCCGCCGCTCATCTGGCGCGAACGGGGCTATCGCCACCTTTAGCCGGTCTTGGTCTCGGAATTGTTTCCGGTCTCGGCGGCCGGTTGATCGCCCGCGGCGGCGCCGTCGTCGGACCCCGTCGGCATCTGAGCATTCTTTTTCCGCGCGCGACGCTGCCGCAATGCGGCGAGCCTTTCACGCAGTGTCGCTGTAAGCTCGCGCCCGGTCACGAAAACCGGCACCCGCGCCCGCGCCACCTCCTGATCTATCGACAGCCCGATATCAGAAATTTCGCCCTCGATATCCACGTCACGCACGATCAATTCGACCGCCCCGACAGCGACCCGGTCGCCGACCTCCGCAGTCCCACCCAACCGCTCGCGCATGAATTCCGCAATCGAGCGCTCAGGGGCCACATTGGGTGCGATATCCATGCCATAGGCTTCCCGCAAGGCTTCGAGGGGCCGGTCGGGAAGGATCCGGAACTCGCCGAAGAAATCCTTGTCGTCGGCCTCCACCTTGGCCGGGCTGGCAAACAACCGGTCGAGAAGCCGCGTATAGCGCGGAGCGATGAACATGTAGATGTAGTCGCCCGCCTTGATCCGGCCGGCATACTGGTACCGCATCGATTGGCCGTCGCGCACGATGAGCGAGGGCCGCGCCCAGCGCGGCAGCCTTTCGCCCTCGGCGACCGGGCTGCCGGGCACGACGTGATATACGATCAGCTCGTGATGCGCATTGCCCGGCAATTCCAGCCCGACGCGCTGCACCGGCCCGATCCGCTTGGGCACGATCAGATCGAGCCACTGCGCCATCGGCCGGATCGTCCAGCCCTGGATGAGAAGCGACGTCAGCACGATCACGAAAGCGGTGTTGAACAGGAGCCCGCCGGTCGGCAGCCCCGCCATGAGCGGCAGGATGGCGAGAAGGATCGACACTGCTCCGCGCAGCCCCACCCAGGAAACGAAGGCGATCTCGTCACGCTGATACCGGAACGGCAAAAGGCACAGCCACACCGCCAAGGGCCGCGCGACAAAGATCAGCACGAAAGCCAGAGCAATGGCTGGAACCGCGACAAGCGGAAAGTCTGATGGGTTCGCCAGAAGACCAAGGATCAGGAACATGACGATCTGCGCCAGCCACGTCATCCCATCCTGGAACCGCGTCAGCGTCGAGCGCGCCCGCACACGCGTATTGCCTGCCAGAAGCCCCGCCACATACGCCGCCAGCGCCCCGGACCCGCCAAGCGCCCCGGTCAAAGCGAAAAGACAGACCGCCATCCCCAGTACGATGATGGGATAGAGCGCGCCTTCAAGTTCGACCCGATTGATGACCTGAACGATCGCCCATCCGCCGACAAGTCCAAGAACGATACCGAGGCCCATCTGGGTCCCGAAACCGACGACGAATTCGCCGGTCATGCCCGCGACGCCGACACCCTTGACGATCAGTTCCACGAAAATGATGGTGAGAAAGATGGCCATCGGGTCGTTCGACCCGGATTCGACTTCCAGCGTCGAACGCACTTTATCCCGGATGGTGATCCCACCCACGCGCAGGAGGAAGAACACCGCAGCCGCGTCGGTTGAGGAGACGATGGCGCCCATAAGCAGAGCTTCCGCCCACGAAACACCGAGGACAAGCCGTGCCGCGGCCGCGAGAATCAGCGTCGTCATCACCACCCCGACTGTGGCGAGCACGATCGCCGGAGCAGCCGCCTGCCGGAACGACTTGAGCGAAGTCCCGAATCCCGAATCGAAAAGTATGACCGCCAGCGCCAGCGACCCGACAAGATAGGCCGAATGGAAGTCCGAATACTGGATCCCCAACCCGTCGCTGCCGCTCAATAGCCCGATGGCGAGAAATACCAGCAGCAAGGGCGCGCCGAACCGGAACGCGACTAGGCTCGTGAATACCGAAATAACGATGAGCCCCGCCCCCACCAGCATCAGGGGGTAAATCCAGTCGATCATACCTCTCGCCTTTGAGCCGCATAGCGTTTGTGTTCCGGCTTGAGCCGGCAATCACAAGCACTATGGCACGATAACCGCGAGAAGTAAGGCAAGAGCGAGACGTTTCGCCCCGTATTGGTAAAGAAATCGCGGAGATACCAGTACCTTACGACTCCCGCACAGCCGTTTCGCTCATCATCCAGTCAAGATATGGCTTGTGCCCGGCGCGAACGGGCAGGCACACGATTTCCGGCACCTCGTAGGAATGCAGCGCACGCACGGCCTCTTCGAGCGCCGCGAACCGCGAAGCCATGGTCTTGACCAGAAGCAATACCTCGCCCCCCTCCACCACCTCGCCTTCCCAGCGATAGGTGCTGGTTATCGGCAGCCGCTGGACACAGGCGGCAAGCCGGAACTCGACCAGATGCCGGGCAAGCCCGTCAGCTTCCATATCGGTTTGCGTGGTGATCAGGACGACCACCGCATGGTCGTCCTCGTTGCCCGCCTGCACGCTCATATCGGCCTCCTGTTGGACAGGGTCAGCCTAGAATGCAGAAGCGGTCTTTATCAATCAAAGGGGAATAGCGTGGGCCGTAACGGCGCCGATAAACAGGATCGAGGCGGCAAAAGCGAGGAGTGCCAGCGGGTATCCAAACCGTGTCATGTTCCCTCCGGGACGATGAGACAGCTTTAAGTCTACTAAACTGATCGACTAAGTCAACGCCACAAATTCGTCACACTCGCTAAAATTTTCCTAATTTGCGGTGCTTTCGCGCAATATCTCGATCGTTCTTGGAGACGACGACCGCATGGGCAGAGAAATTCCACAACAATCCCAGCACCTTGCCGCAAACTTATCCCCGCCCCCAAAACCCCTGCCATACTTCTCCTCACGGCCGCACCAAGGGCGAGGATGCATACGAGCTTCCGGTGAGGGCAGGATTGGAGAGACGGGATGCGTGGGGTTGAGCCGAGACCTCATTAGGTCCCGCGGCGCTCCGGGATTGTCCGCCAGGCCGGTTCGGGTCCGATGGAGGTCGCTCCAGCGGAGGCCCAAAGGGTGCTCACTCGCGCCAAGGCGACACGTCCCCCGATGCGTCGGGCCAGGATCAGCGCGCCATACCCTCGAAAGAGGGAGGGGATCGTCCCCGGCGGGGTATCCATAAGCCGAAAAATCCCGGATGTATGCGGCGAGGCATGCCTCGCACATCTATAACTACCCAGTATGAGGCTACGTCTCGCCGCATACCGCCCTGATCTCATCGAACCTGAAGGCACATTGCCGGAGGGCGCTTCGGCGCGTCCGCCGGTTACCCCAGCCGCTTGATAACCGCCATCGCCGCCGCCGGATTAGCGACCTTGTGTCCGGAAATAAAGAACAGGAAAACGTCCCGAGGCGTTTTCTCGGCCGCATCGCTCGCGACAGGTTCGAAATCTCCGGGCGCCGCGCCATCGGCCCAGACCTTTGCCCGCTCCGCCCACGTATCGAGCGCCGTGTCGGAATATCCCTGGGCCTCACCCTCCTGCGTCCCCATTGCCCGAACGTAAACGAACGGCGCGGTGATATCGGAGATCTGCGGAAACTCGCTATCGGCTGCAATCACCTGGGCAACACCGTATTCGCGCAGCATCGCCACGAATTCGGACGACTTGAAGCTCTCATGCCGCACCTCGACCACATGCCGAAGTTCCCGCCCTGCCACGCTCTTGGGCAAGAGCTTCAGAAACGCCTCGAAATCCTCCGGATCGAACTTCTTGGTCGCCATGAACTGCCAGTTGATCGGCCCCAGCTTGGACTTGAGCTCGGTGATCCCGCTGGTGACGAACCGCTCGATGCTCTCGCCGGCATCCGCCAGTACCCGCCGGTTGGTCGTGAACCGCGGCCCCTTGAGCGAGAAAACGAAATCCGACGGCGTCTCGTCATGCCATTTGGCAAAGCTCTCGGGCTTTTGCGATCCGTAATAGGTCCCGTTGACCTCGATGGCGGTGAGCTGGCGCGACGCATATTCGAGCTCGCGCTTTTGCGGATGCTTTTCGGGATAGAACGTCCCCCGCCACGGCTCGAAGGTCCACCCCCCGACACCAACCCGAATCCTGCCCGTGGCCATTGTGCGCTCTCCCGCCGCTTGTCGTTCCGGGCACCACCATCGCCAAAAGCACCGCGGCGCACAACCCGGTTATCGCGGCAAAAAGGTCAGACCCACATCCGGTAGTGGAGGTTGAACATGATGACGAGACTACCCCCGATCATGATGCAGATCAGCACCGCCGCGAACCCGAGCGCGAGGAGGTTTTCCCTTGGCGTCGTGCGCAGATCGAGATGCAGGAAGAACCGCAAATGCACGAGCACCTGCACCACCGCCGCAACGGCGATCACCACAAGAATCTGCCCGGCCGGCAAGGCCCGCGTTGCCACAAGCCCGAACGGGACCGCCGTCAGAACGAGCGCCAGCGCAAACCCGATAAGATACGTCCGCAGACTGCGGTAAGGTCTTGCCTCGCCCATGCTAGAGACCCCCCGGAAGATAGACGACCGAGAAAATGCCGATCCAGACGATATCGAGGAAGTGCCAGAAGAGCCCCAGCCGGAACAGCCGCGACGTGACCGGCGGCGTCAGCCCCTTAAAGACAATCTGCCCCATCATGACGGCAATGAAGGTCAGCCCCCCGCTCACGTGCAGTCCGTGCGTGCCCACAAGCGTAAAGAACGCCGAAAGGAACCCACTCCGGTCCGGCCCCGCCCCCTCCGCGATCATCCCCGCGAATTCGCGCAGCTCGAGCATGACGAACGCAACTCCGAGCACGAAGGTGACCCCGAGCCACATAAGTACGGCACCTCGTCTGCGCGCGTCCGCCGAAAGCGCCGCGAACCCGAAGGTGAGGCTGCTCACCAAAAGCAGCATCGTCTCGACAAAGGCGTTGGAAAGATCGAACAGCTCTCCCCCGCCCGGCCCGCCGGCGAGATTGTTCCGCATCACCAGATAGGTCGCGAACAATAGCGCGAAGATGATCGCGTCGCTCATCAGGTAAAGCCAGAACCCGAACGCCCGCTCCTCATGAACCCCGGTCATCGTAGCGTTCATGCCGCTACCTCCTCCCGCCGCGACGCCGACAGCGCCGCGAACCGCGCGTCCTCGATCCGCTTGACCTCCGCCGCTGGCATGACCGTTTCGGTTTCCTCCTGCGAAGACCGCACGACAAGCGCGGCAAGGATCACCAGCCCCGCCCCGATCGCGGCCCACCCGATTTGCCAGACCATGGCAAACCCGAAGACCCCGGCAGCAACGCCGATCACCACCCCGATACCGCTGTTTTTCGGCATCTCGATATCCTCGTACCGCTCGGGCCGGCGATACGCCTCGCCCCGCTGCTTCATCTCATGGAAGGCATCGAGGCTGCGCACCTCGGGCACAACGGCGAAATTGTAAGGCGGCGGCGGAGACGCGGCGAGCCATTCGAGTGTCCGTCCGTTCCACGGATCGCCGGTCGTGTCGCGGTTCGCGTCCCGGTCGCGGATCGAAACGTAAAGCTGCATGCCAAGGCAGACGATCCCGATCAGCACCAGCACCGCCCCGACCGCCGCCGTCACGAGGAAGGGCTGCCATTCGGCGATGTTGTAGTGCTCCATCCGCCGCGACATGCCCATGAACCCGAGCGCGTAAAGCGGCATAAAGGCGATATAGAACCCCACAACCCAGAACCAGAACGCCCGCGTCCCCCAGCGCGCATCGAGCGTGAACCCGAAGGCCTTGGGGAACCAGTACATATAGGCGGCGAAATAACCAAAGAGCGCGCCGGGGATCAGCATGTTGTGGAAGTGCGCGACAAGGAATGTGGAGTTGTGCATCAGATAATCGGCAGGCGGCAGCGCCAGCAACACCCCCGTCATCCCGCCGATCACGAAAGTGACCATGAACCCCAGCGTCCATTTCATCGAAGGATGGAACGTGATCCGCCCCCGATACATGGTCATCAGCCAATCGAAGACCTTGACCCCGGTGGGCACGGCGATCACCATCGTTGCAACGCCGAAAAACGCGTTGACGTTGGCGCTCGCGCCCATCGTGAAGAAGTGGTGCAGCCACACCGTGAACGACAAGAGCGCAATCACCGCCGTCGCATAGACCAGAGACGGGTATCCGAACAGCCGCTTGGCCGAGAACGTGGCCACCACCTCGGAGAAAATCCCGAACGCCGGCAGGATGAGAATGTAGACCTCCGGATGCCCCCAGATCCAGATAAGGTTCACATAGTTCATCATGTTGCCGCCGTCGGCATTGGTGAAAAAGTGCATGCCGAAAATGCGGTCGAGCGCCAGCATGGAAACGACGACCGTCAGCGCCGGAAACGCGAAAATCATCAGAACGCTCGAGCACAATACCGTCCAGGTGAACATGGGCATGCGCATGAAGGTCATGCCCGGCGCCCGGCGTTTGAGGATGGTGACGATGAAGTTGATCCCGCTCAGCGTCGTGCCGATGCCGCTCACCTGGATCGACCAGATCCAGTAGTCGACCCCGACGCCGGGGCTGTAGGCCGCCCCCGAATAGGGCGGATAGCCGGTCCACCCGGCGGTCGAGAATTTGCCGATCACCAGCGAGACGAGCATCAGCCCCGCGCCCGCCGCCGTCAGCCACAGGCTTACCGAATTGAGGAACGGAAAGGCCACGTCCCGCGACCCGATCTGCTGGGGCATGATGATGTTGATGAGCCCCGTAAGGAACGGCATTGCCATGAAAAAGATCATGATCGTGCCATGCGAGGAAAAGATCTGGTCGAAATGGTCCGGCGGCAGATAGCCGTCCGAATTGAGCGCCACCGCCTGCTGCGCCCGCATCATCAGCGCGTCGATGAACCCGCGCAAAAGCATCACCAGCGCCAGCATCACATACATGATGCCGATGCGCTTGTGATCGAGGCTCGTCAGCCACTCGCTCCAGATATAACGCCATTTGCCCATCATCGTGATGACAAGGGCAATGGCCAATCCGCCAAGGACTGTGACGAGCGCACCGCCCATGGCAACCCAGCTGTAAAAGGGCAAGGCGTCGAGGGTCAGCCTACCGAGCATCAATCGCCCTCCGAAGCGCTGCGCGCATGGGCCATATGCCCTTCGCCTTGGATGTATTTGGCAATGACGGCATCGAACAGCCCCTCCTCGACGTCCGAATAATAGGTGACAGGATGGGCGATGCTCGGCGTCGCGAGCGCAGCGTAAGCGTCCATATCGAGGCCCTGACCAGCCTGCCCCGCCTCTGCCACCCAGCGCTCGAAATCCGCCTCGCTTACGGCTATGGCGGTGAAATGCTGGTCGGCAAAGCCGTCCCCGCTATATTGCGTGTTCCGGCCCATGAACTGCCCTTGCGCATCGGCCAGAAGATTGAGCCGCGTCTGCATACCGGCCATCGCGAAAATCTGCCCTCCGAGAGCCGGAATGAAGAACGAATTCATCACCGTGTCGGACGTAATACGAAGGCTCAGCGGCTTGCCCGCGGGGAACACGAGCTCATTGACCGACGCTATGTCCTGCTCAGGATAGATAAAGAGCCACTTCCAGTCCTGCGCGATCACTTCGACCTCGAGCGCCTCCCGCGTCGGATCGAGTTGCCTGTAGGGGTCCAGCGCGTGCGTCGCCTGCCAGAGCGCGACCCCGAGCGCGACGACGATAGCGGCCGGAACCAGCCAGATGGCGGCATCGATAAGGCCCGAATATGCCCAGTCCGGCGCATATTTGCCAGGACCGCCCGCACGGTAGCGCCATGCGAAAACACCCGCCATCACGAAAACCGGAATGATGACGATCAACATCAGACCCACGGCCGTGAACAACAGATTGCGCTCGGCGAGTGCCACCGGTCCCTTGGGGTCGAGGATCGGTGCGCTGACAAGGCTGCAGCCCGTCAGAACCACCACGGCCGCAAGAACCGCCGCCGCACCGCCGGCGCGAAGGAAAAAACGTACCGCGCTACCATCCGGCCGCTCAGGCATCGCCCGCCGGTTCACGAATGTCGTTCCTGGAAACGGAAAAGAACGCCGAACAACCTGCCGTCGCAGATCGCGCGGCACCCATGCTCCGCGTCAGCCGATCGATCATACGTGCCCCCAGACCACGAACAGGCTCCCGTAAAGGAAGCGCGCCGGAGCAATATTCCGGCGAATCGCTCTGCATAACGTCTCTGCGGCCGCACGGTACCGCAAGTCATCGGGCAAGGACATCGTTGCCAATTCCTAAACTCACAAAATCGATTTGAAATCGAGCGATTGGCAAAGAATTTTCGATAGGGTTGCTGCGGCGCACGGGCTCGGATTGACTTTCGAGAAACCCCAATACTACCCTCTCGACTGCTGGCGCGAATCCGGGATCGCGGTGATTCTCGCGCTTGTCTTCTGGCGGTCATGGAATCGGCAGATGTTGCGGCAGGGTGGCACTTGCGGCAGGGCTCGGAGCGTTGGACGGCTCCAGGCAATTGAACCTGCCCACCGCCACCTGAGAAGGGGGCCATTGCAGCTATGAACGCTTCGTTCTTTCAACGCTGGAGTCCGTGCGTCGTCGCGCTCGGCGCGGCGGTGGGACTGATTATTTCGATCATCAATTACTTCACGCCGGGCAACGGCATCAGCGGCACGCCAGGCGCGCTCCTGGTGATCGGCTCCACGCTCGCCATCCTGCTCGCGGCCACCGTCATCTGGTTCCTGGCCGGGCGCCTGAGCTGGATCGGAGGCACGCTGTTCGTGCTGATCCTGCTCGGCATTCTTGGCACGGCTTTCGCCGGATATCTGCTCGAGAGCGCCTGGCTGCCCGTCACGATGGCCGTGTGCCTTGCCGGCTGGCTCACCGGATTGGTCCCCGCTTTCTCGAGAGCGACTGCCTAGCGCCCACACGGCAAGGACGAAGTTCATGAAATACCTCTCATTCCTCTCCGGCCTGACGGTTCTTCCGATCGGGCTGGTCATAGCCGCATCCGCCCAGGCGCAGGACCTTTGGCCCACATTCAACGGCAACCTCCAGGCACAGAAATTCTCCCCCGCCGATCAGATCACACCCGAAAACGTGCACGAGCTCGAGGTTGCATGGGAGGTCCATACCGGTGACGTCTCCACCGGCGCGAACGGGCGGCCGGTCTCCGCGTGGTCGGCAACACCGATCTTTGCCAACGACACGGTCTATCTCGGCACGCCCTTCTATCGCATCTTCGCGCTCGCCCCGGATACGGGCGAAGTTAAGTGGGTCTATGACAGCGACGCCCTCCTCGAGGGCCTGACCCAGAACATCCTCAAGAGCCGCGGCGTTGCCTACTGGGAGGCGGAAAACCCGGCTGACGGGCAACCCTGTCAGAAGCGCGTCTATATCGGCACGATGGACGCCAAGCTCCATTCGGTCGACGCCGATACCGGTGAAGCCTGCGCCGAATTCGGCACTGGCGGCATTCTCGACGTCAACACCTGGAACACGACCAACAACAAATGGCCCCTGTCGCTGTTCCAGCCCCCGACCGTGTTCGAGGATACGCTCGTGCTCGGCTGGGCAGGCAAGGATTGGGCCGATACCGTAGCCCCTCCGGGCAATGTCTTCGGTATCGACGCACGGACCGGCGATCTGAAATGGACCTTCAACCCCATCCCGGCGGACATGACCGATTTGACCGGTACCGCCAATGTCTGGGCCTCGATGTCCGTCGACCCCGAGGCCGGGATCGTCTACCTGCCCGTATCATCGCCGAGCCCCAACTTCTATGGTGGAGATCGCCTGCAGCCCATTCCGCTCGCGAGCTCGGTGACCGCACTCCATATCGAAACCGGCGACCTCGTCTGGAGCCGCCAGCTCGTCCATCACGATATATGGGACTACGACACCAACGCCGCGCCAACCCTGATCGACATCGAACAGGACGGCAAAACCATTCCGGCTCTCGTGCAGACGTCCAAGCAGGGCTTCCTTTATGTCCTCAACCGCATGACAGGCGAGCCGATCTTCCCTATCGAGGAACGCCCGGTACCGGCATCGACGGCACAAGGCGAGCAGGCATCGCCAACGCAGCCCTTCGTTTCGGTCCCCGAGCCCGTGACCGATCCCGAATGGCCTGGCGTCTATTGGCTGGCCGACCTTGCCGGCGGTGGCTATTGCAGCCGGACGGCGGAGAACCTCGTCTACGAGGGCCCCTTCACGCCGCCGAGCCTCGAGGGCACAATCGTTTATCCGCCAACGAGCGGCGGCATCGAATGGGGCGGCGGCGCGGTCAATCCCGAAACCGGCACCTATATCGTCAACAGCTCGAACATCGTGCAGATCTACAAGCTCATCCCGCGCGAAGAGTTCGACAAGATCGAAGCAGGCGGAACCGAAGTCGCCGGCTTCTTCCCCATGAGCGGAAGTCCCTATGGCTTCGAGCTGCGGGCCTTCCTCAATCCCATCGGCATGCCGTGCTGGAACCCGCCCTATGGCACCATGTCGGCCTACAACATCAACACCGGCGAACTCCTGTGGCGCAAACCCTTCGGCCAGGTCCAGCAATGGGGCTTCTACATGCCCGCGGACTGGGGTTCCGTCACCTTCGGCGGACCGCTCCTCACCTCAAGCGGCGTTATCTTCATCGGCGCCTCGATGGACCGCCGCGTGCGCGCCGTAAGCGAACAAACCGGTGAGGTGTTGTGGAAGGCCAACGTCGACGCCAACTCCGTCGCCATTCCCGCGACCTATACGTACCAGGGCAAGCAGTACGTCGTCTTCGTCGCTGGCGGCAATTCCTTCGTGGCGCCGGGCGTGAGCGATCAGGTGATCGCGTTTGCGCTTCCGGACTAATCACTCGGCTTCATAGCGATAACAGGAGAATTGGAAATGAGACTGGATCGCATTCTCGCCTGCTTCGGCTTCGTTGTGGGGTGCTTCACGCTCGCATCCCAATTCACCCTCACGGTCTCGGCCTATATGAACGACGGCAAGGGCTGGCCGCTCGGGATCCTGCACTACCTGGGCTTCCTCACCATTCTGAGCAACACGGGGCTTGTGCTGACCTATGCCAGTACGCTTTTCCCGCACAATTGGCTCGAAATATTCCGCCATCCCAAGTCGCGCGGCGCGGTCGCCGCGATCATCACTCTCGTGATGATCTTCTACAATTTCCTCCTCGCGCCGATTAATCCAGCCACTGGCTTCCCGCTGTTCAACGACTACATCTTCCACTACCTGCTGCCGGTCGTTTACCTCGTCTGGTGGTTCATCGGCACGCCGCACGGCACGCTCGAATACAAGGACGTCCCCGTCTTGGTAGCGCCCGGCCTGGTCTACGCCGCTTACGTGCTGGTGCGCGGCCCGATCCTGAACGAATACCCCTATCCGATGATCGACGTGAACGCGCATGGCTATCCGCAGGTCCTGCTATTCATGCTCTATACGGCAATCGGCCTCTGCATTCTGGCCGCGCTCGTCGTTCTGGCCGACAGGTTGCTTGCAGGGCGCAGGCAAGTGGCGGCGAGCTGAGACATCCGCTTTGGCGGTCACCCGAACGCGATATCGCGCAGGATGGCCGCCGCCTGCGGCGCGGCCGCAAAGCAGGGCTTTTGCTCAAGTAGCCCGCCCCCGGCGAGGAAATCGTCAGCCTCCCCGCCGGCCTCGGCCACAAGGAGCAACCCGGCCACGCAATCCCAGGCCCGCAGCTTCGGCTCGTAAAACGCCAGATAATGCCCCGCCGCGACGTGCGCCAGCGTCAGGGCCGCCGATCCGTTGCGCATATAGACGCCGCCGGCCTCGAGCACGCCGGCAATCACCGACCCCACATGCGCCGCCGACGCGTCCTGGCTTGCCCCAATGGCGATCAGCCCGCCTCCGAACGGGGTCATCGCATCCACGAAAATGGACGCATCGTCACGATACGCACCGCGCCCCCTTTCGGCCCAATACAGATACCCCGTGCAGGGTTCATAAACGAGCCCCAAAACCGGCGCGCCATCCTCGAGCACGGCAATCGCCACGCACCAGGAGCGCAACCCGTGCAGAAAACAGCTCGTCCCGTCGATCGGATCGATCAGCCAGCTGAACCGCGAGCTGCCGGCAAGGTGGCCATGCTCTTCGCCGATGAGCCCGTCGTTCGGAAACCGTGCGGCAACGGCCTCGCGCAGCATGCTCTCGACGGCCCGGTCGGCGACGCTGACCACATCCTGCTGCCCCGTCTTCGTCTCGACGGTCAGAGACGTATAGCGCTCGAAATATTCGAGCGCCAAACGGCCGGCCTCGCGAATGATATCTTTTGCGGCTTCACGCCGCACGGCGCATTCCTGCGCACTATCGAGCATCTGTGTCATGAGAAATAGGGCCTAAAGGGAGGAAGGCGCCGCGCGGGTCGAATTGCGTTCGACCAGCGCGACATCGATGAAGATCGGCGGTACCGGCAGGTCGGGATCGTCGATACGATTGATAAGCGCAGTGATCGCGGCACCGGCAATTGCGGAGGGATCCTGGCGCACGGTCGTGAGGTCGTAACTCTGCCACCCTGCCTCGGCGATGTCGTCGCATGCGGCAACCTTGAGATCGCCGGGCACATCCATATGCGCGGTGTAGCGGATATGATCGAGAAAACCGAGCGCTAGATAGTCGTTGACGCAATAGGCGGCGTCTGGCGCAAGCCCGCTCGCGAGAAACGCCTCGGCGGCCTCCACGCCACCCGCATAGTCCTGGATCGCCCCCTGGAAATCGCCGACGATTTCGATACCGAGATCCGCGCAGGCTGCCGTAAATGCTTTCTTGCGCAGCCCGATCGTGTGAGAAGCACGTCGTTGACTGGCAATGGCAACGCTTCGGCATCCGGCGTCGTAGAGCACCTCGGCGCCCATACGTCCGGCCTTTCGCGAATCCATTGAAACGTTGATGACCTTGCCGCCGACCTCCGCCTTATTGACCAGCACCAACGGCACGTCATGGGCGACGCACGCGTCGGCGATCTGCGAGGGCGGCGTGTCCGAAGTGACGATGGCACCCGAGACGTTGTAATGGAGCATCATATCGATGAGATGGCCCACGTCGTCGCCCGGATTTGTCGGCAGGAGGAACGGCCGGTAGTCGAGTGCGACAAGCCCCCGCGCGAGCCGGTCGACAAGGCTGCCGCGGAGCGAGTGATCCATGTCGGATACCACGAGCCCGATGAGCCGCGTGCGCTGCTGCGACAAGCTTCGCGCCAGAAAATTGACCCGATAGCCCAAGACGTCCGCCGCCCGCATGACCTTTTCTCGCGTCTTGGGCGATACGCTCGCGCCATCGGTGAAGGTGCGCGATACCGCCGAACGCGAAACCCCGGCCAGTCGCGCCACGTCTTCCGACGTCGGCGTCCGTCCGGTCTTGACGATTTTCGACATGAACGCTGCACCTCGTGCGCCGGAATCTGGCTTCATGCGCGACGCCTTAAAGCCGCGAGCAGAAGGTCACTGCGGTCAAGATTGAGCATGGGAGGATCAAGGGCAACGATTCGGTCGAAAACGTCCGGATTATCCCCGAAATACTGCATCATGGGCACCGAGCCCGCCAGTTTGCAGTCCTCGGCATAGGTCTCATAGTCATCCACGCCCAGTTCCACGATCTGTGGATCGAGATGATCAAGCATCTCCCTCATGGAGGCGTAGCCACCGAGATTCGACTTGATTCGTGCCCTAGGTGAAGCGAGGCGCATGCCCGCCTGCAACCGCGGGTCACCCGACCAGAAAAAGCAGTGATCGAGAAAGTTCATCTCATTGACCACGGCCAGAACCCTGGCCGGCTCCACCGACTTGTTCTCGATATACAGTTGACGCCCATACGTCTGGCACAGCGCGATCGATTCCCGCAGCGTTGGCACGCGTTCGCCCGCGTGAAACCGCGAGAACCACCCCCCTGCGTCGAGCGCCTTGACCTCGGCAAGCGTCCTGTGCGCCACTGGCCCGGTCCCATCGGTTGTCCGGTCGAGCGTCGGGTCATGCAGGACCACGATCTCTCCGTCCGCGGTTTCGCGCACATCGACCTCGACATAGGCACAGCCCTGATCGTAACTCAGCCGCGCCGATGCAAGCGTGTTCTCGGGCGCAAAGCGGTTCGAGCCGCGATGACAGACCATTTCGATGCCGCTCGCGTGGCGCGGGTCCAACGCGGCGATAAGCTCGGGCTGGTTGGTACAGATCCCAAGAACAGGCAGTTCGACCAGATCCACAAGAACGTCCGGACGCTCCTCGTGCCAGAGCACGATACCGAGCCCTTCGCCTTGGGCCTGCGCCAGAAGGGCCGGCGTCACCAGATCCTGCGGTCGCGCGCCACCACGCTCCCAGCAAAGATGGATAATGTCCGCGCCTGTCTCTTCGGCGCGCTCGAACGGATCTTCGCCCAGCCGCACCAGCACAGCGAGCGGAAAGGGGCACGAGGCGTCAGCAAGGCGACGCACCTCGTCACCATCGAAACTGCCGATGGCCGCGCGCGTGAAACGCGCCCGCTCCATGCGCTCGGCAGCGATGCGCCCTGCCCCCGCCGCCTTGACCTCGACGTAAAGACCCTGCCCGTATGCCTCCGCCAATGCAATGACGGCGTCAAGCTCAGGCAGATCCGGCGCGATCCGCGTGATGTCCAACCACGTCAGTTCCGCAATGATGCCGTCGGTCCCAAAAACACCCAGGTCCGGATCATGCGAGACCACCGGCACCCCATCGGCCGTCAGCCGGACGTCGATCTCCCACATATCGGCGCCCAGCAAGGCCGCGGTCGAGAACGCCTGCAAAGTGTTCTCGGTCGCATGCGCCGAAGCCCCGCGATGCGCGATATTGAGCGGCCGCCCATCCCACTGGGGCGGCCACGGATATACCCGTTCTGAACGCCGCTTCACAGCCGGTTGCCCTCGGAATCGAAAACGAGCGCCTTGTCGACGTCGAGCGGCCACTCAACCTCGCTGCCGAGTGAAATGTCGGTTCGCGCGGCTTGAATAGACCGCAGCACCTCACCCTCGGCGACGGTGAGATCGAAATGTGTCTCGCGTCCTTGCGGCTCGATGAAACTCACCGTACCCCTGACTGTGTGGCGGCCTTTGACGCCGAAATGCTCGGGCCGGACGCCCATGACGATCGGCTGGTCAGCCGCCAGCCCCGTCAACCGCTCGGGCAGCGGCATACGCATGCCGGATGCCGACTCGAACGCGCCGTTCCCGATGGCCTTGCCTTCGAGAAACACGATGGGGGGATTGCCGAGGAACCCCGCAACGAACGTATTTGACGGGCGGTGATACATGTCCTCCGGCGCCGCGATCTGCTGGATCCGTCCATGGTCCATGATCGCGATCCGGTCGGCCATCGACATCGCCTCGACCTGATCGTGGGTAACGAGAATGGCCGTGATGCCCGTCTCGAGCTGAATGCGGCGGATTTCCGACCGCATTTCGAGGCGCAGCTTGGCGTCCAGATTGGCCAGCGGTTCATCGAGCAGCAAGACATCGGGCCTCCGCACCAGCGCCCGCGCCAACGCCACGCGCTGCTGTTGCCCGCCCGAAAGCTGTCCCGGCCGCCGGTCGAGATAGGGTTCGATATGGGTGAGCCGTGCCATTTCCCTGACGCGCTCTTCGATCTCGGCGGCACCAGTCTTGCGCACCTGCAGCGGAAAGGCGATGTTTTCGAACGCCGTCATATGCGGGTAGAGCGCATAATTCTGGAAGACGACGCCGACATTGCGCTTCTGGCTCGGCAGATTGCTGACATCCTTGTCGCCAAACAGGATCTGACCGCCGTTAACGCGCAAGATACCGCTGATTGCAAGCAGCGTTGTCGACTTGCCACATCCCGACGGGCCGAGCAAAGCCAGCATCTCCCCGTCATTGATCGTAAGATTGAGCTTGTCGATGACCGTGAGGCCGTCGAAGCTTTTGGTGAAGTCCTTTAGTACGATCTGCATCAGCCTTTGGTACCTCCGCCGAAAATGTTCATCAGACGGTTCTGGAAGACGATGAACAGGATGAGGATCGGCAGGGTGTAGAATAGCCCGACCGACTTGAAGAGATTGAAATCATAGTCCACCGAATCCGGGACCGAGACATTATTGAGGTAGACCGAAAGCACCTGAAATTCGGTCGTCGGCGCCAGTATCCGCGGTAGTAGGAACTCGCCCCATCCATCGATGAACGCGAAGACCCCCAGCGCGACGAGCCCCGGTTTAACCTGCGGCAGGATCAGCCGGCGCCAGACGGTGAACCGATCCGCGCCATCCTGCAGCCCGGCCATCTCGATTTCCCACGGCACGGCATCATAGAACCCCTTCATGATCCAGACGCCGAATGGCAGGGTCAGCGCCGCTTTGACGAGAATGACCCCGATCAGCGTGTCGTAAAGTCCGGCAAACTGCAAAACGAGAAACACGCCAATAATGAGCGTCACCGATGGAAATGCGTGCATGACGAGAATGCCGGCCAGAAAGAACCGCCGATAAGGCAGGTTGAGCCGCGACATCGCGTACCCCCCGGTCGCGGAGACCGAAAGCACCACCACAACCATCGTGAAGGCGAAGATCAGCGTATTGAAGGTTACCGTCCACACGTTGCCCGTGATGGTAGGATCGACGAGGAACGCCCAATGCTCGAGTGTAAACTCGTTGGGAAGCACCGCTCCGGCGGGCGTATTGGTGAAACTGTCGATGACAAGGGAGGCGTACATGATCGCCAGGGGCAGACTGATCGCCGTGAGGACCAGAACTATGGGCCAGCTTGCAAAATTCTTTGTCTGCATCGCGCCCTCCTAGAACTCGATCTTCGGCTTTTCGACGAGCTCGCCGAACCGGAACATGCGCAGGAAGATGATCGAAAGCACGAGCCCGACGATAACGAGCACCAGCGCCATGGCAGCGCCCTGTCCGTATTGGAGATTGCCCGTATAATTCGAAAGCGCGGTCCTGAAGGATTCGAGCGCCCACACCATGGTCGTATTGCCCGGCCCGCCATTGGTCGTAAGCCATATCTGTTCGTACGACGACAGCAGCGACATCGACTGGTAGCAGGTTACGAAAAGGATCGGCCAGCGCATCTGCGGCAGTATGATGTATCGCACCTGCTGCCAGCGACTGGCGCCATCCACCTCGCTCGCCCAAAGCTGCTGCATCGGAATGGATCTCAGCGCCCCGGAAAAAAGGATCATGCCGAAAGACGCGCCGATACAGCCATTGACCAGAATGACGATTGTCCAGGCCGTCGGCACCGACCCCTTCATATAATTGAAGGACGGCAATCCCACCAAATCGGCGAAACTCGCGACAAACCCGCCATCCCAGGTGAACCACTTCCACATGATCGCATAAAGAACGACCGGAGTGATCCGCGGCAGAAGCCAAAGGACGCTGAAGACCATTCCCGTGCCCTTGGGCAGGTAGAAGACCGTGATGGCAAGGAACAGCCCCACGAGCACATTGAACGCCAGCGTTACCGCGACATAGAAAAACGTATTGAGAACAAGACGCAAGGTTTCGGGTTGAGTGGCAAGCCGCCTGAAATTCTCGGTCGTCCAGACCCAGCCGGTGTAGCTGGCATCCAAAATCCGATCGCGCGTTCCCGGCGCGATATCGGGCGCAAGCGCCGAAATCGCATCGCTCGCTTCGGCCCGCGTCGCAAACCGGGTGTTGAGCGCCGAAACCAGGAAATGATCGGCGGCAAGTTTAAGGTCACGTGTCCGGCGCAGGTGGCTTGGCAAATCCTTGAGAGCGCGTTCAAAATCCTGTTTGCTATCGAAATCCACGCCCAGCAGATCGTCCTCGATTTCCTCGAGAAAATCCTCTTCTACCCCCGCCGCGCGCGCCGCAGCGATACTTTCCTGGTCGACAACAACGCTTTCCGTGCCCAGCGCTGCAAGGGTATCGGAATCGACACCCGACCGTTCGAGTTCGCGCAGCAAGTTTGGAGAGAGAACATAGGCGCCGCCGCTGATCCCGGTAGCACTCGTCATGTTGGTGAACGAGAATATCGTTGTTAGCACCACAGGCGCAAAAAAGAATACAAGCAGCAGCACCGCAGCCGGGCTGAGCATACCCAGACCGAGCAGGCTGACCTTCGGCCGGCCCTTGAGTGCGGCTTTTTCCAGATCCGAGGCCGGGTCGGCCGGACGCACGAGCGCGTCCGGCCTGATGCCTCCTGATGATGAGGCTGTGTCGGTCACTGTGCGTGCCTCTTAGCGAATGATGATGCCGTCGCCGAGATCGGCTTCGACCTGTGCCTGGGCCATGTTCACCGCGTCTTCGACCGACGACGTGCCGGTCCAGGCAGCTTCGAGCCCCTGATACATCGCATCCCAATAAGCGCCGAAATCGGCATTGTTCGGAATGGCGTTGGCGTGCGGCAGAAGGGCCTCTGTCGCTTCGGTGCTCCAGCGGTCGTTGGCATAAAGCGGTACACTGGCCTGGGCCTCGCCGATCGCGAGGTGCCCCGATTCAACCGCGTGCAGCGAGTTGATACGTGGCTCGGACGCAATGGTAATGAGTTCGGCGGCAATCGCCGCCTCGTCGTCCGTGCCCGTCGCCGAGATAAGATAGACGAGCGGGTGCGTGATCGTGTTCGCCCGGCCGTTCTCATTGCCGGCAGGGATGAGGGAGAACGCGATCTTGTCGAAGAAGTCGGTCAACTCGAACTGGTTTTCCCACTGCGACTTGTGCCACGTACCGCCGTGCCACATGCCGTAGCTACCGGCGGCCACGTTGCGGTGCCATTCGTCCCAGTCGCCGCCCAGGTACGTCGCGGGGACAACTCCCATTTCCGCCGCGTCGACGAAGAACTGGTACATATCGGTCAAGGCCTGGCGGTCGAAGATCAACTGGCCGCTCTCCGGATCGACCATCTCGCCGCCGAAGCTCTGGTAGAACTGCCAGTAATCCGGTCCGTTCGAAACACGCGGCGCAAAGGCCATGCCCGCTTCGACGACACCGGCATCCTGCATCGCCTCGGCGTCTTCCAGCATGTCGTAAAGCGTATACTCGCCAGCTTCGATCTGCGAAGGCAGCGCGTCGATCTCGTCTTCCGAATACCCGATCTCCGCGAGGTGTGCGCGAGACATGAAGAAGGGGCGGGATTCGGCGTCCTGCGGAATGCCCCAGATCTGTCCGTCGTAGCTCGAAACCTCGACGAGGTTGTCGTAAAGCTGGTTGAGCGGCCAAACGTCGAAGTCCACATAGTCCTCGACCGGACGCAATATTCCCGCCTGAGCCCACGGACCGATGTCCTCGTGCCCGGTAACGATAATATTCGGCGCCGTGCCCGATTCAGCGGCAAGCGTTACGGCCTGCTTGAAATCGTCCCAGCCGCTCCAGACCTGCTTCTCGACCGTGATGTTCAGCTCTTCGCCACGCACAGCAGCTTCGCGCTCGAGCAGATCCGCCGCCATCTCGATAGCGTCGACGCGGTAGTGAGAGGTATCGCCGGTCCCGCCGGACCAGACGGTGATCGTATAGTCTTCGGCCTGCGCGGCAACCGCGGTAGCCGAGAGGAGGGCGGCGGCCATCGCCACGGTAATTTTTCGCTTCATCGTAGTCATCGATTGTCAGCCCCTGAATGAGAGAAAATCAGCATTTTGCACGCGCGTGCAACGTAGTGTTAGCGGACGTATATGACGCGCATGTAACGGTCGGCGACTTTGACGGCTTTGCAAAGCGTCGCCATCCGCCCGGTCGGGAAACGCACGTAGCCAGTACGGCTAACCCCCTGATTTTACTGATGCGGGACGGATTGAGTGAGAGCGGTGCTGTAAGCGAGCGCTGATGACTTGATTCATGTCCCCCACCCCTTGAATGTCGAACGCACTTGTGTCATCGTTGTAAGGAAAAGCTTTTCCTAACCCGAAAATTCCGACCGGCAAGTGAAGTGAGGAGCGCTGCCACGGATTATCGGTCACAGCGAAGGAAAAGCTTTTCCGAAACAGAATGAGGAGGAGCCGCATCACTTTGGCTTGCGGCAAAGGGAGGACTAAAATGGGTTTGCCCAGACTTTTGAAAGCGCCCCTCGGGGCGGCCTCGGTCGTCGCGCTGATGACCTCAAGCGTATTCGCTCAGGACCTGACGATGTGGGTCCGTGAAAGCGCTGCGGATCCCGGTCAACTCATGGTCGACTTGTGGAACAGTACCCACGACGCCCAGATCGAATTGACCGCGATTCCCGACAACCAATTGGTCACCAAACTCGCGACCAGCGTGCGGGCCGGCGAGGCGCCGGATCTCATTTCGTTCGATCTGATCTACATGCCCGACTTCATGCGCGCGGGGTTTCTGACCGATCTGACCGATCAGCTTCAGAGCGATCCGAACTATGAGACGCATATTCAGGCGTACAAGGATATCGCCACATACGAGGACCGGATCTACGGCGTCGGCTTCACCCCGGACGTGTCGATCCTCGTCTGGAACAAGGAACTGTTCCGCGAAGCCGGGCTCGACCCGGAGGACCCGCCGGAAACCATTTACGAAATCCACGAGATGGCGACCCAAATCGGCGCGCTGGACGACGATACCTACGGGTTTTATTTCGCCGGCTCGTGCCCGGGCTGCAACATCTTTGTCACCTCGCCGATCATGGTCGCCGGCGGCGCGGAAATCCTGCCCCGCAACGGCGAGGATGCCGCACTTGAAGGCGAGGCCATCCATGAGGTGCTCGATCAGTACCGGCAGATGTGGGAAGAAGGCCTCATACCCGAAAGCGCGGAAGTCGACGCTGGCGAAAATTTCGTTTCCGCCTTCACCACCGGCAATATCGGCATCACCGGTTCGGGCGGCTTCCTGCTCTCGCTGATGGAACGCCAGTTCCCCGACTTCGACTATGGCGTGACCCTGCTCCCGGGCCTCGAACCCGGCCAGGTGAGCGGCTTCGTTGGCGGCGACGTCGTTGCAATCCCCGAGGGTTCTCCCAATGAAGAAACAGCCCGCGAATTCGTAAGCTGGGTGTTGAGCGACGAGGCACAACTCGAGGGTCTTGCCAAGAATTCTATCCTGACGACCCGCACAGATCTCGCTGACAACGAGTATTTCCAGGGCAATGAAAAGGTGCAGGCCACAGCGCAGGCACTGGAAGCAGGTTACGTGCCCTGGGTCTTCCACTTCGCAACCATGGTCAATTCCGATTCGAGCCCGTGGATCAACATGATTCAGCGCGCTGTCTTTGATGGCGAAGTCGAGAGCGCCATCGAGGATGCGCGCGCGAGAATGCTCGAAATCGCCAGCCAATAAGGCCTTTGGCGCACCGGCGCTCCCGCCGGTGCGCCTTAATTGGGACAACCAGCCATGCTCGCCACCAACAACAGACTCGTCGGCTTTCTCTATCTGACGCCCGCGCTCTTGTTCGTCGCGGTGTTCGTCTTCTATCCATTGAGCCAGCTCATCTACATCTCGATGACGAGCGAGTCGCTCTTGGGTGGCGGGCAGTTCGTCTGGTTCGACAATTACATCCAGGCCTTCACCGACAGGGATTTCTGGCGCTCGTTCTGGTTCACCGTCCAGTACACGGTAATCATCACGCCGATCCTGATCGGGCTGGGTTTTCTGCTCGCTCTGCTCGTTGCGGAGAACAGGCCGCTGGTGCAATTCACGCGCGGCGTTATCTTTCTGCCGGTCGTGATCGGTCTGGCGAGTTCCAGCCTGCTGTGGGTATGGCTTTTCGACCAACAGGTCGGGCTTTTGAACAAGCTTCTAGTCGATATCGGCGCGCTCGACGCGCCGATGGTCTGGTTCAACCGCGCGCATCTCGGGCTATTCGCGGTGATCGTCTCGGTCGTCTGGAAAATCGTCGGCTTCGGCATGATCATCATGCTCGCCGGCATGCAAACCATCGGCCAGGACATCGTCGAAGCCTCGATGATCGATGGCGCGAGCTACTGGCAGCGGGTGCGCCGCATCATCGTCCCCCTAAGCTCGCGTTCGATCCTTCTGGCCACACTCATTAGCGCCATCGGCTCGATGCTCGCTTTCGATCAGTTCTACCTGATGACCGGCGGCGCACCGCGCGGACAGACCTTCACGTCGGTCTATTGGATTTACCAGAACTCGTTCGTCTACTTCAAACTGGGCTATGGCAGTGCGCTTTCGATCATCCTGATGGTTGTCATCATGTGCGGTGCCGCCCTGCAGATCGCCATTCAACGCCGGGGTGAAGCCCAATGACCGACATCGTTTCCGCACCAGATGTTACCACTGGCGGTATTGTCGAAGCCCGGCAGGTGGGGGAAACGGGAGCCCGACGCTACCTGGTGGGTGCGATCTGTATCTTCATGATAACGATCATGCTCACCCCGCTGGTCCTGTCGTTCCTTGCCTCGGTCAAGACCCCCGAGGCGGCGAGCGCCGTTCCGCCGACCTATTTCCCGAATGCGCTCAGCCTTGAGAACTATCTCACCGTCGCCACCTACCAGGCAGGTCTTTGGACATACGTTTCCAACAGCTTGATCGTCGCCTTCCTGACGATCGCGCTCTGCCTCGGGCTGGCGGTTCCCGCGGGATATGCGCTTGCCCGCTACCGCATACCGTTCAAGGAGCTCTTTTTCCTCCTTTTGCTCGCGAGCATGATGATCCCCTACCAGGCGATGCTCACCCCGCTTTACCTGCTCTTTTCCGAGCTGCGGCTGACCAACAACCACCTCGGTCTCGCGATTATCCACACGATCCTGCAGCTTCCTTTCTCGGTCTACCTGATGCGCAACAGCTTCGAAGGCATTCCCAAGGAACTTGAAGAGGCAGCCGTAATGGACGGGTGCTCATCGCTCCAGATATTGCGTCGTGTGTTCTTGCCGCTGGTCTTGCCCGGCATGGTTACCGTCGCTCTCTTTGCCTTCATCATGAGCTGGAACGAGTTCATCGCTGCTCTCGTCTTCATGAGCCGCGAAACCAGCTTCACGGTTCCCGTCATGCTCACCGGCGTTTCAACCGGCATTTTCGGCGTCGTCGACTGGGGTGCGCTGCAGGCTGGCGTCATCGTTTCGATCATTCCGTGCGTGCTGATCTACATCTTGTTGCAGCGTTACTACGTTTCCGGTCTGCTCTCGGGCGCAGTGAAATAGCGGATCGGAAGCACCCATGAGCAAGACCGAACAAGGCCGACCACCCGGCACAACAACCGAACGGACAGGCCACAAAGCGCCGACGATCCGCGACGTCGCGCGCGAAGCCGGCGTCAGCATCGGCACGGTCTCCAAGGCCCTCAATGGCGCCGGCGCCCTCAAGGCGGAAACCCGCGAGCGCGTCATAGGCATCGCCCGTAAAATGGGGTTCCGGCCCAACGACCTCGCCCAATCGCTGCACCGTGGCCAGAGCTTCACCGTTGGGCTTATCTCCAATGACAGCTTCGGCCGTTTCACTATGCCGATCATGGAAGGGCTCGAACGCGAGCTCGCCGCCGAACGCATCGCGGTCTTCATGTCCAACGCCACCGACGACCCCGAGCGCGAGCGCCAGCACATCGACCAACTGATGGGCAAACGTGTCGACGGCCTGGTCTTCACCGCCCGTCGCGCCGACCGGCGGCCCAGTCTGACCACCAACGTCGGGGACTTACCCCGGCTCTACGTCTTTTCCCAGAGTGACGACCCCGACTCGTTTTGCCTGCTCCCTGACGACGAGGGCGGCGCCCGGCTCGCGACCGAACACCTGATCGGTCTCGGCTGCCGACGCGTCGCCCACGTCACCGGCCCCGAGCACTTCGAGGCCGTCCGGCTGCGCCTAAAAGGCTATCACGACGCACTCGACGCCGCGGGCCTTGATCCCGATCCGTCCCGTATCATCAAGGGTGTCTGGTCCGAACAGTGGGGTCGCGAGGCTATCGGCATACTGTTTGCGGACCCGACGACCGCACCCGACGGCATCGTGTGCGGCAACGACCAGATCGGCCGCGGGGTTCTCGAAGCGCTACGCGACCTCAAGATCCCGGTTCCCGGCAGCGTGCGCGTTGTGGGCTTCGACAACTGGGACGTCATGACCGAAGCGGCCCGCCCTCGGCTCACCAGCATCGACATGAATCTTTACGACCTCGGCCGCGAGGCCGGCCGCAGGATCATCCGCATGATCGGCGGGGAAACCTTTAAGGGCGTGCTGCGGCTCCCGTGCACGCTTGTCGTGCGCGAAAGCTGCGGCGGCACACCGAATGAACACAAAGGGCAGGAGACATAAATGCGCAAATACGCACCGGCGGATTTCACCAAGGTCGATCTTACCGGCAACTTCTGGCGCGAACGGCTGGAAACCGTCCTAACGCGCACTATCCCCAGCCAGTATGAAAAGCTCGGCAGTGAGGGGATTCTCGAATCTCTCGAACTCAAGGACCCGCCGCCGCCCCTACGTATCCCGCGCAATCACATGGGCTTCACCACCCAGTTCTTCTGGGACTCCGACATCGGCAAATGGATCGAAGCGGCAGCCTACGCGCTGTCGCACCGCCGTGACGCCACCATCGAAGCCCAGATCGACGAGATTGTCGACAAGCTCGAAGCCGGCCAATGCGAAGACGGTTATCTCAACTTCTGGTATGTCGGCCACGAATTCGACAAGCGCTGGACCAATCTGCGCGACCGTCACGAGCTCTATAATTGTGGCCACCTGCTCGAAGGCGCCATCGCCTATTTCCAGGCGACCGGACGGCGCAAAATGCTCGATGTGATGGAACGCTATCTCGACCACATCCGCGCAACCTTCGGCACTGAGACAGGCAAAAGACGCGGCTATCCCGGCCACCAGGAAATCGAGATCGCACTGGTCAAGCTCTACCATCTGACAGGCGAGAAAAAGCACCTCGACCTCGCCGCCTACTTCATCGACGAACGCGGCCGGCAACCGCATTATTTCGATATCGAAGCCGTTGAACGCGGCGACGATCCCAACGCCTATGTATTTGGGACGCATGAATACAGCCAGTCGCACCTTCCTGTGCGCGAGCAGACCAAAGTCGTCGGTCACGCCGTTCGCGCGATGTACATGTATGCCGCCATGGCCGATCTCGCCGCCGACCTGGATGATGATCAGCTCAGGAAAGCCTGCGAAACCCTCTGGAAGGACGTTACGACCACCCGAATGTACGTCACCGGCGGCTTCGGCCCGTCTGCCTCCAATGAAGGCTTCACCACCGATTACGACCTGCCCAACGACACCGCCTATGCCGAGACGTGCGCCTCGGTCGCGATGATCTTCTGGGCCCAGCGCATGCTCAATATCGACCTCGACGGCCAGTATGGCGATATGCTCGAACTGGCTCTGTTCAACGGCGCCCTCTCAGGATTGAGCCGAGACGGCGAGCACTATTTCTACGAAAACAAGCTCGAAAGCGACGGTTCGCACCGGCGCTGGGAATGGCACCCCTGCCCGTGCTGCACAATGAACGTCTCGCGCCTCGTTGCCTCGGTCGGTGGCTATTTCTATTCCACGGGACAGGACCTCATCGCAGTCCATCTTTATGGCGGCAATCACGCCGAACTCGACGTAAGCGGCCGCAAGGTCGCACTGACTGAAACGAGCAACTTCCCCTGGTCAGGTAAAATCAACCTCTCCGTCGATCCCGAGACCCCGGGCCGGTTCACGGTCAAACTCAGAATTCCCGAATGGGCAAAGGGTGCAACGGCTTCGATCAACGGTGAGGTGGTCGACATCGCAGCCAATCTCGACAAGGGCTACCTCGCGATCACGCGCGAATGGGCGAAAGGCGACGTCATCACACTCGATCTCCCAATGGCGCCCGAGCGTATCTATGCCAACCCCAAGGTACGCATGGACCTCGACCGCGTCACACTGCGGCGTGGCCCACTCGTCTATTGCCTTGAGCAGGTCGACAATCCCGATACCCCCGTCGCTCAACTCACCTTGCCCCGCAACGCGGCGGTGTCGGTTGAAGATCGTCTCGATCTCTTCGACGGCATCGTGGTGCTCAAGGCGGAAGGTAAAGCCACGAGAACCGAGGACTGGGCGGAAACCCTCTATCGCACTGCACCACCCCAGGAGAGTGCCACGACACTGACGGCCGTCCCCTATTACCTCTGGGCCAACCGTGAGCCTGGCCCCATGACGGTCTGGATCCGCGAACACTAGACCGTACGACAGCTGGAGGAGGCTTTCCCATGCCGCATGTCGAACTCAAATCGCTCAAGAAGAACTTCGGCCTCGTCGAAGTGATCAAGGACCTCAGCCTCGATATCGAGGCGGGAGAATTCTGCGCCCTCCTCGGCCCCTCGGGCTGCGGAAAATCGACGCTCCTGCGCATGATCGCCGGGCTCGAAAGCGTTACGGCGGGAAAGGTTATCATCAACGGCAATGACGTGACCCAAGTCCCGCCGGCCAAGCGACGCATCTCGATGGTGTTCCAGTCCTACGCGCTCTACCCCCACATGAGCGTACGCCAGAACATCGGTTTCAGCCTCGACATCGCGGGCGAGCGTAAAGACGCGATCGCGGAAAAATCGGACAAGGTCGCACGCCTCCTCCAGCTTGAAGACTACATGGACCGAAAGCCCGCCCAGCTTTCAGGCGGCCAGCGACAGCGCGTCGCCATCGGCCGCGCGCTTGTTCGCGACCCGGAAGTCTTTCTCTTCGACGAGCCGCTCTCGAACCTCGATGCCAAACTGCGCGTCCAGATGCGCCTCGAACTCGCCAAACTCCACCAGGAATTGGCGACGACGATGGTCTACGTCACCCATGACCAGATCGAAGCGATGACCTTGGCCGACCGGATCGTAGTGCTCGACCAGGGCCGCATCGCACAGGTCGGCGGCCCGCTCGATCTCTACCATCGCCCGGAAAACAAGTTCGTTGCATCCTTCATCGGCTCGCCTGCGATGAATTTTGCCCCGGTCCGCGCGGATTTCCCATCCGAGCGCCAGGCCATGATCACCTTCACCGGCAGCAACGCGGCAATCGCATTGCAGACCCGCGGCCCTGTACCATCGAGATCCGGTGACGATTTCGAGATCGGCATCCGCCCCGAGCACATTGCCCCGTCCGAGCCGGGCGGTCCGAACGCCCACTTGGGCGGCCGAATCAGCATGCTCGAGCGTCTGGGCAATGCCACGATCCTCTATGTTGATACGGCGGCAGGCGCGATGGTCGTTGAAGACGACAGTGAATCGGCGGCCCGCATCGGTGACAATGTCGGACTGCGCCTCGACACCGCCCGAACGCACCTATTCGACCCCGGGGGGCTGGCGGTTTAACTACTCTCGTACGACGCGTTTCGAATTCCATTGGCGCGGCAGGATGTCGGGGCGTTCGACAACCACGTCCTCTTCCTCCACATCGGCGACGTTCTTGAGAAAAACACCCGGCATGCCGCCTGGATAGGGCACGAGCCCCACCACCCTGCCGCCAGCGTCCTTCACCCAGGCATTGGCGCGCCCCGAACCATCGGGAGGCGGTGCAAGATCCGCCGCTGTCGGTCTGAGATCGTAGCGGAGGGCTGTGCCATACGGACCGGGCCTCTGGGCGAGAAAGATGCGGCGCAATTGCGCACCGCAAATCCGCCCGGGGGCGTGTGCCACAAAATTGATAGCCCCCGCCATACTGCCAGAAATGTCCTCCGCGACGAGTCCACTGACCGAACCCGCTGGCCGGTCCGGCCTCCTGTCGACTACCGTCACCGTCAGGGCCTCACCCGAACCCCAAAAACCGTCCGGCGTTTCCTCGCAATCGAGCACAATGCGCGAGAACCGAACATTGGTGACATCCCCACCATCGCGGGAGAAAACACCCAGGCCGCGGTTCGACGCCACGATCTCGCAATCCTCAAAAACGATGTCCGAAACCGGCGAATGCGTCTCGGTCCCGATCTTGAGCGCGCACGACCGGCTTTCGATCAGGCACTTGACGACGCGCACCCGCCGACACGGCCCGATCGGCACGCCATCGGGCCCGGCCGTTGTCTTGAGCACGATCCCGTCATCCGCCGTGCGGATTTCCATGTGCTCGATGAGTACATCCTCGCACGAATCCACCACAAAACCGTCCGTATTGGGCATGCGCCTATCGTTATCGACCCGCACGCCACGGGCCGTGAGGTTCCGGCAAGCGATGGCATGGATGGTCCACATGGGCGAAGCACGTACGCTGAACCCTTCAAGCCTCACGTCAGTGCACTCATCGAGAACAATGACGCGGGGCCGCAGGCGCGCCGGCGTCCAGGTCCCCATCACCGGATCGTCGCCAGCGATGAACGACGCGCCGCCCGCCTCGATCGTCCCCATCCCGGTAATCGCGATCCCCCGCGCGCCCCGCGCGACGATCATCGCGCGATCGCTGTCTTCGGCGATCACGCGTACGGTCGTTTCAAGATAGGCGTCGTAATCCGGTTCCGGCAGCAACACCGCTCCAAGTGCGAGGTGCAGATCGACATGCGACCGCAGAACAAGCCCACGGCACCGGTGGACCCCGGCCTCCAGTACCACCCTGCCGCCGCCGGCGGCATGCGCCTCATCGATTGCCGCCTGCACCCGCCCGGTCGCGTCCGCGGCATCGGCCACGACGGGAAAATCTGCAATCCTGGTCACACCTTATCTCACGAAATTATTTTCGGAATCGCACGAATAACACCGGAGCCACAAATCATGCGGAGCGGAAACTATCTCTGATTATGCTGAAATTCGGCAGTTGAGAAGACGGATTCTCGATAGTAATGTCGTTGGGGCCAGACGAAAGTAGATGAAAATATTTCAAGGCCAAGGTATGACCGACGGAGGGGGGTACGTTCCCGGCGCACACGTCTCTAACCTCGGCACCCAACCCAGCAATGGACGCCTTATGCACAGACTCGCGAAAATCGACCACCTCCTTGGCACGCTTTCAAGCCGCGTTTTCCGACCGCTGGGTACCGAAGTGCCATTGAGAGTGCGATTCGGTGGACACGAGAGCCGTGCGCAAATCCTCGGCGAGCCGCGCGATACCTGGGATGACGTCGATAGTGATCTCGTTTGGGGCGAACCCGGCAGCTACACGTGGTTCGCAGGTTGTACCGAAATCCCCCGGTCCGCTGTCGGCGAGCGCATCGCCATGCGGGTCGAAGCCCAGTTCGGCTACGTGATGGGTCGGTCCGACCCGCAATGTCTCGTGCGGGTCAACGGACAGATTGCGCAAGGCGTCGACGGCAACCACCGCGAAGTCCTCCTGACCGAACGCGCCGTGGCCGGAGAGCACTTCGATATCCTGATCGAGGCCGGCACCATCGAGGATCGGCGCCAGCTGGGATTTGCCGTCTCACTCCATATCCATGACACGCAAACCGAGAAGGTCTACTACGACCTCCGCGTCCCCGTAGACGTCGCGCGCCTACTGCCCGAAGACGACGCCCGCCGCCACCTGATCCTCACCCATGTAAACGCCGCGCTCGCCGAAATCGACTTCCGCCCCGGTGATCCTGGCCGTTACCGCGCAAGCCTCAATCGTGCCGAGCGCATCGCCGCGCAGATCTATGACGCCGCGGATTTCGAGAAAAAACCCACGATCATCGCCACCGGCCATACCCATATCGACGTCGCGTGGCTCTGGCGGCTGCGCGAGACCCGCCAGAAGATGGCACGCTCGATGGCGACAGCGCTCAAGCTGATGGAGGAGTATCCCGACTACCGCTTCATGTATAATCAGGGCGTACTGCTCGACTGGCTCAACGAGGACTACCCCGAACTCTTCGCCCGCATAAAGGACCGCAAGACCGAGGGCCGTTTCGAGATCGAAGGGGCGCTTTGGCTCGAACCGGATGCCAATATTACAAGTGGCGAATCCTTCGTCCGCCACATCCTTCACGGCGTCCACTACCACGAAGAGACCTTCGGCGTCCGCCCGCGCATCGTCTGGTTACCCGACACCTTCGGTTACACAGCCGCGTTGCCGCAACTGATGGCGCTCGCCGGGCTCGACGTCTTCGTCACCCACAAGCTTTCCTGGAACGACACCAACCGGATGCCCTACGAGACCTTCTTCTGGCAGGGCATCGACGGCACGCGCGTGCCCGCCTACTTCCTCACGACCCAGCCGTACACGTCCACATCCATCGGCACGACCTATAACCCCGATCTGAAACCTACCCACGTCATGGGGACCTGGAAACGCTACGGCCAGCAGGCACTCAACGACGAATTGTTCCTCGTTTATGGCCATGGCGACGGCGGCGGCGGCCCCACGCGCGAAATGCTTGAAAACGTCCGCCGGATGGAACGCGGCATTCCGGGTTGCCCGAAGGTGAAGCACGAACCCATGCGACCGTTCTTCGACCGGCTGCTGAAAAAGATGCATGCCGATCCGGCAAGCTTTCCGACATGGGTCGGCGAACTCTATCTCGAATTCCACCGCGGCACCCTCACGTCAGTCGCCAAAAACAAACGCAACAACCGTCTCGCCGAAAACGCCCTGCGTGAAATTGAGGCCCTTGCGGTACTCGCGATGACAGCCCGCGATCACCCGTACCCGGCCGAGCGCCTGCACAAGCTCTGGCGCATCGCACTCCTCAATCAGTTTCACGACATCCTGCCCGGTTCATCGATCGGCGGCGTCTATGAAGACAGTGACCGCGATTACGCCGCGTTCTTCACCGAGGCCGATACGCTGTTGGCCGAACTGGCCGGCACCCTCGCGCCCGAGGGCGAATACGTGCTCTTCAATGTCCTTCCCCGACGGCGCAACGGACTCGTGACGTTTCCCGGCGCCGATCCCCAGACCATCGTCGACGGCGGCACCTCGATACCGACCCAGACCATCCATCGCCCAGACGGAACGGTTGAGCAGGCAGCGCCGCTTGTCGATGTACCAGCCACAGGCATACGCAACGTCAGCGTTAAGCCCAGCGGACAGAGGGCCACTTCCACCTCAACCGAGTTCTCCATCTCCAAGCGCCACATCGAAAACGCAATTCTTGCCGTAGCGCTCGACGAGGGAGGGCGCATCGCCTCCGTTCACGACAAGCGCAACGGCCGCGATCTGATCCTCCCCGGCCAGCCCGCCAACCGCCTGCAAGCCTTCCGCGACATGCCCGTCGCCTACGACGCCTGGGAGATTGATCCCGATTTCGAAGATCAATCCTGGGAGATCGACGACCTGGCTTCCGCACAAGTCGTCGAAACTGGCCCCCACCGCGCTGCGGTCCGCCTCGAATGGCGCTACGAGCGCTCGCGCATCGTCCAGATCGTCGCCCTCGAGGCCGGTTCTGCGCGGCTTGATTTCGACACATGGATCGACTGGCATGAAGAGCACACGCTCCTCAAGACAGCCTTCCCGCTCAATATCAAGGCCGATAGGGCAACCGCCGAGATCCAGTTCGGCCACGTCGAGCGCCCCACCTACCGCAACACGTCCTGGGACCGCGCACGCTTTGAGTGTGCGATGCACCGCTGGGTAGACCTGTCAGAACCCGATTTCGGCGCCGCGCTTTTGAACGACTGCAAGTATGGCTACGACGCCAGGGACACGACGCTCCGGCTGACGATCCTGCGCGCGCCCACCGACCCGTGGCCCGAGGCGGACCGGGACCAACACCGTTTCCGCTATGGCCTCTTCGTCCATCACGGCACGTTTGCCGCCGAAGGCGTACCGGCCGAAGCCGAAGCCTTCAACCTGCCGCTGCGCCTACTCCCCGGCGCGGTCGGCGGAGCCCGCGCCACCGCAGAACTCCTTTCACTGAGCGGTCACGGAGTTACGGTCGAAAGCATCAAGCGCGCGGAAGATGGCGACGGCATTGTCCTGCGAATCTGGGAAACGCGCGGATACCACACCGAGACAGGGTTCGACCTTCCACCCGAATTCGACACTGCGCAGGAGGTGGACCTTCTCGAACGCGAGCCACGCCCCCTGCCAGTCGCCGGCCAACGCGTGACCTTGGGTCTGGCACCATTCCAGATTCGCACGATCCGATTGGGGAGAAGCTGAAACACCGATGACGCCAACCCGCTTCGCCTATACCGTCGTTGAACGCTCCAGTCGCGCCCCGTCCGCCTGAGGAGCTGGATAGATGCGCATGCCGCCACGCAAGAAGGTAGGAATCAAGGACGTATCGCGCGAGGCGCAGGTCGCGATCTCGACGGTGTCGCACGTTCTTAACGGCACAGCACCGATTTCCGCCGAGGTCCGCACGCGTGTGCTGGATGCCGCCCGCCGGCTTGGCTATCTCGCTGAGCGCCAGACCAAGGCGACGATCACAGCGCTCCACACCGTATTGCTAGCCGTCCCCGACGACGCGCTGCCGGAAAACGAGATCAACCTCTTTTCCTGGACCGTTCTTAACGCCCTCACCCGGGAGTGCGAACGCCGGGGCGTCCGTCTCGTCCCACTGGCGGGCGGCGGACCGCTGACAGCAAAGAGGATCGTCGAAGCCGCAATGGAAGCCTCCGCTGACGGCATCTTACTGATCAACGACGACCGGCGCGAGTTGCTCCACGGCATTTCCAACGCCGGCCTCCTTACGGTTCTGATCAACGGCGAAGACCAGGAAATGAAGGTCGACAGTGTCGCGCCGGGTAATCGTTTCGCCGCTCAGATGGCCACCGACTGGCTGATATCGCGCGGCCACCGCGAAATCCTGCACCTGACCTGGGAGGGCCGCACCACGATCACCCGGCGCCAGGACGGCTTCATCGATGCATTCAGGGCCAACAACATCCCGCGTTCCGGCGCCCACGTCCTTCAGGCGGCCGGATACGAGCCCAAAATGGGCGAAGACGCGATAGCGGCCTGGCTTAAAGACAATGACGGTCCCGGCGACGTCACCGCGATCTTCTGTGCTGCCGATAACCTGGCACTGGGTGCGATGCGGGCCTTGACGGCTGCGGGGCTCGACATCCCCGGAGATATCTCCGTCATGGGTTTTGACGGGGTGGCCTTAGGCGAACTCGTCAGCCCCGCACTGACGACCGTCGATGTACCACTCAACCAGATGGGCCCCGAAGCGCTTCACCTGCTCGAACGGCGTGTACTTGCCAATGACAGCGAACGCGCCGCACAGCGCCTCGAACTCGGCTGCAAGCTCGTCATCCGCCAAAGTGTCGCCGCCCCACGCACATAGCGCGCCAGTGGCATCCCAATGCCCCCATTGTTAACGCACTGAGAATCCTACCGTCTTCGATCCGGAGCGAAGCATGCGCTTGGCCGCATGAACTTATGAAAATATTTTCTTATTGATTCAGACATCGTTTCTAGCAATTGTACCGCGGGAAGCGCGCCTTATGCCCCTAAAATGCTAGAAATGCATTAAAAGGGCAAAGGTACGCAGACCGGAGGAAATAGAAAAGTTTTCATAAATACGGTGTCGAGACGCATCCCGCATGGCACCAGTGTTTTCATAGGGAATAGGGAGGTTAATTCATGAATTCCCTTCGCATACTCGCCGGCATCACGGCGGGACTGGTCGCCTCGACGGCATTCGTTTCGTCAGCACTGGCTTTCCAGGAATCGCCGATACTGACCGAGATGGTCGAGGCCGGCGAACTGCCGCCGGTCGACGAACGTCTGCCAGTCAATCCCACCGTCATCGAGGCGGTCGAAGTGGGTGAATACGGCGGCACGTGGCAGCGTGCCTTTAACGGCCCGGGCGATCGCTGGGGCGCCACCAAGCTGATGGAAGAACGCGTTCTGAAGTGGGCGCCGGACGAAAACGGCACCGCAGAGCTCGTGCCGGGCTACATCGAATCCTATTCAGTCAGTGAAGACGCAAAAGAATACACCTTCACCCTGCTCGAAGGCCTCAAATGGTCGGACGGCCATCCTGTAACCACCGAGGACGTACAGTTTTGGTATGAGGACGTCTTCCTCAACCAGGAGATCCTGCCCTCGATCGACCCGACCTTCGCCCCTGGCGGCGCACCCATGGAGATCGAGATCGTCGACGACCGCACGTTCACGGTAAAATTCGCCGCGCCCTACGTCTATTTTCTTCAAATCCTGGCTAAGGATTCGACCGGCGACCCGAGCCTTGACCGCCCGAGCTTCCTGTTCCCCAAACACTATCTCTCGCAGTTCAACAATCATTACGCGACCGAGGAAGAACTGGCAGCGGCCGCAGAAGAGTTCAACGTCGAAAGCTGGACCGACCTGTGGGGTTCCCGCGGCGCGGCTACGGCCTGGTGGTTCAACCCTGACCTTCCGGTGATCACCGCTTGGAAGATCGAAACGCCCCCTCCCGCTGACGTCGTCACGATGGTGCGCAATCCCTACTATTACGCCGTCGATCAGGAAGGGAACCAGCTTCCTTACATCGACCGCATTGAGCACCGCCTCTTCCAGGATCCCGAAACGCTCAACTTGATGGTGGCGCAGGGCCAGATCGACATGCAGGCGCGCCACATTCAGTCTGCGAATTACACGTTCTTCCGTGAAAATGAAGAGCGCGGCGATTACCATATCGACGCCGGACTTTCGGCGAATGTCTGGTCTCTGGTACCGAACCACAACACCGAAGACGAGGTCCTGGGCGCACTCTTTGCCGATGCGACCTTCCGCGAAGCGCTCAGCATCGCGATCGATCGCGAGTTGGTCAACGAACTGGCGTTCTCCGGTCTGGCCGAACCCCGTTCGGCATCGCCAATTACGGGTTCCCCCTATTTTCGCGAAGAGTACGAACAGCACTGGACCGACTACGATCCTGATCGTGCCAACGAACTGCTCGACAGCATCGGGTTGACCGAACGCGACGGCGCCGGCTTCCGGCTTCGCTCGGACGGACAACGCCTCACTCTCGTTGTCGAAGCCAACGACCCCGTGCATTCAGACTCGCTTGAACTGCTAGCGGACAACCTCTCGGATGTGGGTATCGAACTTCTGCCGCGTATCATCGATCGCACGCAGTGGGATGCCAACCGCGAGAACAACAGCTTCCAGGTTCAGTGGATGCCGTTCGACCGCCTTTCGTACGTGCCGGCCGATCCGCGCCGCATGATGGGCAGCGACAGTTATGCCAACCAGTACTTCCTCTGGTACGAAACCAGCGGACAATCCGGCATCGAGCCCCCAGCCGACCACCCGATCCGCGAAATCTTCGCCGCTTGGGACGAAGCTTCTCAAGCAGGCACGATCGAAGCAGCGGATGCGGCGGTCAATGAGCTGATCGGCGATTTCGTTGAGGCCGGATTTGTCATCGGTGTTGTCGGGGAGGAGCCGGTCATCAACATCGTGGCAAACGACTTCCATAACCACCGCGAAGGCCTGGTCGAAGACGACATCTTCCGCGGCGTGGGCTTCTCGCAGCCCCAGCAGTTCTGGATGGAACAGAACTAAGGTCCAAGCTCAAGCGGCAAGATAAGCCGTTGCACAAGCAAGGATGCGCGCCTCCGGGTGCGCGTCCCTTTCGTCCAGTGGAGGAAAAATGGTCAGTTTTATCGTTCGGCGCATGTTGCTTGCGATACCGACCCTGATCTTTATCTCGTTCATCTCGTTCGTGATCATTCAGTTGCCGCCTGGTGACTATGTGACTGCCTACGCCGCGCAGTTGCGCAACGCCGGTGATTACATCACCAAGGCGCAGGAAGAGATGATGCGCCAACAGCTCGGGCTTAATGATCCGATGCTCGTCCAGTATTGGCGCTGGATCTCCAACATCGTCTTCCGCGGCGATTTCGGCTTCTCTCTCGAATGGAACAAGCCCGTTGGCGAATTGATCTGGAATCGCCTTGGCCTCACGCTCGCGATTTCATCGCTGAGCCTCGTCTTCACCTGGATTATCGCCATTCCCGTCGGTGTCTATTCTGCCACGCGCCAGTATTCGGTTTTCGATTACGTCTTCACAATCTTCGGCTTTCTTGGCAAAGGCATTCCGGACTTCCTTCTCGCGCTCGTCCTGATGTGGATCGGCTTCGCTTATCTCCAAATGGATGTTGGCGGCCTGATCTCACCGCAATACGAGAACGCACCCTGGACCATAGACAAGGTCCTCAATATCCTCTCGCACCTCTGGGTTCCCGTCGTCGTGCTCGCCACCGGCGGCGCCGCAGGGCTGATCCGTGTCATGCGCGCCAACATGCTCGACGAATTGGGCAAGCCCTATGTCGAAACTGCATATGCGCAGGGCCTGTCGGAACGACAAGTCGTCTGGAATTACCCCGTCCGCGTTGCTTTGAATCCGTTCATTTCCACGGTGGGTTGGTCGCTCCCGGCGCTCTTTTCCGGCGACGTCATCACCGCGGTAGTGCTGAACCTGCCCACCACTGGCCCGCTGCTTCTGCAGGCGCTCAAGATGCAGGACATGTATCTTGCCGGTAGCTTCATCCTCATCCTCAGCGTCTTCACCGTCATCGGAACGCTGATATCCGACATCCTGCTCGCGTGGTTCGACCCGCGCATCCGTTTCGCGTGAGAGAGGACAGATCATGACCGATCAGGCCATAGAAACGCCCCAACCCGTCAGCTCATCCGCCAAGGAAGATCTCTATACCGCCAAGCCCTGGACCTTGATCTGGCGCCGCTTCAAAAAGCACGTGCTCGCGGTCATCTCCATGTGGTTCCTGATCCTTCTGGCGCTCACGGGGCTCTTTGCCGACATGGTTGCGCCCTATGGACCCTTCGAGATCGAGCGCCTGCGGACGCTGGCGCCTCCCACGAGCGTGCATCTGTTCCACGAAGGTGAGTTCGTCGGCCCCTTCGTCTATGGTCTCGCTAGAGAGCGCGATCCCGACACCGCGCGTGTCATCTACGAGACCGACAAGGAAACGGTTTTGCCGCTCCAGTTCTTCGTGAGCGGCGACGAATACACCTTCCTCGGCCTCTTCCGCACCGACTTCCACTTGTTCGGTGTCGACGACCGCCGCGAGCAAATCAATCTTCTGGGTACCGACGACCTTGGTCGCGACGTATTCTCCCGCCTCGTCCACGGTGCCCGCGTGACGCTCTCGGCCGGCCTCGTCGGCGTCATCTTCGCCTTCGTGCTCGGCCTCGCGCTCGGTTCGATTTCAGGCTATTTCGGCGGTTGGATCGACAGTTCCATTCAGCGGCTGATGGAATTCATCCGTTCGATCCCGACGATCCCGCTCTGGATGGGTCTCGCTGCGGCGCTCCCCATCGCATGGGACCCTATCCTCGTTTACGTGCTCATCACGATCATCCTTGCGCTGATCGGCTGGACCCATCTTGCCCGCGTCGTGCGCGGCCAGTTTTTTGCCATCCGCCATGAAGACTATGTGATGGCGGGAAAGCTCGCCGGTGCCTCGGAGTTCAGGATCATCACCAAGCATATGCTACCCTCGATGACCTCATATATCATCGCAGCACTCACTCTCGCCGTGCCCGAAATGATCCTCGGCGAAACCGCGCTAAGCTTCCTCGGACTGGGACTGCGCCCGCCCGTCGTGAGCTGGGGTGTGCTCTTGCAAGACGCGCAGAACCTCCGTTCGATCTCGCTCGCACCGTGGCTACTGACCCCAGGCCTCGCTGTGATCATGACCGTGCTCGCGTTCAACTTCCTCGGTGACGGCTTGCGCGACGCCGCCGATCCCTACGGGCAATAGGACAATGCTCATGGCAAACACATCCCTGCTTGAGAACCGGCTGATCGAACTGGACAATGTCCAGGTCCACTTCCCCATGCGCGAAGGCGTGGTCAAGGCCGTCAACGGCGTCTCCTACCACGTCAACCGCGGCGAAGTGCTTGGCGTGGTCGGCGAAAGCGGTTCCGGAAAATCCATCACCGCGCGCTCGATCATGCGGCTCCTGCCACGCAACGCGAGGGAAGCCGGCGGCACGATCCGCTTTTCCCCAAGGCCGGAAGAGCAAATCGAACTCTCGGCGCTCGGCCGCAATTCCCGCGCCATCCGCAAGGTGCGCGGCAACCATATCGGCATGATTTTCCAGGAACCGATGACCGCGCTCTCGCCGGTCCATACCATCGGTACACAGATCACCCGCACGATCCAATTGCACATGCAGATGGATCGTGCCGCCGCCCGCAAGCGCGCCGCCGAGCTCCTGGCCAAGGTCCATATGCCCCGGCCCGAACAGCTCCTCGATGCCTACCCGCACCAGCTGTCGGGCGGCATGCGCCAGCGCGCCATGATCGCACTGGCGATCTCGTGCAACCCAGCGCTGTTGATCGCCGACGAGCCCACGACTGCGCTCGACGTCACCACCGAAGCCCAAATTCTGACGCTGCTGAAAGAGCTGCAGTCAGAACTGGGCATGGCGATCGTTTTCATCACGCACAATTTCGGCGTTGTCGCCGATATCGCGGACCGCGTCTCGGTGATGTATCTGGGCCGCATAGTCGAAACCGCGACGGTCGACGACATCTTCTACGCCCCCAAGCACCCCTATACCCGCGCCCTTCTGCGCTCGATCCCGCGACTCGGCGTCGACCAGGGCCGGCGCCTGCCGACAATCCCCGGCATGGTCCCCGACCCATTCAGCGTACCGCAGGGCTGCCCGTTCAATCCCCGGTGCGAGCACGCACGGCGCGGTCTGTGTGATGTCGATATGCCCGAAGCGCATAGTTTCGCTAACGGCCAGATCTCGCGCTGCCACTTTGCCGAAGATTTCCTCAAGGAGGCCGTCAATGTCTGACGCTCCCGCCCACGGCCCCGCGGCCCCGGCGATGCCGGATGATACCCTCATTTCGGTTCGCGGCCTCAAGAAGTACTTCCCCATCCACGCCGGCTGGAACCGCCGTCATGTCGGCGACGTCAAGGCCATCGACGGGGTAACCCTTGACATCAAGAAAGGCGAAACCTTTGGTCTTGTCGGCGAGAGCGGGTCGGGCAAATCCACCGTAGCCCGCCTGATGCTGCGTGCCTACCCGGTGACGGATGGCCAGATCCTGTTCCGGCGCGCCGACAATTCCATCGTCGACATCTCGCACATGCGCGAGAGCGAGCTGCGCGCGATGCGCCGCGAAATGCAGATGATCTTCCAGGATCCCTATTCCTCGCTCAACCCGCGCATGACGCTGCTCGAATTGATCGGCGAGCCGCTCGTTATTCACGGCGTCGGCACCCAGGCTGAAATCCGTGATCGCGTCGCCGAGCTTCTGAGTGTCGTCGGCCTGCGCCCCGAATACCTGCAGCGCTACCCGCACGCCTTTTCGGGCGGACAACGCCAGCGCATCGGCATCGCCCGCGCGCTCGCCTTGAACCCCAGCTTCATCGCCGCGGACGAAGCAGTCTCTGCGCTCGACGTCTCGGTTGCCGCGCAAAACATCAATCTCCTGCAGGACCTGCAGGAGAAGTTCGGTCTCACCTACCTCTTCATCACCCACGATCTGGGCATGGTGGAGCACATCTCCGACCGCATCGGCGTGATGTACCTCGGCCGCCTGGTCGAGACGGCGCCGACCGACGATATTTTTACAAAGCCGCTCCACCCGTACACCGAAGCCCTCATGGCAGCCGTGCCCCAGCCCGATCCCAAGGGCAACCGGGCCCGTAAGCGCGTTCCACTCAAAGGCGAGATTGCCAACGCGGCAAACCCGCCCTCGGGCTGTACCTTCCATCCGCGCTGCCCCTACGCGGAAGCCAAATGTTCCACAGATGAGCCCGAACTGCGCATGGTTACGCCGAACCGCCAGGTTCGTTGCCACTTTGCTGAAAAGCTCGATCTTATCGGAGTGCGCCAATGAGTGCCCTGTCGGCAGAAGCGGGCGTCGCAACGGCATTCTTCTCGGTCCCGCCGGGTGGGACCGTCGTCGCGTGGGCGCTGTCTCCGATTGAAGCGGTATACTATCCAGGCACCCCAGCGCTTGCCGAGGATCGCGTCAATTACCGCTTCGTCAACGGCTTTGTCGACGTCGGCGATCTGCCTTGCCGAGTGGCGCTTTGGAACGAAATCAAGTCTCGTGACGTCGCCCTCAGGACGGACTGGCCCGTCGAAAGCATCAACCTCCCGGGCTTTAACAGACGGCTGGATTTCTCCAGCTTCTGGCACCGCCCCACGCGGCTCGCGCGCTGGTGCCGCACGACGCTGGTTCCCCCGGCCGATGGAGACTACCCATTTTCCGTCGCGACATGCGGCGGCGTCCACATTTGGGTCGATGGCGTGCTCGCGGCTCGTTTCGAGCCCTTCACGCGTAACGCTGAACACGCGACCACGGTCACCTTGCCACTGAAAGCAGCCGGCAGCGAAGTAGTCATGCTCAGCGAAGACCTCGCCGAACGCGACACCACATGGTACGTCGAGATGACCGCGATGGCCGATGTCGAAATCCGGTCCGGCGTGCCCGGCGGCGCGAGCCCTGCCGATATCGGGACGCTTATGGCGCTTGCCGCCGACGTTCGGCCCGCACACGACTTCGTCAGCACCGGGCCCCTGGTCCTTGTTTTTGATGCGCCGGCCGGTGCTGACGTGACGGTTACCGCCCGCGTCCAGCAAAGCGTCCATATGCGGCACAAGCCGCCGCTCTTTGAAACGCAGGCCGTTCTGCGCGCGGGCACGAACCGCGTTGCCCTCGCCGGCCTTGATACCCTTTCGGACGGCTACCACCCACTCGACCTGACCTTCCAAATCGGCGATGCCCGCGTCGAACGCCATATCGGCTTCGCGCTCCTGCGCGACGAGACACCGCCGCCCCTGCCCGAAGCGCTTGAGGCCCGCAAGCACGCAGCGTTAGCCTTCGCTGCCGAGTTCGGTGAACTGCGCGTCGGGCGCGCCCTCGCCATGCTTTCGATGGGGCGTCGGGCAAACGGCACGCTCGAGGCCATCCTTTCCGACACCCTCGCTGCCATAGAGCAGCGCCGCGACTGCTCGGATTTCGTCATGGTGCCGCTCCTCTGGATCTACGGCGCGTACAAGGACAAGCTGCCCGTCGCGCTCGCGCAGCGGGTTGAAATGGCGATCCTGAATTACCGCTATTGGGTCGATGAGCCAGGCAACGACGTCATGTGGTTCTGGAGCGAGAACCACGTACTTTGCTTCCATGTCTCTCAGTATCTCGCGGGCCGCCTCATGCCCTCCGGGAAATTCACCGCATCACGTCGGAAGGGAGTCGACCAGGCCCGCATTGCCACCGATCGTCTCGGCAAATGGTTCGATTCCGTTGAAGCGCACGGCCTCGCCGAATGGAATTCAGCCGCCTACTATCCCATCGATTTCATTGGCCTTCTCGCGCTCGAGCACTGGGCTGATGGCGATATCAAGGCCCGGGCAAAGCGACTTCTCGACCGACTCTTCACCATGATCGCGCTGCACACGCTCGGCGGCGTTGCCGCCGGCACGCAGGGTCGCGCCTACGACAAGGAACTGCACGCCGGCCCCCTCACCGAACTGTCGCCTTTCGCGGCGGTTGCTTTCGGCGAGGGCTGGCTCAACAACGGCGTCGCTGCACTGCCGATGTTCGCCGCCGGCACCTACGCGCCGCCCGCGAACCTCGATCGCTACGCGTCCCCGCCTCCGGGCACCGCACTCAATGCGCACTACGTCCAAGGCTATCAGAATGCCGGCCGTCTCGCGCTGCACAAACGCGCCTCTGTGCAGCTTTCGGCCTCGGTGGGCGGTGAACCCGGACGGAAGGGGCATCAGCAGCACCTCATCGACATCCGCCTCGCTAGCCATCCTTTCGCCCGCGCGTGGATCAACCACCCTGGCGAAGACGATCCCTGGGGCCACCAACGCCCCTCCTATTGGGCCGGCAATGGGGTCATGCCCCGCATCGCCCAGTACGATGACGCAGCCCTGATGTTGTATGATCTGGGCGACGACCCCCGAGTGGATTTTACCCACGCCTGCGCGCCCGCCAGCGGCTTCGACGAGTACGCCCTCTGGAACAATTGGCTGATCCTTCGCGCCGGACGCGGTTTCGCGGCGCTGACCGCGTCCGCGCCCATCGTCCCGGTCAAAACCGGCCCCGGTGCGGGGCGTGAATACCGTGCAAGGGGCACCCGGACTGCGTGGGCTGTCATCGTCGGCGAACTCGCACAGGGCGCGGACATCGCCATTATCAAGGCGATGCTTGGCGATACGGCGTTCGAACTCGACCCCGTTGCCATGCAGGCCACTCTCTCGCGCCATGGGCGCAGCACCCTTACCCTCGACTATGCCACGGGACTCTCGGTCGATGGAGCGCCATTCACCTTCCCCAATCCCGGACTCGAACCGCTGGTCCGCGCGTCGGCCACCCCCGTCCTGTCCTGATCCATTAACACGAGATCGTCACGAGAAAGTCTAGAGTATGCACCACCAAGAGGATCTTGCCCGGCTGCTGTCCAACGTTGCGCTCGGTCTTGCGCGCCTCAAAGGCATGAACGAGACGGCACCGCTCAAAAGCGATGGATTCACCATCCAGTTCGACGAATGGGATTGGGAAGTCGGCGTCGGTGTTTATGGCCTCCTCCGCCACGCCGAAGCCGCAGGTGACGATCAACTCATCGCCTCCATTGCCGAATGGTATGACTGGCAGATCGGGCGCGGTCTTCCACCCCGTCAGGTCAACTCCAGCTCGCCCATGCTCCCCCTGAGTGTGCTGATCGACCACGTTGATCGCCCCGACTGGGAAGACCTGGTCAAGGATTGGGCCGATTGGCTGATGAAGGGGCTCGCGCGTACCGAGGACGACGGCTTCCAGCACGTGGTCAAGGAGCGCATGAACGATGGCGAGCTTTGGGACGACACGCTCTTCATGACCTGCCTCTTCCTCGCTCGTGCCGGCCAGCGCTTCGGGCGCCGCGACTGGGTCGACGAGGCGCTCTACCAGTTCCTCGTGCACGCCCGATATCTCTCCGACCCGGTTACCGGGCTTTGGTATCACGGCTGGACCTTTAACGGCCGGCACAATTTCGCCAACGCCTTCTGGGCCCGCGGCAATTCCTGGATTACGGTGGCCATTCCCGAGCTTTTTGGATTGATCGAGGACATCCCGCCCTCAACGGCAAAATTTCTTGGCGCCGTCTTGCGCGCGCAGGTCGCAACTCTTCAGACTCTGCAGCACGCGGACGGAATGTTCTCGACACTACTAGACGACAAATCCTCCCCGCTCGAAACCTCGGCAACCGCCGGCATCGCCTATGGTGTCCTGCGCGGTATCGAGCTCGGACTTCTCTCACCCGATTGCCGCGCCATGGCTGAAAAGGCCTTTTCCGCCGTGGTCACACGAATCGGAGACGATGGTATCGTCGCGGAAGTGTCCGACGGGACCCCGATGGGTCACGACCTCGACTTCTACCGCCGCATCCCCAACGCCCCTGCCCCTTACGGTCAGGCCCTGGCTATGCTGCTCCTCGTCGAAATGCTCGCCGAGCGCCGCCCCGTAGCCGCCGAACGCCTCACGAAGGCAAACTAACCTCCAGAATATTAGGAGCTATCCATGAACGTCGAAACGCGCTGGGCCATCGACCCGGAAACCGCGCGCAGCCTCGATACGACCGCCCTGCGGTCCGAATTCCTCATCGAAACCCTGTTTGCCCCCGGCGAGATCAATCTCACCTACAGCCACATGGACCGTATGATCGTAGGCGGCGCCGCGCCAGCCAACGGCGCGCTCAAGCTCGAAGCTTTCAAAACTCTCGGCACGGCCGGCTTCCTCGATCGCCGCGAAGCGGTCGTCGCCAATGTTGGGGAGGAAGGCACGGTAACCGTCGGCGATACCAACTACGCCCTCGGCCACCGCGACATGCTCTATATCGCCATGGACGCCGGAGAGGTCTCGTTCTCCGGCCAGGGTGCGAAGTTTTACATCGTCAGCGCACCCGCCCATCAGGCCCATGATACAAAGCTTATCAAGATCCAAGACGCCAACCGCATCGACCTCGGCGCGCAGGAAACCTCCAACGAGCGCTCGATCTTCCAGTTCGTGCACGCAGAAGGCGTCAAATCCTGCCAGCTCGTCGTCGGCATGACGACCCTCGCGCCCGGTTCCGTCTGGAACACCATGCCCGCTCACCTGCACGACCGGCGCACCGAGGCCTACCTCTATTTCGGGATGCCCGAGACCGCCCGTGTCTTCCACTTCATGGGCGAGCCCGACGAGACCCGCCACATGGTCATCGCCAATGAGCAAGCTCTCCTTTCACCGGGTTGGTCCATCCATTGCGGCGCCGGAACAGCAAACTACACCTTCATCTGGGCCATGGCGGGCGATAACATCGACTACAAGGACGTCGACATGGTCGCGATGGAGGACCTGCGCTGATGGCGGGGTTCGACCTTAGCGGCAAGCGGGCGTTCGTCACCGGCGCGAACACCGGTATCGGTCAGGGCATCGCGATCGCACTGGCCGAAGCCGGCGCCGACATAGTCGCAGTAGGCCGCTCCGCGATGAAGGAAACGTGTGCCCGGGTTGAAAGACTGGGGCGCAACTGCTCCGAAATCATCGTCGACCTCAGCGATATGCGCGCCGCCGTCGCCGCGCTCGAAGACGCATGGAACAGCGGAGGTCCCATCGACATCCTCGTAAACAACGCCGGCATGATCCGCCGCGCCGACGCGATCGACTTCACCGAAGAGGATTGGGACGCGGTCATAGATCTCAACCTCAAGACCGCGTTTTTCCTCTGTCAGGCCTTCGCCCGCAGGGCATTGGCCGCCGAGCGCGAGGGCAGGATCGTCAACATCGCCTCGCTGCTCTCCTTCCAGGGCGGCATCCGCATCCCTTCCTATACGGCGTCCAAAAGCGGGCTCGCAGGCCTCACCCGTCTCCTCGCCTGCGAGTGGGCCGCCAAGAGCATCAACGTCAACGCCATCGCGCCCGGCTATATCGAAACCAACAACACCGAAGCGCTGCGCAACGACGAAAAACGCCGCACCGAAATCCTCGGCCGCATCCCGGCGGGGCGCTGGGGACAACCTGGCGATATCGGCGGTGCAGCCGTCTTCCTCGCGAGCGAGGCGGCCACCTACGTCCATGGCGTGGTGTTGCCCGTCGACGGTGGCTGGCTGGCCCGATAGCGCCCCACGATGGCAATGCCCGGCGCTGCCTAGCCGGCCGAGCTCCGTTTCGCCGCGAGCCGGGTATCCAGCAAACGCATGAACAGCGGCAGCGCCGCAAGGCACGCCCCGGCGGTAATCAGCACCGCCGCGACGACGATTGCCCCGGAGAACGCTGCCTGTCCGCTCGCGATGAGGATCAGGGTGGACAGCAGTGGCGCCGCATAGCTCGCCGCGCCAATGAGCTGGATATCGCCTTTCTTGACGGCATAATCCCAGACATAAAACGCCCCGCCAACCGGCATCAGGCCCAATCCGAGGACCGCGAGCCATTCGACCCAGTCCGCCGGCCAGACCGTCGTCTCGAACAAGACGTGTGCGACGACGGAGAGAGCGGCCGTAGCTAGACAGAACCCGGTTACGATATCCGAAGGCACGTCGGAAAAGCGCCGCGAAAGCAGCGAATAGCTCGACCAGGTCAGCGCGCAAAATCCGGCAAGAACGTAGCCCGGCACATAGGCCGCCGAGACTGCAATGTCGCCGCCTCCGGTAATGATGAGCGCCGCGCCCGAAAGCCCCAAAGCTGCCCCGACACCGTGGAACCAGCGCAACTTCTCGCCCGGCAGCGCAGCCGATCCCAGCACAATAAGCAGCGGCCAGAGATAAGCGATAAGGCTCGCCTGCGCCGGCGGCGCATTGCGTAGCGCTCCGAAATAAAATGCATGGTACCCAAAAAGACCCGCCACACCGAGCAGCCACACGGCCGGTCGCTGGCGAAAAACCAACAAACTCCGCCCACGCGCTCTGAGATAGACGAGCCCGATTACCGTCGCCACGGTAAAGGTCATGGCGTTGAGCTGGAATGGCGGCACGGTGCCGCTTGCCGATGTGAACAGCGCCAGCAGCGCCCACATCAGGATCGCGGAAAACCCCAGGAGAGTTGCCATGGACATCGCCGGTTTCCCTTAACCGAATTGAAAATGTCATGCCCCCTAGAGGCGGGGCCAGGTGTCTGCAAGCCGATAGCCTTCGGGCCAGGGATCGCCGGGATCGAGCATTTCCTGCCGCGTCCCTGTAATCCATGCCCGCCCGGAAATCGTAGGCACGATCGCCGGACGGCCGCCAGCACGCGTCACAGCCTCGATGCAGCAATCGAATCGCGAGTCTATGATCGAGCGTCCGATGAACCTGTCTCCGGTCTTGAGCAGTCCCCGCGCGTGCAGCACGGCCATCCGCGCCGAGCAGCCGGTCCCGGTGGGCGACCGATCAATCTTGCCCGGCTGGATAACAACCGCACTCTTCCCGCTCGACACGCCGTCTTCGGTCCCCAAAGGCGCCGCAATCTGACAGAATGAAATGTGGTCCCAGTCCGGGTTTTCCGGATGGGCGAAACCGATCTGCTCATTGGCCGCACGCGTGATCCTGACGCCAGCCTCGGCAATCTCACGCGCCTCGTCAGGCGTAACGGCAAAACCCAGATCGCGCGCATCGACGATGACGAAACTGTCCCCGCCATAGGCCGTGTCGACATTGAGTGTTCCGAACCCTTCGACCTCCAGCGCGATGTCGAGCCTGTCGGCAAAACTCGGCACGTTGCGCACGGTGATCCGCTCGGCCTTGCCGTTTGCGCACTGCGCTACGACCTCGACGAGACCGCCAGGCGCCTCAAGCACCATGCGGGTTTCGGGTTCGGTGATAGGAATGATCCCGGTATCGAGCAGTACCGTTGAAACGCAGATCGAATTCGACCCGCTCATGGGCGGCGTATCCTCGGGCTCCATGATGATCCAGCCCATCTGCGCCCGCGGATCCTTCGGAGGGACCAGCAGATTGATATGTCGGAACACCCCGCCGCGCGGCTCATTGAGCACGAACCGCCGCAGCGTGTCGTCGCGCGCAATATACCGCGACTGCTCCCAGAGCGTCTCCCCCGGCGGCGGCGCAACCCCACCGACGATCACATCGCCGACCTCGCCCTCGGCATGACAGCCCACGATGTGGATGATCTTGCGCGTGCGCATGGGAAAACTCCAATGGAGAAAGTCCGCCGGCGCCAGGTCACCAGCGCCAGCGGCATTGGTTACTCGCCCAGGTAGGCCTGAACGATGGATTTGTCTGCCTGCAACCGCGCGGCCTCGTCCTTCATGCGGATCGCTCCGCTTTCAAGTACATAGCCGTAGTGGGCAAGCCGCAGGGCCAGCCGCGCGTTCTGTTCGACCAAGAGAATCGTCGTTCCCGCCTCGTTGAGACGCTTGACGATACGCATCGTCTCGAGAACCAGCTTGGGTGCCAGGCCCATCGAAGGTTCATCGAGCAGCAGGAGTTTTGGCCCGTGCATCAGCGCCCGGCCCATTGCTAGCATCTGCTGTTCGCCGCCCGAGAGCAGCGATCCGTCCTGATGCTGCCTCTTGCCCAGGATCGGAAAGAGATCGAACACCTCCTGCATTCGCGTCTGACGCAGCTTCGCGTCCGAAACGGTGAATGCCCCGAGTTCGAGGTTCTCCTTGACGCTCAACCCGCGCAAGATGTGCCGGCCCTCAGGTACGTGCACCAACCCCGACCGCGCGATCTGGTGCGCATTCTTGCCGGTAATATCCTCGCCCATGAACTCGACGCTACCCGCGCGAGCCCGCACCAGCCCCGAAATGGTCTTGAGCGTTGTAGACTTCCCGGCACCATTCGCACCCAGAAGCGTGACGATCTGACCTTCGTGGACCTCGAGATCGATGCCCATAAGCGCCTGAATACGCCCATAACCGGCTTCGATACCCTTGAGCTTGAGAACGGCGTTTCCGGATGTGCTCATGACTGCCCCTCCCCGTCGTCCTGCCCCAGATAAGCCTCGATCACCTTGGGATCGTTCTGGATGTCCTTGGCCGTACCCTCGGCAATCATCTTGCCGTGGTCGAGCACGCTGATGCGTTCGGAGATCTTCATGACGAGCCCCATGTCGTGCTCGATGAGGAGCACCGAAATGCCCAGTTCGTTCCGGATGCGGGCGATCAGTTCGGTCAGGGCGACCTTTTCGCCCGAATTGAGCCCGGCAGCCGGTTCGTCGAGTAGCAGAAGCTTGGGCTTGGTCGCCAACGCCCGGGCGATTTCCACCCGTCGCTGATGCCCGTAGGCCAACGTGGTGGCTTCGCGGTTCGCTTCGTCCGCAATGCCGACGAACGCGAGGCACTCTTCGCTGAACGCACGGATCTCCGCTTCTTCGCGCTGCTGCGAGGGGAGACGGAGGACCGCTGCAAGCGCACCCGACTTGGTACGGCAGTGCATTCCCGACATTACGTTCTCAAGCACCGTCATTTCACGGAACAAGCGCACATTCTGGAATGTACGCGCAATCCCCGACGCGGTGACCTGATGCGGCTTGAGCTTTAATAGTTCCTGCCCGTCGAACCGCACCGACCCGCCCTGCGGCTTGTAAAAGCCTGTGATCGAATTGAAGAGCGACGTCTTGCCCGCACCATTGGGGCCGATGAGGCTCACAATGGCATCGCGCGGAATGGAGAAGTTGACATCGTCGAGCACGGTATTGCCGGCAAACGCAAGCGTAACGCCGCTCAGCGCGAGCAGTTGATTGTCAGCCATGGCTATGCTCCCCTCCTGCCCGGCCAGATACCCGAGGGACGGAACAGCATGATCAAAAGCAGTCCGACCGCGAAGACCAGCAGCCGGAACTCGCCCAGATCGCGAAGCAATTCGGGGCCCAGAATGATGATGAACGCGCCGAGGATGACGCCCGGGATCTTGCCCATGCCGCCTAGAATAACAGCCATCAGCACCAGCACGGACTGTTCGAAAGAGAAGCTCTCGGGCGAAATCGCGCCGAGATTGGCAGCAAAAAACGCCCCGCCGACCGCGCCGAAGATCGCTCCGATCACGTATGCGGCAAGCTTCACCTGCACCCGGTTGATGCCCATGGCCTCGGCCGCGTCTTCGTCGTGACGGACATAAAGCCACGCCCGCCCCAGCCGCGAATTGGCCAGCCGGAACGAGGCGATCACGGCTATGATCGCGAGCACCACGAAGACGTAGTAATAATCGGTCTGCGTCCGGATCTGCCAGCCGAACAGCGAGGGGTCCTGAATCCCTGAAATGCCGCTGGCCCGCCCTGTGATCTCGAGGTTGCGTGCCGAAAACCGTACGATTTCACCGAACCCGAGCGTCACAATGGCCAGATAGTCCGACCGCAGACGCAACGTCGGTCCGCCTATGATCACACCCGCCAGCACGGCCGCGAGAACAGCAAATGGAAACGCCACCCAGAAGTTGAAACCGAACTGGATCGTCAGAACGCCGATCGTATAGGCCCCGACCGCGAAGAACGCCGCATAGCCCAGATCGAGCAGACCCGCATAGCCCACAACGATGTTGAGCCCAAGGCACAAAACGACGTAGAGCAGCGCGTTCGTGAGGATGACGGTTATATAGCTGCCGAAGATCATCGGCGCCACGACGAGGAAAGCCAGGATCGCGATCGCAACGACCCATCGCAGGCGAGCATCCTGAAGGAAGGGGCCCAGCCCGTGTGTCGGTACGGCACCGTTCGAATTGGAGGTCATTACATGCGCTCCTGTTCAGACTTGCCCAGCAAGCCCGTCGGCTTGAACACGAGAACCAGTATGAGAACGGCGAAGGAGAAAACGTCCTTCCACTCGCTTCCAATGCCCGGCAATTGCGTCCCGAAGGCTTCCAGGAACCCGAGGATCAGCCCCCCGAGCATCGCGCCTGGAATGGATCCGATACCCCCGATCACAGCCGCGGTGAACGCCTTGAGGCCGATCAGAAAGCCCATGAAATACCAAACCGATCCGTAGTAGGCGCCCGCCAGCGTGCCCGCCGCGGCCGCAAGCGCCGAGCCGATCAGAAACGTCACCGCGATCACGCCGGAAACGTTGATGCCCATGAGTTGGCACATGTCCTTGTCGATCGCCACCGCCCGCATGGCCCGGCCGTACTGCGTGCGCGAAACGAACACTTCGAGCCCGATCATCAGGAACGCGGCGATCCCAACGAGGATCATCTGGTTGTAGGTGATAAAAACGTTGCCCAGATTGACCCCGCCAAAGCCGAAATCGGCTCCAAAGGCCGTGTACTGGCCATGGGTAATCGAAAGCACCGTGTTCTGGAGTACAAGCGACACCGCAAGCGCGGTGATCAGAATCGAAAGTCGCGGCGCGCGCAGCATCGGATGGTACGCCACCCGTTCGATCACGACGCCAAGGCACCCCACAGCGATCATGGAAAGGAACATGGATATGGCCACGCCGGTCCAGCCGCCGCCCGTTATCCCGGAAATGGCCGATAGAACCAGAAAGCCGACGAAACCGCCGACCATATAGAGGTCGCCATGGGCGAAGTTGAGCAGCTTGATGACCCCGAAGATCATCGTGTAGCCCAGCGCAACCAGAGCGTAGAACGAGCCCAACACCAAGCCGTTCACGATCTGCTGCATCACAACATCAAAGGCTGTCATGTCAGGTCTTCTCGCGTTGACGGCGATGCGCGAAAGGACCCGGCGCCCCAGGGACGCCGGATCGGTGCATCAGCCTTTACCGTAAGGACTACTCGTCGGCCCGGGTCCAGGCCCCGCCTTCGCCCTTGAGCACGATGAAGTTCGAACGTGCCAGCGTGTTCACGTCAGTGAACGAAATCGGCCCGGCGAGCCATTCCTGGCCGTCGGCAGACCGCAGGACCTCGATAATTGCGTCTGCGTCCGTGGACCCGGCTTCCGCGATGGCCCAGCCCAGGAGCTTCATGCCGTCATAGGCAAGCGGCGCATAAGGCCCGGGGGCATTGCCGTAGTCCTCCTGATACGTCTCGGTGAACGAGGCAGCCTGCGGCAGGAAGTCCGCGGTCGGATTGGAGAACGCAAAGACCCCCTCGGCAGCCTGCCCCGCGATATCAAAAAGCTGCGGCGAATTCGATCCGTCGCCGACCGCGATAATGCCCTGATATCCCGACTGGCGCAGCTGGCGGATGAGAAGGCCACCGTCAGCGTAGTAGGCAGTCCAGAAAACAGCGTCGGGATTGGTCGAACGGATCTTGGTGACGATCGCCGAATAATCCTGCTCGCCTTTATTGACAGTCTCGATACTGACGACCTCATTGCCGGCCGCCGTCCAGTCCTCGCTAGCAAGCGTGGCCAGGTCCTGCGAATAGGCGTCGCCCTGATTGACGATCGTCAGCGTCGCCGCACCCTGCGCCGACAGGAACTCGACAGCCTTAGCCGCCTGGTCCGCTCCCGTCGAGTTGATCATGAACGCATTGCCGGGATTTTCCGGAATCAGCTGCGTGGAGTTCGCAGCCGCGATGATGAACGGGATATTGGCATCGCCGTAGATCTGCAACGTGGGGAGCGTGGCACCCGAGCAGTAGCCGCCCACGACGCCGACGACATTGGCCGAGACCAGCCGGCTCGCCGCGTTGACGGACTGCTGGGGATCGCAGGCCGTGTCGCCGGTGACCAGCGAAACCTGCTGGCCGAGCAATCCGCCCTCCGCGTTGATTTCGTCAACTGCGATCTGCACCGCGTTGATCATGTCCTGGCCGTAAGTCGCCTCCGAGCCGGTCGTCGGCACCTGAACGCCGATCTGCATCGTTTCCTGCGCAATTGCGCCGGACCCCATTGCCGCAAGGCCTATAAGGCCAGCGGCTGTGAGCAATTTCAATGTCTGCATGAATAGTCTCCCTTTCCTAGATTCGGGATGCTCCCGAAATTTGGCCGTACCCCACATACGGCGGTTCGCTGTTCATGGCACCGGCTTCCCATACCACAGGTCTGAGCCAGCACCGCCTGAGAACGTGCATTCCGTTATAATGCACGTGTCGATCGATAACTCCGGCAACCGGCCGAACGCTGCCATAGCCTACAACCGGCGAATTCATGCTCGCGCCGCCACCAGTCGCGCCGCGGCGTAGTCTTCAAGTCCTGTCCCGACCGATTTGAAAACCGTCAGATCTTCGGATGGGCCAGCGCGCTCGCCTCGACACAGCGCCGCAAGATCGGCCGCGATGTCCTCGCGTGTGATAGCGTTGGCCGCCATCGCCTGCAGCAGATCGCCCGCTTCATCCATGGCGCCTTCAAAGGTATCGACATAGATCGCACCGCGAGCGCGAACCAACGCGCGGTCGTCGGTTTCGCGCATGTCCGGCCGAAACGCCCCGACAAGATCCAGATGCGCTCCAGGCTTGAGCCAATCGCCTAAAACCAGCGGGCTTGTGGCCATCGTCGCGCAGGAAATTACGTCCGCCCGCCCGCACGCGCCCCGCAAATCCCGAACAACGCTGACGGAGAGACCTTCACTGGCCAACTCCCCGGCAAGCGCTTCGGCCTTGGCTTCATCGCGCGCCCAAAGGGCTACCTCGTCATAGTCCCGCACAACGCAGTGCGCCTGAGCCAGATTGTGGATCAGGCGCCCGGCACCGACCAGCAAAAGCGACCGGACGGACTTGGCGCAAATGAGGTCCGCCGCCAGGGCCGATGCCGCGGCCGTGCGGCGCGCCGTCACCTCGCCGGCATCCATGACACCCTCGACGACGCCCGTTTCCGCATCCAGGAGAAAGATCAGACCCGAGACCGTCGGAATTCCGCGCTGCGCGTTGCCGGGCGCAACCGATGCGACCTTCACAGCAATCTTGTCGCCGACCCGCCACGAGGGCATGAGCAAGAGCGTAAGGTCTGGCGCATTAGGGACCGAAACGGAGTGCGCCGCCCGCGCCGGCGCCTCAACACCTTCGCGGAACGCATGGCGAACGGCGTCGATGAGATCGCGCCAGGGAAGACACGCTCTTACCTTTGCATCGCTCAGGACTTCCATCGACATTCCACCCCCCATAACGCGCTACTGATAATCCGAACGGGAATTGCAGGCACGAGCCGCCTTGGGCCGGTGAAAGAATGATGCCATCGCGCGCTGAATCCTCCCTGGTCCGCGTTACATTGAGCCTAGGGGCTCTTTTTCGCAGTTCCAGCACTATATCGAGGCTAAATTCGTATAAAAAACTTCAGATGCGTATTTCTCTCGTAAATTCTACGAACCCAATATATCTATCCCTACTCGCCAGCGTGTTGGCGGCGACTGCCCCCGCAGTACACGCGTCGTTCCGACAGCGGTCAACCCCACTTCCCGCACCCCGTGCAACCAACTCGCGGCTGGAAAATCAACCAGAAGGCATCGGCAATCAGCCACCACCATCCTCGACGCAAGTGAGCCACAAAGGTCCAACCACCTACGCCTCGCCGTCTTGCTGAGATCGAGGGGGAGAAAAACCGTACCCAGCACAACGCCGACGATGACCATCAAACAGCGTCCGACCGAGCCGAGCTTGGATCCGACATGCTGTTAGCCCCCACACTCCGGCACAGAGTGCTCAGCGCGCGACTGCCAATCGGATAACGGACATGAGCGTATTGTGTTACGGGTCCAGCAACCGACCCGCTGCAGCGGAGGCACCGACCGAGAGATACACGTCATCGTACCGCGAAATGGTTCCGTTGCCGCCAGTGAGAAGGCGCCACGCCTGTTGCCTTCTGAAATTGAGTGGAGAAATGGAACGCGGAGTTGTATCCCAGATGCCCCGCAATCTCCTTGATCGACTTGTCGGAATTCCGCAATAACTCACAGGCACGCCGGATCCGCACTTCAGTCTGATATTGTTTGAGCGATATCCCTGTGTGCTGACGAAAAAGCCGACGCAGCGTCGAATAGCTGATGCCCAGATCGCGGGCCACAGCCGCAAGCGCCGGCGATCTGCCGCTTTGCTCCATGAGGATGCGCCGCGCGCGCTCAACGATGCGGGCCCGTCCCTGCTCGGCGAGATCGCGCGACTGGCAAAGCCGGGCGAGAAGTTGCAGCCCGAGTGTGGAAAGTTCCGGCTGGTGTAGGAGTGCATCCTCCCGCGCGAGCCGATGTACGGTATTGAAGATAGCCTCGCCCGCCTTGCCCGCGTGCCACAATGGCCGCTCTGTGGGCAGCAGCTCCATATCCATCGCCCTGTCAAACGCAAAGCCGCGACACTCGATCCAGTGTTCGACCCAGCCCGTCTCCGGATCCGGGCTGAACCGGTGCCAGACGCCAGGGAAAAGCAAAATCACATCGCCTGCTTCTACCGTGCGAACGACATCGGGCTGCGGCGCCGCCTGGAGTCGCCCCCGTCCCTCGCTGATGAGCGCAAATTGGTAGGCCTGGAGCGTTCGCCCCTTCTCCCAGACGAAGTGGTGATCGTCCGGGTGCCGCACGGGCGGATAGTCTGAACCGGGCGGAATCGCGGTGTACCCGGTGGAAAGCGCGGTGCATCCCCACGCTTCGCAGAGCGTGTTCTCGGGCAGATACGTGAAGTAGTCGGCCCCTTCCATGTGATCACTTTCTATATGCATTAGGTCATTTATCGAAAGGTATACCGCATGCCCGCCGTTCGATCGAGTGCTAGTGTCATGCCCAAGATCAGTTTTTGAATGACAGCGTTGCTGACCGACCGCAGCCGGTCCCACGGCAACCTTGGGAGGACATGTATGGAGTTGGCAGACCGGGGCCGGTCCATGGCGCGACCGCTGAAGGTCGGACTGTTCGGGATTGGACTTGAAGCCTATTGGCCGCAGTTCGAAGGGTTGGAAAACCGGCTCAGGCGCTATGTGGGTACGGTTGAGGCCAAGCTTGCGCGGCCTGGCGTGGAAGTCGTCAATCTCGGCCTCATCGATACACCGGAAAAGGCGGTCGACGCCGGGCACGATTTTCGTGCCGCCGACATCGACCTCATTTTCCTTTACGTCACCACTTATGCCCTTTCGTCTACCGTCCTGCCGGTAGTTCGCCGCGCCGGCGTGCCGGTCGTCATCCTCAACCTGCAGCCCGAACGCGCCATAGACTACGCGGCCTTCAACAGGTTGCCCGACCGCACGCGGATGACAGGCGAGTGGTTGGCCCATTGCGCGGCGTGCCCCGTACCCGAAATCGCTAACGTATTCACAAGGGCGGGCATCCCCACACACCAGATCACAGGCGTCCTAGAGGGCGACGCCCATGTCGACGCACAGATTGAGGACTGGGTCGAAGCGGCGCGGGTTGCTCACGTGATGGCGCACAACCGCCTCGGCGTCATGGGGCACTATTATAATGGCATGCTCGACATCTATTCTGACCTGACGGCCCAATGTGCCGCGTTTGGGACCATCATCGATTTCGTCGAAATGGACGAACTTGCCGAGATCCGAAACAGCCTCGCGGACGCCGAGGTCGACGCGATGCTCGCGCGCATCGAAGCAGAATTCGATATCCAATCCGATTGCGCTCCCGAAGAATTGCACCGCGCCGCCCGCACCGCCGCCGCTTTGGTCAAGCTGGTCGACACGCGCGGTCTTGGATCCATGGCTTATTTTTACGTCTCTGTGCCTGACCACGAACACGAGGATATCATCTCCTCGGTCATCCTCGGCTGCTCCCTGCTCACGGCATCAGGCGTCCCGGTGGCCGGCGAATACGAAATCAAGAATGCCCAGGCGATGAAGATTATGGACGCCTTCGGCGCAGGTGGATCGTTCACCGAATACTACGCCATCGACTATGAGGATGATGTCGTTCTGATGGGCCATGACGGGCCCGGCCATACCAAAATCGCCGAGGGCAAGACCAAGGTACGCCCGCTTGAGGTGTATCACGGCAAGGTCGGCAAGGGTGTCTCGGTCGAAATGTCCGTTCGCCACGGCCCGGTCACCCTGCTCTCGGTCATCGAGCGTGCGGGGAAGGTGGAACTGCTCGTTGCCGAAGGCGAATCGGTGCCTGGTCCCATTCTCGAAATCGGCAACACCAACAGCCGCTACCGCTTCGTGACCGGCGCGCGCGCGTTTTCCGAAGCTTGGAACGCCGCCGGCCCCGCGCATCACTGCGCCGTCGGCGTAGGCCATATCGCCGGACGGATCGAAAAACTCGCGAAACTGCTTGACCTGCAATTTACCCGGGTCTGCTGACCCGCAACCGTTCAACTCAGGAGGAGGAACGAAATGAGTGAACACAAGCCAGGGCGCCCTTTGGCGTTACTGCTCACATTGGCGTCGCTTGCTGCCACGGCGATGCTTCCCGCAGCTCCCGCTGTAGCGCAGGAGGGGATTACCCCCCCGGACGCGGTCGCGGCGTTCCACCCCATCGAACCGGGGATCGGCGAGGGCCTCGTGATCGGGTTCACCCAGCTCGGCCTCGGCGTCCCGTTCACCGAAGCGCTGCAGGCCGGCATGGAGGAAGCTGCCGAAGTCGCCGGATTTGAACTGATGACCTGCGACAGCAAGTTCGACGCCGCCGAAGCACTCAACTGCGCACGCCAGTTCCGGACCCGGGACGTTGATGGGCTCGTCACCTTCCAGGCCGACGCAGCGGCTGCAGCGAACATTTGCGCCGAAGGCCCGCAGGTCCCCGTCATCGCCATCGACATCGAGCAGCAGCCCTGCGAGACGGCCTTTGTGGGCGCGGCGAACGCCTATGCCGGCCAGATCGTCGGTTATGAACTCGGGCGCTATTTCGAGGCGACTTTCGATTGCCAGTTCGATGCCTGGGTGTCCCTTGAGTCTCTTGCGGTCGGCGTTGTCAACGACATGCGTATGGACGGCATCCGCGAAGGCTTTGAGTCGGTCTGCGGACCGGTCGAGAACGAGCGCGTGATCGATACCGGCGCTGGCGGTCAGGCCGATACGGCGCAGCGTCAGGTAACCGATACTCTCACGGCCTTGCCCGGTGCCGAGCGCATCATCACGGTCGGCATTAACGAAGACGTCATCACTGGCGCCCTTGCGGCAGCCCGCAGCCAGGGCCGCACCGACGAACTCTATCTCGGCGTTCAGAACTTCGATCCGGGCAATTGCCAGATCTGGACCGCCCCGCACTTCATCGCCGCGGCGGCCTATTTCCCCGAGCGCTATCCGCTCTTGATCGTGCCGAACCTCATCGCAGCCATCAATGGCGAGGAGATCGCCGACCAGATCCTCGTGCCGCATGTCGCGCTGACACCCGACAATATGGCTGAGTACTACCCGGAGGTGTCCGAGTGCCTCTAGCAACCGAACCCTTCCTGTCGGTTCGTGGCATTCGAAAGGCCTTCGGCCCGGTCAAGGTCCTCCACGGCGTGGACCTTGACCTACCAGCAGGGTCGGTAACGGCCCTGCTGGGGGAAAACGGTGCTGGCAAATCGACCTTCGTGCGCATCCTCGCAGGCGATCACGCGCCCGACGCGGGAGAAATCCGGATCGATGGCGAAAAGTTCCAGTTCCGCTCCGTTGGCAAGGCGCGCGAGGCCGGCATCCGCCTGATAGCCCAGGAGATTGCCGACGCGCCGACACTCAGCGTCGCCGAGAACATCTCCCTGGGAGCGCAACCTGCACGCTGGGGCTTCGTCAACCGCCGCGCCGTCCGTAAGACGGCCCACGAAGCGCTCGACGCCCTCGGCGCCGATATTGCACTGGACGCCAAGGTCGAAACTCTTCGGCTCGGCGAGCGCCAAATCATCGAAATTGCGAGGGCGACGGTCGGCGCGTCCCGGTGCGTCATCTTCGACGAACCCACGGCTGCGTTGTCTGATGCCGAAACACGACGGCTCTTTGCGCTGATTGAAAGGATGCGGAACCAGGGCGTCGCCATCCTCTATATCACCCACCGGCTCGACGAGGTCTTTGAAATCGCCGACCGCGTGTGCGTGCTGCGCGATGGGCGCGTATCGCTCAACACCGAAGTCGATGCAGTCGACCAGAACACCGTCGTAACCGCGATGGTCGGACGGGAACTCGCCGTCGCTGAAGATAGCGCACCTCCCGAGGTTAGGTCGCTGGGCAAGCCGCTTCTCGCGGTCGAGGCGCTGAGCGGCGAGTCCTTCGAGGACGTTTCGCTCTCTGTCGCCCCCGGTGAAATCGTCGGGCTTTACGGCAAGGTCGGATCGGGCGTCCCGGAATTCGCGGCCACGCTGTTTGGCGCCGCCCCCCGGCACCGCGGCGCCGTGCATCTCGACGGCGCGCCGGTTCATTTCAAACACCCCGCCGAGGCCGTCGCCCAGGGTGTCGGCTTTCTGCCCGCCGATCGCGCGAGCGAGGGCTTGCTCCAGATGCGCACCGCCGCCGAAAACCTTTCTGCCCCCAGTTGGGCCCACTTGTCCCGCGCGGGATTCATCGGCCGTCGCCGCGAAGCGGATGCCTTCAGGACCTGGCACCGCACACTGCACATCCGCTCGCGGCCGGATGGGTCCGAAAGGATCACCACACTATCGGGCGGCAACCAGCAAAAGATCCTGCTCGGCCGCTGGCTCGAGAATGGGTCCCGTCTGCTTTTGCTGGTTGAACCGACCCGCGGCGTTGATGTCGGCGCCCGCGAGGAAATCTACCAATTGCTTCGCAACCTGGCCCGCGAGGGTCATGGCATTCTGATCGCCAGTTCCGACTACGAGGACATCACCCACGCAGCGACCCGTAGCCTCGTCATGGTGCGCGGGCGGATAGTCGCAGAGCTCGAACGTGAAGATATTTCAGTGGCCAGCCTCACCCGCGTGGCCGGAGGAGCCGCCCATGTCTGATGAAACCAACGGTGTTGCCATGACCGGCGCAGCCGCATCCAAACGCACGATCTCGGTCCCTGAATGCGCCGCGCTCGTTCTGTTCCTGTTGCTAGAAATCCTGTTCTTCGCGCTCAACTCGCCCTATTTTCTCACGTGGCCGAACTGGGTGAACATCTTCACCGCCATGTCGATCACCGGCATTCTCGCCGCCGGCGGCACCATCCTTTTGATCGGGGGTCAGTTTGACCTTTCGGTCGGCAGCGGCATGGCTTTCGTGGCCCTGGTGTTCGCCCTCGCCGCCCAACAGTTCGGGATCGCTCCTGCGGTCCTGATTGCTCTGGCGACCGGGATCGGGATCGGTGTTCTCAACGGCTTTCTCGTCACCGTGGTCGGCGTCAACGCACTCATCACGACTCTAGGCACGCTCGCAATCTTCCGCGGGCTGACGCTTTCGATCGGCGGTGCGAGTAGCGTGCGCATCAACGGCTTCGACTGGGCGATCCTGCGCCCGCTCTTCGATATTCCCTTATCCGCTGCGCTGTTCGTCGTCGTGGCGATCGTCGTCGGCGTCCTCCTCGCCCGCACGGTCTTCGGGCGCACGATATATGCCATCGGCGCCAATGAGGCCGCTGCCCGCCTTGTCGGTATCCGCACAAAGACAACGCTATTTCTCGCCTTCATCGGATCGGGTTTGTGCATGGCCCTGACCGGCCTTGTCAGCGCCTCGCAGCTCGGTTCGACCTCCGGCACCACTGGCGTCGGCCTCGAACTCGCCGTCGTTACGGCCATCATCCTTGGCGGGACGACACTGAAGGGCGGAACCGGATCGATGTTCGGTACGGTACTGGGCCTGCTCATCGTCGGCGTCCTCAACAATGGCATGACGCTGATGAACATCAACTCCACCTGGCAGCAGGTGGCCGCCGGCACACTCCTGATCCTCGCGGTATCGTTCGACCAGATCCGCCAACGCTTCATCCGGGGCTGACACGTCGAAGATGGCCGGAACCTTCAAAATTCTCGACGCGGTCGCGGTGCCGATGCGCGACGGCACGCTTCTGCCCGCCGACATCTGGCTACCCGACGGGAACGGGCCCTGGCCCGTCCTCCTCCAGCGCACACCCTACCGTCGCGAGGACGTGCACGGGGCGCAATATATCTCCGCTCTCGAATTCCAATCCGCCCTGCGCCGTGGCTTCGCTGTTATGGTGCAAGACACACGGGGGCGCTACGCAGCGGGAGGGACCTTCGACCCTTTCACATGGGAAGAGGAGGACGGGGCCGACACCATTGCTTGGTTGCGGGCGCAATCCTTCTGCGATGGCCAAGTTGCGATGTTCGGCGCGTCCTATGTGGGTGCGACCCAGGTTCTGGCCGCCGCGGCGCACCCCGAAGGCCTTGTCGCGATCTCCCCGCAATTGACGACCGCGCGCCACGGCGAAACCTGGATGTACCGCTCTGGCGCGACCGAACTCGGCTTCCTCCTGCTCTGGATCATCGAAGCCCTCGGTGCACCCGATCTCGAGCGCCGGATCGCCACGATGGACGAGGCGACCGCTAACCGCCTATGCACATACTTCGCCACTTTGATGCGCGATCCGGACGCGGCCTTTGCACACCTCCCGCTGCTCGATGCCGATCTGCTCGGGCTCGCGCCTTACGCCGGGCGGTGGTTCGATGATGAGCGCGCCGCCAGCGCACTTCAGAATCGCGAGCGACTGGACGCCATCGCAGCAAGCGACGCCGCCATGCTGGTGACTGCAGGTTGGAACGACCTCTTCCTCGAAGGATCCCTCGAACTGTTCGAAACCGTCCGCCGGAGGCACTCTAACCCGGAAAACGTTCGAGACAGGCTGATAATCGGCCCCTGGTCACACGGAAACCCGAAAGACTGGCAAGGCGCGTTCTGGCACGGATACGCCGCCTCGACCGCGGGCCTCTCAGATATTCAGATTGACTTCTTCGACGCGGCGCTCAACGGCAGGCCGGCCACCGGCCCAATGGTCCGCTATTTCAGGAGTGGATCGAATACCTGGCACAGTGCACCGGACTGGCCATTGCCCGGTACAGAAATCAAGCCGCTCTATCTTGTTGGTGAACACCTAACTGAAATAGCCACCAATACGGACTGGTCACGCACCTATATGTCCAACCCCGCGTCGCCTGTCCCGACTACCGGCGGCGCAACCTTCCTGCCTGGCTTGCTTTTGGGCCGGAACGCCGGCCCCATGGAGCAGTCGAACATCGAACGCCGCGACGACGTCTTGGTCTTCACTTCTGCCCCCTTGGACGCGGAGGTCGAGGTGACCGGTTTGGTCAAGGCAACGCTTTGGGTTCAATCGAGCGCAGTCAGCTCAGACTGGACGGCCCGACTCTGCGAGGTACACCCGGACGGGCGCAGTTTTGGCCTTGTCGACGGCATCACCCGCTGGAGTAACCCCGGCATCGACACTCCGGTCGAGATCACCGTCCGACTCGGCCATATCGGCCATTTGTTCCGCGCAGGATCGCGTATTCGGCTTCAAGTCGCCTCGTCCAACTTCCCACGCTTCGACCGCAATCCACAGAGCCGGGTGCCAGCGACGCTGGCCACTGAAGCGGACTTTGTGATCGCCCAACAGGCATTGCTCGGTGGTTCCGGACGACAGAGCTATGTCTCGCTACCTGTAGTGCGCACGCAAAACCCGAGCATCGGCGTCCTTGGTTAATGCGCTTCGGCTTGTTGACAAAGCGCCCAAAGAGGTTGCGGCGCTAGCCTGTGTAGATGGCTTTGACCCAAGCGGCGATCGCGCCCTCTGTCTGGCCGGGGCGACCGGCGCACGACAGAGTTCAGGCCGGCGCAAAATGATAGGCAACACAGGGCTGGTCCAATCGTCGCCCGCCTTGGACCGTAACGCCAAGCCGCGTGAACCGCTGTTCCATCTCGGACCGCATTTCAGCCACTCGGTCGCTAGAAGCGGGATTTCCGCGAAGCAGATCGTCTTCAATTGTCTGGAAATCCGCAATGACGCGGCCAAGGACATAGCTCTGCCGTGACAGTAGCCTCCATCCTTTTCCGTCGAGACCGGCGAGGAGTTGATGCGCATGCCGGCGGGTGTTGCGTTCGTCCTCGACAGGAAGCACGACTTCGCTCATCGGCCCATCCGGCAGGGGATCGACAACATGCAGACGTCCATCCGGACGAAGATGCTGTCTCGCCTGTTCGATGGCATCGCCCCGAACCGACTCCGGAACATGATGGAAACTGAACAGATAGAGGACCAGCGCGGCGCCACCCGCACTTGCGGGCAAGGCCTCTCCATATCCAGTGGTGAACGATGCGCCGGCCACCGGCGGTCCGGAACGACGGGCTCGTTCGACAAGAGCCGGACTGGTTTCAAGTCCTAGCGCCCGCCAACCGGCGCTTGCCAAAGCGCGGGTGGCCGAGCCGTCGCCGCACCCCACATCGACCGCCAATGCGCCCGCCCGAACGGGCAGGAGCCTGTTGAGCAAAGCGAGATGCTGCTCAATATCCGATACCATTTTACCGCTTACCCGGGCATTTTCTCAAAGATCTGCAATGACCGGTCGAGCGCGTCCCAGCCATGCCCCCGCATATTGTAGGTGACCGCTTTCGGCTCGAACTGTCCGGGATCATCCAGGCTGGTCGCGTGGATGGCGATCAAGTCCGGCATGGCGTCGAAAGTGAGAAACACCGGCGTTCCACAGGTCGGGCAGAAGGCATGCGCCTTCATGTTGCCGCTGTCGCCGGCGACCTTCCATATCGTCGCCTCGCCGGTGATAGATACTTTCGCGCGAGCAGCAAACGTCAGATAGGACGAATGCCCCGTGCCGCTCCGCTGCTGGCACGCGCGGCACTGGCAGTGGTTTTCAAAGATAGGTTCGCCGCTGGTCTTGTAACGGATGGCGCCGCATGCGCATCCGCCTGTATAGGTGTTGGTCATGATATGTCTCGCTGTCGGGCGCTAAACGAGCGCTACGCCGAGGCCGCCTTGGGCTTGGCAAAAACGTCGAGCCCGCGACCGGTTTCAAGGAAGGATTTGAGGCTCGAGAGCACGACCGGCCAGCCTTTGCTGACGCCGTTGGCCATGCCGCTCCCCGCAATCAGATCGTCGTGGCTGACGGTAAGCTTGACCATCTCGGCGTACTCGTCGAGCGAGAACGTCACGCGGCTGTAGGCTTCAGGGTCATCCACCTGAGACGCGTTTGCCCAGGTAATGACCAGGCGCTCGGGCGGAGTGATTTCGACAACCTCGCCGACAAGTTCCGTCTCACCGGTCTCGTTGCGTACATGTTCCCATCGCGAACCTGCCTTCCAGTTCGAGATATTGGCATGCCCCCAATATTGCCGCGCGAGGTCGGCATTGATCAGTGCGTCGAACACCTTTTCGGGTGTAGAGGCGATAAAGGTCACGTAGACAAAAGATGTCGTTTCCCTGGTCATTTTGCATCCTTCTCCAATTCTTTCTTAAGATCATGCAACAAACTCAACCCGCGGTGTTCGAACTTGCGCACCCAGCGCTCGTACACCTCAAAGAGCGGCACCGGATTGATGAAGTGCAGCTTTTCGCGGCCGCGTTTCACAGTGCTCACCAGATTAGCGTCCTCGAGAATCTCAAGGTGCTGGGTAGCCGATTGCCGAGCCATATCGAGGTTTTCGCAAAGTTGGCCGAGCGTTTGCCCGTTCTTCTCGTACAGCCGGTCGAGCAGCAGTCTGCGCGTCGGATCTGCCAGTGCTTTGAAAACCAAGTCGTCGTTCATCTCATTCCCGCTTCAGGCAATCCCTTGCCTGCCTTTTATCACCCTCCGCGAGGACACGATAGGAAAGCACCGCCCGGCCGAGCGGGTCGGGCTTTGCGTCGATGAGATCGAGATGCACCTTGTTCGAGATGTCGGCGAACAGCCCCGTACCTCTTCCGAGCGCGACTGGGTGCACTATGAGCCGGATTTCGTCCACCAGCCCCGCATCGAGCAGAGCGGCGATCAGGGTCGCGCCTCCGGCGACATAGATATTGCCGCCTTTCCGTGCCTTAATCTCTTGTAATTGGCTGATGTTTGTGATGGTGGCAGTCGGCGGCCACTCAACTGCCTCCAGCGAACGCGACATTACGTAATGCGCAGATCCGAAGGCTTTTCGTGCGTAGTCCACTTCCTGCGGCGTCGGCATCCGTTCCATGAAAGGCGCCGGCGCCTCCGGATCCTCAAAGATACCCTGCCAGTGCAGTCCATAGGCGGGATACATGCGCCCTCCCACGATAAAGGCATCCAGGTCCTCAACCAGACCGGCGGCGTCAGCCCAGGACTCGACCCATTCGTTTTCACCGAAAGGGCCTTCAGTAAACCCGTCCAATGAAACCTGGATGGCGACGACGATCTTGCGCCTGATTTGATGTGACATCTTGTTCTCATAAGTTTGATACGCATCTTATATGCAGGTATTTACCTGCATGTAAAGCCGTTTTTTTGGAAGTCACATTTTGTGGCAACCCTACCAGCGCACCTGGGAAGGCTAGATCATGGATCTCCCAAGGGAATGCGAGGTCAGTCGTCGCCAGTCAGAATACTGCCTGGAATGCGGGCGGCCTGTATCAGGAGCGGTCGACGTGGCCGGCAAGGGGCCCAAACCTGTGGCCCAGCGCTTCGAGGAAACGGTATGCCGGCATCGAGAGTTCTATCCAACGCCTGCCGGGATCTGGCCGGGCCGCAAGTAGAGCCGATCCGCCGAACGTGGATCCGTCCCGGTCGCCGATCTTCGATCAGGGCCCGTGAAAAGCAGCCTAATTGCCCGTCTTTAACTGCGACAGGCTAACGGGTTCCTACGCTACACCCTTGTAACCGCAACCTGGGTTGGCTCGGAGAAGCCGTTCTCGGCCAACGATCTGAAGCGGCCCTCCGGTACGGGCCGACTGAAATAATAACCTTGTGCCTCGGTACAGCCGGCGCTGAGGATCACCTGCAACTGTTCCGGTGTTTCGACACCTTCGGCAACGGTGCTCATATTGAGCCGCCCGGCCAATTCCGACACCGATCTGATGATTTCAAAGCTGCCAAACGCGCCTTGCGAACCACGGATGAACGACTGGTCGATCTTTATCTTATCCAATGGAAAACGCATCAAATAGCTCAGCGAGGAGTATCCGGTGCCGAAGTCATCCAGGGCAACTTTCAAACCCAGAGAACTCAGATGTCTCAACATTTCGATGTTGGCCTGCGTATCCTGCAGCAGGACGGACTCGGTGATTTCCAGTTCTACGCGCTCCGCGGCCAGACCGGTCTCTGCAAGCGCCTGAGCAACCTGGTCGCACAGATTCGGGTTTCTGAACTGGACCGGAGAAAGGTTCACCGAAATGCGAGCATGCCCCGGCCATCCACAAGCATCCCTGAAGGCGCGTCTGAGTACCCACTCGCCCAGAATGTCGATAAAGCCGGTTTCCTCGGCGATCGGAATGAATTCTTGTGGCGACACCGGCCCAAACGTTGGGTGTGTCCAACGCAGCAGTGCCTCGCCCGAGGCCACCTGCATGGTTTCGAGCGCGACAAGAGGCTGATACAAAACCTCGAACTGACCCAGTTCCAGGCCAGTCCGGAGGTCGTCACCCAATTGGCGCCTGCGCAGTATCTTCGTTTCCATGTCCGGATCGAAACACATATAGGTGTTCGGTCCCGCGGCCTTGGCACCATAGAGCGCCAGATCGGCCTTCTTGACCAATTCATCGCTGGTCGTCCCAGCCTCTGTGGCAAACGCGATCCCAATGCACGTCGTCAAAGCAATATCTCTGCCGTCCAGATGAAAGGGCTGGCTGAATGCCGCAAGCAGACGCTCGGCAATGTCTACGGTATGCTCGATGAGGTCCCATTCTTGACGGACGAGGATCGAGAATTCGTCACCGCCCAGACGAGCGACAAGAGCGCCTTCGCCTGCCACAGAAGTCAGGCGCTGCGCTGAGGCCTTTAACAGGGCATCACCGACGGGGTGCCCCAATGTGTCGTTGATTTCCTTGAAGCGATCGAGATCGAGATAGAGCACCGCCAATCCGGCGGTTTTCCGATCGATCTGCTGAAGCGCCTTCTGAGTCTGATCCCAGAACGAGAGCCGGTTCGGCAAGCCCGTGAGATAGTCGTGATGCGCCATATGCGTGATCTTGTCCTGAGCGCGCTGGCGTTCGCTGATATCCTGGAATGTCGAGACCCATCCACCATCCGACAAGGGTTCATGAGACACACTGATGCTCGATCCGTTCTCCGTGCGAAAGACCATGGCGTGGAACGACGCTTCGTCCGAGGCAACGCTCCCCGCTCCAGGGATCACCTCTTTCGGAACCAGGTCCGACAATAAAGCGTTCGCCCAGTTGGCGTCTTCACTCAGTCCGAAGAGTTCGAGGAACCGGCCGTTGCAAACCAGCAGGCGCTGATTGGAATCGGTCAGGCAAAGTCCCTGCGACATGTTGTTGATGGCCGCCTCGAACCACTCGTTGCGGGTCTGTAGCGCCCGCTCCTTGCGGTTAAGTTGTTCGGATGTGTTCGCCAGAAGGCGATTGTGGAGCAGCACCAAAACTATGAACAGAAAGCCGCAGACAGTCAGCCCGACGGTTGCCCAGGTGAACAGGCGCTGGAGGTTGAACAACTCGTCGCGGTCCGCGTTTATGCGAGCGGAATTCCATGAATTTGCCGCAACTGATAGGCGCACGAGTTTCGGGTAGACGGGAGCGAGTATGGCCAAGGCCTCCTCAGCTACCCCCGGCGAGGCCAGATCGGTAATGAGCGGTTCAACCGCAGCCAAACTGGCGGCGAGATGGTCGACCGTTTCGCGGTTCCGCGGGTCGGCCAGTATGAACTCTGTAAGAAAGGCGGCTTGAAGGGTCTTCAGCCGATTGAGCACAATATCGAAACGCAATCGGACTTCCGCGACGTCAGCGTGCTCTTCGCCCAGCCGAAACGCGCTAATACGCTGCTCCAGCCGTGCAAATTCCGATGGCGTTTGAGCAATCAGCCAGCTCTCGTTGAGCCGGCCCATCGGATCAATCGTCACCTGCCTGTGGATGACCAGCGCGCCGAGATAGAGGGTCATGGTCACAAAGGAAATCGCGCTTGCTGCAAGTATAATCCGCAACAGGCGAAATGCCGGGCTCTCCTGCCTCACCGGCGACATGGAACGTTACTCGACGTAAATTTCTTTGACCTGCCATACCGCGCGGCCGTGGTAGGGTTGCCCCTGCAGTTCGGGATCGCTGTCAAAGGGATACATAACAAAGAACGGACCTTGGTCGCTGACCGGCATGTATTCTCCGTTTCTCTTTATGGCGAGGATGACACCATATTCTGTGAAATCGGTGACCGGAATGTCGACGCTATAGTCGTTTAGCGCCGTTACGGTTGCCGTGGAGCCCCCTATGTCGGCTTCCTGGAGGATCGTTTCCAAGGGCACGCCTTCGAAGGTGACCTCGCCCTCGTTCCACGGGGTATGCGTTCTCATCGTGACGAGCCCCATGCGCTCGAGATCGTCCCGGCTGAATATCACGGGGGCAGCCGTTTCTGAGCTTTCCATCACTAGCATAGGCACGTCGCTCTGGGCGGCGGCTGGTGCAGCAAGCAAAGAAAGGGCGATCAAGGACGCCACGCACAGGGGGGAGGCAGCTTTAGTCATGGGCTTGCTCCTTTCCTGCCTTATTCTTCGCACAAGAGCCTTCAGATGCAGTTAACGGCGAGGGTGCAACATCCTTGCGGACGTTAACCAAGCCTGCCAGATACGACCTCATCGGTGGGCCGGCCTAGACCTGCCAAGGAACCGATTCATTGGCCGATTGGTCAGGGCAGAGATTGCGAGGTGGCGAAGGTGACAAGGGGTCGATCGATATACCTGGACTTTGGAGCCAATGACGGCTCGACAGTGGCGGCTTACCTCGCCGCAGCGAAGGTGGATCTTTGCTACGCCTTCGAGCCGAACCCTACGCTTGCCGCCGCACTTCGTCTCCGGTTCGACGGTCAAGGGGTGGAGGTCGTGGAGAAAGCCGCTTGGGACAGAGATGGCACCATGCCTCTCTATCTCGGCCATTCCCAGTCATCGACGTTGCTCACCGGGAAAGTGCCTTTGGACAATTACCCCGAATATGTGATCACCTATGACGCATCCGTGGATGTGGTCACACTCGATACAGCGAAATGGTTGCGTGAAACCATCCGGCCTGGAGATGAGGTGGTCATGAAGATGGACATCGAGGGCTCGGAGTATGTCGTTTTGCCCAAGCTGATCGAAGGCGGCGAGATCGACATGATCGCCGAACTTCGATGCGAGTTTCATCCGGAGCGTTTTCCTGCGTACCAAGGTCTTCACGGCGACCTCGTGAAGGACCTTGCCTCCCGAACCCGACTGGTCGAGTGGCACTAGCCACTTCCGCCCATCGGCGCCTAGAATTTCCCGACGATGTTGATGAACACGCCGCGGTCGTCGAGGGTGAGGTCGCGCAAATCGTCCGAGAAACGACCAAAGTTGTAGCCCAAGCCGACCTTGAAATTATCACCGAAATGCCGGTAGGCGGCAGCGAGTGCGCCATAGTCGGTGGTCTGGGCTTCGGGCATATGCATCACGCGGCCTTCGATCAGTACGTCCCAGTTCTTGACGACATGCAAGTCGGCACGGATGATCGCCAAATGCGCTGAGGAGACCTGCCAGGTGTTCTCGAACGCGGTGCCCGATCCGTTGTCGGTCCGGTAGCGGATTTCGCCGTAGCGGAACCCGTATTTGCCGCCGAGGGTGAGCCAAGGTGTCAGGTCGTAATTGACGTCTGCAGAAAGAATGTGACTGCGCTGCGCGGGGGCATACTGGTCGCTCGCACTCCCGCTCGTGACCTGGTTGTTGCCGGGCAGGTCATAGAGCCAGGTGTAGCGGAAGAGTGCGTTGAGGCGCTCGTTGTCGACGGGTCGGTAGGCATAGCCGAACGAGGCTTCGACATAGTCGGTGTCCCCAAACGCCGTTTCCGGCGCGGTCGCGTCCGAAAGCACCGCGTTGATATTGGCGAGTAAACGCCAGTCGTCGCTGGTTTTCCAGGAAAGCCCCGAATTGAGCAGGTAGGAATTCTGATTCCGGCTGCCGTCCGACGACTCTTCGAGCCGCACTTCGGCATTGGCATGCGCGCGGATACCCGTCTCTTCGTTAACATAGCCGATGCCCACCGATGGCACCACGCGGTCGAAGTCCGCCCGCTGCAGGCCGGTCACGGGATCGATCGTGTCGTCCCGCACCTGCCCGGCCACCAGCCCGACATCGACGCTCCAAAACGCATCGGGTGTCAAAAGAACGCCATAGGTCTGCGTCAGCGAGCGGCGGCCGCCGAACATGTCGTAGCTGGTCTCCGCATAGGTCGAGGCGACTTCGTTGAGCCGGCGCTGCAGCCCCGTCACGATGGTCCCGTGGTCTTCACCCAAAAGATCGAACGTCTGATCGAGATCGAACGCCCGGTTTGGATCCAGCCGATAGCCGATATAATAGTGCTCGTCGTCGTTGGGATCGTACCCCAGCGATGCGAGCACCCCTAGCCCGTGCGTGCCATAGGAAATCTCACCGGACACCGACAGCGTCTCGGTCAACTGGAATTCGACCCCGACGCCGGTCCGGTCGTTCCGGTCGATATCACCGTCGCGCGCGAGCGTGGTTTGGCCGAAGACGTAGGCCAGCATATCCTCGTCCCATTCGTAGGTGAGCCGCGCGCCGGCATCGAGCCGCGAACCGTCATAGCCGCTTTTTCCCGCGGAGATGGCGTCCGGCGACATGAGTTCGGTGTAGCCGAGACCGAAGGCTACGCTTAAATAATCGTCGATCTGCCACGTGAGACTCGCATCGCCCTCGCGACTTATGTCACCGTCCGCGTCGCCGAAGTCGTCGTAACTTGCCGCGATCCCGAACGTCTCGCTAAGCGCGACATCGGCGCTTAGGCCCCATGCCCACTGGTCGGTCTGCACCTCTTGGGAGAGCGTGGCGAAGCCCTCGTCCTTTTCCTCGTAGTAGGCCTCGACCGTCCCTGCGAGCCCTTCCGTGCCAAGATCGGCGAGATCGGCCTGGCCTTCCACCCGCCACGCCCAGGCAGCGCGGTTAGAGACCCAGCTGATCCCTTGCTCGCCCCAGGTCAGGCCGCCATCGACGGACCGCAGGGACCCGAACCCTGGCCCCTCGGACCGAGCAATCTCCGCCCGGAGGAAGGTCGTCTCGGAATAGCGCAGTTGCGCATCGACGCCGACGGCGGTCTGGTCCGCGATGCCCGTGGTCTCGCTCAATCCCGTGACGCCGATCCGCACGTGATCGTTGAACCAGTGCTGGGCGCGCCCGCCGAGCGAATAGCCGTCCAGGTCCTCCGCCGAGGGAACATATTCGTACTGCGCAACCATGTAGACTGCATCGCCGCTCCCCGCACCCGGCTGCACCGGACTGCCAGACCCGGTGAACCAGGGCAGCGGCCGCGCCAGGATAACGACGCCCTGCAGGTAGTCGATGGTGTAGTCCTCGCCATAGCGCAGCACGCGCCGCTCGATCACCCGTCCGCTCACGCTGTTGCGGACTTCCACCGTGATGGTTTCCGACCCGATGGTGATGTCCTGCCGCTGGAGGAAATAGGCCGAGCCGCCCGTCGCCAGAAATTCCTCTCGCTGGGGCAGCGTATCGGGCAAGGCCGCATAGACCGTTACTTCGGTCTGCCGTTCGCCAAAGCCCGTCACCTGATCGGAGCGGTAGACCGCGTTGGCGCCGTAAAGCATGCGTTCGGTCCGCATGAACTCGGTACCGGTGATGCTGGTTTGGTAATTGCCCCACATCGCGTGGCTGTCGCCGCGCTCGAGCCGGACGTAGAACTTGCCGCTCGTGGGCGCATCCTCGATCATGGAGGAGTCATCGCCATAGACCGGGTAGTAGTCGTCAGGGTCGAGGTGACGCAAGAGCGCTCGTGGATCGCGGTCCCCAAGATTGGAAAAGAGGCTACCGAGCCCCTCTTCGCCAGTATCCGCGGCCGCGGTAAGCAGATACTCGCCTCGGATCTTGCCCTTGAGATAGAAGGCCAGCCGGCCCTCCGAGTAGACCGCATCGTATTCTCCTGGCCGCACGTTTTCGATCATCTCGTCGCCCATGCGCCTGCCGATGGTGAGATCGGCCAGGGCCACATAAAACCAGTCATTTTCCGGGATGGTGACGTCGCGCACGAACTGCAGCGTACTGCCCTTGCCGTACCCCGTGAGGTTAACGTCAACCGCATGCTGGCCAGCAGGCATTATCCGCCGGATGACGAAGCTCCTGTTGCCATCGACCGGCACCATCTCGCCAAGCGCATAGACATCGAACCCTTCGGGCACATTGCGGCCGTAGACCGTGACTGCGCCGCCATAAACCTGGATATTGCGGATCGCCGTCCGGTCGGTATCGAGATCGGGCAGCCGCGGGTCGAACCGGCCGTCACCACTAAGCGGCACCGTGGTCTTTACAATCGGCAGAGGCGCTGTCTGATCGAAGCGGCCCTGCGCATCATAGACACGCAGCACATAGGCATATTCGGATGCCTCGTCGTCAGGCACCCTCCATTGCGGCAAGTCCCAGGGCGTCGACGGCAACACCGCAAGGGGCCGGTCCGCGGACCCCGCACCGGCATCGTAGATCCGCACTTCGGCTTGCGCCACAAAGGCGGGGTAGTTGACATAGGCCCGGAACCGAACCGGATCGCCTGCCGCATACGACGTCCGGCGCGCCTCGGTCACGACATTGAGGACAGGCGTCGTGTCGAGCCCGTCATACTTCACCTGGATATCGACGGCGCTCAGCGCGAGGTCGGTGCTCCGCTCGACATCGGCAAGTGCGATCGGTGCGCTGGCGTCGAGCGGTTGCCCGTCGACACTGATGCGGAACGGGATCGACCCTGAGGGAACGCCCGATTCTGTGTTTTCTCCCACAGGCATGGACCCGGATTGGCTCTCATAGGCCGCCGCACCCGGAACCCCTTGCGTGCACCCGGCATCGGCGCATGGTCCGGTCTGCGCCGATGCGGCCGTGGAGGCCAGGACGACACCAGTCAGCAGGGTCAGCCACGACAAGAATGCGCTGGTAGCCTTGTTGTCCAACACCCTCATTGTCCGCCCTCCACGCGCACTTCGATTTCAAGTCTGTACAGCTCCGCAAAGGCGCTCCAGCGCGCGCGGATGAGCGCCGCCGTCTCGCGCAAGCGTGCTTGTGCGATATCGGTGTCGCCGCCCGCGGTGACGTAGGAAAGACGCAGCACCGAATGTTGCTCAGCCAGGAGCGCAACGAGCTGGTCGATCCCCTCGTCCCATTGCGGATTGAGCGCGGTCGTGCCGGGCACGAACGCGCCGTCCTCGAGATCGAGCCGCACCACCCGCCCGATCGCCGCACCGAAATTCAGTTCGGTCATCTTGCCCGCCGTGAGCCGCACGACGCGCGGGTTCTCCGTGGTCACCCGATAGCCCGTCGGCAGGGTGCGCGTGTCGAGCTTGAGGATGAAGTTCGAGCCGATGCGATGATCGGGCAAAAGCGCACACGCGACGTGGAACCGGCCATGTTGATCGGTGGTGATGAGCCACCCTTCCACCGATGCCAGCCGCACCCCGGGCAGCCCTAATTCACCTTCGTCCTGATAGCCGTTACGGTTGACATCATCGAAAACCTTCCCGACCACATCCCCGCAGTCGAATACGGCATCGTCCAACACGGTGAAAGGCGCTGTCACGACGGGGGTCACCGGCGTGTCCGGCGGTTCGGTGACCTGCACGGAATTCCTGTGTTCGCCCGGCTCGGCCGAACTGAGCACAAGAAGGCGCAGGCGGATTTCGAGCTGGCTATTGCCCGGCACCGACAGATTTTCGAAGTTGACGGTGTTGCCGCTGACCGTCGGGGTCGCCGGATTGCCGTCGATGGTTGCCGAGCCTTCGACGAAACGGAAGCCTTGCGGCACGATCTCGGTCACCGTCAACCCATCCCGCTCGTCAGGCGCAGCGTTGGTCGCTGTGATGAGAAATGGAACCTCCTCGCCCCGCCGAACAACCCGCAGCAAAGCGACCTTCTCGATTGAGATGAGGCCCGGAGCAGGAGGAGGGTCGTTCCACTGGATGACCAGCAAACCATTTCCGCCCGAGCCTAGCCGAGGGCCACCAATTGCCACACCGGCGATATACTGGGGGTCCGTCGTATTTGCAGGGTTCTCACGGTTGCCGGCAACAGTGCTGCCACTACTGATACTCGTCGATAGGTAGCTTGAACCGCCCGCCCCGCCGCCCTCTTGGCCACGTGCCGGATTGATGCCACCACACGTAAGGGCAACGAATTGTGCGGCTCCGCCGCCGCCGCCGAAAAAGCCACCGCCGCCACCACCGCCGGCGCCGGTATTGCCGGCATTCGTAAAGCCGCCGGCACCGCCCTGAAAACTGGAACCGGCCTCGCCCGGCCTGTTGCCCGCTCCCCCAGCGCCGCCGGCAACAAGCGTGCCTGCCGTTGCAGGAGCGCCGGGTCTGCAGCCATTGCTGAAAGCGGCATCCTGCTCCCCTGCGCCGGCAAAACTCTGGACGAAGGCTGTGCCTGCGTTGCTCGCGGTCGCTCCGGCTGATCCGCCACCGCCGGCAGCGGTAACCAATTCTGTGCCGGTGTCGTCGCGAAGCGCAGAACGGCCACCGCCGCTACCACCATCGAAATTGCCCGCGGTACTATCGTTACCACCCGCGCCACCGCCACCGTAAGTCGGCGTCGTGCTGCGGCTCTTGCCCCCTTCGCCGACGATGACGGTCAAAGTGCTGCCTGCATTCACCGTCAACGTGCCGCCAGCGAAGGCACCGGCGCCACCCAAACCTGTAGCACCGCCCGATGATGCGCCGCCGCCGCCGCCGCCCCAAAGCCTTACGTCGATCGTGGTCACACCAGACGGCACCGTGAAGGACTGATCGGTGCCCGAAAAACTGAAACGGCTGCAATATGCAAATCCGGCATCGGGCGTACAGCTTTCCTCCGCCGCCCGGAGACCTCCGGGCAGATCCAGGCCCCAGACCCACAAGGAGATGCCAAGAACCATGGCAAGGCGCCCTGCCCCCCTCATCGCGACGCCTCCACGCGCATTTCGATTTCAAGTCTGTACAGCTCCGCAAAGGCGCTCCAGCGCTCGCGGATGAGCGCCGCCGTCTCGCGCAGACGTGCTTGTGCGATATCGGTGTCGCCGCCCGCGGTGACATAGGACAAACGCAGGACCGAATGTTCCTCAGCCAGGAGCCCGACGAGCTGGTCGATCCCCTCGTCCCATTGCGGCGCGAGCGCGGTCGAACCGGGCACGAACGCGCCGTCCTCGAGATCGAGCCGCACCACGCGCCCGATCGCCGCACCGAAATTCAGTTCGGTCATCTTGCCCGCCGTGAGCCGCACCACGCGCGGGTTCTCCGTGGTCACCCGATAGCCCGTCGGCAGGGTGCGCGTGTCGAGCTTGAGGATGAAGTTCGAGCCGATGCGATGATCGGGCAAAAGCGCGCACGCGACGTGGAACCGGCCATGTTGATCGGTGGTGATGAGCCACCCTTCCACCGATGCCAGCCGCACCCCGGGCAGCCCTAATTCACCTTCGTCCTGATAGCCGTTACGGTTGACATCATCGAAGACCTTGCCGATCACGTCGCCGCACTCGAACACCGGATCGGCCAGCACGGTAAATGGCGCGGTGACAACCGGCGTCACGGGCGTATCGGGCTCCTCGATGACCTGCACGGAATTCCTGTGCTCGCCCGGTTCTGCGGTACTGAGCACCAGCAGACGCAGGCGGATTTCGAGCTGGCTGTTGCCTGGCACCGAGAGGTTTTCGAAGCTGACAGCGTCGCCGGAAATCGTCGGGGTCGCCGGATTGCCGTCGATGGTTGCCGAGCCCTCGACGAAACGGAAGCCTTGCGGGACCATCTCGGTGACTGTCAACCCATCCCGCTCGTCGGGCGCAGCGTTGGTCGCTGTGATGAGAAATGGAACCTCCTCGCCCCGCCGAACAACCCGCAGCAAAGCGACCTTCTCGACCGTAAAGGGGTCCTCATTGTCGAGGATGGTGTAGGTGCTGCTGACATTGGGCACGGCGCCGCAGGCTTGGGTTCCCGAGATCGTATAGTTGGCCGGATCCTCCTCGATCCGTATTTCGATGGTTTCGTCGCTCTCGGCATCGTCATCATCGACAATACTGATGCCCAGCGGAATGGGCTGGGTCGCGTCGTGCTCACCGGCCGGCACCGTGATGGCAAACACATTGGTGCCGCTCGGCGTGGTAAAGTCGGCGCCGAGCACCGCCGTGCCGCCGGTGATCGTGATCTGCACCGTCACTGGACTGTCGAGCGTGCCAGCCAGCCGGATCGCTGGAATGTTCGCCGTCGCGATCTCTTCGGCTCCTGATGACGAGCCCGGCTGAAACTCGATATAGGGCGTGAGCCTGACATCAATATCGTCGAGAATATTGCCTACACTGCCGGCTTCGCGCGACTGGAAGCCGATCGTCGTGAGGCCGTTCTGGTTCCAGGTAAAGGTGCCGGAATAGCGGGCCCAGGTCGTGCCGTCGGCCTGGTTTTCGAGATTGACAGTTCCGAGGCCGGTCGCCTCGATCAATCCGGAGCCTGCCGTGTTGGTACGGGCATCGAATATGGTCGTGGCGCCCGCGCCGCTTGGGTCAGTACCGATATTGAAGCGGAAGAGGTCCGTGTTGATACGGCCGCGGTGAAAGAGACTCCACTGCACCTGCTCTCCGGTGACCATGCAAACTTCCTGGTAAAGCCGCCGCCCGCCAGTATACGCGTTGAGTTCGGCCCATTGGTGGCCGTCAGGAGCAGTTATGCCTTCGGCATTGCGGAACATCTGGATGGGGCTCTCGACCGGCGGAGCCGCCTTGTGACCACCGCAGGTGCCGTGAGTACCGGCATGCCATGCACCGTTCCAGGTGGGCTCGGTCGTCTCCCACGCTGGAACGAGACTGGATTCACGGATGGTAAAGCAATTGGCGCTTGGCAGCACCGGCTCTTCGAAGCTGGTGTTGATGAAGCTGCGTTGGACTTGCCCATGCACGGCGGCAGTCGGAGCAAGCGATACGGCGACGGCAATGAAGAACGGGACAATGATTCGCAAAATGCGCGACATCGGGGACAGCGCGCAAACACTCCTCGCGGCACGGCCGGAAGACCGCCGAATGCGCACCGGCGTCAGGCTCCGTGCAGAACGTAGCGCCCTGTATCTGCAGGGGCAGACGCGTAAATGGATCGATTGTATTCAGCCATGGGTATCGCCGCTCTAAGTCCCCACATCTTAGAAATTATTTACCTTTAATTTCAATCAGGTATCTTAGCCGCCTGGTTTCCTCTCGCTATCCGTTATCGGAAGTCGTCGTATAGACGACCATCATTTGGGGGCATAGCAGACCGGTGGGAGACACATTTTTCTTCGGTTTTCGCGATATCGACGATTTACGCGAAAACTTGCGTGGTCGGAACACAGCGCCCGTACAGATTGAACCGGGTCAACTGCACATCCGCATGCGCAGCAGAGACCTCGACGGCGTAATATTCTCCGACGTCCATGTAAACCGTAAGGTCATAGACCATACTCGTATGGAGCCCGGATGGATCAGCTTTGTGGTCAACCTTTCCCCGGCGGTATTCTGCGGCATGGATGTCGCCGGGGGACATCTGACGATGTTGGCGCCAGGACAAGCATATCGCAGCGTGCTCGCCAGCCCATGGCACGCGATTGAGATGACCGGGCGGTTGTCGGTGTTTTCCGCCGAGGGGTTACGACCACCCCACGGTTCTGCGACCGGGCCCGGAAGAACAACGATTCCATTGACCAGTACACTGATCGGGGTTTTCAAACGCCTTGCCGCCGCAGCCTTCGAAGCCGGCGGGGCCAAGGATAGCTGGCTTCGATTTGCGGTGTTGAGTGCCCTTGGCGAAGCACTCGGAATAGGACAGTCCGTGCGAAAAGATCCGGACCGCCGGCCCTTGGCATCGGGCTACGGGTTAGCGCAGAAGGTGGTTCGGCACATTGAGAACCGATTTGGACAAAAGGTCTCCGTGACCGATATTGCCTCCGAACTCGGCGTGACGCCCCGCGCCCTTCACTATGCCGTTCGGTCCATATTCGGCATAAGTCCGTTCGAATTAATTCTCGCTTTCCGCCTCGGACACGTGCGCAAAGAATTGTGGGACAGACGGTTCCACGAGCACGGAATTACACGTGCAGCAATGACGCAAGACTTTGGGCACCTGGGAAGGTTTTCGCAGCAATATCGCTTTCTGTACGGGGAATTGCCGTCCGAAACACTTGATCGGATCCGACGGCTTGCCGGCACGTAGGCCGTTTGGCCCCCTGTCCCCGGCCGACGAACGACACTTGCTTGCCTCTGCTCCCATCGCGCAAGCAGGCATCGACGCGGGACAGCGAAGACGCCGACATCCCGCCTCGGCCGATCGCTACCTCGCTCCGCCGCACCATAGGACTGACGGACCAGCCAGCCCTGCTGAGCACTGACGCGGCGGTGCAGCAAACCGCCAGCACCGGCAAACCCGTCTGCGGCACCTTACTTCTTTAGGGCCGCAGAGCATTTGAGGCCGACAGTGGCCCGTCCGGTTCTGGTCGGGAAGGGATAAACTGTCAGTATTGCCGCCACTCTTTGCAGCCGACCAAGGTTCGTCGAAAATGCGCTTCGTAGCTCAAGGTAAACACACGGGAAAATCGGTAAGCCATTTCCACATGCGACCCGTGCAACACCACGAGTTAGACGCGCACCATGTCGCCTTGCGGATCAGTCGGCAATCTCGGCCACGATAGCGTCGCGCGGCGGCACGGTGAAGCGCATGCCATCAAGAGCGTCGCTCGCGCCCCAGAAGATTCGGCCAAACCTGGCCGAACCGTCCCCAAGTGCGATCCGGCCACTTTGCGGCTGCCGCGTCGAGTTGACGATCCAAAGGTAGGAGGATTTTCCGTCCGAGTGTACACGCGCCTGGACGTTATTGTTAGTGCTCGACACCCTTGCAGGCCGCCCGGCCCATTCGAGCATCTGCGCAAAAAACTGACGCCCGGCTTCGCTTTGGGTCCGGTAGTAGCCCACCGAGGGGTGCGTTCCCAATAAGAGGGTGTGCCCCGCACCGAACCGGTTCTCCGCGGCGGCAACACGGCCATCGGCGAACCAGCCACGCTCGCGGCCCTCACATCCGGAATAGGACTGGAGGAACCCGCCACCCTGGATTTGCGCCCCCTCGTAGTCGAACCGTATCCGGTCGCCGATGTCCGGCATGAACTCGACAGTATCTTCCTTGACCCCAAAGACCGCATCGAGACCCAGATTGGGCTGGACCGTGCCAGCCCGCCCGCGATCACCGAAATAGCCCGGACAGGCCTCGCAGATCAGCCGCCCGCCCTTGTTCACCCAGTCGGTCAGTTGGCGGGCGTGTTCGGCGGTGAGCATGATCGGATACGGGAAATAAAGGGTCTCATAGGCAGCGATGTCGTCGATATGTACCCAGTCTGCCTGAATGTTGTTGTCGAAAAAGCCGCGATAGGCGCCCCACATGGCCGCTGCATAGGTGTCGTAGCCACCTTCATGGCTCAGAAGATAATCCCATTGCTGTGTTTCAGGCGCGACAACGATCCCAATGTCGCCTCTAACGGGGCTGGCGGCCATGAGCGCTGACTGGTCGGGATGGTTGGCCCATTTGGCTATCGCGCTGGCGGCGTCCGAGCGCGGGGTGCGCGCACCGTCCATGCCGTAGGACCCAAAGGCGCCAAAGAGCGGGCCGTCGAGCAAGGGGCGATAGCGCAGATTGAGCACGCCCCGAGCGCCGCCGGCAAACGAGGTTAGCGTCCACACGCGGACATCCTCGGGCTCGGCGACGCGTCCGTCCTCCTTGTCGCGGCCCACGACCTGCGGTTGCATCCAGAGCGGGCCGCCCTGGCGCTCGGCGTGCCAGAACGGCTTGCCCCGCGCGGCGGCGCGGTTGAGATCGGCGGCATAGAAGCTGCGCCAGGCCTGGTTGCCCTTGCGCGCCTGAATCCAGGTGTAGCCATAGACTTCGACCTTGGAAGCGGCGAGCCAGTCATCGCTGCCGCGCGCGGCCATATCGGGTATGGCCCCGGCAACGCCATGCGCGGCGATCAGGCACTCGGAATCAACGGCGCGGATCGTATCGATGCGCCATTGCATTTGGCCGTAGTAGTTATCGCGCTTGAAGGCGAGCCAGTCGAGACATTCTGGATAGGGCGCGGTCTGGACCGGGGGTTCGATATCGTCCCATTCAGCATAGGAATAGCGATACCAGGCGCGCGCCAGCGTATCGAGGTCACCGTATTTCTCGCGCAGCCACTCGCGGAACGCGGCCTTGGTGTGGGGATTGTAATCGACGAGCGGGGAATAGTTGCACTCGTTCCAGACATCGTACCCCAGAAGCCCTGGGTGCCCCTTGTAGCGCTCGGCAAGCGCGGTAAGGAAACCGCCCGCGGCCTGTTTGACCTCAGGGCAGTTGAGCGTTAGCGCACCCGCCCCGCCCCCATTGGGAGCAAACCCGCCGGTTGCGGCCGAGACACCCATAATCGAGGACAAGGCGGTGCCGTCGGCCTTCATCTGGCGGGCGTGGGCGAATTTCCGATAGGCCCAGTCGGGCACGGTATGGGTCAGTTCCGCGATGATCGTCTTGATGCCGTTAGCGGCAGCGAGATCGAGCTGCCGGTCGTATTCTTCCCAGTCGTATTCGCCGGGTCGGCGCTCGATGGCGCTCCACATGAACCAGTGACGGAAGACGTTAATCCCGTCTTCGGCGGCAACCGCGTAATCGCGCTCCCAGTCCTCCCGAGGAGGGTTGGATTTGCGGAAATAGACAGCGCCGAATGGCACCTGCATATCGATCTTCGCCATGTGCTGAACTCCGTTTTGGCGGGTCACCGGCCACACCTCACCCGCGTTCCCGGCAGGCATGTGCCGGAAACAACGGTCGCGCGGGGCACCGGTCCTCGGTTTAGCTGTTGCCCGCGAGGGCCTCGAGGGTGAGATAGAGCGCCGAGTGATCCCGGTCGCCGTCGCCGCGTGCGATCGCCGCGTTCATCAATTGCTCGACCGCCGCCGCGTTGGGCAAGGCAAGGCCCAGCTGCCGCGCAGAATCGACTGCAAGTGCCATGTCTTTGCGGTGCAGCTTTATTCTGAACCCGGGGTCAAAGGTCCGCTCGATCATACGCTCGCCATGAATCTTCATGATCGTCGAGCCGGCGAAGCCGCCCAGGAGCGCCTCGCGCACGCGCGCGGGGTCGGCGCCCGCCTTTTGGGCAAAGACGAGACCTTCGGCCACCGCTTCGATGGTGAGACCGACGATGATCTGATTGGCAACCTTGGCGGTCTGTCCGTCGCCCACCGGGCCGACATGGGTGATGGTCTTCCCCATGATCTCAAACAACGGCTTTGCACGGGCGAATGCGTCTTCGCGCGCACCGACCATGATGGTGAGCGCAGCGTTGCGGGCCCCCACCTCGCCGCCGGATACCGGAGCGTCGACATAGGAACAGTCCAGGGCCTCGATGCGTGCGGCAAAGTCCTTGGTGGCAACCGGAGAAATCGAACTCATGTCGATCACCATCTTGCCGGCGCCTAGGCCTTCCGCCACACCGTCGGGCCCGAACAGGACCGCCTCGACGTCAGGGGTGTCGGGCACCATGAGGATCACCACATCAGCCGCCTCGGCTACCGCGCGCGGGCTTTCGAGCGCCTTGCCGCCCTTCTCGACTAATTCCTGGCTCTTGGGTTTGACCCGATGGAGAAACAGCTCGTGGCCTGCATCGATCAAATGTCCGGCCATGGGAAGCCCCATGACGCCAAGTCCGATAAATCCGATTTTCATCGCTGCACCACTCCTTAGATATAGGGTTTCATCCAGCCCAGACCGTCGCTGGTCTTGCCGCGGGGTTTGTACTCACACCCCACAAAACCGTCGTAGCCGATCCGGTCGAGTTCGGAGAGCACGAACCCGTAGTTGATTTCGCCGGTGCCGGGCTCGTTGCGCCCGGGATTGTCGGCGATCTGAACGTGGCCGATTCTATCCTTGTGCCGGGCGAAGGTCGCAACGAGATCACCCTGCATGACCTGAGCGTGATAGACGTCGTATTGCAGGAAAGCGTTGTCCGCTCCGACGGCATCGAGTATCCGCAAGGCGTGGTCGGTCCGCGAGACGAAAAAGCCCTGCACGTCGGCTGTATTGACCGGTTCGAGCAAGAGCATGATGCCCGCCTCCGCCATCCGGGGCGCGGCGTAGCGCAGGTTGTCGACAAGCGTCTCCTCGAGCGTGGCGGGATCGGCGCCTGCCGGTGCGAGCCCGGCCAGGCAATTGATCTTCCGACACCCGAGTACGCCAGCATAGGCAATTGCCTTGTCGACGCCCTGACGGAATTCGGTCACCCGGTCCGGCAAACAGGCGATGCCGCGCTCGCCCCCGGCCCAGTCGCCCGAAGGCACGTTAAAGAGCGCTTGTGTCAGATCGTGTTTGGCGAGTTGTTCGGCGATGTCGCCGGCGGGAACGTCGTAAGGGCTCATGTATTCGACCGCGGAAAAGCCGTCCGCCGCCGCGGCACCGAAGCGGTCGAGAAAGTCGTGCTCGGAATAAAGAAACGAAAGGTTGGCCGCGAATTTGGGCACGAGAACCTCCTTTTAGGCTTGGAAACGGTGGCGGTGCAGCATGCGCTTGTGGCGCGGATCGGGGCTCGGCACAGCGGAGATAAGGCTCTTGGTGTAAGCCATCTCCGGCGCGGTGCAGATCTTTTCTGCCGCATCGAGTTCGACGATCTTGCCCTTATGCATCACCGCCACGCGGTCGCAGAAATAGCGGACCGTCGAGATGTCGTGGGAGATGAAAATGTAGCTCAGGTCCAGCTGGCGCTGGATGTCGAGCAACAGATCGAGAATCTGGGAGCGGATCGATCCGTCGAGCGCCGAGGTCGCCTCGTCCGCAACGATGATCTTGGGATCGAGCGCCAAAGCGCGCGCGATGCCGATACGCTGGCGCTGACCGCCGGAAAAAGCGTGCGGGTAACGCTCCATGGCGAGCGGGTCGAGACCCACAAGTTCGAGAAAATGCGCGACCTTGTCCTCGATGGCCTTGCCGCTCATGCCTCCGGTGACGACGAGCGGATCGGCGATCACCTGTTTGACGGTCATGCGCGGGTTGAGCGACGCAAACGGGTCCTGAAAGACCAGCCGCACCTGACGGTGAAAATCACGCAGCTTGTCCTTGGACAGGGCCCGTACGTCGATCTCCTCGCCCGGTCCGGGCCGATAGGTGATCTTGCCTTCGGTGGGCTCAGTGATCCGCAGGATCAGCCGGCCGAGAGTTGTCTTGCCCGACCCGCTTTCGCCCACAATGCCAAGGTTTTCGCCTGCGTGGAGATCGAAGCTCACACCATCGACCGCCTTGAGCGCGGAAGGCACCTTGCCGAACCAGCTCGTACCGCCACCATAGACTTTCGTCATCTCACGCACCGAGAGGATCGGAGTGCTCCACTCCGCCGGGCCGCCCTGGGCCGCCTTGCGGCCTTCCTCGAGCTTGACCGTCGCCGCGAGCAAACGTTTGGTATAGGGGTGCTGCGGCGCGTGAAAGATCGTGTCGACATCGCCCGTTTCGACAATCCGCCCGAAGCGCATCACCGCAACCTCGTCGGCCACCTCGGCAACCACGCCGAGATCGTGGGTAATCAGCAGCATCGCCATGCCACGCGAGGTCTGCAGGCGCTTGATGAGGTCGAGAATGTCAGCCTGCGTCGTCACGTCGAGCGCCGTGGTCGGCTCGTCGGCGATCAGGATGTCGGGATCGCACGCGAGCGCCATGGCGATCATGGCACGCTGGCGCATGCCGCCCGAGAACTCGAAGGTGTAGCGGTCAATCATCTCTTCGGGTTTGGGGATTTCGACCTGTCGCAGGAGTTCGATGGTTTCGGCCCGCGCTTCGGCCTTGCTCATATCCCGATGAAGCCGCAGGACCTCGATGATCTGCGAACCGATCGTGTGAACCGGCGAGAGCGAGCTCATCGGTTCTTGAAAGATCAGCCCGATCTTGCCGCCGCGCAGCTTCAGTATCTCCTTGCTGCCGTCAGGAAGCGCCGTGACGTCGAGCGGATTGCCATCGGTGTTAAGTGTCACCGTGCCGCCCGAAATCCGCCCGGGCTTGTCGACGATGCGCATGAGCGCGCGCGCCGTGACGCTCTTGCCCGATCCACTCTCGCCCACGAGGCAAAGCGTCTTGCCGCGTTCGAGAGTGAACGAGACGTCGCGCACGGCGTGCAGGATATGCGTGCGAAGCGGGAAATCGAGGCTGAGATTTTCGACAGAAAGCACCGGCCCGCCGGTATGAGGCCGTTGCCCTGTTTCGCCGATTGCAGATATTTCAGCCATGGTCAGGACTCGTAGGGGTCGGCGGCATCGCGCAGACCGTCACCAAAGAAATTGAAGGAAAGCACCGCTACCACCACCGCGCCTGCGGGCCAGACAAGAAGCCACGGCGCGCTGGAAACGGTCCTGATGTTCTGGGCGTCCTGAAGCAGAACACCCCAGGAGACGACAGGCGGTTTGAGCCCGATGCCGAGGAATGAAAGCGCCGTTTCCGCGATGATCATGGTGGGAATCGCCAGCGTCACGACTGCCAGAATGTGGCTTGTGAGCGAGGGCAGGATATGCCGGAAGATCAGGCGCCGCTCCCGCGAGCCGTCGAGCCGCGCAGCCGTGACGAAATCCTCGGTCTTGAGCGCAAAGAAGCGCCCGCGCACCTCGCGCGCCAGCCCGGTCCACCCCAGAAGCGAGACGATCAGCGTGATGATGAAATAGACCTGCAGGGGCGACCAGGTGAGTGGAATGGCGGCGGCCAGACCCAGCCAGAGCGGAATTGTGGGCATGGCGCTCACGACCTCGATCAAACGTTGGATCGCGGTATCCACCCAGCCGCCGTAATAGCCCGAAAGACTGCCCAGAACGATGCCCAGAACCAGGCTCATACCCACACCGATCAGGCCGATCGACATCGAGACGCGGGTGCCGTAGATGAGCCGGCTCAAGAGGTCCCGCCCCAGCCTGTCCGTTCCCAGAAGATACATAGGCTGGGTCGGATCGAGCGCCCCCAGCAGGTGCATGTTCATGTCGAATAGCCCCCAGAACTTGTAGGGGGCGCCTTCGACAAAGAACCCGATCGGTACGATCTGCTCGTCGTCGGGCACGAAGGTCCGGCGATACGATTCCGGATCGACCTCGACCGCGTATCCCTTGACGTGGGGCAGGAACCGGCTCTCGCCGTCCCCGCCATCCACGAAGAACCCGATCGGCTGGGGCGGCGCGTAGGTATATTGCGGCCGCGACGCCGAGGGATCGCCCGGCGCCAGGAATTCGGCGAAGGCTGCGACAAGGTACAAAACGATGATGATTGCAGCCGAGACCAGCGCGAGCTTGTTGCGGATGAACTTGTGCCAGATCAGCTTCCACTGACCCGCCGCAGCCATTTCCTCGCGGCCGCCCTCCGGTTTGAGTGGCGTTACTGCGGGTCCGGTCTCATCCTGTATGTGAACTGTTCTATTCATGGCCATCACCGGAACCTGATACGCGGGTCGAGAAGCGCGAGGAGGATGTCGGAAATCAGCATGCCGACGAGCGTGAGGACGCCCATGAGCAAGATGAAGCTCCCCGCCAGATACATGTCCTGGGAGATCAGCGCGCGCAGCAGCAGAGGCCCGGCTGTCGGCAGATTCAGGACGATTGCGGTGATCGTGATGCCCGATACCAGTTCGGGCAGTACCCAGCCGATCGCGGAGACGACCGGATTGAGCGCGATCCGGACCGGATATTTGAGAATGACCTTGTGCTCGGGCAGTCCCTTGGCGCGTGCGGTGACGACATAGGGCTTGTGCAGTTCGTCAGTAAGGTTGGCGCGCAGGATGCGGATGAGCTTCGCCGTACCGGCGGTGCCGATCACGATGACCGGAATCCACAAATGCGCCAGAAGATCGAGCAATTTGCCCCAGCTCATCGGAGCGCCGGTATATTCGGGCGAATAGAGCCCGCCCACGCTTTGGCCCAGAAACCTGTAGGAGACATACATCAGTGTCAGCGCCAGAATGAAGTTGGGGATCGCAAGCCCGAGAAACCCGAAGAAGGTGAAAACGTGATCGCTGATCGAATGACGGCGGACGGCCGAATAGATGCCGATCGGAATCGAAACCGCCCAAACGAACAGGAGCGATGCGATGGAAAGAGAAAGCGTGGCGCCCATGCGGTCCCAGATCAGTTCCGAGACGGGCCGGTTCCACTCAAAGGAGTGACCGAAGTCGCCTCGCGTAACGATCCCCGTGATCCACTTCCAATATTGAACGTAGATAGGATCGTCGAATCCGTAGATCCGGCGCAAAAGCGCGATCTGGGCAGGGTCGACGTTCTGCCCGCTCTGGGTCATCGACGCGATCATCGAGGTCAGGTAGTCGCCCGGCGGCAACTGGATGATCAAAAAAGCGATCAGCGACATGCCGAACAGGGTCGGGATCATGTAGAGCAGCCGCTTGATGATGTATCGGATCATGGTCCGCCCTCCTCCGGCAGAGTCAGTCCGTATTGGTGGGCCGGTCCCGGCCGCGCCGGTCCCGATTTGACAAAGCCGGTGCTAGGCCCAGGTCAGATGAACGACCTCGAGCAGTTCGACCGAGGGCACGCGAACGCGCAGCACCGCGCCGACCCGTTCTGCATCGGCCTTCTCCCCAGAGACCAGCAAACGGGCGTTTACCCCGGCAATCCCATCGGGCAACCGCACGTTGACCGTTTGTGGCGCCGAGGGTTCGACGGACCGGATCGGCCCCTTCATCATCATTGGATTGGTGAGATTGAACAACACGACCGCCATACCGTTATCGCCGGTCCGGGCCGCCACGTCCATGACCCCAGGGCCCTCGACGCTGATCGCAGGCTCATCCCTTAACGTCCAGCGCACGAGATTGTCGATCAGGCGCCCGTGATCGGCTGCCAGCACCTGCCAGAACGTGGCGCCCAGGTTCCAGGGCACGTAGGCCGTGCGGCCGCCGGCGGCGTTTTCCGAAAGAATGACGGCCGGGGCGTGCGCGGCCTCGCGAGGATAGACTTCCTCCATGGGCAGATCGGGAAAATCAGGCACGAACAGGAAGGGCGTCTCTGCCTGTCCGGTCGCGGCGACATCGAGAAGCCGCGTGCCGCCGATGATGCGGCGGGCGCCCTCGTAGCCCGCGTTGACGGGATGGGCGTCGGTGAGCTCGACATAGGTGTTCTTGACCGGACCGCGCGCGTGTGCGCGTAGGGTAACGCCGAGCGCGTCCGCCAGACCGATTTCCGTGCGGCGCTTGCCGTCGGGGGTGCGGGTCGCGGTTTCCGAGGCCGCGATCAGACTACCGCCAGCAGCGACGTAGTCCGAAAGGACAGCGCATTGCGCGTCGGACAGGCAGACCGCGTTGGGCAGAACGACGACCTTGAACCTATTGAGCTTTTCAACCGTCATCGCCTCGTCCGAGATCATCTCGAACGGCAGGCCCGCCTCGACAAGCGCATGGTAAAAGCCAAGATCGTCGGCCTCGATGACGCGGCGCTCCTCGGGGGAGAACTGCTTGAGGGTCGTGCTCGGCTCGATCAGCGCGATTTCGGCGGTCGCCGTCATTGGGGCGAGCACCGGCTCGAGATCGGCATGGACGGCGAAGGCGTCGGCCACCGGTGCAATCCAGCGCTCGTCGGGCACAACGCCGTTGAATTTGGTGAACCAGGGCAACATGCCGTGTGCGGCGCCGTTCATCATCCAGGACTGGATTTCGGGCCCAGTGGTTACCGAATCCTTCCAGCGGTGCTCCTCTTCGGGACCGACCGAGGTAATCAAGATGGTGGGCCGCTCGGGGAACGTGGCGCGCATGCGCTTGGCGTTGCGCCCCGACATCCAAACGGGCTCTAGTCCGCGCCGCCCCTGATGGTCAACGACGAGGAACGGGCAGTGCTTTTCGATCAGCGCAAGGTCGAATTCCATGAGCGACGCGCCGCCCATATTGGGAATGAAGCTGGCATGGGGCTTGATCGCCTTGACCGCCTCGTCCCAGGAAATGACCATATTGGTCAACACCTTGCGCCGCCAGCCCTGCCAGGCCTGCCATGCAGGATCGTCCACCTCGGTGGTCGTGGGAAGCTCATGGCCGGTTTCGGCGCCGAAACGGCTCCGGCAGCTATCGCAATAGCAGATGCCGTGTCCCTGCCAGCGATTGGCAAAGACCGCGTCGATGTCGTAATCGCGGGTGATTTCCTTGACGACGTCGAGCATGAAGACGTTGTTGTAATCGCCATAGGCGCAGGTCACCCAGACGTCGGGATAGGCCCAGTGCCGGCGCGGATTGCCATCCTTGTCAACCGCGATCCATTCCGGGTGCGCATCGGCTGCGTCCTGATGGATGGCGTGCGGATCGACGCGGGCCATGACGTGCATGTCGAGAGCGCGGGCCCCCTCGACGAGCCGGCCGAACGGGTCGGTGTTCTCGATATACTTGCTCACATAGTGCAGCGGCACCTTGCTCGGGTAATAGGCGACGTACCCGCCTGCGCTCAAACAGACCGCGTTCGATTGCGTGCGCCGGAAAATGTCGATCCATTGCTCGGGATCGAACCGGATCGGGTCGTCTTCAGCGAGCGTCAATTGCGTCCAGCGCGTCGCGGACTTGTACCAGTCGCTCGTGCGCAATGTGGGTTTTGTGGTGGATTTCGTGTCGAGCATCGAACCGTCCGGTCAAGATGTGTTGGTGGGTGCGCCGGCCCCGCTGGGGCCGGCGCGGACGCGCCACAGGGAGGAGCGCTGTCAGGCTTTGAAGAACTGCTCGGGCATCGAAGGGGCCGGTGTGGGCCAGCCGAATGAGTTGGGCATGGTGTCCATGGTGTTGACCATGGCGTTCTTCACCACCCCGTAGCCATCGGGCAGATGGCACACCCCGAACACCAGGAACTGGTCGGCAGCGGTCTCCAGAATTTCGCGCATGATCGCGGTCTGCCGCTCCTGATCGCCGGTTTGCAGGAGCGTCTTGTAACGCTCCTGGAGCGCCTTGACGTCCTCGGGCGGCTCGATGGCATCGGGATTGTTCGGATCCGAGAAATAGAGTGCCCAGCCCGGCGCATAGAGCGAGTTCGACGTGTGCGGCACGAAATAACGGGCGTCGAGCATCGCCGCGATGCCGCTGTTGGCGCCGAATTGGTGCGCCGTGGCATCGAACTCGCGGCCGTTGCGGACGCGCGTTTCCCAGAGCGAACGGTCCATGGTGCGAATCTGCACGTCGAGGCCAACCCGTTGGAACATGGGCACAGCGAGCTGGAACATATCGATGAAGGTCGGACGCGCCTGATCGATCTCGAAAATGATCGTCAGTCGGTCGCCGTTCTCATCGAGACGATAGCCTTCACCGTCCTTCACGGGCAGCAACTCGTCCAAAAGAGCGGCGGCCCGGTCCGGATCGTATTCGATGTGCTGTTTCGCCAACCTCTCGACATAGAGCGGGTCGCTTTCGATGATCGAGGGTTGTGCCGGTGTGGACTGACCGACAAAGACCGAGTCGATCAGCGCCTGACGGTCAATTGCGATCGACATGGCCTCGCGGAAACTGCGGGTGTTGAACAGCTCGTTCTTGAACGGGTCGGTGTGGTTGAGATTGAGCTGGAAGACCATGGCATTGGCGGCGGTTTCTTTGAGCGTGTAGAACTCGTAATTGCCGCTTTCGCGCCCGTCGAACAGCACCGGTCTGTTGGTCGGCGTGGCGATGTACTGGTCCATCATGTCGATCTCGCCCTGCAGCGTCTTGAGCAGCAGAACTTCCGGATCGGCAACCATCTGATAGACGATCCGGTCGAAATAGGGCAGCTGGGTGCCTTCGGTATCGATCTTGAAATAGTAGGGATTGCGGACCGAAACGACCCGCTCTGTGCTCTCGCCTGGGGCGATGTCGAACATCCACGCGGTCAGCGTCGGTCGGTTACCGTTCTGGAAATAGGTATTGTCTTCGGCAAGTCCGGATTCATTCTGGAATAGCGCGATCCAGCTTTCCATGCCGCGTTCGCGGGCGAGTGCGTCGGCATCGGGGTTGTATTTGGCGTGGAACTGGCTGAGGTAATGCTTGGGCGCACGCACAGTCTGATCCTGGTTGGCCCAGGCGAGCTGCTGAACGAAGAAGCCGTTCGGCTCGGCAAAAGTCACCTTGAATGTCGTCTCGTCGACGACCTCAAGCTGGCCGACCTCCCCGCCGGAATACCAGAAGGCCTGCGTGCCCATGGCGACGTTTTCGTCGAGGAAGATGTCCTCGTACCAGAACTGGATATCGGCGGTGGTAAACGGCTCGCCATCGGACCACTTCATACCCTTGCGCAGGTGGAAGGTGTATTCGGTCGCGTCGTCGTTGACCTCGTAGCTCTCGGCCACGTTCGGGGTCACGCCCGACCAGTCGGGGGTAAAACGCACGAGCGGCTCATAGGCCTGGTAGCGGAACATCATGGACAACGAGCCGCCGCCCACCAGCGCGTGGTTCCAGTCGCCGCCCTGCTGTCCGGGACGTTCGCGGGGCGTCACCACCAGCGGGTTTTCCGGCAGGCGCTCGTTGATGGGTGGCAGATCACCGGCCTCGACAGCCTCGCGCAGCGATTCACTCTCAACAGGCGTCGCGGACTGCCCCAGGGCAACGGGGGCCATCAGGCTTCCAGCCAGCGCCGTGCTGCCGAGCAGAAACATTCTACGATCAAGTTGCATTTTTATCCTCCTCCGAGTGCGCTAGAAAACTCTCCAAATTTTCTGCGTTTGTTATTGCTATTTTCGGTATTTTGTTATGTAAAGCGTTATGTTTTGTTATCGAAGAACGACGGGTTGGATCGGGACCCAGGCGATCGTTCCCTGATGGATTCCCGCTCCCTGTTGCATGCAGTTAGGAGCGCAGTTAGTTGAAGGGTTCACATTTGGGACAAACCGAATGCCAAAAATAACGCTACAAACGCTCGCCGAGGAAACAGGGCTTTCGAAATTCGCGGTGTCGCGCGCCCTGGCGGGCAAGAGCGGCGTCAGCGACGCGACACGGGCACGCGTGCTCGAGGCCGCCGACAGGCTCGGCTACAACCGCACCACCCGCAAGGACATCAAACCGATCGGCCTCGTCTTTGACGATACCGACGTCATCAACAGCGAATTGCACCTTCAGATACAGAGCGGAACGCAGCGCGAGGCAGACAGGCAGGGATATCCCGTGCGTGTCCAATGGACACACTTCGCCGAGGAACTTGCTGTCTTCGCGTCCCGCTGTTCGGGCCTGCTGCTGGTGGGCCCACACCGCAAGGAGAGCCTCGCGCGGGCCTACGCGACCGGCGTTCCGATCGTCAGGCTGGGTTGGGTGGACCCGCTCGAGCAGGTCGACAGGGTCGCAGGCACAGACCATGACGCCGGCGTCGCGGTGGCGGACTATCTTTACAATCTGGGACACCGCACAATCATCTACGTGCAGGGCATTCCCGGCTATCGCGGTCGCCTCGAGCGCCTGCACGGCCTGCGCGAAGGACTAGAGGACAAGCCGGACGCGTCAGTCATCAACCTCGATTGGGAGGAAGGTGACAGCTTCAAGAATGTGCTGCGCCGCCGTTTTCCCGAGGGCTTTGACGCCACAGCGTTCTTCTGTTCCCACGACGGATTGGCCGTGACCGTAGTGTCAGAGTTGCTTTCGTGGGGGTATCGGATACCCGAGGACATTTCGGTGATCGGGTTTGGTGATCACGCCGCAGCCAAACAGATCTTGCCGCAGCTGACAACGGTACGCACCCCGGGTTACGAAATCGGCGTCGCCGCGGTGCGCCTGATTCTCGACCGGCTGCAGCAAACCGACGGCGCGGTCTTTCCGATGCGTATACAGATCCCGTGCACACTGGTCGAACGTGATTCGGTGGCGCCCTGCCCCACTGCAAAACGAAGCCGCACGGGGCGGCCACGGGCCCGCACTTAATCTCGGCATCCTAGCCGCAAGATCGAATTGGCTTCACGCCATCGAACTTCGGCTTGCGGGATACGGTGATAGTCCGAAGGATTTAGCATTCTCGAACGCGCAGCCTTTCGGGTTCTGGCCAACAAACGGAGAGAGTCGACATTCGGCGTCCATAAGCCGCTCTTGGCAGCGGCGAAGCCGAGGTTGCCATCTCTCCATCGAAGACCGTTGCAGAAGCGATTAAGACTGTAGGGATAAGCGGCCCAGTTCTGACGTGATCTCGCGCGATGAGGTCTGCAAACCCTCAAGGTAGCGGTCCACGGCCTCCGCCCGGTTGCGAAACGCGGATGTGAAATAGGTCAGCCCCAGACTGGCGGCGACACGGCCCTGCTCGTTGAATACCGGCACAGCCAGCGTATTTGAATTACTAGGTTCAACATGTGCCGCACGCTCTGCAAAGCCCTGCTTCCGGACGCGCTTGATCAACGACCAAAGCCTGTCTGGATCCCGCGCCAGTTCATTCTCAGCGTCAGGGCTGTGCGAAAGCATTTCGATGGTCAGTTCGATCTGCTCGTCAGGCGCAAACGCAAGGTAGGCCAGACCCAACCCCCGGTAAAAAAGCCCCAGACGCATATTGACCGTCTTGTGGAACGGCGACATCGCGCTATCGGGCACGGTCGAAAACCGGACCACAACGGCGTCGGTATCGAATATGGCAATCGCGATCGGCCATTGATGCGCGCGCGTTAGGGCAACCGCCCAGGCCCGTCCCGCTTCAACCACCAGCGGGTCCTTATGATACCCCGAACTCAACGAGTCGACCAACGCCGTCACTTGGTAGCCGCCCTGGCGCGGGTCATTGTCGACATAGCCCGCTTGCTCGAGCGTTGATAAGATCCGCACAAGAGTGGACTTTGCCAGGCCCGTCCGCGCATGCAGGTGCGCGATGGAGGATACCGGCTGCAGATTGAGCTCTTGCAGCACGCGAAACGCCCTTTCCACCGACCGTACTGACATCCCATCCACCTTCTTGCCGTTCCATCTGGCGGAACGATAACGCATTTGCTTTGCCTCTTCTGCCCCTCTTCGGAGACATTGCCTCGAAAATTCGCCCACCCTCAGGGAGAGACGAGCACAATGACCAAGACTTCATTTCGGGACGAAGCGCGAGAGATCATGGCGGGCGCGGACGAAGCGCTCGTGGATGAGTTGATGCAGGGCGCGGTCGACCTCCACGTCCACTCCGGCCCCTCGACAATGCCTCGCCAGCTCGATCACTTCCAGGCTGTCGAGCAAGCCGCTCAAGCCGGCATGCGGGCCGTGCTTTTCAAAGATCACCACTATTCAGTCGCGCCCTTCATCCCCATCATGGACCGCGTGCTCGGTCACCATGGGGTCAAAATGTTTGGCGGGCTTGTGCTCAACAACGCCCCGGGCGGACTGAACCCCTATGCGGTCGACTTCAACGTGAAATCGGGTGCGAAGCTGATCTGGATGCCTACCGCCCATGCGGCCAACCACATTCGCAACACCCACCGCAAAGCCCGTCTTGCGAGCACTGTGCAGCTTAAAAAGCCCTACGGCATCACCGTCGTCGATGCCAACGGACAGCTCCTCGACGTGGTCAAGGAAATTCTCGACATCATCGCAGAGCACGACGTTATCCTGTCGTCGGGACACTTGCACATTGCCGAGGTCTGGCCACTCTTTGATGAGGCCAAGCGTCGCGGCGTCGGAAAATTGCTGGTCAACCACCCCTCGTATGGCCTCCATTGCACCTATGACGACATGGCGGAGCTCGCCGGGATGGGCGCTGTACTCGAACAGTCCGCATGCCTCTATGTCGATTCCCGCTTCAACGTTTACCCGCCCCAGGAACTCAAGCGCCAGATCGATGCCGCAGGGGTCGATAACTCCTCGATCGGCTCGGATCTGGGCCAGGTCGACAACCCCAGCCCCGTCGAAGGCATGCGGCAGGCCATAAAGCTTTGCCTCGGACTGGGATATTCGCCCGACGAAATCAGAAAACTTGTCGGCACCAACTCCGCCCGTCTTCTCGGGCTCGATCAATAGGCCCGTGCGGCCCATACTCAGGGAGGATCAATCCAATGACAAATTACCTTCGCTCAACTCTTCTTGCCACGACACTTGCTTTTGCAGGCGTCTCCGGTGCCGCCGCCCAGGACGGCGATATCAATCTGCCCAACACGCTGGCCTGGAGCGCATTCGACGTCGGAAGCTCGGGCTATAACCAGGCCGTCGCCATCGGCCAGGCCTTGCAGAACGCATACGGCATCTCGCTGCGGGTCATTCCTGCGGGCAACGACGTTTCAAGGCTGGCTCCGGTGCGCAACAACCGCATCCCCTTCGCCGCGGCCGGCAACGACGTGTTTTTTGCAGCCGAGGGCGTCTCTGCGTTCGCGACACCTGAATGGGGGCCCCAGCCGCTGCGCATGCTCTCGAGCGCGTCCGCAGACAATTGCCTGGCACTCGGAACGGCCGGAGAAGCCGGCATCCAGTCCATGGACGACATCGCAGGAAAGCGCATCGCCTGGGTTCTGGGTGCCCCCGCGCTGCAGACAAATATCCGGGCCTTCCTTGCCTTCGCCGGTCTGACAGTCGATGACGTGACTCTCGTTGAGATGCCCGGCTACGGCCAGGCATGGCAGGCGCTGATCGACGGCCAGGTCGACGCCACCACGGGCCTCACGACCGGTGGCATCGTTGAACAGGCCGCAGCATCCCCCAGGGGCCTGCACTGGGTCGACATGCCCTTCGACAACGAGGAAGGCTGGGAAAGGCTCAAGGAGGTCGCTCCCCATCTTGCACAGCGCGAAGGAACCGTGGGCGCCACCTTGTCGCCGATGAACCCCCTGCACTGTATGGCGGCCCCCTACCCGGTTCTGGTGACGTATGAGAACCAGGATGACGAACTGGTTTACAATATGACCAAGGCGGTTGATCAGCAGGTCCAGGCGTTCGCCAACGCCGAGCCAACCGCAGCCGGGTGGATCGCCGAGCGCCAGTTGTTCACATGGGTTCTGCCGTTCGATGACGATGCCATTCGCTACTGGAGTGAACGGGGCATCTGGACGGACGAGATGCAGGCGCACAACGACCAGCTGGTCGAACGCCAGTCGGTTCTCGCTGAGGCCTGGGAAGGTCTGACGGATCTTTCCCCGGAAGGGTTTGAAGAGCGCTGGATGGACGCGCGTGCAGCGGCGCTTACTGAAGCCGGCATGCCGGTCTATTTCGAGTAAGGGTAATTACCGGTCAGGAGACCCAGAATGCAGGTTGAACAACACGCTCACGAGCAAGAGGTGAAGGACAAACGGCTCGGGGGATTCCCGCTGTGGATCACCCGCGCCTTTACCGTCGCCATTCTCGTTCTGGCGGTCAACCAAATCTTTAACCTGGGCTTCCTGGCCGGATTTACACTGCTCGAAAACCGTTACCTTTACGCGATCCTGGCGTTCGCGCTCCCACTGATATTTATTTACTACCGCGCCAATCCCAACTCCCGGGCCGAGACGGTTCCGCTTTATGACTGGGCGCTCTCGGCCATCGCTTTCGCCACCTGCGGCTATTTCTTTGCCAATGGGCTCAATATCGTCATGCGGGGTTGGGAGATGGCCCCGCCCGATCAGGCGGTCTGGGTTTCGGGTGTTTTGTGGGTCCTCGTCGTGGAGGCTGGCCGTCGCGCTGGCGGAACTGTTCTGGCCGCCATCGTCGGCATCCTTTCGCTTTACCCGATCTTTGCGGGCTCCCTACCCGGGCCTATTTCCGCCTTTCCCGCCCCGCTTGATCTCACAGCCGCATACCACGCCATGAGTTCAGAGAGCATTTTGGGTGTGGCGTTCCGCTCGTTTGCCAACCTTATCGTGGGCTTTATCATCTTTGGCGCCGCCCTCCAGCACACCGGTGCGGGCAAATTCTTTATCGACCTGGCGTTCGCGCTGCTCGGCCATGTTCGGGGCGGCCCGGCCAAGGTGGCAATCTTTTCGAGCGGATTGATGGGCTCGATGAGCGGGAGCGTCGTGACCAATGTCCTGACCACCGGCCCGATGACCATCGCAGCCATGAAACGCACAGGCATGAAGGGCACCTTTGCCGCCGGGGTGGAAACCGCGGCCTCAACCGGAGGGGTGTTGATGCCGCCGGTCATGGGGGCCACGGCCTTTGTCATGGCCAACCTGCTTGGTGTTCCTTATGCCGATATCGCTCTGGCCGCCATCATTCCATCGGTCCTGTTCTTTTTCGGCCTGTTCATACAGATCGATGCCCGCGCGGCCAAGGAAGAGCTCAAAGGGCTGCCGCGCGCCGAACTGCCAAAGCTCGGCGAAACGCTGCGAGAAGGCTGGTACTACCTGTTCGCTTTCGGGCTCCTGATCTTCATGCTGCTGGTGCTCAAGCGTGAGACGATCGCGCCGTTTTTTGCCGCCCCGGCGCTGATCATCATCAATCAGCTCGCCTCGCGCAAACATCGGTGGGGATGGGCCGAATTCGGTGCCTTTATCGACAGCCTTGGCCGCTTGTTCGCCAATCTCATTGGCATTCTCGCCGCGGTGGGACTGATCATCGGCGCCCTCTCGGTGACCGGGCTTGCAGGCACCCTCGTCAACGATCTCCTGCGGATCGCCGGGGGCTCCTCCATCCTGCTCCTGATCATGGGCGCCATCACCAGCCTCATCCTGGGGGTCGGGATGACCTCGACCGCCGCCTATATCTTTCTGGCCATCCTGCTTGCCCCGGCGCTCATTTCCTCGGGGCTCAACGCCATCGCGGCGCATATGTTCATCTTTTACTGGGGGATGCTCTCCTTCATCACCCCTCCAGTTGCCCTGGGCGCCTTCGCAGCGGCCTCTGTGGCACGCACGCCGCCGATGCGCACCGGCTTTGAGGCAATGAAGCTCGGCAGCGTGATCTATTTCATCCCGTTCTTTTTCGTCTTCCAGCCCGCCCTCGTCCTCCAGGGCACGCCGTTGGAAGCCGTCGTCGCGCTTGGCTTGGCGGCGGCCGGGATCCTGATCTTTGCCGGCGCCATGCAGGGATACCTTTTAATGGTGGGGCCGCTGTTTACCGACAAGAGCTACAGCTGGCCGTTGCGCCTCGTGCTGATCGCCGGAGCCCTAATCATGGCCGTGCCCGCTGACGCCATCCCCGGATGGACTGATTTTGCCCTCACCGTGCTGGCGCTGGTCTTTATCGCACCGGTCATCCTGCTCGCACTGGCGCAAAACCACTTCTGGCCGGCCAACAAAGCCCAAACCAATTAGCGTCTTTTAAGAACCTCGGAGTGTCGAAATGAAACTGGGTACCATTCTCCAGAACAATAAAGCTGTGCTTGTTGCCGAGCGTGACGGCAAAGCCGTGCCCGTGGTCCAGGCCTACAAGGTGGCGGGGCTCGAGGACGCCCCCTGCACATTCAACGACCTCGTCGAAGCCGGCAAGGACGAGCTCGCGCGTCTTACGACCGCCGTCCGTCAGGCCCCTTTGGACATCGCGCTCGAACTCGAGCACCTGAACTGGCTGCCGCCCCAGCCCCGCCCCAGCAAGGTCATTGGGGTGGCGTTCAACAATATGGGCATTCGCAAATCCGCCCATAAGGACCCGGGCGTGCCGAACTTCTTTTTCAAAGCGCCCTCCTGTTTGACCGGGCACAACCAGCCCATCGTCATGGAAAAGCACTACGGGGAAACCATACCCGAGCTCGAACTGGGCGGCGTCATCGGCAAACGGTGCAAGCACATCTCGGTGCAGGAGGCCAAAGAGGCCATTTTTGGCTACACCATCATCAATGACGTCACGTCCCATGGGCTCAAGTTCGGCATGGACTCCATTGCCACCACACGTGAGCCGCACCTCCTGCGATCCCACCATCTGGCCTGGCGCAACCGCAAGGGTGAGGACGATAACGACGTCTATTTCGTCTATCACGCGCGCTCGAAAGCCAGCGATACGTTCGGACCAATGGGCCCCTGGATTACCACCGCCGATGAGATTGCCGATCCCAATAGTTTGGACGTCAAGGGTTGGCTCGACGGCAAGCCGTTCGCCGTCGACAACACATCGAGCTACCGCTTCAAGATTGAAGAAGTGGTGGCCGAGGCCAGCCGCTACTTCACGCTCGAGCCGGGTGATGTCATCTGTTTTGGAACCTCTGCCAAGGGCGTGGGCGAGTTCCCCAACGGTCATCGCAACGTCAATCTCCACCAGCGCGACGGGACCATTACAATTGAAATCGAAGGCCTGGGGTCGCTCGCCAACCCCATTCAGCGTAGTTGGGCCAAACAGGACGTTTAAAGATGGCGCAAACAATGCAAGTGGTCGAAGTCCGCGAACCCGGAGGACCTGACGTCCTCTATTTTGGTACGCGCAACGTACCGGTACCCAACGCCCACGACGTGCTGATCGAAGTCAAAGCGGCCGGCGTGAACCGACCCGATATTCAACAGCGGCGTGGGCTCTATCCGCCTCCGCCAGGGGCCTCGGATCTGCTGGGACTCGATGTCGCCGGTATCGTCGTCGAGGTGGGCGACGCGGTAACCGGGATCGCCGTCGGGGACAAGGTGTGCGCCCTCACAAATGGCGGCGGCTATGCCCAGTATTGCGCCGTTCCCGCACCCCAGGTCATGCCTATCCCCGAGGGGTTCGACTTCGTTCAGGCAGCGTCGCTGCCCGAAGCGTTCTTCACGGCCTGGAACAACGTGGTCTGGCTCGGACGGCTGGGACACGGCGAAAAACTGCTCATTCAAGGCGGAACGAGCGGTGTGGGGCTGGCGGCCACCCAGATTGCCCATCAGTTGTTTAACGCCAGAGTGGTGGCGACCGCGAGCACCCCGCAAAAGCGAGCTGTGTGTCGCGAACTTGGCGCCGAAGCTGCCTTCGACTACAAGCTGGAGGACTGGGACGCGCAGATCGGTCAGTATATCGGTCCGGATGGTTTTGACGTCATCTTGGATGGTCAGGCCGGTCCCTACACCCAAAAACAGCTCGACCTCCTTGGCTTTGATGGTCGTTTGGTACTCATCGCCAGCCATCTGGGGCCACAATCCGAGGTAAACGTGCGCGCGCTTGTCCGGCGACGTCTGACACTCACCGGCTCGACGCTTCGGCCCCGCGATGCTGCCTATAAGGGCGCGTTGGCATCAGAGTTGGTCGAAAAGGTCTGGCCGTCGCTGACAAGCGGAGCCATCAAAAGCGTCATCTTTGATGTGCTGCCCTTTTCCGAGATTTCCCGAGCGCACCAATTACTCGATGCCAACCAACAAATTGGCAAGGTTGTCCTGAATTTGGACGAGCTTTGACACAACGGCGTTGGCACTTCGTCGGTTAAAACTTACCTCGCAGCTAAAAAAGAGATTAGCCTACGAATACGGCCACGGCTCGTACAACGATTGCGGCAGGCTCCGCCTGGTTCAGACCGCAAGCACTGGGTACTGAGCCTACCTTCCCGGCAACGAAACCGCCTTTGTCAGGCGCAATTCAAATCACGATCGAGCGCACACGTCCTACCGGCATTATGCGTGGGCTTCGTGATCAACCGGATTGCAGGGTCTCATTGCGTGTTGCGAGGGAAGCGTATTGCCGAGAGTGGCTGAACGCCCCGGTTGCGGCGGCTGCATTGTCAGGAAGCAGCAACCAGCGAAGTGAAGCAGGTATCAACGCTTTGATACCCCATAACCTCGCCGTGAGCCGATACATCTCGAATTGGACACCTTCTGACCAGTTGCACCAAACTTCGATGGCAGCAGGGCAATTTTGAATTGTCCTCGAGGGGTTCCTGCCAACGATAATCGATCCGACACCTCGAACTACACGTGGCCAGGCTAAAGCGGCCCAGGCGGCCCTGGCGGTGTCGATTGTGTCATCATTGAACGCAACGCATTGGATGGCGGCGACAGCCGCTTTGCATTTGCAAGCGTACATAAGTCAATGAAGGAGGAGACTTTAGTGACAAAACCTCGAATGCCCATCCCAGGCCCCAAAGCGACCATTCGCAGTCTTGGCATCGTAGCGATGCTGACCCTTTCTAGTGCCCTCGCCGCTCAAGAGGCGGAGCCGGCCGTCAGCAACGAGCTCATCGTAACTTTGCTCGGAACGGGCACACCCGGAGCCGATCCGTCGCGATATGGCTATTCAAACCTAGTGCAGGCCGGCGAAATCACGTTGTTGATCGACGCTGGCCGAGGGGCGCCAGTGCGTATCAATCAGATGGGTCTCAGAGTGGGCAGCATAGACGGTGTCTTTCTTACCCATTTCCATTCCGATCACATTAACGGACTCGGCGACGTTTTCATGACCGGATACCTCACAGGCCCTATCGGCGGTCGGGAAGAGCCGATGCGGCTCATCGGGCCTCGAGGGACCGTTAGGATCGCCGAAGGCTTGGAAACGGCCTACCGCGTCGATGCTGAGATAAGAATTGACGATGAAGGTGTGCCCGAAGATGCAACCTTCATAAGCGCGCACGAGGCCCAATCTGGTGTCGTGTTTGACCAGGACGGTGTGACCGTAACCGCGTTTGAGACGCACCATGGAGAGGCCATCAAACCGAGTGTCGGTTATAGGATAGACTATGCAGGAAAGTCAGTCGGCTTTTCGGGCGATGTGGCTAATGATGCTGGCATCATAGAACACTTGCAAGGGGTCGATCTTTTGGTTCATTCGGTTGCAACAGCACCAACCGAGATGCTGGATTTGCCTTTCGTAAAACGGGTCCTTAGCCATCATATTAGCCCGCAGGATGCAGGGCGAACCTTTGCGCAAACTCAGCCAAACATGGCTGTATATTCTCACGTCGGTCGCCTTGGAGACGGCGAGGTCCGAATGACCGACCTTGTAGAGGCAACCCGCCAAACCTATGGTGGTCCGCTCACCGTGGGTGAAGACCTGATGCAGTTCCGCATCGGGGACGATGGCCTTGCCATTGTATCTGCACGAGACTGATGATCCAAAAAGGGTGCCGCTATCGAGCGTTGAGAATAACGATCGCATCGCCAGCGGCTCTTCAGCGAACATTGCGGGTGGCGGCAATAGCGCCACCCGCAATCTGGTGAAACAGGGCAGGAAACCCCAATCTTGTGGTTGATCACGCGGTCGGGGGCGTCCTCTATTGGGAGCGCGCTGCAGTCATCGGATGACCGATATGGGAGCGCAAAGCGGCCGTTAACTCGAGAAAATCTGCGCTGGTTCAAGGTCGAGCATTAAGCACGACGGCTCTGCGGCACAGACCCGTTCTGGATTGGCGACGACAATTATTTTAGCTGAAATTGGTTGCGGGGCTCGCAGCCGTCATTATCAGCAGGGAAGTTTCCAGACCGTGGCACGACGAACCAGTTTGATCCACTTGGCTTTCGCCGACGCACAAATCCAATGTCGTGTTTGGGGCCGGTTGCAGACTGTCTGTTGTTGGCGAGGAAGCGGAGCAAGCCGAATTTGGGCATTCGAGCCCTGAGTGGGAGCATGAGATCCTTTATCGATTACTGCAAAGTAAGCGAGGCCGGAAAAACGAAAACGCTCACTTCGCGAGCCATGATCGTCCTGCACTCATTTGACAAGGGCATGTTGCACCCTTCCAGGACTGGGGCTCTGTTTGTGACGCGCTCCAACGTAACGAGCTTTTGAGATATTTGTCGCAGCCACCACGCGAGTACCCAGAGTAAAGGAGGATATTACGGACCCCTCCACCGACTCTTGCGAACCTCACCCGGATCTGAATTGCGTGGAAAAAACTGAAAATGCGCATTTGGCTCAACAAGAGCGCAAGCAAGATCGTCGCCAATGTCAGTGATAGCGGGCTGGTTATAAATCCCTGCAGCATAATTTCAGGATCCTCACGGGCGCTTCCTGTCGCCGCTGCTGCAAAGATACGGAATTACCACGCGCGTGGATCGATCCCCACGCATTTCAGCCTTTGCGGCGCGCTCGATGTGTCTGACGTTCGCAGAATTTTCAGGGTTCTGTCTGGATTGGAGGCCGTCCATCGTTGCCATGTGATCGTTAGATTGACTTGCCGCGCGCCGAGACTGGCCAAAGCGTCTCGACGACCCCGTTGCGGACGCAGACATACCAATCGTGCAAATTGCAGGTCGGGTCGCAGTGGCCAGGAATGAGACGCAGACGCTGATTGCATTTCAAGGTGTTATCGGGATCTGCAATCATGAGGTGCTCGTCATTGCAGCTGAGCACATCAAGAGTTTCCTGTCCCCAAACCTTTGGCAGGCCTGAATCGAGCGACTGGGATTTCAGTCCCGCATCACAAACGGCCCTGCCCGCCCCCACAACGCTCATGACCGAAGTCAGCACAAACAATGCATGACGAAAGTTTGTTGAGGATCGGCCATCTTCATCCTCGATAGCACCGTAGGAAGCGTCCATGAACGCGTAAGAGCCCGCCTGCACTTCATTATAGACGCCCGTCGCCGCTTCAAATTGTGCTGTGCCGGTCCCGGCTCCTGCAATGATGTCGCATGAAAGCCCTCTCGCCTGTAGTCCCAAACATGCTGCCTTCACTGTTTCGACAGCTAGCGCAATCGCAGCGTGGCGCTCGGCGTATTTGATCAAATGTTGGGCTGGGCCATGATAGGCTTGGATACCGGCAAAGTGCAGGCCCGGCGTCGCGGCAATCGCACAGCCCAGATCGATCGCATTGCAAGATGTCTTGACCCCACATCGCCCCGTGCCCACGTCGATTTCAGCAAGAGCTTCGATGATGACATCATGGTTTTGCGCCGATCGCGACAGTGCATCGAGATTGGCAAAATCATCGACACACACCAAAATGCGAGCGCGTCTTGCCAATTTGGCCAAGCGGTCTATGCGGGCCGGATCGGTGACCTCGTTGGAGATCATGACATCGGTGAACCCAGCGCGCACAAACACTTCCGCTTCGCTGACTTTCTGACAACAAATCCCTACTGCGTTGCCTTTTTCGATCTGGTATTTGGCCACATCGACGGACCTATGCATTTTGGCGTGGGCACGATGACGGACAGAATGTGACGCACAAAGTGAGCGCATGCGTTCCACATTGTCCTCGAAAGCATCAAGATCAATGATCAAAGCTGGAGTGAGGATGTCGCTCTCAGCCATCCCCGGGAACGCGGGGACATCAAAGCCCAGCTCAAGCGTGGTAAGATCGGGAGCGATCATGGCCTGGGTACCCCCTTGATAGAGCGATGGACATGGCATACTTGGCGCCATGTCGCGTTACGTGTGCGCTACCGACACGTCTGGCGGCGTTGGCCCTGCCAACCTTGTACTGGCAGTTGAAACTGCTACCTTTGAAATTGCGCTCAATCTCAGCGACGCAGCGATCCGTCAGGCCGCTGCGGGCACTTTGGTGTCGCTCATGCGATAGCGAAACTTTACATCGGTCAAGCCAAGATCATCGGACAATTGAGCAGCAAAGAGTTGCGGGGCCAAGATGTCGATGATGCCCTGGGCCAATCTGTTGTCCCAGTTGGGCACCTTGATGACCGTCAGATTCTGGCCATCAGCAATACCATCGGACGTCGTGATCAAAAGACAGGGGCAACCAATCTTGTCGACCTGTTGGGCGAGTTGGATCTCGCGGCCATTGCCCACAATCAAAACGCCTGTTGTTTCGTCCATAGCTTCAAGCGGACCGTGCAGATAGTGGCGTGTGTCATAGGCAGAAGCTGGGATACGCGCGGCTTCGCGAATGAGGAGCGAAGCACCATCAGCTGTGCCGAGCGCGGACCCTGCACCGACACAATCAATGGCCCGACGGCCCTTAAACAGTTTGCCCAACCGTTCCATCTTGGCCGCTGCGGTCGCAAGGACATCGCCAACCGAGGTGGCAAGCTGCGCCCAATCGGTGTTCTCACCCGTGAGCTTGTCCAACACCATGCCTGTTGCCAAGAGTGTCGCGCTATAGCCGGTGCTTGATGGCGTTGCGTCACTGCCATTGTTGAGGCGAAGATGAAGGTTTGCCGCCTTGGCAAGCGGGCTTTCAGAATCGCTTGTTATCGCCAGGCGCGAGGCCGATGGCAGGCGCTCGAAGGCCTCTACGGTTTCAACGCTGCGCCCTCGATGCGACAGCCCAATCAGGGCATCGGCAAGATCATGGCCCGCGCTCATATCGCAAGACCGGATTGCAAAGGCTCGACGACCACGATCCTGGAGCTGGCCGGCTGCCACGACCGCGGCAGCATAGCTCGCTCCGATCCCAGTGATGCCGATGAGAGGTTGGTCGAGGCTGGAGACATCGAGCCCTTCGAGTTCCTCGCTTGCTGCGGCGTGGGTGTCTGTAAGAGCTTGGGGTTGGCGTGCTATTGTTGAACGATAACTCACAGGCGTCTTCCTTTTTGGGTCAGTTTTTTAATTGGTCTGAACACGTGCGGCGGTCGCAGTCGGCTCTTCGATGAGAAACTGCGCCAATACGCATGCACCCTCGACGGGCTTTCCTTTGAACAGGTGTGGAGTGAGCGCAGGGCCGGCCAGATTTTGCGTGGCCTTTTCAAACGCGGTCCAAAGAAGTGGTTGAGAGGCAATCACGCTTCCTCCGGCAACCACGTGCCTTCCAACAGCGCCGCGTGCGACCAGCCTTTGGACCAGATCCGCCAGCGCCATACCGCCTTCCTTGATCACTTGCTGGGCAAGCTCGGATCCAGCTTGGGCAGCGTCGAAAACCGTGCGGGCATGACTGCCAATTGCAGCGGCTGTTCCCAAATTGGTAAGCGTGCTGCCAATGCGCGGCACCCCAGGGATGTCCATGGCCTTAAACAGGCCCTGGCACAGAGGCTCGTCCATGCTGCCACCAAGATCGAGATGGAGGGCGATCGCCTTGGCTGCCTCCCTCACCAGTCCCGCAGCGCTGCCTTCATCGCCAATGGCCCAGCCCCAGCCGCCCGCAACGAGCATTTCACCTGAGGCTTCCCGGCATACGGCGATTGAACCGGTCCCGGCGACAACGCCGATCTGGTTTTTAAATCCCAAGGCAAGTGGCATCAGTTCGGCGTCATTGACCACTTCAACGGGGGTTTTCGTTCGGGCCGAAAGTTCTTGCTGAAACGCCAAACATTCCAAAGCATCGTCGCATCCGTGAGCGCCAATTCCGATGGCATCGACCACGGAACCCTCAGCCAATTGGTCGACCATTTTCAAAAGGGATTCAGCGTCTTCTGAGATATGGCGTTTGCGCCAGGACGGGGATGAATAGATCTCTTCCCGTGCATGTTCGCCCTGTGTGATTTTAAGGTGAGTCTTGGTGCCGCCGATATCGATGCCAACGATCAACGGCGTTCTGTCAGGTCTGGAGGTGCTCGTCATTGTGTCGGCAGGCTCCGGCTTCGAAGGCGGGCCCCGTCCGGTCCAAACAGCATGGCGTAAGACAAGTCGGCAGCCGCCCGGATTCGGCTTTGTCCCGAGTAGGTCTTGCGGTCAGCCCGAACGATAATGCGCGAGGTTTCCGACACGTCGACATGAACATAGGTCACATCGCCTAGTTGCTCGACAAAGACCACATCGCCTTCCAAGAGCAGCTCTTGTTCCAAGGCTTGCTCGTCGTCCTTGAGAATGCGTAGGTGCTGGGGACGAAGGCCCAGTTCCATCTCATCGCTGTCGGTATCGAGGCCATCAAAAGCCAGTTTGGTTAGCCGGTCGCTGCCCTCAAGGGAGAGCCCAATGGTATCGCCCCCAACGGCTTTGACCGAGACCGGCAGGAAGTTGATGCGCGGCGAGCCCACAAATCCGGCGACAAAGCGGTTGTCGGGATCATCGTAAAGCGTAAGCGGATGACCGGCTTGCTGAATATGGCCACCATTCATCACCACCATCTTGTCGGCCAGGGTCATCGCCTCGACCTGGTCGTGGGTGACGTAGATCATCGTGGTCTTCAGCCGCTTGTGAAGATCGATCAACTCTGTGCGCATCTGAACGCGCAGTTCGGCGTCAAGATTGGAAAGCGGTTCGTCAAAGAGAAAAACCTTGGGCTCGCGCACAATCGCACGACCGATGGCGACACGCTGCTTTTGGCCGCCCGAGAGCTGCCCAGGTTTGCGCTCCATCAGGCTTTCAAGGCGCAGGATGGAGGCGGCGCTTTCGACGCGCTGGCGAATAAACGCCTTGGCGCGGTGCGCCATGCGCAAGCCAAATGAAATGTTGCCGAAAACGCTCATATGAGGATAGAGCGCGTAGGACTGGAACACCATTGCCGTGCCCCGATCGGCAGGTTCAACCTCGTTCATCACCTCGCCGTCGATCTTGATTTCACCCGAAGTCGGTGTCTCAAGTCCGGTGATCATGCGCAAAAGGGTTGATTTACCGCATCCTGAGGGTCCCACGAACACGACGAACTCGCCCTCTTTGATGGACAGATTGACGTCTTTGAGGACATTGACCGGACCAAACGATTTGGAAATCGAAGCAATTTCAAGAAATGTCATGGTCTCTCACTTTCAGCCCTTCGTTCCAGACATCGCGACGCCTTCCACGATCTTGCGCTGGAAGATCAGGAAAAATACCAAGGGCGGAATCGCGGCGAGGAGATTGGCAGTCATTACGATATCGACGGTGTGATGGGAGAGGGGTGAATTGAACAGCCCCACAACCTGGCCAACCGTGTACATCTGAGGATCAGATGAGATGATGAGGGGCCACATGTAGTTCCCCCATGTCTGGATAAAGGTCAGGATCGCCAATGTGATCAGGGCGTTCTTGGACAAGGGGATGACCACGTGCCAGTAGATCTGGAAGTGGCCAGCGCCATCAAGCCGTGCCGCCTCAATCATGTCCCTGGGGATCGAGCGCATGAATTGGACGAGCAAAAACAAACCGAACGCTGACGAAAGGCCGGGCACGACAAGGCCCTGCATCGTATTGAGCCACCCCAATTGTGCCGTGAGCAGATAGGTTGGAATGATGGTGACAGCGGTCGGCACCATCAGTGACAACATCACGATGGCAAAGAAGGTGCGTTTGCCCGGAAATTCGAACAAGGCGAACTCGAACGCCGCCATTGAGCCGAAAATCAAAACTCCGGTGATGGTCAGAAGCGCATAGAGCAGCGAGATCAGATAGGCGCGAAAATATTCGGTTTCGGTCAGCACCATGCTGATCTTTGCCCAGCCATCGCCCAATGAGGTCGGATAAAGGCGCGGATTGATCGATACCGGTTCACCGGGCACGGAAAACACCACATTGATCATCCACCAGATGGGCAGAATGGCAATCAGGGCCACCAGGAACGCCGCGATCCATTTTGCAACCAGCCAGATCGAGACGGCCCGGACTTTACGCGGTGTGGTGACGGCAGTGGCTGAAACGGAAATTTTCATTGGCGGCTCAACCTTGAACGGATGGCAAACATGACAAGTGTGATGAGGACAATCACGATGGTGAGCATGAACCCGTAGGCTGCAGCCTGGCCAAAGCTTACCGATCCAAAGGCGCGCCCCATCATGTCCATGACCGGAAACAACAGCGCATTGCGGCGTCCGCCATAGCTTATGAAAGACGACCCTGTGAGCAGCCATGGCGTATCGAAAACCTGCATTGCCGAGATGACGCCATAAGTGAGCACAAAAAACAGCACCGGCCCCAACATCGGGATCGTGACAAAGAGCGTTTGCTGGAGCTTGCTTGCGCCATCGAGGCGCGCAGCTTCATAGAGCTCTTTTGGAATGTTTTTCAGCCCGGCAAGTATGATCACCATGTTGAACCCCGCCGATACCCAGATATCGACCGCGATCAGGGCATAGATCATCGTACTGGTGTCGTTGAGGAAATTGACCGACGGGATGCCAAACCACCCCAGAACCATGTTGAGCAGCCCTAGGTTCGGAGCGTAGATCCAACGCCAGATTGTTGCCGCGAGAAATGCTGGCAGGGCGACGGGCAGAAAATAGGCGCTGCGGAAGAAATTGGCCCAACGGCCCGTGAAACTGTCAACGAGCAGTGCGAGCAAAAAAGCTGTCGTTATGCCCAATGGGACGGTCAGGGAAATATAGACAAGCAGATTGCTTGCTGCACGGCCGAAGTCGCGAGAATCCCAGATTTCAAAGTAATTGGCAAAGCCAACAAAGTCCCCGAGTGAGACTGCGTTCCATTCAAAGAAGCTATAAACCAGCCCGCTGAGAATGGGATAAAGAAAGAATGCACCAAACAAGATCAAAAACGGCGCAATCATCAGATAGTGCGGCAAGTGTCGTCGCATCAAAATATCGACCCCGAACCCAAATAAGGGGCGTAGCCGGAAAATCCGGCCACGCAGTTTTGCAAGAGCGCTAGTCAGCCAAACAGTCGTTGAGCTCGGCGATCATCTCTTCGGCACCCTCTCGAGGAGAGAACTCGCCATCAGCTGTGGCCGCGGAATAATCGACCACGATTGCGTTGTGGCAATTGGGAACGGCCTCAACGAAATAGGGAGGCTGAACGTCCATGGCGTATTTCACCGACTCCACCGAGCGTTCGATCAGCGGCAGGGACGCGACCTCAGGATCGGCCATTGCTGCAGCGTTGGAGTTGTAGCGCGAGAGCAAGGACGCCCAGCGTGCCATTTGGTTCTCGCCGGCAACATAGGCGGCAAATTCCCAGGCGATATCTTCGTTCTCGCCCGGCGCGACACCGATGAACTCATAGTTCTGGATGCCGCCGTGCTTGCCTTCTTCAATTCCCGGCATGAGAACGAAATCGTAGTTGAGGTTCCCCGCTTCAGCGGCCTGCTCATATGTGGGATTGGCCCAAGGGCCGATCGTGTGGAAAGCAAGCTGGCCGGAGATGAACAGGTCACGGGTGGACTGGTCATTGCGGCTTGTGCCCGAGTTGATCTCGGACAGATCAACAAACATTTCGAGCACTTGGGCCATGACATCGGGATCAATTCTGGTGGTCCGCGTGTCCCAATCGATCCCCCAGGTCGAATTGTCTCCAACCATGCCGTACATTTCTGCCACGGAATTAAAGATTAGTGTCTGGTCAGGGATCGCAAAATAGCCGGCATCGCTAACCGCCTGCATCTGTTCGAGCCATTCGGCCCAAGTGGCGGGAGGGGTAGAGGTATCTACGCCGGAAGCTTCGAGCACATCGAGATTTCTAAACAGCAAAGTGCCATAGCCGGTGTATGGCAGACAATAGAGCTCGGTTTCAGAGGCCATGCACCGCTCGACAGCAGCCGGGTCGAACTGCGCTCTGTATTCCTCTGGCATGGCCATCCACTTGTCGTAAAGATTGGCCAATGCGCCAACGTCAACAAGTGTTGATCCCATCGCAAGCCCGTTCATAAAGACGTCCGGCAAAGTCCCGCTTGCTGCACCGGCAATCTGGCCTGCCGTGAGATCATCGTCACCGCGTCCGCTCATTTGTATCGTTACATCGGGATGCTCGGAGATAAATTCTGCGATGAACTCTTCTTGCAAGGCGCCGGCTTCGCCTTGGCCAAAGTCGGAATAGACCCAATAGTCCAGCGACTGCGCGCTCGAAGGAGCGGTGAGTGCGACGACCGCAACAGCACTAATGCCCCCCAAAATTGTTCGCCTAACCTTTGTGCTCGTCATACGTACCTCCTTTGAATTGATGTTCCCATCATGTGCCGGATCAGCCGGCCCCTCATATTCGTGCCTTATGGCGCCAAACATTAGGCAACTTAACAAACAAACTATGCGTGTCAATAGGAGTGGCACGCTGGAGGCGCGAGCAGGTGCGCTGAGAAGCGTTCAGGCGGCGAGAATTGAGGAAAGGGCGTCCTCGATTGCCAAGCTCTCAATGCCAAGCACAGTGGCATCAGAGGCCAGCGAGCTGCATACGATCTTGGCAGGATAGGCAAGCCGGTCTGCTTCCTTTTGAACGCCAGGCAAGAGCTGTGGAGAGGCACCCAGGCCGCCACCCAGAACGACCAGACCGGGATCGATTACGCTGATACAGGTCGCAACCAGTCGTCCAATATCGGTTGCATGTTGTTCTACAAAGCCGGCAGCGACTTTCTCCCCTGATGCGGCAAGGCTTAAAAGTTCAGCGGTATCTGCTGGAGGCGCACCTGCGTGGGATGGCCACTCGGTGCGAACCCTTCCAAGGAACGCTTCGGCGCCCATATAGCGCTCGATTGCCCCTGGTTCTGGCGCAACTCCCGGAGCAAAAGGGTAGGTCAGATGGCCGATTTCACCTGCAGACCCATTCCGGCCGCGCACCAGTTGGTTTGAGACCACTATGCCCAGGCCGATCTTGAGCCCGATTTGAATGAAGGCAAAAGTGTCATACCCTTTTGCACAGCCGTGAATTTGCTCTGCAACCGCTGCGCAATTGACGTTGTTTTCCATAACAACGCGGACACCGGGAGGCGGGGCAAAATGGGAAAAAATCTGGTTCTGCCCTGTGGAGCCGACATCGCCGTCTTTGCCCACAACACGCGATGGCAGCGCGATACCAAGAGAGCGAAGCGGGCCCCATTCGGGTCGGGTTTCTCTTATGGCCTCGGCGACTTCATCGGCAACGGCCAAACTAATTTCGGCGCTCAGCTGTTGCTGACTGGAGGCCAACTTGTAAACACGGCTGTGCAACAAACGTCGATCGAGCGTGGATAGCCGAAGCCGGATGTGGGTTGACCCCGCGTCGATAGCGAGAACATGCCCTGCTCCTGGGCCGACCCGATACTTTGAGGCCTTGCGACCGACCGCACCTTGGACTTCACCCACCAGCTCGACGAGCTTTTGCTTTTCGAGCTCGGCGATTGCAGCAGACATTGTTGGTCGTGACAAGCCAAGCTCGGCACCTAGAACCGGCCGCGTGGAGGGCGCACTTTTTGCAAGAGCACGGAAAACTGACTTCGCACTACCGGTCAGAGGATTAGGCAACACACTTCGACCCATGCTTGTGCAATTCCCATTTGTTTGACCAGATAACTATTCCCAGCCAAGGCAGGCTGTAAGGTGGTTGAAATAACGCATCCATCGAGGGAATGCCAGACCTGCCAAGGTTGCTCTTCAAATGCCCGTTGTGTTCCTCGAATTGAACTTGTCACTGATCGGTCCGAGCCCCGCTTCCGACGCTTTTCGGTCCTGTTGTGGCACACCAGTGGCGCCGTCTCCATCGGCACAAGAAACACCGCAAGATGCACGAGCTCACCTTGAGCCGGAGGTGTGCGGGGGAGGCACCCCGATCATGCCGGTCGTGCGATCCACCGGCAGCTCTTAGGAAGTTTGCTCGTGCGGCGTTTATGGCTAAATGAGGGCGCATAGCTGCCGGTCTGCTAGTTCGTGCCGCGATTTATTCTCAATTGAGCGGGGCGTAAAGAACTCACCACCGCCCTTACTCTCTGAACCGGCAAAACCCGACAGGAAATACACATAGACCCGACCGAGAACGTCCCGTACCTTGTCGGTGCTATTGTGCATGCCGATGTTTGAATACAGATCAATCAACTCGCCCAGCATCGTATGGTTGAGCGTGGGTCGCGCATAGTATTTGGGCAGAACGTCCTTCAAGCCCTCGTTAGAAGGCTCCTGCTCGATGGCATCCTTAGCCTGATCGATCAACAGCCCGATCTCGGGACGCTTCGCATTTGCCTGCAAATGCGACCAGCGGGCTGTTTTGGGCACCCAGAAGACGTTATCCCGATGTATTCTTCGGGGACCTCCGGGTCGGCATATTCATCGGCCTCTAGCTGCGCAAAGAGTCGCCAATTGCACCCGGGTTCATCGAAACCAAGCGCCGGGCGTTTTGCGGCCACAGTACGGACACAACAAAAAAGGACCTAACCGCCACCTGGGTTAAGTCCTTGAAATAATTGGTTGCGGGGGCAGGATTTGAACCTGCGACCTTCAGGTTATGAGCCTGACGAGCTACCGGGCTGCTCCACCCCGCGCCAAATCTGTCATTGAATTGCGGCAATGTGTGCCGCTCAGACGCCGCCTATATAGGGGTGCAAATCCGATTTGGGAACCCCCTCCAGCCCCATAGACGACATTTTTTTGACAGTTGTGGAACAGCCGGTGCGTCATCGGGCGATTGCACCGGACGGTTACAAGTTGTAAGCCTGCGCTCGGCTCATCTTGCCGTCTTCCAGCCCCGCCCGGGGCAAAACCATCAAGAGGCTTCGTCATGGAATTTCGCGAACTCGGCCGCACCGGCATATCCGTGAGCCGCATCTGCCTGGGCACGATGACCTGGGGCGAGCAAAACTCGGAGGCCGACGCGCACGCGCAGATCGACTATGCGCTCGAAAGGGGCGTCAATTTCCTCGATACCGCCGAGCTCTATTCCACCCCTGCCCGCGCCGAAACCCAGGGACGCACCGAAGAATATATCGGCAACTGGCTGCAAACCTCCGGCAGGCGCCAGGACGTCGTCATCGCCAGCAAGATCACCGGACCCGGCAATGAATGGATCCGTGGCGGCCGCCCGATCGATGGCAAGGAAGTCGTGGCCGCGCTCGATGCCAGCCTCAAGCGGCTGCGGACCGACTATATCGACCTCTACCAGCTCCATTGGCCCAACCGCCGGCACTACAACTTCAACCGGTCCTGGGGCTTCGACCCCTTCTGCCAGGGCCGCGAGGGGGTTCGCGAAAACATGCTCGAAACCCTCGAGGCGCTGGACGCGCAGGTCAAGGCAGGCAAAATTCGCGCCGTCGGCGTTTCCAACGAGACGAGCTGGGGCCTGATGGAATTCCTGCGGCTCGCCAGGGAGCATAACCTGCCGCGCCTCGCATCGATCCAGAACGAATACAACCTCCTGCGCCGCCATTTCGATCTCGATCTCGCCGAAGTCGCCTATTTCGAGGAAATCGCGCTGCTTGCCTATTCCCCTCTCGGTGGCGGCGTTCTGAGCGGCAAATATCTCGATGGCCAGGTGCCCCGGGGCACGCGCGGCGACGTCGGCGACGTCTGGCGCATGAGCGAACATTCCGAACCTGCCATCCGGGCCTATGTCGAACTTGCCAAAGCGCACGGCCTCGACCCCTGCCAGATGGCGCTCGCCTACTGCCTCACCAAGCCGTTCATGACATCCGTCATCATCGGCGCGACCTCGATGGCGCAGCTTGAGGCCGATATCGGCGCAGCGGACCTGACGCTGTCCGATACCGTGCTCGAGGGGATCGAAGCCATCCACCGCCGCTACCCGCGCACGGTCTGACGCTGCCCCGCGCATGCCTCTTCATCCGGCGGCCCTTGGGTCCCGGGTATCAATAAGCGTGGACGGTATGCGGCGAGACGCGCCTCATACTGAAATATAAAATAGCGAAGCGAGCCTCGCCGCATACACCCGGGATTTTCGGCTTATGGCGGCGTCCCGGGCTGGGGTTTGTCGTAACCTTTTCCCTGAGAAGAAAAGGCTCGGTGCCCCTCTCCCTTTCGGGAGTACGACGGGGATATCAGTCCCCGTCCGGCCTCTGTCCGCTTTGGGCCTTCCCCGCAGCGACCCGCGAGGAACCCGGACCGGACCCGCCCAAACGTTCGTTGCGCTCGCGCCCATCAGAAGCGGGTCCGTACAGAGCAGAATAGCCCGGGTTGCCAAGGCGGGGATAAGTTTGTCGCGAACACGCTCGGCAGCGCGTATCCCCGGCGTTGCGCCTCGCCTCCTCGGCCGGGGTGGTGGGCACCGCAGGAGATACTGGCGCGCCACCCACCCCTGGACATCCCTCGTTATCTTCTTTATAAATTACTGACCAGTCAGTAATTAAGTAGACGCCATGGCAAAGAACCCCAAATTCAAGCGGCGCAAGGATGCCCGGCCCGACGAGATCGTTGAGGCCGCGCTCGAAGTGTTTGCGCGGCGCGGCTACGCCGCCGCGCGGCTTGACGATATCGCGGCGCGGGCCGGCGTCTCCAAAGGCACGCTTTATCTCTATTTCGAGAGCAAGGAATCGTTGTTCGAGGCCGTGGTAAGCCAGTCCTTTGCGCCCAATATCGAAAAGGTCCGCGCGGCCATCGCCCTTGCCGACGGGCGCATCGGCAAACTCTTGCCCACGCTCCCGCCCGTTCTCGCACACATCATGGAATCGGTTCCCGTCGCCGCGATCGTCAAGATGGTGATCGGGGAAAGCCAGAACTTTCCCAACATCGCGCGGTCCTGGTACGAGGTGATGGTCAACCCCGTTGTCGGCCTCGTGACCCAGACCATCGCAGACGCGCAGGCGCAAGGCGAGATCCGGCCCGGCGACCCGCGCAACTACGCGGTCCAGATGGTCGGACCGATTTTCATGTCCTTCATCTGGAACTCCGTTATGGCCCCGGTGGGCGCAGAGCCTTTTGATATCGAAAGCCTCGCGCGCCAGCACATCGAAACGATCATGCGCGGCGCCTTGCTCGATCCGGAGGCCGCGCCATGAGCCACCGCCTGCGCCCCCTCCTTGCCATAGTCGTCTTCGCGGGTCTTGCCTATTTCAGCTTTTGGTACTTCACACGGCCCGTCGAACCGGCGGTCCTCAACGGCTATATCGAGGGCAATACGCTCTACCTCGCCGCGCCGGCCGCCGCGCCGCTCCGCTCTCTTGCCGTCGCCGCGGGCGACCGGGTGAACGCAGGCGATCCGCTCTTTTCGCTCGACGAGACCATCATCAACGCCCAGATCGCGCAGGCCGAAGCCGCCATCGGCGCGGCGGAAGCCCGACTCGACGACGCACGAGCGGGCGAGCGCCCTGCCGAACTCGCGGTCTTGTCGGCAAGGCGAGACGGCGCCCAAGCCGCCTTTGACGAGGCCCAGACCGAGCTCGGGCGCATCCGCGAACTCGTCGAGCGTGGCACGATGGCCCAGGCGCGGCTCGACCAGGCGCAGGCTGCAGCCGATACCGCCGCGGCAACCCTCGAGCAGGTGACGCGCGAGCTTGCGGCCGCCCGGCTCGGCGCCCGCCAGGGGCAGATCGACGCTGCCGCGGCCAATGTGACGCAGACCCGGGCAGCGCTTGCCGAAGTCGAGGCCCGCCACGCGCAGATGAGCCCCGCCGCACCCGCTGCCGGCCGCATCGACGAGGTCTATTTCCAGGTCGGCGAGTGGGTAAGCGCGAACCAGCCGGTCGTCGCGCTTCTGCCCGACGACGCCGTCCACATCCGCTTTTTCGTCCCCGAACGCGACCTACCGCTTTACGCCCCGGGCACCGAAGTGACCTTCGCCTGCGACGGCTGCAACGCCCGGATGAGCGCGACGGTAACCTCTGTCAGCGCCGAGCCCGAATTCACCCCACCGGTGATCTACAGCCGCGACAGCCGCGGCAAGCTCGTCTTCGAGGTGGAGGCCAGCCCCGTAGCGGCCGCCGGCCTCGCGCCTGGCCAGCCTGTCGACGTCCTGGCGCTTGCGCACCCCGAAGCCCCGCACGAGGGGGTAGATGATGGCTGGGCGTCGCTGGGCCGGCTCGGGGACATGGTCGTGAACGGGTTCGAAAACCTCCTCCCGCGCGAACCGCGTGCTCCGGACCTCGACGACGCCGCGCAAGCCGGCGGGGAGCCGTGAGCCATGGCCGACGCCATCGTTGTCGAAAACCTCAATAAGAGCTTCGGCGACAAGCACGTCGTCCGCGACGTCTCGCTGACGGTCGCCGAGGGCAAGGTCACGGGGTTCCTTGGCCCCAACGGCTCAGGCAAGACCACGACGATGCGCATGCTGTGCGGCCTTCTGACCCCCGACAGCGGCGCGGGTTCGTGCTTCGGGCTCGACATCGTGCGGGATTCGCGCCGCATCAAGCGGCTGACCGGCTACATGACACAGAAGTTCTCGCTTTATGAGGACATGACCATCGAGGAAAACCTCATGTTTGTGGCCCGTGTCTACGGCATGACCGACCGGCGCAGGCGCGTCACTGAGGCGCTGGTCAAGCTCGGGCTCGAGACCCGCCGCCGTCAGGTCGCGGGCGCGCTTTCGGGCGGATGGAAGCAGCGGCTCGCCCTTGCCGCCGCGACGCTCCACGAGCCGCGCCTGCTGCTCCTCGACGAGCCGACCGCCGGCGTCGATCCCAAGGCCCGCCGTGAGTTCTGGGACGAGATCCACGCGCTCGCCGCCGAAGGCCTGACCGTGATGGTTTCGACCCATTATATGGACGAGGCCGAACGCTGCCACGACATCGCCTATATTGCGTACGGTCAGTTGATCGCCCGCGGCACGGTCGACGAACTCGTCGACCGTTCGGGACTTTCGACCTATGTCGGCGAAGGCGCCGGAGCCGACCGGCTCGTCGCCGAGTTGGCCGGCCAGCCCGGCGTCGAGATGGTCGCCCCCTTCGGCTCCTCGATCCACGTGAGCGGCCCGGACGCCGAAGCCCTCAAGGCCGCCATCGCGCCGTTCGACAAGGCGCCCTACACCTGGCACCCCGGCCGCCCGACCATCGAGGACGTGTTCATTCACCTGATGAACCGCTCGGAGGACAATTTCCAATGATCTCCGGCACCCGCATCACGGCGGTCATGATCAAGGAGTTCATCCAGCTCACGCGGGACCGGCTGACCTACGCCATGATCCTGGGGGTGCCTATCATGCAGTTGCTGCTCTTCGGTTTCGCCATCAATACCGACCCGCGCGACCTGCCTGCCGTCCTACTCGATCTCGACAACTCCGCCTATTCGCGCTCGGTCGCCGCCGCCATCCGCAACACCGGCTATTTCACCTTCACCGAAGAGGCCCGGGGGCCCGAAGACATCAATGACGCCATCGAAACCGGCGCCGCCCAGTTTGCCGTCACCATCCCCGCCGACTTCTCCCGGCGCGTGGTGCGCGACAACGATCCGCAAGTGCTCGTCGAAGCCGACGCTTCGGACCCCACCACCGTGGGCAGCGCACTGGCTGCGCTCGCCAACCTGCCCACCCAGGCGCTCGCCCACGACCTTTCGGGCCCCACCGCCCGCGCGCCCGCCGTGCCGCCGTTCGAGATGGTCATCCACCGGCGCTACAACCCCGAGGCGATCACCGCCTACAACATCGTGCCGGGGCTCCTGGGCATCGTCCTGACGATGACGCTGGTCATGATGACCGCCCTAGCCCTCACGCGCGAGCGTGAGCGCGGCACGATGGAAACCCTGCTCTCGACCCCGGTCGAACCTATCGAGGTGATGATCGGCAAGCTCGCGCCCTATGTCGGGATCGGCTTCATCCAGACCGTCATCATCCTTGTCCTCGCCCGCCTGATTTTCGGTGTGCCGCTTTCGGGGGGATGGGATGCGCTGATCCTCGGGGTGCTGATGTTCATTGTCGGCTCGCTGGCGCTAGGCTTCCTCTTTTCCACCGTCGCCAAAAGCCAGCTCCAGGCCATGCAGATGTCGGTCTTCTACCTCCTGCCCTCGATTCTCCTCTCGGGCTTCATGTTCCCCTTCCGCGGCATGCCCGAATGGGCGCAGGCGATCGGCACGGCGATCCCCGTGACCCACTTCCTGCGCGTCGTGCGCAGCGCGCTCCTCAAAGGCGTCGGCATGGCCGATACCTGGCCGAGCCTGGCCGCGCTCGCGATCTTCGTTTTGGTCGTTTCCGCCGCGGCTATGAGCCGCTACCGCACAACACTTGATTAATTTCGCGTCACGGAATAGCGGTTGATCAATCGCGCGCCGCAATCCTCCGCGCACGCATCAGGGATGACGCTTTGACCGGAGAGCCTTCCGCCCGCAAGGGCACGACGGTAGACGATATGGTCCGCGCGATCGCCGAAGCGATCGTTAACGGCGAATGGTTACCCGGCGCGCGGCTGGACGAGCACGGGCTTGCTGCGCGATTCGAGGTGTCGCGCACGCCGGTCCGCGAAGCGCTGAGCCAGCTCGCCGCCATGGGACTCGTCGAACGCCGCCCCAACCGCGGCGCAGTGGTTGCGAGCATCGGGGACGACCGGCTCGTCTCGATGTTCGAAACCATGGGCGCGCTCGAAGCCGCCTGTGCCCGCCTCGCTGCCGAACGCATGACCGTCGTCGAACGCGCCCGCCTTGAAGAGGCCCACCTGGCCTCGGCCAACCATGTCCGCACCAGCGCCGTCGACGCCTATGAGGCCCATAACGCGCGCTTCCACGACCGCATCTGCGAAGGCGCGCATAACGGCTATCTCGCCGAACTCGCAATGCTCACTCGCGCACGGCTCGCCCCCTTTCGGCGCGCGCTTTTCGCCCATCCTGAACGCCTCTCGCAGTCCTACGAGGAGCACGACGCGATCGTCACCGCCATCCTGCGCGCCGACGCACCCGGCGCCGAAGCGGCGATGAGGGCGCACCTCGCAGTCTTCGACCGGCGCCCCGACACCGCCCAGCGTCCGGCGGACGCCGTAAGGATAGCGCCGCGGCCGGTACCATAGCAAAGCGGCACCGGAAGCCGCCTGCGTTCAGCGCTTCTCGCGCCTATCCTCGCGCATTTCGAACCACAGCGCGTTCAGGATTGCAAAGCTGCACGCCAGCCCCACGCCCAAAATCCAGGAAAAATACCACATAGCGAATTCTCCTCAGTACGCGTTGGGGTTTTTCGAAACGCTGTCGCCGCTCACCGGCCCGCTCATCACCTTATAGACCCAGCTCGTATAGGCGATGATGATCGGCATGAAGAAGGCCGTCGCGACCAGCATGACGAACAGCGTCAGATGGCTCGACGACGCATCCCACACCGTGAGGCTCGCATCGGGATTGTGCGACGACGGCAAGAGGAACGGGAACATCGAGAGCCCCGCCGTCGAGACGATTCCGAAAATCCCGACGGCGGAGGAAAGGATCGCGACAATGTCGCGCCCGGTTCTAAGCCCCGCAACCGCCAGGGCCATCCCGGCGAAGCCGAGGACCGGCGCGGCGATCGTCCAGGGATGCACGCCATAATTGACGAGCCACGCCCCGGTCTGCCGCGTCACCGCTTTGGCGAGCGGGTTCGACCCCGCATCGGTCGCCACCTGCGAGGTGATCGCATAGCCCTCAAGCCCAAAGGCGACCCAGAGCCCCGCAAGCGCAAAGAGCACGATTGCGGCGAGCCCAGACCACTGCCCGTAACGCGCCGCGCGCTCGGCGATCTCCCCGCTCGTCCGCTTCGCGATGACCGATGCGCCGAGCGTCACGACCATCGAGACGCTGACGAGCCCGGCAACCAGCGCGAACGGCCCCAACAGCCCGAGGAACGATCCCTGATATGAGGGCCGCAGCGTCCTGTCGAGGTCGAACGGCGCGCCCTGGAGCACGTTGCCCATCGCCACACCGAAGATCAGCGCCGGCACGAAGCCACCGATAAAGAGCGCCCAGTCCCACACTGCGCGCCAGCGGTCGTCAGCGATCTTGCCGCGGAATTTGAACCCCACGGGCCGCAGGATCAGCGCCAGAAGAATGACGATCATCGCGAGGTAAAAGCCCGAGAACGACACCGCATAAAGCGGCGGGAAAGCCGCGAAGATCGCTCCGCCCCCGAGGATCAGCCAGACCTGGTTGCCTTCCCAGGTCGGCCCCATGAGGTTGATGAGGACGCGCCGCTCCTCGTCTGTCCGGGCGACGGCGGGCAATAGCGTACCGATCCCGAGATCCATCCCGCCCATGATCGCGAACCCGATCAGCAGGACGCCGAGCAGAGCCCACCAGATGAGGCGGAGGCTCTCGTAGTCGATGGGAATATAGTCCATTGTCCTTGCTCCTTATTCCGCGGGGACGGTCCGCGCGCCGCGCGCGTCTTCGGCTTCGGTCACCTCGGGCTCGCCGCTCAGAAGCGCGGCATAGTCCTTGGGCCCGGCCTTGATCGCCTTGACCATCAGAATGACCATGATGATCGCGAGCACTGTGTAGAGCGTCACGTAGAAGGTGAGGCTCAGAACGAGGTCGGTCACCGTGAGGCTCGAAGCCGCGTAAAAAGTCGGCAACACGCCCTCGATGGCCCAGGGCTGTCGCCCGTATTCGGCGATCACCCAGCCCGCTTCCGCCGCGAGCCACGGCAAAGGCAGGACCGCTACGGCGGTTCCCAGGAACCATTTGTGCGTCAAGAGCGTCCCGCGCGAAGCCTTCCAGAAGGCAAAGGCGAAGAATGCGATGAAGAAGAAGCCGATCCCGACCATCAGCCGGAAGGTCCAGAACAGCGGCCAGACGTCCGGCACCGTATCCTGCGCCGCCATCGCGATCTCCGCGTCGGTCGCATTTTCGATGTCGTCGCGATACCGTTTGAGCAGGAGCGCATAGCCGAGCGTGTCCCAGCTTTCCACGATGGTCTGCCGCGCCTCGGTATCCTCGGGATTATCCTGGAGCGTCGCGAGTGCCGTGTACGCGCCGATCCCCTCGCGGATGCGCTCGTCGGCATGCTCGATGAGGTCTTCGATACCCGGCAGCTCGGTATCGAACGAACGTGTCGTTATGATACCCAGAACCCACGGAACCTTGATTTCGAAGGTTTCGCCATTTCCCAGCGGGAACGCGACAAGGCTCAGGCCCGCCGGCGCCGGCTCCGTTTCGTACATCGCCTCTATGGCTGCGATCTTCATCTTCTGGTGCTCGGTCGCGACATAGCCGCTTTCATCGCCCAGAACGACCACAGAGAGCGCTGAGGCCAGCCCGAAGCTCGCGGCCACGACCATGGACCGTTTGGCCAGCTCGAGATGCTTGCCCTGCAGCGCAAAGAGCGCCGATATGCCGAAAACGAATACGGCACCGACAACGTAGCCGGCGCTCACCGTGTGGACGAATTTCGCCTGCGCCACGGGGTTGAACACCACCGCCATGAAATCGGTGATCTCCATCCGCATGGTATCGGGATTGAACACCGCGCCGACCGGATACTGCATCCAGCCGTTCGCAATGAGAATCCAGAGCGCGGAAAAATTCGCGCCCAGCGCCACGAGCCAGGTGACGGCAAGATGCCCGACCTTGGAAAGCCGGTTCCACCCGAAAAAGAAAAGCCCGATGAAGGTTGCCTCGAGGAAGAAGGCCATAAGCCCCTCGATGGCAAGCGGTGCCCCGAAGACGTCGCCCACATAGTGGCTGTAGTACGACCAGTTCATCCCGAACTGGAATTCCATGACGATGCCTGTCGCCACGCCCATGGCAAAGTTGATGCCGAAAAGCGTACCCCAGAACAGCGTCATCTTGCGCCAGATTTCGCGCCCCGACATCACATAGGTGCTCTCCATGATCGCCATCATGAAGGAAAGACCGAGCGTGAGGGGGACAAACAGGAAGTGGTAGAGCGCCGTGGCCGCAAATTGCAGGCGCGACAGATCTACGACGAGTTGATCGATCATGAGAACTTGCCCCTGTATCTCTGGCAGGCATTATGGCCCGCCATACCGGGGTGGTAAACGCGCCAGAGACGCAAGCATTGATCCAAATCAATGCGATAGCGCACCGCAGACGCGTTCCACCGCGGTCACGCAACCATCCTAGCGCCCCGAACTTTGCGCCGGGAAGACGTGGGGATGTCGCGCGGCATGCTGCCACGGGGGACTTGATCCACATCAAAGAACGCCCCCAAATTATCCCCTAATCGATTGGACGGCTGCATAAGCGTCCAGCAGCTAGCCCCTCTGCCTCCCCCTCTCTCCTTCGGGCAGGGGGGCACCAAAAAAAGGACCGCTATGCCGGAGGTCCAGCACAAAGACGACGAACGCTCACAACTGCGAAGGCTGAAGGGCCTGCGCGCCAGGGGTGGGGCGCACGCGACCCTTGCCATCGTCGTTCCGCTGATCTCCGGCACCCTTTTGGTGCTCCAGGCCGTACTTCTCGCCAATGTGCTGGGCCGGACCGTCCAGGGCCATGCCCCGCTTTCCGCCGTCTGGCCCATGATTCTCGGTATCGCCTGCCTGATCGTCCTGCGCGCAGCGCTCGGTGTTCTCGCCGAACAGGCCGGCCAGATCGGCGCGGAAAGGATCAAGTTCTCGCTCCGGCGCGAGCTTTTCGGCCACCTCCTCGACCGACGCCGCGCGCTCGGCCTCGCCCCGGCCTCCGGCGCCGTCACCGCCGCGCTCGTAGATCAGGCCGAAGCACTCGACCCCTTCTTCGCCCGTTATATCCCTGCCATGGTGAATGCGGCCATCCTGCCCCTCGCCTTTGCCGCGATCGTCGTCCCCGTCGACTGGCTCGTCGGGCTGCTGTTCCTCATAACCGCGCCTTTGATCCCGCTTTTCATGGCGCTGGCGGGCTGGGGCGCGCAGGCCGCAACCGACCGGCAGGCCAAGGCCCTCGCCGCGCTCTCAGCCCACTTCGCCGACCGCCTGCGCGGCCTTTTGACGCTTAAGCTTTTCGGCCAGGCCGATGCTGCGACCGTCGCCGTCTACGACGCGAGCGAAGCGTTGCGCCGCCGCACCAACGCAGTCCTGCGCATTGCCTTTCTCTCGTCGGCCATCCTCGAATTTTTCGCCGCTCTCGGCGTTGCCGGCGTCGCGCTCTATGTCGGGCTCACCTTCCTGGGCTTCATCCCCATCCATCCCGGGCTGACACTGACCGGCGGGCTTTTTGCACTCATTATGGCACCGGAGGTCTATAACCCCCTTCGCCAGCTCGCCGCGCATTACCACGACCGCGCCGCTGCCAGATCCGCGCTCGCCGAAATCGAAGCACAGTTCGCCTGCATCGATACCCTCTCCGCGGCGGCAGCGGAGGCCCCCGCGCCGGTTGCCGCCGGCCCGGCCGCACTCGACGTCAGAAACCTGACGATCCGCACCGAAACCGGCCGCGCCATCCTCGAAGGACTGGATCTTTCGCTTGCCCCGGGCAGCCATCTCGCCATCATGGGCGAGAGCGGCATCGGCAAATCGACGCTCGCGCGCGCCATCACCCGGCTGCTCGACCATGAAGGTACGATCGCGATAGACGGCACGCCACTGGCGGCCATCGATGAATCGGCTTTACGCAAGCGCGTCGCGTTCATCACGCAAAGGCCGCGCATTTTTTTCGGCACCATCGCCGAAAATATCGGGTTCGCTGCGCCCGGCGCGCCGCCCACCGCCATCCGCCTGGCCGCCGACCGCGCGCACGTAAGCGCATTCGCGGATATGCTGCCCGACGGGCTCGATACGCGCGTGGGCGAAGGCGGCGAGGGGCTGTCGGGCGGACAGGTTCAGCGGATCGCGCTGGCGCGGCTGTTTCTGACCGACCCCGGCCTCATCGTTCTCGATGAACCCACAGCCCATCTCGATCCCGAAACCGAAGCGCGGGTGCTCGATGACATCTTCGCCTTCGCCCAGGGCCGCACCCTGATCGTTCTCACCCACGCCCGCGCTGTCGCCGTCCGTGTCGACAAGGTCATGACGCTGGCGGGCGGCAAACTGTTCCCGACCGCGGTGCGGCACGAAGATTCGGCCGCACCGTCCCGGGGGCACCAGGCATGAAGGCGCTTCTCTTTTTCGCACCGCTCCTGCGCCCCCACGTCAGGCGCTTCGCACTGGCGCTGGCGCTTTCGCTCATAACCCTCGCCGCCGGCACGGCCCTGCTGGGCGTCTCAGGCTGGTTCCTTACCGCCACCGCGCTCGCCGGCGCCGTCTCGTTCAATCTCTTCGCTCCCTCCGCAGCCGTCCGGGGCTTCTCCTTTATCCGCATTCTCGCACGCTACTTCGAAAAGCTCGTCGGACACGACGCGACGCTCAAACTCCTCTCCACCATAAGGCAATGGCTCTTTGGCGCGCTCTTCCCGCGCCTGCCCCTGCCGGATCGTTCACTGCGCCACGGCGATCTTGTCTCGCGCCTTACCGCCGACGTCGACGCGCTCGACGAAATCGTTCTGCTCGCCATCGGCCCGCTTCTTGCCGCGCTCATCCTCGGCGGCGTCATGAGCGCAATTCTTTTCGCGCTCCTGCCCGCGGCCGGTTGGATTTATCTTTCCGCCCTCCTCGCCGCCGCCATCGCGCTGCCGGCCCTGCTCGCCGCCGCAACCCGGAAGACCGGCGCGGCCCTGGTTACGGCGGCTGCGGACCTGCGCACCCACGTCCTCGACGCCATCGCCGGGCACGACGACATCACCCTTTTCGGCCGCAAGGACTACGCCGCCGCCCGCTTCGCCACGGCCGGCGAAACGCTGAGCCGTCTGCGCCGCCGCCAGGCGCTCGCAACCGCTCTCACATCCGGCGCGGTCGCGGCACTGACCGGCCTGGCACTCGCCGCAATACTCTATTTCGGGCTCGCAGCGTTCGCGCAAGGCGCACTTTCGGGGCCGGTTCTTGCAGGACTCGTCTTCGGCGTCATGGGCAGTTTCGAAGCCACCAGCGCCATCGTCCGTTCCGTCGGCAAGTTCGGCACGGCTGCCGCCTCGGCCCAACGCCTCCACGCCATCGCGACCCTCCCCCCGGCCATCCGCGAGCCGGCCCGGCCCGTGGCACTTCCCCCTGGCACCGATATCGTGTTCGAAAACGTCGGCTTCGCCTACCCGGAGGGCGAGCCGGTCCTTGAAGCCCTCGACCTCACGCTCGCCCCGGGCGAACACGTCGCCATCGCCGGGCCCAGCGGCGCGGGCAAATCCACCTTACTCAACCTGCTCCTTCGCCTCGCGGACCCGCAGCAAGGCCGCATCGCAATTGCCGGCGCCGACATCCGCGACGTCAGCCTTGCAAACCTCCACGCCCGCATCGCGCTGCTGAGTCAGGACAGCCCGGTCTTTTTCGATACCGTCCGCAACAACCTCCTCATAGCCCGACCCGAGGCAACCGACGCCGAACTCTTCGCCGCGCTCGCAACCGCCAGGCTCGACAATACGATCCGCGCCCTGTCCGCGGGTCTCGACACCATGGTCGGGGAGACCGGCGCGACGCTCTCGGCGGGCCAGCTCCGCCGCCTCTGCCTCGCGCGCACGCTCCTTTCCCCGGCCGCAATCGTCGCGCTCGACGAGCCAACGGCCGGTCTCGACCGAGAGACCGAATTGGCGTTCCTTTCCGACCTCCCCCGTGCCCTTGCGGACCGTACGGTGCTCCTCGTCACCCACGCCGCCCTGCCGGCGGGACTGAACCTCCGCACCCTGACCCTTGCCCGTGGCTCGTTGACCGAAACGCGGCCCTGAGGACGTTGCATCGGGCTGGATCATCGCGTAAAGGTAAACATGAGCGACCTACTCATATAAACTTCTATCCAGATCGGCTGCCCGCGCGCACCATGGCCTCACCCCAACCGTACCCGCACGCGACCCCGATCCTCGACGCCCCAACGCCGCAGGCCTGGGCACAAACCCATTTCGCCGGGCTTTTTCCGTATCATTTCACCGCGCCGCCCGGCACCCGGCACACCCGCGTGACACTCCCCGACCTACTCGCCGAGGATGCTGCGATCCTGCGCAGCTTTCACGCCCGGCTCGTCGAAAACCGGGCGCCGGCACCAGCCGCCGCGACCTATATGGCCGCATGGTTCCCCGGCCGCGCCACTGGCGCGCTCGCCTACAGCCTCATCGCTGCGGATGCAGGCTTCCTCATCACGCCCGAAGCCGCCCAGTGGTATCTCCATCCCGGCGGCTGGCCCGACCGGTTCGAACTCGTCGGCCCCATCAAGGCGATCGTCGCCCCGGACCATCCCTGGGCCGGACAAAAGGCCGTCGAGATCGTCCCGTCGCGTCGTGAACGCCACGCCCGCGTCATGGCCGCGGCCATCGCCACCATGACGCCGCTCGTCGAAGCGCTCGCAACCCTCTCCCGCGCCAAACCCAAAAGCCTTTGGCCCGAAATCGCCGACGGCATCGCCAGCGCGCTCACCTATCAAGAGCATATCGCGATCACCGAGGACCGGCTCGATACGCTGCGTGCGCTATGCGCGCTCCCCGGCATGCCGTGGAAGCGGCAGCCCCACATCGAAAAGCTGCAAACGCGCTTCGGCGCCGCGTGCGCCACCCACAAATCCGGCTGCTGCCTCGCCTATACCGAACCCTATACGGAGATTGCGGACGTCGATCTGCTCCCCAGCCAGATCGACTACCGGAACGCTTTCCCGGAGCCCGCCTGCGCCCCACGCTATTGCGACACGTGCCGCTTCCGCGACAGGGCCGACAGCCTCGCGCGCCAGCTCTGGTGGCGCGAGCGCGAACACGCCGACAGGTTGGAGGGCTAGCGGCAGCACCCGGTTCGTGCAGCGCGCGACGAGTGGGTCTACGCGCCCATCCCCTCGACCGCCCCCAGCAATCTCTCGGCCAGAAGCAACCCCGCCCCGGTCGTCATCAGCATCTGCGGGAAAGCGAGCCATTCGAGCGTCCATGCCGCGCCCGAGCGCTCCTGCTCGTGCACCATTGCCTGCCCCATGCCCGAAACCAGCGTACTGTTGTACCGCGAAAGACCCACCAGCACCTCGGCGGCGACGGGATTGGATTTGTGCGGCATCGCGGACGATCCCCCACCGCCCGCAAGCGCGATCTGCCCATCCCCGGCAAGCGCCATGAGCGCGATATCCTGCCCTATCTTACCCAGCGTGCCGGACACCCCGGCGAGCCACGACGCGCATGCGAACATGCCGTCACGCTGGCTGTGCCACGCCTTGTCCGGCGCCCAAAGCCCCAGCTCCGCCGCCATCAGCGCCACCACCTCGCCGGCCTTTTCGCCGAACTTGGCCCTGTCGCCCACCGCGCCGCCCAATTGCAGGACGAGCACCGCTTCCCGAACCGCCGCGAGCCGATCGATATGCCTTTGGAGCGGCAGCCGCCAATCCGCGATCCGGCCGGAGACTGAAATCTCGAGCGCGTCCTGCATCCGCGTCCGCGCCATCAGCCGGTTGCCCCCGAACCGACCATCGAGCACGCCCAAGGCCTCGACGATACGCCCCAGCCGGTCCTCGAAAAGCGAGAGGATCGCCTTGAGCCGGACCATGAGGCTCGTATCGATCACGTCCTGGCTCGTCGCGCCGAAATGCACGTATTCGCGATGCGCTTCGGGCACCGCGGCGCGCAATTGCCGCACCCATTCGACGACCACCACCCCGTCGCGCGCGGCCGCTATGCGGATATCGCCCCGGTTGGGGACGAATTGGGCACACGCCCCGGCAATCGCCGGCCCCGCCTCCGCAGGAATAAGCCCCGCCGCCGCCTCGGCCCGCGCCAGCGCCGCCTCGAACGCCGCCATGGCATCAAGGTCGGCCGCAGCGCCCAAATGCACGGACACCTCGTCATCGCCGAGAAGACCCGAAAGGAGCGGATGGTCGAAGGGGGATGCGGTCATGAAGGATCAGACGTCAAAGAACACCGTCTCGTTCTCACCCTGGAGATGGATGTCGAACCGCACCGTATCGCCCTCGCGTTTGCCGATCAACGTAGCCTCGCGCCCGAGCGGCCGCGCCATGGCGAGCACGGGGTCCTGGGCGTTGGCCGTCTCCTCGTCGGAAAAATACATCCGCGTATGAAGCCCGATATTGATCCCGCGCGCGACGATCCAGAACGTGATGTGCGGTGCCATCGTCGCGCCGCCCGGCCCGGGCACCGGCCCCGGCTTGATCGTCTCGAAGCTATAGCGCCCGTCGGTATCCGCCGGGCAGCGCCCGAAGCCGGTGAAGTATGGATCCGCGCCCGCCCGGTGCTCTTCGGGACTGTTGAAGATCCCGCCCGCATCGGCCTGCCAGATCTCGACCACGCAATCGCCGACAGGGTTCCCCCCGCCATCGATCACCCGGCCGGTCACCGTAATCCGCTCCCCGCGCACGCCATCCGAAACCATGGTCTTGCCCAGGTCCTCGGGATATACTCCGGTGATGCCGCAAAAGTTCGGTACCGCGCCGATATGGACGTAGGGACCCGCGGTCTGCGACGGGGTTTCCTTGAACTGGTTGAGCGCCTGGACCATCAGTTCCCCTCCGCACGGTTTTCAAAGAACGTCGAGCGCCGCCCCCGCAGCACGATGTCGAACTTGTAGGCAAGGCTGTCCATCGGAATCGAATTGGCCCAATCCAGCGGTGCAGTCAGTTGCTCGACGGCCCGCTTGTCCGAAATCGTATTGAGGATGGGGCACTTGGCAACCATCGGATCGCCCTCGAAATACATCTGCGTAATGAGCCGCTGCGCGAACCCCGATCCGAACACCGAAAAGTGGATATGCGCCGGCCGCCAGTCGTTGACCCCATTCGGCCAGGGGTACGGCCCGGGCTTGATCGTACGGAAGTAGTAATAGCCTTCCCGATCGGTGATCGACCGCCCGAAGCCGCCGAAATTGGGGTCGAGCGGAGCGATATAGGACTCCTTTTTGTGGCGATAGCGGCCCCCGGCATTGGCTTGCCAGTATTCCACCAGCACATCGGGCACCGGGCGTCCCATCTCGTCGAGCACACGCCCGTGCACGACGATCCGCTCGCCGATGGCCGACCCCCCGGCCTTGGCGAAGTTGTGGATGAGGTCGTTGTCGAGTTCGCCAAGCATGTTGTGCCCGAAGGCCGGCCCGGTCTTTTCCGAGAGCGTGCTTTCGAACGCGATCAGCGCCTTCTTGGGCGCCCGCAGCACCGTCGACTTATACCCCGGCGTATCCGCCGCCGGATGCCAGTTCCGGTCGCGCGCCGGAAACGGCGCCGCTTCCTTGCGCCTGTTGGACAACGTTTCGTTCATGCCCCCGCTCCCACATCTTCAGCCAAAATATCGCGGATGATACCGATCGCATGGTTGGCCGCCGGCACCCCGGCATAGATCGCCACATGCATCATGACCTCCTGGAGGTCCGTCTCGCTCGCGCCCGTGCGGCGGGTGGCGCGCACATGCATCGCCATTTCCTCATAGTGCCCCAGCGCCGCGAGCAGCGCGATCGTGACGATCGAGCGCTCGCGCTTGCTCCAGGTCTGCCGCGACCACACATGCCCCCAGGCCGCCTCGGTGATGAGCGTCTGGAACGGCGCCTCGAACGGCGTCGCACTTTCCTGTTTCCGGTCGACATAATCCTCGCCCAGAACCGCCCGCCGTGTGGCCAATCCCTCCTCGTAGCGCGCCCGCGCGTCGTGCTGCTCGCTCATGCCTCTTGTGCTCCTTGCTCGGAAAATGCCGCTTCCGCGATATCGCGGATGATCGCGCTCACGCGCTCGGGCGCCTCGACGCACGGGATGTGCCCGACCCCTTCGATGAGATGAAACTTTGCGCCCGCGATGTGGTCGGCAAACGCGCTCACCAGATCCGGCGGCGTCGCGCCGTCGGCACTGCCCACGATGCAGGCTGCCGGCACCGCGATCTCTCCGGCTTGCGCCTTCATGTCGAAATCCCGTATCGCCGCGCATGTTCCTGTATATCCGTCCACCGGCTGGCGCAGCAGCATGTTGCGATAGCCCGGAAAATCACCGCTCTCACGCTGCCGGAATCCCGCGCTGAACCAGCGCTCGAGCACCCCCTCGGCAATCGCTTCCAGCCCTCCGGCCTCGACGGCTGCGATCCGGCGGTCCCAGAACGCCGCGTCGCCGATCTTGGGCGCGGTATTGGAAAAGACGATCCCCGCCACAAGTTCCGGCATTCTGGCGTAGACCGCCTGCACCACCTGTCCGCCAACCGAAAGCCCGCAAAAGACGGCCTTGCCGATGCCGAGAAACGCCAGAAGCGCGATGAGATCGTCCGCGTGGTCCTCTATTCGATAGGGTGGCGTGCCGAGATCGGAAAGCCCGTGCCCGCGCTTGTCGTAAACGAGCACCGCATAGTCGCTTTCGAGCGCCTGGACGACATCGTCCCAGATCCGCAGGTCGGTCCCGAGCGAATTGACCATCACGATCACGGGCTTGTCGGCCAACAGGCCCGACAGCCGGTAGTGGATCGTCACATCTTCAAGTCGCGCAAACTGCAAACCGCGCACCTCCTTTTGGTGCCGCTATAATGTTAGCGGCAATCGGTATTGTAAAATGAAACATCCAGCCATAATCATAACCGCTCAGTGATGAGATGGCGATGCGCCCATCCCCGTCCTATGCCACGCGAAAAGAGCGCCCATGATCGACAGCCGCGTCCGCTTCCGCCACCTGCGCACCTTCATCGAAGCCGCGCGCCAGCGGTCCATCGGCAAGGCCGCAGAGGTCCTTCATGTCACCCAGCCAGCGGTGTCCAAAACCATCCGCGAACTCGAAGAGATCCTCGGCGTCAAGCTCTTCGAAAAGGAAGGTCGGGGGGTGCGCGTCACACGCTATGGCGAGGTCTTCCTGCACCACGCCGGCGCCTCCATCGCCGCAATCCAGCAGGGCATCGACAGCCTCGACCGCGGCAATTCCGGCCCGCCGGTCCGCGTCGGCGCACTGCCGACCGTCTCGGCCCGCATCATGCCCCGCGCCATGGCGCTGTTTCTCAAGGAAGATACCGACAGCCCCATAAAGGTTGTGACCGGCGAAAATATGGTGCTGCTCGACCAGCTTCGTCTGGGCGTCCTTGACCTCGTCATCGGCCGCCTCGCCGCGCCCGAACACATGAGCGGGCTCCATTTCGACTATCTTTATTCCGAACAGGTCCGCTTCGCCGTCCGCAAGGGCCATCCCCTTCTCGCCGCGGCGCGCTTCGACTTCGCCGCGCTGCGCGACTATATCGTGCTGATGCCTCCCACCGGCTCGGTCATCCGCCCCTTCGTCGACCGCTTCCTGCTCTCCCAGGGTCAGGCCAGCTTCCCCCGCGCCATCGAAACCGTATCGGATTCCTTCGGCCGCGCCTTCGTTCTCGACTACGACGCGGTCTGGATCATTTCCGAAGGCGTGATCGACCGCGAACTTGCCGCCGGCCGCCTCGAACTGCTCCCCGTCGACACCGCCGACACAAGAGGCGCCGTGGGCCTCACCACCCGCGAAGACACCCCCACCAACGCCTCGGTCGATATCCTGACGCGGACGCTGCGTGAAACGATCGCTGAGCTGGGGCTTTAGGGTGAACGTGGGGGTTGCGCACCCTCTCTCGCTCTATCGTCGTCCGCGGGCTTGACCCGCCCCCGAAACGTCGTCGGCGCCGTGCCCGCCCGCCGCGCGAAGAACCGGCTGAAATATGCCGGATCGGAATACCCCAGCAAAATCCCGATCTCCTTGATCGAAAGCGCGGAAAACTGCAGATACCGCTTGGCCTCGAGCACCACGCGCCGCTCGATCACCGCGAGCGCAGAGGCGCCGAACACCCGCCGGCACACGCGGTTGAGGTGCGTCGGCGTGATCCCAAGCTTTCCCGCATAAAACGGAACTGCCCGGCTCTCCCGGAAATGCGCATCAACCAGAGCCTGATAATCCCGCGCCAGCATTTCGGCCCTGTCGCCCTTGCCCCCAAGCCCGGCGCTGTCCAGCCGCCAGATCGCGAGCAAAAGCAGCATCAGCCGCGCCTTGAGCGCCGCGATCTGCCCCGGCGCCTCGCGGTCCGCCTCGACGACGAGACGCCGCACCGCGTGATCGATCTCCCCCTCCACCCCCCGCGCCGCGAGGTTGGCGACGATCCGCGGCCGCATCACGTCCTCGACCATTTCGGACACATCCGCGAGCACCGCGCGCACATCCCGCGCAAAAAGCGTCAGCACCACGCCCTCGACATCGGGGCTGAACCGGTACGAATGGACGATAAGCGGCGGCACGGTCACGAGCGACGCCCCCGTCAGCGTCCGGCTCTCCTCATCGATCGCAACCTCCGCAACCCCGCTGGCCAGATAAAGGACCTGGAAAAGCTGCTCGTGCCGGTGCGGCGCGATGTGAAAGCCGTAAAGCTGCGAGCGCGAGGTGATCGTCTCCCAGTGCAGCCAACTCTCGCTGCCTGTTTCGCTTTCCCCGTAGAGCGCATATGTCGGGATGGTATTCATGTTCGGATAATCCAACTCTTTGTCCGCCCTGTCCATTGGAAAATCCCCACCTGCCACGCATTCTCCGGCCGAACACGGAGGAGAGATCATGCGCACACAGGTTGCGATTATCGGCGCCGGTCCCGCCGGGCTGACGCTCGGGCGCCTGCTTGAAAAGGCAGGCATCGACGCGGTGATCCTCGAGCGCAAGAGCGCCGACTACGTCCTCTCGCGCATCCGCGCCGGCGTCCTCGAACAGGCCTCGGTCGAACTCCTCTCCTCGGTCGGCGTCGACGAGCGCATGAACGCCGAAGGCATCGTGCACGAGGGTGTCGAGCTCTCCTTTGACGGCGACATGCTGCGCATCGATTTCGAGGGCCTGATCGGCCGCCACGTCATGGTCTACGGCCAGACCGAAGTCACCCGCGATCTGATGGACGCCCGCACCCGATCCGGCGCCAGGACCGTCTACGAGGCAGAGGACGTCGAAATCCTCGATTTCGACGGCGCCACCCCCAAAGTCCGCTACAAAAAGGACGGTGAGCCCCACGAGATCGCCTGCGATTTCATCGCCGGCTGCGACGGCTTCCACGGCGTCTCCCGCCAGTCCGTGCCCGAGGCCGCGCTCAACATCTACGAACGCGTCTATCCCTTCGGCTGGCTCGGCGTCCTCGTCGAGCAACCGCCTGTCGCCGACGAACTGATCTACGCGCACCACCACCGCGGCTTCGCGCTTTGCTCCATGCGCAGCCACACCCGCTCGCGCTACTACGTCCAGGTCGACGCGAGCGAGAAGGTCGAAAACTGGTCGGACGAAAAATTCTGGGACGAACTGCGTGCCCGCCTCAACCCCGAGGTCGCCGAGGCGCTCAAGACCGGACCCTCGATCGAAAAATCCATCGCCCCGCTACGGAGCTTCGTTGCCGAACCAGTGCGCTTCGGCCGCCTCTTTCTCGCCGGCGACGCCGCCCACATCGTGCCCCCGACCGGCGCCAAGGGCCTCAACATGGCGATCCACGACGTCGGTCTCCTCGCCGCCGCGCTCGCCGAGCATTACGCGGAGAAATCCGACGCGGGGATAAATGCCTATTCGGAGAAGCTTATCGCCAACACGTGGCGCACCGAACGCTTCTCGTGGTGGATGACCCAGCTGCTTCACACCTTCCCCGAAACCGGCCCCTTTGGCCGCAAGATACAGCGTGCGGATTTCGATTACCTCCAGGCCTCGGTTCACGCCCGCCGCGCACTCGCGGAGAACTATACCGGGTTCCGGCAGGAGGCCGGCTAGCGCCGCGGATCAGACCGGTGGCGCAGGCGTCCGGTCTGTTGAAGGTGCCCCTTCATCTGACCTAATGGCCGCTCGCCTGGTGACAGCCCGAGTTTCCTCGGCGGCAAATTCCTGCAATAAGCGGCTATCGGGTATTCAAACGGATGAGGGATGAACCATGAGCGGCAAGATCGCGATCCTGCTGGCGGCCGACGTTGCCCAAAGGCACATCGATGACCTCAATGAGGCGTTCGACGTTCACGTCCTTCCCGGCGACGCGAAGGAGGCCGACGCGTTGCTCGACGCGAAAGGCACCGACATCCGGGGTATCGCGGTGCTCAAGACGCCGATCACCAAGGAACTGATCGACAGACTGCCCAATCTCGAACTCATATCGAGCTACAGCGCCGGCATCGAGAACATCGACACCGGCTATGTCCGCGAGCGCGGCATCGCGATCGCCAATACCTCGCATATTCTCGCCGAAGAGGTCGCCAACCTGACCCTGGCGTTGGCGCTGTGCGTCACGCGCAACATGATGAATGGCCATCTGCACGTCCGTGGCGGGCACTGGCCGACCGGCGAAATGCCGCTCACCCGATCGCTTGGCGCAATGAATGTGGGGATCGTGGGCATGGGACACATCGGCGCCGCGGTCGCCAAGCGTCTTGAATGCATCGGCGCCCGGATCGCATATTCGGGGCCGCGCCCCAAGCCGGTCGACTATCCCTACCACGCCAATGCACGTGACCTTGCGGCGGCATCCGATATGCTGATCGTAACGTGCCCGCTCCTGCCCGAAACCGTGCACCTGATCGATGCCGAAGTGCTCGACGCCCTGGGTCCGGATGGATACGTCGTTAATGTTGCACGGGGCCCGATCATCGACGAAAAGGCGCTGATTGCCACCCTTGAGGGCAACCGCATTGCCGGCGCAGCGCTCGACGTCTTCGAAACCGAGCCGAACGTTCCCGAAGCGCTCAGAACCAGCCCACGCGTGGTCCTTGCGCCGCACATCGGCTCGGCGACGGTCGAAACGCGTCAGGCGATGGGCGATGCAATGGTCGACGCGCTTGTTCAACACTTTGGCGTCACGATCACGCGCTAGCGCCGCTCCTCCCGAGACCCCACTGCCTTTTACCGGCCAAGCTCAACCCAGGGATGCAGGCAACCGGCTAAGGTAAAAGAGTGACGTAACTGCGCTCGGTTGCTAGCGTCCGGTTTGGATCAACGAGGCTCCGCCAATGCTCCCGCCCGCTGCACACTACTTGCCGGACTATATTGGCAAGCAGCACGAAGCTTCGCTGCTACGGCTCATCGATGACCAGCCCTGGCTTACGGACCTTAAGCGGCGTGTTCAACACTACGGCTTTCGGTATGACTACAAATCGAGACGCGTCACCCACGATGCATATCTCGGGCCACTGCCGGACTGGCTGGAGGCACTCGCAGATCGACTTTGGAGGGACCGCATTTTCGACCAGCGCCCCGACCAGATCATCATCAACGAATATCAGCCCGGCCAGGGCATCGCGCCTCACATCGACTGCCAGCCCTGCTTTGGCAAAACCATAGCGTCTCTCAGCCTCGGTTCGGCGTGCGTGATGGAGTTTACTCAAGCCCACTCCGGGCGGGCCACCTCACGGCTCCTTCACCCTCGCAGTCTCCTCGTGCTCCATGACGATGCGCGCTTCAGCTGGAAACACGGCATACCGGCGCGCAAGACCGATGTCATCGATGGCCTGAGGTTTGAGCGCGGTCGGCGTCTTTCCTTGACATTCAGGACAGTGATCCTGGACCTGTAATGCCCTGCGCTACACCCGCCTGCATTCTATTCCGCGCGGCCCAGCAATGCCCGGGCTGCCTTCAAATGCGGCAGGTCGACCATCTTCCCCTCGATCTGCAACACGCCGGCCCCGGGGCTGGCGGCAAAGGCCTCGACGATCGCCCGCGCCTCGACAAGCTCGCGTTCGCTCGGGGTGAAGGCCTCATTGATGACCGGCACCTGCGAAGGGTGGATCGCCATCATGCCCGAGAACCCGTCGCGGCGGCTGCGCGCTGCAAAGCCAGCGAGACCTTCGCTGTCGCCGATGTCGGGATAGACGGTGTCGATCGCCGGTACGCTGGCCGCGTGCGCGGCAAAAAGGGCGAGCGATCGGACGGTCTCATAGGGTGCCGTGAAGCGTCCGCCCTCTTGGCGTGCGGTCGCGGCACCGACGGCAGCAGAAAGGTCCTCGGCGCCCCATGTGAGGCCCAGGAGCCGGTCCGCGACGGCTTCGAATGTCCCGAGCGTGAAGACCGATTTCGGGGTTTCCGTGGCGATGGGGAGAACCTTGACCGCCGACAGCCCCAGCATCGCCGCAAGGTCGCGGACCGACGCGGCGCCCTCGGCCTTGGGCAGCACGAGACCATCCGGCTTTGCGGACAGAACGACGGCGATATCGTCCCGCGCCAGAGGCGAACTCAAGGAATTGATCCGCACCAGCAACGGCACGTCCCGCCCCGCCCGGGAAAGAAACGCTGCGACATCCTTCCGCGCCCAGGGCTTGCGGTCGGGCGAAACGGAGTCCTCGAGATCCAGGATCACAGCGTCAGCGCCGCTCGCGACCGCCTTTTCCATGCGATCCGGCCGATCGCCCGGCACAAAAAGGAGCGAGCGCAACCTCATGCTTCCCGCCTCCTGATAAGCGCCGTCCGCAGGCATTCGCAGACCACGTCGCCGTGCTGATTTCGCGCGCGATGAGCAAAAGTGACGATTCCGGCATTGGGGCGGCTTTTGGAGGCCTGTACTTCAACGATCTCGGTTTCTGCCCTCAAAGTGTCGCCGATGAACACCGGCTTAGGCATACGCACCTTGTCGTAGCCCAGATTGGCGACGAGCGTGCCGAGGGTCGTCTCCTCGACGGTTAACCCGACCATCAGGGCGAACGTGAAGGTGCCGTTGACGACGATCCTGCCGAATTCGGTCGTCGCCGCGTATTCGGCATCGAGGTGCAGCGGTTGGGGGTTGTGCGTGAGCGTAGAGATCAGGAGGTTGTCCGTCTCCGTCACCGTGCGGCGGATGGGATGGACGATCGTATCCCCCAAGCTCCACTCCTCGAACCAGCGTCCGCTCATGCCCCCTCCTCCTCGATCCGCACGAGGATTGCTCCTTCCTCGACCTGCGCCCCCAAGGCCGTACCGAGCACAACGCGGCCGGCGAACGGCGCCGTCAGCGTATATTCCATCTTCATGGCTTCGAGGACCAGCAGCGGCTGGCCCTCTTTTACCGCGTCACCGTCGGCAATCGAAAGCGCGGTGACCGTGCCCGGGATCGGCGCGGCGATGGCCCCGTCCCCGGCCGCCGCGTGGGCAGCTTCGGTACGAGGGGGCGCAAAACGCCATGTCTCTCCGTTTTCGGTGACGAGAACACCGTCTCCATGCCGGATCGCATCGAGTGCGGAGACATCTCGAACAAGCCCTGTGACGGTATCGTCGCCCAACCGCATGCGAATTTCCCCTTCTGCGGGTGCGTTCACGCGAAACCCTGCGAGCGCGCCCCAGGCATCGCGGGACCGCGGCAGCATGGCGGCCGCGGCCGCGGAGCGCGCCTTCTCCGAGGGTTCGGGTGCCGCCGCAAGCGTGACGCCGGCATGTGCGATGAGGCCGGTATCAACATTGCCCGCGCGGAAAGCCCCATTGTCGAGCACGCGGACGAGGAAGCCCGCATTGGTACGCACGGGAAAGATCGATGCACCCGCACAGCTATCACGGAGCCGCCCGATTGCCGCGTCCCGCGTCTTCCCATGCGCGATGAGCTTGGCGATCATGGGGTCGTAGAAGGGCGTCACCTCATCGCCCTCGCGCACGCCAGTTTCGATACGCAGGCCACCGGGCAGCGCGAAGCGTTCCAGACGGCCCATGGACGGCAGGAAATCCTTCGCCGGATCTTCGGCATAGAGCCGGGCCTCCATGGCCCATCCGTCAATCGAAATCTGGTCCTGCGCTCTGGGCAGCGTCTCGCCCGCGGCGATGCGCAATTGCCACTCGACGAGATCGACGCCCGTGATCTCCTCGGTCACGGGATGCTCGACCTGCAGGCGGGTGTTCATTTCCATGAACCAGACGCGGTCGGCGCGCAGCCCGCCCGAGGCGTCGGCGATAAATTCGACGGTCCCTGCCCCCACATAGTCCACAGCCTTGGCGGCACGGACGGCAGCCGCGCAGATGTCCGCGCGCGTTGCCGCGTCCATACCCGGTGCGGGTGCCTCTTCGATCACCTTCTGGTGCCGGCGCTGAACGGAGCAGTCGCGCTCGAAGAGGTGTACGACGTTGCCGTGCATGTCCCCGAAAACCTGCACCTCGATGTGGCGGGGCCTGGATACGTACTTTTCGATCAGGACCCGCGCATCGCCGAACGCCGCCGCGGCCTCGCGCTGGCAGCTCTTAAGCGCCGCAGCGAAATCCTGAGACCGTTCGACCCGCCGCATCCCCTTGCCGCCGCCGCCCGCGACGGCCTTGATGAGCACGGGATAGCCGATCCCCTCGGCCTCTCGACAAAGGCGCTCGGGAGATTGATCCTCACCCAGATATCCGGGAGTGACGGGAACCCCGGCCTCGGCCATCAGCTTTTTCGCGGCGTCCTTGAACCCCATCGCGCGGATCGATGCCGGCGTCGGGCCGACCCAGATGAGGCCGGCATCGAGGACCGCCTGAGCGAAATCTGCATTCTCCGAAAGGAACCCGAACCCCGGATGGACCGCCTCAGCGCCGGTTTCATGCGCCGCCCCGATGATGCGGTCCCCGACAAGATAGCTCTCGCGCGCAGGAGAAGGGCCGATATGAATCGCGGCATCGGCCATCTCGACATGCAGGGCACCCGCATCGGCGTCGGAATAGACAGCAACCGTTCGCAACCCCATGCGCCGCGCCGTACGGATGATCCGGCACGCGATCTCGCCCCTGTTCGCAATGAGTATCGAGCCAAACATCGCTACATCCTGAAGACGCCGAACTGCGCGCGCTCTGGGATCGGCGCATTCATCGTGACGCTGAAAGCGAGCCCGAGGATATCGCGGGTCTGCAGCGGATCGATAATGCCATCGTCCCACAGCCGCGCGGCGGCGTAATAGGGATTGCCCTCCTCCTCGTAGCGGGCGCGAATGGGATCCTTGAACACCTCTTCGTCCTCGTTGCTCCAGTCTTCTCCCCGCGTTTCGAGCGCGTCGCGCCGCACCGTGGCCAGCACCGAAGCGGCCTGCTCGCCGCCCATCACCGATATGCGCGCGTTGGGCCAGGTGAAAAGAAAACGCGGGGAGAAGGCCCGGCCGCACATGCCGTAATTCCCCGCCCCAAAACTGCCGCCGATGATGACGGTGATCTTGGGTACGCTCGCCGTGGCAACAGCAGTAACGAGCTTGGCGCCATCCTTGGCAATCCCGCCCGCCTCGTACTTGCCGCCGACCATGAAGCCGGAGATATTTTGCAAGAAAAGCAACGGAATGCGGCGCTGACAGGCCAGTTCGATGAAATGAGCGCCCTTGAGCGCACTTTCCGAAAACAGCACCCCGTTATTCGCGAGAATGGCGACGCGCATCCCCCAGATGTTGGCAAAGCCGCAAACGAGCGTTGCCCCGTAGCCAGCCTTGAACTCGTGAAAGCGCGAGCCATCGACGAGGCGGGCGATCACCTCGCGCACGTCATAGGGCGCACGTACGTCCTTGGGAATATGGCCGAGCATATCGGCGCCGTCTGCCAACGGCGGCTCGATAGCATCCAGCGCGGGCTCGGGACCGGCCGCAAGCGTCGAAACGATGTCGCGTACGATCGTCAGGGCATGCGCATCGTTGTCGGCGACGTGATCGACCACACCGGACCGCTTGCCATGCGTTTCAGCCCCGCCCAGTTCCTCGGCCGAAATGACTTCGCCCGTCGCTGCTTTGACGAGCGGAGGGCCGGCGAGAAAAATGGTCCCCTGATTGCGCACGATCACCGTTTCGTCCGACATGGCGGGAACATAGGCGCCTCCCGCGGTGCACGCGCCCATGACGCACGCGATCTGCGGAATGCCCTTGGCCGACATCTGCGCCTGGTTGAAAAAGATGCGGCCGAAATGGTCGCGGTCGGGGAAGACCTCTGCCTGATAAGGCAGGTTCGCGCCTCCGGAATCGACGAGGTAGATGCACGGCAGGTGGTTTTCCAGCGCGATTTCCTGCGCCCGCAGATGCTTCTTGACCGTGATCGGAAAGTAGGCCCCGCCTTTAACGGTCGCATCGTTCGCAACGATCATAACGAGGCGCCCGGAAACGCGGCCTATCCCGGTGATCAACCCAGCCCCCGGAGCCTCACCGCTGTATAATCCGTAGCCCGCGAGTTGGCCGATCTCGAGGAAAGGCGATCCCGGATCGAGGAGGTTCTCAACGCGTTCGCGCGGCAGCATCTTGCCCCGTCCGACGTGACGCTCACGTGCGGCCTGAGGGCCGCCAAGCGCGGCCTCCGCCACGCGCCGCCGCAAGTCTTCCGCCAATGCGCGATTCTTTTCGGCGTTGGCGACGAAACCGGGATCGGCGCGATTGGCGGATGCAGGCAGAATGGGCGCAGTCATCCGGCGATTAACTCCCGGCCGATGAGGAAACGCCTGATTTCGTTGGTACCCGCGCCGATATCGTAAAGCTTGGCGTCGCGGACGTAGCGTTCGACCGGCCACTCCTTAGTGTAACCGGCGCCGCCGAGCGCCTGCACAGCCTCGAGCGAAACCTTCACCGCGTTTTCAGAAGCCAGGAGAATGGCACCGGCTGCATCGAAACGGGTCGTCCGCCCGGCATCGCAGGCCTTCGCCACCGCGTAAACATAGGCGCGTGCGGAATTGAGCGCGACATACATGTCGGCGACCTTGGCCTGCATGAGCTGAAAATCACCGATCGGCCTGCCGAACTGCTTGCGGTCGCGGACATAGGGCAGCACAGCATCAAGGCACGCCTGCATGATCCCCAGCGGCCCTGCCGCGAGGACGACGCGTTCATAGTCGAGCCCCGACATCAATATCTTTGCCCCCTCCCCGACCGCACCCATCACATTTTCGGCGGGCACCTTGCAGTCCTTGAAGACGAGTTCGGCCGTATCGGATCCGCGCATCCCCATCTTGTCGAGCTTGGGGGAAACCGAAAAGCCCTCAAATCCCTTTTCGATGATGAAGGCCGATATGCCCTTGGGACCCGCCGACGGATCGGTCTTGGCATAAACCACCAACACGTCGGCCTTGGGAGCGTTCGTAATCCAGAATTTCGTGCCGTTCAGAAGATAGTGATCACCGTTCTTGTCCGCACGCAGACTCATCGAGACGACATCCGACCCCGACCCGGCTTCCGACATGGCAAGCGCGCCCAGATGCTCGCCGGAAATAAGCTTGGGCAGATAATTGCGCTTCTGCGCATCGGTGCCCCAACGCCGGATCTGATTGACCGCGAGATTGGAATGGGCGCCATAGGAAAGTCCGACCGAGGCCGAGGCGCGGCTGACCTCCTCCATCGCGACACAATGCTCGAGATAACCGAGCCCCAGCCCGCCGAACTCCTCCTCCACCGTGATGCCATGCAACCCGAGCGCGCCCATTTCCGGCCAGAGGTCGAGCGGAAACGAATTGGTCTCGTCGATCTCGGTAGCACGCGGCGCGATGCGGTCGGCGGCAAAGCGAGCGGTCGTTTCGCGGATGGCATCGGCTATTTCGCCGAGGGCGAAGTCCAGGGTCGTCATCTCGTGCCTCCTCAGGTCCATGTCCGCGGCTCGATGAAGATCAGCGCCGGGTTCTCCAGAAGCCGCTTGAAGCGCTGGATAAACTTGGCGGCATCGTAACCATCGACAATCCGGTGATCGAACGAGGATGAAAGGTTCATCATCGTGCGGATCGTCACGTGATTGTTGATGACGACCGGGCGTCCCATGAGCTTGTTCGGCCCGATGATCGCGACCTCGGGATGGTTGATGACCGGAGTCGCAGCAACGCCCCCGAGCGCGCCGAGGCTGGTCAGCGTGATGGTCGAACCCGACAGTTCCTCGCGCAAGGCGGCGCCCTCCCGCGCCGCGTTGGTCACGCGGCTCATCTCGCGGGCGCAATCCCAGATATCGAGCGCCTCGACATGACGGACGACCGGCACGACCAGCCCGTCCGCGGTCTGGGTCGCGATGCCGATATGGATCGCCTCATGCTGATGCAGCACACCGGCTTCGTCGTCGTAGCGGGCGTTGATGTGCGGAAACTCGGGCAAAAGCTGCGCCAGGGCACGCATGAAGAACGGCAACAGCGTCAATTTGGGCTGAGCGCCCTGGCGCGCGGCGTTGATTTCCCGGCGCAGCCCCTCGAGGGCCGTCATGTCGCAATCTTCGACATAAGAGAAATGCGGAATGCGCCGCGCCGAGGTTTCCATTTTCTCCGCAATCCGGCGCCGCAAGCCAATGATGCGCACCTCGCGCACCCCGTGGCGCTCGCGGGCAATGGGCTTAGGCGCGCGGTCCTTGAGATAGGCGTCGAGATCGGCATCCGTGATGCGGCCCTCGGGACCAGTTCCCATCACGTCGGCTAGGTCGATCTCGAGATCCTCGGCGCGGCGACGCGTGGCTGGAGACGCAAGGATGACCTCAGGCTGTCCGTTTGCCTCCTCCGGCACCGAGGGTTCGGCGACGACGTCCTCCAGCTCTGCCTTTGCGGCCTCAGGTGGAGCTTCGTTCGGATTCTTATGCGCGGATTCTTCTGGAGCCTCGCCCTCGATCTCAAGCTCCACCAGCACCGAACCGACAGCGACCTTATCGCCCGGCTCGCCGTGTACGGCCAGGACCGTCCCGGTTACCGGCGATGTCATGTCGATCGTCGCCTTGTCGGTCATTACGTCGACGAGCGTCTGGTCTTCCTCGACCCAATCGCCAGGCTTGACGTACCAACCGGTGATTTCGGCCTCGGCCACGCCTTCACCGATATCGGGCAGCCGGAACGCAAAGGTCTTCATGCTACCGCCTCCGCACAATGCTGGAGCGCCTTGCCGACGCGGATCGGACCGGGGAAATAGTCCCATTCAAATGCATGCGGATATGGGGTGTCCCAGCCGCAAACGCGTTCGATGGGCGCGCGCAGGTGGTAAAAGCACCGCTCCTGGATCAAGGCGGAGAGTTCGGCGCCGAAGCCGCCATAGCGCGAGGCCTCGTGAACAATCACGCAGCGCCCTGTCTTTTTGACCGATGCCACGACGGTATCGATGTCGAGTGGCACGATCGAGCGCAGATCGATGAGTTCCGCATCCACCCCGGTCTCCTTGATCGCCGCTGCCGAGACATGCACCATCGTGCCGTAGGCGAGCACGGTCACCTCCTTGCCGGGGCGCACGACGGCGGCGGAGCCCAGCGGAACCGTGTAATGCCTTGCCGGAACGTCGCCTGCCGGATGCTCAGCCCAGGTCTTGAGCGGCTTGTCATAGTGGCCGTCGAACGGGCCGTTGTAGATGCGTTTGGGCTCAAGGAAGATCACCGGATCGTCCTCCTCGATCGCAGCGAGCAGCAGGCCCTTGGCATCGTAGGGGTTGGACGGAATAACCGTCTTCAGCCCCGTCACATGGGCGAAGATCGCCTCGGGGCTTTGCGAATGCGTCTGTCCGCCGAAAATCCCCCCGCCATAGGGCGAGCGCACCGTGATCGGGCACCAGAATTCCCCGTTCGAGCGGTATCGCAATCGCGCCGCTTCAGAGACGAGTTGATCGTAGGCAGGCAGGATATAATCGGCGAACTGGATCTCGATGATGGGCCGGAGGCCATAAGCGCCCATGCCGATTGCCGTTGCCACGATGCCGCCTTCGGAGATCGGCGCATCGAAGCAACGGGTCAGCCCGTGCTTTTGCTGCAAGCCTTCAGTCACGCGAAAGACCCCGCCGAAATAACCCACATCTTCGCCGAAGACCAGCGTGTCCGGGTCGGTCGCCAGCTTGATGTCGAGGGCGGAATTGAGCGCCTGGATCATGTTCATATTGGGCATCGTCAGACCCCTGCCTCGCGCCGCTGCTCGAGGATGCGCCAGTCTGGCTCATGGAACACGTCCTCGAACATCTCGCGCACGTTGGGCTTCGATTGCCCGAGCGTGCCGACGGCTTCCGCCTGCCTGGAGGCGGCCTTCACCGTTTCAGTCAATTCCTCCGTGAGGGCCGCATGCCGGTCCTCGTTCCACTCGCCGATGGCAATGAGATGGGATTTCAGACGTTCGAGCGGATCGCCCAAGGGCCAGAGACGCGCCTCCTCGTCGGGACGATAGCGGGTGGGATCGTCGCTAGTGGAATGGCCGGCGGCACGATAAGTGAACAGTTCGATCAGCGTCGGACCGTTATTGGTCCGCGCGCGCTCGGCAGCCCATTCGGTGGCCGCAAAAACGGCGAGAAAATCGTTGCCGTCCACGCGCAGCCCGGGGATTCCGTAGGCGATCGCCTTGGCGGCAAAAGTCGTCTCGTTGCCCCCCGCGATGCCGGAAAAACTCGAAATCGCCCACTGGTTGTTGGTGACGCACAGGACGACCGGAGCATGGTAGACCGACGCGAACGTCAGCGCTTCGTGGAAGTCGCCCTCCGCAGTGGTTCCCTCCCCGACATGGCCGATGGCGATCTTGTCGTCGCCCTTGAAGGCCGACGCCATGGCCCAGCCGACAGCATGACCGAACCGTGATCCGACATTGCCCGAGAGCGAATAGAACCCGTATTCGCGCGCCGAATAGAGGATCGGCAATTGCCGTCCGCGCAAGGGATCGCGCTCGTTGGAATAAATCTGGTTGCACAGGTCGAGCAGTGGATAGTCCCGCGCCATCAGCCAGGCGAGCATGCGATAGGTGGGAAAGCACATATCCTCGCGCCCCATGACGAGCGCCTGCGCCGCCCCGATCGCCTCTTCGCCCAGCGAGCGCATGTAAAAGCTTGTCTTGCCTTGCCGGTGCGCGCGAAACATGCGGTCGTCGAAGACCCGGGTCAAAAGCATCGCCCGCAGCCCCTGCCTCAAAACGTCTGGCATAAGGCGCGGGTCCCACGGCCCAACCGCCCTGTGCTTCTCGTCGAGCACGCGAATGAGGCTATAGGGCAAATCCCGCATCCCGGCCTCGGGGTCGGCAATATCGGGCCGGCGGACGTCCCCGGCCGGTGGAACCCGAACATGAGAAAAATCCGGCGCGTCGCCCGGACGGGCCCACGGCTCGGGTATACGCAGGCGCAGCGGCGGCCTGTTGGACATGCTGCCCTCCTCCCAGATAGCACCATTCCGATAGCCTGCATGATACAACTAATACGGAGGGATACGGCGACCTATCTTCTTGCCATTTTGGCCAAACCCGAGTATCCATCTCCTATATCGTGCACCAAATTTAGGACAATTATTTTGGACGATATGGATCGCAAGATTCTCAGGGTCGTTCAGAACGACAGTACCGCCTCGATCGCCGAGATGGCTGACGCGGTCGGCCTGTCCCACACCCCGTTCTGGCGGCGTTTGAAAAAGCTCGAGGCCGAGGGCGTGATCCGCGAGCGCGTCGCCATTTTGGACGCCGAAAAGCTCGGGCTCGGCATCACCGTTTTCGCGAACGTAAAGCTCCGGCAGCACGACGAAGATACGCTGGAAGCGTTCGAGCGCGAGGTTGCAGAATTCCCTGAGGTGGTCGAGTGCTTCTCGATGAGCGGGGAGACGGACTACGTGGTCCGGGCCCTGGTGCGATCCATCGAGGAGTATGAGCGGCTACTGAAGCGCAAGCTTCTGCACCTGCCAGGCGTTGTCGCGATCAACTCGCATTTCGCCCTCAAGTGCATCAAGCTGACAACCCGATTGCCAGTTTGACCCCCACCGGGTGGAAGCCAGCAAGGCACGAACCGGGTTAACGCCGGTGAACGACGCGGCTCAACACGAGCCACGTCGATGCACCGGCTTGAGTTTCAGGTGCTTGGATCTTTGGACTGGAGGGCCGAAACGATCTCCTTGTTGGTGATCGACCCGACAGGCGAACCCTCGGTATCGGTGACACCTACGACTTCGGCCCCTGTCGAGAGGCTGTCGATCACCTCGGCCACAGGCGTTTCCACATGCACTTCGGTCTGCGCCGAAGGCATCGGAGTTTCCAGCATCACATCCCCCGCCGTCAGGACGTTGAGCGGGTTCATATGCGTGACGAAATCCTCGACGTACGCGTTGACGGGATTGGCTATGATCTCTTGCGGTGTGCCGCATTGCACGATCCGCCCACCCTCCATGATCGCGATCCGATTGCCCAGCTTGAACGCTTCGTCGAGGTCGTGCGAGACGAAAATGATCGTGCGCTTGAGCTTTGCCTGAAGCTCCAGAAGCTCGTCCTGCAGCCGCGTACGAATGAGCGGATCGAGCGCCGAGAACGGCTCGTCCATCAGAAGGATCGGTGCCTTGGTGGCAAAGGCGCGGGCCAGCCCGACGCGCTGCTGCATTCCGCCCGAAAGCTCGCTCACCTTGCTGGCGGCCCATTCCGAAAGACCCACGAGCTCGAGTTCCTCGCGCACTTTCTCCTCGCGTTCGGCACGGCTCATGCCGCCCAACTCCAGTCCCAGCGCAACGTTGTCGAGGACGTTGCGCCAGGGCAGCAGGCCGAACTGCTGGAAAACCATCGCGACGCATTCCCGGCGCAGCCGCAAAAGCTCATCCTGGGAGCAGCTGGCCGGATCGCAGGACCAGCCGTCGGACGAAACAGTGACCGTTCCGCGCACCACCGGGTTAAGCCCGTTTACGGCACGCAGCAGGGTCGACTTGCCCGATCCCGAGAGCCCCATCAGGACGACGATTTCACCTTCCTCAACTTCGAGCGAACAATCGTGAACGCCGAGAATCTGATTCGTCTCCTGCTGGATGTCGGAACGGCTCTTGCCCTCGTCCATCAGGGGCAACGCCGCCTCCGGATTGTCCCCGAAAACGATGTTGACCTTATCGAATACGACAGCCTTGCTCATGTCTTGTCCTGTTGGATGCGCAGCATACGGTCGAGAATGATCGCAACCACGACGATTATGAACCCGCTTTCAAAGCCAAGCGCGGTGTTGACCTGATTGAGCGCGCGCACCACCGGCACACCGAGCCCATCGGCGCCCACGAGCGCAGCGACCACGACCATCGAAAGCGACAGCATGATGGTCTGGTTAAGTCCTGCCATGATCTGCGGCAACGCATGGGGCAACTCGACCTTGCGCAGTTTCTGGCTGCTCGTGCCGCCGAACGCCTCGGCGGCCTCGAGCAATGGCGTCGGTGTCGAGGAAATTCCGAGGTAAGTCAGCCGGATCGGCGCAGGCACGACGAATATCACCGTCGCGATCAGCCCCGGAACCATCCCGATACCAAAAAAGACGATTGCGGGAATGAGATAGACGAAGGTCGGCAGCGTCTGCATCAGATCGAGCACGGGCTGGATGAACCGGTACATACGAGGCCGGTGCGCCGCGGCAATGCCGATGGGTACGCCGATCGCCATACAAACAAGGCATGAGCAGATAACCAGCGTCAGACTCTCGGTCATCTCCTCCCAGTAATCCTGATTGACGATAAAGAGAAAACCGAGCCCGACGAAAAGACAGGTCTTCCAGTTGCGCTGCAAGAACCACGTAAGCGCCACGAAGATCGCAATGATGAAAAAGGGGTGCGGTGTCTGAAGGAGCCACAAAAGCCCATCGATCAGCGCCTCGGCGCCATCGGCAAGGATCTCGATAACGCCTTCAAAATTGTCCTTCAGCCAGTCGAAAAACGCACTCGCCCAAGCGCCGACAGGTATCTTGTTTTCAGTCAGCCATTCCAATGGCCAGCCCCCTTTTTGGAAATGACATGGAACACCAGCCCGGCCCACCGGGCCGGACTGGTAAAGCGATTACAGTCCGAGTGCCTCGGTCACCGCAGCGGTCGCATCTCCGCCGTCAACCGTGGTGACGCCGTCGAGCCAGCTCAGCGGCAGATCGGAATTCGCCTGCATCCACTCGAGGGTGGCATCGTCGGCATCCATGCCCTCGTCGAGGATCTTGCCCATGATCTCGTTCTCCATCTCCAGGGTGAACGAGAGATTCGCGAGGAGCTGCCCCACATTCGGGCATTCGTCGACGAAACCGGCGCGCGTTACGGTGTGGACCGTACCCTCGCCGCCAAAGAAATCCTCACCACCAGGCAAGTAGCGCAGATCGAAATTGGCGTTCATCGGATGCGGTTCCCAACCGAGGAACACAACGTCTTCCTGATCGTCATAGGCGCGCGAAACCTGTGCCAACATGCCCTGCTCGGAGCTCTCAACAACCTCGAAACCTTCGAGCCCGTGCGCATTCTCTTCAATGAGGCTCACCAGGTAGGCATTGCCTTCATTGCCCGGCTCGATGCCGTAGATCGTCTCGTCGAGTTCGTCGCGAAAGTCCGCAATGTCAGCGTAGGACTGCAGCCCCTTCTCATAGGTATAGGCCGGAACCGCCAGCGTATACTTGGTGCCCTCGAGATTGGTCGCGACCGTCTCCACTTCGCCGCTTTCGAGATAGGGGCCGATAGCGGCCGACTGCGCGGGCATCCAGTTGCCTAGGAACACGTCGATGTCGTCGCTTTCCAAAGAGGCAAAGGTCACGGGCACCGAAAGCACCTTCACATCGACCTCGTATCCGAGTGCTTCGAGAACGTGCTTGGTTGCCGAGGTCGTCGTCGTGATGTCGGTCCAACCGACATCGGAAAACGAAACTTCGGTGCATTGGGCTTGAGCGAACGCTGCACTCGAGACCAGCGAAAGAGCCAGCGCGCCGGTCAGGGTCGCGGCGTGTTTGATCATAGCCTTCTCCTCTTTTTTGAAAGGGGCTGAGGTGTCGGATTTTGTTGATTGACGAGTCAATCAAAAACAAATTAGGAGGAGATGTAAACAGTTTTCTCGGGAAAGTCGCAAATATGCCGAAGATTGGTATGCCGATTTTGCGCCGGAAAGCGCTGATTTCCGCGGCGATTGCGGAGATCGGAGAGGCCGGTTCATTGGAAGTGACTGTCAGCCAGATTGCGAGGCGTGCAGGTGTGTCTTCCGCACTTGCCCATCATTATTTCGGCTCTAAGGATCAGATATTTCTGGCAGCGATGCGTCAGGTTCTGGAGACTTTTCGAATCGCTGTCCGCGAACGGTTGCGCCTGGCCGACACCCCTGAAGAGCGCATCCGCGCCATCATCGATGCGAGCTTCGAGCAAAGCCAGTTCGAGCGCGAAATCGTCGCCGCTTGGCTGACCTTTTACGTGCGTGCCCTGCAATCCCGCCCCGAGCGGCGTCTGCTCCAGATCTATGCCAAGCGCCTAAACTCCAACCTGCTGTTCAACCTGCGTCAGCTCTTCGACGACAGGACTGCCGAGAAAGTCGCCCAGGGCCTCGCTTCGATGATCGACGGCTTTTACATCCGCCACGCACTGCAAGACCAGGCGCCCGACCGCGAAGGCACGCGGGACATGGTCAAGGACTACCTCAATCTCTGGCTGGAAAGGACCGCGCGGACGTGACCGGAAAACCCAATATCCTCGTGTTCATGGTCGATCAGCTCAACGGAACTCTGTTTCCCGATGGCCCTGCCGATTGGCTGCACGCACCTAATCTCAAAGCGCTCGCGGCTCGATCCACCCGGTTTGCCAATACCTATACCGCTTCGCCGCTCTGCGCACCGGCGCGTGCGAGCTACATGACGGGTCAGCTCCCCCATCGCACGCGGGTTTATGACAACGCCGCCGAGTTCGCATCCGACATTCCGACCTACGCCCATCACCTGCGCCGCGCGGGCTACCAGACGACGCTTTCGGGCAAGATGCATTTCGTCGGGCCCGATCAGCTTCATGGCTTCGAGGAGCGGTTGACGACCGACATCTACCCCGCCGATTTCGGCTGGACGCCCGACTACCGCAAGCCTGGCGAGCGGATCGACTGGTGGTACCACAATCTCGGCTCGGTCACCGGTGCCGGTGTCGCCGAAATTTCCAACCAGATGGAATACGACGACGAGGTCGCCTACCACGCAACCCGCAAGGTCTACGATCTCGCCCGCGGCAATGACGATCGCCCCTGGATGCTGACGGTCAGCTTCACCCATCCCCACGACCCTTACGTCGCGCGCAGCAAATACTGGGATCTCTACGAGGACTGCGAACATCTGCTCCCAGAAGAACCCGCCCTGCCCTACGACGCGCACGACCCGCACTCGCAACGCATCTTCGATGCCAATGACTGGCGCGAGTACGACATCACCGAGTCCGACATAAGGCGCGCCCGCCGCGCCTATTTCGCCAACATATCCTACCTCGACGACAAGATTGGCGAAGTGATGGAAGCCTTGCGGACCACGCGGCAGGAGGAAAACACCATCATCGCCTTCCTCTCCGACCACGGCGATATGCTGGGCGAAAAGGGCCTCTGGTTCAAAATGAGTCTCTATGAGGGCTCCGTGCGCGTCCCCCTGATGATTTCCGCGCCGGACCTTCCGGCCGGGCGGATCGATACGCCGGTGAGCTCACTGGACGTCACCCCGACCTTCGCAGAGCTCGCCGGCATCGATCTTTCCGAGATCACGCCGTGGACCGATGGCGAATCCCTCGTCCCGCTCACCACCGGCGCAACCCGCGATACTCCGGTTCGCATTGAGTACGCCGCCGAAGCCTCCTATGCACCCCTGGTCGCCCTGCGCGAAGGCCCTTGGAAATACGTTCATTGCGAACTCGATCCGCCGCAGCTTTTCGACCTCGACGCCGATCCGCGCGAAGCCACGAATCTCGCACAGGACCCCGCCCACGCCGAAACTGCGGCTCGTTTTGCCGCAAAGGTCGAGGAACTCTGGAATATCGCCCGGTTCGACGCCGAAGTCCGTCAGAGCCAGGCGCGCCGGCGCATCGTCTACGACGCGCTGCGCAACGGCGCATACTACCCCTGGGACTTCCAGCCTCTGCAGAAGGCCTCGGAGCGCTTCATGCGCAACCACATGGATCTCAACGACCTCGAACACAGCCAACGCTTCCCGCGCGGAGACTAGCCCATGCACGCTCAGCCCAAGGCCAGCCATTTCGTCGACGGCCGCTATGTCGAGGATACTGCCGGCCAAGAGATCACCTGTATCTTCCCCGCAACCGGGGCAGCCATCGCAACGGTCTATTCGGCGACGCCCGCAATCATCGAACGGGCACTGGCCTCCGCAGCCCGCGCCCAACGCGAGTGGGCGAGCTTTGCCCCCGTTGAACGTGGCCGCGTCCTCCGCCGGGCTGCCGGCATCATCCGCGAGCGCAACGAAGAGCTCTCTCAACTCGAAACTCTCGACACGGGCAAGCCTATCCAGGAAACCCGGGTAGCGGACGCTACCTCGGGCGCCGAGGCGCTCGAATATTTCGGGGGACTGGCAGCGACCCTCACGGGTGAAACCATCCCGCTCGGCGGGGATTTCGCCTACACGTTGCGCGAACCGCTGGGCGTCTGCGTGGGCATCGGTGCCTGGAACTACCCGACCCAGATCGCCTGCTGGAAAGCCGCCCCCGCGCTTGCCTGCGGCAACGCGATGGTCTTCAAACCCTCCGAAACCACTCCGCTCTGCGCCCTCAAGCTCGCCGAAATTTTTGTTGAGGCCGGCGCGCCCGCTGGGCTTTTCAACGTCGTTCAGGGCTATGGCGACGTGGGCGCCGCCCTCGCCACACACCCGCGCACCGACAAGGTGTCGCTCACCGGCTCGGTGCCGACGGGCAGAAAGGTCTATGCCGCCGCAGCCGAGGGCATCCGCCACGTCACGATGGAGTTGGGCGGCAAGTCGCCCCTGATCATCTTCGAGGATGCCGATATCGAGAACGCGGTCTCCGCTGCCATCAACGCCAATTTCTATTCGACCGGCCAGATCTGCTCTAACGGCACCCGCGTCTTCGTCCATAAAAGCATCGAGGAGCAGTTCATCGCCCGCATCGCCGAGCGTTCGACGAAAGCGGCGATCGGCGACCCACGCGAGGATACCACCCAGATCGGGCCGCTGATCTCGAGGGCACAGCACGAGAAAGTGCTCGACTATATCGAAATCGGCAAATCCGAAGGCGCAAGGCTCGTCTTTGGCGGCGGCATCCCACAAGGGCACGAAGGCAAAGGCTTTTACGTCGAGCCGACGCTATTCTCCGGCGTCACCGACGATATGCGCATCGCCCGCGAGGAAATCTTCGGCCCCGTCCTTTCGGTTCTCACTTTCGAAACCGAAGACGAAGTTCTCGCCCGCGCCAACGCGACCGACTTCGGCCTTGCCGCAGGCGTTTTCACAAAGGATCTTACCCGCGCCCATCGCATGATGGCGGCGCTCGAGGCAGGCACCTGCTGGATTAACACCTACAACCTCACGCCCGTCGAAATGCCGTTCGGCGGCGTCAAGCGCTCCGGCGTCGGCCGCGAGAATGCCCGGGCCGCGATCGAGCATTATTCCCAGCTCAAATCCGTCTACGTCGCCATGGGTGACGTCGAAGCACCGTTCTAGGAGGCAACTCCGTGCAGGCAGATTACATCATCATCGGGTCGGGCTCGGCGGGTGCTGCTATGGCCCACCGGCTGAGCGAGGACGGTAAGCACAACGTCCTCGTCCTCGAATATGGCGGTACCGACGCCGGTCCCTTCATCCAGATGCCGGCAGCGCTCAGCTATCCCATGAACATGCGCCGCTACGATTGGGGTTTCATGAGCGAACCCGAGCCAGGCCTCGGCGGACGCCGCCTGGTTGTCCCGCGCGGCAAGGTGATCGGCGGCTCCTCCTCGATCAACGGCATGGTCTATGTCCGCGGCCATGCCCGTGACTTTGACCACTGGGCCGAATCCGGCGCCGCAGGCTGGGGCTATGCCGACGTCCTGCGCTACTTCAAGCGCATGGAAAACTGGCACGACGGCAATCACGGCGGCGACCCCGACTGGCGCGGCACAAACGGCCCGCTCCACGTGACCCGCGGCCCGCGCGCCAACCCGCTCTATCAGGCCTTCGTCGACGCCGGCGCACAGGCCGGGTTCGAGTTGACCGACGACTACAACGGACAAAAGCAGGAAGGCTTCGGGCCGATGGAGCAAACAGTCTGGCAGGGCCGGCGCTGGTCCGCGGCAAATGCCTACCTGAAGCCGGCGCTCAAGCGCCCCAATCTCGACCTGCTCCGCTGCTTCGCCCGCAGAATCGTCATCGAAAACGGCCGCGGCGTCGGCGTCGAAATCGAGCGTGGCGGCAAGATCGAAACCGTCCACGCTGCCCGTGAGGTCATCGTTGCGGCCTCTTCGATCAACTCACCCAAGCTCCTGATGCTATCGGGCATCGGCCCGGCCGCGCACCTCGCAGAACACGGCATCGACGTCATCGCTGACCGTCCCGGCGTGGGGCAGAACCTTCAGGACCATCTCGAGCTATATATTCAGCAGGCCTGCATCCAACCCATCACCCTGTACAAGCACTGGAATCTTTGGGGCAAGGCGCTAGCGGGAGCACAGTGGCTGTTCTTCAAAACCGGGCTGGGTGCTTCCAACCAGTTCGAAAGCGCAGCCTTCATCCGCTCGCGTGCCGGAATCGATTACCCCGACATCCAATTCCATTTCCTCCCCATCGCTATCCGTTATGATGGCAAAGCGGCAGCCGAAGGCCACGGCTTCCAGGCCCATGTCGGCCCGATGCGATCGAACTCGCGTGGCGCGGTGACACTTAAATCTGCCGACCCCAAGGCCGATCCGTCGATCGTCTTCAACTACATGTCCGACCCGCAGGACTGGGTCGATTTTCGCCATTGCATCCGCATCACCCGCGAAATTTTCGCTCAGCCCGCCTTTGACCCGTATCGCGGCAAAGAGATACTGCCCGGGGCGAACGTTCAGAGTGACGACGAACTCGATGCGCATATCCGCGCGCATGCCGAAAGCGCCTATCATCCCTGCGGCACCTGCAAGATGGGCAAAGCGGATGACCCCATGGCTGTCGTCGATCCAGAGTGCCGCGTCATCGGCGTCGAAGGTCTGCGCGTCGCTGACAGCTCGATCTTCCCGCGCATTACCAACGGCAATCTCAACGCCCCCTCGATCATGGTCGGCGAAAAGGCCTCCGACCATATCCTGGGGCGCCCACTACGCCCCGCCGACAACGCGGAACCCTGGATCAACCCGCGCTGGCGCGAAACCGACCGCTGAGGAATTCCCGATGGACCGTCCACCCCATTCACGGTGAGTGCAATACGGTCTTGCCCCATAAAGCGGGTTCAGGCTGGCGTGGCGCGGTAAGCGGAATGTCGTCTGTTCCCCTGTGTTTCCTCCCCCATATGAGGGACGGCAGCCGGTTTGCGGCGGTGTAGCTCCGGGTCACCGAACGATGACACGGATGGAGAACACGCTATATGATCCGGCAGCTTGCAAGCAGCATTACCGGCCTGGGACGCGCGTTGGTGGCGACCCTATTGCTTGTCGCGGCGTCGACGACGGGGGCATCGGCCCAGATTCAGGTGCCCGACGCCATCGCCGCCAGAAGCGTGATCCTCTCACTCTATACCATCAACTCCATGTTGGAGCAGCAAGGCGCCGGCCTTGAGGCCGGCCGTCAGGTGATGACATCCTTTCGCGCGTTCCTTTCTCCCCAACTCATCGAGGAGATCGTGGCCAGCGAAGGTGGCTTCCGTCCACTGAGCGGCACGTATGAAGGCGCCGTGGACGATTATGAACTGCGGGTGGCGGAGGATCAGCCGGACGACGGCATCGTTTTCGAGGCCGCAGTGGAATCTCAAGGCACGGTCCGTTTGATTGCGTTCGCCCTCTCGCAATCGGGCGGCCGCCCTCTGATAACACGGATATGGGGCGATGGCTGGACTTTCGGTGACGGTAACGCCGAGACGTCGCAACAGGGCCACGGCACTCCCGCGCAGGCTCCGAGCGGTGAAGAACAACTTGCCCTCGCGGCCGCGGATCAAGGCGGCGCAGCTGCGGAAGGCGCGCCCGAAGGTAACGCACCGCTCTCCCTGCCATTTCAGGACGGGTTCGACGGCGCGGCGCTAGGACCTCAATGGAGCGTGGTGGGGGAAGCCTCCGACAAGTTCGTTGTCGAGGACGGGGTCGTCTACCAGATCGCGACGGGCGGCGACGACGATTTCCGCAATGAGGGCAGCGAAAACATCTTCCGGCTTGGCGGCGCGCCCGAAGGCGATTTCGACATGACCCTGGCCGGGCTGCTCGAAGCCAAGACCGGTAGAGAAGGCATCTGGCTGGGTCTTTATGAGGATGAAACCAGCTTCCTTGCCGCCAATCTCTACGTCTACACCAACGGCTGCGGTCCGTATCTCGGTCTTTGGATCGTCAACCGTCAGCCCGTTGCGAACCTTGACGAGTCGTTAACCAGCGAATTCGACGACAATCTCTTTGACAAGGGCCCCATTCTATCAGGCACCTGCAATGCCGGTAACCGGGAAATCGGCGACGCCATTTTGCAACGCCTCAACGAAACCGGCTTCTCGCTGACCCTGTCTCGCCGGGGTTTCCGCTATTTCGCCACGGCCGAATTCGATCTTCCAGCCTTCGGCGACAATTCAGGCGGTCCCGTCAGCGTAGCGACTCAAGAGGTGGCCCGCACAACGGCCGCCGGCAATCCCGCCTTCATGCTTGGGCAATTCCAGCGCGCCGGGAACGGCGAGTCGATCGCACAATTCGACAGTTTTTCGATCTCGGCGCCGCTGCACTGAAAGCAGCCAATAACACAATGGGAATCCGGCCTATGTTTCATACTCTAAGGATAGCTGTTTGCGGCCTGTCCATTTCGCTACTCGCGGTGTCCGGAGCGAGCGCACAGGCGCAGGACATCGATGCGGCAGTCGCGCTGGTCGAGCAATTCATTGCCGCACATATGACCCATCTCGACACTATGCAGGGTCCGTTGCTGAATGATGCGCAAGCCGCCGCGCCCTATGTGCTCGACGGGCTTGCGGTGGACGGACTGCAGGGGCGGCTCGGGTTCGACCCGGTTTATAACGCGCAGGACTACGAGATATCCAACATCCGGGTCTTTGCCGATACCGACGCGCCATTCCTGCGCGGCGCGGCGCAGGTGCGGGTCAACCTTGAGAATTTCGGGCAGCGCCAGGACTTCGTCTATACGCTCGTGCCAGTGCCCCCCGGCAATGTGTGGCAGATTTCCGATATTTATTCAGTCACAAGCGACTGGTCGCTCGCCGACATTGCCTACGATCTGGGAATAGATCTGAGTGGCGGAACCGGACCTGAAACAACCCTTGAGAACGTGGACCTGCCTATTCCGTGCGCCTTCGCATGCGGCAATCCAGTCGACGACCCGATCGTGGTTCCCGGCACCGAAACCATCATCGTGCCCGACCCCGTCATCGTCCCCGGTATGGAACAAGGCGACCTGCCCGGCAACGGCATCAATCCCGAAGGCCGGAACCTCCTGGTCATTCTCGACGCTTCCGGGTCGATGTGGGGACAGATCGACGGCGTTGCCAAGATCACGACGGCCCGGCAGGCCTTATCCGGCATTGTGGGAGACCTCGATCCGGCAATGAATCTGGGGTTGATGGCCTATGGCCATCGACGCGAGGGCGATTGCGCCGATACCGAAATTCTCTATCCGGTCGCCAATTACGACCCAGGCAGGCTGCTGCCGGCGATAGAGGGTATTTCGCCGCTCGGGAAGACGCCGATCGCCGGGGCCCTGGAACAGGCGGCCGCCGCGATGCCCGCATCCGGCCGCCCTTCGAGCGTCCTGCTGATATCCGACGGGCTGGAAACCTGCGGTGGCGATCCCTGTGCCGCCGCAGCCAGGCTGGCCGAAAGCGGGATCGATACGCGCGTTCACGTCGTTGGCTTCGATCTGAACGAGGAGGAGCACGCCGCGCTTCAGTGCGTCGCCGAGAACGGGAACGGCACCTACTATCCCGCCAACGACGCACAAAGCTTTCTCACAGCCGTCAACAACGCGATTCACGAAGCGGAGAACGCCATCTCCTCCACGCCGGCACTCGCTCCGGATCCCGCGGCGGAAATTGTTTTTGAGGACACTTTCGACGGTCCGGCGCTCGATACGGCATGGCGGGTGGACAACGCGATTGACGAACTCACCACGTTTACGCCCGAAGGCGCGCTGTTCGTGGCCGCGCTTGGCGACGCTCCCTATTTCAAAAATTCCAACGCGACCAACCGTTTCATTCTGGATCGTCCGCTTCCCGAAGGCGATTTCGATCTGGTTCTGGAATTCAGAATGAAGGTGCAAACCAAGCATGAAAGTTTGCTGCTGTCGTTGTTTAGCGCCGCCCATGAGCAAATCGGCGCCTATATGTGGCTCGAACCTTTAGGCTGCGGCAACTATCTCAATCTCTCGCTGATCAGATTGTCAGGCAGCGAGGACGACCCACAAACGACCTCTTTCGATACCAGTCTGTTCAGCGGACCGTGGGCGGACGAGGTTTGCTACGACGGGCGCGCGCGCGCCGATGCCATAGTTGAAGCCCTGGGGCGGGACGGTGCACAACTGCGCCTGATGCGGCGTGGCCGGGAAATCACAGCGTCTTTGGAACTGCAGATGCCAGAAACTGGCGAAACGCTCTCCTACACGACCGAGCCGATCACGATGCTTCGCCTGTCCGGCGCACCCAGCCTGCTTGCAGGGCACGGGCACAAGGCGCAACCAGGCGAAAGCCATTTCGAGTTCGACCGCTTCGCCATTGAGGTGCCCCGGCAATGATGCCACGCCGCACACTCGCTCCTGTTCTGCTGGCCATAGCCCTTGGCGCCGTTCCAGTATCCCCAGCCCGGGCACAGGGCGAAATGAGCTTTACCGAGGCCGAAGCGGGGGGCGATGAAAGCCTGTTCGATCAGTTGGAGCCGCAGCCGGATGCAGAAAGCGGCGGAATGAGCTTCGACGAAACGGCGATAGCCGAGCACGACGCGCTGGCCTGCGCAGCCGGTTTCGGGTGCGAGGGACTGGGCGTGAACCAGGACGACGCGCTGGTCCTGACCGGACACAATACCGCCGATACCGCCCGCGAGGCGTATCGGGAGCAGTATGGAGAGCCACTTTCGGATTCCACAGATCCGGTCGATGGCGACGACGGCAATCCGTCCGGCTCAGGAGACGAGACGCAACGAGACGAAAGCCTGTTCGACCGTGTGGAAGCCGGGCAGGAAGATGCATCGAGTGACGATGGAATGAGCTTCGATGAGACGTCCATCGCCGAGCACGACGCATTGGCCTGCGCGGCCGGTTTGGGATGCGAGGGACTGGGCGTGGACCAGGAGGACGCCCTTGTTCTAACCGGACACAACACCTCCGAAACAGCCCGCGAGGCCTATCAGGAGCAGTACGGAGAGCCGCTTTCGGATAACACCGAGCCGGGTCCCGACCAGGACCTGTCGGTGGACACGCAGGGCGGAGACATGTCGTTCACCGACGGGGATATGTCAGAGGACAGCGGCAGCATGGCTTTTGATGAGGACGAGGTGGGCGAGGATGGCGCAGATATGTCCTTCACTGAAGAAGACGTGCTGACCAACGAAACTGACGCATCCCACGGGAACAGGTTCACCGAAGGCGAAATCGCCGCGTTCAGTCCGGAAGAAGATGAGCTATGGGCGTGCGCTGCCGCGTTTGGCTGCAACGGTGCCGCCGCGGGATTGACACCCCATCAAGCTCTGCACCGGTTGGGGCTGCCCGACTTTTCCTATGAGTGGCCGCTGGCAGCCTGTGCAACCAATGCGCCCGGCGCCTGCGAGGAGATAGGCATCAGCTTGATGGATGCCATGCGGATCATGTCGCACCTGGCCAATCCCAATCGATAATCACCAGATCAGGATCCCAACGTCATCATGGATGAATAGATGATCGCCCCATTCCAGCCCTGTGTTTTTGCAATCATGACATTCCTTGCCGTTACCGGTGCTGCCGCCGCGCAATCGGAACCGGTATCCCCGGCATGCCACGATGCGCCGGATGCCTGGGTTGACGTCACAGAGGCCCGGCTGGCCGGAGACTGGCAGATTTCAATGGGACCGGGCATCCTCACAATGCAAGGGAGGACCGTCCCGCTTCCCGACCCAGGCGACGTCCAGATCGCGGCGTTGGAGTTCGCGGAGACAGCTCTTTTCATCAGCGGTGGCCCGATACCGGAAGGTGAAGTGGAACTTCGGCCCTGGCGGAACGGGCTGAACTTCGATCTGCCTGTGGGCAGCGTACTGGGCGATGAGGATATCCCCTCCGACCCCGTGACTGCGTTCCTCAAGCAGCATTTCGGGTCGGATGTGGCCCAGAATGCAGACATTGCCGCGGCAGCCGGATGCGAGGTCAATGCGTTACCTCAACTGCATGGGAGCGGAATATTTCAGGACCCGGAGGGCGAGGTCAATTTCGATCTGTACCTGGTCGTCCTGTCTGATTTCTGGATCTACGGCATCACGGTGGGGACGTTCAACGGCGGCGATGGCGTCGCGCGCAGGGTCTTCGAGATGCGGCGCTGAACGATCAGCCGAGCCAGCCAAGTGGGCCCGACAACAGGCGTGAGGTGAGTTCGGACTGGCTATGGACGTTCATTTTCGAGAATGCCTTCTTGAGATGGCCGCGCACGGTGCTGACCAGAATGCCCAGGGTTTCCGCGGCCTCCTCCGGCGACCTGCCGCCGGCGATCAGAAGCGCGATTTCGGCCTCCTTGCCGGTAAGGCCATAGGCAAGCTCGACCAGCGCCATACGCGAATCCGCCTCGAGATCCCCGCCGGGATCGGTACGCAACACAAGGACGGAGGCCGGTCCCTGCCGTTGCAGGCTCGTCTGCTTGAGTGCATCGGGGTAGAATCGGACAGCAACCGGCATGTCGTCGTGGACAATGAGGGTGTCGCGATGCCCCATCCGCTTGGTGGGACCGGCACGCTCGCCCCTGAGCAGCCTGCCGGTGAGGGCGTTGGCAACTCCCTTTTCTGAACCTGACAGGCCGCTTGCCGGGAACAATCGCGCAAGCGCCTCGAAATAGGTTCGGTTGGAATGAAGCAATTCACCTTCACCGTCGAGTATGGCGACGCCGATCTGAAGCCGTTCGATAACCGACTGTAACAGAACGCCCAGAGTGGCGTTCATCATCACTTGCCGGTTTAGATTGAACGAACGCTCCCAGTGCGGCATCAGCGACAGGATACGCTTATGCAGCGCAGCCTCCGCGAGATCGCCCGAGCGTTCGGCCTCGTAAATCATGCGATATATGATCTCATTCCATCGGCTTTCGTCGTCTATGGCGTTATAACAGAGTTCGACAAGCTCTCCGGGGCTCATATCCACGGACGCTCCCAGGCCGCTTGTCATTGCCAGCAACTCCGATGTGAGCTCGGCGACGCCGATCTCGGGGCCTTCTTCTTCGGGATGCCACTCCTCACCGACCCATCGAACGATGCGTTCGGCAATGCCGAAGCGCTTCTCCTCGAGAAATAGCGCCGATCGCGCCCCTTCGATGCGGGCCGACGCGATGTCGTCAAAGCCGACGCGTTCGAGGAAACGTTCCACAGGCGGCAGAAAACCGCCGTCGCGCAACATCGCGTCCTCGCCGCCAAACAGGATCAGGCAGCGCGTGCCCGGTACGACAGAGGCACTCTTTGGCCACTTCCAGGCTGAAAGCATGCCCGAAAAAATGTTGTACCAGTATGCCGGCGTTGGGGTCGGCCAGCCCAATGGATCGGCAACCACGGAATCGATCAGAGCGCGATCGGCGCTCATGACGTCGGCGGGATGACGGCGCTCCTTCAGATGTGAGCCCAGGAACGCATAAAGATGGTGCAGAGACTGCTCGTCGGGTGCGTCCGCCGTGCCGAGTTTGCAGCGTGTCTGCGAGAAGGTCTTGCCGAACATGGCGATGGCGCGTTGGTTCGGCGGCGGCGAGATCAAGACGATATGGCGCGCAAGGTCGGGCCAGCTCTTGAGCACCTCAAGCGTCAAAAGCGCGGTGATGTTGGGCACAACGACCAACCGGTGTTCCCAGGGGATGCCGGCGAAACTCTTTTCAAAGAACAGGCGCATATCGGCGACGGCACGCTGCCAGCCCCCTTCATAGTCGAGGTGCCCGAGCGGGTTGTGACTGCCGGTGGACTTGCCGTGCCCGCGTATATCCCCTGAATAGGTGTTCCATCCGAGCTGGCGAAAGGCCGCGCCCAGATCGTTCAGCATACCGGAATGGGTTGGTTGGCTATGGCCCAGAAATACGGCTCTGTGGCCTTCGGCAGGCCTGCTGCCGGGGTCAACGGTCCACTTGCGGAAAAGCAGCGGCTGGCTGCTGTCGCCCACCAGGAATTCCGTATCCATATTCATCCCCCAAGCCAGTCAGGTGTTCAAAAAAACACTTAAGACAATCAAGTAATTGCCTACAGGCGCTTGTGTGAACTTGGCCTGAATGGACCTGACAGCATTCATGCTGCCCGGGCGTGACTATAGAAAAGGTCTGGCAGAGAGTGAAGCGGGCGGCAGTGAGGCAATCGAGGGAAGTTTCAATTGCGGAACCGCGCAAGGTCCCGTTTTCTTTGGAGAAACCGCGGACGAGCGGAATTTTTCGGCATATCGCGCAGCGCTGCGGCGACCGCAGCGCCGATCCCGCGCGATCATTCGACGTAGCGTTTGATGGAAAGTTTGGCGGCTTCGAATTCTTCCAGCATGCCGGGCAGGAGGCGGTCGATGCCGCCCTCCGAGGCATTCTCTCCAACCAGCTTGTCCTGCGCCATGAAGAACAGAACGTCGTCTGCAAGGATGAACCCGACATTATGAAAGCGGGCCCCAAGGTCGAGCATGGTCGTCTGGGTGGCCGGTGTGAGTACTTGCAGAACTTCCCGCGAAACATCGCTGCCGCCGCCTGTCGCCACGGGGCGTCCGGAAATATGAAATCTCTCGTTGAACTGAATCGACTCGGTCTTGATGTCGCGATCCAGTGGCCCCTTGTTGACGATATTCTCAGGGCGGATCACCGCGCGGATGCCGGTTTTCCGGCCGATCCGATAGGCCCCGAGCAATGAAAAGAACTGGCCGAAGCCGCCCTTGCCGCCGCGAGCGTCCTGCCGCATCTCGCGTGTGCCGAGGCCCGCTTCCATCTGCCTCGCCCCCACCGCGATCCACAAGGGCAGGCCGTCTTGGGCACTCTCGCCCCAGAACTCACCATCGAGCCGCACCCCCATGAAGGATCCGGCCTGCATCTTCGTCAATTCGGGAATATGCGCCTCGATCCTTTCCAGGCGCGGCGGCTTTACACGTTGGGACCGACGCTCGTAATTGCCCCCGGAGTCACGGACCGGGGTGCGTTCGATCTGCCATTCGAGGAATGTTCCGGTATAGGACCAGCCCTTGTCCTGCGCGATACGGACCCTGCGGTACGTCCGGCGGCCATCGGCGTTTTCAAGTAGGTCCACCAGAAAGATCGCGCCGAAGGCCAGCGTCGTGACCGCGACGGGAATGAAGGGAAAGCCGTCGCCGGCAAAGCCGGCCACCATCGTCCAGATCAGGGCGAGTAGCGCGGCTGGAAGGGGGAGACGTTTCAGCCAGATGGGGAGCACGATGCCCGAGCGGATGCTGGATATATCCGGGGTCTCTACCGCAATCTCGCCTTCGAACGGATCCCAGTGCCGCCGCGCGTTCATGAGCCCCCCGGCAGTTCGATTCTGGGCAACGCACGCGCGGCTTCCGCCTCTGCGCCGACGAGGGTGAACGGCGTGGCATGGTCGAGCCTCATGGCGCGGGCGATCCAGTTGGTGGGAATGGCATCAAGAAGGGTGTTGTAGCGCTCGACATTGGCATTGTAGAGCCGCCTGGCAGCGCTGATCTGGTCTTCGGCTTCTTCCAACTGCTTTTGCAGCTCGCGGACATTGCCCGTTGAACTGACTTCCGGTGTATCCTCGGAATAGGCGATAAAGGCGCGCAGCGCGGCGGACAATTCGCCTTCCGCAGTCTGAACGGCCTCGATGTCGCTACCGCGCACGCTCATTGCAGCACGGCGCGCGTCTATGAGCGCGTCGAAGATCCGGTTTTCCTGCGCCATCGCGCCCCGCACGGAGTCGACCAGCGCAGGAATGAGATCGTGACGGCGCTTGAGTTGGACGTCGATCCCCGAATAGCCGGTCGTCACGGCGTTCTTGGCGGCCGCCAACCGGTTCTGCAGAAAGATGAATATGAGTATACCAGCGGCGATAATGAGAATGGTTGTGATCATATCTGGTCCCGGATGCCTCCACGCGATGCCTTGTGCGCCGGGTCATTGATGTAGCCGGGCACGGGCACAACGAGGTCCCCCAAATGAGGGACCAGGCAGAGCCGTCCGAAGGAAAACAGGAAACGGGGTTCTGCGCGAACAACTACTGGCGATTTGACTGTTGGGAGTGGTAGTTATCCTGAATGCCGTTGCCCGCTGACATGTTTGAACTCGGCCCAGTCATCTTCGTCCTGTTCGCGCCGCTTGTTTATGCGCTCGTGCGGGCACGCAATACGACGCGGGCCGACTTCATCTTCAATTCTGGCCGTACCGGAACGCTTGCGACCGTTGCGGGAATTGTCTGCGGGAACATCGGGGCCGGCACGTTCGTCGCGCTCCTCTTGTTCTCGGATGCCAGTCCGATACTTGGCGTTTCACTGGCCGGCGCATATGCGCTCGGTCTTGTCATCTGCGCTGTGATTGCGCCTGTGGTTCACCGGCAGTCGAGCCAGTATGGGGTTCATGGACTGGTCGATCTCATCGTAGCGGCCCATGGTGTCCGCCACCCATTGGCGATCTGGATCCCGATTGCTTTCGTTTTCCTTCTGCGCACAGCGGTGCAGCTATTGGCGCTGGCCACGATCCTGGCAACGATCATGCCCGTTTCGAACCTGGTCGCGCTCGTTCTGGCGAGCGCCCTCACCGGGATTTACACCGCCATTGGCGGTTATCGCGTGGCGACGGAAACCGATATCTTTCAGGCCATTGTCATACTCGTGGGCATTGGCCTGCTCACGGTCACGAATGCCGGTGACGTGCCGCATATCGACAATGTGTTCGACCTTGGCCCTTACAAGTTGCCGCTGCTTTTCGGCATCTGGCTGTTTATTCCGGTCAGCGCGGTCCTTGCCGTCGACAATTGGCAACGAATGGCAACCGCCCGGGCGCCGGCGGTTGCACGCCGGGCCTTTTTGCTCGCGGCGCCCTTATGCCTGTTTTGCTATCTTGGCATTGTCTGGCTGGGGCTCAAAGGCCACGCTGATGAAGAGGTTCTTGCCGTATTGCGGGCGACCATGCCGGCTCAATGGACCTGGCTGGCCGATGTAATGCTGATCGCAGTGCTCATGTCGACGATGGACACGTTCGTCATGCCGCTGGTCACCAGTCTGGAGCGCACACGCTACACACTGCGGCAACTCCAGCTGATCGTATTGGTGTTATTTGCCGTTCTGGCCGTTGCCGCCTACACGATGGGGCCGTTGCTCAATTCGATCATCGCCGCCTTCAGCTCGCTGGTGGTTTTCCTGCCCGCGGTTCTTGCCGCACTGATCTGGCGGCGGCTCAGTGCCGCCGCCGCGATAATCTCGTTGAATCTGGGCGTGGCGGTCAGCCTGATCCTTGTCGGCGTCGATCTGAACTATGCCGCTTTCGCGGGGTTCGCGGCCGCACTGATAACCTATGGCGTGACGTGGGCACTTGCGCTTCGGGGAGAAGGGCACTCCCGGCACAGGGGTCAATTGCTCCGGAACAGCCGATGAACCCGCCGGATTACTGAGTTTTCTCAGGTTCAGGAAGGTCCTGGCTTCGATCCTCCTCGATCACGATCTCCGCAAACCCGTCACCCTCGATGTGGATTGCGGGACAGGCCCTGGGCTCACGATTTGAATGATCGTACCAGCACTCCTCGATCTCGTAGGCGATCTTCAAATCAGCGCAGGCCGTTTCGGTGTTGATCCCGGTGGCGGTCCGAACCTCCGACATGCCCGCATCGTCCCAGCCCGTAAAGACCCATTGCAGCGGCAACCGGGTCGATGTGCCGTCGCGCGTATCGCTATAGCGCGCATCGCCATAGAGGGCGTAAAAACCCTGTTCCTGCTTGTTGACAGTAGCGATGGTTTCGGGTCTGCAAACGCCGCTATCGGTTTCCTCTGCACGGATGACGACCTGTAATTCGCCCGGAGGGACGCCACCGGCCACCTTTTGCTGGCTGAATGCAACCGCGGCAACGCCTGCGGCAAGCACCAGACCGCCAACGATGGAAGATACGACCATGTATTTAGGTACCGCCACCGCCTTCTCCTAGCCTGCTGTCGTGGGAAGATAGAGGCCCGCACACGACGCCTCTCCGCGGGCATCCATCATGGCGAGAAAAAATCCGGTTTGTTCCTCAGTCCGCATGAGACCGTCGGGAGCCCGGAGCTCTATTGCCGCTTCAAGCCGTGCGCCCGGCACGAAATTGTCGCCAGGAAAGAAATTGTCGCCGGGGAAAAAACTGTCCCCCGGGAAAAAGCTGTCGCCGGGAAAGAAGCTGTCGCCCGGAAATTCGGACTCACGCGGCGCGACCCTGAATGGCTTGGACACGAAAACGTCCACCGTCCGGCCCCGTTCGACGCGGCCGATACCGAACGCGCCGGTTACGGATTGTCCAAGACCGGACCTCATGATGATGTTCCAAATGAGGCCGCGCCGAAGTTCTGAACCGGCCAATCCGGCAAGGCCTCGCGGCTCCCGCAATGCAAGTTCCAGTGCAGCTGCCTCTCGGGCCCACACGGGGCCGGTAGCCAGTCCGGCCATGCCGGCCAGCGTCAATTGATTGAAACGTCTGCGTGTGAGCAAAGTACATCTCCTGATAGAAGCTCAGTCGGGTACATTGCTGCACATATGCCCGATAGCGCCCCCTCCCAAATGGGAGAGAGATATCTTTGTTGAAGACGTTCTTGTCCCCCCGGTGACCCACAGGCGGTGACATTCTCATGCATGGCTGGTGTCGGCGAGGTCGAGACTGTCGATGATGCTCGTCACCAGCTCGAGCTCGCTCAGGAGGTTGCGGGCGCGTTCCCTCCCGTCCCGAATTGGACGAAATACGTTTCCGATCTCGAAACGCCGGGCGGCCGAACCGATGCGAACATTTATGAGTAAGCGATTGTCCATGAACGCCATCGATACGCCCCGCCGGTTGTTGAGGCGTTCGGTGAGTTCCACGATCCGTTCCATGAAGCGCGGCGTGAGCAGGTAACGGGCCTCGACCTGATCGGTTGAAAAGACCTCGAATCGATCTTCAAACCGGGGATCTTCCAGCCGAACCCGCCCGCCGTTCTGGCGCATTCGTTCCAACGCGTTGCCAACCCAATCGGTATCGGCAACGACAGTCGTCTCGCCGTCGAAAGGCTTATTGAAGCTGTAAACCAGCATCAAAGCACGCCATCTGGCATCCTGTCTCGAGAACTTGCCCTCGCACAACTCGAAATCCACGCCCCTGACATGCCCCTCGATCCGGTCTTCAAGTTTCGCGCTCTTGTAAAAGGGCAGGAGCGGTTTGAAGCGGTCCAGCGGGAAATCGAATTTTCTAATCGCGTACTCAAAGCCTAAATAAGCACACACGCCTCCGGTCAGAACCTGCTTGTAGCGGTTGGTCAGTCCCAGATAGGCAAGCCCCGCGCCCAACAAGCCACCGAATCCAACCGCAAAGGCAGCCAGGGCGACCGGACCGTCGGACCGGTTCATCTGCGCAAGGACTGCGACTGCGCCGAACCCGATTGCGCCAAGTATGGCAAGCCCCACGACGAGCCACATCCGCTTCTTCCGGTGCGTTTCGAGACCGGCAAGCGCGGGTTCTATTTCGCGCGCATAGTAGCTGTCGAAATCGTGTTCTGAGGCATTCGCCCCCGCAAAAGTGTTCATGGTCTCGCCGGATCAGGTAGGGAAAAAGCGACGGTGCGCGTGAAATTCGCTTCCGTTCAAGCTACGAGCAGCCGGAAGTCACGCGCCTCTCCCAAATTGGAGAGACATGCAAATGTTCAGTTTCGCACTGGAAGGAGACACGGCGGAACCGCTTGCGGGCGCCAGGCCGGGACCGTTCAGCCGGTGTGATCGTTGAACCTCAAAACCACAGTCGTTGCGTTAGCCCATCCGCGCGAGAGCGCCCGCGCCGCCCTGAGCGATGGCGATCGTTGCCATTATTCCGAGCGCTATAAGTGTGAACTGCCTGTATCGCGCCTCGTCGGTCCGCGCGAAGATCCAGGCTCCGGCAAAGTGGCCGGCACCCATCACCGGCATCAGGAAAAGCGCGAGGATCGCCAGATCGGCGCTCGCCAATCCAGCGATGGCGAGACCCGGCAGTGCAAAGAGAGTCGTCGCGAAAAAGAAGACAAGGAGCGTTGAGCGCGCTGTTGCCGGCGTCATACCGCGCATCATGCAGTAGATGATTGCAGGTGGCCCCGGAATGCCCGCCAAACCGCCCAGGAATCCGGAAAGGGCGCCGACCGGCAACGCGGAGGCCGGCCCGGGACGGAAGCGCGTCAGACTATGGCCCTGCGCGAGCGCCAGCGTTGCACCCGCAACCACGAGGCCGATTGCGATCTGCACAATATCCGGGGCGGCGAGCGCCAGGAGCCAGACGCCAGCGGGCGTGCCGATGAGTGCCCCCAGGGTGAGGATCCCGACCGTGCCCTTGTCAAACGCGCCGCGATGAAGCCAAAGATCCGCCAAACCGGCCAGGGCCTGGATGAAAACCGACATTACAACCGCTTTCGCGGGCGCAATCACGAGACTCATGAGGGGAACCGCCGCGAGCGCAAAGCCGAACCCTGTAAGCCCGCGCAAAAGTGCCGCGCCGAATATAATAATGCCGATGGCGGTGATCGCCGTGCCGCTCACCCGCCGTCTCCCGCCAAACGGGCGAGCGCTATGGGCGTCAGGTCCTCGAGATAGGGTCCGATGATCTGCACGCCGAGCGGCTTGCCCTCGCCGGATATCGTGACCGGCATCGTCGTTGCGGGGAGCCCACAGCAACTGGCGACCGCTGCCCAGGCGATATTGTCCTCCGCATCGATCGTCTGCCCATTGACGGTCAGTGTGGCGCCAGCCGCCTCGGCATGAGCCAATGCGGGAACGATACAGGGCGGACAGATCACGGCGTCATGGTTCTCGAACACCCGCTGCCATGCCCAGCGGAGTTCGAAACGCGTCTCATTGGCGCGAACCCAGGCGGCGTGGCTCATCGTGGCGGCGCGAAGCCGCTGCGCTGCGATCGTGTCGTCGTCCGAGGCGAGGTCCGATACCCGCTCACGGAGCCGTGCGGCCTCTGCCTCGGTCTGGCCAATGGAAAGCGCTGTGCCGAGCAGCGCGATATAGGTTTCCGTCAGTTTCCTGATATCGGGAATGATCCGCTCGGCGCGTTCGACCTTCGCCCCGGCATTTGCGAGTCGGCCCGCCAGTTCGGTGACCGCGCCGCGGACGCTCGGATCGGTCGGTACCATTGGGTGCGCATCAAGAACCAGAACCCGGAAATCCTTGCACGCGTCATGCCGCGCCTGTCGCAGTGCCAACCGGTAGCCGGCTGCCTCATTCGCGTCAGGCCCGGCCATGGCCAGTAATGCGCGCGCGAGATCGCGGGCGCTGCGCGCCATCGGGCCCGGACTTGAAATGTCGAGCGGGGCCAGTCGTCCATCGAGAACATGGCCCCGCAGCGGGATCAGCCCATGCGTCGCCATATGTCCGAAGATGCCGCAAAAATGTGATGGCCCGCGGATCGAGCCGCCGAGATCCGAGCCGATATCGAGGTAGGACAGCCCCGCGGCCACCGCGGCGGCAGCACCTGAGGACGAGCCGCCAGGAGTCCAATCGGCATTGAGCGGGTGATGGGTGCGGCCGTAAACCGGGTTCGTCGCATGCCATCCTGCGAGCCCTTCGGATACGTTCGTCTTTCCTACTACGACCGCGCCGGCCTGCCGCAGTCGCGCGACGGCCACAGCGTCGGTACGGGCGATGGCATCACGATATGCGGCCAGTCCCCAATTTGTGGGCAGCCCGGCGACGTCAAAACTCTCCTTGATGGTGATGGGCACACCAAGGAGCGGCAGCCGCTCACCTGCCCGCAGGCGTCTGTCTGCCGCCGCAGCGGCCATGCGGGCGCGATCGATATCGCTCACAACTATGGCATTTAGCGCACTGTTTCGCGCTGCAATCTCCCCGCACAGACGTTCAAGCGCATCGCTTGCAGAGATGGCCCCGGCGGCAATCGCCTCGGCCAGCCCCGTTGCGTCGAGCACGCCCTCAGGCCCTCATGGCAAAATAGTCGCGCGCAGCGGCCAGGCACGATTCGAACATGCTGGTATCGTCGTTGGCAAGCCGCGCGCCCGCATTGGGACGGATAACTTGCCCGCCCCGTGCGATAATGCCCCCGTCGATCATCAGATTATCGGCCATTTCGTGATCTTCGACCATCTGCCCGTCAGGCGCACGCAAGAGCCCATCGACCGGCTTGATGGCGCCGACATAGTAGTCATTAGCGGCCCGTTCGTCATAGTCGCGCGGATCGTTGGAGTACCCGAAGACCGGTCGCCCCAGCGCACACATGAAGCCCAGTTCGAACACCGTTCCAACGTCGGCGCTAATGCCGCGGAAGGGTGTCAGGTTGGCGATGATGAAATCCGCGCTTTTCATCAGACGCTCGTTGAGCGTGGAGATGAACATGCCGGATTCGAACTTGCCACTGGGAAAGTCGTCCTCTTCGACGCTCGCGACGGGGGTAAACCCGTAGTGCCGGGCGATATCCTTCTTTTGCTCGATCAGCTCATTGCCGTTGGCAAAAAAGACCTCCGGGCCAGCCAGATAAACCTTGCTCATCTGTCCCTACTCCAGTTCACCCGCGGCGATCGCTTCCATGAGGCGCTCGCGATAGGAAGTATCGACGTCGGTAATCTTATTCTCGACCCGCGAGGCCTCTTTCATGAAATGCTCGTATCCCCGGCCCATTTCCCAACCGCGCTTTGTGTGCATGTCGATGGCAAAGTCGGGGACCTCGGGAGCCTTGTCGCGCACGCTGAGTTCGAGCTTTGCAAAATTGACCATATCGTCGGAGGTGCGGTCCTTGGGACTGTCGGCAATCAGACGTATGGCATGGGCGGCAAAAAGGAACCGGTCTCCCACTGGGCGCGGATAGCGGGCATGGGTGCGATAGAGCGTATCGACCAGCACCGGCAACATGGTGTTGCCGACGCCAACATCCTCGACGGCGATGACGCACAGGCGCGCCCAGAGCATCTCCTCAAGTTCGGCGCTCGAGATGAACATCTCATATCCCAGCAGAAGGGCCGTTTCGGCCATGCCGCGCCTGAGGGATTTCTGAAGGCCCGAGATTACTTCATCTGCGGGCACGTCGTGCAGCGTTCTGACCTTCTGCCAGGGATCGGGCGGCAGAGTAACTTTCATTTTTTGCTCCGGCGTTCTACTTGAGTTCGGTTTCCACAAATTCGACCGGCGCATCGGTGCGGTTGACCACCGTGTGGTGGACCCCCGCGCGCCGGAAGTAAGCCTCGCCCGCCGTGATGGTCGACTCAGTCTCGCTGCCGTCGGGATTGACCATGGTGAGGGTGCCGCCGATCACGGGGACGACGACATAGTCGGCCTCGTGCGTGTGCCACCCGGTTTGCGTTCCGGGGGCGAATTGCCATCGCGTAACCCGGACACGTTCGTTGTCTTCCTGAACGGTCGCGACCGCCAAAGGTGCGTCTTCAGTCATGACATTATTTCCATTTCTGGTTGACCCGCGTTTCAGCAAGGGTCGCCGCGGTAAAGCACAGGACCGAGATGGCTGTGGCGACGACGCTTGTGCCGAAGGCCTGAGCGGTGTCGAAATCGGTCGCGGCGGCGCGGAACATGTAACCCAGCCCGCTCGACCCCATGAGAAATTCCGCCACCATCGCCGAGAGGACTGCGGGGGGCGCGGCCAGGCGCAGCGCGATCATCCAGTTCGGCACCGCCGAGGGCATGACGAGGTGAACGAACCGGCGCCATTTCGAGGCGCCCAGCACCTGAAAGAGATCCTCGCTCCCCGGCGGCAGGGCGCGCAGCCCCGCAGAGGTGAAAACGAAAGCGGGAAAGAACGAGATGATGACGACGATGGCCAGCACAGTCCTGACATCGTAGCCCAGAAGACGCGCGAGGACGGGGATCAGCGCAACCACCGGAACCGAGGAGAAAATCAGCCCCAGGGGGATAAGAATCCCGCTCAACACCCGCGAGGTCCACGCGACGACGGCGATCAGTGTGCCCAGGGCCATGCCCATGACGAGGCCGCCCGCCGCTAGCAGCAGCGTTTGCGACCCGTTCTGCCAATAGGATCCGGGGTTCTGCACGATGTTGAGAAGGACATCGATCGGATGCGGCATGACAATGGCATTGACACCCGAGATCGAAACCCAGGCCTGCCACGCCAGCAATACCGCCAGCACGCCCCAATACCGCGAAACAAGGGTCAAGAAGAACCCGCCGGAAGACCGTCGGATCTGTGCAGACTGGCTCATCTGAACCTCCCGTAGACGAAGCGTTCGAGAAGGCTCATCGCGCCGAAGGCAAGGAGCGAGGCCGTCGATGCGATAAGGACAGCGGACCAGAGCAAGGGGATCTGGAAGTTCTGCATGGCACTGACCATCAACAGTCCCAATCCACGGCTGGACCCGAACCATTCGCCCAGAATGGCGCCGATAAAGGCTGCGGGGATAGCGTATTTCATTCCCGACACCAGGGCCGGGAAGGCGGCCGGCATATCGAGACTCATAAATCGCCGGATTTTGCTCGCGCCGATCACCGCAAAAAGATCACGGTGTCCGCGGGTCGAACTCTGCAGGCCCGATGTGGTCGCGACATAGATCACGAAGAAGACGTTGAGCGTCGCGATCGCCATGCCGGTGACTTCGCGGCTTAAAAGGACGATGAAGATGGGCGCCAGCGCGATGGGCGGGATCGCGTTGACGACGCTGGCAAAGCGATCCATCCCGGGACGCAAGGGGTTGATCACATGCACCAAAGCCGCCATCGCGATCCCGATGACGAGCCCGAGAACATAGCCGGCGGCCACCATCGAAAAGCTCGCCCCCATGGCACGCAGGAACAGGCCCTGGCGCGATGGCTCGAACAGGAAGGCGAGCACATCGGACAGCTTCGGCCAGGTCAGTCCAGCAAGCCGATACGCGCCGATGACTTCCCACAGCACCAGAAAGAGCCCGATGCCGAGGACGCCCAAAACGAGATCGGTCGCCTTTTCGCGGTCGATCTTCATCATGACGCCGCCGCCTCCTCCGGTTCGAGGGCGAGCGTGAGCTCGTCGGCGAGGCTATGGAATTCGGCGGTACGCTGCACTTCAGGGCGGCGCGGACGCTCGAACGGCACCGCGATGGACTTGACGACCCGCCCGGGCCGTCCGCTCATGACGATGACACGGTCGGCGAGAAACAGGGCTTCTTCGACCGAATGGGTGACAAGCAGCGAGGTGATGCGCTCCTCGCCCCAGATCCGCTGAAGTTCGACATTCATGTGCCGGCGCGTCACCGCGTCGAGAGCCCCGAAAGGCTCGTCGAGCAACAGGACGTCCGGGTTCAGGATAAGCGCGCGGGCGATCGATACACGCTGGCGCATGCCTCCCGAAAGCTGGCTGGGTCGCGCGTTCTCGAAGCCTTTTAGACCCACAAGTCCCAGGAGGTCGGCAATGCGCTCGTGGTCGACCGGACGCCCGGCGACCTTGTAGGGCAATGCTATGTTGTTCTTCACCGACAGCCAGGGCAGCAGAGCGTGATCCTGAAAGGCGACGCCGAGCCTGTGCTGGCGCGATAGCGAGAGCGGATCGCGGTTCTCGATGGCGATGCGCCCGGTGGTCGGGTCTTCGAGCGCGGCGACGAGGCGCAGGATGGTGCTCTTGCCGCAGCCTGAGGGGCCCAGAAGCGCGACGAATTCGCCTTTCTCGATCTTGAGATCCACCGTATCGACCGCCACCAGGCTTTCGCCATTGTCGAGCGTGAAGACCTTCCCGACGTGATCGATGTCGATCGCCCAGGGTGTGGAACTGACTTGGGGGTGCGGTGCGGACACGGGGCCTCCGGCTTAATAAGGTGTACCGCCGGCATCGGCATTGATTGCCTGCCCGCGGATCATCATGGCGTTGTCGCTGAGCAGGAACGAGGCGATGCGTGCCACTTCCCGCGGTTCGGTGTGCCGGCCGAGGCTGGCATTCGTCATCTGGGCATAAATGTCCGCCGCGCCCTCGCCGGTCACCGCCGAATAGGCATGCGCGACCTCCTCGAGCATCGGCGTCGCCATACCACCCGGGCACAGGCAGTTGACGTTGATGTCGTGGGGCGCGAGCGCTTCGGCGAGGATGCGGGACATGCTGATAAGCGCGGCCTTGCTCGCGCTGTAGGCCATCGAATCCGCGTGCCCGACCTTGCCGGCTTCCGAGCCCACATTGACAATGGCACCGCGCACGCCCTTTTCGATCATATGCGCGCCAAGATGGCGCGCCATGTCGTAGGCGCCGAAAAGATTGACAGCGAACTGTATCTCCCAGTCGGCGCGCGGAACAGCGAGGGGATCGGCATGCCGCACCATGCCCGCGCAGTTGACCAGCCCGTCGATCATTCCCCCCAGCTCAATCGCCGTCTCGGCCACGCGGGCGACCGATGTTTCGTCGGCGAGGTCGACCGTGAGCGCCGTGCAATCGGTTCCCCAATCTGCAACCCGGGCGTCGAGCGCCGCCTTGTCGCGATCCGCGCCGATCACCGTCGCCCCCTCGCGTGCCAGAAGCGCACAGATCGCGCTGCCCAGCCCGCCGGCAGCGCCCGTGACAAGGATCGTCTTTCCCGCGTGGACCGGAAATACCGCCGGTTTCCTGACAGGCAGAGGAGCGCCTCGTGCTATGGTGGCGTATTTGCTCATGACGTCACGCGACCAGGGCTTCGAAACGCTCGGAGATGACCGGCAGACGCTCATTGAGCTTGGCCTTGATCGCAGCGGTATCGATCGAGACCATTTCACGGTCCTTCATGACGATCTTGCCGTCGATCACAACCGTCTCGACATCACGGCCCACGATGATGCTGGCGGCAACAAAGAGCGGATCGTAAAGCGGCGCGTGGTCCATCCGGGAGGTATCGCACAGGAGGAAGTCGGCCTTTTTGCCGATTTCGAGCGTGCCGATGCTGTCGAGGACGCCGAGTGCCCGTGCGCCGCCGATCGTGGCGATGCGCAGAAGTTCTTCCGACGAAATCGGCTCACGCTGGTGATAGGCCGAGCTGTTGATGGCCTGCTGGCCGACCCGGGCGACATGAGCGACCTGGAAAATGTCGAGGGTACCGCCCGCGCCCGGACCATCGGTCCCGAGCCCGATATCGATACCTCGGCGCCACATTTCGATAAGTCGCGGATGGCCGATCGAATAATTGTTGAACCCGCAATGGCAGGCGGAGACGCGGTGCTCCTGGTAGAGATCGACCTCGCGCGGCGAGAGCAGCACCGAATGCGCGCAGTGCAGATGGTGCGAGAGCAGGCCCAGCGAATAAAGCCACTCTGTCGGGCGCATGCCGAATTTCTCGTTGGTGTAGTCGATCTCGTACGTGCCCTCGCACAGATGCGTGTGCAGTTTGACGTCGAGGTCGTTGGCCGCGACGATGACATCGCGCACGAGTTCGGGTGAGCAGACGATCACCTGACGCAGCGACAGCCAGGCTTTCACGCGGTCATTGTCCATCCAGCGCTTGACCAGCGCGACGTTGCGCTCGAGCGCCTCGTCATGGGTCATGAGCATGTTCTGTGGCACATCGGCGCCGATCGTTTCGCTCTGGTCGACCGTGGAGAGGGAAATGAAGCCGCGGATGCCGGTGTCCATTGCCGCACGGCCCATCTCGTCGGGATGCGGCCCACCGGCCTCGGCAAAGCAGGTCGTGCCGACCTGGATCATGTTGGTGTAGGCGACGAGCCCCGACAGGTAGACGTCTTCGGGCTCGAGGCAGCTTTCGAACGGGATCAGATAGTTCTTCCAGACGGGTTGCTTGAGCGGCCGCTTGCGGGCGATCTGCTGCAGCTTGCCGCGCAGGAGTTGCTGACCCGTGTGGAAATGTGCGTCCACGAGGCCCGGCATGGCGATCCGGCCGCGTCCGTCGATGACCGAACCGGCGCTGATGCCCGCGGCTTCGTCGCTCGTGCCCAGCCAGACGATCCTGCCATCGCTGACGGCGATCGCGCCGTCATTGATGACCGTGTTGTCCTTGTCGAGCGTGACCACCTCACAACCCTTTACAATGATATCCGCCGTCGCGGGCGCGGTGTTCTCGCTCATGATCCGTCCTTGAAGTCGTAAGTCTTGCGCTTGAGCGCGGGATGTCCCCGGGGCGGCGCCATGTCGCCCCGGGGCGGGTGCCTAAAGCGTCGCCCACGCCTCTTCGACGAGGCTGGGATCGATGATGGTGTCGACCTCGGGCAACTCCGTGCGTCCGGTGGCCCGGGCCGCCGCGTACATCGGGCCGCCGATTTTTTCGGGATCGATCTGCAGGAGCTTGTAGTCGCTCGCGCCTTCGGGCCGCCAGAAAGGCATCTGGAGTTCGTTCTGGCGAATCTGCTGGTCGAGATCGAGGCCGTAATCGGCGCCGTATTTCTCGACCGCAAGACGAGGCGCATAGGTGAGATCATCCTCGTTGACCTGCCATGCCTTGATGAGCGAACGCAGATAGGCGACGAGAGCGGGCCGGTTGGCCTCGAGGAAGGCGCGATCGACGAAGACGATACCGGCATAGCTGGGGAAACCGAGTTCGTCGAAGCTTTTAAAGAAGAAGTCCTCGTCGCGCACCAGGCCCATCTGTTCGAGCGTGATCGTCTGGTTTGTCGCAAAGGCCGTGTAACCGTCGCCGTCGCCGGCAACGAGCGGTTCGGGCGAGAAGCCCGCGGGGACCATCGTCCAGTCATCGGCAGGAAGTCCGGCAAGCCCGAGCGTAGCCTGGATGGCCGTTTCCTCGGCCGGGCCCTGCGCGAGGATCCGGCTGCCGATGATGTCCTCGGGTGTGAGGATGGGCTTTTGCGCCAGAGAGATGATGCCGAGCGGCGAGGACTGCATGCGGGCGGCGATCATGACATAGTCATTGCCCAGTCCGATGGCGTCGAGAAAAGGTAGCCAGCTCGTATAGCCGATATCGGTGTTCCCCGCGGCGACGAGCGTGAGCGGATCGGGAGCGTTTGGGCCGCCCGGCGTCACCGTCACGTCGAGCCCGGCATCAGCGAAAATGCCGTCCTCAAGGCCGATCCAGTGGTCGCCATATTCGACATTGGCGATCCAGCCCAGTTGTACGCGCAGGGCTGTCGTGTCCTGAGCGAAAAGGGCGCGGACCGGCAGGGCGCTCAGGCCGGCGCCGGCGGCAGCCGCCTTCAAAAGCGTACGTCTATCCATTGTTCATTGCCTCCTGGGCAGGGTTCATGGCCGCGCGGCAAAGCGCGCGGCAGTGAAAACCGTTTGGGTGAGATCAGATTGTGGCGAGCGCTTCCTGAAGCGGGGTCAGATCGACCAGATCTTCAATGGGCGGCACAGTTCGGCCAGCGGCAATGGCCGCTTCTGTCATCGTACCCCCAATCACCTGTGGGTCGAACATGAAGAGTTCGCCCCCTTCCTCAGGTGTCAGGAGCGGGATCTGGCGCGCCATCTGGGCCTGCTGCTGGGCAAGGTCGAGCCCGAGATCGGCGCCGTAATTGTCGATGACGATCTGGGGGGCGTAGTCGGGATTGTCGATTGCGTATTGCCAGCCTTTGACCAGTGCCTTGAGGTATCCCACGACTGCTGCGCGGTTGTCCTCGAGGAAGCTGCGCTTGGTGACCACGATGCCTTGTTTGACGACGTAGCCGAGGTCGTCAAAGAGCGTGACAACGAAGTCCTCGCCTTCGGTATAGCCGAGTTGCTCCATGGTGATGGGCTGATTGGTGGCGAAGCAGAAATAGACATCACCATCGCCCGCGATCAGCGGCTCGGGCGAAAAGCCCGTCGGGATGATCTCATAGTCGAGCGGCAGGCCGGCATTACCGAGGACTGAGTCGATGATGACCGAGTCCGAGGGGTTCTGCGCCAGGATGCGCTTGCCCACGAGATCCTCGGGCGTCCGAACGGGATTGGAGGTCATCGACATCAGCGCGGCCGGGCTGCGCTGCCACTGGGCACCGAGGACGACGAAATCGTTGCCCTGCTCTATGGCGTCGAGGATGGGCAGCCAGTTGGCCGTGCACATCTGTGCGCGGTCGGCCGAGAGCGAGACCAGCGTGTCCGGCGCATTCGGGCCGCCCGGCAGATAACCGGCGTCGATACCCTCCTGGGCGAAGTAACCCTGTTCCAGGCCGGCCCAGAAGCCGCCGTATTCAACGTTGGAAATCCAGCCGAAAGCAGTCGTAATCGGCGTCGAAGTCTGCGCAAATAGGGTTCTTGGCAGGAGCGTCGCGCCAAAAGCTGCCGCTCCTCCGAGCAATACATTGCGTCGTGTCGTTCTGAACTGGTTGCCAAAGGACATAGCACTGCCTCAATGCGTTGTCCTCCCCCCGAAAACCTCACCTGTGTTGACAGCTGCTTGTTGGCGTCTTTGTAACGAGCTGTTACAAAGACGCTAGCATATGAAATTTTCATTACAAGCATAAAATGGAGGCAATGGACGATTATGCCTACAGAATGGGCTCGGGGCTATCTCCCCGCCGACTCGGTCGTTGCCGAAAAGATCGCAGCGATCTATCCGGGCTTGTCCGCGGCATTGAAGCAGTTCGCCGATTTCGTTCTGGCCGAACCGATGAAGGTCGCGAAAATGTCGATCAACGAAACGGTTCACGCCTCGGGCGTTTCGGTCGCCACCGCCAACCGGTTCGCACGCAAGCTCGGCTTTGAGGGTTATGCGCAGTTTCGCACCGAGGTGATCGAGGCGTTCGAACCCATGTTCGCGCCGGTCGAGCGGCTGCGCACGGCGATCTCGAAGGATTCCCCGGCCGCCGAGATTGTCGCCTCGTCGCTTGAGGAGGATATCGAGAACCTGCGCGCCTCGATGCTCAATCTCGACGCTGCGCGGCTTGAGCAGGCGGTCGAGATGATCGTGAAGGCGGACCGGATCTACATGCTGGCGTTCGACAATGCCGGTGCGCTCGCCAATGTCTTCGCCCATCGTATGGAAATGGCGGGCAAACGCATCCGGATGGTCGACAATGCCGGCGGCACGCTGACCGCGGCGCGGCATCTGTCGAGCTTCACCGAGCGCGATCTCGTGTTCGCGATCGCGTTTCCGCGCTATATGCGCGATACCGTCGATCTGGCGCGCGCCGCGCACAAGAAAGGCCTGCCGATGCTCGCGCTCACCGACACGCAGGCCTCACCGCTTGCAAGCCTTGGAAGCCTGACGCTTTATGTCCACTCGCGCCGCACCATCGGATCGACATCAGATGCCGCTATCCTTGCCATCCTGGAAGCACTGGCCGCCGCGGTTTCCGCCAAACTGCCAGGGGCGACGGACGCCGCCCAGCATTTCGCCGATTTCGCCTATCCCTGGTTCATAAGCCCGGGCGGGCGGGGTTAGCGGGCTAGCATGGCGGCCTTGAACATGGTCTCGAACCTTGGGGCGTCGACTTCAAGCGCAACCTTCGCGTTGGGTACAGTCGTGCCGGTCTTGCGCCGGTCGGGGATTACCTGTCCGCGCGTCAGTTCGCCGACGCATTCGACGTCGACCTGCATCGCCTCGAGGGTCACGATGGACGGGTCGTGCGCCACTGCGACCGCCAGGGGGTCGTGCAGAGCACAGTAGTCGATGCCCGGATATTGCGCCTGGTAGGCCGAAAGATAGAATTGCGCCGCCTGCATGGCATAGCGCGCGGCCCCCCCGCCTTTTTCGCCGATCTCGGCGATCATTGCGGCGGTGAGTTTTGTCTTCATCGTCACGTCCATCCCCACGATCGTGACGTCGGCACCCGATTGCAGCACGATCCGCGCCGCCTCGGGGTCGTTGAAGAAATTGGCGTCGGCTACCGGGGAGGGAATGCCGGGCACGCCCGGATGCCATATGGTGCCGCCCATCAGAACGATGCCCTTGAGCTTTTCGGCAATATCGGGCGCCTTCATCAGCGCGTGCGCGACATTGGTCATCGGCCCGACCGGCACCAGCGTCAGCGCGCCGGGATTGGCGCGCACCCGCTCTATGATGAAATCAGGGGCCCAGGTTTCGACCGGCTGCGCTGCGGGGGCGGGCATCTCGACGTCCCCGATCCCGTTGGCGCCGTGGATGCGGCTGCCGCGCTTGGAGAAGGGCCGCGTGAGCGAACGTGCGGCACCCGAGGCGACAGGAATGTCGCCACGACCTCCGGCTTCGAGTATCTGCAGCGTGTTGCGCGTCGCCGAGGCCACATCGATATTGCCGTAAGTCGCCGTCACCGCCTCGAGCTCGACCTCGGGCGCGTTGAGCGCGTAGATGATCGCCATGGCGTCATCGATCCCGGTATCGACGTCAAGAATAATGCGGCAGTGGGACATGCGGGGTTTCTCCAGGCGGGGATGGGCCGGGGCGCCGGACGGCAACTCCGTGTAAGAATTATTGCAGACCTTCGATAAATCGTAAACCTGGTTTCACGATCCAGCGCCCGCGACCCGATCGCCGCCGACATAAACGTCCGCGATATTGGGACGCGATGCCGAATAGACGATCTTTTGCAAAAGCTCCTCGGGCGTGATGTCGCCAATCGCCCTGATGGTACCGTGCGGCGAGTCAACGTTGACCACCATGGCGTCAAAGTTCATGCCGACTTCGAACGTTCCGACAGGAAGTTCGAGCGCATTCCCGCCCCCCGCCGTCGCGAGGTGAAACGCGGTCGCGAAATCGATTGCGGAGCCCGGAACGCCGCGTTCGGAGGCCGGTTTTCGCGAATCGACGCCGGCTTCGAGCATGCGCGCGGCGTGCAGCGTCATGCGCGTGGCCTCGAACATCGAATGGGTCGGTCCGCCCGAAACGTCAGTCCCCAGCCCGACCCTTACACCCTTTTCAAGCGCCCTTTTGAGCGGGAACACGGCTCCGGCGAAATAGGCGTTGGAAAGCGCGCAATGGGCAATCGACGCACCGCTTTGCACCATGAGATCGAAATCGTCCTCGGACATGAAATTGGCGTGAGCCAGAACCGACCGCCGCGCAAGGAGACCGTATCCGTCAAGCGTTGCGGTGTCCGATTTGCCCATTCTTTCAAGAACATGGCCATGCGCCCAATCACTTTCCGAGCAGTGGGTCTGCACATGACATCCGGTCTCGCGCGCGATCGCGCCAAGGCCTTCGAGCGCGGCATCGGTGCATGAGGGCACAAAGCGCGGCGTGATCGCGGGCAGCACACGGCCTTCGGCGTTGCCGGGATGGGCCTGGATATATTCGATCAGTGCCCGCGTATCGGCCAGCGCCGCATCGGCCCCGGCATCGCGGTAATATGAAGGGCAAGTATCCGGGTGGTCCATCACCACCTTGCCCACAAGGGCCCGCTGACCGCCCGCAAGACACAGGTCGGCAAGGATTTTCGTCGCCTCGAGATGCACCGTTGCGAAATAGAGCGCCGTTGTCGTACCCGCGGCCAGAAGATCGGCGACAAGCAACGCATAGCTCTTTTTGGCAAATTCGGTATCGGCGTAGCGGGCCTCGAGCGGAAACGTATATTTTTCGAGCCAGACCTCGAGCGGGGCGTCGAGGGCCTGCCCCAGCTGGGGGTATTGCGGCGCGTGGACGTGCAAATCGACGAAGCCGGGCAGAACGCACCGCCCCTTGCCGAGCGCTAAAAGCCGGCCTTCGCTTTGGGCCCGGCTTTCAATGTCTTTAAACGCGGCATGCCCATGCTCGTATACGCCATCGATCCTGCCAGCCTCATCAATCGACACGAGCGCTTCGGCAAGAACGTCGATTGCTCCATATGTCGGCGCATGAAAGAAATCCCCCAACACTACCTTGCCGCGCAATGACATTGCCCGCTCCGCCTAAACCAACGCAAAGGCAAAGACTCCCGTTTCGGCAAAACAATGTCAATGCTATTGACTTATCCCGAGCGCCTCACGGTCACCGCATACCCATTTGAGCATTCCATCACCAGCGTCTTTCAGAACCGGCATCGCCAAGCGTAGAAGCAAGAGAGCAAACCATCGCGTCCAGCGAATGCACCGCCGTCACCCCATGCGCGACCATGTCGCGCCAGACCTTAACCACCTGCAATATAAAGAAAAATTTGGTAGCGGAGGAGGGACTTGAACCCCCGACACGCGGATTATGATTCCGCTGCTCTAACCAGCTGAGCTACTCCGCCCCGGGAAAACGCCTGCGCGATCTGGGCATCGTTGTCGCGCCCGGACCGTCATCAGTGCGCGAGGCACGGCGCTTATTAGGGACCGGTGCGGGGGCTGTCAAGCGCAAGGCACTTAGCGTAGCGCTTTTTCGTTCTAGCCCTAGTGAAATCGGCAGTTGTTCGACCGGATCGAATGATACGTTCGCGCGCGTGCTCTGGGCTGTCGCACCACGCACCCCTATATTGGCACCAACAACGGCTTGAAAGGATAGGCCATGACACTCGAACTCAAAGGCCTGCACCATTTGACCGCGATCACGGCCAATGCGCGGGAAAACCTTCGCTTTTATACCCAGGTGCTGGGGTTGCGGCTGGTCAAGCGTACCGTCAACCAGGACGACACCACCGCCTATCACCTCTTTTACGGAGACGGCATAGCCTCGCCGGGTTCCGACATCACCTTCTTCGACTGGCCCGCCGCGCCTGAACAGCGCGGTACGCATGCGATCGTGCGGACGGCCTTTCGCGTAGAGGGGGAGGCCACGCTTGCCTGGTGGAAGAGCCACCTCGAAAGCAACGGCGTCGCGACCTCGGACATCGCCGAGCGCGCCGGCCATGTGAGCCTCGATTTCGAAGACCCCGAAGGCCAGCGTCTGCGGCTCGTCAACGACACCCGCGCCGGCGGTGCGAGCCCCTGGGACAAAAGCCCGGTGCCCATAGACCGCCAGATAAAAGGCCTGGGACCGATCACGATGAGCGTGCCGGACCTGCGCCGAACCGAGCCCGTCCTCACCTCGGTGATGAACATGCGCAAAGTCCGCACCCATCCAGCGACCGAGGCGCAAGGCGAAGTGCATGTCTTTGCCATGGGCGAAGGTGGCGCATCGGCCGAACTGCACGTTGCGGTCGAACCGCACCTGCCCTTTGCCCGCCAAGGCGCCGGAGGCGTCCACCACGTCGCCTTCCGGACGCCGGACAAGGCCGAATTCGACAGCTGGGTCGAACGCACCGCGAAAATCGGCGTGCCGACATCGGGCGAGGTCGAGCGCTATTATTTCACCTCGCTCTATTTCCGCGAGCCCAATGGCATCCTCTTCGAAATCGCCACGGACGGGCCGGGCTTCGATGTCGACGAGCCGCTCGAAACCCTCGGCGAACACCTCGCCTTGCCGCCCTTCCTCGAGCCCAAGCGCGCTCAGATCGAAGCAGGACTGAAGCCCATCGACTAGAGTGAAAAGGCGCCCCGGAAACCATCCGGAGCGCCTTTCTTGTTTTCGGCGCAAGCCGTCTACTGCGTCAGGCTCTCGGCAAGTCCAATCAGCCCGATGAATTCTGCCCGCCGCCCGGTTGGGTCGGCGCCACGGCCAGTGTCGGCGAGCGCGCGGATCTCATCCCAGCTCATGGCGTGGAGCGCGTCGCTGCCTTTGAGCTTCTGCCCGAACGCCGCCACAGCGCTCGCAAACGCGGTATCCGCAGATGCCTCGGCAAGCCCAGGCCTGATCGGCGTCTCGATCAGCTCGCTGACGTCCGAATCCGGTTCCTTGTAGCGGATCTTGAGATAACCCAGTTCGTCGCCTGCATTGCCCACACCTGGCTCGTCCTCACCATAGCGGAGCGGATCGACCGAGCCGGGAGCACCAACCGGCGTAATCTCGTAGATTGCAGTGACCGTGTGCCCCGCGCCGACATCCCCTGCATCCACACGATCGTTGTTGAAATCCTCACGCGCGAGCGTGCGGGTCTCATACCCGATCAGCCGGTATTCGGCGACGGTGGCCGGGTTGAATTCGACCTGGATCTTGACGTCCTTGGCGATGGTGACGAGCGTCGCCCCCATCTCCTCGACCAGCACTTTGCGGGCCTCGGCAAAGTCGTCGATATAGGCCGCTGTTCCATTGCCCGCCTGCGCGAGTGCCTGCATCGCCGCGTCGTTGTAGTTGCCCATGCCGAAGCCGAGGACCGAGAGGAAGATGCCGTCGTCGCGCTTTTCGGCGATGAAATCCTCAAGGCCGTCGGGATCCGAAAGCCCGACGTTGAAATCCCCGTCCGTCGCCAGCAGCACGCGGTTGGTGCCGTCTTGGATAAATGCGGATCGAGCAAGGCGGTAGGCCTCCTCGATTCCCGCAGCGCCGGCCGTCGAGCCGCCCGGCACAAGGCTCTCGATGGCCGCCATGATGGCCGCCTTGTCGCCGCCTGACGTCGGTTCGAGCGCTACTCCGGCCTGCCCGGCATAGGTGACGATCGAGAGCGTATCCTCGGGACCCATCTCATTGACCAGAAGCCCCAGCGACCGCTTGAGGAGCGGCAGTTTGTCCGGCGCGTCCATCGAGCCGGACATATCGATCAAAAGCACAAGATTCGCCGGCGGAACGGCGCTTACCTCAAGCGCTTCACCCCTGATCCCGATATGGACGAGCCGGTTGTCCGCATCCCAGGGCGAGGATGTCACCGTCACACTCGGCGCGAAAGGTGCCCCGCCTGGCGCGGGCACCGGGTAGTCGTAGGAGAAATAGTTGATCAGCTCCTCCACACGAATCGCCTCAGGGGGCGGCACCTGCCCCATTTCGAGCGCGCGCCGGACGTAGGCATAGGACGCCGTATCGACGTCAACCGAGAACGTCGACACGGGCTGCTCCGCGGTCAAAGTGACGCCGTTGTCCTCAAAGGCGGTGAAGCGGTCGCCGATGGAGGGCACTTGGGCAAAGCCGTCGTTGGACGACGGCGCGATGCCCGACAGTGGTTGCAAGGTCTGGGATGCCGTGCTCATCGGCGCGGGCGCCACGGCGAGTTCTTCGGCAGCGACGACGCTTTCACGTACTTCCGCGTCAGCCTCGGACCTCCGTGCCGCGTCGTCCGGGGTCGGAGCAGGTTCGGCCACAGGCACCGTTCCGCTTTGGGCGGTTCCGAGTTCGGGCTGCGGGAGCGCCGGCGGCGTCAGTGCGGTCTGGTTGAGCAACTGCCAGCCCAGCGGCACAAAAAGCACGGCGGCGACGGCCGCGCCAAGTCCATAACGCAATTCCATGGTCCAGGGTCCTTTCCATCTGGAAGTGATGGACCTGAGACGCGCGCCGATGGACGATCCTTGGTTCGGGTGCGATTCTTTTTCGTCCGCCGCGCGCTCCTGCGCTGCCTCGAACGCCGCCATCGCCGCATCGTGCGCGGCCTGCCGCGCGTGCGCCGACGGCGGCGGAACCATTGTCTTACCTAGCGATTTCAAGCGGTCGTCCGTCATCGCTTTTCGTCCTGAACCATACCCTTGAGGGCCTTCCTGGCCTCGTGGATGTACCAGGAGACCGTACTTTCCTTCGCACCCATGATCGCAGCGGCTTCGGCATGGGACTTTTCTTCGGCGTAAACCAGCAACACCGCATCGCGCTGCCTCTCTGGCAGCGCCCGCACCGCGTCCCAGAGCTCTGCATCGTCCATTGCGTCGGCTTGCTGCGCCGGCGTCGACACCTCTGCGGTCATTGCCAACGCCCCGGCCCACCGTACGTGGCGCGCGGCTTGCCGCTGCCTGTCGCGCACAGCGTTGAGAACGATCCGGTAGAGCCAGCTCGTGAACGCCGACCGCCCGTCGAACCCCGCAAGCGCCGTGGCCAGCTTGATGCAGACGTCCTGGGCGACATCCTCGGCGTCCTCGCGGCTGCCGCACCATTTGTAGGCCGTGCGATAGAGGAAGTCGTAGTGGGCATCTATGAGCGTACCGAACGCCGCCCGGTCGCCGGCCTTGGCGCGCGCCAGAAGTTCGGCAATGGAACGCTCGCTCGTCACAATATCGCTACGCCATCCCGGGATCGGACCATACGGCATTTGTGCATGAGACGATCCGTGCGGCAATTTCCTTGGAAATTTTGTTTGCGCGGCCTATTGAGGGGATATGATCGGCCTCCACAAGGAATTACGCGATGGATGACGACAAGGACACCTCGGACCGCACCAACCGTCTCATCCTTGTCGGATTGATGATCCTCGCGGTCCTCACGATTGGTGGCACCATCATCTCGACCATGGGGGAATGGCAAGCCGATATGGCGCCGGCTATAGTGGAGACCGAGTAGCGGCCGAACACCTGGTGCCCGGAAGGGCGACGCGATGCCAACCATTGAGCCAGAGCATTATTCGGAGATCATCTGCCCGGTTTGCGGAAGCCGTTCGCACGAACAAATGCCTGAGGACGCCTGTCAGATCGTCTACGCGTGCAAAAACTGCGGGACGGTCCTGCACCCCAAACAAGGGGACTGCTGTGTCTTCTGTTCCTATGGCTCCGTTCCATGCCCGCCCGTGCAACGCGAACGCCTGCGATAGCGGCGTCTAGGCCACCATCGCCGCGGGAACCGCTTCGGCGATGAACCCGCCGCCAAGCACCTGTGCGTCCGACCCATCATCGGCGTAAAGAACGCAGGCCTGACCCGGCGCAATACCGTTCTCGCCCGCGACCAGCGTCACATAAACCTCGCCGTCACGCATGTGAATGACCGATTCCTGCGGCGCGCGCGTCGAGCGTACCTTGGCTTCGAGCGCCATGCCATTACCCGCCGCCATCTCCGCAAGCGGGCGCGGGCCGAGCCAGTTGACGTCGCGCAGACGGACCGTGTGCGTCGTGAGCGCCGACTTCGGCCCGACGACGACCTGCTGGCTACGCGGATCGAGTTTGATCACATAAAGCGGTTCGCCCGAAGCAATGCCGAGCCCCCGCCGCTGGCCGACGGTATAATGGATGATGCCCTTGTGCCGACCCAGCACGTTCCCCTCCCGGTCGACGATATCGCCGGGCACCTCGGCCTCGGGCATCAGCTTGCGGATAACGTCCGAATAGCTGCCCTGGGGCACAAAGCAGATGTCCTGGCTGTCGTGCTTGTCGGCGATCGTCAATCCCATCTCGCGCGCCAAGGCCCGGGTTTCCTCCTTCGTCATGCCGCCGAGCGGGAAACGCAGATAGTCAAGCTGTTCGGGCGTGGTCGCAAAAAGGAAATAGGTCTGGTCCTTGTCCGCGTCGAGCGGGCGGAACAGCCCGCGCTTGCCATCGACAAGGTCCGAGCGGACATAGTGACCGGTCGCGAGACAATCGGCGCCCAGATCCTTTGCGACCGTCATCAGGTCCTCGAACTTGACGGTCTGGTTACAAGAAACGCACGGGATCGGCGTCTCTCCCTTGGCATAGCTTTCAGCGAAGGGGTCGATCACGGCCTTTCTGAAGCGCTCTTCATAGTCGAGCACATAATGCGGAATCCCGAGCGCTGCCGACACCCGGCGCGCGTCGTGAATATCCTGGCCCGCGCAACACGAGCCCTTGCGAAACGTCGCTTCGCCATGATCGTAAAGCTGGAGGGTCACACCGATCACTTCATAGCCCTCGCGGGCGAGCAATCCGGCAACGACCGAAGAATCCACGCCGCCCGACATGGCGACGACAACACGCGTTTCGGCCGGCGCGCGGTCGAAACCAAGGGAATTGGGCATCTCTTTCTCTCATCCGGTTGGGGTCAAGGGCCAGCGGACAAACGGCATCGGAACCCGGTGCCAATGGGCCGCGCTTTTACGCCCTTTGCGCCCCATCGGCAAGGACCCGACCGGGCAGATATTGCCGCCGCTGGGCCGATTGTGCCGCCCCGAATATAAACCCCGGCGCCCGTACGAGAGATAAATCACTGACAATCAACACATTTCCGATCAACTCAAAACTGGCAAGGCGTTTGCATGGTGGTCCACGGACGAGTGCATCTTGAAACGAGTTTGACGCCAACGTGACCAACGCATTGCAAGCCGGATTGAGTATCATGGGCCCGCGCACCGGGCAGAACATGGCGATTGGCGGTACCGATATGGCCGGGCTGACCGATACCGCCAACGGCTCGGTCGAAGAGACGTTTGCCGCCCTGCTGGAGCGCTTCGGCGCGCAGACGCCCGCAAGCGCCACACGCGCAGGCGGTGCCGCGCCGATCATGCCCGGCGAGGCGAAACCCAGCGGCGAGACGGCGAGCGAGACCGAAATCGCGCTCGGCGACATGCTCTCGCAACTCCTCGAAAAGCTCGCCGCTCTCGAAGAAACGCTGCAGGGCGAAACTGCGCCCGACGCAGATGCACTGGACGAAATCGCGAACCTGCTGGCCGGTGTCCAGGATCTGATGGCAACAACGGACCTGCCGATGCCCGGCGGCGGCGCGTTCGAAAAACTCAATGGCATGGCCGCAAGCCTGGGCCTTGTTGCGCAAGGCAGCAGCGGCAGCGAAAATACCAATCCCTTCGATGCGCTCGCCGCATTGGCAGCCAAGATCGGCAAGAAGGCCGCGGAGGGGGCGCCCGATCTCTCCGCCCGGCTCAGCGATTTCGCGTCGGCTCTCGACCGCCACTCGGTTCACATGCATGCCGTCGCTGCTGAAAACGCCGAAATGCCTGCCGATACGCGGAAGGTGATCCTCCTAAGCGAAGTTCAATCGACGCCTGCAAAGGACATCGAAAGGGCCGCGCGGGCAACCGGCCAGCCCGTCCCTGCCGACGCCGAAGCGACGAGCAAACCCGAAACCGCCGAAGTGCCGCCGGGCACAAAACGGTCGCTCGCAAAGCCGGATGCCGGCACTCAGCCCGACGCGGCAAACCGTCAGGCACCTGCCCCCGACGCGAAGGCGGCAACCCAGGCCGCCGTCCAGACCGCCTCAGCCGATGCTGCGGCTGGCCAGTTCGGCGACGCCGACACTGTCATCCTGCCCGCCGGAACGCAGGGCGCGTCGGCTGGCCAGGCCGCCGCCAGCGCTCGCGCTGGTCAGGGCGCGCAACCCTTCGCCGCGCAGGGCACCCAGATCAACATGCAATACGTTGCCGCCGAAATTACCCGGCAGGTCCAGAACGGCGTCAATCGCTTCGAGATCCGGATGAACCCGCCCGAACTCGGCCGCATCGATGTGCGTATGGAGATGGATCAGAGCGGCAATGTCATCGCCCGCCTCGCTGTCGAGAAAAGCGAAACACTCGACCTGATGCAGCGCGATCAGCGCGCCCTTGAACGGGCACTGGCCGATGCCGGGCTCGATTCCGCCAAGACCGAGCTCGAATTCTCGCTGCGCCAGGAGGGCGGCAACGCCGAGGACTCTTCGGATAACGCGTCCTGGAGCGCCGGATCGTCCGACCAGACCAACAATCAGGCACCGCAGGCAACCGGAAGCGCCCGCACCGAACTCTACCGCAGTTACGTCCGCCCCGACGGGGTCAATCTCTGGGTCTGATAGGAAAGTACGATGGTTGATTCAGTTTCCCGTGCATCGTCGTCGTCCGCAATGGCCTCCTCGCGTCAGTCGATCGCCGAGGACTTCGACACGTTCCTCTCGATCCTGACGACGCAGCTCAAGCACCAGAACCCGCTCGACCCCATGGACACCAACCAGTTCACCCAGCAGCTGGTGCAGTTCACCGGCGTCGAGCAGCAGCTCAAGACCAACGAGTATCTCGAAGCCATGATGCTTTCGAGCCAGAACCAGATCAATTCCCAAGCGGTCGGATATATCGGTCAGACCGTCGTTGCCTCGGGCGCAACCACCGACCTGGTCGATGGCCAGGCAACGTGGATCTACAAGATCGCCGAAGCCTCCGACGACGTAACGGTAACCATCAAGGATCAATCCGGGAACGTCGTCTATTCCCAGGAAATGGGCATGAAGGCCGGCACAGACCAGATCGTTTGGGACGGCACCACCAATTCCGGCGAAGTGCTGACCTCCGGAAAATATACCATCACCATCGACGCCCGTGACGCCGACGGCAAGGCGATCGATGTGACGACCAAGATGAAAGGTGTCGTGGAATCCGTGGACGTCAGTGGCACCGAGCCCTATCTGATCGTCAACGGCCTGCGCCTGCCCCTCTCATCCGTCACCGAGATCGGAGCAGCCGACAGTCCCGAGGAAACGGACGCCTGACGGCCATTTCAACGGGCTTGAAGCCGTTCGTATACCGGGCGGCACGGCTGCAAATTGTGCATTTTGCACAACCTCTTAACCACCTGTAAGTTTCCCCTTAGCCAATTTTTAAGCCACCTGCGCTAGAGTGGCTTCTGGTTATGGTCAGGTTGAGTTGAGAGTAAAATGACCGTACAGATGCGTCCGCGCGTGAAGTATGTGATAGGTCCCGATGGCAGTCCGCTGACCATCGCCGACCTGCCGCCCAGCAATACCAAGCGCTGGGTCATCCGCCGCAAGGCGGAAGTGGTTGCAGCCGTCCGTGGCGGTCTGCTCAGCCTCGAGGAAGCGTGCGAGCGCTATACCTTGAGCGTTGATGAATTCCTTAACTGGCAGGCAGCGATCGACAAGCATGGCCTTGCCGGTTTGCGCACCACCTGGATTCAGCACTACCGCGAAGGTTAACGCCTTCGTTAATACTTCGCGATCAAACGCGATTTTTCAAAGCCCGCCGCGCCCCGCGCGGCGGGCTTTGCTTGTGCCCGCGTCCCACCGCAATTGCGCCAAATTGCGCGGTTTTCCCAAACGGGCCGCCAACGCAATTGGGCACGAAATGCCACAATTCGCATTCTGCGACGATTGGTTAAGACCTTGTTTACCATCCGCTAGGCATATTTTGCCCAGTTCGTATTCGGGGTGATTTGCCCCTGGCAGAATGCCTAAGGTTTGGGGAACGGCGTGAAGGACTTGGGGGAACTACTACAAAGGCTCGGCGTCGCCCGGATCGCCGCGATGGCCGTCGTTGCGGTCATGCTGTTGGGCTTTTTCGCCTTCCTGATCATGCGTTCGACCACCCCGCAGATGGCCCCGCTCTATACGGGTCTGACGTTCGAGGATTCGGCCGCTATCGTCTCCGAGCTCAACGCCATGGGCATGGCGTACGAACTCCGCGGCGAGGGCGACACGATCCTGATCCCGCGCGACAGCATAACGACCACCCGCATGACTCTCGCACAGTCCGGCCTCCCCCAGCGCGGCCAGATGGGCTACGAGATTTTCGACCAGCAGTCCGCTCTGGGTGCGACGAGCTTCGTCCAGAATATCAACCATGTCCGCGCTCTCGAAGGCGAACTCGCCCGCACGATTTCCTCCCTCGCCCGCGTTCAGTCTGCCCGGGTTCACCTCGTCCTGCCCGAGCGTGAGCTTTTTTCCCGCGACACGAAGCAACCCTCCGCCTCGATCGTCCTTTCGGTCCGCGGTCAGCTTTCCTCTGGCGAAATCGCCGCCGTCCAGCATCTTGTCGCCTCGGCCATCGAAGGACTTACGCCCAATTCAGTCTCGATCGTCGACGATTCCGGCACGCTGCTCGCCTCGGGCACGGGCACCGATGAGACCAGCGTCACGGCGCAAGCCATCGAAGAACGCGTAGTCGGCATCGAAAGCCGTATGCGGACCCGCATCGAGGAACTGCTCTCCAGCGTGGTTGGCGCTGGCCGCGCTCGCGTACAGGTGTCCGCCGAACTCGATCTCAACCGCTCGACGGTTACCTCCGAGACCTTCGATCCCGAGAGCCAGGTCGCGCGCTCGAGCCAGCTGCGCGAAACCGAGGATCAGGCCACCGGCGCGGGCAATACCGGCGAAGTGACTGTTGCCAACGAGCTGCCCGGCGCCAGCGAGAATGCCGGCGGAAGTACGAACTCGCAGCTTTCGACGACGCTTGAGGAAACCACGAACTACGAGATTTCTCGCGTCACCGAGACGTCCGTTAACGAGGCAGGCGACATCAAGCGCTTGTCGGTCGCGGTGGTCGTCGACGGCGTCTATACCTATGACGCCCAGGGCAACCCGACCTACGAGGCGCGCTCTGCCGAGGAGCTCGACCAGATCACTGCGCTTGTGCGCACCGCCATGGGCTTCGATGCGGATCGCGGCGATCAGATCGAAGTGGTCAATATGCAGTTCGCGCAGCGCCCGGACATCGAGGTCGGCACCGCCGCGCCGGGGCTGTTCGACTTCACCCGCGACGACCTTATGAAGTTCGCCGAAATGGCGATCACCCTGCTTATTTCCCTCGCCCTGGTGCTCTTCATCATGCGGCCGCTGATCAAGAAAGTGCTGGCACCCGAAGCCAGGCCGCTCGCCCTGCCGCCCGCCGCCGCCGTCGAAACCGAGGAGGAGGAAGAGGACAATTCGGAGGCGCTGGTCGCCGCGGCCCAGGCTCGCGAGGCCGCGACCCAGGCCTGGATGGAACAGGCCAAGTCCATGGGGGAAAGCCAGGTCAAGGCGATCAAGATGGTCGGCGAACTCGTCGAGGAAAACCCCAAACAGGCATCGCTGATCGTCCGCGATTGGCTTTCGAGTGCAGCGTAAACCATGGCTCTAGCGAACCCACAAATCCCCGGCGGCTCCGAAGATTCGGCCCAGAAGAATCTCGTCGTCAACGACGCGAAGAACCAGCGCAACCTCTCGGGCGACGAGAAGGCGGCCGTTCTGCTGCTCGCGCTCGGCCCGGACTTCGGCAAGCCGATCTGGGAGGAACTCGACGAGATCGAAATCCGTCAGCTCTCGCGCGCCATGGTGCGTCTCGGCCCTATCACCCAAGACATGCTCGACGAGCTACTGGGCGAGTTCATCATGAGCGTGTCGTCCTCGGGCGCCATGTCGGGCAATACCGATACGACCGAACGACTGCTGCTCTCGTTCCTGCCCCAGGATCGCGTCGACCAGATCATGGAGGAAATCCGCGGCCCTGCGGGTCGCAACATCTGGGAAAAGCTCTCCAACGTCCAAGAAGACATTCTCGCGAGCTACCTCAAGAACGAATACCCCCAGACCATCGCCGTGGTGCTGACCAAAATATCGCCCGACCACGCCTCACGCGTACTCTCGGTTCTGCCCGAGGAACTCGCGCTCGACGTCGTTCAGCGCATGCTCTCGATCGACCCGGTGCAAAAGGACATCCTCGAAAAGATCGAGGCCACGTTGCGCACCGAATTCATGTCGACCCTCAGCCACACGCAGCGCCGCGACAGTCACGAGCAGATGGCCGACATCTTCAACGCGTTCGACCGCCAGACCGAAGCGCGCTTCATGACCGCGCTCGAGGACATCAACCGCGACAGCGCCGAGCGCATCAAATCGCTGATGTTCACGTTCGACGACCTGACGCGGCTTGAATCCGCCGCAATCCAGACCCTCCTGCAGAATTTCGACAAGAAGGAACTCGCGCTCGCGCTGAAGGGCGCGTCGGATGGCGCCAAGGAATTCTTCTTCTCCAATATGTCGGCCCGCGCCTCGACCATGATGCGCGACGACATGGACGCGATGGGCGCCGTACGCCTCAAGGACGTTGACGAGGCCCAGAGCCGCCTCGTCAACACTGCCAAGGATCTCGCCGCGCGCGGCGAGATCGTCATCAACAAGGGCAAGGCCGACGAGGAGATGATCCAATGAGTGCCGCCGCCCCCGCCAAATTCACGTTCGACCTCGACCTTGCCCGTGCGCGCACCAAGGTACGCACGCTGCCCGAGGACGAACTCCAGGCCATGCTCGAAGACGCGCGGCGTTCGGGTTACGAGCAAGGCTTCACCGCCGGCGAGGCCGGTGCCACCGCGCGCTCTGCCGACGCCTTGGCCAAGGCTGCGACCAAGCTCGCCGACAACGCCACGCAGGTCCTCGAGGCGCTCGATGCCCGGCAAAAGGAAAACCTGCGCGACGCAGTCGCCCTCTCGGCGTCGATCGCCCGCAAGCTCGCCGCGCACCTGATCGCGCGTCAGCCGCATGCGGAGCTGACCGCACTCATTCACGAGTGCCTCGGCTCCCTCGAGCACGCACCTCACCTCGTCGTGCGGTGCCATCCCGAATTGTGCGACGCGGTGCGCGCCGCGACCGAGGAGCGCATCCGCACGTCGGGATTTTCGGGCCGCCTCGTCGTCATGGGCGATCCCGAGGTCAAGCTCGGAGACGGCCGGATCGAATGGGCCGATGGCGGGCTCGTGCGCGACATGAACGCCATCTCGAGCGACATCAACACCCGAATTTCCGCCTATCTTTCGGCGCGCGGCGCCAAAGAGAACCAGGGAGACTAGACCATGGCCGGAGAAGACGACGCCCCCGGCGGCCCCGACGGCATCACCTTCGAGGAAATGCTCGCCGACATCGATGACGAGGAAACCGGCGGAGGCAGCGAAAGGTCCGCTGGCGACCTCGAAGCGGTGTTCGACGTTCCCGTACGCATCTCGGTCGTGCTCGGACGCGCGAAGATGCCTGTGGCCAACCTTCTGAAGATGGACGTCGGCACCGTGGTCGAACTCGACCGCCAGGTGGGCGAAGCCATCGATATCTATGTCAACGACCGGCTCGTCGCTCGCGGGGAAATCGTCCTCGTCGAAGGCCGGCTTGGCGTCACCATGACTGAAATCATCAAAGCGGCCTAGAAAAGAGCCGAGGAGACAGAACACCATGCGCTTATTGATTGTCGGCGGCCTCGACGGCCAATTGAGTCAGGCGACGAAAATGGCCATGGAGGGCGGCGCCAGGGTCGCCCACGCGGCCGACATCGACGTCGCCCTCGCCTCCCTGCGCTCGGGCAAGGGTGCCGATCTGCTGCTCGTCGACGTCATGGTCGACATCCCTGAATTGCTCGCCAAGCTCGACGCTGAGCGCATCCATATCCCGGTGGTCGCCTGCGGCACCGAGACCAACGCCGCCGCAGCCGTCAACGCCATCCGCGCCGGCGCCAAGGAATATATCCCCCTGCCCCCCGACGCGGACCTGATTGCCGCCGTCATCGCCGCAGTCGCCAAGGAGTCCTCGGATTTCCTCTACCGGGATCCGGCAATGGCCAAGGTCGTCAAGCTCGCCGACCAGATCGCAGCCTCCGACGCCTCGGTGCTGATCACCGGCGAGAGCGGTACCGGCAAGGAGGTTATGGCTAAGTATCTCCACGCGCGCTCGCGCCGCGCCGCGCAGCCCTTTATCTCGATCAATTGCGCGGCGATCCCCGAACACCTCCTCGAAAGCGAGCTCTTCGGGCACGAAAAAGGGGCTTTCACCGGCGCCGTCGCCCGCCGCATCGGCAAGTTCGAGGAAGCCAATGGCGGCACCCTGCTGCTCGACGAAATCTCCGAGATGGATTTCCGCCTGCAGGCCAAGCTGCTGCGCGCCATTCAGGAACGCCTGATCGACCGCGTGGGCGGTTCGAAGCCCGTTCCGGTCAATATCCGCATCCTCGCCACCTCCAACCGCGATCTTCAGACCGAAGTGCGCGAGGGCCGGTTCCGCGAAGACCTTCTGTTCCGGCTCAACGTCGTCAATTTGAAGCTCCCCCCGCTGCGTGAGCGCCCCGGCGACATCGTCGCTCTGTCGGATCATTTCGTTGCCAAGTACTCCCAGGCCAACGGCCTCACCCAGCGCGTCCTCTCCCAGGCCGCCCGCGAGGAACTTCTGCGCGCGCCCTGGGATGGCAACGTGCGCGAACTCGAGAACACCCTCCACCGCGCGGTGCTCTTGTCCTCGGGCGACGTCATCGAGCCCGACGCCATCCTGATGCCCGATGGCACGGGGTTGTCCGAGGCCGCGCAGGCCCATTCGCTCGCGTCCCAGGCGGCGCAGGCGGCCGACGCGGCCAACCGCGCGCTCGTCGGACGCACCGTAGCCGAGGTCGAGCAGGAACTGATCCTCGATACGCTCAACCATTGCCTCGGAAACCGCACGCACGCCGCCAATATCCTCGGCATTTCGATCCGCACCCTGCGCAACAAGCTCAACCAGTACGCCGACGAGGGGATACAGGTCCCCGCGCCCGGCGAACAACGCTTCAGCGCCGCCTGAATATAAGACCGCCAGATGACCGACGCGACGCCCACCGCCAACTCGTCCGCCGCGCCGCTCGGCCGGATCAGCGAGATCATCGAGACCATTCGCCAGTCCAATGCCGGGCTGGCGATCGGCGTTGTGGTGATCCTTTCGGTGCTGATCCTGCCCATGCCGCCGATGTTGCTCGACATCATGCTGGCGTGCTCGATCGTCTTTTCGGTCATGATCCTCATGACGGCGCTCTTCATCCAGACGCCGCTTGAATTTTCTGCCTTCCCTACCGTGCTGCTCGTCTCCGCCATGCTCCGGCTGGCGCTCAATCTCGCCTCGACACGGCTGATCCTGGCCGACGGTCACACCGGCACCGAGGCGGCGGGCAACGTCATCGAGGCCTTCGGCAATTTCGTCACCCGGGGCAATTTCGTCATCGGGATCATCGTTTTCGCGATCCTTCTGATCGTCAATTTCATCGTCATCACCAAGGGTTCGGGCCGTATCGCGGAAGTCGCGGCGCGCTTCAACCTCGACGCCATGCCCGGCAAGCAGATGGCCATCGACGCCGACCTTTCCGCAGGCCTGATCGACGAAAACGAGGCGAAAGGACGCCGCAAGACCCTCGAAGACGAAAGCGCATTTTTCGGCGCGATGGACGGTGCATCCAAATTCGTGCGCGGCGACGCGATTGCCGGCCTTCTCATCACCTTCATCAACGTCATCGCCGGCATCATCATCGGCACCCTGCAGATGGGACTGTCTCTGGGCGAGGCAAGTTCGAACTACACGCTCTTGACGATCGGCGACGGGCTGGTCTCCCAGATCCCCGCGCTCATCGTCTCGACCGCCGCCGGTATCCTCGTTTCGAAGGCCGGCGTGACCGGTTCGGCCAATAAGGCGCTCACGACCCAGTTCACCGGCTACCCCGTCGCGCTTGCGATGTCGGCGGGCGTCATGTTCCTCATGGCGCTTGTCCCGGGCATGCCGCTCGTTCCTTTCGTGACGCTCGGCGCCGCAGTCGGCTACCTCGCATGGACCACCAACAAGCGCGCCAAGGCAACGGCCCGCGAAGCTTTGCAGCAGCAGGCCACCCAGCAGGCGGCCGCCGCGAGTGCGCCCGCCGAAGCGCCGATCACCGATAGTCTCAAGATGGACGAATTGAAGCTCGAACTCGGCTACGGGCTCTTGAGCCTCGTCAAGGAGGACGATTCCGGCTCGGATCGGCTGACCGAACAGATAAAGGCGCTCCGCCGCCAGCTTGCCACCGAGCTGGGTTTCGTCATGCCCTCGGTGCGCATTCTGGACAACATGCAGCTCGAACCCAATGTCTATAAGGTCAAGATCAAGGAGGTCGAGGCGGGGCACGGCACCGTCTTTGCGAGCCAGTTGATGGTGATGGACCCCTACGGCAACCAGATCACACTCCCCGGGCAGCACACCACCGAGCCGACCTTCGGCCTGCCCGCGACCTGGATCGACCCCGCGCTTCGCGACGAAGCGGAAGTGCAGGGCCTGACAATCGTCGACCCCTCGACCGTGATCTCGACGCACCTGACCGAGGTCCTCAAGGCCAATACCGCCGATCTTCTCAGCTACGCCAACGTCCAGTCGCTGCTTGCCGGGCTCGACAAGGACCAGCAGAAACTCGTCGAGGATATCGTGCCCTCCCAGATCAGCGTTTCAGGCATTCAGCGCGTCCTGCAGGGGCTTCTGTCCGAGCGTGTGTCGATCCGCGACCTGCCCACCATCCTCGAGGGCATCGCGGAGATTGCCGGTGGCGCGCGCTCGACCGCACAGATCATTGAGCACGTCCGCTCTCGTCTGGCACGCCAGATCTGCGCGGCCAATATGGCGCACGACAACACCCTGCCGCTCATCACCCTTTCGCCCAACTGGGAACGCGACTTCGCCGAAGCCATGGTTGGCGACGGCGAGGAACGGCACCTCGCCATGGCGCCCTCAAAGCTCCAGCAGTTCATCGCCGGCATTCAGGGCGCGTTCGAAAAGGCGGCGCAGAACGGAGAAATTCCGGTCCTCATCACCTCTCCGCAAATCCGCCCGCACGTCCGCTCGATCATCGAACGCTTCCGGCCGCAAACCGTGGTGATGAGCCAGAACGAAGTGCACCCGCGCGTGCGGCTCAGGACGGTGGGGAGCATTTGATCGGCGCCGTTCAATAGGACGCGCCGAAACGTCCGACGGCCTTGAAGCCTCGGGAGTTATGAAAGTGGGCGGTATGCGGCGAGACGTGGCCTCATACTGTGTAGTTATAGATAAGCGAGGCACGCCTCGCCGCATACATCCGGGCTTTAGGCTTATGGATACCCCGCCGGGGACGATCCCCTCCCTCTTTCGAGGGTATGGCGCGCTGATCCTGGCCCGACGCATCGGGGGACGTGTCGCCTTGGCGCGAGTGAGCACCCTTTGGGCCTCCGCTGGAGCGACCTCCATCGGACCCGAACCGGCCTGGCGGACAATCCCGGAGCGCCGCGGGACCTAATGAGGTCTCGGCTCAACCCCACGCATCCCGTCTCTCCAATCCTGCCCTCACCGGAAGCTCGTATGCATCCTCGCCCTTGGTGCGGCCGTGAGGAGAAGTATGGCAGGGGTTTTGGGGGCGGGGATAAGTTTGCGGCAAGGTGCTGGGATTGTTGCCGAAATTTACCCGCGCCCTTCCCCATCGCGTTCACGGCAGGAACGCGCACCTCGTCACCGCCCGTATCCAGGGGTATGCTCGGTCAGATTCGATTTTTGGGGATCCGCCGCTACAATGAACGCAATTGCGCTCGCCGCCTCGCTCTTTCCACTCCTGGCACTTTATCTTTATCAACATGCCGCCCGGATCATCGACGCGCGGCGCCCCTCGCTCTCGATGCTGATGAACGAGCAGCGCTTCAACTGGGTAACCCAGGCAACCCGGCGCGAAAGCCCGCTCGACGGCATCCTTTCGGGCAACATCATGAGCGCGGTATCGTTCTTTGCCTCGACCACCGCGCTTTTGATCCTCGCGCTCTTCACCGTCATCGGGCAGCTCCCCCAATTCGCACCCGCGCTCTCGACCGTCACCTTCGGCTTTTCCTATTCGGTGGCGGACCTGCAGGTGCACAACATCGTCATGCTGGTGCTGTTCGTCTCGGCCTTCCTGAGCTTCACGCTCTCGCTGCGGCAGTTCAACCACTTCTGCATCCTCGTCGGGGGGCTCGACCACACACGCCCCTCGCCGCCCGAGGAAGTCCGCGTCATCGCCCGGATCAATGCCAAGGCGGCGCAAAGCTTTAACGCCGGCATCCGCGCCTACTATTTCGCGATCCCCATGGTCGCCTGGTACGTTTCGGCCTGGGTCGCATTGGTGGTAACGGTGGGGACGGTCGGCTTTCTGATCCACCGCGAATATTTCTCCGATGCGCGATGGCTCGTCGCGCAAATTACACCGCATTAGGGGAGGTTCTACGATGCGCCGCTTTGTAACTCTTGCCATTCTGGCAGCCTGCACAATGCCGGCCGCCGCGCAGGAAACGGGCTTCACACCTGAAGATGACAAGATGCTCACGGAGTGTGTGGAGAATGCGGGCGCATCGGGCGGGGAAAGTCTCGCCGCCACCTGCATCGGCACTGTTTCCGAACTCTGCCAGGAAACCCCTGAAGGATCGACGACCATCGGGATCGTGGAATGCGCGGCCCGCGAAACCAGTTGGTGGGACAAGCGCCTCAACGACACCTACGCCGCCGTCCTCGAAACGCTCGATGCTGACCGCACCCAGTCGCTGCGCGACGCCCAGCGCGCCTGGATTGCCTTTCGCGACGCCGAATGCGCCTTCGCATACGACTATTGGCGCGACGGCACCATCCGGTCCGTCTTCGGCGCAAGCTGCATGCTCGATCTCACGGCCCGGCGCGCCATCGATCTGAGCGATATCCTCGAGTGGTCGGCCGGTTAAGCCGGCCAACCATAAGCTTGCGGTTGCCGACGCGCCGTGCCAAAACCACCGCCAAATTAAAGGAGGAGCCCTCGTGGCCAGCGATATCAACCACCCCTGGTTCCGCCCCAAATGGCGCCGCGTCCTCATGGTGGCCATTTGCGCCGCGTTTGCCGGGTGGGACCTTTATCACGGCAATATCGGCTGGGCGTTGATCTTTGGCGGGCTGGGCGCCTATGCGGTCTATGTCTTTTTCATCGCCTGGAAGGACCAGCCGGACGGGAACGACGATTCCGACACGCCCGGGTGACCGGTCGCAGCACACCCGGGATCAAAGCTGACATTGACAATCACATTTTAAGCCGTATGTAAGGGGCAGTTATCGACGCAAACTCGCAACCTTCTCACGGTTCTGTATGCTCGTCTGCCAGTGCAACCTGATCACGACCAAGGATATCGAAGATATCGTCGTCGGGATTCTCGATGAGGACCCCTGGCAGCTCGTCGTGCCCGCGCAAATCTACCGGGAAGCAGGCAAGCGGGGACAATGCTGCGGCTGCGTGCCGAACATTGTGGACATTATCCAAAAGGTCACCGAGAATTATCACCTCATGCTTGAGGGGAACGCAGCCAATCTCGTCGACGTTAGGGCTCGACTGAAGGGGCTCCCGAAGAGCACTTCGCGTATGCGCAACGGAGGTGATAATGAAAGGCAACGAAACGGTTATCGAGCAGCTTAACAATGCGCTGTTCCTCGAGCTGGGCGCGATCAACCAGTATTGGGTTCACTTCCGTCTTCTGGACGACTGGGGCTTCAAGCGCCTCGCCCAGAAAGAGCGTGCCGAATCCATCGAAGAGATGCACCACGCCGACAAGCTGATCGACCGCATCATTTTCCTTGAGGGCCATCCCAACCTTCAACGTGTTGCTCCGCTGAAAATCGGCCAGAACATAAAAGAAGTGCTCGAAGCCGATCTGGCTGGCGAAATCGAGGCAATCAAGGCCTATAGAGAGGCCCGCAAGATTTGTAACGATGTCGAGGACTACGTGTCCCAGCGAATTTTCGAAGACCTCCTCACCGACGAGGAAGGCCACGCCGACTTCCTGGAAACCGAACTCGACCTCCTTGCCAAGATCGGCGAGGAAAAATACGGCCAGCTCAACGCACTGCCGGCCAACGAAGTCGAATAGGCCTCATCTGTCGAAAACGACAGCGCAAGCTCTCGGAAGCGCCGCTCCCGGGGGCTTTTGTTTTGGCGAGAACGCGGTCCCGGCACTTGCGCGAAAGGCCGGATTTGCATTTCATTCCTCTGCAACGAAAAATCTGCACGCTGCGGTCTCGTCGGCCCGCGATTTTCGCTTTTCAGCGTGCCCACAAAACGCTAATGCGGATTTCGACCTTTTTATGCAGAGCGGTCGGGTCCGTCCGCGGGGATTTGCCACCCCGTACTCGATTGGTGAAGCGGCGAAGGGAGTGCCGTGTGGTTGGAATGCCCCAAAGGTAGCTCCTCGCGCGGCGTGTTTGCCACCAATTGCTTTTCTTTATTTCAAAGGAAGGACCACTCCTCTCATGCACAAGCCCCTCCTCGCAACGCTCGGCATTGCGCTTCTTGCGACCACGAGTGCCAACGCGCAGTCCGTCAACATCTACAACTGGTCGGACTATATCGCTGAAGATACCCTCGCAAAATTCGAGGCCGAGACCGGTATCACCCCCGTTTACGATGTCTTCGACTCCAACGAGATCGTCGAAGCCAAGCTGCTTGCCGGCAATTCGGGCTACGACGTCGTCGTGCCCTCGGGCTTTTTCCTCGAGCGCCAGATCCAGGTTGGCCTGTTCCAGCCGCTCGACAAGTCGCTCCTGCCCAATATGGAAAACCTCGACCCGCGGATCATGGAGATCGTCGAAACCCACGACCCCGGCAGCGAATATTCCGTGCCTTACATGTGGGGCACCACAGCGCTCGGCTACAATGTCGGCATGGTCACCGAACGGCTGGGCGAAAACGGCCCGCTCGAAAGCTGGGACCTGCTGTTCGATCCTGAAATCGCGGCGCAGCTTCAGGATTGCGGCATTGCCGTGCTCGATGCGCCGGTCGAAATCGTCGCCGCGGCGCTCAACTACCTGGGGCTCGACCCCAATTCCGAGAACGCGGATGACCTTGCCGCGGCAGAAGAGCTGATCGCGTCTGTGCGGCCCTTTGTCCGCTACTTCCACTCCTCCCAGTACATCACCGATCTGGCCAATGGCGACATCTGCCTGGCCGTCGGATATTCGGGCGACGTCTTCATCGCCGCCGACCGCGCCGCAGAGGCCGGTCAGGGCAACGAGATCACCTATGTGATCCCCGAGGAAGGCGCGAGCCTGTGGTTCGACATGATGGCGATCCCCTCGGACGCTCCGAACCCCGAGGCCGCCCACGCATACATCAACTTCATCTTAAAGCCTGAAATCGCCGCCGACATTACCAACTATGTCTGGTACGCGAACCCCAACGCGGCTTCGATGGACATGGTCGACCCCGAGATCGCCGGTGACCCCGCGATCTTCCCGACCGAGGAGGTGATGGCCAACCTTTACGCGCTCAAGAGCCACACCCCGCAGTTCGACCAGGTGCTCAACCGCGCCTGGACGCGCATCAAGACCGGGCAATAAGCCCTTTACCTGCTTGATCGGCAGGGCGGTTCATGCTGCCCTGCCGACGTATTTTTCCGCGCTTGGGGACCAGACTTCATTGAAAAAGCCGCAGATCGCCGCCGATACGCGCCCCTGGCGTGATCCCGACGCCAAACCCTTCGTACGCATCCGCAACGTCACCAAGACCTTCGGTGACGTCTACGCGGTCGACGACGTCTCGCTCGACATCTACAAGGGCGAACTCTTCTGCCTTCTGGGCGGCTCGGGGTCCGGCAAGTCCACCCTTTTGCGCATGCTCGCGGGCTTCGAGACAATGACCGCCGGCGTGATCGAAATCGACGGACAGGACATGGCCAACGTTCCGCCCTATGAGCGTCCGGTCAACATGATGTTCCAGTCCTATGCGCTCTTCCCGCATATGACGGTCGAGAACAACATCGCCTATGGGCTGAAGCGTGAGGGGCTGCCCAAGACGGAGATCGCCGAACGCGTCGGCGAGCTTTTGAAGCTCACGCGGCTGGAGAACTTCCGGGCCCGCAAGCCGCATCAGCTTTCCGGCGGTCAGCGCCAGCGCGTCGCGCTCGCCCGCGCACTCGCCAAGCGGCCGAAGCTTTTGTTGCTCGACGAACCTCTGGGCGCGCTCGACAAGAAACTGCGTGAAGATACGCAGTACGAGCTGGTGAAAATTCAGGAGACCCTCGGCGTTACCTTCATCGTCGTCACCCACGACCAGGAAGAGGCCATGGTGCTCGCGACCCGGATCGGGGTGATGAACGAGGGCAAGATCGCCCAGATCGGCGAGCCGCAGGAAATCTATGAATTCCCCAACACGCGCTTCGTCGCCGACTTCATCGGCACGGTGAACATGTTCGAGGGCGTCGTCACCGAGGACGAGGACGACCATATCCGCATCGACGCCAGCTCGGAGGCAGGCTGTGACATCTATGTCGGCCACGGCGTCGACTGCGCACCCGAACAGATCCTCTGGTACGCGATCCGTCCCGAGAAAATGGTGCTCTCGCGCGAGCGCCCCGAGGGCGACGCCAACATCACCCACGGCCTGGTCCAGGACATCGCCTATCTGGGTGATATTTCAATGTACAGGGTCATGCTCGACAGCGGCAAACGCGTGCATGTCACAAAGACCAATGCCTCGCGCTATGACGAGGACGGCATCCGCTGGGATGAGAGAGTCTTTGTCTCCTGGGCATCCGACGCCGGCGCGGTACTGACCTCATGAGCGCCGACGCCGAAATCCCCGATCGCCCCCGCCCGCGTCTGGCGGACACCCTCCGGCGCTTCGGGCTGTCCGGACGGACGGCGGTGATCGCTGCCCCGGCCCTCTGGCTCGCGCTGTTCTTCCTTGCGCCGCTTTTCGTTGTCCTCAAAATCGCCTTTTCGACCTACGCGCTGGCCCGCCCGCCTTACGAGCCGCTGCTGGCGTGGACGCAAGAAGGCGTCTTGCAGATCACCCTGCACATCTCCAATTTCCTGCGCCCCATCCAGGACCCGCTCTTTGCCAATGCCTATCTGAGCTCGGTGCAGATCGCGGGCATTTCAACGATAATCACGCTCCTGATTGCCTACCCCATGGCGTGGTTCATCGCCCGCAGCGACGAGAAATACCGCAATCTCTTGCTGATGCTTGTCATCCTGCCCTTCTGGACGTCGTTCCTGCTGCGCGTCTACGCGTGGATGGGGTTCCTCGGGCAGAACGGTGTATTCAACCAGCTCTTGCAAGGCATAGGTCTGACCGATGCGCCCGTACAGATGCTCTATACGCCCTTCGCGGTCTATATCGGCATCGTTTACACTTACCTGCCCTTCATGGTGCTTCCGCTCTTTACGACGCTCGTCAAGCTCGACCAGAGCCTGATCGAGGCATCCGGGGATCTGGGCGCCAAACCCTTCGTCACCTTCCTCACCGTCACCCTGCCGCTCTCGATGCCTGGCATCATCGCCGGCTCCATGCTGGTGTTCATCCCCGCCATCGGCGAATTCGTCATCCCCTCGCTATTGGGCGGTGCCGATACGCTTATGATCGGGCGCGTCTTGTGGGACGAGTTCTTCTCGGGCCGCAACTGGCCCTCCGCGGCGGCGGTCGCGATCATGATGCTGGTGCTTCTGCTCATCCCCATCATGCTGCTCGCCCGGGCGCAGAACGCGGTCGTGGAGAAGGGCGCATGAGACGCGGGCTGTTCATCCCCATCGTTGCGGTTCTCGGGTTCGTGTTCCTTTACGCGCCCATCGTCTCGCTCATCGTCTTCAGCTTCAACGAGAGCCAGCTGGTCACCGTCTGGACCGGCTTTTCGACCAAATGGTATGGCGAACTCTTCCGCGATCCGCAGATCCTCGGCGCGGCGTGGCTCAGTCTGCAGATCGCCGCAACCAGTGCGACGATTGCCACCATCCTGGGCACACTGGCGGGTATCGCGCTGACGCGGCTCGGGCATTTCCGGGGCCGCACGGCACTGACCGGCATGGCCTCGGCCCCGCTCGTGATGCCCGAGGTCATCACCGGGCTCTCGCTCCTGCTGCTTTTCGTCTCTATGGAAGCGGCGTTCGGCTGGCCGGCAGGCCGGGGCTTTACGACCATCGTCATCGCCCACACGACCTTCTGCATGGCTTATGTCACCGTGGTTGTCCGCTCGCGGCTGGTCGATATGGACCGTTCGCTCGACGAAGCCGCACTCGATCTGGGCGCAACGCCGCTGCGGGTGTTTTTCGACATCACCCTGCCGATTATCTCCCCGGCACTGATCTCGGGTTGGCTCCTGGCCTTCACGCTCTCGCTCGACGACCTGGTGATCGCGAGTTTCGTCTCCGGCCCTGGCGCCTCGACCTTGCCGATGGTGATCTTCTCGAAGATCCGACTCGGCGTGTCGCCCGACGTCAATGCCCTCGCCACCATCATCATCGCTATCGTGGCCTTGGGCGTCGCCGGCGCAACGCTCTTCGGCATGCGCCGCGCAAAGAACTGACCGAAATGTCCTTCAGCCCGACCGTCCGGCCCACCGTTGCCGCCCTCACCTCCTCGCGCATCCGCGACATCGCCAATGCCGGTATGGGGCGCAGCGACATCGCAGCATTCTGGTTCGGCGAGAGCGACGAACCGACGCCGCAGTTCATCCGAGAAGCCGCGCAAAACGCGCTCGCTGAAGGCGAAACCTTTTATACGCACAATCTCGGCCTGCCCCAGCTGCGCGAAGCGATTGCAGAATATGAAAGCCGCCTGCACGGGATAGCATTGGCATCGGAGCGGATCGCTGTGACCGGCTCGGGCGTTTCGGCACTGATGATCGCGGGCCAGCTTGTCCTCTCGCCGGGCGACAAAGCCGTCGTCGTAACGCCGGTCTGGCCCAATATCGCCGAGGGCCCGCGGCTCATCGGCGCCGAGGTCGTCCGGCACCCCCTGACGATTGAGAACGGCCGCTGGACGCTCGATACCGGCCGCCTGATCGAAACGCTGACGCCCGATACGACACTCGTGATCCTCAACGCTCCCAACAACCCGACAGGCTTCACCATGCGGCCCGAGGACCAGAAAGCGATCCTCGAACACTGTCGCAGACACGGCATCTGGGTCCTCTCCGACGAGGTTTACGAACGCCTTGTCTTCGACGGCACCGACGCTGCCGCCTCAATGATCCGCCACGCGGAACCCGACGACCGGCTGATCCTCGTGAATTCCTTCTCCAAGGCCTGGCGCATGACCGGCTGGCGGCTGGGTTGGCTCACCCTTCCCGAGCCGATGATGTCCGACGTGCCCAAAGTGATCGAATATAACACCTCCTGCACGCCCGCCTTCGCGCAACGGGGCGCCATTGCGGCACTGACGGATCCACAAGGCGAAGACGCAGTCAACCAACTCAAGGCCTCTTTGGGCGCTGCCCGAACCACCCTGCTCGAAGGCCTCGCCGCCACCGGCAGAATCGAGGTGCCGGACGCCGATGGCGCCATGTACGCTTTCTTCCGGATTGACGGACGACCCGATGATATGGCGGTCGCCAAGACCTTGGTGAGGGAATACGGGCTGGGCCTCGCTCCGGGCAGTGCGTTCGGCCCCGAAGGCGAAGGCTGGCTGCGGTGGTGCTATGCCGCTCGCCCCGAACGGATTGCCGAGGGCGTCGAGCGGCTGAACCGGTTCCTCGCGGACGGCTGAAATTCCCCGTCGGCCGCTTGCCGCGCCAGTCTGTTTTCTGTCTCATGGCGCCGGGAGGAATCAGTTCATGACAACAGACAATAGCGCGCGCTTTTCAGTTTCAACCTGGAGCCTGCATCGCACGATCGGTCTTTGCTGGTGGGATGCTCCTGGGCGAAGCGCAAAATCGGACGAGCGCTGGGGAACCGGCGAAATCGCCATGCGCGACCTGCCGGCGGCGCTTGCTGACAATGGCTATGCCCGGCTGCATCTGTGCCACTTCCACCTCGAAAGCCGCTCCCCGGCCTTCCTGAAGGAACTGCGCGCGGCACTCGATGCCGCCCACGTCACGCTCGGCATGCTGCTGATCGACGACGGAGACATTACCGATCCTGCCCACCACGAACGCGATAGCGCCTGGGTCGCCGGCTGGGTCGACACCGCCGCGCAGCTCGGCGCACAGCATGCGCGTGTCATTGCCGGGAAACAGCCTCCATCGGCGGAGGCACTCGCGCTGAGCGTGCGGCATCTCTCGGCGCTTTCAGATTTCGCAAGCCACCAAGGCGTGTCCTTGTGCACGGAGAACTGGTTTGACCTCACACCGGGCCCCAACGAAGTTCTTTACCTTCTCGATCGCGTTTCGCCGACGATCGACCTGCTCACCGATTTTGGCAACTGGACGCATGCGGGCAAATATCGGGATCTCGAAACGCTCCTGCGACGTGCCATCGATACCCACGCCAAGGCGCATTTCGACACCGTCTCGGGAATGGATACGGGCGACTACCGGGCCTGCATCGCAGCCTGCGAAAAGGCCGGATATCGCGGACCGTTCACCCTGATCTATGACGGTCCGGATGCGGACGAATGGGCCGGCCTTGCAGCCGAAAGGGCTTTTATCCAAGACTGCCTGGCGCTGAAACGCTAAAGCCGGCTCAAGCGAGCGCGTTAAGGCTGGCAAAGAACCCGATCATGTGCTCGAGCACAGGCGCCCGCCAGCGCATCATCGCGCCGAGCGAGGTGACGATCTCCATGTGCCCGATGCTCTCATAGTAGCGCTCATCGACGGCAATCCCCGCCTCGCGCAGCTTCTCGGACAGATTGTGCGTATTGACCGGCTTGACGATCATGTCGTTGATACCGGAGGCGAGAAACATCGGTGGTGCTTCCGGCGTCACGATCTTGACCGGCTGGGTTCCCTCGGGATTGGCCGCCGAACCGAACGCGTCCTGCACTTCGCCGAATGTGAAGGGATAGAAATCGTAAGGCCCAGCGAGCCCGGCAACGCCACTGACCCGCAGCCCGGCACCGACATCGCGCATATAGGCCGGATCGAGGGCCAGCATCACGGCGTTGTAGGCACCCGCCGAATGCCCGGCGAGAAAGAACTTGCCCTTGTCCCCGCCATAGGCCCCGATATTCTTCTCGATCCAGGCCGCAGCCGCTGCACAGTCGTAAAGAAACGCCGGATAGGCGACCTCGGGAACCAGCCGGTAGTCGGGAATGACCGTCACGAACCCGCGCGACGCCAGCGCGCGCCCCACGAATTCATACTCCCAGCGCTCGCCCATCTTCCAGGCGCCGCCATAAATGAACATCACGACCGGCGCGTTGCCGGTCGGGTTTTGGGGACTATAGACGTCGAGGAGGCTCCGCGGGCCACCGGCATAGGCTATGCCATCTCCCAGCTTGACGACACCGCCATCCATCGCCGACGCGACGTTGAACGGATCCATCAGCGATAGCGCGGAAGCGGAGGTTGGTACGAGGGCCGGCGCAACGGCGCTGGCGCCGAGCATAGAGAGAAGAGTACGACGTGAAACGTTCATTCGCGTATGGGAACGAAAAACTGACTGGCCCACCTCATGCCGCCAAATCGCGACAAATTTTGGGCCTTCAAACGCAAAAAAGCCCTCCGTATGGAGGGCTTATGTGTTTTTTGAGAAGGGTATGCGTTTGCACTTTCTAGACCTGGCGGCGACCTACTCTCCCGTACCTTGAGGCACAGTACC
>NZ_JAJOYS010000003.1 GCF_021166475.1 Pelagibacterium xiamenense
AGACCGAGGCGCAGGCCTCCGCGCTCGACCGCATCGTCGAGATCTTCCGGCTCGACAAGAGCACGACGATCACCGCGGCGCCCGCGGCAGCGGCAGCGAGGCAGAAGCCGGCGGCAAAGACCGCCGCCAAGGCCTACCTCACCGACGGAAATGCCGCCATCGATCCGGACTGGAACGAGTTCTAGCTGAACCGGCCCGTCCTCAGGCCCAGTTCCGGCGCTTGGACGTTCGTCCGATGCCGGGATTGAGGCTGTTGGTAGGGTCGAGGGCTTTATAGAACTCAACGAGCGACGGTTTGGCCTCGTAAAGGTGCCCGACATTGTGTTCAGCGGGGTATTCGGCGCCCCGCTGATCCAAAAGATCCAGCAGTTGCGCCTTGATCGCCGCAACGTCCGCACCCTTCCTGACCAGATAGTCCTGATGCAGCACATGGCAGAAGAAGTGCCCGCAAACCGGCGTATGCGTCAGCTGCGCGCTGATCTCGGGCGGCAGTTTCGGCAACCAGTCGGTTTCGTTGCGGCGCAGCGCCACGTCGAGCGCCAGGATATCTTCGACCTCGTCCGGATGCACCGCGCGATAGCGGCCCGATGCACCGCCGAACGCGAACCGGTGCAGAAAAGCGGCCGCCCCCTCATCCTTCGTGCATTCGAAGAAATCTCCGTTCCGCGAGGGGAACAGTTCTGAAAGATAGGCGCGTGCCTCGGCCACGCCCGCGCCGCCCATCTTGAGCATCAGGTGGTGCTCGAACCGGTCGCGATAGGCGTTCATGCGCTTGGGCAGGTGCTCGGGCCAGATCCGCATCGCCATCTGCACGATCCGGTCGGAAATCGCACCGCCGAGCCCGAACTTCTCGGTGAGCCCGTCGACCCAGCTTTTGAGGGCAAAGGCTTTGGGGACCGAATCCGTCCCGAGATGACGGATCACGAGATAGGTATCCTTCCCGTACCGCTGTGTCATCGTGTAGGCGTCGCGGTGCAGGTATTCCCCCGCAATCGGCAGGGTCTCGAAGCGCGAAAGGATATGCCGCCGGATTTCCGTAAGTTCTGCGGGGTCGTTCGTGCCGATATAGAAGACCGCCGTATCCTTGTCCGCCGGAAAGGTATCGAGCCGCAGCGCGAAGACTGCCAGCCGGCCTGCGCTGCCCGAGGCTTCGAAAAGCCGCCGCGGGTCGGCGTTAAAGCGCGCTGGGGTGTCCGCGTCGATGTCGCGCACGTGCCGGTGATATTCCCGGTCCGAGGCCCACTGGTTGGATTCGCGCTGGATGTCGGTCTCGGAATAGTCGCCCGAATCGAGCCTCATCAGGATCGTTTCGGCGTCTTCGCCCAACTCCACCCCAAGGTGGTTCACCAGTCTCAGCGTACCGTTCTCGTCGACCTGCGCGAAAACCGCAAACTGTGTATAGGCCGGCCCGCGCTGGATCAGCGAACCGCCTGAATTGTTGCACACCCCGCCGGTGACGGACGCGCCGATGCAGGACGAACCGATCACCGAGTGCGGCTCGCGCCCGATGGGGCGCAGCGTTTTTTCCAACTGGTCGAGTGTAGCCCCGGGCAGGGCGATCACCTGATTGCCGCCGTCTATGAGATCGATCCGGCGGATGCGCATGGTGTTGATAATGACGATAGGACGGTCATAGCCCTCGCCGAACGGTGTCGATCCGCCGGTGATGCCGGTATTGGCCGCCTGTACGATGACGATGACGCCCGCTTCGACGGCGGCCTTGAGCGCACGCCACTGTTCGAGCAGTGTCCCGGGGCGGACCACGGCGAGCACCTTGCCGTCGCCATAACGGTACCCCTTGCGGTACCGGCGGGTGGCGCGATCGCCGACGAGGACATGGCGCGGGCCGACGATGGAACGGAATTCGGAGACAAGAGCAGAAGACATGGGCGTTCGAACTTTCGATAACGCCGCAGTCTAAATCACGGATCGAGTGCCGGGGACAAGTTTTTCACGCCTGCGCCGGTGGAAATCCGAATAACCGCTCCGGGTTCTCGACCAGGGCCTTGTGGCGCGCGTCTTCGGTCGGGAACCAGCCCAGGACGGTATCGAGCAGCGCGGCATCGTTGGGATATTCGGCCGTCGATTTGGCGAGATTGTGCGGCCAGTTCGTACCCCAGACGATCCGTTCGGGCGCATAGGCGGCAAGTTCGCGCGCTACCGCGGCGATGTCGGCGTAGTCCGGTCCACCCGTGCGGCTCGATTCGTAGCAGCCGGCGAATTTGAACCAGCAATTGCCCGCATCGATCAGCCGCTTGACAGCGTCGACCTGCGGGCTGTCCGGCGTAACGCCGGCAAAGAACTTGCCGTGATGATCGAAGACCCAGTCGCTCCGGATTGCTTCGAGGCGAGGCATATGATCGAGGATATCGGAGCCATCGAACTGAATGGCCATGCACCAGCCGAACGCCTGCGCCCGGGCATCGATTGCTTCGAGTCCGGAAAGCCCGATCGCGCCGCCGGGCAGATCCATGATCCGGGCACCGGTAACGCCTGCATCCGCGAGCCGCTGCATCTCGGCGTCGCCGGTTTCCCCGGTTATGACGGCGACACCGCGCGCGACGCCACCCATGGCATCGAGCGCGGCAACCAGATTGCCGTTGTCGAATTGGTGCGCATTCCCTTGCGTGATGACCACGCGCTCGATCCCCAACCAGTCCATCGTCCGGCGATATTCGTCCGGACCGGGAAGGCCGTCAGGGAGGGCAGGGCCGCCAGGGAGGGCCGGATAGCCCTCGAGATACATGTGCATCTGCGTGTCGATCGTCCCCGCGGGGAGAACCGTTCGAGGCTTTGGGCCGCCATAGGTGCGTTCGAGCATCAGGTACCCTTCGGTGCGAATTCTCTAAGGGCGTTCCGGTCGATCTCGATCCCGAGCCCCGGACCGTCGGGGATTGCGACGACACCGTTCTGGTGTTCGATCGGCGATGTGACGACCGCCTGGCGGAAGGGATTGTGCGTGCGGTCGAATTCGAGGATCGGCTCGATTGGATTATTGCGCACCGGATTGGGCACCATCGCTGCCATGAACTGCAGCGCGGCCGCGATTTGCACAGCCGTGCCCCAGACATGCGGGATGAGCCGGATGCCGTGGAGCGCGGCCATGTCGGCGACACGTTTCATCTCGGTGAAACCGCCGACCCCGCAGATGTCGGGTTGGACGATGTCGATGCATCGCGTTTCGATGGGCTCGCGCATACCCCAGCGCGTGTGCCAGGTTTCACCCCCGGCGACGGGGAGGGGTTGACGGGCGCGCACCTCGCGGTAAGCGCCGAGGTGTTCGGGGAGGACGGGCTCTTCGAGCCAGTCTATGCCGTATTCCGCTGCCGCCTGACCGACGCGGACGGCCTCCATGACGTCATAGCCGTGATTGGCGTCGATCATCAGCCGCATGTCGCTGCCGGCTGCCTCACGGACCGCGGCGATGACCCGGAGATCCTCGTCCGGGTCGAAGCCGATCTTGATCTTGGCGGCATGAAATCCCGCCGCCCGGTGTTCGGCCACCTCACGCGCATTGTCCGCGACCCGGTCCACGCCGTCGCGTTTGAACGAGCCGGTGGCGTAGGCCCTCACGCTGTCGCGGAACCGCCCGCCAAGCAGTGTCGAGACGGGAACGCCGAAATGTTTACCCTTGATGTCCCAGAGCGCAATATCGATGCCCGAAAGCGCGGTGATGGTGAGTCCGCGCTGACCCTGATCGCGCAGCGCGTTGTAGAGCACCGCCCAGTGTTTTTCGGTCTCGAGCGGATCCTTGCCGAGAAGCCACGGCGTGTAGGCCGCGACGATCGCGGCGTTCGGCCCCGCCGGACCGAGGCATTCGCCCCAGCCGGTGGTGCCGTCGTCGCAGACGATCTCGACAAGCACGTGCACGCGCTTGTCGAAGCGCATCGAGGCGCTTTCGAAAGCGGTGTCGAGCTTGTGCTCGAGCAGGTGCGTGCGGACTTCGGCGATTTTCATCGTTTGTTGGACGCAATCAGTTCGGCCAGCATGTTTTCCTCCTCGCTCGTAAGGTCGGTGAGCGGAGCGCGTACGGGGCCGGCGTCGAAGCCCTGCAGCCGGACGCCGGCCTTGATGGCGGACACCGCGTAGCCCTTGTTCCGGCTGCGCAGAGTCATGAACGGGTAGAAGAAATCCTTGAGGATGGTTTCGCAAGTCCCGGTTTCACCGGCGCGCAGCGCCTTGTAGAATGTGACCGCCAGCTCCGGTACGAAGTTGAACACCGCCGAGGAATACGTCGTAAACCCGGCCGCGAGATAGGCCTCGGCGAAAAGCTCGGCAGTCGGCATGCCGCCGAGATAGGTGAGCCGGTCGCCCATGGTGGCGGTAATCTGCCGCACCAGGCCGATATCGCCCGAGCCATCCTTGAAACCGATGAGGTTGGGGCACTTGTCACACAAGCGCGCCAGGGTGTCCGCCTGCAGGATGGAATTGTCGCGGTTGTAGACCATCACGCCGATGCCGACGGACTGGCAGACCGCGAGGACGTGGCGGTAAAGCCCTTCCTGGGGTGCGTCGATGAGATAGTGGGGGAGGAGAAGGATGCCGTCGGCGCCAGCCTTCTCAGCCGCCTTGGCAATCGAGACGGCCATCTCGGTACCGTAGCCGCAGCCGGAAATAATCGGCGTGTTGCCTGCGGCATCCTTGGCCGCCGCGACGACGGTGGGGATCTCGTCCGGGCTCAGCGAAAAGAACTCGCCCGTGCCGCCGGCGGCAAAGAGCGCTGCCGCATCGAAGCCCGAGAGCCAATCCACATGCTTGCCATAGGACTCGCGGTTGAACTTGCCCCCGGCATCAAAATGCGTCACCGGGAACGATAGTAGACCGGCCCCGAGCACGGTTTTGATGTCCTTGGGATCCATGGCGATGTCCTTTGCTCAAATTTTCCACCACCGGGATATTGAGTTGACTGATAGAAGTCAACATCTTGTATGATATCTTTTCAGAGGCGCGTGTAGAGACGACCGGCGGCCTTGAAGCCCCGGTCATTGAGCGTGGACGGTATGCGGCGAGACGCGCCTCATACTGAAATTAGAATAGCGAAGCGAGCCTCGCCGCATACATCCGGGGTTTTCGGCTTATGGCGGCGTCCCGGGCTGGGGTTTGTCGTAACCCTTCCTACGAGTGGGAAAGGTTCGGTGCCCCTCCGGGTTTCCCCGGTGCGACGGGGATATCAGTCCCCGTCCGGCCTCTGTCCGCTTTGGACCTCCGCTGGGACGACTCCCATCGGACCCGGACCGGTCCCGCCCAAACGTTCGTTGCGCTCGCGCCCATCAAAGCGGGTCCGTGAGAAGCAATATAAGTGAGGTTCGGGGGGGCGGGGATAAGTTCGGCCGAAATCGTCGCCGGTTGCCTAGTGCGAATGTTCTTCGGTGTGCGCGTGCGCCGATATTTCACACGTGGCGGGCTTGTCGTCCCAATTGATCTCGACCGTGGCGTGGCGGATGCCGTAGGCCGCCGCGAGCGCCGCCTTGACCCGCTCGGATATCGTCGGCGCATCGGCGTTGGCGCCCAGCGTCACCTCCAGGGTTGCCGCGGGCTTGCCTGAGGTGATGGACCATACATGGACGTGATTGACGTCAGCCACATCGGGGACCGTTTCGACAAGGTGCGCCTTGAGTGCTTCAATTTCGATATCGGGCGGCGTGCCCTCCATGAGGATGTGAAGCGAGTTCTTCAAAAGCGCCCATGCCGAGCGCAGAATCAGTGCCGAAAGCAGAACCGAGAGGATCGGGTCGATCGGAGTCCAGGCGGTAAAGTAGATGACGATGGCCGCGGCGATGGCAGCCACCGATCCCAACAGGTCTCCGACAACATGGAGCAGGGCGCCCTTGATATTCACATGCTCGGTATCGCCCCGGTTGAGCATGAAAAAGACCGCGCCATTGACGATAAGCCCCAGCACCGCGACGACGAACATCGGGCCGGCGAGAACGGGATGGGGGTCTATGAAACGCTGGACCGCTTCATAGGCGATCCACAAGACCAGAGCGATTAGCGTAAGGGCATTGACGAACCCAGCGAGCACCTCGCACCGCATGTAACCGAAGGTCCGCTTGGCGTCCGACGCACGGCGCCCGAACCGGAACCCGGCCCAGGCCAGCGCAAGCGCCGCGGCATCGGTAAGCATGTGCCCCGCATCCGCGATCAGGGCCAGTGAACCGGCGAGAAGCCCTCCAATCACCTCGGCGATCATGAACCCGAAGGTCAGAAGGAAGCCGACAAGAACCACGCGCTCATTGTTGCCCGTCACCTCGGGCGCGTGATGGTGGTGTGTGTGGCCGTCGCCGGTGGAGTCGCCGCTCATGTGCAGTCCGCGTATCGAGGAAGATCAGATAAACATATAAATACGTGTTCATATATATGCTGTAAAGTGCGGCACCTCGTCCTGCGCGTCCAGGACGGGCCGTCCAGTTGCAGGGGCGTATGACCTAATCCGCGCATTCGGCCCGAATTGTCATGCATTCGCCGAGTTTATGTGTAACACTCACATTTCAGAAAATCGGCACGCGGCAAATCGGCATAGAACGGTTGCAAGCCGGGCGTCAGGCCCGCACCCGCCTGTCAGGAAACGGAGAGGCGACATCATGGCTGGCATCTATCTTGAGCGTGAAATCGTCTGCCCACATTGCGGTGCGACCAATCATATTACGGTCGACGAGGTGGCAGACAATACACGCGTCAACTGTTCGCGATGTCACGCGGAGATCGGTCTGTGGCGGACGATCAGCCCACAAACCGTGGTCCGCAGGAATGCAGAACAGACGGTGTAGGGGGCTCTCCCTGGACTATCCCCGCGCGCAATGCTGCGCGTGGGTTCGATCTGTCACGCGAGGGCTACCTCCATGCGTGTCTAACGGTACGAAATGCGCGCCTTTTCCGCACAGATCGCTTGAGCTAGAGTGGCATAACGACGAACTCCGGCAAGCCTGATTCCGTTCCATGGCTGACAGTCTTCAGACCGATCCATCCTTGGCGGGCCAGGCCGCCAAGCTTCGCGCGATTCTCGATTCCGCGGTCGATGCGATCATCACCATCGACCGCAACGGCACAATTATGACGGTCAATCCCGCAGCGGAGCGGCTGTTCGGCTATGCGCGCGACGAATTCATCGGTCGTAACGTCCACTTTTTGATGCCCGAACCCTATCATTCCGAGCATGACGGTTATATCCGCGCGTATCGGGAGACCGGCCGCAAAAAAATCATTGGCATCGGGCGCGAAGTGGTGGGCCGGAGGGCCGACGGCACGACGTTCCCGATCCATCTGGCCGTCAGCGAGTTCGAGGTCGAGGGCAGAACCCAATTCGCAGGCATCATCCGCGACCTGTCCGAACACAAGGCAACCGAGCGCGCGCTCCGCGAGGCCCAGAAGATGGATGCGATGGGCCAGCTCACCGGCGGGATCGCTCACGACTTTAACAACCTTCTCACGGTGATCATCGGCAACCTCGAAATGCTGGATGCCAGGCTCACCACGGACGACAAGCGTCAGCTCGCCTCCGAGGCGCTCGAGGCCGCTGAAATCGGCGCACGGCTGACGTCCAGACTGCTGGCCTTTGCGCGCCGCAGCCACCTCGAGCCCGAACCGGTAAATCTCAACACCTTCGTCCTCGGGCTCACCGACATGCTGCATCGCACACTCGGCGAAACGGTCTTTCTCTCGAACGCGCTCAGCCCCAGCCTGTGGATGGTGAGGACCGACGCATCCCAGGTCGAAAGCGCCATCGTCAATCTCGCGGTCAACGCCCGCGATGCGATGCCGTCGGGCGGGCGGTTGGTCATCGAGACATCCAACATCCAGGTCGACGAGGAGGACGGGGCCAGCGAGTCAGGGATCGAACCGGGCGACTACGTGCGCCTTTCGGTCTCCGATACCGGCCTGGGCATGCCCGCCGCCGTGCGCGAGCGTGCCTTCGAGCCCTTCTTCACCACCAAGGAAAAGGGCAAGGGCACTGGGCTGGGCCTCTCGATGATCTATGGCTTCGCCAAGCAGTCGGGCGGGCACGCCACGATTTACAGCGAGCCCGAGAAGGGCACCACGGTCAATCTTTACCTGCCGCGGTATCGCGAGCAAGGCGAGGCCGTGGCCGCCGGCGAGCATCCCGAGGCAACCCGCGGGCACGGGGAGCTGGTTCTGGCGGTAGAAGACGACGATCGCGTTCGCCGGCTGACGGTGACCCGTCTTAAAGAGCTTGGCTACACCGTCCTTGATGCGGGCAGCGGCCCCGAGGCGCTGGAGATCCTCGCCGCCAATCCCGGTGTCGACCTGCTGTTTTCGGACCTCGTCATGCCGGGCATGTCGGGGTACGACCTGTGCACCGAGGCGCGCGCGCGATATCCCGGCGTCAGGGCTCTGCTCACGTCGGGTTATGCCGAAGAATTGACGCGGCCCGATGCTTTGGCGCAGGCCCAGCTTAAGGTGCTCCGCAAACCCTATCGCATGGCCGACCTTGCCGATGCGATCGCCAGCGCGCTCAGGGAGCCGCCCGAAGCCTAGGGCAGCCGGTTCGGGGTGAAGGTGTAACCGGCGCCGCGAACGGTCTTGAGGAGGGTAGGGGTCGCCGGATCGGCCTCGATCTTCTTGCGGAGTCTGGCGATCTGGTTGTCGATGCTCCGGTCGAACGGGCTCCAGTCGTGGCCCTTGAGACGGTCCATGATCTGGTCGCGGTTGAGAACGCGATGCGGGTTTTTCGCGAACACGGTCAGAAGATCGAATTCGCCGCTTGTGAGGGTCACAAGCCCGGCCGACCCCGTCAGCGTCCGGCCCTCGATATCGAGCGTGAAACCGTTGAACCGGACGATCGCGTCCGCGCCGGCCTGGGGGTGTTCGGGCGCGCGCTCCGGTTTCGAGCGGCGCAGCACCGAGCGTACCCGCGCCAGAACCTCCCGCAGGTGAAACGGCTTGGCGATATAGTCGTCCGCCCCGATTTCGAGCCCGACGATGCGGTCGATCATGTCGCCCTTGCCGGTGATCATGATGATCGGGACGTCGGAGGTCTGGCGGATTTCGCGCGCGATGGTCAGCCCGTCCGAGCCGCCGAGATTGAGATCGAGTGTGATGAGATCGGGCGAGCGGGAGAGCGTCTCCTGTACGCCAGCTCCGTCTGCCGCCTCTGAAACCTCGTAGCCTTCGTCTTCGAGGCAGCGGCGCAGCATGCGCCGCACTTTCTCGTCATCGTCCACGACCAGGATGTGAGGTGCACCTGGTGCCGTCATGGTTTTGGATACAGCCGTTTTTGAGAGCGTCCTGATACAAAATGTTACATGCCGTTACCGGGCAGGCGCAAGTGCGTTACGCCCGAACGCCATATTGCTCCCTATCCAATACTGCATTTGTGGGGAGCCCGATGGGTCAGATATTGCCAATTCAAGCCAGCGCGCCGGTCTGGGGCGCGGCATCGGTGCTGGATATGGGTATCCGCACGCTGCGCGCGCAGGATCCACTAATTTTCGAGGGAGACGACGCCGACCATCTCTATGAGGTCGTCGAAGGCGTGGTTCGCGTCTACAAGGTCTTCTACGACGGCCGCCGGCAGATCATATCTTTTGCATTTCCCGGCGACATCATCGGCCTGGGGCAGACCGACACCTACAGTTTCGACTGCGATGCTCTGACGTTTGCCCGCGTACGCGCCATTCCCAAGGCGGACCTCTTGCGTACCGTCCGCGAGCGGCCTGAGCTCGGGGCGCAAATGCTCGAGATGGCGAGCCGCGAAATTACCGCCGCACAAAGCCTCTCGATCACGCTGTGCCGCAAATCGGCCATCGAGCGTGTCGCTTCATTCCTGTGCGGCCTTGCCGAGCGCCGGCGCCATACCGCTGCGGGCCAGACGTTGAGCGTTCCGATGACGCGCGCCGATATTGCCGACTATCTCGGCCTGACGATCGAAACCGTAAGCCGCAACATTACCAAGCTCAAATCGCTCCAGGTGATCAGCCTTCCCGAGCCGGGCGCGATCGTCATCCACGATATGAAGCAGCTCAAGCGCATCGGGGATTGCGAAGCGGGCATCCAGTAGGCCAATGAACGTCGAGGAAAGGGCGGGGGCGGCGATGATCACTCCGGTGCCACGGGGCGGACACTCGATACAAGCGGCCGGCGGTGCCTCTACGCGCGGGCCGTATCGGGTCGCGATATGCGTTTTCCCGGACGTCGCGGGTGCGCTCGGGGGGCTCGCGCAGATCGCCGCGCACGGGGTCAGCATGTCGGACATGGTGCTCATCGCCCCGTCCCGGCAGGCCGCGGCAGAGCTTCTGGCCGGCGAGGAGATCTGCCCGGCGATCTTTGCTTGCGGCCAGCCGCCCGATGAGCCGGAATGGCGCCAAATCGGACGGGTGGCATCCCGTGCCGCAAGGCGCCTGGCGGACGTATCCGACTGGGCGTCGGAGCGGACCGCCCTCACGATGAGGCACGATCTTTCCCTGGCATGCGTGGTGTTGCTGGTCTACGGGCTGCGCGAAATGCTTCAGGCGCTTATGGCCGACGTTCTCCTGAACGTCGCCGCTTTGCGCGTCGAAGTGCACGACATCCCGCCCGGCCATCTCGCGAGTTGAGGTGACACTGGAAGCACAAAGGTGACAGGCGATTGTATCTGATTGGAAATCTGTCGGACGGTATCGGCCGCGCTCGGGTCGCCGGATTGAATGGTGGAGCTGAGGGGAATCGAACCCCTGACCTCGTCATTGCGAACGACGCGCTCTCCCAACTGAGCTACAGCCCCATTCCGGTGAGGGTCATATAGCAAATTTTTCGGCGCGCAAAGGGGAAAATCCGGGAGCTTGCCCTTACCCTTCCCGCCCTGTTCATGGCTCGGCGGGCAACGCCAAAGCGACAAGTCCCGGCAGCGTGCGGGTCGGATCGAACGCAAGGCTCCGGCAATTCTCCTCGAACGTCGCCACCCACCCCGCGGCCGTGCGCTCCACATACGCGATGCGGGCCGGCGTACCTGTGATTTCGAGGTTTTCCGCCATATCCTCGGCCTGCGCGACCGATGCCATGAAGTCGTCGTCCGCGAAATAATTGCACTCCGCGATGTCGATCTCCTGCCACGCCAGCAGCGCAACATCGACAAGATCGTGCGCCAGGCCGCGGTTGAAATCGAGAAACGGCTCGAGCGATTCCGACCCGCACGGGATTTGCGCAGCTTCCGCCCGCATGTTTGCGACCACATCGGCGATGTTTTCGATCGGCCCCGCCAGCGCCGTCTCCATCTGCCGCAGGCGATACTCGGCAGCCGTCGCCTCAAGCGGCGTTAAATATGTCATCGTATCGTCGAACACCGCACACCGGGTCGTGGCCTGTGTGCCGACGACAATCGCATAAAGATCGGCGAGCTGCGGTTCGATCGCATCGGCCGGTTCCGCTTCCTGGCCGAACGCGGGAAGGGCAAGCACGGCGGCCATCACCGCCATCGCAATGCCAGGCCCCTCTCTCTTCATGGTCGATATAACTCCAACATCTCGGCTGCTCTCCACACACATGCATTTTGTGGCCGTTTCGCGGTGGGCAGACCACGCTCGATTCGAGGCGGCATTGGTGGCGCAGGTTCCTTTAAAGAGTCGTCAACCAGCGGCAATAACGACTATTAACAAGTGGTTTATAGATGTGTGCCCAATTTGCAACATTCCCTCCGCAACCCTGCCTGCAAACGTCCACAGACCCCTATGCGATGTTGCGCGAGGCGCTCGTGTGACTAGAGTGAGTTTTGCGAATCCATGCATGGGATCGTTTGTCGGTCGCAGCGCGACGGCAACACACGACACCAACAAAAATGTGGTCGCGTTTCGACAAACCGCCGGTTTAGCCCGGCAAACTGAATGACTGACTTTGGAGGTCAATTATGAAACTTAAGAGCCTTCTTCTGGGTTCTGCAGCCGCTCTGGCCCTGTCGACGGGTGCCCAGGCCGCTGATCCGATCGCCGAGTTCGTATCGCTCGACGTTTGCGATGCTTACGGCATCTCCGGTCTGACCATTGCGTCGGACGACACCTGCCTTCTGATCACGGGCGAAGTCGAATACGACTACTGGTACGAAACTGTCTTCTTTGACGACGACAGCGCTTCTGACCGCACGTCCACGATCGACTGGTTCCTGACGTTCGAAGCTACCACGCAGACCGACGCCGGCCGTGCGATCGCTTCCGTGACCATCGGTCAGGAAGATCAGGACGACACCGACACGGTTATCTTCGAAGAAGCTTTCGTTTCGTTCGGTGACACCACGGTTCTGACCGCCGGTTACACGGGTTCGCTCTTCGGGGTGGACGATGCCCAGCACATCCTCGACGATGTCGCGACGACGGGTGATCCGGATGACAGCCACGTGATCCAGGTCGTTTCCGACCTCGGCAACGGCTGGTCGATCGGCGCTGGCCTGGAAGCCCTTTCGGACCAGGCTGATTACGGTGACCTCGGCGGCCGCGCCGGTGTGGTCGTCGGCTACGACGACGGCACCACCGTCGCCAATGTCGGCGCCTACATCTACGATCTCTATAACATGATCGACAACGACGCCGACGCTCTGTTCGACGTCTATGCCGACGTGTCGACTTCGTTCGACATTTTCGACGTCTACGCCGCTCTTACCGTTGATCAGGATGGCAACATCCAGGGTCTGGTTACGGGCGAAGTCGCTCTCGATATCGCGACCATCCGTGCTGGTGTCGGCGGTGTGTACGCCAATGCCGCTGACGAGTTCACGCCGACCGCCGGTGCTGGTGTGACCTTCGCTCTGACGGATACCGTCGATCTCGACCTTGAAGTTGTCTACAATGCTGAAAACGGCAAGATCGAAGACTACTTCAACCAGCTCGCTCTCGGCACCGTCGAAGACGTCGTTTGGGGCACGCTCACTCTGAGCTCGGCCTTCACCGACACGCTGACTGGTGAAGCTTGGGCAACCGTTGGTTACAACACTGACACCGAAGACTCTGTCTACGGCGGTGGTGTTGGCGTGACCTACGAGCCGGGTGGCGACTTCGAAGCCAACGGTACCGTTGCTGTCCTTTACGATGCTCAGACCGAAAACACCGGTCTTGGCGTTCACTTCGGCGCGGTCAAGTCCTTCTAATTGGACTTCGCGTTACGCGATCTGGGAAGGGTCCGGCTTGCCGGGCCCTTTCTTTTTGTGCGGACGGTTGGCCCAACGGACGCGAAGGCGCCATAAACCGTTGATCTTTCGGCTCGGGTGGTGGCGTTCGCCGACGCGGGCGATATGATCGGCGCGCCCTGTCACACGAATCATCCTTTGGCGTGCTGCGCCTGAACTGTCAGATATTCATGCCAAACCATTCCAAAGTGACCTATCGCACAATAGCGCTGGCCGCGCTGCTTTCCTTGTCGAGCCAAGCCTACGCGCTATCGTATCGTTCGGCGCCGGATATGGCTCCTGCAGTGGCCAGTTCAATTGTCCGCGTCGCGCAATTTCAGGTGCTCGACACCGCACCGGAAGCGCAGAAGGGCGAGGGGGTGGATAGCGAGCCCCTCGAAACGCTCGAGACACCGGTATCGGACAGCAGCGTGTCCGTTCTTGAGAATGCCGATTCCTTCGTCTGGCAGGCTCAGAAAGAGGGACAGGATATTGTTTTTACAGGAATTGTCCCAAGCGCCGCTGCGCAATCGCTCATCGCGGTGACGACGGGCGGGGAGATCTCCGACGATACGGAAGTCGGCGTTGGAGCGCCTGACGGCTTCCTCGTCGATGCACTTACCGGCCTCGATGCGCTGGCCACGCTGGAAAGCGGGGCGCTGCGCTATGAAGACGATTCGTGGATGCTTGAGGGGACCCTTGCGGCGGGCCGGGAGCGCGACGATCTCGAAGGCGTTCTGGCGCGAGCGGCAACCCCGTTTGACGCATGGACATTGGAAATCCTGCCCACGCGCCCGGGGGACAACCGGGCCGCCGGTATGGAGGCGACCGCGGAGCGGCCATCGCCCAGCGATCCTGGTGCTGCCGTGGACGCAGACGCTGGCGAGGGGAGTTCGGAGGCCCAGCCATCTGCCTTGCCGGAAGCCGAGCCGGTTGCAGAGGTGAGCGAGACCGAGGAGGTGGCCGGCGATGGGATTGCCGCCTCGACTGCAGACACATCCGAATCAGCAGCAGGCGAGCAGACCGATAGCGCGCTCGGTGAACCTGCCGACGGCGTCACAACCGCACAATCTGAAGCGACGGCCGAGATCGCTGCGCCGGACCCAGAATACCGGTTCTCGGCGCTCAAGGGACCGGACGGCGCGCTGAGCCTGCGGGGCAGCGTGCCCGACCCATCGACGCAAGCGCTGGTGATGCGGCTTGCCGGGACGGACGGGCAAAGCGCGCTGGCGGTCAATCCACGGGCGCCGCAGGACTTCGTCAGCGCGCTCTATGCCGGCCTTGCAGCGCTCGACCATCTCGATCAGGGGCAACTTGCCTTCGCCAACGGGGGCTGGCTGTTGACCGGCCGCGCCGCCATCGATACGCAGAAAGACGAGGGTCTTGCCGCGCTCGCGGAACTGGGCGGCGAGGAGCGGTTCGTTACCATGGTTACCGCACCCCCGGCCTCCGCGGTCTGCAGCGCCGAGGTCGACGCTTTCATGGCGGATAAATCACTCCTTTTCGCCTCCGGCAGCGCCAATCTGACACCAGACTCCCGCGCACTCCTGCCGGATATCGCGCAACTTCTGAACATTTGCCCGCAAACCACTGTCTATGTTGAGGGGCACACCGACAGCGATGGGAGCGAAGCGCTCAACCTGCCGCTTTCGGTTGCCCGCGCCGAGGCCGTCGTCGACGAACTTGTCGCCCTTGGTGTCTCGGCCCCACGTCTTTATGCTGTGGGCTATGGATCGAGCCTTCCGATCGCTTCGAACGATACCATTCAGGGCAAACGGCAAAACCGACGCATTGCCTTCACCTTCGAGGACGCCGCACAATGATCGATAGCCTCGTCTTTCTGCTTTACACCTACTGGCCGTTTCTCGTGATCGCGCTGCTTATCGGCATTGCCACGGGTTGGTACAGCCAGGATGGAGCGTAGACCATGAACGCCACGCCCCACATTCTCGAAAGCGCACTGCTGCTTTTGGCGGCCTTTTTTATCGGCTGCATCATCGGTCTCCTCCTGCGGCGCACTTTTGCCAAGCCTGCCGCACAAGCCGTGTCGCAGGGCGGCGGCGGCACCGCTGCCGCTGCCGTCGTGCCCGAACCTGCACCGGTCGTGACGCCCGAACCGGCACCCGCGCCCGAAAGCCCGATATCGGTGGACCTCAAGCAGATCAAGGGCATCGGGCCGACGATGGAAAAACGGCTCAAGGCCGAAGGCATACACGACTTTTCCCAGATTGCGGGTTGGGACGAAAAAACCGTCGCCCGGATGAACGAAAAGCTCAACGCCCACGGCCGCATCGAACGCGAGGACTGGGTCCGGCAGGCCCGGGCGCTGGCGCGCGGGCAATAGCGTATTCCGGCGCCATGCCGGCTCTCAGGCGGCTGCCTCTTCGACGGGGACGCCCTTGCGGTCCGAGAGCTTGGCGAACGCCTCGATCGCGCCGATGCTCTCGCCATCGTCAAGAAGGGCCGGACTGCCTTGCCCGGTTACGGTGAGAAGTGCCGCATCGGGCCGGCGTCGGCGCATTTCTTCATACGTCTCGCGCCGGACCTGGTCGGACATCTGTGTGCGGACGAGCATGATCGGCGCGTGATGCAGGCAGTCAAAGAGAGGCCATTGCGGTTCGAGCACATCGTCGAATTCGAACTGCTCGATCTGGCCGATGAGCCGGGGATCGAAAAGCGGCACCAAGCCTCCGCGCCGACCGGGCGCATAGACGCGCGCGCCCAGCGTATCCAGCGCCGAGTCGGGCACGCTGGGGTAGTCCGCCGCGAGAATTTTGCGCAGCGCCGCCTGGCTTGCGCGCTTGTCGCGAAGGCTGACAAGGTGCCGGAAATTGTTGCGCAGGCGGACAAGCCCGCGCGGGTCGGTTACCGGCCCGGAATCGATCAGTACGGTCCCCCCCACCAGCGAAGGTCGTTGTTTGGCAACGATCATCGCCACCTGTCCGCCATGCCCCTGGCCGACAAGAACCGCCCGGGTGATCCCCAGCGCATCGCAGACTGCGATGACATCGGCTGCGTCGCGCGGCGTCGCGTACTGCATGTTTCGGGGCAGGGGGGCGGACCGTCCGCGCCCAGCCAGATCGAGCAACACGACCGGCCGCGTGCTTCCGGCAAGGCCTGACAGACCCTCCAAAAATGCAGTGTAGTCGAGCATGGTCCTGTTGTACCCGGGGATGCAAACCAGCGGCGTTTCCTCGCCCCCGAGATTGCCCCTTAGGTGCACGGCGATCGTCCGTCCCGCCGGGCCCGGACAAATCCGCCCGATACCCAGCGGCGCGAATTGCGGCAGATCGTCAAAGAGTGTTGCGCGTTTGGCCATGATGCTTCATAGCACGGCCCACGCGCGGCGTGCAGGGCCCAATGCCCATGCAGATGCCATGCGGGAAGGCAGGAAGGCGCGAACCCAGCGCATGCCTTGCGATCGGTCGGCCGGCCGTGTCGCGGGTTGGTTGCGATGCCGCACAAGTGACACTATGGTGCGCTTCCGTTCCGTACGGGGCATGGGCACGCCTTTTTGCCGAAGGATGAACACCCAGGAAAACGAAGGGCTGCCGGGCGCGCCGGCAGCGACAATTGAGGACTGTATATGTTCAGCGGGTCGATTACGGCGCTCATTACGCCGTTCAACAATGGTGCGGTTGACGAAGATGCCATGGCCCGTTTCGTCAAATGGCAGATCGAGGAAGGCTCCCACGGCGTTGTGCCGGTCGGCACCACCGGCGAATCTCCAACGGTCAGCCATGAAGAACACCGCCGCCTCATAGAGATCACCATCGAGGTGGCCGACAAGCAGATTCCCGTGATTGCGGGCGCCGGCTCCAATTCGACGCGGGAAGCGATCCATCTCGCCGAGTTCGCGGAAAAGGCGGGTGCCGATGGCATCCTCACCATCCTCCCGTATTACAACAAGCCCAATCAGGAGGGCCTGTTCCAGCATTTTTCGGCCATTGCAAAGGCCACCAGCCTGCCGGTCGTCATCTACTCGGTACCCCCGCGCACGGTGATCGACATTTCGGTCGAAACGCTCAAGCGCCTGCGCGACGCGCACCCCAACATCGTCGGCATCAAGGACGCGACGGCGGACATGGGCAAAGCGACGATGCAGCGCCACGTGCTGGGCCCCGATTTCATCCTGCTTTCGGGCGAGGATATGACCGCGCTGGGGTTCAACGCCCATGGCGGGCGGGGATGCATTTCGGTGACCTCGAATGTGGCACCCCGGCTTTGCGCCGATTTCCAGAACGCCTGCCAGGCCGGAGATTATGCGACCGCGCTGACCTTGCAGGACCGCCTTGCGCCCTTACATAAGGCCTTGTTCATCGAGCCCAACCCGGCCGGCGTCAAATACGCCGCCGCACGGCTTGGGCTCATCAAGGAAGATTTGCGGCTCCCGCTTGTGCCCGTCTCGGAGACGACACGCCAGGCGATCGATGATGCGCTGGTGCATGCGGGACTAATGAACTAAGCCCATGGCGCCCAAGAAAGACAAAGGCGTACTCGAACACGGAACGGTCGCGGACAATCGCCGCGCCCGCTTCGACTACGAGATATTGGAGACCCTCGAGGCTGGCATCGTTCTGCGCGGCACCGAGGTCAAGTCCCTGCGCAATGGCAAGGCACAGATCGCCGAAGCGTACGTTTCCCCCGAGGGGGGCGAGCTTTGGCTCATCAACGCCAATATCCCCGAATATGTTCAGGCCAACCGTTTCAACCACGACGAGAAACGCAAGCGTAAGCTGCTCGTCTCCAAAAAGGAGCTGGCCAAGCTCGCGCGTGGGGTCGAACGCTCCGGCAACACGATTGTGCCCCTGAGGCTCTATTTCAACGAGCGCGGCATGGCCAAGCTCACGATCGGGCTCGCCAAGGGCCGCAAGACCGTCGACAAGCGCAACGTTCAGAAAGAGCGTGACTGGTCGCGCGAAAAGCAACGTCTTCTCAAGACGGGTTAGCCGGCGACGAAATTCGCCGCGCGACCGATCACATCCTCGAACATCGCCGGTGTCAGCCTGCCGGTGTTGGTGTTGTAGCGCGAGCAATGGAAGCTGTCGAAAAGCCGCGTGCCGTTTTCGAGTACGTGCTCGGCGCCGTGTCCGAACGGATGTGCGGCCCTGCGGCGGCCCAGCGCCGAGAGCAGGGAGTCGTGCCCGATCCGTCCGAGCGCGATGAAGGCTCTGACCTGCGGGTTGGCCTCGATCGTTGCGCAGAGGAAGCGCCGGCAAGTCGAGATCTCCTCGCCCGTCGGCTTATTCTGCGGCGGCACGCAGCGTACTGCGTTGACGATCATCGCATTTTTGAGAACCATCCCGTCATCCGGATCGGCCTTATAGGAGCCCGACGCCAGCCCGAATTTGAGCAGGGTGGCGTAGAGCAGGTCCCCGGCATAATCTCCGGTAAACGGCCGTCCCGTGCGATTGGCGCCGCGCAGGCCTGGCGCGAGCCCGACGATCATCAACCTTGGCGCCGCGTCTCCCCAGTTGGGAACCGGCGCGTTGTGCCAATCTGGAAACTGGGCGCGGTTATCCATGCGGAAATGGACGAGCCGCGGGCAGAGCGGGCAGTCGTGCGGAGGGTTTGTCTCAAGCAATGTGAGGTGATCTTTCGGTGAGGGCGCGAAACCTTTCCTGGGCGCACTCCCGATCCAGAAACGATGCCTGCTCTAAAGAAGCGCCTTAGCTGTGCGCATCTTCCCGAGTCGACCCCGTGCGGTCAACCTGGGCGCGTCCGACGGTCTTGGCCAGTTCTGCAATGTCGAGGAAATAGTCGGCCTGCCGCCGCAAATCGTCGGAGATCATCGGCGTCGCCGTCGTCAGCGTCGAGGCGACGGTGACCTTCTTGCCCCGGCGCTGGAGCGCGGCAACGAGCGCCGTGAAGTCCCCATCGCCCGAAAACAGAACCAGGTGGTCGTAGTGGGTCGCCATCTCCATCGCGTCGATAGTCAACTCAATGTCCATATTGCCCTTCACCTTGCGCCGCCCCTGCGCATCCGTAAACTCCTTGGCGGGCTTCGTGACGACGGTGTAGCCGTTGTAGTCCAGCCAATCGATTAGCGGACGGATAGAGGAGTATTCCTGGTCCTCGACCAGCGCGGTATAATAGTAGGCACGCAAGAGATAGGCCTGCGACTGGAACTCGCCAAGCAAGCGCTTATAATCAATGTCGATCCCCAAAGCCCGGGAGGTCGCATAAAGGTTCGCGCCATCGATAAACAGAACGACTTTTTCGCGCGGATCAAACATCCTGAAAAAACTCCCCAAAAAAGGACCGCCCCCGCCACCTGAAAAGACAACGCATGGCAGGCCTCTAGGTTCACATCAAATTGCCCCGCTGTCAGTGACCTGAGCGCTTGTTTTTCCAGCGCGCGTCGTGTAAGAGGGCTGCTCGCTCCCCCTAAAGCAATGGAGACCGGCAAGTGGCACGCGTCACCGTAGAAGATTGCATTGAAAAGATTCCGAACCGCTTCGATCTGGTCCTGATGGCGGCTCATCGCGCCCGGATGATATCCTCGGGCGCCCAGATTACGGTCGACCGCGACAACGACAAGAACCCCGTCGTTGCCTTGCGCGAGATCGGTGACGCCACGATTTCACCCGACGACCTGAAGGAAGAACTGATCCATTCGCTTCAGAAATACGTCGAGGTCGACGAGCCCGAGGCGGATATCGCCCCGCGCATCGAAACGACGAGCGACGAGGATGGCCCGGTTTTCGATACGATCAGCGAAGAAGAGCTGCTTCGCGGCATCGAATCCCTGGCGCCGCCTGAACGCCGCGACGATTGATCGCCGGCAGGCTTTGCCTATATCTTTTTGCGAAGGCGTCCGGCGGCGAGCCGGACGCCTTTGTTGTTGCTTACGGTAGTCGCTGCACCATGGGGTATTCCGGCGCATGATGCGTCAATATGAACTCGTCGAACGCGTTCTGGCCTACAACCCGAACGCCGACGAACGCTTGCTCAACAAGGCCTACGTCTATGGCATGCAAAAGCATGGCAGCCAGACGCGTGCCTCCGGCGACCCCTACTTCGCGCACCCCTTGGAGGTTGCCGCGATCCTCACCGATTTGAAACTCGACGACGCGACCATCGCCGTTGCGCTTCTGCACGACACGATCGAGGATACCGACGCCACCCGCGCCGAAATCGATGAGATGTTCGGCACCGAAATCGGCCAGATCGTCGACGGACTCACCAAGATCGACAGATTGAACCTCGTCTCGCGCGAGGAGGCCCAGGCCGAGAACCTCAGGAAGCTCCTGCTTGCCATTTCCGAGGACGTGCGCGTCCTGCTCGTCAAGCTCGCCGACCGCCTGCACAACATGCGTACCCTCGAATTCGTGCCGGTGCACAAGCGCGCCCGCATCGCGCAGGAGACGATGGATATCTATGCTCCGCTCGCCGGCCGCATGGGTATGCAGGACATGCGCTCCGAGCTCGAGGACCTGTCATTCAAGACGCTGCATCCCGAGCACTACAACGCCATCACCAGCCGGCTCGCGGCGATGGAGCAGTCGAGCCGCGAGATAATCGCCGAGATCCGTTCCGAGCTCGAAGAACATCTCACCAAACAGGGGATCACGGCGGAGGTTTCGGCGCGGCTGAAATCGGCCTGGTCGATCTATTCGAAGATCGAACGCAAGGCCATCGCGCTGGAGCAGCTCTCGGACATGATCGGGTTCCGCGTCATCGTAGATACCATCGACGATTGCTATCGCACGCTCGGGGTCATCCATCAAAGCTGGAAGGTCGTACCGGGCCGGTTCAAGGACTATATCTCGGTTCCCAAGCAGAACGATTACCGCTCCTTGCACACCACGATCGTCGGGCCCTCGCGCCAGCGCGTCGAACTCCAGATACGCACCCACGAGATGCACGCCATCGCCGAATACGGCATCGCGGCCCATGCGCTTTATAAGGAAGCGATCTCCGGCGACATGCACAGGCTCGAAGAAGAAAGCCAGGCCTATAACTGGCTCCGGACCACCATCGCGCACCTCACCGAGGGCGAGAACCCCGAGGAATTTATCGAGCACACCAAGCTCGAGCTCTTCCAGGACCAGGTCTTCTGCTTCACGCCGCGCGGGCGCCTGATCGCCCTGCCGCGCGGCGCGACGCCGATCGATTTTGCCTATGCGGTCCATACCGACGTCGGCGATACGTGCGTAGGGTGCAAGATCAACGGCGCCGTGATGCCGCTCATCACGCACCTGCATTCGGGCGACGAAGTCGAAATCCTCCGCGACCCCAACCACGCGCCGCCGCCCAATTGGGAGAATATCGCGGTAACCGGAAAGGCGCGCTCGGCCGTCCGGCGCGCCGTCCGCCTCAGCGCCCAGATGCGCGCGCTCTCGCTGGGCGAGCAGGTGTTGATGGCGGTGCTCGAGCGCGAGTCGCTGTCCTTTTCCGAAGATGACATCGTGGCGCTGGCAAAGCGGCTTGAACAGCCCGACCGCAAGGCGCTGCTTACCGAGGTGGGGGAAGGGCGCATCAGTGCCGACGACCTCGCGCGGGAGGCTGCCGCCTTAAAAGGCAAGCGGCGGCGCAAGAGCAAGATCAGCCTGCCTGTCGGCGACAACGCTGATGGCTGGTTCTCGCTGCGCCAGGGCGAACTTTTCCGCTTCCGAATGCCGGGCGGGCAATCGAGCACGGTCAAGCGCTTCGCCGCGCTTGTCGGGTTCGACTTCAACATGCCCGTCGAAATTTCACGCGAGGGTGTCGTGCCGGGCGACCGGCTGGTGGGTATCCTGCACGAAAACGGCACCATGACGGTATACCCCATCGATTCGGACGCGCTGATCCAGTATCACGACAAGGATGTGGGCTGGATCGATGTACGCTGGGATATCGACGGCAAGGCCGACCGGCTCTATCGCGTGGTCATCTCGATGAACTCGGCCAACCGGCCCGGCTCGCTCGCGCAGATTTCCTCCGCGATCGCCGCCTGCGACGCCAATATCACCAATTTCGTCATGCGCGCCCTTGCCAGCGATTTCCACGAATTGATCTTCGAGATCGAGGTAAAGGACCTGCCGCAGTTGACAGATGTGCTTGCAACGCTCAAACGCACTCCAGGGCTTTCGCGCGTCTATCGCGCCTCGACCTTGCAGGCGAGCGCGATTGCGGGCATCGAAAAGGTCTTTGAAGTGGATAAGGAACCGGCCGCATGACCCAGGACGAGGTGCTCGACATCTTCAAAAGCTGCGACGCGTTGCTCGAGGGTCACTTCATCCTCTCTTCCGGTCTGCGTTCTCCTGTCTTTTTGCAGAAGGCCCGCGTCTTCATGCATCCGCAAAAGGCCGAAACGCTCTGCAAGGCGCTTGCGGCCAAAATCCGCGCCGAAGGCTATGGCGGCATCTCCCAAGTCGTTTCGCCCGCCGTCGGCGGGATCATTCCCGGCTACGAGGCGGCGCGGCACCTGGGCGTACCCGCTATCTTCACAGAACGGGTCAACGGCGTGTTCGAACTGCGTCGCAGCTTTACCGTCCAGCCGGGCGAGAAAGTCATCGTCGTCGAGGACATCGTGTCTACCGGCCTTTCGATCCGCGAGTGTATCGACTGCATCAAGGCGCTGGGCGCCGACGTTGTCGCCGCCGCGTGTATTGTCGACCGCTCGGGCGGCGAAGCGGATATCGGCGTGCCTCTCGTCGCGCTGACGCGATACAAGGTCCCGGCCTATGCTCCGGACGATCTTCCGCCCGAGCTCGCCGCCATTCCGGCCGTCAAGCCGGGGAGCAGGGGCTTGCAGTGATCGTGGGGCTGGGCAACGACCTGTGCGAGATCGCGCATGTCGAGCGCACGCTCGAACGCTTCGGCGAGCGCTTCACACAGCGCTGCTTCACCGACATCGAACGCGCCAAATCCGACCGCCGGCGACTGCGCGCGGCATCCTACGCAAAGCGCTTCGCGGCGAAGGAAGCCTGCGCCAAGGCGCTGGGCACGGGTATGTCTCACGGGGTATATTGGCGCGACATGGGCGTTGTGAACCTGCCCAGCGGCAAGCCGACGATGCGGCTCACCGGCGGCGCGGCCAAACGTCTCGCGCAGCTTATGCCCGACGGGCACGAGCCCCATATCCACGTCACAATCACCGACGACAACGGCATGGCCCAGGCCTTCGTCATCATCGAGGCGCTGCCGGTTGACCGGTCCTGATCCCTCCCGTAACAGACACTTTAAAAGAAAAAACCATGAGCAAGCCGATGTCGGATACCGAAAAGAAAAAGAAATCCGGCAAGGGCGAACTGCGCGAAACCATAGTTATTTTGATCCAGGCGCTCTTGATCGCTCTGGTCTTTCGCACACTTGCCTTTGAGCCGTTTTCGATCCCGACCGCCTCGATGCAGAGTAATCTCCTGATCGGCGACTACATTCTCGCGTCCAAATACAGCTACGGCTATTCGCGCTATTCGTTGCCCTTCACCGAGGTGCCCTTGAACGGCAGGGTCCTGGGCAATGAACCGCAGCGCGGCGATATCGTCGTATTCCGGCCGGTTCCCCAGACCGACAATTACGTCAAGCGCGTCATCGGCCTGCCCGGCGATACGGTCCAGATGATCGACGGGATTCTTTATATCAACGGCGAGGCGATCGATCGCGAACTGATCGGGCGCAGCGAGGACCGCGACAGCAACGGGCTGACGTTGCCCATTATGGAATATCGCGAAACGCTGCCCAACGGTGTGAGCTACACGATCCAGGAAGTCTCCAACACCGCCGAATACGACAATACGGGCGAATATGTCGTACCGCCGGGCCACTTCTTCATGATGGGAGACAACCGCGACCGCTCGCTCGACAGCCGTTCGCTCAACACCGTCGGCTATGTGCCGTTCGAAAACCTAATCGGCAAGGCGCAGTGGCGGTTCTTCTCGATTAACGACAACATCCCGCCCTGGCAGGTCTGGCGCTGGCCGGGCAATGTGCGCTGGGATCGCATGTTCACTTCGGTATACGCCGAATGAGTTTCCGCGCGCGCGACAGGCAGGAGCTTGAACAAAAGCTGGGGCATCGCTTCGAGGACCCGGCCCTGCTCAAGCGCGCGCTGACCCATTCGAGTGCCGTGGCGCCCTCCAAGCGGACGGCCGATTCCTACCAAAGGCTTGAGTTCCTCGGCGACCGGGTGCTCGGTCTTGTTGTTGCAGATCTGCTGTCCAGGCGCCTGCCCAAGGCCAACGAGGGCGAACTGTCCCGCACGCTCAATTCGATGGTGCGCAAGGAGACCTGCGCCAAGGTGGCCCGTGAACTCGATCTCGGCGCATTCGTGCGACTGGGCGAGAGCGAGGCCCGCACCGGCGGTGCCGACAAGGACGCCATTCTGGGCGACGTCTGCGAAGCGCTCATCGGTGCCATCTATGCCGATGGCGGGCTCGATCCGGCCTATGCGTTTGTCGAAACGATGTTCGGCGGCGATCTCGACGTCGCCCAGGCCCGCCGCGCCGATGCGAAAACAGCGCTGCAGGAATGGGCGCAGGGCCAGGGCCTCGAACCGCCCCGCTACACCGAAGTGGGGCGATCCGGCCCCGATCACGCGCCGACATTCACCATCGAGGTTGCCGTGAAGGGCTACGCGCCGCTATCGGCCGTCGGCACGTCCAAAAAACTCGCCGAACACCAGGGAGCCGCACAATTTCTCGTGCGTGAAAAAGTCTGGAAGAATCTGGAATGACCGCACCCCAAACCGATCCGACCCGCTGCGGCTTCATCGCGCTCGTCGGTGCCCCCAATGCCGGAAAATCGACGCTGCTCAACGCGCTCGTGGGCACCAAGGTGTCCATCGTCACCCACAAGGCGCAGACCACCCGCGCCCAGGTGCGCGGTGTCGTCACCACGGGCAACGCGCAACTCGTTTTTGTCGATACTCCGGGCATTTTCGCGCCCAAGCGGCGGCTCGACCGCGCAATGGTCGCATCCGCCTGGACCGGGGCAGGGGATGCCGACATCGTCGCCCTGATCGTGGATGCCCACAAGGGCTTGAACGCGGAAGTTGAATCGCTGCTTGAAGGCCTCGACAACATCCGCCAGCCCAAGGTCCTGGTCATCAATAAGGTCGACAAGGTCAAACCCGAGACGCTTCTGAAGCTCTCAAAGGACCTCAACGACAAGGTCCGGTTCGAGACGACCTTCATGATTTCCGCGCTCAATGGCAGCGGCGTCGCCGACTTCACCGGTTGGTGCACGGCCAACGCACCGCTCGGCGAATGGCACTTCCCCGAAGAGCATCTCACCGACCTGACGCTCGCGCTCACGGCGGCAGAGGTGACCCGTGAAAAGCTCTTCATGCGCATTCACGACGAAATCCCCTACCAGGCGACTGTCGAGACCGAGAGCTTCAAGGTTCAGCCCGATGGCTCCTACCGCATCGATCAGGTCGTCTACGTCACCCGCGATACGCACAAGAAGATCGTCCTCGGCGCCAAGGGGCAGACCATCAAGGCCATTGGCGCAGAGGCTCGCGCGGAGATGATGGAGATGTTCGAAACCAAGGTGCATCTTTTCCTGTTCGTCAAAGTCCGCGCCAATTGGGCCGACGACCCCGAACGCTATCGCGAGATGGGGTTGGATTGGACGAAATGAGCCGGCCATGGAGTGGTCCGCTGAAGGTCTCATAATTGGCGTTCGAAAACACGGCGAGACGAGCCTGATCCTCGAAACCATGGTGCCCGGCCGCGGGCGCTGTTTCGGGCTCGTGCGCGGCGGGCGCTCGCGCAAGCAGGCCGCGGCGCTCCAGCCGGGCAATTCCGCGCTTCTGACATGGCGAGCCCGCCTTGAGGACCATCTGGGGCTCTTCACAGCCGAGGTCACCACAATGCGCGCGGCGGTGCTGATCGCCGATCGGACACGGCTCTACCTCAGCCAGATGCTCGCCGACCACCTGCGCCTTCTGCCCGAGCGCGATCCCCACGATACGCTGCTCGAAGCGGTCCTGATGCTGCTCGACGAGCACTTCGACGACGCCGAACTTGGCGTCGAACTCGCGCGCTTCGAACTCTATCTTCTCGAAGAACTCGGATTCGGTCTCGATCTCGAAACCTGCGCGGTGACCGGCGTCCATGAAAATCTCACGCACGTCTCTCCAAAGTCGGGAAGGGCGGTTTGCGCCGAGGAGGCCGAGCCGTATAAGGACCGCCTGTTGCGCCTCCCGCGCTTTTTGACCGCGGACGTACCGCCGGAACCGGGCGATGTCGCCGCCGCCTTTGTGTTGACGGGGCATTTCCTTGACAGACATGTGTGGACAGCCCGTCAAATCGAGCCGCCCGCAACCCGGGATTGGCTGACAATGAAGTTGACCGGCGGGCTATAATCGGCCCCTGATTCGAATGCTCTTTGAAGGATAGCTCATGGCAGAAGTTCTCGATCCGCCCGAGGGTGGTCACGAGCGTATCGTCGACCTGCGGCACGCGCTCGAGGAGCGGTACCTGTCGTATGCAATCTCGACAATCACCCAGCGCGCGCTGCCGGATGCTCGCGATGGCCTGAAACCGGTCCATCGCCGCATCCTGCACGCCATGCGGCTTTTGAAGCTCGATCCGGGGCAGGGCTACAAGAAATCCGCCCGCGTGGTGGGTGACGTCATCGGTAAGTTCCACCCTCATGGCGACCAGTCGGTCTATGACGCCCTCGTGCGTCTCGCCCAGGATTTTGCAGTCCGCTACCCGCTGGTCGACGGTCAGGGCAATTTCGGCTCGATCGACGGCGACAGCCCGGCGGCCATGCGGTACACCGAGAGCCGCATGACGGACGTCGCCGCGCGCCTCCTCGAAGGCATCACCGAAAACGCCGTGGATTTCCGGCAGACCTATGACGGCGAGGACGAGGAACCCGTCGTTCTGCCCTCGAACTTTCCGAACCTTCTTGCCAACGGCGCCAGCGGTATCGCCGTGGGCATGGCGACGTCGGTGCCGCCGCACAATGTCGCTGAGCTCTGCGACGCCGCACTGCATCTCCTCGAAAATCCGGACGCCACAGCGCGCGACCTTATGCGGTTCGTTCCCGGCCCCGATTTCCCAACAGGCGGCATTCTCGTGGACGATCCGGCAGGCACCGAGCAGGCCTACGCGACCGGCCGTGGGGGCTTCCGCGTGCGCGCCAGATGGGAGGTCGAGGAGACCGGGCGCGGCGGATATCAGATCGTCATCACTGAAATCCCTTATGCCGTGCAGAAATCCCGGCTCGTCGAAAAAATCGCCGAGATGCTTCTCGCGCGAAAGCTGCCCCTTTTAAAGGACGTGCGCGACGAGAGCGCCGAGGATATCCGGCTGGTGCTCGAACCCCGCGCCCGCAATGTCGATCCTGTCCTCCTGATGGAATCGATGTTCAAGCTGACCGAGCTGGAATCCCGCATTCCGCTCAACATGAATGTCCTCGACGGTGGCTTGATCCCGCGCGTCATGAGCCTCGCCGACGCGCTCAAGGCATGGCTCAACCATCGTAAGGAGGTCCTGGTCCGCCGTTCGCAATACCGGCTCGATCAGATCGAGCACCGGTTGGAGGTACTCGGCGGCTATCTCATCGCCTACCTCAATCTCGACGAGGTGATCCGCATCATCCGCGAGGAGGACGAACCCAAACAGGAGATGATGGCGCGCTGGGACCTGACGGACGTTCAGGCTGACGCGATCCTCAATATGCGCCTGCGGTCTCTGGCCAAGCTCGAAGAAATCGAGATCAGGACCGAGTTCGACAAGCTCACCGAGGAAAAGGGCCATATCGAAACGCTGCTCGGCTCGGAAAAGCGTCAATGGGGTGAGGTCCGCAAGCAGGTCGAACAGCTCCGGAAGGACTTCCCCAAAGATCGCGACGGTATCCCCGATCCCGTCGGCGGCCGCCGCACACAGCTCGCCGAGGCCCCGCAAACCGATCTTGCCGATATCGAGACGGCGATGATCGAGCGCGAGCCGATTACGGTCATTCTTTCGGAAAAAGGCTGGATTCGCGCGCTTAAGGGCCACACCAGCGACGTTGCCGGCGTTGCCTTCAAGGCCGACGACCGGATGAAACTTCACTTCACATGCGAGACAACCGACAAGCTGTTGCTGCTTTCGACAGGTGGCAAGATCTATACTCTGGGCGCCGACAAGCTTCCCGGCGGGCGCGGTCATGGCGAGCCGGTGCGCATTATGGTCGATATCGACGAGGGGCATGACATTGTCGACCTTTTCGTCCACAAGTCCGGCGCAAAGCGGCTCATTGCCTCCGATATCGGTAACGGCTTTGTCGTGGCCGAGGACGATCTTGTCGCAAACACGCGCAAGGGCAAGCAGGTGCTCAATGTCTCGGGCACTCAGGAGGCAAAGCTCTGCGTGCCGGCGGAGGGGGATACGGTCGCCATCATCGGTCAGAACCGCAAGCTGCTCATCTTCCCGCTCGAGCAACTGCCCGCCATGGCGCGCGGTAAGGGCGTGAGGCTGCAGAAATACAAGGATGGCGGCATTTCCGACGCCAAGGTCTTTGCGGCGAGCGAGGGGCTGACCTGGACCGATTCCTCGGGTCGCGTCTTCTCCAAGTCCATGGACGACCTGCGCGACTGGCTCGGCGATCGCGCCCAGGCCGGCCGCCAGCCGCCGACGGGCTTCCCGCGCAACAACAGGTTTACGGGTTGACCGGGGCGCCCACCGAAAAGGTGACCAGAAGCGGTTTGTGATCGCTGCCTGCCGGCGCGCCGGTCGCAATCGCATGAATGGCGATCTCGCCGCGCGTCATCACGTGGTCGATCGGCAGGATCGCCGGGGCAGGGCGCCAGTCTCTGAGGTAGTACCAGAGCTGCGGGAAGGTCGGGATGTTGTATGTGTGCCGCGTCAGCCCCGACGCGGCAATGAAATTGCGCAACGCGTATGACCAGGGCGTCGAGTTGAAATCGCCGACCAGCAGGACCGGTGGCTGCACCGTCGAAAGCGCCTGGGCCAGCGTTTCGAACTGCACCGCCTGCCGTGTGATCGGCGCCGGCCAGTCATGGTGCGTGGTCGCCACGGAGAAGGGCAGGCCGTCTTCCGGTTCGAACCGCACGATGATCCGCGCCGTCCGGTCCGGGCTCATGATCGTGGATGAGCAGGCGTCCTCGTTGAGCGGCTCGAACGGGAATTTCGCATAAAGTCCGACAAAGGCCCGCTCGCCGCCGGCGCAATACTGGAAATGGCGGTACCGCGCAGCCAACCGGTCATGGATTTGCCGGCGCACCTGCGGGCTGTATTCCTGGAGCGTGAGAATATCCGGATCGGCGGCGAAAATCGCTGCGACAAGCCGGTCCGGCTCTTCGTTGCGCGCAAAGACATTGAACGTCATCAATGTGTATACCGGCCGCTCACCGCCCGGCACCGGCGGACGGGGACCGAAACCGCGGACCGCCTCGGGGATATAAACGAGGCTCGACGCCACAAACCCGGTGGCCGCGACGGTCAAAACGAACGGCTTGAGCACCGCGCCGCGCACGAAAAGCGGCGCCGCAAGCATGAGCGCGATCGTACCGTAGAAAAGTACGGGCTGGGCGTGGTTGAACAGATCGAGGATCGGGTGGGCGAAGCCCAGCGCCGCGCCGACCGCCGCGCCGGCAAAAACGCAGCAAACCACAGCGTAGCCTGCTGCCACAAGGCCTCTGATCGTCCCTGTCAATGTGCCCACGGCTTAGCTGTCGTCTCGCGCCTGCTCAGGATCCAGCTGAACCCAGCCCCGGGTTCCATGCTGCACTTCGAGCGGTTGATAGGAGACCTTATAGGCCATTTTGGGGGAGTTCTTGACCCAGTAGCCGAGATAAAGATAGCCGGCTCCGATCCCGCTGGCGCGGGCAATGTGATCGAGGATCATATGTGTCCCCAAGCCACGCCTGTGCATATCCGGGTCGAAAAAGCTGTAGACCATTGAAAGCCCGTCGGGCAGCACATCCGTGAGTGCCGCCCCCACGAGCTGCCCTTCCGCGCCATCGTCGCAATCGGCACCGAGCCGGTATTCGACCAGAAGCGACTGAACAGGGGTATCCTCGACCATGAATTCGTAGTCGAGATAGCTCATCTGCGTCATGCCGCCGCCGTCGTGCCGTGCCTGAAGATAGCGCTTGAACAACGCATACTGCTCGCTCGAGGCAACCGGGGAGATCGCCTCTCCGACGAGGTCGCGGTTGATTTTGGCATTGCGCTTGTGCCGGGATTTGGGCGCGAACGCGTTGCAGACGACGCGCACGGATTGGCAGGCGTCGCAATCGAGGCAGGCGGGGCGGTAGATGAGGTTCTGGCTGCGCCGGAAGCCGTGCTCGGAGAGCATGTGGTGCAAGGCCCCCGCCCGTCGTCCGCTCAAATGCGTAAAGAGCTTACGCTCCTGCCGGCCTTCGAGATAAGGACAGGGCAGGGGGGCGGTGAGAAAGAACTGCGCGCTTTCCGGTGTATGGTCCATCACTGATCCGGCGCCAAGGTTGCACTACCGCTTGAGTGTAGTTGCGCAAGGCCTTGCGCGCAACGGATCACGCTATGTCAAAGGATGGTGATCTTGCCATTACGCCCCGAGCGTGCTGCTTTGCTGGGCGATCCAGTGCCGCTCCATCGGGGACCGCCGCACCATGAGCGTGCCCACGACAATGTCGTGCAGCAATTGCCGGCGATTGGTGAAAAGGCCCACGACGACGATGAACGGCGTAAAGATCGCGCACGAAATCCAGAAGGCCACGACGTGGATCATCGCCATCCACCCGTCGAGCGTCGTCTCCCGCGTCGGGGTCAGGACGATGTCCATGGCGCGCATGCCGATGGTGGCCCGCGCCGCCGAACCCAGCGTCACCGCATAATAGGCGACAAAAACGATGGGAACGATGACGGGGAAGGTGAGCCAGGCAAGCCCGAGGGTCACGATGCCTAAAATGGCGGCCACGATGAAAGCAGCCGTGATCAGGATGCCCATGATGACGCAATCGATGAGGAACGCCAGCACGCGCCGGGTGAGAATACCGTCGAACAATTCGGGCGACTCTGCCGGGTTGGGCAGGTCCTCACGCAAAATGCGGCCAAATACGTCTGAAGTCATGGGCCAATCCTCCGCTGCTTGGCGAAAGATTGGTGTATTGCCCGGTAAAGACAAGAGCCTGCCGGAAAGATTTTCATGCCGGGCGACGAATACCGGGTCGAAAAAAAGAGGGCGGCCAGCGCCGCCCTCCATGAGGCTTTAGGCAAGTTGACCCTAGTGCTCGGGCACCGGTTCACCGGATACCTCGCTATCGTCCGGCTTGCGGATGAAGAACGCCGACAGCACCATCAGTAGCGAGAGCAGACCGCCGACCTGGAACGCCAGCCGAATCCCGCCCGCCGTCGCGGCAACAGGCGCGAACCCGTCCGCGACAAGCACTGCTGCCTGAACGCTCATCAGCGCGACGAACAGCGCCGTTCCCGCCGCGCCGGCGACCTGTTGAAGCGCCCCGATAATCGCACTGCCGTGGGAATAAAGGTGCGCGGGCAGGGAGCCCAGGCTCGCGGTAAAGAGCGGCGTGAACAACAGCGCCAGCCCGACGCTGAGTGTTACGTGCGCCGCCAGGAGCCAGCCGAAAGCTGTATTCTGGTCCATGAACGTCAGCGACCACAGAACGCCGCTCACGATGATCGATCCCGGTATTACGAGCTTCGCGGGACCGATCCTGTCGTAGAGCCGGCCCACAAACGGTGCCAGCAATCCCATGACCAGTCCGCCGGGCAGCAATAGAAGTCCCGTCTGCAGCGCATCCATACCCAGGACGTTCTGCATGTAGAGCGGCAAGAGAATGATGACGCCGAAGAGCGACATCATCGCCAGCGCCATCATGATGGTCGAGACCGTAAACAGCTTGAACCGGAACGTTCGCAGGTCCAGCAGTGCCTTTTCCTCCCGCTGCAGGATGAGCTGCCGCGCGACGAACATTGCAATGCCGATGACACCGAGCCCGATGGGAACCCAGATCGGAACGGCGCCGTGTTCTCCCCCGGCCCCCTCGCCAAAGCTCGAAAGCCCGTAAACGAGCCCGCCGAACCCCACCGCCGACAGGACGACCGAGAGAATGTCGATCGGCGCGATTCGCGGCGTCGTCACGTTCTTCATACGCATATAGCCGAGCGCGAGCGAGGCCAGCGCGATCGGCAGCACCAGCCAGAACATCCAGCGCCAGGTCAGATAGTTGAGAATGAAACCGGAGATCGTGGGCCCGATGGCCGGCGCCACCGAAATCACGATCGAGATGTTGCCCATCGTCTTGCCCCGCGATTGCGGCGGCACGAGCGTCATCACGGTCGTCATCAACAGCGGAATCATGATTGCCGTGCCGCACGCCTGCACCACGCGCCCGAAAAGCAGGGGCGCAAGGCTCGGCGCGATGGCACACAACAAGGTGCCGACGCTGAACAGCGACATGGCGGCGATAAAGATCGGGCGGGTGTTGAAACGCTGGATCAAAAAGCCGGTGATGGGAATCACCACCGCCATGGTCAGCATGAAACCCGCCGTGAGCCATTGAGCCGCGCTGGCGGTAACGTCGAGGTCGACCATGAGGCGGGGAATGGCCACGCTCATGATGGTTTCGTTGAGGATCACAACGAAGGTGGAAACCAGAAGCAGCCCGATAACGAGGCGGTTGCGCGCCGCGATATCCGCGTCCGAAACGGTTTCCGCCGGAGCGTGCGCGTCCGTAGGATCGAAAGACATGAAAATTTCCTGCCCGAAACGGGATCAAATTTGAATAGTAGGGGTGGCCCGCACGCAAACGCCAAACGCGCGGGGGAGACTCTTTCTCTCTTGCCGCGCCATAAGTCAACCCTCAGGAAGGGTGGTGAACGACTTCGGGAAGGCTCAGCTGTTGAGCTTCCGGGCCATATCGAGAGCGAAATAGGTCAGGATCCCCGAACATCCAGCGCGCTTGAAAGCAAGGAGGCTTTCGGTCATCGCCGCGTCCTTGTCTATCGCCCCGGCGTTCCCGGCCATCGCGATCATCGCGTACTCGCCGGAGACCTGATAGGCGAAGACCGGAACGTCGAAGCGATCCTTGAGCATGCGGCAGATGTCGAGATAGGGCATTCCGGGTTTCACCATCACCCAGTCCGCGCCCTCGAAAATATCCTGCCCCACCTCGCGCACGGCGTCCTCGTGATTGGCGGGGTCCATCTGATAGGTAAGCTTCGATCCCTTGAGCCGGCTCCCTGAACCCACGGCCTCGCGGAAAGGCCCGTAGAAGGCCGACGCGTATTTGGCCGCATAGGACATGACGAGGGTCTTCTCGAACCCCTCGACATCAAGCGTTGCGCGAATCGCCTTGATGCGTCCGTCCATCATGTCCGAAGGCGCGATAATATCCGCACCCGCGCGCGCCTGCACCAGGGACTGCTCGACCAGGATGTCCACGGTTTCGTCGTTGAGGATTTCCTCGCCGTCCATCACCCCGTCATGACCGTGGCTCGTATAGGGGTCGAGCGCCACGTCGGCGACGAGCCCGACTTCGGGCACCGCTTCCTTGATGGCCGAAAGCGCGCGGCAGACGAGATTGTCCGGGTTGGTCGCTTCGCGCCCGTCCTCGGTGCGCTTGTCAGGCGCGGTATTGGGAAAGAGCGCCAGAGCGGGGATGCCCTCGGCCCGCGCCGCCTTTGCGGCCTCGACCGCCAGGTCGATCGTCAGGCGCTCGACGCCGGGCATCGAGCCTACCGCCTGCCGCTCGTTCTGCCCCTCGATCACGAAGATAGGCCAGATGAAATCGGCCGGCGTCAGTACGGTTTCCCGCACGAGCGCACGGCTCCAAGCCGCCATTCGCGGCCGGCGCAGGCGCCGCCCCTCGAGAAAGCTCATGTCGTGCTTGATAAAACCGCTCACCTGGGGCCTCCACAAACCTGTCCGGATGGACTGTTTAGCAGCCGCCAAAGAACAGCGCAAAACGACTGATCGTCACGCCGCTTGCCAGGCACGAGCCTTGTTCTTTTCGGCCAAATCGCGATAGCAAGGAGAAAGGGGGTATCTCTATGGATTTCAACTCCGAAATAGCGCGCTTTGTGACGCGTTTCCTTGCCATCGCCAGCTTGTGCATGGGACTGCTCGATGCCGGGCGCCTGCTGGGCGTGACAGGCGGCTCCACGAGCCCGCTCACGGCGCTGGGCACCCTGGGCTTCACATTGCTCGCCGTTGTTGCAGTCGCGCGCCTCTTTGCCGCCGTCGGTCTTTGGCTTCAGGTCCATTGGGGCCTGCTTCTGCTCGGCCTGACGCTTGTGGTCGAGATCGTGCTCTATCTTGCCGGAAGTACCGCAATTGCCATGAGTTTGACGGCATTTATCTTCAAACTTGCCCTCATGCTGGCAACCATACTCCTCGTCGCATTCGCCATCCTCACAGCGCGGCGCCACGCCTTCGAATAGCCCAGCGGCCGGAATACCCGTAACGTCAGAGCACCCGGGTCCCCTGTGGACAAGTTGACCCGCGAAGCCACGCAAAGGGCCGCGCGTCGGGCAAGAGCGGGGCTCAAGTTCCCGCCTGACGCCTGTTTACGGCTCGTAAAGGTTACAAATTTCGCTATCGGTGTAACGAAGCAAAAACCAAAAAACCTCAAGTTTTCCCGTAAGATAAAGTTAAGCCTGTCTCTTAAACCGATCTTATCGGGAGGCCGGTAATTTGGCGTCATAGACACGAAAAATCGTGCGCATTTGACAGTGAGGCAAAACCGATGGCTAACAACCTTTCCGCCGCGAAGGCCGATACGCCGGACCGCGAACGCAGCTTAAAGCCCCTCTATCTTGAAGCGGTCGCTCGCGTCGAGCGTCTGCACCGCCGCCTGCTCGATCTCATCAAGGATGAGTTCGACCGGATGGGGTGGGACGACATCAACCCGGTTCAGGCGCTCCTGATGTTCAACATCGGCGACAGCGAATTGACCGCCGGCGAGTTGCGCACCCGCGGATATTACCTGGGCTCGAACGTTTCTTATAACCTCAAGAAGCTCGTCGAAACCGGGTACATCTTCCAGGAGCGCTCCAAGACCGACCGCCGTTCGGTGCGTATCCGTCTGACCCCCAAGGGCGAGGAAGTTGCCGAAGTCATCGACGAGCTCTACGAACGTCACCTCAACTCGATCGAAAAAGTTGGCGGGCTTGGCGAATCGGATTTTTCCGGGCTCAACACCGCGCTCTCGCGCCTCGAGCGTTTCTGGGTCGACCAGATCCTCTACAAGCTCTAGGCGGCGTTTGGGGGCGCGCAGACACAGAACTGTGGCGACATTGCCACACCAATAAGGCAAACGCCGGCCACCGTGCCGGCGTTTCTTATTTGCGCCGCAAACCGGCTCTAGCGGGACATTTCATGCCGGGCTAGGTGAGCGCCGTGTCCGCTTGCGGGCAGTAAAACCTCCTTGAGGGCCGTTGTGGGGCCGGAGGCATTGGTGCAAAAGAGCATGCTTTCGCGAAAAGGGTAAGATTAGGTGACACGACGGATGGTGCAGAACTCGATCAACACAGGCCGACGCAAGGCGGTCAAGACCCTGGCGGCATTCGCTGCGGGCGCGGCCTTGCCGGCGCCGGCGATGGCGGACTCGATCCTGGGGTCGCTGACCCAGCGGCGCATCCTGAGCGAGACGGACCGCGAGGCCAATTCGCGCATCGCGATGGATGCGATCGGCACCACCGATCCCATCGTTTCGCTCGACACCGAATACAATCTCCAGCGGGTCGCGGACTATTATCAGCGCCTCGTCGATATCGGCGGCTGGCCAGAAGTCCCGACGAATGTCTACGGTCTGATCCTCGGTAACCACCGCAAGGCCGTTAGGGACCTGCGCGTTTATCTCACCTATACGGGCGACCTTTCCCAGGACGCCGAAATGTCCGAGATGTTCGACGCTCCGCTTGACGTGGCGGTTCGAGGCTTCCAGGCGCGTCACGGGTTGCAGATCACCGGCAAGGTGGACGAGGCGACCTATTGGGCCATGGCGGTGCCGACCCACGAACGTCTGCGCCAGCTCAACCTCAACCTCGAGCGCGTGCGTGGACTGGGCGGCCAGCTGACTGACCGTTACGTAAACGTCAATATCCCTGCCGCCGCTATCGAAGCGGTCGAGGGCGGCGCAATCGCGCAGCGCCACACAGCAATCGTCGGGCGGATCGACCGGCAGACGCCGATTCTCAAAAGCCGCATCCACCAGATCAATTTCAATCCCTACTGGACCGTGCCCAAATCCATCATCGAGCGCGACATCACGCGCCTGATGCAGGAAAATCCCAACTATCTCACCGAATACAACATCCGCATCTTCGACGGTTCGGGCAACGAGGTTCCGCCATCCCAGATCGACTGGACGACCAGCGAGGCGGTCAACTATACGCTGCGGCAGGATCCCGGCGTGCAGAACTCGATGGGGAACGTGAAGATCAACTTCCACAATCCCTATGCGGTCTACCTGCACGACACCCCCCAGCAGGACCTCTTCTCGGGCACCCAGCGCTTTCATTCGTCCGGCTGCGTGCGCGTCTCCAATGTCGACGAATTCGTCGCGTGGATTTTGCGCGACAACGGCTACGATATCATCGACGTCAATTCGGTCTTCGCCTCGGGCGAACGGCTCGACGAGAGCGTCGAAAGCCCCGTGCCGATCTTCACGACCTATTTCACCGCCTGGGCGAACCGCAACGGGGTCGTGAGCTTCCGCGACGACGTTTACGACTTCGACGCCACCGGCAGGGTCGATTTCCCCGAACTGGTCTGACCGGTGGCCGGTGGCCCGCGCGAGATCCTCTTCGAATTCCGCCCCGTGGGCCAGCAGGTCCGCGTGGCGGCCATCGATCCCGAGACCGGCATCGAGGTGATCGTCGTGGCCCCCCTGACCGCAACCGAAGCGCAGATGAAATCCATCGCGCTCGCCAAGCTCAGGCGCCGCCTCGAGCAGGAGGGGCATTAAAGCGCCCCCCGCGCCTTATCTTCGCTTGGAATCGCGAACCCCTTCATGCTAAGCGGAGCGCGCTTGCTTGCCTTTTTGCAACACGGGTAGGGTTTGCCAATGAGCGCCACCGGGACAGCACCGCTATTCCCTGACTTCTTCACTCGCACCCTTGCGGACGCAGATCCGATCATCGCCCAGGCGATCGCCGACGAGCTCGGCCGCCAGCAGGGAGAGATCGAACTGATCGCATCCGAGAACATCGTCTCTCGCGCGGTGCTCGAGGCCCAGGGTTCGGTCCTCACCAACAAATACGCCGAAGGATATCCCGGCCGCCGCTACTATGGCGGCTGTCAGTTCGTCGACGTGGCCGAAAGCCTCGCCATCGACCGGGCCAAGGAGCTCTTTGGCGCCGAATTTGCCAATGTGCAGCCCAACTCCGGGTCCCAGGCCAACCAGGGCGCCTATCAGGCGCTGCTCCAGCCCGGCGACACCATCCTCGGGATGAGCCTCGACGCGGGCGGACACCTCACCCACGGCGCCAAACCCAACCAGTCGGGCAAGTGGTTCAACGCCATCCAGTACGGCGTCCGCCAGCAGGACGGGCGCGTCGATATGGACGAATTGCGCGCACTGGCCAAGGAACATCAGCCAAAGATGATCGTCGCGGGCTTTTCGGCTTATTCGCGCGTGATGGACTGGGCCGAGTTCCGCCAGGTAGCCGACGAAGTCGGCGCGTATCTGATGGTCGATATGGCCCACGTGGCCGGTCTTGTGGCCGCCGGCATCTATCCCAATCCGGTCCCGCACGCCCACGTCGTTACCACCACGACGCACAAGACACTGCGCGGGCCGCGCGGCGGCATGATTCTCACCAATGACGAGGCCATCGCCAAGAAGGTCAATTCGGCCATTTTCCCGGGCATCCAGGGTGGGCCGCTGATGCACGTGATCGCTGCCAAGGCCGTGGCCTTCGGCGAGGCGCTGACGCCCGAATTCAAGTCATACGCCCGCCAGGTCGTTGCCAACGCCCAGGCGCTCGCCGATACGCTCGTCAAGGGCGGTCTGGAGATTGTCACCGGCGGCACCGACAACCACCTAATGCTGGTTGACCTTCGGCCCAAGAACGTGACCGGCAAGGCCGCCGAGGCGGCGCTCGAGCGTGCCTTTATCACCTGCAACAAGAACGCGATCCCGTTCGACCCGGAAAAGCCGGCCATCACCTCGGGCATCCGCGTCGGCACGCCGGCGGCGACCTCGCGCGGCTTCGGCCAGGACGAGTTCCGCACCGTCGGCAATCTGATGGTCGAGGTACTCGACGGGCTCGCCGCCAACGGCGAGGACAACAACGGCGCGGTCGAAGCCCAGGTGAAAGAGAAGGTCCTGACGCTCACCAAGGCCTTCCCGATCTACGGATAAAAAGCCAATGCGGTGTCCCTATTGCGGGAATGACGATACCCAGGTCAAGGATTCCCGCCCAACCGAGGACTCCAACGCAATCCGCCGCCGCCGTGTCTGCAACGGCTGCGGCGGCCGCTTTACGACGTTCGAGCGCGTGCAGTTGCGCGACCTCGTAGTGGTGAAAAAATCCGGCCGCAAGGTCCCCTTCGAGCGCGAAAAGCTCACCCGCTCGGTGATGACCGCGCTGCGCAAGCGTGAAGTCGATCCCGAAGCCGCCGAGCGTATGATCTCCGGTGTCGTCCGTCAGCTCGAAAGCCTCGGCGACGTCGAGGTGAGCTCGGACCAGATCGGCGACTACGTCATGGAAGGGCTCAAGGGCCTCGACGACGTCGCCTTCGTGCGCTTCGCCTCGGTCTACAAGAACTTCTCGAGCGCCGAGGACTTCGAGGCGTTCCTGCGCCAGATGGACGAAGGCCGAAGCGCCGTCGTCAAGGACGACGTGTGAGCACGGCCATAAGTCCGCGGGATGCACGATGGCTCGATGCTGCCGTGCGCATAGCCATGCCATATCTGGGCACGACAGCGGAGAACCCCACCGTCGGTGCGATCGTCGTTTCGCCCGGCGGCGTCGTCGTGGGCCGCGGCGTGACCGCCTGGGGCGGCCGGCCGCATGCGGAGACCGAAGCGATCGCGATGGCCGGGGAGGGGGCGCAGGGCGCAACGCTCTACGTCACGCTCGAGCCGTGCAACCATTGGGGGCGCACGCCGCCCTGCGTCGACGCGGTGATCGAAGCGCGCATTGCCCGCGTCGTGATCGGCGCGGCCGACCCCGATCCGCGCACGGGCGGAGCCAGCATTGCCAAGCTCCGCGAAAATGGTGTCGACGTGCACGTCGCGCGGGATCACGCGGGCACAACCCATCTGCACGAGGGGTTCTTTTCCCGCACGACGCGCGGGCGGCCATTCCTCACCGCCAAACTCGCCGTCTCCGCGGACGGCCGGATCGGCGCGACCGATCGCGGCAACGTACCCGTGACCGGCGAAGTCGCCCGGCGCTGGACGCATGTGCAGCGCGCCTTTTCCGATGCCGTGATGGTCGGCGCCGGCACGGCCCGGATCGACGATCCGAACCTGACGGTCCGTCTGCCGGGTCTCGAAAACCGCAAGCCCTTCCGCGTCGTCGTCGGCAGCGGCAAGCCGCTCGACCCGAAGTTGAATCTCTTCGTTACCGCAGCGATCTATCCCACTGCCGTCATTGCGGAAAATCGCGCACTTGAATCTTTGCCCGAAGCCGTTCAGCGCGTCCCTGTCGCATTGAAAAACGGGAAACCGGATCTCAAGACGGGGCTGGAGGCGCTGGCCGGAACCGGCATTGGCACAGTGCTGTGCGAAGGCGGCGCGGTCCTCAACGACGCGCTGCTCGACGCCGGTCTCATCGACCGTTTCCACCTGCTTGAAAGCGATGTCGAGCTTGGCGCTGACGGCGTGCCGGCGACTGTTCACCCATCCTTGCCGGAGCGTTTGACGCAACTGGGCTACAGGGAAGTTGATCGTCGCGCGCTGGGGTGCGATAGACTGCGCACCTTCGAACCGAGCTGATACCCGAAACATGTTCACCGGCATCATCACCGACATCGGCACGCTGATCGAGATCGACGACCGCAATGACGGGCGCCGTTTGCGCATCGCGACCAAATACGATCCCGAAACCATCGATCTCGGCGCTTCGGTGATGTGCGAAGGCATCTGCCTCACCGTGACGGACAAGGGGTCGGGAGAGGAGCGCAACTGGTTCGACGTCTTTGCCGCGCGCGAAACCCTTGAGGTCACCGAAGTCGGCGCCTGGACGCCGGGCCGCCGCATCAATCTCGAGCGTTCGCTCAAAGTCGGCGACGAACTCGGCGGCCATATCGTTTCGGGCCACGTCGACGGGCTGGCGAAAATCGTCGAGCGCCGCGATACCGGCGATCAGATCACCTTCGTTTTCGAAGCGCCGCGCGAGCTTTCCCCCTTCATCGCCAAAAAGGGCAGCGTTGCGCTCAACGGCACGTCCCTTACGGTCAATACGGTCGAAGGCAACCGCTTCAGCGTTCACCTCATCCCTCACACGCTTCAAGCGACAAACTGGCCCGACTACGACGAGGGCGACACGGTAAACCTTGAAGTCGATCAGATGGCGCGCTATGCCGCGCGCCTTATTCAAGCACGACAGGAATCCTGAATGGCCGCCTCAGGCGATACTCTTTCCATTGCGCCGGGTTCGGCCAAAGGACAACACTATCTGATCGTCGAAGCGCGGTTCTATAGCGACCTCGCCGATGCGCTGCTTGAGGGCGCGACGAAGGCGTTCGAGGAAGCAGGCGCGAGCTGGGACGTGGTTACGGTGCCCGGCGCGCTCGAAATCCCCGCCGCCATCGCCATGGCAAGCGATCTCAAAGGCGACAAATACGATGGCTACGTTGCTCTCGGCTGCGTCATCCGCGGAGAAACCACCCACTACGAGATCGTTTCGGGCGAAAGCGCCCGCGCACTGATGGACCTCTCGCTCGCCGACGGCATTGCCCTGGGCAATGGCGTGCTGACCGTCGAAAACGAGAATCAGGCCTGGGTGCGGGCCCGCATGTCCGAACAGAACAAGGGCGGCGGCGCAGCGGTGGCCGCCATGACCATGGCCGCGCTCAAGGCGCGGTTCGAGGATTGATTGCCAATGGCTGACGAAGGCAAACGACAGGCCAACAAGCGCGGCTCGGCCCGCCTCGCTGCCGTGCAGGCGCTCTATCAGATGGATATCGGCCAGACCTCGCTCGAAGAGACGCTCGCCGAGTTCGAAGCGCTTCGCCTCGGCCGCGAGCTCGAAGGCGAACAATACCTTCCCGCCGACGCCGACTACTTCAAGCACATAGTACGCGGCGTCGTGCAGAACCAATTGAAGCTCGACCCGATCATCGACAGGACGCTGCAGGGCGGCTGGCCGATGACCCGCATCGACGCCACCCTGCGCGCGCTTCTGCGCGCCGGCGTTTTCGAATTGACCATGCGCAAGGATATTCCCTTCAAGGTCGTGATACGCGAATATGTCGATGTCGCGCTCGCCTTTTACGAGGACGAGGTGCCGGGCATGGTCAACGGTGTGCTCGACTCTGTGGCGCGGCAACATTCCGAAGGGTACGGGGCCCAGGAGTAGCCCCGCCCGCAAGGGGAGGGGCCATGAGTGCCACACGCAATATCGTTCTGCTATCGGGCAACCAGGCCATCACGGGCTCTTCGCAAGGCATCGTGATCGCCGTCGGCGCGCTCGCGGCGGCGACGCTGGCGCCCGACCGTGCTCTCGCAACCGTGCCCACGACCGTCATGATCATCGGCATGGCCTTAACAGCCGGCCCCGCGGCAATCATTCTGCACAGGCTGGGGCGTACGCGCGGCCTGATGCTCGGCGTGGTTATCGCGATGGTGGGCGGCCTTGTCGCGGCTCTGAGCCTTGTCCTTGGCAGCTTTGTTGTTCTTGCGTTCGGCTACGGGCTTATCGGTGCCGCCGCCGCGTTCGGCCAGCAGACGCGCTTTGCGGCGGCCGACAGCGTGCCGCCCGACATGAAGGCTCGTGCCGTATCCTGGGTCATGTTCGGCGGTGTTCTGGCCGGTTTCCTCGGCCCGCGTCTGGCGAGCATGACCGCCGAAGCGGTTCCGGGCGCGAGCTATGCCGGTTCGTTCCTCTCGCTCGCGGCGCTCGGCATCGTGGCGCTCGCGCTCCTGAGTTTTACACAGCTCCCCAAGGGCGAGCGCAGGCCGGAAAAGGGTACTGACGGGCGCCCCACGGCCCAATTGCTCCGCGACCCGGACATTTTCGTGCCGATGGTCACGGCCATGGCGTCCTATGTGCTCATGACGTTCGTGATGGTCGCTGCGCCGCTTGCGATGGTTTATCTTTGCGGGCACACGACCGCCGATGCCGCCAATTCGATCCAATGGCACGTCGTTGCGATGTTCGCGCCGAGCTTTGTCACCGGCGCCATCATCAACCGCATCGGCACCCATCTCACGATCGGCATCGGCCTTGTGCTGATTCTCGCGGCCGCGGCGACGTCGCTCCACGGCATCACCACGCTCCATTTCGATATCGCGCTGATCCTGCTCGGGCTGGGCTGGAATTTCGGCTTTATCGGCTCGACGGTCATGCTCTCGAAGGGCTACCGGCCCGAGGAGGGCGCACGCGTTCAGGCGCTCAACGAGCAGTTCGTCTTCGGCACCATGGCCATCGCTTCGATCGGCGCAGGCGTGCTGCTCAACATCCTGGGCTGGGGGGCGATCAACATGATGGTCGTGCCCATCGCCGGCGCCGCGCTGGCTCTGCTCATTTGGGCGGATTTCCGCGGCCGGCGCGTGCGCCAGGCCGCGATGCCGTCAGATTGACTGCAGAATGGCCTCGATAAAGCCCTGGTCCTCGCCGAACGAGGCCGTTCGGCGCTGTTCGATGGCAACCACCTGACCGTCCTCCAGCGTATAGACCGCCTTGTCGACGACGCGGTTATTGCTGCCGAAGTAAACCGCCAGCACCGTGCGCTCCTGCACCGTCTGCAAACCGAACGCCGTCTCGGTCACCTTGGTCTCGATGTAATACCAGGCGGTTTCCTGGGAAAACGTGCTCTGGGTCTGCGGGGTGCCCAGAACGATCTCCACGAGGTCGCGGCTCACGCCGGGCCGGATCTGCGCAACGGCGTCGTCTGGAATATCGTATCCCAGCGTGCGGTTGGAAATGAAACCGGTGCCCGAGCAGCCCGCAAGCGCGACACCAAGGGCGGCGGCAACGGCAATGGAGCTCAGGCGAAGACGGACCGGACGCAAAGGCATGGAATTGACTTTCCTCTTGGCTCTCGACTATAGCCTCGCGCAGCGCGCCGAGGACGAGGGTGTTGTTTTAGCGCGTGTTCGGAAGAGGCGGATACCACTTTTTCGTCCCGAACACGCGGCCACTCAAGGACTTGAGCGTGCCGCAGCGAATACAATTCGACGCGAACGCTATAGCCGTCCAAAGGCTGTTCTGGCAAGCGAGCAATCCGAAACGACTTTGCCGCCGCCGATTTCGAGGTCTCGTAAAGCCATGATCCTCCCGATCTTCAAAAAGACCAGCCTCCAAGGCCCCATCTTGGCTGCCTATAACCGTATTGTGGCGCAATCCCGGCGGGAGATATTCTACTCTCAATGGGGTGTAGAGGACTCGCTGACCGGCCGTTTCGACATGCTTTCGCTCCATATGGCGCTCGTGTTCCGGCGACTCCGCCGTGAAGGCAAGCCCGCCAAGGTCTTCTCGCAGAACCTTTTTGATTGCTTTTTCCAGGATATGGACCGCTCTCTGCGCGAGATGGGCGTGGGCGATCTTTCGGTCGGCAAACGCATCGAGAAGATGGGAAGTCTGTTCTACGGCTTGCTGGCGGTGCTCAACGAGGCGATGGACAGCGGGGAGCCGGACCGGCTGAAAGCCGTCCTCTCGCGAAATTTCCACAACGGAGAAACCCATCCGGCGCTCGACGCGTTTGCCGATTACGTCCTGTTGTGCGACGACGTCCTCGCCACCCAGGAGACCGCCGAACTCCTCGGCGGCGCGATCGCATTTGGAGAGCCCGCTTGACCGAGCACGAACATTTCGATCTCGACGCGCGTATCAAGGTCGACAAGATTCCCGCCGGCGGCCGTGCCGTTGCGGTCGAGACGGACGACGCACAGCGGGCCCAGCTCGCCGAGCGCTTCCAGGTTTCCGCCGTGAACGCGTTTGCGGCCCACGTGACCGCGACGCGGTTCCGCGGCGGCATACGCGCCCAGGGGCGGGTGACGGGCGAGGTCGTCCAGCCGTGCGTCGTAACGCAGGATCCCGTGGTTCAGAAGATCGACGAGCCAGTCGACCGCGTCTTCCTGCCCGGCCACCATCAGGCCGACGACGCGGGGGCAGGCGCCGAGGTGTTCGTCAATCTCGAGGACGAGGATTTTCCCGACTATTTCGAGGGCGACGAGATCGATCTCGCCGACCTTGTGATGGAGGTATTTGCCCTCGCGATCGATCTTTACCCCCGCGCGCCGGGGGCCGAATTGCCCGATGGGGGTGCGGGGGACGATCCGGCGGAAGCCTCGCCCTTCGCCGCCCTCAAGGGCCTTAAAAAGGACTGAACGCGGCTTGACCTTGGGTCCAAGAACCTTGCACACATGGCCCTCTCGGCTAAGGTGCGCCGGCGCCGGGGAGGTTTATTTCTTATGACAGGCGGTCAATGAGTGACACGATAACGATCTCCGTGGACGCGATGGGTGGCGACAACGCACCCGGGGCGCCTATCGACGGAGCCAATTTGCTCTTGCGGGAGCGGCCCGACGCCAGGTTCATTTTCCATGGCCGCAAGGAAGTGATCGAACCGTTGGTCGCGCAGCATCCCCAATTGCGCGAGAGCTGCGATATCCGGCACGCCGAAACCGTCATCACGATGGAGGACAAGCCGAGCCAGGCCCTGCGCAAGGGCAGGGGCACATCCTCCATGTGGGCGGCGATCCAGTCGGTTAAGGACGGCGAAGCCGATGTCGCGATCTCGGGCGGCAACACCGGTGCGCTGATGGCCATGGCGACCTTTTGCCTGCGGCCCATGGAAGGCATTTCCCGCCCCGCCATCGCCGCGATCTGGCCGACGCTCAAATCCGACATCATCGTTCTCGACGTTGGGGCGACCATCGGCGCTGACGCCGAACAGCTCGTGGATTTCTCGATTCTCGGGTCGGCGATGGCGCGCGCGCTTTTCGATATGGAAACCCCTTCGATCGGGCTCCTGAACGTCGGCGTCGAGGAGGCCAAGGGCAACGAATGGGTGAAGGACGCCGCAAGGATCCTGTCCACCTCTGAAGGCGGCGGGTTCAAATATCACGGCTTCGTCGAAGGCGACGACCTGGGCAAGGGAACCGTGGACGTGGTCGTCACAGAGGGCTTCACGGGCAATATTGCGCTCAAGACCGCCGAGGGCACGGCCCGCCAGGTCGGCACCTACCTGTCAAACGCATTGCGCGCGGGCTTTTTCTCGCGGCTCGGCGCTTTGCTCGCCAGCAGCGCGCTTTCCGCCATCAGAAGCAAGATGGACCCGCGCACCGTCAATGGCGGGGTCTTTCTTGGCCTCAACGGTGTCGTCATCAAGAGCCACGGCTCGACCGACGAGATCGGCTACAAGAGTGCGCTGGGGCTGGCCTACGACATGGCGCGCAACGAACTCATCGGCAAGATCGCTGACGGTCTGGAACGCTTCCACCCCGCCGCCCTGCCAGTCGAAAATCTGCAATCGGAGGCACCCCCAGCGTGACCAAGATTACCACCCAAGTGCGCGGCATGGGCAGCTATCTGCCCGAGCGGGTGATGACCAATGAGGAGATGGCGACCATTGTCGACACCTCGGACGAATGGATCGTCCAGCGCACGGGCATCCGCGAACGGCACCTTGCCGCCGACGGCGAGATGACCTCGGACCTGTGTCTCAAGGCCTCCGAGCGCGCGCTCGAAGCCGCGGGCATGACGGCCGCCGATATCGACCTCATCATCGTCGCGACAACGACGCCCGACCAGACGTTTCCGGCGACCGCGGCTATCCTCCAGACCAAGCTCGGCATGTCCCATGGCATGGCCTTCGACATCCAGGCCGTCTGTTCGGGCTTCGTTTTCGCGCTCACGACCGCCGACACCTACCTGCGCACCGGGCTCGCCAAGCGCGCACTCGTCGTTGGCGCGGAGACTTTTTCGCGCATTCTCGACTGGACCGACCGCACGACATGCGTTCTGTTCGGCGACGGCGCAGGGGCGATGGTCGTTGAAGCCGTCGAGACCGGCGACGACGCTGAAAGCGGAATTCTGGCCTCGAGCCTGCGCACCGACGGCGCGCACTGGAAAAAGCTCTATGTCGACGGCGGCGTATCCTCGACCGGCACCGTTGGCCACGTGCATATGGAGGGCCGTGAGGTTTTCAAGCACGCCGTGGGCATGATTTCGGACGTCATCGAAGACGTTCTCGAAAAGACCGGCAAGACCACCGAGGACCTCGACTGGTTCGTTCCGCACCAGGCCAACAAGCGCATCATTGACGGCGCAGGCCGCAAACTCGGCATTCCCGAGGAAAAGACCATTGTTACGGTGGACAGGCACGCCAATACCTCCGCCGCGTCCGTCCCGCTGGCGCTGAGCGTCGCGGTCGCTGATGGCCGCATCAAAAAGGGCGATCTGGTGATGATCGAAGCGATGGGCGGCGGGTTTACCTGGGGTGCGAGCCTCATCCGCTGGTAGGCGTTGACCCTGCCGCAATAACAGCGTTAAGTACTTGATTTAAGGGCGCTAGGACCTGAGATCGCAACAGGGTGCATCATGATATCGACTTTTTGCCCGGATATGGCAGACGTCGCGGAACGCGCGTGGCGGCCGTGCGGGCAAGGGGGGAGTGTGGGGGATGCGAAGTGAAATCCGCTCTGCCGCTACGCGATGCGGGGACACCAATTGCGGCAGCAGGCGGCGGTACGATCCCGACACGACTGTTTTGTGACGCTTCCGGTTGACGCCGTCGCGAGGCCGGGACATTTTGAGGTTGAGGGGAGTGGTATGGCGGCAAAAACAGTAACCCGTGCGGACTTGGCCGAGGCGGTCTACCAGTCCGTGGGCTTGTCACGCACCGAATCGGCGGAGCTCGTGGAGCGCGTTCTCGATCTGATCAGCGATTCGCTCGCCGACGGCGACAACGTCAAACTCTCCTCTTTCGGATCGTTTCAGGTCCGCTCCAAAAACGAACGCATCGGCCGGAATCCCAAGACAGGCGAGGAGGTTCCCATCCTGCCGCGACGGGTTCTTGTGTTCAAACCCTCCAATGTCTTGAAATCCAAGATCAACAAATCTATGGTCCGAACCGGAAAATAACGCTTTTTTACCGGGACTCACGCGTTGGACAAATCGCCAGACGCCTTCCGGACCATTTCCGAAGCGGCGGACGAACTCGACCTTCCTCAGCATGTGCTGCGTTTCTGGGAGACGCGGTTCAACCAGATCAAGCCCTTAAAGCGCGGCGGCGGCCGGCGCTACTATCGTCCTGACGACGTGCAGCTGCTCAAGGGTATCCGCCACCTGCTGTACGACCAGGGCTTCACCATCAAGGGCGTCCAGCGCATCCTGAAAGAGCAGGGCGCACGCCATGTCATCGCCATCGGCGAAACCGGCCAGATCCAGCCCATTGCGCCCCAGCCCCAGCCCGGCGATCCAGATTTCATGGAAGATGCCGGCGCGGTCCCTGTGCCCGAAAACGGTGCCGCCCATCCCCAGGCACTCCCCCAACCCGAGCCTCTCCGCCTGACCGAAAACCAGCGCGCGCGTCTCAAGGAAACCCTCGCCCAGCTCATGGACTGCAAAGTCCTGCTCGACAAAGCCCGCAGCGGCTGAGCCAATTGCGCACCCCCGCGCAGCGCTGGCGCGGCATATAATATGAATTTAATGCTCAACTAATATTGACGCGCCCGGTCGCGCTCGGTAGGTAACTTGAGTTGCGCGGTCAGCTTAACGACCGCTGCTCCTTGCCACCAACTATTGGATTCTACCGTGACCAGGACATCGCTCATTTCCATTCCGGCCGTCTTTGCCGCTGCGCTCGCCCTCACCGCTGGAGCCCTGGCGCAGGACATCACCGTTACCCACGCCCAGGGCGACACGACGCTCGACGGCGTCCCCGAAAAGGTCTTTTCCTACGACATCGCCTCCGTCGACACGCTCGAGGCGCTCGGAATTTCCGTCGACGGCGTGCCCGACGCCAATTTCCCCGATCATTTGAGCGCGTATGAAAGCGGCGACGTCCTCAAGATCGGCTCGCTGTTTGAACCTGACTATGAGCTCGTCAACGCTGAACAGCCCGATCTTGTGATCGTCGCCGGGCGGTCTTCGGCCGCTTTCCCCGATCTTTCAGCCATAGCGCCAACCGTCGACCTGTCTGTCGATTGGACCGACTTCCCCGGCACCATCAAGGCGCGCTCAGAAACCCTCGGCGAAATCTTCGGCAAAGAGGATGAGGTTTCCGCGCTCATTTCCGAGATCGACGCGGACATGGCCGCCGTCAACGCCAAGGCGCCAGAGGCGGGCAATGCGCTCATCATCATGGTCAACGGCGGTCGGATTTCCGCATACGGCCCCGGTTCGCGATTCGGCTGGCTGCATGACGATCTCGGCATCGTACCGGCGATCGAGGACGTCGAGGCTGCCACCCACGGCGAGGCGGTATCCTTTGAGTTTCTGCTTGAAACCGATCCCGACTGGCTCTTCGTGATCGACCGCGACGCTGCGGTCGGGACCGAGGGCGGCCAGCCTGCCGAACAGGTGCTCGACAACGACCTCGTGCACCAGATGTCGGCCTGGCAGAACGACCGGGTTCTCTATCTCGACCCCGTCAATTTCTACATCGTCAACGGCGGGCTCAACGCGCTCGGCGAGATGGTGACCCAGGTCGGCGAAGCCATCGGCGCCGATCTCGGCTAACGCTTCCGACCCCGACTTCAGGCCCGCGCCCCATCCGTGGCGCGGGCTGCCTCACGCCAAGGACTATTTGCCCGAGTGCTCCGTCTTCCTCTCGCCGCCGCCGCTGTGTTCGCGCTCGCCATAGTGAGCCTTTTCGTCGGCGTCTCCGACGTTTCCATCGCCAGTCTCGTTTCGGGCGGCGAGGATGGGCGCGCCATGATGGTGCTGCTCATAAGCCGTATTCCCCGCACGCTTGCGATCGTTCTCGCCGGCATGGGGCTGGCAATTGCGGGCATGATCATGCAGATGCTCGCGCGGAACCGCTTCGTTGAGCCATCGACCGCCGGCACCACCGAATCCGCCGGTCTGGGCCTGCTCGTCGTTCTCGTTTTTTTCCCGGACATGCCGCTGATCGGCAAGATGATCGTCGCTGCGGTTTTTGCCCTTGCGGGCACGGCGCTGTTTCTGCGCATCCTGCGCGAAATCCCGCTGCGTTCGGTGCTGCTGGTGCCACTGGTCGGCATCATGCTTGGCGGCATCATCTCTTCGATTACCACCTTCTTCGCATACCGTTTTGAACTCCTGCAGTCTCTGGGCTCCTGGACGACCGGCGATTTTTCAAGCGTTCTCAGCGGACGCTACGAACTGCTGTGGATCGCTGCGGCCCTGACCGGCGCCGCCTGGCTCGCCGCCGACCGGTTCACCGTCGCGGGGATGGGCGAGGATTTCACAACCAATCTCGGGCTCAATTATCGCCGCGTGATGACGCTGGGGCTTGGGATCGTCTCGCTCGTAAGCGCCACCGTCGTCGTTACGGTTGGCTCCATCCCCTTCCTCGGCCTGATCGTCCCCAATGTCGTTTCCATGCTCATGGGCGACAACATGCGCCGTGCGATTCCCTGGATCGCGCTCCTGGGCGCAGGCTTCGTCCTCGTCTGCGACATCGTTGGCCGCCTCATACGCTACCCATATGAGATACCGATCGGCACCGTTGTCGGGGTCGTCGGCAGTGCGATCTTCCTTTATCTCCTGCTGCGCCGCGAGGCCCGCTATGGCTGACGTCTTGATGATGGCGCGCCGCCGCGTCGAGCCTGCGCACGTGCTGGCCATCCTGTGCGCGGTAGCGGTGCTGTGCGTCGTGCTCTTCATGACGCTCGGCGCGCGCGGCAGCTGGAGCTTCATTATCCCCTTCCGCGGCGCGAAAGTTGCCCAGATGGCCTTGGTCGGCTACGCGATCGCCGTTTCGACGGTGCTGTTCCAGACCGTGACGCACAACCGCATCCTGACCCCCTCGATAATGGGGTTCGACGCGATGTACGTTCTCATTCAAACCACGCTCGTCTTCTTCATCGGCGGCCTGGCGACCGCGACCATCGACCCGCGCCTGATGTTCGTCCTCGAAACCGTCCTGATGGTCGCTTTCGCGCTGGCCCTGTTCCGCTGGCTCTTTACCGGCGCCCAGCGCAGCCTGCACCTGCTGGTGCTCGTGGGCATCATCATCGGCACCTTTTTCCGCTCGTTCTCGAGCTTCATGCAGCGGATCATCGACCCGAACGAATTTGCCATCCTGCAGGATCGCTTTTTCGCCAGCTTCAACACGGTCAATTCCGAGCTATTGCTGATTTCCTCGATCCTGATCGGAGCTGTCTCGGTCGTCGCCTGGCGCATACATTCGACCTTTGACGTGCTCGCGCTTGGCCGCGAAAATGCGATCAATCTCGGTGTCGACTACAACCGCGTCGTCCGGCTCATCCTCATTCTGGTCGCGATCCTCGTTTCGGTTTCCACCGCGCTCGTCGGCCCCGTAACGTTCTTCGGCCTGTTGGTCGCCAACCTCGCCTACATCATGATCGGCAGCGCCAGGCACCGCCATGTTATCCCCGCCGCAGCGCTGCTTGCCTTCATCTGCCTCGTAGGCGGCCAGATGCTGCTCGAGCGCGTCTTCGCCTTCAACACCGCCCTCTCGATCATCATCGAGTTCCTGGGCGGCGTCGTCTTCATCCTGCTGATTCTCAGAGGTGCCGCCCGATGATCATCACCAAAGGCATCACCAAGGCCTATGGCGGAACCGTTGTCGTCGACGACGTCTCCATAGCGCTGCCCACCAGGGGTATTACGTCGATTATCGGCCCCAACGGCGCGGGCAAGTCGACAATGCTCTCGATCATAAGCCGGCTTCTGGGCATGGACGCGGGCACCGTCACTGTCGATGGCATGGACGTGACCAAAACCCCCGGCGACGTGCTGGCAAGGCGGCTTTCCATCCTGCGCCAGGACAACCACATGAGCGCACGCCTCACGGTTGCCGACCTCGTCGCCTTCGGCCGCTATCCCTATTCGAAGGGCCGTCTCACCGTCGAGGATAAGCGCCATATCGACGAGGCGATCGCCTATCTCAATCTCGAAGACTTGCGCGGGCGGTTCCTCGACGAGCTCTCGGGTGGCCAGCGCCAGCGTGCCTTCGTCGCCATGGTGCTGTGCCAGGACACCGACTATGTGCTCCTCGACGAGCCGCTCAACAACCTCGATATGAAGCACGCCATGGGGATGATGAAGCTCATGCGCCGCGCCGCGAACGAGTTGGGAAAGACCGTCGTCCTCGTCCTGCACGACATCAATTTCGCGTCATGGTACTCGGATTACATCGTCGCCATGAAGGATGGCAAAGTCGTCAATCACGGATCGACCGAGGATATCATCAACCCCGATGCTCTGCGCGCGATCTACGACATGAACATCAACGTCCATGAGATCGGCGGCCAGCGCATCTCGCTGTTTTACGACTGATCACCGCGTCAGACGCTGCAAGATCCACAGAACGCCGAAGACGGCAATCGCCGCGAGGATCACCCAGAACAACACGATGACGGCCACGGCGCCCAATAGCGCCGCGAGCGTGTCCCAGAACCCGATTGTGCCGATGAGAAAGGCAAGCAGAATTATGATCAGAATTGGCATGAACCCAGCCCCTGATACCAGTACGCCTATAACGGCCAGCGCGCGGTTGGGTTGCGTATGTCTGCCGCAGCCGGCGTGAAAATCCCATTTGCACTCTTGCGCTTACTGCGGCGATTATATAGGTGAAAGCCCAAGTCGGGGCGTAGCGCAGCCTGGTAGCGCATCTGTCTGGGGGACAGAGGGTCGTCGGTTCAAATCCGGCCGCTCCGACCATTTCTCAAAAGGCCGCCCCCAAAAAGGGTGGCTTTTTTGTTGCCAGGATATTTGGGGTAGGGATGCTGGCAGAACCGCTTTTGGACGCCGCACTGGCGAATTGGTCCGGCCTCGAGGGCAGTACCGCGACGCTCATCAACCTCTCGGAAAACCATACCTTCCGGATCGACACACCGACCGGCGAAAAATACGTCCTGCGGGTTCACAGACCCGATTACCATTCTCGCCTCGCCATCGAGAGCGAACTGGCCTGGATGCGCGCGCTCAATGCCGAAACCGGGCTCTTCACACCGCAACCGATTCGCGGTGACAACGGCGCCTTCGTCCAGCAAGGCCCGTTCGGGAGCCCCAACGACGTTCGGCACATGGTGCTTTTCGAGTTCGAAGCCGGCACGGAACCCGAGGTCGGCGACGATCTGGCGCCGGTCTTCTCGCAACTGGGCGCGCTTGCAGCCCAATGTCACGCTCATGTCGAGCGCTGGACGCCGCCCGAGCCGTTCGAACGTCAGGTCTGGACCGCCGAGGCCATTCTTGACCGCGACGCCATCTGGGGCGACTGGCGCCGAGCGCCGGGTGTCACCGGTGCTATCCGCAAGGTGCTCGACACCCTCGACGAGCAATTGCGCCTGATGCTCGCGTCCTACGGCAGGACTTCCGACCGTTTCGGGCTTATCCACGCCGACATGCGGCTCGCCAACCTGCTGGTCGAGGACGGCGTGACGCGCATCATCGATTTCGATGACTGCGGCTTCTGCTGGTTCGGCTACGATTTCGCCGCCGCCGTGTCGTTCTTCGAAGACGACCCGGTCGTTCCGGCGCTGCGCGAAGCCTGGCTCGCGGGCTATCGCCGCCACCGCGATTTTTCGCGTGAGGATGCCGCCATGCTCGATACCCTGATCATGCTGCGGCGGATGGCGCTCCTGGCATGGACCGGATCGCACGACGAAACCGAACTCGCCCGCAGTCTTGCGCCCACCTATGCGCAAGGCACGGCGGACCTCGCCGAGCGCTACCTAAAGACCGGCCGCATCGACCGTTAGGGCGTTTCCCGGGATCGATCTATGGCGTTGCTCTCCGGGGCTTAGACACGGCGCGTGGCGCGCCAGGTCTCACAAAACCGGCCCTGGAAACATCCATGCCCCATACGAGTCCGAACAAAAGCCACATATGGCGCCAATGTTCGCCCTCATGCAGCGATGCGCACAAGACGATCCCGATTAGAGAGCACAGCAAGGCGATCGGGATGTCGTCTCGCGTCCGCCTGTAGTTCCGCATGGACACGACAACGCTTCCGATCGCCAGGGTAAGCCAGGCAATGCCGCCACCCCAGCCGTAATTGACGAAGGAACTCAACCAGATGTTGTGGATCGGCTCGGGGAAGATCTTCTCGAGCTGTAGCACGCCGAGCCCGATCGGGTCCTGAACGATCATCGGCAGGACCTGCAGGTAACGCCCATATCGGCCATCCTCTCCAAGGTCATAGGCTTTGGCAAAGGTCAGGCGGTCGAGAAGCTTTTCTGTAAAATCGGCGGAGGTGAGGCTGGCGATGACGAAAAGTGCGACGCCGGCGGCGAGAATGCCGCCCACCATCAGGACCAGCCGACGCGGGTTTGCGCGGTTCTGGTAGAAGATGAAGGCAAAAAGGCAAAGCAACGCTGCAACGATGGCGATACGCGAGAAGGAGAGCAGGATGCCAAACAAGATGATGCCCATGGCCCCGAGCAGGAGCAATTTGCCACCCCGGATGCGCGGCATCAGGTAGGCGCAGAAGATCACGGCGGGGATCAGGAATGAGCCGTACATATTCGGATCGTCGATCAGACCCTTCGCGCGGCCGTCCCAGGTGAGTAGCCCGTTCTGCGTCAGAAAGCCCAGCGTGCCCAATATCGAGGCCACGACGCACGAGGCAATGTAGACCTTCATGAACGTTTCGAAGTGCCGGCGATCCCAACTCATCGCTACGAAGCCGCCGATAAAGCCGATCGAGATGGCAAAGCTCTTGGCCAGGAGCTCGAAGCCTACAAAGGGCTCGCCGACATGGGGAAGAGAGGCGACGAAATAGGAAACCGCCCAGGCACCAAGAACCAGGAACAGGAAGACCGTTCGACGCGCGACCAGTTTGTCCCTGAACAACATCAGGTAAAAAACGGAGATCAGGAAGGCCCCGATGAACAGCAGGTCGACCGGAGAGGGGCGCATCAGCGTGTAGTTCATCGCCAATATGGCAATCAGGAACACAAGGTTTCGCGTCCAGAACGTGACGAGCCTCAAATTTTGAAGACTGACCGTCGCGCCGCTACCTGGTGAGGCGCCAAATGTCTGTGCACCCCCGCTCATGGTGCCAGCCCATAGCCGAGGCGCAATTCCATGGCGCCGCGCCCCTCACACTCCGGGTCGCTCGAACCGAAACGCGATTGGGTTTCCTCGTCCACGCAGCGATAGACGGGCACCGTGCCCGGCTGCTCGTCGAGATACAGCCAGCCGGCGGTCCGCTCGCGGACATATCCCTGGTTCTCGCAGCCGCCGTCTTCGGCAAGCAAATGGTCCGGTTCGCCGGCAGAGCCGGTGGAACATTCGGCGATCTTGACGCTGTCCAGGCCTGGGGGTGCGACGGTCAGCATGTAGGCGACGACCGCGTCCTGCCGGTAGCCGAGCCGCTCGCCCGTCATCGGGCCTGTGGACGTGACATACGCCGTACGGTCCGGATCAGTCCAGCGGGTCAGGGCCAGGCCGGCCTGAACGGGCAACGGGTCGTCGTTCACGGACAGGTCTATTTCGTGATGCACCAGATAGCGGCTTTCGAACCCCTGTCCAGGTGGCACATAGATGTAGCTTAGCAGAAAACGCATATCGACCGCGTTGCTGCCGTTGTCGGGGTTCAGGATGGTGGGATAGGCAATGAGATCGGTATCGGCCGGCCGGTTCCAATCGGACCCGTCAATGGGTATCAGCGGTTCCTCAACGTCCACGAACGACACTTTATCTGCCGACAGTGACAAACGGACCCCCCCGAACCACGGGTCGACTGTTACGGTGACAACCCGCTCGTGGTCCTTCAGGTACCCCGCACCCGGCCCGAGAAAACCGATGGCCGTCGCCTGGCCGTCGAGACCTGGCTGCGTCCAGTCGCCTTGGTGGTACTTGTGCCACGCCGTCGGCTCGGACGCCTGCGCTCGGGCCACGATGGTCTGCCAGTCGGAATTGCGCAGGCAATAGGCATAGAGATAGCCATCCGCACCGTCGACCATCGTGCAGTCGCCCTCGCCGGAGGTCGTGCCGGGCCCAGGAGAATCCGGCCCGGTGATGACCGTACCCAGATCCGTCCAGGTCAGCCCGTCATCGGACGATATTGCGATCGCCATGGTCTTGTCGGTCTGCCCCTGCGGCCCGTAATCGCAAATGCTTTCCTGGTGGACGAAGCCGAGGACGGCATCTCCGTAGCGCATCGCTGACGTCAGCCAGCGCCCGCATTCGTTCTCCTGCCCCGGCTCGCCTGCCTCCAGAACTTCCCGGCGCGGTCCGCCCATGTCCCACAGGCTCTCGCCCTCAATGGCATATGTCGAACCGTTCGCGCTGAAACCGCGAAACGACCCATCGTCCAACCGCAAGGCTGTAAAAGGAGCGTCCAGCTCGTCAGGGAACGGCCCCCGGACGACCACCGGCGGCCCCACCCGTACCTGCAGACACTCAATGCAGAGGTCGCTGTCGGCTCCGGCCGGTTGAGCAGCCGCTGGCCATCCCAGAAAAACGACGGCGCCAAGCGCTGCCAGGCGCAGGGCGTCATGCGTCATCTTCCGCATCAGTAGGCATTCTCTGAATTGAACAGGCTGAAGGGCGTCATGACGAGGATGTAGAGATCGAGAAAGATCGACCAGTTCTCGATGTAGTAAAGGTCGTGGTCCACGCGCTGCATGATCTTTTCAATGGTATCGGTCTCGCCCCGCCAGCCATGCACTTGCGCCCAGCCGGTAATGCCTGGCTTGACCTTGTGACGTGCGAAATACCCGTCGACCGCCTCGTGGTAGAGCGTATTGGCCGCCTTCGCCTCGAGCGCGTGCGGCCTTGGTCCGACGATCGAAAGCTGGCCTTTGAGGACGTTGAAAAGCTGAGGCAGCTCGTCGATCGAGGTCTTGCGGATGATCCGCCCCACCGGCGTCACGCGCGGATCGTCGCGCGTCACGAGCTTGGCCGCCTGCGCGTCGCTCATATCGGTGTACATCGAGCGGAACTTGTAGATCTCGATAAGCTCGTTATTGAACCCATGCCGCTTCTGACGGAACAGCACCGGTCCCTTGCTCGTGAGTTTGATCGCGATTGCCGTCCCGATCATGATCGGGGACAGGACAAGGAGCGCCAGGGTCGCGACGACCTTGTCGAACACCCACTTGAAGACGAGGTTCCAATCCGAAATCGGCCGGTCGGCCATGTCGAAGACCGGCAGGTCGCCGACATAGGAATAGGTCTTGTCGGTAAAGCGCAGCTTGCTCATATGCGCGCTGAGCCGGATATCGACCGGAAGCACCCACAATTGGCGCAGCATCTCGAGAACGCGCCCTTCTGCGGAAAGCGGCATCGAGACGATGACGAGATCGATCTTCGCCCGGCGTGAAAATTCGACGAGATCGGAGACCCGCCCGAGCTTGTGCAGTCCCGCAACCACATCGGGCGAGCGCTCGCCCACGCGGTCGTCGAAAAGTCCGATCAGTTCGATATCGTTGTTGGCACCCGCTTCGATGGCCTCGATCAGCGAGGCGGCCGACGGCCCGCCGCCGACAATCACCGTCCGGCGCTTGAGCCGTCCGTCGGCCGACCATCTGAGGATGAGTGCGCGCCAGGCGAGCCGGAATGCGACAAGCGCCACCCCACCCGCGACGAACCAGCTCAAAAGCCAGACGCGCGATACCATGTCTCCGGCCTTGAAGAAGTATAGCCCGGTCATCAGCACCAGGAAGACCGCAGACCAGCCGATCAGAACCCTGAGGGTCTGTTTGAAGAGCGTCCGGTAGGCGACGATCCGGTGCGTGCGCGCGAGATTGAAGCTCACATTGGCCAGAAGCACCGAACCGGCGATCAGCGGCACGTAAAAGAGCGCTTCGCCGAGCGGCAGGTACCAAAGAAAAATGCCAACCCCGATCAGCGCGAGCAGCCCCGCCTCGATCAGTTGGGCGACGCCCGAAAGCACCGCATGCGAATACCCTTCTTCGACCGGCCGCGAAGCGATTTCCTCGGCCAGTGGGGATAGCGCGCTGGCGCCCGCGGTTCTGCCGCTTTCAATATGATCGGCTGCCGCCTGCCTGGGATCGACGCGGAACATGACGAGAATACCTTTTACGCAATACCTGAGTTTCTCGCGCGGGAGTATGGTGGAGGAGGTATGAAAACTCGGTGAAAAAAGCGCACGGGTATGGAGTTATCGGCGCGCGAGCAATTGCCCGTAAAGCTCTTCGATGGCTTCGGCCATCCGTGCAACCGAAAATCCGTCATGAACGAAGGCGCGCAACCTCGCCGCCTCCTCGCCGAACCGGTCGGGCTCGGCAAGGAAGCCGGTCATGGCAGCTTGTAGCGCCTCCTTGCTGTCCGGCGCGATCAGCCGGTGAGCCTGCGGCCCGAAGATTTCGGAAATACCACCGACATCGGTAGCGATCAGGGGCCGTTGCGCCGCCGCCGCCTCCAGCACGATATAGGGCAGGGACTCCGCTCGCGACGGCACGACGACGCAATGCCCACGCGCAAACATCTCCCGGGCGGGCTGAACGCCCGCCAAAGTGACCCGGTCGCCAAGCCCCAGGGCCGCGATCCGCGTCCGCAGGTCGTTTGCATCCGGGCCGTCACCAGCCATTACGAGCGTTGCGGGCGATCCGTCCGGCCGGCGCAGCGGCCCCAATGCCTCGACCAGAAGATCGATTCCCTTCAGTTGGCGCAATTCCCCGACAAAGACGAAATCGGCAGCCTCCGTCGACGCCGCAACCGGATTGAACTCGGCTTCCGTGAGCCCGTTGTGGATCACCCGTGTCACGCATTTGGGACGTGCGACCTTTTCGCCGAAGACCCGTTCGGCATGCGCGCTTTCGAAGATCACCGCGTCCGTCGCCGCAAGCAGCGCGCGCTCGATGGCCATGAACAGCGCTCCCGATGGCGCTTTCTGGTCGAAATGCAGCGCCCCGCCATGCGGCGTATAGAGCGCGGCCGCGCCCTTGTGCCCGAGCCCCCCGAGCCGCGCCGCGAACCCGCCCTTGGCTCCGTGCCCATGCAGAATGTCAATGGAAAGCGATCGCGCGAGCCCGCGAATACGCAGCGGCGTCGCAAAGTCCTGGGCACCGAGCAGGCGAGGAATGGGCAGCCGGTGAATGCCGAGCGCGGCATGGCGCGAAAGTGCCCCGAGCTTGGCCTCGGTCGCCGCGTCACCCGAAAGGCTGTCGGCGACGATGCCGACCTCATGCCCGCGCGCGCTCAGAGCCTCCGTAAGGTCTGCCACGTGCCGGAAGAGCCCTCCGACCGGGGCGCGCATGACATGGAGAATTCGCATCGGGCTAAAGCCAGCGCTCTGAAACAACGATGGTGTCGCCCGGTAGAATGGGAAAGTCCAACCCGACCGACCCGCGCACCATATCGTCGCCTTGCCGCCGGTAGATGACGGCGCTGTTGCGGTTCGCAACATCCGTAAATCCGCCTGCCGCGCTGATTGCGGCGCGTACGGTCATGCCGTAGACATACGAAAGCGCACCTGGCGAACCGACGGCGCCCTGAATGAAAAACGGCCTGTATTCAGCCACTTCCACGGCAACGTTTGGGTTTCGCATGAACCCGTTGGCCAGTGCGGTGGTGATCCTGCCGCCAACGACCTCGGTCGTCGCGCCCCGCGCCGGGATGGCGCCCACGAGCGGCAACGCAATGGCGCCGGCATCGTCCACCCGATAACTGTTGGTGAGATTCGCGTCCCCATAGACGGTGACGCGCACGAGGTCGCCGCTATCGAGCCGGTACGGCCCCGTCTGCTCGACCAGATATGTCGCCGGTCTGCTCGTATGGCTGCACGCGACGAGCGTCAGCGAAACGAGCAGGGCAAATAACAAACGCAGCATACGCATCACGAAATCCAGTCGATTACGATCCGCTCGATTGCTGCCACGTTATGGTTAACATTCCCCTTATCGGCGGGCGTCGTACGGCTTAACCGAATGCTTACCATAACGCGGCATAAGCGAAGGCATAGGGGCGAGTCCTTTCCCAGGCTCGCGTGACAGCAGTAGGGGAGAGTCATGACCGGACCGGCACTAAGCGTCGATCAGCCCGACGCAAGCATCGCCGTGGGTGCCATCGTGCGGGCCATTTTCATCCGCCTGCCGCGTATACTGTTCGTGACGCTCATTTTATGCGCGATCGCGTTTGCGGTTCTCACCTTCATGCCGCGACTTTATGAATCCCAGGCGGGCCTGTTGGTCGCGCCGCGCACCACGCCCTTTACCCGCGCGACCAACGACACGACAACCAGCGCCATCATCGATGCCGCGACGGTTGCAAGCCAGATCGAATTGATCACGTCGCGCGAAACCATTCTCGCGGCCGCCGAGGCAGTCGGGCTTCGCGATGAACCCGAATTCGCCGGTTTGTCCGACGCCGAACTCGTCAAACAAGTGCGCGACAATCTCGACGTCGGTCAGGAGCGCGAGTCCCGGCTTATTACGGTTTCGTTTCTTGCCGAGAGTCCTCAGCTCGCCGCCGACATGGCCAATGCCATCGCCGAAGCTCATATCGCCCGGCTCGTCGATCAGGAGATCGAGGATACCACCGGCGCGACCTTGTGGCTCGAACGCGAGATCGACGAACTGCGCGAGACCGTGCTCGAAGCCGAGCGCCGCGTTGCCGAATTCCGCGTCGAGAACGACCTGTTTGTCGGTCAGAACAACACGTCGATCGTCGATCAACAGCTTTCCAATATCGCCACTCAGATCACGGCGACCGCCGAACGGCGCAATGCGGCCCAGTCGCGCGCCGATCTGATCCGGCGCATGCTTGCGGACGGCCAGTCCGTCGTTGGCATTTCCGACGTGCAGAATTCCCCCGTCGTCCAGCGCCTCGTCGAGGAACGCGCGACGCTCCAGGGGCAGCGCGCGCAACAATCTGCGACGCTGCTCTCCAACCATCCCACGATCCGGGCGCTCGATGCGCAGATTGCCGAGATCGACCAGCAGATAGCCTCAGAAGGCCGGCGGGTCGCCGAAGCGCTCGAAGCCCAGGCAGAGATCGAGGCCGACCTCGAAACCTCACTGCGCGCCGACCTCGAAGACCTCAAGGTGAGCGCGGGCACCGCTACCCGCGACGGTGTGACCCTCGCCGAGCTTGAGCGTGAGGCCGCCGCGCAGCGCGAACTGCTCAATGCCTTCCTCCTGCGCTATTCGGAGGCCGCCGCGCGCACCGACGCGGACTCGGCGCTGCCCGACGTACGATTCGTGAGCGCGGCCGCGCCATCCGAAACGCCCGCCTCCCCCCGCACGACGCTCATCCTCATGGTCGTCGGCATGGTGTCGGTCGTCCTGCAGGTCGGCGCCGTCATATTTTCCGAGCTGCTGTCGGGCCGCGCGCTCGTCGAGCGTACCGAGCCCGACACCGTGACGGCCACGCCTCAACCGGCTCCGCGGGTCGTCGATGCCGGGGGTGAGAATGACAATGACGTAGAAGAAGACGCAGACGCTCCGGAAGGGCAGGGCGCCCGCCGCCTCGCACCCATCGACGTCGAAATCGAAAGCCTCGCGGCGCGCGTCCTTGCAGGCACCACCCGCCGCATCGCCATTGCGACGCTCGACCACTGGCGCGACAGTGCCGATTTCGCAGAACAGCTGACCGCCCGCATCGTCGAGAACGGCCAATCGGTCGCCGAGGTCGATGCCGCAAGCGGCCGGCAGGGTGTTGAGCTCGGATTGTCCGATCTGTGCGCTGGCGAGGCCGATTTCGGCGATATCGTCCACACGGGCCACGACGAGCGCTTCGCCTTCGTCCCGTGGGGGCAGGCGGCCAGGCTCGCCCGTCATCCCGCCCGTGGCGAGACGCTCGTCGAGGCGCTGTCCGATATTTACGAAGCTGTCGTCGTGGTCACGGGCACTGTGGGCATGGCCTCCGCGCTGCCCATGTTCGCCCAGGCGGGCGGATGTTGCATTCTGCTTGCGCGTGATGCGGCCAGCGCGCAAAGGGCCCGCCACGAAATCGAGGCGCTGGGCTTCGAGCCCGTCCACGTGGTCGTCGCGTCCGAATTCAAATCCCGAGTCGCGTAGGGGTGCGGTATCTCGTCTACCGGGCCGCGTTCGAAGCCCTGGCGCTCCCAGGTGTGGCGCCCCTTGTCCGGCAGTTCTCACGCGCAAAGGGCGTCATTTTCACGCTTCATCGCGTCCTGCCTGAGCCGCCCGCCGCTTTCGCCCCCAACGCGATCTTGCAGGTATCCCCGAACTTTCTCGAAGCGGCCATCGTCAAATCGCGTGCCGCAGGGTTCGATATCGTGGATCTCGACGAGGCCGCCCGCCGCGTCGAATCGGCGGAAAGGACCAAACCCTTCGTCGTCTTCACCTTCGACGACGCCTACCGGGATAACCTTCAATACGCGTTGCCCGTCCTCAAAAAGCACAACGCGCCGTTTACGCTTTTTGTCCCCACGGCGCTCGTCGACGGTGCCGGCCAAGTCTGGTGGCAGGCGCTCGAGGACATCATTGCCGCAAACAAGGTGGTCGTCGTCCCCGGACCCGGAGGGCCCCGCTACGTCGACGCGGCAACGACCCGGCAAAAGCAGAGCCTGTACGACGAACTCTACGCCGCCCACCGGGCCATGCCCGAGCCCGAGCGCGTCGAGGCGATCCGGGCGCTCGCCGGCCGCGCCGGGATTGATCTCGACGCCCATTGCCGGGCGCTGATCATGGACTGGTCGGAACTCAAGACCTTTGCCGAGGAGCCGCTTTGCACCATCGGCGCGCATACGGTCCACCACTACGAGCTCTCCAAGCTCCCCGGCGAGGACATGCGCTTGGAAATCGACCAGTCACGGTCGATCATCAAGGCGCAGTTCGGCGAGGCGCCGGCCCACTTTTCCTATCCCATCGGCAGCCCCGTTGCCGCCGGCCCGCGCGAGTTTGCCACGGTCAAGGAACTGGGATTCCGGACCGCCGTCACCACGCGCCCGGGCGGGCTCTACCGTGAGCACGCGAACCATCTCGAGGCCCTGCCACGGATTTCCCTCAACGGCAGCTTCCAGAAAGAGAGCTTTCTCGATGTCTTTCTGACCGGCGCATTCTTTTCGGTGCTCTCCGGCGGCAAGGTGAACGTCGGCTGACTATTCGGGTTTGGACATCCACCGGATCACGGCCATCGCCGGAAACACCCAGCCGAGCCCGAAAGCGACGAAATAGATAAGGTGAACCCAGGCGGGCGCTCCGACAAGCAGGAGTTCATACCCCCACATGCCGATAATCGCCCACACAACCAGGGTCAGCAGCGTGAGGGCAATCCCGATCGCTTTGCGCTGGCTCTGCGTCATGGCTATGGTTCCCCCTGCGGCGATTGTTGACATTGCGTTGGCCGGGTCATCGCTTTAGCAGTTAAAGCGTTCCCGGCAAAAGCGGATATCGCTTTTGCGGTTCGGGAACGCGACAAGACAATGACCTGGACTATTTCTGCGCCTCCGTGAGAGGCCAAAATGGTCTGGCGCACAGAAAATTCCGGTAAAACGACGTGACCGCGCTTTCCGCCACTGCCCCGCTCGACTACGACCGCCTGCGCCCCGTGCGCATCTGGCTCTATGTCCTTGCGGCCTTCGTTCTCGTTATGGTGCTCGTGGGCGGCGCAACGCGCCTCACCGAATCCGGGTTGTCGATCACGAGCTGGAAGCCCATTTCGGGCATCATTCCGCCCCTGAGCGATGCTGACTGGCAGGCCGAGTTCGAGGCCTATCAGCGCATCCCGCAATACCAGCTCTTCGCCGGCTGGATGGGCGTGGACGAATTCAAGCTCATCTTCTGGTGGGAATGGCTGCATCGCTTCCTGGGCCGCATGCTCGGCTTTGCCTTCGCCATCCCCTTTGTCGTCTTCGTGGCCCAGCGCCGTATTCCGAAAAGCCTCTTCGGTCCGCTCGTCGTCCTCTTTCTTCTCGGCGGCTTTCAGGGTTTCCTGGGCTGGTGGATGGTTTCTTCGGGCCTTTCCGAGCTCACGTCGGTGAGCCAGTATCGCCTCGCCGCGCACCTGACCGCCGCGTGCCTTCTCATGCTGGCGCTCGTTTGGGTCGGCCGCAGCCTCGAGCCGCCGGTCAAAGGTGTCCGGCCGGGCAGGGGATGGGTCGCCGCCATTTGGGTGCTGCTGGCCATGGTCGTCATCCAGATCGCCGCCGGCGCACTCGTCGCCGGCCTCGACGCCGGTCTCTCGCACAACACCTGGCCGCTTATGGACGGACGCCTGATCCCAAACGGCCTGTTCGTCATGGATCCCGCCTGGATCAACCACTTCGAGAATGTGATGACGGTGCAGTTCAACCACCGCAACATTGCCTATGCAACTGTCGTCTTCGTCGGCATTCTGGTCTGGGCCGGGCACAAATCCCCCGGATTCAACGGCGTTCACGGTTGGCTGCCGCGCATCGCGATCATCGTGCTCCTGCAGGTCGTCCTTGGCATCGCTACGCTTCTGAGCGTCGTAAACATCCCGCTCGCGCTCGGCCACCAGGCCCTGGCCTTCATGCTGGCAGCAATGGTGGCTGCCTATCTCTCTGATATGAAACGACTTTCATAGAGGTATTATTATACCGTTTGGTCAAGCCGTTGTTTTTGTGCGATAAATTCTTTTCGCTTGACGACCTCTTGCGCCGCCTGTATCACCCGCGCCGAACAGATCGCAAATCGACTGCAACCCCGATTTCCGCGCGCGGCGCTTCGACTGACGCGGGACGAGGGGTAGATCTTAAGGACACATCAAAATGAAGACCTACTCTGCCAAGGCTGGCGAGATCGAAAAGAAGTGGGTGCTGATCGACGCCAAAGACGTCGTCGTCGGCCGCCTCGCTGCTTTCATCGCCACGCGCCTGCGCGGCAAGCACCTGCCGACCTATACCCCTAACCAGGACATGGGCGACAACGTCATCGTCATCAATGCCGACAAGGTGAAGTTCACCGGCAAGAAGATGGACGACAAGCGCTTTCACTGGCACACCGGCTACCCGGGTGGCATCAAGGACCGCACCATGCGCGAACTCCTTGAGGGCCGTTTCCCCGAGCGTGTCGTCGAGAACGCCGTGCGCCGCATGATGCCCGGCGGCCCGCTTTCGCGCGCCCAGCTCAAGAACCTGCGCGTTTATGCCGGTTCTGAACATCCCCATGAAGCCCAGCAGCCCGAAGCGATCGACGTTGCTGCGCTCAATGCCAAGAATGTGAGGGTGAAGTAATATGTCCGAGACCATCAACTCCCTCGAAGATCTCGGCACCGCCACCGAAGCCGCAGTTTCCGACGCGCCCGTGCGCACCCAGAAGCTCGACCAGTATGGCCGTGCCTATGCCACCGGCAAGCGCAAGGACGCCGTCGCCCGCGTGTGGGTCAAGCCCGGCTCGGGCAAGATCACCGTCAACGGCAAGGAATTCACCGCCTATTTCGCCCGTCCGGTGCTCCAGATGATCCTGCAGCAGCCGATCGTGGCCACCGAGCGCGTCGACCAGTACGACGTCGTCGCGACGGTCTCCGGCGGCGGGCTCTCGGGACAGGCCGGTGCCGTGCGTCACGGCATCTCCCAGGCGCTGACCCTCTACGAGCCCGAACTGCGTGGCGTCCTCAAGAAGGGCGGCTTCCTCACGCGTGACAGCCGTGTCGTCGAACGTAAGAAGTACGGCCGCGCCAAGGCCCGCCGTTCCTTCCAGTTCTCCAAGCGCTAATTTTTATAAAGCGCTTTCAATATCTTGGATGGGCCCGTTTCGCACGGGCCCTTCTTTTTTGACACCTGGGTCTAGTCAAATCGTCGCAGCGTCTTATATAGGCGCCGGGGCCAGATCGCAGAAGCGCAACTGCGGCGCGTCAACGCCCCCGCACCCAAGCCGGAGGGCAAGCCTCATGAACATCCATGCCGCGACCGCCACGGCGGCCGTATCCATTTCCCGTCTCGACAAGACCTATGATACGGGTTTCGAGGCACTCAAGGGGGTCGATCTGGAGATCAGGAAGGGCGAGATTTTCGCGCTTCTGGGTCCCAACGGCGCCGGCAAGACCACGCTCATCGGCACGGTCTGCGGCCTCGTCCGCCCCACGTCGGGTGAAATCCGCGTCGGCGGCTACGACGTTATCAAGGACTTCCGCAAGACCCGCGCTATGATCGGGCTCGTTCCCCAGGAATTGACCGGCGACCGGTTCGAAACCGTCTGGGCGACCGTGAAGTACACCCGCGGCCTGTTCGGCAAGCCGCAGGACGACGCCTACATGGAAAAGCTCCTGCGCGACCTCTCGCTGTGGGAAAAGCGCAACGACAAACTCATTACGCTCTCGGGCGGCATGAAGCGCCGCGTTCTGATTGCCAAGGCCCTTAGCCACCAGCCCCAGATACTGTTCCTCGACGAGCCGACCGCGGGCGTCGATGTCGAACTTCGCAAGGACATGTGGGAAGTGGTGCGCAAGCTGCGCGAAAGCGGCGTCACCATCGTGCTCACGACCCACTATATCGAGGAAGCCGAGCTGATGGCCGACCGGATCGGGGTCATCTCGCGCGGCGAAATCATCCTTGTCGAAGACAAGAACGAACTCATGCGCAAGCTGGGCAAGAAGGATCTGACCATCCAGCTCCAGGAGGCGCTCGAAACCGTTCCGGCACCGCTCGCCGATCTCGGCCTTAAACTCGCGAATGGCGGCACCGAACTGGTCTATTCCTATGACAGCCAGTCCGAGCGCACCGGCATCGCCTCGCTCATGGCCGCCATCAGCGAGGAGGGAATCCGCGTCAAGGACGTCTCGACCCACCAGAGCTCGCTCGAAGAAATTTTTATCGGATTGCTGAAGGACCGGTGATGAATCTCTACGCGATCAAAGCCATCTATATGTTTGAAATGGCGCGCTGGTGGCGCACCATTACCCAGTCGATCATCTCCCCGGTCGTCTCCACCTCGCTCTATTTCGTGGTCTTCGGCGCGGCGATCGGCTCGCGCATCGAGTCGGTCGAAGGCGTCTCCTACGCATCCTTCATCGTGCCGGGGCTGATCATGCTCTCGCTCCTGCAGCAATCGCTCTCGAACGCCTCATTCGGCATCTACTTCCCCAAATTCGCCGGCACCATCTACGAGATTCTGTCCGCGCCGATTTCCCACGTCGAAACCGTCATCGCCTTTGTGGGCGCCGCGGCGACCAAATCGGTCATTCTGGCGTTGATTATCCTCGCCACCGCTACACTCTTCGTTGACGTCGAGGTCCAGCATCCCTTTGCGATGGTGGCGTTCCTCATTCTCACCGCACTGACGTTCTCGATGCTGGGGTTCATAATCGGCATCTGGGCCGACAATTTCGAAAAGCTCCAGCTCATTCCGCTTCTGGTCGTGACCCCGCTCGCCTTCCTCGGCGGCACCTTCTATTCGATTTCGATGCTGCCTGAAGGCTGGCAGACGGTCGCACTCTTCAATCCGGTCGTGTACCTCGTCTCGGGCTTCCGCTGGAGCTTTTACGGCACCGCCGACGTCAACGTCTGGATCAGCCTCGGGATGACGCTCGTGTTCCTCGGGATTTCGCTCGGGATCGTCACCTGGATCTTCAAGACCGGGTATCGGCTGCGCACGTAACCCACAGGCTTTCGGTCCACCTTCTTGACTTCGCCCGGTTTTCGGGGCACCTCGCCCGGGAACGTGTCCGGAGAATGTGGTTATCCGCACACGCGACAGAACAAGGACTTGAGGAGGCCGGGCCGAAAGCGGATTTGGCCGGCTCCCTCAAATGACGGTTTACCGACACGAGGGCATCGATGAGCAAACCGGCTTTCACCTTCCCCGGTCAGGGGAGCCAGGCCGTTGGCATGGGCAAGGACCTTGCGGGGGCCTACCCGGAGGCACGCGCGGTCTTTGACGAGGTCGATGACGCGCTGGGTCTCAAACTTTCGGCGATCATGTTCGAGGGCCCGGACGACACCCTGCGGCTGACTGAAAATGCCCAGCCGGCGCTCATGGCCGCTTCGATCGCCGTTATCCGCGTGCTTGAGGCGCGCGGCGTCACGGTCGGCGGGACCGCCAGCTTCGTCGCCGGCCACTCGCTGGGTGAGTATTCCGCCCTCTGCGCCGCCGGCACTTTTTCACTCGCCGATACCGCCCGGCTGCTCCAGATCCGCGGCCGCGCCATGCAGCAGGCCGTGCCTGTCGGGCAGGGCGCGATGGCCGCTATCCTCGGGCTCGAGTTCGACGCGGTAAAGGAAATCGCCGAGGCGGCGCGTGGCGACGATGTCTGTGACGTCGCCAACGACAACGCCCCCGGCCAGGTCGTCGTCTCCGGCAACGCCGCCGCCGTGGATCGCGCCATTGCGCTGGCCAAGGAAAAGGGCGCCAAGCGCGCTCTGCCGCTGCCGGTAAGCGCACCGTTCCACTGCGCCCTGATGGGTCCTGCCGCAGAGGCTATGCAAACGGCGCTCGCGGAGGTCGAGATGAACGCCCCCGTCGTCCCGGTCGTTGCCAACGTCCTCGCTGCGCCCATCTCTGACCCCGACGACATCCGCCAGCGCCTCGTCGAGCAGGTCACAGGCATGGTCCGCTGGACGGAAAGCGTCGCCTGGCTCACCGGCGAAGGCGGCGTGACCGAACTCTATGAACTGGGCACCGGCAAAGTGCTGTCCGGGCTAGCCAAGCGTATCGCGAAAGACGCAAGCGCGCAGGCCATCGGAACGGTCGACGATATCGCCGCGTTCCTCGATGCGCGCGGCCAATAAGGAACGGGTAGGGGAGTGAGTTTCATGTTCGATCTAAGCGGAAAGCGCGCGCTCGTCACCGGCGCCTCGGGCGGCATCGGCAGCGCCATCGCCAAGGCCCTCGCCTCGCAGGGCGCAATCGTCGCCTTGAGCGGCACGCGCGTCGGCGCGCTCGAAGACGTCGCCAGGGACATTCCCGGGGAAACCCATGTTCTGCCGTGCAATTTGAGCGATCTCGACGCCGTCGAGCGCCTTGTCCCGGACGCGGAAGCCGCAATGGGCGGCGTCGACATCCTCATCAACAACGCCGGCATGACCCGCGACAACATCTTCATGCGCATGAAGGACGAGGAGTGGGACGACGTCCTCTCGATCAACCTCACCGCGCCCTTCCATCTGACCCGCGCTGCCATCCGCGGCATGATGAAGCGCCGTTTCGGCCGTATCATCTCGATTACCTCGGTCGTCGGTGTCGTGGGCAACCCCGGCCAGGGCAATTACGCGGCCTCCAAGGCCGGCCTCGCGGGCATGTCCAAATCGCTGGCCTACGAAGTCGCCAGCCGCGGCATCACCGTCAACACCATCGCTCCGGGCTTCATCGCCTCGGCGATGACCGACGAGCTCAACGAAAAGCAGCACGAATCCATCCTCACCAAGGTCCCCGCCGGCCGTCTCGGCACCTCCGACGAAGTCGCCGCCTGCGCGGTCTTCCTGGCCTCCGATGCGGCGGGCTACGTCACCGGCCACACCCTGAACGTCAACGGCGGGATGGTGATGATTTAGCGCCAGAAAGGGGCTTGCACCGCCCCGCATTGGCGATATGGTCAATCTCAACAAAGTGTGATAATCCCCGCCGCACATTGTGGCCGGAAGGGCAGGAACAAGGGTAGTCCAGACCTTCAACCGCGTTGCAAAAAGGGTCCTCACAAGGGATGTTGCCCCAAGCACGCACAGTGAGTTTTAACCCCAGTCAATCTCTAAATAAGGGAAGTCAACATGAGCGACATCGAAGATCGCGTCCGTAAAATCGTTGTGGAGCACCTGAACGTCGAAGCCGATAAAGTCACCGAGAAGGCCAGCTTCATGGACGATCTGGGTGCGGACTCGCTCGATCAGGTCGAACTCGTGATGGCGTTCGAAGAAGAATTCGGCGTCGAGATCCCCGATGACGCTGCCGAGTCGATCCAGACCTTCGGCGACGCCGTCGCGTTCCTCTCCAAGGCGAGCGCGTAGGCGGCCTAGCGCCTGTATCTTGGCATGAACATGCGTCGCGTCGTCGTTACAGGTCTCGGGATCGTCAGCCCTTTGGGCGTCGGTCACGAGATCGTCTGGTCCAATATCCTGGCATCCAAGAGCGGCGCGCAGCGCGTGACCGATTTCGAGGTAGACGATCTGCCCTGCCAGATCGCCTGCCGCATCCCTTTGGGCGACACCGCCGAGGGCAAGTTCAATCCCGACGATTGGATGGAGCCCAAGGAGCAACGCAAGGTCGATCCCTTCATCGTCTATGCGATGGCTGCCGCCACCCAGGCGCTCAGCGATTCAGGCCTGGAGCTCAAGACCGATGAGGAAAAGGAACGCGCCGGCGTTCTTATCGGCTCGGGCATCGGCGGTATCGGAGGTATCTACGACGCCTCCATCGCCCTTAATGAAAAAGGCCCGCGCCGCATCAGCCCGTTCTTCATTCCCGGGCGCCTCATCAATCTCGCCTCGGGCTATGTCTCGATCAATCACGGCCTCAAGGGCCCCAACCATTCGGTCGTTACGGCCTGCTCGACCGGCGCTCACGCCATCGGCGACGCGGCGCGACTGATCGCGCTCGACGATGCCGACGTCATGGTCGCCGGCGGCGCAGAATCCCCGGTCAACCGCCTCTCGCTGGCGGGATTCGCGGCCTGTCGGGCGCTCTCGACGGGTTTCAACGACGCCCCCGAAAAAGGCTCGCGCCCCTACGACAAGGACCGCGACGGCTTCGTCATGGGCGAGGGCTCGGGTGTCGTCGTGCTCGAAGAGTATGAGCGCGCCAAGGCGCGTGGCGCCCACATCTACGGCGAAGTCATCGGCTACGGCCTTTCAGGCGACGCCTACCACATCACCGCGCCCTCCGAAGACGGCAATGGCGGCTATCGGTCCATGGCAGCGGCCATCAAGCGCGCCGGCATTTCGCCCTCCGATATCGACTACATCAACGCCCATGGTACCTCGACCCCGCTCGGCGACGAGATCGAACTGGGTGCAGTGACCCGCCTTCTGGGCGACGCCGCGTCCGGTGTGGTCATGAGTTCGACCAAATCAGCTGTCGGCCACCTCCTTGGGGCTGCCGGCGCGGTCGAGGCGATCTTCTCGCTCCTTGCCATTCGCGACAACGTGGCACCGCCCACGATCAATCTCGACAACCCATCCGTCGAAACGCCGATCAACCTCGCCCCGCACAAGCCGGTCGAGCGCGAGATCAATATTGCGCTTTCGAACTCCTTCGGTTTCGGCGGTACCAACGCCTCGCTGATCTTCCGCGCGGTCTAGCCAGCGGTCGTCGCGTCCTGCCGGCACGCGTGGCAAGGACCCCTGAACGCCTGTCGAAATCCGGCGCCACCACTTGTTTTTGCCGGATTTCTTGGCGCATATGGCGGGGCGGGTTCGCCAGTGTCGAATCCCCTAAAAGCGCCAATAGGGGACCCAATCCCCACCAGATCAAGGGATGAGCATCAGCGCATGGCCGAGAAGACCAGAAAGCAGAAACGCCGCCGCTCCCGCAACGGGTTCGTCGAGGCCATCAACGGCCTGTTGTCGCTGATCCTACTGGTGCTGCTGCTCGTCGCCGGCGGTTTCGTCTATGCGGTCATGCAGTTCAACGCCGAAGGTCCGTTCGAGGAAGACCGCAGCTTCGTCGTCGAGCCCGGAAACGTCCTTTCGACCGTCGCAGACCGGCTCGAAGAGCAGGGCTTCATCACCAACGCCGATCTGTTCAATTACGGCTCGCGCTTCATCAGCCGCGGCAACGACCTCAAGGCTGGCGAGTTCAACATCGCCGCCGGCGCCTCGATGCTCGATATTATCCGTGAATTGACCGAAGGTACGCCTGTCCTGCACCACGTCATCGTCCCGGAAGGCTTCACGTCCTGGCAGGTCGTAGAGCGCGTCAACGCCGACCCCGACCTGACCGGTTCGATCGATGTGCTGCCCGTCGAAGGCAGTCTGTTGCCCGGTTCCTATACCTACCAGCGCGGCGATTCCCGCCAGTCCGTCATCGATGCGATGCAACTGGCAATGGATGATGCGGTTGCCGAAGTCTGGGCGAACCGTGCCGAGGATCTTCCGCTTCAGTCGCCCGAGGAACTCGTAACGCTCGCCTCGATTGTCGAAAAGGAAACCGCCGTTCCTGAAGAACGCCCGACAATCGCAGGCGTCTTCGTCAACCGCCTCGAGATCGGCATGCGGCTCCAGTCCGACCCGACGATCATCTATGGCATCACGCTTGGCCAGAGCACGCTCGGCCGCGGCCTGCGCCGCTCCGAGATCGAGGAGGCGACACCTTACAATACCTACCAGATCGATGGCCTGCCGCCCGGTCCGATCGCCAACCCGGGCATCGAATCCCTGCGCGCTGCAGCGAATCCGGAAGAAACAGAGGCGCTCTATTTCGTCGCCGACGGCACCGGCGGGCACGTCTTTGCCAACAGCTATGCCGAGCACCAGGCCAATGTCGCCGCATGGCGCGAGATTGAGGCAGAGCGTGCCGAGGCCGAAGCGGAAGCCGAGGCCCAGGCCGCCATGGACGAGATCGCACAGGAAGAGGCCCAGGAAGCCGGCCTCGTCGAGGATGCCGCTACGACCGAGGAAGGCGCGGCGGAAGAAACCCAGAGCCAGTAGGGGGCGAAGATGGGGGACACGCTGGCCAGCATGACTGGCTTCGGCCGCGCCGCGGCGCACGCCGAAGGCTGCGCGATCGTCTGCGAAATCAAGGCCGTAAACGGACGCGGTCTCGACATACGCACGCGCCTGTCTTCTGGTTTCGACGTGCTTGAAACCGATATCCGCCGTATCGTCGGCAGCAAGGTCTCCCGTGGCTCGGTCTCGGTCTATCTCAACGTCCAGCGGGAGGCCGGGGCGGCGCGGCTAGTGGTCAACACCCAGGCCCTGGAGTCGGTCCTCGAGGCCATCGATGCGCTCAAACACAAGATCGACGCCGAAATGCCTTCGATAGACGGCATCCTCGCGCTCAAGGGCGTCGTCGATACCGTCGATACCGAGCTGTCCGCCGACGCGGAGGAACGCCTCCACACGGCCATCCGCGACTGCATCGCCACCGCCGTGACCGGGCTTCTCGACGTTCGCCGGCGCGAGGGGGAGCAGATCGCCGCCGTCATCGCCCGCCGCATCGATGACATCGCGGCCCTGACCGCCCAGGCCGAGGACCATCCCGCGCGCTCGCGCGAAGCGATCCTCGCCCGGCTCAAGGAGCAGGTCCGCACGCTTCTTGATAGCGACAACGGGCTGAGCGAAGAGCGCCTGCACGCCGAAGCGCTGGTCCTCGCCACCAAGGCCGATATCCGCGAAGAGCTCGACCGCCTGAAGGCCCACGTCGATGCCGCCCGTGGACTGCTCGAAATGGGCGGCCCGGTCGGCCGCAAGCTCGATTTCCTCTCGCAGGAATTCAACCGCGAGGCCAACACCTTGTGTTCCAAGAGCAATGATGTGGGCTTGACCCGCATCGGCCTTGACCTCAAGGCGGCGATCGATCAGTTACGGGAGCAGGTTCAGAACCTGGAGTAAGTAAAAGAATGGATTTCGCGCGCCGCGGCGTCATGCTGGTCATAGCCTCGCCCTCGGGCGCCGGAAAATCCTCGATCTCCCGCGCCCTTTTCGCGCAGGACCCCAACATTCGCCTTTCGGTCTCCGTCACCACCCGCGCCCGCCGCACCGACGAGATCGACGGCACGCACTACGATTTCATCGACGTCCCGACCTTCGAGAAGATGCGCGACAACGGCGAATTGCTCGAATGGGCAGAAGTGCACGGCAACTACTACGCCACCCCCCGCGCCAAGGTCGAAGACCGCCTGGCCTCGGGCAAGGATATCCTCTTCGATATCGACTATCAGGGCACGCTCCAGCTCTACGAGAACTGCCGGGACGACATGGTGACGGTCTTCATCCTGCCGCCCTCCATCGCCGAACTCCGCGCCCGCCTCGAACGCCGGGCGCAGGACAGCGTCGGGACCATCGAAAAGCGCCTGCGCAACGCCCGCAAGGAAATGGACCACTATGCCGAATACGACTTCGTGCTGGTGAACGAGGACCTCGAGGATTCAGTCCAGAAAGTCCGCTCCATCCTCGCCTCCGCCCGCCTGGGCCGCACCCGGCAGACCAGGCTCGACGGCTTCGTCCGCGACCTTCAGAGCCAGATCGACACGCTGGGGTAGGGGCCTCGGACTTATCCCCGAAGCGCTGCAACAGCGCGCGCCAGCGCCACATACGTCGCCACCGGCAGGTTCTCTGCCCGCTCTTCGCCTGACAGTCCCAGGGGCTCCAACAGCGCGCCAAGCGGCACCCCGAGCCCCTTGAGGCTCTGCCGTATCATCTTCCGCCGCTGCCCGAAGGCGTAGCGCGTGACCTCTTCCATCGCCTTGACAGGCACATCCGCTTCAACCGGCCTAGGCACCATATGCACCACCGCCGATGTCACCTTCGGCGGCGGCGTGAACGCGTTCCGGTCCACCTTGAGCGCTATGCGCGCATGCGTCCGCCAGCCCGAGAGCACCCCCAGCCGCCCATAGGCCTTGTCCCCCGGTACGGCGCAAATCCTGTCCGCGACCTCCTTCTGGAACATCAGCGTCAGGCTCTCGAACCACGCCGGCCAGGGGTCTTCGGAAAGCCACCCGGTCAAAAGCGGTGTCGCGATATTGTAGGGGAGGTTGGCCACGATCTTCGTCCTCCCGTCGGCCAGCGCGCGATAGTCCACGGCGAGCGCATCGTCGGAAATGACCTCCAGCCGCCCCGGGTAAGCGTCGGCAATTTGCGCCAGGGCCGGCATCGTCCGCTCGTCCCGCTCGATGGCAACGACCTTCTTCGCTCCGGCGGCGAGCAATGCCCGCGTGAGACCGCCCGGCCCGGGTCCGACCTCGATCACCGTGACGTCTGAAAGCTCCCCCGCCGCGCGCGCAATCCGCATGGTGAGGTTGAGATCGAGCAGAAAATTCTGCCCCAGCTCCTTTTTCGCGCGCAGGCCATGCTCGGCAATAACCTCGCGCAGCGGGGGAAGGGCGTCGATCTGGCTCATGCCATCGCGTCCGCCAGCCTGAGCGCCGCGAGCATGGATTTGGCCGAGGCGTTGCCCGACCCCGCCAGCGAAAACGCGGTCCCATGATCGGGCGAGGTGCGCACGATCGGCAAACCCAGCGTCACATTGACCCCAGCATCGAACGCCAGCGCCTTGATCGGGATCAGCGCCTGATCGTGATACATGGCGATGACCGCGTCAAATTCCCGCCAGTGCGGCGGATGAAAGAGCGTATCGCCCGAAAGCGGACCCGTAACGTCGAACCCCTCGGCCTTGAGCCGCGCCAGTGCAGGGGCGATTACCTCGATTTCCTCGCGCCCGATCGTCCCGTCTTCCCCCGCATGCGGATTGAGGCCCGCAACCGCGATTCGGGGCGCGGCGATACCGAATCGCGCCGTAAGGTCCGCGACCACAACCCGTACCGTCTCCTCGATCAGCGCCCCGGAAATCATTCCCGGCACGGCGGCGAGCGGCACGTGGATCGTCAGCGGAACGACCCGCAAATCCTCGTGTGCCAGCATCATCACCGGATGCGGAGCGGCCCCGTCGTCAGCGCATAGCGCCGCCAGAAACTCCGTATGCCCCGGATGGCTGAACCCCGCCCCATAAAGCGCGGCCTTGTGGATCGGTGCCGTCACCAGCGCCCGTGCGCGGCCATCCCGCACATCCGCCACCGCCCGCGCTATAGCCTCGATCACCACAGGCGCGGCTGCCGCATCGGGTTTACCCGGCCGGTCCTTGACGTCGCCGTCGAGGTCCACCACCGGCAAGCCGAACGCCCACACTTCCGCGGCGTTCTCGACATCCGTTGCAATACAATCGATCCGCAGCCCCAGCCGCGCCGCCCGCGCGGCGAGAAATTCCGCAACGCCATAGACGGCGAAAACCGGCAGGTCATGTGCCTGCCGGTCCGCATAAAGCTGCAAAATGAGATCGGGGCCGATCCCGGCCGGCTCCCCCATCGAAACCGCGAGGGGGAGCGCCTTTTCATCCGTCATGGGCTTAGCGGCGAATAATCGCCGCTTCGTTGCGCAGACGTTCGAGATAGGCCTCGGCCTGTTGCTCGAGCGCATCCTGGCCGGCTTCCTGCCGCAGGTCCTGCTTGATGAAGGTCAGGTCGCGCGCTTCCGCCTTTTCGCAGATCGCGTACATCGAAACGCCGTTCTCGGTCACCCGCGGCCGCGTCAGCTGGCCCACGGTCAGTCCCGCGAGCTCATTGGCGATCGCCTCGGGCATCTGCGTTGCGTGCCTGCGCCCGATATCGATCACCGCCGCGTCCTGATACTGCAGCACCTGTTCGACAGCCCCGCCGCAGCCCTGAAAGCCCGAACGATACTGATTGGCCTCCGCCGTCCGCCGCGAGGCCGACATACCCGAGCCGTCAGCGATCACGAAAATCACTTCCTTGAGGATATAGTCGAAGCTCGACGTCTCCTCGAGCTGCTGCTCGGCCTGGATGTCGAGTTCGAGTTCGGAAATCTGCACCCGCGGCGAAATCACCTGCCGCACCACCTGCTGCCAGGCAATAGCCGCCCGCAGCCGCGACCGTAGCGTATTGGGATCGACGCCGTTCTGGGTGAGAACCTGATTGAGGTTCGAAACGCTCACATTCATGTTCGATGCGATGTTGCCGTAAGCCTGGTCGACCTGCGCGTCCGTGACGGCGATCCCCACGCGCTCGGCTTCGGCCAGCTTGATCGCGTCGTCGATCAGCTCATCCGTCGCCATCTGCGTGCGGTTGGAATTCGAGCTCCCGCGCCCTTCGATACGAAGCAATTGCGCGCGCGCATTGATTTGCTGATCTGTGATCTGCGTGCCGTTGACGGTCACCTGAACCGACTGCGCCTGCGCTGCGGCACCGGCAAGAACAAGGCCCAGGGCCAGCCAGACCGCTGCGGTCCGTACGGCAATCCAACGTATCATCGTCACTGTGCTCCCATTGACGCGGGGGGTATTGTCGGTGCTTGGCACCATAATCCTGCCCGCCGTGCAACTCAAATCTTGCGCTCGCCCCGGGTGGTCCGACACAAATGCGGCCAAATTCGGCTATTCGTCGTCCCAGCTGTAGCCGAAATCGACGATCTCATCCCGCGCTCCGGTCCGCAGGATCAGCTTGAACTCGACCGCGAAATCGTCCGCCCATGCCTCCGGCGGTCCGTCCGCCCGCGCGCCCAGCCCGAAGGCGAGGTAGTCGTCGTCGTATTCGAGCGCCGCCGCCGTCCTGATAAGTTCGCTTTCGCGCAGATCGTACCGTGTGCCCGCCGTCAGGCTCCAATAATCGAAAAGCGGCACGGTGACTTCGACGCCGACGTCCTCGCGATAATCCTCGACCCCGAGCGCCGCATTCTCGGCTTCATAGGAATAGGTCGCGGCAACCGTAAAGTCGTTCCAGGTCGATCGAGCCCGCGCATCAAGGCTCGGCACGGTACCGGTCTCGGGGTCGTACTGCACCCCGAACCCGCCCGTCAGATAGGGCGTAAACCCGCCCTCGACGGCCGCCACGATATAAGACGCATCCCGGTCGAGCCCCGATCCGATCCCGGCCGTCGACCCGTCCGTTTGCGTATACCCGTTCTCGCCGGCCAGGTGAAACGACTGCCCGATCACCGTGTTGATCCAGGCGCCGTTGTCGAACTGTGTCTGGCTCTGCACGCCCAGATTGGCCCTCAACCCCGTATCCTGCCGGTCCGCCCCCGACCAGCGGTTGAAACTGAAGATATTCGAGCCGTCGAGCACGAGGCTCTGCGCGTCGTTGTTGACAATCCCCACGACGCTCTCGCCGCTCCCGCGATAGACCAACTGCCCCACCGGCTCGATCGTCGTCGCGACCCCTTCGGCCTTGGCGAGAAGCGGATAGCGCACGTCGAGCGCGGCGATCGGCGTTGCCGTGAACCGCGTCTCTTCCCCCGGCGCACCCGCGGCGCTGCTCCCCCCGTCGTAATAGGCGAGGTCCAGCCTGCCGCCCGCATAGGGCGAAACCGTCACGCCCCCGGGCGCAATCCAGGTCTCCGTCCACCCCGCTTCCCCCGAAAGGTGCCAGGCATTCCCGGCATAACCGTACGCATACTGCTCGCCGTCAAAGACCCCGCTCTCGTGATCCAGTCCGCGCGCAATCCCGGTCATCGTGCCGCTGAAGATCACCTCGCCCGAGCCCGCGCCCAGATCGACGACGTGCTCGCCCTCGGCGAACGGCGCCACGAATGCCTGTCGATCCTGCGCCGCCTCGTACTCATCCCAGCTTGCCCAACGCGTCGACTTGCTCCCCAGCGGCACATATTGCCGGAACCGGATATTGGCCCAGCTCTGCGCGGTCAGATACTCGGCATAGACCTCGTTGCGCTTGGTCCCGTCGTCGATATCGTAATCCGGCAGGAACCCCGGATCGGTGAACGCGGTATAAGACCATCCCAGCGTCCAGTCCTCGGTCGGCTCGAACGTCCCGCTCGTCTGCACCGCCCCCCGAAAGCGCCGTTCGGCGAGCCCGGTATAGGCCCCCGGGTCGAGCTGATAGATCCCCGATGTCTCGACACTATAGGAAACCGGCCCCGTTGCACCCGTAAATCGGGCCCCCAGCATCAGCCCCTGGCGTGAAAACACCGTCGGTGTCAGCAACAGCGTACCGCCGGCAACCCGCTGACGGAAAAGGGGAAACGAAAGCCCGTGTCCGCGCTGCTCGTCATAGCTGTAGATCGGCAATTCGAGTTCGCCGTCCGAAGGCACCGTCAGCCAGGGCAGCCAGAGCACCGGCACGCCCAGCAGCGCCAGTGTCGGCGCTTCGAAATAGATCGTCTGCTCGGTTTCGTCCGTCACGATCCGGGCGGCCTTCACGGTCCAGCCGATCGTTCCGGCATGCGTGCCGATGCACTCCCCGCACGGCGCATAGAGCCCTTCGGTATAGACCCGCTCGACGCCCTCGTCGAAACTGGTTTCCGCCGCCGAAAACCGCGATCCGTCCGGAAACGCGACCGTCAGCGCCTCGAGAAACCCGCGCTTGAAGCTGTCCGTCAATTCGACCCGGTCGGCGATGTATTCAACGCCCTCGGGATCGATCAGCGCGACATTGCCGACGAGTTCGACGCGGTCCGTCCGCTGATAGTAGATCGCCTGGTCGGCCGTGGCGCGATAGCCCTGGAAGAAGATCCCGACATTCCCGCTTGCGATGACGGTTTCGGTATTGGCGTTAAAGACCATGGTGTCGGCGGATACCGCCATGCGTCCGCCCGGATCGGCAGGAATAAGCGCGAAAAAGTTCGCCGGTACGATCTGCTGTGCGGACGCCGGGTCTGTTAGGGCGGCAAGCACGGCAAGCGCGCATAAGGCCCTGCGCCAGGCGCGCGGCTTACAGCTGGTCCCCATCAAACGCGCCCATCTTCCCTATAAAGGATCACGGACAATCCGATCGTCACCGCCGCGATGGCCGGACCCCACGCCGCGGCAACCGGATCGAGTACGCCGGCCGACCCCGCCCGGTCGGCCATTTCCGTGATCATGAACACAACTAATCCCAACACGATACCATAAAGCACGGTCCAGCCGTAGTGGCCGGTGCGGCGATACCCTCCTGTAAACGCAAAGGCGATGAGCAGTGAACCCACAAGCAGCAGCGGCATGGCGGTCAGCTTATGGAAGCGGGTTTCCGCCGCCGCCTGCGCATAAGGGTCGCCGACGCCGCGTTGCAGCGCGCGCGCGAGCGCGAACCACGACAGATCTTCTGCAGTCCCCAGCTTGAGGCTCAGTTCCGACAGTGAGGCGTTCGTGGCGATCCGGTAGACCGCAAACGGCTGCGGGGGACTGTCCACGTCCAGCGTCACGCCGTTTTCAAGTCGCCAGGCGCCGCGTTCGAGATAGGCTGCCTCCGCATGGACGCGCGTCCCGCGTTCGCCTGCGGGCAACTGCCGGAACACCGAAACGTCCCGCAGCTCGGCCCCGCCGTGAAGCACCGCCTCGGCAAAAAGCATGAAATCGCCGTCGCTGCCCGTCTGGCTGAACCAGGTCGCCCGGTTCTGCACCCCATAGGCTCGTCCCCAGCCGATCTGCGCGGCATCGAGCTCCTGATAGGCCCGGATCGCCAGACTGTCGACAACGGTCGCGATCAGCGCACCGCACAGGACAATGGCAATCAGCGGCCAGCGCAGCACGGCCCATATCGATTGCCCGGACGCGTTCACCACCACCATCTCGCGATAGCGGTGCAATTCGATAAGTCCAACGATTGCCCCCAAAAGCACCGTCACGGGTAGCCCCAGAAGGCTCCAGCGCAGCGCCGAGAGGAACGAAAGCGCGGTCGCCGTCCAGGGCCCCGCGATCTCCGCGGTCTGGTTGAACCGCCCGATATCGAGGAACTCGACGAGGAGGATGATGCCGTAGAAAATCCCCACCACCAATCCGATCCGGCTGGCAAGGCGCACGACCATCAGATGCCCGATCCGGCTCATGCCCGCGCCCTCCTCGGAAAGGCGGGTGGGCTCGCATAACGCATTCGATAGGCGAAGAGCGCCACCGCGAATGCGAGGATCGCGCTCGGGGCGATGTAGTGGTTCGCGCCACCGCCCGAAAACGCGCTCACGGCCTGTTCGGCAAAGGCGATAACGAGGATGACGAGTTCCATCGGCGCCCGGAACCCGCCGCGCCGGCCATGTGGGAACCCGGCCAGGCTGGCGGCAAGAAAACAGAACGCAACGGCGCGCAGCCCGTCCGCGAGCCGCGAATGCACCGCCGCAAGAGCCCGGCCCGGGTGCGCGATTGCGTCCCTTGCGAGCGCATCGAGAAGCGCTGGCGTATCGAGCTGGTCGATCCCGGCATCCGGGCGCGAGGAGTCGATGAGGCTCGCAAGGCTGATGTGATATTGCCCGAACGCGATCTGGCTCAGCCCCTGTTGTTCCGCACTCTCGTACTGGATGGCGCCGTCGTTGAGAATGAGCTGGTACCCGCTCGCATCCTCATAGACCCGCGCGGTGTCGGCAAAATAGGTGCGCCGCGTGTCGCTGGTCGTGTCGTCGAAAAAGAACTCGACCAGCGTGCCGTCGGCGCGCCGGCCGCCGATGGAAAAGACGAGCCCGTCCTGAAGCTCGGTGAACTGCCCCGGCACAAGCGCGCGCCCCACGACGTCCGCCGCGATATCCGCCGACCATTCGGCCGATACCCGCCGCGCGTGGGGCTCGATCCAGTGTGCCACCGCGCCCACGGCCAGCATGCCGATAACCGTGAAGACCGCAATCGACGTCCAGAGCGCCGGCGTGCGCTGGGCAGCGTGGATCGTGTGCAACTCGCGGGAGGATTGCAGTGCTCTCAACCCCCTGACGAGACCGATCGCAAGGCAGACATAAAGGATCGAGCGCGCATAGCTCGGAGTCGTCAGCGCGCTTTGTCCCATGAGCGTCAGGATGTTCTGGCCCTGCGAGGAGACGAGGTCGAAGAGCCGCAAGAGCTGCATGAGCCAGATGAGCGCCCCACCGGCCAGAAAGATCGTCAGCGCCTGAACGAAAAACTGGGCCGTCAGATATCGCGATAAGCGGTCCATGGATACTCTGGCACTTGGGTCGGCGGAATGCCCCGATGACGGCTTGAGTCATCCGGACGACGTCTGAGGCTACCTTAGATCGATTTGATGAAAAGGCGATACAGCACTTTCCTGTTCAAACTGCGACAAGGCTCACGCAGGTCCGTTTCCGTTGCGATTCGATCACAGCCAGCCTCGGCAACGGGCATATTTATGTTGAGAACGGCGTCGGACGGGGCCCGGCCGCGATTGACCTGGCGCGGTTGGCGGCTGATGCTGATGCGCCGATCCCGGCACGTTGATCCCATTGAGTAAAGCCTTCGCCATGTCCCACGAACTCTTCCTCGCGTTTTCCAAGCTGCCTCCGGCGGAGACGGCCACCCTCGTCATTTATGTCGCGCAGGATGGCGCCCCCGAGGGTGAGGCGAAAGCCGTTTGGGAGAAGACCGGCCAGGACTTCGCGAAGATTGCAAAAAGCGTGGGCTTTACCGGCAAGCCCGGCCACATGATCGACCTTGTCGCCCCCTCCGGCCTTGCCTGCGAGCGCCTCATCGTACTCGGTCGCGGCAAGGACGGGGCGCTTGATAAGCCATCGGCCTGGGCCGACCGCGGTGGCTCGCTCATGGCCAAGCTCGAGGCGACGCACGCCAGAGCGGTCGCCGTAATTCTCGATGAGCCCGGCCTCGATCCGCGCCGCGTCGCCGAACTCGCCGCCGGCGCGCGCCTGCGGCGCTACCGCTTTGACAAATACCGCACGTCTCGACCCGAGAACGGCCCCGAGCAGATGAGCGTCACGTTTTGCCTCAAGGACGTCGCCGGTCTCGACGTCGCGGTGGCCGACAGGATGGCCGTTGTCGAAGGCACGCTCATGGCCCGTACGCTCGTCAACGAGCCCGCCAACGTCCTTGGGCCCGTAGAATTCGCCGGCATCGCCAACAGGCTCTCGGACATCGGCGTCACCGTCGAAATCCTCACCCCCGACGATATGGCCGACCGCGGCATGGGCGCGCTTCTCGCCGTCGCCCAGGGGTCCGAGCGCCCCGCGCGTCTGGTGGTCATGCAATGGCACGGGGCAGGGCGGGACGATGCGCCGCTCGCCTTCATCGGCAAGGGCGTGGTCTTCGATACCGGCGGGGTGTCGATCAAGCCTGCGGCCAACATGGAAGAGATGAAGGGCGATATGGGCGGCGCTGCTGCCGTCACCGGGCTCATGAAGACGCTCGCCCTGCGCAAGGCGAAAGTGAACGCCGTGGGGGTCATCGGCCTTGTCGAGAACATGGCCGACGGCCGCTCTTACCGCCCCGGCGACATCGTCACCGCCATGTCGGGCAAGACCATCGAGATCGTCAACACCGATGCCGAAGGCCGGCTCGTGCTCGCGGACGCACTCTGGTACACGCAGGACCGTTTCCGCCCGCGTCTGATGATCGATCTCGCCACGCTCACCGGCGCTGCGCTCGTTGCGCTTGGGCACGACAATGCCGCCCTCTTTTGCGAGGACGACGCGATCACCAACGCGCTCCTTGCCGCCGGGCACGAGACCGGCGAAGGCCTTTGGCGCATGCCGTTCGGGCCCGGATACGAAAAGCTGATCGAAAGCCGGTTCGCCGACATCAAGAATTCCGGCGGCCGCAAGGCCGGCTCGATCACCGCCGCGCATTTCCTGCGCCATTTCGCCAACGGCGTGCCCTGGGCCCACATCGACATCGCCGGCACCGCCTTCGGCGCGTCGCCAAGCGAAACCAACACATCCTGGGCCACCGGTTACGGCGTCGCGGTTCTCGACCGGTTCATCCGCGATCACCACGAGCGCTAGGGTGGGGGCATGACCGAATTGCTCTTTTACCACCTCGAGACCCGGCCGCTGGAATCCGTCCTCCCCGCGCTCCTGGAAAAGACGCTCCAGCGCGGCTGGCGGGCGGTCGTCGAGGTGGGCAGCACCGAGCGCCTCGAAGCCCTTGACGCGGCGCTGTGGACCTATTCGGACGATAGCTTCCTGCCACACGGGGTGGCGAGCGGGTCGGAAAAGGACGCGCTGCAGCCGATCCTTCTCTCCCACGACGATACCAACCCCAACAGCGCCCACGTCCGCTTCTTCGTCGACCGGGCAACGCCGCGGCCTGCCGAGGGCTACGAGCGCTTCGTCTATATGTTCAACGGCCACGACCCCGACGCCGTCGCCGAGGCCCGCAGCGTCTGGCGCGATCTGAGGGAAAGTCACGATCTGACCTACTGGCAGCAGGAAGCCAGCGGTCGCTGGGTGAAGAAGGCGTAGCGCGTGAGCCAGCAAACGAACCCAGTCAGGCATACGCTGCAGGAGGATGTGCTCGCCATCCTGTTGGGCACGTTCTTTGTCGGTCTGGGCGTCACCTTCTATTCCGAGGCCCAACTCGCCACCGGCAGCACGGCTGGCCTGGCGCTCCTTGTTCAATACGCGACGGGGCTCCCGTTCGGCGTGGTCTTTTTCGTCGTCAATCTGCCATTCTATATCCTCGCCTTCACCCGCATGGGCTGGCCGTTCACGCTCAAGACCTTCGTCGCGGTGGGACTGGTTTCGGTCTATCCGGCGCTCATGCCCGGCTGGCTCGACATTTCGGGCATAGACCCCATTTTCGCCGCCATCGGCGGAGGCGCACTTATCGGCATGGGAATTCTCGCCATGTTCCGCCACCGCGCGAGCCTGGGCGGCGTCAACATTCTCGCCCTCTATCTCCAGGACAATCACAAGATCCCGGCAGGGTATTTTCAGTTCGTCGTCGACTTCTGCATTCTCGCAGCCGCCTTTTTCATCCTGCCCTTCGATCGCGTGGTGCTATCGATCGTCGGCGCCTTCACCCTGAGCCTCGTGATCATCCTCAATCACAAGCCCGGCCGCTATATGGGGTTCAGCTAGGAGCGCGGCGCCCAGCCCTCCGGCGCCATCTCGAATCCTGCGAATTCGAAGCCCGGCGCAACGGTGCACCCGACCAGCGTCCACGCGCCGAGGCTCTGCGCGCTCTGCCAGTAATGCCGGGGAACGATGACCTGAGGGCGTTGCCCGCCGCCAAGATCCATCCCCAGCACGTGCCGCTCGGCCGGTCCGGATTCGCCCGCAAGGGAGATCGCCAGCGGTGCGCCGCCGTAATAGTGCCAGACCTCCACCGCATCGACGCGATGCCAGGCGGAAATCTCGCCTTCCGCGAGCAGATAATAGATGGCGGTTGAATGCGCGCGCCCGTTGGCTGGCTCGGGATCCCTGAAGGTCTCCCCGAACCATCCGCCCTCCGGATGCCGTTCGAGGCCAAGCAGGTCGATCACCTCTTGCGCGGTCATGGACGAAAACTCTGCCAGGGGTCAGTTCTCCTCGCGCGTCGTGAGCTTTTCGAGCTTGAGGTCTCTCATCATCGCGAAATGCTCGCGCAGCGGCATGATCTCCTCGATGAACATCGAATAAAAGGAATCGGCCCATTCGTAGCACAGGATCACCCGCCGCTCATCAGGCACATAGAACGCGTTGACCTCGCCGCAGACTTCGGCGGTCAGCCGCACGGGCCGAGGGAGCACGTAGTTCTTGGTGATCCAGTCCGCCGCCTCCTCGAGCACGCGTGCCTCGCGCAGGACCGACGCGATTTCGCCATACGTCCGGCCGTCCGAGCGGTATTCGACAACGATATCGGCGCCGAAAATGTCCTTGCGCGTATGCGGGGTCAGCACCTGCCGCCAGCCGTACTCCGCGACCCGGTGATCCTCCTCGCAGCTCTTCTGCCTGTCGATCGGCATCCCGATCCGTGTCGCATAGCTCGAATAGACATCGTAGTCGCTCCCCACCATCAGGCAGGCGATTGCGTAGGAACGCTGGATGTCGAGGCTGTGCATGCCGTAGAAATCGGCATTGGTATATCCGCGAACCGGCCGGGTTTTCTCCGAAAAGAGCCACCCGTCGACCGTATCGGCAAGGATCGCGTGAGCGGTATCCCGTTCCTCTTCGAGGATGATCAGCGTCGCCATCGTATCGACGGCGTCCTCCTCGCGTCCGAGCACGGGCAGGTTCAGCTGGTCGACGAACAGATGCCCGATTTCGTGCAAAAGCACGTGCCGGCTGTTGTTGAGCGTGAATTCGATTGCCGCGTTGCGTTGCGCGTTGGTGAGCTCCTGCGCAACACCGCCGCCCAAAGACGCCAGGCCCGTCAGCCCGGCCAGTATCAAACTCGCAACCGTGCGCATGCGCCCCGCTCACATCGGCCAATCACTTTGAAAAAGAAAAGCCCATATACCGCCAGGGCGTCAACTCCCGGGGAGGGTGATTGGAGGCCAGACCTGGACTTGAACCAGGATAAACGAGCTTGCACACCCGTCGCGTAACATTCCGCCATCTGGCCGCGCTTCGAGCTTAATCACGAAACCGTGAGCGGCAAGTTAAATAGGGCGAAACGGAGCGCTATGGTTACCGAATTTCCGCACCTGTGGATTGCGCCTCCTCGTAGGCGGCGCTTTTCTCAAGCCAGCGCTCCTCGAGTTCGCCAATAATCGCCTCGAGTTTCGACTTGTCGATGCCAAGCGCAATGGCCCGATCCGGGTCGCCGGTATAGAGCTTGGGGTCCGCAAGCTCGGCATCGATCGCATCGAGATCCTTGCGCTTCCATTCAAGTTTCTGCTCGATCCCCTTGATTTCCTTGCGCAACGGCGCAAGCTCCGCCCGCCGGGCCGCCGCTTCCTGCCGCTCGCGCTTGCGCTCGGACGCCGAACCGCCGCCGCCGGAGGACCCGTTCCCTGAATTGCCGACGAGGCTCTTCTGGTAGCCGTCGAGGTCGTCCTCATAAACCGAGATCGTCCCGCCCTCCGCAATCCACAGCCTGTCGCAGGTCGCTTCAACCAGATGCCGGTCGTGCGAGATGATCAGCACGGCGCCCTGGTATTCGTTGAGCGCGTGCACAAGAGCGTCGCGGCTGTCGATATCGAGGTGGTTCGTCGGCTCGTCGAGGATCAGCATGCCCGGCCCGTTGAACGTGATGAGCCCCATCAGGAGCCGCGCCCTCTCGCCACCTGAAAGATCTTTCGCCTTGGTGTCCATCCGCGAGGTCGAAAGCCCCATCTGCGCCACGCGCGACCGCCGCTTGGCCTCGGACTCCTGCGGCATCAGATCGATGACATGCTCATAGGGCGTCTGGTCGGGCTTCAATTTGTCGAGCTGGTGCTGCGCAAAGAACGCGACATCGAGCGTCTTCGCCTTCTGCATCCGCCCGTCCATAGGCTTGAGATCCCCAGCGATCAGCTTGGCAAAGGTCGACTTGCCGTTACCGTTGACGCCGATAAGCGCAATCCGGTCGTCCGGGTCGATCCGGTTGGTGATCCCCCTGAGCACCGCCGTCTCGCCATACCCCACCGCCACATTGTCGAACGTGATCATCGGCGTTGCGGGCGGCTTTTGCGGCTGCTGGAAGCTGAACGGGGCCGCATATTCGTCGAACAGCGCCTCGGGCGGCCGCAACTTCGAAATCGCCTTCAGGCGGCTTTGTGCCTGCTTGGCCTTGTTCGCCTTGTAGCGGAACCGGTCGACATATTTCTGCATGTGCTCGATCTGGGCGAGCGTCTTTTCGCGCGCCTTGTTGTTGAGCTCCATCTGCATCCGGCGCGTTTCCTCGAACGTGTCGTAGGCGCCCTTATAGAAGGTGAGTTTGCCGCGCTCGAGATGGACGATCGAATCCACGGCCTTGTTCAGAAGGTCCCGGTCGTGGCTGATCATGAAAACCGTATAGGGATAGGTGGCCAGGTACTTCTCGAGCCACAGCGTTCCTTCGAGATCGAGATAGTTCGTCGGCTCGTCGAGCAGCAACAGGTCGGGCTTGGTAAAGAGCACGCCCGCGAGCGAAATCCGCATCCGCCAGCCGCCCGAAAGCTCCTTGCACGGCGCATGCTGCTTTTCGAGCGAAAACCCGAGCCCCCGCAAAACCGCGCTCGCCCGCGCCTCTGCGGTATGCGCGTCAATATCGGCGAGCCGGGTGTGAATGTCCGCGATCCGGTGCGGGTCGGACGCCGTCTCGGCCTCTTCAAGCAGCGCCGTGCGCTCGGTATCGGCGGAAAGCACCATATCGAGCACGCTCATTTCCGAGGCCGGCGCCTCCTGCGCCACCGCGCCGATGCGCGCGCGCTTGTGCACTTCGATCGTCCCCTGCTCGGGCGCCAGCTGCTTCTGGATAAGCCCGAACAGCGTCGTCTTGCCCGAACCGTTCTTGCCCACAAACCCGGCCTTCGCGCCCGTCGGCAGCGTCACCGAGGCACCTTCGAAAAGGGGGCGGCCCTGAATCTTGTAGTGGAGATCGGTAATCGTAAGCATGGGACAGAACGCAAAGGAAAGGGCAGGGCGGCTTCTCGTGCGCCGCATCCCCGCGACATAAGGCGGCACGGGCACTTTGGCAACACTCGCGTGTCTTGCAACCGCCAAAGAGGAAAGCTAAAAGGCGCCACTTTCCGTTTATCGCCAACTCCAAGGACAAGAAGCCCCATGGCCATCCAGCGCACCTTCTCCATCATCAAGCCCGACGCTACCGCCCGCAACCTGACCGGCAAGATCATTGCCAAGTTCGAAGACGCCGGCCTCCGCGTCGTTGCGAGCAAGCGCATCCGCATGACCCGCGAACAGGCCGAGGGCTTCTACGCGGTCCACAAGGAACGCCCCTTCTTCGGCGAGCTCGTCGATTTCATGATCTCCGGTCCGGTCGTCGTGCAGGTCCTCGAGGGTGAAGACGCCGTCGCCAAGAACCGCGAAGTCATGGGCGCCACCAACCCCGCCGAAGCCGCCCCGGGCACCATCCGCAAGGAATTCGCCCTCTCGATCGGCGAAAACTCCGTCCACGGCTCGGACGCTCCGGAAACCGCTGCCGAAGAGATCAAGTTCTTCTTCTCGGACGACGAGATTGTGGGGTGAGTGCCGACCGCGCTTAACGCGGTCAAATCGCTCCGGCGGAGCGAATTGAGGCACGAACGCGCGAGCCTGCGGCGAGCGCCGGGAAATGCCCGTCAGATGCACAAAGCCAGAGCCGCCCTTTCGGGGGCGGCCTTTTCGTTCGGATCAGCGCAGACGCGTACGTCGCAGAAGCTGCGCATTTATCGCAACGATCACGGTACTTGCGGACATGAGTATCGCGCCGAAGGCGGGCGCCAGCAATATGCCCGCCCAGTAAAGGATGCCCGCTGCCACGGGTATGGCGACAACATTGTAGCCTGCCGCCCACCAGAGGTTCTGGACCATCTTGCGATAGGTCGCGTGGCTGAGCGTGACGATGCCGGCGACATCGCGCGGATCGGATCTGACGAGAACGATATCGCCGGCCTCCACCGCGACATCGGTACCGGCGCCGATTGCGATGCCGACATCGGCCGTCAGCAGGGCAGGAGCATCGTTAACGCCGTCCCCGACCATGGCGACGCGCTTGCCCTCGGACTGCAACTGCTTGATCTTGTCGACCTTTTCCCCTGGAAGAACCTGGGCGAAGACCGTGACGATGCCAAGCTCGCGGGCGACCGCCGCCGCAACGGATTCGGAATCGCCGGTCAGGATCGCGACTTCGAGGCCGGCCGCGTGCAGCGTCTTTACGGCTTGGGCCGATTCCGGGCGGACCGCGTCGGCGATGGCAAATACGGCCGAGACATCGGTCCCCTCGATCAGGTAGATCGCGGCCTGACCGTTCGCGCCGAACCGCTCGGCGGCGTCCTGCAGGGCGCCCGGAACCGTCAGTTTCAGCTCTCGGATCAGGGCCGGCCCGCCGACCTTCAGCGCTTTGCCATCCACCCGCGCCTGGACGCCATGGCCGGGCAGCGCTTCAAAATCTTCCGCCTTGGCGATCGTATCTCCGGCCTCCTGCGCGCTCTTGACCAACGCCCGCGCGATGGGGTGTTCGGAATCCTGTTCCACGGATGCGGCGAGACGAACCGCTTCTGCGGCATTGCCGCCGCCCACGGTGACGGTGTCCACCACCCTGTGTTCGCCCAGGGTCAGCGTGCCGGTCTTGTCGAAAACCACCACATCGAGGTTGCGGGCCTCCTCCAGCCCCCGCCGGTCGCGCACAAGCAGTCCGTTTTGTGCAGCAAGCGTGGTCGAGATCGCCGTCACCAGAGGGACAGCCAGCCCGAGGGCGTGCGGGCACGCGATGACGAGCACCGCGACGACCCGCGTTATGGTGAAATCGACGCTCTGTCCGAGCACGAGCCATACGACGAGCGTAATGAGGCCTGCCGTAACGGCAGCGATCGTGAGGAGAAATGCAGCCCGGTCCGCCAGCACCTGCGCGCGCGAGCGCGACGTCTGGGCTTCCGCTACCAGCCGCATAATGCCCGCCAGAGCCGTATCGTCGCCGGTGCCGGTAACCCGGACGCGCAGCGAGCCCTGGCCGTTCACCGTCCCTGCGATGACGGTGTCGGCCTCATGCTTGTCCACGGGCTTCGATTCGCCGGTAATCATGGATTCGTTGACGGCGCTTTTGCCGCTCTCGACCACGCCATCCGCCGGTACCGAAGCGCCTGGCCGCACCAGAACGATGTCGTCGGGCCGTAGTTGATCGACCTGGATTTCTTCGGTCCCGCCGCCCGGCGTCACCCGTAGCGCGATGTCGGGCATCAGCTTTGCGAGCGCGTTGAGCGCACCCTGGGCCTGCGCAATCGAGCGCATCTCGATCCAGTGCCCGAGCAGCATGATCGTGACCAGCGTAGACAACTCCCACCAAAGGGGGTGTCCGGGCAGCCCGAAAAACACCGCCAGGCTGTAGACGAAGGCAACCGTGATGGCCAGCGAGATGAGGGTCATCATTCCCGGCAAACGGGCGGCAAGCTCGCCCCGGGCACTCTTGAGGAAAACCCATCCGCCATAGAAGAAGACGACCGTGCCCAAAACCGGGGGGATGAGCATTGAGCCCGGAAATTCCGGAGCCGCATACCCGAACCACGCCTGGATCATGGGGTCCCAGACAATGACCGGCACCGCGAGCAAGAGAGTGCGCCAGAACCTGTCTCGGAACATCGCAACGCTGTGCCCGGCGTGCTTGTCGTGGCCCGCCGCCTGCCCAGGGTGGCCCCCGGCGCCGTGCTTCTCATGCTGATGTGCCGAGTGATCCATTGTGTTCCCCCGTCAGCTTTGAGATGACCCCGCGTTGCAGGAGCATTGTCCTGTCTCGGGTGCGAAAGGTCAAACGCTTGGGCTCGTAGGCCATTGGCAAATCGGCACCAGCGAGGGATTTGATCGACCGGACGAGGCGTTGATCAACGCTCCCTGGAGCGGCGGTGTTATTGACGGCTGATCACCTTGCCCGGCATGTCGGGAAGCCAGGGCAGCCTGGAACGATGCCAGAACTGGCGCTTGGGGTGCAGTTCGCCGCGTTGTTTGAGTGCGCCGACCCTGATCCCGAAGGTCCGTGCCTCGCCCTCAGCCGCGGTGGCATAAAGAGGCGTCCCGCAGGCGCCGCAAAAGGCCTGAATCCGCCGCGCGCCGCTTTCGGCGGTCTTGACGTAGAGTGTCGGCTCTCCCGAGATCAGATGGAAATCGGCCTCCGGCGTGGGCGCAACAACCCGAAACGCGGTTCCCGATAGCGTCTGGCAGTCGGAACAGTGGCAGATGCGGACGCGTTCGGGATCGATCTCCGCCTGGAACGTCACCGCGCCGCAATGGCATGAACCTTCGACCTTCATCGGGCAGTCCTTCCGCTCGTGCCGTGCGGAACGTCGCCAGCCGATACGGTCTAGGCCCGCTTCCGCTCGCTCCGGCTCCTGTAATTCGCCATGACGCGCTCGATCACCTTGATCGCGTTTCCCGCGCCGTCTTCGGCGCGCAACTCGGCACCGAGCTTTTCGGCGTTCCGCGCGTAATCCGCATTGGTGTTGAGGTCGTGCAGCGCGTCGGCGAGAATCGCCGGCGTCAGCTTGCGCCGGCGCACGGGCTTGGGCCCGCACCCGAGTTCATAGACCCGGCGCCCCCAATAGGGCTGATCGACCATTTGCGGCACGACGAAGGTCGGGCGCCCAAGGTGCAGCCCCGCCGCGGTCGTGCCTGCGCCGCCATGGTGCACCACGCCCTTGACGTATTTGAAAAGCTGGTCGTGCGGCGCCCGGTCGATCACATAGACATGCTCGGGCGAAAGGTCGTCCGGCTTGATCCCGCCCCAGCCGCGCCCCACGACCACGCGCCCGCCCCACAGCTCGACGGCTTCGCGCAGAATGTCCGTGTTCCGGTCCGCCCCGAAGGGCATGGACCCGAAACCCACATAGATCGGCTTTTCGCCCTTGGCGAGGAATGCCTTGAAGTCGTCCGACGGCTCCCACCCGGTATTGTCGGGCAGCATCCAATAGCCCGTTACCACCGAGGTTTTCGGCCAGTCGCGCGGGCGTGGCGAGACGAGTTCGGAATAGGCGTTCAACGTCCACAGCGGCGTGCCGTCGGTGTCCTTGAAGAACCCGCCGTTCTTGCGCGGCTCGAGCCCCATGAGCTCGCGCCGCAGCTTGTTGCGCGGCAGATTGTAGTAGATCTGCTGCACCGTCATCGTCGAATAGGTGAGCTTGTTGATCGTGCGCCCGAACGTCGGCCCGTAATAGATGCACAGGGGGAATTCGCTGGTCGAATTGAGCGGCTGCAGCGCCGCAACGATGGGGGGGATATCGAGCGCTTCGGCGATATCGATCGTGAAGCTCGTGTTCATGTTCAAAACGATGCAGTCCGCGCCCTGGCACATGTCCCAGGCTTCGCGTGCCGCGCGGTCGACGATTCGCTGGCCCTGCCGCAAAAGTCCCGGCGCGTTGACAAGAAGACTCTTGTTCATCGCCTTGTCGAACTGGGCCTGCTTGACGAATTCCTGCATCGAGGAGCCGAGGCTCCAGAACTCGATGCCGTACCCCGTGATCATCGCCTCGAAATCGTCGGTCGTCCCCAGAACCACCGAATATCCGCGCTCCTTGAGCGCGCGCGCGAGTGCGACATAGGGCTGAATGTCACCTTGCGTGCCCAGTGTGGCCATCGCAATGCGCTTGTTCATCGATACCTCACAACACCATCCATGCGGGACAGAAATCCTCGACCGTGTCGATCCCCATCGGCGCACAGAGAGCCATTTACATTGCCGTGGCGCGGCAGTAAGACGGCCCCTCGCAGTTGTTTCATTTACACAATCCCGACATGAGGGCAAGTCAGATGCAATCGCCAAAAAGAGCGGCGCTTCTCGGTGCTTCCGGATATACCGGAGCCGATTTGCTGCGCCTTGGCGTACGGCATCCCGGCCTTGAGTTCGTGGTGCTCACGGCCAACACCCACGCGGGCAAACCCATGTCGGCGGTCTTTCCGCACCTTGCACATGCCGGGCTTCCCGACCTCGTCGCCAACGAGGACGTGGATTTCGCCGATATCGACGTTGTGTTCTGCGGCCTCCCGCATGGCACCTCTCAGGCGCTCGTTTCGTCGATTATAGCGCAAAACGCCAATATCCGTATTATCGATATGGGGGCGGACTTCCGGTTCCGCAATCCCGCTGATTATGCAACGGTTTACGGCGCCGAGCACGTTGCCCCCGATCTCCAGAAGGTGACGGCCTACGGCCTCACCGAGCATAATCGCGATGCGATTCGCGCAGCGAGCATTATCGCGTGCCCGGGCTGTTACCCCACCGCTGCGCTCCTCTCGCTCCTGCCGCTCGTCAAATCCGGCGCCATCCGCACCGAGGATCTGATCATCGACGCCAAATCCGGCGTTTCGGGCGCGGGCAGGGGGCTCAAGCAAAATACGCTCATGGCGGAGGCCGGCGAAAGCCTCACGCCCTACGGCGTCGGCACCCACCGCCACGCACCCGAGATCGAGCAGGAAATCGGCCTCGCCGCGGGCGCGAAGGTCGCGGTCAACTTCACCCCGCACCTCATTCCCATGAGCCGGGGCGAACTGGTCACGGCCCACGTCAAGCTCGGCACCGCCAAAAACGCTGATGATCTGCGCGACGCGCTGCGTGAGGCCTATGCCGGTGAACCGTTTATCCACATCGCCGACAAGGGCGTCATTCCCTCGACCGGCCACGTGCGCGGCTCGAACCACGTCGTTATTAACGCCTTCGACGACCGTATCCCCGGCCGCGCCATCATCATCGGCACGCTCGACAACCTCGTGAAGGGCAGCGCCGGTCAGGCCCTGCAGAACTTCAACGTCGCCTTCGGGTTCGACGAGGCAACCGCTATCGAGGCTCTGCCGCTCTTTCCATGACGGAAAGCGGGGCAGGGCCGGTAAAGACCACGGGCAGCAGGCGCCCGACCTTCGGCGCATTGCCCCGTTTAAACTTTCGATACCATAATGACACACAATGCCCTTTAAGCGCGGCGACCACACTTGTGCCGCAGCTGGGGGCTAGACGGCGTTGCCAGGAAAAGTGGAAACCGGTTTTCCGGTTAGGGAACGCCGCAAGAACCCGGGCCGATGTTGGCCCAACGAGGATAGTATGAGCGAAGAATTTCATCGCATCCGCCGCCTGCCGCCCTATGTGTTCGAGCACATCAACCCGATCAAGGCCAAGGCGCGCGCCGACGGGGTCGACATCATCGATCTGGGCATGGGCAATCCCGACTTGCCCACTCCCGAGCACATCGTCGAAAAGCTCAAGGAAACGGTCAAGAACCCGCGCACCCACCGCTATTCGACCTCCCGCGGCATTCCCGGGCTCCGCAAGGCCCAGGCCTCCTATTACGGCCGCCGCTTCGGGGTAAAGCTCAACCCCGACACCCAGGTCGTCGCGACCCTCGGGTCCAAGGAAGGCTTTGCCAATATGGCCCAGGCCATCACCGCTCCCGGTGACGTGGTGCTGGTGCCCAACCCGACCTACCCGATCCATTCTTTCGGCTTCATCATGTCCGGCGGCGTCGTCCGCTCGATGCCCGCCGATCCCAATGAGGATTTCCTGCGCTCGCTCGATCGCGCCGTGCGCCATTCGATCCCCAAGCCGATCGCGCTCATCCTCAACTACCCGGCCAACCCCACGGCCTATGTGGCGAGCCTCGACTTCTACAAGGAAGTCGTCGATTACTGCCGCGCCAACGACATTTTCATCCTCTCCGATCTGGCCTACGCCGAGATCTATTTCGAGGACGAACCGCCCCATTCGATCTTCGAGGTTCCCGGCGCGATGGATGTCGCCGTCGAGTTCACCTCCATGTCGAAAACCTTCTCCATGCCCGGTTGGCGCATGGGCTTCGCGGTCGGAAACGAGCGCCTCATCGCCGCGCTGGCGCGCGTCAAGTCATACCTCGACTACGGCGCCTTCACCCCCATCCAGGTCGCAGCCGCCGCTGCCCTCAACGGCGACGACAGCTGCATCGAGGACGTCCGCTCGATTTACAGGCACCGCCGCGACGTGATGGTCGAAAGCTTCGCTCGCGCCGGCTGGCATATTCCGTCCCCGGCCGCCACCATGTTCGCCTGGGCCCCGATCCCCGATCAGTTCGCGCAGCTGGGGTCGCTCGAATTCGCAAAGCTCCTCATCAGTGAGACCGGCGTCGCCGTCGCGCCGGGCGTGGGCTTCGGTGAATATGGCGACCAGTACGTCCGGCTCGCCTTCGTCGAGAACGACCAGCGCATCCGTCAGGCCGCGCGCGCGATCAAGAAGTTCATGGGCGGCGGCGCCACCCACGGCAACGTGGTTTCGTTCCAGTCCAAATAGGGGCAACCCTATCGATGCGCGACGATGGTCATCGTGGGCATCACGATGGTCTCATCCTCGCCATCGATCGTCCCGCGCAGGCTTGACCGATAGGCTAAATCCTATAGTGGTGCACGCACCCTGAAAATCAGTCCCGCGTGCACCATGAACGATCTGGCCAGTTTCAAGCAGTCCGTCGAAGCCTTCATCGCCAATTACGGCTGGACTCCCACCCGCTTCGGGCGTGAAATCGCCGGCGATCCGCTCTTCGTCTTCGATCTTCGCGAAGGCCGGGAGCCGCGTACGGACACGCGTCAGCGCATCGCCAAGGCCATGAAGGAATTCGCCGCAAACGCCCAGGATACCTCGCGTCCCATCCGCATCGGCATCGCCGGTCTGGGCACTGTCGGCGCCGCGCTCATTCACATCCTCGAGGCTGACCGCGCCGCGATCACCAAGAAACTCGGCCGTCCCCTGGTCGTCTCGGCGGTCTCCGCCCGCTCCCGCTCGCGCGACCGCGGCATCGATATCACCAATATCGATTGGTACGACGACCCTGTAGCGCTGGCAAAATCCGAGGATATCGACCTGTTCGTCGAACTGATCGGCGGCGAGGACGGCCCCGCCTACGCCTCGATCACGGCAGCGCTCGAGCGCGGCTGTCCGGTCGTCACCGCCAACAAGGCGCTCCTCGCCCGCCACGGCGTCGCGCTCGCCCATCTGGCCGAAAACAACGACGCTCAGCTCGGCTTCGAGGCCGCCGTCGCCGGCGGCATCCCGGTCATCAAGACCTTGCGCGAAGGCCTCGGCTCGGCCGAGATTACACGCGTCTACGGCATCATGAACGGCACCTGCAACTACATCCTCACCCGCATGGGCAACGAAGGCATCGACTTTGAAACCTGCCTCAAGGATGCGCAGGAGCTTGGCTACGCCGAGGCGGATCCCACATTCGATATTGACGGGTTCGACACCGCCCACAAGCTCGCGATCCTTACAAGCCTCTGCTTTGAAACGGAAATCGCTGCCGAGCAGGTTTTCGTCGAAGGCATTTCGCGCATCACTCAGGCCGATATCAAGGTCGCCGCCGACCTCGGCTTCAAGATCAAGCTGCTGGGTATGGCGCGCCAGACGCCGGACGGAATAGAGCAGCGCGTCCACCCCACGCTGGTGCCGCTCAAGAGTTCGATCGCGGGCGTCGACGGCGTCCTCAACGCCATCGCGCTCGAAACCAACCATGTTCAGGAACTGCTTCTCGCGGGTCCCGGCGCCGGCGGCCAGGCCACCGCGGCGTCCGTCCTCAGCGACATCCTCGACATCGCCCGTGGCACCCGGGTGCCGCCGTTGGGCGTTCCTTCGGTCGAACTCGCCAAATGCGAACGCGCGCCGATGCGCGTGCACGAAGGAGGGTATTATATTAGGCTCAACGCCAAAGACGTGCCGGGCGCCCTCGCGGCGATCGCGACACGCATGGGAGAGAGCAACATTTCGCTTGAAAGTGTCATTCAGCGTCCGGATTTGCGCGCTACAGAACCCGGCGTCGAACCCGAATCGAGCCGGACCGTGGTGCTGATCACGCACGAGACGATCGAGAGCGCCGTGCGGGAGGCGCTGGACCGGATCGACAAGGACGGGTTTATCGTGGGCCAGCCGCAGCTCATCCGCATCGAGGAGTTCTGATGTCCGATGCCCGGGCCCAGGCCCCTGAAACCGAAATCGTCGACCGCAATCTCACCCTCGAGATTGCCCGGATCACCGAACGCGCGGCGATTGCTGCCGCCGGCTGGCGCGGCAAGGGCGACGAAATGCGCGCCGACCAGGCCGCTGTCGAGGCCATGCACGACGCCCTCACGAGGATCGACTTCAAGGGCAAGGTCGTCATCGGCGAGATGCGCGGTTCGGAAAAGCTCGGGCTCGACGAGGAGGTCGGAACGGGCAGGGGCCCCGACATAGACGTGGCCGTGGACCCGCTCGAGGGCGTCACAGGCTGCGCCAAGGACCTGCCCGACGCCCTGAGCGTCCTCGCCTTCGCCGAGCGCGGCGGCCTGCTGCATGTGCCCGACGCCTATATGGAAAAGATCGCCATCGGCCCGGGCTACCCCGAAGGCATCGTCGACCTCGACAAGTCCCCGCGCGAGAACATCGAGACCCTGGCCAAGGCAAAGGGCGTGCCGATAACGGAGATCGTCGCCTGTGTGCTGGATCGCCCGCGCCACGCGAGCCTCCTTGCCGAACTGCGCGAGATCGGCGTCGCCGTCAAGCTCCTGCCCGATGGCGATATCGCGGCCGTCATTCATGCGGCCAACAGCGACGATACCGGCATCGACATCTATATGGGCTCTGGCGGTGCCCCCGAAGGTGTGCTGGCGGCCGTGGCCATGCGTTGCATCGGCGGCCAGATGCAGGGGCGCCTGATCCTCGACACGGCCGCCAAGCGCGAGCAGGCCGAGCGGATCGGCATCCCTGATCTCAAGGCGAAATACTCGGCGGAAGACATGGCACACGGCGACGTGCTGTTCGCGGCCACCGGCGTCACCAAGGGAAGCCTCTTGAACGGGGTGAAAATCCTCCCGCGCAAGATCGTGACGTCGAGCGTCGTCATGCGGTCATGGTCCAAAACGACTCGCTGGATCACCGCCGAGCACCAGCGCTAGGCTGGACGCCTCGTCTTACGGCAACTGGTAATCCAGCGCCTGTGCAGCGGCCTGCTCCGCCCGGTCACCGGCAGCCTCGATCTCGGCCTCGCTCTGGCCGAGCGAGCGCGCGGCCTGCTCCGCAGCGGCGCGGGCATTCGCGACAGCCTCGGCCTTCTCGGCATCCGTCATGTTCTCATCACGGATTTCTTCGACGCTCTGGACGATGTCATTGATCTGCTCGTCGAGTGCATTCTGCATCGAGTCCATTTGCTCGTTGATGGTCTCCATCGCATTTTCACCCGCGTCCTGGGTTTCGCTCAACGCCTCGTCGGTCTCATTGAGGATCGATTCGAAGGTCTCGGCGGCCTCCTGCTCAACCTCCTCAACGCTCTGACCGATGTCCTGGGCCGGTTCAGGATCGACGTCAGCGCTTTCGTCCAGCGCCTCGGTTTCGGTGGTCGTCTCGGTTTCGGTCGGCGCCGCACCCGCATCCGGATCGGGCATTTCCGGGGCATCCGAGGGATTTTCGCACGCTGCGAGCGCGATGAGCGAAGCGGCGGCGAATGGAAGAAGAATCTTGGCGCTCATAATCGATTTGGTCCTCTCAATAGGGGATTGTCGTAAACTGCAATGTCGGTTTGCCGGACGGATGCACTCGCGATACGAGTAAGTCATCCTCTATCTATCTCGATCGGTACGTCTCCGTATGAAGCCTGAAGTCGAACCCTTCCTGAACGTCGCCCGATCGGTCACCGGGCGGACCTGGGTCGACCGTCTCGACGCCGCTGCCGTCCGTATGGCCGCGGCGATCGGGCAACAGACGGAATTGAGCGAGATTCTCGCGCGCGTCGTCGCCGGCAGAGGCATAACGGTGGAAGCGGCCGAAGGTTTCATTACCCCGACGCTGCGCGACCTCATGCCCGACCCATCCACACTCGCCAACATGGACGCGCTCGCCGAACGGCTCGCCGATGCCATAGAGGCGGGCGAAAAGGTCGCGCTCTTTGGAGACTACGACGTTGACGGCGCCTGCTCGGTGGCGCTGATGCTGCGTTATCTGCGCGGCTTCGGTCTTTCCCCGCTCGTCCATATCCCGGACCGGATTTTCGAGGGCTACGGCCCCAATAACGCGGCGATGGAAAATCTCATCGCCCAAGGGGCCAGCCTGATCGTCACCCTCGATTGCGGCACGACCAGCCACGGGCCTATCGCGCACGCCAAGGAGGGGGGCGCCGATGTGCTGGTCGTCGATCACCACCTTGCCGCGGATCACCTGCCGCCAGCGGACGCGCTGGTCAATCCCAACCGCCCCGACGACATATCCGGCCTCGGCTATCTGTGCGCCGCCGGCGTCACGTTCATGGTTCTGGTCGCCACCAACCGCATCCTGCGCCAGCGCGGGCGCGGTCACTTGCCCGATCTGATGCCGCTTCTCGACCTCGTTGCCCTGGCGACGGTCTGCGACGTGGTTCCCCTGACAGGCCTCAATCGCGCCTTCGTTGCGCGCGGGCTCGACGTCTTGCGACAGGGGCGCAATCCGGGCCTCCGCAGCCTCGCCATCGCCGCCCGTGTCAGCGGTCCTGTCGGTTGCTATCACCTGGGGTACCTGCTCGGCCCGCGCATCAATGCCGGTGGCCGTATCGGCGATGCCGGGCTCGGTGCCCGCCTGCTTTCGAGCGAAGACGAGCACGAGGCCCTGACGATCGCCGGCCGGCTCGACGAACTCAATGCCGAACGCCAGCGCATCGAGGTCGAGGCCGTCGAGCAGGCCGTTGCCACCGCCGAAATGGAGATCGGGGACGGCGACGGACCGCCGGTCCTCGTGACTGCCTCGTCCGAATGGCATCAAGGTATCGTCGGGCTCGTTGCGGCAAGATTGCGGGAGCGCTTCGATCGCCCTGCCTTCGCCATCGCCCTGGGGCGCGACGGCGGCGGCACCGGCTCGGGCCGCTCGATGCCGCGCGTCGATCTTGGCGCCGCCGTTATCGCCGCCGTCGAGGCGGGCATCATTCGTAAAGGTGGAGGCCACGCCATGGCCGCCGGCATCACCGTTGACCCCGGCCAGCTCGGCCCCTTCCGTGCCTTTATGAACGACAGGCTCGCCGAGGACGTCGCGGCGGCCCGCAAGCGCAACGAGATCAGGATCGACGCGGCCCTGACCGCCCGTGGCGCCACCACCGATTTTGTCCACGACGTCGAGCGTGCCGGTCCGTTCGGCGCCGGCAACGCCAATCCCGTTTTCGCCTTTCCTGCCCATCAGGTTCGTTTCCCCGAGGTGGTCGGGGCAGGGGGGCATGTCCGGTTCACCGCCAACTCGGGCGACGGCGCGCGGCTCAAGGCCATCGCCTTCCGCGCCGCCGGTACGCCCTTGGGCGAAGCGCTGCTCAAGGCGAAGGACGGGCAGGGCCTCCACCTGTGCGGCACCCTCAATATCGACCACTATCAAGGCCGCGAAATGGTGCAGCTACGCCTGATCGACGCCGCGATTCCCGGCGCTTCTGGCTGAATTCAGCCTTTGGGCAGAAGCCGGCGCATGATGGCGAAAAAGAGCGGGTAGGGCAGCATCCGCACGAGCTTGAGCATCAAGACGAACCGCAACGGAAACGCGATCTCGAACCGCCGCGAGCGCAAAAGCCCATCGGCGATCCGCCGTCCGGCATCCTCGGGTTCGAGAAGGAACGGCATCGGGAAATTGTTTTTCGCGGTGAACTCAGTCCTGACGAATCCCGGAGAAACCAGTCGCACTGAGATATTGTCCCGCGCCAACTCCGTCTTCATCGTCTGCGCCAGCGCAATCAGTGCCGCCTTGCCCGCGCTGTAGGCCGCCGACCGCGGCAATCCGAAATAACCCGCAACCGAAGCCACGAGTGCGATCTCCCCACCACCCTGCGCCCGCATCTGCGCCACCACCGGATCGATGACACGCATCGCGCCTAAAAGGTTGGTGTCGATGACCTTTTGAAACGTCTCGTGATCATAGACCGCCGTCTTGGTCACCGCCTTGGTCGCCACCGAAAAGACCATGAGATCGATCCGCCCCAGATCCGCCGCCACCTTCCGGGCAACGCCGGCCGTCGCGTCCGCATCCGTGACGTCCAGCGGGTAGGGCCGTACGCCGTGGCTCTGCGCGAGAGCCTGCAGCGGGCCGGGTCGCCGCCCGGAAACCGCGACGGTCCACCCCCGCTCGACGAGTTCCTTGGCAAGGGCCGCGCCGATGCCGGTACCGCCTCCCAAAATCCAGGCTGTTTTGCCCATGTCACATACTCACTGGATACATCGGTCTAAACTCGCGCGCTGCCGACGGTGGTCCGCCGCCGGCGCGAACCGGTAGCGCCGGTTTGATCGGTGGCATCGGAACCCGTAAACCGCCGCCGGAGTTGCACCGGCAGGGCTCAGGAATACCAGAAGGAGCAAGGTCATGGACGCGCACATCCCTGAAAACGTTATCGTCGTGAGCCTCGAAGGCAAGCTCGAGGCCGCGGAGGTCGAGCGCCTCACCTCGCGGGCCGAAGCCATGCTCGCGCGCTTCGAGGAAGTCGGCATGCTCGTCGACGCCAGCGGCCTGAAGGGCGTGAGCGCGGACGCCCTGGCCCGCGATATCACTTGGGAGATCAAGCATATCCGCGATTGGGAGCGCTTCAAGAAGATCGCCCTTATCACCGAGAACGGGTTTCTCGCCGGCGTCACCAGGGCCATGGGCGCCCTGATGCCGCAGATCGAGGTCCGCGCGTTCGAGAATGACGAACGGGTCCAGGCTCTCGAATTCGTTTCGGGCGTGCCGGTTAAGCCGCTTGAACGCTAGGTCTGCCCGAACCGGTCCAGGATCCGCACCCAGGACCGAATTCCGCGATGATAGCTTTCGAGGTTGTATTTCTCGTTCGGCGAGTGAATGCGGTCATCCGTCTGCGCAAACCCGATCAGCAGCGAATCCATCCCCAGCTTGCGCTTGAAGTCTCCAACGATAGGGATCGAGCCGCCCGACCCGGCAATGGCCGCTTCCTTGTTCCACTCATCGGTCAGCGCGGCGAGCGCCTTGGTGACGAACGTGCCGTCCGCGGGGATTGTCGTTGCCGGAGACGCCCCGTGCGAGGAGAACGCCACCGAACAGTCAGCGGGCACACGCGCCCGCACATGCGCCCGGAACGCCTCTCGGATTTTCGCAGGGTCCTGATTGCCGACGAGCCGGAATGAAATCTTCGCCGACGCCTGCGATGGGATCACGGTCTTGAACCCGTCCCCGGTGTACCCCCCGCTGATCCCGTTGATCTCACATGTCGGACGCGAGGTGATCTGCTCGAGAACGCTCCGCCCGCGTTCTCCCGCCGGTTCGCCGAGCCCCACTTCGCCCAGATACGCGGCGCCGTCGAACGGCAGGCGCTGCCACTGCTCGGCCACATGCGCGGGCAGTTCCGCGACATCGTCGTAGAACCCCTCGATGGCCACCGACCCGTCGCTATTGCGCAGCGAGGCGACAATGTCGCCCAGAACCTGGATCGGATTGCGCGCCGCGCCGCCATACATACCCGAATGAAGATCCCGCGACGCCGCCGTGATCACGACCTCCTCGCCCACCAGCCCGCGCAGCATGGTGACGATCGAGGGCGTTTCGCTGTCCCACATGTCGGTATCGCAAACCAGCGCCATATCGGCCTTGAGCTCGTCCGCTGTCGCCTCGAGGAAGGGCCCGAGCGAGCGCGATCCGGCCTCCTCTTCGCCTTCGAACAGCACCGTGACGTTGACCGGCAGCGCGCCGCGCACCGCCTTGTAGGCCCGGCACGCCTCGACGAACGTCATAAGCTGTCCCTTGTCGTCCGACGCCCCGCGCGCGAGGATCACCTTGCGGCCGTTCTCCTCCCCGATCGCCGGTTCGAAAGGCTCGTGCACCCACAGCGACAGCGGATCGACCGGCTGCACGTCGTAGTGCCCGTAGAACAGCACCGACGGCCCGTCCTGGCTCTTGTCGTGCCCGACGACCATCGGGTGGCCCTCCGTGGGTCGCACGCTCGCATCGAACCCGAGCCCGTCAAGCTCGTTCGCCAGCCAATCCGCCGCCTTCCGGCACTCTCCCGCATAGGCCGGATCGGTGGAAATGGACGCGATGCGCAACAGCGCGAAAAGGCGCTCGACACTGTCATCGAGTTGGGCGTCGACATGCGCGAGCACCGCATCGAGCGAGGAGGAAGAATCGGCCATGGCTATGAATTTCCGTTCAGAACAAGCGATCGGTCGGCAAAGACTATCACGCAATATCGTGTCCGCGATAGGCGGCGCGGAAATTTGCGGCGCTAATGCCAAAGCGAGCGAATGACGACGGGAGCCACAGCCCGAGGCTGCGTCTGACAAGCCAAACCGGACCGCTACCATGTCCTGAGCAGGTCACGTATCCGCTGATCGACCGTGGATTTGGCGCGGCGAAACTCCCTCCGCCGCGCCCGCGAGTTCACGAGGTGAGCGCGTAGCTGAGATGTACGAGATCGCCTTTCCCCGGCTTCGCATCGACCAGATCCAGTGCATGACGACCGTCCACCCCGTCGAAAAGTCCTCTGCCATCGCCAGCGAGCAGGGGATGCACAATAAGACGAATTTCGTCGACGAGCCCGGCATTGATCAGCGATGTTATCATCTGAGCCCCGCCGACAAGATAGATATCCTGACCCGGCTGCTGCTTGAGCTGGGCAACCTCATCGATGGAACGCAAAAAACGGGTGTTCGGCCATAGAGCGGTTTTGAGCGTCGAGCTCAGGACATAGTGAGGCATATCTGGAATGAGCCGGGCCCATTTGATTTCGTCATCGGTCGGCATTTCGCCCGTCATCGGCAACGGCTCGCCGGGCGAGTTCTGCATGGCTGTCCAGTACTGTTCGTAACCGGGATACATGCCACCGCCCAGCAGGCAGGCGTCAATGTGCGGTGTGAGGCCATAGTCTTCGGACCACGCCTTAACCCAATCCGCATAGCCGTCGGGTCCCTCCATCTGGCCGTCCAATGATACCTTCATGCCGGAAATCAATTTACGCATATCGTCTTTTCCTATCGTCGTTCATATCAAACAGTTGCGCCCAGCCGGCTCTGCCTAGAGGGCGAAGCGCTGTTCGTAGTCGGACTTGAAATGACGCCATGCGTCCCAGAACGGCACGGGTTTTTCGCCGCGGAGGCGGGATGCCAGGATGTCGAGGTGGGCGTGCCAGCCGGCGGCGATGTTCAAGAGCGTGGCGTGGTCGGGCAGCGCCTTGTGGACCACCTTGAGCTCGGTTTCGTCAGCTTTACCGTAGAGCGCGAAGGTCACGCCATCGGTGTTCGACCAGGTGAACGAAACCGAACGGCCAGGCTCGATGTCGATGATGGTGGACGTCATGCTGTGTTCGTTTTCCGATGCCCTTCCAATCTGGTCGGCCGGCTGCGATAGCTGCTCATTGCGCCAGACGAGTTCAAATTCGGCGCCCTTGGTGAGCTCCATATCTCCGTCCGCAAGCCATTGCCGGCGAAGGTTGGCCTCGGTAAGCCATAACCACACGGTGTCAACACCGGCGGGTAGGTTCCGCGTGAAGAGCAGGGTGTTGCGTTCACCAAGCACCGCGTATTCGGATGCAGTCATTATCTGGTTCATTTCACTTGTTCCTTGAAGACGATTTTTAGTCCGATTACACTTGCGTGCGTCGCGATATTTTTATTGCTCAAGAGGAAATGCTTGTCCTCGCGAGGTATTTACTGTTGATTTAGAGCATGAACTGCGCATGCTTCTTGTGGCGTGGTGTTCTCACGGCTACATCGACTTGATAGCCGCCATTCATCGGCAGCGAGAGTTACAAGTGTGACGGGATTTTAGATGGACTCACTGATCACCGCTGCCGCTCAAGCCCTTGCGACCGGCGACCCGTTACTTGCGCTCAATCGCGTCGCCTTGCGTGACGACGCCCCGGCCCTGGCCCTGCGTGGCGTTGCGATGGCGCAACTGGGCGACCTTGAGCGGGCAAAAGCCACCCTCAAGAGTGCGGCACGCGCCTTTGGCAAAAAACATCCGGTCGCGTATGCACGATGCGTGGTCGCCGAGGCGGAAATCGCCCTCGTTTCCCGCGACCTCTCAGCCGTTCCGGACATGCTTTCGGAAGCTGGCAGTCATCTGAAAAGGCATGGCGACATCGTCAATGCTCTTTATGCGTCCATGCTGGAAGCCAGGCACCTACTGCTTGTGGGCCGGATTGACGATGCGGAACATGTGCTTGGCGATATCGACGCGGGGGTACTTCCTCCGTCTTTGCGGGCCGCGTACGAACTGGTGTATTCGGGTATTGCAATGCGGCGCCTACGGGCGGTCGCCGCACGTGCGGCCCTCGCCCGGGCAGAGGAAGCCGCGCGATCCGCGGGAATCTCTGCATTGATTGCTGAAGTGCAAAGTGCGGGTCTAATGCTCAAAAAGACCGCCGCCCGCCTGATATCGGAAGGCACCGAACAGCCGCTTCGTCTTGATGACGTCGAGAGGCTGATCGCCTCTGATACGCTCGTCGTCGATGCCTGCCGCTATGTCATTCGCCATCAGGCGCATGTCCTGCCTTTGACGACTCGTCCTGTCCTGTTCGGGCTGGCGCGAGCAATGGCCGAACGCTGGCCGGGCGACGCATCGAGGGAATCGCTTCTGTTTGCCGCGTTCGGAGCAAGGCATGCCGACGAATCCCACCGGGCGCGGCTTCGTGTCGAAATCGCCCGGCTGCGGGCGGAACTTCGGGAATTCGCCACCGTGCACGCAACGGAAAACGGGTTTGCCATTTCTGCACGAACGGCGCCACGGGTCGTGGTCCTGGCCCCTCCTGCGGACAGTCCACACGCAGCTTTATTGGCACTTCTTGCGGATGGCGAGGCCTGGCCGAGTTCCTCTCTCGCCCTGGCGCTCGACACCAGTCCGCGTTCGATACAGCGTGCACTCGACAAGCTTCGTGCCGCGGGCCAGGTTCGCGCTGTGGGCCGGGGACGGTCCCGCCGGTGGATGGCTCCGCCAATCCTCGGTTTCCCGACAGCATTGTTGCTCCCAGGGGCGCTGCCGGGGCGTTAGGATGTCTCTCATGAAAAGAGCGAAGGCTGAGATTGTGCGCGAGTGGGGTCCATTTCCGGGCTCGAAGCAGGTTCATGGTGTCACGTTCGACGGCACCCGCGTGTGGTTTGCCAGCGGCGACGGACTCCATGCGCTTGACCCCGTCAATGGCATGGTCGTGCAGACATATCCGGTTGCGGCGCATGCCGGCACGGCATTCGACGGAAATCATCTCTATCAGATCGCCGAGGACCGGATACTCAAGATTATCCCCGCTACGGGAGAAGTGGTGTCAACGATACCCGCGCCGGGTGGCGGCGGAGACTCAGGGCTTGCCTGGAGCGATGGCCTGCTTTGGGTCGGGCAGTATCTTGACCGGCAGATACACCAGATCGATCCCGAAACCGGCGCCATCCTCCGCACCATCAAATCGGACCGGTTCGTCACCGGCGTTACCTGGATGAACGACGAGCTTTGGCATGGCACCTGGGAAAACGAGGAGAGCGACCTGCGGCGCGTCGATCCGACAACCGGCAAGACTTTGGAGCGGATTGAAATGCCGGAAGGCACAATCATTTCCGGCCTTGAGGCGGACGGAGGCGACTACTTCTATTGCGGTGGCGGTCCGGGAGGAACGATTCGCGTTGTGCGGCGCACACCGATCACATGAGATTTTCCAATCAGCTCGATCATGACGCGCGGTGCCCGTGTCCAGGATCGGGTGAACGCTAGGCAGATACTGCGACTGTGGTGCCGATCAACACCGGCCGGATCGCCACGAGACGTCGTTTAGCGGCCGCTTCTAGGTTGGAGCAAACGTCCGCCGCATCTCGAACTGTGATATTGCGCTCCGGCGCCAGCCGGCGTTCGCCAACGCGCCGTTGCCCAACGTTTCGGGAACCACGGCGGGAATGCTCCAATGGCCGGGTCGCGTCGCAATGAGGGCCCCGATCATCTCGCTTGCAAGTCCTTTCCCGCGCGCGTCGGGAGCAACCGCCATAGACATGATCCGGCCCTTGCCCTCGTTGAACGAAAATAGAGCTGCCGCCGTGCCCGCAGCGTTGGCAAACCCGCACAGAAGGGGAGCAATCGAGACGATTGATTCTCGGGCGATCTGCCACGGCAGATCGCCCGGCAGAAGCGGAGCGATGATGTCCAATGAGGCATCGGGTGCGCAGCTGTGCCACCCGGTTCTGACTGCCGGTGTCCCAGCCAATTCGATTTGATACCCCACCAGCCGCCTGGTCACCTTGAAGCCGTGATTTTCGTAGAGCCGGACCGCCGCCGTGTTCGTCGCTATGACTTCGAGCTGCATCGCCCGATCACCGCGTGCACCAGCGTCTGTCAGCGCCCGCGTAACGGCGTTGTGGCCGAGCCGCTTTCCTCGAAAGTTCTTTTGCAAACCAAGAGCGGCGAGCCTCGATACTTGCCCGCGCCGCGCAACGAGCATGACGCCGACAGGCTCACCGGAAGAAGATTCGAGAACGTAGCTGCTCGCAAGATCGATGCCGTCCGCGCCGATCATTCGATCGACGCTGTCTTTTGTAAACGCGATCGGGATCAGGTAATCCTCGTAGCCCTTGTTAAGGGCTGCCGCGAGTTCCGACAGATCAATCCTCGTCGCAGGCTTGTAGCGCAAATCAGACACTATTGTTTCACCGCTAATCAACCCGGGAAATCTGCAGCGACTGGCCGATCAATGGCTTGTCCCACCTTCGGCCAGGCGCGCCCGAAACACCGTGCAGCCGTCCGACAGCCGGGATCGGGTAATGTCGCCGAAACCGGCCTCCGCCATCCATTCGCGATACTGGCTTTCCGTGTAGGATTCGCCGTGTCGATAGAGATTGAGGAAGGTGAGATTGAGGAAGACCCCGTCCGCTGGCCCCAGGCGGTCATCATCGATCACGCCCCAACCTGCAATTACGATCTCTCCTCCAGGATTGAGACACCCTGCCGCGTTCAGGATTGACCGGCGCGCCTGGTCCGGCGGCAAAACCTGAACGACGGCCTTGAGGATCGCCAGATCGTGCCGGCGGCGCGATGGCGAGGCAACAATATCGCCGTCTTCCACAACCACATCTTCGGCACCGTGCTCTGACAGGATTGCCCTCGCGGCAGCGGCGACCGGCGGAAGTTCCATCAGCGTCGCGACAACATGCGGCCACCGCTCGCGCAGTCCCACGAGCACGGTTCCCGGTCCCCCGCCGATGTCGATTACCGACCCGACCGCAGAGAGGTCCATTTCGCGAGCCAGAATTCGCCCGAACGACAGCGCTCCCGGCGCGATTTTGCGGCTGAAGGCAGCCGCCGCTTCTGGTCCTGCCTCTGAAAAGTCATGCAAGGCTGCCGGTCGATTATCCCGCAGGGAGTCCGCCGTCAGCAGATCCGCGCTCCAGAGTTCCCGCAAGAGCTCATGATCGCCACCGCGATAATTCGGCTTGGCCGCGTCGAGGAACGTCGACGCCTCGGGTCCGTTGCGAAACCGGCCGCCCTCCACATTGAGAAGGCCGATGCTGGCGAGCGCGTAAAGCAGTCGCGACAGGCGATCGGGATCCACCTCAAGCATGGCCCCCAGACTTTCTGCGGTTACCGCGCCATCGCCAATCCTAGTGAAGACTTCGAGCTCCAACGCTGCCCGCAACGCCAGAGCAGGTGCCACCCCTGCGAACAGCTTTTCAATTCTGTCAAAACGCGCCAAATCGCTTCCCCTTCCAGGGCACCGGTTCGATTGGAGAGCCCCTTTCAGAGAAGATGTCGCCCATCTCGTGCATCGCATCGTCCGGAGATCCCGAGACGCCAAATATCTGACCGATTTGGCTTTTGTGCAACGCCGCTGATTTCGCCAGGCCGCACGTCCTTGACCCGGAGCGAACGTCCGTTAAGCGGCACTGCGAGCCTGCACCTGAATATGCATAAGCTAGACACGGAAGAGATGCGCGTCTCGAAAGTGACGCATTCGAACGCAGTGAGACTGGCGTGAGCGAAAAGAACTGGCGCGCCCTAGGGGAATCGAACCCCTGTTTCCGCCGTGAGAGGGCGGCGTCCTGACCGCTAGACGAAGGGCGCGGATCAGATGGTTCGGGCGAGGCCCGCATGTCCGGCCACTGTTACAACCCTTGCCGAGCCTTGGCAATCGCAGAACACTCGTGCCGGAGAATATTCCGATAAACCCTCTTGTGCCGAGGCCTGGAAGAGGTGGCGCGCCCTACGGGACTCGAACCCGTGTTTCCGCCGTGAAAGGGCGGCGTCCTAGACCGCTAGACGAAGGGCGCTAACGATGTGCGGCTGTATAGAGGGGGCTTTGCGGATGCGCAATACCCGAAATTCAATTTCGTCTCTTTTTAACAGCCGCTAAAGGTAACCGGGGTCGAACGCCGCCCGCGGTCGCGCACGTCGATATGGACAAAGCGCTGGCCGGGATAGCAGCCGAGCCCGCCAGTGAGCGAATTGCGGAACGCGTAGGCGATGAGCCGGTCCTTTTCGACACCCGGAATATAGATGTCCGCGGCCATGCATTTGGTGTGATAGGACGAGCTCGCCCCGCCCACGGACGCATTGTGCCACGGCGTGCGATAGCCCGAGTTCATCACGATCTTCCTGCCGAAATGGCCCTCGATGTCCCAGATCAGCAGCCGCAGCTTGGGCGACAGGCAGAATGCGTTGACGTTATCGTGGGAAACGTAGGTGCCCCAGTCCGTATCGAGCCCAGAATACCCCAGCCCGTTGCCCGAGGCGAACATGGCCATGGGCGCGCACGCACCCAGAAGACCGGCCATAACCATCAGACTCGCAAGAAAACGCATATGCACCCGACGTCCCGAGACCTCGAAGAGGGAAATCCGAACAATGCGCATAAAAATACCGGCGGTTGCCTAACCGCCGGTCAACCAGTGTGGTTAAAATCCTGTTACCCACCCGAAGGCGTCGGGGTTACCAGGTGCCGGTGTTTTCCATCGACGCCCAGGGCTCGGCGGGGGGCAGCCTGTCGCCCTCTTGCAGCAACTCCACCGAAATCCCGTCCGGAGATTTGACGAACGCCATGTGCCCGTCGCGTGGCGGCCGGTGAATCGTGTAGCCCATGTCGGCAAGGTGTTGGCACAGCTTGTAGATGTCCTCGACCCGATAGGCGAGGTGCCCGAAATTGCGCCCGCCGGTATAGGTCTCGGGGTCCCAGTTATAGGTCAACTCGACCTGGGCGTCCTCCTGGCCCGGAGCGTTGAGGAAGATGAGCGTGAACCGCCCGCGCTCGTTGTCGCTCCGCCGGGATTCGACCAGCCCCAGCCCCTCGCAATAAAAGCGCAGGCTTTCTTCGATGTCGGTCACGCGGACCATGGTGTGCAGATATTTCACGGCGATATGCCTCCGATTCTGATGAGGGTCGAGCGATAACTGACATGTCGCAGTCGCGGCGCCTTTCTAGCAGACCCGGGCGGCTCCCGCCAATTGCCGGGCCCGCGGTCGCAGAATGGTTAATGAAAGCGAACAAATTTATGAATGGTCCTTAACTTTTGGCTTTGAATCGGCCAAAGTGCCCACGTTAGTTGTTAAGTACCCGCATTGCGGGGCCGTGAGTGGCAAAGGCGTGGACTATGGGGGTAAAGGACACATCCAGTACCGGGGAAGCCCGGGTGGATTCGCGGCGTGAGGATGGTTCCGGACGCACGGACCCTCATGCGGGCGCAGAGCTGGACGTCATCGAAGTCGGCGGAACGATAAAGTGGTTTGACGCGGGAAAGGGCTTCGGCTTCATCATTCCCGACACGGGCGGGGCGGACGTCCTGTTGCACGTCACCTGCTTGCGCCGAGATGGCTATCAGACAGCCTATGAAGGGGCGCGCATCGTCGTAGAGGCCCTCAATCGGCCCGGCGGTTTGCAAGCCTTCCGCATCCTTTCAATGGACGAATCGACTGCGCGCCATCCCGCGCAGATGCCGGCGGCCCGAACTCACGTTCAGGTCGAGCCGACCTCCGGTCTCGAACGGCTCGAGGTCAAGTGGTTCAACCGCGTACGCGGTTTCGGCTTCCTGTCGGCCGGGGAAGGGCACCCCGACATTTTTATTCACATGGAGACGCTGCGCCGGTTCGGCTTCACCGAACTGCGCCCCGGCCAGACGGTTCTGGCGCGCTATGGCGACGGGCCCAAGGGCCTTATGGTCGCCGAAATCCGCCCCGATAGTTGGGGCGAAGGCCCATCGTCCCACTAAGCGCGAGCGGGGAACCGCTCTTTCGGTTCGGGACCGCGACGAGACCAGGACACCAAAGAGCGCCATGCCCGGAACCCTCCTGCCTCTGAACCGCCGTACGCTCGTCGCGCTTCTTGGAGCCGTGCTCCTGGCCGCGGCCGGGATCGGCTGGGCCGTGAGCAATGTCGCGGCGCAAGCCACCGAAGATACGGTGCTCATTCATACGGACGCGGCCACACACGCCTTCAAGGTGGAGGTTGTCGATACCGACGCGACGCGGGCACGCGGCCTGATGTTCCGTCAGGAGCTCGCCCCCAACGCCGGGATGCTGTTTGATTTCATCGAGGAGCGCCCCGCGTCCTTCTGGATGGAAAACACCTTCATACCGCTCGATATGATTTTCGCCCGCGCCGATGGCGAGATCGTGCGTGTCCACGCCAATGCCATTCCGCACGACCGCACGCCGATCCCGTCGGGTGAGCCCGTGCGATTCGTCCTCGAAATCCCCGGAGGGCGCGCCGCCGAGCTTGGCATAACGGCCGGCGACGTTCTGGAGCACCCCCGCGTGACCGCCGAAAAAAGCGCGCCCTAGCGGACGACGAGCACCGGCATCGTGGTCGAGGCGAGCACTTCGCTCGTCTGGCTGCCGAGCAGCATCTTGCGAACGCCCCGGCGCCCATGCGAGCTGATCACGATCAGGTCGCAGCCCATGTCCTGTGCGGCCTCGACGATCGCATCGGCCGGATATCGGTTCTGGACATGCTTGGTTTGGTACTGAATCCCGGCAGTCTTGGCCTCGACCGCTGCGTCTGCAAGAACCTGCTCGACAGAAGCATTCATTGCCGCCTGGTAATCCTCTATGGCGGCGGGCGATGCGGCGGAGATGAGACTGGAGGACCAGACGTCGGTTACGCTGACAATAAGGACTTTGGCGCCGATCGCCTGGGCCAGGGAAAGGCCGTGCTTGAGCCCCTTGTTCGCGAGGTCGGAACCGTCGGTGGCAATAAGTATGTGCTTATACATTCCCTGCTCTCCGTGTTGCTGAGAGCGAATGCTAAAGCATTGCACGCAGTTGCATATTGACCCAGATCAAGCAGCTTCAGTCGATCTGCGGCTTGCTGCTCCGGAGCTTCTTGACCGCGCCGCGGCGCGTTTTGGCGTCCGTCCGCTTGCGCTTGGCCGAAAGCGAGGGGCGCGTCGGCACCCGCTTTTTCGGCGGCGTCGCAGCGCGGCGCAGAAGGGCCACGAGCCGGGCGACGGCATCTTCGCGATTACGCTCCTGCGTGCGATAGGAAGACGCCGTTATGACGATCTCGCCTTGCGTGGTCAGCCGCGTGCCGGCGAGCTTCGCCGCGCGCGACTTGACGGCTTCGGGCAGGGAAGGGGACCCGCGCAAGTCGAAGCGCAGCTGTGCCGCCGACGCCACCTTGTTGACATTCTGCCCACCCGGACCGGGCGCCCGCACGAAGCTGAAAGACAGCTCCCCCGTTGCGAGCGACAGGGCATCGGTAATGTGCAATCGCGCGCTCATGGATGGGCCGTTCGCTCCTGGGCACCTGTTCTTGGGTGCCTGTCAGCGTTCTATCGCCACCTCGGACGCAGAACAACCGTGCGCCTTTGATCAGTCCACGCAGGCATAATACCCGCCATACCCGACGCGCAAATCCTCGCCGATCTCGAAAATCATGGTGGCATCGTTCCGGCCTGCATCAAGACCCCGAGCCTGGTCTGCCGCTGAGATCGTCACCCGCACGGCGCCGTCCTCGAAACGCAGGGTGCTGTCCTCGCGGTTCTCCGAAGGCTCCAGCGCAACGAGCGCGCCGTTGAGCTTGACCAGACCTGAAGTCCCGGCGTTTTCCGGATCGCTGCTGTGCGCAAAGGCCGGAGCGCTCTCGCTTGTATATCGGAAGGCACAACGGGGCCCATCGCCCAGGTGTCTTGCAAGCTCGGCGTCCGAGAGCTTTGCGGGATCCACCTGCGCAATATTCGCGCCCGCAAGCGCCTCTGAGGCGGGGACGGTGTTCGTCGCGACCGTGTCGTCCGCCGCCCCGACGGCTTCCTGTCCATCGGCGTGCGCAATCAGATACCTCATCTCGGCGATTTCGCGCTCCTGAGCCGCAATGATTTCGTCGGCGAGTTTGCGCACGCGGGGATCGGAAATCTGCGCCCGCTTTGACGTCATGATGGCGATGGAATGGTGAGGAATCATGGCGCTCATATAGTCTTCGTCGCCGACTGTGACCTGGCTGCGCACAAGCCACAACGCACCCGCGAAGACGATTGCGGCGCCAGCGAAAATGGCGATATTGAGAGCCGTGCTGCGATACATCGACAACATGAAGCTCAGCATGACCACCGCCATGGTGCTGCCCATCACGAGCGCCATCCATGCCCGGGTCTGGCTCCAGAACACGTGCTCGAACGCGAAAGTGTTGAGATACATCAAGCCGAACATGACGACCGTTGAGGTCGCGATCATGGCGGCAAAGCGCCAATAAGCCATCTGCTGCTCCTCTCGGATTTGAAACTGGTGTGGGGCAGGGCCCCTTCCGAACGTCAAACCTCTGCGAGCGCAGAAGTTCCAAATCTGGTGATGAGCGGGCTGTGTACAGTGGGGAAGGTGGCGACCCCGGCAGGATTCGAACCTGCGACCAATAGCTTAGAAGGCTACTGCTCTATCCAGCTGAGCTACGGGGCCGTTGCGGGTCCTCTAACCCAATTTGCCGGCTTTGTCAGGATACGTTGGCCGACATAAGACAAATGCCCGCTTGACTTTGGTGCCCAACGCGCCGATATGGGCGGGGCTGCCGCATGGCCGCCGCGTGAGCGGCCCGCACCGGTGAGCGGACATTTGGTCCTCACCCTTCGATGTAATAGGTGCTCCGGCGCGCCAATCCAAAAAGTTCCCATTTCACGCGGGGTTCTGACGCTTCTGACGCTTGGCCGGGCAATAAGGCCCCTGAGCGCGTTCAGAATCGAATCCGCAACATGGCCCGATACGCGATGCGTTTCGGCACCATGCCCGTTTGTCTCCGGACGCACGCCAAGGCGTGCCCGGAAAGAAGGTAGTCCATTTGACTGAATTTCTCTCCCTCGGCCTCAATCCGGCTCTCGTCAAAGCCCTCGATACGCTCGGTTTTGACACCCCCACGCCGATCCAGGCCGAGGCCATCCCCCACGTGCTTGCCGGCCGCGACATCATGGGTCTCGCCCAGACCGGCACCGGCAAGACCGCCGCATTCGGCCTCCCGCTTGTCCACCATCTGCTGGCCCTGTCCGGAAAGCCCGCCCCGAGGACGATCAAGTCGCTCATTCTCGCGCCGACCCGCGAACTGGTGAATCAGATCGCGATCAACCTGCGCGGGTTTGCCAAAGGTACGCCGATCAAGGTCAACTGCGTGGTCGGCGGCATGTCGATCCACGCGCAGGTCAAGGCGCTCGCCCACGGCAGCGACATCCTCGTTGCCACCCCCGGCCGGCTTCTCGACCTCGTCAAGCGCCAGGCCGTCCGGCTTGATTCGGCGAAGTTCCTCGTCCTCGACGAAGCCGATCAGATGCTCGATCTGGGCTTTATCCACGCCCTGCGTGAGATTTCGCGCCTCGTCGGCCAGCCCCGTCAGACGCTGCTGTTTTCGGCCACCATGCCCAAGCAGATGACCGAGATCGCTTCGACCTACCTGACCGATCCGATCCGGATCGAGGTCGCCGCGCCCGGCAAGGCCGCCGACAAGATCACCCAGTCGGTGCACTATGTCGACGCCAAGGCAAAGCCCGATCTCCTCGCATCGCTGATCGGGCAGGCGCCCGATTCGCTTTCGCTCGTCTTCACCCGGACAAAGCACGGCGCCGAAAAGCTCATGAAGGGCCTCGCCGGCGCCGGGTTTGCCGTTGGATCCATCCACGGAAACAAGAGCCAGGGCCAGCGTGACCGCACGCTCAAGGCATTCCGCAACGGCAACATCCGCGTCCTTGTAGCGACCGATGTCGCCGCGCGGGGTATCGATATTCCCGGCGTCAGCCACGTTTACAACTATGAGTTGCCCGAGGTCGCCGAGAACTACGTTCACCGCATCGGCCGGACGGCCCGCGCCGGGGCCGAAGGCGAGGCCGTCGCCTTGTGCGCGCCGGCCGAGTTCGCATTGTTGCGCGGCGTCGAAAAGCTCATGGGTATTACCGTTACGACTGCGGGCGGCGAGCGTCCCGAACGCGCGCCGCGGTTCGAACGGCCCGGCGGCGGCAAGAAGCAGCGCCCTCGCGGCAAGTCAGGGCAGGGTAAGCCTGCCCAGGCCAAACGCCCCGACGGCCAGAAAGCCGCCCCTGCGCGCCACCGTAAGACGAAGGCCAGGCGCGCGCGGTACGCGGCGTAACGGCACGTTCGTAATATAAGCGATCACAAAAGGCGCGCCCCCCGCTAAGGGCGCGCCTTTCTTGTTTGCGCCGTACACAATGTCATCTAAGGTCGGCAGGCATGCGCGCACGGCGCTCAGGGCCCGGCAGGTTGCGTCTACGACTTTTGTCGCATTGCCCCTTGACAGCAATCGCACAAACGCGGGAAGGTAATGAAATCGATTGCACCAAGCCGAAGTGCAAGGATGTAATCGATTACATTTTGTTGCCGGAGGAGGCTCGCCGGAACCGTGCGGGGCCGGTGCAAAATGTGAGGAGACGGGGCCTTTGCCCCTTGGAACCCTTTGGGAGGAAGACAATGAATCGTTATGTGCTGGCGGGTGCCGTTTCGGCAGCCGCACTTTTGGGTGCGACCGCCGTCCACGCCGCCGACCTCGAGGTCACCCACTGGTGGACCTCGGCCGGCGAGGCCGCTGCCGTGGCCGAATTCGCCCGCGTTTTCGAGGAGCAGACGGGTCACAACTGGGTCGATAGCGCGCTTGCCGGTTCGGGCACGGGCGCCAACCCGGTCATCATCAGCCGCATCATCGGCGGCAATCCGATGGGCGCCACCCAGATGAACACCGGCCGCGACGCCGAGGAGCTCATCCAGGCCGGCCTCATGCGCGACCTGACCGACATCGCCGAAGAGATGAACATCAGCGAGTTCTACGTCGACGAGACGCTCCTCGAGCCGTGCACGTATGAAGGTCGCATTTACTGCTTCCCGGTCAATATCCACTCCTGGGACTGGCTGTGGCTTTCCACCGCCGCCTATGAGGAGATCGGACAGCCCGTCCCGACCAACTGGAACGAGTATGTCGAAAGCTGGCCCGCGCTTGAAGAAGCCGGCATTCTGCCCTTCGGCCTGGCTTCGGGTTGGCCCATCGCTGGTATCCCAGGCGTTCTTATCGCCGGTGTCGGCGGCTCCGACCTCGTGCTCTCCATCAACCGCGACAAGAGCGTTGATGCCGTGCGTTCCGACGAGTTCCGCGCCGTTGCAGAGGCGCTCGACGACATCCGTTCGGTCGTTTCGCCCGAAACGATGGTGCCGTCCTTCGGTGACGTGGGCAATCAGCTCCTGACCGGCGAAGCCGCCGGCAACATCCACGGCGACTGGTTGCAGGGCGACTTGCAGGTCGCTGGCGGCGTGCCGGGCGAGGACTACGAATGTCTGCCGGCTCTCGGCATGGGCGACCAGCTGACTGGCGGCGGCGATTCGTTCTTCTTCCCCGTCCTGCCCGATGGCACCGACCCCGAAGTCGTCGAGGCTCAGACCGAACTCGCCCGTCTGTTGATCTCGCCGGAAGCGCAGCTCGCCTTCAATCTCAAGAAGGGTTCGATGCCGATCCGCACGGATATCGATCTGAGCGGCGCCAACACCTGCATGCAGAAAGCCATCGGGCTGCTCGACAACGGCCTTCTGCCCTCGGGTGACTTCGCGCTCTCGAGCGATACCCAGCAGCAGCTTCAGGATCTCAGCATCGAGTTCCTCGACAATGACAGCATCTCGATCGACGAATACATCGATCGTTACGCCTCGATCATCGAGAGCGCCGACTAAGCGCTAACGCCTTATTGAGTGATTGAGGACGCGGCCGGCCCTTCCGGGGCCGGCCGTGCTCCCCCCGCAACGGAGGGAACGATTTTGACACAGGCCCCGCCCAGCGACACCGCTCGTCGCAAGTCGGGTTTCGCACGTGCCATCGAGCACATGTTTACCCGCAACATCCCTGCCAAGATCGCTGCGACCCCGATGGTCACGACCGTGCTTGTCGTCTTCATCGGCTGCACGATCTGGACGATCTGGTATTCTTTCACCGGCTCGCGCCTTCTGCCCTCGAACGAGTTCGTCGGTCTCGCCCAGTATGAGCGGCTGTTTTCCACCTCGCGCTGGAACGTATCGGTCCGCAACCTTCTGTTCTACGGCGCCTTCTCGCTCGTCTTCACCCTCTCGATCGGCTTTCTGCTGGCGGTCCTGATGGACCAGAAGATCCGCTTCGAAAGCGCCTTCCGCACCATCATGCTCTATCCCTTCGCGTTGTCGTTCATCGTGACGGGGCTGGTCTGGCAGTGGATCATGAATCCCACCCTGGGCCTCCAGGGCACGCTGCGCAACATGGGCTGGGAGAGCTTCACCTTCGACTGGATCGCCCGCGGCGACATGGTGCTCTATGCGCTGCTGATCGCGGGGCTCTGGCAGGGCACCGGCTTCGTCATGGTACTGATGCTCGCCGGCCTGCGCTCCATCGACGACGAGATCTGGAAGGCCGCCCGCGTCGACGGCATCCCCGCCTGGCGTACCTATCTGTTCATCGTCCTGCCGATGATGCGCGGTGTTTTCGTCACCGCCGTCGTTCTGGTGGGCGCCGGCATCGTGAGGCTTTACGACCTCGTGGTGGCGCTGACCAATGGCGGGCCCGGCATATCCTCCGAAGTGCCGGCCAAATACGTTTACGACTACATGTTCACCGCCGGCAATATCGGTCAGGGCCTCGCGGCTTCGACCATGATGCTGGTGAGCGTCATCATCATCATCGTGCCCTGGGCCTATCTCGAATTCGGTGGAAGGGGAAAGAACCAATGAGCAATCCCGCCACTATCTCGACCAACGTCGCGGTCGACGCGGTCAAGGACGACCTGCAGCTTTCGACCGAACGCGGTCCGCGGCCCAAGCCGTTCTTCACCACCAACAGGATCATTCTCTATTCGATCCTCGTCGTGGCGTGCCTTTATTACCTGTTCCCGCTCTACGTCATGATCGTGACGTCCTTCAAAACCATGCCCGAAATCCGCTTCGGCAACATCTTCGCCCCGCCGGTCGAGTTTACCGGAGAGGCGTGGGCGAAGGCCTGGGCCTCCGCGTGCACCGGGCTGACCTGTCAGGGGCTGAGCCCGGGATTCTGGAACTCGGTCAAGATCCTGATCCCGAGCGTCATCGTTTCGACCTCGGTCGCCGCGGTCAACGGCTATGCGCTCGTCAACTGGCGCTTCAAGGGCTCCGAGATCTTTTTCTCGATCCTGATCTTCGGCTCGTTCATCCCTTATCAGGTGATGATCTATCCGCTCGTGATCATTACCCGCGAGCTTAACATCTTCGGATCGATCTGGGCCGTTATCCTCGTGCACATGGTCTTCGGCATGCCCATTCTGACGCTGCTGTTCCGGAACTACTTCGCTTCGCTGCCGGTCGAGCTTTTCAAGGCCGCACGCGTCGACGGGGCAGGGTTCTGGCGGATCTTCTTCGAGATCATGCTGCCCATGAGCCTTCCGATCATCGTCGTCGCGCTGATCCTGCAGGTAACCGGTATCTGGAACGACTTCCTGTTCGGCGTGGTCTTCGCGGGCACGCAGAACTACCCGATGACGGTTCAGCTCAACAACATCGTCAACTCGGCGCAGGGCAGCCCCGAATACAACGTCAACATGGCCGCGACGATCCTCACCGGTCTCGTGCCGCTGGTCATCTACTTCATCTCAGGTCGTCTCTTCGTTCGCGGTATCGCGGCAGGCGCGGTCAAAGGGTAAGATATGCAGACAAGTGTTTCCATTCGCGACCTGTCGCTCAACTTCGGGCACGTCAAGGTCCTCGAACACCTCAATCTCGACATCAAGGATGGCGAGTTCCTGGTCCTTCTGGGGCCGTCGGGTTGCGGCAAGTCCACCTTGCTCAACTGCATCGCGGGCCTTCTGGACCTTTCGGACGGCGAGATTCACATCTCGGGCAAGAACGTCACCTGGAAGGAACCCAAGGACCGGGGCATCGGCATGGTGTTCCAGTCCTACGCGCTCTACCCGCAAATGAGCGTCGAGCGTAACCTGTCCTTCGGCCTGCGCGTTGCCGGCATGAAAAAGGAAGAGGTGGACAAGCGCATCGCCCGGGCCGCCGAGATGCTGCAGATCGAGCCTTTGCTCAAGCGCAAGCCGGCCAACCTCTCGGGCGGCCAGCGCCAGCGCGTCGCCATCGGCCGTGCGCTCGTGCGTGACGTCGACGTATTTCTGTTCGACGAGCCGCTCTCCAACCTGGACGCCAAGCTCCGCGCGGACCTGCGCGTGGAGATCAAGCGGCTGCATCACCGGCTCAAGAACACCATGATCTATGTGACCCACGATCAGGTCGAGGCCATGACGCTCGCCGATCGCATTGCGATCATGAAGGGCGGCGTCATCCAGCAGCTCGACAACCCCCACGCCATCTACAACAAACCCGTCAACCTCTTCGTTGCCGGGTTTATCGGCTCGCCCTCGATGAATTTCATCGACGGCACGCTTGCCGGCAGGGTGGTGAAGGCCGACGGCATCGACGTTCCCGTGGACCGGTACGATTTCGCACCCGAAACGGGGAATTTCTCAGGCGACATCGTGCTCGGCATCCGGCCCGAACACGTCATGGTCGGCGAGGCAGCTGCGAGCCAGCCCGTACAGTTCGAATCCGAACTCGAGATCATCGAGCCCATGGGATCGGACACGATCGGCTGGACCAGTTTTGCCGGTCAGACCTTCAAGTTCCGCTGCGATTCCGAAGTCCCCCTGGAGGAAGGGCAGAAGCTCAGACTCGGCTTCGATCCAGCGCGGGCGTCGATGTTCGACGCCCAATCCAGCGAACGCATTTGACGGATACTATGCAAATGACCGACTTTTCATTCCAGCTCTATAGCGCCCGGAATTTTCCGCCGCTCGCCTACATCTTCGAGCTCCTCTCCCGGCTCGGCTACCAAAGCGTCGAGGGTTTCGGTGGCCTTTATGACAAGGCCGACGAACTCAAGGAGCTGCTCGCAAAAAACAACCTCACCATGCCCACGGGGCATTTCGGGCTCGACCAGCTCCAGGACAAGGCCACTGCGGTAAAAACGGCGCGGACCCTGGGTGTCGAAACGCTGTTCTGCCCGGCCATTCCGCGCCCGCAATGGGAGCAGGGCGAGGATGCCTGGAAGGCGCTTGCCGAAGAGCTCGCCGCCCTGGGGGAATTCTACAAGGCCGAAGGCTTCGGCTTCGGCTGGCACAATCACCATTTTGAGTTCTGGCCGACCTCGAGCGGAAAACGCCCCATGGACATACTTCTCGAAGGCGCGCCGGACATCGGCTGGGAGATGGATGTTGCCTGGGTTGTCCGGGGTGAAAACGACCCCAGGGCCTGGATGGATAAATACGGCGACCGCATCATCGCCGTCCATGTCAAGGACATCGCTCCCGAAGGCGAGGCCAAGGACGAAGACGGCTGGGCCGATGTCGGGCAGGGCACGATGGGCTGGGCGACGCTTCTCCCGCTCATCCGGGAAAAGACAGCTGCAAAACATTTCGTGATGGAACATGACAATCCATCCGACCTCGAACGCTTCGCGTCGCGGTCCATCGCCGCGGCCAAAACCTACTAGGACCATTTATTATGACGAAGACATATGGTGTCGGCATCCTGGGCGCCGGCAATATTTCTGCGGCCTATCTCAAGCTCGCGCCACTCTTTAAGGGCATCGAAGTGCGCGCCGTTGCCGACATCGTGCCCGCCGCCGCCAAGGCGCGCGCCGACGAGTTCGGTGTCGTCGCACAAACCCCCGACGAGCTTCTCGCCAACAGCGAGCTTGACGTCATCGTCAACCTGACGATCCCCGAGGCGCATTTTGAGGTGACCAAGGAGATCGTGCACGCAGGCAAGCACGCCTATTCCGAAAAACCTTTCGTCCTGTCGGTCGACGACGGCAAGGCGTTGCGTACGCTCGCGGAGGAAAAGGGCGTGACGGTCGGCTCGGCCCCCGACACATTTCTGGGCGGCGCTCATCAGCAGGCCCGCGCACTGATCGACGATGGCGCGATCGGCCGCATCGTTTCGGGCACGTGCCACGTGATGGGTTTCGGCATGGAGCACTGGCACCCCAACCCGGACTTCTTCTTCAAGCCGGGCGCGGGCCCCGTACTCGACATCGGTCCATACTACGTGACCAACCTCATCAATCTGGTGGGGCCGGTGAAGCGCGTAACGGCGATGTCGTCTACCCCGCGCGAGAAGCGCCAGATCGTCAGCGAGCCGCGCAGGGGCGAGTATGTGACCGTTGAGACGCCGACCACGATCCACGCGATCATGGAGTTCGAGAACGGCGCCATCATCACGCTCGGCGCGTCCTGGGACGTCGAGGCTCACGAGCACCGCAACATGGAACTCTACGGCACGGACGCCAGCCTGTTCGTGCCCGATCCGAACTTCTTCGGTGGGGACCTCATCAAGGCTGACCGGGATGGCGGACGCGAAACGCTTGCGCCTTGGGAGCACCCGCTCGGCGTTGCCAATTGGGAACGCCCCAACGGCCCGCCCTTCGCGAATTACCGTACCGCCGGGCTCGCCGATATGATGCAGGCGGTCGAATCCGGTCGTCCGGCACGCTGCTCGCTCGATGTTGCGCTCCACGCCGTCGATGTGATGACATCGATCCTCAAATCGGGCGAAACAGGCAACGCGGTCGACCTCACGACCACCTGCGAACGCCCCCTGGCCCTCGGCCCGGATGAGGCGCAGGCGCTGCTGGCTTAGCCGGTTGCATTGCTGTTGGGCTTTTTGCGTGCCCGGCCTGGCCGCGCGCCCAATTGAAAATCGCGGCGCATGATCGTTTCATGCGTCGCGATTTTGTGCCATTGCAATGGCAGCTTGGAGAAGGGGACATGCTTGACAGAACCGGGCGCCCCGCTATCCTGTAAACGTTTACGGTTGATGTACGTACATCAGATGCACGCCGTACACCCAACGGAGGAGCCTCATGAAAACGATTAAGGGACCGGCCATCTTCCTGGCGCAGTTCGCCGGAGATGAGCCGCCATTCAACTCGCTCGACGCCATATGCGAATGGGCCGCGGGCCTCGGCTACAAGGGCGTCCAGATACCGAGCTGGGTTTCGGGCTTCATCGATCTCGAAAAGGCTGCGAGCTCGAAGGATTATTGCGACGAGCTCAAGGGTATCGCCGGCAAGCACGGCATCACCATCACCGAGCTGTCGACCCATCTCCAGGGGCAGCTCGTTGCCGTTCACCCAGCTTACGATACGGCCTTTGACGGCTTTGCGGCCCCCGAAGTGCGCGGCAATCCCAAGGCCCGGCAGGAATGGGCCGTAAACCAGCTCATGATGGCGGCCAAGGCTTCGCAGAATCTCGGCATTACCGAGCACGCGACCTTCTCGGGTGCGCTGGCCTGGCCCTATGTCTACCCCTGGCCACAGCGCCCGGCCGGTCTGGTCGAGGAGGCCTTCGATGAGCTTGCCCGCCGCTGGACGCCGATCCTCAACGCCTTCGACGAAGCCGGCGTGGACGTCTGCTACGAAATCCACCCGGGCGAGGATCTCCATGACGGTGTCAGCTACGAGATGTTCCTCGAGCGCGTCGGCAACCACCCCCGCGCCAATCTGCTCTACGATCCGAGCCACTTCGTGCTTCAGCAGCTCGACTACATCGACTATCTCGATATCTACAAAGACCGGATCAAGATGTTCCACGTCAAGGATGCCGAGTTCAATCCGACAGGGCGTCAGGGCGTCTATGGCGGCTTCCAGAGCTGGGCTGACCGGGCAGGGCGTTTCCGCTCTCTCGGCGATGGACAGGTTGATTTCGCCGCCATCTTCTCCAAGCTCACGACGAACGACTTCGATGGCTGGGCCGTGCTGGAATGGGAATGCGCGCTCAAGCACCCCGAAGACGGTGCCCGCGAGGGTGCGCAGTTCATCGCCGACCACATCATCCGTGTAACCGAGAAGGCTTTCGACGATTTCGCGGGGGCAGGCACTGACAAGGCCGCCAACCGCAAGATGCTCGGGCTCGACTAGGGAGGAAAAGAATATGTCAGAACAAGGAGACCGCCCCATCCGTCTCGGTATGGTCGGCGGGGGCACCGGCGCCTTCATTGGCTATGTGCACCGCCTGGCGTCGCGCCTCGATGGCGATTTCCAGCTCGTCGCCGGCGCGCTTTCCTCGCGCCCGGATGTCGCCAAGGAAAGCGGTCGCAATCTCGGCCTGGCCGAAGACCGCGTCTACACGGACTTCAACGAAATGGCCCGGGCCGAAGCCGCCCGCGAGGATGGCATCGAGGCCGTGTCGATCGTCACGCCCAATCACATGCACTTTGCCCCGGCCAAGGCCTTCCTCGAAGCGGGCATCCACGTTATCTGCGACAAGCCGCTGACGGCCTCGCTCGAGGACGCCCGCGCGCTTGCCGGGGTTCAGCCCAAAAACGGCGCGAAGTTCCTGCTCACCCACAACTATACCGGCTATCCTCTGATCCGGCAGGCCCGCGAACTGGTTCAGTCCGGCGCCTTGGGCAAGTTGCGCGTGGTCCAGGTCGAATACGCCCAGGACTGGCTGGCGGTTGAAGCCGACGAGGGCAACAAGCAGGCGTCCTGGCGCACCGACCCCGCCAGGTCCGGCGCCGGCGGCGCCATCGGCGATATCGGCACCCATGCCTATAACCTCGCCCGCTTCGTCACGGGCTTGAAGACCGAATCGGTGGCAGCCGACCTTACGGCGTTTGTCCCGGGCCGAAAGCTCGACGACAACGTGCACGTCATGTTGCGGTTCGAGGGCGGCGCCAAGGGCATGCTCTGGGCCAGCCAGGTCGCAGTGGGCAACGAGAACGGTCTCAAGCTCCGCGTCTATGGCGAGAAGGGCGGCCTCGAATGGGAGCAGGAGAATCCCAACTACATGTGGTTCACCGAATTCGGAAAGCCCCGCCAGCGCCTCACCCGCGGCGGCGCCATTGATGGCGAACCGGCGGGCGCGATGGGCATCCGTATCCCCGGTGGGCACCCCGAAGGCTATCTTGAGGCCTTCGCGACGCTCTACAGCCAGTTCGCGGCGGTAATTAGGGGCAAGGGCGAAACTTATGAGACACTGCTGCCATCGCTTGCCGACGGCGTCGAGGGTCTCGAGTTCATTATGGCGTCCGTGAAGTCCAGCGAAAATGACAGCGTATGGACCACGATGGAGTCATTGTCGTCATCGTAGCGCAAACGCGGAACGGGCCGCTGGCGGCCCGTTTCGCCCTCAATGCGTCCAGGGCGCCTTGCGGTCGAACCGGAAATTGTCCGAATACGCGACCCTCTTGATCGAAGGGTCCTGCGCCGGCTGCACCACGTAGGGGATCCCCTCGCGCACCGCATAAGCCTCTGCTTCTTCAAGCGTTTCGAAGCGCAACTTGATCTGCTGCTTCATGTCGCTCGAGGACGTGTACCCCATCAACGGATCGATCGATCGCGCAATTTCGGGCTCGAATTCGAGCACCCAGTCATGCGTTCTGGCCTTGCCGGACTGCATGGCATTGCGGGCGGGGCGATAAATGCGTGCGACCATAGCGAAAACGTTCCCGTTAGGCTCCAGACACCCCGGTTTTCAGGGGTCTGCATCGTGGCTGGTCGGGGCAGCAAGATTCGAACTTGCGACCCCCGGTTCCCAAAACCGGTGCTCTACCAGGCTGAGCTATACCCCGACATGGCCATGCCGATGCGATACACATTCTTTTTTGTTCGGGCAAGTCATGATACCCGATCACCCAACGACATTCTGAGATCATTGCCTCGTGTTTGCCGAAAACAGTCTGACAATGCGCGTTTGGCGCAATCTGCGCGCCCGCAATTCCAAACGACGTCTGCTCGTGCTCTGGCCCGTGGCGGGCCTGCTGGCATTGCTCCTGATTGCCATACTGTTCGACCGCTCCGTCAGCCTGACGCTTCAAAATTGGCCCGCCTATGAGCTCGCCATCTTCGCCTTCATCACCGATTTCGGCACGTCCGGCTGGATACTTTACCCCACGCTTTTGGGCATGATCGGCGGCTACGGGCTGACGCATCTGCCGCTGACCTACAGCTGGCACTGGGCAGCGCGCGCGCTCGCCGCCATCTCGTTCTACGTTTTTGCCTCCGTGGGGATCAGCGGCCTCGTAACCGTCTTCCTCAAACGCCTCATAGGCAGGGGACGACCGCTCTACATCGAAGATCACGGCATCCTCTATTTCAATCCCCTGCAGCTTCTCGACTGGCGCCTTCACAGCTTCCCGTCCGGGCACGCCACAACCGCGATGGCGTTCTCGGTCGTCCTGGTCACGATCCTCAACGGCCGCTATCGCATCGCGCTTTTCGGCATGGGCCTCGCGATCGGATTGAGCCGGATCGTCGTGGGGGATCACTACCTGTCCGACGTTATCGGCGGCACCACTGTGGGCACATTGTCAGCCATATTGATCCGAGACTTCTTCGCGACCCGCAACTGGTCGATGCGGCTTGAACAAGGGCAGGTGCGGTTCCGTATGCTGGCGGGGTTCCGGCCGCTCTGGCGTCGGCTGCGCCGCGGTCACATACCAGCGGCTTTGAAATAGCGCGAGATCCCGCCCGCAAGGTCGGCCTCCAATCCTTCCATGTCTTCAAACCCGACGTGGACGCGGAATAGGTTGCCGGTTTCCGTCCAGGGCACTGCGGTCCGGATGTTGGCCGGCCTGGACGGCAAGATCAGGCTTTCGAACCCGCCCCACGAATAGCCCATCCCGAACAGCGACAATTCATCGACAAAAGCTGCGATCGCGGCGCGTGGAGCAGGGGGCAGAACGAAAGAGAAAAGGCTGCCCGAGCCGGAGAAATCCCGCGCGAACAGCGCATGATCCGGATGCGAGGAAAGCGCCGGATGCAGCACTGCCGAGACGCCTTCCTGGGCTTCGAGCCATCGCGCGAGCTCCAGCGCCCGGTCCCGATGCTCGGCCATCCGCACGGCCAGCGTACGCATGCCGCGCGTCGTGAGATAGGTATCGTCGGGTGAGGCCGTGATGCCGAGGCTGCGGTGCGTTTTCTTCAAATTGGGCAAAGCGCGCGCGTTGGCCGAAACCGTGCCGAGCATCACGTCCGAATGCCCGACGAACATTTTGGTGCCCGAATGAATCACAATGTCGGCGCCAAGAGCCAGTGGCCGGTAGAACAGAGGCGTGGCCCAGCTGTTGTCGACCAGAGTTGTGATATCCATCCCCCGCAACGCTCCTGTGATCGCGGGGATATCCTGGATCTCGAACGTCAACGAACCGGGGCTTTCAAGAAATACGGCACGTGTCGTGTCGCTCACTATTTCCGCAATTCCGGCGCCCATCCGGGGATCGAAAAAACGTGCGGAAACGCCCAGACGTTTGAGCACGGTATCGGCGAGGTCGCGTGTCGGCTGGTAAACGCTGTCGGTGATCAGCACCTCGTCGCCCGCTGACAGGCAGCTAAGAAGCGCCGTTGAAATCGCTGCAACGCCTGAAGGCGCGAGGACGGTACCTTCGGCACCCTCAAGTTGCGAAACAATGTCCTCGAGCCCTGTTGTAAGCGGCGTGCCCTGACGGCCGTACCGGTATCGGATCGAATTGTCTTCAAGCGCGTCCAGTGTTTCGAAAACGACGGTACTGCCGCGATAAACCGGAGTATTGACGAACCCTGCCTGGTCCGACGGCACGCGGCCGGCATGGGTCAGAAGTGTTTCGATACCGGCGGGGTACGGCGGCTTGTTTGAAGAACTCGGCATGGAAGATGTTAACCTGAAAAGAAAATAGGTCAGCACTATTGCTGCGAAATTAGGCGGCGCTGGGGAAGTGACTATTTTCGTATCGTTTTTGCCTTGACGCCAATGCCTAAACTGGGGTTCGATGCTGAACGACCAGCAGTCTGATGGCAATAGGGCTGGTGGTTGTCCGCGTAAAATGCGGAAACGCGGCCGGAGGACTTTGACCTGCGGCCGTAAACAATTCAAGGGTTAGGAAACAAAGGCAAACCTATGAAAAAGCAACTGTTCACTTTCGCAGTGGCAGCCGCGATGGCAACGGCATCGTCCGTCGCCCTCGGCCAGACGCTCGATGAGGTCACGGAGCGCGGCTATCTCCAGTGCGGTGTGACCGAAGGCGTTCCAGGCTTCTCGTTCCCCGACGAAAACAACAACTGGACGGGTCTCGACGTCGACTATTGCCGCGCGATGGCCGCGGCGATCTTTGATGATCCCGATGCCGTGCGCTACACGCCGCTGACGTCCGCTTCGCGTTTCGAAAGCCTTGGCAACGGTAACATCGACGTCCTCTCGCGCACGACCACATGGACGATGACGCGCGACACCGATCTCGGCCTCAGCTTTGCTGGTGTCATGTTTTACGACGGTCAGGGCTTCATGGTCCGCGAGGATCTGGGCGTGACGTCTGCCCTCGAACTCTCGGGCGCTGCAGTTTGCGTGGAGTCCGGTACCACCACCGAACTCAATCTCGCCGACTATTTCGCCGCCAACGGCATGGACCTTTCCAACGCGGTTGTGTTCGTCAACCAGGACGAAGTGGTTCAGTCCTTCATCGACGGCCGGTGTGACGTCTTCACCACTGACAGCTCGGCGCTCGCCGCCGAACGCAGCCGCTTCGCCGATCCGGACGCCTATGTGATTCTGCCCGAGATCATCTCGAAGGAACCGCTCGGCCCGGTCGTGCGCTCGGATGATATCGAGTGGTTCAACATCGCCAAGTGGGTCTACTACGCGCTTCTCAATGCCGAAGAGCTTGGTGTGACTTCTGAAAACGTCGATGACATGCTCGGCTCGGAGAACCCTTCCATTCGCCGTCTTCTCGGTGTTGAAGGCGATTTCGGTACCGCAATCGGCCTTTCGACGGATTGGGGCTACCGCATCGTCAAGCATGTCGGCAACTATGGCGAAATCTATGATCGCCACGTCGGCATGGATACGATCATCGCGATCCCCCGCGGCGTCAATAACCTTTGGACCGAGGGTGGCATCCAGTACGGTATGCCGATCCGGTAAAACCGCCTACTCGACGCTCCTGGCCGCACACGCGGCCAGGAGTTTTCGTATTTGCCTTTTGGGGAAGGGCACGCTGCCGACAGGAAAGCGCCATCCATGCAGGGCTCATGGATCGGAACGGCTTTATGTTTTCCGCGGGCGCGCCCGCGGGCCTGGTGCCGCGTAACCGTTTGACCCAAACAGGGGTAAGGCATGACAAGGCATTCAGCATAATGACAGACGTCAAAGAATCGCGATCGGGTGTGCCGGGCCGCAGCGCTGCCGGCACGTCTTTGATCTATAATCCGACATTCCGGGGCATCGTCTATCAGGTACTGCTCGTAGGTGGCGTGGTCTTGTTGTTCTGGTGGCTCCAGTCCAACGCCGCCTACAATCTGGGCCTGCTCAACAAAACCGTCGATTTTGGCTTTCTGAGTGAGCCATCCGGATTTCAGATCCAATTCTCGCTTATTCCCTATGACCGGGCATCGAGCTACGCCGAAGTCTATCTTGTCGGCATTCTCAATACCCTTCTTGTCGCAGCCGTCGGGATCGTGTTCGCCACGATTTTCGGCTTCGTCATGGGCATCGCACGTCTCTCGCCGAATTTCATTATTCGTACGCTCGCGATGCTGTATGTCGAGATCGTGCGCAACGTGCCTTTGCTGCTGCAATTGCTGTTCTGGTATTTCCTCCTTATCAATGCGCTGCCGGCGGTCCGCCAATCGATCGCTTTGCCGGGCCACATTTTCCTCAACCAGCGCGGCATTTTCGCTCCGGCCCTTGTGACGGACGCACGGTTTCTGATCGTCGTGGCGGCAGTTGCCGTGGCGGCCATTGCCGCTGCGTTTTGGCGCAAAAGAACTCTCAAGCGCATAGAGGAAACCGGAGAGCGGCGCCCGGTGTGGGTGCCCATGCTCGCCATATTCGCGGCCATCTGCATCGTCGGCTATTTCGTATCGGGGGCCCCCATTCAGGTCGATGTGCCCGCGTTGGCCGGCTTCAATTTTGCCGGCGGCTTTACCATCCCGCCCGAGTTGGCCGCGCTAACTTTCGGCCTCATCGTCTATACAGGCGCGTTCATCGCCGAAATCGTGCGCGCGGGCATTCAGTCGGTCAACTACGGGCAGGTCGAGGCTGCGGCCGCTTTGGGGCTCAAGGACGGGGACCGCATGCGCCTGGTCATCGTTCCGCAGGCCCTGCGCGTGATTGTTCCGCCTCTCACAAGCCAATATCTCAATCTGACCAAGAACTCCTCCCTCGGGGCGGCCATCGGCTTTCCCGAGCTTGTCAACGTCTTCATGGGCACCGCGCTTAACCAGAGCGGGCGTGCCATTGAAATCGTGGCGCTGACAATGGCTGTCTACCTGACGTTCTCGCTTGCCACTTCGCTGTTTATGAACTGGTACAACGCGCGCGTCCGGCTCGTGGAACGGTGAGGGGGCAAAGATGACACAATCTTATTTCGTACGCAGCGAGATGCAGGAGGCTCTGCCGCCTCCAGGGCAGACGACCGGGATCGTGGCGTGGGCTCGCGCCAACCTGTTCTCTTCGCCGGGCAATACGCTCATGACCCTTCTGGGTTTTGCCTTCATCGCCTGGATCGTGCCACCGCTCTACGACTTCTTTATTGCCCGGGCCGTCTTCACCGACCCCGAGCAATTGCGGGGTGCCGCGTGCCGGATCGAAGACGTCGGGGCATGCTGGATCTTTGTGAAGGCCCGCTTCCAGTTCTTCATTTACGGATTTTACCCGGACGATCAGATCTGGCGGGTCAATTTGATGTTCGTTTTGGGCGTCATCCTTCTGATCCCGCTGTTGGTCCCAAAGGCCCCATTTACCCGTACTGCAGCGCTCTTGTTCTTCCTTGTCTACCCGGTCGTGAGCTATTTCCTGATGACCGGCGGCGTCTTCGGCCTAAGCGTTGTCCCATCCGCGGAATGGGGCGGGTTAACACTGACACTCATTATCGCGTTCGTCGGCATCATCGCCTCATTGCCCATCGGCATTCTGCTTGCCCTCGGGCGGCAGTCGAAACTGCCCGCGGTGAAGTTGTTCAGCGTGGCCTTTATTGAGCTTTGGCGCGCCGTCCCGTTGATCACGGTGTTGTTCATGGCCTCGGTGATGTTCCCGCTGTTTATGCCGCGAGGAATCGACCCGGACACGCTGCTCAGGGCCATTATCGGCATCATTTTCTTTGAGTCGGCCTATATGGCCGAGGTGGTCCGTGGAGGCTTGCAGGCCATACCGCGCGGGCAGTACGAAGCCGCTAACGCTCTGGGTTTGAGCAAAGTTAAGACGATGGTCTTCATCATCTTGCCACAGGCGCTCAAGCACGTCATTCCAGGCATCGTGAATACCTTCATAGCCCTGTTTAAGGACACCTCGCTCGTCTCGATTATCGGTATATTCGAGCTCTTGCGCGCCGTCCGTTCGGCCGGTGCCGATCCGAACTGGATTTCGCCGACAATGGCTGTAACCGGCTACGTCTTTGCCGGCTTTATCTTCTGGGTGTTCTGCTTCGGCATGTCCCGCTATTCAATCTATATGGAAAACCGGCTGCACACCGGACATAAGAGGTAATTGATCATGTCAACCGATATGGAAACGGTTCCGCACGCCGATCGCACCAAGATGACCGTGTCCGACACGGACGTCGCCGTTGAAATCAACAAAATGAACAAGTGGTACGGCGATTTTCATGTCCTGCGCGACATCAATCTCAAGGTCATGCGTGGCGAGCGCATCGTGATTGCCGGCCCCTCGGGGTCCGGAAAATCAACACTGATCCGCTGCATCAACCGGCTCGAGGAGCATCAGGACGGCGACATCATCGTCGACGATATCGAACTGACCGACGATTTGCGTCGTGTCGACGAGGTCCGGCGGGAAGTAGGGATGGTGTTCCAGCACTTTAACCTGTTCCCGCACCTTACGGTCTTGCAGAATCTGACATTGGCGCCGATCTGGGTGCGCGGCACGCCAAAGGTCGAAGCCGAAGAAATGGCGATGAAATATCTCGAGCGCGTCAAAATTCCCGAGCAGGCCAGCAAGTTCCCCGGTCAGTTGTCTGGTGGCCAGCAGCAGCGCGTCGCCATTGCGCGCTCGCTGTGCATGAACCCCAAGATCATGCTGTTCGACGAGCCGACTTCGGCGCTCGATCCGGAAATGATCAAGGAAGTGCTCGACGTCATGGTGCAACTCGCCGAGGACGGTATGACCATGCTGTGCGTAACCCACGAAATGGGCTTCGCGCGCCAGGTGGCCAACCGGGTGATCTTCATGGATCAGGGACAGATTATCGAGGAGAACGAACCGGAAGAGTTTTTCTCGAACCCGCAGCACGAGCGGACCAAGCTGTTCCTGAGCCAGATACTCCATTAAAAGCTGGGTGCCACAAAAGTGTCGAGGCGGCGGCGTATGACCATGCCCGCCGCCTCTGTCTTGTTGGAAAGGTTTCGTCCGGCTTGACCCTCGAACGGGTCGTGCGAATATGGCGTCGAGAGAGGGAGGGGTGCCCCCGGGGCCGGAATCGTCTTGCAAGTGCTGTGGTTGAGTATGCGTCGTCTGGCCCGGGCCGGAACCCTTGTCATGTTATGTGCCTTCGCGGCCGCTGGCCTTCCAGCCGGTGCGCAGGAGAGTGGCGACGGCGAGGGTGTGCCCGCCGCCAGCACGCCGTTTACGATATCGACGCTCGAAACCGTACGCGCGCGGGGTTATGTCATCTGCGCGACATCCCAGCCCATGGCCGGATTCGCTCAGGTGAGTTCCGAAGGACTTTGGTCTGGCTTTGACGTCGACATATGCCGCGGGGTCGCCGCGGCGGTTTTCGGCGATCCCTCGCGGGTCGAATTCCGTCCGCTTTCGGGCACCAGCCGCTTCGCCCATCTTGCGCTTGGCGAGGTGGATCTCCTCGCGCGGAATGCTCCCTGGACGATGATGCGCGATACGGCCTACGGCGCGAGCTATGCCGCGACGTCCTTCTATGATGGCCAGGCCTTCATGGTGCCCGATAGCCTTGGCGTGGTCTCGGCCTATGAGCTCGACGACGTTACCGTCTGCGTCGCCTCGGGCGGGGAGGCGCTTGCGCGGGTCAACGAGTTCTTTTTCGATATTCAGGGCAGTTTCGATGAGGTGCTCTATGAGGACCGCGAAGATCTCGCCGTTGCATACCGCTCAGGCCAGTGCGACGCGATCTCCGCGTCTGCAAGCTGGTTGCACGGCGTCAGGCGCACGCTGCCCGAACCCGGCACCCACCGCATTCTGCCCGAACGCCTGAGCAAAGAGCCTTACGGCCCGGTGGTGCGCTCGGGCGACACGCAATGGTTCACGATCGTGCGCTGGGTGGTCCTTGCGATGATCAATGCCGAGGAACTGGGCGTCACATCCGTCAATGTCGAGTCCATGCTTTCGGCGCGCGCGCCCGCGATCCGCTCACTGCTCGGTCTCGAAGGTGATTTCGGAACGCCACTGGGGCTGTCGCAAACCTGGATGCGGGATGTCGTCAGCGGCGTCGGTAACTATGGCGAAGTCTATGCGCGCCACTTTGGCCCCGATACGGGCACGCCCCTCCTCAGGGGGCAGAACGCGCTATGGATCAATGGCGGATTGATGTTCGCTCCGCCGTTCAACTAGCTGTCCTTTCAGGGCCCCTGTTCGGTGCCGGAAACAACCGGCGCTTCACCCTTATGCCGCAGCATGGCGTTGAAGGCCATGCGGCCTTGCGGCGTAAACCGGACGATCCGGCTTGCTTTGTCGCGCCGGACCCATGCCTTCGCAATCAACCCCTCGAGCATTGCAGCCCCGAGGCCGCCGGCGAGGTGCGCGCGACGCACACTCCAGTCCAGGCACGTCCGGCACACCGGCCGCCGCTTTTTACGGAGAGCGGCGAGGTCGACCCCGAATGCCGCAAAGAACTCGGCGCCTGCTAGCGTTATGTCCGGCACATCCCCGTCGACCCGGAGAAAGCCCCGGACAACGAATGCTTCGAACATCGAGACACCCGCCTCGCCCGCGAGGTGATCGTAACATACGCGCGCCTCGCGCATCGCCGTGTCCCGTGGACCGGGCAGAACCTTTTTCGGCCCCAGGACCGCGGCGACACCCATGATCGTTTCGAGCATTTCGGCAACCTGATGATCCGTCAGGGCATAGTATCGGTTCCGGCCTTGCCGCGTTAAGCGCATAAGCCCGCCATCGGTGAGCTTGGCGAGATGCGCACTCGCCGTCGGCAGCGTAACGCCGGCTTCGAGCGCCAATTCGCTGGCCGTCAGCGCACCGCCGTTCATGAGCGCAGCGAGCATGTTCGCCCGAGCCGGGTCGCCGACGAGACTGCCGATCTGCGAAAGGTCCGTACCTGCTTTCATGGTTCGACCGTATCCAAACTATTTGCGCCATCCAATTGCTAATCTTGTTACAACGACAAGGAGCAAACCGATGGCCAAGATAATAAAAACGACGCTGGTATTCCCCTTGCCGGCACGCACGGCTCGTTGGCGCTCGGTCCGCGCCACTCTGAGCGGCATTGCCTGGGCATGTGCCCGCCGTCGGCAACGTCGCCGTCTCTCCGAACTCAGCGATCAGTTGCTCGCCGATATCGGCCTTTCGCGCGACATCGTATGCGAGCGCGCAAGGCCGTATTGGCGATCCTAGCCCAAGTCTGGCTCAGTTATTTTTATGGAGAACGAACAATGCAGGCATGCCACGACAGATACGATGCCGGGAGTGACGCACAATGATCGCAGTCATTTTTGAGGTTCAGCCGGCCCACGACCGCCTTAACGACTATCTGGACATCGCCGCCGATCTGAGGCCGCTGCTCGACGGCATCGATGGTTTTCTCTCGATCGAGCGGTTCCAGAGTCTCGCCGATCCCACCCGCATCCTTTCGCTGTCTTTTTGGCGCGACGAAGAGGCGGTCGCGGCCTGGCGCAATATGCCTGAGCACCGCACGGCCCAGCGGGCAGGGCGGGGTGGTATCTTCGCCGGTTACCGGTTACGCATCGCTCACGTCGTACGCGACTACGGCATGTTCGAGCGCGCCGAGACGCCGGAGGATAGTCGCGGCGTCTAGGCAAACAGCAAGCTGACGCGCCGGTTCTGCTTGCCCTTCTTTTCCACTTTGCCGATCGTGACCGGGCCGATTTCTGCGGTCGACGCCACATGTGTCCCGCCGCAGGGTTGCAGGTCGATTGTCTCGTCGGGTGTTCCGATTCGAATGAGCCGCACACGTCCCTGACCTGCAGGAGGCTTGACTTTCATCGTCTTGACCATCCCCGGATTGGCCGCAAGCTGCGCGTCCGTGATCCACTCCGCCGCGATCGGATAATCCTCTTTTATCCAAGTGTTGAGCTGAGCTTCGAGCGCTTTGAGGTCCTCGGGCACCTCGGGCATGTCGAAATCGAGCCGCCCCTTGTCGGTGCCCACCGACCCACCGGTGACAGGAAACGGGAACGCCACCGAAAGCAGATGCAATGCCGAATGCATCCGCATGAGCCTGTACCGTCGCTCCCAGTCGAGCGCCAGCACGACAGCGTCGCCCTGCCGTGGCAGGACGCCGTCGGCCAGATGCGCGATCTGTGTCTTGTCGCCGTCCGGGTGGATCGTCCCGGAGATCGCAAGGGTGGAGCCGTCCGGCAACCTCATCGTTCCGGTGTCGCCCGGCTGGCCACCCGAGGTCGCGTAGAAAACGGTGCGGTCGAGAACCACTCCATTTTCTGGCGTCGCCGAAACGACCCGAGCGGGGGCCTCGCGCGCGTACGGATCGTCTCGAAAGAGGAACTCGGTCATGGCCAGCCTCGCTCAAAGAATTGGAGATAGTAGCCGCGCGCCCTGGCACGCCAGTCGGAAAAAGAAATTGCGCTGCCGCAGATGCTGCTCGGTCGTAAGAACGGACTCTTCAAAGTCCGTCTCCAGCATCTGTTCGACGCTTCGGACCATGTCCTGTCCGGTGAACCAGAGTGTGACTTCGAAATTGATATTGAACGAACGGTAGTCGAAGTTCACGGTCCCGACGCCGGCAATCTCATCGTCGCACAGAATGACCTTCTGATGCAGGAATCCACCCGCATATCTATAGACCTTGATCCCGTGCGCGACCATCTGATCGGCATGCGAATAGCTCGCCAGCCACACGAGCAGATGATCCGCCTTCTCCGGGAGCAGAATGCGCACCTCGACCCCGCGCATCGCAGCGGCGAAAAGCGCGGTCTGCATTTCGATCCCCGGCACGAAATAGGGGCTTACGATCCATAGCCGCTTGCGCGCCCGGGACAGCACTTCGGAGAACGCGATCGAACAGTCCTCGAGTGTGTCGGCCGGACCCGTCGGCATTACGAGAATCGGCTCGTCCCCCGGCGTCGGAATTTCTTTGGGGAACTGCAGCGGCAGCTCCGACCCAGTCGCCCAGTGCCAATCCTCCATGAATACGAGTGCGCACGCGAGCGCTGCCGGCCCCGAGACATGCACATGCGTATCCCGCCAGCGCCCGAACCTGGGGTCGAGGCCGAGATATTCGTTGCCGACATTGTGCCCGCCGATCCAGGCTTCCTTGCCGTCGACAACGACGCACTTGCGATGATTACGGTAGTTGATCCGGGCGGGGCCGTAGAACCGAAGGAACGGATGCCGGTGATTGAACGAAAAGACGGCAATCCCGGCATCGCGAAGCCTTTGCTTGTAGCGCGCGGGAAGCTGATAGCTTCCCGCGTCGTCGTAAAGCACGTACACCTTGACGCCCGCCTCGGCGCGCGCGATCAGCGCGTCGGCGAACCGCTGCCCAAGACTGTCGTCGCGGATAATATAGAACTGCACGAGAATGTAGGTCTCGGCGCGCGCTATCCCGTCGAAAATCGACGCGAAGGTTTCGTCTCCGTCAACGAGCAGGTTCGCTGCATTGCCGAACAGAAACGGAAGCTCGGCCACGTTGGTGAGGACCGGCCAGTCGCTACCCGTACTCCTGTCGACGATGCGCAATTCCTGCGAGCGCGCCGGCCGCCACCCGCGGCCCGAATGCGTCTGGGTTTCCGCATAATCGTCGAAAAGTTTCCAGCCGAAGACCAGGTAGACGAACGTTGTCGGGAAAGGCAGCAGGGCCAGCGACAACAGCCACGCGATCGTCCCCTGAGATGTACGCGAATTCATGATTTCGCGCACGGCGCAGATCAGGGCGAGGCCGTAATTGGCGATATACAGCGTCGCAATGAAGCTGAAATTATCGAGAAACGCGCGTCCTAGATCCACGACTACCCGATCTTATTCTTCGCGCTCCATGACCGCGCCGACATCGACGCTCGGAGCCGCCTCGAGCCATTCGGGCACCGGCAGGTCCTTGCCGCGCAGGAAGCCGGGATTGAAGAGCTTGGACTGATAGCGGTTGCCATAATCGCACAACATGGTGACGATCGTCTTGCCTGGTCCCATCTCCCGCGCCATTCGGACGGCGCCCGCGATATTGATGGCCGATGAACCGCCCAGGCACAACCCTTCTTCTTCGATCAGGTCGAAGATGTAGGGCAGGGCCTCTTTGTCGGAAATCTGATGGGCCTGATCCACCTCGAGATCGGTGAGATTGGCTGTGATCCGGCCCTGTCCGATGCCTTCGGTAATCGATGAGCCGGAGGATTTGAGCTCGCCCGTCGTATAATAGCTGTAGAGCGCGGCGCCCTCGGGATCGGCGATCCCGATCTGGATATTCTTGTTCCGCTCTTTGAGCGCGATCGCCACACCGCCGAGCGTTCCACCCGAGCCCACAGCACAGATGAACCCGTCGACCTTGCCGCCGGTCTGCTCGAAAATTTCCGGACCCGTCGTTTCGACGTGCGCCTGCCGGTTGACGACATTGTCGAACTGGTTGGCCCACACGGCGCCTCCGGGTAATTCGCCTGCGAGCTTCTCTGCAAGCCTGCCGGAAACCTTCACGTAATTGTTGGGGTTCCGGTACGGCTTGGCGGGCACCTCGATCAGTTCCGCTCCGGCGAGCCTGATCGCGTCCTTTTTTTCCTGACTCTGCGTCTCGGGGATGACGATAACGGTTTTGAACCCCAGGGCATTGCCAACAAGCGCCAGCCCGATCCCGGTGTTGCCCGCCGTACCCTCGACGATGGTGCCGCCCGGCCCGAGCGCCCCACGCGCGATCGCGTCGCGGATGATATAAAGCGCGGCCCGGTCTTTGACCGACTGTCCGGGGTTGAGGAATTCGGCCTTGCCCCAGATCTCGCATCCCGTTGCATCGGAAGCTTTGTTGAGCCGGATCAACGGCGTATTGCCGATAGCAGCGGTGATGTCGGAATATCGGTTCATGGCGGGACTATGATGTTTCGTGTTCGTGGTTGCCAGAGAGTAGTGTCGGCCCAACCGGGCGGCAAGCCATAACCGGTTCATACGCCAAGGCATTTCCTCTCCCGGGCGAATGGCGCAACGCCGTGCCGCATTCGGCAAAAAGCACAGAACCCAATGCTCAAGGTTGAGGCGGCGCGCCCATTGCGGAGCCTGTGACAGGGGTCTCCTAAGGCTTGAAAAACTTTTCTCCCCGAGTGCGGGCGCGCCGTACCGCTTGGCGCGGAAACCGGATCGTGCGGAATAGGTTGACTGGCCTTTTCCGCTCGGCGAAATCGCGTCGTTGTCGGAGGGGGCGTCATGCCAAAACCTCCTTGTTTGCTGAGGATTGGGGGCGTATCTCCCTTTGCTCAGCGATGCTTCTAACCAGGACATGCAATGTCAGCCCCAGTTCCTCCGCGTCTTTCGCACCTTCAGCGCCTCGAATCCGAGAGCATAGAGATATTCCGTGAGGTTGCTGCGAGTTTCGAGCGGCCTGTGATGATGTATTCGATCGGCAAGGATTCGAGCGTTCTGCTGCATTTGGCGCGCAAGGCGTTTTATCCTTCGCGCATTCCGTTTCCGCTACTGCACATCGACACGACCTGGAAGTTTCGCGAAATGATCGCCTTCCGCGACCGGATGGCGGAGGAGTATGGGTTCGAGTTGCGCGTGCACACAAATGCCGAAGGGGTGGCCAACAACATCAACCCGTTCGACCACGGCTCGGCACGCTATACCGACATCATGAAGACGCAGGCGCTGCGTCAGGCGCTGGCGGCAGGACAGTACGACGCGGCCATCGGCGGGGCGCGGCGCGACGAGGAGAAGTCGCGCGCCAAGGAGCGTGTGTTCTCGCACCGCAACGCCAATTTCGCCTGGGACCCCAAGAACCAGCGCCCCGAGCTCTGGCGTGTCTACAACACCCGGCTCAACCCTGGCGAGTCGATGCGCGTGTTCCCGCTCTCGAACTGGACCGAGCTCGACATCTGGACCTATATCTACGCCGAGGATATCCCCATCGTGCCGCTCTACTTTGCGCGTCCGCGCCCGGTGGTCGAGCGTTCGGGCACGCTGATCATGGTCGACGACGACCGCTTCCGCCTCGCCGACGGGGAAACCCCGCGCGAGGAGGTGGTGCGCTTCAGGACGCTGGGTTGCTATCCTTTGACCGGCGCCATTCCCTCTCAGGCGGCGACGCTGCCCGAGATCATCATGGAAATGCAGGCCTCGCGTACCTCCGAACGCGAAGGGCGGCTGATCGACAGCGACCAGGTCGGCTCGATGGAAAAGAAGAAACAGGAAGGGTACTTCTGATGACCCAGTTGGCCCCCCAGGCGACCGCCGACACCGATATCGAACTCTGGCTGGCCCAGCAGACCGAGAAATCTCTACTGCGCTTTCTAACCTGCGGCAGTGTCGACGACGGCAAATCGACGCTCATTGGTCGGCTGCTCTACGACAGCCAGCTCATTCTCGACGACCAACTCGCGAGTTTGAAGAAGGAAAGCCACAACCGCCACGTCGGCGACGAGGGCATCGACTTCTCGCTGCTCGTGGATGGGCTCGTGGCCGAGCGTGAGCAGGGCATCACCATCGACGTCGCCTACCGCTTCTTTTCCACCGACAAGCGCAAGTTCATCGTCGCCGACACCCCCGGCCACGAACAGTACACCCGCAACATGGCCACCGGCGCCTCCAACGCCGACCTGGCGCTGCTGCTGATCGACGCGCGCAAGGGCATCCTCACCCAGACCAAACGCCACAGCTTCATCCTCTCGCTCATCGGGGTTAAGCACGTAGTGCTGGTGGTCAACAAGATCGACCTCGTCGGCTACGACAAGGCCACCTTCGAAGCCATTGAGGCCGAATACAGGCAATTCGCCCGGGACCTCGGCTTCGAGAGCTTCAAGGCGATCCCGGTGTCGGCGCTCAAGGGCGACAACATCGTCGCCAATTCGCCACGCACACCATGGTACGCCGATACCCCGCTGCTGCCTTATCTTGAGGCGATCCAGGTCGATAAAGACCGGAGCGAAGCTCCGTTCCGTTTCCCCGTGCAGTGGGTCAACCGCCCCGATCTCGATTTCCGCGGCTTTTCGGGCACGGTGGCCGCGGGTACGGTCAAAGTCGGCGACGACGTGCTGGTTGCCGCGTCGAAAAAGCCCGCCAAGGTCAAAGAGATCGTCACAATGGACGGCAAGCTTGACCGTGCCATCGCCGGGCAGGCGGTGACCCTGGTGCTCGACCGCGAGATCGACATCTCGCGTGGCGACGTCTTGAGTCATCCGGGCGAGACGCCGGACTATTCCAACCAGTTCCAGGCCGAGCTTGTATGGATGGCAGAGGAGCCAGCCTATCCCGGGCGCTCCTATCTCTTGAAGCTGGGTAGCCAGCTGGTGCCCGCGACGATCACCGACCTCAAGCACCGCACCAACGTCAACACGCTCGAAAAGAGTGCCGCCAAGAGCCTCGAGCTCAACGCGGTCGGCACCGTGACACTGGCTACCGACCGCCCCGTCGCCTTCGATCCCTATGGTGAGAACGGCGCGACCGGTGGCTTCATCCTCATCGACCGGATCTCCAATACTACGCTTGGTGCCGGCACCATCGCCTTCGGGCTGCGCCGGGCGCACAACCTTTCCTACCAGGCCTTCGACGTCAATCGCGACGTCCGCGCGCAGATGAAGGGGCAGACCCCGCGCATTGTATGGTTCACCGGGCTCTCGGGCTCGGGCAAGTCGACCGTCGCCAACCTTCTTGAAAAACGCATCACCGCCGAGGGCAAGCACGCTTATATCCTCGACGGCGATAACGTCCGGCACGGTCTCAACAAGGATCTGGGTTTCACCGACGCGGCGCGGGTGGAGAATATCCGCCGGGTCGCCGAGGTGGCGCGGCTGATGGCCGATGCCGGCCTGATCGTTTTGGTCTCGTTCATCTCGCCGTTCAAGAACGAACGCCGCATGGCGCGCGAGATTGCAGGCGACATCGATTTCATCGAGGCCTATGTCGACACCCCGCTGGCGGTCTGCGAACAGCGCGACCCCAAGGGGCTCTACGCCCGGGCGAGGAGCGGCGAGATCAAGAACTTCACCGGCATCGACAGCCCCTTCGAAGCCCCCGAACGCGCCGACATCACCCTCAAGGGTGCCGATGAAACCCCCGAACAGATGGCCGAAGCCCTCTACGCAAAAATCTTCGGGTAGGGGACCTAGCCGAAGAGGTCGAGCGTGCGCTCGGCCTCTGGTTTGGGTTTGGCTCTGGGTGCCTTCGGCACGGGTCGTTCGTCAGGCGGCTTGGCGGCTTCAGGGAGCGCAGGAGGGCTGGGCCGATAGCGCAGCACCCAGTCGACGACGGAGGCAAGTCCCTCGGCTTTAAGCGTATAGAACCGCCTCTGTTTGTCCGCGCGCACCGCTACGAGCCCGGCATCGCGGAGCACCTTGAGGTGCTGCGAAATCGCGGGCTGGCTCACATTCGGAAACGCGGCAACAAAGGCGCCCGCCGGGTACTCCCCCTGACGCATCATGTCGAGCATTGCACGACGGGTCGGATCGGCAATAACGGCAAAAATATCCATAAGAAGCGCTTTATATAAGCGCCGTTCAAAGGCAAGCGGGTACGATGCCGGACCCTCGCTTTACTGTGGATAGCCCGCTACTCGAGGAGCTCGGCGAGTTCGCCGATAGCCGCATCCCAGGCTTCGATGGAAAATATCCGGGACTCCGCATCCTTGTGCGCCTCGGCCTCTTCGGTGAGCGTGATCTCGGTCCGGCCTTCGCCAATATCCTTGAAAACAACAGTCAGCACCGACTGCTCGATGTCTTCGTTCTCGCCCTGGTAGTGCCAGCGTTCGACGAGCTTGGATTCGGGCTCGTAGACGAGCACTGTTCCACTCACCACATGCACCGCCTCGGGATCGTCGGCATCCACCGTTTCGAACCGGAAGGCGCCGCCCTCGAACGGCTCGAAGCTCACCTTTTCCGCTTGCCACTGCTCAAGCAGGGCAGGGTCGGTCCACGCGGCGAACAGCTCTTCGGCCGGCACGTCGATCGTCCGCGTGAGGGTAATGCTGGTTTCAGAATCCGTGTCCATGAGCAGGCGTTCTCCAACTTCACCGTTCCCTATTGCCCGCATGGGTGCTGGTCAAGCGGCAGCTCAGGTGTTGGCAGCCTGCTCATTTGCCGAATAGGTAGCCAGATAGCTCTCGATACCTTCCACCGGCAAGGGTTTTGCAAACAAATACCCCTGAACGAAGTAGGCGCCCATTTCGCCAACAGCTGCGAGCTGTCCGGTGGTCTCGATCCCTTCAACGATGCAATCTACCCCGAGGTTTCGGCATAACCCGATGATGGACTTGACCACATTGCGGCTGGTTTCGTTCGTTTCGATCTTGGTTATGAAGCTCCGGTCAATCTTGATCTTGTCGAGCGGCAGAAGGTGTACGTGAGAAAGGCTCGAATAGCCGCTGCCGAAATCGTCAAGTGCGATCATGATGCCAAGCGCGCGTAGACGGCCGAGCGCCGCACAGGCTTGGTCGAAATCACGCATGACCGCCGTTTCGGTAATTTCGAGATCGATGCGGGACGGGGCGACGCCACTTTGTTCTATGATACCTATGAGCCTCTCGACGGCATCCGGCGATGCAATATCGTATGCCGATAGGTTGAAAGACAGCCCCACATTTTCAGGCCATGTCTTCATTTCCCTCAAGGCACGGCGCAGTAGGCGCGTGCTGAATGTAGAGATCAGGCCAGCGCGCTCGGCTACAGGAATAAACTCGCCAGGCGACACAGGCCCGAGGCTGGGACTTGTCCAGCGCGCAAGCGCCTCGAAAGCCGATGGCTGCCCCGCGCGTATATCCTGAATGGGTTGGAAAATTAGGCTGAATTCCGAGTCGAAATCGGCTTTTCGCAGCGCTTGCTCGATCATGCCGTTACGACGCATCTGCATTTCGTGGCTTTGCGAGAAAACCGCTACTTGTCCACGGGTATTGGCCTTTGCGTGATAAAGCGCGCAATCGGCGCGCTCGAGGATGTGTGCCGGTGCGTCCTCGGCACCGCGTGCCGTCGCAAAGCCGATCGTGCCCGATATCTGTACGGTGCCCTCGGCAAGCCGGAAGGGGTCGGCGAGAAGGTCGCACACGGTGCGGCCGAACCTCTCAATCGCTTCCTGAGACGTTATTCCATCCATTATGATGCCGAATTCGTCCCCGCCAAGCCGGGCGATAAGTACGTCATCTGTCGAAAGGCCGCTCAGCCGCCGTCCAACCTCGAAGAGAATCCGGTCGCCGGCGGCATGGCCATAAAGGTCGTTCACCGGTTTGAAGCCGTCGAGATCGAGGACGCCAACCGCAAATTGGCCAAACTGAGCGTCCCCATCGGTGCGGCGCGCCAATGAAGTGAAAAAGCTGCGCCTGTTGGGCAGGTCTGTCAGGCTATCCATATTGGCGAGCCGCAAATTCTCGTCCACCAACCGCTGCGTTTCCGCCTGTTTGGCAACCAATGCTTTCTGGGTTTCAATGAGATTGGCGAAATCTCGGTAATTGGTCTGCAGCATGTAGATCAATCCGCCGGCCACGAGGCAGACATTGAGCGCCATCGCGACAAAGACAGGGTTGCCGCTGAATCCGAAAAACAGGGTGTAGGCGGGAATAACGATCAGCGTAATGGTGAGCGCCGCCGCCCGCATATGCATCAGACACAGAATGATGCATATCACCGTCACTGCCATAAAGAAGGGCACGAAGCTCTGCGCATAGGCATCGCCATATGGATAGAGCATCAACGCCCACGAGGTGAAACCGATACCCAGAATAAAGGAAAACCGGATTGTTCCCCGGAGCATACCGACGATCTCGGCGTAGCTCAGGGTCTTGTTCCGCAGTCGCCACCATTTCATGAAGCGGAACAGTGCGCCGGCATAAAGCGCCAGAGGTACCCATATGGTCAAATAGTCCGGCGCGGTGCCAAGGTGAGTGATGGCGAGAGCAGCCGTGTTTATGACCAGTACGAAATAAAGCAGCGGCACCTGGCGCGAAAACGCGCGCGCCTGCGAGCGCATGAGTTCTCGGTTGTGCACAGGTATCGAGAACAACGCTGCAATTTTACGTGCCAGCTGCATCCAGATCGTCCGCTTTACTACGTTGTCGGATGATCGAAGATGCAGCTTTAATATTCTGTGAAGGCTTGCCCGCAGGCTTAAGAAATCCCGCTGATTTACGGCAGTTTTTCTATAGTCGGGTGTCTTTGTGCGCTTGAACGTCTCCTGCGCGCTGGTTCTCGCCTCGTGTCTTCCACAACGAATAACCGACACCTGCCGCCAGGATCGACACAGTCACGACGAGCGAAAGCGCGGTATCGATGTGGATGTGGAGCGGCACGAGGAAAATCTTGATGCCAATGAGCACCAGAACCAACGCCAGCGCGAACTGCAAATACCGGAAGCGCGCCATCGCTGCCGATAGTGCGAAAAACAGCGCACGCAGGCCGAGGACTGCAAAGACGTTCGATGTATAGACAATAAAGGGATCTTGCGTGATCGCGAAGATCGCCGGCACGCTGTCGACAGCGAAAATCACGTCGATAATCTCGACCATGATCAGCGCAACGGCCAGAGGGGTCAGATACATCACGAGCTTGCCGGTTTTTGGGTGTTCCTGCTCGACGAAGAACTTGTTGCCGTGAAAACGCGGCGTGATCCGGAAATGGCGGCGGAGGAACTTGAGGATCTTGTTGTTTTCGAGGTCGTCTTCTTGCTCGACCTCGAAGAACATCCGCGCTCCGGTAAAAATGAGGAACGCGCCGAATAGGAAAAGAATGGGCTGGAATGCCTGGACAAGAGCGACGCCCGCGCCGATCAGGATCGCCCTGAACAGCAGGACGCCAATGATTCCCCAGAACAGCACACGGTGCTGGTAGGCCCGGGGCACGCCGAGGAACGTGAATATCGAGGCGATGACGAAAATGTTGTCCATCGCCAGGCTCTGCTCGATGATGTAGCCGGTAAAAAATTCAAGTCCGGACTCGCTTCCGCGCGCAATCCAGACCCAGGCGCCGAACGCAAATGCAACCGCCATATACATGGCATAGAGCAGGAAGCTTTCCTTGGCGCTGATCTCTTTTTGCTCTTTGTGCAAAAAGCCCAGATCGAACACCATGATAGCGACGACAATAACGACGAACGCTACCCAGAACCACGCGGGCGTGCCGAGAAATTGTGTTTCGTGTAGATGTGCGAGGATTTCCATCGCCGGACCTTCTCCATGTTAGAAGTGGAGCAGTTCCGACATCACGAAAGGCTCAAGAGCCTAACGCCAGAGGGGCCCGGCACTGCGCGGCGAGCTATACGCCTTTTCACTTGCAATGAAAAGAGCCGCGCGCATCACGATTTGAGAAGGAAATGGCTCCCCGGGCCGGATTCGAACCAGCGACCAACCGGTTAACAGCCGGTTGCTCTACCACTGAGCTACCGGGGAACAAAAGGTAGCCCTGATGAACAGGTGGCGTTGATCTATCCAATTTGATGGCGCTTGCCAACCCCCAAATCGAATACCGCACACCTGGGCAGGCAAACGCCTACAATCGGCGCGAAAGAGCGAGCAGGTCGGGCAGGGCGTTGACGTTGGCAAACGGGTTCTCTGGCACAAGCGGCGCATAATCGAGTGGCACGCATCGCGCCGACTCAGTGAGCGAAAAGAGGGAAGGCCCGCGCCCGTGCTGCGGCGCGCTCGACAGTGCCGCCTCAAGGGCGCCCAGCCGCCAGAGCACGTTCGTCGGGTAGAGGTTCTCGCCGAAGGCCGCGACGACACCGCCCGTGTCGCTCTCGAGCAGTGCGTTCGCGCGTTTGCTAAAGTCGGTGGGGAAAAAAGGCGTATCCACAGCGACTGCCAAAAGGTGACTTTCCGGTTCATTGGCTTTGCACCACCGAAGCGCGGCAAAAAGGCCCGCCGCTGGGCCGGGTGGCCCTTCGGGATCGTCTACGATCACCTCGAGTTCGAGCGATTCGGTGGTTGGTGGCACGGCGACCCCTGCAGCGATTGAAAGCAGCACACGATCGCATTGCGGCGCAAGCTGCGCCAAAGCCCGATGGAGCAGCGAGACAGCGCCCAGGCGCAAGTCCATTTTGCGCACGCCACCGATTCGCCGACCGGCCCCTCCGGAGAGAATTACACCGACAATCGCCACAACGCCTCTTAACTCAATTCGAATGAATAATGATTATGATGCCTCGTCGCGGTTCGGTCATGAGCGTACAATGCCGCTCCACCGGGCGTGTAGCAACATTGCGCGTTTGGCTACGACAATAAGCGCAAAATGCGACACCCGTGGTTTAGATATTGGCAAGGTTGGAGCGGCCAGACACGCGAAATGACCGATCGTACAAAAGGATGCCTTCTGGCCATCGTCGTCTCCGCCATCTTGTGGGCACTCGCAATATGGCTCGGCGTCTCGTTTTTCCGCTAGATTCGCGCATATGGCGGCGCGAAAAATCTTTCGAATCTGCGGCCTTGGGGCAATTCGCCGGTCTTTCGGCGAAAAAACGCGGCCAGCCGTACCACACGCTTGCATAACCCCCGTCCTTCGCTTAGAACCGCCCGCCAGAGGCCTCGTGGCGGAGTGGTGACGCAGCGGATTGCAAATCCGTGTACACCGGTTCGATTCCGGTCGAGGCCTCCATTTCCTTCTTGTCAGTAAATGTTCTCGCGCCGTGGCGTTTGGCCTATGCCGGCGCGCCGCTGCTCCGCATCCATTCGGTCGCCCTATCCTTGATCTGCTCGAATTTCCGCGATGCTGACGATATCCGCGCATCCCATTCAGGATCGGGCGTCTGCCCTTCCACGGTCTTGAAGTAGACCTGCATCATGCACGCAATTGCGAACGGCTCAATAAGTGCTGCTTTGACGGCCCATGCAAAGAGCAGGGCAAAGACGAAGCCGCCCGCCGACCATGCGCCCGGCAGCAGGTAAACCACCAGCGCGGCCGGCGCGAGCATGACGAGGAACACGATGAATGCCAGGCCATATGTGAAGAGCGTGAGCCATGCGGCATTTTTAAGCATCACCTTGTAGTTCTGGCCATAAAGCACCAACGCGGTCTGCGCCGATGCCCAGGGGTTGGTCGCCTGCGTCCGGATGGCGAATGCGAGGATAACTTCGTCGATCAGCCCGACCGAAATACGCAGAAACGCCCTCAAAAGCCCCATTGCCTGCTGCAGGCCCGGGATCGGCAGCAAGGTGGCCAATCCCTGCGCGAGACCGACAATGGCCGCGAGCACGCCCTTGACCAGCTGATCCACGGCGAACAGCACGTTCGCCTCCGCGAAGCGCGCCTTGACGACGCCCGCCGCGTATTCGATCTGTCCGCGCCCGTCGGGAATCGGCTTGCCATCGATCAGTTCGGTCAGAACGGCGATATGGCCTGCCTTGACGATATAAAGAATGTACTCGCGCAGGAAATAGAGTGCGCCTGCCGTCAGCCCGAAGCCGATCGCGCCGCCCCAGAAGATGGAGGAGAGGCGGAATTCTTCGTCCCCGAAGGCGCCGATGCCCCAGCCGATACCCGCGCCTGCGCCGGTCGCCAGCACATAGGCGACCGCGATGCCGAAATAGACAGCGATCCTGAAAATGACGAAAGGCAGCGTTCTGCCCATCAGGCCGAGCGACCGGCCAAGCGAAAAGTCCCACATCGTGCGTCCCTCCTGTTCGGCGCCGACTCGGAAGAAGATGTGTCCGGCCGCACGCATCGCCAGATCCTCGTGCCGCGTGGCGTTCGGGTCAAGACGGGACCTTTCGAGGAGGAACGGCCGCCTCTCGGTGCATTTTGCAAGGCGCCGGGATCGGCGTTTACCGGTCCCTAACCAAGAATGCGTTGCTTTTGAGCAACATCGGCGGTTTGCCCTATTCTTGCCACGAGCTGGCCCCACTTCGTCCGCAGTCGGGCGTGAAGGTCCGGGGCACGGCATGAGGGCTGGCGACCGGGCGCTGTTGTGGCATCTAAGCAACACCTCCCTTGCTTATAAGGCAGTGACGTCCGGTCCTCGGAACAAGTGCTCACCGGCAAAGTTCTAGTTTGCACACGCCGGTAAAAAGGAGATACGACTTATGAACTCGCTCAAGAAAGTGGCCATCGCTGCCCTTCTGTCCACGACCGCTTTCAGCGGTGCGCTCGCAGCTGACGCAATCACGACTCCCCCGCCGCCGGTCGCTTCTGTGCCCGTGATGGACGATGGTGGTTTCGACTGGGACGGCTTCTATGCCGGTGCCAGCGTTGGCGGCATCTACGATATCGATGAGGAAACGACCAACTGGACCCTTGGTGCCCAGGCTGGTGTCAACGCTACGTTCGACTTCTTCCTCGTCGGCGCTGAAGTCGCCATCGACGGCGTCTTCCCTGAAGGCGACGATGCCCACGCATACGGCTCGATCCTGGGTCGTGGCGGTGTTGTCATCACTGACGAAATGCTCGCTTACGCGGCCGTTGGTTACGGTTCGGATTTCGACGCCGACGCCGGTGCTGGCAATCACATCCTTGCCGGTGGTGGTCTCGAATTCGCTGTGACCGACGACGTCACGCTGCGCGGCCAGTACCTCTATGGCTGGGGCCAGGACGACGCGGACAGCGACATCCACAAGTTTACGGTCGGCGCGAACTTCCACTTCTAATCGCGCTTCCCGTACGGGATCTGATGAACGGCCCCGCCATCCGGCGGGGCCGTTTTCTTTTTTCCATGTCGCCTGAACGTAACGCGATGTTCAGATTGTGGCCGAATTATAGACACAAAGCGGCATGGATGCGGCGGCCGGCCCAGGCTCGCCAGTCTCCGGGCCTCATCGCATTCGAGACTTTGGGGGGCAGATGACCTGTTCAGGCAAACCATTCATTGTGGCCGCGGCCGCTGTTTTGATCGTTTCCGGCGCGGGAAAGGCCGCCGATCCGATCGTTTCAACGCCGATGACACCTGCCATGCCTACCTTCGAGGACGCATCCGACTGGTCCGGTTTTTATATGGGCGTGGGCGGCACCGCCTCCTGGCAGAGCTACGAGTTCGACGGCGACGCCGGGGCAGGGGAGCCGGATTTCTCATTCTATCCGACGGTTTATGGCGGCCAGCTCGTCGTTGGTGGCAACGTGCAATTTGATTCGGTTGTATTCGGTATCGAAGCGGCCGGCGGCGTCTATGGTTTTTCAGGCAGCGGCAGCGGGGACCTTAGCGAACTGTTCGATGGCGCGCCGGACGACGTCGACTTCGATTATACTTCCGGTGGCTATTCGGCCGACCTCTCGGCCCGCCTGGGCTATCTCGTAACCCCGAGCATGCTGATCTACGGCTCGGGCGGCGCCAGAGCCATCTATAGCAACAACGACACCGCGTTCACGTATGAGGATCCCGTTTCCGGCGACGACGTCACTGAGGAACTGGAGCATTTCGGCAATCTGTTCGGCACCGTCGGCGCCGGGGTGGAAGTCGCGCTTTCGGACGATGTGAGCGTGGATTTGGAGTACGAATACGGCTTTTCCGCCGCCGGTTGGCTGGCCGAGGAAATCCCCGAACTTGATGGCCTGTCAGCCGGTTCCCACACGATCAGCGCTCAGGTCCTGTTTCATTTCTAGCCAGATATGGCTCGCCACAACCGAACGTTTCGAACCCCGCCCACGAGCGGGGTTCCTTCGTTGGAGCCCTGCCACGGGGGTAGATCTCTACAATTTTAGTAAAGTCTTAGGCACGTTTGGAGGCTTTGGTTGCCCGTTCGGGCGCACGCGCAATAATGCCGATGAATTAACCTTAACGGAGTGACGTGCAATGCGTGCCCTCAAAGCGATGTTTATTGCGATTGCGATGACCGGCGGCCTGTCCGTCGCACCTGCGGTCGCCCAGGATCTGTATAGCGGCTACAACTACAACATGGGCCTTGGCTTCGACTGGGACGGCTTTTATTCGGGTGTCTACGGCGGCGGCGTGCCGGTGACGGACAACGAGAAGTCCTGGAGCGGCGGTATTTTTACGGGCGTCAACGTGGCGCTTGATCAGACCTTCGTGCTCGGCGCCGAAGCGCAGCTTGGCGGTGACTTCGAGCAAGATAACATAGCGCTTGACGCGCTGGTCCTCGCAAAGGGTGGCGCATCGTTCGGTGAGGCCCTCGTTTATGGTACCGGCGGTACCGGGCTTATCGCCGGCGAGTTCGGCTATGCCTTCGGCGGCGGCGTCGAATATGGCTTTACCGACTATATCAGCGTGCGCGGCGAGGCGCTCGGAACCGGGGAGTGGGGCTCGGGGCCGGACGAAATGCGACTCACCGCCGGTATCGCGTTCCACATGTAGCCGATGGCGGTCCGTTCCCTGGGTGGGCCGCATCACAGACCGCGATTATGCAAAGCGTTAGGGCGTCCGTTTCGGCGGGCGCCTTCTGCGTTCCCGGGCGATAGCGGCGTCAAATCCGCGCAGGCGCGGCAATGTATTGCCGTATGTCGCGGGCTCATTCTTTCGTCGTAAATTCATGACAAAAATAGTCAGTTTTATGCCCCCTTGAAACAGGGGTGGGGCTGGGCTAAGCCCTGTCCAACACACTGGGAACCCGGCCAACGAAGGCACGTGTTTCCTCGTCCGGCACATCCCCCGCCGGGCCTTTGACAAGGCATGGCTGTCTTATGAACGAACTGCTCAGCAACTACCTGCCAATTTTGATTTTTGTGGGGCTGTCTGGCGTGATCGGTCTTGCGCTCCTGGTCGCCCCCTTCCTGATTGCGGTCAAGCGTCCCGACCCCGAGAAAGTATCCGCCTTCGAGTGCGGCTTTGAGGCTTTCGAGGACGCACGCATGAAGTTCGACGTCAGGTTCTACCTCGTCGCCATTCTCTTCATCATCTTCGACCTTGAAGTGGCGTTCCTCTTCCCTTGGGCGGTTGCCTTCGGAGAGCTCGGGTGGTTCGGGTTCACGTCCATGATGATCTTCCTTGGCGTCCTGACCATCGGCTTCATATATGAGTGGCGGAAAGGAGCACTCGAATGGGATTGAGTCGCACCCAGACCATGGCGACGGCCCAGCCGGCCCCCGCCGTTCCGGATACCGATCCGCTCTTTGTCGAGGTCAACAACGAACTCGCCGACAAGGGCTTTCTCGTCACCACGACCGACGAACTGATCAACTGGGCCCGCACCGGCTCGTTGATGTGGATGCAGACCGGGCTCGCTTGCTGCGCTGTCGAAATGATGCAGATGTCGATGCCGCGCTACGACATCGAGCGCTTCGGTACCGCCCCCCGGGCTTCTCCGCGCACCTCCGACCTTCTGATCGTCGCCGGCACGCTGACCAACAAGATGGCTCCGGCCCTGCGCAAGGTTTACGACCAGATGCCCGAGCCGCGTTACGTCATCTCGATGGGGAGCTGCGCCAATGGCGGCGGCTACTATCACTACTCCTATTCGGTTGTGCGCGGTTGCGACCGCGTGGTGCCGGTCGACGTCTACGTTCCGGGCTGTCCGCCGACCGCCGAGGCGCTGCTTTACGGCATCCTGCTTCTGCAAAAGAAGATCCGCCGTACGGGCACCATAGAACGGTAAGGGCACGACGCCATGGACGAAGCTCTCAATGAACTGGGCGAATACATCGCGCTCAAGCTCGAAGACGCGCTCGACGGGTTCTCGGTGGCCTATGGCGAACTGACGCTGGAGGGCAAGTCGAGCCAGATCGTTTCGATCGCCCGGTTCCTGCGCGACGACGCGCGCTGCCGCTTCATCTCGATCGTCGACGTCTGTGGCGTCGACCATCCCGACCGAACGCAACGTTTCGACGTTGTCTACCACTTCCTCAGCCCCACCCAGAACATGCGTGTGCGTGTGCGGGTGACCACCGACGAAGATACCCCGGTCCCCTCGATCACCGATGTGTTCCCCGGCGCCAACTGGTTCGAGCGCGAGGCATACGATCTGTACGGCATCCTCTTTTCGGGCCATCCCGACCTGCGCCGTCTGCTCACCGATTACGGCTTCGACGGGCATCCGATGCGCAAGGATTTTCCGCTCACCGGCTTTGTCGAGGTGCGCTATGACGAGGCCCGTAAGCGCGTCGTCTACGAGCCCGTCACCCTTGCCCAGGAATTCCGGAATTTCGACTATCTGTCGCCTTGGGAGGGGACTGATTACGTCCTCCCCGGAGATGAGAAGGCCAAACAATGACGGCAGTAGCACCCGAGGTCGACGTCAAGACCTTCACGATCAACTTCGGGCCGGTGCACCCGTCCGCGCACGGCGTGCTGCGGCTGGTGCTCGAGCTTGACGGTGAGGTCGTAGAGCGCGTCGATCCGCACATCGGCCTTTTGCACCGGGGCACTGAAAAGCTCATCGAGCACAAGACCTATCTCCAGGCAGTGCCCTATTTCGACCGGCTCGACTACGTGGCGCCGATGAACCAGGAGCACGCCTTCGCGCTTGCGACTGAACGTCTGCTCGGCATCGAAGTGCCGTTCCGTGGCCAGTTGATCCGTGTACTCTATTCCGAGATCGGCCGCCTGCTTTCGCACCTCCTGAACGTCACCACCCAGGCGCTCGATATCGGCGCGCTCACCCCGCCGCTATGGGGCTTCGAGCTGCGTGAAGAACTCATGATCTTCTACGAGCGCGCCTCGGGTGCCCGCATGCACGCGGCGTATTTCCGACCCGGTGGCGTTCACCAGGATCTTCCTCAGGATCTCATCGACGATATCTGGGCCTTCTGCGAGAAGTTCCCCGCAGCGCTTGATGATATCGACAGCCTTCTGACCGGAAACCGCATCTTTAAGCAGCGCAACGCCGATATCGGCGTGGTCTCGCTCGAAGACGCATGGGCCTGGGGCTTCTCGGGCGTCATGGTTCGCGGCTCCGGCGCGGCGTGGGACCTGCGCAAGGCGCAGCCCTATGAGTGCTACGAGCGGTTGGAATTCGACATTCCGGTCGGCAAGAACGGCGACTGCTACGACCGTTACCTTGTCCGCATGGAAGAGATGCGCCAGTCCAACAAGATCATGCGCCAGTGTATCGAGCTTCTCAACTCGCCCGAAGGGCAGGGACCCGTCTCGGCCACCGACGGCAAGGTCGTCCCGCCCAAGCGCGGCGAGATGAAGCGCTCGATGGAAGCGCTGATCCACCACTTCAAGCTCTATACCGAGGGTTACCGCGTCCCCGCGGGCGAGGTTTACGCCTGCGTCGAGGCCCCCAAGGGCGAGTTCGGCGTCTATCTCGTCTCCGACGGCACCAACAAGCCATACCGCTGCAAGATCAGGGCGCCGGGGTTCGCGCACTTGCAGGCCATGGATTTCATGTCGCGCAAGCACATGCTCGCCGACGTGACGGCCATTCTCGGTTCGCTCGATATCGTATTTGGAGAGGTTGATCGCTGATGAGTGTGCGTCGCCTTGCAGATGAAGCCATCCAGCCCGAAAGCTTCGCGTTCACATCGGAGAACGCGGCCTGGGCCGAGGCCAAGATCAAGCAGTATCCCGAGGGCCGCCAGCAGTCCGCCGTCATCCCGATCCTCATGCGGGCGCAAGAGCAGGATGGCTGGATCACCCGCGCGACCATCGAGAGTGTCGCGGACATGCTCGACATGCCCTATATCCGCGTGCTCGAAGTTGCGACCTTCTACACCCAGTTCCAGCTCCAGCCCGTGGGCTCGCGCGCCCACGTTCAGGTGTGCGGGACAACGCCGTGCATGCTGCGCGGTGCCGAAGACATCCGCGCCGTCTGCCAGAAGCATATTCACGCCGAGCCGCACCATCTCAACGACGACGGCAAGCTGAGCTGGGAAGAAGTCGAATGCGCCGGCGCCTGTGTCAACGCGCCGATGGTCACCATCGGCAAGGACACCTATGAGGACCTTACGCCCGAGCGCTTCGAGGAAATCCTGGTCGCTTTCCGCGACGGTAAGGGTGACACCATCGAACCCGGCCCGCAGAACGGCCGCCGCTACGCGATGCCTCTGTCGGGACAGGTAACCCTGCTCAACGTACCCGAACGCCACACCCACAAGGACGACGGTACGTCCGATAAGACGAACGGCACCGCACCGGGCCGGAAACGCGTCGTAACCGAAGAGTCCGCTCCCGCAATCGAGGGGCCCTCCGAAGAAGCCAAGGTCTCGACCGAACGCGCTGAGAAATCGAAGCGCAAGGCTGCCGGTTCGGCGAAGCGCAAGCCGGATCAGGCCGGGCGCGAAGGCGCGACGGGTAGCGAATCGGCCGCAGTGGAGCCGCACGGCAAACGTACTGCCGCGCCCCTCTTTGAGGCCCCCGCAGGCACCCCGGACGACCTCAAGCTGATCTCAGGCGTCGGCCCCGTGCTGGAAGGCAAGTTGCATGCCCTGGGCATCACGAAATACGCCCAGGTTGCGGCCTTTACCGACGACGAGATCGCCAGGGTCGACGACGCTCTGAGCTTCAAGGGCCGCATCACGCGCGACAATTGGGTGGGTCAGGCCAAGGCACTGGCCGAAGGCGGCGTGGACGAGTACGTCCGCGTCTTCGGCAAGAAGCCCCGCTAGGAGAACGAGCCATGCTCGAAGATAAAGACCGCATCTTCACAAACCTGTACGGGCTCGACGATTGGGGACTCGAAGGCGCGAAGCGCCGCGGTTCCTGGCGCGGCACGAAGGAACTGCTCGACCAGGGCCGCGACTGGCTGACCAACGAGGTCAAGGCGTCCGGCCTGCGTGGCCGCGGCGGCGCGGGATTTTCGACGGGCTTGAAATGGTCGTTCATGCCCAAGCAGTCTGACGGCCGTCCGCACTATCTCGTCGTCAACGCCGACGAATCCGAACCCGGCACGTGCAAGGACCGTGAGATCCTGCGTCACGACCCGCACCATCTCGTCGAAGGCTGCCTGATCGCCGGCCGCGCCATGGACGCGCACCACGCCTATATCTATGTCCGCGGCGAGTTCATGCGCGAGCGCGAGCGCCTGGAGGCCGCCGTGCAGCAGGCCTATGACGCCAGGCTTATCGGCAAGAACAACATCCATGGCTGGGACTTCGATATCATCGTCCACCATGGCGCCGGGGCCTATATCTGTGGCGAGGAAACCGCGCTGCTCGAAAGCCTCGAGGGCAAGAAAGGCCAGCCGCGCCTCAAGCCGCCGTTCCCGGCCGGCATGGGGCTTTATGGCTGCCCGACGACCGTCAATAACGTCGAGTCCATCGCCGTCGTCCCGGAAATCCTGCGTCGTGGCGCTTCGTGGTTCGCCGGCCTCGGCCGCGAAAACAACACCGGCACCAAGCTCTTCTGCGTTTCGGGCCACGTCAACAACCCGGCAACCTTCGAAGAAGAGATGGGCACGCCCTTCGACGTCCTAATCGAAAAGCATTGCGGCGGCATTCGCGGCGGCTGGGACAATCTCCTCGCCGTCATTCCTGGCGGCTCGTCCGTCCCGTGCGTCCCGGGCGAAAAGATCCGCAGCGCCTACATGGATTTCGACGGTTTGCGCGAAGTCGGCTCGTCGCTTGGTACCGCTGCTGTGATCGTCATGGACAAGTCCACGGACATCATCAAGGCAATCTGGCGCCTTTCGGCCTTCTACAAGCATGAAAGCTGCGGCCAGTGCACGCCGTGCCGCGAAGGCACCGGCTGGATGATGCGCGTCATGGACCGCATGGTCCGCGGCGAGGCTCAGAAGCGCGAAATCGACATGCTGTTCGAGGTGACCAAGCAGGTCGAAGGCCACACGATCTGCGCCCTCGGCGACGCGGCAGCATGGCCCATTCAGGGTCTTATCCGCAACTTCCGGCACGTCATCGAAGAGCGGATCGACGCATACACCTATAAGGCCACCTCCGACGGTGCGGTGCCGTCGGTTGCGGCGGAGTAAAGTTCATGGCGCAAATCAAGGTCGACGGCGAACTCATTGAAGTGCCTGATCACTTCACCCTAATGCAGGCGGCGGAAGCCGCTGGCGCCGAAATCCCGCGTTTCTGCTACCACGAGCGTCTGTCAGTTGCCGGCAACTGCCGCATGTGCCTCGTAGAGGTCAAGGGCGGGCCGCCGAAGCCGCAGGCCAGCTGTGCGATCGGTGTCAAGGACCTGCGCCCCGGCCCGAACGGCGAGCCGCCCGAGATGTTCACCAACACGCCAATGGTCAAAAAGGCCCGTGAAGGCGTGATGGAGTTCCTGCTGATCAATCACCCGCTCGATTGCCCGATCTGCGATCAGGGCGGCGAGTGCGATCTTCAGGATCAGGCCATGGCTTATGGAGTGGATTCCTCGCGTTTCTGGGAAAACAAGCGCGCTGTCGAAAACAAGCACGTCGGTCCGCTGGTCAAGACCATCATGAACCGGTGCATTCACTGCACCCGCTGTGTGCGCTTCACCACTGAAGTCGCGGGCGTTTCCGAGCTGGGCCTCATCGGCCGCGGTGAAGACGCCGAAATCACGTCCTATCTCGAGCGGGCGATGACAAGCGAACTGCAGGGCAACGTTATCGACCTTTGCCCCGTCGGCGCCTTGACCTCCAAGCCCTATGCCTTCCAGGCTCGTCCCTGGGAGCTTTCCAAGACCGAATCCATCGACGTGATGGACGCCGTCGGCTCGAATATCCGCGTCGATGCCCGGGGCCGCGAAGTGATGCGCATTCTTCCGCGCGTCCATGAAGGCGTCAACGAAGAGTGGATTTCCGACAAGACCCGTTTTGTCTGGGACGGTCTGCGCACACAGCGTCTCGACCGTCCTTACGTTAAAAAGGGCAAGAAGCTCCAGGCCGCGACCTGGAACGAGGCGTTTTCGGCCATCGCCGCCAAGGTCAAAAAGTCCGATCCCACAAAGGTCGGTGCCATAGCGGGTGATCTCGCGGGGGTCGAGGAGATGTTCGCGCTCAAGGCGCTGCTGGCCTCGCTCGGCTCGAGCAACATCGATGCCCGCCCGGCCGGCTCCGCGCTTGATCCCAGGAAGGGCAGGGCGTCCTACATCTTCAACCCGACGATCGCCGGCATCGAACAGGCCGACGCGATCCTGATCGTTGGGACCAATCCGCGCCGCGAGGCCGCACTCGTCAATGCTCGCATCCGCAAGGCATGGCGTGCAGGCAACGTCGAAATCGGCCTCATCGGAGAGCATGCCGATCTGACCTATGACTACGCCCATCTCGGCGCAGGCATCGATACGCTGGCCGAACTTGCCGCCGGCAAGGGTGCTTTCGCCAAGACGCTCAAGGACGCCAAGCGCCCCATCGTCATCGTCGGCGAAGGCGCAGTCACGGGCGCCTCAGGCAAGGACGTTCTCGCTCTAGCCGCCGAGATCGCTGAAAAGAACGGCGCTCTAAGCGACGAGTGGAACGGCTTCGCGGTCCTCCACACCGCCGCCGCGCGTGTCGGCGCGCTCGACATCGGTTTCGTTCCGGGCAAGGGCGGTCTCGATACAGCCGGCATGCTCAAGGCGTCCGGCAAGGGCGACCTCGATGTCCTCTTCCTTTTGGGCGCCGACGAGATCGACTTCTCGGCCATCGGAGAGAATACGACCGTCATTTACGTCGGCACCCACGGCGATGCCGGCGCGCACAAGGCTGACATCATCCTGCCCGCCGCCGCCTATACCGAAAAGAGCGCGACCTACGTCAACACCGAGGGCCGCACTCAGATGACGAGCCGCGCGGTCTTTGCGCCCGGCGAGGCCAAGGAAGACTGGGCCATCCTGCGCGCGCTATCCGGCGTTCTCGGGGTTACCTTGCCCTACGACTCGCTGACTGCGCTTCGTGCGGCTCTCTATGCGGAATTTCCGCACCTGGCCCGTCTTGACGGCATTGCCGCGGGCAGGCCGGCCGATGTCGTCAGGCTCGCCAGGGACGCCGCGCCCAAAAAGAGCTATGCGCTGGTTTCGCCGGTCACCGATTTCTACCTCACCAACCCCATCGCGCGCGCTTCGGCGGTTATGGCCGAATGCTCGCAGCTGATGGCGGGCCTCAAACAGGCAGCGGAATAAGGCCTCGACATGGACTGGATCGTATACGCTCTCGACTATCTTCTTGGCGTGCCCATCCTGGGATGGGGCACAATGGTCGGGTTTATCTGGAAAGCCCTGCTGCTGCTCGTTTCGCTGCTGCTGTTCACCGCCTATATCCTTCTCGCCGACCGCAAGATATGGGCTGCGGTGCAAATACGGCGCGGGCCCAACGTCGTGGGCGCGTTCGGGCTTCTGCAGAGTTTTGCCGACCTCTTGAAATTTGCGCTCAAGGAGCCGGTCATTCCCGCCGGCGCCGACAAGGCCGTGTTCCTGCTGGCTCCGCTCGTTACTGTGCTTCTGGCGCTCTCGGCCTGGGCGGTCGTGCCGGTGTCGGAAGGCTGGGCGCTGGCCGACATCAATGTCGGTATTCTCTATATTTTCGCGATCTCGTCCCTGAGCGTCTACGGCGTGATCATGGGCGGCTGGTCGTCGAATTCGAAATACCCCTTCCTTGGCGCACTGCGCTCGGCAGCGCAGATGGTGTCATACGAAGTCTCGATCGGCTTCGTTATCGTCACGGTTCTCTTGTGCGTTGGATCGCTGAACCTCACCGATATCGTGATCGCGCAGCAGGAAATGGGCCTGGCGCACATGCTGGGCGTTCCGTGGCTGTCGTTCCTGAACTGGTTCTGGCTGCCGCTTTTTCCGATGTTCATCGTCTTCTTCATCTCGGCACTCGCGGAAACCAACCGTCCGCCCTTCGACCTGCCTGAGGCCGAGTCCGAGCTCGTTGCCGGCTTCATGGTCGAATACGGCTCCACCCCGTACATGATGTTCATGCTCGGCGAGTACGTTTCGATCATCCTCATGTGCGGCCTCACGACGATCCTCTTCCTTGGTGGCTGGGATGCTCCGATCGATCTTCCGCCCTTCACCTGGATCCCAGGTGTCGTCTGGTTCGTCATCAAACTTTGCGCGGCCTTCTTCATGTTCGCGCTGGTCAAGGCCGTTGTCCCACGTTACCGCTACGACCAGCTGATGCGGCTGGGATGGAAAGTCTTCCTGCCGCTCTCGCTCTTCATGGTCGTCGCCGTCGCCTTCGTTCTCCAGCTCACGGGCTGGGGCTGGCACGGCGGCATGTAAGGAGAAACCGACAATGCAGGCACTGAGATTCCTCGATGCGCTTCTCCTCCGCGAATTCGTATCGACCTTCTTTCTGGCGATGCGCTACTTCTTCGCGCCCAAGCCGACCATCAACTACCCCTTCGAGAAGGGCCACGTGAGCCCGCGTTTCCGTGGCGAGCACGCTCTGCGGCGCTATCCCAACGGCGAAGAACGCTGCATCGCCTGCAAGCTCTGCGAGGCCATTTGCCCGGCGCAGGCGATAACCATCGAAGCCGGTCCGCGCCAGAACGACGGCACCCGCCGCACGGTCCGCTACGACATCGACATGGTCAAATGCATCTACTGCGGTTTCTGCCAGGAAGCCTGCCCGGTCGATGCCATCGTCGAGGGGCCGAACTTCGAATTCGCGACCGAGACGCGCGAGGAGCTCTATTTCTCCAAGGAGCGTCTCCTGGCCAATGGCGACCGTTGGGAGCGCGAACTGGCCGCCAACATCGCGCTCGACGCGCCGTACCGCTAGGAGCATCGACGTGGTTCTGCCCTACATCTTCTTTTACCTGTTTTCGGCCATCGTCATTGCGTCCGCGCTCATGGTGATTGCTTCGCGCAATCCCGTGCATTCGGTGCTGTTCCTCATTCTCGCCTTCGTCAACGCTGCTGGCATATTCATGCTGGCCGGCGCGGAGTTCCTGGCGCTCATCCTGATCGTCGTCTATGTCGGCGCGGTCGCGGTGCTGTTCCTGTTTGTCGTCATGATGCTTGACGTCGACTTCGCCGAGTTCCGTTCGGGCATGCTCCAGTACATGCCCATTGGTGCCCTGATCGGTATCGTCCTGCTGCTTGAACTCCTGCTCGTTGCCGGCACGGCCTATCTGGCGCCGGAAGGAGCGGGCAGTGGGGTCTTGCCGATCGCCGGCGGAATCGAGAATACGCGGGCTTTGGGGCAGATCCTCTACACGCGCTACATCTACCTGTTCCAGGCCTGCGGTCTGGTGCTTCTGGTCGCCATGATCGGCGCAATCGTTCTGACGCTGCGCCATAAACCCGGCGTCAAGCGGCAGGATATCGCCAAGCAAGTGGCTCGCGGCAAGAGCGGGCTGGAGATCGTCAAAGTCGAGAGCGGCAAGGGGTTGTAAGAGGGCAAATGATGACACCAGTTATCGGGCTCGGTCACTTCCTGACCGTCGCCGCCATCCTGTTCACCATCGGGGTCTTCGGCATCTTCCTCAACCGGAAGAACGTCATCATCATCCTGATGTCGGTCGAGTTGATCCTTCTGGCGGTCAACATCAACTTCGTCGCCTTTTCCGCCCATCTGGGCGACCTCGTCGGCCAGGTCTTCGCGCTGCTGATCCTGACGGTCGCCGCAGCGGAGGCTGCGATCGGGCTGGCGATCCTCGTAATCTTCTTCCGCAACCGCGGCTCCATCGCGGTTGACGACGTCAACATGATGAAGGGCTAGGCGGCATGATCCAGGCTATCGTTTTCCTGCCGCTGCTGGGCGCGCTCGTTGCCGGCCTGTTCGGCAGCGCCATCGGCCACCGTCCCGCCGAGATCATTACGACCGCGCTTCTGGGCGTCGCCGCGCTCTTTTCGTGGATCGTCTTCATTCCCTTCTGGCTGGGTCACCCCGAACCCTACAGCGTTGAAGTCATGCGCTGGGTGGTTGTGGGCGACCTCGACCTGAGGTGGATGCTGCGCGTCGATACGCTCACCGCGATCATGCTGGTCGTGGTCACCACGGTATCGAGCCTCGTGCACCTTTATTCGATCGGCTACATGCACGATGACCCGCATCGTGCACGCTTTTTTGCCTACCTCTCGCTCTTCACCTTCGCCATGCTGATGCTGGTGACCGCCGATAACTTCCTGCAGATGTTCTTCGGCTGGGAAGGCGTCGGGCTGGCCTCCTATCTTCTCATCGGTTTCTGGTACACCAAGCCTTCCGCCAACGCGGCGGCGATGAAAGCCTTCGTCGTCAACCGTGTGGGCGATTTCGGCTTTGCGCTTGGCATCTTCGGCACGTTCTACATGCTCGGAACGCTGGGGTTCGATGAAACCTTCGCCGCGCTCCCGGCCATGGAAGGGGCGACGATCCCGTTCCTTGGTGCCAACCTCGACGCCATAACCGTTCTGTGTCTGCTACTCTTCATGGGGGCCATGGGCAAGTCCGCGCAGTTCCTGCTGCACACTTGGCTGCCCGACGCCATGGAAGGCCCGACCCCTGTCTCCGCGCTGATCCATGCCGCAACCATGGTGACCGCCGGCGTCTTCATGGTGGCACGTCTTTCGCCCATGTTCGAAATGAGCGAGACCGCGACGCTCTTTGTCATCTATATCGGTGCCATCACCGCCTTCTTTGCCGCCACCGTCGGCCTGGTCCAGAACGACATCAAGCGCGTTATTGCCTATTCGACCTGCTCCCAGCTCGGCTACATGTTTGTAGGGCTCGGGGTAGGGGCCTATTCGGCCGGCATCTTCCATCTTTTCACCCACGCCTTCTTCAAGGCGCTCCTGTTCCTTGGCGCCGGCTCGGTCATCCACGCCATGCACCACGAGCAGGACATGCGGAATATGGGCGGCATCGCAAAGAAGATCCCGATCACCTATTGGCTGATGATCGTCGGCACGCTGGCACTGACCGGCGTCGGCATCCCGGGTACCCCGCTGGGCTTCGCAGGCTTCTTCTCCAAGGACGCGATCATCGAGTCCGCCTACGCCTTCGGCGGCTGGTCCGGTTCGTTCGCCTTCTGGTCGCTGGTGATCGCCGCGCTCTTTACGAGCTTCTATTCCTGGCGCCTCATCCACCTGACCTTCCACGGCAAGACCCGCGCAGATCACCATACGTTCGATCACGCGCACGAAAGCCCGAACGTCATGCTGGTGCCGCTCTACGTGCTGGCCGCTGGCGCGGTGCTTTCGGGCGTCCTGTTCTACGGCGTCTTCTTCGAACACGCCGAACATGTAGCGGAATTCTTCGGCGTATCGCTCGTCGTGGATGCGCACATTCTCGAAGAAGCCCACCACGTCCCGACCTGGGTCAAATGGTCCGCGACCGCCGCTATGGTCGTCGGCTTCATCACCGCCTGGTACATGTACATCCGGCGCCCCGAGGCGCCGAAGGAATTGGCGCGCGAGCATCCGGGCCTCTACCAGTTCCTCTTGAACAAGTGGTACTTCGACGAGCTCTATGACGCGATCTTCGTCAAGCCGGCACGCTGGATCGGCAATGCGCTCTGGAAGGGCTTCGACGACTGGTTTGTCGACCAGACCATTGTCGAGGGCCTCGGCCGCCGCGTCCGGCAGGTGACCGATCAGGTCACGCGCCTGCAATCGGGTTACCTCTATCACTACGCCTTCGCGATGCTGATCGGCGTCGCCGCACTTATCACCTGGGCAATTGCCGCCGGGGGACTGCTGGGATGATCTTGTCCAATAACATACTAACAATCGTTACCTTCCTCCCGCTCGTCGGCGCCTTCTTCATTCTTCTGACGCCGGGCAGGGATGAGGTTTCGGTTCTCAACATCAAGCGCATCGCGCTTGCGACGACGGTCGTGACCTTCATCTTCACGCTGGTCATGTGGGGTATGTTCGATTCCTCGACGGCGGATTTCCAGTTCGTCCAGAACCATGCCTGGCTCGGCGATGTCATCGGCTACCGCATGGGCGTCGATGGTATCTCGGTGCTGTTCATCGTCCTCACTGGCCTTCTGATGCCGATGTGCATCCTTGCCAGCTGGGATTCGATCAACAACCGCGTGCGCGAATACATGCTCCTGTTCCTGGTGCTCGAAACGCTGATGATCGGCGTCTTCGCCACCCTGGACCTTGCCATGTTCTACGTCTTCTTCGAGGGCACCCTCATCCCGATGTTCCTCATCATCGGGATCTGGGGCGGCAAGCGGCGCATTCAGGCGACTTACAAGTTCTTCTTTTATACCTTCACCGGTTCGGTGCTGATGCTTCTCGCCATCATGGCGATGTACTGGATCGGCGGCACCACAGACATTTCCCGGCTCTTGAACGTCGATTTCCCGCCCGAGGCCCAGACCTGGCTCTGGCTTGCTTTCTTCGCCTCGCTCGCGGTCAAGATGCCCATGTGGCCGTTCCACCGCTGGCTGCCCGAGGCTCACGTTGAGGCCCCCACTGCCGGCTCGGTTATCCTGGCGGCGATCCTCCTGAAGCTCGGCGGCTACGGCTTCCTGCGCTTCTCGCTGCCGATGTTCCCCGATGCCTCGCTGATGTTCTCGAACTTCGTGTTCGTGCTTTCGGTCGCCGCGATCATCGTTACCTCGCTCGTTGCGCTGGTGCAGACCGACGTCAAAAAGCTGATCGCCTATTCATCGGTTGCTCACATGGGTTTTGTGACCATGGGGATTTTCGCGGGCAACATCTATGGCATCCAGGGCGCGATCTTTCAGATGATCTCGCACGGCTTCGTTTCCGGGGCCCTGTTCTTGTGCGTCGGTGTCGTCTACGACCGCATGCACACCCGCGATATCGAGGCCTATGGCGGACTTGTCGAGCGCATGCCCAAATACGCCTTCGCGTTCATGGTCTTTACCATGGCCAATGTCGGGCTGCCGGGCACATCCGGCTTTGTCGGCGAGTTCCTGACGCTGCTGGCGATTTTCCAGGTCAACACATGGTTCGCGATCCTTGCCACCACTGGCGTCATCCTTTCGGCCTGCTATGCGCTCTGGCTCTATCGCAAGGTCATTTTCGGCGCGCTCGAGAAGGAAAGCCTCAAGTCCATTCTCGATCTCAACCGCCGGGAGGTCCTGACCCTCGTGCCGCTGGTCGCGCTCACGATCTTTTTCGGCTTCTATCCCGCGCCGATCCTCGATGCGACGAACGCGTCGGTTCAGGCATTGGTTGATCAATACGTCGCCGCCACGGGTATCGAACCCGTCGTTGCCCACGTGGACGTCTCCGCGCCGGTCGCGGCCACGCAGGCTACCGAAGCGGCAGAGCCCGCGCACGCGAGTCACTAGGAGGTGAATATGGTGTCTGAATTTGCCGGTTTCGCCTCTTTGGCGCCAGCCTATCCCGAATTGCTTCTCGCGCTCGGCGCGCTCGTGCTCTTGCTCATGGGCGTCCTTGCAAAGAAGGAGTCCGCACCCTGGATCACGGGGATCACGATCGGCCTTTTGATCGGCGTTGGCGTTCTGATCGTCGCTGCGCCCAGCGAGGGCGTGATTTTCGCCGGTGGCTACATCAACGACGGGTTTGCGCGCTTCATGAAGGCGCTCGTCGTTGCGGGTTCGGTTTTCGCGCTCATCCTTGCCGTGTCCAACGCCGAAGCCCACGGCCTCAACAAGTTCGAATACCCGGTGCTGGTCGTCCTCGCCACGCTCGGCATGTTCATGATGATCTCCGCCAACGATCTCATGAACCTCTATGTCGGCCTCGAACTGCAGTCTCTCGCGCTCTACGTCGTTGCTGCGTTCAAGCGCGACAGCTCCAAGGCGACCGAAGCGGGGCTGAAGTACTTCGTACTCGGCGCGCTCTCATCGGGCATGCTGCTTTACGGCGCGTCGCTGCTATATGGCTTCACCGGCCATACCCAGCTCAACGAAATTGCCCAGGCGATCGCATTGGGTGACCGCAATGCCGGCGTGATCTTCGGCCTCGTCTTCGTTCTGGCTGGTCTGGCCTTCAAGATCTCCGCCGTACCGTTCCACATGTGGACGCCGGACGTCTATGAAGGCGCGCCGACGCCGGTCACGGCGTTCTTCGCCTCGGCCCCGAAGGTCGCCGCCATGGCGCTTGTCATCCGCGTTGTCTTCGATGCCTTCGAGCCCATTGCGCAAGACTGGCAGCAGGTCGTGATCTTCATTTCCATTGCCTCGATGGTCCTCGCATCTTTCGCAGCGATCGGGCAGAAAAACCTCAAGCGCCTGCTGGCCTACTCCTCGATCGGCCATGTCGGCTTCGCCCTCGTGGGGCTTTCTGCCGGCAGTCTCGTCGGCGTCGAGGGTGTTGCGATCTATATGGCGATTTACGTTGCCATGACGATTGGGACCTTCGCGTGCATTCTCGCACTGCGCAACGAGGACGGCTATGTCGAAACCATCGACGATCTCGCCGGCCTTGCGCAGAACCGGCCCTTCGTCGCGGCCATGCTGGCAGTCTTCATGTTTTCCCTGGTTGGCCTGCCGCCGCTCGCCGGGTTCTTTGCCAAGTGGCAGGTGTTCCTGGCCGCGGTCGAAGCGCAACTCTTTATCCTGGCCGTTATCGGCATGCTTGCAAGCGCCGTGAGCGCCTTCTATTACCTGCGGGTGGTCAAGGTGATGTACTTCGACGAGCCGACGCAGACTTTCGCCTTGCCGGCCATCGAACTGCGTGTCGTGATCGCGCTCACGGGTTTTCTGGTCATCACCTACTATTTCACCATCGGCGCGCCGCTGAGCCAGTGGGCCCACACGGCGGCCGGCAGTCTTTTCTAGAGCGGGGTCAGGCAGAGTGGGTACCGTTGTCCCGTCCGATCCCGCATCGGGATAAACATGGCTGGCTTTCCGCTACCCGCGTCTGCGGTTGCCGACGGCTACCGCGTCATTGGCTTCGATACCGTCGGCTCAACCAATATTGAAGCCGCCGAGGCTGCCATGGCCGGGGACAGCGGAAAGCTCTGGTTCGCTGCGCTTCAGCAGACGACAGGCAAGGGCAGGCGAGGACGCCCCTGGGAAAGCCCCTACGGCAATCTCGCAGCCAGCCTCTTGATCGTGCCCGACAGTGCAGCGGAAAATCTTGCAAGCCTGGGGTTCGTCGCCGGTGTGGCGCTCAACAAGGCTCTCGCCAAGATCGTGCCGCAGGCCCGTATCGCGACCGGCATCGACGGCGCGGACGGGCAAAGCGATGGCCACGCGGCACGGATTGCACTCAAATGGCCCAACGATGTCCTTGCCGACGGCGCCAAACTCGCGGGCATTCTGCTCGAGGGCCACAAGCGCCCCGACGGACGGCATGCAATAGTCATCGGTTTCGGCGTCAACGTCGTGGCCGCGCCAGAGGGGCTGCCCTATCCGGCTGCAGCGCTTAACGCCATGGGTGTCAATGTTGACGCTGCGGCAGTGTTCGAGGCGCTCGCTGAAAGCTGGGTCGAATGTTTCAACGCCTGGGACAATGGTCGCGGCATTGCGAAGATCCTTGAATCCTGGCGAGCTGCTGCAGCCGGTATCGGCGCGGAAGTCGCCGTGCAGCGGAACCGAGACGTCGTCCGCGGCGTCTTCGAAACGATAGATGATGCGGGCCATCTGATTGTCCGCGATCCGGAAGGCCACCGCATCGCCATCGCGGCGGGCGATGTTCACTTCGGAACCACCGCGACACTGAAAGTCTGACGGCATTCGGCCGGCGCGGCACCGGAATTGACAGGGAAGGAATTCGACAGGCGGCATTCTGCGGCCCGGTCGACTATTGGAAAAGATATGGCAAAACAGAACACTTCGGGCGAAGAGCTTGTCTTTGTGCCGCTCGGCGGCATAGGCGAAATCGGCATGAATATGGGGCTTTACGGCTTCGGCCCGGCCGACGACCGCTACTGGCTCGTCGTCGATTGCGGCGTCTCCTTCGCCGGCCCGGAACTCCCCGGGATCGAGTTGATCATGCCCGACACCCGGTTTCTGGAAGAAGAAGCCGACCGCGTCGTGGGGCTCGTCCTCACACATGCCCACGAGGATCACTACGGGGCCGTGCTCGACCTGTGGCCGGGATACGAGAAGCCGGTCTTTGCGACAGCCTTCGCCGCCGCGATGCTCGAAGCCAAACGCCTCTCGAACGGCATAGACGACGATGTCGACATCACCATTGTCGAGCCGGGAAAGCCCTTCAAGGTCGGCCCGTTTACGCTCGAGGCGATCGGCGTGTCCCACTCGATCCCCGAAAGCTGCGCGCTCCTGATCGATACTCCAGCCGGCCGCGTTCTCCATACCGGCGACTGGAAAATCGACGCAACCCCCGTCGGCACCCCCATGACCGACATCGAGCGCTTCCGCCAGATCGGCAATGACGACCGCCCGCTCGCGCTCGTCTGTGACTCGACCAACGCCATGAAAGAAGGCGACAGCCCCTCGGAAACCGAAATTGCCGCCAACATCGAGCGTCTCATCGCCACGGCCAAGCATCGCGTCGCTGTTACCATCTTCGCCTCGAACCTCGGGCGCATGATTTCGATTGCCCGCGCCGCCGCCAAGGCGGGCAGGGAGGTCGTGGCCGCAGGCAGGGCGGTACATCGTGTCGCCGGTATCGCGCGGGAACTCGGCCTCCTCGAGGGCGTCCCCGAATTTCACGACCAGGACGCCTACGGCTATCTCCCCCGCGACAAGGTCGTCCTCATCTGCACAGGCAGCCAGGGCGAGGCCCGTGCCGCCATGGCGCGGATTGCCGCCGGCACGCACCCGGTCATCGACCTTTCCCCCGGCGACACCGTCCTCTTTTCGTCCTGGGCCATTCCCGGCAACGAAAAGGCCGTGATCGACATCCAGAACCAGCTCGTTGACCGCGGCGTTGAAGTCGTCACCAGCCGCGACGAGCTGATCCACGTCACTGGCCACCCGCGTCGCAACGAACTCGTTCAGCTCTACGACTGGGTGAAGCCCGACATTCTCGTGCCGGCCCACGGCGAGCCGATGCACCTTGAGGCCCACGCCGCCCTTGGGCGTGAAAAGGGCATCAGAACCGTCCTTTCGATCCGGAACGGCGACATGGTGCGGCTGTTTCCGACCCCGCGGAAGTTCGAGGGCGAAGTTCCCACGGGCGTCCTCTATCTCGATGGCAACCTGGTCTGCGCGCCCGACGAAAGCCACGTCCGCGACCGCCGCAAACTTGCCTTTGGCGGTCTCGTTGTCGTAACGCTGGTCGTCGACCGGCAGGGCAAGGTCATCTCGGGTCCGTTCTACGACCTCGACGGCTTGCCCGAACTCGAGGAAGATGAAGACCCGCTGCGCGACGTCGTCGTGACGGCCACCCAGGGTACAATCAAGAGCTTCCCGGCCAAACGCCGCGCCGACAGCGGTCGGTTCGGCGAAGCCATCCGGCGGGCGGTCCGTTCCGAAGTCAACGCCGCCTGGGGTCGCAAGCCCATAGTCAAAGTTTTCGTTCACCAGGTTTGACGCGCCATGGATCTCTGGACCCGGATATTCACATACGCCGCCGTCTATTTCGTCATCTGGTGGCTGTGCCTGTTCATGGTTCTGCCCTTCGGTGTACGCGGCCAGCACGAAGATGGCGCGGTCACCGATGGCACGGAGCCCGGCGCCCCGATCAAGCCCTTCCTGTGGCAGAAGCTGCTCGCAGCGACCGTCCTTGCGGCCGTCTTGATGGTGCTCGCCCTCTGGGGGCTTTCGAGCCCTTGGCTGCAGGAATACTGGTCCTAAAGTGGTTCCAGAACGAGTGGGCGTCACTTATCCAGTTCGGACCCGTACGGTCGCGATAGAAAAGAAAGACGAAACAAGAGCTTAGCGTCTTTGTTCTGATCGCGTCAAAGGCTCGGGTCGGGCGCAAAAAAAAGCAGGGCACGGGGCCCTGCATGGAATTTTCGAGTTTCGCGACAATCCACTGGTCTTACAGCGCGCAGAATGGGCGGCCAGTGCTCCTCCCTTGACGTTGTCGGCGTCGGGCGGTTTTTAATCCGCCGTTCGTTTTATGGCCGGGACACTACCAAGGACGATATGCTCTGCCAAGCGAAATTTGCGGTCATTTGTCACACCGAGTGTCAAAAAAGCGACATACAACGCATAAAGACCTGACCCTTGCCAGAACGGGTCGGTTTGCGCTTCATAGTGCGGTCAAAGCCGGTTGTGAGTCGAAGCGAAAGACAAAGAAAACTCATGCGCCTTTCCAGATATTTCCTGCCTGTTCTTAAAGAAACTCCCAAGGAAGCGGAAATCGTCTCCCACCGGCTGATGCTGCGCGCGGGCATGATCTCCCAACAGGCCGCCGGCCTCTACGCCTGGCTGCCGCTGGGCTACAAGGTGCTGCGCAAGATCCAGCACATCATCGAGCAGGAACAAAACCGGGCAGGGGCCATCGAACTGCTGATGCCCACGCTCCAGTCCGCCGACCTGTGGCGCGAGTCCGGCCGTTACGACGACTACGGCAAGGAAATGCTGCGCATGCAGGATCGCCATGAACGCGACCTGCTTTACGGTCCCACCAACGAGGAGATGATCACCTCGATCTTTCGGACCTACGTGCAGTCCTATAAGGACCTGCCGCTCAACCTCTACCATATCCAGTGGAAGTTCCGCGACGAGATCCGCCCCCGCTTCGGCACCATGCGCTCGCGCGAATTCCTCATGAAGGACGCCTATTCCTTCGATCTTTCGAAGGAGGAGGCCGTCAAGGCCTATAACCGCATGTTCGTCGCCTACCTGCGGACCTATCATCGTATGGGTCTGACGGCGATCCCGATGCGCGCCGAGACCGGCCCCATCGGCGGCGATCTCTCCCACGAATTCATCGTCCTCGCCGAAACCGGCGAGAGCGGCGTCTTCTGCCATGCCGATCTCCTGGACAAGCCCATTCCCGGCCCGGACACCGACTTCCTCGGCGATCTCTCGGGCATCGTGGCCGACTGGACCTCGCTCTATTCGGCGACCGAAGACATGCACGACGAAGCCCAGTTCGCTGCCAGCGTCCCCGAGGACAAACGCATCGCCGCTCGCGGCATTGAGGTCGGTCAGGTCTTCTATTTCGGCACCAAATATTCCGAACCCATGGGCGCCACCGTCACCGGTCCCGACGGCAAGGACGTCGCGGTCCATATGGGTTCCTACGGGATCGGCCCCAGTCGCATTGTCCCGGCCATCATCGAAGCGAGCCACGATGACGACGGCATCGTCTGGCCGGTCTCCGTCGCGCCATTCGAGGTCGCATTGATCAACCTCAAGACCGGCGATGCACAGACCGACGCCGCCAATGAAAAGCTCTATGGCCAGCTCCAGGCAGCCGGGATCGACGTCCTCTATGACGACCGCGACCTCGGCGCCGGCGGCAAGTTCGCGACTGCCGACCTGATCGGCATTCCCTTCCAACTGATCGCTGGCCCGCGCGGGCTCAAATCCGGGGAGGTCGAAATCAAGCACAGGAAGACCGGCGAGCGCGAAACCATCGGCATCGAAGATGCCGTCCATCGCCTGAAAACGCTGATCGAACCCGAACGTAGAGACACGGTGTGACCGCCGCCACGAACGGCAAGGAAAACGGCACCCGCCCGTTTTCACGGTTTGAACTGCTCGTCGCCGGGCGCTACTTGCGCGCCCGCCGGCGCGACACGTTCATTTCGGTCATCGCCTCGCTCACCATGGTCGGCATCGCCATCGGCGTCGCCACGCTGATCGTCGTGATGAGCGTCATGAACGGTTTCCGCGACGAACTCCTGAGCAAGATCCTCGGCCTCAACGGACATTTCACCGCCTTCCCGGTAGACGAGACGTTCACCGACTACGAAGACGTCAAGATCCGCCTCGAAGAGGTCGATGGCGTCGTCAGCGCCGTCGCCTTCGTCGAAGGACAGGCACTCGCGTCCGGCCCTTACAACTCCGCCGGCATCAATGTGCGCGGCATGACGCTTGAGGATATCCGCAAGCTCCCCTTGCTCTACAACAGCGCCGAACTGGGCGGCTGGGACAATTGGGACGAACTCGAGGGCGTCGCCATCGGCCAGCGGCTCGCCCAGAGCCTCGGCGTCACCATCGGCGACGCGATCACCATCGTCAGTCCCCGCGGCAGCCAGACGCCTTTTGGCACGACCCCGCGCATCCGCTCCTATCCGGTCAACGTCATCTACGATGTCGGCATGGTCGAGTTCGACAGCTTCTACGTGTATATGCCCCTCCAATCGGCGCAGGACTATTTCCGCGCCTACTCAGACCGGCTCCGCGAGGGCCACGAAGAGCCGCCGTTAATGGCGACCGATGAAGAAATCGACGCGGCCTATGAGCGCGTCTACGAGGCCACGGCGGTTGAAGTCTTCCTCCAGGACCCCGACGCGACGGGCGTCATGCAACTCCCGCTCGAACAGGCCGCCGAGCGGCCGATGATTTTCACCAACTGGCAGCGGCGGAACGAAACGTTCTTCTCCGCGCTCCAGGTCGAGCGCGTGGTGATGTTCACCATCCTCTCGATGATTGTCCTTGTCGCGGCTTTCAACATCATCTCGAGCCTCGTGATGCTGGTCAAGGACAAGGGCCAGGATATCGCGGTCCTGCGCACCATGGGCGCGACCCGCGCATCGGTCATGCGCATCTTCTGCATGACCGGGACGGCCATTGGCTTCGTGGGTACCTTCATCGGCTTTGTCCTCGGCGTCATCCTGGCGATCAACGCCGAAACCATCCGCGCGTGGGTATCCGAGGTACTCGGGATCGCGCTCTTTCCGCCCGAGGTGTTTCTGCTCTCGGCGCTGCCGTCGCGCGTCGACGCCGGCGAGGTCACGACGGTGCTCCTGATGGCCCTGGCACTTTCCTTCCTTGCCACCCTCTATCCCGCCTGGCGCGCCGCCCAATACGACCCGGTCGAGGCCCTCCGCTATGAGTGACCTGCTGCTGTCCCTGTCCGATGTCCGCCAGAGCTATGGCGATGGAGATGGCGCCGTGCACGTCCTGAAGGGCGCGGACCTTTCGGTCGAAAAGGGCGAACTCGTCGCGCTCGTTGCACCGTCGGGCGCCGGTAAATCGACGCTCCTGCACATCTGCGGGCTGCTCGAACGCGCATCGAGTGGTGATGTCGCTATCGCAGGCCAGTCGACGGCCGGTCTGTCAGATCGTCAGCGTACGCTCATGCGCCGTTATCGCATCGGCTATGTCTACCAGTTCCACCACCTCCTGCCCGAGTTCAGCGCCATCGAAAACGTCATGATGCCGCAACTGATCGCCGGGGCAGGGGACCGGCAGGCCAAGGCCCGCGGCATGGAGCTTTTGGAGGTGATGGGCATTGCCCATCGCCACGACCACCGCCCGGCCGAGCTTTCCGGCGGCGAGCAGCAACGCGTCGCCATCGCCCGCGCCACGGCCAACGCTCCGACACTGGTCCTCGCCGACGAACCCACCGGCAACCTTGATCCGGCAACATCCGATACGGTCTTCGCCGCGCTCTCGAACCTCGTCAAGCAGCACGACGCCGCTTCGATCATCGCCACCCACAACCACGATTTGGCGCGCCGTGCCGACCGCATCGTCACCATCCAGGATGGCCGCATCGTCCCTGCGACGCTGTAGCCGAGCAGGGGGCTTCGGAGATCCCTGTCCCCGCCCTGTACGGACAGGCATCCACGCGAACTTATCCCCGCCCCCCAAACCCCTGCCATACTTCTCCTCACGGCCGCACCAAGGGCGAGGATGCATACGAGCTTCCGGTGAGGGCAGGATTGGAGAGACGGGACGCGTGGGGCTGAGCCGAGGCCTCATTAGATCCCGCGGCGCTCCGGTATTGTCCGCCAGGCCGGTTCGGGTCCGATGGAGGTCGCTCCAGCGGAGGCCCAAAGGGTGCTCACTCGCGCCAAGGCGACACGTCCCCCGATGCGTCGGGCCAGGATCAGCGCGCCATACCCTCGAAAGAGGGAGGGGATCGTCCCCGGCGGGGTATCCATAAGCCGAAAATCCCGGATGTATGCGGCGAGGCGTGCCTCGCACTTCTATTACTACTCAGTATGAGGCCACGTCTCGCCGCATACCGCCTACACCATTGCACCCCGAAGCCGAGAGGCTGTCGGCCGTATGCGCGTGCGCTGCTGATCGATTCAGATTCTGTTAATAATGGACTCGCCCGCTCCGGGGAATCTATCGACAGGAACAAAAAAGGAACGTATAAGAACAAACACGGAACTCAATGGAGGCAACCATGCTCACCTTCGTCAAAGACTTCATGGCCCTTGTTTCCCTGACCGCCTTCGGCGGCACGACGATCTTCTACCTGGACATCCTCACCCACCTCTCGTGAGGGCACTGCTTGTGAATTGGCCGGACCCGTGGTTGGCGCGGCGGGTCCGGCATGGCACAAGAGACTCAAGTCAAGGAGCCGTCCATGTCCGGTCCGGGGTTCGTCCATCTTCACGTACATTCCGCGTTTTCCCTTCTCGAGGGTGCGCTTCCGCTTGCTGCCATTCTCGACATGGCAGCCAGGGACGAACAGCCCGCCATCGGCATCGCCGATACCAACAACCTCTTCGGCGCGCTCGAATTCTCGGAAAAGGCCTCGGGCAAGGGCATTCAGCCCATTATCGGCTGCGAATTGGCCCTCGACTTCGGTACCGATGAGGACAAGCCCAACGACCGCGTCAATCTGGGCAAGGGCAGCGTCGTCCTGATCGCCGCGACCGAAACGGGCTTTGCCAATCTCTCGACCATCGTCAGCCGCGCCTATCTCGAAGGCGTGGACAACAAGGTCGCTGCTGATATCGCGTGGTTCGACGGCGGGCACGCCGAGGGCATCATCTGCCTGACCGGCGGGCCGGAGGGCGCGATTGATCCCTTCCTTGCCGCGGGGCTCGACGCTCAGGCCGAAGCGCGCCTTGAAAGGCTTGCCCAAACATTTGGCGATAGGCTCTACGTCGAGATCCAGCGCCACGACCGCCCGCTCGAAAACGGCGTCGAACCACGCCTGATCGAGCTGGCCTACCGCCATGGCTGGCCGTTGGTCGCGACCAACGAGCCATATTTCCCAAAAAGGGACGATTTCGATTCCCACGACGCGCTGCTTGCCATCGCGTCGGGATCGGTTGTCGCCCAGACCGAGCGCCGGCGACTTTCGGATCAGCACTATTTCAAGACTCGCGAAGAGATGCTCGCGCTCTTTTCGGATCTGCCGGAGGCGGTCGAAAACACCGTCGAGATCGCAAAGCGGGTCAATTTCCGCCCCCACACGCTCGACCCCATCCTGCCGCGCTTTGCCGCCGCGTCCGATATGGACGAAGCCGATGCTGTGGCCGCGGAGGGCGAAGAGCTCGCGCGCCAGGCCCGCGAAGGCCTCAGGATGCGCATCAGGGACTTCGGCATGGCCGAGGACCGCACCCAGGCCGAATACGAAGAGCGCCTCGAGTTCGAGTTGAAAGTTATCCGGGACATGAAGTTCCCCGGCTACTTTCTTATCGTTGCGGACTTCATCAAATGGGCCAAGGCCCACGATATCCCGGTCGGTCCCGGGCGCGGTTCGGGTGCCGGTTCGCTCGTTGCCTACGCGCTCACCATCACGAACCTCGATCCGCTGCGCTACAACCTCCTCTTCGAACGCTTCCTCAATCCCGAGCGTGTGTCGATGCCGGACTTCGACATCGACTTTTGCCAGGAGCGCCGCGAAGAGGTCATCCGCTATGTACAGGGCAAATACGGGTCCGATCAGGTCGCCCAGATTATCACCTTCGGAACACTGCAGCCGCGCGCCGCGCTGCGCGACGTGGGCCGTGTGCTGCAGATGCCCTACGGGCAGGTCGACCGGATCTGCAAGCTCGTACCCAACAATCCCGCCAATCCGGTGACGCTGGCACAGGCCATCGATGACGAACCGCGTCTGCAGATGATGCGCGACGAAGACGAGACCGTCGCCGAACTCCTGCGCATCGCCGGCAAGCTTGAAGGCCTCTTCCGCCACGCCTCGACCCACGCCGCCGGTATCGTGATCGGCGACCGTCCGCTGCACGAATTGCTGCCGCTCTACCGCGATCCGCGCTCGGACATGCCGGTCACTCAATACAATCTCAAATGGGTGGAACCCGCCGGGCTCGTCAAATTCGACTTTCTGGGTCTAAAGACGCTCACGACGATCCGCTACGCCGTCGATATGATCAAGGAGGCGGGGACCGAACTCGATATCGACGCCATCCCGCTCGAGGACGCACCTACCTACAAGCTCTATGCCGACGGCGACACCTACGGCATCTTCCAGTTTGAAAGTCCGGGCATGCGGCGCGCGCTGGTCGAGCTGAAGCCCGACCGTATCGAAGACCTGATCGCCATGAATGCGCTCTATCGGCCCGGTCCGATGGACAACATCCCGAGCTTCATCAACCGTAAGCACGGCACCGAAAAGGTCGATTACCCCCACGAGACGCTTTCGGCCGTGCTCGATGAGACCTACGGCATCATCGTCTATCAGGAACAGGTGATGCAGATCGCCCAGCTCCTTTCGGGCTATTCGCTCGGCGAAGCCGATATGTTGCGCCGTGCCATGGGCAAGAAAATCAAGGCGGAGATGGACAAGCAACGCGTCCGCTTCCGCGATGGCGCCGTCAAGAACGGACTTTCCGAGGCGCTCGCCGACAATATCTTCGACCTTTTGGCCAAATTCGCCAATTACGGCTTCAACAAGAGCCACGCTGCCGCCTACGCCTGGGTATCCTACCAGACGGCATACCTGAAGACGCATTACCCCGAGCAATTCTACGCCGCGTCGATGACGCTCGACATGGCGCAGACCGACAAGCTTTCGGACTTCCGCCGTGAGGCCCAGAAAAAGGGCATCGAAGTCGTGCCGCCCTGCGTCAACCGTTCGGAAGTCAACTTTTCGGTGCGCGACGGCCGCATTCACTATTCGCTGTGCGCTGTCAAAGGCGTCGGCCGGCAGGTAGCCGAGCACATCGTGGACGTGCGCGGCGATAGACCGTTTGCCGATCTTGCCGATTTCGCGCGCCGCATCGATCCCAAGATCATCAACAAGCGTACGCTCGAAACCCTGATCAACGCGGGCGCCTTCGACCAGATCACCAAACGCCGCGAACAGATCGTCGCCGTCGCCGACACCATCATCAGCATGGCACAGCGCGAGACGTCGGGTCGGGCCGATGGTATCGAGGATATGTTCGCTTCGAGCCAGCCCGAGCCCATCCGGCTGCCTGAGAACGTCGAGCCCTGGACGCTGACCGAGCGCCTGGCCCGCGAGCACGCCGCAATCGGCTTCTATCTCTCGGCTCACCCGCTCGACGATTATGTCGAACTCTTCGACCGCCTGCGTGTCCAGCAATGGTCACAGTTCGAGCGTGCCGCACGCGACGGTGCCGTCGCCGGGCGCCTGGCCGGCACGCTCGTCTCCCGCCAGGACCGCAAGACCCGCAAGGGTTCGACCATGGCGATCATGATTTTCTCGGACCCGAGTGGATCGTACGAATGCATCGCCTTTTCCGAGCAGATCAGCGACTACGCGCATCTTCTCGAACCCGGCAAATCCCTCGTCCTGGAGGTCGGTGCCGAATCCCGGCCAGACGGGGTGCGCCTGCGGATGCTCAAGGCCGAGCCCATCGACGGTTCGGTCGAAAAGCTCGGCCGGCGGCTCACCATCTTTGCTGGCAGCGAAAAGTGCCTTGCGCCCATCAAGACCCAGCTCCAGCCGGGCGGAGAGGGGGTCGTGAGCCTGATCCTGATCCGCGATGCGGGCGCCCGCGAGTTCGAAATCGAGCTTCCGGGGCAGTTCCGCCTGACCCCGCAGCTAGCCGGCGGGCTCAAGGCCATCAACGGCGTCATTGACGTGCGGCTTAACTGACACCATATCTTGGCTTGCCAAGGCTGGGCCCCTGCGTTATAGCCCGGCTCGTCTAAATCCACATGCAAAGGCTGGTTCTGGGCTCTGGAGTGTTTCCAGAAGACGTGGTCAACACAACTTCGTTTTGGAAACGCGACACTATCAGGAGCGACAGCGCCATACCGGTGGCGGGTTTTCCCGCTGCACATCCTTTGCAGAGGCATAACCGGTTAAGGAGACCACCAGATATGGCTTTGCCAGATTTTTCCATGCGCCAGTTGCTCGAGGCCGGCGTTCACTTCGGCCACCAGAAGCACCGCTGGAACCCCAAGATGGAACGCTTTATCTTCGGCGTTCGCAACGACATTCACATCATCGACCTGAGCCAGACCGTCCCGGCGCTTTACCGTGCGCTGCAGCTCGTGAGCGACACGGTAGCCGATGGCGGCCGCGTTCTTTTCGTGGGCACCAAGCGCCAGGCCGCGCCCCTCGTCGCCGAAGCTGCGCGTCAGTCTGCGCAGTACTTCGTCAACTCGCGTTGGCTTGGCGGCATGCTGACCAACTGGCAGACGATTTCCCACTCTATCGCCCGCCTGCGCGAACTCGAAGCGCTCCAGGCCGAAGGCGCCCAGGGCCTCACCAAGCGTGAACGCCTCCAGCGCAGCCGCGAGCAGGAACGCCTCGAACGCGACCTCGGCGGCATCAAGGACATGGGCAATGTCCCGAACCTCCTGTTCGTGATCGACACGAATAAAGAAGCCAACGCGATCAAGGAAGCCCGCCGGCTCGGCATTCCGGTCGTCGCTATCGTCGACACCAACTGCGATCCGGATCTCGTCGACTACCCGATCCCGGGTAACGACGACGCCGCCCGCGCGCTCGAGCTTTACTGCTCGCTCGTGTCCAAGGCTGCGATCGACGGCATTTCGCGCTCGTCCGCCGCGCTCGGCACCGACCTCGGCGCGTCCTCCGAAGTGATCGAAGAGCCTGCGCTCGAAGCGCCCGCCGAGGAGCCTGCTGCCGAAGAGCAGCCCGCGACCGAGCAGACCGCGCAGGCCTAAAGCGCAATAAACACGAAAATGCGCCGGGCTCCGTTTCCAGCGAGCCCGGCTGCGCATCCGCCCGCACAAAACTGTCATATGCGTGCGTGATAAGCGCGATGGATCAGGATCATCGGTCCCGACCGGCGTTGCCGCGGGCCGATGCGCTTACAAGAGGTGACGAGATGTCGATTAGTGCTGCAGACGTGAAACAGCTCCGCGAAATGACCGGCGTGGGCATGATGGACTGCAAGAAGGCCCTGGCCGAAACCAATGGCGATATCGAAGCCGCCGTGGACTGGCTGCGGACCAAGGGGCTGGCCAAGGCTGCCAAGAAGGCTGACCGCGTTGCCGCTGAAGGACTCGTCGGCATCGCGACCGACGGCAACCGCGCCGCGATCGTCGAGATCAATTCGGAAACTGATTTCGTGGCCCGCAACGAGCAGTTCCAGTCGATTGTCCGCAATGCCGCCAAGCTCGCCCTCGATGTAAACGGCGACGTTGCCGCGCTTGCCGAGGCGGAATACCCCGACAGCGGCCGTACCCTTTCGGGCGAGCTGACCGAAGCGATCGCAAAGATTGGCGAAAACATGACCCTGCGCCGTGCCGCCATGCTCGAAGTCGGCGAAGGCGTTATCGGCAGCTATGTGCACTCCGCGATTGCCGACGGCCTCGGTCGCATCGGCGTTCTGGTCGGACTTGAGTCTGCTGGTGACAAGGCCAAGCTCGAGGCGCTCGGAAAGCAGGTCGCGATGCACATCGCCGCCACCAAGCCGCTCTCGCTCTCGGCCGACGACCTCGATCCCGAAGCCGTCGAGCGTGAACGCGCCGTGTTCAGCGAGCAAGCCAAAGCATCGGGCAAGCCCGACAACATCGTCGAAAAGATGGTCGAAGGCCGGATCCGCAAGTACTATGAGGAAGTCACGCTTCTGGCCCAGACCTTCGTCATCGACGGCGAAAATTCGGTCGAAAAGGCCGTGAAGAATGCCGAAAGCGATGTTGGTGCGCCGATCAAGGTCACCGGCTTCGTCCTGTACTCGCTCGGCGAGGGTGTTGAAAAGCAGGAATCTGACTTCGCTGCCGAGGTTGCCGCCGCTGCCGGCACCGCGTAACGTGTCCCGCGAAATCCCGGGATTCGCTTAAGCGTAGGTGTTACCGCGTCCCTCGGGACGCGATAGAGTAGAGGCATGAAGCGTGGTCCCCGACGTCCGTCCGACAAACCATGCTTCGGGTAAACAGGGCAGGCAGATGTCGAAACCCGGCTATTCCCGCGTGTTGCTCAAGGTCTCCGGTGAAGCCCTCACCGGAGATCAATCATATGGTATCGAGCCTGAGTTCCTCAACAAGGTCGCGCGCCAGATCGTCGATCTGACACGGCTGGGCGTGCAGGTCGCCATCGTGATCGGCGGCGGCAATATTTTTCGCGGCATGGCCGTCGCCGCCAAGGGCGGCGACCGTGTGATCGGCGACCATATGGGCATGCTGGGCACCGTCATCAATTCGCTCGCCCTGGGTGACGCAATCCGCAGGGCAGGGGGGCGGCCGCACGTGTTTTCGTCCGTTACCATGCCCTCCATCGCCGACACCTTCACCCAGCGCGCCGCCATTGCGGCGCTCGAAGGCGGCGCGACGGTCATATGCGCGGGTGGTACGGGCAATCCGTTCTTCACCACCGATACCGCCGCTGCGCTCAAGGCGATCGAATTGCGCTGCGATGTGCTCCTCAAGGGCACCAAGGTCGACGGCGTCTATTCCGCCGATCCGATGAAGGATCCCAAGGCCGAACGCTTTGAAACGATTTCGCACGAGGACGTCATTGCGCGTGACCTGCGGGTTATGGACACGGCGGCGTTTGCCCTTGCCCGGGATAACCGGTTACCGATAATCGTCTACGCACTGGAAACAAAAGAAGGCCTCGTCGGCGTGATCGAGGGCCGCGCGCCCAGCACACGCGTCGGCTAGAGGTCGAGAACACGGGGAGAAACAATGTCTGACGCTTTTTCGCTCGAAAATCTCCGCACCCGGATGAACAAGTCCATCGACGCCATGAAGAACGATCTGGCCGGCTTGCGCACCGGGCGCGCCAGCGCGAGTTTGCTCGATCCGATCCACGTTGACGCCTATGGCAGCGCGACGCCGCTCAGCCAACTCGCGACCGTCTCGGTGCCCGAGCCACGGATGCTTTCGGTGCAGGTCTGGGACCGCTCGATGGCCGGCGCCGTGGAAAAGGCGATCCGGGAGTCGGGCCTTGGCCTCAACCCGATCGCCGAAGGCGCCCTCATCCGTGTGCCGCTGCCCGAACTCAATGAAGAGCGCCGCCGCGAATTGTCCAAAGTCGCCCACCAATATGCCGAACAGGCGCGCGTCGCCGTCCGGCATGTGCGCCGCGACGGCATGGACGTCTTGCGCAAGCTCGAAAAAGACGGCGAAATGAGTCAGGATGACGCGCGCGTCAATTCCGACAAGGTGCAGAAAGCCACCGATGATGCGATCGCAGAGATCGATGCATTGGTCGCCCATAAGGAACAGGAAATCATGCAGGTCTAGCCCAAGGCCTGCGGGCCGGACGGCCGGTCCGAATCGTGAGTGACATCATGTCGACCAAGCCGGCCGTTGCATCGGCCCCGCCAGCGCAGCAAACGCTCTCGGTCCCCCGCCACATCGGGGTGATCATGGACGGCAATGGCCGCTGGGCAAAATTGCGCGGCCTGAGGCGCACCGAGGGACACAAGGCTGGCGTCGAGGCGGTCCGGCGCATCGTCGAGCTTGCCTCTGCCTACGGTGTGTCCTGCCTCACGCTGTTCAGCTTCAGCTCCGAAAACTGGCGGCGGCCGCCCGAGGAAGTGAGCTTCATCTTCGGGCTCTTGCGCCGCTTTGTGGCGTCGGATTTGGATCGGCTGGCCCGGAACAACGTCAAGATCCGCATCATTGGCGACCGCGAAACGCTCGACAAGGAATTGCGCCGGATCATCGAAGAGGTCGAAGCCACGACCGCAGCCAATACCGGCCTCAACCTTGTCATCGCCTTCAATTACGGCGCGCAGGCCGAAATTGCGGCTGCGACCCGCGTGATCGCACAGAAGGTAGCCCAGGGCGCCCTCGCGGCCGATGATATAAACGAAACGACGATCGCCGAGCATTTGGGTACGCACGGCCTTCCCGATCCCGACCTTATCGTCCGTACCAGCGGCGAAATGCGTCTTTCAAATTTCTTGCTTTGGCAGTCTGCCTATGCCGAACTGGTGTTCGTGGAGGAAAACTGGCCCGATTTCGACGAATCGGTTTTCGTCCGGGTTCTGCAGACCTTCACGGAACGCGACAGGCGGTTTGGCGGTATCGGGACGTGACCGAAGAGAAAACGAACGCAAAATCGGTAGTAAACCGGCCCCTCTGGCCGTTCGGCCCCGACCTCCTACCCCGGCTCTTGTCCGCCGTCATCCTCATCCCGCTCACGGCGATTGCGCTGATCGCCGGTTGGCTCCCCTTCGCGCTCCTGGTCGCATTGGTCATGGCCGGTGCCTACCGTGAATGGGAGAGCATGATCTCGGGAGAACACAAGGGGTGGCCGGCTGCGCTCATTATGGGCCTCCTTGGGCTCGCTGCACTCGCCCATCCCATGAATGGCGCCTGGACCGGAACCATCATCATCGCCGTCGCGGTCATCGCCGGTATCCTCATCAAGGCGCCCAACAGGGGGTGGCGTATTGCGGGCATCGCCTATTTCGGGCTGATCACGATGGCTTTCCTCGCCATTCGCGGCAGTTCGGGCGCAGGGATATGGGCGGGGCTGTATCTCGTTTCGATCACTTGGCTGACCGATTCTGGAGCCTATTTCGTCGGCCGAATCGTCGGCGGTACCAAGCTCTCTCCAGACGTCTCGCCCTCAAAGACCTGGTCGGGCGCGGCCGGTGGGCTCGTGAGCGGCACACTCGGCGGTTTGGTCATCTGGTTCATCGCCGGCTGGGCGCTCGGCGCACCGTCCCCTTTCATCATTGGCCTTCTCATCGCCGTTGTGGTCTCGATCGCGGGGCAGGCGGGTGATCTTGCCGAAAGTGCGATAAAGCGGCGCTTTGCTGTTAAGGACAGTGGGGATATCATTCCCGGGCATGGCGGGCTTATGGACCGCATCGACAGCCTGACCATGGCTGCACTCGTTCTCTGGTGCATCGGGCTCGCCCATAGAGGGCTGGGAGCGGTGCCGCAGGGCATACTGTTCTGGTAAAATAAGCGGCTCTTGCGTCCGGAAATGCCGGGCCTGTGCCAAAGGATGCCGAAAGACGATGAGCGAATCCCTGCCGTTCTTTTTCTATATCGTTCCGTTCCTGGCGATCCTCATTGTCATTGTCGTGGTCCATGAGATGGGGCACTACCTTGTTGCGCGCTGGAACGGCGTTTCCGTCGACGCCTTTTCGATCGGCTTCGGACCCGAACTCCTCGGTTGGACGGACAAGCGCGGAACCCGCTGGCGCCTCGCGGCGATACCGCTGGGCGGATATGTGCGCTTCACCGGCGACATGAATGCCGCCAGCGTACCAGATCCGAACGCGGCCAATCGCTACGATGCGGAAACCCGGAAGACGCTCTTCGTCAACAAGTCTGTCTGGCAGCGTATGGCCATCGTTGTCGCGGGGCCATTGGCGAACGTTCTCTTCACCTTCCTCGTACTCTACGTCATGCTGATCGGCTACGGGCGGATGACGCTCGAACCCGTGATCGGCGAGGTCATCGAGCAGTCTGTCGCCCAGGAAGCCGGCTTCATGCCGGACGACCGCGTCCTTTCCGTCGACGGCTTTCCCGTGCGTGGGTTTTCGGATTTCCAGAGATTCATTGGGACGGCGCCGGACCGTTTGGTCTCGGTTGTTGTCGAACGCCATGGGGAGCCTACGACACTCTCGGTTGTTCCCGAATCCCAGACGGCAACCACGCGTTTCGGACGCGAGCTTACGCTCGGGGTGATCGGGGTGACGCGTTCGGCAGAGGCCGACGATTGGGTCCTTTACCGCCCGGGCCCGATAGAGGCTGTTGGTATGACCTTCGAGGAGGTCCACTTCATCATCGACCGAACGCTGGCCTTTTTCGCCGACCTTTTCATTGGCCGTGGCGATCTCGATCAGATTGCAGGACCGGTCGGCATGGCCCAGGTTTCGGGCGAGGTCGCCACGCTTGGCTTTTTGGCATTGGTTAACCTAACTGCACTTTTGTCCTTAAACATTGGCATAGTTAACCTCTTGCCAGTGCCGATGTTGGATGGTGGACACTTGATGTACTACGTGTTCGAAGCGCTACGCGGACGACCGCTGAGCCGGCGGACCCAGGAGATCGGATACCGCATCGGATTTGCGCTCGTCGTCTCGCTGATGATCTTCACGGTCGTCAACGACATCGTCTAACGCGACGACGTATCAAAGGGTTAGCAAGTGTTGCACGATTACATGTCCACCGATCTTTTAGCCGCCGGGACAGGCGTTTCGCCTTGCCCTCAAGGCAAAAACCGGTAAAAACGTGTTGATCGGAAACGGGGGAATCCGTGCCTTCGTGCGATTCCCGGCACACGTCTCACAGGGCAAGCAAGCATAATCATGATGAATAAAGCCAAGCTTTTGCACAGCGTCGTTCTCGCACTGGCGCTATTGACCGTGGCGCCGATGGTCGGAAATTCCGGTTGGCTGCTCGGCTCGACCCAGGCGCAGGCCCAGACGATTTCCCAGATTTCCGTTGAGGGCAACGTGCGCGTCGATGACGCGACGATCCTTTCCTACCTGACGCTCCGGCCCGGTGACACGGCCACGGCTGCGCAGATCGAGGCCTCCCGCCAGGCCCTGGTGAACAGCGGCGTTGTGCAGTCGGCGTCGATTTCAATGTCCGGCAGCACGCTCGTCGTCCGCGTCAGCGAAAGTGCATCGGTTGCCGCAATCGGGTTTGAGGGCAACCAGCGCTTCACTGACGCCCAGCTCAACACCATGGTCGAGGTTGCGACCAGCCGCGTTTATTCGCCCGACGCCATTGCGTCGGACGTTGCTGTCATTCAGGCGGCCTACGACCGCGCCGGCTACACCAACGTGACAGTCTCCTCGCGGACCGAAACCGCTGAGGACGGTCGCATTCGCGTCATCTTCGACATCAACGAAGGCGACCGTGCCGGCATTGCCGCGATCAATTTCACCGGCAACAACAATATTGGCTCCATGCAGCTCGAATCGGTCATCACGACCAAGGAATCGCACCTTTTGAGCTGGCTGTTCCGCGACGACCAGTATGACGAAGACCGCCTTGCAGTCGATCGTGAACGCATCCGCGTCTATTACGCCAACCATGGCTATCCCGATGCGCGCGTTCTGTCCTCGGTTGCCGAGTTTGACGCCGAGCGCAATGCGTATTTCATCAACTTCACCATCGAAGAAGGCGAGCGCTACGAATTCGGCAATATCGCCATCGAGACCAGCATCGCCGGCCTCAACACCGATGCGCTGCGCGGGGCGATCGAAACGCGTAAGGGTGGGCGTTACTCGCTTCAGGATCTCCAGGATTCGACCCAGGAACTGGCTGTCCGCGCCACCCAGCAGGGCTTTGCTTTCGCAGAGGTGCGTCCGCGCATCGACCGCGACATCGCGAACCGGACCTTCAACATCACCTACCTCGTCGATGAAGGCGCGCGCGTCTACGTCGAGCGGATCAACATCACAGGCAACACCAAGACCCGCGATTTCGTAATCCGCCGTGAATTCAACTTCTCCGAAGGCGATCCGTTCAATCGGACGCTCGTGTCCCAGGGACGCGCCAACGTCGAAGCGCTCGGTTTCTTTTCGTCGGTTCAGGTGACTTCGGCACCGGGCAGTGCGCCCGACCGCGTCGTTCTCAACGTTGCCGTCGTCGAGCAGGCGACCGGCGAGTATGGCATCGGCGGCGGGTATTCGACCCAGGACGGCTTTTTTGGCGAGATTTCGCTCACCGAGCGGAACTTCCTTGGTCGCGGTCAGTACCTGCGCGCCGCGATCGGCCGGTCCGAATCGGGCCAGACATACGATTTCAGCTTCACCGAGCCGCGCTTCATGGGTCTCGATATCTCGTCCGGCTTCGATCTCTACCGGCGCATTACCGAAGAATCGAGCACGCGATCCTATGGAACCGACGTGACCGGCGGTCGCCTGCGCTTCGGGATGCCGCTGATGGACGACCTTTCGCTGACCACCTTCGTGGGATACGAGCACAAGGACTTCCTCAATACCGACGACGCGCCGGCCTACATTACGAACCTGCCCTCCTCGGGCACCGACAAGATCTCGGTCGGCTATGAGTTGACGTTCAACACCCTCGACGATCAGCGCAATCCGAATGAAGGCCTTATCCTGACCTTCAGCCAGGAATACGCCGGCCTCGATTACGACTACCTCAAGACCGAAGCGCGGGCCCGGTACTACTACCCGCTTTGGGAAGAGTACGACGTGATCGGCAGCATTCGCGCCATGGGCGGCACGATTGCCGACATGGGTGGTAGCGGCATCAACCCGACCGAAGCCTTCCGGCTTGGCCCCAACTTCGTGCGTGGCTTCGCCGCAGGCGGCATGGGCGCTCGCTGGACGGAAGGGACTGAGGACGCATTCGGTGTCCTGTCCTACGCGGGACTTTCGGCCGAAGTTGACTTCCCAATCCCGTTCCTGCCCGAATCCTGGGGTCTGCGGAGCGCGGTCTGGGGTGATGTTGGCTGGATCGACGGGACGCCTGACGTCCAGGGCGCAGACTCGACCGGTATCGGCGAGAACATCAAGTCCTCCGTTGGTGCCTCGGTGATCTGGGCCTCGCCGGTCGGACCTCTGCGTGGTGACTTTGCGCACGTCATCGACTCCGCGGAGCAGGATCGTACGCAGGTCTTCCAGCTGACTCTTTCCACGCTGTTCTGATCGCCGCGGTCAGGACCAACGAAACAAGCCGCGGTGCGCCCTCGCTCCGCGGCTTCCTTTTCGGCGCAGCCAAATGATCGATAGCCGCTTTCACCCCTGCAACGGTCCTTTCCCGCTCTCTGAGCTCATGGCGCGGGCAGGGCATGCCGGACTGGACCTAAAAGGCCGGGGCGAGGTTATGATCGCTGGAGCCAGCGATCTTGAGGACGCTGATGGCAGCGCCATCTCGTTCGCCGCGAGCGCCGCCTATAAGGACCACCTCGCAGGCGCGACGGCCGCCGCCATCTTCGTCAACGATAAGCTCGCTGGCCATGTCGGGCCAAATACGGTCGCACTCATTTGCGACGAGCCTTATAGCGTCTTCATTGATGCCCTGAACGTCTTGTATCCCGAAGACACCAGGCGTGTTGTTGCAGCGGGTGGCCAATCCGGCACCTATACGAGTGAAGAGAGCGTCGACATTGGCTCCGGCGCTGTTATTGGACCCGGCGCTGAAATCGGCGCGGGAACGGTAATCGGTGCCAATGCCGTTATCGGCGCGGGCGTCGCCATCGGCCGCAACTGCGTCATCGGAGCAGGGTGCGTTGTGGAGTGCGCCTACCTTGGCAACGATGTCGTCCTGCAGTCCGGTGTCGTCATAGGGGGCGAGGGGTTCGGATTCCAGCTTCGCGCCGACCGGCATAAAAAGATACCGCAATTGGGCCGTGTCATCATCCAGGACAGGGTCGAGATTGGCGCCAATACGACGATAGACCGCGGCACGCTGGGTGATACCGTTATCGGCGAAGGCTCGAAGATCGATAATCTTGTTCAGATCGGCCACAATTGCCGCATCGGACGCAATTGTGTGATATCGGGCATGTGTGGACTAAGCGGCTCAACAATCCTGGAAGATGGTGTGGTCATGGGCGGCGGCGCAGGAACAGCCGGACACTTGACCCTCGGCGCGGGAACGCTTGTTCTTGCGCGGGCCGGCGTATCGCATAGCTTCCCGGCCGGTTCGAACATTGCCGGCGCGCCGGCGCAGGATGTAAAATCGTGGAAGCGTGAGATCGCGGCCATCAGACGGGTGACGAAAGGGGACAAGAAGTGACCATGCTTGAGGAAGAGTCGCGCGCCGAGGGCGAAACGCTCTCGACTATGGAGATCGACGCCGTTCTCAAGGCGCTGCCCCATCGCTATCCGTTCCTGATGATCGACAAGATCATCAATATCAATGGCGACGAATCCGCCGTCGGCATCAAGAACGTGACCTACAACGAGCCCCAGTTTCTCGGTCATTTCCCCGGTGAGCCGATCTTTCCCGGCGTGCTCATCATCGAAGGCATGGCACAGACGGCCGGCGCCATCGTCATCAATCTCGAGAACAAATCCGGTGAAAAGCACATTGTCTACCTGCTGACGATCGACAATGTGAAGTTCCGCAAGCCAGCAAAACCAGGTGACCGATTGGAATATCACATCCGCAAGATTCATCGTCGCAAGACCGTAGGCCGCTATGAGGCCCGCGCCATAGTCGACGGCGCTGTCGTTGCGGAAGCCGAAATTGGGGCGATGATTGTCAAGGAAAACGCGTGAGTTCCGCTATCCATCCCACGGCGATCGTTAGCGCTTCTGCGACGATCGGCGAGAACGTCCAGATCGGCCCATACTGCATTATCGGCGACCACGTAACGCTCGAGGATGGCGTCGTCCTCACGTCGCACGTTTCGATTGAGGGGCGCACGACAATCGGCGCACGGACCCGAATCTATCCGTTCTCCTCGATCGGCCATCCGCCGCAGGACCTCAAGTATGAGGGCGAGCCGAGTACCGTCACGATCGGAAAAGATTGTGTGCTGCGCGAACATGTCACCATCAACCCCGGCACCAGGGGCGGAGGCATGGAGACGCGTGTCGGCGACAATTGCCTGCTCATGGTCGGCGTGCATGTGGCCCATGACTGTCGCCTGGGCAATCACGTGGTCATGGCCAACCAGGCCAGCCTCGCGGGCCACTGCGTTGTCGAGGATTATGTCCGGTTCGGCGGCATATGTGGCGTGCATCAGTTCGTGAGGATTGGCGCTCATGCCTTTGTCGGCGCTATGAGTTTTGTCGAGAATGACGTTATTCCCTATGGCTCGGTGCTGGGGAACAGGGCCTATCTGGGCGGCCTCAATCTCGTTGGTCTCAAACGCCGCCAGTTCGATCGCGAGTCGATCCACGCGCTTCGTGCAGCCTACCGCATGATCTTCTCCAACGAAGGGACACTGCGCGAGCGCATCGAGGACGCTGCGGAAATCTTCAAGGGCGAGGAATTGGTCGAGCAGGTGATCGAGTTCGTGCGCCAACCCTCCGAGCGTGCGCTGTGCATGCCGCGCAACGGGCACAGCGCCGAGGCATGACCGGCCGCCGCCTGGCACTGGTCGCGGGCTCGGGCGCGCTGGTACCAAGGGCGCTTGCTGCGGCGCGTGAAGCGGGCTGGGAGGTGAGGGTGCTCACACTGCACCCGCGCGCTGATCTTGCCGACGAAGATCCGTTCCAGATCAAGATATCGCGCCCGGACCAGGTGCTGAGGGAAATCAGAAAGTTCAAAGCCACGCACGTCTGCGCGGTCGGCGGCATGCACATGTCGGACCGCGAGCGGGAAACCTTGGCCGATTTCGCCGGCGACAAGGAAGAGACCAAGGCAAAAGGCGACGCCAAACTGTCCCAATTGGGAGCGACGCTACTGAAGATTCTGGGCATTCCCTTCATCGGGGTACACGAAATCGTCTCGGACCTTCTTGCTCCGGAGGGGCGCATTGGCGCCGTCGGTCCCGATAGCGAGCTTGCCACCATTGCCGGCTTCGCATTCAGATCCGCGCGCAAGGCAGGGGAACTCGACCTGGGGCAGGCTCTCATTGTATCGGGTGCACGCATCATCGCGACCGAAGATATCGCCGGAACCGACGCCCTCTTGGTCCGCTGCAGGGAGTTCCGGGCCCGTGGCCTTGTTGGCGACGGCGCGGCGCGCATGGTCCTGGCAAAGGTTTCGAAGCCAGGTCAGCCCCTTCACGTCGATCTGCCGGCTGTTGGCCCCGATACCGTGACGGCCGCCGCGGAGGCTGGCATCGCGGCCATCGCCGTAGAGGCCGGGCGGACCCTGCTCATCGAGCGCGAGGAACTCGTTGCCCGTGCCGATGCCGCTGGCATTGCCATTATCGGGTTCGCAGCCGAAGATGCCTGAGCTTTTCATCCTCGCCGGTGAGGCATCGGGCGACCGGATCGGCGCCAACCTCATTTCCGGGCTCAAATCCCGCATGGACGTCACCGTATCCGGCGTTGGCGGGGAGGCAATGGTCGCACAGGGCCTCAAGACGCTCTTCCCCATCGATGACCTCGCTGTCATGGGGTACGCCGATGTGCTGCGCCGTCTGCCGCTGCTGCTTTGGCGCGCCCGGCAGACGGTCCGGACGGTGCTGCGCACGCGGCCCGATGCTGTCGTTCTCGTCGATGCCCAGGTCTTCTCCCATACGGTAGCAAGAGCGCTTCGCCAGCGAGGGTATGATAAACCGATCATCCTCTATGTCGCGCCTTCGGTTTGGGCCTGGAAGCCCGAGCGGGCAGCCAAAATCGCGTCTCTTTACAATGAGGTCCTGAGTGTCCTGCCGTTCGAACCCCAGGTGATGAAGGAGCTCGGCGGTCCGCTGACCAGCTATGTCGGCCATCCGGCGCTCGAACGCTTCCCCATGCGACGGTCCGAACCGGAAAAAGGGCCCGTGCTGCTCTTGCCGGGCAGCCGGTCCGGCGAATTGACACGGCATTTACCGCTTATGCGTTCTGTCGCAACGGCGCTTGCCGACCATCCCGCCGTCGACGGCTTCGTTGTACCAACGCCCGCCAGCCTGCACAACAAGGTGGCGCACGCGGTCTCCGATTGGCCCGCCTCGGTTTCGGTAACAAGCGAGGAATCCGAACGGCGCGCGGCTATGAACGCAGCTGTCCTGGCCTTCGCCGTAAGCGGTACGGCGACGCTCGAGCTAGCGCTCGCGGGCATTCCCCACGCGATCACCTACGTCGCCGAAGGCGCCCAGGTGCGGCTCTATCGCAAGGCGCTGATCAAGACGATCGGCTTGCCGAACATCATCGCAAGGCGCGAGATCGTGCCCGAAATCCTTTTTGCCCATACCGCAGCGCCCGAGCGAGCGATTGCCGTACTCACGCAACTGCTCGATGACACTACACAACGATGGGCCCAGCGTGCGGCGTTCGCCTCGGTCCGCGACCTGATGGAAAAAGGGGCGCCCGAGGCGCCCCTTGTCGATCCCGCTGAGCGGGTAGCATTCTGGCTCGGGCAGGGCGTCAGCGCTCGCTGAGCGGCACGTAGTCGCGCGCACCCGAGCCGTTATAAAGCTGGCGCGGACGGCCGATCTTTTTCTGCGGATCGCCAATCATTTCCTTCCACTGCGCGATCCAGCCCACCGTGCGTGAAAGTGCGAAGATCGCCGTGAACATCGAGGTCGGGAAACCGACAGCATCGAGAATGATACCCGAATAGAAGTCTACATTCGGATAGAGCTTGCGCTCGACGAAATAAGGATCCGAAAGCGCGATCTTTTCGAGTTCCTGCGCGACCTGCAGCGTGGGATTGTCCTCGACGCCGAGAAGTTCGAGCACCTCGCGCGCCGATTCCTGCATAACTGCAGCGCGTGGATCGTAGTTCTTGTAGACGCGATGGCCGAAGCCCATCAGGCGGAACGGATCGCTCTTATCCTTGGCGCGCTCAATGAATTCAGGAATGCGGTCGACGGTGCCGATTTCCCGGAGCATATTGAGCGCCGCCTCGTTCGCGCCGCCGTGTGCCGGGCCCCATAGGCAAGCAACGCCTGCTGCAATGCAGGCAAAGGGATTGGCGTCCGAAGACCCTGAAAGGCGAACCGTAGAGGTCGAAGCGTTCTGTTCGTGGTCGGCGTGCAGCGTGAAAATCCTGTCCATCGCCTTGGCGACAACGGGATCGACCTTGTATTCCTCGGCCGGAACCGAAAAGCACATGTGCAGGAAGTTCGACGCGTAATCGAGATCGTTGCGCGGATAAACGAAGGGCTGACCGACGGAATATTTGTACGCCATCGCCGCTATCGTCGGCATTTTGGCAATCATGCGGATGGACGCAATCTCGCGCTGGACCGGGTCACCGATGTCGGTGGAGTCATGATAGAACGCGGCCATGGCACCCACAACGCCGGTCATGATGGCCATGGGGTGCGCATCCCGGCGGAAACCACGGTAGAAATAGTGCATCTGCTCATGCACCATGGTGTGCCGCGTCACGCGGTTGGCAAAATCCTTGAGTTCAGCCTTGCCCGGCAGCTCACCGTAAAGCAGAAGATAGCAGACCTCGAGATAATTGCTCTGAGAGGCCAACTGGTCGATCGGGTATCCGCGATAAAGCAGTTCGCCCTTATCCCCGTCGATATAGGTGATCGAGCTGTCGCACGCTGCGGTAGATGTGAAACCGGGATCGTAGGTGAACAAGCCGGTTTTGGCGTAGAGCGAGCGAATGTCGATGACGTCCGGCCCAACACTGCCACTCAAAACGGGAAACTCGAAGGTCTCGTCACCGATCGAAAGTTTCGCGGTTTTCTCACTCATGCATCGCCTCCCAAGCCAGGTGCAGCCCATATGACCGGAGCAAGAAGAAAGTCTGCACGGTTCAAAAAAGGGCGAAAAATCTGCGTCGCAGCAAACGGTGCTTCTCGGTATCCGATTTAGCGCGCGCTTGCAACTACGTCATAAGTCTTGACGTATAGGGAAAGAGCCGAAATGTACTGTCCTGCGACGTAAAGGACGGGCTCAATGACGCGCGACGGCGCGCACCTGATCGCCCAGACGCGCGAGACTTTCCTCACGACCGATGAGCACCATGACCTCGAAAATGCCCGGCGAAATCGTGCGTCCGGTCAGAGCGGCGCGCAGAGGCTGGGCAACCTTGCCCAGCTTCAAACCGACGCTTTCCGCGTACTCGCGGACGGCAGCATCGATTTCGGGCACCGACCATTCGTTGACCCCTTGAAGGCGTTCCTTAAGCGCAGCGAGATGCCCCAGGGCGTCGGTGTTTAGGAGCCCGGCGGCTTTCTCATCGACCGGCAGTGGCCTTTGCGCATAAATGAATTGCGCCAAATCGATGAGCTCGAGAACGGTCTTGGCGCGCGGCTGTAGCTCGGGTATGGCCGCCAGCGCCGTCTCCTTGTTGTTGATCAGCCCCAGATAGTCGGCGTTCCGGCCCAATTCGGACGCCGTATCGACCATGACCTCATAAAGACGCTCAGGCGCTGCCATGCGGATGTAGTGGCCGTTGAGATTGTCGAGCTTTCCGAAATCAAATCGCGCCGCACCCTTGCCCAAGGCTTCGAGCGAGAACCACGCGACAAACTGTTCCGTCGAAAAGATCTCATCGTCACCATGCGCCCAGCCCAGACGAGCGAGATAATTGCGCAGGGCTTCCGGGAGATACCCCATTTGCCGGTAGGTTTCGACGCCCATCGCACCGTGTCGCTTGGAAAGTTTGGCTCCATCGGGTCCGTGGATAAGCGGAATGTGGGACATTTCCGGTATGTCCCATCCCATGGCTTGATAGATGACGATCTGCCGAGCCGCGTTGGTAAGATGATCATCCCCGCGGATGATATGAGTAACGCCCATATCGTGGTCATCGACCACCACGGCGTGCATATAGGTCGGCGTACCGTCCGAACGCAGGATGATGAAGTCGTCAAGGTTCTCGGCCTTGAACGTCACATCGCCCTGGACGTGGTCGTTGACAACGATATCGCCGCTCTGTGGCGCCTTGATCCGAATGACCGGTTTGACGCCCTCGGGCGCTTCGGACGGATCGCGATCGCGCCACCGGCCGTCATAACGTGGCGGACGACCCTCGGCACGCGCCCGTTCGCGCATTTCGGCAAGCTCCTCTGCCGAGCAATAGCACCGATAGGCCTTGCCTTCAGCGAGGAGCTGGTTGGCGACTTCCACGTGCCGCGACGCCCGGGCGAACTGCGAGTATGGTTCCCCGTCCCACGTAATCCCGAGCCAGCTCAACCCATCCAGAAGCGCGGTCACCGCGGCTTCGGTCGAGCGCTCACGGTCGGTGTCCTCGATGCGCAGCAGCATCTTGCCGCCCGTATTGCGGGCGAATGCCCAATTGAAGAGCGCGGTGCGTGCGCCTCCGATATGCAGATAACCGGTAGGGGAAGGCGCAAAACGCGTGACGACAGGTTTGGACATACGACAAGACCATTTGGAAAATAGTTGCGCCCGTGTGTACCATAGCGGCTCTTGAGCGCAAGGGCAGGGGGCGCCCCAATGATCGACGGCGCGGTCACTGGCGGAAACGGGCAGGGAACGCGACCAACTCTCCGGCGCGCAGGGCTCCTCGGCCTTGCCGGTGCGGCGCGCCTGCAGGAGGAAATCGCTCATGCCGTCTCCGAGCGCCGCCTCTTCGTCATCCTGCCCTGCGCAGTCATTCTGGGCATGCTTCTCTACCGTGCGCTGCCTGGCGAACCACACGGGTCGACCCTCGGTGCGGGTGCCGTTCTTCTAGCTGTTCTGGCCTACCTCAACCGCACCCGGTACGTGGCAACCCGTTTCCTTGTCCTCGTCGGCGCGGTTTACGCCGGCCTCGTTATACTGCCGATCCACAGCGCGTTGTTCGGGACCCCTATGCTCGATGGACCGCGCTATGGTGTCTACCGGGCGCAAGTTGACGCCGTGGTCTATGACAATGGAGAAGTACAGCGCCTCGTGATTTCCCGCATTCGGCCCGATGATGCACGCGACGATCCCGGTGTGCGCCGGGCTCGGGTCACCGTTTTCGATAGCACCGATATCGCGCCCGGTGACATGCTATCAGCCCGAATCCGATTTTATCCGGTTCCGGGCCCAATTGTTCCCGGGGGCTACGACTCTCAATTCGTGAGTTACTTCGAGGGCATAGGCGCATACGGTGCCGTTCAGGGGGAGATCGAGATTACGCCGGGGTCATCGCGCGACGTGGTGCGTCTGAGTTCCGGTGTTCGCTCCTTCATCGCTCAGCGCGTCCTTGCCGCTCTCGACGATCGCATTGGGGGTATTGCGGTCGCACTTATCACGGGCGACCAGAGCCGGATCAGCGAGCAAGACCGCAACCTTATGGCCGCCGCCGGCCTTGCTCATGTGCTTGCCATCTCCGGGCTGCACCTCACCATCGTTGCAGGAACAATGTTCGCCTTCATCCGCCTCGGATTGGCGGCGTTCTACGGCGTAGCCCAGCGTGTTCCCATCAAGCGCACCGCTGCTGCCGGCGCACTCGTGACGGCCTGCGCCTATCTCGTCATTTCCGGCATGGGCATTTCCGCGATCCGTGCAACGATCATGCTCTCGCTTGTCTTTGCCGCCATTCTCGCCGGTCGCCAGGCGCTCACAATGCGGAATGTCGCGATCGCGGCACTGATCATCATTGCCATCGCCCCGGCAAGCGTTTTCCGCGCCAGCTTCCAGCTTTCGTTCGCCGCAGTCGTTGCGCTCATCGCGGCCTACGAACTCGCGCGCACCAGACGCGAGAGGCAACTTGAGCCTCGCCATCCGATCGCGACATTTGTCATCGATATTGCCATGACCAGCATAATCGCCGGTCTCGCCACCGTGCTGTTTTCCGCCTACCACTTCCAGCAAACGGCGCCTTTCGGGCTTATGGGCAACCTTCTGGCCATGCCCATTGTCTCTTTCATCATGATGCCTTCGGCGCTCTTTGCGACGCTCGCCATTCCGCTCGGCCTGGACGGCCCGCTCTATCAAATCATGGGCTGGAGTATCGAGGCGGTCATCTGGTGCGCCGGACTCGTCCACGCAATTGGCGGCGGGTTCGATCCCAGCCCGATCCTCTCGCCGCTCGCGCTTGTATTCGCCCTATTTGGGCTGGCTTGGCTCGCATTCTTTCAAACGCCGATCAGACTGTTCGGCCCGGCTCTGGTCATGCCGCTTGTACTGCTGTTCGGACTGGAACGCGCGCCCGATATCCTGATCGCCGATACCAGCCAGGCGATCGCCGTTCGTCACGATAGTCAACTTGCCCTCGTCGCCGGGCGAACGAACACCTTCGCGACCGATGTTTGGTCCGAACGGTACATGGAACCAATCGGGTCAAACCACGAGACAACCAATTGCGACGAAATCGGCTGCGTTATTGCCTCCGATTTGGACTTCACGCTGGCATACGTGACAAATGTCGCAGCCTTTTCCGACGATTGCCGGATCGCTGATGTCGTCGTCGCCCGCATTTCTGCGCCGCAGTCCTGCGCTGCACGCGCGACTGTCGTCGATCAGCGCGCGCTGGAACGGTCGGGCGCCCATATGCTCTACTGGGATATCGGTGCACACAGATTTGTGGTGAAGCCGGCCGTCGTCGACCCCGATCGACCGTGGCGGGTCGGTGCTCAGTAGCGGCGCAGCAGCCCCACCAAACGTCCCTGAACCTTGACGCGGTCAGGGCCGAATATGCGTGTTTCATAAGCAGGATTGGCAGCCTCGAGCGCGACGGCATTGCCGCGCTTGCGCAACCGCTTGAGGGTCGCTTCTTCGTCATCGACCAGTGCGACGACGATCTCGCCATTGCCGGCAGCTTCCTGTTTGCGGATCAGCACCGTGTCACCGTCGAAAATCCCGGCGTCGATCATCGAATCTCCTCGTACTTCAAGCGCGAAGTGTTCACCAGCCCCCAGCATCTCAGGTGGCACGGTGATCGAGTGGCTATGGGTCTGGATAGCCTCGATCGGCGTACCCGCCGCAATCCGGCCCATGACCGGAACCGATACAGCGTCGCCGCCCCCCTGATCCGGAGTGTCGGCCCGCTTCGGGGGCACTTTGCCTAGATTACCCTCGATCACACTGGGCTCGAACCGCGCTTTCCGGCCACCTAGGGAAGGATTCATCGAATCGGGGAGCTTTACAACTTCGAGCGCGCGTGCCCGGTTCGGCAACCGTCGTATGAACCCGCGCTCCTCCAGCGCCGTAATCAGCCTGTGAATGCCGGACTTGGATTTGAGATCGAGCGCTTCCTTCATTTCGTCGAAGGAGGGCGGAACACCGCTTTCCTTCATCCGTTCGTGGATGAACATGAGCAATTCGTGCTGTTTGCGGGTGAGCATCGGCCCCCTCCGTCGCAAAAGAATCGGAACAAAGACTGAACTTTTATACGTGTTCCGTAAATGTTCCGCAAGTCTTTTGCCCGAATTGACCGGTTTTGCAGCCTGTTAAAGCAAAGAGATATCGACCGGATCTCCGGGAGCCTTGCCCGGATCGCCTGCGGGCTGGACGATAAGGCAGTTCGCTTGTGCCAGTGAAGAGAGGTGGCCGCTGTCGGTCTGGGCAATGGGAATGACCACTGTGCCCTCGGGTTCCGAGAATATCCGGGCGCGCAAGAAGTGCTGCCGCGGCCCATTCGGCGGGATTGCGTCGCCGAGCGGGAGGCGCAGGCGAGGGGGTTCGGGCGCACCGAGAAGTGCACGCAGGGCGGGTAAGACAAAAACGTGCGCCGTGACAAGGGCCGAAACGGGATTGCCTGGCAAGCCGAAGACGAGCGTCCGCCCTCTGGTTCCGAACATCAGCGGTTTGCCCGGTCGGACAGCGATGCGCCAGAAATCGATCTCGACACCGCATTCCTTGAGTACGTCCTGCACGAAGTCGTGCTCGCCCACACTTGCGCCGCCCGTTGTCACGAGGACGTCCGGATTATCGTCCAGTGCCGCGCCGATTGCGGCGGCTAGCTGGGCGCGATCGTCGGGCACGATCCCGTGATCAACGACCGCACCGCATAGCGGATCGAACATGGCTGACAGGCCAAACGAGTTTGACGCCACAATCTGGTCCGCACCAAGGGGAGAGCCCGGCGGGACCAGTTCGTCACCCGTGGCGATCAGGACGGCTCTCGGCGGCGTTGCAATTGTACACATCGCATGGTTGGCCGCCGCAGCCAGCGCGATACGCGATGGCGTCATGATTTCGCCGGCGGCAATCAGTACGTCATTCTTGGCAAAATCATTGCCACGTTTGCGAATGTTCGCGCCCGCTTCGGTGCCGGATTCGAACCGGACGTTCGTCCCGTCAGTCTCGGTGCGCTCCTGCATGATGACCGCATCGGCGCCTTCGGGTACTTGCGCCCCGGTAAAGATCCGCACACACTCGCCTTGGCCGACATTTCCGTCAAACCCGCGTCCGGCCTGCGAAACCCCGATTTGAGTGAGAACCGCCCCTGCCGCGACATCCGCGGCTCGTACGGCATACCCGTCCATCGCGCTTGCGGCGAACGGCGGTTGATCGATCTCCGCTGTGACCGGTTCCGCCAGTACACGTCCGGCCGCCTGTCCAAGCGCTGCGGCAATGGGCGGGCTTGGCGTGATCGCGGCGCGAATACGGGCCAGCGCTTCGTCAACGGAAATCACGGCCTAAGTCTCGCGCTTGAAAGTGCCGGACTTTCCGCCGCTCTTTTCGATCAGTTGGACATTGGTGATCGTCATGGCCTTATCCAACGCCTTGGCCATGTCATAGAGCGTAAGCGCAGCAACCGACGCTGCGGTCAACGCCTCCATCTCGACCCCGGTGCGCGCCGTGGTCTCGACGGTTGCGGTCACCGAAACGGCATTTTTGCCCTTGGGCTCGATATCGATATCGATCTTTGTCATGGGGATCGGATGGCACAGGGGAATAAGCTCGGACGTCTTCTTCGCCGCCATGATCCCCGCAACGCGCGCAACAGCAACCGCGTCGCCCTTCTTGAGCCCTCCGCCGAAGATCGCCGCTACGATCTCCGGGGTGGCATGCAGTTCCGCAGCAGCTACGGCGCGTCGCCGTGTTTCCGCCTTGGCCCCGATATCGACGATGTGGGCCTCGCCCCGTTCATTGAGGTGCGTGAGATCGGGCATCACGCCGCTCCCGTCAGCAAAGCCTGTGTCGCTGCCGTCACATTATCCTGGCGCATGAGGCTTTCGCCCACAAGGAACACACCGACACCGGCCGTCCGCTCAAGGTGAGTGAGGTCTGCATGCGTGAAAATACCACTCTCACTCACGAGAAGCCGATCCTCCGGGACCATCTTGGCAAGCTTGACCGTTGTATCGAGACTGACCTCGAATGTTCGCAGATCCCGGTTGTTGATACCGATGAATGTTGCACCGAGCGCCAGCGCCCGCTCCATTTCGGGCGCATCGTGAACCTCGACCAGCGCATCCATCCCCCACTCGGCGGCTGCGTCGAGAAGTGCCCGCGCGGCATTGTCATCGACGGACGCGAGAATGACGAGGATGCAATCTGCGCCCCACGCGCGCGCTTCGGCGACCTGGTAGGGCTCGAACAAGAAATCCTTGCGCAAAGCCGGCAGCCGGGTCGCCTCCCGCGCGGCACCCAGAAACTCAGGGCGCCCCTGAAAGGAGGGGCTGTCGGTCAGAACCGAAAGACACGCGGCACCGCCGGCCTCGTAGGCACGTGCCAATGCTGGCGGATCGAAATCGGGGCGGATCAGTCCCTTGGAGGGACTTGCCTTTTTGATCTCGGCGATCAGAGCGTATAGACCGGCATCGCGCTTCGCTCTGAGCGCTTCCACAAAGCCGCGCGGCGGCGCTTGATCGCGGGCCATTGCGGTAATGTCGCCGATCGGTCTCGCGATCTTGGCGGCAGCGATTTCGTCGCGCTTATAGGCCTCTATTCGATTAAGGATGTCCGTCATCACGCTGCCTGACTTGCGGTGACAAGTGCCCCGAGCCGCGCCTTGGCTTTGCCGCTGTCGATGGTTTCTGCGCCAAGCGTAACGCCGTCCTTAAGTGTCTCGACCTTAGCGGCGACAATGAAGGCGGCGGCCGCGTTGAGAAGCACGATATCGCGATAGGGGCCTTTCACGCCATCGAGCAATTTGCGCAACTCGCTCGCGTTGTATTCGGGGTCGCCGCCGACAATGTCGGAAAGCTGCGCCCGGGGCAGCCCCGCATCCTCGGGCGTCACCTCGAAGCTGGTGAGGTTGCCGTCCTTGATCGAGGAAACGAAGGAGGGGCCGGTGGTCGAAAGCTCGTCGAGCTCGCTATCGCCATGCACGACCCATGCCGCTTGTGCCCGATTGGCCAGAAGCGCCGCCGCGACAGGCTCAACCCATTCATTGTCGTAAACGCCCAGAACATAGCGACGCACGCCCGCGGGGTTCGATTGCGGGCCCAGCAGGTTGAACATGGTCCGCACACCCATTTCCGTGCGCACGGGACCCACATGCCGCATCGCGGGGTGGTGGTTCGGGGCGAACATGAACCCGATTCCGGCCTTGGCGATGCACTCGCCAATCTGCTCGGGCGTCAGGTCGAGCCTGATGCCGAGCGCCTGCAGCGCTTCAGCCGAACCGGATTTGGACGAGAGTGCCTTGTTGCCGTGCTTGGCGACCGGTACGCCGGCGGCGGCAACGACGAGCGCGGCACCGGTGGAGATGTTGAGCGTGCCCGCGCCGTCCCCGCCGGTTCCAACAATGTCGATGGCGTCGGCGGGGGCGGAGACCGGTACCATCTTTTCGCGCAGGATCGAGACGGCGGCGGCGATTTCGCCCACCGTCTCGCCCTTGACCCGCATTCCCATGAGAAACGCGCCGATCTGCGCCGGCGTCGCTTCGCCGGACATGATGATGTTCATCACGCCCCGCATTTCTGTGCCGGTCAGGTCGTGACCCGAAGCGATACGGTTGAGCGCGTCCTTGATCTCCACCCCAATACCCCTGGTTCGGTTATGCTGCGTGACGCGCGTTGAAGTCCCGCGCGATATTGAGAAAGTTCTGCAAGATTGCGTGCCCGTTTTCCGAAGAAATACTCTCGGGGTGGAACTGGACGCCGTGGACCGGCAGATCGCGATGCTGCAGACCCATAATCTGCCCGTCCTCGGCCCGAGCCGTAATGCTGAGCGCCGGCGGCAAGGTTTCCTCGCGCACGACCAGCGAGTGATAACGCGTTGCTTCAAAGCTGTTGTTCAGACCTCGAAAAACGCCGCGTCCGTCGTTGGTAATGATACTGACCTTGCCATGCATGGGAACCTGTGCTCGTACGATTTCACCGCCGAAAGCCTGGCCGATCGACTGCAGACCCAGACACACCCCGAAAATCGGGATGGACGATGCAAAGCGAGCAATGAGCGGAAGACAAATCCCGGCTTCGTTAGGCGTACACGGCCCCGGCGAAAGAATGATCGCCTCGGGTGCTCTGGCGGCAATCTCATCGAGCGCGATCTTGTCGTTGCGGACCACGTAGGGATCGGCCCCAAGCTCGCCCACGTAATGTACGAGATTGTAGGTAAAGCTGTCGTAGTTATCGATGAAAAGCACGTTCATCTATTGGCCCACCTTCGCCTGGCCAGCATAGCGTAGCGCTTCCTCCGCCGCGCTGAAAAGAGCACGAGCCTTGTTTTCGCATTCGAGTTGCTCAAGCTCTGGCTTGCTGTCAGCGACAATTCCTGCGCCCGCCTGCACATAGAGCTTGTTGTCCTTGAGTATCGCCGTGCGAAGGACAATGCAGGTGTCCATGCGCCCGTCCGCCCCAAAATATCCAACGCACCCGGCATAGACGCCGCGGCGCGCTTTTTCGAGCTCATCGATGATCTCCATGGCCCGCACTTTTGGCGCCCCCGAAACGGTGCCTGCAGGAAACCCCGCGCTCAGCGCATCGATGAAATCGTATTTCGGATCGAGTTCTCCCACGACATGCGAGACGATGTGCATCACATGCGAATAATATTCGAGAAAGAACTTGTCCGTGACTTTCACGCTCCCGATTTTGGCAACGCGGCCGACATCGTTCCGGCCCAGGTCGAGCAACATCAGATGCTCGGAAAGCTCCTTCGGGTCAGCAAGGAGTTCTTCCGCGAGCGCCCTGTCGCGTTCGGGCGTTGCCCCGCGCTTGCGCGTGCCCGCAATGGGCCGGATCGTCACTTGGCCCTCATCGACCCGGACAAGGATTTCAGGGCTCGATCCTGCAACGGCGAAATCCCCGAATTCGAGGAAATACATGTAAGGAGACGGATTGGTCCGGCGCAAGGCGCGATAGAGCGCTGTCGGCGGAAGCGTGAAATCGGCCTCGAAGCGCTGGCTCAACACTACCTGAAAGATGTCGCCCGCCGCGATGTAGTCCTGGGCAATCCGAACCATGTCGAAATACTGCTCACGGGTCGTATTGCTTTTTATGTCCAGCTTGGCGAGATCCGGGATCGCATCGCCGCGGGGCAGGGGACGTTCGAGCCGGGCAATGGCTTCGTCCATGCGTTCCTGAGCCGCCTCGAAGGCCTGCTTGGCCGTTACGCCGGGGCGCGGATAAACAGGAGCCGAAAAGAACAGCTCATCCTTGAGCGTATCAAAGACCGCCAGTATCGAGGGCCTCATCATGATCGCGTCCGGCACGTCCAGCGTGTCGGGATTGCTATCGGGCAGTTCCTCCATGAACCGCACCATATCGTAGCCCAGATATCCGAACACGCCCGCTGAATTCGCTGGGAGAGCATCCGGCATGTCGATCTGCGACTCAGCGATCAGCGCGCGCAGAGCTTCGAGCGGCGCACCGTCAACGACCTCGTAAGCATCCGGATGCGATCCGGCCTTGCGGTTGATTTCGGCGCGACCTTCGACGACCCGCCACAGAAGGTCCGGCTCGAGCCCTATGATCGAATACCGTCCGCGTACGGCGCCGCCCTCGACCGACTCCAGTAGAAAGGCATAACGCCGACCTTCGGCCAGCTTAAGGTACGTCCCGACCGGCGTTTCGAGGTCGGCGACGACCCGCTTGAACAGGACTTGTCCCTCGCCGGCCTCGTAACGCGCGGAAAACGTATCGAATTCGGCGGTCATAACCTTACTCGAGCCCGACCAGCGCATTGAGCGCTTCTTGGTTGATACGCATCGGCAAATCGGTACGCAGCCCGGCGACGAAGCCTGTAGAGAGCGTATCGGCAAAACCCTGCGCCACGGCTTGCGAGACATTCGAGGGTTCGGACACGTCCGCTTCGATCACGTCCGTCACTTGGAAAACGACGACGTCACCGTTCGGGGTCGTCGCGTAGCCGGCATGGCCCTCGGGGCCCATGAATGCCGAACGCGCAACGTCCGGGCCGATCGCCCCGTCGTCCGTGCCCTGGCGGCCGAACGGCTGGGAAGCCTGCGGGACAAGGCCTTGCTCCGCAGCCAGGGCGAAGATGTCCGACCCGGCATCAAGCTGAGAAACCATGCCTTCTGCGGTTTCCGTCATCGCCATGTCAGTCTGTAGTTCCTGCCAGGCCGCGACGGCCTCGGAGCGCGCCTCCTCAAGCGTTTGGTCGCGCGCCGGGACGACTTCCAAGAGCTCGAAAAAGACCGTTTCGTCAGCGCCGAGCGTAATCGCTGGCGTGATATTGGCGTCTTCAGATGCACTGAAGATGCTCTGCGCAACCTGCCCGTCAGCGCCATCGGGCAAGTCGTCGACCTCCGAAAGCGCGTCGCCGCTCCGCGTCAATTCGAGCTCGTAGACATCCAGTCCGTACTGGGCGGCGACCTCGTCGACCGGAAGAAAGGCCGCGCGCGCTTCCTCGATAGCGTCGTAAGCATCGAGATAGAGCGCTCGCGCCTCCTCGAGCGCCAGGTCACGGGCGATCTCGTCCCGGACCTCTTCAAGTGGCTGCGTCCCTGCCGGCTCGATCTGGGAAACCCACACAGCGCGCTGGCCAGCGGGACCTTCGATGAGCGTGAAATCGCCTTCAGTAAGGCCGAACGCTGCTTCCACCAGGGCGGGGTCCGTCATTTCCGCGCGGGTCCGGCTACCCAAATCGACCACTTCGTCAGCAAGGTCTGCCTCGGCAACGAGGTCCTCGAAACCGCGACCGTCTGCGGCGCCCTGCTCGAACAGAGCAATGTTCTCGTCCGACGCGAGCGGAACCTGGGTGATCGTCCTGCGTTCGACGCTCACATATCGGTCGATGGTACGCTCATATTCGGCGGAAATCGCGTCTTCGCTGATTTCAATATTCTCTGCCAAAGCAGCGGGCGTGAGTGGCAAGAGGCGTACCCGCCGCGTTTCTCCCGTGCGGAAAAGGCTCTGGTTCTCTTCAAAGAATGTCGCCAGCTCCGCCTCCGACGGTTCCTCGGAGACGGTATAAAGCACCGGATTCAGCGTCACGTAATCTACGGTACGGCGATTATTGGCATAGGCGTTGGCGATGTCGAGTGCGACATCGGGCAGGGCGACGCCTTCGAACATCGCGCCAATCTGCTCGCGCATCGCCGTACGGCGCTGGAGATTGAGATACTCTGTTTCCGAATACCCCGCCTGGCGCAGCACGGACACAAAGGAGTCCCGATCGAATGTGCCCAGTGCGCCGGCAAAGGCCGGGTCCTGCCGGACGAGCTGAGCAAGCCGCGCATCCGAAGCGCCAAGATCAAGCCGCTGCGCCAATTGAGCCAGCGCCGCGTCGTTGGCGAGCCGGTTGAGTGCAGCACCGGGCAAGCCGTATGCCATAGCCTGCTCGCCCGTTGGCATCTGTCCGGTCTGCTGGGCGAACTGGTTGAGCTGCGCGTTATAAATGCGGCTGAAATCCCGCACCGATATATTCTGGTCGCCGACCCGCGCCACGGTGTTGGCGTTGAGATCGAGAAAGACGCTCGGAATGCCGAAACCGGCAACGGATACGATGAGAATGCCGAGCAGGACTTTGGCGATCCAGCTGCGGCCGAAATTACGCAAATTGTCGAGCATGCGGTCCCGTTCTTGGTCGTTGTTCGCGCCGTGTGGGGGCACAAACCGTGTGGCTTTTCTTGCGCGCGCATAATAGACAGTGTCCAAATCCACCCGCAAGGCAGGCACGGTGCTAAGCCATTCGACCTGTCGAGGCAAGCTGTTGTTAAAGGAGTAGGAATGGGCACCGGATTGCGGCCGCTGATCGCAGGGAACTGGAAGATGAACGGCGCGGGTGCCGCGCTCGAACAGATTGCGCGCTTGAATACACTGCTCGAGGAAGCCGGCGAGGTTGCAGCGGACGTACTCCTGTGCCCGCCGGCCACGCTGGTCCATCGCGCCGCGAACCTTGCCGAAGGCAGCGTGATCGCCATAGGCGGTCAGGACTGCCACGCTCAGGCATCCGGCGCCCATACCGGCGACATCAGCGCACCGATGCTCGTGGATGCAGGCGCTCGCTACGTCATTCTTGGCCACAGCGAGCGGCGGACCGATCACGGCGAGACCAGTGCCGCCGTGCGTGACAAGGCCGTAGCGGCCCTCGTGGCCGGGCTAACGCCCATTATCTGCGTCGGCGAAACCCAGGCCCAGCGCGACGCCGGGGCGGCGAATCAGGTGGTTGCCGAACAGATCGCGGACTCCATGCCGCTCTACGAGGACGCCAGCCAGACCATCGTCGCCTATGAGCCGGTCTGGGCGATCGGTACTGGAAAGACAGCGACAGCCGATGACATTGCGGCAATGCACACCCATATAAGGGATCTGCTGGTCAAGAAGTATGGCTCTGCAGGCGAGCAGGCGCGTATTCTTTACGGCGGGTCCGTGAAGCCGTCGAATGCCGCGGAAATCCTGCGGACGCCGAACGTCAACGGCGCGCTTGTGGGCGGTGCGAGCCTTCTTGCAGACGACTTTTTTTCGATCATCGTGGCCGCGTAAGACGACTGCGTAAAAAGTCGACTTCCCGGCTGGAAATTGCGAACCATTGCGTGTAGAACCGCGCGCAACATGAGAACGAAAGGGACGCCGCAACACGGTCTATTGGGCCAGGTTGCGGGCGTCCTTGGTATTTGAAGGACGCGTCCTCCCGATGGCAACAGTATTGATTGTCGCCTATCTTCTGATCGTGGTCGCCATGATCGTCGTCATACTGCTGCAGCGCTCCGAAGGCGGCGGGCTGGGCATGGGCGGCGGCGGTGGCGGGTTCATGTCGGCCCGCGGTTCGGCCAATCTCCTTACGCGAACGACGGCGATCCTGGGCGGGTTGTTCATGATGACGGCGATCGGTCTCACCATCGTCAGCCAGCTCGATCGGAGTTCGAGTTCGATTCTCGAGCAGGCAACGCAGAACGAGGACGGCACACCCGCCACAGTGCTCGACGCGCTCGACGCCATGGGCACAGGCGATGAGGATCTGGCCGAACCCGGAGCATCGGGCGGCGCTGAAGGTGACCTGGCGGTACCCGAAACTGCGCCTGCGACGGATACCTCGACCCGGCCCGAAGAGAGCACCGGCAACTCCGACCTCATCGTGCCTGAAAGCTCGATGATGTCGACCATGTCCGAAGACGCACCGGCCGCGGAGCCCTCGGCGGGCGCTGAAACGACCGAAGGCGAAACGCCTGGGAACTAGGGTCCCGGCAGGGAAAGAACGAAAGCGGGGGATGGCAACATCCCCTTCTTTTTTGTGTGGGCGCGCAACAACGCGCTTCGAATCGATAGCAGCTTGTGTAAGGTATTAAGCCCATGGCTCGGTACGTTTTCATCACCGGTGGCGTGGTTTCTTCGCTTGGTAAGGGATTGGCTTCGGCCGCGCTTGGCGCGGTGCTGCAGGCGCGCGGATACAAGGTCCGCCTGCGCAAGCTCGACCCGTATCTCAACGTCGACCCGGGCACGATGTCGCCCTACCAGCATGGCGAGGTATTCGTCACCGACGACGGGGCGGAAACCGACCTCGATTTGGGGCACTACGAGCGCTTTACGGGCCGTTCGGCGAACCAGCAGGACAACGTCACCACCGGCCGAATCTACTCCGATATCCTGGCCAAGGAACGGCGTGGCGACTATTTGGGCGCGACGGTCCAGGTGATCCCGCACGTCACCGACGAGATCAAAACCTTTGTCACGTCCGGCAATGAGGATTTCGATTTCGTCCTGTGCGAAATCGGCGGCACGGTCGGTGATATCGAGGCGATGCCGTTCCTTGAGGCGATCCGTCAGCTCGGCAACGAACTGCCGCGCGGCGATGCTGTTTTCGTGCACCTGACGCTGATGCCGTTCATCCCGAGCGCTGGCGAGCTCAAGACCAAACCGACCCAGCACTCGGTCAAGGAACTGCGCTCCATCGGCATTCAGCCCGACGTGCTGCTGGTGCGGTGCGACCGGCCGATTCCCGAAAGCGAGAAACGCAAGCTTTCGCTGTTCTGCAACGTGCGTCCGTCCGCTGTGATCCAGGCGCTGGACGTCTCCTCGATTTACGATGTGCCCATCGCCTATCATGAGGAAGGTCTCGACGCCGAGGTGCTGGCGGCGTTCGGGATCAAGGATGCTCCGGCGCCCGATCTTGGGGGCTGGCGCGAGATTTCGCGGCGCATCCACAACCCCGAGGGCACGGTCAATATTGCCATCGTCGGCAAGTATACCGGGCTCAAGGACGCCTATAAGTCGCTCTCCGAGGCGCTGGTGCATGGCGGCATCGCCAACAACGTTAAAGTAAACCTCGAATGGATCGACTCCGAGGTTTTCGAGAACGACGATCCCGCACCGTATCTCGAGGGTATTCACGGAATTCTCGTCCCCGGAGGATTTGGCGAACGCGGCTCGGAGGGCAAGATCAACGCGGCGCGTTTTGCCCGGGTTCGTGACGTGCCGTATTTCGGGATCTGCTTCGGCATGCAGATGGCCTGTATCGAGGCTGCGCGCAACACGGCGCACCTGCCCAAGGCCTCCTCGAGCGAGTTCGGGCCGACCAGGGAAGCGGTCGTTGGGCTCATGACCGAATGGGTCAAGGAGAACAACAAGGAGCAGCGCGGGGAAGATACCGACCTTGGGGGCACCATGCGGCTCGGGGCGTATCCGGCGCAGCTCGTGCGGGGGTCGCGGGTGGCCGATATTTACGGCTCGAACCGGATTTCCGAGCGTCACCGGCATCGCTACGAAGTCAATATGAAATACCGTAAGGTATTGGAAGCAAACGGTTTATTGTTCTCCGGGCTGTCGCCGGACGGCAAGCTTCCAGAGATCGTCGAACGCACGGACCACCCCTGGTTCATTGGCGTCCAGTATCATCCTGAGCTCAAATCGCGTCCCTTCGAGCCGCACCCGCTGTTCAAATCGTTCATCGCCGCGGCGGTCGAGCAGAGCCGGCTCGTCTAGCGTCATGGCCGAGATCGTCAATCTCAGACAGGCCCGCAAGCGCAAGGCGCGGGCCGAGAAAGACGCCACGGCCGCCCAGAACCGCCTGATGTTCGGCCGCACAAAGGCAGAACGGACGCTTTCGGACGCCAAGACCGCGCTCGAAACCAAACGCGTTGAACAACATAAACGAGAAAACGGCCCCGGGGATAAATCGGGGCAATAAAAAAGGCGCCCTTCGAAGGGCGCCTATTTTGGCAGTCTGATTTTGGAGGTCGCTAGCCGGCTTTACAGGCGGCTAGCGTGGTCGCGGGCGATGCGGTCGATGTCGCCGCGGCTGATGCCCAGGTCGTTGAGTTCGCGGTTGCCCAGAGCGTTGAGCTCACGAACCGTCTGCTGATAAGCGGACCAGCGCTTAAGCGTCTTGCGGATACCCATGGAAAATCTCCTTTCGTTTTGTTGCCCCTGATATAGTCGGCTAATCTCGACTTGTGCACTGGGGTTTTGCTCAACGCCGTTATGCAGTTTCTGCATGCCTTGAAAAGCGGGGCATTCAGTCTTGGCGGTCGAAGAGACTCCGGGTCATTTTGTCGAAGTCGCGTGGCGGAATGCCGAGATCGTCGCACTCCCGATGGCCCGAGAGCGCGATGCGGCGAAGGTCGTCGCGCCCGCCGACGGGCCGGGCAGGGATGCTTTTGCGGTCCCAGGCTATGCGTATGAACATGGATGCCTCCATGCTGTTGCAGCACGGCCCGAAAATAGGGACGAATCGGGGGGTCTGGAAATCGGGATAGGCGCAATACGCCCATGCGCGGGCCGCATGGAAGTGTCATCCTACGATGACACAATGAATCAATCATGGGGGCTACGCTGACAGAAGTGCCCCCACGATGGACGAAAGTGGCGCCCGAACGGCTACTGCGCCGCCGTTCCCATGCGCGCCGGACGCCTCTCCATGACTTCCTTGAGGAACCGCCCCGTATGCGAGCGGGGATTACTCGCAACATCCTCGGGCGTTCCCACCGCGACGATCTCGCCGCCGCCATCGCCACCCTCGGGGCCCAGATCGATGATCCAGTCGGCGGTTTTGATGACTTCGAGATTGTGCTCGATGACGACCACGGTATTGCCGGTATCGACGAGCTCCTGCAGCACCTCGAGCAGCTTGGCCACGTCGTGGAAATGCAGACCCGTCGTCGGTTCGTCGAGCACGTAGAGCGTGCGGCCCGTGGCGCGCTTGGAAAGCTCCTTGGCGAGCTTGACGCGCTGCGCCTCACCGCCCGAGAGCGTCGTCGCCTGCTGGCCGATCTTGACGTAACCGAGCCCGACGCGCTGCAGGGTCACGAGCTTGTCCCGGATGACCGGCACCGCCGAGAAGAACTCGACGCCCTCATCGACAGTCAGTTCCAGGACGTCGGAAATCGACTTGCCCTTGAACTGGACCTCGAGGGTTTCGCGATTGTAGCGATGGCCCTTGCAGACGTCGCACGTAACGTAAACGTCAGGCAAAAAGTGCATCTCGATCTTGATGACGCCGTCGCCCTGACACGCCTCGCAGCGCCCGCCCTTGACGTTGAACGAGAACCGCCCCGGCGCATAACCGCGCGCCTTGGCCTCCGGCATATTGGCGAACCACTCGCGGATATGGGTGAACGCACCGGTATAGGTCGCCGGGTTCGAGCGCGGCGTGCGGCCGATCGGGCTCTGATCGATGTCGATCACCTTGTCGAGGAATTCCAGTCCGATGAGACTGTCGTGCGGGGCAGGGTGCACGCGCGCGCCGTTAAGACGCCGCGCGACCGCCTGATAGAGCGTATCGATGGTGAGCGTGGACTTGCCGCCACCCGAAACCCCGGTGACGGCGACGAACATGCCCAACGGAATATCGACAGAAACGTTCTTGAGGTTGTTGCCCGTCGCACCGGTCAGGCTGAGCTTGCGGCCCTTCTTGGCCTTGCGGCGTTCGGACGGCACGGCAATGGCCCGGCGGCCGGACAGATACTGGCCGGTCAGGCTGTCGGGGGTCTCCATGACGTCGTCGGGCGTGCCCTGAGCGACAATGTGGCCCCCGTGTACGCCGGCGCCCGGACCGATGTCGAGCACATGGTCGGCGGTTAGGATCGCGTCCTCGTCGTGCTCGACGACAATCACGGTGTTACCCTGATCGCGCAGCCGGCGCAGCGTATCGAGCAGCCGCGCATTGTCGCGCTGGTGCAGGCCGATGGAGGGCTCGTCGAGCACATAGAGCACGCCCGTCAGCCCCGAGCCGATCTGGCTGGCGAGCCGGATGCGCTGGCTCTCGCCACCCGAAAGCGAGCCGGAATTGCGCGAAAGCGTGAGATATTCGAGCCCGACATCGTTCAGGAACGCAAGGCGCTCGCGGATTTCCTTGAGCACGCGCTCGCCGATGGCCAGCTGCGTGTCGTTGAGCTTGTCCGACAGCGCCTCGAACCACTCGGCGGCCGCCTTGATCGAGAGATCGGCGACCTGGCCGATATGCCATCCGTCGATCTTGACCGCCAGCGCTTCGGGCTTGAGCCGGTTGCCTCCGCAGGACGGGCAGGGGGCCGCCGCCATATAGCGCTCGATCTCCTCGCGCGCGGCCGAGGATTCGGTCTCCCGGTACCGCCGCTCAAGATTGCCCACGACACCCTCGAACGGCTTTTTGGTCGTATATTTGCGCAGGCCATCGTCATAGACGAACTCGATCGGCGTCGAACCGGTGCCGAACAGGACGGCGTTCTGAACCTCTTCGGACAGATCCTGCCAGGCGGAACCGGTCGATGCCTTGTAATGCCGGGTGACGGCCTGCAGCGTCTGCTGGTAATAGGGCGAGGACGTCTTCGACCACGGCAGGATGGCCCCGTCGCGCAACGACAGGGTGGGGTCCGGAACCACCAGCATGGGATCGATCTTGGCTTCCGTACCGAGCCCCGAACACGTCGGGCACGCACCGAACGGGTTGTTGAACGAAAACAGCCGCGGTTCGATCTCGGCGATCGTGAAGCCGGAAACCGGGCAGGCGAACTTCTCCGAGAAGGTCAGGCGTTTGGGGGTGCCATCTTCATCGGTTTCGTCCGCGAACTCGGCGAAGGCGATGCCGTCGGCGAGTCGCAGCGCGGTTTCGAAACTCTCCGCCAGACGGCTCGAAATGTCGGGATTGACGACGACGCGGTCGACCACGACCTCGATGTCGTGCTTGAGCTTCTTGTCGAGCGCCGGCGCTTCCTCAATTTCATAGAAGGTGCCGTCGATCTTGACGCGCTGGAACCCCTTCTTCATGAGGTCGGCAAGCTCCCTGCGGTACTCGCCCTTGCGGCCCCGGACGATAGGCGCAAGGAGGTAAAGCCGCGTGCCTTCCTTGAGCGCGAGCACCTTGTCGACCATCTGCGAAACCGTCTGGCTCTCGATGGGCAGACCGGTGGCCGGGGAATAGGGGATGCCGACGCGCGCGAACAACAAGCGCAGATAGTCGTAGATCTCGGTGACGGTGCCGACCGTCGAGCGCGGGTTGCGCGAGGTCGTCTTCTGCTCGATGGAAATCGCCGGGGAAAGCCCCTCGATCTGCTCGACATCGGGCTTCTGCATCATCTCGAGGAACTGCCGCGCATAGGCCGACAGGCTCTCGACATAGCGCCGCTGGCCCTCCGCATAGATCGTGTCGAACGCCAGCGATGACTTGCCCGAACCCGAAAGCCCCGTCATCACGATGAGCTTGTCGCGCGGCAGGCGGACATCGATGTTCTTGAGATTGTGCTCCTTGGCGCCACGAATGACGATGTCGCGATTGGGGTTCGAAATGTCCGTCATGGGCCAGTCCAAGGAGGTTCGTGTTCCCTCACGTGGGAACAGGGTGTTACGTCGTGTCCGGAAACGGGCCTGATTAGGCGCCCGGTTCACTTAAGCATTATGGCAACGCGCCGCAAGAGAACCGCTGCGCTGATTTAGACCGGATGGCGCAGAAGCGGCGCCAGCGCGCCAATCCCTGCAACCAAAAGACCGCCAATGCGGATGGTGAGCTAGAGCGTGTAGCGCTCCAAAGCATCGTTTAAATCGGTTTTCGTAACCAGCTCGGCCACAATAATGTTCCGCGCAGCGGTCGCGCGGGCTTCAGCTTGCGTGCGCGCGACGCCTGCCGCTTCACGAGCCTTAGTATAGCCGAGTGTGTCGAAGGCGAAAGTCATTGGCCGGTTCTCTTGTTCCCCACGCTGACAACAATAGGAACATAATAGGAACAAGTAGAATCGCGTCAAGCCCTCTTTTGCACAGCACCCGGTTTGGCAGGGTGAGCATTGACACAGTACCCACAATATGAACAAAAATAGAACATAGCGTTGGCTGCGCTGTGCAAAAGCCCGGCGCGCGGTTTCGCGCGGGGACCGGGAACGACTATAGTGCGCGGCACGAAAGGGGCCGGGCGCATCCGGCCGGAACGAACGAAAGGCTTAAGGCGATGTCGGGAAGCGTCAACAAGGTGATATTGGTGGGCAATCTGGGTGCGGACCCGGAAGTGCGCAACCTGCCCAATGGCGGCATGGTCGCCAATCTGCGCATCGCGACCTCCGAGCGCTGGCGCGACCGCAACAGCGGCGAACAGCGCGAGCGCACCGAATGGCACCGGGTGGTGATTTTCTCCGAAGGGCTCGTCAAGGTGGCGCAGAACTACCTGCGCAAGGGCTCCAAGGTCTATATTGAAGGGCAGTTGCAGACCCGCAAATGGGAACGCGACGGCCAGGACCAGTACACCACCGAAATCGTGCTGCAGGGGTTCAATTCCAACCTCACCATGCTGGATGCACGCAACGGCGAGGGCGGAGACTTCGGCGGCGGGGGCGGCGGCGGCTATTCCAACCAGCGCCAGACCGAAAACCGGCGCCCCTCGAGCCAGCCGGCCTTCGAGCCCGGCGGCATGGACGACGACATCCCGTTCTGATCGGGACGAAAAAAAGGGCGGCCGAAGGGCCGCCCTTTGTCCTTGCGGCGATGTTGCGGCCTACTGGCCCGCGAACGGCACGTTGGCCGTAGTGACTTCGCCGGTTTCGTTGTCGGTGATTGTCAGGTCCATGACGATTTCCGAGCCGAGAAGATTGATCCCGGCAGCGATGGTGTTGTCGCCGTCGTCGGCGTTCCGGTCGACCAGATCGAAGCTGACGTCGTCGCCGGAGCGTTCGCCGATCGCGACACCCCGAAAACTCGCGACCGAGGACATGATCGCTTCATAGCGGTCGCGCTCCCGGACATAGGCGAGGGTGCCCGCGACCGCGAGCGTCCGTCCGGCAACGGTACAGCGGCCGTCGAAGGCCACCTGCGCGGTGCCCGAATCCGTGATGCCCAGGCGGCACACCATGGTTTCGCTTTCGCCGGTCGAGGCCACCTGCGCGACGCCGCGGCCGCGCCAGTCCCCGACATAGCTCTTGAGCAGATCGATATCTTCCTGCGCGGCGTGCGCCGGCTGGGCGGCGCCGAGCGCCACGATTGCGAGGCCGAGAGCCAGAAGCGGGCTAAGAGGATGTGACTTCTTCATGAGACAGTTCTCTCCGAGGAGCAAATAGACGTGCCCCGCCGATAAGAATGGCGGGCAGAACGATGAGGTCGCCGACCAGCGCCGCAAGCAGCGTGATGATCGAGAGCATGCCGAACATCGCCACTTGCGGCAGAACGGACACCATCAGCACCGAACATCCCACGACGAGGATCAGCGTCGTTGCGATCAGCGCCGGGCCGACGCGATCGAGCGTGGTGTCGACGGCCTCCGCGATCGTCTCGCCCCGCTCCCGCGCCCTGGCATAATGGGCAAGGAAGTGGATGGTGTCGTCGACCGCGATGCCGAAGGCCACCGTCAGCGAGATCACTGTCGTAAATTGCAGGTGAACGCCGGATGAATAGAGCACCAATTCGGTAAAAAGGATCGGCATGCTGTTGGGTATGATGGCCGCGAGCGACAGCTTCCAGGAGCGGAAGGCGACGCCGATCAGAACGATCGAGAGCAGGACCGCCAGCGCGAGGCTCATCTGCAGCGTCCCGATCATGTCCGTGCTGGCGGCCGCCGAGAGGACACGGAAGCCGCTGATTTCGGCGTCGTCCAGCCCGGCCGCGTCGAGCCCCGCGCGCAAACGCGTGACGAGGTCCTCGGTCTGGTCGGCGTTCTCGGACGTTTGCGAAAACCCCGTCACGAGCGCCTGCGAGCCGTCTTCGGACACGAACCGGGCGCGCAGGAAGTCGCCCACGGCATCGAACACCTCGTCGCGGGAGAAGCCGGCATCCGTATACCGTTCGAAACTCGCGGCCGAGATCACCTTGCCCTGACCGAAATAGCGCTGGGCCACGCGATGGGCGGCTTCGACGCGCGCATAGTCCGCATCGCTCATGGCTTCGGTTGGACCCGAAAGCGGCACGCGAATATAGATCGGGCTCACACCGCCCACGCCTTCGTCGATTTCCGCGCTGATCGCGAGGGATTCGCTGTTGGTGGGCAGGAAGTGCTGAAACGCGAAGCGCGGTTCGAGCAGGAAATGCGGGATGAGCAGCAACAGCGCGATCGCGGCGGATGCAATCGCGATCTTGCGCGGCATAACCCGTGCCAGCCGCCGCGCGACCGGAATGGGCGCCGTCAGCGCGATCGAAGGCGGCTTGCGCGTCTTGTAACCCAGCCGCAGCGCGGCGAGCAGGGTCAGCGGCAGGAACGTCACGAGCGCGACGAAGGCGACGCACATGCCGATGGCCCCCGAGATGGCGAATTCCTGCAGCCCCTGTCCGGGCGCAAGCGTGAGCGTGGCGAACGCGATGATGGTGGTGAGCGTCGTCAGCGCGCAGGCGGGGCTGACGCGCTCGACGGTGCGCCAGAGCGCCGCGCGCGGTGCGATGCCCTCCTGGGACATGCGCAGCCAGTAAAGGCAGAAATACATACTCTCGGCGAACGCGATGACCAGCACCAGAACCGAGACGATGTTGGTGAGGAAAGTGAACGCGCCGAACAAAAGCGTTACCGTCCCCATGAGCCAGAGCGCGCTGATGGCGGGCGTCAGCGTGGCGATCAGCGCACCCCAGAAGGTGCGGAAGCTGATGAGCGCGGTGATGAAGCCCAGGACCACGCCCGCGACCATGAACATCCACTGGTCGTTCTTGGCGGCGTTGAGGAGTTCCTGTTTCCACACCGGCGGACCGGTGAGCCTTATGGAGATGTCGTCGGTTTGGTAGAACGCGATCAGCGACCGGAGGCTCTCGATCATCGCGCGCTCGCCTTCTGCGGCAAGCCTTTCGGCATTCGGGAACAGGATCATGACCATGCCCGAATTATCCGCCGCAATGAGGTTGCGCATGATCGGGTCGGTCTCGCGCAGCTCCGCGAGCGCGGCCTCGACCTCTTCGCGCGTCTCCATGCCCTCGGGCACCGCGGGTACGCTGGCCCCGTCTTCCGTCGGCTGGCGCAGCGAGAAGGGCGAAAGCGTACCGGCGGCGAACGGGCTGACCTCGAGTTCGAGGCCCAGATACCGCAATTCCTCGATGACGGCAGGGTCGGTGAGGGTGTCGCTCTGAACGAGCAGATAGACGTCGTCCTCGAAGGTTTCGAAGCTGTCCGAGAGCCGCATATAGCGGTCGTATTCAGCGCCGGTGCCGCGATAGAGGCGCAACAGGTCGCTGTCGATCTCGAACCGCGTCAGGCCAAAAATGCAGAGCGCCGAAAACGCAAGCACGATGGCGGCGGCAATGCGCGGCCATTTGAGCGACAGAAGGCCCAGGCGCTCCAGTCCGAAACCGATTGACACTGTTCCAAGACCCCTTCGGCGAGTCAGTTAAAATGGATTAGCCAGTGGTAATGGCTAGCCGGTGCGCCGTCCAGCAGATGAGACCCGCCCGACCAGTATCAATTGCGTTCGCGGCGCAATCGTGATGCCAAAAGGATGCTGGTTTCGGTGAGCGTGACGCCCTCGATAAGCCTGATGGCATTCAATGTCTTGTCAAAATCGTAAAGCGAGGCGGTTTCGACCTCTGCAACGAGATCCCATCTGCCGTTCGTGCTCGAGAGCGCGCGGATCTGTGGAAATCCCGCAAGGGCTTTGGCCACCCTGTCGGTAACGCGGCCCTCCACCTCGATCATGGCGATCGCGCGCACCGGCGCATTGGCGGTATCCTGGGCAAGGACGACCGTATAGCCCTGGATGACGCCGGCCGCCTCGAGCTTATCCATCCGCGCCTTGACGGTGGCGCGGGAGATGCCCAGCGCCGCGGCAAGGCTGGCGACGGGGAGGCGGGCGTCGTCGCGCAGGAGGGCGATGAGGCGGCGGTCGGTGTCGTCGATATTGATCATTTTGCGCAGCTGTTGACATCGAACTGCGCAAATATAGCGCAATATTGATCATACTACCAACTATTCGCCGGCGCCTGGGCGCGGCACTCTTAGGATCGAGGCATAGGGGAGATTCATGATTCAGCGGCCATCGCAGTCGATCACGCTTATCGGCGCCCCGCTCGAAGAGGGCGCAAGCCGGCCGGGTTGCTCCATGGGCCCCAAGGCCATGCGGATCGCCGGCATCGCCGAAGCGCTGTCGACGCTGGGACACAGCGTCACGGATGCGGGCGATGTGACGCCCGAGGCGGTGCCGATCAGCTTTGAGGGCCACGCAAGAAACCCCGAAATCGTGACGGGCTTTGCGCGCGCGCTCGCCACGGAAGGCCGGCGGGCGCTCGGCGATGGCCAGACGGTGGTCTATCTTGGCGGCGACCACGCGATCGCCTTCGGTACGGTCGCGGCAGCGCTTGGCCATGCCGAGGCGCTGGGGCGCAAGCTGCACGTGATCTGGCTCGATGCGCATTCAGATTTCAACACGCCGCAAACCTCGCTTTCTGGTAATATGCACGGCATGCCCGCGGCGTTCTTTTGCGGCGAGCCGGGGTTCGAGGGGTTGATAGAGAGCCCCAGGCTGCCACCGGGCAATTTTCACATCGTGGGCGCGCGCTCGATCGACCCCGCAGAAGTCGAATTGCTCGATGCGCGGGGCGCGGACGTCAACGACATGGCGGTGATCGACGAGCACGGCATCGGCGCCGTCATGCGGCGAATCCTTGGGGAGGCCGAACGCGATGACGCGCTTTTGCATGTGAGCCTCGACGTCGACTTCATCGAGCCCGACATCGCCCCGGGGGTCGGCACCACGGTCCCGGGCGGTGCGACGTTTCGCGAGGCGCACCTGGCGATGGAAATGATCGGGCGCACCGGGCGCATGGCGAGCCTCGACCTCGTCGAGCTCAATCCCTTCCTCGACGACCGTGGCAAGAGCGCGCGGCTGATGGTCGAACTGGCCGCCAGCGCCTTCGGCCGGCGCATATTCGACCGCCCGACGCAACCTGCATAAAGGCTGAAACGATGACGACCACCGAAGATCTGATTGCGCTGGAGTCCAGCCTCGGCGCACACAATTACAAGCCGCTCGACGTCGCGCTCGTCAGGGGCGAGGGCGTTTTTGTCTACGACGTGGAGGGCAAGCGCTACCTCGATTGCCTTTCGGCCTATTCGGCGGTCAATCAGGGCCACTGCCACCCGCGCATTTTCGAAGCGCTGGTCGAACAGGCGAGAAAGCTCACGCTCACCTCGCGCGCCTTCCACAACGATCAGCTCGGGCATTTTTATCAGGAGATCGCGGAACTCACCGGCTCGCACAAGGTATTGCCGATGAATACCGGCGCGGAGGCTGTCGAAAGCGCCATCAAGGCCGTGCGCAAGTGGGGCTATGAGGTCAAGGGGGTGGAAAAGGACAAGGCCGAGATCATCGTTTGTGCCAACAATTTCCACGGCAGGACGATGGGGATCGTCGGGTTTTCGACCGATCCGGACGCGCGCACCGGCTTCGGGCCGTTCGCGCCCGGGTTCAGGATCGTTCCCTTCGGCGACGCTGCGGCGTTCGAGAAGGCGATTACGCCCAACACCGTGGGCTTTCTCGTCGAGCCGATCCAGGGCGAGGCGGGCGTGATCATTCCGCCTGCGGGCTATTTCAAGCGCGTCCGGGAATTGTGCACGGAACATAACGTCACGCTTATACTGGACGAGATCCAGACGGGCCTCGGCCGGACCGGCAAGCTGCTCGCCGAGGAGCACGAAGGCATCGAGGCGGACGTGACGCTTCTGGGCAAAGCGCTTTCGGGCGGCTACTACCCGGTCTCCGCGGTGCTTTCCAATTCCGAGGTGCTCGGCGTTTTAAAACCCGGCCAGCACGGTTCGACCTTTGGCGGCAACCCGTTGGCCTGCGCCGTGGCGCGCATGGCGCTCAAGGTGCTGGTGGACGAGGGCATGATTGATAACGCCGCCGATCTCGGGCCCTATTTCCTCGAAGGGCTGAAGTCGATCAAATCCAACCATATCCGGGATGTGCGCGGACGCGGGCTGATGCTCGCGGTCGACTTGCACCCTGAAGCGGGCGGGGCACGGGAGTTCTGCTACAGGCTGCGCGACAAGGGTATTCTCGCCAAGGACACGCATAACGACACGATCCGCATCGCGCCGCCGCTGGTCATAACCAAGGCGCAGATCGACGACGCGCTGGAGGTGTTCGACACGGTGCTGTCGACCTGACCGTCGGAATTAGGCCCGCATGTTCGCTTCCAGCCTGGCGTACAACTCCATCTCCGCGTTCAGCGTCGCGCCGAGCACGAAAATAAGCGCGGAGTTATAGAGCCAGAGCAGCAGCACGACAGCCGCGGCGAGCGATCCGAAACTGGTTTCGAAGGTGCCGAAATTCTCGACGTAGAGCGAGAACAGCACGCATCCGATCATCCACAACAGCGACCCCAGCAACGCGCCCGGCCAGATCCAGCGCAGCCGCGCGTAACGTTTGCCCAAAGCAAACCTGTAAAGCAGCGAAAATGCCATTACAGCGAGGGCGAGAAGAGCGGGCCAGCGCAGGACCAGTGCGATCGCATCGGTCGGTCCGGGCAGCGGCAGGAAAGAGACGACCGCGGGCAGGGCGGCAACGAGCGACAAGGACACGATCAGGAACATGGCGCCGCCGACCGTGACGCCGACCGAGAGCAGGACCCAGGCCACAAAGCCCCGGTCCACCGTTTCGTGATAGGCCGCACCTGCCGCGTAGATCAGCGCATTGGTGCCGCGCGAGCCGCTCCAGAGCGCAAGGATTGTCGAAATGACCAGACCCAGCCCGAGCCCGTCGCGCGGCTGGTTGATCAGGTTCTGCAGCCGCTCTTCAATGACATTCAGTGCGATCTCCGGAACGAACGCGGCGATACGCTGGAGTTGCTCGTCGATGAACCCCGGATCGGCGAGCAGACCGACGAGAAGGACGGCAATGGCAACCGCCGGAAAGATCGAGAGGAACCCGAAAAACGCAACCCCGGCGCAGCGCAGCGAGGTGTCCATGTTCGCCATGGCCTTTATCGTACGCCAGACGATGGTGCCCCAACCGCTCAGGGATATGCGGGTCGGTCTGTAGGCGCCGTGCAGGGTGCGGGCCATCACGACGAACTGCTGAGAATGGCCTCGATTTTTTCGACCGGATGATTGGTCAGCGTCTTGGGAACTTCGCCGATCACCTTGTCGGCGACCTCGGCGTGCAGTTCCTTGCGCAATTCACCCAAGATCCGGGGCGCGGCGCACAGCACGATCTGCTTGAAGCGATTGTTGTGCGCATATTTGTAGAGCAATTCGGCGGCATCCTTGGCGAACCGATCCTCTGCGAGCCGGTGCCAGTCGGTCTGCTCCACCGAACTGCGCTGGCCCGGACCGCTGTCGTTCATACGGCCGGGCGCGTCGGTGCCCTGCTCCCGCGTCGGCGGGTTCTCCTGTTCAAGTTCCTGGACAACCTTGAAAACTGGCGTTTTCCGATTTCCGGTGTTCTCAAAGAAGAGGGCCTTTTCGCCATCGGCGACCAATACCCAGACCTTCTTGTCCAACCTGAAATCCATCTCCTGCATGCCAAGTCTCCTTCATTGGTTGTCCCAAAGGCAACTCGCAGGACGCGGCGACTGTTCCTGATTTATCAGTCTGACGAAAAATCGGCCGGCTTGGCAAGACCCGAGAGGGCCATCGTGACCACCAGGAGGAAGGCGAGGCAGATGTAAATCGTTGAAAACGAAATACGCTCTGCGATGAATCCGATTGCACCCGGTGCGACCAGAATGCCCGAATAGCCCATCACCGTCACCACCGACATGCCGATGCCTGCCGGGATGCCGGGCAGGTTTCCGGCGGCCGAAAAGGCGATCGGGACCAAATTGGCGATCCCGATACCCGCAAAGGCGAAACCGAAAATCGCGACCGCCGTATTGGGTGCCAGACCGGCGATGACAAGGCCGACGAGCGCGAAGCCGGCACTCACACGCAGCGTCGTCACCGCGCCGAGCTTGTGACGGATCGTGTCGCCGGCAAAGCGCACCAGCGCCATCATGCCCGAAAACGCAGCGAACCCGAACGCGGCAAACGAAATATCGGCGCCCATCTCCCGCTGCAGATAGACCGCAGCCCAGTCGAGGATGGCCCCCTCCGGAATCATGGAAAAAAGCGCCATGATGCCCAGGAGGTAGGGAAGGGGCGAACGTGGCAGCGCGAGCCTGGTTGCCGCCTTGGTCTCGGGCGTGGGGTGGTCCTTGATGATGAGCGGAAAGACCAAAGCAATCACGGCCGTTGCCGCGAGGGTCAGCACAACCGCGTGCCAGACCTCGCCCAGCGCCGAGGCGAGAATGCCGCCCGAGCCGGCACCGATGAGCCCGCCGAGGCTCCAGAAGCCGTGGCAGGATGACATGATCGCCTTGCGCATATGTTTTTCGACAGCGACCGCGTTGGCGTTCATCGCGACATCCATGCCGCCGATAAAGGCGCCGAAGAGGAATGCCGCGGCACCGACCAGCCAGACATTGGGCGCCAGCGTCACCAAAAGCAACGTCGGCAAGGCGAGAACGGCGGCGATGCGCACCGCGAAGGCGGAACCGTTGCGTGCCGTAAGCGCGCCGAAAACCGGCATGACAACAACCGAGCCGAGGCCCAGCATCAGCACCAGAATGCCGGCGACCGCCTCTCCAATGTCGAGCCGGTCCATCAAAAGCGGCACCTTGGGCGCCCAGTTGCCCACAAGGAACCCATTGACAAGAAAGAGCACAGAGACCGCAACGCGCTCTGCGCGCAGGCCGAACGGAAGGCTCGTGCCGCGGCGCGGCATTGTCGTTTCACTCATACCAAGAATCCCCTGAAGCCGGCATTTCGGCCACTGATATGTTAGGTATGAGCTTATAATTGCGGCGCGTGCAAGGCGTCCGGCAAGGCAAATTTGAGCCGGCGTGTTTTTGTGTGGAATCTGTGCCAATAAGGCACCATATCTCTACGCCACGATTGGCTTTTCCTTCCGGAATCGCCTACATCTCACTCAAGCGAAACGATACAGATCGAGTATTGTGACAGACACCCCAGAAGACGGCGCCGGCGGCATTCTGCCTACCGGCATCAATCCTGTTTCCATTACGGACGAAATGCGCCAGTCCTATCTCGATTACGCCATGAGCGTGATCGTAAGCCGGGCGCTTCCCGATGTGCGCGATGGATTGAAGCCCGTGCACCGGCGCATTTTGTACGCCATGCACGAACTCGGGTTCGAGCATAACAAGTCGTACCGCAAATCCGCCGTTACCGTCGGCGAGGTGATGGGTAAGTACCACCCCCATGGGGACTCGGCGATCTACATGTCGCTGGTGCGCATGGCACAGCCGTTCTCGATGCGCGTGCCGCTCATTGACGGGCAGGGCAATTTCGGCTCGGTGGACGGCGATATGCCGGCGGCCATGCGCTACACCGAAGCGCGCATGGAAAAGGTCGCCAAGGAACTGCTCGACGACCTCGACAAGGACACGGTCGATTTCCGCGACAACTATGACGGTTCCGTTGAGGAGCCCTCGGTGCTGCCGGCGCGGTTCCCGAACCTCCTGGTCAATGGCGGCGGCGGCATCGCCGTGGGCATGGCGACGAACATCCCGAGCCACAACCTCGGAGAGGTGATCGACGCCTGCCTTGCGGTGATGGACAACGCCGATATCACCGTCGAAGAACTGATGCAGATCATGCCCGGTCCCGACTTCCCGACCGCGGGGATCATCCTCGGGAAATCCGGCATCCGCTCAGCCTACGAGACCGGCCGTGGCTCAATCCTGATGCGCGGCAAGGTCGAGGTCGAGGAAATCCGCAAGGAGCGCGAGGCGCTCATCGTCACCGAAATTCCCTATCAGGTGAACAAGGCGACGATGATCGAGAAGATCGCCGAAATGGTGCGCGACAAGCGCATCGAGGGGATTTCCGACATTCGCGACGAGTCCGACCGCCAGGGCATGCGGGTGGTGATTGAACTCAAGCGCGACGCGGTTGCGGACGTGGTGCTCAACCAGCTCTACCGCTATTCGATGCTGCAGACCTCGTTCGGCTGCAACTTCGTGGCGCTCAACGGCGGTAAGCCCGAGTTGATGCCTTTGAAGCGGATCTTGGAGGCCTTTCTCCAGTTCCGCGAGGAGGTCGTCACCCGCCGGGCGCGCTTCCTGCTCAACAAGGCCCGCGATCGTGCCCACGTGCTGGTCGGCCTGCTGGTTGCGGTCAATAACGTCGACGAGGTCATCCGTCTCATCCGTTCGTCGCCCGACCCGGCGACGGCGCGCGAAAAGCTGCTCGAGCGGAACTGGCCCGCCAGCGACGTCGAGGGACTGATCCGGCTGATCGACGATCCGCGCCACCAGATCAACGAGGACGGCACGTTCAAGCTCTCGGACGAACAGGCCCGCGCCATTCTGGCGCTGACGCTGTCGCGTCTGACGGCGATGGGGCGCGATGAAATCGGCAACGAACTCAATAGCCTGGGCGAACAGATCGAGGACTATCTCGATATTCTGCGCTCGCGCGAGCGTGTGCTGACGATCATCCGCGACGAGCTCAACGAGGTCAAAGAGCAGTACGCGACCCCGCGCCAAACGCAGATCGACGAATTCGCCGGCGATATGGACGACGAGGATCTGATCGCCCGCGAGGATATGGTCGTGACCGTCACCCATGCCGGCTACATCAAGCGCGTGCCGCTTTCGACCTACCGCGCCCAGCGCCGTGGCGGGAAGGGGCGCTCGGGTATGGCGATGCGGGACGAGGACTTCGTCGCGCGGCTCTTTGTGGCCAACACGCATACGCCGGTTCTGTTCTTCTCCTCGCGCGGGATCGTCTACAAGCTCAAGGTCTGGCGGTTGCCGGTGGCCGCGCCCAACGCACGCGGCAAGGCACTGATCAACATGCTGCCGCTCGAGGAGGGTGAACGCATCACCTCGATCATGCCGCTGCCCGAGGACGAGGAGAGCTGGAGCGAGCTTGACGTGGTCTTCGCGACCCGCAGCGGCAATGTGCGGCGCAACAAGCTCTCCGATTTCGTCGAGGTGCGCCAGAACGGCAAGATCGCCATGAAGCTCGACGAGGGCGATGGCATTGTCGGCGTGGAAACGGCGAGCGTGGACGACGACATCCTGCTCACCACATCGGCCGGGCGGGCGATCCGGTTCGAAATCGACAAAGTGCGCGTCTTCAAGGGCCGCGATTCGACCGGCGTACGGGGCGTGAGCATGGAAGAGGGCGACGAGGTCATCTCGCTCTCGATCCTGCGGCACTTCGAGGCGACGCCTGCCGAGCGCAACACGTTCCTCAAGCAATATGGCGCCAACAGGCGCGCGGCGACGGGCGAAGAGGCCGAAACCGACGTGCCCGCATCCGAGGAGGGCGACGAAGCCGGCGAAACAGCGCTCTCGGTCGAACGCTACGCCCAGATGGACGCTGCGCAGCAGTTCATCCTGACGATCAACGAGAAGGGCTTCGGCAAGATCTCCTCCTCGTACGATTTCCGCACGTCGAACCGCGGCGGCAAGGGCATCCAGGCAACGGATCTCTCCAAGATCAAGGAGATCGGCAGCCTGATCGCGGCGTTCCCGGTGGACGAGACCGACGAGCTGATGCTCGTTTCCAACGGCGGGCAATTGATCCGAGTGCCCGTCGAGGGCATCCGCTTCGCGTCGCGGGCGTCCAAGGGCGTGCGTGTGTTCCATACCGCCGCGGACGAGAAGGTCGTCTCGGTCGAGCGGATCACCGAGCCCGAAGGCGGAAATGGCGACGAGGACGAGGGCGCCGAAGACGACGGACCGGCAGACAGCGAATAAGCCATGGAAGCGGCGCGATCGCAGCCTCGAAACGGCTATCGCGCCCTTCTGGCCCGTCCGGTACCGCGCCGGCTCGCATTGGCGAGCGTACCGGCGGATTTCGCGGATTGGCTCGACTATGCGGCGGTCGTCGCGCTGCTGGTCTACAGCTGGGGCGAGGGCCCGTTCGTCCTGGCGTTCTTCGCCGTGGCGCTGGCCTTGCCCTATATCCTTGTCGGACCGTTCGCGGCGCTTCTGGTCGACTGCAGCCCGCTCGGGCGGGTGCTTTTTCTGAGCAATCTCGGGCGCGGACTTGCAACCTTCGCGCTGGTTTTCGCACCCAATCCCGCTGTCGTGCTCTTGCTTGTCTTTGCGCGCGGCTGTGTGGATTCCGCGTTCACGCCGGCCCGGCAATCGGCAATCCAGGCCTCGACGCCCGATGCGCTTCTGCCCACGGCCAACGGGCTGCATCAGGCGATCAACCAGACATCGAAAATCGCGGGCCCGGCAGTCGGCGGGTTTCTTCTGGCGGTGATGCCCGCGCAGGGCGTGTTCGGGGTCAACGCCGTGCTGTCGCTCATCGCCGCCCTCATGGTCCTGGGACTTGACCTGCCGCGCGCCGAATTGCCCGGGGAGAAGAAGCCCGAAGGGTTCTTCGGCGAAATGCTCGCGGGGGTCCGCGAGTTCGGACGTTCGCGGCTATTGCTGCTCGCACTCATTTATACCGGCGTCGCGTTCTTCGCGATTTTCCTCTTCGATGCCCTCCTGGCACTGCTGACCGCGGAGTTCGGCTTCGATGCGACAGCATTCGGGCTCTCGATTGCCGTTTCGGGAGCGGGCGGCCTCGTCGGTGCGCTGATCGCCGGGGCGATGGCGCTCAGGCAGCCACTGGGGGTCATGGCGGCCACTTCGTTGCTTTCCGGTGCGTTCACAATCGGACTGGCTGTCGCGGCAATGACCGGCTATCCGCTTGCGTTCGCCGCCTTTCTTGTCGCGCTGGGCGTGATGGGCGGCTCGACCGCGTTCATGATGGTGCCGTACCGCACCATCATCCAGCGCCACACCCCGCCCGACCGGATCGCGCGGGTCTACGCGGCCGGGGAGGCGGTGACCATGATCGTCATGCTCTCCGCGCCGTTCCTTGGCAGCCTGGTCGCGACGGCATACGGGACCGGCGCGGCGTTTCTTGCGGGCGGCGGGTTGCTCGCAGCCCTGGGCGCGATCACCCTCGTGGTGCTGCTCATTCGCAGGCCCTAGAGCTATTCCGATTTTGATAGAAAACCGGGCTCTAGATCTTTGTTTTGTCGCGTTTCCGAAACGGAAAAGTCTATCAACTTTTCCTGGAAACACTCTAGCGCTTGCGCGCCACCAGAATGACCGGTTCGATCTGCCCGGCCTCATAGGCCGAAAGGATGTTGGCGAACTTCTCCCCGGCATTGGCACCGGTCAGAAGATGCAGCCCGAGCGGGCCGGGGCCGTTCTTTTCCGTCTCGGCGAGCGCCTTGCGGTAGTAGGGGACCGCCTCCTCGCGCAGATTGCGCTCGGCGACGATCTCAAAGCCCGCGGCCTCAAGGAAGGCGACCGTTTCATCCCGCGTCCTGATGTGGCTCCTCGCCTCGGTTTCCGACCAGGGCATGGGGTAGGGCACGCCGGGCGCGGGCCCCTTCATCACGTCGAAGACGCAGAACATGCCCGCCGGTTTCAGGACGCGGGCGACTTCGGCGTAGAAGCGGTCGCGGTCCGCGACGTTCATGCCGACGTGAAAGGTGATCGCCGCATCGAAAGTGGCGTTTTCGAACGGCAGGTCCGTGACGCTGCCCTCGGTGAAGCGGCAGTCTTGGGAAAGACCCTGACGGCGCGTCAACTCGCGCGCTGCCGCGACATAGTCGGGCGTGACGTCGATGCCGTCGACGGTGCAGCCATATTCGGCCGCGATCACACGGGCCGGGCCGCCGAGCCCGCTGCCGGCGTCGAGGACGCGGGCACCCTGAGACAGGTTCATGAGGTCGAGCGCCGCGATCGTCCCGGTGCGCCCCAGCGTGTGAAATTCGTCGACCGGCGCGAGGTCGGTCGTCCCGGCGCGGTCCCGGGAGACACCGGACGCGTCAAGTCCGGCGTCGATGACGGCGATCAGGTCCGGGTGGGCATAATGGGCCGCGACATCGGCGGTACGGTTTTCCATGGCGGTTCCTCCTGTGTCTTTGCTGGCCATGGGTCAAATAATCGCCGAATGGGTGCGGCTGACTAGTACACAATGTGTAGTGGCGAAGCCCTGCCTGCCGGTGCAGAATGGCGAGGGAGGATACGATGCGCAGTTATGGCCAGTTCTGTCCCGTTGCGAAAGCCGCCGAGGTGTTCTGCGAGCGCTGGACGCCGCTGATCATCCGCGAGCTCGGCGACGGCCCGCGGCGGTTCTCGCAGCTCCAGCGCGGGGTGCCGCTGATGTCACCAAGCCTGTTGTCACGCCGGCTCAAGCAACTCGAGGCCGAGGGGGTCGTGAGGCGCGTGCACCTTAAAGGAGAAAGCTCCAGCGCCTATTCGCTCACGGAGGCGGGCCGCGAATTCGTTCCGCTCGTCGAAACGCTGGGCGTCTGGGGCATGCGATGGTCCCGCCGCGAACTTGCCGAACACGAGATCGACATGGGGCTGCTGCTCTGGGCGATCGAGAAAGGCGCCGACCCCGGCGCGCTCGGCAAGTCGCGGTCTGTGGTGCAAATGGCATTCGACGACCAGCCGGCGCATAAGGCAACATGGTGGTTCGTCAACGAAAACGCCCGATGCGCCCTGTGCGTCGACGATCCGGGCTTCGATGTTGACCTTTACGTTTCAGGAAGCCTCGAGGACGTGACCTATCTGGTCCGTGGCGATGTCCCGCTCAACCGCGCGCTCGAGGAGGGCCGCGTAGAGGTGCACGGATCGCGCGACATGCGCCGGCGTTTCGCCGATTGGCTCAATCTCGGGCCGTTGGCGAGCGTTGCCTCGCGGCGGGAACGGCTTGCGGTTTGAGGCGGATACAGGACGCATTTCTTTTCGCTTGATCTTTCCCGCGATTTCGGGATGGCTCGGTGCACAATGGAGGCTGTCCCATGATCGATCCCACAATCCTCATCACCTATATCGCCGCCTGTTTCCTCTTTTCCATCGTACCGGGTCCGTCGGTTTCGGTCGTGGTCGCCAATGCATTGGGCGGCGGAACGCGGGCCGGGCTTTTGACGATCCTGGGGACGGAAATCTCGATGTTCTCGATGGTGCTGATCGTGGCGCTCGGGCTCGAAGCCGTGATGGCGGTCGTCGCTGAGGCGTTCACCATCATCAAGCTGATCGGCGCGGGCTACCTCATCTGGATCGGCTGGAAAATGCTGACCTCCTCGGGCGAGCTCGACCTCCATGCCAGCCGCCGCATGTCGGCGCGGCGCTATATCTGGCAGGGTGCATTGGTGAACTGGGCCAATCCTAAAACACTGCTGTTCCTCGGGGCCTTCCTGCCTCAGTTCGTCGATCTCAACCGCCCGGCATTCGAGCAGATCATGGTGCTGGGTCTTATCGTGATGGCGGTCGCGACGGTGACCGACGCGCTTTATGCGTTCGCCTCGGGGCAGGCGCGGCATCTGCTTTCGGCGGCACGTGTCCGGCTGGTCAATCGCGTCTCGGGCGCGGTGCTTATATGCGGCGGCGTCTGGCTAGCGCTCCAACGCCGCGCATAGGCCTTACTTGAAGGCGTAGTGGAGCCTGACACAGCCCCTGTCGATAGCGTTGGCGGCAATGAGAGTCGGCGATGCCCTGACGCTGCTCGCGGGAAAGAGCAGGGGGCCGTCGCCGATGATTTCGGGAATGACATAAATCTCGATCTCGTCCAGCGCCCCGCGCTCCAGAAACGCCGTCTGCAGCTTGCCGCCACCGAGCATCCACACGTCGCCATCGTCGAGCGCACGCAGCTCGGCAATGAGCGCGTCGACGTCGCTCCGGATCGTAAGCTCTCCCATCGGCGCCTCGATCGGACGCGAGGTCACGACGATGACGCGCTTGCCCTCATAGGGCCAGGGGGAGGGTTGACGGGCGATAAAATCATAAGTGGCCCGCCCCATGACGAGCGTCTTTATGCCCGCAAGGAAGGTCCGGTAGTCGTGCACGCCGAGGTCCATGTCGTCATATTTGAACAGCCAGTCGAGGCCGTCAGCGGCAGTTGCGATGCGTCCGTCGAGGCTGGTGGCGATGTAACCAAGAATTCTGGCCATGATGATTCTCTCCTGTTATCGTGCGCCCAGAATAATAAACGAATGTTCGTTTACAAATGGAATTTCTATGGCGCGTCCCAAGACCATCACTGACCAGGGCGTTCTCGATGCCGCGATCGCAATCATGCAAGAGAGAGGACCGGATGCGTTGACCTTTGCCGCGGTCGGGAAAACCGTTGGCCTATCGCCGGCAACGCTGGTGCAACGGTTCGGGACAAAGCAGACGATGATCCGGGCGGCGCTATCCCAGCTCTGGGATAAACTCGATGCCCTCACCGCGCATGCCGACACGGTATGCGCGGATTCGCCCGAGGGTGCGGTGGCGCTGCTGATGCAACTTTCGGTATCGGCGCCTGAGATCGAAGACTACGTGCAGGGGCTCTCGCTCCTGCGCGAGGATATGCGCGATCCGGTCTTGCGTCGGCGCGGGGCAGCATGGGGAAAAACCCTCGCCGCGGCACTTGGCCGGCGGCTGACGCGCGATCCCGACCGCCAGAACCGTCTCGGGCGGCTGATGGCGGCCCAATGGCAGGGCGCGCAATTGTGGTGGGCCTTCGAGCGTGACACGGCGCCGGCCGAAGACATCGAAAACGATCTGCGCGCCTTCTGCGATCTGATTGCCGACAGGCCCGGCTAGCGGGGCGTCGCGGCGAACCCCGGCGCGTACCGGCTTGCGCTGCAGCGTTACGCATGACAAAAAACCGGACCATGACAGAACGCGTCGGATTCTATCCCGGGTCTTTCGACCCTGTGACCAACGGCCACCTCGATGTGATCGAGCGCGCCGCCAAACTCGTCGACAGGCTCGTCGTCGGGATCGGCGTGCACGCGGCCAAAAAGCCGTTTCTCTCAGCCGATCTCCGCCGGCAACTTCTTGCCGAGGTCACCGGGCCAATCGCGCAGCGGATCGGGGTCGCCGTCGAGATTGTCGAGTTCGACGGGTTGATGGTACAGGCAGCACAGCGTGTAGGGGCCAATATCGTTATCCGCGGGCTGCGCGACACCACCGACTACAATTACGAAATGCAGATGGTGGGCATGAACGCGCAGATGGTGCCCGACCTCCAGACGGTTTTCGTGCCGTCCAGCCCCTTCGTCCGCCACATTTCGGCAACGCTTGTGCGCCAGATATCGGAAATGGGCGGCGATATCGCCGCTTTCGTTCCGCGTAACGTTCTCAAAGCCCTGGAGTCCTGATGGCTGCTCACTCCCAAAAACCGGCCAACCGCGTTGTTGGCGCCCTCGTCATTGCCTTTGTCGCCCTTTTTGCTGCGATGACGGCATGGTCCTTCCTGCCGGCTTCGCAGGCGAATGCTGAAGCGCCCGAAGGGGCTCCGATTGCAACGCTCGAACTCGAGGACGGCACCGTTACCATCGCCCTGCGGCCCGATCTCGCGCCCGAGCATGTCGCCCGGATCACCGAGCTTGCCAATTCCGGCTTTTACGATGGGCTCAAGTTCCATCGTGTGATCGAGGGCTTCATGGCCCAGACCGGCGACCCGCTCGGCAACGGCACGGGGGGATCCGACCTGCCGGATCTGGAGGCGGAGTTCTCCGATGCGCCGTTCGCACGCGGAACCCTCGGTATGGCGCGCACCATGGACCCGAATTCCGCGAATTCGCAGTTTTTCATCGTCACCGCCGATGCGCCGCATCTCAACGGGCAGTATACGCTTTTCGGCGAGGTCATCGACGGGATGGAATTTGTCGACCAGATCGAAAAGGGCGACCCGCGCGCCAACGGTGTGGTCGAGGACCCCGATACGATCGTTTCGCTGCGCGTCAGCGAATAAGATTTCTCTTATATAAGGCAGGACAAGAATAATGGCCGACTATAAAGACCCCGAAAATACGCTGGTTCTGGAGACCTCCAAGGGCACGGTCGTCATCGAAATGCGCCCGGACCTTGCGCCGGGCCATGTCGAACGCATGAAGGAACTGGCGCGCGAGAACTTCTATGACGGGATCGTCTTTCATCGTGTGATCGACGGCTTCATGGCGCAGTGCGGGTGCCCCAAGGGCAACGGTACGGGCGGATCGGACAAGCCGGATTTGAAGGCCGAGTTCTCCGAGGAAAAGCACGTGCGCGGTACGGTTTCGGCGGCCCGGACGGCCAATCCGGATTCTGCCAATTCGCAGTTCTTCATCTGCTTTGATGAAGCCCCCTGGCTCAACCGGCAGTATTCGGTCTGGGGCAAGGTGATCGAGGGCATGGACGCCATCGATGCGCTGGAGCGCGGCGAACCGGTGCGCAACCCGGACAAGATCGTCACCATGCGCGTAGCGGCGGATCTGGCCTAGCCGCCAATCTTGCCAATTTTTGCCAAAGCCGCTAGGCTGACTGCCATGACGACGATGAACATTTCTCTGCCCGACGCATTGAAGGCCTTCGTCGACGAGCAGGTCGCCGAACGCGGCTTTGGCACGTCGAGCGAATATGTGCGCGAGTTGATCCGCAAGGAGCGGGATCGGCAGGAATTGAGGAAGCTTCTGCTTGAGGGGGCGGCGTCAGGGCCGGGCGCAACGGCCGATGCAGCCTATTTCGATGGTCTCCGGGCGCGGGTGCGTCGCAAGACTGGATGAGTGGCAAGCTGGTCGAATTCAGCGCGCTGGCCGTCCGGGACGTTGACGAGATCATCGACTATTATCTTCTGGAAGGCGGGGAACGAGCAGCGTCCGACTTCATCCAGGCGCTAGACAACGCCAGCCTGCAAATCTCCCGACACCCTGGGGCCGGCGCTTTACGGTATGCCGATATATTGGGTATCCCCGATGTCCGGATTTGGCCCATCAAGCGCTTTCCGCACTTGGTCTTCTACGTAGAGCAGAACACGTTTATCGACGTGTGGCGCGTCTTGCACGGCGGGCGAGATGTGCCGGCCTCCCTCACCGAAAACGGTATCAGTTAGTGCGTCTAGAATGAAAGTCGACCTTTTCGATTTCGAACTGCCGGACGACCGGATTGCGCTGCATCCGGTTTCGCCCCGCGATAGCGCCAAAATGCTCGTTGTGGCGTCCGACGGAACGCTCACGGATCGCGTCGTGACCGATCTCGCCGGTATATTGCGCGCCGGCGACGTGCTCGTGGTCAACGATACGCGGGTCATCCCGGCGGATCTGAAGGGCGTCCGCCATCGCGGTGAGTATGCCGCAAACGTCTCGTTCAACCTCCACAAGCGTGAGAACGGTAACACCTGGCGTGCCTTCGCCCGGCCGGCAAAGCGCCTTAAGGAGGGCGACCGGGTCGTCTTTGGCGCGACCTCTGAGGTTTGCCTGCTCGATGAGCTCTCCGCGACCGTCAAGGTGGTTTCCGATGGCGAGGTGACCCTGGCGTTCGATTTTTCCGATGCCGTGCTCGACGAGGCCATCAAGGCGCGCGGGGCAATGCCCCTGCCGCCCTATATCGGGGCCAAGCGCGGCATAGAGGCGCGGGATGCGGAGGATTACCAGACGGTCTATGCCGAGCATGACGGTGCGGTCGCGGCGCCGACGGCGGGGCTGCATTTCACCGAGGAACTGCTTGCCCGGCTCGAAGAGTTGGGCGTCACCATCGAACATGTGACGCTGCACGTGGGAGCAGGGACCTTCCTGCCGATGAAAGCGGACGATACCGAGGACCACAAGATGCACGCCGAATGGGGTGTCGTCTCGCCGGAGACCGTCGCGCGCATCGAAAAGGCGAAGGCCGACGGCGGGCGGGTCGTGGCCGTGGGGACCACCAGCCTGCGGCTCCTCGAAAGCGCAGCGCGGGAGACCGGAGCGCTTCAGGCGTTTGCCGGGGATACCGACATCTTCATCACGCCGGGGTTCGACTTCCGGGTGGTCGACGTGCTGATGACCAATTTCCACCTGCCGCGCTCGACGCTCTTCATGCTGGTCTCGGCCTTTTCCGGCTTGGAGACCATGCACAAAGCCTATAAGCACGCGATCGAAAACGCCTACCGGTTCTATTCGTATGGCGACTCTTCGCTGCTTTTCCGGGCCACCAATGACTGAACATTTCCGTTTCACCCTCCATACGACCGACGGCATGGCCCGGCGGGGACAGATCGATACGCCGCGTGGAGAGATCCGCACGCCCGCCTTTATGCCCGTGGGTACGGCTGGGACGGTGAAGGCCATGTATCCCGAGCAGGTGCGCGAGACCGGCGCGGACGTATTGCTGGGCAATACCTACCATCTGATGCTGCGGCCCGGCGCGGAGCGCGTGGCGCGGCTCGGAGGGCTGCACAAATTCATGGATTGGGAGCGGCCGATCCTCACCGATTCCGGCGGTTTTCAGGTGATGAGCCTCGCGACGCTGCGTAAGCTCGACGAGAACGGGGTGGTGTTCAAATCCCATATCGACGGATCGAGCCACAACCTCACACCGGAACGGTCCATAGAAATCCAGAAGCTGCTGGATTCCGACATCATCATGCAGCTTGACGAATGCGTCAGGCTGCCCGCCGAGCACGCCGAAATCGAGCGCGGCATGGAACTGTCGCTGCGCTGGGCCGAACGGTCCAAGCGCGCGTTCGACGATGCCAGGGGCAGGGCGCTCTTTGGGATCGTTCAGGGCGGGGACGTGCCACAGTTGCGGGCGCGTTCGGCGGCGGGGCTCGTTGATATCGGCTTCCACGGCTATTCGGTCGGTGGGCTGGCAGTGGGCGAACCGCAGGAGGTGATGTTCTCGGTGCTCGAAGACATCACGCCGCAGCTGCCCGAGGACAAGCCGCGCTACCTGATGGGTGTGGGCAAGCCCGACGACCTTCTGGGCGCGGTTGCGCGCGGGATCGACATGTTCGACTGCGTGCACCCGACGCGGGCCGGGCGGCACGGGCATGTTTATACCCGCTATGGGGTCATCAATCTCAAGAACGCCCGGCACCGCGACGACCCGCGGCCGCTCGACGAGACCTCTGCCAACCCGACGGCGCGGCGGTTTTCGCGGGCGTATCTGCACCACCTCGTCAAGTGCGAGGAAATCCTCGGCGCGATGATCCTCTCCCAGATCAATCTTTCCTACTATCAGGAGTTGATGGACGGGATGCGGCGTGCGATTGAGGATGCGACTTTCGTATCATACTGCGCATCGGTCCGTGAGGGATGGGCTCGTGGGGACCTGCCTGCGCTCGACTAGTCACAGAGGACGTATTCATGTCGAACAAAACCCGCAAGGCCGCTTTTGCCGATCTCGTCAAACACAGGAAGCGCCTTTCGGGCACCTCCATGCGCGAGATGTTCGCCAATGAGCCCAACCGGTTCGCCAATTATTCGGCGACCTTCGGGGATATCCTGCTCGACTATTCGAAGAACCGGATCGATACCCCGGCGCTGAAGGCGCTCTTTGCCTTCGCGCGCGAAATCGATCTCGAAGCGCGGCGCGATGCGATGTGGGCCGGCGAGCCGATCAATGCGACCGAGCACCGGTCGGTGCTGCATATGGCGCTACGCTATTTCGGCGATGCGCCGGTCAATGTCGGCGGCGAGGATGTGATGCCGGCGGTGCGCGATGTGCTTGCGCGGATCAAGGGCTTTTCCGACGACGTCCGGGACGGCGGCATTCGCGGGCACGGCGGCGAGCAGTTCACCGATGTGGTCAATATCGGCATTGGCGGGTCCGATCTTGGGCCGGTGATGGCGACGCTGGCGCTTGCGCCCTATACGCGGCCCAACCTGCGTGCGCACTACGTCTCGAACGTCGATGGCGCGCATATCGCCGACACCCTCAAGGGGCTCGATCCGGCGACGACGCTGTTTATCGTCGCCTCGAAGACCTTCACCACCGACGAAACGATGACCAATGCGCATTCGGCGCGCAAATGGCTCGCCGACGCACTGGGCGAGGACGCCGTGACCGATCACTTCGCGGCCGTTTCGACCAATATCGAAGGCTGCCAGACCTTCGGCATCCGCGAAGACCGGATCTTCGGGTTCTGGGACTGGGTCGGCGGGCGCTATTCGGTGTGGTCGGCGATCGGGTTGCCAGTTGCGATTGCGGTCGGATTCGACAATTTCGAGGCGTTTTTGCGCGGGGCGGGGGAAATGGACGAACATTTCCGCACCGCGCCGCTCGAAGAGAACCTGCCGGTCATCATGGGGCTGATCGGTGCCTGGTACCGCAATGCCTGGGGGTTCGCGAGCCACGCCGTGCTGCCCTACGATCAGCGGCTATCGCGCTTTCCGGCGTACCTTCAGCAGCAGGACATGGAGTCGAACGGCAAATCGGTGACGCTCAACGGCAAGCCGACACCCTGGGAGACCGGGCCGATCATCTGGGGGGAGCCCGGCACCAACGGCCAGCACGCGTTCTACCAACTGATCCATCAGGGTACGAGCGTCATCCCCTGCGACTTTCTTGTTGCGGCCAACCCGCACGAAACCCTGCCGCCGCACCACGACAAGCTCGTGGCCAACTGCTTTGCGCAGTCCGAAGCGCTCATGCTGGGCAAGACCGAGGAGGAGGTTGCGGCCGAACTCAAGGGCACCGGGCTCTCCAAATCGCAGATCAAGGCGCTGCTGCCCCACAAGGTGTTCCCGGGCAACCGGCCCTCCAACACCATCGTCTATTCGAGGCTCGACCCGGCGACCCTGGGCAAGCTCGTTGCGCTTTACGAGCACAAGGTGTTCGTGCAGGGGACGCTTTGGAACATCAATTCGTTCGACCAGTGGGGCGTTGAGCTCGGCAAACAGCTCGCCAAGGCTCTGCTGCCCAAAGTCGAGGGCACAACCTCGGCGGAAAGCCATGACAGTTCGACGCAAGGGCTGTTGGCGCATTTCCATAAATTGAGAGGCTGACACGGTGACGATCACCTCGGAGGAAGACCTTGCGCGGCTGAAAGCCATCGGGCGGATTTGCGCCGTGGCGCGCGATACGATGGCAGCCGCGCTCGAGCCGGGGATCACGACGCAGGAACTCGACGACATCGGCCGCAAGGTGCTCGAGGCGAGCGGCGCGCGCTCGGCGCCGGAAATCACCTACCAGTTCCCCGGCGCGACCTGCATCTCGGTCAATGAGGAAATCGCGCACGGCATGCCGGGTGACCGCGTGATCGCGGCCGGCGACCTGGTCAATATCGACGTTTCGGCGGAAAAGGACGGCGTTTTTGCCGATACCGGCGCCTCCTACATCGTGCCGCCGGGGCGGCCGCGCATCGAAAAGCTCTGCCGGGACGGCAAGAAGGCGATGTGGGCGGGGATCCGGGCGGTGCGGGCCGGCGGCGGGCTCGCCGATATCGGTACGGCCATCGGCAAATTCGCCGGGATGCACGGCTATACCCTCATCCGCAACCTGGCGAGCCACGGCGTGGGCGATAGCCTGCACGATGCGCCGGGCGAAATCCCCACATGGCCGGATCGCTCCGAACGCCGGCGCATCGGCGATGGACTGGTCTTCACCATCGAGCCGTTCCTATCCCTGGGCGGACAGATGGCCGAAGAAAAAGATCTGGACGATCCCTGGACGCTGGTGAGTGTGCCGGCAGCGCCGTGCGTTCAGTATGAGCATACGGTGGTTGCGACCAAGCGCGGCGCGGTCGTGGTAACGCTCGCCGCATAGTCATGCGGGTGCAATATTTCTGCGCCAAGGCCTTTCATAGCCGCGTGACCTTATTTAGAAGGTCATCCATTGGTCTCATCCGCACAAAGAGAGGGCTCTCAGCGCATGTCCGCAATTGTTGACGTCATTGGCCGGCAGATATTCGACAGCCGTGGCAACCCGACCGTCGAGGTCGATGTGGTTCTCGAAGATGGCAGCTTCGGCCGGGCCGCGGTGCCCTCGGGCGCTTCGACCGGCGCGCATGAGGCCGTCGAACTGCGTGACGGTGGCGATACCTATTCGGGCAAGGGCGTCTCGAAGGCCGTCGACAACGTCAATACCGTGATTGCCAGCGAAGTCGAGGGTATGGATGCGCTCGACCAGATCGAGATCGATCAGGCCATGATCGACCTCGACGGCACACACAACAAGGGCAAGCTCGGCGCAAACGCCATCCTCGGCGTTTCGCTCGCGGTCGCCAAGGCCGCCGCGGAATCGAGCGCGCTGCCGCTTTACCGCTATGTCGGTGGCCCGAACGCGCGCGTTTTGCCGGTGCCGATGATGAACATCATCAACGGTGGCGAGCACGCGGACAACCCCATCGACATCCAGGAATTCATGATCATGCCGGTTGGCGCGTCCTCGATTGCGGACGCGGTGCGGATCGGTTCGGAAATCTTCCATACGCTCAAGAAGAACCTTGCCGCAGACGGCCACAACACCAATGTGGGCGACGAGGGCGGTTTCGCCCCGAACCTCTCCTCGACCGAAGACGCGCTCGGCTTCATCATGCGCTCGATCGAAAAGGCCGGTTACAAGCCGGGCGAAGACGTTTATCTCGCGCTCGATTGCGCCTCGACCGAGTTCTTCGCCGATGGCAAATACAATCTCAAGGGCGAGGGCAAGTCGCTCGGATCGGACGAGATGGTCAAATACCTCGAAGATCTGACCGCCCGGTTCCCCATCATCTCCATCGAAGACGGCATGGCCGAGGACGATTGGGAGGGCTGGAAGGGCCTGACCCAGGCGATTGGCGGCAAGGTACAGCTCGTGGGCGACGACCTTTTCGTCACCAACACCGAGCGGCTGGTTTCCGGCATCAAGATGGGTGTCGCCAACTCGATCCTCGTCAAGGTCAACCAGATCGGCTCGCTGTCCGAGACCCTCGACGCGGTCGAGACCGCGCACAAGGCGTCCTATACGGCGGTCATGTCGCACCGCTCGGGCGAAACCGAGGATTCGACGATTGCCGACCTCGCCGTTGCGCTCAATTGCGGGCAGATCAAGACCGGCTCGCTGGCGCGGTCCGACCGGCTGGCGAAGTACAACCAGCTCATCCGTATCGAGGAATATCTCGGCTCGGCCGCGGTCTATGCCGGCCGGTCCATTCTCAAGGGATAAGGCCAGAAAGGGCAGGGCGTCCGTGCCCTGCCCACACGCCGCCCAGGAGGGTACCCATGCAAGTCCATATGTTCGGCTCCGAGGTTGTCGTCGAACTCGATTCGGCGGGCGCGCTGCTTGCTGGAGAGGACGATGCGCTTACCGTCATCGGCGAAACTTACGGGACCGGCGCCGATTGGGTGGCGATCCCGGCTTCCCGGCTGGCCCCGGAATTCTTCGTTCTGAGCACAAAGCAGGCGGGCGGCTTTTTTCAAAAGCTCGCGAACTACAACATCAAGGCAGCCATCATCGGCGATATCTCGGCCCATACCGCTGAAAGCACGGCGCTGCGGGACTTTGTCTACGAGTGTAATACCGGCGGCCACATCCGTTTCGTCGCCTCGCTCGCGGAACTCGGCAGCACGCTCAGCGCCGCCTGATGCAAATCCCTCGGGACGAAACCAGTCCTTAAGGCTAACCGAGTCATAAAGGGCGAACGTTTCCCGTTTCGAGTCCCGCACCCGCATGCCCACGCGCGTCAAACGTCCCTCCATTCTTTTGAAGCTCTCGGTCACCGCCGGGCTGGTGGCGTTTCAGGGCTATCTGGGCTACCACCTGCTGACCGGCACATTCGGGCTTGAAAGCCAGAAGGATATGCTTGCCGAAATCGAGGTGCTGAAAGCCCGCCAGGCGGCGCTTGACACCGAGATCGAAGCCTACCGGCATCGCATTGCGCTATTCGAGCCGCAACGGCTCGATCCGGACATCATAACCGAGCGTTCCCGGGAGCTCCTTGGCCTCGTCCACCCTGACGACATCATTATCGTTCCGGACGATACAAAGTAACCACATATCAGTTGATTTTCAAAATTAACTGAAATTCGGATAACTTAAATTCCTGCTTTTATATCAATACCATAAACCGTGAACCGAGCATATCGCAGCGCTTTCCCAGTGACCGGCGCGACGATATTGTGTAAGAAGCATTCTGCGGTTGCGCGGCTCCCTTCCGCGTGACCCGGGTCCACCATTTCTGGAGACGTCCCGCATGGCGCGCAAAGCGACGGCCACCAAGGCCAAGTCCACCTCCAATGCCCCCCAGTTCACCAAGGAACAAGAGCTTCACGCCTTCCGCGAGATGCTCCTGATCCGCCGCTTTGAGGAAAAAGCGGGCCAGATGTACGGCATGGGGCTGATCGGCGGTTTCTGCCACCTCTATATCGGGCAGGAGGCCGTCGTGACCGGCATCCAGATGGCGGCCAAGGACAGCGACTCCTCGATCACCGGGTATCGCGACCACGGCCATATGCTGGCGGTTGGCATGGATCCCAACGGTATCATGGCCGAACTGACAGGCCGTTCGGGCGGGCTCTCCAAGGGCAAGGGCGGGTCGATGCATATGTTTTCGACCGACAAGCGCTTTTACGGCGGCAACGGTATCGTTGGCGCTCAGGTGAGCCTCGGCACCGGCATCGCGTTTGCGATCAAGTACCGCGAAGAAGACAACGTCTCGATCACCTATTTCGGCGACGGCGCCGCCAACCAAGGCCAGGTCTATGAGAGCTTCAACATGGCGAAACTCTGGGACCTGCCGGTCGTCTACGTGATCGAGAACAACAAGTACGCCATGGGCACCTCGATCGAGCGCTCGGCCTCGACGACCGATCTTTCCCAGCGCGGCGTCTCCTTCGGCATTCCGGGCGAACAGGTCGACGGCATGGACGTCCGCATGGTGATGGACGCCGCAGGGCGCGCCATCGAGCACGCGCGTTCGGGCAAAGGCCCCTACATCCTCGAGATGCTGACCTACCGCTATCGCGGGCACTCGATGTCGGACCCGGCCAAATACCGCTCGAAAGAGGAAGTTTCGACCATGCGCTCCGAACGCGATCCGATCGAACAGGTGCGCAAGCGCCTCCTCGAGGGCGGGCATGCTACCGAAGAGGAGCTCAAGGAGATCGAGAAGGACATCCGCGCCATCGTGACCGAGGCCGCGGATTTCGCCACCAACGATCCCGAGCCCGACGCCTCCGAGCTTTATACCGACGTAACCATCAGCGCCTGATCAGAAACGGTCGCCTGACCGCCTTTTAAGAGAGACTGTTTCATGCCAACCGATATTCTGATGCCCGCCCTGTCGCCCACGATGGAAGAGGGCACTCTGTCCAAATGGGTCGTGAAGGAAGGCGATAGCGTCGCGCCCGGTGACGTCATCGCCGAAATCGAAACCGACAAGGCGACGATGGAAGTCGAAGCCGTCGACGAAGGTACCATCGGCAAGATTCACGTTGCCGAAGGCACCGAAGGGGTGAAGGTCAATACCCTCATCGCAACGCTGCTGGGCGAGGGCGAGAGCGCGGCCGACATCTCGGAAAAGCCTGCCGAAGCGCCCAAGGAAAGTGAAAAGCCCGGCCCGGATGCTGCCGAGCCCGAGACAAGCCAACCCGAAGTTTCAGCAAAGGCCGACGCGGCGCCCAAGGCGCCCGAGTTCAAGCCCGCGGCCGATCCCGACCTGCCCGACGACGTCGAGATGGTCGAGACCACGGTGCGTGAAGCGCTCCGCGACGCCATGGCCGAGGAAATGCGCCGCGACCCCGACGTCTTCGTGATGGGCGAGGAAGTCGCTGAGTATCAGGGTGCCTATAAGGTCACCCAGGGCCTGCTGCAGGAATTCGGCGGCAAGCGCGTCATCGATACGCCCATTACCGAGCACGGCTTTGCCGGTCTCGGCGTGGGCGCCGCCTTTGCCGGGTTGAAGCCGATCGTCGAATTCATGACCTGGAACTTCGGCATGCAGGCCATCGACCAGATCATCAATTCCGCCGCCAAGCAGCTCTATATGTCCGGCGGGCAGATCAAGGCCCCGATGGTGTTCCGTGGTCCCAATGGCCCGGCGGCGCGCGTGGGCGCGCAGCACAGCCAGGATTATACGGCGTGGTATTCCCACGTTCCCGGCCTCATCGTCATCGCACCCTATTCGGCGGCGGACGCCAAGGGGCTCCTGAAGGCCGCTATTCGGAACCCCAATCCGGTCGTCTTCCTCGAGAACGAGATCCTTTACGGTTCGACCGGGCCGGTCCCGAAGATGGACGATTTCGTGCTGCCTATCGGCAAGGCCCGGATCGCGCGCGAGGGCAAGGACGTCACCATCGTCTCGTTCTCTATGGGTATGCGCTACGCGACCCAGGCGACCGAGAAGCTGGTCGAAGCCGGTGTCGATGTCGAACTCATCGACCTTCGGACCATCCGCCCGATGGATTTCGAGACGGTGCTCGAAAGCGTCAAGAAAACGGGCCGCTGCGTGACGGTCGAAGAAGGCTGGCCGCAGGGTTCGGTCGGCTCGGAAATCGCCGCGCGCCTGATGGAGCAGGGCTTCGACTATCTCGATGCGCCCGTGACCCGCGTCACCGCCAAGGACGTGCCGCTGCCTTACGCGGCCAACCTTGAAAAGCTCGCGCTGCCCAATGTCGACGAAGTCATCGCGGCGGTGAATGCCGTCACCTATCGCAGCTAAGGGAGGCCATTCCGATGCCCATCAACATCACAATGCCCGCCCTGTCGCCGACGATGGAGGAGGGCACGCTCGCCAAATGGCATGTCAAGGAAGGCGATACCGTCTCCTCCGGCGATGTCATTGCGGAGATCGAGACCGACAAGGCGACAATGGAGGTCGAGGCGGTCGACGAAGGCACCATTGGCAAGATCCTCGTCGATGAAGGGTCCGAGAACGTCAAGGTCAACGCCGTGATCGCCGTGCTGCTCGAAGAGGGCGAAAGCGCGGACGACATCAAGGCGGATGCCGGCTCGCCCAAGGCCGAGAAGGCACCGGAACCGGAAGCCAAAACCAATGGCGAGGCCAAGGAAGCCGCAAAGGCCGCTCCCGCCGGCGCAACGCCGGAAGCGGCCAAGGGCAGCACTCCCGCGACAGGCGCCGGGCCGGCGCCGACCAAAGGCGATGGCAATCGCATTTTCGCTTCGCCGCTCGCACGGCGCCTGGCCAAGGACGCTGGCATTGACCTTGCCGCGCTGTCGGGCTCCGGGCCGAAGGGACGCATCGTCAAAGCCGACATCGAGAAGGCCAAGAAAGACGGCGTTTCTGGCAAGGCGGCTGCGGCAGCGGCACCGGCAGCCGGGGGGCAGATGGCTGCCGGACTGGGCAAACAGCAGGTGCTCTCGCTCTACGAGGAAGGGACTTACGAACTCGTCCCGGCCGACGGCATGCGCAAGACCATCGCCGCGCGGCTGACCGAGGCGAAACAGACCGTTCCCCACTTCTATCTCAACATGGATTGCCGCATCGACGCGCTTCTGGCCGCCCGCGAGCAGATCAATGGCGCGGCCAAGAAGGACAAGGACGGCAAGCCCGAATACAAGCTCTCGGTCAACGACTTCATCATGAAGGCCTGGGCCGTTGCGCTTCAGCGGCTACCGCAGGCCAACGCGACCTGGGCCGGAGATTCGATTCTCTACCACAAGCGCTCCGACGTGGCCGTGGCCGTGTCGGTCCCCGGCGGTTTGTTCACGCCGGTTGTCAAATCCTGCGACACCAAGACGTTGCGCGAGATTTCCGCGGAAGTGAAAGACCTTGCTACCCGTGCGCGGTCCAAGAAGCTTGCGCCGCACGAATATCAGGGCGGCTCGACGGCAGTATCGAATCTGGGGATGTACGGCATCTCCAACTTCGCCGCCGTTATCAATCCGCCCCACGGGACCATTCTTGCGGTCGGCAAGGGCGAGGAACGCGTCTATGCCGAAAAGGGCGAGATCAAGACCGGCAATTTCATGACGGTGACGCTCTCTTGCGACCACCGTTCGGTCGACGGCGCGCTCGGGGCCGAACTGCTGGGGGTTTTCAAGCAACTGATCGAAACGCCCACCATGATGCTGGCGTAAGGGCAGGACGATGAAGACTATCCTCGCTTACGGCGACAGCCTGACCTTTGGCGCCGATCCGGCCGGAGGGCCGCGGCACGCCTATGAGGACCGGTGGCCGACACGGCTCGAGGCGGGCCTTGCCGGAAAGGCAAGGGTGATTGCCGAGGGGCTTGGAGGGCGCACCACTGTCTTTGACGACTTCTCCTCGCCCGCCGACCGGAACGGCGCCCGAACGCTGCCCACGCTGCTTTCGAGCCATCAACCGATCGACTGCGTCGTCATCATGCTCGGCACAAACGATATGAAGTCCTATATCTGCGGCTCCGCACTGGGCGCCGCGATGGGCATGAAACGACTTGCCGAGATCGTGCGTACTCATCCTTACGACGCAACCGCACCTGTACCCGAGGTCGTTCTGGTGGCGCCGCCGCATTGCATCGCGACCGAACACGCCGACCTTTCGACGATGTTCCGGCACGGAATGACTGAAAGCCCTGATCTCGCCGGTCATTACGAGCGGGTTGCAAGGGATACCGGCTGCACCTTCTTCGATGCTGCGAGCGTGGCGAAGGCTTCGCCGCTCGACGGCGTCCACCTCGACGCGGCGAACACGCGCGCCATTGGCGATGCTCTGGCGCCGGTCGTCTCGAAATTGCTCGGCCTTTAGGGCCCAACCATAAAGAGGTTTTTCCTATGGCGGATCAATACGATGTCATCGTGATCGGCGGCGGCCCCGGCGGCTATATCGCCGCCATCCGCGCATCGCAGCTCGGGATGAAAGCGGCGGTTGTCGAGCGCGAGCACATGGCCGGCATCTGCTCGAACTGGGGCTGTATCCCCACCAAGGCGCTGCTGCGTTCCGCCGAGATCTACGGCCATATGGGCCACGCCAAGGACTACGGGCTCAAGGCCGACAAGTTCGACTTCGATATCTCCGAGATCGTCAAACGCTCGCGCCAGATCGCGGGCCGCATGAACGACGGCTGCCAGTTCCTCATGAAGAAGAACAAGGTCGATATCATCTGGGGCGAGGCGACGATCACGAAGGTCGGCGAGGTTAAGGTCGAAGCCACAAAGAAAAAGCCCGTCGAACCGCAGCACCCCAAGCCCAAGACGACGCTCGGGGAGGGGACGTACAAGGCCAAGAACATCATCGTCGCGACCGGCGCGCGGCCGCGCGTCCTGCCCGGCATAGAGCCGGACGGCGACAAGATCTGGACCTATTTCGAGGCGCTGAAGCCCGAAAAAATGCCGAAATCCGTCGCCGTCATGGGCTCGGGCGCCATCGGCATCGAATTCGCGTCCTTCTACCGCTCCATGGGCGCAGAAGTGACGGTGATCGAGCTCCTGCCGCAGATCATGCCCGTGGAGGACGCCGAGATCGCCGGACTTGCGCGCAAGCGCTTCGAAAAGCGCGGCATTTCCATCCTGACGGACGCCAAGGTTTCCAAGGTCGACAAGACCAAGGATGGCGTCACCGCGCATGTCGAGCTCAAGAACGGCGAGAAGAAAGAGATCAAGGCCGAAAAGCTGATCTCGGCGGTCGGCGTTCAGGCGAACTCTGAAAATCTCGGGCTCGAAAAGATCGGGGTCAAGATCGACCGGGGCATCGTCGTCGTGGACGATCATGGCCGGACGAACGTCGAGGGCATCTGGGCCATCGGCGACGTCGCCGGTCCGCCGATGCTCGCACACAAGGCCGAGCACGAGGCGGTGATCGCGATCGAAACCATCGCGGGCAAGAAGGTACATGGGCTCGAAAAGGCCAAAATCCCGGGCTGCACCTATTGCGAGCCACAGGTCGCGAGCGTTGGACTGACCGAAGCCAAGGCGAAGGAGGCCGGCCGCGAGATCAAGGTCGGACGTTTTCCGTTCGTCGGCAATGGCAAGGCGATTGCGCTTGGTGAACCCGACGGGCTGGTCAAGACCATTTTCGACGCCAAGACCGGCGAGCTCCTGGGCGCGCATATGGTCGGCGCCGAGGTGACCGAGCTGATTCAGGGGTTCGTCGTCGCGATGAATCTCGAAACGACCGAGGAAGAGCTGATCCACACGATCTTCCCGCACCCAACGCTTTCGGAGACGATGAAGGAAAGCGTGCTGGACGCCTACGGGCAGGCGCTCAACATCTGACGCGGAGAACGCTGGCATGGTCAGGGCAATTCAGGTCGGACTTGGCGGATGGGGCTTTTCCTGGGCCAAGGAGATCGTTCCCACCGTGGAGCGCGTGGCCCCGGTCGCCTATGTCGATGCCAATCCCGAGGCGATCAGGCGGGTGCAAACCGAACTGGGTGTCGCGCCGGACAAGTGCTTCCTGAGCCTCGAAGAGGCGATCGCAAAAACCGACGCCGATCTGGTGCTGGCGACGCTGCGAACGGAGGCGCATCATCCCGTCGTCGGGCAGGCGCTGGATCTTGGCTTCAACGTCCTCGTCGAAAAGCCGTTCGCCTCGACCCTCGCCCAGGCGCGCGACCTGGTGGCCAGGGCCGAGAAGGCCGGCCGCATCCTGATGGTCAGCCAGAACTACCGCCACAATCCCGCGCCGCATAAAGTCGCGGAAATGGTTGCGAATAAGACGCTGGGCGACGTCAATCTCGTATCGATCGACTTCCGCAAACACGCCCCATCCGTCGGCTACCGGTTCTGGGAAATGCCCGATCCGCTTCTGGCGGACATGGCGATCCACCATTTCGATCTTATGCGCATGGTTTTGGGCGACGACCCCAAACGCGTCTCCTGCCGCACCTGGAATACCACCGATAGCCAGTTCGTCCATCATCCTATCGGCGTTGCGACCCTCGAATTCGAGAAGGGGACCGTGGTGAGCTATCGCGGCTCGTGGATGAGCGGCGCGCAGGACACGGCGTGGTCGGGGGCCTGGTCGATGGATTGCTCGAAAGGCGAAATCTGGTGGAGCTCGCGCGATCACCGCGCCACGGGCAATCTGCCCGACATCGTGCGCACCCGCGACCTTTCGGGCGAGGCAGACGAAATCGCGTTGCCCAAACTCGACCATCTCGACCGGGCCGGAACGCTCAACGCGATCGCCACGGCCATCGAGACAGGCAGGACACCACCTCATTTCAGCTCCGGCCAGGAGAATCTTTTGAGCTTCGCGCTGGTCGAGGCGACGATCCGCTCGGCGAGCCAGGCCGGTGCGTGGGTCGAAATCGGTGATCTCTAGGGCGATGCGTGATTTTCATGCATCGGAACGGCGGGTACGCACATTGTCCCTCATGCAAACACCAACTTAGGAGGTTGCAATGGAAGGCATCGGATGGATCGGAGCCATCATCATCGGCGGTATTGCCGGATGGATCGCGGAACAGATCATGAAGTCGGATCACAATCTGATCGTAAACATCCTGCTCGGCATTGCCGGCGCCGTCGTGCTCAACGCGCTGTTGTTCTTTATCGTGGGCGGCACACTGGGCGGCATTATCGGCCAGCTCATCATTGCCGTCATAGGCGCCTGCCTGCTGATCTGGATCTATCGGCTCGTGAAGTCCCGGACCTAGCCGCCGAGCCATATCCGAGGAAACGTCGAATGCGATAACCGCGGGAAATTCGTTCAAATCGGTGCCATTGCGCTAGGCGTAAATTGACCAATATATGAAGAACCCCGCGGTTATCGCTTAAAATCTCTCGAAAACCGGAGCATTTGAACTAAACTTGTGGCACGCATAATCGTCTGATGGGGACGGGCATGTTTGCAGTGACGGCCGAGCCATTCCTGATCTGGATTGCCGTAGGGTTGACCTGCGGGCTGGCCGGGAGCCTGATCTTTTCCGCCCATACCGTCTGGCGCTATCTCGCTGCCGGCGTTGCCGGCGCCGGTATCGTGGGTTTCTTCATTACCCAGTTCGGCGTCGACGTTCCGATCAGCAACGCGATGACACGACACATCGTGACGGCCGCCATCGGCGCTGTTTCCGTCGTTTTCCTCGCCCGCGTCTTCGACTAAGCTGCCACAATCCATCGTCTCCCGGCATTTGGCTGCCGGAATCCGCGCTCCACACCCGTGGAAGCGGAACCTGGAAAGGCATCATGGTTACACTGCTCGATACGACCGCAAACCGCCCGCGGCACCCGGAAAAGGCGCACCGCCCCGATACCGAAATGCTGCGCAAGCCGGACTGGATCCGCGTCAAGGCGCCCGGTTCGCCCGTTTACCGGGAGACCAAGGATATCGTGCGCGAGCACGGACTGGTGACCGTGTGCGAGGAAGCCGGCTGCCCCAATATCGGGGAGTGCTGGAGCAAGAAGCACGCAACCATGATGATCATGGGCGAGATCTGCACGCGCGCCTGCGCGTTCTGCAACGTGCGCACGGGCCTGCCCACACCGCTCGATCCCAATGAGCCCGAAAACGTCGCCAAGGCCGTTGAAAAGCTCGGGCTCCAGCACGTGGTGATCACCTCGGTCGACCGGGACGATCTCGCCGATGGCGGCGCGCAGCATTTCGCGGACGTGATCCGCGCGATCCGCGCGCGCAACTCTAAAACGACGATCGAAATCCTGACACCGGACTTCCTGCGCAAGGAAGGCGCGCTGGAGATTGTCGTGGCGGCCAAGCCCGACGTCTTCAACCACAACCTCGAAACCGTGCCGTCGAAATACCTCACGGTGCGGCCCGGCTCGCGCTACTTCCATTCGATCCGTCTTCTCCAGCGGGTCAAGGAACTCGATCCCCAGATGTTCACCAAATCCGGCATCATGGTGGGGCTGGGCGAAACGCGAAACGAAGTGTTGCAGCTGATGGACGACCTGCGGGTTGCCGATGTCGACTTTTTAACCATCGGGCAATATCTCCAGCCCACGCGCAAGCATCACAAGGTCGAAAAATACGTGACGCCCGAGGAGTTCAAGTCCTACGCGACTGTCGCCAAAACCAAGGGCTTCCTGCTCGTGTCCTCGAGCCCGCTGACGCGCTCGTCGCACCATGCGGGCGAGGATTTTGCGCAGCTTCGCGCCGCACGGCAGGCAAGGCTCGGCATCGCCTGATGCAAAGAACGTTCGAGCGGATAACGCCGCATGCGCCGCAACGCATGCTCGAACTCGTCGCCGACGTCGAAACCTACCCGCGTTTCATTCCCCATTGCGAGCATATGGAAGTGAAACGCGATCCGGCGGCGCCCGGGACAAGGTTCGTCGCGCGCATGCACATCCGCTTCGGCCCGATCGCGCAGTCCTATACCAGCCGCATTGTTGTCGACCGCGAGGCGATGACGCTGAGCGCCCGCGCCATAGACGGTCCGTTCAGCCACCTGGATTCGCTCTGGCGCTTCACGCCCCGCGGGCAGGGGAGTCTGATCCGCTTCGACATCGACTTCAAGATCGCCAATCCTTTGATCCGCTCCATCGCCGAGCCGGCCTTTGCGGCCAAGCAGGAAGAGATCATCGACGCGTTCGTCACGGAGGCGGCGCGGCGGTTTTCGTGATCAGAAGGATTGCGTCAGCCCCAGCCTTACATCGTGGCTGTCGTAGTCGAAGAAGGTCACGTTCGAGACCTGCCGGGAATACTGATAGCTGACCTGCGGCATAAATCCGGCAATATCGATGGCCCTGTGCGCCAGGGTAACCCCGGCCGTAATCTTGTGATCGGCGCGCGGCGCCCCGACAGCGGGATAATCGCCGAGATAGGCATGGTGTTCGTATGATGCGAACAGCGATGTGATCAGCCCGCCATGCCATTCGTTGCGAAGCGTTACACCCACAACGATGTCGTTGTGATCGATATGGGGCCTTTGCGTCCGCTCCAGCGTCGTGCCGAGGGTAACCGCCAGGCTCGCGGAGGGCGAAAACCGATGTTGCAGGCCAATGGTACCTGTGGCCTGCCAACCGTCCCGGTGATCGAGCACGGCAAAGTCGCGCGCGAGCACCTCAAAAGTGGCGGTGACGAGGTCACCCGGTCCAACGGGAGCGGCAGCCTCGATGGCAGCGCCGTAACTCGCCAGATACGGTTCCCAGCCGCTCCACTGGTAGCGCGCAACAGGGCCCAGGCCGATCATGAGTCCTTGGCGTCGGTGCGCATAGGTGAGTTCGAGACCGGCCTGGGCGTGGTCGTAATCGGCGGCATCAACATATTTGGTCGTATCACCAATGAGTGAAACGGTCAGATCGTTATCTTCGTCGATCCTGAACGCGGCAAAAGCGGTTGCGCCCAGAGCCACGCCAAGGCCGGTTCTGGCGCGCGCGTTCTCGTCAATCGAGAAGACCAGCCCGCCGGTGTCGAACGTCTCATGCCCGCTGCCTTTGTTGAAATTCGTCGATGGCACGAGCGCAAAGCGAACCGATGCCCCCAAAGGCCTTTCTGCGCGCAGGGCGTCCATGGCGTCCGCCGCCATTTGCCGAAGCGCCGGGTGGGCGCCGCCGTGCGCCAAGAGTTCGAACTGGTGATAGGCAGCATCGGTTTCGCCCTTCATGCGCAGGGCGCGGGCCAGTTCGACCCGCGCCGGCGTGAAATCCGGTCGTGCAGCCAGTATCGCACGAAAGACGGTGACCGCTTCATCCACGCGCCCGTCGCGCAGCAGGATGATACCCTCGAGTTGGGTAAGCTGAACCGCGCCACCTGGTTGTCCGGCGAAAATCTCCGCCGCGAGACGTCGCGCGTCGTCATAGCGGCCCTGCGCCAACAGGTGTGCGAGCACTGGGCCGAATGGAGAGGCCCGTTCCTCGAGCGGTAATGCCGGTTGCAGCGGGATCAGCATGAACACAACGAGCGTCAGCGTCCGCGCCACGGTGTGAAAGGGAGCGAAAAGGCGAGCCATGGAATGTCCTGTGAGGCCGAGGCGGGACGGGCGGCGTTGCCGCCAGCCCCATACGATCGACCCGATGGATTAGTCCTGCAGGGCGGTAAAGAACCCCGCGCCGACTACGGCATCGCCGTCCGAGACACCGGTGAAGCCAAGCGTGCCGCCGGCTTCTTCGGCATCTGGCCCGTAGAATTTGCCCCCGTAGCCGCCCTCGAAATCCTCCATTGCCAGTTCGCTCTCAAGGGTTGCATCCGGCGCAAGCGTTCCGGAATAGCCATTGCCCGAAATCGACGACGTTTCGAGAGCGATCGTGCCGTCCAAATCGGTTGTGGCACCCCAATCACCATCGGACCGGACTCGGACACCGATATTGCTCATGGTTCCGCCAATCGTCCCGGCGTCGAAATCCGCGGCAAGCGCAAGATCTCCAAACAACCGCGTGCGGGTATCGCTCTCCGATCCCGCGAAATAGGCATCGGCAGCCGCCCATCCCGAATATGTTGCCGAGGCCGACTGGGCTGCAACCGCGTCCGGTGTCGTTTCGGTGCCGATAACGGCAAACCCGTTATACATCGTGTCCTCGGGATGCCAGAAGTACGACCAAACCTGGTGATACTGGCCAAAAGCGTCGCCATCGAGGGCCTGCTGAGCGGAATCGGCACTCCATGTGAAGACGCCATCATCACCGGACTCCCATCCGTACTCCCCGCTCAGGTCGGCGGCCGTGAAGCTCACCGTCTTGCCGTCGATAGTGACATCGATCCCGCCCTCGTCGTTGAGCACGAGCGAGAATTGAGGCGATGCAGGATCGCTCTGCCAAACGCCATTTTCCCTGACCGCGGAGAGCGACATGCTCGAGGTGTAAGCCATCAAGGTCTCTCCGGACGCCAGCGCCTCGCCGACTGTACCGGCATCCTCGGCGTAAACGGCATTAAGTGTCGCGCCGCCCCCGCCGCCGCCGCCCGTAGACGCGCACCCGCCGAGAGCTGCCCCGACAATCGCCGTGCAACCAAGTATCCAAATGCGTGAATTCTCCATATTCGACCCCCTGATTTCGCTGTCCATCTTGGACCATGGAATAGAACGGAAGTTGACTTCCTGAGGAGACTATGTTCGAGGCGATCTAGTTCGCGCATGAACCATTTGGACTATTGCGACATCTATTTTGCTTTGATAGTTCATTTGGATCATGGGCGATTGCCAAATCGATATGGACGGGCTCGATAAGCTGACGGCACTGCTCTACAGCGCCGTCTTCGACGCGAGCCTATGGCAGCGTTTTCTTGATGAAGTGACCCGCACAATTGGCGGCGTGCGTGTGCAGTTGCTCGGCCACGATACGTCAGCGGACATATCGCTGGGGTACCTGGCATCGGGCTACGATCCGGACTTTCTCCAGAGCTACAGCGAGTACTACGGCGAAATGAACGCGTGGGCGCCCGGCTTCGCGGAGGTCGTCCCCGGCGTGGTTACGCCGGTCCAGAAGATGCGCCTCAAGGACGAGTTGCTGGCAACGGAGTTCTATAACGACTGGGTTCGCCCTCAGGAGGATGTCGCCGCCGGGGGCGGTGTGTTCCTGCTCAAAGATGAAACGCGCGTACTTGCCTTTGGGGGCAATATCCGGCTTGCGGACGAGGAAAAGCTCGAGCGCGAATGGCTCAGGACCGTCAGCGTTCTGGCGCCACACCTCAAGCAGGCGTTCGAAATCGCCCGCATGCTCGCCAGCCAGTCGCTCGAAAACGATCTGCTGCGCAAGGGAGACATACGCGGCGAGGCCGCCGTGCTTCTGGTGGCGGAAAACGGCTTCGTGCTCTTTGCGAATTCAGCCGCAATGGACATGCTGTTGTCCGGCGCAATATTGCGCGACACCCATCATGGCCGGGTTTCATTTTCCGACAGCGGGGCAGCCGCCTTTCTCGATCAATGCCTGATCGGATTGCGGAACGGCCTGCCCACCGTCTCCAGAACCTTCCATGCGCGGGCGAGGGCGGGGTCTTCGGGGGAACACCTGCAAGACTATACGATCCGCGCGGTGACGTTCGACCCGGCACGACACAATGTGCCGTCCTTTCCCCTGACCATCGGCTATGCGGGGCAGAGCCTGCTTGTCACAATCGCGCCCGACACCCCGGCCGGGTCCGAATTGTCCGCATTCGCCGAGGGCCATGGGCTGACGGCGGCAGAGACCGCGATCGCGCTGGGTATCGCCGATGGCAAGACCCAGGCCGAACTCGCCGAACACCGCGCCGTGAGCATTCACACGGTTCGAAACCAGCTCAAATCCGCGATGTGGAAAATGGGCGTGCACCGGCAAGCCGACGTCGTGCGTATTCTCATCGGCCTCAGGCCATAGCTTCAAGGACCATCCTGAGCGCAACCCGAACCGTTTCCGCGCGCACCCGGTCCCGCCCGATATCACCGAACCGGCGCTGTTCGTGAACAGTTGCCGTGGCGCTTGCGAACCCGAAATGGACAAGCCCTACCGGCTTTTCGAGGCTGCCGCCGCCAGGCCCGGCGACACCGGTGACGGCAATCGCGAAATCGGTCTGCGCGGTCCGGCGGGCGCCTTCGGCCATGGCGCGGGCGACTTCGGGCGAAACCGCCCCGTGATGCGCGATCAGGTCCTCCGGAACACCGATCATGGCCGTCTTGGCCGCGTTCGAATAGGTGACGAAGCCGCCATAGAGAATGTCCGACGAGCCGGGCACCGCCGTGATCGCACCGGCGATAAGCCCGCCGGTGCAGCTCTCGGCGGTCGCAAGGGTGGCTCCTGCCGCGCGAAGCGCGTCATTGACGGCCTGGGCAAGATCGTAAAGCGCGGGATCTATCCTCATCGCCTATCCTTTCGGTAACTCGATGGTGGCAACGGCATGCGCGGCGATCCCTTCCTCGCGCCCGGTAAACCCCAGGCGTTCCGACGTTGTTGCCTTGACGGCAACGCGGCCGGCATCGATCCCGGCGATTTGGGCGATCCGGTGCCGTATCGATGTCACATGTGGCCCGATTTTCGGGCGTTCGCAGACAATCGTCGCATCGAGGTGAACGATGCGCCCGCGCCGGGCGAGCACGCGGCCAACGGCGTGTTCGAGAAAGATCCGCGAATCCGCACCCTTCCACTGCGCCTCGCTGGGCGGGAAGTGCGCGCCGATATCGCCCTCTGCCAGCGCGCCGTAGATCGCGTCCGCAAGGGCGTGAAGGACGACGTCGGCGTCCGAATGGCCCTTGAGCTTCGCAGTGTGCGGGATCGCGATGTTGCCCAGGACCACGGCGTCGCCCGGCTCGAAAGCGTGCACATCGTAGCCCGCGCCGACCCGTGTTTCCATAAGTCCGTCTCCTGATAGCATCCGCTCGGCACGCTCGAAATCGCCCGGCAGCGTGATCTTGATGTTCCGCGTCGAGCCTTCCGACAGCACGACACGCAATCCCGCCCATTCGGCAATCGCCGCGTCGTCGGTGAACCCGTCGCTGAATTCGACCGCCCGGCGATGCGCCTTGAGGATGTCGCGATAGCGGAACCCCTGGGGCGTCTGGGCGGCAAAGAGTTGGGTGCGGTCCTCGGTGCCGCCCACGGTCTTGCCGTCGACCGAACGCTTGATGGTGTCGGTGACGAGCGTCACGGGCACGGCGCCCTCCGCATCGGCAAGCGCGGTAACGACGCTGTCTACGAGCGAGGCCGAAACGAACGGGCGCGCGGCGTCGTGAATGAGCACGATGTCCGGCGCTGCCGCCTCGAGAGCGTCGAGCCCGGCAAGACCTGACATTTGCCGCGTCGAACCACCCACGACCGGCGGCAGGAGCTTGTGGTGCGCAAGTCCCAGCGCCTCGTAGAGTGTCTTATGATCGGAACCGATGACCGGGAGCACAAGGCTGACACGGTCCATGGCGAGGAACGCCTCGATCGTGCGCGCGAGGAGGGGACGGCCGACGATGGGACGGTACTGCTTGGGCAGGCTGTCGCCCTGTGTGGCTGCGCGCGCGCCGGCGCCTCCGGCAACGATGATTACGGCTATGCGATCCAAATGCGACATGTTAGATGGCGCTGCCCCTTCCAAGACTGCGCATTGCTCTATCCCCGGGCGGGGCACAGCACAAGGTCAGCGTCGCTGACTTTCGTAAACCCCAGGCGCAATGAGCCATTGAATTGACGCGAGTTTTGACTAATCTGTCATCAATGAAGGCGCTTTGAGCAGTTTTAAGGCATAGCACTTGGCAAATCCTGCCTCCACAATAAGCATAGGCAATGTCCTTCTGTCCAATCGGGCATTTCTCGCACCGATGGCAGGGATTACCGACCGCCCAATGCGCGACATCGCGGCGCGGTTCGGTGCCGGGCTTGTCGTCTCCGAAATGATCGCCAGCGCCGCCCTGAGCACCGGGCAGGCGGACATGGTCCGCAAGACGCGCAAGAGCGCTGGGCTGCCGCACGTCATCCAGCTCGCCGGCTGCGAGGCCGAATGGCTCGTGAAGGGCGTGCGGATCGCGGAGGAGGCCGGCGCCGACGTCATCGACCTCAATCTCGGATGCCCCTCCAAGCGTGTCACCAACGGCTTCGCCGGATCGGCTCTGATGCGCGTGCCCGACGTCGCGCTGCGCCTGATCGAAGCCACGGTCAACGCGACGCACCTGCCCGTGACGGTCAAGATGCGCCTCGGCTGGGACGACGACAATCTCAACGCCGCCGACATCGCAAAAAGCGCTGAAAGCGCAGGCGTCAAAATGGTGACCGTCCACGGGCGGACGCGTCAGCAGTTCTATAAGGGCGAGGCGCGTTGGCACCTTGTCCGTCCGGTGGTTGAAGCGGTGTCCATTCCCGTTGTCGTCAACGGCGATATCACTTCGTCCGAGGCCGCGCGCACGGCGCTTGCCCAATCCGGTGCCGATGCCGTCATGATCGGGCGAGGGGGCCAGGGGCGGCCCTGGCTTGTCGGGCAGATCGGCGCTTCGCTTTGCGGGACGCCGGCAGCCGACGCGCCAACCGGCGACGCGCTGGTCCGGCTCGTCTCCGACCACTATGACGACATGCTCGAGGAATACGGCACGGCGCTCGGCGTCCGCGTGGCGCGCAAGCAGATAGGCTGGTACCTCGATGCGCTCGGCTCGGCCGATCCGGCGCTGCGTCGCCGGGCGATGACGGCAGACGACCCCGCCCAAGTGCGCGCCATGCTGCCCGACCTTATCGGCGCCCAATGGAGCCAAGCCGCATGAGCGCCGCGTTGAGTATCGATCTTCAGACCGCCATCCTGCAATCCTTGCCCCAACCGGTTATCGTCTGTGGGCAAGAAGGGGCGATCATATTCGCGAACTACGCTGCTGAAGCGTTCTTCCAGGCATCCTCGAGCATTCTGACGCGCCAGAAGCTCTCGGATTTCATCGCCTTTGGCTCCCCGATACTGAGCCTCATCGACAGCGTGCTTAACCGCCACGCCTCGATGATCGAATATCGCGTGCAGATCGGCTCCTCGCGAATGAACGAGGACCGGATCGCCGACGTCTACGCGAGCCCTATCCCGGAAATCGACGGCTATGTGACGCTGATCTTCCAGGAACGCACAATGGCCGACAAGATCGACCGCCAGCTCGTTTCGCGCGGCGCCGCGCGGTCGGTGACGGGCCTTGCGGCGATGCTGGCGCACGAAATCAAGAACCCGCTTTCGGGCATTCGCGGCGCCTCGCAACTGCTCGAGCAATCGGCGACAGGGGACGACCGCTCGCTGGCGCGGCTGATCCGCGACGAAACCGACAGGATCGTCGATCTGGTGGACCGTATGGAAGTCTTCGGCGACGAACGGCCCGTCGATCGCAGCCCGATCAACATTCACGTGGTGCTCGAGCGCGTAAAGCTGCTCGCCGCCAATGGCGTCGCCAAGGGCGTCACGTTTTCCGAGGAGTACGACCCAAGCCTGCCACCGGTGCTCGGCAATCGTGACCAGCTCATTCAGGTCTTCCTGAACCTTATCAAGAATGCGGCAGAAGCCCTTGATAGAACGGCAAAACCGGAAATTCGGATCGCAACGGCGTTTCGTCCGGGCATCCGCATCAGCGTTACCGGAGTGTCCCAGCGAATCTCGTTGCCGCTCGAAATTGTGATCGAAGACAACGGCCCCGGCGTTCCTGCCGACATCCTGCCGTTCCTTTTCGATCCTTTCGTCACCACCAAACTCAGCGGCTCGGGTCTGGGACTGGCGCTCGTCGCCAAGATCGTGGGCGATCATGGAGGAGTGATCGACTGCGAAAGCCGCCCGGGACGTACGCGTTTCCGCATTCTGCTTCCTGTCGCAAAACCCGGCGATGCTCAATCCAGTGAGAGCGAACAATAGCCATGCCCGGACAAACCATTCTCCTCGCAGACGACGATGCCGCCATCCGCATGGTGCTCAACCAGGCGCTCTCCCGCGCCGGCTATGACGTCAGGCCTACCGGCAACATTTCCACCATGTGGAACTGGGTGACCCGCGGGGAGGGGGATATCCTCATCACCGACGTCTCGATGCCCGACGGCAACGCCTTCGACGTCATGCCCAAGATCAAGAAACTGCGCCCGGACCTCCCCATCGTGGTGATGAGCGCGCAGAATACCTTCATGACGGCGATCCGCGCCTCGGAGCTGGGTGCCTACGAATACCTGCCCAAGCCGTTCGACATCACCGAAGTGCTCAACGTGGTGGGCCGCGCGCTTGCCGATGCGACGCGGCCGGCCGACGCCGAAAGACGCGCCGAAGAGCAGGAGAACATGCCGCTCGTGGGCCGCTCGGCGGCCATGCAGGATATCTATCGTGCGCTCGCGCGGCTGATGCAGACGGATTTGACCGTCATGATTACGGGGGAAAGCGGGACCGGCAAGGAACTCGTCGCCAAGGCCCTGCATAATTTCGGCAAGCGCAAGAACGGGCCATTCGTCGCCATCAACATGGCCGCCATCCCGCGCGACCTGATCGAGGCAGAGCTTTTCGGGCATGAGAAGGGCGCCTTCACGGGGGCCACGGCCCGGTCCTCCGGCCGGTTCGAGCAGGCCGAGGGCGGCACACTCTTTCTCGACGAGATCGGCGACATGCCCATGGACGCCCAGACGCGCCTTTTGCGCGTTCTGCAGGAGGGCGAATACACGATGGTTGGCGGTCGCACGTCGATCAAGACGGATGTCCGCATCGTCGCCGCCACGCACCGGGACCTCAGCCAGCTCATCCGGCAGGGCCTCTTCCGCGAGGACCTTTACTACCGCCTCAACGTCGTTCCGATCCGCCTGCCGCCTTTGCGCGAACGCATCGACGACGTCCCGGACCTCGCGGCAAGTTTTTTAAAACAGGCGCAGCGCGAGGGGGAACCGGTCAAGGTCATCGCGCCCGAAGCGATCCGGATGATGCAGCAGTACCACTGGCCCGGCAACGTGCGTGAGCTCGAAAACCTCGTGCGGCGCCTGGCGGCGCTCTATGTGGACGACACGATATCGGTCGAAATCGTCCAGAACGAGTTGAACCTCGCCGACCGCGCGACATTTACCGCCAAGGCCGGACCGGCCGATATCGGTACGGTGATCGAGACGGAACTCGCCCAGATGTTCCGCGAGCACGAGCCCAACATGCCGCCGCCGGGGATCTATCAGCGCGTTCTCGACAAGGTCGAGGTGCCTCTGATTTCGACGGTGCTTAACCTGTGCAGCGGCAATCAGATCAAGGCCGCGGAACTGCTTGGCCTCAACCGGAATACGTTGCGCAAGAAGGTGCGCAATCACGGCATCGAAATCGTCAAGCAGTCGCGCCAATTGTCGTAGGAACGGACGGACCCTCACCGCAGGCTCGCGCGTTCGACCCTCAAATCGCTCCACTGGAGCGATTTGACCCTGCGGGTCGGGTCTCACTGTAGCATTTTGGCAACAAGTGGCTTGAACCGGATCGCGAGTTGCGCGAGACTCCGCGCCCTGAGCTGTCGGCAAGAAAGGGAGGCGCCATAAGGCGCCATTTATGACGAAGGCGATCCCCGAACCGTCCAAAACCGCGCGGCAGATTCCGGGGCGGGCCCTATTCCAGAACAACCGGCTGATACGGCAGATCGGCTTCGTCGTCGTGCTGGTCGCTGTCCTTGTGGCCTCGGCCTCGTTCCTCGTGATGAGCGGGGCGGCGCCTATCGATCCAAGCCCGGAGGTCTGGACCTATATCTGGATCGCCAACGCGATCCTCATAACGCTCGTCATCGCGCTGGTTCTCACCGAAATCGTGATGCTGGTTCAGGCGCGCGTGCGGCGCCAGGCCGGCGCGCGCCTGCAGGTGCGCATCGTCGCGATGTTCGCGATCATCGCGGCAGGCCCCGCCTTCATCGTGGCCGTTGTTGCAACGCTCGCGCTCAACCAGGGGCTCGACCAGTGGTTTTCCGAACGGACGCGTTCGATGGTGGAAAGCTCCCGGCTGGTTGCGCGCTCCTATATGCTCGAGCACGCCCAGGTGCTGCGCGACGACATCATCTGGATGGCGACCGAGCTCGAAGACGCGCGCGACACTTATGCGACCGACAGAGAGCGTTTCCAGCGCATTCTCACAGCCCTCGCAACGACACGTTCGCTGCCCTATACGAGCATCGTCGATTCGACAGGCGACACGCTGCTGCGGGCCGAAATCAACGTGCCGGGCGCCCCGCCGCGTGTCCCCGACGCCGTGCTCGCGGAGGCGGGGGAAGGCACGCCCACCCTCATCGCGCCCGGGTCGACAAGTCTCGTGGGCGCGGTCGTCAGGCTACGCGGTTATACCGACGCGTTCCTGTTCGTCGCGCGACCGGTGGATCCCGAGGTCCTGCAATATGTGCGCCTCACCGACGAAAACATCACCGAATACCGGCTCTACGACTCCAACCGGCTCGTTTTCCAGATCACGTTCACGCTGATGTATGTGGGCGTTGCGTTCGTGTTCCTTCTGGCCGCGCTCTGGATCGGTATCGCGCTTGCCAATGGCCTCGTCGATCCGATCCGCAACCTGATGATCGCCTCCAACCGCGTGTCGAGCGGCGACCTCGACGTACAGCTGCCGGTTCCGGGCCGGCGCGGGGATATGCACGACCTGACCCTGCGCTTCAACAAGATGACCCAGCAATTGCGTTCCCAGCACGATGCGCTGGTTGCCGCAAGCCAGACTAACGACCAGCGCCGGCAGTTCACCGAAGCGGTAGTGGAGGGCGTTTCGGCGGGAATTATCGGGCTCGATGCCTTCGGACGCATCACGCTCGTCAACTCCCGCGCCTGCGAGGCCCTGGGACAGGACGAGCTCGAATTGATGGACGCGGAGTTGTCCAAGATCGCGCCGGAACTCGCGCCCATCATGGATCGCGCCCAGTCCGCGCGCCGGGGCAGGGTGCAGGACCAGATACAGCTCGCCACGGGGTTCGACCGCCGTACCTATCAGGTCCGGTTGACCCGCGAAGGGACGATGACAGAATCCAAGGGCTATGTGATTACGCTCGACGATATCACCGAGCTGGTCGCGGCGCAGCGCAACAGTGCATGGGCCGACGTCGCCCGCCGTATCGCGCACGAAATCAAGAACCCGCTGACCCCGATCCAGCTTTCGGCCGAACGCCTTCGCCGCCGCTATGCGTCCAAGGTCGAGGACGACAGCGACGTCTTCGAGAAATGTATTTCGACCATCGTCCGACAGGTCGGGGATATCGGCCGCATGGTCGACGAGTTCTCGTCGTTCGCCCGCATGCCCACAGCAACCATCGCGCGCGCCGATCTTACCGACGCCGTACGCCAGGCGGTGTTCCTCGAGAGCGTCCGTCAGCCCGAGATCGAAATTCGGGCGGACGTGCCCGACGACACGATCGAGGCCTATTTCGATACGCGCCTGATCTCCCAGGCGCTCACAAATCTCATCAAGAACGCCGTGGAAGCCATTGAATCCGTTGGGATCGATACCATCGACAACCCAGCCGTCACAGTGTCCGCGTCGGCCTTGGGCGACGAGGCGGTCGTCACCGTGTCCGACAACGGCAAGGGCTGGCCGGACACCGACCGTCACAAGCTTCTCGAGCCCTATATGACGACCCGCGAGAAGGGCACCGGGCTCGGCCTCGCAATTGTCGCAAAGATCATAGAGCAGCACGGCGGCAGGGTTGACCTGCGCGACGCCGAGCCCGATACAAAGGGCCGCATCGGCGCCTGCTTTGCGTTCACATTGCCTTTGTACATAAGTGGAAAACAGGCTCCCGACACGCCTGGCGGCTCGCAGCCCGAAGCGTCAGATAAGAACAACGAGGAGACATCGCGCGTTTCTGCGATGGCATTCAAATAAATGGCCCGTGACGTTCTGATCGTCGATGACGAGGAAGACATCCGCGAACTCATCGCGGGAATTCTCGAAGACGAAGGCTACGAGCCTCGTCAGGCAAGCGATGCGGATGAAGCGCTCGCCGAGATCGCGCGACGCCGCCCCAACCTTGTTTTCCTCGACATCTGGATGCAGGGCTCGCGGCTTGACGGTTTGCAGCTCCTCGACCTTTTGCAGGCGGACCACCCCGACCTGCCGGTCGTCATGATCTCGGGTCATGGCAACGTCGAAACGGCGGTTTCCGCGATCCGGCGGGGGGCTTACGACTATATCGAGAAGCCCTTCAAGATCGACCGGCTGCTGCTGATCACCCAGCGCGCCATAGAAGCAAGCAAGCTCAGGATCGAAGTCGCGGACCTCAAGGAGCGGGCCGGCGGCGAATCCGAGCTTGCCGGCGTCTCCGTCGCGATCAACCAGGTCCGTTCGCTCATCGAGAAATCCGCCGGGACGCGCTCGCGGGTCTTCATCTCCGGCGGCGCGGGGTCCGGCAAGGGGCTCTGTGCACGGCTGCTGCATCTCAAAAGCCCGCGCGCGAACGGACCCTTCATAGAGATCAACGCCGCACTCTACGCCCCGGATGAAATTCCCGTTGTCCTCTTCGGCAAGGAAAACCGGGACAAGAGCGGCGTAAGAACCGAAGTCGGCGCGCTCGAACGCGCCCATGGCGGCACGCTCTATCTGTCCGAGGTGACGGCGCTGCCGCTCGAAGCGCAGACCGCGCTTTTGCGAACGCTCGTGGAAAACAAGTTCACCCGCATCAACGGCACGGGCCCCGTTCCCGTCGACGTGCGGATCATTTCCTCGAGCTCCCAGGGCGTCGCCACGCTGATCGAGGAGGGCAAGTTCCGCTCGGACCTGTTCCACCGGCTTTCGGTGGTGCCGCTGCAACTGACGCCGCTGCGCGAACGCCGCGAGGATATCCCCGCGCTCGTCGATCTCTTCGTCGCCCAGCTCTCGCGCATGCACAATTTGCCGCGCTTCGTTTTCGGCGACGACGCCATTGCCGTTCTTCAGGGACAGGACTGGCCCGGCAACGCCAGGCAGCTGCGGAACGCCATCGAACGGCTACTGATCCTTGTGCGCGACCAGAAGCCTGCGGATAACGTAATCACCGCCACCATGCTGCCCTCCGATATTTCCGAAGTTCTCCCCACAATCGGGGACACCGATTCCTCGGCGCACCTCATGAGCCTGCCCCTGCGCGACGCGCGCGAAGTCTTTGAACGGCAATACCTGATCGCCCAGATCGAGCGGTTCGGCGGCAATATTTCAAAGACCGCGGAATTTGTCGGCATGGAGCGCAGCGCTCTGCACCGCAAGATCAAGTCATTGGGGCTTTAGGCAATTTTTGCATCGTGCTAGCACGCGATTTAAGGCGCGGCCCAACGGGCAATCCAGGAGAACATGAATGCGCGTCATTATCTGTGGTGCCGGCCAGGTCGGCTATGGCATTGCCGAGCGCCTCTCGGCCGAAGGCAACGAAATCACCGTCATCGACAACAATGCCGCGCTGGTCCAGCGTGTGCGCGACACGCTCGACGCCCGCGGCCTGCATGGCCACGGCTCGCACCCGGACGTCCTTGCCCAGGCCGGTGCGCGCGACGCGGACATGCTGATCGCCGTCACACAGGTCGATGAGGTCAACATGACCGCCTGCCAGGTGGCGCATTCGATCTTTGAGGTGCCCACGCGAATCGCGCGTATCCGCTCGCAAACCTACCTTGCACCCGAATGGAGCAACCTGTTTTCGCGCGACCATTTGCCTATCGACGTCATTATTTCCCCCGAGGTCGAGGTCGGCGATCTGATCCTCCAGCGCATGGCCTATCCCGGTGCCAACGAGATCGTCACGTTCGAGGACGAAAAGGTCGTGGTCATCGAGGTCGACGTGCGCGAGGACTGCGCGGTGATCGACACGCCGCTCAAGCATTTGACCGACCTCTTCCCCAATCTCAACGCCACGGTGATGGGCGTGCGGCGCGACGGCGAAATGCGGGTCATGCACTCGCACGAGCATATGATCGCCGGCGACCAGGCCGTCGTCGCGGTCGCGCGCGACCAGGTCAGCCGCATTCTGGGGCTTTTCGGCCGGGACGAAGCGCCCCCGTCGCGTATCGTCATTGCCGGCGCCGGCAATGTGGGGCGCTATGTGGCCCGGCGCATCGAAGAGCTGGACCCCGGCGTGTCGGTACGCATCGTCGAGAGCAACCGCGACAACGCCCAGCGTGCCGCAGAAGCTCTGAACCATTCCATCGTCGTTTTCGGCGATGCGCTGCAGGGCGACATCCTGCGCGAGGTGGACGTGCGCGATGCGCACATGTTCCTCGGGCTGACCAACGACGACAAGACCAACATTCTCACATCCGTTCTCGCCTCGGAAATGGGATGCCGCGCCAATATCGCGCTCGTCAACCAGAGCCAATATCCGCGCATTGCCCAAAGACTCGGCGTCGACGCCTTCATCAATCCCCGTGCGATCACGGTCTCCAAGGTCCTCCGTCATGTCCGCCGCGGCCGCATCCGGGGCGTCTACACCCTTGCCAACGGGGCAGCCGAGCTGCTCGAAGCCGAAGCGCTCGAAACCTCGACGCTGGTCGGCAAGCCCTTACGGGACTTCAACTTTCCCGAGGGCATCCGGATCGGCGCGATCATCCGCGGCGACGAGGTTTTAATGCCCAGCGGCGATGTCACGGTCCAGGCGGGCGACTTCGTGATCGTTTTTGCGCTTGCCGAAAGCCTGCGCCAGGTCGAGCGCATGTTCCGGGTCTCCATCGATTTCTTCTGAACGTAAGGACAGTTCTTGCCGACAATCGGGATTCTCGCTGCGGGCGTATTCGCCATCTTCGCCGTCGGGCTGATCGTGCCCGCGATCGCGGCCATTCTCGAAGGCAACTGGCGCACGCTCGAAGCCCTGTCCCTGACGATGGCGGGCTATGGCTTTCTCTCGGCGGTCACCGCCTTCGCGCTCTGGCCGCGCCGGCGGCGGCTCAACAGGGCCGGGGTATTCAGCACAACCATCGCGATCTGGCTGTCGCTGGTCGTCGCGGCGACGCCCGTCTTCATTCTGGTTGAGGGGCATTCCCTCGCACGCGCCGTTTTCGAGGCGGCCTCGGCGGCGGTGACCCTCGGGGTCACAGTGCGGCCGATTGAGGACATTTCGATCGCGATGGGCTTTTACCGCGGCATGACGGCCTGGATCGGCGGCCTCATGACACTGCTCTTGGCCGTCTACATTCTCGGACCGTACGAGGTTGGCGGCACGCCAAGCGGCAACCTCCGGCTGGTGCAGCACGCCCGCACGGAAACCGATCCGCGATTCGGCCAGACCCTAAGATCGGTCATCGTGCCCTATGCGAGCCTGACAGCATTGTGTGCGCTGCTGCTGGTGATATTCCGCGTGCCGCCACGCGATGCGCTCATCGTCGCCATGAGCCTGATGTCCACCAACGGCTTCGTACCGCACCAGACCGGCGCAAGCGTGCTCAACAATACCGGCGCCGAAGCCATCATGATGGTTTTCATGGTTGTCGGTGCGACCAGCATCATCTGGCAGAAGATGATCCGCGAGCGCCGTTGGACGGGAACGCGCGACCATGAGGAGGGCGTGCTTTATCTCACCGCGCTGGCGATATTCGTTGCCCTGGCGATCCTCGGCGCGCTGATTGTCTCGGGGCCCGGGGCCAATGCGAGCCGCAAGGCCTTCAACTACGCCTTCGACGCAATATCGACGATGACAACGACGGGTATTACCCACGACAGGCGGGTCGGGATCGGGCTGCCTTTCGAACTCGTGCTGCTCGTCGTATTCGTCGGAGGCTGCTCATATTCGACCGCCGGGGGCATCAAGGTCTTCCGTTTGGGCACGATGCTCCGGCACCTTGGCAACGAGCTCAACCGGCTCGTCTATCCTAACGCCATGCTCCGCGACGACGTGCAATACGACCCCAAGCCGCGCGCGATCGCCAAATCGGTGTGGAGCGCGTTCTTCCTCGCCGTTCTCGCGATCACCATCGGCATTCTGCTCTTCGCGGCCCAGGGCGTCGCGCTGCCCGACGCGATAGCGCTCGCGACCGGCGCGTTTTCCCAGGTTGGCAACATGGTCTCGGGAGCACTGCCCGGTCTCGGTGTCGGAGCGGTCCCCGATGCGACGCTTCTCACGATCGCGGGCCTTGCCATCATCGCGCGCATCGAAATTCTCGTCGTGCTGGCCGCAGTGACAGGAAATCGCTGGTAGTCCCATCGGCCCACGCCCTATATGCAGCCACATTTACATGTGCCATAGTTGCAGACGTTGACACGCAACAGGGCAGGGGGCAGCGCCGTTGAACTGACTGCCCCATAATCAAGGGTCCGCGTCCGGCTTGGTCCGGCCAAAGGTCCCACCGCTAACAAGAGGCTGACAAATGCCCAGTGAAAAGGTGCAAAACCTGCAAGACTCCTTCCTTAATCACGTTCGCAAGCAGAAAGTCCCGGTGACGATTTTTCTCGTCAATGGTGTGAAACTCCAGGGTGTCATCACCTGGTTTGACAATTTCTGCCTGCTCCTGCGCCGGGATGCGCAATCGCAACTTGTCTACAAGCACGCGATTTCGACGATCATGCCCGGTACACCGATCCAGCTGTTCGATCCCGAGAGCAACCAAGATTGATCGCTTCCGATAATCGCGACGCGCCGACGCGCCGCGATGAAAAGGGCCTCCTCGACCTGCGCGAGAAAAAGACGCGCACAGGCCTGGTTACGCCTGACGTCAGGGGCTCGCGCAATGCTCGTGCCGCGGAAACCCGCCATGCCGAATTCATAGGCCTGGCGGGCGCGATCGATCTCGACCTGATTTTCACCGAGATATTGCGCATCCGCGAGATCAAGCCCGCAACCTACCTCGGCGGCGGGCAGGTGGACGAACTGGCCGAGCGAATCAAGGCCGAGAAGGTCGAACTGCTCGTCGTCGACGCGGCATTGTCTCCAATTCAGCAACGCAATCTCGAGCGCGAGCTCGAGGTCAAGGTGCTCGACCGGACGGCACTGATTCTCGAAATTTTCGGCGAGCGCGCCGCAACGCGCGAGGGCGTGCTGCAGGTGGAACTGGCACACCTCAATTACCAGAAGGGCCGGCTGGTACGCTCCTGGACCCACCTTGAGCGTCAGCGCGGCGGCGGCGGTTTCCTCGGCGGTCCAGGCGAGACGCAGATCGAATCCGACAGACGCCAGATTCAGGACCGCATCCTGATTCTCGAAAAGCGGCTCGAAAAGGTCCGCAAAACCCGTCAGCTCCAGCGCGGCCCGCGCGACGCGGTGCCCTATCCGGTCGTCGCTCTCGTCGGTTATACGAACGCAGGCAAATCGAGCCTTTTCAATACACTGACAGGCGCCACGGTGATGGCGCAGGACCTGTTGTTCGCAACGCTCGATACCACAGTGCGCAAAGCGACCTTGCCGCACGGACGCGAAATTGTGCTCTCGGACACGGTGGGGTTCATTTCCGACCTGCCAACCGATCTCATCGCCGCCTTCCGGGGCACGCTCGAAGAGGTGACTCAGGCCAACGTCATTTTACACGTCCGCGACGTCGCCAACCCCGATCACGCCGCCCAGGCGGCCGACGTTCTCGCCGTGCTTGCGGATCTGGGCGTCACGGGCGAGACGACGCCGATTATCGAGGTGTGGAACAAGATCGACAGCCTCACCGCGCCCGACGGGCTTGCCGGCGTCAAGCCGGCTGGAAGGGTCGTCGAGACCGTTCCGGTTTCTGCGTTGACCGGGCAGGGGCTGGACGCACTTCTCACCGCCGTCGAAAAGAACCTGGCCCAGGATGCGCGGGAATTCTCCGTGCACGTTCCCCACACCTCGAGCGCCGACACCGGCTGGCTCTATGCCAACACCGAAGTGCTCTCGCGCGGGGAACCCGACGCGGAAGGAACGACGTTCACAGTGCGCGTTCTGACGCGCAATCGGGCCGATTTCCTCGCGCGCTTTGCGGGGCGGGCGTCACCCCTCGACCGCTGACTTCGCCTTCTTGTCCGCCGTGCGGACCTCGTTCCAATAGCGATCGAGCCGAGTGAGCCCCGCCTCGTCAATGTCGAAGCCGTCCTGCCGGCATCGGGCTTCCACATGCTCGAACCGGCGCACGAACTTCGCGTTGGCGTCGCGCAAAGCCGCTTCCGGATCGATACCGGCGTGGCGGGCAAGATTGGCGATGGAGAACAGCAGGTCGCCGATCTCTTCCTTGCGCGCCTCTTCATCGGTTTCGGAAAACGTTTCGGCGACCTCTTCGAATTCCTCGCGGCACTTGGCGAGTACCGCGTCGGCATCGGGCCAGTCGAACCCGACGCGCGCGGCACGCTTGGCCAATTTTCCGGCGCGGGCGAGAGCGGGCAGGCCGGGCGGAACATCATCGAGCAAGGAGGGCGGCCTGTCCGCCCCGCGCCGTTCGGCTTTCGTCGCGCGCTCGGCGGCCTTGATGTTCTCCCAGCGCGCTTCCGAGCTCGTCGCCGTCCCGGCCTCGGCGTCTCCGAAAACGTGCGGATGCCGCCGGATGAGCTTTTCGGTGACAGCGTAAATCACGTCGCCGATGTCGAACAGGCCCTGTTCGGAAGCCATCTGCGCGTGATAGACCGGCTGCAGGATCAGATCGCCCAGCTCATCGCGCAGATCCTCATAATCCTCCCGTTCGATCGCGTCGGCCACTTCATAGGCCTCCTCGATCGTGTAGTGCCGGATCGTCTTGAAGTCCTGTTCAAGATCCCACGGACATCCGGTGACGGGGGTCCTGAGCGCCGCCATGATTTCAATCAGGCGGGAAATATCGCGCGAAGGTTCCATGCGGGCCTATCCCGTTTGCGTATCGAACAACTGCTTGTGCGTCGGGGGCTGACACCGCAGATATTGGGGTGCGGCCCAGACGCGGGCACCCAGGTGCGCCGCCGCATGCCACGGCCAGCGCGGATCGTAGAGGATACCGCGCGCCAGCGCGATAAGGTCCGCATCGCCGGTCGCCACGATTTCCTCTGCCTGCTCGTACCCCGTGATCAGCCCGACCGCAATCACCGGAATCGAAACGGCCTGCTTCACTGCGCGCGCCAGAGGCACCTGATAGCCGGGGCCCGTCGGGATCGCCTGGCGCGGGTCGAGCCCGCCACTCGAAATGTGGATCGCCGCGCATCCGCGCGCCTCCAGTGCCTTGGCGAAGGCAATGCTCTGATCAACGTCCCAGCCGCCCTCGACCCAGTCCGTCCCCGAGAGCCGCAACGTTACCGGCTTCTCGGCCGGAAACGCATCCCGCACCGCGCTGAACACTTCGAGCGGAAACCGCATCCGGTTCTCCAGCGACCCGCCATAGGCGTCGGTCCGCTTGTTGCTCAAGGGAGAGAGGAACTGATGCAGCAGATAGCCGTGCGCCGCATGGATTTCGATACTGTCGAGATCGAGACGCGCCGCCCTGTGCGCGGCCTCGGCGAACTGGTTGCGCACCGCAGCGAGGCCATCGGTGCCGAGCGCGAGCGGAGCGTTCTGCCCATGCCGGAACGGCAAGTCGCTTGCCGAAACCGTTTGCCATCCGTTTGGCGTATCCGGAGCGATCTGCGCACCCCCGAGCCAGGGCTTCTCCGTCGATGCCTTGCGCCCGGCATGGGCAAGCTGCACGGAGATCGGAACATCCGACCAGCGCCTTACGCTCTCGAGCACGCCGGCCATTGCCGCTTCGGTGGCATCGTCCCAAAGACCCACATCGGCGTAGGAAATTCTCCCCTCGGGCGCAACCGCCGTCGCTTCGATGATCAAAAGCCCCGCGCCGGACTGGGCCATCGTGCCCAGATGCGTCGTGTGCCAGTCGCTCATGCATCCGTCGGTCGCCGAATACTGACACATGGGTGCCACGACGATTCTGTTCGCCAACTCGAGTTGTCCGAGCTGGAGCGGCGTGAAAAGGTGAGGGGGCATCGATTGCCCTTTCGCGAGTGGGTGTGAGAACGACGGGACCCAGGAACGGCTCCGACTCTGGCCCATATGTTAGGGCAGCGCTCCTGACACGCAAGAGGCCTTCCGCGCCCTCAGGGGCGCAGTTGCCCCTTGGAAGTCCGCCAATCCGTTCTAGTGCAGCGTTGCGATATCCCGCACGCTGCTGATCTCGACGGGCCGAATGAGCCGCGCGTGCGCAATGCTCACCGAATGTAGCGGACCCTCAAGTTCCCGCGCCCAGAAATCGAGAAACCCCTTTAGCTCGGGAAATCTTGGGGCGAGGTCGTATTCCTGCCAGACATAGATCTGAAGCAGCGAAGGTTGATCGGGCAGATGATAGCGGATCTGCGCAGTCGTCAGGCCGTACCCCTCAAGTTGTCTGAGAAAAGCACGATCAAGCATGGTCACGAATCTCCTTGCTCGTGGAACCTCAATAAGTTCAGCACGAACAGCAGGTTAGGGCAAATCAGCATTCGGTGTCCGGGAGTGCCAGGCCGCACCTCGGCACGCGGCACCGGTACATAGCGGATTCGCATAATATATATTATGGAACTTTCTCACCTGAACGCGGCACGCTGCCGGTGAGGATTGCGCCGGCAGCCTTATTCCTGCGTCGCCGGGATCGGCGCGGTCCGGCCTATGGCTGCCCATGACACTGCGGCGCTGGCAAACGCCATGACCGCCGCGGCAATCATGACCCAGCGGTACGACGTCATTAGGACCTCAGGTGGAAGGTTCGCCAAGTCCGAGCCTCCGAACGCGAACCCAAGGGCCGCCACGGCGATAAGCCCGCCGATCCGGGCTGCTGCATTGTTGATTCCCGAGGCGGTTCCACCCGCATCGTCCGGTGCCGCGTCGAACACAGTGGTGGTCAGCGGCGCCACCGTAATCGTCATGCCGACCCCGATGACGACAATGCCGGGAAAAAATCCGATCCAGTACCACCCGGTTTCAACCAAAGCGGCCAGGACCAGATATCCAAGGCCGGTCAGGGCCGGCCCAACAATAAGCATGGGCCGGACGCCAATGCGCTTGGCGACCGCGCCGGACCACCGGGACCCCGCACCCAGCAGAATGGAAAACGGCAGCATCGCGGCACCCGCCGCGGCGGCGCTGTAGCCGTGTGCGTAGATCAGGACGAACGGCAGCAGAAAAAGCGAGCCCGAGAGCGACGCATAAAGCACCAGCGTCAGCCCGTTCGCGCCTGAAAAATCCCGGTTGTCAAACAGCGACATCGGCACCATTGGCGCGGCCGAGCGCCGTTCGACGACGATAAAGGCAATCGCGAACGGAACCGACAACACGATGGCGGCAAGCCCGGCAACCGTATTGCCCTCACCCGCCGCAATCAGCCCATAGCTCAAGAGGCCGAGCCCGACGACCGTCAGGCCGGTGCCCGCGAAATCCAGCTTCTGATATTCGCGCAGGCCCGGACTGCTTGCGATGCGCCACCCCATATAAAGGGCCAGCGCACCGATCGGCACGTTGATCATGAATATCGCGCGCCAACCCACGGTGTCGACGAGCCAGCCCCCAAGAGGTGGCCCCAGCGCTGTCGTGAGCGCTCCGGCCGCCGCCCAGGTTCCAATGGCCTTGCCGCGCTCTTCCCCTGTGAATGCAGAACCGATAAGGGCGAGGCTTGCGGGCACGAGAAACGCAGCGGCTGTGCCCTGAACGAAGCGTGCGACGACCAGCGCCACCGGACCCGGCGCTATAGCACAACCGATGGATGCCACGACAAATCCAACAAGGCCGAACAGAAAGACCCGGCGCTGGCCGAACCGGTCCCCAGCCGTGCCGCCCAAGAGGATAAGACTCCCGAGCATCAGCATATAGCCGTTGACGACCCATTGCGCGGTGGCAAGCCCCGCGTCGAGATCGCGCTGGATGACCGGCAGGGCGACATTCACCACCGACCCATCGATGAACCCCAGACTCGACCCGAGGATCGTCGCGGGCAGAACCCAGCGCGTATCGCGGCCGGCAGGCTGAATGCCTTCGGGTGCCTCGCAAGGTGGTTGCTGTGGGCCGGCCATATGTATCCTCGCAACGGCTGGCATGCGCTCGCAATGGACGTTGGCACATCGGCAGGCCGAGCACCACCCCCGATTTTACTGCCGCTCAGCGCGCGCCGGACACGACCTCGATCGTCATCCCGTCATAGGCCGGATGCACGTGCGCGGGCGTCTCGCCATTGACGACGGCATAGTCCATATCGACGTGCAGATTGGTCAGAACCGCCTGTCGTGGCTTGTGTTCTTCTATCAGCGCCAGCGACTGCTGCAGGCTGAGATGGCTCGGATGCGGCGTGTAGCGCAACGCGTCTACGACCCAGGTATCGAGCCCCTGCACTGCCCAGCGCGACGCCACAGGGATGCCGGATACGTCGCATGAGTAGGCGAAATCGCCGATCCGGAAGCCAAGCGACGTGATGCTACCATGCTCCTGCTCGAACGCCGTGAGCACCATGCGCCCCCCTGCCCCTTCGATCTCGGTGCTTTCCCCGTCCCCGATCGAGTTCGCGTTCAGGATCGGCGGGTACGGACTGTGCTCGGGAGCTGTAAAGCAATAGCCGAACGCCTCACGCAGCCGCACCTCCGTCGGAACGCTCATATAGACGTCGACGCGGCGCTTGGCGTTGAGCGCCAGCACCCGCAGATCGTCTATCCCGTGAGTGTGATCGGCGTGCTCGTGCGTATAGAAGACGCCGTCCACCTCGTCGACCTGGGCATCCAGCAACTGCTCGCGCAAATCGCAGCCCGTATCGATCAGAACGCGCGTCTTGCCGGGCATGTCCTTGTGCGTACCAGTGATCAGAAGCGCGCACCGGCGCCTGCGGTTTTTCGGATTGGCCGGATCGCACGCGCCCCAGATATTGCCCACGCGCGGTACGCCGCCCGACGATCCGCACCCCAATATGGTTGCCACTATGCGGTCGGAAAGCGGCGCGCTCATCGTCAGGGCAGCCGTACTTTGTTGAAAAGGCGCAGAAAATTCGCCGTCGATTGCTCGGCCACGGCCTCGAGTGTCGTCCCCCGCAGCTCCGCGACCTTCTCGGCGGTATGCCGCACATAGCCCGGCTCGTTCGTCTTGCCGCGGTGCGGCACCGGCGCCAGATATGGCGCATCGGTTTCCACGAGGAACCGGTCCTCCGGCACGAACCGAGCGACCTCCTGGATTTCAGCCGCATTCTTGAACGTCACGATTCCCGAGAACGAAACGTAACCGCCAAGCGCCAACCCGCGCCGCGCCAGTTCCACGCCCGACGAGAAGCAGTGCAGAACGAAGGGGAAAGCCCCCTTCCCCGTTTCTTCTTCGAGGATCGCGGCCATGTCCTCGTCGGCCGATCGCGCGTGGATAACCAACGGCAGACCGGTCTCTCGGCTCGCCGCGATATGATTACGGAAACCTTCGGCCTGAGCGTCCCGCGGCGAGGAGTCGTAGTGGTAGTCAAGCCCGGCCTCACCGATAGCTACACATTTCGGGTGTTTCGATAAAGCGACTATATCACTGGCAGTTACATCGAGTTCTTCATGCGCATTATGAGGGTGCGTTCCAATCGAGCACCACACGTTTTCATGCGCCCCGGCAATTGCCTTTATCGCATCGAAGCGCCGGATTCGCGTCGAGATTGTCACCATCGCGCCAACGCCATTGTCCGCCGCCCGCGCCAGGACGCCGTCGAGATCGGCGGAGAGCACGTCGAAATCGAGGTGGCAGTGGCTGTCGACCAGCATTATTTCGCGGCCTCGCTGCCCGGTTCGACATAGCGCGGGAACACGCCCTGCGGCGCGGGCAGGTCCTGCCCGGGCTCAAGCCGCCCCGACGTGCCGAGCGAGGCGAAATCGCGCGCGCCCTCGTCGAGCCCGAGCTGGTCGAGCAGCTTCGCGCCCGCTTTCGGCATCACCGCCTGCGCGAGAATGGAGACCTGTCGCACGACCTCGATCGTCACATAGAGCACCGTCGCCATGCGCGCTGGATCGCTCTTGCGCAGTGCCCATGGCTCCTGGCTGGCGAAATAGCGGTTGGCATCCGCCACCACCTGCCAGACCGTTGCCAGCATGGAGTGGATGGCCTGCACGTCCATCGCCTCCCGCGCCGTGCCCAGCATAGCGTCCGCTGCCTTGAGGATCGTTTCGTCCTCGGCCGTGAACGTTCCAGGCTGCGGCACCTTCGCATCGCAATGCTTGGCGACCATCGAGAGCGACCGTTGCGCGAGATTACCGAGGTCATTGGCGAGATCGGCGTTGATCCGGTTGACGATCGCCTCGTGGCTGTATGATCCGTCCTGCCCGAACGAAACCTCGCGCAGGAAATAGTACCGCATCGCATCGACGCCATAGCGTTGCGCCAGTTCGAACGGATCGACGACATTGCCGACCGATTTCGACATTTTTTCGCCACGGTTGAAGAGAAACCCGTGCGCAAATACGCGCTTGGGCAGCGCCAGATCCGCCGACATCAGGAAGGCGGGCCAATAGACCGCGTGGAAGCGCAGGATATCCTTGCCGATTAGGTGAACGTCTGCCGGCCAATAATGCCAGCGCGCGTCGTTCGTGTCCGGGAACCCCGCTGCGGTAATATAGTTCGTGAGGGCGTCGACCCACACATACATCACATGCTTGGGATCGCTGGGCACCTTGATGCCCCAATCGAACGTCGTGCGCGAGATCGAAAGGTCCCGCAGCCCCGACTTCACGAAGCTGATGACCTCGTTGCGGCGCTCCGCCGGTGCGATAAATTCCGGATGCGCCTCGTAATAGGCGAGCAACTTGTCGGCATAGGCCGAGAGCCGGAAGAAATAGCTCTCCTCCTCGACCCACTCGACCGGCGAGCCCAGCGGTTCGCGCCGCACGCCGTCTTCACCGACGGTCGTCTCCTTCTCGTCGAAAAAGCCTTCCTGCCGGACGGAATACCAGCCCGAATACGTATCGAGATAGATATCCCCATTGGCCGTCATCCGCTCCCAGATGGCCTCCGAAGCCCGATGATGGCGCGGCTCGGTCGTGCGGATATAGTCGTCGTAGGAAATCTCCAGCGCGTCCCATAGGTCGCGGAACACCTGCGAGTTCCGCGTCGCCAGTTCGATGGGCGCTATGCCTTCTTTTTCCGCCGTTTGCTGCATCTTCTGGCCGTGTTCGTCGGTGCCGGTCAGAAAGAACACGTCCTTGCCATCCAGCCGGTGGAACCGGGCGATCGTATCGGTCGCCAACGCCGTATAGGCATGGCCGATATGCGGGACGCCGTTGGGATAGAAAATCGGCGTGGTGATATAGAAACTGGGCTTGCTCATCGCTTGAAATCAGCTGACTGGAATCGTCTTGCGCGCGTGATCGCGGATGAGATCGAATACCGCAACCAATGTCTGCCGCCGGTCGAGATTGTAGATATCGGCGTCGGCGAACAGGGCGTTGGCCTTGTCCCACAGCGCGTTTGCCGATGCAAGGTGGAAACGCGCCCCGCCGCGCGCCGCGCTCTCGGCCTGCGCCGCAATCCAGTCGCGCATCATGTCCTGGGCGAACGCCAGCTCCGCGCCCTTGGCCGCGGCAAGCGCATCTGCGATCGTCAATTGCGCCCGCGTGGGCTGGTTCGCCGGCGCGGCGAGCCAGGTGACGAGCGCATCGAGGACGTCCCCTTCCTCGAGCATCAGCGTCTCAAACCCCCGCCGCGGGCGCCCCTTGGCAAGCGTCGTCGCCCGGGCGAGGTCGTCTTCTGAAAGCCCGGGCCGGGCGCGGCGCAATATCCCCGCAACATCAGCGTCCGAAAGCGGCCGCAGCCCCAGCGTCTGGCACCGCGACCGGATCGTCGGCAGCAACCCGCCAGGCCGGTGCGAAATCACGATGAACACGGTCTCCGCCGGCGGCTCCTCGAGCGTCTTCAAAAGCGCATTGGCCGATGACACGTTGCAATCATCAACGCTGTCGATGACACAGATCCGATACCCCGACCGCCCCCGCGTCTGATGCAGGCTGTCGCGCGCCGCACGCACGTCATCCACCCGGATCGCCGTATAGAACCGCTCAGCGTTCGCCGGATCCCGCGGCTTGCGCAGGACCGAAAGGTTCGGGTGCGACATAGCCGCCACCTGCGCCGCGACCCGCTCGAACGGCTCGTCTCCGCTGCGGGTCAGGACCATCCGCGCGACGGCGAACGCAAACGTCGCCTTGCCGATCCCCCGCGGCCCGTGCAGCAGCACTGCCGAAGGCATCCGTCCCGCCGCAAGGGCCGCCTCGAGCCCGGCCAATGCGTCGACATGCCCAACGAGTTCCTGGGTCTCGGGCGATGCGACATTCTCGATCTGGTCGGCCTCGCGGCGCTCGAAACTCACGCCTCCCGCCTCCCGTGCGAGATTTCGGGAAAGCGGCTGGTGACGATCAGCCAGATCGCCTCCTCGAGATCGTCCGCATCCTGATCCGCGGACAGCACGACACATCGCTCGGAAGCGGCCTCGGCGATCTTCAGGAAGCTCTCGCGCAGCTTGCGATGGAAATCGAGATCCTCTTTCTCGAACCTGTCGGCAAGCGCCGGCATGCCGTCCTCGATAGCCCGCTGGCGAACCCGCTCGAACGCCAGCGCCGGGTCCATGTCCAGAACGATCGTCAGATCCGGAACATGCCCTTCAAGGGCGATATCCTCAAGCGCATCGATCAGCTTGTCGTCGACCCCTCCCGCGAGCCCCTGATAGGCCCGCGTTGAATCGGCGAACCGGTCGCAGATTACCCATTTCCCACCCGCAAGCGAGGGGGCGATGAGCGATGTCACGTGATCGTGCCGCGCCGCGGCAAACAGCACTGCCTCAGCGCCCACGCCCCAGCTTTCGGACTTCCCCTGCAGGATGAACGAACGGATGGCTTCGGCCTTGGGCGTTCCGCCAGGTTCGCGCGTGCGCACCGAGCCGATGCCGACTTCCGAAAGCCGCGCCGCGAGCCGCTTGACCTGAGTGGATTTACCAACCCCCTCCCCGCCCTCGAACGTCACAAAGCGCGCTGATGCCATAGCGGTATTTCGGTCCCGTTCGCTGCTGTCGTGAGGCCTAAAGCCACCCGAACATCAATTCGAGGAGTGCATCCGATGCGCGGCGCGTAATATCGCCCTCCCCGACAGATTCGGCAGCATATAGCGGCGCCATCTGGATGATTTGGTCATCGCAGAGTATGCGCAGTTGCGCAAGTCTCTGCCCCTCGGCGACAGGTGGCAGGATCGGCGCGTGATAGGCGATCTCCGCCGACAGACATCGCCGGTTGCCCCGCGGCAGGTAGATGTCGATCGCCCCCTCTCCGACGAGGCCGACTTCCGGCACCTCCCCGCCATAGACCCTGGCGTGGCCGACAATCGCGCCCGCTGCAAAGGCGGGAATGCGCTCGAAGCTTCGCGCGCCCCACGTCATGAGCTTGCGCGCTTCCTCGGTGCGGGCGCTCGCGCTCTCAAGCCCGTGCAGGACCCCCACAAGCCGCCGTCCACCCTCCGTGGTCGAAACCACGATGCCGTAGCCCGCCGCCTCGGTGTGGCCCGTCTTGAGCCCGTCGATCCCGAGCCCCATGTTCAGCAGGTTGTTGCGGTTGGATTGCGAGATCCCGTTCCATTCGAAACTTTCGAGCGCAAAAACCGGATAGTAGTCCGGAAATTCGCGGATGATGTAGCGCGCCAGATACGCCAGATCGCGCGCGCTCATATGCATGCCCTCATCCGGCAGGCCGCTCGGATTTGTGAAATGCGAATTTTCGAGCCCGATATCGAGCGCGAATTCATTCATGAGACCGGCAAATGCCGCCTCAGAGCCGGCGATCCCTTCGGCAAGCGCGATCGCAGCGTCGTTGCCCGACTGAACGATTACCGAATGCAGCAGATTGTCGACGCTCACCGACGAGCCCAGTTCGGCAAACATCGTCGAGCCGCGCGAGGGCGCCCCGCCGGTTCGCCACGCATGCTCTGTAATGACGAACTCATCCTTGAGGTCGAGCGCGCCGCGCTCGATCATGTCGAGCACGACCGCCACCGTCATAAGCTTGGCCATACTGGCCGGCTCGATCAGCTCGTCCGCGTTTTTCTGGAAAAGCACCACGCCCGACTCGTAGTCCATGAGCACGGCATAGGGTGCCTGCGTATCGAAATCGACCTGCGCCCGCGCGGCGCCGGCAAGCATAATCAGAAGGAAAAAGAGCCCGGGAATCCCCCGCCCCAATACGCGCATATACTTCCGGCACGCCAGGCGCGCGCCCTCCTATTACTGTTTCCGCGCACGAAAATGACGCCGTGCGTTCAACCGCGGAGACAGGAATGGAAGTATTTAGTATAAAACGGGCGTATTCAAGCCAAGTTCTGCGGCAAGCCCGGTCACATCCTCGATAGTAACCCCCTCGCGAAGATAGCTTAGCGCAAGCCCCTCAGTCACAGCATCCCCGAGCACGACTTCGGTCCGATCGACGGCACCGTAGAGCGCAAAGGCCCGGGCGATCGCATCGGCACGCGCCGGATCGTCGAAATTGCCCAGAGCGATTTGCACCGGCGTCCCGGTCGGCTCCGGCATCGCCGAAAGCCCGGTATCCTCGACCAACGCGCTATAGCCGAGCACCTGGAACGGGATATCGCTGGGAACCGGTGTCGCGGCCCCCGAAATCGCGTCGAGCGCAGTGCCCGTCTCGGCCTGGGCAACCTGTGTTTCCTGATAGGCCACCTGGACAGCCGGATCTTCGAGCGGCGTGATCTGATTGATCGAAGCCACGAGGAAGCGCGTATCGTCGCCTTCAAGGGGTGCGGGCCCCACATACTGCACGCGGACGTCGGCAATGCCGTTGTCGATGAAACCCAGGACCTCGGCGGTGCGCCGCGACAGATCGATAACCCGATTGTGGGCGAAAGGCCCCCGGTCGTTGACGCGTACAATGGTCGAGACGCCGTTCGCAAGATTGGTCACGCGGACGTAAGACGGCAACGGCAGCGTCGGGTGTGCAGCGGAAAGGTGGTACTGGTCGAACACCTCCCCATTGGCGGTGAGCCGGCCGTGGAAAGCCGGTCCATACCAAGAGGCCTGGCCGGTGATATCGAGTTCGGGTTGCTCGCGCGGCTCAAACCAGCGCCCGGCGACCTGATAAGGCTTGCCGATCTGATAGCGCCCGCCGCCCTTGGGCACATTGCGCGACGAGGTGACGCGAGGCGATGCGCTGACGCCCATCTCACCCTCGGAAAACTTGGAGCCGCTGAATATGTCCGCCATCGAGCCGCAACCGGCAAGTAAAGCGCCAGCAGCAATAATCGAAATAACGGTCACTGCAGTGCGGCGCTTGCGCGCGCCAATCGTGCTCACAATCATACAAAAGCTTCCGTAGGGAATATGCGATACGGTTAGCCCGCAGGCCTTTAGCAGAAATCACAGCTTCGTGTACAGACTATTAACGGCTTGCGTCTGCAATAAGGCCGATGCGCCCTAAACTGTGCCGATATTCTCAAGCGCCGCACGCACCGCTTTGGCGAGTTCAAGGGCGCCGGGCGTATCCCCGTGAACGCAGATCGAGTGCGCGGAAGACCTGAGGATCGTTCCGTCCACGGCGACGATTTCTCCACGCTCCGCAAGCCGCACGCACCGCGCGACGACAGCATCGGGATCGGTCAGAACGCTTCCCTCGACATCACGCGGCGCCAGAAGCCCGTCTGATAGATAACCCCGGTCGGCATAGGCCTCGACGATGACCGGCAGCCCGGCCGCTTCGGCGGCCCGGTGCTGCCCCGACTGTTCGAGCGCCATCACCGCCAGGCCCGGAAAATGCACCGCGACATCGGCGAAAATCACGCGCGCAAGCGCCTCGTCCTCCGCTGTCATATTGGCCAGGGCACCATGGAGTTTGACGTACGCAAGCCCCACGCGCTCCTCCCGCGCGATCTCGGACAGGCGCCCGACCTGCTCACGGACCTGCTTCTTTACCGCGCCGACAGGCAGTTCCAGCCGCCTGCGTCCGAAATGCTCGGGATCGGCGAAACCGGGATGGGCTCCCACCCGAACGCCGCGCGCCCTGGCGGCCCGCAGTGTTTCGCGCATCGTCCGCTCGTTTCCGGCGTGTCCGCCGCACGCGATCGAGGCACTGGTGACGACCTCGAGAAGCGCCGCGTCGCTGGACATGCCTTCGCCAATGTCGGCATTTAGATCGATCAAGCCCGCCTCCGTTCAACTAATGTATTACGCGCGCGGTCTACGGTAACGCTTTGGAAAATAACCGATGTTCCAGGTCGCGTTTGCGCAAACCTGTCGAGGTCGGCGCTAATGATCGTTCCGATGCGCGGATAGCCGCCCGTCGGCTGATGGTCGCGCATCAGAACGATCGGAGTCCCATCGCCCAGAATTTGGATGTCCCCCGCAACGACGGCATCTGAAACCAGCGTCAGGATGCGGTGGTCGGCGAACACCTTCTCGGCGTCTTCCAGCCTGACGCCCATCCGATCCATCCGCGCCGTCACCACGAAGCGCGCCGAAAGAAACCTTTGCCGCAGCGCGGCGGAAAAGAGATCGGCGTGGAGGCCCCAGATAAACCGGATCGGTTCCGTCCCCTGCCCCTGGTCGGCGGACATCTCTGCAACCGGGCGTTCGCCAATGAGTGGACCCAACGCGATCCGGTCACCGGCCGCGAGCGCCCTGCCCTCGAACCCGCCGAGCCCGACCGTTGCATTGGTTGCGCGGCTGCCCAGAACCAGCGGCACGTCGATCTCCCGGTCGAAACGGATGTAACCATAATTGCCTCTAGGCCCGGCACTCACGTCGATCAGATCGCCATCTTCTGCGATCACGCCTCCGGGCCAGTCGAGCGGTACGCCATTGCGCTTCGCAGTAAAGACGCCGCCGGCAAACCCGATATGCACCGGCCCGCCCTCGATTCGAAACACGATGCCGGAACTTGCGCACTCGATCGCGGCCCCGCACGCGCGACCGGCCTCCATTTCGGCGCGAACAAAGCCGTCCCGGTCCATGGGGCCCGACGCGCTGATCCCATGCGCGAGCATCCCCGGTCGGCCCAGGTCCTGAACCGTGGCCAATGGTCCGGCCCGTTCCACAATGAGCGTCGTCACGAGACCGCCTCGAATGTCACGGCGTCGCCGGGACGCATGCGCGTCGGCGGATCCGCGTCCGGATCGAAATTGCGAAAGTCGGTACGCCCGATCACATGCCATCCGGTCGGGATCGGCGTGGCCGCAATCGCGGTCTGCCCGGCGGCGAAAATGACGCTGCCGGCAGGTACCGAGGGACGCACATCCGTGCGCCGCGGCAGATGCAGCGGTTCCTCATGTATGCCGCAATAAACGAACCCGGGCGCGAACCCTGTCGCCAGGACGCGCAAGGGCGCCGCGTTGTGCGCCGCGATGAAGGCTTCGGGGGTCATGCCCACCATATTGGCGACAGCCCCGAGATCCGGCCCCTCGTCCGCACCGAAACGAACCCGGAGGCGATGACGTTGCGGCGTTCCGCCCTTCGTCCGATTGAGCGAAGCAAGCAAGCGGATCTCCCCGGCGACCGCGCCAAAACGCGTTTCGGTCGGATCGAACCGCACCAGAACGGAAACGAGGTTCGGCACAACCTCGAGAACTCCGGGCACGTGCCGGGCCTCCAGAAGCCCTGCCATCGCGATCGCGGCACGGTTGGCGTGAAGATCGAAGCGATCCGCATATTTGACAACAAGGGCGCTGTCCCCGAGCGGCATCAGCGTCGGTATGTGGGGCAGCAGATGCGGTTGCGCAGCGCTCACTCTTGAACCGTCCCGGATTTCGACTGCTTCGAGCGGTACCGCGCCACCCTTGCAATGGCAACCCAAACCCGGCAGGCTCAGACAGGAGGGAAGAGGAGAACGTAATGAGCAATCTGCGCCTGATAGCTATAGCGGCGGCCTTGCTTCTGGCCGTACTCCTTTTGCTCGGCGCCGGTCTGTCGGCCACACAGTTTGGCCTCGTTATGCTGGGCGGCGCGCTTGTGGTTGCCGTCGTGATGTTCATTCTTACCCGGCGCCAGCGCAGCCGCCGCATCAGGGAGCGCGAGCACGCCAACCGCATCCCGCCAAAGCTGTGACCGGCAGCGAGCATGGGCCTTTGATTAAAATCGCGCTGCGTGTGTTTGCTGCCCGTTGGTCCGCCCGGCTGCACACTCCGCGCGATGGGTATGGAAGCTGGAACATCCAACGGACGCGAAGCGGTTTGCGGTCAGGCGGAAGCTGTCTTTGACAGCCTCTGGCGCACCAGGAGCCTGCCGGTCCCGCTGTGTCTTTCAATCGAGGAACTCCTCGAAACGGCGTGGGAGATCGCGTACCACAAGCCGGACGCCCACCCCCACGCCAACGTTATTTCGCTTTCAGCATTTCGGTCGGGCAGCCGGCGCGAGGACCACCCTTCGACCGGCTAGGACCGCTCACATCCGGTTCATCCAGTCGTCAATCTGCCGTTCAGCCTCTTCCTTGGCGACCCCGTAACGCTCCTGAATCCGCCCCACCAGTTCGTCTCGGCGCCCTTCAGCGACGTCGAGGTCATCGTCGGTCAGTTTGCCCCATTCCTGCTTGGCTTTGCCCTTCACTTGGCTCCACTGGCCTTTGATTTCGTCCCAATTCATCTTGTGGTCTCCTTTGTTGCGATAAACCACAAACGATCGCATGCCGTTGTGCGTTCCCTATCGCGACCGGACAACCCAGTGCCGCGCCTTAGCCCTTAACAGGTACCCTCACTTTTCGGAGGGCGAGCCTGCAAACGATGTCGCCTCCGGCTGCCCCAAGGGCGGTATGGCCGCCAGCTTGAAGCCGGCAGCAAGCCCTGCCAGGGCAAACAGCATGCAAGCAGCGATGACACCGGGCCATTGCCAGAAAGACCACCCCACGCCCGCAGCGGTCCCCAACAGGCTCGATCCGGCATAATAGGCCAGAAGGTAAAGTGCTGAACCTTGAGCCCGTGCCTGTCCGGATCGGCGCGCCACCCATGCGCTCGCAGTGGAATGCGCGCCGAAAAACCCGAAAGTGGTAATCGCCAATCCCACGATTACGGCCCAAAGCGGCGGCGCAAGCGTGACCAGCAAGCCTGCAATGATCACCAGCATCATGGGCCACAGGACCTTTCGACGACCGACCAGGCCTGCGACCGAGCCGATCGTCGCCGATGCGATGGTGCCAACCAGATAGACAGCAAAAATGGGCGCCACCGCTGCCGGGCTGAGGTTATAGGGTGGCGCAAGCAGGTGAAACGCAACGTAGTTGTAGATCGCGACGAACAAGCCCATCAGCAGGAACGAGCAAAGCAACAACAGCCGCAATGCTCTGTCTGAAACGACATGGTGCAGGTTGGACAGCAGATCCGGAAAGCTCAGAACGCCGGTGGCCGAGTTTCGAGGCTTGGGGAGCAAAAGGGCGAATCCGATCGCATTCACCAGTATTGCTACGCCCAGCATCAGTAGCGCTTCTCGCCATGTGACGACTTCCAGCAGCAACCCCATCAGCAAGCGCCCGCTCATGCCACCGATGGCCGAGCCACCCACGAACATGCCCATGCCAAAGCCCAAAGCAGCAGCGTCCATTTCCTCCCCGAGGTAAACCATCGCGATGGCCGGCACGCCGCACACGGCGATACCAATCAACGCGCGAACGAGAATGAAGGCTGCCCAATCGCTTGCCAACGCCATCGCAATGACGAGGGCACTGGTGGCAAGCAGACTGAAGGTCATCAATCGCTTTCGGTCAAAACGATTTCCCAGCCAACTGACTAGCAAAAGTGAAACGGACAGCGTTCCGGTCGCCGCAGATATCGCGACCGAACTCTCAGTGGCCGTGAGATTGAACTCCAACGCGAAAATGGGAAGGAGCGGTTGCACGCAGTAGATTGCCGCAAACACCGAAAACGCAGCCAGAAAAAGAGCGATTGACGCCCGCCAGTACCTTCGCGAACCACGCAGAATGGTCCCGCTCATAGTCTGCACCGCTTACTGGGGTTATGCCTTGAAAAAGGCATCCGGGCCAGGGGACTTGCCCCTCGGCCCGGATGCCCCGGGAGGACTAGGCGCGCATGGGCACCGGTTCTTTGCTTCCGAACTTCGCCTGATATGCGGTCGTAAGACCTGCCAAGACGATCCCGAACATGTCGGTCTGCCAGCCGCCCGATATGAGCGATAGGGCCGCCACGATCAGGGCTATCCGGACCGGCCAATTCGCTTGGCCGAAGAACCACCCTTGAACAGCACCCGACAGCAGGAACACGCCCAGGGTCGCAGTCACACCCACATGCAATATCTCGTACCATTCTCCCTGCATAAGCAGTGCGTCTGAATAAAAGAACATGTAAGGCACGATAAATGCTGCGAGCCCGATCTTGAAGCTTTCCACACTGGTCTTGATAGGGTCGGACCCCGCCAATGCGGAACCTGCATAGGCCGCGAGAGCTACCGGAGGCGTGATCGCGGACATCACGGCAAAGTAGAAGATGAAGAAGTGGGCGATGAGCGGTTCGACGCCCAGATTGATAATGCCGGGTGCAATCACACTGGCGGCAACCGCATAGGCTGCCGTCGTGGGCATGCCCATTCCGAGCACGATCGAAACGCACATGGCGAAAAACAGGGCAAGCAACTGGCTTTGATCGGCCAGCCCCAAAAGCACGGACGAGAACCGCGATCCAATGCCGGTCAATGCAATGACGCCGACGATGATGCCTGCGGTTGCGCACACGGCAATAAGCTGCAGCACCATCCGGGCACCAAGTTCGAGCGCGAGGAAAAGCTGGCGGGGTCCCATGCGGTGAGGCGTCAGCCAGGAAACAACCGCTGCTGTGACCATGGCCAGAGTGCCGGACCGAATGACCGAGAATCCCGAGAACAGCGAGAAGATCAGCACGACGATTGGGGTGAAAAGATAAATCTGACGCAGCAACGCACCGAGCTTGGGCAGCTGGTCCTTTGGAAGGCCCACCATACCGTACTTCTTCGCAGCGAAATCGACCATGAAGAAGACCGAGGCGAAGTAGACGATCGCGGGAATGATCGCCGCCCAGACGATCTCCATATAGGAGATGCCCGTGATTTCAGCCATGATGAAGGCGCCGGCGCCCATGATGGGCGGCATGATCTGTCCGCCAGATGAGGCTGCAGCTTCCACGGCCGCCGAAGTCTGCGGCCGATAGCCGACCTTTTTCATCAGCGGGATCGTAAGGCTACCTGTGGCGACCACGTTGCCTGCCGATGTGCCATTGATCATGCCCATCAGCCCCGACGCAAAGATCGCGACCTTGGCGGGCCCGCCCCGCCGGTGTCCGGCAGCGGCAAACGCGATATTAACAAAGTACTCACCCACCCGCGTCGCCTGCAGAAAGGCGGCAAAGATCACGAAGAGGATGATGTAAGTCGATGATATCGCGATGGGTGCTGAGAGCACACCGTTGTCGGTGAAGATGTAGCTGAAGAAGCGCTTTGCATCATAGCCACGATGTTCGAGAATCCCCGGAAGCCATGGCCCGAGGAATGAATAGGCGACGAAGACACCGGCGATGATGACAAGCGCAAGGCCGGCAACGCGTCGCGTGAGTTCCAGAATGAGGATCACGCCAGTGACGGCCGCCCACATATCGGCTGGCAGTGCCATCGGCATGCCTGCACGCAACTGGAGCTGCGGAGCGAACTTTATGAGGTAGGCAACCGCCGCAATTGTCGCAACGCCAAGAAAGGCATCGCCCAGTGGTATAGCGTTGCGCCGTTGGTCGGGGAAGAGCCAGCTATTGACGACAAGCAGGGCTGTACCGGCAGCGAGCGGAATGCCCAGTGTATCCATTGCCCATGCGGGCGGTATGGGCGATCCGGAAATGGCGCCATGCACCCACACCACAAAAACGAGCGCCGCACCGTACACGATCCCTGCCCCACCCAGAGCGAGGAATAATTTGGAGACCGGCGATGCCGGCGTTTCCGCGACATCCGTTAGCGATTTTGCGCTGAAGATCAGGTAGCCGAGCAACAAGCCGCCACCCACGTGCGAAAGCCGGAAAGTCCAGGTTTCCAGCGGCCAGACGTTCAGGACGAGCAGGTGAAATGCTGAAAACGCGACGCACATGATCGCAATGGCCCAATGCCGAGCGCCGAAAAACAGCCTTTCGTTGTCGACCTTGGGTTCCTGATCAACCGACGCCTCCGCGGTTTGACGCTCGATCAGCGAAATCTCGTCATTGGCATCATCATTTTGGGTTGCAACGCCCTGGCTCCGATTGTCGTCAGACATCGAAAATCACTCCACCCTGAATAAGACATGCGGCGCTGCGTATTGGCAACGCCGCATGCAACGCATCCGCTAAGTTGACTTAACCGAACCTACTTGAGGTTCTCTGCGATCTCGTAGCCGTTCTCTTCGAACCAGCGCACTGCGCCAGGATGGAAGGGAACAACGGAGTTCATGGTCACGTTCTCGGGCAGAGTTTCAGCCGCGGCAGCGTGATTCTGAACCATGCGTTCATGGTTCTCCATGGCCAGGGCCGTGATCTCGTAAGCGAGATCCTCGGGCATGGATGCGTTGGCGATGGCGAAATTCCAGAGCGAAGTCGTCTGCAGATCTTCTGGCTGATCCTCATAGGTGTCAGCCGGAATGGTAAAGGGCGACATCGCGGGAACGATCTCGAGCATCGCATTGAGCGTCTCGTCGTCCATGGAAATGAAGCGCACGTCGTTTTCGACAGCCAGCTGTGCGTAGGCGCCCGTGGGCAGGCCGGCTGCGTAAACGAAGGCATCGATCAGCCCATCCTTGAGCTGACCGGCCGTGTCCGAGCCGCCAGCATTGGAAATAGTGACATCCTCGTAGCCTTCGGCGTTTTCGAAAAAGCGCGTCCAGTAGGTCGCCGACGTTCCGCCGGCAGGGCCGACACCGATACGCTTGCCGGCCATGTCCTGGAAGGTTTCAATGTCTGAGCTTGCCAGTACCGCAGCCTGAAGCGGCGTCTGATACATTGGGAATAGCGCGCGCACATTCTCGTGCGGCACACCAGGCATCAGGGGGCTTTCACCCTTGATGGCTTCGTCAGCCGGCCCGAGGGTCACAAAGCCCATCAGGTGATCGCCGGTTTCCACCAGCGTCACATTCTGAACGGGCCCACCTGTGATTTCCACGCTCGCATTCACGCCGAGCTCTTCAGAAATCATGGACGCAAAACCACTTCCATATACGAAGTAGGTACCGCCCTGGCTGCCTGTCCCCACGTTGAAGCTGCTTGGCCAATCGTCTTGCGCCATAACCGGCTGGGCGACAAAGGCTGCAAGCGAAGCCAGCAGTGCCAGTTTTAGTTTCATGTTTTTCCTCCCATATAATCTGAAGTCTCCCGCGGCAATCACATCGATCACCTCGACCCACACGCTAGGACCCTCCTTATCCGGCAACAATGTGCGTGAGATTATATAATATTTTTTTATATTAAGCTGATTTGGCGATTTGCTTCTGATGCCGGGCCAACGTGTCTAGAAGTGCTTCACGAAGTGGGTCATTGGTCCCACGCACCCAAGTGACAGCAAGAGCAAGCTTGTCGCGCACGGAACTTCCAGACAAATCTATTGGAACAAACGTTACCCCCTGCACCTGCAAGCGCATCGTCCAACGCGGCACAATGGCCAATCCCAGCCCCGCGCTGACAATGTTCACGATCGTCTGCTTCTCCTCTGCGACCTGCGCGACGCGCGCGCTCAGACCCGCTTCGAGAAACAGCTTGATCGTGAGATCGTGACTATGCGGTCTGGACCTGCGATCCGGTACGATAAGCGGTTGATCGACAAGTTCGCCGATTTGCAGCATGTCCCTCTTGGCGAGAGGATGATCCGATGGCATCGCCACGACCGCCGTTTCGGAGAACAGAGGGCGAAAAACAAGCTTGGGGTTGCGCGTCTCGGGAGGACGCACAAAGGCCACGTCAAGCCGACCCGACAGCAGACGCGGCAAAAGCCTTATGGTCTTCTGCTCCATCAGTGTAATTTTGATATCGGGGTGCTCCAGACCAAAATAATGAAGCAATTCCGGCATCATGCCGGCTGCAACGCTGTCGATTGCGCCCACTCTGAGGACCTGGGCGTCGGACGATCGGCTCAAACGCGCCTTCTCTTCGAGTGCATCGGAACGATCGATGAGATCCTTTGCATCCTCGAGCAGCATCAAGCCCGCTGCGGTCAGAGAAACATGCCGCGTCGTCCGCGCAATCAACGTCGTCCCGAGACTGTCTTCCAGCAGCTTGATGTGTCGGCTCAAACTGGCTGGCAGCATATCAAGCTGTTGAGCGGCTTTTCCGAAATGCAATGTCTCGGCGACAGCGAGATAGCATCGTAGCTGGAGCAGCTCCACAAGCACCTCTTTATATCAATTTTTTATATGATATATGAAGCATTGCCCAAAAGGGGTCAAGACGGGAAAGTCGCGCCTCAGGGAGAGCTGCCATCGACGGGCGGCCAGATTTTAAGGATTCTACGTCAATGCGCGAATACAAGATTGCCGCCATTCCGGCTGACGGAATTGGCCCTGAAGTCATTGAAGCCGGTCGCGCCGTTCTGTCCGCACTGTCGGAGCGCAGGGGCGATCTGCGGTTCACCTTCACGCAGTTCGACTGGGGCTCTGATTGGTATAAAAAGTACGGCAAGATGATGCCGGACGACGGCCTCGATCAGTTGCGCGATTTCAATGCAATCTATTTCGGCGCCGTTGGCGCGCCCGACGTTCCGGACCATATCACGCTCTGGGGCCTGCGCCTGCCCATCTGTCAGGGGTTCGACCAATATGCCAATGTGCGCCCCACGCGCATTATTCCAGGCATCACGTCGCCATTGCGGGGTGTCGGCGTCGGTGATCTGGACTGGGTCATCATCCGGGAAAACTCCGAAGGCGAGTATTCCGGACACGGGGGGCGCGCGCACCGCGGACTTCCTGAGGAGGTCGGCACCGAGACGGCCATTTTCACGCGTGTCGGCGTGACCCGTATCATGCGGTATGCGTTCAAGATGGCGCAATCCCGCCCGCGTAAACTGCTTACCGTCGTGACAAAATCCAATGCCCAGCGGCACGGCATGGTGATGTGGGACGAGATCGCAGCCGAGGTGTCAAAGGAGTTCCCGGACGTCACCTGGGACAAGATGCTCGTCGATGCGATGACCGTGCGCATGGTCAAGAATCCCAAGAGCCTCGACACCATCGTCGCAACAAATCTGCACGCCGATATTCTTTCGGATCTTGCAGGTGCGTTGTCAGGAAGCCTGGGCGTGGCACCGACCGGCAACATCGACCCTGAACGGCGCTTCCCTTCGATGTTCGAGCCCATCCACGGCTCAGCGTTCGACATTACCGGCAAGGGCATTGCAAACCCGGTCGCGACGTTCTGGACTGCGGCGCAGATGCTCGAGCATCTGGGCGAAGCTTCGGCCGCCGCGAGCTTGATGCAAGCGGTTGATCGGGTCTGCGAAGAAGGCATTCTGACCCCGGATGTCGGTGGTAATGCGACTACACGGGAAGTGACGGATGCTGTAGTTTCGGCTATCTCAGGCTCGAACAGCCTGGAATAGCCTATGGCCTGGACCGATGCCGATGCGCGCAAGGTGTTGCGCGAAATGTTCGACGCTGCAATTGCCAGCGCCGAGGCCGGACGAGCAGTCCAGTACAACCTCCCCAGCAAGCCAGTGGGCAGATGCATAGTTGTCGGGGCAGGAAAGGCTTCGGCGGCCATGGCAGCGGGCTTGGAAGCAGCCTGGCCCGACGTTGACATGTCGGGCGTTGTGGTTACGCGCTATGGGCATGGCGCGCCGACCAAGCGCATCAAGGTACTCGAAGCGTCGCATCCGGTTCCCGATGAGAACAGCCTCAACGCCGCGAGCGCTATTCTTGAAGCGGTGCAAAACCTGACCCCCGATGATCTGGTCATAGCGCTCATTTCGGGTGGCGGGTCCTCCCTCTTGGTTCAGCCCGCGAATGGTTTGACGCTCGAGGACAAACAAACAATAAACGAAGAACTGCTCAAGTCCGGAGCAGCCATCAATGAGATCAACTGCGTTCGGGCCGCGCTATCCAACATCAAGGGTGGCAAACTTGCCCTTGCGGCGGCTCCCGCGCGCATTGAAACGCTGGTCATCAGCGATGTGCCCGGGGACACTCCTTCAGAAGTTGCTTCGGGCCCAACGATTCCTGTTCCCGATCTCAACGCCAGAGCCAGGGCCGTCATAGAACGGTATGACATCCCCCTCCCCCCAGCCGCGAAGTCTCTTATTGATGGCTCCGGTCAAACCCAGCTTGCAAACACCGGCAAGGTTCGGCTCATTGCTTCGCCGCGTCAGGCCATTGCCGCCGCGCAATCGGTTGCTCACAGCTACGGGCTCGCAACCTTGTCACTTGGTGACGCTCTCGAAGGAGAAAGCCGCGAACTGGGCAAGATCCTGGCCGGCGTTGCTGCCAGCATCCGAAGCTCGGGCGCGCCGGTCGCCGCTCCTTGCGTGGTGCTATCGGGTGGAGAAACCACGGTTACAATCGCGGGTACCGCGCCAGGAAAAGGCGGGCGCAACACTGAATTTCTGCTCAGCCTCGCCATCGCATTGAAGGGTACCGCCAATGTTTGGGCGATCGCTGGCGATACCGATGGTATCGATGGGGTTGAGGACGCTGCAGGAGCCATCGTGGCTCCAGATACGCTCCAACGCGCGCGACTTCAGGACCTTTCCGCCGACGCGTTTCTCAAGCGCCATGACAGCTACAGCTTTTTCAAACCGCTCAATGATCTTGTCATAACCGGCCCGACCCTGACCAATGTCAATGATTTCCGCGCGATCCTGATCGCTTAAGGCACGCTGTAGCTCGGGATGCCGTCGCCTGCCATTACATCAAAAAGAAGAGGCCGTCGCATTGCGACGGCCTCCTTTCTTGGCGCTGTGTTTATGCCGTCAGGCTAGAGCAATTCGACCTCAACAGCGTCATCGCTCTCTGTCGGAGCACAATAGTTTGCCAGTGCTTCGGTCTTCGCAGGGTCCGACCATGCCGGATTGTCGATGTCAAAAACCATCGGCTTGAGGTAGTCGGTGGGATCGACGAGCCAATGAATCTGGGGCCGTTCGTCCTCCGGAATGCTCATCAGATCCATCTGGTCCACATACCCGGCGTAGACCGAGAGCGAAGAGCCCTCGCGGGCCCGGGATCCGGTCGTGTGATGGTTGGGGACATAGATTTTCGGATCAAGGGCCTGCTGATACATGATCAGATCGCGCAAGCCGTTGTTGTCGAAGTTACCCGACGCGGCCGTGCCCAGATGAAGGTCGGTCGGAGCGAGCGCCTCAAGAATGTCGATGATCCGCTGACCATCTTCGGGCGTACCCTCGTAATTGCGGCCAATGCCCTCCTTGAGCGCGCCGGCGCTGTTGTTCCAGACAAAGGTAAAGTTGGTACCGTCACGCAGCATGAATGTGAAAAACAGCGCGTCAGCACCACCGGGAGCACCCGGGGTGGTTGTCGTATTGAACTGACGATCGTCTTCGGGCTCGAAGTCCGGCCCGGCGCGGCTTGGCCACACTGTAAGCCCCTCGGGGAACAGGTATTCGTCGCGCTCATCGACGATGATTTCCACAGGTGTCGGCGGAAAATCGGGATCGGGATCGACAGCCACCGAGTGGAGGTGCCTGAAGGCGGTCACGCAAGCCTGCGGCTCAAGGAACGGCAGGTTGACGATTTCGGTGCCGGGGACGGATCCTTCGGACGTCACGTTCACGCAGTCAATACTCGCGCCCTCCGGGAAAGCCCGCTCCGGGAAGTCCTGAATGCGCGGATCAGCTGCCATCCGGTCGAAATCCAGCTGCATTGTGCCGCAGGTTTCCTCGGTTGCGTAGATCACAGCATCCGTCATGGCTGAGATGTACGCAGCGTGATCGGCATGGTCGCCGTGACCATGGCCGAGCAGGATCGCTTCAGGGTTGAGGTTCACAAGGTCGGCGATAACGAGCGGTGTCCGCCCGCGCTCGACTTCCGGCCGCGTGATGAAGCTGTCGAGCATGAACACCTGACCCTGAACGGAAATGGCGAACGCAGAAGCCGAAAGCCAGGACGCGATGACCTTGTCTTCGGGCAAGGCGCCCGTTTCAGGATCGACAAGATGCTCACCGAATATGTGCTGCCGAGCAGCGATCATGTCCGCCTGATCGACAGCCAATGCCGGAGCCGCCCCGCCGACCGCAAGAGCGGCAGCGAGTGCAATTTGGGAAATTCTCATATTCTCCTCCTAGATGTTTGCGGCTTCCAGCCGCATCGCGATACGAGCTCCTCGCCGCGATCGTTTGAGTGTAGGAGGCATTAGGACGGGTAGCGAAGGCGCAGATATTTATACAAAAAAACGAAACGGTCTCCGTATTATCTCGCGACATTGTATAGTGTATTGGACCTGCGATCAGCGCTCCTCAGGGGTGATAGTGTTGAGAACAGCATGCCGAGGAGGAGTGGCTATGCGAGCAATCATTTTTGCAAGTCCGGCGCTGCTCACCGGAGTCGCCTTCGCGCAAGATCACCGCCAGCTGGGATCCCACATTCACGGGTCAGGCTCCCTGGACATTGCGATTGAAGGTGACCACATCGCCCTTGCTCTAGAGGCGCCTGCCTTCGATGTTGTCGGTTTTGAAACTGAGGCCACGAGTGAAGCGCAACGTGAAGCGATCGACAGGGCGCGCGAGTACCTGTCTGACCCGCTTGACCTCTGGGGCATTACAGAATCGGCAGGATGCGGCGTCGAAACCAACGACGTGTCCTTGATGCAATCCCATGATTCCCATAGCGACAGTGACGATCACGCGCATGACGAGGAACATGATCATGGCCACGAGCATGAACATGAAGATGATCACGACGATGACCATGACCACGTGGATGAGCACGAAGAAGCCGTTCACTCTAGCGTAGCTGCCAACGTAGAACTGCACTGCGAGCAGATTGGCAATCTAACGACGCTGGAGCCTGTATATTTCGAGCACTTCGCGAACGCCGAAGAACTGGCCGTCCGCATCGTCAGCGATTCCGGACAAGCGACAGTCGAAATAAGCAGGGACCGGCCCTCGATAAGCCTCCCCTAAAATGACGGGTCCTGTTCTTGAAATTGTCGACCTCTGCTTTCGCTGGCCGCATCAGGCCGGCCGCGGATTGGTGATCCCGGAGCTGCATGTTGGCCGAAACGAAAAGGTGCTCCTGTTCGGTCCGAGCGGATCTGGCAAGACCACCCTCCTCTCTCTGATCGGTGGCATTGTGTCTCCGCAGAAGGGTACACTTCGTGTGGCGGGCACCGACCTTTCGGAATTGAGTGCGCGTTATCGCGACCGGTACAGGGCCGAGAATGTTGGGATCATCTTCCAGCAATTCAATCTGCTGCCCTATGCGAAGGTCTCCGATAATATTGCCCTTCCGCTACGGTTTGCTCCTGAACGGCGCGCTCGCGTCCCGAACGTCGAGACTGCGATCCGGGACCTGTGCGCAAGTCTTGCATTGCCTGAGGGTATTGAGGATCAACCCGCGCACAGGTTGAGCGTCGGACAGCAACAACGCGTTGCGGTCGCACGGGCTCTTATTGGCACGCCGGCACTCGTCCTGGCCGACGAGCCCACCTCTGCCTTGGATGCAAACTCCCAGGCTCGCTTTCTCGATCTACTGTTTGGACAAGTCACTCAAGCGGGTTCGGCCTTGATCATGGTGAGTCACGACGAACGGCTCGCCCGCTTGTTCGACGAGGTAATCCGGATCGAGGACATCGTTCCGGGCACACAGGAGAACCCATGCTCCTGAGATTAGCCCTCGCCAGCCTGCGTGCGCGTGCCTTGACGGTCTCGATGGCCGTACTCACGATTGCACTGTCCGTTCTCCTGCTTCTCGGCATCGAGAACATTCGCACAGGCACGCGCGCTTCGTTTGCGGATACGATCTCGAACACAGACCTGATCGTGGGCGCGCGCTCGGGCTCGGTGCAGCTCCTGCTCTATACCGTTTTTCGTATAGGCAATGCGACCAACAACGTCACCTGGGAAAGCTATCGCGAGATAGCCGATCGTCCGGAAGTTGACTGGATCGTGCCGATCTCCCTTGGTGACAGTCATCACCAATTCCGCGTCATGGGAACAACGCCAGCGTTTTTCGATCACTACAAGTATCGCGGCGGGCGGGCATTGGCGGCCCGATCGGGGAACACCGCACTCGGTGATCTCTACGATACCGTCATAGGGACCGACGTCGCCGAAACACTAGGATACCAGACCGGCGATGAGATTATTATCTCGCACGGGATCGCTTCCTTTTACGAGCATGAGGACCGGCCATTTCGGGTGGCAGGAATTCTGGAAAAAACAGGGACGCCGATCGACCGCACCGTAATCGTCACCCTCGAAGCCATCGAGGCGATCCATGTCGACTGGAGCAGTGGCGCGCGGATACCGGGACGCTCGACTTCGGAGGAAGAGATACGCCGGATGGACCTGACACCTGAGGCCATAACCGCAGCGATGATTGGCACCACCTCAAGGCTTGAAATATTCCAGCTGCAGCGGTGGATAAACGAATATCGTGGCGAGCCTCTTCTGGCCGTCATGCCCGGCCTCGCCCTACAGGAACTCTGGCAGATCGTAGGCCTTGCGGAAACCGCGCTGCTTGGTGTTTCGGCTATGGTCGTCGTGACGGCACTGGCCGGACTGGTTGCCATGACTTTCTCGGGACTTAATGAACGGCGACGCGAAATGGCGATACTGAGGGCGATGGGAGCTCGTCCCGCCACGATTGTAGGTCTGCTGATATTTGAAGCGACGCTTATTGCGACAGCCGCCGTCTTGCTCGGATTGGCACTCACATACGCCGCCCTTGTAACCGGACGCGGCTGGGTCGATGAGCAGTATGGATTGTGGCTGACAATCGCTCCCCCCGGTGGCGTCGAGATAGCGGTCATGGTGACCATCGTACTTGCAGCGGCAGTCGCCAGCCTATTGCCAGCCTGGCGCGCCTACAGGATGTCGCTCGCCGACGGCATGATTGTACGAATTTAGAGAATGGGAGAAATTGATGGCCAACCCGACCCGTCTCATTGATCGCCGTCGTCTTCTTTTGGCGGCTACTGCATTCGCACTTGTGCCAATGGTACCACGGCACTCCGCACAGGCTCAGGAAGCCCTAAGAATTCGCTGGCCCGATCTCATCCCCGAAGGACTCGATTATGGCGAGATCATCGGCGATGGCGAGAAGGACTATAAGGCAGACGTCTGGATACCGGAGTTCGACGAAAACGGGACGGCGCTGAACCTTGAGCTGGACAACAAGCTCATCTCGATGGCGGGATATGTCCTACCTCTCGAGGTGACGGCCGAGGGCGCGACAAATTTCGTCCTCGTGCCATTTGTCGGCGCATGCATTCATGTCCCGCCGCCGCCGCCAAACCAGCTCGTTTTCGTCACCCCCCGGAACCCATGGGGGAACGGGAACCTGTGGGATCCCGTTCTCGTCACGGGTCAACTTTCTGCAAACGCTCGCCGGACGGAAGTTGCCGAGGTGGGCTATCAGATCGACGATGCAATCGTCGAATTTTTCCAGCGAAACTAAGCCTCAATGGGCAGAACTTGGCAAAGCCCAGGAAGGGCGCTGAATTGGCGTTCATGATGCGACCACGCCCGGTTGCGGTGCCCGGACCCGCGAAGACCCGAAAACCAATGAACAGGATGGCATGGCACTTTCCGATACCATGGCCGAAGTGGAAAAGCTGTTCATCGCGCGGTTCGGAACGATAACGCTCGACCAGCTCCTACCCGAGTGCCCGCCAGTTAAGGCCCAACACCCACAGTAGCTGGCACCCTCAAGGCACGTGCCCACAAGTGAACTGGCGGAGGGAGTGGGATTCGAACCCACGAGACGGTCACCCGCCTGCCGGTTTTCAAGACCGGTGCCTTCAACCACTCGGCCATCCCTCCGAAACGAACCGCGCCGCGGTTCTGCGAGCCGTTTACCGCCTTGGCCGGACCCTGTCCAGCCGCCGCCGGCCTATGGCAACAAAATCGTCGACCCGACCGTTTCGCGCGCCTCGAGCGCACGGTGCGCCTCGGCCGCCTCCGAAAGCCGGAACGTCTGCCCGATATGCGGCTTGATGGCCTTGGATTCGACGGCCGCGAACAAGGCCTTGGCGCCCGCCAGAAGGGCGTTGCGCTCCATATAGTAGTGCGCCCCGGTCGGACGGGTCAGAAAGAGCGAGCCCTTGCGCGCCAGGATGCCCAGATCCGGGATGGAAACCGGCCCGGTCGCGTTCCCGTAGCTCACCATCAGCCCCATGGGCCGCAGGCAGTCGAGCGATCCTTCGAATGTCGCCTGCCCCACCCCGTCATACACCACATCGACGCCCCTCCCACCGGTCAATTCCCGGACGCGCTCGGGGAAATTCTCCTCGGCATAGTTGATGACCTCGTGACATCCGTTGGCCTTGGCCATCGCGACCTTTTCCGCCGACCCCGCCGTGCCGATCACACGAGCGCCGATGGCATTGGCCCACTGACAGGCGATCAGTCCCATGCCGCCCGCCGCCGCGTGAAAAAGAATGGTTTCGCCTGCGCGAACCGGCCATGTGAGAAACAGGAGGTAGTACGCCGTCAGCCCCTTGAGCGTGATCGCGGCGCCGGTCTCGTAGTCGATCGAATCGGGCAGATGCAGGGCCCGCGTTGCCGGCAGGTTCCGCTCCTGGGCGTACGCCCCTATGGCGCCCTGATAGACCACCCGGTCGCCCGGCTTGAAACCGGTCACGCCCGGCCCCACGGCAACCACTTCCCCGGCGCCTTCCGAGCCGGGCGTCAGCGGCAGCGGATTCGGATAAAGCCCGTTGCGGTGATAGGTGTCGATGAAGTTGACGCCGATCGCAGAATGCCGGATGCGCAGCTCGCCCGATCCCGGTTCGGCGATCTCGACGTCCCGGTAGTCCAGGACTTCCGGGCCACCGAAATTGTCGACGACGATAGCTTTCATGGTTTGGACAGTCCTTTCGGCGGCGGGGATTCCGATGGTCGCTTGCGAAGACGCGTCAGCGTCCGACGCCGGACATTGGCACAGCCGGACCGCAAAGAACAAGGCCGCAATCGCCGCCATCGCATTCGGCAATTCGCCGCATCGCGCCCGCCGCGCTTGCCGCCCGCACCGCGAACGCCTATGTCGTTTAGGGTCCGGTCAGAGGAGACGCGCGTCATGGACAGCCAGTATGATATCGCCGTCATAGGCGGCGGGCTTGTGGGCAAGGCCGCCGCTTTCGCCGCCGCGCAGGCCGGGTTCTCCGTAGTTCATATCGCCCCCGCGGCGCCGCCCGACCGCCGCACCTCGGCGCTGATGGGCCCCAGCGTTGACTTGATGCAAAAGGTCGGCCTGATCCGGGATCCCGCGGCTCTGGGCGTGCCGCTTTCCCAAATCCGTATCATCGACGCGACCGGCCGGCTGCTACGTGCGCCCGAAACGCTTTTCGACGCTGCCGAGTTCGATCTCGAGGCATTCGGATGGAACTTCGCCAACATTCGGTTGGGAGAAGCCTTCGATTCCGCCGGCGCCGACCTTGCAACGCTCGATATCCGGCAGACCAGCCTGGCAGAAGCGCAAAGGGTTGGGGAAACCTGGCACCTGACGCTGGAGGATGGCACCGCCTGCGCAGCGAAACTCCTCGTGGGCGCAGATGGCAAGGGTTCGAAGGTCCGCAAGCTCGCCGGCATCGGCGTGCGCCAGCACGACTTCAAGCAGGCCGCCCTTGTGTGCGACCTCGAACTCGAGCGCCCCATCGGCGCCTGCTCTGTCGAATTTCATTACCCCAACGGTCCGTTCACCCTTGTTCCCGCCGGCGGCGCCAGGGCCAATCTCGTGTGGATCGACACGCCCGAGACGCTCAATGCCGCGCGCGCGAACCCCGATGCGCTCGCCACAGCCCTGGCGCAAAAGAGCCAGCGCCTGTTCGGCAAGCTGGTGCCGCTGACGGGCGCCCACGTTTTCCCGCTCTCTTCGATCTTTGTGAACAGGGCCGGCAAGGATGCCGCTGTCCTCGTGGGCGAGGCGGCCCACGCCTTCCCCCCCATCGGCGCGCAGGGCTTCAATCTCGGCCTGCGCGACGTCGCCGACCTTCTGCGTGCGCTCGATCTCGCCAACCGCAGCGCCTATGGCTGGGCCGGCGCGACAGCGGACAAATACGCACATATGCGCGCCGCCGATCTCATGCGCACAGGCACGTTCGTCGACACCCTGTTCCGGTCATTATTGTCCGACCACTTGCCAGCGCAAGCGCTGCGCACCGTGGGTCTCTGGACGCTCAAGACCGTCCCGCCCCTGCGCAGGTTCGCCATAGGGTTTGGCATGGGGCGGAGCTGATCGTCCGCAACAAAAAAGGCGGACCCAAAAGCCCGCCTTTTCCAGTACATCGCTGCTTGAACGCTACTGCGCGTCGCCCTCAGCCGGCGCCGCACCCTCTGCAGGAGCATCGCCTTCGGCCGGAGGCGGCGTCTCGCCACCCTCGCTGCCGATCTGCTGGCGCATCTCCTCGGCGCGGTCCTGCAGGACCTGTTCGAGCACGTTGGACGAAGAATTCGCAGCGTTAAGTTCTTCGATCGTCAACGCGTCCTCGCTGTCATAGACCGCAGTGAACCCGGCGAGGTTGATATTGATCGTGATGTCCTCGTTGCGGCGGTTCTTGGCGGTCAGTTTCAGCGTCGCACCGCGCTTGAGACTCTGAATATAGGCTTCGTTGATCACAAGCTGGGCGGCGCAGGACTGCGGATCGCACACCATATAAGGCACGCGCACCGGCTTGCCCCCGTCGATCTGCCATGTAAGCCCGAACGGCAGCAATACGCCGAGCGGAACAGCCGCGACGGCCAAAAGCCGGCTTTCCTGGCTCGGATCGTCGCGCAGAAGGAAGGATCCGGTAAAGACGCCCCCACTGGTCACCACCTGGCGCATGATGCACGCCTGGCGACCGTCTTCGAGTTCGTCGCAAACCTTGAGCCAGTTGTCTTCGGGGCTGCCCTCTGCGTTCTGGCCTTCCTCGACCGTACCGGCGTCGGCAGTTTGCGCATAGACCGGTGCGAAAGGCGGCAGAACGAGGCCTACCGCGACGGCACTGGCCAGGATTGCTCTTAAAAAGGTCATGGACATCCCTGTGTATTTGTGAGCGGGGCTCGATGAAAAACCCCACGAGAATCTTCACGTTTCGCGCTCTTCCAGAGCCGGGGAATCGGGCAATAACATGACACCCGGCTCAATCCAATCGTCAATGCCGCGCCCCTGTGGCGCGCTTGCCTCACTTCTCGGCGGCAAGCGCAGCCAGCCGCGAAAGAATCGCCGCGCTGCCTCTCAGCCGCTGTTCGGCAGTGGGCCAGTTCCGGGCGAACATGATCTTCTGATCGGGCCGCAGTTTGGCAGCCTGACCAGGATCGGCGATATGCCGTACCAATCCGGCAGGATTTGGGAAAACCCCGTCCCGAAGTGTGATAAGCGCGCCCTTGGGTCCCGCATCGACTTTCTCGACATTGGCGGTCCTGCACAAGGATTTGACCAGCACGACTTTCAACAGCCCTTCGACAGCCTCCGGCAATGGCCCGAACCGGTCGATGAGTTCGGCGCCGAAGGCGTCGATCTCGCCGGTTTCGGTCAAGTCGCCAAGGCGCCGGTAGAGCTGCATGCGTACCTGCAGGTCCGGCACGTAGTCCTCCGGGATCATCACCGGCATGCCGAGCGAAATCTGCGGCGACCACTGGCCTTCCTGTTCCTCCTCGGTTTCCCCGCTCTTGAGCGACGCGACCGCCTCTTCGAGCATGGACTGGTAAAGCTCGAAACCGACCTCGCGGATGTGCCCCGACTGTTCCTCGCCCAGAAGATTTCCCGCGCCGCGGATGTCGAGGTCGTGGCTCGCGAGTTGAAAGCCCGCGCCCAGCGACTCGAGCGACTGGAGGACCTGCAGCCGGCGCTGCGCCTGGTCGTTCAGTTTCCGATCCGGCGGGACGGTGAAGATCGCATAGGCGCGAGTCTTGGAGCGTCCGATCCGGCCACGGATCTGATAGAGCTGGGCAAGCCCGAATTTATCGGCGCGGTGGACGACCAGCGTGTTGGCGGTGGGCACGTCGAGGCCTGACTCCACGATGGTCGTCGCCACCAGAACGTCGAACTTGCCGTCGTAAAACGCGTTCATCGTATCGTCGAGCTGGCCCGGGGGCATCTGGCCGTTGGCGACGACGAAGCTGACCTCCGGCACATGCTCTTTGAGGAATTCCGCGATGTCGGGCTGATCCGAAATACGCGGACACACATAGAACGCCTGCCCGCCGCGATATTTCTCGCGCAAGAGCGCCTCACGCACCACCAGCGGATCGAAGGGAGAGACGAAGGTCCGGATCGCCAACCGGTCGACCGGTGGCGTGCCCAGGAGCGAGAGATCGCGCACACCGGTCAGCGCCAGTTGCAGGGTTCGCGGGATCGGCGTGGCCGAGAGCGTCAGGACATGCACGTTGGACTTGAGCTCCTTGAGCCGTTCCTTGTGCGCCACGCCGAAATGCTGCTCCTCGTCGATGATCAGAAGCCCCAGATCGCGGAACCCGACCGACTTGGACAAGAGCGCGTGCGTCCCCACGACGATGTCCACGCTGCCGTCGTTCAGCCCGTCCTTGGTCGCCTTGAGCTCGTTGGAAGGCACAAGACGCGAGGCCTGCCGCACAGTGACCGGCAACCCGGCGAACCGCTCCTGGAACGTCTTGAAATGCTGGCGCGAAAGGAGCGTCGTCGGGACGACGACCGCAACCTGCCGTCCGGCCATCGCAACCGCGAACGCGGCACGCAGCGCGACCTCGGTCTTGCCGAACCCCACGTCGCCGCAGACCAGCCGATCCATAATCCGGCCGGAGGTCAGGTCGTCGAAGACGGCATCGATCGTGGTGAGCTGATCCTCGGTTTCCTCATAGGGGAAGCGCGTGCAGAATTCGTCGTAAAGCCCTGTCTGCACCTCGACCGGATGCGTCGTTGCCGCCTGTCGTGCCGCCGCGATCCGGATAAGCTGCTCCGCCATATCCCGGATGCGCTTTTTCAGCTTGGACTTCTTCGCCTGCCAGGCGACGCCGCCCAGCCGGTCGAGTTCGCCACCCTCCGCGCCATACCGCGACAGGAGCTCGATGTTTTCGACCGGCAGATAGAGCTTGTCGCCCTTGGCGTATTCGATCTCGACGCAATCGTGCGGCGCACCGGCGGCCTCGATCGCCTTGAGGCCGATGAACCGCCCGATACCGTGGTCCACGTGCACCACGAGATCCCCGGCCGAAAGGCTGGTCGCCTCGGTGAGCGCATCGGACGCTTTCTTGCGCCGCGTCGAACGGATAATCCGCTCCCCGAGAATGTCCTGCTCGGAAAGCACCGCGATATCGTCGGTGATGTACCCGGTTTCAAGCGGCAGGACGACAAGTCCGAGCTGCCCGACCTTGAGTTCGAAGACCGCCTGCCAGTTCTCGACCATGCGGATGGCCTTGAGGCCGTGATCCTTGAGCACTTGCCCCATGCGATCGCGCGTGCCCTCGGTCCAGCAGGTGATGACCGTCCGCCGACCGGCCCGTGCTTCGGTCTTAATGCGCGCGATGACGCTCTCGAAGAGATTGGTCTGGGCGGTCTGCCGTTCGGCGGCGAAATTGGGCGCCATATGGCCGGCGCAATCGAGGACCGGCAGATTTTCGTCCGCCGGCATGAACGGCGTCAGTTCGCTGACATCGTGTCCGCGCGCAAGTTCGAACGCCCCTGCCCCGGTGTGATAGAGCAGTTCGGGCCGGATCGGCTTGTAGGGCGCCCCGGCCACGCTGCCCTGCTCGCGCGCCTGCTGGCGTGCATCGAAATAATCGAGGATCTGGTCGCGCCGCTCGGAAAAGGCCTCGCGCGCCTGATCGTCGAAATAGAACGGCGCATCCCCGACGTAGTCGGCAAGCGTCTCCATTCGCTCATAAAAGAAGGGCAGCCAGTGCTCCATCCCCGCGAAGCGCTGCCCGGCGCTGATCGCGCCATAGAGCGGGTCGTCCGCAGTATTGCCGCCGAAGGCGGTGGTATAGTTGCGCCGGAAGCGTCTTATCGTTTCCTCGTTGAGCCGTGCCTCGCTCATGGGCACCAGCGTCACGCGCTTGAGGTTGCCCGTCGTGCGCTGACTCTCGGGATCGAACGACCGGATGGTCTCGAGTTGCTGGCCGAAAAAATCGAACCGCACCGGCGCGTCGCGCCCGGCGGGATAAAGGTCGACAAGTCCGCCGCGAACGGCAAACTCGCCGGCCTCACGCACCGTCGGCACGCGCAGATACCCGTTGTCCGTCGCCCATCCGACCAGCTTGTCGCTGTCGACCATGGCACCGGCCTTGGCCGAGAACGTCATTTCGGCGACGTCCGCGCGGGGGACGAGGCGCTGTACCAACGCATTGACCGCCGTCAGGACCACGGCTCCCCGCGTCTCGCCGGATGCAAGTTGGCTCAGCGCCGCCATGCGTGACGCGATCGTCACCGCATTGGGCGACACGCGGTCATAGGGCAGGCAGTCCCATGCAGGAAGCGTTAGCACCGGATGGCCCGGCAACATGCGCTCAAGAATCTCCGCCATGCGCAGGAGCCTGCGCCCGTCACGCGCTACAAATGCAATTGAAACAGGCGCTTGCGGCGCTTCGTTCAATCGTTTCTCGATCTCGCGAACGAGGACTGCCGGCTGCATACCATCCGGGAGATTCGCAAGGATCTGCGTGGGGCGATCCAGAAGGTGTGTCGCTTCGACCTGGGTCACGCGCCGGCCTTCGTCATCTGGTGCGCGCGAATATCGGCAATGAGCGCCGCATCGGCGTCCGCCGGGATGTCACGCTGTCCCATGATCCATGCCTGCAGGTCGGTTTCCTCGCGGTCCATCAGCGCCTCGAGCCGGTCGAGCATCGCCGAATCGAGGCCTTCGAGCCGGTCCGCCACGAACCCGCCGATGAGAATGTCCATTTCCTGTGTCCCGCGATGCTGGGCACGGTAGAGAACGCGCTTGCGCCGGATTTCAAGACTGTCGCTGTCGTTCATGAAGGATGCTTTCCGATTTGGACGGACTACATAAGACGTCAAACCCGATTTGTCAGCCTTTTGCTCCCCTTCGCGTCCCGCTAACCTATACTGGTCCGATCCACTGCCAACAGGACGAGTCGTGCCGCGCCCTGACCTCCTCAACCCGCTGTTCAGGTCTCTCAAGTCGATGAAAGGCGTCGGCCCGCAACTCGGCGCGCTTTTCGCGAAATTCTTCGGCGCGCCCGACGGCCAGGACGCTGTCGTCCTCGATGTGCTCTTCCATATGCCTTCGGGCGTGATCGACCGCCGTGCTCAGAACGGCATCGCCTTCGCGCCGGTCGGCTCCATCGCCACGCTCAAGCTCCATATCGACGAGCACATCGTCCCGCCGCGCGGCAACAACCGCGCCCCCCTGCGGGTCAAGGCCCACGACGAAACCGGGGACATCACGCTGGTCTTTTTCGGCGCCAAGGGCGGCTGGGTCGAGCGCGCGCTACCCGTCGGCGAAACCCGATACGTCTCGGGGGAAATCGGCTTTTTCGGTCACGACAAGCAGATGACGCACCCGGACTATATCGTCCCGCCCGAAAAGCTCGACACGCTCCCCATGGTCGAGCCCGTCTATCCCCTCACCCAGGGGCTTTCTTCCAAGGTCCTGCGCCGGGTTATCGCCGCCGCGCTCGAAACGCTCCCAATCGTACCCGAATGGATCGGCAGAGACCGGCGCGCCCTTATGGGTTGGCCGGGCTTCGCCGAAGCGCTCCGCCACATTCACGCGCCCGCTCGGCCGAGCGAGGGCGATATCGTTTCCCCCTCGCGCCTGCGCCTGGCCTATGACGAATACCTCGCCGGCCAGCTTGCGCTTGCCATCGTACGCGCCACGATGGTGCAATCGAAGGGCATCGAGCGTCATTTTACCGGCATCGTCGTTCATCGTATCGAAGAGGCCCTGCCCTTCGCGCTGACCGATGGCCAGCGCCAGGCATTCGCGGACATCAAGGCCGATATTGCCTCGCCACGCCGCATGTCGCGCCTGCTGCAGGGCGATGTTGGCTCGGGCAAGACCGTCGTTGCGCTCCTCGCCATGGCCACGATGGCCGAAAGCGGCGCCCAGTCCGCACTTATGGCCCCCACCGAACTTCTTGCCGCCCAGCACTACCGAACCATGCAGCCGCTATGCGAAAAAGCCGGCCTCACCTGCGTGCTGATGACCGGAAAAATGCCCGCCGCCGAGCGTTGCAAAGCCCTCGAAGGCCTGAAAAACGGCACCATTCAGATCGCCGTCGGCACCCACGCCCTCTTCCAGTCCGGCGTCGCTTTCGACAATCTCGGCCTCACCGTCGTCGACGAACAGCACCGCTTTGGCGTCCACCAGCGCCTCGCGCTCTCGGACAAGGGCAACAGGACCGAATTGCTGGTCATGACCGCAACACCGATCCCGCGCACGCTGGTCCTTACCCATTTCGGCGACATGGACGTTTCGGTGCTGCGGGAAAAGCCGGCCGGCCGCCAGCCGATCGATACCGCCATTCTCTCCTCGTCCGAATACGACCGCGTCATCAGCCGATTGGCCGCCCGCCTCGACGAAGGCGCCCAGGCCTATTGGGTTTGCCCACTCGTCGAAGAAAGCGAGACGTTGGATGTTGTATCTGCCGAAGACCGCTATGCCGCGCTCAAGGCGGTCTTCGGCGACAAGGTTGCTCTCGTCCATGGCCGCATGAGCGCCGCGCAAAAACAGGAGGTGATGGAAGAATTTCAGGCCGGCGACACCCAGATTCTGGTAGCCACAACCGTCATCGAGGTTGGCGTCGACGTTCCCAACGCCACCATCATGATCATCGAACACGCCGAGCGGTTCGGCCTCGCGCAACTCCACCAGTTGCGCGGCCGGGTGGGCCGGGGCTCGGCGCGCTCGGCTTGCCTGCTGCTCTACAACGAGCCTTTGAGCGACACCGCCAGGGCCCGGCTCGACACGATCAAGAGCACTGAAGACGGATTCCTCATTGCTGAAAAGGACCTCGAACTGCGCGGCCAGGGCGACCTCCTGGGCACCCGCCAGTCCGGTATGCCCGGCTACCGCATCGCCGTGCCCGACGTCCACCGGCACCTGTTGGAATTCGCCCACGAGGACGCCCGTGCTCTGCTCGAACGCAATCCGGGTCTCACAGGCCCTGAAGGCGAGGCGATCCGGACGTTACTCTACCTTTTCCGAAAGGACCTCGCGATCCCGCTCATCAAGGCCGGTTGACGCCTCCGCGTTTCGCTTGGCAATAGCCTCTGCAGCGAGCTTTTCGACATCGGGGTGATAGACCGGCGTAACGAGGCCGGCCGAGATGATGAGCTTCGCACCATCTTCCACTGTCATATCGAGAAAAATGATGTCCTTGCGCGGCAGGAACATCAGAAAACCGGTGGTGGGATTGGGCGTTGTGGGCATGAAGACCCCCATGACCTCATCGCCTGGAATTTTGTGCCCGACCTCGCCCCGCGCTTCGGAGGCAACGAGGACAACCGCCCAGACGCCCGGGCGCGGATATTCGATCAATGCCACGCTCTTGAAACTGGTGCCGCGCTGGGTGATCAGCGTATCGAATATCTGCTTAAGCGCATGATAAATCGAGGAAATTACAGGAAGCCGGGAAACGATCCGCTCGCCAAACGTCAGCAGCCGGCGGCCGACGAAATTGGCGGCAAGAAACCCGATCAGCGTGATCGCGGCAAGCGCCACGATGAGCCCGACCCCTGGCACGTCGAACGGCAAATATGTCTCTGGATTCAATTCCCTGGGCAGGAACGGCATCACGAACCCGTCGATCCACCCGATCACGGTCCACGAGAGGTAGAGCGTGATCGCGATTGGACCGGCGAGCACCAGTCCGGCGAGGAAATAATTGACAATCCGCCGCCCGAGCGATGGCCGCGTCGCGGGCAGAATAACGTCCATGGGATTGTCGTCGTGCTTTTTGCTGTCCGTCACGCGCGGGCCGCTCCGGCTGTTCCAACTGATTTAGATGTGGGACGGACCTTTCCGATACAAGGTCGCGTTTGGACCAGAGGGGCGCACAATCGGGTCATTCCACCGTGACCGACTTCGCAAGGTTACGCGGCTGGTCCACATCTGTGCCCATGAAAACTGCGGTGTGATATGCAAGCAGCTGCACAGGCACTGCCGCGACGATCGGAGCCACGAACGGATGCACCTGCGGCATGACGACGATGTCGCCAATCCCTTCACCTGCCTCCGCCTCTCCGGCCGCATCGGTGACCAGCACGATCTTGCCCCCACGCGCTGCGACCTCGTGCATGTTCGAGAGCGTCTTCTCCATCAAAGGATCCGACGGTGCAACGACCACAACGGGCATTTCCTCGTTTACGAGCGCAATAGGCCCGTGCTTGAGCTCGCCTGCCGCATAGCCTTCGGCATGAATATAGGAAATTTCCTTGAGCTTGAGCGCACCTTCAAGTGCCAGCGGGAACATCGGCCCGCGCCCGAGATAGAGGACGTCCTGAGCCTTTGCGAGTTGCCGGGCGATCGCTTCGATTCGGTTCTCATTCCGCAAGGCTTCCGAAATTGCGCTCGGCAGTTCGATCAGGGAGCGGACCAGCGTATGGGCCTCCGAGGCGCTCAGAACGCCCCGCGCCTCGCCCGCGGCAATGGCAAGGCCGGCCAACGCGGTCAATTGGGCGGTGAACGCCTTGGTCGAGGCCACCCCGATTTCCGGCCCGCATAGCGTGGGAAACACCACCTCGGATTCGCGCGCGATAGTCGATTCGCGGACATTGACCAGCGCCGCTATGTGCTGCCCGCACTGTACGCCATACCGAAGCGCCGCCAGCGTGTCCGCCGTCTCGCCCGACTGCGAAATGACCAGCATCAGTCCGTCTTCGGCCAGCGGGGGCTCGCGGTAACGGAACTCGGACGCAACGTCCACGTCCACAGGCAGCCGGGCGTACTTCTCGAACCAGTATTTGGCGACGAGCCCTGCATAATAGGCGGTGCCGCAGGCTGTTACAGTGAGCCGCGAAAGCTTCGCGAAATCGAAAGGCAAAGTCTCGCGCAGAGCGACCTTCTCGGACGCGAGATCCACATAGTGCGCAAGCGTATGGGAAACCGTTTCGGGTTGCTCGTAGATCTCCTTGGCCATGAAATGCTTGTGATTGCCTTTATCGGCCAAAGCCGCAGACGCCGTCGAAATCTGTTGCTCACGCGTGACGGCGTTGCCGTCGAAGTCCCGAATGACGACCTTCCCCGGCCGCAACACCGCCCAGTCGCCCTCTTCGAGATAGGTGACCCGGTTGGTAAAGGGTGCAAGGGCATAGGCATCGGAACCCAGATACATCTCCTCGGCGCCGTGTCCGATGGCCAATGGCGACCCCTGGCGCGCCGCCACCAGCAGGTCATCGTGTCCGGCGAAAAGAAACACCAGACCGAACGTTCCATGCAGCTTGGACAGCGTGCGCGATACGGCCTCCTCTGGGCTCGCGCCGCGATCGAGCTCCCGGGTCACCCAAAGAGCCACGGATTCGGTATCGGTCTGGCTCTGGGGGCGGTATCCGTCCCGCTCCAGATCGGCCAGTAGTTCCCGGAAATTCTCGATAATCCCGTTGTGAACAACGGCGACCTTGTCGGTGGCATGCGGATGGGCATTACCCTCGGTCGCGCCGCCATGCGTGGCCCAGCGCGTATGCCCGATGCCCGTCATTCCCGAAAGCGGAGCCTCGGCAAGCCTGGCTGCAAGATTGTTGAGTTTGCCTTCGGCGCGCCGGCGTTCGATGCCCGCGCCCGACAGAGTCGCCACGCCGGCGCTGTCATAACCGCGATATTCGAGCCGCCTCAGCGCATCGACCAATCGCTCGGCGACCGGCTGATTTCCGATGATGCCGACAATCCCACACATGCGCCCTACCCCTGCTTTTTGTGTTTGTGTGCCGAAAAGCGCTCACGGAGCGCCTTGCCGTATCCCGGCTTGTTGGTTTGGCGCGCCCGCCCGATGCCCAAAGAGTCGGCGGGGACCGGTTCGGTGATGACCGAACCCGACGCGATATAGGCGCCCTCGCCGATCTCGACAGGCGCCACAAGAGCCGAGTTCGAACCAATGAATGCGTTTTGCCCGATCACGGTGCGCGCCTTATTATACCCGTCGTAGTTACAGGTCACCGTTCCAGCGCCGACGTTCGATCCGGCTCCGATTTCGGCGTCTCCGATATAGGTCAGGTGATTGACTTTGGCGCCCGTCCCGATATTGGCCTTCTTGATTTCTACGAAATTGCCAACCTTGGCCCCTTCCGCGAGCACGGCCTCGGGCCGCAGGCGCGCGAACGGCCCGACGATGGCGTTCGGCCCCACATGCGCACCCTCGATATGGGAGAAAGCATGGACCGTCGCTCCGGTCTCGATCGTGACGCCCGGACCGAACACCACGTGCGGCTCGACTGTGACGTCCTGCGCAATCTGCGTATCGTAGGCAAAATACGTACTGGCCGGGTCGATCAGCGTAACCCCGCCACGCATCATCTCGATCCGCCGCCGTTCCTGGAAAATTGCCTCGGCCCGCGAAAGCTGCACGCGGTCGTTGACCCCCATGACGTCAACCTCCGGTGCGACGGCATAACCCACAGAGTATCCCGCAGCGTTCGCCAGTTCGACAAGATCGGTGAGATAGTATTCCCCTTGGGCGTTGTCGTCGGAAACCTGCCCGATCAGCGCGCGGAAAACCTCGGCCTTGAAACCCAGCACGCAAGCATTGCAGAGTCCGATTGCTCGCTCCGCCGCGCTTGCGTCCTTGTGCTCGCGAATGGCCAGGAGCCTGTCGCCGTCCGTAATGAGTCGACCGTAACCCGTCGGATCTTCGGGTTCGAAACCAAGGATGGTGACATCGAGCCCATCGTCGAGCCGTTCCACGATCTGCGCGAAATTCTCAGCCCGCAGGAGCGGATGGTCACCATAGACTACAGCGACATAGCCATCGGCCGCCTCGTAGGCCGGCGCTGCCATCATTGCCGCATGCGCGGTACCACGGCGCTCCACCTGCTCGAAGAACCGCACATTGGGGTTGAGCGCGCTCACGGCGGCTCGTATCGCCTCGTGCCCGGGGCCTGTAATCATGGCGACATCCGTCGATCCAGCCGCTGTTGCGGCCTTTAGGACATGCCCCACAATCGGCAGACGGCCGACCTCATGAAGAACCTTGGGCCGATCCGATTTCATCCGCGTGCCTTCGCCCGCAGCAAGGATGATCGACAATAGGTTCGGCATAATCACGGCCCCCTTTGTTGTTCGGCGCGGACATCGCGCATCTTTGTGGCAGTAAGGTGTTGGAAAAGTTATAACAGGGCCCGCGAATGATAGACTGTTTCCTATTGTGATTCGCTAACAACGGGGCCGTCGGGTTGGGGCGCATTAGCAATCAAATACGTCAGCTCGACGTCGCAGGCTGGGGCATCGCGGCGTTGCTGAGTGGCGCGCTTGCCGTTCTGGGCGCCAATCTGTCGGCCTTCATGCCGCCGAACCTGCTTGCCGGACTCCATGCAACCCGAATTCAGGGCGGCAGCTTCAATCAACTGCGCGCCCAGTTGGCCGAGGTCGCCGAAGAAACCACTGAAATCAACCGCGAATACAGGAGCCTGTTGACGCGCTTCGATCTTCTCGACGACAGCAGCGGCGATGCCGTTCGCCGGCTCGCGGCCGTGGAAAACAGCCTGCCCCTTCTTATCGAGGCTCTGCCGCTCGACAGCGACATCGACCGGGCCTTGCTTACGGCCTCCATCACCGAGGCCGGAGGCGAGACGACCAGCGTCGATGGCGGTGAAGTGCATGTCCAACGCACGGAGCTCTTTCCAGACGCGGACAGTCAGGCAGAGGACGAAGCGGCCCCCGTTGAGCAACCGATGCCCCCAGTGCTGGCCGAGACGCAGCCAGCCCACGTAGAGGCTGATCAGATCCCGGCCGGGATCGCGGGGGAGTTGCCTTCGGGTATCGCCATAGGAGAGCCCCAGCCGCGCGATGCGATCGCTGCGGCCTGGGAGGATATTTTACGTGATGTTGGCGCGCTCGTTCTTGGACTTGAGCCGCGCGTGTTGCCCGCCGGTGAGGGAAGCGAAGTGCAAATCGTCGCCGGCCCCCTCCCCGACCTTTCGTCCGCGGAGGCCCTGTGCACCCGGATCGCGCGCGCCGGACTGAGCTGCTTGCCGGCCGGTTTCGAGGGCACCCCGCTACCTCCTCGCTAGAGCGCCGACAAAAGCGGTTGACAGACGGGGCCGAGCTACTATGTTCCGCGCGTCGTCAGCCAGCAATCACGGCACATGGTAGGGGCTCGTAGCTCAGCTGGTAGAGCACTCGACTTTTAATCGAGTTGTCCCGGGTTCGAATCCCGGCGAGCCTACCAAAACGGCCCTTCGCTTTGAATGAGGAATGGCGGAGAGGGAAAGGATTCGAACCTTCGAGACGGGGTGCCGCCTATGACCTTTCGGTCACGCCTTAAGCCACTCGGCCACCTCTCCGTTGGCTTGAAGATATAGCTCACCACCGGCACCCGCCAAATTAAATTCCGGTAAGTTTGTCGCCATACCGCAATGTTGGTAAACGTCGGCGACCGTTGCCGTTGTTTAGTCTTGCGCCGCGCCATCTCGCTCCCGTAGGCTCGCCACAACAAGACCGAACTACGGGGGACGCTCGCCGATGTCTTCGTTCAAGGCCCTTGTGGCCGTCATTGCCGGCCTCGCGACAACGGCCCCTGCCGTCGCACAGAACGTGCATATTTCAAGGCTCTACGAGCAGGTTCTCGAGAATATCGAGATCGCCGGCGATGGCTATTTGCTCGACTCCTACGGCATAAACCGCATGAATGCCGGCGAGACAGCCCATGTCACCCTCGACCTGCCCACCGGCGTTCCCGTCACGATCATGGGCGATTGCGATGAGGACTGCTTGGATCTGGATATCGCCGTATATTCTGCCGAGCGCAAATTGCTCGCTGAGGACCGCGCCGACGACTACTATCCGATTGTGAATTTCAACTCCGATGAGATTGTCCGGGTCGATATCGAGCTCGACCTCGAAATCTGCGAAGCCAACTACTGCTACGTCGCCTATTCGGTCTTCATCCAGGAAAACTGACGCTCCATGAATTCAACCGCGAGCCGGCTGCGCGCCATTGCCGTCACCGCGCTGTTTTTTGCTGCAAGCGCATTCGCGTTGCTCGGCGCGGTCTGGGGACTCGATGCCCTGCCCTTCGTGTTGCCTGGATTTGGCGGTCTCGCGGACTACGCTCCCGGTGCGACGCTGGCGGGCATAACCCAGGCTCCAGTGTTTATCGCGCTCAGCGCAGCTTATCTCATCGCGGGCGCGATCGTCGTACTGATCGACACGCAGTATTGCGACCGCATGCTCGCGATCTTTGCCGATGTGCTGCTGATGGCCATAGCGGCTGCGGTCGGCTTTGCTGCCGGCTACTGGATCATGCTGCGGCTTCTGGGAACGGCCGGCGGCTTTGACTTCATAGCCCTGCGCCCGATCGGAATCTGCGCACTGATCGTTTTCATTCTCAGTCTCATCCCGCCCGACCGCCTCCGCGGCAACCTCCTGGTGAGAGGGCTGACCGCCATTGTGCTCCTGCTTGCAGGCCCCCTGCTTATTCTCAATCTGGGGTAGTCGGGCCAAAAACCTTGCCCATACGCTCACGGAGCCCCCAGCAGCGCCTTCTGTAGGCTTCTGTGGAACCAGATGCCCCTTTTGAGGATTTTGGAAGGCGGAGTGACTGTGCCGTCACTATCGTGCCGCTGCCGGAACCAAGTTCTTGAAACAGCGTTGATAGCTTAATCTGGACGACTAGAAAGCCGCTCCAGAGCGTTGTTATGGCGAAATAATAGCAGGAATAATGATGAGGTTCTGGCTGGTTCTCGCCGCCACGCTGTGCGCGTCGACATCCCCTACGCTCGCCCAATCACGTGACCAAGCGATGCCATCTTACGCCATCGATGAGCGCAAGATGTTCGTTTTCGCCGGCCCGATGGGGGAGTCGACGATGGACGGGATGCTGTTTCCGATCACCGCGGACTACGAGAATGCCGCCGTGATCGGCGGCGGCTATCAGCAATTCTTTCTCGAAATTCCGCAAGACTTCAAGATCGGCGGCGAACTCGGCGCAGCGATCCGCCTCGGTGAAGAGGAAACAACCGGCGAACTCTGGGCAGGCGTTGTCGGCCGCTATGACGGTTTCGTTTTAGGCGATATTCGAATAGCGCCCTCCCTCACGTTCGGATTGAGCACAGTAACCGACACAATGGGTGTTGAGGCCGAACGAGAAGCCGAAGACGGCCTATCCGGCAATCTCGTCTTCTATCTCAGCCCGGAAATCAGCTTTGCACACATGGAGCATCCGGAACTCGAGGTGTTCTGGCGCCTCCATCATCGTTCTCCGGCCTGGAACACCCTCGGCGGCGGCACGGCGAACGCAACAACGTTTGGCATTCGCTATCAGTTCTAGCGCGTGGTGCTAGCGGAGACGGTGCGCCAGCCGTTCCTTACTGGCCGCCGCTTTGCCTTTCGCATGGTCCGAACTTGCGCTTCCCCACTGTACCGGGTCTCCAGTATCCATTTCCCCCCTACCTTGCGCAGTTAATAATCGGTTATCGGCGTTGCCCATTAGGCATGCACAATGTGCAAGGCGGGCTTGAGCAAAACCGGTCTGCAAAGCCGGACCGATTCCACTTAGGTATTGGGCGTCAAACGAAAGGAGACAACCAAATGGATATTCGCAAGACCTTCAAGAAGTGGTCGGCCTACCAGCAGACCGTTCGCGAGCTGAACGCCCTGGGCAACCGCGAGTTGAATGACCTCGGTATCGCCCGCAGCGACATTCAGCGCATCGCCCGCGATCATGCCAACGGTATCTGATTGCAAGAAACACGCGGCACACGAGTTTTGAAAGGCACCCTCTAAACAGGGTGCCTTTCTTCTTTTTGACCCTCCCAACCGTCATTTCCTCCTCACAAGCCGATGAGATCGCCCGCATCGGACTTGGTTCGGCGCGCGCGAGCCGATATAGCCATGCCGCAAGATATCCAATGCGGGGAAGAAATGCGCGTAATCCATGTTATCGGCGGCGGGCTCGCAGGGTCCGAAGCAGCCTGGCAAGCGGCGGAGGCCGGTATCGACGTCGTGCTGCATGAAATGCGCCCGATTCGTCCAACCGACGCACACCAGACCGATCACCTGGCCGAGCTCGTCTGCTCCAACAGTTTCCGCTCGGATGACCACGAGCATAATGCCGTCGGTTTGCTGCACGAAGAAATGCGCCGCGCAGGTTCGCTGATCATGAAGTGCGCCGACGCCCACGCGCTACCCGCCGGCGGTGCACTTGCGGTTGATCGCGACGGCTTTTCCAAAGCTGTTTCGCAGGCTATCGAGTCGCATCCCAAAATCGCCGTAGCCCGCGAAGAAATCGCCGGGCTGCCACCGGCGGAGTGGGACAACGTCATCATCGCCACCGGCCCCCTCACCTCCCCTGCACTGGCCGACGCCATTCAAAAGCTCACGGGGGAAGACTCCCTCGCCTTCTTCGACGCTATCGCGCCAATCGTCCACTACGATTCGATCGACATGGACATCGTCTGGGCCCAATCCCGTTACGACAAGCCCGGACCGGCCGGTACAGGCGCGGACTATCTCAACTGCCCGATGAACGAAGCGCAGTACAACGCCTTTATCGATGGCCTGCTCAATGCTCCGCTACACGAGTTCAAGGACTGGGAGATCGTTCCTTATTTCGACGGCTGCCTCCCCATCGAGGTCATGGCGGAGCGTGGCCGCGAGACTTTGCGCCACGGCCCGATGAAGCCCGTCGGGCTCACCAATCCGCGCGACCCCGATAACCGCCCCTATGCCGTCGTGCAACTTCGCCAGGACAACGCGCTCGGCACGCTCTGGAACATGGTCGGCTTCCAGACCAAGATGCGCTACGGCGTCCAGACGGAGATCTTCCGCATGATTCCCGGCCTCGAAAATGCGCAGTTTGCACGGCTAGGCGGGCTGCATCGCAACACGTTCCTCAATTCGCCGAAGGTGCTCGGCCCCGACCTGCGCCTCAAAGCCGACCCGCGTCTGCGCTTCGCCGGGCAAGTCACTGGTGTGGAAGGGTATGTCGAGAGCGCCGCCATGGGGCTCATTTCCGGCCGTTTCGCCGCCGCTGAAGCAAAGGGCGGCAAAGCCGACATCCCGCCCCAAACCACGGCTTTCGGAGCGCTTGTCCGTCACATCACCGGAGGGCACCTCGAGGCCGAGGCGTATTCAGGAGCCCGGAGCTTCCAACCAATGAATGTCAATTTCGGGCTGTTTCCTGCTATCACACCGCAGAAGCCGGATGGCATCAAACGCTGGCGCGGCCCGGAAAAGGCAAAGGCCAAGAAAAAAGCAATTTCCACCCGCGCACTGGCCGATCTCGAGACCTGGCTCAAATCGGCCTAACCGTTCCTGAGGCCCCACCAGATCAACCGTGACAATCTCCCCAGCGGCGACCGTTGCGGTAGAGTTTTGAGGACCGAAAGCGGATCGCGCTCAAGCCGGGTCAGATCGGCTTCCACCAGTGCAATCGGCGCGAAGGCGGGACGCACGGATTTGGGCAACGCCCCAATTGCGCTGCGTGCCTTCTCTGCATGCTCGCGCGCGATGTCCCCGATCTGCGCCAACGCCTCGGCCATGCGATCTGAAGCGCTCCCCGCGTAGATCTCCTTTTCAGTGACCCCATGGGCAGTAAAGATCTGCAGGGGCAGGAATATCTGTGCCCGAGCGGCATTGAAGCCAAACGCCTTCATATGTCCGCTGAGCGCCTGCGCAACGCCGAGATGTCCGGACGCGTCCGCCGCCGTCTCCGCCGACCCGCCGGACAAAATCATTGCGGCATATTGGTAGAGGATCGAAGTCGTCTCGCCTGCGTACCCCTCGAACTGGCCCATATCGGTCATCGGGTCGTGGTAAAGATCGAAACGCCGCGCCGCAAGGAGCCGCACGAGCGGCCCTGCCGGAAGATCATATGTTGCCAGGGTATCAAGAAGCGCATCGGCAATCGGATTTTGTAGGACCTCTCCATGGCCCTTGCCTTCGAGCGCATCGACCCACCATTGCAGCCGAATCTCCCCCGGCGTCGGCTCGGACACACGCTCGCGTATCCCGGCCACCTCCGCAGCGAAGGCGTAAAGCGCTTGCACGCTTGGCCGGTGTACCGGCGGCACGATAAGCGTTGCCGCATAGCGATCCGGGTCGGCCGACCGCAAGGCATCCGCCGCGTGGCGCAAACTTTCCGACTGCCGCTGCTCCGCCATCAGCGAGCCTGTTCAACGGCGATCAACGCCGCGGCGACGGCACGATCCTCGCTGAGCAGGACGTTATACGTCCGCACGGCGCTGCCCGTCGATACAGCTTCGATAATGATGCCCTTCTCGCGGAACGCCCCCCGGATCGCCGGATCGATAGCTGCGATGTCGGATCCGAGCCCAACGAGCAGAACGTCCAGTTCCTCGTGCGCCAATACGCGGTCGAGCGAGGCCAGCGTGACGTCCTCCGGCCGCTCGACCTCCCAGGCGAACATACCCGAGGGAAGGCACAGCAGCGAGCCACGGTGCGACATGTCCGCGAACCGGAAACCGAAGTTGCCGTAGGCATCGATAGAAGCCTGATGGGGATAGTGGCCCTGCCCCGGTTCCCAGGTCAAAAACTGCTCCTAGACGGCAGCGCCATCAGCCCGCTTTTCAGGCTTGGTTGGCCCTGCCTCGGTTTCGCTCCGTGTCTTGACGCCCAGATACAAAAGAATCGGTGCCGACACGAAGATCGACGAATACGTCCCGACAAGCACGCCCCACGCCATCGCGACCGTGAAGCTGCGGATCACCTCGCCGCCGAAAAACACCAGCGCCAGGAGCGCAAGCGCGGTCGTACCGCCTGTCAAAATCGTGCGCGCGAGAGTCTGATTGAGCGACATGTTGATGATGTCGGCCAACGGAATACGTTTGTATTTGGTGAGATTCTCGCGAATGCGGTCGTAAATGACCACCGTATCGTTGAGCGAATACCCGATAACCGTCAGCACCGCCGCGATACTCGAAAGATTGAACTCCAGTTGCAGGAGCGCAAAGAGCCCCACCGTTAGGATCACGTCGTGCGCGAGTGCGAGGATGGCGCCGACGCTGAACTGCCACTCGAACCGCAGCCACACATAGATGACGATGCCGATCATCGCCACGAGAATGCCGACGATGCCGTTGAAGGCCAATTCGCCCGAAACCGTCGGTCCGACCACCTCGGTGCGCCGCACGTCATAATCGGCTAAGACCGAATCGGCGACAAGCGACATGGCCTCCTGCTGGGCTGTATCGCCCCCCTCTTGCGCGCCAATCCGCACCAGAACGTCCTGGGGCGCCCCGAACTCCTGAACCTGCACTTCACCAAGCCCAAGTGCATTGAGCTTGGCCCGGAGTGCGCCGATATCGGCTTCACCCTCTTTTGCCTGCAGTTCGATGGCACTGCCCCCGGTGAAGTCGATGCCCAGATTGAGCCCACGCGTGGCCTCGAGCCCGACAGTGGCGAGGATCAGTACGAGCGTGAATGCGAAGCCGATCTTGCGCCACGCCATGAACGGAATTTTCGGCTCGAGCGGCAGGAACCGCTCGAGAACATTGATCTTGAGTGACTTGGGCCGTTTCCAGGAGAACCAGTACCCGACAAACAGTTGTGTCACGAGATAGGCGGTGAACATGGTGGTCAAAACACCGATGGCCAGTGTCACCGCAAAGCCTTGTACCGGCCCGGAACCCAGGAAGAATAGAACCGCAGCCGCGATCAGCGTTGTCACGTTCGCATCGACGATTGTCGTCATCGCGCGTTTGAAACCGGTTTCGATCGACTGGTATGCGCCACGCCCGGCCGCAAATTCCTCGCGGATGCGCTCGAATATCAGAACGTTGGAGTCGACCGCCATACCGATGGTCAGGACGATACCGGCGATACCGGGTAACGTCAGCGTCGCGCCCAATGTGGAGAGCGCCGCAAGAATCATCCCAACGTTGATGACAAGCGCGACGTTTGCGAAAAGCCCAAATAGCCCATAGGCCGCAAACATGAAGATTACGACGCCCAGCGTGCCGATCAGGCCTGCGGTGACACCTGCGCTGATCGAGTCCGCACCAAGGCTCGGCCCGACCGTACGCTCTTCAATAACATCAAGTGTCGCCGGCAGCGCGCCTGCGCGCAGGAGTACAGCAAGGTCACTGGCACTTTCGGATGTGAAATTGCCCGAAATCTGCCCCTGACCACCCGTGATCGGCTGCTGAATGACCGGCGCGGTGATCACTTCGCCATCGAGCACGATCGCAAAGCGGCGGTTGACGTTATCACTCGTGATCTCGCCGAAGGTGATTGCGCCCTGGGTATTGAAGCGGAAGGAGACCACGGGGCGATTGCTCTGATCGAACGACGGTTGTGCGTCGACCAGTTGCTCGCCGCCGAGCGCGACGTCTTCGTAGATCAGTTCCTCGCCCCCCTCGCGCGTCGGCACGATCTCTGTGCCGGCGGGCAGCCCCTGCTGCCGCGCCTGCGCGACGGTCATGTTGGGGTAGACCAAATGGAAGGTCAGGCGCGCAGTCTGCGAGATGAGATCCTTGAGACGCTCGGAATCGTCAAAGCCCGGAACCTGAACGAGAATACGGTCGTCACCCTGCCGCGCAATGACCGGCTCGGTGGTTCCCACTTCGTCGATACGGCTACGGATGACCTCGACCGACTGGGTAACGAGCGACGACATCCGGCTCGCGATCCCCTCTTCGGTGAGCGCGATCTCGATCCTGCTGTCCGGGGTAACCGTGATCTCGGTTTCAGGCGTCGTCCCCGCCGAAAAAGCATTGCCGCCGATCGTCGTCTCCAGCGGCACGAGCGCCTCTCGAGCGGCGGCAGCCTGGCTTGGATCGGTCAACGCGATATTGAGCGTCTCATCCTGTGTGGTGATAACGCTTCCGATCCCGGCCTCGATAAGAATAGCCCGCGCTTCGCGCCGAATCTCGCTCAGCCTGTTCTCGACGATTTCGCCTCGATTGACCTGCAACAGCAGATGCGATCCACCCTGGAGGTCGAGCCCGAGGACGATGCGCTCTTTCAGAATATCAGGCCATCCGGCGACCGTTTCCTCATCCAGGAAATTCGGGATCACCATCAACAGGCTCAGCACCGCAACGAAAATGATGATTGCGGACCGGATCGGCGAGAATTTCATAATATGACCATCCTGACGGGTCGGGAATAACCGGCGGGCCACCAAAACGCGCGGCCCGCCCTGCGTGTAATGCCTATGATGTGGCCAAATTATGCCTGGCCACCGTGCGGCCTACGACTTGTTTTCGTCGCTGCCGCTTTCGGAGGCATCCCCTGAATCTTCCGCACTCTTGCTCGCGGCAGACTTAGCATTGGTCTTGCGCGTCGAGCGGCGCGCGGGCTTCTTTGCCGGCGCGCTTGCGGCTTCGTCCTCAGCCGGCGCATTGTCGTTGACCGGTTCGGACTTGGTCCGCACGTCGGAGATCATACTGCGCACGACCTTGACCTTGGTCCCGGTGGCAATCTCGACTTCGAGGTCGTCCCCTTCGGTCACCTTTGTAACCTTACCCACGATGCCGCCGCTGGTAATGACCGTGTCACCGCGCTTGATGGCGCCCAGCATCGCCTGATGCGCCTTCATCCGCTTCTGCTGGGGCCGGAAGATGAGGAACCAGAAGATAACGATGAGCAGAATGATCGGGATGAAACTCGTAATGAAATCCGCTCCCGACGCGCCACCGGCGCCTTGCGCATAAGCGGGCGAAATGAACATAAATAACGACTCCTTGCGGTCTGCTTGTCAAAGCATGGCTGAATGGCCCATATAAAGGCCGCGTGCGGGTTTGGGCAGGCCCTGCCGCCCAAAAAATCGCGCGGACTATACAATTGGGTCTGTTGAAAGGCAAAGCCAAACAAGCCGACCCGGACCAGGAGCCCTACCCCCGTGACCGAATCCGAACCTCTCTCCCGCATTTCCGCTGCGCTGGAGCAAATCGCCACAGCCCTCAACGGCATGGCCGGGATTTCCACAAGGCCTCCGGAGCTGGTTTCCGGCACGGACGCCTATGCCTGGAGCGGCGAGCGGCAACTGCTGATGCCCGTTGCCAAGGTCAACCGCGTTCCGCTCGAGTTGCTTGAAGGCGTAGCGCATCTGCGTGATCAGCTTGTTGAGAACACCCTCGCCTTTGCGCGCGGATACGGCGCAAACAATGCCCTCTTGTGGGGCGCGCGCGGTATGGGGAAGTCCTCCATGGTCAAGGCGGTTCATGCCCATATCAACGCGCTCGACGATCCGGCGGTTGCACGTCTCGTTCTGATTGAGATCAACCGTGAGGACATCGGTTCCCTACCGGCACTCCTTCGCTTTCTTGTGACGCGCTCCGAGCGCTTTATCGTCTATTGCGACGATTTGAGCTTCGATCACGACGAAACCACCTACAAGGCGCTCAAGACAGTCCTCGACGGCGGGCTTGAAGGACGGCCAGACAATACACTCTTTTACGCCACCTCCAACCGACGACACCTGATGCCCCGCGAGATGATTGAAAACGAGCGTTCAACGGCCATCAATCCGAGCGAGGCAGTCGAGGAAAAAGTCTCGCTCTCCGACCGTTTCGGGCTCTGGCTCGGTTTTCACAAGTGCGATCAGGACACTTATCTCGAAATGGTGCACAACTATGTGCGCTATTACGGCATCGAGATCGGTGCGGATGAGTTGCGCGCCAAGGCAATAGAATGGTCGGCAACGCGCGGTGCGCGTTCAGGCCGCGTCGCCATCCAGTTCGTTCGGCACCTGGCAGGCGAAAAAGGCTGCGCGATCTGACTCGCGCAGCCTCCCAAGGAGCATTGTTCGGAGCCGGCCTTATCCGGCCAGATGAGGGACCGGGTCCACGGGCGTCGCACCGCGGCGCAGTTCGAAATGGAGCTGCGGGCGATTGACCGAACCTGTCATCCCGACTGTGCCGATGGCATCGCCGCGAGACAGCGTATCGCCTTTGACCACACCGATATTCTGAAGGTGAGCATAGGCCGACACAAAGCCGTTGGCGTGCTTGACGAGGACGAGATTGCCGTAACCTTCGACGGCATTTCCGACATAAATGACCTCGCCTGTCTCGGCGGCTCGGACCGTGGTGCCTTCGGGCGCCTCGATATTGATGCCGGTACCTTTGGAGGCCGCAAAATCGGTGATCACGCGGCCTGAGAGCGGCCAGCGGAATGTATCACTGGTTTCGGCAGCAGCCGGCGCGCTCTGCTGCGGCGCGACGGAGGCCGTTTGGGTCGCCTGCTGGCTCGTGGCTGTAGGCGCCGGAGCGGTTGCCGCCGCCGGAGCGGCCGCCGTCTGCGTCACGACATTAGCGGCCTGCGTACCATCCGGCGCGGTCAGCGTCTGGGTGCTGTCTGCGGAAGCCACCTGTTGCGGCTCCTGCCCGCGCTCCGCAAGAAGATCGGGCCGCCCGGGTATGACGAGCTGCTGTCCGACCCGGATCTGATCCGGCGCGGCGATATTGTTCGCCGCGATAATGTCAGTCGCGCTCACATCGTAGCGCCGGGCGATCGTGTAAAGCGATTCGCCGGAGGCGATTGTGTGGTGATAGGTATCCCCAGACACCACGGCAAGCTGCGGCGTCTGCGTCGCAGCGGGCTGCTGGGGTGTTGCGGGAGTTTGAGACGCGGAAGCAACTGCGGTTTGCGCTGGCATGGCCTGTGTACTCGTTACTGACGATGACTGAAGAGCAGGGAGATCGGAGGAAACGACCGCGGACTGCTGCGCATTGACCGGCTGCGCGGTCGTGCGATCGATAAGCGCCGGCTGCCCGGAGGCAGACGCGACCTGCGCACCATTGCCGACATTCGCGGGCGGCAGGAAGCTCGGCATGACCTGACCGATCTGCGCTCCGCCCACCCGGGTCGTCGAACTTGTCGTCGTGGGGTCGCTACCCTGAGGTCCCAAACTGGCACATCCGGCAAGAACCAGTGATGCGGCCACAAGGGCCAGCCCGGATGCGTGTGTTCGGGCAAGAGATCCATTTACGCGGAAACTCATGGGGCTACTCGTCAACTCGTCTACTCGATGCAATTAGAGTAAACTTGTTAAGGTAAAGACGAGCTTAAGGCGCTGGCGCCGAATAGAGCTAAAGCATCCGCGAGCGGCCAGGCGTCAAAGGCGGCAGCCTGACCGTACCGATTTCGGTTTCGACGAAATCGTCGTCGGCCCTCTCGATTCGCAAAATCGCCTGTTTCTCGGTGGCCGGTCCAAGCGGTAGGACCGCGATCCCGCCGTCGGCAAGCTGCTCGATGACATCCTCGGGAACGTCGGTGACCGAGCCGGTGAGGAGAATGCGGTCGAACGGTGCCTGCTGCGCGAGGCCGTTGAAACCGTCCTCATGCAGCCCGACAATGTTGGTGTAGCCAATAACCCGCCAGTGCTCGAGGGCGACGGTAGCGAGCGCACGATACTTCTCCAAACTGAATACACGCCGCGCCATACGGGACAACAACGCAGCCGAATAGCCGGAGCCCGTCCCCACCTCAAGCACCTTGTTAACGCCCTGGGGTTCGAGCCCCGCAATCAGGCCCGCGAGAATGGTCGGTGAGGTGATTGATTGCCCACACGCGATCGGCAGCGAACCCTCGCGATAGGCATATCGGGCGAACTGTTCGGGCACGAACACCTCGTGCGGCACGATTTCGAACGCTCTGAGAATGTCGGCATCCGTGATGCCGAGTTGCCGAAGGTGCAGGATCAGGCTGGCCCGCGCTTCGAAGAGTTCGGCTGGGCCGTCGTGGTCCTCCATGCTCACACGCGCGTGCGTCCGGAGAACGGCAACCGTCCATCGTACCGCTCGATAAGGGCCATATCGGTCTGCTGCAGCAGCAAAGGCGTCACCGTTATCGCGTTGTCTTCGTGCAGGATATGGAAATCCGCGCTCGGGTCCAGAGGTTTGGGCGTCTGAAGAATGGCGACGAAGTGTTTTCCCGCATTGTCGCTTGGATAGAGCTCGAATGGTGAACGCGAAAAACGCTGATGCGGCACGAGACGGATGCCGCTGACGTCTTCGGGGAGGCAAAGCGGGAAATTGACATTGAAGTAGGTCTCTCCGCCCCGCGCGAGCGCAAGCACCGATTCGACCGTCTCCGCCCCGAATGCGCGGGCACATTCCCAGCTGATTTCGTCGCGGCCGTTCGAATAGTCCATCCCCTGGCTCAGCGCGATGCCGATAGCACCGTGAAGCGCGCCCTCGCGCGCGCCCGCCGCTGTCCCCGAGCAGTGGACGATATCACCAAGATTCTGTCCGCGATTGACACCGGACAGCACAATGTCCGGCTTCTTGTCCTTGAGAACATGCGTTACGCCGGCGACGACGCAATCTGCCGGCGTGCCATCGAGCGCAAAGATCCGCTCGCCGCGCTCTTCGAGCGCAATCTCATAGCCGAATGTAAACCGATGCCCTGTTCCGCTCTGATTATGTGCAGGCGCAACGACCCACACGTCATCTGAGAGCGAAAGCGCAATCTCTCGCAAAACGGCAAGTCCCGGCGCATCCACGCCGTCATCATTGGTCAAAAGGATGCGCAAGGGCCTCTCCTATCCACCTATGGTCTCTGTTCCCCCCATATAGGAGCGCAGCGCTGGCGGGATTGTGACGGAGCCGTCTTCGTTCTGATAGTTCTCCAGAACCGCGACGAGCGTCCGCCCGACAGCCAGCCCGGACCCGTTGAGCGTGTGGACGTAGCGCGGTCGACCGTCCCCATCCCGGTAGCGCGCATCCATGCGTCGCGCCTGAAAATCGCCGCACAGGGACACCGAGGAAATCTCGCGATAAGCATTCTGCCCCGGCAACCAAACTTCGATGTCGTAGGTTTTCTGTGCGCCGAATCCCATGTCACCCGTGCACAGCGTGACGACCCGATAATGCAGCCCGAGACGTTTCAGAATTTCCTCGGCACAACCGAGCATACGCTCGAGCTCATCGCGCGAGGTTTCCGGCGTCGTGATGGAAACCATCTCGACCTTGGTGAACTGATGCTGCCGAATCATTCCGCGTGTATCGCGCCCTGCAGATCCGGCTTCCGAGCGAAAGCACGGCGTCAGGGCCGTAAGCCGCAACGGCAGTTCGCTTTCGGCCAAAATCACCTCGCGTACCGTGTTGGTCAGGGGAACTTCAGCTGTCGGGATGAGTGCAAGCCGTCCGTCGCCGTGACCGGCGAAGAAAAAGTCGCCGTCGAACTTGGGAAGCTGACCCGTTCCGTACATGGTTTCGTCGCGCACGAGCAGCGGTGGCTGGATTTCGGTATACCCATGCTCGAGCGTCTGAACGTCGAGCATGAATTGCCCTAACGCCCGCTCCAGACGCGCAAGTTGACCCTTGAGAACGACAAACCGGCTGCCCGAGAGCTTGGCCGCCGTCTCGAAATCCATCGTTCCCCACGCTTCGCCGAGCTCGTAATGCTCCTTGGGCTTGAACGCGAATTCGGGTTTGGCCGGTCGCGTCGTCTCACCCTCGTTGGCGCGGAAATAGGGAACGTTGTCATCCTCGTCGGCACCCTCCGGCACCTCTTCGAGCGGCAGGTTCGGGATGACCGACAGCGCTTCACGCAACTGCTCGGTCAGTTCCCGCTCGCGGACCTCGAGATCGCCAAGCGTCTCCTTGAGCGCCTTGACCTCGGCCATGAGCGCTTGGGCTTTCTCCTCATCCTTCTGCGCCTTGGCCTGCCCGATCTGCTTGGAGGCAGCGTTCCGCTTCTCCTGAACGGTGTTGAGCTCGGTCACCACGGACCGGCGCTCATCGTCGATCGCGATGAGGGACGACGCCTGCGGTTCCATCCCGCGCTTCTTTAGCGCGGCATCGAAGGCCTCAGGGTTGGCGCTGATCCATTTGATGTCGAACATGTTCCTGGTCCGGTTGGCGTGAATTGTCGGTCGGTTGCACAATTTGCAACCGCTCGTGCCTAACCGAGCCCGTGTGGAAAGACAAGCCGCCCAGCGGAGGGCTAGCTTTCGAGGTCCTTCATCAATCGCCCTCTTTGGCCAACCGCCGCTTTTCAATGAACCTCACCGCGATGATCGAAAGCTCATAAAGGAGCAGCAACGGGATCGCCAAACCGATCTGGGAAATCGGATCCGGCGGCGTGAGGAACGCAGCGAGGGTGATCACGACGACCACGGCATATTTGCGCCAGCGCTTGAGGTCTTCGACACCGATCAACCCGACCTGGGCAAGGAGTGTCAGGATGACGGGAAGCTGGAAGCAGACGCCGAACGCGAGCAGGAGCGTCATGGTGAGCGACAGGTATTCGGAGACCCGTGTCACCATTTCGATCGTTACGCCGCCCGTGTCGGTTTGCTGCATCCCGAGGAAGAAACGCAGCGCAAGCGGCATCACGCCGTAATAAACCAGCGCCGCGCCAGCGACGAAGCAAACCGGAGTCGCAATGAGATAGGGCAGGAATGCCAAGCGCTCGTTCTTGTAAAGACCCGGCGCGACAAACAGGTAGATCTGGCTTGCGATCACCGGAAAGGCGAGAAAAATCGCCGCGAACAGCGCGACCGACAGCTTCGTGAAGAAGAATTCCTGCGGGGCCGTATAGATCAGCCGGACGTCTTCAGGGCTTCCCGCTGCCGAAATGAACGGTCCCAGAAGGAAATTGTAGATATAGTCAGCGACAAAAAAACACCCGACGAACAAAACCGCGAGCGCGATGACAGAATAGATCAGCCGCGTGCGCAATTCCGCGAGATGCTCGATCAGGGGCGCCTCGCTTCCCTTGAGTTCATCCTCACGTGTGGACGTGTCGGACCCGATGGCCTTCTGCTCGGACTCGGTTGCGGCCATGGTCTAGTTTTCCCCCGAATCCGGCGAGGCGGCTGTCTCCGCCTTGGCCCGTGCCGCCCGGCGTTGAGGAGCCTTGCCAGCGGCCGTCGTGCGTTTTGCCGGCTTGGCACTGGAACCGGCCGATGCTCTCGCCGACTTCGTCTCACCTTTGCCCGATGACGTTCGGGATGTCTTGGTGGATTTGCCTTTCGTCGCGCCCGACCCCGATGATTTCGCCTTTGCCCCCGACGGGACAGGTTCCGCGCCGCCGGAGGCCACCGAAGTTTTCGTTTCGGACTTTACAGCGCGCGGAGCCGCTTTTCTGGCCGATGGTGCTGCAGCCTTGGTTCTGGCCGGCGCGTTGCCGCTGTCGGTCTCGTTCGCCTCGATCCTGGCAGGCGTCATCCCGGCGCGCGCACGGATCTCATCGGCGACGCTTTCCTTGCCGGGTTCGGAAGGCTTCAGAGTGCCCGTAGGCTCAACCTTTCCACTCCGGATCGCGTTGAATTCGCGATTGATATCCTGCGAGGTTTGCCGAAGCGGCTCTGTGACCGAGCGCTTGACCTCCTTGACCTCGTCCAGAGCGATAGCCTTGTCGATCTCGCGGCGGAACTCGTTACTCATGCGCCGGACGGTACCCATCATGCGCCCCAGATTGCGCAACATCACGGGCAGGTCCTTTGGCCCCACCACGATGAGCACAACCACGGCGAGCACGAGCATTTCGCTCCAGCCTAGGCCAAGCATCGATTGCTATCCTTGTCTGGCGCCAAGGGCGCCGAAATCACGCGTCTTTATTGCGCTCGGTGTCCTTGGCCTCGGACATCGCAGCGTCGGACTTCGACGACTGATCGATTTCGGCCACCGGCTTCTCGTCATCAGCCATGCCCTTGCGGAAGGCCTTGATGCCCCCGGCAACCTCGCCCATCAGGCTGGAAATCCGGCCGCGACCGAAAAGCAGCAACACGACGACTGCGATGATAAGAATGCCCCAGGGTCCTGGATTCATGTAAACGCACCTCCTGTGGTCGACCGGATAATCCGGCCAACGGGTTTGCCTTGAGAGATATTGTCAATTAGCGCCGAAAACAAGGACGAGTTGCCCAAAAGCGATGCTCAGTTTGCCGCATGGCAAATATCGTGAACGCTTATTCGCGCGCGTTTTCGTCCTCCTCGACGGAGATATCTTCGTCCCCGACATCGTCGGGATCGAGCGGATCCTCGTCCTCGCGCAGCCCGCCATCATGTGGCAGCGGCACCTGAAAGCTCGGCGGAATGCGGCTCGAGAGCAGCCCTGCGCCCTTGAGTTCCTCAAGACCAGGCAAATCGCCAAGCGTCTCAAGCCCAAAGTGATCGAGGAATGCCTCGGTCGTACCGTAGGTCACAGGCCGGCCCGGCGTGCGCCGCCGCCCGCGCATACGCACCCACCCTGCTTCCATCAAAACATCGAGCGTCCCCTTCGAAATCGAAACGCCGCGCACTTCTTCGATTTCGGCCCTGGTCACCGGCTGATGGTAGGCGATGATGGAGAGCGTTTCGAGCGCGGCGCGCGAAAGCGGCTTGTTCTCGGTTTCCTCGCGGCGCAACAGGAAATTGAGATCTTCGGCAGTCCTGAATGCCCATTTGCTGCCCCGGCGCACCAGATCGATTCCACGCGGCGCATAGATCTCCTGCAATTCCAGCGCAAGCGCCTCGGCGTCGGCCCCGTCGCTGAGGTACGGCTCGATCTCCGAAAGCGCCACCGGTTCGGACGAAGCAAACAAGAGGGCTTCCATAATCCGCAGATTGCGGGCATGGAGCTCCATCCGCTCCTCGGCCTTGTCCTGTTCGTCCATCAGTTGCGCTCGTTCTGGCGCCGCCGCACCATCAGTGGTGCGAAGGCCTGGGTCTGGCGCAACTCGACCTGACCGAGCCGCACAAGTTCGAGCGAAGCGGTAAAAGTCGAGGCCAGTGCCGTCGTCCGCTCCTCGGGTTTTGCCAGGTACTCCGTGAGGTAGGCGCCGAGCGAGACCCATTCGAGACTCTGCCCGATCAGCCGCTCGAGAATCTCGCGCGCCTCCTGCAACGCCCAGACCGTACGCTGTTTTGGCGTGTAGTCAGGGGGGATATTCCGCTCGCGCTGCGCCGCATAAGCCCTCAGGAGCTGGTAAAGATCGGCTTCCCAAAGGCTGTGCCGGGTGATCGAGACCGGCTCCGGCATACCGCGCGCGAAGACCTCGCGGCCAAGGCGGGCGCGATTCATCAGCCGCTCGGAGGCCTCCCGCATCGCCTCGAGCCGAGCGAGACGAAATTGCAGCATCGCCGCCATTTCCTCGCCGCTCGGTTCCTCGTCATCGGCTTGTTGGGGCACCATCAGCCGGCTCTTGAGATAAGCAAGCCACGCCGCCATCACCAGGTAGTCGGCGGCGATCTCGATCCGCTGCTTCCGAATCGTTTCAATGAAGGAGAGGTACTGCTCGGCCAGCGCCAACACCGAAATCCGAGACAGATCGACCTTCTGCTTGCGTGCCAGGTCCAATAGCAGATCGAGGGGGCCTTCGTACCCGCCCACATCGACATACATCACAGCATCCGGTTCGGGCGCCGGATTGTCTTCGAACCAGCTGTGCAAAGGATCGGCCATTAAGGGCTCACGATGGGCAGGAACACGCTTTGGGCGAGCATTGCCACTCCCCCCGCACGCGTCAAGCCTTCTGGCAATCGGCAGGCTAGTTGTTCAGCACGAAACAGTCGCCGCCCTGCCCCTTGATCGCATCGCAAACGGAATTGGCATCCGCCAGCGTTGGCTGTGGCAGCCGAACCCGGTAGTAAATACCGCGCTCGCCAAGATCGACACGGCTGACCTCCGGAACAGCGCCATTGAACAAAGGCCCATACCGCGACTGGAGGTCGCTGACCCCGGCCCGCGCCACCTCTTCGCTGCGCTGCGAGGCAAGTTGTACCCAGGCTGCGGGCTCGCTGCCGCTGCCGGCTACAGAGGTCGTCGTCGCACTCGGTTGCGCCGCCGCAACAGTTGTTGCGGGTGTGGTCGCAGTGGTGTCGACCGCCGCGGCGATCTCCGGCTGGCCTTCGTTACCAGCCGGACTCGAGCTGGTGGGCGTCGTGGCATTGGATGCGACGAGGCCTTCTGGCCGCGGTATCGGCCGCGGAGCATTCGGATCGTCAGCGCTCGCGGCGGCATCGCCGGCCGGTGCCTCTGCGGTCTCTGCAAGTGAAACATTGGGGTCTGCGGCCGGTGCCGGGGCGGCGGCCGCCGTATCTTCACCAATCGCCGCCACGATGGCGTCGCCGATCGGGTCTTCGCTCGCTGCACTATCGGAAAGCGTCGGCACATTGGGCCGATCGACGGGTAGGACGGTCCCTCCCGCAACGCCGTCATCGGAACTCACGATTGTGCCATCCGGACGCACTGTCACAGTGCGGACTGACCGATTGACCAGTTCGCCCGTACCATCCTCGCTCGTGATGAGGTTGGAGACGGCGTTGCCGGTCACACCACCGGTTTCATCGCGCGAAACAAGCGCTTCGCCCTCATTGGTCGCAGTCCCGGACATTTCGTTAAAGACCACCGAATCGCTCGCCGCCGATGCTGTCACGGCTTCTTCCGGCTCTTCCTTGAGCGGCCCGGCTTCTGCCGTCAGCACAGGCGGTTCGCCGGATTCCTGCTGCGGCGAGAAGAACAGGACATAGGCGCCGCCGATCAAAGCGAAAATGACCGCGCCCGCCAGCGCAGGCACGACGATGCCACTGGACCGCCGGCGCGCACGTGCCGGGGCAGCTGCAGCGACCCGCCCATCGTCGCCTCCTTCAGCATAGGGCTCGTCAGCCCGCTGAGAAAAATCCGCTTGGTTCAGATCGGGCATTGGCGGCTCTATATCTTGCCGCGCATGATCGTTGCGGCTGCGCGCCTCTCGCGCGATCCGCATCGAATCCTCGGCGAAATCCACAGCGCGTTCGACTGTCTGCGGATCCTGATCCTCGCCCAAAAAAGCAGAACGTACCCGACGACCGCCGGTCCCCGATGCGCTCACACGGGCTGCTTCGCCGATCAACGCTTCGATCTCGCTGAGAGGATCGCGTCCCGACGACGCATCGCGACGTCCGGAGCTATGGGCGGTTGCAGCCATGTCGGGTGAAACGCGGGAGACGGGACCGCTCGCCGCAACGGGTGGGGCCTCGAACAGGTCGCCTGCGCCATCACTCCGGTCAGCATCAAACCTTCCGGCCTCGGCGCCTACGATGAGGTCCGCGATCGGATCATGGTCAGGTTGCTGCGCCGCTTCACCGCTGCTGGGTTCGCGCTCGGCCTGCGCAACCTTGTGGGCCGTACCGAAACCGAAATCGAAGACAGGCATAATGTCGTCGTCACTGCCCGATCCTTCAGGCGCGACGCTCGCATTTGTGCCGGCGCGCTCGTCACGTCCAGCGCCCTCCTCCTGCGCCTCAGGTTCGTCTGCGATGACCGGCTCGGATCGTTCGGCCGCAAAACCAGGCTCGGTCCGCCGCTGTGGCGCCCGGGCATTGCCGGGTCGCGCATCCTGGGCCACCAATCGCGCCAGTTCCGCAATCAGATCGTCAGAGGTATCCTCATCCGCCGATGTTTGCCGTTGCTTGGAAGTGTCCATAAGAGCATCGCCCCGGTTCGTCTTTGCCCAAAGCTGCGCAATAGTGTGAGCTTAATCGGGCACTTGTCCACAGCAATGCGCCTTAATTATGAAAGCTCTTTCGGCGCGCTGACGCCAAGCAAACCAAGACCATTGACAAGGACCTGACGCACGCCATCCACAAGCGCGAGTCGTGCAACCGTCAGTGTCGGATCGTCTTGGTTAACAAATCTTAAACTTGGATTTTCCTTACCCTTTGCCCAGAAGGCATGCAGCAGCGCCGCAAGCTCATGCAAATAGAATGCGAGCCTATGCGGCTCGTGCGCGCGTGCCGCTGCCGCGACCTGGCGCGGCCAAGACCCGATCATGCGCATCAATTCGATTTCATCTGAGCTCGACAAAAGCCCCAGGTCCGCCTCCAAAAGCGCCTCCGGCGACACATCGAGCTCGGGCATGTCCTTTTCCGCATTCCGGAAAACCGACCAGCACCGCGCATGCGCGTACTGGACATAGAAGACCGGATTGTCCCGTGTCTGCTCCTTGACCAGGGCGAAATCGAAGTCGAGCGGCGCATCGTTCCGGCGGAACAAAAGCATGAACCGCGTCGCGTCGGGTCCCACCTCGTCGACCACGTCCGCGAGCGTCACGAGGTCGCCGCTACGCTTGCTCATCTTGACCGGCTCGCCATTGCGCAACAGCTTGACGAGTTGGCAGAACCGCACGTCCACCTTGGCGGTGCCGCCCGAAACGGCCTTGACTGCCGCCGCGATCCGAGACGCATAGCCAGAATGGTCAGCGCCGAGCACGTCAATCAACGTCGTATATCCTCGCAACACCTTGCTCCGGTGATACGCGATATCGGCAGCGAAATAAGTGTAGCTCCCGTCCGACTTGATCAGCGGCCGGTCGACATCGTCGCCGAACTGACTGGCACGAAACAGCGTTTGCTCGCGATCCTCCCAGTCTTCCGGTGTCTTGCCCTTGGGAGGCTCGAGTCGGCCCTCGTAGATGAACCCTTCGTCCCGCAACCAGGCCAGAGTCTTTTCGATCTCGCCGCCGGCGCCGTGCAGCGTTTTTTCGGAGAAAAAGACCTCGTGCTCGATATTGAGCTTTCTAAGGTCATCCTTGATGAGTTCCATCATCGCAGCGAGAACATGCTGCTTGACCGGAGCCAGCCATGCACTCTCGGGCTGATCGAGCAGAGAATTTCCGAATTCCTCAACCAGTGCCTTGCCGACGGGGATCAGATAGTCGCCGGGATAGAAGCCCGATGGGATTTCGATCGCCTCGCCAAGCGCTTCCCGGTAGCGCAGGTAGGCCGAGCGCGCGAGTGTATCGACCTGAGAACCGGCATCGTTGATGTAGTATTCCTTGGTAACGTCATAGCCCGCGTAGCTCAGAAGCGACGCGAGCGCGTCTCCGAACACAGCGCCGCGCGTATGCCCCACATGCATCGGACCGGTCGGGTTTGCCGACACGTACTCGACATTGACCTTCTCGCCCTGCCCCACCTTGGAACGGCCGTAGTCTCCCTTAAGCCGGGCAATGGAAGCAAGCACCTGATGCCAGATTTCGAGCTTGAGCCGGAAATTGAGAAAACCCGGTCCCGCGATCTCGACCGAGGCGACATCCTCGTCTTTCTCGAAATGTGTAGCAAGCGCCGCCGCAACCTCCCGTGGGTTCTTGCCCAGCGGCTTGGCGACAACAAGCGCCGCGTTGGTCGAAAGGTCGCCGTGCGCCGGATCGCGCGGCGGCTCGACCACGACGCGCGCCAAAATGTCCGCGTTGCCCTCGAGCTCGGGAAAGCTTGCGATCAGCGCATCGGAGACGCGCCCCTCAAAAAGGGCAAAAATATCCATTTCGAACCTGGGTAAAATAAGCTGTCGATCGTCCGCGAGCGGGTTAACGGAATTCCGGTCTGGCGTCAAACAAACGCTGGTGCTCGTCCAGGGCGAACGGATCCGTCATTCCGGCGATGAAGTCACAAACAATCCTCGCCCTGTCTTTGTCCCCCGCGGCGGCTGCAAACGCCTGCCCCCATCGGCCCGGCATATCGCCTGACTTGAGATAAGTACCGAAGAGCCGCTGCACGACCGACTCGCTTGCGCGAACCGGACGCATGACGTCCTCGCTGCGATAGACCCGCGAGAACATAAAAGCCTTGAACGCCCGTTCCTCGTCAGCGATGCCTGCCGAGAACCCGATCAGCGTCTTTCCGCAGTGGCGTACTGCGTCCGAGTTCTCCGGCGCAGTACGCGCAATCCGCGCTTCGCTTTCGGCGATAACGTCCTCGATCGTCCGCGTAATCAGTCGGCGCTGAACCTCGTGAATCTGCCGCCCACGCTCAAGATCCGGCCATTCGCGCAGCACCTCGCCAGCGATCGGACCGACCATTGGCACGTCGACAAGATCGTCGATTTGCAGCAACCCTGCCCTTGCTGCATCGTCGATGTCGTGCGCGTTGTATGCGATGTCGTCCGCGATCGCCGCTGCCTGAGCCTCGAGGCTGGCATGACTCCAAAGCATCAGGTCCTCTAGTGCCGGGATCGCGTCAAGTCCGGCAGGGATACCCTCGCGCTCATAGCGTCCTGCGGGATTGCCGTCCCGGTCCATAAGCGGACCATTGTGCTTTAATATCCCCTCAAGCGTTTCCCATGTGAGATTGAGCCCGTCATGGTCGGCGTAGCGGTTCTCAAGCACGGTGACGACGCGCAGCGCCTGCACATTGTGATCGAATCCACCCCAGGGCGCCATGCAGTCTGCCAGCACGCGCTCCCCAGCGTGCCCGAACGGTGTATGTCCGAGGTCGTGCGCAAGCGCAATGGCCTCAGCCAGATCCTCGTTGAGTTGCAGCGCCCGCGCAATCGAACGCGCGATCTGACTGACCTCGAGCGTATGGGTCAGACGTGTGCGGTAGTGATGCCCTTCATGGTGCAAAAACACCTGAGTCTTGTGCTGCAGGCGCCGGAACGCCGCCGAATGGATGATCCGATCGCGGTCGCGTTGAAAGTCCGAGCGTGTCGGGCTGGCGCTGGGCGCCACCAGGCGTCCACGTGTTTTTGCCGGATCGGACGCATAGGCCGCCAGGCCGATTCCAGATTGCACCACGTCTGCCTCTTTTCAGCGCGCGCCAATGTTCTTATGTTACAGGAGCCCACGCAATTTGCGTGTGACATCAACCGGGTTACCAGAGCCATGTCCGACGTCCAACTCTCTTCTAGCGAAGTCGTTTTGACAGAACGCGCCGCAAAGCGCATCCGCCGCATCCTTTCGAAAGAAGACGCCGGCACGGCGTTGCGCATTTCGGTATCGGGCGGCGGCTGTTCGGGATTTCAGTACGAATATGACCTCGTCAAGGAAGCACCCAATGACGACGATCTTGTTCTGACCCGGGACGAGGCAACCGTTTACATCGATTCGCTCAGCCTCGAATTCATGGGCGGCGCGGAGATCGATTTCGTAGACGACCTCATCGGCCAGTCGTTCCAGATCAAGAACCCGAATGCGGTTGCGTCCTGCGGGTGTGGAACGAGCTTTTCAGTTTAGACTCGCGCAAACCCCGAATTAGCGCTGGCCGCACGACATTAGCCTGCGCTACGGTCCCGCCTTGAGCAATGAGGGCCGTATGAGCATAGAGTTTCTGCTGACGTCAATCGTGGTCGTCCTGCTTCCGGGGACCGGCGTGGTTTATACCCTTGCCATCGGCTTGGGGCGCGGCTTCAGGGCAAGCATCGCTGCGGCGCTGGGGTGCACCTTGGGCATCTTGCCTGCTGCACTCGCCAGCATTGTCGGTCTTGCAGCGATCTTTCATACAAGCGCGGTTGCGTTCACGCTCATCAAGTACGCCGGCGCCGCCTACCTTCTCTACATGGCCTGGAGCATCCTCCGCGACAACAGCGCTCTGACCGTCAGCGCTGAGCGCGCGCCAGTGAGCCTGCGGCGCATCGCGACAAGCGGCTTGCTGATCAATATCCTCAATCCCAAGCTCTCGCTGTTTTTCCTCGCTTTCCTGCCTCAATTCGTTTCGTTCGAAAGCGCAAACGCGACTGCGATGATGCTTATCCATGCGCTCGTCTTCATGGCCATCACGTTCGTAAGCTTCGTCGGCTACGGCGCCTGCGCGGCGCTGGCGCGGGACTATGTCATCTCCCGCCCGAACGTTTTATCCTGGCTAAAGCGGGGATTCGCCGGCACCTTCGGCTTCCTGGGCTTGCGCCTCGCCCTTACTGAAAACTAGACCCCGGACGGCCCGATGCGCATCGCAACCTGGAATGTTAACGGCATCAACGCACGACTTCATGGCGTCCTCACCTGGCTCGACGAGGTTAAGCCCGACATCGTCGGCTTGCAGGAAATCAAGTGCATCGATGAGAACTTCCCGCGGGCAGAATTCGAGGCGCGCGGCTACAATGTCGAAACGCACGGCCAGAAGGGGTTCAACGGCGTAGCCCTGCTCTCGCGCATTCCGTTTGACGAGGTTCATCGCGGTTTACCGGGCGACGATACAGACGAGCAAGCCCGTCTGATTGAAGGTGTATTTTCGACCGAAGGCGGCGTGGTGCGCGTGTGCAACATCTATTTGCCCAACGGCAATCCCGTCGAAAGCGAGAAATTCCCCTATAAGCTTGGTTGGATGGATCGCCTGCACGCGTTTGCGCGCACTCGGCTCGCCTTCGAGGAGCCCTTCATCCTCATGGGTGACTTCAACCTGATCCCTACGGGCCATGACTGCCACGACCCGAAGGTCTGGTGGGGCGACGCGTTGTTCCGCCCCGAAAGCCTCGAAAAATTCCGAGCGCTCTCGTATCTCGGCTTGACGGACGCGTTACGCGCGACGACCGACGATGCCGCCTATACGTTCTGGGACTTCCAGGGCGGCGCCTGGCGGCGCAACAACGGGATCCGCATAGATCATCTGATGCTTTCGGCCCAGGCCGCGGACCGTTTGAAAGCCGTCAAGATCCACAAAGACCTCCGCAGCTGGGACAAGCCGTCCGACCACGTTCCCGTGGAAGGCGATTTCGCCCTGACGGCGATCAACGCCGCCGCCTGAGCACATCGTCAATATCCGGCGAACTGGGCACCAAGCATATCGGCAGCGCTTTGTGCCGCCGAAACGTTCTGTTCCGACGTGCCCGCCTTGGCGGTTTCGGCCAACTCGGTGATCCAGCTTTCCTCGCCGGTACCGGCCGCGTTGCGCTGCGCCAGGATCAGCCACATCAGCCCCTCGACGGGTTGGCTTTCAATACCTTCACCACGGACGAGCAGGTCGCCCAGACGCGCCTGAGCGCCCGGGTGCCCCTTACGCGCTGCAAGCGATAGCCAGCGCGCGCCCTGAAGCGGGTTGACGCCAAGCTGATCGGGATCAAGATAGAGTAGACCCGCCCGATACTGCGCGTCCGCATCGCCGAAATAGGATGCCGCGTGCAAAATCAGGTTCTGCGCGTGGCGCTCATCGACTGCAACGCCCGCGTCGGGCACGCCATTGAGGTAGTATTCGCCCATCTTGACGAACGACTGCGCGACGATATCAGCGTCAAGCGATCGTGGCGGCGCATCCGCGTTTTCGTTGGCAATCTGGGAAAAATACCGGAATGCCTTGGCTGGATCCTTTTCCACGCCAACACCCGACTCATACATCAGCCCGAGCTGCCACAGCGCGATCGGCTGACCAGCCGCCGCCGCATTCTCAAGCGCGGAAACAAGACTGTCTCCGCTCAAATCCATTGTCGCGCTGTCGAGCATCAGGGCGAGTTCGTGCGCCGCGTCAGCCGCGCTCTGCGCGTAAACGGGCACACCAACTCCAGCCATCCAAGCTCCCGAAAATGCCGCAACCGCGATCGCAACACTTCTCATTATCGGCATCACACACCTTCTTATCCCCGGCGCAAGCCACGCTCGCATGCCGGAGCGGACCACATTTCCGGAGTACTCAACCGTCTCGTTTCGGTCGGCAAGTACGCTGCCTGCCGCCCACCTGTTAATTTTGTTTTTGTTCTTTTCGATCCGCCGGGAAAGTTCCGCGGCGAAAACCCGCCGTCTGGCCGACCAGACTGCCTTATGGGCCACATGCCGCACCGGCCACGCTGTAAATGCAGAATAATTGGCTTTTGTGTCGGGATTAGAGCGAACTATGGGCACATTGGCGGCGACAATCGGCTCGCGCCGCCGCAATTGGCCGCCCCTGAAATCCGCGCTCGCAGTTCCTGTCGTCAACCGCTTCTCCCGCCATCCGCTCTAGCCACATATGACAATGAGCAAACCGTTTTCGCGCACGGGACAACAGATCTTGCAGCGCCCATTCGCGCCCAAGACAATCCGCCCGCCCAGCCGATGTTGTCCGGCTTGTTTGGGGTCAGATTGTGGCACTGCGGGTTACGGAAAGATGACTCGCTGTCCGCCCGGCACGACTCATCAAAGACTGTAGTAAATTTGCCACAAATGGCAGAGACCCGGCGTCATTGCCGCCGGGCCCCATGTCTGACCGGGCGCATCGCCGCGTCAGCTCAACCGCTCAAGCGCGTTTTCGAGCTTCTCGCGCCGTGCGACCGCTTCGGCCAGACGGCTACGCTGTTCCTCAACAACCTCGTCGGGTGCTTTTGCCAGGAACTGCTCATTTCCGAGCTTCTTTTCGAGCCCGGTGATCTCGCCGTCAAGCTTCTTGATGTCCTTGGCAAGTCGGCTCTTTTCCGCGTTGATATCGATCAGGTCAGCCAGAGGCAGCGCCCACGTGGCCTCACCTACGACAAACAGCGCCGAACTGTCGGGCGGAGTATCGGCACCCGAGATCTGGGCCACACGCCCGAGCCGCGCGATCGCGGACTCGTGGATGCCGATGCGCTCCTTTGTGGTCGCGTCACCGCCAACCACCACGAGTGGCACCTTGGCGCCTGCGGGCACGTTCATTTCGGTGCGCACCGAGCGGATCGCCGAGATGACCTCCAAAAGCCAGCCCAGCTCCGCGCTCGCCTCCGGGTAGTCGAGCCCGTTGAGCTCTGGCCACTCTGAAAGCATAAGATGCCCCGCCCGCGCAGGCCCGACCTTGCCGGTTTCAGCCCAAAGCTCCTCGGTTACGAACGGCATGAACGGATGCAGCATCTTCAGGATCTGATCCAGGGCCCATGCCGCACTCGCCCGCGTTTCGGCCTTCGCCCTCGCGTCATCGCCCGAAAACACCGGCTTTGCGAGCTCGACATACCAGTCGCAGAAGGTGCCCCAAACGAAATCGTAGGCGTAGTTGGCCGCCTCGTTGAACTTGTAGCCCTCGATCGAACGGGTAACGTCGGCGACGGCGCGCGACGTCGATCCCACGATCCACTGGTTGAGCGATGTCTCGACCGAGCGAGGATCGAACCCGTCGACCCGCACACATTCGTTCATCTCAAGGAAGCGCGCTGCATTCCAGAGCTTCGTAACGAAATTGCGGTACCCTTCGACCCGGCTGATTGCCAGCTTGATGTCGCGCCCCTGAGCCGCCATGGCCGCTAGCGTAAAGCGCATCGCGTCGGCCCCATAGGACTCGATCAATTCGAGCGGATCGATGACATTGCCCTTGGTCTTGCTCATCTTCTGGCCGTGCTCGTCGCGGACCAGAGCATGGACATAGACGGTCGAAAACGGCTCCGTCCCCATGAAATGCAGCCCGAACATCATCATACGAGCGACCCAGAAGAAGATGATGTCGAAAGCGGTCACCAGAACGTTGGTGGGGTAGTACCGCTCCAGTTCGGGCGTCTGGTCAGGCCATCCCAGGGTCGAAAACGGCCAAAGCGCCGATGAGAACCACGTATCGAGCACGTCAGGATCGCGCGTCAGTTCGACGTCTTGCCCATAGTGCGCCCGTGCGCTCGCCAAAGCTTCTTCTTCACTGGTTTCCACAAAATAGTGTCCGTCCGGACCGTACCAGGCGGGAATCTGGTGTCCCCACCAAAGCTGGCGCGAAACGCACCATGGCTGGATGTTCTCGAGCCATGAAAAATACGTGTTCTCCCAATTCTTGGGCACGAACGACGTCCGCCCCTCCTTGACCGAGGCAAGAGCGGGCTTGGCGAGTTCGGCGGCATTCACGAACCACTGATCTGTCAGATAGGGTTCAATTACGACCTGCTTGGACTTTTCGTCGTGGGGAACCGCGATAACCTTGGTTTCGACCTCGACAAGAAGTCCGGCATTCTCGAAATGCTCGACCACTTTGCTACGGGCCGCGAAACGGTCGAGGCCCTGATACGTCTCCGGCCCATTCTCATTAATCGCCGCTTCGGTCGTAAAGATATTGATCGGTTCAAGCCCGTGCCGAGCGCCGACCTCAAAATCGTTGAAATCGTGCGCCGGCGTAATTTTGACCGCCCCGGTTCCTTTTTCGGGGTCAGAATACTCGTCCGCGATGATCGGAATCCGACGCCCGACGATCGGCAGTTCGACAAACTTGCCCAAAATGGGCGCATAGCGTTCGTCTTCCGGGTGGACCGCTACAGCGACATCGCCCAGCATGGTCTCGGGCCGCGTTGTCGCCACCACGATATGGTCGCGTGTCTCATACTCGGTCGGCCTGCCCTCTTCGTCGAAGGCGACAGGGAATTCAAAGGTCACGCCGTCGGCGAGCGGATAGCGCAAGTGCCACATGTGCCCCTTGACGTCGATGTTCTCGACCTCGAGGTCCGAAACCGCCGTTTGCAGCCCCGGATGCCAGTTCACCAGGCGCTTGTCGCGATAGATAAGCCCTTCCTTATAAAGCTGCACGAAAACCTTGAGCACGGCTTTGGAAAGCCCCTCGTCCATCGTGAAGCGTTCGCGCGACCAGTCGCAAGACGCACCGAGCCTTTTGAGCTGGTTGAAAATGTTCCCGCCGCTCTCGGCCTTCCACTCCCAGACTTTTTCAAGGAATTTCTCGCGCCCGAGTTCGCGCCGCGTTGGCTGCTGGGCTTCCATAAGCCGCCGCTCGACGATCATCTGCGTAGCTATACCCGCATGATCCATGCCCGGCTGCCAGAGCACGTCCTTGCCGCGCATGCGTTCGAACCGGACTAAAATATCCTGAATGGTGTTGTTGAGCGCGTGCCCGACATGCAGAGATCCCGTGACGTTGGGGGGCGGGATGACGATCGTGTAACTATCCGCGCCAGGCTTTTTCCCAGCCCCCGCCGCGAAGGCGCCGGCGGCCTCCCATTCCTCGTAAATGCGCCCCTCAACCGTTGCCGGCTCGTAGGTCTTTTCGATCATGAATGAAATACCTGTCACAGAAACAGCCCGCCCCAACATTGGGACGGGCGCAATCTAGGATTTTGTAAGTTGTAAAGCCAAGCCGCGCGCAAGAGTCAACCGCGGCGGCACCCCGAAGAGCGAAATCAGTTCCCGCCGCGCGAAACCCGTTCGATTTCCTGCGTAACGATCCGCTCCACCATCGTGGGCAGGTTCTCGTCCAGCCATTCCTTGAGCATGGGCCGCAGCATTTCGCGGATCATTGCCTCGATCGTCAGCCCGCTGGCGCCAAGCGGCATTTCGGGCGAAAGCTTCTGCGTATTAAGCTTCGAGAACGCACCGCGGACCGCTGCCTGCGTAGCGGGTTCGAGCAGCTCATCGGCAAGATCGCTGCTCAGGCTCTCGTCCGGCATCGGTGCCCCTTCGGATACGCGCGGTTGCGCCTTCGCCGCAGGTTCAGGGTCGTCATCCTGTTCGAAAGCGACATCGTCGGGCACTACAAGTCCGGCAGCAGCCTCGAGACTCTCCGCAGACGGCATTTCCGCGTCAAGCGCGCCGAGATCATCGTCCTCAGCGGGGCCTTTCACTGCCTCCTCGGCCACGATCTGCTCTGGAGAGAGTTCCAGGGGCACGACCGCCTCATCATCGTCGTCGCTGAACGGATCAATAAGCGGCTCCTCCGACTTCACTTCCGGCGCCGGCGACGGCTTTTCCGGCTCCGGAGCGGGTGCCGGGCTCGCTGCAACCGGCTTGGCGGACGCAGCAGGTGTAGCCGGTGTCTTGCTTGCCGCTTCATCGTCGTCGGCAATGATCTGCCGAATGGACGACAGGATCTCATCCATTGTCGGTTCTTTGGATGCCGGCTGATTCATCGCTGCCCCGCTCGGAAATGGTCCCGCCTCGCGCCGGACCGATACTCTACAACTGAAACGCCTCAAGACGGCGCGTCCGTCTTTGATTCGCTTTACAATACATTAACGTAGCGTCGCATTGCAAAAAACGCCGCTCTGCGGTGCAAGCGGCGTTCTTCCACGAAAAACTGACGATCTTCGCCGTAAAAGGGCCTAGCGCAGGCCGGACCAACTATCGGTCGGCGCCGCGCTCGGGGTAATCGGTGCCCCTTCGGCGTCGCGCGGCTGCACGGCAAGCTGCAGATCGGCCGCCGTCAGCTTGCCCATAGCCGAGATCAGCGAAAACGTTGCGATATTACGCTGCGCCTGCGCAGAGACGAGCGTTTCCTCCGCTATGAGAAGGTCGCTTTGCGCGTCAAGAACATCGAGTGTCGTCGCCTGCCCGACTTCGCTCTGGTCGACAACCGCCTGCACGGCCAGCCGGCTGGCGGCAACTGCCGCCGTCGCCGATTCAATCTGTGCGCCAGCGGTCTGCATGCCGGCCCAGGCCTGTCGTACCGCTTCAACGATTTGATCGCGGGTCACGAACGCATCAAGCTCGCTTTGCATGCGCCCGATATTTGCCAGCTGGATCGAGGGATCACGCGTCGGCGTATAGATCGGAATGGAAAGGCTCAGCGTCACGCTGGCCGAGCTTGCGGTGGAACCGGAGGTAAATCCGTTTAACCCCGCCTGCCCCTGCACCGAAACGTTCGGGCCGAACCCGGCCCGCGTCTGCTGCGCTTCGAGCTGGGCGGACCGGATCTGGGCCTGAGATGCGAGAAGCCCTGGATGACCGCTGGTTGCGATGGAAAGCGCGGCGTCCATCGACGACGGTAGAAGATGCGAGACCCCCATGCCGCCCGAGAGATTGCTGGGCGCGTGTCCGACATAGCGCTCGTAAGTCGCTTCGCTGGTCCGCAGATTGTTGACCGCCGCCTGATAGTTCGCGCTCGCCTGCGCTACTGCGCTTTCAGCCTGCGCAACTTCGAGCCGCGTCCCCTCGCCGAGTTCGAGCCGGTCTCGAGCCGCCTGCAACTGTGCGCGCACAAACGACAGGTTTTCCTGACGGATCCCGACGATCCGCTGGTTGGAAATGACGTTATAGTAAGCCGTAACGACATTGAGCAGCACGTTCTGCTCGGTGTTCGTCGCAGCATGCGTCGCTGCGTCATAGTCGGCCTCCGCAACCTGAATGCCAAGCTGGCTGGCGCCGTTATCGAACAGTGTCTGATTGTAGCTGAGCCCCAGGGAGACGGTGTCGTTGAAATTCTCGCCGGGTATCTGCGGCGTATCGGTCCAACTCGCTTGATAGCTGCCCGACGCACCAACGGTCGGCAGCAACGAGCCTTCCGCCGATCTTATGGCTTGCCGCGCCGAGCGCACGGAAAGGAACGCGGACGCGATCTCGGGGTTGTTGGAGTAGGCGTAAGCCAAGGCCTCCGGCAACGATTCCGCTTTTACGGCCAAGGATGTAGCAGAAACCAGAAGCGCAGCCGCGCTCACACGAAAGACATGAAAAATCGACATAACAACCGCCTCCAGCGCGCGGCTAACGTAAGGCGCCGGTCAGCCGCTTTCAACGCTCAAGGCCGCTCGTAGACAATTTTTAATGTTCTGAACGGGAGGCGTGGCGACTTGGCAACACTGCTGTCCCTTACTGACTCGTCTACGACATTATTGAACGCAAAAATGCCCCGTTCGCGCCACAAAAAGTGCGCAAACGCTAAAATGCAAAGGATTGGGTGCGTTTGAACGCATCGAGCACCGGGAGGCTCGCGTTGAATGCAGCGCGAGAAACCACGCCCTGGCCGGATTTGACGTAGAGGTGCGCCACTGCCGCATTGCCCGAGCCAATCACAGCAACAAGCCGCCCCCCGTCCCGCATCTGGGAGAACAGGGTTTCAGGGACCAGATCGACAGCCCCCTCGATGAGGATGACATCGAACGGCGCTTCTTTGGCAACGCCGGCCTCCAGCGGTCCGCACACCGCGGCCGCATTGCCAATGTCGAGATCGGCGAGAATGTCGTTGGCCTGGGTGACCAAAGCCTCCTCATCCTCAAGAGCCACCACCGCACTCGCGAGCCCTGCAAGAACCGCAGTGGAGTAACCCGTACCGCACGCGATATCGAGAACGACATCATCAGGGCCCACTTCGGCGAGTTGCACGAGTTTCCCGAAAATCGCCGGCGTCGGCAGCGTCCTGGTTTCCGATACTGCGATTTCCTCGTCGCTGTAAGCGAGCGCATCGCGGGTTCGGGGAACGAACAGTTCACGCGGCACCCGGTTCATCACGTCGAGAATGCGCCAGTTGGTAATCCCGCTCGTCCGAAGCTGATTGTCCACCATCGTTCGGCGCGCGTGTGCGAAATCCACCATTTGCTGTCACCTTTTCGTCGAAATGAGGCCCGATCTGCCTTGGTCATTACCGCCGGCTGCCCCATGACGCAAGGGACCTCTGCAGAGCCGGCGCGCAATCTCCTCACGCGCGGCCAAACGTCGGCGCCGCCGCAATCAGAGCGCGGGTGTATGCATGCCGTGGCGACGCGAAAACCGTCTCGGTTGCGCCAGCCTCAACGATCCGGCCAGCCCGCATGACCAGAACCCGATCCGTGATCGCCCGCACAACGTGCAGATCGTGCGAGATGAACAGATAGGAAAGCCCCAGCCGTCCGGAAAGCTCAGCCAGGAGGTCAAGGATTTGCGCACGGATCGAGACGTCCAGCGCAGAAACGGCCTCGTCGAGCACCACAAGCGCCGGTGCCGTGATCAGCGCCCGGGCAAGCGCGATTCGTTGCCTCTGCCCGCCCGAGAATTCATGGATAAACTTGTCCGCGTCGGCACTGCCGAGGCCGACCTGCTCGAGTGCATTGGTGACAGAACGACTGCGCGCCGCGCCGTCCGGCGCATCCCGCCCCAGCAAATGCAGCGGTTCGGCAACCAGCCTGCCGACCTTGTGCCGGGGATTGAACGACCCGTAAGGGTCCTGAAACACCATCTGCATGTCGCGCCGGGTAATAAACGCCGTGTTGTGCAGTCCGGCAACCGGTCGGCCTGCCAGCATGATCTGGCCACTTTGTACCGTCTCCAGCCCGACAATCGCGCGGGCAAGGGTCGATTTTCCACACCCGCTCTCGCCCACGAGGCCAACGTTCTCGCCCCGATCGATGCAGAACGTCACATCATCGACCGCCCGCAACGCGCGCTTGGCCTCCCAGAACGCACGCCGCGGCAACGGATAGTCCCGAACCACGTTCGAAACCGATAGCAACATTTCCCCCCGCTCGCGCGCTCGCTTCGGCGGTAGATGCGTCGAAGCCTCGAACAGCGCGCGCGAATAAGGGTGTTTGAGACGCCCGGGAATCGCAGAAGACTCTCCTTGTTCGACAATCCGGCCGCCTTGCATCACGGCGATGGTGTCGGCCATCTGCGCCACAACAGCAAGATCATGCGAAATGAGGATCAGCCCCATCTCCTCGTCACGGGCCAGCGCGCGCAAAAGAGCGAGAATTTGCGCCTGCGTCGTGACATCGAGCGCTGTTGTCGGCTCGTCCGCGATCAGGAGGCGCGGTTTGAGCGCAACCGCCATCGCGATTCCCACACGCTGGCGCTGCCCGCCCGAAAGCTCATGCGGATACCTGTCCGGAGATATCTGGCTCGAGGGCAGCCCGACACGCTCAAGCACTGCCGCGGCCGTCTTCCTGGCCCCGGACCAACCGGCACGACGGTGTACGACGATCGTTTCGGCGACCTGGTCGCCGATGGTCATGAGCGGATTGAGCGCCGTCATCGGCTCCTGGAAGATCATCCCGACCGTGTCACCACGTAAATCGGTGAGCGCCGACTCGGAGGCGCCAACGACCTCTCGCCCGTCGATGGCAATACGGCCCGAAAGGCGCGCGCCTTCGGGCAGAAGCCCTATGATCGAAAGTGCTGTCAGCGACTTGCCCGAACCGGATTCGCCAACGACGCCGAGAACATCCCCGGCGTCGAGCGATAGCGCGATATCCTCGAGAATCCGCGTATCGCCGATGGTAAGTTCTAGGCCCTCAATGCGTAACAGGCTCATCGGCGCACTCCACGCAGCCGTGGATCAAAGAGGTCCCGCAGACCGTCTCCAAGAAGATTGAGCCCAAGAACGGTCAGAACGATCGCAAGGCCAGGTACGATCGCCACGTGCGGCGCCAGTGCGATCATCGTCTGCGCCTCGGCGAGCATCCGCCCCCAGCTTGGAATTGGGGGCTGTGCGCCCAGTCCCACATAGGCAAGGCCCGCATCAGCAAGGATTCCCAGAGAAAACTGGATTGTCGCCTGTACGATGAGCGTGTTGGCAATATTGGGCAGGACGTGTTCTACCGAAATCAGTGCTCGCCCCTTGCCCGCCAACCGAGCTGCCATCACAAATTCCCGCGTCCACAGACTGAGCGCCGCCCCCCGCGCCAGGCGGGCGAAAACAGGGATATTGAAGATGCCGATAGCGATAATCGCATTGACGGCACCGGGCCCGAAGACAGCCGTGATCAGGATGGCGATGACGAGCGCAGGAAACGCGAATACAAGGTCATTGCCCCGCATGATGACCTCATCGATCGCCGACCCCCGCACTGCCGCCGCAGCCAGACCCAACGGCACCCCCAGGACGACGCCCACGCCCACTGCGACGAGCGCGACAGCGATCGACGTTCGCGCACCGACCATGATCATCGAGGCGAGGTCCCGTCCGAAATGGTCCGTCCCGAGCCAGTGTGTCCACGACGGTGGGGCGAATCTGGCGCCGATCGCCACACCGTCGATCGGATAGGGCGTCCAGACGAGCGAAACAGCAGCCAAAACCACGATGGCCAGGCTCAACATGCCGCCGACGAGTACCGCTGGAGACCGAAGTGCCGCACGCCAAAGGCCTGCGGACTCGACAGCAACCGCGCTCATACCCGGCGCCCCAGCCGCGGATCGACAAGGCTATACGCAATCTCGACGAGAAAATTGACGAGGATGACCGCGATGACCAGCAACATCACCACTGAACGCACCACAATGAGGTCGCGCGCGCTGATTGCCTGAAAGACGAGCCGACCCAGCCCGGGCAGGAAAAAGACGTTCTCGATGATGATGGCACCCGCCAACAGAAAGGAAAACTGCAACCCGAGTATCGTCAGCACGGGAATGAGCGCGTTGCGCACAGCATGCCGCCAAAGAGCCTGACCGCGTGTCAGCCCCTTGGCCCGTGCTGTACGGATGTAGTCCTCCTCGAGCGTATCGAGCAACGCCGACCGCATGACGCGCGCCAGGATCGCTGCCTGTGGCAGCGCCAGCGCGATCGCCGGGAGCGTCAGCGCGCGTAGGCCCTCGAAAGCCCCCGCATCCCACCCGGGAAACCCGCCGGCGGAAAACCAGCGTAGTGTGACCGAGAAAACGAGCACCAGAAGCATCGCAAACCAGAAATTGGGAACCGCTATCCCCAGTTGTGTTCCGCCCATTACTCCCGCATCGACTGCGCTTCCCCGCCTTGCCGCGGCCAGGATGCCAACAGGAAAGGCAATCAGCGTCGAAAGGGTCAAGGCGTAGGCCGCGAGCGGAACGGATACCCAGAGCCGCGCAGCGATCAGTTCCGCCACGGGCACCCGGTAGGTATAACTGGTCCCCAGCTCTCCGGTGAAAATCCCGCCGATCCAGCCCAAATACCGCATCCAGACCGGCGCATCGAGGCCGAGTTGCTCACGCAGCGCGGCCACGGTATCCGGCGCCGCGTTGAGCCCAAGCATGAACGCCGCCGGATCCCCGGGCACGACTTCGAGCACCACGAATACGACCAGGCTCGCGACGACAACGCTGATCGCAAAAGAAAGCGCGCGCTGGAACAGGAAGGCAGTCATGCCGGAACCTCTACGCGGGCCTGATTGATCACGCCCTAGATCACCGGGCCCAATATACCGCCGTCAGGTCTGTAGCCTGGGTCGGCGCATTGACCCACATACCCTCGATACCGGCATTCTTGATCCCTGTCTGGGCGAGCTGGAACAAGTAAACGTTGACATAGTCCTCCGCGATCTTGCGCTGCGCGTCCCCCAACAGCGCAATGCGCGCATCCGGAGCCGTTGTCGCGTCGAGTTCGCTCATAATGGCCTGAAATTCAGGATCGCCGTAGCCGAAATAATAGTCCTCGCGTCCGTAGATGCCGATATCCAGAGGTTCGGTATGCGAAACGATCGTGAGATCGAAATCACCTGCGCCGAACACCTGCTCAAGCCATTGTGCCCATTCCATGTTGGTGATTTCGGCCTCGATACCGACAGCGCGCAACTGTGCAGCCACGATCTCTCCGCCTCGCCGGGCATAGGTCGGAGGTGGCAGGGCCAGTGAAAGCCTCAGCCCGGTAACACCCGCCTCTGCCAGCAGTGCCCGAGACCGCTCCGGATTGTACTGCGAAAGATCGAGGAGATCGACATAAGCCGGATGATGCGGTGCGAAATGCGTCCCGATCGGCGTGCCATACCCGAACATCGCGCCATCGATAATAGCTTGCCGGTCGATCGCGTGCGCGATTGCTTCCCGAACGCGTACATCGTCTAGCGGCGAACGCTTGTTGTTCATTGCAAGGATCGTTTCGCCCTCGGTCGTGCCGACGACGGCCTCGAAGCGCGGATCGGCATCGAGCACCGAGAGCGTTTCGGGCGCCGGAAAATTGGGGAAGACGTCGACGTCCTCCGCCATCATCGCCGCAAAGGCAGCCGTCGGATCCGAAATAAATCGGAAGGTCGCCGCCTCCAGTTGCGCGGGTTCGCCCCAATAAGCGTCATTCCGTTCCAGAATCACGCGATCACCCTGCACCCAGTCGACGAATCGGAAAGGGCCTGTTCCCACCGGATCGGTCGCGTTTGTATCCGCGCTTTCCGGCCCAACGATCACCGCATCCCCCCAGGCAAGATTGAACAGCAGGTTGCCATTGGGTCTCGACAGCGTCATCTCGACTGTGAGATCGTCGAGCGCGGAAACCTCGGCGATGTCTGCAAAAAGCGCCTTTTGCGCGTTGACCGAATCCTCTGCTTGGGCCCGGTCGATCGAAAAAACCACATCCTCTGCTGTCAACGCGGTGCCGTCGTGAAAGTTGACTCCGTCATGCAGGTGAAAGGTGTAGGTCAACCCGTCGTCAGAGATTTCCCAACTATCGGCAAGCCCGGATATAATGTCCCCGTCAGGGGCAAATCGGGTCAACCCTTCAAAAACATTGGCATAAACCACCTCGTCGATGGCAGCGGCGGCGCCGGCGGTGGGATCGAGATGGGGAGGCTCGAGTACCAGCCCCACCGTAATATCCGCGCGTTGCGCCTGAGCCGGCGCTACAACCGCGAGCCCCATTACGCATACTGCGACCATCGCTCCGGCCAGGTTTCTTATCGGCACGCACGCCTCCATCTTCGAGTGTTCCGATTCCAGCGACACCCTAACCGAACAATCGCCGCTTTGCGATGCAACCTTAAGGGCAAGCCACGGCGAATGCGGCACGGGCTCGGCGGCAATGGCTGGGGAAGAGCGAACGGAACTTCTCGTTTAATTTCAGCATTGTTCTAAAAGATGCCATGATTATATTGGCAACGCTTGCTTCACTTCGACAAGGAGGGTGAATGCCCAGCAATCAGATTCAGCTCTTTTCCCGCCGCCGGGAAAAGCACCCGCAGTCGGCGGATCTGGCGGCCTCCCAATGGCGCGACGCTATGCGCGACATAGGCGACATGCTTTCGGGCATCTACCAGGATCTGCGTGGCGATCTGGCTGACGGCTTTTCGGATCTCAAGCGGTCGGTGCGCTGGGCCCTGCGCAAGATATCCTCTAAGCGCAACGGATAGAGGCCGTCCGCTCGTTTTACGGACATCCGGCAGCAGAAAGGGCACCGCAAGGTGTCCTTTTTGTTTAACAAGCCAAGCTGAGGGCAGCCGCAGCACCGGACAAATGCCCCGCTGTTTCAGCGACACAAAGGCAACGACAATTGGCAGGGAGGAAGGGGGCGGCCAGCCGTTTAGGCTGGCGGGAGTGACGGGACTCGAACCCGCGACCTCTGGCGTGACAGGCCAGCGCTCTAACCAACTGAGCTACACCCCCTGCACCTCAGGGACGCTCCGTCCCCGGCAAGGTGGGCATCGTTTATCGGTCGCCTTGTCCCAAGTCAAGCGCCATCGCGCGCGGTTTGTGAAAGAAATTTAAAATAACGCCGCAAGCCCCCGGATACTGTGGCAGGGACGCCGCCGCTGCGATTAAAATTTCTACGTAACGCACTGGAAACGAACCTGTTTTCCCAAACACAAAGGCATAGGGACTATCGAGAATCCTTGTTAATATGCCGCAGCAAATCGAAAAGGGCGCGGGAAAATGCGACTCGACACGCTCGCTCTGGCCATCGTCGTCGCCTTCGGCGCGCTTTGGCTGATTGTCACGCTGACCGTATTGATCGCGGCGATGCCATTCGGCCTTCTGGGTCTTCTCGCGGTTGTCATTTATCAGCGCATCACCAACGCCGAAGACGATTACTACGACAAGAACGTCGACAAATAACCCTTAGTGGAGCTCCTGCCATGATCGTCACGACTGCCGATACCGTCGCCGGCCACACCATCTCCGATTCGCTCGGCATCGCCCGGGGCAACACCATCCGCACGCGGCATGTCGGCACTGACATCATCGCTGGCTTGCGCAACCTCGTGGGCGGCGAAGTCGGAGAATACACCAAGCTCATGGCCGAGGCCCGCGAGCAGGCCTATGACCGCATGGTCGCCGACGCGCGCCAGATGGGCGCAGACGCCGTCGTCGGCATGCGTTTTACGACCTCGATGGTCACACAAGGTGCGGCGGAAATCCTTGCGTACGGCACCGCTGTGCGATTGGAAAAATAGCCGAGCAGTTCTCCCATCCAGCGCGTGTCTGCCATTCAAGTCACCGTGGTTCCATGAGAAATGGCGAACGCTAACAGAAGGCCGGCGACGACGATTGCGCCCGTGCCACTGTGCTCGTCCTCGACGGCGTCTGGAATCATTGTATCGACGATCATTGAGAGAAGCGCACCCGCCGCGACCGCATTGACCATCGCAAGCAGCCAGGGATCGGCGTATCGTAAGAGCGCGACACCGACCATGGCCGACACGCCCAGAAGTACGGCAATAGCTACCCACATCCCCAGCACCTGCGCGGGCCCCCTGCCCGCCTTTTTCATGCCGGCAGCGCTCGACAGCCCTTCAGGAAAATTGGACAAAAGGATCGCGGCCAGCATTGGAACGCTTACGCCGCCATCATCGAGCAATCCGACACCCAGAACCATCGATTCGGGGATGCCATCGAGAAGCGATCCAATTGCGATGGCCGCGCCTCCTGCCGCACCTGCGCTTTGCCGATCGTTTGATCGCTTGCGATGCCTGCCGCCCGAAGCGGAAACGATGTGATCTGCAACGGTATAGGCAAGAGCCCCGGCGATCGCGCCGGCCACGATCGGCCAGAGCCCGCCGCGCTCGAACCCGTCCATGATAAGATCGTACGCTACGGCAGAAAGCAGCACTCCGCAGCCGAACGCCATAATCCCAGCCGTCAGCCGCCGCGGTAAATCCGCCAGATAAACGACTGCCGCTCCGACAACGAGCGACGACGCGCCAAGCAGTGCCCACAACCCGGCTTGCACCCAAATAGGCATCCCCGCCCCCAAATGTCCCAAGTGCATGAAGTTTATCGACTCTAAAGGCGAGAACACAAGCTCGCCTGCCAAGCCTCACACGATCGGAGCCGCCCCGGCGCATTGCATTTCGCCTGCATATTAAGCAAATCCCAATTGTGCACACTAAGTATTCATACTGCTAACATTTTAGGCGAGCCATTGGCCAAATCTCGCGAACGCCTGAGCGACGACCAAAGCGCAAACGCCCGGCCACAGCCACTTCGAGGAATTCTGGGGGACGTGGCACACCGGTTGCATACCAAACCGTGCCGCTCGGCCTCCTCCCAGCGGAAATAAGAAGGACTGTATTATGAATTGTATCCCTGCGATCTGCTTCGGCAAACCCGCAGCCCTCACGGCTGCTCTCACTATGGCGTTTGCGACAGGCACGGCATTTTCTCAAGAAGCCCCGTCTTCGGGCATTCCCGAATTCCCGGAAACTGTGCTGGGGCAGCATAGCCCCGACCTTAAGAATATCATTGTGCTCGACACGGGTGGCACCATAACCGCCAGCGCAGTGGACCGCATCAGCTACCTCAACTACGGCGGCGACAATGGCCCGGCCGATGGGGTGCTGACTATCCTTGAAGACATGCAGCCTGAAATCGACGGTATCGCAAACATTACCTTGGTGGACCTGGCCAGCAATGATTACTCGATCGGCAGTTCGGGTAGTCTTACCAACGAGAAGCTCTTCACCATCTCACAGACCATCGATGCTTATCTGGCCGATCCCGACGTAGATGGTCTCGTGCTCACCGCTGGCACCAATGTGCTCGAGGAAGACGCCTATTTCTTCGATCTGACCGTCCAGTCGCCCAAACCGGTGGTGCTGACCGGCTCCATGCACCAGTACGGCACTTTTACCTATGACGGTATCACCAACCTGTTCAGCTCCATTCGCCTGGCAGCCGATGGCGGCACGACCTGTTTCGGCACCGTCGTTCTGCTCAATGACAACTTCTACCCGGCCCGTGAAGTCACCAAGACGGACGGCTACAAGATGAGCACGTTCGACGCCCGTCTTTATGGCCCGTTCGGCGTCGTCAACCAGGACAATATCCGCATCATGCGCGCTCCGGCGCGCGTACAGGATTGCGGGACCGACGCGTGGGCAACACCGTTCGAGCTGTCCACAATCACCGTTGAGGACCTACCCATCGTCGACGTCATCATGAGCCACATCGAGGCCTCCCCCGCGATAATCGAGGGTGCAGTCGCCGGCGGCGCCGAAGGCATCATCATTGCGGGCCACGGCCCGGGCGGTATTTCCAACTTCCAGCGTGATGCGCGAGACGCCGCGCTCGAGGCGGGCGTCGCCATCGTCAGCGCCTCGCGTACCGGAGGCGAGGGCAACTACGATTCGGGCGAAGGCGATGTCATCAACGCCGCCGACCTACAGCCATTGAAAGCGCGGATTCTGCTTCAGCTGGCCCTTGCGTTCAGCGATGACTTCGCCGAAACGCGCGAGCTCTTCACCAGTTACGGCACCGGCGAATTCGAGCCATTCTCGTACGACTAAGCACAGCGCGCTGGGCGGAAGAATTGCCGCCCGGCGCCATTCTGGTTCGCCAAGCCCAATATGACGTCAGGCAGGCTTTTGACGCCGCGACGCGGCGTCACCACAGATGCAAATACTCATCAAGGGGATTGGTGGGCGATGACAGACTCGAACTGCCGACATCCTCGGTGTAAACGAGGCGCTCTACCAACTGAGCTAATCGCCCGGCACGTGGATCGTGCTGAAACCGCATGAAGGGACGAACCCGTGCGGTGCGGCCTTTGATTATGCGCAATGCCCTGCCCCGTCAATAGAAGGCTCGTCGGCTGCAACATTCAACGCCGCAAAAAGGAAAGGCCCCGGGGGATTCCGAGGCCAAACCAAACAGGTGCGCTACAAAGCTTAGGCCTAGTTCAGCGCGTCCTTGAGGCCCTTACCGGCCTTGAACTTGGGCTGAACCGAAGCCGGAATGTCGATTTCCGCGCCGGTCGCCGGGTTGCGGCCCTTGGTGGCCTTGCGCTGCGCGGCGGCAAAAGTACCGAAACCAACGAGACGTACTTCGTCGCCGCCCTTGAGGGCTGCAGTGATCGCGTCAAAGACAGCGTCCACAGCTGCACCGGCCTGAGCCTTGGTGAGATCGGCCTTCTCGGCAACTGCCGCGCTCAGATCGTTTTTGTTCATAGCGTTTCCTCACAATGAATTGCTCATCACGTGATCCGATGAGCGGAAGCGGCATCACCCTTTTACGATTCCGGGGTAAAAGCAAGGAAAACTGCGGGTTTCACGGGCTTTCGGAGCCAAAAAACGCGAGTTTTCCACCCCTCGGGCCAAATGTGGCGCACTTATAAACAGGGGCAAACCAAAATGCGTCGAATATCCCGGCATTCCGGGCGACTCAGCGTCCGGTACCATCGGCGACCGCATGGTTCACAGCAGTCGGCTACGGGCGGTGAATACCTGATCTCTTGAAGTGCATCAAAGGGGTATGCCGCCTCCCACTTCTGCCGTACCCGGCAAAGAAAAACGGCGCTCTTGAAAGAGCGCCGTCATCAATTCATCGCAAACGGCTGACCTCAGTGGGGCAGCACGGCACCGGCATCGTCGCCATCACCCTTGTCGGCGACGCCGCTGGCAGCCTCGTCATAGTTCCACTCGATCGGCTCCAGCTTTTCAACCAGAGCATGCTCCAGCACCTCGCCCATGCGGGAAACCGGAACGATCTCGAGGCCTTGCTTGACGTTCTCGGGAATTTCCTTGAGGTCGCGCACGTTCTCCTCAGGGATGAGGACCTTCTTGATCCCGCCCCGTAGCGCCGCAAGGAGCTTCTCCTTCAGTCCACCGATGGGCAAGACACGACCGCGAAGGGTAATCTCGCCCGTCATTGCCACTTCATGACGCACCGGAATGCCGGTCATCACGGAGACAATTGCCGTCGCCATCGCGATACCCGCCGACGGACCATCCTTGGGCGTGGCGCCCTCGGGCACGTGGACGTGAATATCCCGCTTGTCGAAGAGAGGAGGTTCGATTCCGTATTCAACGGCCCGTGCCTTCACATAGGTCGCTGCAGCGGAGATCGACTCCTTCATCACGTCCTTGAGGTTGCCTGTGACAGTCATCTTGCCCTTACCAGGGCTCATGATGCCTTCGATCGTCAGCAATTCGCCGCCCACCGAAGTCCAGGCCAGTCCCGTTACGACACCGACCTGGGGCTCCAGATCGATCTCGCCATAGCGAAACCGCGGCGGTCCGAGGTACTCTTCAACCAGTTCAGGGGTGACCTCGATCTTCTTTTTGCCCGAAATCAGGATGTCCTTGACCGCCTTGCGCATCAAATTCGCAATTTCGCGCTTGAGGTTACGCACGCCCGCTTCACGGGTATAGCGCCGGGTCAGAAGCTGAAGGCTTGTATCGGGAAGGATGAACTCGTCATCTTTCAGCCCGTGTTCCTTGAGGTTTTCCGGAATGAGGTGCCGGCGGGAAATCTCCCACTTTTCCTCGTCCGTGTAGCCCGAGAGCCGGATAATCTCCATGCGGTCCATCAGCGGCTCGGGAATATTGAGGGTGTTGGCCGTAGTGACGAACATCACATCCGATAGATCGAAATCCACCTCGAGATAATGGTCGTTGAACGTATTGTTCTGCTCCGGATCAAGCACTTCAAGAAGCGCCGAGGACGGGTCGCCCCGGAAATCCTGGCCCATCTTGTCGATCTCGTCGAGAAGGAACAGCGGGTTAGCCTTGCCGGCCTTTTTAAGCGACTGGATCACCTTGCCGGGCATCGAGCCGATGTAAGTGCGCCTGTGGCCGCGGATTTCCGCTTCGTCGCGGACGCCCCCCAGCGACATGCGGACATATTCGCGTCCCGTTGCCTTGGCAATCGAGCGCGCCAGTGACGTTTTACCAACGCCCGGAGGGCCGACGAGGCACAGGATCGGGCCCTTGAGCTTGCCCGTCCGGCTTTGGACCGCGAGATACTCGACGATACGCTCCTTGACCTTCTCGAGGCCGTAGTGGTCGTTATCGAGCACGGTCTCTGCGAATTTGAGATCCTTCTTGATCCTGGATTTCTTGCCCCAGGGCAGATTGAGCATCCAGTCGAGATAATTCCGCACGACGGTCGCTTCCGCCGACATCGGGCTCATCTGCTTGAGCTTCTTCATCTCCTGCTCGGCCTTTTGCCGGGCTTCCTTGGAGAGCTTGGTCTTGGCGATGCGGTCCTCGAGTTCCTGCAACTCGTTGGTGCCGTCCTCATTGTCGCCCAGCTCGCGCTGGATCGCCTTCATCTGCTCGTTGAGATAATACTCGCGCTGGGTCTTCTCCATCTGGCGCTTGACGCGGCTGCGGATCCGCTTTTCGACCTGTAGCACGCCGATCTCGCCTTCCATCAGTCCCAGAACGCGCTCGAGCCGCTCGGTAACTGAAGGCGTTCCGAGGATGTCCTGCTTGTCCTGTATCTTGACGGCAAGATGGCTTGCGATCGTATCGGCCAGCTTGGAATGATCCTCGATCTGAGTGACCGCGGCGACCACCTCGGATGAGATCTTCTTGTTGAGCTTTACATAGTTTTCGAACTCGCTGACCGCCGAACGAGCAAGCGCTTCGGCCTCGACTGCGTCGTGATCGACAACGTCGAGCTTCTCGGCCTGGGCCTCGAAATAGTCTTCAGTCTGCACATAGTCCGCGATCCGCGCGCGGTGCAGACCCTCTACGAGAACCTTCACCGTCCCGTCGGGCAACTTCAGAAGCTGAAGAACGGACGCAATGGTTCCGATCTCATAAATGGCGTCGGGAGCCGGATCGTCTTCCTGGGCGTTCTTTTGCGTCACGACGAGAATATGCTTGTCTTCCCGCATGACTTCTTCAAGCGCCCGTACGGACTTTTCCCGGCCGACAAACAGCGGAACGATCATGGAGGGAAATACGACAATGTCGCGCAGCGGCAGGACCGGGTACACCTTGTCCCTGTCGAACTCGGTTTCGGGCGTTTTATCGTCGGACATAAACTATCCTTTCAGTGCCGCTGGCAAAAGGGAGGAGTGCCAGTGGCAATCGGCGTGGCGTCGGGCCGCCGGGGCCCGTGGGGGACTCAGTCAGGCGGCCACGACTCTTCGTCCCCTAAGATAGGGCATAAAACCCCATCCACAAGTTGCGTTCGGTCAATTTCTGTGGGCGGGACCGCAGGCCTGATATGCGTGCTCAAACACGCGTTACTTTTTGGGAGGCGTTGCAAGATGGCCATAGGCGGATTCGCATTCGTCAACCAGACCAAGGAACGTACCATCTTCGGCTTCCGCAAGCTCGAATGCCGCGGCATCGTAGGTTTCCCACACCGCATCCTGGCGTTCCTGTGAAAAGCCCGCAACGTTCATGGCTTCGCGCGCTGTCATCTCGAGTTCGTAGCTCAATTCATCGTAGTAGATGCCCCAGGGCGCGTCCTCGTCATACCAGAACGACTCCTCGAACAGGACGGCGCTGCACCACATGAGGTCGATGTCGGCTCCCTCCAATCCGTCCACGAGCTTGGTCGTGGGCTGGGCAACGGTGGCGGTAGACATCGCCAGTCCTGTCGCCAGAAGAACTCCGGCGAGTGAATGTCGTAAAAGCATGATCTTCCGTCCCTGCTTGGTCTGTCGCCACCAGACTCTAACAACTCGCTGCCGGACTTGACAGGATTAAACGCTTCGATGGCTAACGCAGGAGCGACGTGCCCTCCCCGACCTCAGACAAAAAAAAGCCCGGCCAAGCCGGGCTTTCTCAACGCGAGTCCAGCAATATTGATTATGCGCTGGGCTTGACATCTTCCTTAGCACGCTCGGCGTAAATGTAGAGCGGCCGGACATCTTTGCTCTCGATGACTTCCTGGCTGATCACCACTTCCTCGACACCTTCGAGGGAGGGCAGATCGTACATCGTATCGAGCAGGATCGCCTCCATGATGGAACGCAGGCCACGCGCGCCGGTCTTGCGCGCAATCGCCTGCCGGGCGATCGCCTTGAGCGCATCCTCGTGGAAGGTCAGTTCCACAGTCTCCATCTCGAACAGCCGCTGGTACTGGCGGACCAAAGCATTCTTGGGTTCGGTCAGGATCTGCACCAGGGCGTCCTCGTCGAGATCCTCAAGCGTCGCAATCACAGGCAGACGGCCAATGAATTCGGGGATCAACCCGAACCGCACCATATCCTCGGGCTCGACTTCCGCGAGCACATCGCCCACGCGCCGGTCTTCGGGATCCTTGACCTGTGCGGTGAACCCGATCGAGGTGTTTTCGCCGCGCGCTGCGATAACCTTTTCAAGCCCCGCAAACGCCCCACCACAGATGAAGAGGATGTTCGTCGTATCGACCTGCAGGAATTCCTGCTGCGGATGCTTGCGCCCGCCCTGCGGCGGCACCGAGGCAACGGTACCTTCCATGATCTTCAGAAGCGCCTGCTGAACGCCCTCACCCGAAACGTCCCGGGTTATGGAGGGATTGTCCGCCTTGCGGGAAATCTTGTCCACCTCGTCGATATAGACGATGCCGCGCTGGGCCTTGTCGACGTTATAGTCCGCAGCCTGCAGCAACTTGAGTATGATGTTCTCGACGTCCTCGCCGACATAGCCCGCTTCGGTGAGCGTCGTGGCGTCAGCCATCGTGAAGGGCACATCGAGAATACGTGCCAGCGTCTGGGCAAGCAGAGTCTTGCCGCAACCGGTCGGCCCGATCAGCAGGATGTTGGACTTGGAAAGCTCGACATCCTGGTTCTTGGCCGCGTGATGCAACCGCTTGTAGTGGTTGTGGACCGCCACAGAGAGCACGCGCTTGGCCCGTCCCTGACCGATCACATAATCATCCAGAACCTTGCAGATTTCCGCAGGGCTCGGGACGCCATCGGAGGACTTCACCATCGAGGTCTTCGATTCCTCGCGGATGATGTCCATGCACAATTCGACGCATTCATCGCAGATGAACACCGTCGGTCCGGCAATCAGCTTGCGGACTTCGTGTTGGGACTTCCCGCAGAACGAGCAGTAAAGCGTGTTCTTGGAGGACTCTCCGCTCGAATTTTCCTTCGACATATAGCAACTCCAAAAGCGCCAATTTGCGCTTGGTTCTACCCCGCCGTTTACAACGCTAGCCGACGACGAATGAAAAAAATGTAATTCACCTCGACCTTAAAGGTCACTGGCTTGCGGTGCAATCATGACAGAGGCCTCTCGCCGCCTCTGTCAATCACTTGTGAAAAAGGCGAGACTTAGGCTCCCGCCTCAGGCAAATCCCGTTTCTGGTGAACGTGGTCGATCAACCCCAGTTCCTGGGCCTCTTCAGGGCTAAGGAAGCGGTCGCGTTCCAGCAGATCTTCGATCTCCTGGTATGACCGACCCGAATGCTTGACGTAGATTTCATTGAGCCGGCGCTTGAGGCTTTCAGCTTCGCGGGCATGGATCATGATGTCCGTAACCTGGCCCTGATAGCCACCGGAAGGCTGGTGGACCATGACGCGCGCATTGGGCAGACACCCGCGCATATCCTTTTCGCCTGCGGTCAAGAGCAGCGACCCCATCGAGGCGGCCTGCCCGATGCACAACGTCTGGACCTTGGGCCGGATGAACTGCATGGTGTCGTAGATCGACAGCCCCGCGGTCACAACTCCGCCAGGCGAGTTGATGTACATCGCGATTTCCTTTTTCGGGTTTTCCGATTCAAGGAACAAGAGCTGCGCTACGATCACCGAGGCCATATTGTCCTCGACGACACCGGTTACGAAAATGATGCGCTCGCGCAGCAGCCGCGAATAGATATCGAACGCGCGTTCGCCGCGGTTCGACTGCTCGACCACCATCGGTACAAGCGTGTTCATGTAAAGATCGACGGGATCTTTCATTTATTTTTTTCTCCCCCGGGGAAAGGAATCAGAAGGACCTCTCGCCTTGCCGGCGATATCGGCATAGCGACGTCTAAACCGTCACATAGGCTTGGCGGTGTTTGCGTTCAATAGCAAGCCCGAGCGTGGCCCAAATAAGGCACATGCTTAATGCGTAAAATGCCCCGCTCACCGGTTTGACGCGACCGGCTTTCACACTAGACTGACTTTGACCATTCGGACAAAAGCCATGCTCGATTCACCCGTTTCGCCATTTGCTATCGACCGAGACGACCGCCGCGCGCGATGTGATCCGCGCAACGCTCGCTTTTTCGGCGACCCCTATGTGTTCTATACCCAGATCCACCAAAACACGCCATCATTTCAATGGACTGACTATGGGCACTGGTGTTTCGCGAGCTTTGCCGATGTAAGTGCCCTGCTCCGCGACAAGCGCTTCGGTCGGCAGATCCTTCATGTCGCCACGCGTGAGGAGATCGGCCTGCCCGCCCCCCTTTCGCATACCAGGCATTTCGACGCCGCCGAGCGATTTTCGCTCCTTTCGATCGAGCCGCCCGAGCACACACGGCTGCGCACGCTGGTCAACCGCGCCTTCGTATCGCGGCAGGTAGAACGCCTCCGCCCGCGAATCGAATCGCTGGCCAACGAGCTCATCGACGGCTTCGCCGGCCAGCGTGAGATCGACCTCATCGACGCCTTCGCTGCCCCCATCCCGGTCGTCGTCATCGCCGAAATGCTCGGCGTACCGCGGGATATGGCCGGCCAATTGCTTGACTGGTCCCATCGCATGGTCCGGATGTACATGTTTGGGCGAACCGAGGAAATCGAGCGCGATGCCGACGCAGCAGCCCGCGACTTCACGGCTTATATCCTGTCCCTTGCAAACAAACGCCGTGCCGATTTGCGCGACGACCTCATCTCACACATGCTCACCGCGGAGGTCAAAGGCCAAAAGCTCTCCGATGCCGAGCTTGCATCAACGGCAATCCTACTTCTCAACGCCGGACATGAGGCAACAGTCCACCAGACCGGTAACGCCGTCAAATCCATCCTCGAAAGCGGCTATGATCCCCGAACGCTGTTTTCATCCGATGAGCAGACCGCGGCCACCGTTGAGGAGGCGTTGCGTTTCGACGCGCCGCTGCACATGTTCACGCGCTACGCGCTTGAAGACCTGAACTACGCTGGTATCCCGTTCAAAAAAGGCGAGACGATCGGCCTGATGCTCGGTGCCGCCAACCGCGATCCGGTCCGCTTCGCCAACCCGAACGCCTTCGATCCATTCCGTACCGACGGCGCCAACGTCAGTTTCGGTGCCGGTATTCATTTCTGCATCGGAGCACCGCTCGCCCGGCTCGAAATGCAGGTGGCGCTCAAGGTCCTCTTCGAGCGCCTGCCTGACCTGCGCTTGACGGCGGAACCTGAATACAAGGACGTCTATCACTTCCATGGCCTCGACCGGCTGATGGTCGGGTGGTGACGCGCCTATTCCAGGACGCGCACAAGCATTTCGCGAACGATATCGGGAAGATCGTCGGCCATGAGCCCCGGCTTGCCAAAAAGCTTGGTGCCGAGCCCGTGAAGGAAGACCGCCGCGCACGCCGCGTCGAAATCCGACATGCCCTGGGCCATCAGCCCCGCGATGGCACCGGCCAGGACGTCCCCTGCGCCGGCCGTCGCAAGCAGAGGCGATGCGGCCCCGTTTATGACGACACGACCCTCGGGTCGCGCGATCACGGTGTCAGGGCCCTTGTAAAGCACGACCGCCCCGGCAAGCTCTGCCGCGCGGCGCGCACGGTCGATCTTGGACCCCTCTAGCGTACCGAACAGGCGTTCGAATTCGCCATGATGGGGCGTCAGCACAACCTCGCCCCGCCCCCGGTCGTCAATCGCGGCAAATAGCGTCTCAGGGTCTTCGTGGAAGCTCGTGATTGCGTCCGCGTCAAGAACCACGCGCGCTTCGCTCCGTAGCGCCGTGAGCACCTTGTCGCGGGACTGCCCGCCCGTGCCCAGACCCGGTCCTATGACCACCGAGTTCTTTCGCCTGTCGCGCAGCGTTTCGGCAAGTGCCTCATGGTCCTCCGCCTCGACAAGCATGATGGATGTCACATGGTTTGCGTGCACGGAAAGCGCCGCCCGGTCGCCTGCAATCGTCACAAGGCCCGCCCCCACACGGGCTGCACCGTTCGCCGCAAGACGCGCCGCGCCCGTTTGAAACGCGGCGCCGGATACGACAAGGCAATGCCCGGCATCGTATTTGTGTCCGGCCGGGCTGCGCTTCGGCAGGTGCCACAAATGCGGGTCGTTTTCGAACGCTGTTGGCACGATATCGGCAAGCACATGGTCGGGAATACCGATGTCTGCGAGCAACACCTCACCGCATAGCGCCCCACCCGGATAAAGCAAATGGCCTGGCTTACATCGGAAAAACGTCACTGTGAAATTGGCCCTGATGGCAACGCCACGCTCCGCGCCCGTCGCACCGTCGACGCCGCTCGGCATGTCGACGGCAACGACATCCGCACTGCACTGGTTGACCTTCTCGATAACCTCCGCAAGTTCCCCGTCGATATCCCGCGAGAGGCCCGATCCGATCAACGCATCGATGATGACGCCGAAATCATCGTCCAAACAGGCCAACGCCGGTTCGATATGACCGCCGTTCCATTTGCGCGCCATAATCGCCGCATCACCTCTGAGGTCCGCCTTATCCCCGAAGAGCCCTACGCGTACAGGCCAGCCCCGCTCGGCCAACAGCCGGGCCACCACGAAACCGTCGCCTCCATTGTTACCAGGACCGCAAAGAACCAGCACGGGCTGCACGGAAAAATGCTGGGCGACCTCATAGGCGATCGCCTGGCCTGCGTTTTCCATCAACGTAAGTGACGGAACGCCGGCGTCGACAGCAAGCCGGTCGGCTTGCGCCATTTGGTAAGGGGTGAGGAGCTCTTGCACGCAACAACCTCGCTGAGAGCACATTTTTGACGTTTTTGGGGAAGTGGGGACCCGCCCGCTTCTGCGCAATACGCCAAGCCCAAAAAACCAGGCGACAATGCGGACAATTGGATCCGATAGCTCTCGGTAACCCCATAAAACGACTGAACCCGACCATTTTCAGGTCGGGTTCAACGCAATGCGCGATCAGACTGTGATGAACGTTTGACCGATATCCCGTCGGTCCACAGGTACGCCCGTACCCGCGATAACGCTTAGTGCGCGTGATCGTTGTCGATGTCGAAGCTGTCTTCGCCTTCCCGCACCAGCTTGACGAGGTCTTCCCGGCTCACCTTCTTTTCCGTGACAGAGGCGAGCTCGGTGACGAAATCGATGACCTTGTTTTCGAAGATCGGGGCACGCAGGCTTGCCAGAGCCTGCTGGTTCTTGCGGTAGTAGTCGTAGACCTGCTGTTCCTGACCCGGGAACCGGCGTACCTCGCTGATCAGCGCCTGCTGATGCTCTTCATCGGTGACCTGGATGTCGTTCTTGTTGCCGATTTCAGCAACGACGAGCCCGAGCCGCACGCGGCGCTCGGCGATCTTTTGATAGTCTTCGCGCGCCTGCTCTTCGGTCGTACCTTCGCTCTCGAAGGTCTTGCCGTGATGCTCGACTTCGTGCTTGACCCGGTTCCAGATCGCATCGAACTCGGCCGTGACGAGCTTTTCGGGCACATCGAACTTGTGGCCTTCATCAAGCGCATCGAGCACCAGGCGCTTGACGCGCTGCTTGGACAATGACTCGTTCTGGCTTTCGATCTGATCGCGGATAGCCTTCTTGAGCGCGGCCAAATCCTCAAGGCCAAGGGTCTTGGCGAACTCGTCGTTGAGCTCGACGTCCTTCTTGGGACCGTCAACGTGAAGCACATTGACATCGAACGTCGCCTTCTTCCCGGCGAGTTCGTCGTTTTGATAATCTTCAGGGAAGGTAACCTCGATGGTCTTTTCCTCGCCCTTCTTGACTCCAACGAGTTGCTCTTCGAAACCCGGAATGAACTGACCCGAGCCGATCACGAGATGGGTATGGTCCGCGCTACCGCCTTCAAACGGTTCGCCATCGATTTTGCCGACAAAGGAAAGCCCGACCTTATCGCCATCCTCAACGACCGCGCCATCGCCCTTGTCTTCGTACTGGCGGTTGGACTTGAAGAATTTCTCGACTTCCTGATCGACCTCTTCATCGGTCACCTCGACCACCGGTTTTTCGAGCTTGATCTTCGAAAAATCCATAAGCTCCACCGGCGGCAGGACCTCATAGCTGACAGTAAAGGCGAGATCCGCTTCTCCATCGAGGACGCGGTTGATCACCGCCTGGTCGTCCGAAAGATCGATCTCGGGCTGGGCAGCGGCCTTTTCCGAGCGCTCTTCGAGCGTTTTGGAAACAGTCTCATTGATCGTATCCTGCATGACCTCACTCATCACCGAGCGGCCATATACCTTCTTGAGGTGCGCCATCGGCACCTTGCCGGGCCTAAAGCCCTTGAGCTGCACCTTGCCCCGAACCTCGTCGAGCTTTTCATCGAGCCGCGACGAGAGGACCGTCGCAGGGACAGTCACATCGAGCTTGCGGCGCAGCCCTTCGTTCAGAGTTTCAGTCACGTTCATTTGGTCGATCCCGTCTTTACGTTCTGCTTTGTCTCTATAGTGTGCCGCGAAGAGAAATGGTGCGGGTGAGAGGAGTCGAACCTCCACGCCTTGCGGCGCTGGAACCTAAATCCAGTGCGTCTGCCAGTTCCGCCACACCCGCCTCTCTTGCCGTGCGGCGCGAGTTGGCACGCGGTCTATCCCAAGTTCGCTGGCCAGTCAAAGCCTCATTGTGCACGCACGTGGGCATGAAAAGGCTGGCTTCATAGCTGGCCTGAGCGGGACACGAGAACCTGCAGCCGAAATTGCACAAAATATATGCATGCTGCACAATATCTAGCCTGACAATACATTTCAAAACGTATCAACGCGTTGAAGACGTCAATCGAACGTGTTGAAATTAGTATATAAACACAAATCGCAAGGCGGTTGGCATAGCGCGTGCATTTGCGAGGGCAACCGGTCCCGAACAAGAGGAGACGTGGACATGAAAAAGATCGAGGCTATCGTCAAACCGTTCAAGCTCGACGAGGTCAAGGAAGCTTTGCAGGACGTTGGCCTCCAGGGCATCACGGTAACGGAAGCCAAGGGGTTCGGCCGGCAGAAGGGTCATACCGAACTTTACCGCGGCGCAGAATATGTCGTTGATTTCCTGCCCAAGGTCAAAGTGGAGGTCGTCGTACCCGATCACCTCGCGGACAAGGCAATCGAAGCCATACGCAATGCCGCCCAGACCGGACGGATCGGCGATGGCAAAATCTTCGTCTCCACGGTCGAGCAGGCCATTCGAATCCGCACCGGCGAAAGCGGCGACGACGCGCTTTAGAACCGCACGTTTCGCTTACTTCCGGACGCGCCGGCACCACCTCCCGGACCGGCGGGCAAACAATCCAAAAAAGTCAAACACATACTGGGGATCACACTATGAGCTCAGCAAACGACCTTATCCAGAAGATCAAGGACGAGGGCATTAAATACGTCGACCTGCGCTTCACCGACATTCGCGGCAAGCTGCAGCACGTCACTATGGACGCCAGCGTCGTCGACGCCGACATGTTCGAAGAAGGCGTGATGTTCGACGGCTCCTCGATCGCCGGCTGGAAGGCCATCAACGAATCCGACATGGTGCTGATGCCCGATACCGCGACCAGCTACGTCGATCCGTTCTTTTCGGCCCCGACGCTTGTCGTCAATTGCGACATTCTCGAGCCCGCCACCTACCAGCCTTACAACCGCGACCCGCGCTCCATCGCCAAGAAGGCAGAGGCGTATGTCGGCACCTCCGGCATCGGTGACTCTGTGGTCTTCGGCCCTGAGCCGGAATTCTTCCTGTTCGACGACGTGAAGTATTCCAACACCACCTACAAAGTCGGCTTCCAAGTCGATTCCGGCGAACTCTCGGTCAATTCTGATGCGGAATACGAAGGTGGCAATTCCGGCCACCACGTGGGCCTGAAGAAGGGCTACTTCCCGGTTCCCCCGCTCGACAGCGCTCAGGATATCCGTGGCGAAATGCTCGAAGCGATGGCCGCGATGGGCGTCGTGGTCGAAAAGCATCACCACGAAGTGGCATCGGCCCAGCACGAACTCGGCATCAAATTCGCGCCGATCATCGCTGCCGCAGATCATGTGCTTTTGTACAAGTACGCAGCACATCAGGTGGCACAGGCCTATGGCAAGACCGCGACGTTCATGCCCAAGCCCGTCTATGGCGACAACGGCTCGGGCATGCATTGCCACCAGTCGATCTGGAAGGACGGCAAGCCGTTGTTCGCGGGCGACGAATATGCCGGTCTCTCGATGGAGTGCCTCTACTACATCGGCGGCGTGATCAAGCACGCCAAGGCCATCAACGCCTTCACCAACCCTTCGACCAATTCCTACAAGCGCCTGATCCCGGGCTTTGAAGCTCCTGTGCTCCTGGCATACTCGGCCCGCAACCGTTCGGCTTCCTGCCGTATTCCGTTCGGCCAGAGCCCCAAGTCCAAGCGTGTGGAAGTTCGCTTCCCCGATCCGATGGCGAACCCCTATCTCGCCTTTGCCGCGCTCCTGATGGCCGGTCTGGACGGCATCAAGAACAAGATCCACCCGGGCGACCCGATGGACAAGGATCTCTACGAGCTTCCGAAAGAAGAACTGCAGGGCATCCCGACCGTATCGAGCTCGCTGCGCGAAGCCCTCGATGCGCTCGACGCCGACCGCGACTTCCTCAAGGCTGGCGGCGTGATGGACGACGACTTCATCGACGCTTACATTGAGCTGAAGATGGAAGAAGTCATCAAGTTCGAGCACACCCCGCACCCGGTCGAGTACGAGATGTACTACTCCGCCTAAGCGGTATCATCGCTCACCAAGAGAAGGGCCCCTCGGGGGCCCTTCTTCATTTCATGGACGCGAAGAAACTTTCCGGATCGTCCACATCTTCGAGTCTGCCCCGGTCGATGACGAGAAAACGCGTACCAACGTCGCGGACGAAAGCCCTGTCGTGCGAGACGAGCACGCAGTTGGCCCGATGCTCGGCAATCTCGGCCGCCAGCGTCTCCTGCCCCGCAATATCGATGTGGTTGGTAGGCTCATCGAGCAAGTAGAAGTTCGGTTCTTTCAGCCGCAAGGCCAGAATCCCGAGCCGGGCCCTTTGCCCGAACGAGAGCCCACCGATCGGCCGGCCCTGCTTTTCCGCCGCGATACCAGCCGCCGCCAGCAACGCTCTCGTGCGCTGGTCGCCAGGCCCGAACGCCGCAATGAAATCGAAAGGAGACACATTGTCAGGCACGTTGGACAATGCCTGGTCCATATACCCCGTCACGAGGCTTGGCGTCGCCCGGATACCCGTGACATCTGCGCCGTCCTCCAGCACGCGCCGCAGCATACCGATCAGCGTGGATTTCCCTGCGCCATTGCGCCCCAGAAGCACGATCCTGTCACCCTGGAAGACATGGAGCCAGGGGATTTCAAAGAGCCTGGCCCCATCCGGCCTGCGGACGATAAGGCCCTCTATCTCCACCAGCACCTTGGCATGTGTGCCCCGGTTCGCGAGCCGCATATCGCCCCGCCGCTCCTTGTGCAGCGTCTTGACGCCGTCCTCGATTTTCTCGGCGCGCTGCCGCAGCTGCCTTTGCTTTTTCTGAAGAAGATCGCTGCCTGAATTGATGCCGATATTCTTAAGCTTGGCCGATTGCCGCCGAAGCTGCTGCGCTTCCTTGAGTTCGCGTTCCCGCTGCACCGCATCCGCCGCGTCCTCCTGTTCTAGCGCCACCCGGGCTAGGCTGTAAGGCAAGGCGAAATAACGCGACGCTTGGGCGCGCAAAAACAGCGTCCGATTGGTCACCCCGTCCAGAAAACCTCGATCATGGCTCGCAATGACCACGGGAACCTCGGCGGTGGCGGTCCTCACCCAGTCCTCGAGAAGCAATATTTTTTCGAGATCCAGATGATTGGTTGGTTCGTCGAGCAGAAGAACGTCCGGATCGGTCACCCACACCCGCGCCAGGAGCATAAGCCGTTGCCAGCCCCCGCTCAGTTCGGAAACAAGAAGGTGCCGGATGTCCTCGGGGGCACCGAGCGTGTCGAGGACGACATCCACACGCCAGCTTTCACTCTCGCGCGCCGCTTCGGGGAGTGCATCCTGCACCGCGCCGTAAAAGCTCCTCCCAGTCAGGCTGGCATTCACGTGCTGCTCGACGTATCCGACCCTCGCGCCCCGCGAGCGCGTAATATTGCCGGACGTGAGTTCCGCCTCACCCGCAAGGCATTTGAGTAGCGTGGTTTTGCCGGCGCCGTTGCCGGCAACAAGGCCAATTCTATCGCCCCGCCCAAGCGTCAGATTTATATCGCGAAAAAGGGGAATGTTGGCGACGTAGGTCGCGTCTTTCAAAATCAGTGTCGTCATATCGTCGTCTCGCCGACAATGCGCCATGCTTATGCGCGTTCATCAAGGAGCACAGGGTTCAAACCCCGCGCCATGAACAAGGCGGACCGCTTGTCTGAGACGAAACTGACTGAAAAGGTGTCTCGCGCCGGTCAGCCCTGCAACGTCTGCTGCAGGGCGCGAACAGGGCCGCGCTGACGATGGTGACGAAAGAACGTGATCACGCAGCCCTCCTTCGGCGTTGGAGACATTCTGGGCTTTTTATAGTGCCGCGATCGCCCCAATGCAATCGTGACAGCTACTGCGCCGCCCGGGGTGCGTGTCGTGCGCCGATTTCCAGCGCATGTTCCTTTGTCAGGCCGACATAGTCGAGGATCGCCGGCGTAAGGTAGCCGAGGCGGTTCATTTCGACGGCATGGCCCTCGACGATGGCACGCGCGTGAATGGGTTGAAGCGTTTTGCGGTAGTCCCGGGCCAATCCCAGCCGTCCCGCTTTCTTGCGCTGCGCCTCGATAAGCTTGACCGATTGGCCAAGGGTATCTTCGGTTATCGGCAGCCGCATATGGTCTGCGAGTTTACGGAACTGATGCGTGGGATTTTTGGCGATGTCCTCGAATTTGAGCACCAGGATGGCCTTCTCCTGGCGGCCCGTCCAACTCGCAACGTTCTGGCTCCACGACCCCTGCGGCTCGGTAACAGCGATCTTGTGAGGCCGGACGCGGCGGTCGACCTTCATCATCATCTCGATGATCTTCAGCGGCGGCGTTCCGGTTTCCTCGATCAGAGCCGAAGCAACATCGAGCGGGTTGCGCACGATATAGGCTGCCCCGCGCGTGACTTGCGGGTTGATCGTGGGGTGACCGTGAAACGTACCGCGAATGGCATGTGTCCTGACGACGGGAAGCCCCTTGAAATCCGTCGCGAGCAGCCGATGCACGTCAGCACGTGCGGCCGCGACTTGAGCCTCGCTCATTTGACCAGGATTCTGCCCCGTCGCCTTTTCGTAGAGCGCCCCATGCACATCCCAGGGAATAATATTGTCGACATTGCGCAGATCGATAGTACCGCCCTTGGGTGCCGACCGCATTGCTGCAAGCAGAAACACGACAGAGCGCACCCAATTGCTGCCCGACCGGGGGTAGGACGCAATGAAGTATAGCGGACGCACTGTTTTGGCTTGCGGGTCGGACACACGCATCTCCCGGAAAACGCTGGAAAGATGCGCAAAGCTCTACCCGCCCGCCTTGATGGGCGCAACCAGCAGATGATGCTATAAAAAGAAAAAGCTCATGAACAAGAGCCCCAGAACCACCGGACGTGGCAGCGAAAGGTGGGCAAGCCGGTACGCAATACCAGTCCTCCGGCCTGCTCCCACCCGGGACTCGAAAGACGGACCGCCAGCGGCCAGGATACGCAACGCAGCCTCAGGGTTCGTCCGCATACGGCAACTCCAAACACATGAACCGTATGAAGAAATTTATACGCCGATCGATTTAAGAAAGTGCTGATGAGGTGCAAACCGAAGGTAAATCCGGCGTACGGTTTTACCGCACCGACTGTCCCAGTTTGGGAACCGGCCGCGCTCGCGTTGCGATAGGAACAACTGCCCGGAGGCACGGCCATAACTGTTGAAGAGTCCCGAAAACTATGGTGTTTGCGGCGCAGACACCCACCATATGTTAAGCCAATGGAAAGGCGTGATTCGCATCTCGGCGCACCGTAACAAGCCAAAGACATCCATGACCGACGACAACGACCTGTTCGCAACCGACCCTACCCCTGCCCCTCCGGCGCCCAAGCCCGAAAAGCAGGCGGGAAGCAATGTCGCGAGCGGGAGCTATTCCGCCGCTGACATCGAGGTCCTCGAAGGTCTCGAGCCCGTGCGCCGGCGCCCGGGCATGTATATCGGGGGTACCGACACCAACGCCCTGCACCACCTCTTCGCCGAAGTGATCGATAACGCGATGGATGAGGCAATTGGCGGCCACGCGACCCGCATCGAGGTGCACCTCGATGCCGAAGGCTATCTGACCGTCACCGACAACGGCCGCGGTATACCTGTCGACTCCCATCCGAAACGGCCACACCTCTCGGCGCTCGAAGTCATCATGACCACACTGCATGCAGGCGGCAAGTTCGACTCCAAGGCCTACGAAACCTCCGGCGGGCTGCACGGCGTCGGCGTTTCCGTCGTCAATGCCCTGTCCGACGACCTCATCGTAGAGGTTGCCATCGACCAGATGCTGCATCGGCAAACCTATTCACGCGGCCAGCCGACAAGCCGGCTCGAGCAGGTCGGCCGGATCAACAACCGCCGTGGTACCACGATCAGGTTCCACCCCGATCCTCAGATCTTCGGTCCACACGCCCGGTTCAGCCAGGACCGTGTGTTCCGCATGACGCGTGCCAAAGCGTATCTTTTCGGCGGCGTCGAAATCCGCTGGTCTTGCGATGAGGCGCTGGCAACGGACGCGGTTCCGGCCAAGGCCACCTTCCATTTCCCCGGCGGCCTGCGCGACTTCGTCGAGCGCCGCATCGAGGGTGAAACGCGCATCGTCGACGACGTCTTCTCGGGCAAGGCCGGAAAGCCGGGCGGCCACGGCGCCGTCGAATGGGCCATCACCTGGTATTTGGGCGACAGTTTCACCCAGTCCTACTGCAACACCGTGCCCACCCAGGACGGTGGGACCCATGAGGCCGGCCTGCGCACCGCACTCCTGCGTGGGATCAAGAACTACGCCGAGATGACCGGAAACAAACGCGCCTCGGTCATCACGTCCGAAGACATCCTCGCCCATTGCGGCGCCATGCTGTCGGTCTTCATCCGCGAACCCGAATTCGTCGGCCAGACCAAGGATAAGCTCGCTTCCAACGAAGCGACCCGCATCGTCGACAACGCCATCCGTGACGCGTTTGACCACTGGCTCACCGCGGCGCCCAACCAGGCCAACAAACTCCTCGAATGGACCATCGACCGCGCCGAAGAGCGCTTGCGCCGGCGCAAGGAAAAAGAAATCGATCGCAAGTCTGCGACCCGCAAACTGCGCCTGCCCGGAAAACTCGCCGACTGCAGCCAGTCCGCCGCTCAGGGCGCAGAGCTTTTCATCGTGGAAGGCGACAGTGCGGGAGGCTCCGCCAAGCAAGCGCGTGATCGCGCCAGCCAGGCCGTCCTGCCCCTGCGCGGCAAGGTGCTCAACGTGGCCGGCGCGAGCCGTGAAAAGCTAGCATCGAGCCAACAGATCGCGGACCTGCTCCTTGCGCTTGGCTGCGGCACCCGCGATCGCTATCGCGAAGACGATTTGCGCTACGACAAGATCATCATCATGACCGACGCCGACGTCGACGGCGCCCACATCGCATCGCTCCTGATGACATTCTTCTTTCAGGAAATGCCGCAATTGATCGACCAGGGACATCTCTACCTTGCCCTACCCCCGCTCTATCGCATCGCTCAGGGTCCCAAAACCGCCTACGCTATGGATGACAAGCACAAGGACCAGCTTATGCAGTCCGAGTTCACCGGTCGCGGCAAGATCGAAGTAACCCGCTTCAAAGGCCTCGGCGAAATGCCGCACGCGCATTTGAAAGAGACAACGATGAACCCGCGGACCCGAACGCTCCTGCAGGTCAGGCTCATCGACGACCGCAACGAAACCAAGGGCGCCGTCGACCGCCTGATGGGCAATAAACCCGAAGCGCGGTTTGAATTTATCCAGGAACGCGCCGCTTTCGTCACCGAAATCGACGTCTGATCGCCCCTGGTTCCGGCAAAAAACGGCATCGCGTTAAGGTTTCCAGCGATATCTGCGTTGACTTGGCCACTTTGTGCGTTATGGTCCCGCCCGTCAGAGGCCTCTCCCGTTCACCGGCATCGGCATCAAGCCGGGTGGAGCGTATTTCGGCATGTTGGACATTTGCAGTCCGCGAACCCGGAACGCGCGACAATCACTTTAGTGAGCAAAACGCCTCGATTCAGCCGAGGCACAAGGCTCTGGACTGTTTGCATCATGCTGGCACGTTCTCATGCGCTTCGCATTCGGCACGTACAGTTATCCTTCCCGGGCGGACGGCCGACGCATAGGCCCTGAAAAAAAGAACCTCCCGCGGCTGAAACAAATGGACACCCGATTTGACAGTGCAATTTTCTGAGCTCGGACTTGGCGACAAGGTAACAGACGCCGTCACCGCCGCAGGCTATACCAAGCCCACGGATATCCAGGCGCAAGCGATCCCGCATGTCCTGGAAAAGAAAGACCTGATCGGCATCGCCCAGACCGGTACGGGCAAGACGGCATCCTTCGTCCTGCCCATGCTCTCGCTGCTCGAAAAAGGCCGCGCCCGTGCGCGCATGCCCCGCACATTGATTCTGGAACCCACTCGCGAGCTCGCCGCCCAGGTCCACGAAAACTTCGAAAAATACGGCAAGAACCATCGCCTTACCGTTGCACTTCTGATCGGCGGCGTGTCCTTCGAGGACCAGAACAAGAAACTCGATCGCGGCGCCGACGTCCTGATTGCCACCCCGGGGCGCCTCCTCGACCACTTCGAACGCGGGCGGCTGCTTCTGACGGGTGTCGACATCCTCGTTATCGATGAGGCCGACCGCATGCTGGATATGGGCTTTATCCCCGACATCGAGCGCATCTGCGGTCTCTTGCCGCCCCGTCGGCAGACGCTCTTTTTCTCTGCAACGATGCCGCCGGAAATCCAGAAGCTCACCGAGCGCTTCCTCACCAACCCCATCAAGGTCGAAGTCGCGCGGCAGAACTCGACCGCCGAGACCATCGACCAGAAGCTCCTCAAGGTTGGCACGACGCCCAAGGACAAGCGCGCCGCGCTCCGGGATCAGATCCGTGCCGCCAAGGACCTCAAGAACGCGATCATATTCTGCAACCGCAAGCGCGACGTCGCGACCGTCGCACGTTCGCTTGAGCGCCACGGCTTTTCGGCCGGCGCACTCCACGGCGATATGGACCAGAAGAGCCGGATGGAAACCCTCGATCGTTTCCGCGCCGGCGATCTGCCCATTCTTGTCGCATCGGATGTCGCGGCACGTGGCCTCGACATTCCGGCGGTGAGCCACGTTTTCAACTTCGACGTTCCCACCCACGCCGAGGATTATGTGCACCGCATCGGCCGCACGGGCCGCGCGGGGCGATCGGGCTCCGCGATTACGCTCGTGACACCCGCCGAAGGCAAATATGTCGAGGCGATAACCAAGCTTATCCAGCGCGATATTGAGTGGATCGAAAGCGAAAGCTCCACCTCTGTGCAGGAGCCAAAGCCAGCCCGCAGGAGCCGCTCGAACAAGCGGACAGACGAGCCCGCCAGACGCGAGACACCCCAGGAAGATACGAGCAGCGCTAAGCAGAAAAGCGCCGAGCCCAAGAAGAAGCGCCGCGACGCACCGCGTAGGGCCAGCAATGATGATTCGCCCGCGACGTTCGAATCCGAGGGTCATATCCCGGCCTTCCTGCTTCGTCCGGTGCGACGTCACGCTTAGCGGAACTGCCAGGTTAACTTCCCATTTCCCTGGATAGTGGCAAAAAATGCGAACAAATGCGCATTTTGACTTGAAACGCACGGCACAAATTGAGCATCTTGCGCGCCACGCTGCGCGTGTATATTGCAGCGCCGAACATAGACTGCGCGAAAGCGGTACGTGCGCCCTTAAATCGTCCTATGTTGCGGATAGATAGACCAGAAGACTAGCCAGGATCAGAATCGTAGGAAGTATTTCCCCCGGTGGTTAATAAGCACCTGACAGAGTTTGACTTCGAGCGCGCGTCGGGTTTTGCGAATGCGGCGATGGCGCTTCTCAAACGCTGTCATCTTCCTGCATTCCCGGTCTATTACGAGCTTTTTTACACCTACGCGACCGGTGCCAATCCCGATCTCAATGCCCGGGTGAACCAGATCTTCACCCAGAGCGGCACTTTGACTGCGGATGAGGCGTCCGCGCTGTGCGAACAATTCCTCGAAATCAACAATATGGACGAAAAGCTCAGGGCCATGTCGCGGGCCATGAGCCGCAAAATTTCCGACGTCAACGAAGCGATCGAATTCGCCATGGCGACGGCGAATTCCTATTCCGGCTCGCTCCAGCAGGCGTCCGGCGACCTTGAAAGCGGCATCGATGATGACGCGCTCAAAATGCTCTCCAGCCGCCTCCTGAAGGAGACGCGGCGCATGCAGGACATGAACCGTCGCCTCGAAGCCCAACTCGAAAATTCACGTGACGACATCTCGCTCCTCCAGCGCGACCTCGACGAGGTTCGCAAGGAATCGATGCTCGATCCGCTCACCAAAATCCCAAACCGCAAATGCTTCGATGAGCAACTCGACCTGGAGCTCGAGTCCGCCACACGCGACGAGAAACAGCTTTGCCTGCTTCTGCTCGATATCGACAGGTTCAAGGCCTTCAACGACACCTACGGCCACCTGACCGGCGACCAGGTGCTGCGTCTCGTGGCCCAGGTACTCAAGGCCAATCTCAAGGGGCGGGACATGCCCTCACGCTTCGGCGGCGAAGAGTTCGTCGCTATCCTGCCTGAAACGGAACTCAACGGCGCCATCACCATCGCCAATATGATCCGCAGCGCCGTGCAGGCCAAGGAACTCCTTAAGCGCTCCACCAATGAAAAGCTCGGCCGCATCACGCTTTCGGTGGGCGTCGCCCAATGGCGCCGTGGCGAAAAGGCGGCCCAGTTGATCGAACGCGCCGACAAGTGCCTCTACGCCGCCAAGTCCGGCGGTCGCAACCAGGTCGTCTCCGAGCGCGAACTCCCTGACGCCCCCGGCAGTATCGACGTCGCATAAAAAAGGCGCCTCGCGGCGCCTGATTTCCTTGATGTCTCCGAAAAACCTAATGCGCAACGTCGGCAGAGGCGCGGGCCTTTGCCAGTTCGGCGAGATCGGCTGGCCTGAGCTGAACGCTCTCCCCGCACCCGCAAGCGCCGTCCTGGTTAGGATTGTTGAAGGTAAATCCGGACTTCAGCTTGTCTTCGGAAAAATCCATCACCGTACCAAGCAGAAACAGTGTCGCCTTGGGCTCGACCCAAACATCGACACCCTTGTCGCTGACGTGATCGTCGCCCTCTACTGGCGCGTCGACATAGTCGAGCGTATACGCCATGCCCGCACAGCCGGCGTTCTTGACGCCGACTCGCACACCCGCGACGGGCTTGTCGCTATCCTCGATGATCTCCTTGATGCGATCGGCAGCCGCATCGGTGAGGCTCATGATTGCAAAGGACATATTACCACCAATTGAGCGCAACCTGCGCTTCTTCGCTCATCCGGTCCGGTCCCCAAGGGGGATCGAAGACCATGTTGACTTCGACATCCTGAATGCCTTCGACGCTGCGCGCCGCATTCTCGACCCAGCCTGGCATCTCGCCGGCCACCGGACAACCCGGCGCGGTCAGCGTCATATCGATCGTCAATCGCCGATCATCGTCGAGATCGACCTTGTAGATCAATCCCAACTCATAGATGTCGACCGGGATCTCCGGGTCATAGACGGTTTTGAGCGCACCAATAAGGTCCGTCGTGATCCGCTCGACCTCTTCGGGCGGCAACGCGGAACCTGTCGCGGAAATCAGGTGCTCTTCGGACTGGGCCGCATGTTTTTCGGGCGCTGCGCTTTCGCTCATAGTCACTCGCTGGTCTAGAAAAAAGTCTGCGCCTTCTCGATACCCTCGACGAGCGCATCGACATCGTCTTTGCCATTATATAGGGCAAAAGACGCCCGGCATGTAGAGGTGGCTCCAAATCTTTCAAGGAGCGGCATCGCGCAATGGGTGCCGGCGCGGACCGCGATCCCGTACCGGTCCAGCAGCGTCGCGACATCGTGCGCGTGCGCAGTGTCCATGGTAAAGGAGAAAATACCACCCTTGCCCGGCGCATCTCCGATCACCCGCAAGGCGTTGATTCGCGACAACCGCTCGCGCGCGTATTCGGCCACGTCGTGCTCATGCGCCGAGATCGCATCGCGGCCGATGTTCTCCATATAATCGAGCGCGGCCCCGAGCCCGATCGCCTGAACGATCGGTGGCGTACCGGCCTCGAACTTGTGCGGCGGCGCATTGTAAGTGACCATATCCCTGGTCACCTCCTCGATCATCTCGCCGCCGCCCATATAGGGCCGCATCTCGGCGAGCAGATCGTATTTGCCGTAAAGAACCCCGATCCCGGTCGGGCCATAAAGCTTATGGCCGGTCATGACGTAGAAATCGGCATCGAGATCCCCAACGTCGACCTTCTCGTGCACCGCCGCCTGACTACCGTCGATAAGCACGGGAATACCCCGCGCGTGCGCAATCTCGACGATCTGTTTGGCCGGCGTGATTGTGCCGAGCACATTCGACATGTGCGTGATCGCAACCAGCCTTGTCTTCTCGCTCAGCGACGCCGCGAACGCATCGAGGTCGAGCACGCCATCCTCGCTCACGTCCACCCATTTGACCACGGCACGCTTGCGCTCACGAAGGAAGTGCCATGGCACGATGTTGGAGTGGTGTTCCATGATCGAGATAACGATCTCGTCGCCCTCGCCGACCCGCGGGTCGGCAAAGGCATTGGCGACGAGATTGATCGCCTCGGTCGTCGAACGCGTAAAAACGATCTCCTCGACGCGCCCGGCATTGAGGAACTTCCGCACAGTCTCGCGCGCCCCCTCATAAGCCTCCGTCGCCCGGTTGGCGAGCGTATGCAGCCCTCGGTGCACATTGGCGTATTCGTAGCGGAATGCATGATCCATCCGGTCGAGCACCTGCACCGGCTTTTGCGCCGATGCGCCGCTATCGAGATAGACCAACCGCTTCCCGTGGATTTTCTCCTCGAGAATCGGAAAGTCCGCGCGCGTCGTTTCGAGATCGAAACTCATTACGCGCCCTGCGCCAGCCAGCCGTCCACGATCCCGCTCAGCGCTTCGCCAAGCGCCTCGTCCTCGACCGCGTCGACGATTTCCTCAAGAAACGCCCGGATCAAAATCGTCTCGGCCTCGGCCTTGGGAATACCGCGGCTCATCAGGTAGAACATCCAGGTTTCATCGAGATCGCCGCAAGTCGCGCCGTGCCCGCAAACGACGTCGTCTGCAAAGATCACCAGTTCGGGCTTGGTCAGGATTTCCGCGCCCTCCGACAGCATAAGCCCCTGGCTCATCATCTTCGCATCGGTCTTTTGCGCATCCTTGGCCACAGTGATCTTGCCCTGGAATACGCCCTTGCCGTGCCCGCGACCGATTTGCTTGAAAAGCTCCGTTGACGTCGTGTTGGGCACCCCATGCGTCACATCGAGCGTGATGTCGCGATGCTGATCGGTGTCGATCAGATTGAGTCCGAAAAAGTCGCCATGCGCGCCCTCGCCTACGAAGTTGGCGAAGATTTGCGCCCGAGCGAGGTTCGCGCCGGCCTGAATCACGATGGACATGAGCTTGGCGTTGGCGTCGATCCGGTATTCGAGCGTCGAAAACTGGGTCGCCTGGGTCGCCGATAGGTCCACGACGATATGCGTAACCTCGGCCCCCTCGCCCAGGGCGACATACGTCCCCAAGTTGCCCATATGCCCCGCATCGGAGGTTGCAACCGTTTCGATGACTGTCGCCCGCGCGCCCGGAGCAACCGTGATCTTCGACCCCGTCGCCACGTGAGCCGCATCGCCATCGGTACGGCGGTCGATATGGATCACCGGATCGACCGACCCGGCCAACTCGATATTCACCGCTTCCTTGACCAGTGCGGAATTGAGCCGCACCACGGTGTCGTCACGCATCGTCAGCGTCGAACCGCCAACCTTACCTGTGATCACACCCGCCGGCGCGGTTCCCGCGTTCTGCATAACACCGTTGGCAACTACGATCCGGTAGGCGCCCGGGATGTCGAACACCGGCGCGCCCGTGCCTGCGACGGCTTCGGCAAGTGGAGGAACCTCCGACAGCAGTACCTTGAGATCGGTGTAGTGATAAGCCTCGACCCGACGCGTGGGCAGCCCCGCTTCGCGGAACCGCACCGCAGCATCGCCCGCGCCGACGCTTTCAAGCTGCGCGGCAAGGCTTTCTTCCGCCGCCGTCAGGCGGATTGGCGTTTGCACGTTCATCGGTTTCGTCCTCAAGCCGCGTCGGTGGATTCGTAGTCGGCATAGCCCTTGGCTTCGAGCTCGAGCGCCAGAGACTTGTCGCCCGTCTCGACCACGCGCCCATCGGAGAACACGTGCACGATATCGGGCACGATGTAGTTCAAAAGCCGCTGATAGTGCGTGATGATGAGCATCGTGCGATCCGGGCCGCGCAGCTTGTTGACGCCCTCGGCGACAACCTTGAGCGCGTCGATATCGAGCCCGGAATCGGTCTCGTCGAGGATGCACAGCTTGGGCGCCAGCAGCGCCATCTGCAGGATCTCGGCCCGCTTCTTCTCGCCGCCCGAAAACCCGACATTGAGCGCGCGCTTGAGCATGTCCTGCTTGAATTCGAGGAGCCCCGAAGCGTCCTTGACTGCCTTCATGAATTCCGGCGTCGACAGTTCGCTTTCTCCGCGCGCCTTGCGCTGCGCGTTCATCGCGGCCTTGAGGAAGGTCATCGTCGAGACACCCGGAATTTCAATCGGGTACTGGAACGCCAGGAACACGCCGGCAGCTGCCCGCTCGTCGGGCTCCATCTCGAGAAGGTTCTCACCCTCAAAAAGGATTTCCCCCTCGGTTACCTCATAGTCTTCCTTGCCCGCGAGCACGTAGGAGAGCGTGGACTTACCCGAGCCGTTCCGGCCCATGATCGCGTGCATCTCGCCACGATTGAGCGTCAGGTCGACGCCCTTGAGGATGTCCTGGTCCTCCACGCGCACGTGCAGGTTCTTGATTTCAAGCATCGGTGTGGTCATGTCGTTTTCGGCGCGTTCCGCCGTCCCATTCACTTTGCCCCCAGGGGGCCAACATAAGTTTCAAAAAGCGGCAAAGCGCTCAGCCGACACTGCCTTCGAGCGAAATCCCAATGAGCTTCTGGGTTTCCACCATGAATTCCATCGGCAGGTGCTGCAGCACGTCGCGGACGAACCCGTTGACGATTAGCGCCACGGCCTCCTCCTCGGAAAGCCCGCGCTGCAGGCAGTAGAACATCTGATCGTCCGAAATCTTCGAGGTCGTTGCCTCATGCTCGAAGACCGCGGTCGCGTTCCGGCTCTCGATATAGGGCACGGTATGCGCGCCGCACGTATCGCCGATCAGCAGGCTGTCGCACTGCGTGAAGTTGCGCGCATTCGTCGCCTTGGGATGCGCGAAGACGCGGCCGCGATAGGTATTGTCCGAGAACCCGGCGGCAATGCCCTTGGAGATGATGCGTGAGGACGTATTCTTGCCCAGGTGCAGCATCTTGGTGCCGCTGTCGATCTGCTGGTGGCCGTTCGAAATCGCGATCGAATAGAATTCGCCGCGCGATCCGTCGCCCTTGAGAATGCAGCTCGGATATTTCCATGTGATCGCCGAACCGGTCTCGACCTGCGTCCAGGAGATCTTGGAATTCTTGCCCCGGCAATCGCCGCGTTTGGTCACGAAGTTATAAACCCCGCCCTTGCCATTCTTGTCGCCGGGATACCAGTTCTGAACCGTTGAATATTTGATCTCGGCCTCATCGAGCGCAACCAGCTCGACGACCGCCGCATGAAGCTGATGCTCATCGCGCATCGGTGCCGTGCAGCCTTCGAGATAGCTCACATAGGAGCCCTCTTCGGCAATGATCAGCGTCCGCTCGAATTGACCGGTATTCTTCTCGTTGATCCGGAAATAGGTCGAGAGCTCCATCGGGCACCGCACGCCCTTGGGGATGTAGACGAACGAGCCGTCGGTGAAGACCGCCGAGTTGAGGGTCGCAAAGAAGTTGTCCGAAACCGGCACCACCGACCCCAGATACTTCTTGATCAGCTCCGGATGCTCCCGGATCGCTTCGGAGATCGAACAGAAGATGATCCCGTGCTTGGCAAGTTCCTCGCGGAACGTCGTCACGACCGAAACCGAGTCGAACACGGCATCGACGGCCACATTACCGCTATAGGGCGAAGCAAGCTGTTCTGCGCCCTCACCGTCTTCGACGACGCCGGCAAGAATCTTCTGCTCGGACAGCGGAATGCCGAGCTTCTCATAGGTCTTCAAAAGCTCCGGATCGACCTCGTCCAGGCTCTTGGGGCCCGTCGCGCCTTTGGGCGCCGCATAGTAGTAGGTATCCTGGTAAGGGATCTCCGGATACGAGACGCGCGCCCAGGTCGGCTCTTCCATGGTCTGCCAGCGGCGGAACGCCTCCAGTCGCCATTCGAGCATCCATTCAGGCTCGTTCTTCTTGGCCGAGATGAACCGGATCGTATCCTCGCTCAGCCCCTTGGGTGCCTTGTCGGATTCGATGATCGTCTCGAACCCGTATTTATACTTGTCGACATCCAAAGCGAGAACGCTCTCGACGGTCTCCCGGTCGATGTTCTCCTTGAGGGTGGGGATGTCAAAATCCGACATGAACGTCTCCTAGCTCTAAAGCGTAGCGCTTCTACGCCGCTGCGCCGCCCCGGCCGTGATGCCGGGTCAGCACGATCTCAAACGCCTCGAAAAAGGCATCGACGTCATCCTGCGTCGAATTCCATCCGAGACTGGCCCGAAGGCCGCATTCCGATAGCGCGGGGTCGACCCCCATCGCGCTCAACACATGGCTGCGCCCGACCTTTCCGGACGAACACGCCGAACCCGAAGAGACCGCGACGCCGGCCAGATCCAGTCCCATCATCGCGACCGTATTCCTGACCCCCGGAACAGCGAAATTGACTGTCGTCCCGATCCGCTCCACATCCGCGCCAAAAATGACGGCTTCGGGCGCAAGTTGACGCAACCTCTGCTCAAACCGCGTCACAAGCTTGCCGACGGCATCAAGATCGAACCGCTCGGCAAAGGCAGCGCACGCCGCCCCGAAGCCCGCAATCAAAGCCGCAGCCTCGGTACCGCCGCGCCGCCCCTGCTCCTGCCCGCCACCGGGCACCAGCCGGACCGTGTCCGCATGACTTTTCGCCAGCAGGGCACCAATACCCGCCGGCGCGCCGATCTTGTGACCGGATATGGCCACCATATCGGTAGCACAAGCGGAAAAATCTAGGTCCAGTTTGCCAAATCCCTGCACCGCATCGAGCAAAAGCACGTGACGCGTCGGGCCAACTATCGCCTCGATCCGGGAACGCGGCTGGACGACGCCAGTTTCATTGTTGACCCAGCCGACGGCAACAAGCAGCGTTTCTCCCGCTGCATCGGCAGCCTCCAGCATGCGCGAGAGAGCATCGATGTCGATAAGTCCATTCTTATCAACGCCCAGTACGCGCACCGAAACCCCGCTCGCCTCCGCTGCCTTGAGCACCGCCGCGTGATCGGTGGCGCCAATAACGACCCGATCGATATCGAACGCTTTGACCCCGCCGACGATCGCCTGCGTAATCGCCTCTGTCGCTGACCCGGTGAAAACCACCTGCTTGGCTTCCGCACCGGCGCGCCGGGCGACCCTGTCCCGCGCATCGTCGACAACCTTGCGCAACGCCCGTCCAGCGCCGTGCACGGACGACGGGTTTCCCGTCAATTCCAGCGCGGCGACAACCGCCTCGCGCGCTTCGGGCAGAAGCGGCGCGGAAGCGTTATGGTCGAGATAATGGCGCATCCGATCCATCGCGTTGCGGCCGGCAAACCGGCTCCAGCAAACAATCCTTGAAATTCGAGTCGCACCTTAAGTAAAAGGAGCGCTCACAAAGGCCGGGGGAACCGGCCAAATCCCACGTTTGGAATAATTCTAAACTGGTATTTGCAGTCAGTTTTATGAAGCCCCGGCGCATTCGTCAAGCCGGGCGCCACGCTTTGCCGGCGCCCATGCGAATTTCGGGGAGATCGACAAAGGTAGCGTTTATGCCTGAAGTGATTTTCAACGGCCCTGAAGGCCGGATCGAGGGCCGGTATCAGCCGGGCAAGGAGCCCAACGCGCCTGTCGCTATCGTCCTGCATCCGCATCCCCAGTTCGGGGGGACGATGAACAACCAGATCGTCTACAATCTCTTTTATATGTTCGTGGAACGTGGCTTTGCCGTCCTGCGCTTCAATTCGCGCGGTGTGGGTCGCTCGCAGGGCATGTTCGACCATGGCGTCGGCGAACTCTCGGACGCAGCGGCAGCGCTCGACTGGCTCCAGGCGATCAACCGTGAAAGTCGCGGTTGCTGGATTGCAGGTTTCTCCTTCGGCGCCTGGATCGGCATGCAGCTCCTGATGCGCCGCCCCGAAGTCGAGGGTTTCATTTCCGTATCCCCGCCTGAAAACCTCTATGATTTCTCGTTCCTGGCGCCCTGCCCCTCTTCCGGTCTCATCATCCACGGGGAAAAGGACCGCGTGGCCCCGCCAGAAGCCGTCCAGAAACTCGTGGACAAGCTCAAGACCCAAAAGGGCATTACGATCGAACAGCGGATCATCGAAGGCGCCAATCATTTCTATGAAGGCAAGATCGACGAACTGATCGAAAATTGCGGCGAATACCTCGACAAGCGCCGCGCCGAGATTGCTGCCGGTGGCGGGCGTTAGCCCCTCCCCGACTAGCCAAGGAACAAAAGCCAGGGCCGATTACGCCATGACGGACTTCAAATCCGAATTCCTGCGCACACTCGATGAGCGCGGTTTCATTCATCAAGTCTCGGATCCGGAAGCACTCGACAAGAAATTCGCGAGCGAGACCGTAACCGGCTATATCGGCTACGATCCGACCGCCGCGAGCCTGCATGTGGGGCATCTGATGCAGATCATGATGCTGCACTGGATGCAAAAGACCGGCCACCGGCCAATCGCGCTCATGGGCGGCGGCACGGGCATGATCGGCGATCCCTCCTTCAAGGATGAAGCCCGCAGACTTTTGACCGTCGAGGACATCGCGTCGAACATCGAAGGGATCAAGAAGAAGTTCGAGAACTTCCTCACCTTCGGCGAAGGCCCCGGCGACGCCGTTATGGCGAACAACGCCGATTGGCTCTTGGGCCTCGGCTATGTCGAATTCCTTCGCGATGTCGGCCGCCATTTTTCGGTCAACCGCATGCTGAGCTTCGATTCGGTCAAGCTCCGGCTCGACCGCGAGCAGTCGCTCTCGTTTCTCGAATTCAACTACATGATCCTGCAGGCCTACGACTTCGTCGAACTCAACCGGCGCTATGGCTGCACGCTGCAGATGGGCGGCTCGGATCAGTGGGGCAACATCGTCAACGGGCTCGATCTGGGGCACCGAATGCTCGATACCCAGTTCTATGCCCTTACCTCGCCCCTTTTGACGACGGCATCGGGCCAGAAGATGGGGAAAACCGCCAACGGCGCGGTCTGGCTCAACGCGGACATGCTCTCGCCCTACGATTTCTGGCAATACTGGCGCAACACCGAGGATGCCGACGTCGAGCGGTTCCTGAAGCTCTTCACCACCCTGCCCCTCGACGAGATCACGCGCATCGTGCATGGCGATGCGACCGACATCAACGAAGCTAAAAAGATTCTCGCAACCGAAGTCACCTCTCTCGTCCATACCCCGCAACTCGCCAAGGAGGCGGCGGCAACGGCGACCGCTGTTTTCGAAGCGGGTCAGCTCGATCTCTCGCTACCGACGATCCAGATCGGGTGGACAGCGCTCGAAGGCGGACTTGGCATTCTCGCGGCTGCGGTGACAGCGGGCCTGGCGGGCTCCAACGGCGAAGCCCGGCGCCACATCCAGGCGGGCGCGCTCAAGGTCAACGACGCTGCCATCGACGACGAAAAACTCTCTCTCGGCAAAGGGCACGTGCTTCCCGAGGGCGTTATCAAGCTCTCCATCGGCAAGAAACGCCACGTATTGCTCAAACCGATCTGACCAAGGGCCGCTCGCGGCAGCCCCCTTTACTGCGCTGAAGCTTCATTCTGCGCCCGGTATTCGAACAGCGACCGGAATACCCCCGGCGCGAGGATGGAGACCGGGTTGATCAGCAGTTCGGGCTCGGCCAGCGGTCCGCGCACGGCAAACGTCACGCCGATCAGCCCCTCGCCCTCGCGTCCGCCGAAAATCGGCCCGATCAGCGGGATCTGCTGGAACGCATTGTTGATCCCGAAAAGCGGAACATAGGTCCCGGTAAGGTCGTACTGCCCTTCTTCGAGCAGGATATTGCCCCTGGCCGTACCGCCCACGCTGTCGCCATAGAGCGCCGCTTCGCGCAGCTCGATACGGTCCCCGATCCGCATAAACTGCGCCCGCCCGCGCGTGAAATCGAGAGAATTGCCGCGCTCCGCATAAGCCTCCGCCGCCTCATCCGATTGCAGCAGCCGCGCGATGTTGGCTTCGTCGACAATCGAGAAATTGCGCATCTCGAACGCCCCTGAATCGGCGTCCCCGGGAATGTCGCGCCGTATGACAAGACTGCCTTCGCCGCCAATCAGGCGCGGGTAGAGCCCGACAAACCGCAAAATGCCGCCCACGTCATTGGCCGCAAAGCTCATGACCCTGTCGCGTTCCCCACCGTTTGTCGTTGCCGAAACCGAGCGTCCGCCACCCAGCCCGGCCGAAAGATCGACATGTTCGAGCGTGTCGCCCCGTAGCCGCAGGTCGAGATCGACGTCGAGCGCAACAGCGCCGTAATACCCGATCGCGCGGTCCAGATTGACGGTGACCGAAAACCGCTCGTCGCCCAGATCCTCGCTCGGTCCGGCCAGGGCGCCGGAATCGAGACTGACGAACCGCCGCAGCATCGGCCGCACGTCGAGTTGCGCGCCCGAAACGGAAACCGCATACCCGCCATCCGCCGGACGGATCGCCACCTGGGCGTTGTCGCCCGGACTGATCTGGAACGTCGAAAAAATCGCCTCCTCCAGCGCGCCCTCCGACGATACCGCCAACGATCCGGCAAGGCGAACCTCGCCAAACCCCAAATCGGCCTCCGGTACGGCAATGCCGTCCTCACCGATCTCGACAACGGCATTGGCTCCGCCCGGAATGCCCTGTGCCTTGCGAGCCCCGATATCCGCAAGCGTCAGGGCTGCACCTGTCAGATCGGCAGAGACCTGATATCGGTCATCGCCCAGTGGCTCCGCGACCAGCCGCACCTCCCCGTCGACATATTCGCTCAAATCGACGCCGAACGCCGCAGCATCCTCGGCATCGAACGTCGACGCGACGCGAACGCCCGGCACCTCTTCACCGTTCTGGCTTGCCTCGAAATCGAACGGGATCGAGCCGAGCATCCCGCTGCCGTTGGCATTGAAACCCGCCTGCGAAGCCGTAAACGAAAGGCTCGCATCCGAGACCGCATATCCGCCTATCGGTTCGCGCGTCGAGAGCTCGGCAATCGTCCCGTTGAGCGTGTAGTCGACCTGATCGACCAGTCCGATGTCGTCCATTTTGAGCGTCGCGATCACGGTTGCTCGCGCTTCGCCGCTGAGCTTGGCCCTGAGTTCGGCGACATCCACACCCTGCACCGCCTCATCCAGCGCGCCCAGCGCCGGGTCGTCCGCCAGTGAGAGCAGATCCGGAACAGTTCCCGAGATATCGCCCGAGACCTCGAAAATGGGTCGCCGCGCGGTAGTGTCCTGGTTCAGAAAGGCCGCATTCTCGATAACGACCGGCCCATCCGTCCCCGCCACCGTCGCCCGGTCCACGCCGACCGTGACCTGCTCATCGCGCACGAGTACCCGCGTCTCTCCGGCGATGTCGAGCCGCGGCATCCCGGCAAACGGCAGGAGCTCCACACCGTCGGCCGACATCTCGACCCGTATCGCGCCATCCGGAATAGGCAGCGGCGAACCGTCGACCGCGATCGACCCAACGGGGAAATCGAACGCCATATCCGCATTGGCGACAGTGCCCGATCCGACATAGTCGACGACCCATGCCCGCCCCTCTGGCGCGAAAATATAAGGCCAAAGCCGTTTGACGGTGTCAGCAGAAAAACCTTGGCCGGAAAGCGACAGCTTGAGCCCAAGTCCAGCGCGCAAACTGTCCATCCGCCCGGTTAGGGAAAGGCTGGCGTCACCGGTGGAAGCCGTCAATTGGTCGATCCCGACCGCACCGTAAAGTGGTGCCCCCCACCCCTCGAAACGGATCGATTCGATGGGGTTCTGCGGTGCCGGCATGTCATCGGGATGCAGATAAACCTCCTGCGCCGTGATGTTCATCGCCAGGGTGGGCCCGAACTGCTGGTCGAATCCCAACAGCACCTCGCCCGATATCGTGCCGCGGCTCCGACCTACCGAGACGCCGACATCGGCGAACTGGAACCGCGCCTCGTCCGGATGCCAATCCACGGTGAACGGCGCAGCGGCGACCGCAAACATGTCGTTGGCCAGCCGCAAATGGGTCCCGGCCAGATCGATCGTGAACCGTCCGCTCGTCAGCCGCCCCTCGGGCGCCGTAAGCTGAAACGTTCCCGATAGCCCGCCCACACCCCGCAGCGCCGCAATGCCTACGGGATCATCGAGAAAGGGCAGCAACGTCGAAAAATCGAGCCCTTGTAGCGCGAAATTCAACGTCACAGCCGACCCGTCGCTGACGCGTGTGATCGTTCCGGTGGTCTCGCGCCCGGCAATGCGTGCGGAAAATCGCGCCGATACGCCGTTCACGCTCTGCCCCGCGCGCAAATCGAAATCGACGCCTTCGAACTCGCGGTAAAGGTTGTAGACCCTGTCGAGCATGGCCACCGACCCGTTCCGCACACTCAAGCTCGAAATCTGTCCGCCGAGCGCCCTTTCGGCCAGCTCCGCCAGCCCGGCATCAATTGCTTCGACTGTGGCCATGAGCACCGCATTGTCCGAGCGCAGAACTGCCGGGTCGTCGCCCGCCTCGGCTCCTAAGTCGAGGCCACCACGCTCGATTCGGACGACGGGCGTCGCATTTGCGCCCTCGTGAACGGCGACGGTAACTTCGCCGGTATTCGGATCCTCCTGCACGACGAACCGCGCGGGCCGCGGTCCCAGCAAATCCTGCACGATCTGGAAATGCGGACCGTCTAGCGTGATCCGCGCATTTGGCCGCCCCAACAGCAACCCGACCGGCGATACGCCGACTTCAAGCGCATCCATACTGATGACCGCATCGCTTGCGACCTCCCGCATCTCCACAGAAGCCAACCGGAAGACGGGATTGAACGGGCCGTCGAGCGAAAGCCCGAAGCCCTCCCAGGCGACCTCAAAGTCGTCTTCAACGACCCCGGCCACGGCGGACTGCACGCGGTCGGACAGGAAATCGAGCGGGATCGGACCGAACAACAACCGGACATAAACAAGCCCGATAATCACCGCGAGCCCCAAAAGCGCCCAGCGCAGCGCGGCAAGCGCCCTGCGCAGAAGGCCGCGCCGATTGCGGATACCGGAAAGGCGCGGGAGTTCGGTCAATGACGGCCGTATGTCCTGAGCTCGCGATGAGAAATGCCGGGAGAATCGGCTATTAGCCAAACAGTTTCTTTGCCAAGCAAATCGGCTGCAATAAGGCAAACTGCACAATCGGCGCATTTGGCGCGAACGCACAGTCAAGGAGAACCGTCTTTGCCAGACCTCCAGCAGGGCATGCCCGCCCCCGATTTCGACCTCCCCACCGATACCGGCGAACGTTTCCGCCTGTCCGCCCACGCCGGCAAGGCCGTACTGCTCTATTTCTACCCCCAGGCCGACACCCCGGCCTGCACGGACGAGAACATCGCTTTCACCACGCATAAGGATGCGTTCGCCGAAAAAGACATTTTGCTCGTCGGCATCTCGCCGGACACACCGAAACAGCTCGCCGCCTTCCGCGAAAAATACGGCCTCTCCCCGATCCTGGTCTCCGATCCCGACCACACCGCGATCGAAGCTTATGGCGTATGGGGCGAAAAAAAGAACTATGGCCGAACCTATATGGGCCTCATCCGTACGACAGTGCTCGTTGGCGCGGACGGCAAGATCGCGCAGATCTGGCCCAACATCCGCGCCAAGGGCCACGTTGAACGCGTCCTCAAGGCACTCGCCTGACCTTGGTTTGAGTTTTCGTTAACCATAATCCCGCAAGATAGCACTCATTGAGTTGGTCGCTGCGTTTTGGGGGCAGACCCGGTGCGAAAAAAAGACGCGAGGATGGAACTGGGGCGTGCGGCCAAGCCGGAGGCACCACGCAGCTCTTACGCGTTCTTTTTTGCCGTTTTTGCGCTGTTGCTGCTTACCAACATCCTGACGGCCCTCGGCCTTTATCTTTCGCCCGACATCAACGCGCTCTTCCGCGAGGACAATTCCGCCCAGATCCACGCTTATGAGCAGCGCATCACCGAGTTGCGACTCGAGGTCGACCGGCTTCATTCCCGCCAGTACGCCCAGATGGGCGATATGAACCTACAGATGCATGAGTTGGTCGAGCAGCAGGAAGTTCTCTTCGAACAGCACGAATACGTCCGCGCCCTCACCGACCTGGCCCGCGAAATGGGCATCTCCATGGACGGCAATGCGCCCGAAGACGTGATGACCACCGGCGCCCTCCCTGATTCGCAGATACCTTCGGACATCCCCGGCATTGTGGAAGCACTCGACGTCATGCAGCAGGAAACCCGCATGGCCCTCGTCGCCTTGTCGGATGCGGCGACGTTGTCTACTCGCGAAATTGTATCCGGGCTTCAAAGCATCGGTCTCGAACCCGACCTGGGCGACGCGACCGGCGTCGGGGGGCCCTTCATTCCCGCCAACGGAGCGGCGGAACTTTCGATCATCGACGAGGCCAACGCCGTAGCGACCGCTCTCGCGCGTTTTGGTGCTGCGCGCAACGCACTGATCTCAGCCCCTATTCGCCAGCCGATTGCCGGCAACGTCGGCATCAGTTCGGGGTTCGGCAGCCGCAACGACCCGTTTCTCAACCGCGCCGCCTTCCATGCCGGCATCGACTTCCGCGCCGGAACGGGAACGCCCATCCTCGCAGCGGCCGCGGGAACGATCTCGCATGCCGGACGCAACGGCGGTTATGGCAACATGGTGGAAATCGACCACGGCAACGGCGTCGTGACGCGCTACGCCCATATGAACGCAATCTCCGTCTCCGAAGGCCAGACCGTCAGCGCAGGTCAGGTTGTCGGCAGCTCCGGTTCAACGGGCCGCAGCACCGGACCGCATCTGCACTTCGAAGTCAGGCGCAACGGTAAGGCCGTCGATCCATCCCGCTTTCTCACGGCTGGAAGAAACCTCGCCAAATTCCTGTAGATCAATAGGAATTATCCGGAAGCGGGACGAATTCCGTCTCATCCGGAACGGCGCCGAACCGTGCCTGCGCCCAGTCCTCCTTGGCTTGCTCGATCCGTTCCCGGCTCGATGAAACGAAGTTCCACCAGATATAGCGCGGCCCTTCGAGCGCCGTACCGCCCAGATACATCATCCGGCTCGGCCGGACCGCTTTGACGGTGATCACGTCGCCTGGCCGGAAAACGAGGAGCCGCGGACCCTCGAACGTATCCCCAGCAATCGCGATCTCCCCCTCGACAAGGTAGATCGCGCGCTCCTCGTAGTCCCTATCCAACGGCGCCGTCTGCCCCTCGGCGAGACTCACCTCGACGTAGAACCAGTCCGTAATGGTCTGGACGTTCGACCGCTTGCCGAACGCCTTGCCTGCGATCACGCGGGCGGAAAGCCCAGTGTCGCGCACGGTCGGCAGGTCGCGGCCGGAAAAATGCTGGAATGTCGGGTCGATCTCTTCCATGTCCGCCGGAAGCGCGATCCAGCTCTGGAGGCCGAGCATCCTCTGGCCGGACGCCCGTTCGACCTCGGGCGTGCGCTCCGAATGCGTGATGCCGCGTCCGGCCGTCATCAGGTTCATGGCGCCCGGCACGATTTCCTGAATGTTGCCCTCGCTGTCGCGGTGCATGACCTTGCCGTCGAAGAGATAAGTGACCGTTGAAAGACCGATATGCGGATGCGGGCGCACATCCATTCCCTGCCCGGGAATGAACTGAACCGGCCCAAAATGATCGAAGAAGATGAAGGGCCCGACCATCTGGCGCTTGCCATGCGGCAAGGCGCGGCGCACCGCGAAGCCTTCGCCGAGATCGCGCGTGCGCGGCACGACAACGAGTTCGAGCGCGTCGCAGCTCTTTGGATCGCCTTCGACGGGATCGTAGTCGGGCAACCAGGTCATGGTGAACTCCTTTCCGGCGCGGGCACTAACCCCAAGATAGGGTTTCCGTCCCCGCCCGGCCAGAAGGCACAGCCGTGTTACTCGTCCTCGGCCTTGTCAGCGCCCACCCGCTGGGCAAGCGATGCTTCCATGAAGGCGTCGAGATCGCCGTCGAGAACGTCGGACGGCGACGTACTCTCGACACTGGTTCGCAGGTCCTTGACGAGCTGGTAGGGCTGCAGGACGTAGGAGCGGATCTGGTGCCCCCACCCGATCTCCGTCTTCGACGCCGCCTCGGCGTTTGCCGCCTCCTCGCGCAGTTGCAGCTCGCGCTCGTAAAGCCGCGCCCGCAGCATGTCCCAGGCCTGCGCCCGGTTCTTGTGCTGGCTGCGCTCGTTCTGGCACTGCACGACGATACCGGTCGGAATATGCGTAATGCGCACCGCGGAGTCGGTCGTATTGACGTGCTGACCGCCGGCCCCGGACGCGCGATACGTGTCGATCCGAACATCCGACTCGTTGACCTCGATATCGATCGAATCATCGATCACCGGGTAGACCCAAACGCTCGAAAAGCTCGTGTGCCGCCGCGCCTGGCTGTCATAGGGCGAAATGCGCACCAGCCGGTGCACGCCTGACTCGGTCTTGAGCCAGCCATAGGCGTTATGCCCCTTGATCTGGATCGTTGCGGACTTGATGCCCGCTTCTTCGCCGGCATGGTATTCGATGGTTTCGACCTTGAACTTCCGCCGCTCGGCCCAGCGCGTATACATCCGGAAGAGCATCTGCGCCCAATCCTGGCTTTCGGTCCCCCCGGCACCCGAATGGACTTCGAGATAGCAATCGTTCGAATCCGCCTCGCCCGAAAGCAGCGATTCCACGCGCATGCGCGCCGCGGTGCCCTCGAGCGCCTTGATCGCGGCTTCGGCTTCGGACACGACCTCGGCGTCCCCTTCGGCCTCGCCAAGCTCGATCAGTTCGATATTGTCATTGAGCGCCGTATCGAGGCCCGTGACGTCGGCAATCGCGGTTTCGAGCGCCTGGCGCTCCCGCATCACCTCCTGGGCCGCCTCGGGATCGTTCCAAAGATCCCCGGATTCGGTGCGTGCATTCAGTTCGTCGAGACGTCTTTGGGCTGTATCCCAGTCAAAGATGCCTCCTCAGCAGGCTTAGGGCCTGCTTGATTTCGTCGACCGTCTTTTGAACTTCAGCACGCATACCGTGGTCTTCCTCTCTTTTCGGAGCGATGGTCTAACCGAGCCGCTCCTGCCGATCAAGCCACCCGCTCCGATTAGCAGCCGGCGCTGCAGATAAGATCGGCGCGTTTAGACTGGGCATGCCTATCCGACCGGTAGCCCGAACGCCCCGGATATCAATAAGCGTGGACGGTATGCGGCGAGACGCGCCTCATACTGAAATTAGAATAGCGAAGCGAGCCTCGCCGCATACATCCGGGGTTTTCGGCTTATGGCGGCGTCCCGGGCTGGGGTTTGTCGTAACCCTTCCTACGAGTGGGAAAGGTTCGGTGCCCCTCCGGGTTTCCCCGGTGCGACGGGGATATCAGTCCCCGTCCGGCCTCTGTCCGCTTTGGACCTCCGCTGGGACGACTCCCATCGGACCCGGACCGGTCCCGCCCAAACGTTCGTTGCGCTCGCGCCCATCAAAGCGGGTCCGTGGGAGGTACAATAACCGAAGTTCTGGGGGCGGTGATAAGTTCGTGCCAAGGGTCCTGATCGGGCCCATCATACGCCTTCCAAACCGACCGCTCTAAAACAGCCCGCCGCGCCCGAGATCGAGGTTCTGCCCGACGTCCCCGCTCTGGATATTCGTGAAGGCATCGGAATTCACCCCGATCACGGACGTAACCAGGTTCGGACCTGTCCCGGGCTTGAACGCCTCCTGAATGCCGCCGCCGCCGGCTACGATCTCGACGCCCGAAGAGGGATCGATCCACTCCCGGTGCATGCCCGGCGGCACGGCGAAAGGAGTCGCAGGCCGTCCTTCGAGCGCGGCGGACATGAAATCGGCAAAGATCGGCGCTGCGAGTTCGCCGCCGGTCGAGGACCTGCCCATCGAGCGCGGGATGTCATAGCCCACATAGACGCCCACGGCGAGTTCCGGGGTAAATCCGACGAACCAGGCATCCTTATAGTCGTTCGTCGTTCCAGTCTTGCCCGCGATCGGCACGCCCACGCTGCGCACCGCCGTCCCCGTGCCGCGCTGCACCACCCCCTCGAGCATCGAGGTGATCTGATAGGCGGTCATCGGGTCGAGCACCTGCTCGCGATTGTCGACAACCAGCGGCTCACTCTGGCCGACCCATTCGGTCGCCTCGCAGCCGCCGCAAACGCGCTGGTCGTGCACATAGATCGTCTCGCCATACCGGTCCTGGACCCGGTCGATCAGCGTCGGTGTGATCTTGCGGCCACCATTGGCGATCGTGGCGTAGGCCGCTGTCATCCGCAACACCGTCGTCTCGCCGGCCCCAAGCGCCGAGGAGAGATAGGGCGGCAGGTCGTCCGAGACACCGAACATGCGCGCATATTCGACGACAAGCGGCATTCCGAGATCCTTGGCAAGCCGCACGGTCATCACGTTGCGCGACCGCTCGATCCCGCGCCTGAGCGTCTGCGGCCCGTAGAATTGCTGCGCGTAGTTTTCCGGCCGCCAGACCGAACCGTCCTCGTTGACGACTTCGAGCGGCGCGTCGAGCACCACGGAAGCCGGCGTATAACCGTTGTCGAGCGCCGCGGCGTAGACGAAGGGCTTGAACGAGGACCCCGGCTGGCGCATCGCCTGCGTCGCGCGGTTGAACTCGGATTCATCGAAGGAGAACCCGCCCACGAGCGCGAGCACGCGCCCCGTACGCGGATCCATCGCCACGATCCCGCCCTGAACCTCCGGTGTCTGCCGCAGCGTATAAACGCCCTCCTCGCCCTCAACCGGCTCGACATAGACCACATCGCCAACGCTCAGTAGGGCACTTAAAGGTTCTCTGACCCAGTTCACCGTGCTGCCGGGAACCTGCCCCTCCACCCGCACGTCGCTGACCCGTCCGTCGACGTCGATGTCCGGCCGCAAACCGATATGCGCGAGGTTGTTTTCCATTTCGAGCACGACAGCCAGGCTCCATTCCGGAACGTCGCTCAAGGGGTCGACCTCGGCCAGCGCCCGGCCCCAGTCCTCGCCCAGTTCGATTGTCGCAACGACGCCGTGGAACCCGCGCGCCTGATCGAACGCGATGAGCCCGTCCATCAGCGCGCGGCGGGCATATTCCTGCATCTGGGGATCGAGTGTCGTGCGCACAGAAAGCCCACCCCCATAGAGCTGGTCCTCCCCGTAGATGGCCGCCAGTTCGCGCCGGACCTCCTCGGTGAAGTACTCCGCCGAATAAAGCTGGGAACCGCCGATCCGCGGAACGACATCGAGGTTCTGCGCTTTGTATTCATCCGCCTCGGCGAGCGTGATGTAGCCATTCTCGGCCATCCGGTCGAGCACCCAGTTCCGCCGCTCGATCGCCGCCTGCGGGCGCCGGAAGGGATGATAGTTGGCCGGCCCCTTGGGAAGCGCCGCGAGATAGGCAGCCTCGGCATAGGTGAGTTCGTAAAGCGCCTTGTCGAAATAGTTGAGCGCCGCGGCGGCGACGCCATAGGAATTGAAGCCCAGATAAATCTCGTTGAGATAGAGTTCCAGGATCTTGTCCTTGGAGAACGTGTTCTCGATCCGCAGCGCAAGCAGCGCTTCCTTGATCTTGCGCTCCCAGGTCTGATCCGAGGTCAAAAGGAAGTTCTTGGCCACCTGCTGGGTAATGGTCGAGGCCCCGACCAACGGCCCGCCGCCGCCGCCAACGATTTGCTCGACATTGTCCCGCGCCGCGCGGATGACGCCGCCGACATCGATGCCGAAATGGCTGTAGAAATCCTTGTCTTCAGCCGAAAGGAACGCTTCGATCACGTGCGGAGGGATGGTCTCGATCGGCTGGAACAGCCGCCGCTCGCGCGCGAATTCTGCCAAAAGCGTGCCGTCGGCGGCGTGAACCCGCGTGGTGACCGGGGGCTGGTAGTCCCGCAGGACGGTATAGTCCGGCAAATCCTGGGTCAGCACCCAGATAAAATACGCAACGCCGCCGATCGCGATCAGCCCGAAAAAGGCCCCTAACCCGAACAGCCAGCTCAACAACCGCAACATTTATGCGTTCCCGTTCGATACGGCGCAGCGGCGCCGGTCCCATGGCCCCGCGAATCCGCAAACTATCAGAATTGGATACCCTTGTGGATGCCGATCGCCAAGGCGTGCGCGTCCTATTCCCGCCCGTCGAAATAAATCGCGACGCCGCGCGCGAGCGCCGCCGCAACCCGGTCGAGCCAAGTATCGGTGGTCAGGTTCTGCGTATCGTCGCTGTTGGAAAGAAACCCCAGCTCGATAAGCACCGAGGGCACGTCGGGCGCCTGGAGGACGTAGAAATCGGCGCGCCGGAGCGGAAACCGCCGCAACTGGATCGAGGGTTCGAGCTGCTCAATGAGCGCCTGCCCGGCGAGATAGGACTCCCGGCGCGTTTCGCGTCCGAGAAGATCGACCAGAATATCGATCACCGCCGGGTCGTCGGGCGGCCCGTACCCGGCAACAAGATGCGCGCGGTTTTCCTGCTCGGCGAGCACCCGGTCGAGTTCGCTCGTTGCGAGTTCGCCCCGGACATAAATGCTCGCGCCGCGCACGTCCTCCTGATCGAACGAATCCGCATGCAGCGAGATGAAGAGATCGGCCTGGTTCGAGCGCGCGAGCCCGACGCGCTCGCCGAGCCCGAGAAAGACGTCCGTGTCGCGCGTGAGCGCCACCTCGAACCGCCCCGTCGCGGCCAGAAGGCTCTGCAGCTTGAGCGCAAAGGCGAGGACGATGTTCTTTTCCTGGATGCCGCTATCGGAGCGCGCGCCGCTGTCGGCACCGCCGTGACCGGGATCGATGACAATGAGCGGCCGCGACGCCGACGGGGCCGTTGCCGTTTCCCCCGGCGCCATCTGTTCGCCATCGAGTTCCGGCGTCTCGGCCGTTTCGACATCGCCCTCGACGCCGGTGCGCACATTCGCGAGGAAATTGGCCTCCGTATCGGGGATGAGGTCGATAACCAGCCGCGCCGGCTGGTCCTCGAACGCCTCGAGCACATAGGACTGCTGGACCTGCGCCGGCGCCGCAAGCGTGAGGCTGGCCCGCACGCGTTCAGCGCCCGTGCTCTGGACCGAATAGGCCGTCACGAGCCCGTCCCCGCCGACCGCCGGCGCTTCGCCCTCGTCCGGGCCGCTTTGTGCGCGCACCTCGACGATGACGCGGTTCGGTGCAGCCAGGGTATAGACGGCGAATTCGGTAGGTTGTGTCAGGTCGAGCACGAGCCGCGCGCGTTCGGGCGTTGTGGTCACCCGCGAATCGAGCAGCGCGGGCGCCCCCTGCCCGGCGGCCGGCGTTGCTTCCTCTGCCTCCTGGGCGAATACGCCGGCGGCTGCGAGCCCGGCAACCAGCAAAAGACACAGAACACGCAATGCGCGCCTGGCGGAATCCATCATGTCAGCTCCATTTTCGCGCGCACCATAAGCGATTCTCTGGCAAAATTCGGACGCGTTCTTGCTTGTACGCGCGCATCGGGCGCCCCATATGCGTCCAAGTGCTCCTAAAACATTCTCTATTGCCAATTTTTGGGAACACTCGTAAGGACTGTAAGTGCGGTGCATGCCTGTCTGCGGCGGGCCCCCGCCGGTCGAGGGATCTCCCTCGGATCGGTCCGGGAACAGGACGCGCGACGGAACACTGGCACCCCGAAGGAACATTCGGCCCCCTATGACATATCGGTCGGGGGCCGGAAGCGGCAGAATCCCTTGATGCCGCGCACAAAGAGTTGGAGGACCGCGGTAACCGGCTTGGCCCTATCGCGGGTCCCCCCTGGAACGAGGTCGTATGGGTAGAGCGCTGGCTATCGGCAACGCAAAAGAAGATGTGTGCCGCAGCATGCTGCCCGGTTCAATGACGCCCCTCGCTTCCAAAGCCCCAAACGCGGCTAGCGCCACAACCCTCATGACATTCGCCTCGCATGGCGCCTGCACGCGGCCCTCGAAGGGCACGCGGCACGGCGCGCGAGCGCGTGGAGTTTTTCTATATGGCTACAAAAAGAATGCTGGTGGATGCCACCCACCCGGAAGAAACACGGATCGTCGTTACCAGCGGTAACAGACTCGAGGAATTCGACTTTGAATCTGCCGAACGGCGGCAGCTTAGAGGCAATATCTACCTTGCCAAGGTGACGCGGGTGGAACCTTCGCTGCAGGCGGCCTTCGTCGAATACGGCGGCAACCGCCACGGCTTCCTCGCCTTTTCCGAAATCCACCCCGATTACTACCAGATCCCCGTCGCCGACCGCGAAGCCCTGATGCGCGCCGAAGAGGAAGCGCAGGAGGCTGAAGCGTCCGAGGACGACGAGGAGGACGTTTCCGACCCCGTCGAGGACGAGGATGCTGAAGACGGCGAGGAGATCCCCGACGCCGAAAACGGCGGCTCGCGCAAGAAGGTCGAGCAGATCGGCGAAGGTGACGCGCTCGAGGACCTTCAGGAGCGCCCGCGCCGCAATCTGCGCAAGTACAAGATTCAGGAAGTGATCAAGCGCCGCCAGGTGCTGCTCGTCCAGGTCGTCAAGGAAGAGCGCGGCAATAAGGGCGCGGCGCTGACCACCTATCTTTCGCTCGCCGGCCGCTACTCGGTGCTGATGCCGAACACCGCCCGCGGCGGCGGCATTTCGCGCAAGATCACGAGCGCGGCCGACCGCAAGCGCTTGAAGGAAATCGCAACCGATCTCGACGTTCCCCAAGGTATGGGCGTGATCCTTCGGACCGCCGGCGCCTCGCGCACCAAGGCCGAGGTCAAGCGCGACTTCGAATACCTGATGCGGCTCTGGGAGAACGTACGCACGCTCACGCTCGAATCCTCGGCGCCGTGCCTCGTCTACGAGGAAGGCAGCCTCATCAAGCGCACGATCCGCGACCTCTACAACAAGGACATCGGAGAAGTTCTCGTCGCCGGCGACGCGGCTTACCGCGAAGCCAAGGACTTCATGCGCATGATCATGCCGAGCCATTCCAAGAATGTGCAGGCCTACAAGGACGATGCGCCGATCTTCTCCAAGTACAACATCGAGTCCCAGCTCGATTCCATGTTCCACCCGCAGGTCACCCTGCCCTCGGGCGGCTATATCGTGATCAACCCGACCGAGGCGCTGGTTTCGATCGACGTCAACTCGGGCCGCGCGACCAAGGAACACAATATCGAGGATACCGCGCTCCAGACCAATCTCGAGGCCGCCGAGGAGATTTCCCGGCAGCTTCGCCTGCGCGACCTTGCCGGTCTGATCGTCATCGACTTCATCGACATGGAGGAAAAGCGCAACAACCGGGCCGTCGAGCGCAAGCTCAAGGACTGTTTGAAGAACGACCGCGCCCGCATCCAGGTCGGCCATATCAGCCATTTCGGCCTTCTCGAGATGAGCCGCCAGCGCATCCGCTTCGGCGTTCTGGAAAGCTCGACGCACAGCTGCCCGACCTGCGCGGGCACGGGTCTCGTGCGCTCGGTCTCCTCGCTCGCGTTGATGATCATGCGCGCTATCGAGGACCACGTGCTGCGCAAGCCGGGCCAGTCGATCAACGTCAACATGCCGGCCGAAGTCGCGCTCTATATCCTCAATACCAAGCGCCATACGCTTTCGCTGCTCGAAGAGAAATACGGCCTTTCGATCACCATTTCCGCGTCCGACGCGATGGTCGGCAACCAGTTCACCATCGAGCGCGGCGAGTCGCGCGGCCCGCTGCCCAACGCGGCACAGGTCCAGCACATCCGGGCCGATGCCGCTTCGATGGACGACTATGACGAGGCCGAAGCCGCCGAAGAAAAAGAAGAGGAAGCCGCGGTATCCGAGGAGCAGCCTTCGCGCTCCAAGCGCCGGCGCCGGCGCCGGCGCGGTACCGGCGGCGGACAGGCTGCCGTCAGCCCGACGGAAAATGCCACACCCGACGCCGAGGATGGCGATACCGAGGACGAGGCGCGCCCCGAAGCCGCCACGTCCGATGACGACGACCAGCCGCGCAAGCGCCGCCGCCGTGGCCGCCGTGGCGGCCGCCGCAACCGCCGCGGGCAGGAGGGCGAAGAGCTTCAGACGGAATCCGAGGACGCGGGTGACGCTGTAAGCGACGCCGACGCAATGGAAGCCGTCGAAGAGCGCGAAGCCGTGTCCGGCAAGACCGCCACGCCCGAGCCTGACGATGCACAGGCTGCACAGGATCTCGACGCGGCACCCCAGGAAGCCGTAGAGGCGACCGAAGCCGTTGCCGAAAAGCCAAAACGCGGACGCCGGAGCCGCAAGAAGACCCAGGCCGCCGACACCGGCGAGGCCGAGACGGTTGCAGAAACCGCCCCGGAGGCGGAATCGGTTGCCGAGGAAAAGCCAGCCAAAAAGCCGCGCAAGCGGACTTCGCGGGCTAAGAAGAAGGACGAAACGCCCTCCTCCGAGCTTGCAGATAGCACCCCGGCACCGGCCGAAGACGCGCCCGCAGCCGAGGCATCCGAACCTGCGCCGCAGCCCGAACCCGAGCCAGAGGCCAGCCCCAAGCCGGAGACCAGCTCCGAGCCCGAGGCCGAACCCGAGCGCAAGACGCCCGCCGACGAGATCGTGGTGTCGTCATCGGGTGCCGACGAAGGCGAAGACAAGCCCAAGAAAGTGGGCTGGTGGCAGCGTCGGCTCGGATTGGGCTGACGCCGTCAAAGCGGAACCGAACGCAAACACCCCGCCAACCGGCGGGGTGTTTCTTTTTCGCCCGCGTCTCCGTCGCCTAGGCTAGGAACCGCTCCATCCGCCCGAGCGCTTCGTTGATGGTTTCGCAGGTGCCCGCGTAGGAAAACCGGACGTAGTTGTGCCCGTCGGTTCTGTCGAAATCAGCACCAGGCGTCGCCGCGACGCCAGCCTCTTCCAGCATGCGGATGCAGAAATCCATCGTATCGTTGGTAAAGGGCGAAGCGTCCACATAGGCATAGAACGCGCCATTCGAAGGCCCTGCCCCCAGGAAGCCCAGGCGTTCGAGCCCCCTCGCGAGCAGGAGCCGGTTTTCGGCATATCCATCGCGGCGTCCATCGTAGTACGCACGCTCCTCGAGCGCGGCAAGCGCCGCCACCTGCGACACGCTGGAGGCGGAAATGAAAAGGCTCTGCGCCATCATCTCCACCTGCCGCACAAGGTCTTCGGGCAGCACGAGCCAGCCGATTCGCCAGCCGGTCATGCAGTAGTACTTCGAAAAGCTGTTGACGATGATCGGCGATGCGCTTGTCTCGAGCGCGCTCACATCGCGCCCGGTATAGTTGAGCCCGTGATAGATCTCGTCGGAAATGAACCGCACGCCGAGCCGCTCGCAGCACGCGATAATCGCCGCCAACTCGTCCGCATCGAGCACCGCGCCGGTGGGATTGGCCGGGCTCGCGAGCAGCAACCCCTCGAACGGGGCGCGGGCGTGGGCCGCCTCGATATCGGCTGGCGTCAATTTCCATCCTGCCTCCGGCCGCACCGGTATTTCGGCGACCTGCATATTCAGGCTGGCGAGAATGTTGCGATAGGCCGGATATCCAGGCCGGGTCACGGCGATCCGTGCGCCGGGCGCGAAGGCGCCGAGGAACGAAAGGATAAAACCGCTCGAGGATCCCATGGTGACGACGACACGCTCGGGATCGACCGCAACGCCGTGCCGCTCGTCATAGTACCGCGCGAGCCGCTCCCGAAGGGGCCGCATGCCCTTGGCCGAGGTATAGCCCATCGGCCCCTCGATGCAGTCTTTGACCGCCGCGCGCACCGCGGGCGCGGGCATCCCTCCCGGCTCCCCGATCTCGAGATGGCAGACCGCGTGCCCCTCGGCTTCACGGGCCTGTGCCCGGCCGAGAATCTCCATCGCGTAGAAAGGGCGGATCATTTCCAGCGTCATCAAATCGTCCTACTTGCGCCACATCACTGTGACGTTACACTGCCCGAAGGCGCAAGGGAACCGGTCACGTTCCACGAACATAAAAGAAAATCGAAACACATGCTACAAAATACGCCTTCCAAAGCATGCTATGCTATTTTCTGCCAAATTTTTAGAAACTGACTTCACCGGCAACAGGGGACGCACTGCCATGCCGCCAATCTTCCGCCTTTTCACAACGCGGCTTGCTCCGGTGCTTCTGGCATGGGCCGTCCTCCTTGGCGCCGCCCCGGCACAGGCGCAGCTCTCGATCATTCGCGACGCCGAAATCGAAGCCATGGTCGCCGATTTCGCCGAACCCCTCCTGCGCGCCGCCGGCATGCCGCGCACACCCCGGATCGTGATCGTCAACGAGCGCCGCTTCAACGCCTTCGTCACCGAGGAAGGCGATATCTACGTCAACTACGGCACGATCCTGGAATCGCCGAACCCCGCTGCGCTCAAGGCTGTACTCGCCCACGAAATCGGGCATCTCGCGGGCGGCCACGTCGCGCGCCTGCGCGAGCAGATGGAACTGCGCGCCCGCGTGCAGGCGGTGACCATGTTCATGGGTATCGGCGCCATCGCCGCGGCGTCGGGCTCCGGCGCCTCCAGCGACGTATCGCAAATGGCGAGTGCCATGATAATGGCTTCCCAGTCCGCCTCCATCAATTCGCTCATGGCCTATCGCCAGGGCGAGGAAAGTGCCGCGGACGCTGCCGCGCTGCGCATCCTCGAGGCGGCCGGACAGACCCCGCGGGGGCTCGTCGATACCCTCACCATCCTCATGCAGAACCAGGTCCAGCGCGCCGGAGCTTCGGGCTACCTTTCGACCCACCCGCTCGCCCAGGACCGCCTCCAGCAGGTCGAATTGACGGCCCGGCAGAGCCCCTATTGGTCGCGCGGCGATTCGAGCGCCGACATTCAGGCGCTCGACATGGCCAAAGCCAAGCTTGCCGGCTTCCTCGAAGGCACCGCAACGGTCGCCAACCGCTACCCCAATTCCAACGGCTCTCTCGCCGCGCGCTATGCCCGCGTGATCGCGGCCTACAAGGCCGGCGGTGGCGTCAGCGCCCTGCAGATCATGCCCTCGCTGATTTCCGCCGCCCCCTCCAACGCCTATCTGCGCGAACTCTACGGCCAGATGCTCTACGAGCTCGGCCGCCCCGCCGAAGCCCTCGTCCCGCTGCGTCGGGCCGTGGAACTTGCGCCCGATGCGACGCTCATCCGCATTCTCTACGGTCAGGCGCTGGTGGGCGCCGGTGGAACGTCCAACCTCAACGAGGCCATTCTGCAGCTCAAGCGCTCGGCGGTCGCTGAACCGCGCAACGTCCGCATCCACCTTCTGCTCTCGCAGGCATACGGCGGGCTCGGCATGGCCGGACACGCCTCGCTTGCGGCCGCCGAGGCGGCCTTGTGGCGCGGCGAGGCCTCGACGGCGCGCGGACTGGCCCGCCAGGCGCAGGGCCAACTCCCACAGGGCTCGCCTGAATGGTTGCGTGCGGGCGATATTCTCGCCATGAACTGACGACGAAACCGGACGATTCGGGACTTTCGCCATGCAGAAAAGCCTCAATCTGGCCCTCACCGGCGCGGTCGCCGTTCTCGCGGCCGCCGTCGTCGGCCTGTTCGTCACGCGCCCCGCCCCCGGCCCGAGCCCGGACGACATCCGCGCCCTCGTTTCCGAGGCCGTCGAAACCCGCATCGCGGCTCTCGAACGCCACCAGGGCGACACCATGGACACCGCGAGCCTCGGCACCGAGATCGAATCCTACCTGCTGGGCAATCCCGGTATCCTCGAGGACATGTCCCTAGCGCTCGAAACCGAACGTCGCGCCGCCCAGGCCCAGGAGGCCCGCGTCGCCCTCGCCCGGTTCGAGGATCAGATCTACAACGACCCCGCCAACATCGTCCTCGGCAACCCCCAGGGCGACGTAACGCTGGTCGAAATGTTCGACTACAATTGCGGCTACTGCCGCCGCGTCGTCGCCGACGTGCTGGCGTTGGTCGAGGAAGACCCCAACCTGCGCGTCATCCTCAAGGAATTTCCGATCCTTTCCGAAGGGTCGGTCGCAGCGGCGCGCGTCGGTATCATGGTCAACCGCCAGGGCGGCGACTACAAGGCCTTCCACGCGGCGCTCTTTTCCGGGCGCGGCACAGTCGACGCCAATGCCGCGCTCGCGGCAGCCGAGAATATCGGCCTCGATGCCAGCGCCATCGAAACCGGCATGAATTCCGGCGACGTCACCGCCGCGCTTCAGCGCAGCTACCAGATCGCACAGGGCCTCGGCATCTCAGGCACGCCGACCTTCATCATCGGCGATGAAATCATCCCCGGGGCGGTCGACAAGGCTGAACTCACCCGCCGGATCGCCAACATGCGCGCATGCGGCGAAACCGTGTGCAATACCGATGGCTGAACCAGCGGAAGACAAAATCTCGGCGCGCCGCCTCGACCGTGTAGCTCGGTGTTTCAGCCCTTCGGGCCGCCTGCAGCGGTGGCCGGCGCGCCGGACCGATCAGGAACTTGCGCTCTGGGTCATTTGGTCCCAACTGCCCGGTGCCGGACAACACGATGAGCTCGAAATCAATGCTATGCTGCGCACCTGGCACGACTACGAGGATTTCGTGCTCCTGCGGCGCGAGCTATGCGACCTCGATCTCTTGCGCCGCACGCCTGACGGACGCATCTACCGCCGTGTCGCCCATACGATGCCGCCCGAGGCAGTCGCCGTCGTCGAAAGGCTCGACAATGCCAGCCTCTAAAGCACAAATCCCCCCGATCACCTTTGCCTTTTTCGTGCATTTCCTATAACGCGAACTTGCGTAAGGCGATGCGGTAAGGAACAAGCATAATCTATGGCAAAACGCGTGCTCATCCTGAACGGCCCGAACCTCAATCTCCTGGGGACCCGGGAGAAATCCGTCTATGGCAGCAAGACGCTGGCGGACATCGAGGCGGACTGCAAGTCCGCCTGCGCGGCACACGGGTTTTCGTGCGATTTCCGGCAGTCCAACCATGAAGGCGAACTCGTCGACTGGATCCAGTCCGCGCGCAAGACGGCCGATGCACTGATCATCAACCCTGCCGCCTATTCGCACACCTCGGTTGCCATCCACGATGCGCTCAGGACGCTCGAGGTACCGGTCATCGAGGTACATCTTTCAAACATTCACCAGCGCGAACCCTTCCGCCATCATTCCTACGTATCGGCGGTGGCGACCGGCGTCATTTGCGGGCTCGGGCCCAAAGGCTATACACTCGCCATCGACGCCCTGGCTGACGACTGAACCATTGAGAAAAGCGCCCTCCGCGTTTGGGGGCCTGTGGAGAACGATAGAATGGCAAAAATTTCACAGGTCGATCAGGACCTCATCCGCACCATCGCAGAGCTGGTCAACGAGGCCAATCTCGCCGAGATTGAACTCGAGCAGGATGACTTCCGCATCCGCGTGACCCGCACGCTGCCGGCCAAGGAAGTTGTTCAGGTCTCCGCGCCGGGATACGCACCCGCTCCCGCAGCGCCCGCCGCGCCCCAGCCCGCTGCAGCGGCTGCGCCCACCCCCGCGGCGTCCGCCGCGCCCGAGGATCTTGCCGCGAGCCCCAACACATTGACCTCGCCCATGGTCGGCACGGCCTATCTCGCGCCCGAGCCCGGCGCCAAGCCGTTTATCGAGGTCGGGACCAAGGTCGCCGAGGGCCAGACAGTCCTGATCGTCGAAGCGATGAAGACCATGAACCAGATCCCGGCGCACAAATCCGGCACCATCACGCGTATCCTCGTCGACGATGCGACGCCGGTCGAATACGGCGAACCTCTCGTCGTCATCGAGTAAGGCGGCGCCATGTTTTCCAAGGTTCTCATAGCCAATCGCGGCGAGATCGCCCTCAGGATCCTGCGCGCGTGCAAGGAACTCGGCATCCAGACCGTCGCCATCCACTCCCAGGCCGATGCCAATGCCATGCATGTCCGGCTCGCCGATGAGAGTGTCTGCGTCGGTCCCAACCCGGCCAAGGACAGCTATCTCAACATCCCCTCCATCCTTGCCGCCTGCGAGATCACAGGCGCCGAGGCTGTGCACCCGGGTTACGGTTTCCTCTCGGAAAACGCTCGCTTCGCCCGCATTCTCGAAGAGCACAAGATCAGCTTCATCGGCCCCTCGGCGCGCCACATCGAAATCATGGGCGACAAGATCGAGGCCAAGAATACCGCGCTCGAACTCGGCATCCCGTGCGTCCCCGGCTCGGCCGGCGCGATCACGAGCGAAGCCGACGCCAAGAAGGTCGCGGCCGAAATCGGCTACCCTGTCCTCATCAAGGCCGCCTCCGGCGGCGGTGGGCGTGGCATGAAGGTCGCCAAGTCCGAAGCAGATCTTTCAGTCGCCTATTCGACGGCCCGCTCGGAAGCCAAGGCTGCTTTCGGCGACGATGCCGTCTATATGGAAAAATACCTCGGCAAGCCGCGCCACATCGAAGTGCAGGTGATCGGCGATGGCCAGGGCAACGCGGTGCATTTGGGCACCCGCGACTGTTCGCTGCAACGCCGCCACCAGAAGGTCTGGGAAGAAGCCGCAGCGCCGACGGTTCCCATGGAGCAGCAGCAGGAGATTGGCGAAATCTGCGCCGCCGCCATGCGCAAGCTCAAATACTCGGGCGCCGGCACGATCGAATTCCTCTACGAGGACGGCAATTTCTATTTCATCGAAATGAACACGCGCCTCCAGGTCGAGCACCCGGTCACCGAGCGCATCACCAATTTCGATATCGTTTACGAGCAGATCCGCGTCGCCGCGGGTGAAAAGCTGTCGCTCAAGCAGGAAGACGTCGAGTATTTCGGCCACGCCATCGAAGTGCGTATCAACGCGGAGGACCCGCAGACCTTTGCGCCCTCGCCCGGCAAGATTACGTATTATCATCCGGCCGGCGGTGTCGGCGTGCGCGTGGATGCGGCGGTCTATCAAGGCTATGCGATCCCGCCCTACTACGACAGCCTCATTGGCAAGCTGATCGTGCACGGGCGCACGCGCCAGGAATGCCTCCAGCGCTTGAACCGCGCGCTCGACGAGTTCATCGTCGACGGTGTCAAGACGACGCTGCCGCTCTTCCGGCGCCTGATCAAGGAACCGGACATCCAGGCCGGGAATTACGACATCCACTGGCTGGAACACTATCTCGAGCACAACAAGGCGTAGGGGATTTCCTCCTGCGCCAACCGAAGCGATGCAGGAATGACCCGCAAAAGCGATGATCCCTTCGACATCGAACTGACGCCGGAACTCATTCTGCGCGCTTACCAGGCCGGCATCTTTCCCATGTCCGAAAGCGCGGACGACCCGGATATCTTCTGGGTCTCCCCGCAAATGCGCGGCGTCATTCCCCTCAACGGATTCCGCGTCTCAAAAAGCCTCGCCAAGACACTGCGCAAGCACAAATTTTCGATCCGCGTCGACCAGGATTTCCCCGCCACCATTGCGGGCTGCGCCACGTCCGGGAGCGAACGGGAATCGACCTGGATCAATTCCACTATCATCGACCTTTACGGGCAGCTCTTTGAAATGGGCTATTGCCATACGGTCGAAATCTACGATGGCGAGCGCCTCGTCGGCGGCCTCTACGGGCTCGCCATCGGCGGCGCCTTTTTTGGGGAATCGATGTTTCACCGCGCCACCGACGCGTCGAAAATCGCCCTGGCCCATCTCGTCGACCGGCTGAATGCCGGCGGCTACGCGCTGCTCGACACGCAGTTCATCACCCCCCATCTGGCATCGATGGGCGCAATCGAGATCCCGCGGGCCATCTATGAGGTCCGGCTGGCCGGAGCGCTCTCGATGAAGGCCGACTTTTACGCCTGGGACCGGTTCAATCCCTCTCGTCCGCGCGGCTCCTGACCACGCACGCTATCGCTGATCCGGCGGTGGAATGTCCGAGGTCTGCTTGCAGTCGATCAGCCAGATATCGTACACCGCGTCGTCGATCGCGTTGAGCGCGGGGCTTTCGGCGAACATCCAGCCGGTGAAGATGCGCTGGATCGACGCCCGCAACGAGACTTCGTCCACCTCGACAAAGGCCGTGATCTTCTGGGCTTCGCTCGCCGGGCGCGAGTGGCATACACGCGGGGTCAGTTGCAGCGAGCCGAACTGCACGGTCTCGTCGATATAGACGTCGAATGTCGTGATCCGGCCCGTGATCTTGTCGAGTCCGCGAAATACGGCCACCGGATTGGCGATCGGTTGCGCAAGAACGCTTGCCGGAACAAGGGCCAGAAGGGCGCCGGCCAGCCATCCCGAAAACCGGAAACCCAAGCGCCGATTTCCCCAGCCGCCCGGCATCGCGAGAAGACCTATTCCGGCGACCACGCGTCGTAGTCGCCCGTAACGCGCGGGCGCTCGGTGCCGGTGAGGATGGAGCCGTCCGGCCGATAGGCGGCGGCTGTTCCCGTCAGGTTCGGCAGATGCGCCTTTTCCCAGTCGTGCCGCTTGTACTCGGCCTCGCTCGGGGCGACGTCCGTGCGGTAATGCATCCAGCCGTGCCAGCCCGGCGGAATCGCGGACGCTTCGGCCGGGCCGTTATAGATGACCCAGCGCCGGCCATCCTTCTTGCCCTTGTAGTAGACATTGCCGAACTCGTCCTCGCCCACCTTGATCCCGCGCAGGGCGGTAAAGATGCGGGTCGAGAGCGTCTGCCTGTTCCACCAGCCAAAGAGTTCGAAGATGAATTGCTTCATGGCGCTGTCGTCCAACTGGAAAGGATTCGGCGCCTCGTGGCGCCTCGAGATCGTCTTGCGTTTAGCACGGTCAAATCCCCGCGCCTACCCCGAACCACTGCGGCTTTTTCCCCCTGCGATTGTGACAATCGTGGAAAAGCGAAAATTCGCCGAAAAAAAGCCGCTTGACACCGATTCGCCGGTCACCCCCTGAGTCTCCTCAACCCGAAGAGCATAGGCAGCGCGAGCACTTAGCCTCGTTTTCCCAAAAATAACTTCATTAACCCAGTCCGAAACCGTGCCCGATCCGCGCGCGTTAACCCCATGAACCAAGCATGACGTTTTCCTCGCTATCCACAGTGAAATACACTATATTTAGGTTCGACCCATTTCGCAGACACAAATTGTAGTCGACAGCGGCGATTGACGACGCCCTCCAGAATCGAAAAAGGTTTCGGTCTCGGGGGCCAACGAGTCCCATTCCAGATCGACACTTTCGGGTCGGACGATCAATCGCTTGCAAAGGGGCACCGGCGCAAGCGAACCGGCTTAGTTTGGGGAACCATAGACCATGCATATCGAACGGCGTTTCACCAAGGCGGGCCAGTCGGCCTATGCGGGGATCGAATTCAAGAGCGCAACGAGCGAGATCCGCAACCCCGATGGTTCGGTGGTTTTCAAGCTCGAGGATATTGCCGTGCCGGCCTCCTGGAGCCAGGTGGCCGCCGACATCATCGCGCAGAAATATTTCCGCAAGGCCGGCGTCGCCAAGGTCCTCAAAAAGGTCGAGGAAAACGACGTTCCCTCCTGGCTCTGGCGCTCGGTGCCGGACGAAAAGGCGCTCGCCAAACTCCCCGAGGACGAGCGCTACGGATCGGAAATGGACAGCCGCCAGGTCTTCGATCGCCTTGCCGGCACATGGACCTATTGGGGCTGGAAGGGCGGCTACTTCTCCTCCGAGGAAGACGCACGCGCCTACTATGACGAGCTGTGCTACATGCTCGCCACCCAGCGCGTCGCCCCGAACTCGCCGCAATGGTTCAACACGGGCCTCTTCTGGGCCTATGGCATCGACGGCCCCGGCCAGGGCCACTTCTATGTGGACCCGTTCACCGGCAAGCTGACCCAGTCGAAATCCGCCTACGAGCACCCGCAGCCCCACGCGTGCTTCATCCAGTCGGTCGATGACGATCTCGTCAACGAGAACGGCATCATGGACCTCTGGGTCCGCGAGGCGCGTCTGTTCAAATACGGCTCGGGCACCGGCTCGAACTTCAGCAAACTCCGCGGCGAAGGCGAACGCCTTTCGGGCGGCGGAAAATCCTCGGGCCTGATGAGTTTCCTCAAGATCGGCGACCGCGCTGCGGGCGCCATCAAGTCCGGCGGCACCACCCGCCGCGCCGCCAAGATGGTCGTTGTCGATATCGACCACCCTGATATCGAGGACTACATCAACTGGAAGGTGAAGGAAGAACAGAAGGTCGCCGCGCTGGTGACCGGTTCGAAGACCGTTTCCAGGCACCTGAAGCTCATCATGAAAGCCGCCGTCAATTGCGACGGCAATGGCGACGACTGCTTCGACCCCAACAAGAACCCGGCTTTGAAGCGCGAGGTGAAGGCCGCGAAAAAGGCGCTGGTGCCGGAAAACTACATCTTCCGCGTCATCCAGTTCGCAAAGCAGGGCTATACCGACATCGAGTTCCCCGTCTACGACACCGACTGGGACAGCGAAGCCTATCTGACCGTTTCGGGCCAGAATTCGAACAATTCGGTCCGCGTCACCGACGAATTCCTCAACGCCGTCGAGGCCGATGGCGAATGGAACCTCATTTCGCGCCAGACCGGCAAGCCCACCAAATCGCTCAACGCCCGTGAGCTGTGGGACACGATCGGCTACGCCGCATGGGCCTCCGCCGACCCTGGCATTCAGTACCACACCACCATCAACGAGTGGCACACCTCCCCCGAGGCTGGTCCGATCAACGCGTCCAATCCGTGCTCGGAATATATGTTCCTCGACGACACGGCGTGTAATCTCGCCTCGATCAACCTCCTGCCCTTCCGTGGCAAGGATGGCGTCTTCAACACCGCCGATTACGAGCACGCGGTCCGGCTCTGGACGCTGGTCCTCGAAGTCTCGGTAATGATGGCCCAGTTCCCCTCGCGCGCCATCGCCGAGCGCTCCTACCTCTACCGCACGCTCGGGCTCGGCTACGCCAATATCGGCGGGCTCCTTATGACCTCGGGCATCCCCTATGATTCGGAGGAAGGCCGCGCCATCGCCGGCGCGCTGACGGCCATCCTCACCGGCGTCGCCTACGCGACCTCGGCCGAAATCGCCTCCGAACTCGGTGCCTTCAAGGATTATAAGCGCAACGCCAAGCACATGCTGCGCGTCATCCGCAATCACCGCAATGCGGCCTACGGCAACACCAACGGCTATGAGGGGCTGTCCATCGCCCCGGTCCCGCTCGACCACGCCGCGTGCCCCGACCAGAACCTGATCGACCGCGCCAAGACCGCCTGGGACACGGCCCTCGAACTGGGTGAAAAGCACGGCTACCGCAACGCGCAGGTCTCTGTGATCGCCCCCACGGGCACCATCGGGCTCGTGATGGATTGCGACACCACCGGCATCGAGCCCGATTTCGCGCTCGTCAAATTCAAGAAGCTCGCCGGCGGCGGTTACTTCAAGATTATCAACCGCGCTGTCCCCGAAGCCCTGCGGACGCTCGGCTATTCCGAAGACCAGATCGCCGAGATCGAGGCTTATGCCGTCGGCCACGGCAACCTCAACCAGGCCCCGGCGATCAACCCGACAAGCCTCAAGGCCAAGGGCCTCACCGACGCGCACATCGAAAAGCTCAACGCGGGGATGAAGTCGGCCTTCGACATCAAGTTCGTCTTCAACCAGTGGACGCTGGGCGCCGATACGCTCAAGGCGCTGGGCGTCTCCGACGAGCAGCTTGCCGACCCGACCTTCGAGCTCCTGCCCTTCCTGGGCTTCTCCAAAAAGGACATCGAAGCGGCCAACATCCACGTTTGCGGCGCGATGACCCTCGAAGGCGCACCGTTCCTCAAGGACGAGCACCTGCCCGTCTTCGATTGCGCCAACCCCTGCGGCAAGATCGGCAAGCGCTACCTTTCGGTCGAAAGCCACATCCGCATGATGGCCGCGGCTCAGCCGTTCATCTCGGGCGCGATCTCCAAGACGATCAACATGCCCAACGACGCAACGGTCGAGGACTGCAAGGAAGCCTATATGCTCTCCTGGAAGCTGGCGCTCAAAGCCAACGCGCTCTACCGCGACGGCTCCAAGCTCTCCCAGCCGCTCAACGCCTCGCTTCTGGCCGATGACGACGAGGATGAGGACGAGGTTGCCGATCTCGCCGCCCTTCCCGCCGCCGAGCGCACGCCGGTGGTCACCGAGAAGATCGTCGAAAAGATCATCGAGAAGGCCGTTCGCGATCGCGAAAAAATGCCCGACCGCCGCAAGGGCTATACCCAGAAGGCGATCGTCGGCGGCCACAAGGTCTATCTGCGGACCGGCGAATACGACGACGGCCGCCTTGGCGAGATCTTCATCGACATGCACAAGGAAGGCGCCGCCTTCCGCGCCATGATGAACAATTTTGCCATCGCGATCTCGCTTGGCCTGCAATACGGCGTGCCGCTCGACGAATTCGTCGAGGCCTTCACCTTCACCCGCTTCGAGCCGGCCGGCCTCGTGATGGGCAACGACCAGATCAAGAACGCGACCTCGATCCTCGATTATGTGTTCCGCGAACTGGCGATCTCCTATCTCGACCGCACCGACCTCGCCCACGTCACCCCGGATGCCGGATCGACCTCCATCGGTCAGGGCGTTTCCGAAGACAAGCAGGTGAAAGACCGCGGCAACGCCCCCTCACCCGTCTCGGCGGACCGCTTCGTCTCCCGCGGCATGACCCGCGGCCGGGTCAAGGACAAGAACCTGATGCTGGTCTCCAGCCAGGACCTCAACCTCCCCAACCCGGTCCAGGCCCTGCAGACCTCGACAATGACGGCGCTCAAATCCGGCACGGCATTGAAAGCGGACACGCAAACGGCCCCCGAACCCGAGGCCGAAGCGACCCCCGCGCCCAAGACAAAGGACACCAACGCCCTGCGCGTCGAAGCCCAGATGAAAGGCTATGTCGGGGAATCTTGCCCCGAGTGCCAGAACTTCACGCTGGTGCGGAATGGCACGTGTTTGAAGTGCGATACGTGTGGGTCGACGACTGGGTGTAGTTGAGGGCTAGCCGTTGAACGAGCAGCAAAGGTCAAAGCGGACGGATACTATGGACATTGCCGCCGACTACGCCTTTGCTCTCGCCTACCAGTGGTGGTTGAATTGTGACGCCTATTTTGCGAACGCGCTCAGGTCCGGCAAGGTTCTTAATGGCGATTGGGTCCGGAAAATCGGTTTCGTCTATTTGGTCAATCGCAGCATCCGGAAAAACAGGGAAGACAGCTTTGCGTCCTGTATCCGAGAGTCTGGGCAAATCAATGGGATGCCGCTTCCGGAGCGTGCGAAGCTGTTATCTTGCGCGTTGACCAAATGGGTCGGCGAGGAGAGGCGCCATCCCAACGCCCAAGGGCGGATCGTATTTCCGCTCTCTGCTGCCTCCAAGATCAGTTGGTTCGTTTGGCCGTGTGGCTGGACGATGTATGACGGCCTTGCCAGTCAGGCTGTCTTGGGCGCTAAGACGGCCACTGATAGCGTCGACCGAATGGAGAGTTTTTATTCTACCTTGTCGAAGAACGGGTGGAACGAGGTACTACGGGACGTGCGTCTGGATATTGCCGAATGCAACATGGATGAACGACTTGCCGAACGAACCTTAGATAAGCACTTGTTCCTGTTGGGTCTGCCCATGGATAGAAGAACCGAGCAGGAACAGCAACTAGAGGCGTTCCTTTCGGCTCTTCCGAAACAAGCGCAGGATGAAGCCAGGTGTATCGGCCGGAAGGTCGGAGTTCATCTAAGGTCAGCACGACTGGGCACAGCCCATTAAGCCGTATTCGGCAACAAACTGAAACCCCTTATCCCAAACTTATCCCCGCCCCCCAAACCTCTGCCATACTTCTCCTCACGGCCGCACCAAGGGCGAGGATGCATACGAGCTTCCGGTGAGGGCAGGATTGGAGAGACGGGATGCGTGGGGCTGAGCCGAGGCCTCATTTGATCCCGCGGCGCTCCGGTATTGTCCGCCAGGCCGGTTCGGGTCCGATGGAGGTCGCTCCAGCGGAGGCCCAAAGGGTGCTCACTCGCGCCAAGGCGACACGTCCCCCGATGCGTCGGGCCAGGATCAGCGCGCCATACCCTCGAAAGAGGGAGGGGATCGTCCCCGGCGGGGTATCCATAAGCCGAAAATCCCGGATGTATGCGGCGAGGCGTGCCTCGCTTATCTACAACTACCCAGTATGAGGCTACGTCTCGCCGCATACCGCCCTACTTTGATCGAACCTGAAGGCTCATTGCCGGAGGGCGCGTTGACGCGCCCAAAACGAGAAACGTCCGCCGGGACTCGCCTCCCTACGCCCCCGAAAACGTCACCTTCACGCCGCGCTGGCGGAAATAGGCCTGCATCGTCTTGCGGCCGGATCGGTTGTTCTGGGCCAGCTTGGACGGGTCGAAGACAGCTTCCTTAATGCCCTCGCGGGCCATCGCCTGTTTCAATGACGCAATATGAGCGTCGATGTCGGCATTGTCCGCCTGCAGCGAGGCATAGATGGTCTCGGTCGCTTCTGCCACACTCGGCTCGCTCATATTCGATCGTCCTTTCACGCGTTAGGCCGTCCGATTAGCACAAGTCGTGGCACGGGCCTACAGCTCTCGGAGGTTGGGCCGAGGCTCAACCAGCTCCGCGGCGCCTGATGTCAGTCAGCGTCCGGCTTCCTGTCGCGTTGCAACCACGATTGCGCCGCCACCAGATCGTCCTGCACAATATCATGCCCTGCATCGATCCGGCGGGCGTCAAGCTCGGCGCCACGGGCCCTTAGCCAGTCCTCGAGTGCACCGGCATGCTGGCCGTAAGGGTCATGCGCGCCCGTCAGCAGCAGAACGCCTTTCCCGGTCAGGTCTGCATCGGGCAGTTCATCGAGCGCCGCCATCGCGCGGATCAGGATGGCTCTGCGGATGGTGTCAGGGTGCAGTCCCATCACCGCGGCGGCAAAATTCGCCCCGTTCGAATAGCCCAGGAACGTCATTCCAGCCGGATCCAGCCCGTAGCCCGTGACCGCGCCGTCGACGAATGCGGCGAAAGCCTCGGCCTCGGCCCGTATGTCCGGTTGATCGAAACGCACCATCGAGAGGCGGCGGAACCAGCGCGCCACGCCTTCCTCGTGGCTGCGGCCGCGGACGCCAAGCAGCGTGGCGTGCGGCGCGATCCGGTGGGCGAGAGGCATCAGATCCGCCTCGTTGCCGCCGGTGCCATGCAACAGAACGATCGTGCTGCCGTCCGGGTCGTCCGGCGTGTAGAAACGGTGGACGAACGGCAGCTCCCGCATCGGTCGCCGCGTCTCCCCCGGCAGCGCAAACTGGGGCAGCATTACGCGCAGATCCTCGGCACGAGCGGCATCACCGGGCGGCACGAACAGGTGTTTCCCCAGATCCTCAATCGATTCGTCGACCACAAAGCCGGGTCCATCCGTAGCCAGTTCCATCAAGGTTCCGCCCGGCTCTCGCACATAAAGCGAGGTGAAGTACTTTCGGTCGTGGAAGCTGGTCGGCGAAGCGTTGATCTGTGAGAGCTCGGCCTGAACCGTGCGAACGGTTGCCACATCCCGGGCCCGGAATGCGACATGGTCGGCGGTACCGGTGCCCGGAACGCCCGGCACGTATCCCGATGCGTCGCGGATATCGACGGCATCCGTTTCGGACCGCATGCGCCGGACATTGCCCATGACCGCGTCCTGCCGAAAACCGAACCTGCCGACGAAATCCGCCGTCTCGTCCGGCTTGTCCGTCAAAATGGTCACAGCGCGCAGCCGGCGGATCGCCAGAGCGCTATCGCCCCAGGGCGCGGTTGCCGGGAGATCGGCCCCGACGAGTTTGACGATCACCCCGTCCGGGTCCTTCAGTCTCAGGACGGGTTCTCCGAATTCCCGCTTGGGACCTTCGATGGGCACGCGGTGTTCGAGCGCCCGGGTAAGCCAGTCGCCGATGCTCGAGGGGGGCACTGCAAATGCCACTTCCGCGACCTGGCCATTGCCGACCCGGCCCGGCGCACCTTCTTCCCAGACCAGAAAGGTGATGATTGAACCGGGCGCGCCTTCCGCGTCGCCATAAAACAGGTGGAGCTGCGTGCTGTCTTCGAAGCCGCCGGTGCGCTTGACCAGACGAAGTCCGAGAAAGCCGACATAGAAATCGACATTCGCCTGCACCCCCCGGGTGATCAGCGTGACGTGGTGAATGCCAGTCATTGCTATTCCCTGTCTGCCGGATCTGCCGATGACCGATGTTTTCAATAGGCTTCGGCGTCTTGTCAATTTCACGGTGGCAGTGCGACCGATGGCGACTATCCAGAGCAGCTAGGCCAATCGCGTATCCCGTAGTTCCCCGCTCTCGGCAAGGATCGGATAGGCCACGCTCGCAAAGAGCGAGTTGATCGTCTTGAGCGCCCGCACCGTTTCGAGGTGAATGTTGCTCGTTTCGATGCTCCGGTGCGCCCCGTCGCGCAGCCTTTGCAGGTGGCCGGTGGCGCTGGCGCGTTCGGCGCGGCTCATTTCTTCCTTTTCCTCGAGCAGCAGCCGCGCGGATTCGCGGTCCTCCGACATCAGAACGTTGAGCGCCAACTGCATGTTCTGCATCACGCGGTGATGCAGTTCATTGAGCTCGCGCCAGCCGGCGGGAGAGAATTTGAGGTTCTGGTCGCGCCGGGTCTCGGCCAGCGTCATCAGCGTCTTGGCAATGGCATCGCCGACATATTCGAGGTTGATCGCGAAATTGGCGAGTTCCTGCGCGCGCCGTGCGTCGTCGTCGAGATCGTCGGGGTAATTGATCTTGGCAAGGTAGAGCTTGATTTCCGATTGGGCGGTATCCACCGCCTGCTCGAGCCGCTTGACCTGCTTGATCTTTTCCGGATCGCCGGTCTCATAAAGCTCCATCAGGGGCGCCAGCATGCGCTCGATGATCTCCGCCATGCGCAAAAGCTCGCGCTTGGCGCTCGCCAGGGCCAGCGGCGGCTGGTCGATGACCGACGGGTCGAGCCGCGAGCCCGGCTCCTCGAGCGGCTCGGGCGCGCCATCGGAAGAAACGATGATCCGCTCCATCAGCTTCGCCACGAGCCCCGTGAGCGGCAGGCAGAGGATGAGGAGCGCAAAATTGAACCCCAGGTGCAGATTGATAAGCCGTGTCGCCTCGCTCACCCCGAGCCAGTCAATCGAGGGCCGCAGAAGATGGAAGCCAAGCAGCACGACGACCGCGCCGGCGCCGCGGAACAAAAGATTGCCCGCAGCGATCCGGCGCGCCTCGATAACGCTGCTGCGCGTCAGGGTCAGGGCAATCAGCCCGCCTCCGAGATTGGCGCCCAGAACCAGCGAAACCCCGACCTCGAGCGGCAGGATTCCCTGCCCGGCGAACGCTGCGATCATGAGGATCGACGCCACCGACGAATGCACCAGCCAGGTGAACGCCGCCCCGATCAGGAACGCGGTCACGAAATCGGCCGCAAGATAGCCCAGGACGCCGGACACGACCGTTCCGGTCTCCCGCAATGGCGCCGTCGCAACGCCGATCATCTGGAGCGACACGAGGATAAGCGCGATGCCGATCAGAATGCGCCCGCCCTGCCGCCAGGTCCGCGTCTGCCCTTTGAAAAAGGCCGTGCCGCCAGCGATCAGCAAGAGCGGCACCAGCCATTGCAGGTCGATCGAGAGGATCTGCACGACCAGCGACGACCCGAGATCCGCTCCCAGCATGAGCGTGAGGCCGGTCGCAAGGCTCAAGACCCCGCTTCCGGCGAACCCCGCCGCCAGAAGCGCGACCGCGGTCGAACTCTGGAGAACGACGGCGATCCCGGCCCCGATCCCCGCCGCCCGCATCCGGCCGCCACGGCTTTCGCGCAAAAGCGACCGCAGCGCCGGCGCGTGGCTCCGCTCGACGCCGGTGCGCACCATGCGCACGGCCCAAAGGAGCAGCATCACCGCACCGGCCAGATGAAACGCGACGGAATAAAGGTTCACCTCTTGGTCTCCAGGACATATTGGAACAAGCGTTCGATTATCTTACTCAAAAGAACGAATCGTACCGCCCGGTTAGATAACGCGCAAGCTGCGGGCTGAGGTCCGTCTGCGACACGGTTATACCCGTCGATCGGCGCGCCCCACACCGCATCCGGGTCCGACTGTACGAGCGTATCGTCAGGAGCGTATTGGTCCAGAGCCGCACACTATGGTGATCCAGCACTTGGCGGGCATCAAGAACATTCGCGATTCGTGAAAACCCGATCTCGAGCATGGGCGGCCGGAAATCGGGGACGATGCGCGCGGCATCCTCCACGAAGGCCGCCATGGGCTCGCGACGGCGCCGGGTATCAAGGCGTCTTTCGGGGTATTGTCCGGGAACGCGGCCCGAACCAGAGTTCGGACCTCAGGCGGCTTTTTCGGCCTGCGGGTTGGCAATCGCGATATTGCGGCCATCCCGGTCGAACAGAACCGGTTCACCTTCCGGTGCCGTAAAGCCGACCGTCTGGCCGCGGTGCAAAGGCATATCGCCATCGAGCACGGCCAGCCATTGCGTTCCGCCACCCAGCCGGAAGTTGACGATCGTCTCGTTGCCCAGCCGTTCGACCAGATCGACGGTTCCCTTGATCGGCCCGTCCGCACCGGTCCGCAGCGCATGCGGCCGGATACCGAGCGTCATGGCATCGCCCGGCCGCGCCGTGGCGCCCGGAATGGACACGCGCAGGTCGTCGATCTCGTCGGCCTGAACAACGATCGTATCGCCCTCGATGCCTTTCACCGTGACCGGCAGGAAATTCATCTTCGGGCTGCCGATGAACCCGGCGACGAAGAGGTTGGCCGGATGCTGGTAGAGCTCGATCGGCGCACCGGCTTGCTGAACTTCGCCGCCATTGAGCACCACGATCTTGTCCGCCAGCGTCATCGCCTCGACCTGGTCGTGCGTGACATAGATCATCGTCGCCCCAAGCTCCTGGTGCAGCTTGGACAATTCCATGCGCATATCGACCCGTAGCGCGGCGTCGAGGTTCGAAAGCGGTTCGTCGAAGAGGAACACTTCGGGCTGGCGCACGATGGCCCGGCCGATCGCGACACGCTGTCGTTGCCCACCGGACAATTGCGAGGGCTTGCGGTCCAGCAGGTGCTCCATCTGCAGAATGCGTGCCGCATCCCGGATCTTCTTGTCCCGCCCATCCTTGGGCGCCTTGGCGAGTTTCAGCCCGAACCCGACATTGTCGTAGACCGTCATGTGCGGATAAAGCGCATAGGACTGGAAGACCATGGCGATACCGCGATCCCGGGGTTCGACGTCGTTGCAAAGCACATTGCCGATATGAAGCGAGCCCGCGGTGATCTCCTCGAGCCCGGCGATCATGCGCAAAAGTGTGGACTTCCCGCATCCCGATGGCCCTACGAAGACAACGAACTCGCCGTGCGCGATCTCGAGGTCGATGCCCTTGATGACCTCGACGGCGCCATAGCTCTTGCGAATGGATTTGAGAGTTAGATCAGACATAAACCTTCGCCTTCACCCTTTGACCGCGCCCGAGGTCATGCCCGCGACAATCTGGCGATTGAAGAACAGGAACACGATCAGAGGGGGAATGGTCACCAGTAGGATGTTCATGAACAGGAGGTTGTAGGACGTGTTGAACTGGCTCTGGAAGTTGTAGAGCGTCAGTTGCACGGTGACGTTGTCATTGCCCGGCAGGTAGTAGAGCGGGTTGACGAAATCGTTGAAGATAGCGACCGACTGCACGACGATCACGGTGATCGTCACCGGCTTGAGCATGGGCAGGATCACCCGAAAGAAGATATCCATTGGCCGCGCACCATCGATGATCGCCGCCTCATCCATCTCGCGCGGGATCGTCGCCACGAAGGCGCGATAAAGGATAATGCAGAACGAGATGTTGTAGGCGACCTCGATAAAGATCATCCCGTGCAGCGTCGCGAACAGTCCCAGCTGCTGAAGGAGCCAGATCGTCGGCACCACCGCAGGCGGCATCATCAGCCCGGCAAGGACGAGAAAGTCGACAAGCCCGTTCCACCACGCCTTCCGCCGCTGGCGGACATACCCCACCATCGCCGCAAGGATCACCAGAAGCGTGATCGAGCCCACAGTCAGAATTGTGGAATTGATATAGGCGGTGATCAGCATGAAATCGCGTGTCGAGATCACCGTCCAGAAATTCTCCCAGAGCGGAAAACTGGTGGGCCAGGTAAAGTCGAGTTGCGCGGCTTGCGTGCGATCCTTGACCGCCGTCAGGACGATGAACAGGAAGGGCACGACGAAAACGAAGCCTGCGCCGATGAGCGCCGCAACGGTCAGACCGTAACGCCGGACGAGGGTCATTGGTGCCCCTCCTTGCGGTTGAGATAGAGGTAGAGCGGCACGGCCATCGCCGCGATCAGGACGAAGAGCACGACGTTACCCGCCGTCGAAAGCCCGTAGAACCCGGCCTGGTACTGCTTGTAAATGACCGACGCGAGGACGTCCGAGGCAAAGCCGGGGCCGCCGCGCGTCATCGCCCAGACGAGTTCGAAATTCCGGAGCCCGTGGATGAAACTGAGGATCACCACGGTCACCATCGCCGGGCGCGAAAGCGGCAATGTGATATAGACGAAGCGCTCCCACCCCGTCGCTCCGTCGATCCGCGCGGCCTCGTAATAGTCCTGCGGGATCGAAACGATGCCGGCAATGAAGATGACCGTCGCCAGCCCCACCCCGCGCCAGACCTCGACGAAGGCAACCGAATAGATCGCAAGCGAGGGATTGGTCAACCAGCCCGGCCCCTTGATACCCAGAAGCCCCAGCCCCGCATTGATGATCCCGTCGGTGGGATGCATCATTGCGGTAAAGGCGATGCCGACGCCCACGGTGCTCACCAGCACCGGAAAGAACACCACCGAGCGCAACAGCCCCCGCGCGTGGATCTGCGAGGTCAGCAGAACCGCGAGCCCCAGCCCGAACACCACCTTGAGAGCGCAGGTCAGGAGCGCGAAAATGATGGTGTTGACGACGCCTTGGATGAGGAAGGGCTCCTCAAAGAACGCGACGAAATTGTCGAGCCCGATGAAGCTCGAATTGAAGAGCGTCCAGCGCGTCAGGCTGAAATAAAGCGAGGCAAACGTCGGGATCAGAAACAGAATGCCGTAGACAATCGCCGCGGGCAGCAAAAACCACGTCGGATAAGGACTTGATCTGCGCCGGTGCCGGGGCTTGGCCGGCACCGCGATTGGGGTGGAGACCGTTGTCGTCATGAACCGCCATCCTCACGAATGTTCGCGTGGCGGCCCCGCGAACGGGACCGCCACTGGCTGATAAGGGAGGCCTACCAGCCTTCGAGACCCAGTTGCTGCGCCTGACGCTCCACGTCCTGATCGTAAAGTGCCGCCGCATCTTCAGGTGACCGGATCCCGGACCCGACTTCGACAGTAAGCTGTTCGAGGGTCGGTCCCTTGACCGGCGAGAGGAACTCCAGCGCCGGGGCGGTTCGTCCGTCCTCTTCGAAATAGGGCAGCATGTCGGCGGTCGCCGCGGGCACGTCGCTGGGCAGATCGCATCCTTCGACAAGATAGGGGCCGGTAGCGCCCACGGCCTCGGTGATCGCGTTGCAGCCATCCACACTGGCAACGAAATCGAGGAAGGCCATCGCCTCTTCTGGATGCGAGGTGGTCTTGGGAACGTAGAGCGCGGCGGGCATCCAGGTCGTCAGCCCGTTGATCTCCGGATCGCTGCCCGGCTGCGCAAAGAACCCGACACTGTCCAGATTCTCAGGATATGTCGCCTCGATGGCCGCGATCGCGAAAGTCAGCATCGGGTAATGTGCGCCCTCGCCTGTCGAGAGCATGCGCAACCCGTCATCATAGGTCGCGGCGCCAAAATCCTCGTTCATATAGCCGGCCTCATGCACCTCCGCGAGATGCCGGAAGCCTTCGAGCGCGGCATCGCTCGTCGCGTACTTCGCCTCGTTCGCCGTATAACGCTCGGCGAAATCCGGCTCCTCGGCAAGCACGTTGTAGAAATCGGCGAGAACGAAAAGCTGCGATGTCCAGGTGTCGCGATAGGTCTGGATAACCGGCACATAACCCGCTTCGGCGATCGTGGCGTTATTGGCCATGAACGCGTCCCATGTCATCGGAATCTCGAGGTCGAGCTCTTCATAGATGTCGCGGTTATAGAGAATTCCGCCGCCCATCGCCGTCTGCACGGGCACGCCATAAACGTCACCGCCCGACGTCACGGTGCTTTCAAACGAATCCAGCACGCGGTCGAGGAAGGGTTGATCCGTGAGCGGAACCAGCGTCTGGCTGGGCGCGAGTGCCTGCAGCAGAGAGCCGGAGTTGTATAGGAAGATGTCAGTCATCTGCCCTGTTGCCAGCCGGGTCTTGACGATGTTGTCGCCTTCTCCGCCACCCGGACGCGTTTCGATTTCGATGTCGATATTCGGGTTCCGCGCCTCGAAGTCGGCAACAAGCTGTTCGGTAAGCGCAACAGTGTCGGCACTGTTATCGATCAAAAGCGTCAAGTTGACCGTGTCTTGCGCAGACGCCGCTCCGGCACCGAGCGCCAAAAGCCCTACCGCGGTTCCACCAAGAAGCACGGCTGGAAAGTTCGATCTCGTCATATGGTCTCCTCCCTGTGTCGTCCGGCGCACTATTGCCCGGACCTACTTGTTCGCCCGCCTACGGGGTCCGTGATGTTGACCGGGCGAATTTCGGCAATCCCGGCCGTAGCGCGCCGGGGCTATAAACAACGATGTGCCGCCCTGCTCCGAGCGGAACATCCGCACCCGTTTCAATAGGCGTACCGTCGAGCGTCGCACCGGTATCCATTCCGGACAGCCTCAGTGTTCCCGCCGCTCCCTCCGGCACGTCGATCTCATAGGTCACCCGCCCCTCTTCGAGCCGCCAATGCGCGCGGACTTCACCCGCCGCGCTCTGATAGCTCGCGGTGACCGGCGAAAGTTCGGGCAGGATGACCGGCTCGAAGACGATATGCGCGAAGCCTGGCGCTTCCGGATCGGGCCTGATCCCCGCAACGGCTTCGAACAGCCACTGACAAACCGCGCCATAGGCGTAGTGATTGTAGGAGTTCATCTGCGGGTTGTAGATCGACCCGTCCTCCTGGATCGCGTCCCAGCGCTCCCAGATGGTCGTGGCGCCGTTCTTGACCTGATAGAGCCAACCAGGCACCTCCTCCTGCAGGAAGACCTGCTGCGCCAATCCGGTCTCGCCGAGCTTGATGAGCGCCGGCAGCAGGGCGGGCGTCCCGATGAACCCCGTCTGGATCCGGCCCTCGGCGCGCGCAATGGCATTCCGGAAGTAGCCCCGAACAGCCTCCAGCTTGTCCTCAGGCACGAGATCATGGACGATGGCCAGCGCGTACGAGGTCTGATCGTCATTGGCGATCCGACCCGATGCGGAAACGAATTCCTCCGCAAAGGCCGCTTTGACGGCGCTGGCCATCTCCTCCATGCGAACCGCGGTTTTGTCTTCACCCAAAATCCGTGCGATCCGGCCAACGAGCGACGCGGTAATATGGAGATAGATCGTCGCAGCCGCCTCATCACCGATCGTCGGTAGCGGCTTGGCGCTGGGGCCCTTGGGCTGCAGCCAATCGCCGAACGAAAAGCCGCGCTGCCCCCACTGACGCGGGGGCGAGACGATCGGCCCGTCACTGATCGACCAGACGAAATCGACCCACTTGACCATCGCCGGGAGCGCCTCGGCGAGGATGTCTTTATCGCCGTAGTGCAAATAAAGCGCCCAGGGGACGATGGCGATTGCGTCGCCCCACCCGGTCGAGCCGTAAAAGCCCGGGAAGATCTCCGGGTGCAACCGTGTTGGATCGGGCGAAACATGCGGGATCGCGCCATCCTGCCGCTGATCGGCCATCACGTCGCGGATCCATTTGACGAGGAAATCGTGGCTGTCATGCAGGTAGCACGCCGTCATCGCGAAAACCTGCGCATCCCCGGTCCAGCCGAGCCGCTCATCGCGCTGCGGGCAATCGGTGGGCACCTCGATGAAATTGGCCCGCTGCGACCAGTGGGTGTTCTCGACCAGCCGGTTGACCAGCGCGTTCCCCGACGTGAAGGTTCCCGTCCGGGGATAGACTGAACTGATCGGCACCGAAACGATGTCGAGGATCTCCGCTTCGCCTTCAATCGTTACCCGGGCGTAGCGGAACCCCTGGAAGGTAAAATACGGGCGGAACGCTTCGGTGCCCTCGCCCTTGAGCACATATTCGAGCCGCGCATCCGCCGTGCGGTAATTGGCGTTCTCGAACTGCCCGTCCTTGTCGAGAATTTCCGAATGCTCGACCACGACCCGGGCACCGGCTGCACCCTTGACTGAAAAAGCGACATAGCCGCCGGAGTTCTGCCCGAAATCGTAAAGCGCGCGCCCAGCGGTATCGCGCCATGTCTTCACGGGGGATAGCGGCTCGAGTTCGCGGACAGGCTGCGTCTCGTGGGCAATGAGCCTGTCGGGATCGAAATCGAGCACGTCGACACCGGCGGTCTCTTCAAACGCCTCCTTGCGCGCGTCATAGACCTCGCCGAAATAGATACCCGACTTGAGAATAGGCAGAAGTCCTGATGTCCAGCTTTCGTCGGTAGCCACCAGCACGGCGTCGCCGGGATCGGAGGACGCCCGTAACTCGGCTATCGCGGCAATTTTGTCGCCCCAGCAGTTGAAGATGGCGTTTTCGCCCCACATGATCTGCGAGCGGTACCACCCGTCGGCAAGCCAGATCTCGATGAGGTTCTCGCCAGCAACGAGCAGATCGCCCACGGAATAGGTCTGATAGGAGAGCCGCTTGTCGTAGCTCGTCCAGCCTGGCGTCAGAAGGTCCTCGCCCACCCGCTTGCCATTGATGAAACAGCGATAGAGCCCAAGCGCGCTGATCCGCAGCGTCTCCGCGCCGCCAACGGTTCCAACCGTAAAGTGCTTCCGGACGAACGAGGCGGGCGTGCCCACGCCACCGTCGCTAGCCGGATGCACCATGAGCGCCTGCCAGGCGTGGACCGCGGCGTGCTGTTTGGTTTCGCTCTTGAGCGTATAATGCAAGGCTGTCCTCCCGTTTCGCCTCGCACTTCCTCTCCCGGGAAGGCAAGACCGACGCTTGTGTATCGTTCTACGTAAATCGTTCTACATTTTTTACCGCTTGGCAATAGCCTTTTTGCCCAAGCGGTGCCATAAGCGTCATAAGCGCAGCGCATACCGCCCGAAAACGGCAGAAAATCAGGGAACTTATGAACGACGTTCTGGGAACAAAGCGGGAGGGGCCGGGGGCGGAAAAGCCCGGTCGCGTGACCATACGCACGGTCGCGGCGGATGCCGGCGTTTCAGTATCCGCGGTTTCGAAGGTGCTCCGCAACGCCTATGGTGTCAGCGACTCGCTCAAGGCCCGCGTCACCGCCTCGATCGAAAAGCTTGGCTACCGCCCCAACGCGTCCGCGCGTGGCATGCGCGGCAGGAGCTACACGCTGGGCGTTCTCCTGTCGGATATTCGCAACCCGTTCTTTTCGGAAATCATGGCGGGCATAAACACGGCTCTCACCGATACCCCGTACCAACCGCTTCTGGGCGTCTCGAACTCGGCGATCGGGGTTGAGCAGGCCCTGATCGACGCCATGATCGATAGACAGATGGATGGGCTGGTCTTCATCGCCCCGCGCATGGACCCAGTCGCCATCGATGCCGTCGCACGCAAAATCCCCTCCGTGGTGATCGGCCTTCACCGCCCCACCGAGGAGTTGTTCGATACCGTAAACAATGACGACGTAACGGGCGCCGAGCAGGTTGTCGATTACCTCGTGAGCCAGGGGCACAGCGCCATCGCGCATATGAGTCTCGATTTGCCGCCCGATGAGCGGCAGGCGGTGCCCTTCCAGCGCGAAAAAGGCTACTTGCAGGCAATGAACCGGCACGGCCTCGCCCGACACATCCGGGTCGTTTACGCCGAGCACAGTCCCAAAGCCCGCCAGAAGGCGCGCGAACTGCTCTCGGCGCCTGACCGGCCCGACGCGGTGTTCTGCTGGACGGACGCCTGCGCGTTCGAATCGATCAGCGCCGCAATCGAGCTCGGGCTGCGCGTTCCCGACGATGTCGCCATCGTAGGATACGACAACTCGCCGCCTTGCGACCTCGCCCAAAACAGCCTGACAAGCGTCGACCAGTCCGGCCGCCAGCTCGGGGCCGAAACCGCCCGCATGCTGATGGAACGCATCGAAGGCCGTACCCGGGCGGAGCATTTCGTCGTCGAACCCAGGCTGGTCGTGCGCGGCAGTACCCGCAACGCATAATCCGCGTGTCACCGCGGGACGAAGCCCGCCAGCCAGTCTATCGCCCCGCGCGCTGCTGCCCGGCCCGTGGCAAGGCATCCGGAGATCAAATAGCCGCCGGTCGGCGCTTCCCAGTCCAGCATTTCCCCGCAGACAAATACTCCCGGCAATGCGGTGAGCATCAGCCGATCATCGACGCTCTCCCACGACACGCCGCCTGCGGACGATATCGCCTCGGCAATCGGACGTGGCGCGGTCACGGGCAGGTCCAGGGCCTTGATCCGCGCCGCGAGTACGTCGGGCGCCAACGCCGGGGCGTCCGGCACGAGTTCGCGCACCAGGGCGGTCTTGACCGCATCGAGCCCCGCCCCTTTGCGCATCCGGTTGGAAAAGCTCGCCTTGCGCGGTTGCCGCGCCAGATCCACCGCAAGCCGGTCGACGCTCCGTCCCGGCACAAGATCGAGCGTGAGCGCAGCCGCCCCGTGTACATCCAGCGCGTCGCGCAACGCCGCCGCGTGTGCATAGACCAGCGCCCCCTCGATACCGTGACGCGAAATGACGAACTCACCGGGCACCGCCCCCGCGTCCGATGTCGCCACGACCGATTTGACCGGGGCCCCCGCGAACTTTTCCTTGAAAAGCGTGCTCCAGCCGGTTTCGAACCCGCAATTGGCGGGCCGGAACGGCGTTACGGCAACGCCGCGCCCGGTCAACCACGGCACCCACGCCGCATCCGATCCGAGCCGAGGCCAGCTTGCCCCCCCAAGCGCCAGGATCACGGCGTCGAACGAAAGTGCCTGCCGCCCATCAGGCGACGCGAATATAAGAGACGTCTTATCGAATCCCTCCCAGCCGTGCCGGACGAATACCCGCACGCCCTGCCTATCGAGCCGCCCAAGCCACGCCCGCAAGAGCGGCGACGCCTTCATTGCTTTGGGAAAGACGCGCCCTGATGACCCTACGAAGGTCTCGATGCCCAACCTCTCGGTCCACGCCCGGACATCGGCACCGGTAAACGCGTCGAGCATCGGCCGCATGCGATCCGCCGCCGCGCCGAAGCGCGAGATAAACGCGGCATGGTCATCCGCATGCGTGATATTGAGCCCGGATTTCCCCGCCATCAGGAATTTCCGTGCCACAGTCGGCATGGCCTCGAAGACAGAAACCGCGTGCCCTGCGTCCGAAAGCACCTCGGCGGCCATCAGTCCCGCCGGCCCGCCGCCGATCACTGCAATCTGCGCCATGCGCCAAAACCCCAATCAAAACCGCGCTTCTCTTCGCCCAGTCATCCACACCGCGCAAGCCCCTTCCCCCGCTGAGCGCGACCCGCTAGGCTTCCGGCTCAAAAGAGTCTCGAGGAAGGACCCATCATGTCTGAAAAAACCTTGTCCAACGCCACCATCTCCGAAGAAAAACTCGACAAGCTCGCCCAGGTCGCCATCCATACCGGGCTGGGCCTGGAGAAGGGCCAGGACCTTCTCATCACCGCGCCGATGACTGCAGCGCCGCTCGTGCGCAAGATCACCGAGCACGCCTACAAGGCCGGTGCGGGCGTCGTCACCACGATCTATTCGGACGAGGAAGCCACCCTCGCCCGCTACCGCCACGCCAATGACGAGAGCTTCGACAAGGCCCCCGACTGGCTTTACGAGGGTATGGCGAAGGCCTTCGACAACAACACCGCCCGCCTCGCCGTGGCCGGCGACAACCCGATGATGCTGGCCGACGAAGACCCCGAGAAGGTCTCCCGCGCCAGCCGTGCCACCTCGAAGGCCTATAAGCCCGCGCTCCGGAAGATTTCCGGCTTCGACATCAACTGGAACATCGTCTCCTACCCCAACGCCAAATGGGCCAAGCTCGTCTTCCCCGGCTTGGGCGAAGATGAGGCGGTCAAAAAGCTCGCGGACGCCATCTTCACCGCTTCCCGCGTCGACAATGACGATCCGGTCGCCGCATGGGCTGAACACAACGCGGAAATCCACACCCGCCGCGACTGGCTCAACAAGATGAACTTTTCGGCCCTGCATTTCACCGGCCCGGGCACGGACCTGACCGTCGGGCTTGCCGACGGCCACAAATGGGCGGGTGGCGCCTCCCAGGCCAAGAACGGGATCACCTGCAACCCGAACATTCCCACCGAGGAAGTCTTCACGACCCCGCACAAGGACCGGGTCGACGGCCACGTCCGCGCCACCAAGCCGCTCTCCTACAACGGCACGCTGATCGAAGAGATCGAAATGGTCTTCAAGGACGGCAAGGCTGTCGAGGTGCGAGCCAAAAAGGGCGAGGACATCTGGAACAAGGTGCTCGACACCGACGAGGGCGGCCGCCGCCTGGGCGAGGTCGCGCTCGTGCCTCATTCCTCGCCCATCTCGCAGTCCGGCGTGCTCTTTTACAACACGCTGTTCGACGAGAACGCCGCGTGCCACATCGCGATGGGCCAGTGCTATGCCGAGTGCATCGAAGGCGGCGGCAAGATGAGCGAAACCGAAATCGCGGATGCCGGCGGCAACGCCAGCCTCATCCACATTGACTGGATGATCGGGTCCGCCGACATCGACATCGACGGCATCACCCAGGACGGCGAGCGGGTTCCGGTCTTCCGTAAGGGTGAATGGGCACAATAAGACCACGCGAATATAAGGGCGGAGCTGTCTCTGCCCACCCTTTCCTTCGGTTACGATCCTTTCCGAGATTTCATGCGGTGGAAACATCGGTGAGAGGTTGTCTTTCGTAAGGTCCTCGACGTCGGCATCGAAAAGCGCCGGCACCAACAAAAGGACTTTGCAAAATGACTACGCTCAAGAAATCGGCCCTTCTCGTTCTCGCTACCGGCGTGCTGACCGTCGGCGCACTCGCACCCGCCGCCTACGCACAAGCACCCGCCAACGACTGGCGGGCCGAGCGTATCGAAGGCGGCGACGCCCGCGCCTTTCGTCCCGGCAACATGGGCGGCCAGCGCTTTCAGGGTGGACCGCGCATGCAGGGCGGCATCCTCGCAATGCTGGTAAGCGCACCTGACGCCCAAGCGCTCGATATCGCGGCGGTGCGTCTTACCCACCAGCTCGATCTCACCGGCGACCAGGTCGCCGCGCTGGACGCGCTCAAGACCGCGGCGCTCGAAGCGCGTGAAGACCTTGACGCCGCCCGCGAGGCCATTGCACCGCTCGAGGGCGACCCCACCGCCGAGGACATCACCGCGCGCTATGCCAATATGGTCGCCATGACCACTGCGCGTGCCGAGGCCCTCGAGGCCGTCCAGCCGGCCTTTGAAGCGTTTGTGAATAGCCTCGAGGACGATCAGGTCGCGCTTCTTGCCCCCCAGCACCCCCATCGCCCGGGCCAGGCACCCGATGCCGAACCGGAAGCAGCGACCCAAACCGAATAACCGCCACGTTCCGGCGGCCCGCGCGCATGTCCAGCGGCGCGGGCCGCGCTAAAAATAGGGTTTTGCCGAGACCCGTTTTCAAGGCACACTCCCACCGTTCGCAAATGCCGTGGGGATGCCTCGATATGAAGACTACCGTCGTTCTTGCCTTCTCGGCCTCGTTGATCGCGTTTCCGGCCGCCGGGCAGGACACCAAAGCGGTGACCAAGCTCTTCCAGACGACCTTCCAATCCTCCTGCTACGGCATTGAAGAGGATTTCGGGACGCTCTCGGAAACCCGGTCGTGGGAACTCACCTGGCGCCACGACTACTCGGACACCGACAGCACCGCGACGCTCTACGAATTCTTTTGCGATTCCGGTGCGTACAACGCGAACTACGTCTACTACCTCGTTGACGAGTACGACGGCGCCTTGCCCGTCGCCTTTGCGGTTCCCGAGTTCGATGTCGTTTACGAAGACGACGACTTCGAAGGTGACGTCCTCGATATCCCAATAACCGGCTACGGCGCCCGGCTCGTTCTGACCAACCCTCACTTCGACCCCGAGACCGAAACCATTACCAGTCACTCACTCTGGCGCGGTCTTGGCGACGCATCCTCGAGCGGCACCTGGGTGTTCGACGAGGGGCGCTTCAGGCTTGTCACCTATGACGTCGATCCGAGTTACGATGGCGAGATCAACCCCGAAAGGCTTGTCGATTTCGAGTAGGGAGGAGGAATGGCCGAGCTCAAGACGCGCCCAACGGACCAGAGCGTCGCGGACTTTCTCAATGCGGTCGAGCCCGAACAAAGGCGCAAGGACGCCTGGACAATCCTTGAGATGATGGAGCGCCTGACCGGATCGAAGGCCCGCATGTGGGGATCTTCGATCGTGGGCTTTGGCAGCTACACTTACGTCAATACCACCAGGAAACCGGCGGAATGGCCGCTGATCGGATTCTCTCCGCGCAAGGCGAATCTCACGCTTTACATCATGGCCGGTTTTTCCGCCTATGACGCTCTGATGGCCCGGCTCGGCAAGCACACGACCGGGAAATCCTGCCTCTACGTCAAACGCCTCTCGGACGTCGACCTCGACGTCCTCGAAGACCTGATCGTGCAGTCGATCGGCTATATGCGGGAAACCTACGAAACCCATTGAGGGCGCAAAAGGAAAGAGACCGCAGTGCCGGGCGGACAACTGCGGCCTCCCCTAGATCAGGCTCCCGCTGCGCTGTTGAGGGCTTGGGGGACAACAACGGAAGCCTTTGGTCTGCCGGTGCATGGGCTCGTTTGCCGTGCCAGCAGACACCATTGATATCGGGAGCCAATGCGGCGGGATAAAGTCCCATCACCGAACTGTGATTTCGCTATCGGGTAGCGCGCCGTCCTTGCGCGAGCGCTTTTAAACTGTCATGGCTAGGGGTTAAACCAAAAGCAAGAACAAGGAAAATCTGTATGAAGCTCGTTACGCCAGCGGCCCTGCCTCTCAAAGCCTTCACCGATCCGGTCCAGGCGTGGGAATATGCCTGCGAAATCTACGACCGCAATACGGCCTTCATTCAGGAGCATCTGCGCAATCTGACCAAGGGCATCGTTCCGCCGGGCAAGGTACGCGCGCACTACCCGAAGGTGCAGGTCACCTCGACGAGCTATCTGCAACAGGCGTCCTCGCGCGCCGCCTACGGCTTCCTCCACAGCCCGGGTCTCTACCAGACCACGCTGACCCAGCCGCATCTCTTCAAGAAATACCTCATCGAGAATTTCGAGCTGATCCTCAAGAACCACTCGGTCGAGATCGAGATCGGCGAATCCGAAACCCCCATAGCGCTGCATTTCGCCGTGGACCCGACCGAGCGCGTCGAGGGTGACGTTCTGTTGGACCTCGGCGTGCCACTGCGCGATCTTTTCGATGCGCCCGATCTTACACACATGGACGATGAGATCGCGAACGGAACCCTGATTCCGCCCGCCGGAGGTCCTTACCCGCTTGCCGCGTTCACCGCGCCCCGGGTCGACTATTCGCTGCAGCGGCTCAGCCACTACATGGCTTCGACACCCGAGCATTTCCAGAATTTCGTGATCTTCACGAACTACCAGTTCTATATCGAGGAGTTCACCCGCCTCGCCCATCAATGGATGGAGGAAGGCCACGAGGGCTACGACTCCTTCGTCGAGCCGGGCAACGTGGTGACTCTCAACAAGCGTCTTGGCGGCGGCACCACGGGGACCCATCCAAGCCGGCAGTCCCAGATGCCCGCTTACCACCTCACGGCGCCGAGCGGCCGCGGCATAACGATGATCAATATCGGCGTTGGCCCCTCCAACGCCAAGACTGCGACGGATCACATCGCCGTCCTGCGCCCGCACGCCTGGCTGATGCTCGGCCACTGCGCCGGCCTGCGCAACTCCCAGTCGCTCGGCGACTATGTGCTTGCGCACGCCTATGTCCGCGAGGACCACGTTCTCGACGACGACCTGCCCGTCACAGTGCCGATCCCGGCGCTCGCCGAAGTCCAGCTCGCGCTCCAGGACGCCGTTGCCGAAATCACCCATCTCGAAGGACTTGAGACCAAGTCGATCATGCGCACGGGCACGGTCTTCACCATCGACAATCGCAACTGGGAGCTGCGCGATCAGTCCGAGATCACCCGCCGGCTGTCCCAGTCCCGCGCCGTCGCGCTCGACATGGAAAGCGCGACCATCGCGGCCAACGGCTTCCGCTTCCGCGTCCCATACGGCACGCTTCTGTGCGTATCCGACAAACCGTTGCACGGCGAACTCAAGCTCCCCGGGATGGCCTCGGATTTCTACCGCACCCAGGTCAACCGGCACCTCCTGATCGGCCTGAAGGCGATGGAAATCCTGCGCAACCAGCCAGTCGAACGGCTCCATTCGCGCAAGCTGCGCTCCTTCGCGGAAACCGCGTTCCAATAACGAAAAAGGGCGCCAACCGGCGCCCTTCTCTCTCTGTCTTTTCGCTGCCCTCAGGCGTCGTAGTCGAGCGCTTCGTTGACGGTAATCGCCGTCATGTTGACGATGCCGCGGCTGGTCACCGACGGCGCCAGGATATGCGCCGGGCTGGCCGTGCCCATCAGAATCGGCCCGACCGCAAGCGCGTTGTTCATTTCCTTGAGCAGCGTCATCGAAAGGTTCGCACTTTCAAGGTTCGGGAACAGCAGAAGATTGGCCTCGCCCTTGAGCACTGAATCCGGCACATAGCGCTCGCGCAAAACCTGATTGAGCGCCAGGTCGCCCTGCATTTCGCCCTCGACCACCATGTCCGGAGCCGCATCCTTGAGCATCTGATAGGCCTTCTTCATCTTCTCGGCCGTCTCGCCCTCGCGCGAACCGAAGTTCGAATAGCTCAAGAGCGCAGCCCGGGCCTCGAGATGGAAGCGTTTGAGGTGATCGCGTGCCTGCAGTCCGATCGAGACGATCTCCTCGGCTGTCGGATCCATGCTCACATAGGTGTCCGAAAGGAAGAACACGCCCCGCGGCATGATGAGCATGGAAAGCGCGGAGACGTCGTTGGCGCCATCGGCCAGCCCGATCACCGACTTGATATCGCGCACATGCTTGATGTAGCGCCCCTCGAGCCCGCAGATGAGCCCGTCCGCCTCCCCGCGCTTGACGGCGAGCGCGCCGATTACCGTCGTGTTGGTACGTACGATGGTACGCGCCGTATCCGGCGTCACACCGTTGCGCCCGACCAGCGAATGGAACAGCGACACATACTCGCGATAGCGCGGATCGTCCTCGGGGTTGATGACCTCGAAATCCTTGCCCGGCGTCAGAGACAGCCCGAACCGCTCGATGCGCTGCTCGATGACATAGGGACGCCCGATGAGGATCGGTGACGCAATCCCCTCTTCGAGGATGACCTGCGTTGCGCGCAACACGCGTTCGTCCTCGCCGTCGGCGAAAGCAATGCGCTTGCCCGCCCCCTTCGCGCGCTCGATCATGGGCTTCATCACCATGCCGGAGCGGAAGACGAACTGGTTGAGGCTGTCCTTGTAGGCGTCGAAATCGGTGATCGGCCGCTGGGCAACCCCCGAGTCCATTGCCGCTTTGGCGACGGCCGGCGCGATCCTGAGGATCAGGCGTTGGTCGAAGGGGTTGGGAATGAGGTAGTCCCGCCCGAAGGTTGACGCGCCGCTCGTCGTCGCTTCGAGCACCGGCTCGTGCGCGAGCTGCGCAATCGCGTGCGCGGCGGCGGCCTTCATCTCCTCATTGATCTCCGTCGCCCCGACATCGAGCGCGCCGCGGAAGATGAAGGGGAAACACAGGACGTTGTTGACCTGGTTGGGGTAATCCGACCGGCCCGTACAGATCATCGCATCCGGCCGTGCCGCGATGGCCACCTCCGGCATGATCTCGGGTACGGGATTGGAGAGCGCGAGGATCAGCGGGTCCTTCGCCATGTCCTTGAGCATTTCGGCCTTGAGCGCGCCGGCCGCCGAGAGCCCCAGGAAGATGTCGGCGCCGTCCATGACCTCGGCGAGCGTCGTCTTGTCGCTGTCCTGCGCGAATGCCCCGCGCCAGCGGTCGACGCTGTTGTCGCGGCTCGTTGTCACCAGCCCTTCCCGGTCGGCCACCCAGATGTTTTCGCGCTTGGCGCCCACGGCCATCAACATGTTGAGGCACGCGATTGCCGCCGCCCCGGCGCCCGAAGTACAGATCTTGACCTTGGCGATATCCTTCTTGGCGATCTTGAGCCCGTTGAGCACCGCCGCCGCAACGATGATCGCCGTACCGTGCTGATCGTCGTGAAAGACCGGAATCGGCATGCGCTCCTTGAGAGCCTCTTCGATCTCGAAGCAGTCCGGCGCCTTGATGTCCTCGAGATTGATCCCCCCGAAGGACGGCCACATGGGCGCGACCGTCTCGATGAACTTCTTGGGGTCCTGCTCGTCGATCTCGATATCGATGGAGTCGATGCCGGCGAACTTCTTGAAGAGCACCGCCTTGCCTTCCATCACCGGCTTTGACGCCAGCGCCCCGATATTGCCCAGCCCCAGCACGGCAGTACCGTTGGAGATGACCGCAACGAGATTGGCCCGCGAGGTATAGCGCGCTGCCGCTTCCGGGTTCTCCGCGATTTCCTCGCACGGCGCCGCGACACCTGGCGAATAGGCAAGCGCGAGATCGCGCTGGTTGGCCAACGGCTTGGTCGGTGTGATCTCGACCTTGCCGGGCTTGGGGTAATTGTGGAAATGCAGCGCGGCGTCTCTCAGCGCCTTTTGCGCGTCACGCGGTTCGTCAGTCATGCCGTCTCCTCGGAAAACCGGAGACTTAGGTGCCACCAAACGCGCAAAAAGGGAAGGCTGTTTGCCCTAACTTTTCGTCCAATAGACGCAGGACGTACTGCCTGGTTATGCGGCGATATCCGCGCCGAGATTCGACAACTTTTCCTCGGGCCGCAGCGCGTCCGCAAGCGTCCGGAACGCCGAGAGCTTCATCGGCGGCGCAAAGAGGTACCCCTGCGCCAGGCTGACATCCTTGGCGCGCAGGTAAAGCGCTTGATCCTGCGTTTCGACGCCCTCGGCGATGATCTCGATATCCATGTCCCTGGCCATCGAGATGAGCCCGTCGATAACGGGCACCGGCGTACTGGCGTCCTTGATCATGTCGACGAAGATCTTGTCGATCTTGATGATGTCGATCCCCAGCGTCTGCAGATACGCAAGATTCGAATGCCCCGTCCCCGCATCGTCCATCGCAATGCGTACGCCCAGCTTGTGCATGGACGATATGATACGGTTGGCTGCCACCCGGTCGTCGAGCGGCCGGCGCTCGGTGATCTCGAAAACCAATTGCCGGTATTCGATCCCGCTGCCCTCGAAAATCGAATGGATGTCTTCGACGATCGACCCGTCGCGGAAATGCCCCTCGAAGAGATTGATGGAAACCTTGAAGTCCTTCACGTCGCGGCACAGGTCCTCAAGGTCCACCCGCACCTGCTCCATAAGGCTCAGCGTCATGGGAATGGCCAGTCCGGACATCTCGGCGTAGTCGATAAACGCGCCCGGAGGCACCACTTCGCCATTGCGTTTGACCCAACGGATGAGCACCTCGCAGCCGACGAGCCTTCCCGTTCTCAGGTTGATGACCGGCTGGTAGTAGGGCTTCATTTCGCCCGCAAGAATCGCGCGTTCGAGATCGAACGACGGCAAGCTCGACCGCCGCACGAAATGCAGCGCCATAACGAGGATCATGACCCCTACGAGACACGCCACGATCGTGAACGCGAGATCAAGTTGGGCATAGCCGGGCCGCAGGCTCTCAAAGGACGCGGCCGCTTCCGCCTTGATCGGAATTTCCCCGGCAAACGATCGGGCGAGCAGATAGTCCTGCCGGCCGTCTGCCCCCTCAACGCCCGCATCCCCCCGCGAAAGGATCGGCGTGCCGCTGGTTAGGGAAAGTTGCAGGTAATTGAGGCCATCAAAGAGCGTGCCGCTTTCCAGCGACAGGATCGGCGCCGCCACGACGAGCGCGGACACCATGCGTTGCTCCCCAAATGACTGCGTGACCTTGAGCAGCGGCCGCGGAAAATCCGCAATCTGCACCACGCTGAGCATCTCTGTATGCCCGGGAATGTTCAGGCTCTCCGACAGCACGCGATATTCGACCGTCGTGTCGTAGGCCGCGCAATACTGAACCCCGTCCCGGTTCTCGACCATCACCTGCTTGAGATAGAGATTTCCGATCAATTCGGCGTTGACGTTCGCGAAAAATGTCGGAGTGCACAGCGACGGGCTGGCCGCAAGGATGCGGCGCAGGGACTGGATTGCGTCGTGAACCGCTGCCTGGCTGTCCTGCGTAATGGCATCAACGCGCGTCTGCAGCGCGCTCGTTTCCCGCGCCCGGACATAGGTGTCGAGCATCCCGTCCACCGCAAGGACGGGAATGAAGGCCGCGAATGCAGCCAGCACCAGTAAAATCGTGGGCATACGAATGCGCAAAGGACGGCCAGCCCCGGTTAGCAGTTTTCGCACAATGCTAACCGGCAAGCGTTTACCGGGCTTTAACGCTGATGGCAGACGCCGGTACTCAAGCTTGTTTTTTGGCCTCAGCCGGCAGGTTGACCCGCAGATGCAGTTCACGCAACTGCCGCGCCGAGGCTTCGCTCGGGGCACCGAGCAACAAATCCTCGCCCTGCTGATTCATCGGGAATGCGGTGACCTCGCGCAGGTTATGCTCGTGGCACAATAGCATGACGATTCGGTCGACGCCCGGAGCGATACCACCGTGCGGCGGCGCACCATACTGCAGCGCGCGATACATGCCGCCGAACTGCTGTTCGAGGATCTCCTCGCCATACCCCGCGATGCCGAATGCCTTGCGCATGATATCGGGCCGATGGTTACGAATGGCGCCGGAAGAGAGTTCATAGCCGTTGCAGACGACGTCGTACTGGTACGCCTTGATCGTAAGCGGGTCCTCGTTCTCGAGCGCGTCGAGTTCGCCCTGCGGCATGGAGAATGGATTGTGCGAAAAGTCGACCCGCTTTTCCTCCTCGTTCCATTCGAACATGGGGAAGTCGACGATCCAGCAGAAGGCAAATTGCTCGACGTCGAGCAATTCGAGTTCCGTGCCCACACGCGTGCGCGCAGACCCGGCGAAGGCGTAGAATTTCGCGGGCACGCCGCACACGAAGAAGACCGCATCGCCATCCCCGAGCCCGAGCTGTTCCCGTATCGCGGCGGTCCGTTCCTCGCCGATGTTCTTGGCAATCGGCCCCGAGCCCTGCCCGTCCTTGAAGAAGATGTAGCCGAGCCCCGGTTGTCCTTCGCCCTGCGCCCAGGCATTCATCCTGTCGCAGAACGCGCGCGAGCCACCCGTCGGCGCCGGGATTGCCCAGACCTCGACCTTGGGATCGTTCGCGATCTGACCGGCGAAGACCTTGAATCCGGAATCGCGGAAGTGCTCGGTGACATCCTGCATTTCGATCGGGTTGCGAAGGTCGGGCTTGTCCGAGCCGTATTTGCGGATAGCCTCGGCATAGGGGATGCGCGGGAACTTCTCGGTGACGCGCCAACCGTCGGCGAACTCCTCAAACACCCCGCGCAGCACGGGTTCGACGGCCTGGAAGACGTCTTCCTGAGTGACGAAGCTCATCTCGATATCGAGCTGAGTGAATTCGCCGGCCCGGTCGTGCCGCGCGTCTTCGTCTCGGAAGCACTGGGCGATCTGGAAGTACCGGTCGAACCCGGCAACCATCATCATCTGCTTGAATTGCTGGGGCGCCTGCGGCAGAGCGTAGAACTTGCCCGGATGGAGGCGTGAAGGTACGAGGAAATCGCGCGCGCCTTCAGGGCTCGACGCAGTCAGGATCGGCGTCTGATATTCGGTGAAGCCCTGCTCTACCATACGCCGGCGCAGCGACGAGATCACCTTCGAGCGCACCACGATGTTGCGGTGCAGCCGTTCGCGGCGCAGGTCCAGGAAACGGTATTTGAGCCGAGTCTCCTCAGGATACTCCTGATCCCCAAAAACCGGCATGGGCAATTCGCCCGCGGTGCCGAGCACTTCAATCTCGCGGATAAACACCTCGACCGCCCCCGTCGGCAGGTTCGGGTTCACCGTATCGGGGGTCCGTGCCTTGACCTCGCCGTCAACCCGCACCACCCATTCGGCGCGTAGCGTTTCGGCGAGCGCGAAAGCAGGAGAATCGGGGTCCACCACGCATTGGGTGATCCCGTAGTGGTCGCGCAGATCGATGAACAGCAGCCCGCCATGGTCGCGGATACGGTGCACCCAGCCCGACAGGCGCGCATTGCTCCCCACATCGGCTGCTTTGAGTTGGGCGCAAGTGTGCGAACGATAGCGATGCGTCATCGGAGTCTTTCCAGAACGGAGTGGGGAATTCGCGGGCGAAAAGCGCATGACGCGCCCGAAATGTCAAGCATACTGATCGCTTGGAACTATGCGTGGCGCGCCCAACCTGTTAACACCGCCATGATACATTTTGAATCGGATTTAGTTTTGTAATGCAGGTCATCACATCGACGCGGGCGCTCGAGGCGTTCTGCAAGGATGCTGCCGGATACGATTTCGTCACCGTAGACACCGAATTCCTCCGCGAAACCACCTATTGGCCCAAGCTGTGCCTGATTCAGGCAGCGACACCGGACCGCGCGGTCATCATCGACCCGCTGGCCGACGGCATCGATCTTGCCCCGTTCGCCGAACTGCTGGCCAACAGCCTCGTCACCAAGGTTTTCCACGCCGCTCGGCAGGATATCGAAATCTTCGTCAAACTGTTCGGCGCCGTGCCCCACCCGATCTTCGATACCCAGATCGCCGCCAGCGTCTGCGGCCACGGCGACTCGGTTTCCTACGACAATCTCGTCCGCGCCGTCGTCGGCACCCAGATCGACAAGAGCTCGCGCTTCACCGACTGGGCCGCGCGTCCGCTCTCGGAAAAGCAGCTCACCTACGCGCTCGCCGACGTCACCCATCTGCGCGACATCTATGCCCAACTGCGCGACGAGATCAAAAAGACTCGCCGCAGCAGTTGGGTCGAAGACGAGATGGCGGTGCTTGAAAGCCTCTCGACCTATATCGTCGAGCCCGCCGACGCCTGGAAGCGCTTGAAACTCAAGGTCAGCAAGCCTCGCGACCTCGCCGCCATGCAGGCCATCGCCGCCTGGCGCGAACAGCGCGCCCAGAACAATGACCAGCCGCGCAGCCGCGTCCTCAAGGACGATGCGATCTACGAGCTGGCCCAGCAGCGTCCCACTTCGCCCGAAGCCTTCGACAAGCTCCGCGCCGTGCCGCGCGGCTTCGGCAAATCGTCGGCCGGAAGCGACCTGATCGCCGTGATCAAGGAAGTCGAGGCACGCGACAAGTCGCAACTGCCCGTCGTCCCCCAGCGCCCTAGGGGTCCGTCACCCAAGGGCGCGATCGGCGACCTTCTGCGCGTGCTTTTGAAAGCGGTCGCCGACCGGAACGGCGTCGCGACCCGGATCATCGCCAATTCCGAGGACATTGACGCCATCGTGCTCGACGATGATGCCGATGTACCCGCGCTCAAGGGGTGGCGCCGCAAGCTCTTCGGGGAAAAGGCACTGGCGATCAAGCACGGCCGCCTCGCGCTGGCAGCCACGCGCAAAGGCATTGTCGAGATTGAAATCGAGGCGGATTGATCCGACCTAGCCGACCTTGATCTCGGCGGCCTTGAACCCTGCCTCCTGGGCGAGCTGTTTGTGGCGGCCGTAGAGACGCTCCCCGTCGAGGAACGCGAGGTCGCCGGGCAGATGCAGCACCAGCGCATCGCCCTGCACGCCGAATGACGTCTGCGGCAGTATGCCCGGCATGGCGGCGGTCAGCGGATAGGCGACGCGAAAGAACGCGCCGAGCAGTCGGGCGCGCGCATTGAGCGAGTCGCCCGCAAGTGCCAGAAGCCGCGCCGACGCGCTTTTCTGCTTCAACCCCATGTAGCGGTAGGCCAGCGTCTGCGCGAGAAATGCCCGGCCCGGGTGCCCGATCCCGACGATATCGGAAAACGCCACCATATCGACGCTCTGTTCGCCGCGGTAGTCCGGATGCGCGCGCCACCCAATGTCCGAAATATAGCAGGATGCGATACGCAGCCGCTTTTCGTCGGCAGTTTCCTCTATCCCGATCATGTCGAAGAAAGCCTTGCTGCCTTCAATCAGATCGGACGCGAATTCCGGTGCCCGGGAGCGCAGTGAGGAGATCTCCGCCGTCGCCTGCAATAGCGGATCGGCCGCCTTCTCATCCGGGTCGAGTTGATCGAACAGATACCCCTCACGCACCCCGAGGGCAGAAAAAACGACCTCTTCGAACTCACCGGCGCGAAGGACCTCGGCGAGCACCGCAGCGCCATATGGCAGAAGGCCTTTACGCGCGCGTGACACAATATCCATGCCCGCGACCGGCTTCTTGTCGTCCTTGGTGAGAAGGTCGCACAATTCCAGCATATCCTTGCTCGGCACGGTGTAATCCTGAACCATGTGCAGCGGATACTTCGTCCGGGCCTGATGCAAGCGCGCGAGCGCGCGCCACGTGCCGCCAACCGCACCGAAAGACGTGTGCCGCCCTGACTTGAGGACCTTCGAGCGCGTCAGCCGTTCCCGTGCGATTTCGACGGCGCGCTCCGGCGTCATGTCGCTGTCGTCCTGGAGCCGAATGGCCCCCAGTTCATGGGTTTCCCCCATGTGGTCTTCGCGCCCCGAAACGGCGGCCAGTTCCAGACTGCCCCCGCCCAGATCGCCGATGACGCCGTCGAACGCCGGCATGCCGGCAACCAGCCCAAGCGCCGCATAATGGGCTTCTTCGGCACCCGAGAGCACACGCACCGGAACGCCGATGACCTCCTCGACCGACCGAACGAAGTCGGGCCCGTTTTCGGCCTCGCGCGTCGCCGACGTCGCGATGGCGTGAATGTCGCCGACCTCGGTGAGTTTGCACACCATGGCAAACCGGCGGATCGCCTTCAGCGCCCGCGCCATGCTGTCGTCGGAAAGCTTGCCGGTCGCGGCGACGCCCCGCCCCAGCCCGCTCGCCGATTTTTCGTTGTAAAGAACAGTGAGCGCCCGCGCGAGGCGCTCATAGACCACCAGGCGAACCGAGTTCGACCCAATATCGAGAACCGCGACCGGCTTGGCTCCCGCAATCCGTCCCTGCGCGGCAGGGTCCGACTCAACGCTCCAGAAGCGGATCAACCTGCATCCTCTTCGTCGTCACCATAGTCCCCGTGAAGCGCGCTGCCGCGCCCCGATAGCGAGGGATTCGTCATAAAATAGTCGTGGGCGTTGAATGCTTCCTCACCCTCGGCAGCGTTGATACGCTGCGCCGTTCCGTCAGGAAGCACCTCCCAGCTTTGCTGGTTGTCTCGCAGATTGGCGACCATAATTCTATCGAGAATCTGCTTATGCACAGTCTTGTTCTTGATCGGCACGAGCGTTTCCACGCGCCAGTCGAGATTGCGTGGCATGAGGTCCGCTGACGAAATGTAGACTGCCGCCTCGCGCGAGGGCATCTCGCGGCCGTTGCCGAAGCAATAGATACGCGAGTGCTCGAGGAACCGCCCAACGATCGACTTCACCCGGATATTATCGGAAAAGCCCGGAATGCCCGGCCGCAGGCAGCAGATACCGCGGATGACCAGGTCGATCTTCACCCCAGCCTGGCTGGCGCTGTAAAGCGCGTCGATGATGTCAGGGTCCACCAATGAATTGCACTTGAACCAGATTGTCGCCGGCTCGCCACGGCTCGCAAGCTCAGCCTCGGTCGCGATATGCTCGAGCAATCGCGAGCGAAGCGAAATCGGTGAAATCGCGATCGTTTCGAGTTCGCTCGGGCGCGCATAGCCGGTGATGAAGTTGAATACCCGCGCGACGTCGCGCGTGATCGCCGGATCGGCCGTGAAATAGCTCAGGTCGGTATAGATCTTGGCCGTGACCGGGTGATAGTTGCCCGTGCCCACATGGCAATAAGACACCAACCGCCCCTGCTCGCGACGCACCACCTGGCTTAGCTTGGCGTGGGTCTTGAGTTCGATGAACCCGAAAACGACCTGCACGCCGGCCCGCTCGAGATCCCGCGCCCAGCGGATATTGGCCTCTTCGTCGAACCGCGCCTTGAGCTCGACCAGCGCCGTCACCGACTTGCCGGATTCCGCCGCCGCGATCAGAGCCTTGACGATCGGGGAGTCCTTGCTGGTCCGATAAAGCGTCTGCTTGACCGCAACCACATCGGGGTCCCGCGCCGCCTGCGCGATGAACTGTGCAACGACGTCGAAGCTCTCATAGGGATGGTGGACCACGATATCCTTTTCCCGGATCGCGGCGAAACAGTCGCCGTGATGATCGCGGATGCGCTCCGGGAACCGGGCGTGGTAACGCGGGAACTTGAGCTCCGGCCTGTCGAGATCGCAGATCTTGCCTGCGTCCGCGAGGCCGAGAAACCCGTCAACCTCGAACGTATCTTCAACCGTGACGTGCAACTCCTCGGCAATCAGCCGCTTCAGCGAGCGCGGCATCGAACGGTCGATCTCAAGCCGGATCACCTGGCCACGCCGGCGCTGGCGCAGCGCCGATTCGAACTCGACCACGAGGTCGGCCGCTTCGTCGTCGATTTCGATCTCGCTGTCGCGCACCACCCGGAATCCGCCCGAGCCCACCACCGTGTAGCCGGGGAAGATCTTGTGAAAGAAGACTTTCACCATGGTCTCGACCGTAACCATCTCGACCCGCCGGTCGGATATCGCATGCGTCGGCAGCTTGATGAAGCGGTCGAGATTGGCGGGAATACGCACAAGCGCGTTGAGCCGCGACCCGTCCGATACCCGATCGAGCTGGAACGCCAGCGAGAACCCCAGATTGGGAATGAACGGGAACGGATGCGCCGGATCGATGGCAATCGGGGTCAGGACTGGGAAGATTTCCTCGCGAAAGATCGTCTGCAGGAAATCCACCTGCTCGGAGGTGAGGTCCTCCTCCTCGTGCAGGACGATGTTGTGCTCGGCGAGTTCCTCACGGATCGACTGCCACTGGTCCTGCTGTTCGAGATGCAGGTGCTGGGCGAGCGTGGCGATTTCTTCGAGCTGCTCGGTTGGCGTCATCCCGTCCGAGCTCTCGCGCGGCAGTCCCGCCCGAAGCTGCCCCTTCAGCCCGGCGACGCGAACCATGAAGAACTCGTCGAGATTGTTCGCCGAAATCGAAACGAACCGCAGCCGCTCAAGGAGCGGGTGATTTTGGTTCTGCGCCTCTTCGAGGACACGCATATTGAATTGAAGCCAGGAGACTTCGCGGTTCACGAACCGGGCCGGGCTCTCACGCAGCGCCGAGATATCCGGGGTGGTGTCCTCGACCAGATGTTCGTTCTGCACCATTTCAACCATAATAGCGTCCTCAGCTTTCCGTGTCCGGTTTGTCCGCGCGGGCAGCGGCACGCAGCGCCAGCGCCTCGGCGGCGATCGCGCGCGTTACCGCCCGGCCGCGCGACAGCGCGAGCCGATCTGCGATCGAAACCAGAGCGACGACTTCCTCACTTGACCGCTCCATGCGCGCTACGAGATAGGAAATCACCTTCGGATCGACCGACAACTGCCTGTCGGCAAACAGTTTCACCATCATCTGCGACAACAAGATGTCATCGGGCGCCGTTAATGAGAACCACGCGGCCAGCCGCGCACGCGACTTGACGTCATTGGTCCGGTAGGGCCATTCGGCGATCGGCGACCGCGCGGTCATCAGCAGCGGCCGTTCGTCGCGCATCGACTGGTTGAGCAAGTGAAAGAGCCCCACCTCGTCATAACCGGCACGATCGATATCCTCGACGAGCACGGGCCGTGTCCCGCCTTCGGCCGCAAGGCTCTCGACCGCATCGGGTTCGGCTGCCACCGCGTCCGCCTGCGCCAGCCAGATCCGTGCAAGGTGTGATTTCCCCGATTTTGCAGCCCCTTCGACGAGCGCCAACGGCGCGGGCCAGTCGGGAAAGGCGCAAACGTGCTCGAAAGCGAGATGATTGCCCTCGCACACCATAAAATCGTCGGCGGTCTGCGCGGCGACGTGCCCGAGATTCAGAACCAGTTGCGTCTTGCCCTCAGGCCACACGCCCGGGTCGGCATCTTCGGCAATCATGGGCTTAACCGATTTTGCCTGCATCGTCCTTCTCCGCGCCCTGTCTGGACTGCAGAACCTTGTAGTCGGGGTCATAAAGGGGGCTGTTCTTGTATTTGGTCACCGCCCAGCGCATCAACACCCCGGAAATCGCCGCGAGCGGCACGGCCACGATAACACCGACGGCGCCGAACAACACGGCAAAGGCGAAAAGCGCGAACATCAGCCAGACCGGATGCACACCGATACTCGACCCGACGAGTTTGGGATAAAGGATGTTGCCCTCGAGAAACTGCCCGAAGAGATAGATCGCGAGGATGATCGATATGGGTATCCAGTCCGGCCAGAACTGAACCAGCGCAACCCCGATCGAAAGCACGAACCCGATCAGCGCCCCGACATAGGGAATAAAGCTGAAAAGCCCGGCAATAATCCCGATCGCGAGCCCGAAGCTCAGACCCGCCAGCGACAGCGCCGCGCCATAGTAAATCGCGAGAATGAGAACCACGGTCCCCTGCCCGCGCACAAACCCCGCCAGCGCCACGTCCATGTCGGCAAAAAGCGCGCGGATTTCCGCCTTGTGCTTGGGTGGGAACAGGTTGTCGACACTTTCGACCATCTTCTGCCAGTCCACCAGCACGTAGAACGCCACCACCGGCGTCACGATCATGATGCCCACGGTATTGAAGATGCTCACGCTCGATTGGACAATCTGGCCGGTGATGTTGGTGAGCATGCCGATGCTGTCGGAAAACATCTGCTCGAGCCCGCGCTCGAGCTCAAGCATGCGGTCCGTGCCGATCCATTGCTCGAGCCTTGGCGCCTGGGTCGCGATGAACTCCTGCAACTGCTCGACATAGCCCGGCAGGTTCCGCAGCAATCCGAACGCCTGCTGGAGGATCAACGGAACGATCAGCAGGACCGCCGCGATAACCAGGAGCACCACCAACAGAAGGACAAAAAGCGTTCCGATGGCGCGGCGCACATGGTGCTTTTCCAGCCACTCAACGATCGGGTTGAGCAGATAAGCGAGCGTGATCCCGATCACGAAGGGCAACAGGATGCCCCGGAATACCCACAGCAGGACCCCGGTGACCGCCAGAAGGAGGACCCAGGCCTTGATCTGATTCTGCAGTGTCATGCGGGGACGATCCTTGCGTGATGCGCGGCGAGCCGCTATCAGCCTTCGATTATAGCCCCCATGCGAGGCGATCAACGTCAATCTGTTGCCCTGGGCAAAAGCTGTGGGCAGCACAGTGGAAATGGTCCTGACCCATGTCCGACTCACCCTTGGTGCCACCAAACGGCCTCTCGTACAAGCAGGCCGGGGTCGATATCGACGCCGGCAACGCCCTTGTCGAGGCGATCAAGCCTGCGGTCAAATCCACCCGCCGGCCCGGCGCGGACGGCGAGATCGGCGGCTTCGGTGGACTGTTCGATTTGAAGGCTGCCGGCTTTGCCGACCCGATTCTCGTAGCCGCCAATGACGGGGTCGGCACCAAGCTGCGCATCGCCATCGACGCAGGCGTGCACAATACCGTCGGCATCGACCTGGTCGCCATGTGTGTCAACGACATCGTCGTCCAGGGCGCCGAACCGCTCTTCTTCCTCGACTATTTCGCCACCGGAGCGCTCAATGTCGAGCAAGGCACGGCGATCGTCGAGGGCATTGCCGAAGGCTGCCGGCAGGCCGGGTGCGCGCTACTCGGTGGCGAAACCGCAGAAATGCCCGGTATGTACGCGGGCGACGACTACGACCTCGCCGGCTTTGCCGTCGGAGCCGCCGAACGTAGCGCCCTCCTGCCCCGCAAGGACATCACCGCCGGCGACAAGCTCGTTGCCATCGCATCCTCCGGCGTACACTCGAACGGCTTTTCGCTTGTGCGCAAGATCGTCGACATGTCCGGCATCTCGTGGTCCGATCCGGCGCCCTTCGCGCCCGAACGGAGCCTGGGCGAGGCTCTCCTCACACCGACCAGGATCTACGTCAAACCCATCCTTGCCGCCCTCAAGGCGGGCCTCTCGATCAAGGCGCTGGCCCACATCACAGGCGGCGGCTTTCAGGAGAACATCCCGCGCGTGTTGCCCGCACACCTCGCCGCGCGCGTGGAACTCGGCGCCGTAACCGTGCCCGCCGTCTTTGGCTGGCTCGCCAAATCCGGCGGCATCGCCGAGCGCGAAATGCTGCGCACGTTCAACTGCGGCGTGGGCATGCTCGTCGCCGTCGGAGCCCAGGACGCAGCTGCGCTTGTCGACCGTCTCAATGCCGAGGGCGAAACCGCCGCGATCGTCGGTGACCTCGTTGAGAGGTCCGGCGAGGCGGTCGAATTCTCGGGCACGCTTGACCTATGAGCGGCAAAAAACGCGTCGCAATTCTGATTTCCGGGCGCGGCTCGAACATGACGGCCCTGATCGAGGCGGCCAGGAATGCCGACTACCCGGCGCAGATCGTCGGCGTCTTTTCCAACCGGGCCGCCGCGCCGGGGCTCGAATACGCCCGTGCCGAAGGCATCCCGACGGCGACGCTCGCACAAAGCAAATTCGAAACCCGCCTCGATTTCGAAAACGCGCTCACCGCAATCCTCGAGGGCTGGCGCGTGGACTATGTCTGCCTCGCGGGCTTCATGCGCATCCTCACCAGGGAATTCACGACCCGCTGGTTGGGCAAGGCCATCAATATCCACCCCTCGCTCCTGCCCAAATACAAGGGCCTCGATACCCACGCCCGCGCCATCGCCGCGGGCGACCTCGAACACGGCTGCTCGGTCCACTTCGTCACCCCGGGGCTCGACGAGGGTCCTGTCATCGCCCAGGCCCGCGTCCCGATCCAGCCCGGCGACACGCCGGAAGTCCTTGCTGCGCGCGTCCTCGTCGAAGAACACAAGCTCTACCCCCGTGCGCTCGGCATGCTTGCCGCAGGCGAGATTGCATTGGACACGGGGCTCAATAAGGTGCGGCCGCTCGACGCGTAAAAACCGGGTCGCATCCATCACCGGCATTGATATCTGACATCGCCAATTGTGCTTCGACTTTCACGAATGCGAGGCATACGGTTTGCTGTTCAACGGCTCAAAGGATGCCCAATGGCATTTCGCGACTGGCTCTGGATCATCGCCCTGGGCGCCATCTGGGGTTGCTCCTTCATCTTCAACGCTGTGCTGATCCGGGAACTCGGCCCCTTGTGGGTCTCGGGGTTCCGCGTCGGGATTGCCGCCATCGGCTGCTGGGGCATCCAGTTCGCGTTGCGCAAACCATTGCCCCGCGATGCCCGGTTGTGGGTGCAACTGGGGCTCCTCGGCGCCCTGTCCTATGCCCTGCCTTTCGGCCTCTTTCCGCTGGCCCAGGCACACCTCGCCAGCGGTGTTGCGGCGATTATCAACGCGCTCACACCGGTCATGACCGTCATCGTCTCCCATTTCTGGATCGGTGGCGAAAAGGCCACCCGATGGAAAAGCCTTGGCGTCGTTTTCGGCTTCACCGGCGCGGTTATTCTGGCCTCCCCCGCGTTGGCTAGCGGCGGCAATTCCAGCCTCTGGGCCATGGGTGCCTGCCTGCTCGCAACGCTCTGCTACGCGTTGGCGCTCAACATCAACCGCAGCTTCAAGCACGTCGAACCCATGACCTTCGCGACCCTCGCCTTTACGGGCGCCAGCTTGGCAGCCATCCCCGTTGCCCTCATCGGCGAAGGCGTCCCCACCCCCACGCTCCCCGAGACATGGTTCTCCGCGCTCGCCATAGGGCTTATCTCAACCGCCTTCACCTTCCAGATCATGTACCGCATCCTGCCGCGCGTCGGCGCCACGAATTTCGCCACGACCACGCTCATCGCCCCGGTCTCCGCGATCATCCTCGGCGTGAGCCTTTTGGGCGAAGTGATTCTGCCCACGCACATTTTGGGCATGCTTGTGATTTTTACCGGCCTGCTGCTGATCGACGGCCGCCTGCCGAAATGGCTGGGGCTGCAACGCGCACGCGCGCTATGACCGCTCCGGCCACGTCTCGGGCCGGGGTGGCACAGGCGTGGGTTCGGGCGGTATTTCCGGGTAGGGCTCGCTAGGCTGCCCCGGCTCCACGGGCGGCTGCGGGTCGTGCGGATTGGGAACCGGGCTGTCGGGACGCGGCGGAACCGGATCGGGGCCCGGCTGCGGCGGAACCGGATTGGGCTCTGGCGCTGGCCTCGTCATCGTAAACCTCCTTTGGGTAGCGTACGAAAAACGAACACACGCGCCGGGCCGTTCCCGGACCTAGTGTTCTGTCGGCGTTGAAATATCCACGACCACGCCGTTGGGATCGCGTAAAATCATCTGGGTTTGCCCGTAGTCGAGCGGCGTTGGTTCCTGAACGACGTCAGCACCCATCCTCCGCGCCTCCAGGAATGCCTGCTCGACATCGTCGACGACCAATGTCAAATAGCCACCGGCGAACATCCCGCGCGATGCCGTCGGCACGACCCGGTGGACTTCGTCGATGATCCCAAGCTCATAATTGAGTGCTCCGTCTCCGAGCCCGCCATCGGGTGAGAGGACGATATACCAATCGCTGGTGTAGATGCGCTTGAGGCCGCAAAGCGTCTCGTAGAACGCCGCCGTCTCCTCGATATCCTTGGCAAGGATGTTGAAGATAATGCGATTTGTGCGCTGCGTCATGACGTGCTCCCTTCGCCCTCGCGGACCCGGAGCACGCCAAACGTTTACTCCAGGCCGAGCTTCGCCTTCAAAATCTCGTTGACCGCCTGGGGATTGGCCTTGCCGCCGGTCTGCTTCATGACCTGCCCGACGAACCAGCCAAGAAGTCCCGGCTTGTCCTTAACCTTCTCGACCTGGTCGGGGTTCCCAGCGATGATCTCGTCGACGATCTTCTCGATCGCGCCGGTATCGGAAACCTGTTTCATCCCGCGCTCTTCGACAAGCTTCGCCGGATCGCCACCCTCGGACCAGACGATCTCGAAGAGATCCTTTGCGATCTTGCCCGAAATCTCGCCCTTAGAGATGAGATCGACGATGCCGCCGAGTTGATCCGCACTGACCGGACTATCGGTCACCGCGGTCCCGTCCTTGTTGAGCCGGCCGAACAGTTCATTGATAACCCAGTTGGCCGCCAGCTTGCCATCGCGCCCCTTGGCCACGGACTCAAAGAAGTCCGCCGAATCCCGATCCGCCACCAGAACGCTGGCATCGTAGTGCGAAATCCCGTAGCTCTCGATAAACCGGGCGCTTTTCTCGTCGGGCAGTTCCGGCAGATGCGCCGCGAGTTCGTCGATAAACGCATCGTCGAATTCGAGCGGCAGCAGGTCGGGATCGGGGAAATAGCGATAATCGTGCGCCTCCTCCTTGGATCGCATCGACCGCGTCTGCCCGCTCTTTGGATCGAACAGCCGCGTTTCCTGATCGATGACGCCGCCGTCTTCGAGAATGTCGATCTGCCGGCGCGCCTCGTATTCGATCGCCTGCCCGGCAAACCGCACCGAGTTGACGTTCTTGATCTCGCACCGCGTACCGAATTCGCCGCCCGGCCGGCGCACCGATACGTTGATGTCCGCGCGCATGGAGCCCTGCTCCATGTTTCCGTCACAGGTCCCGAGGTACCGCAGGATGGTCCGCAGCTTGGAAAGATAGGCCTTGGCCTCGTCCGACGACCGCAGATCGGGTTTGGAAACGATCTCCATCAGCGCCACACCCGAACGGTTGAGGTCGACGAAGCTCATATTGGGGTGCTGGTCGTGGATCGACTTACCCGCGTCCTGCTCGAGGTGCAGCCGCTCGATCCCGATCTCGACCTCCCCGTCCTCGCCGAGGTCGAGCAACACCTTGCCCTCCCCCACGATCGGGTCCTTGTACTGCGATATCTGATACCCCTGCGGCAGGTCGGGATAGAAATAGTTCTTCCGGTCGAAGACCGAGCGCTTGTTGATCTTGGCCTTCAGACCCAGTCCCGTCCGCACCGCCTGGCGCACGCACTCGTCGTTGATGACCGGCAGCATGCCCGGCATCGCCGCGTCGACGAAACTCACATTGGAATTGGGCGGCCGGCCGAATTCCGTCGAAGAGCCCGAGAACAGCTTGGCTTCGGAGGTGACCTGCGCGTGCACCTCCATCCCGATGACCATTTCCCAATCGCCGGTCGCCCCGGCAATGAAATATTTCGGGTTGGGCGTGCGGGTATCGACAATGCTCATGCGAAATTCGGCCTATTCGGATTCAACAAGCGCTGCGCGGAATGCGCGGGAACAATCAAGGTGGGGATAGCGGAAATGCGGCGGGCAGACTAGTGGGTCATGACCACCAGTTGCTTTTCCATGCGCACTTTTTCGATGCGTTGGCCCAAAAGCCGCGAGAACTTGACCCCGCGCCAGACGATCTCATACCCCTCGCGGGCATAAAACCGGATCGCACCCCCATTCTCCGCATGCGTTTCAAGGACCGCAACGTCGTGACCGGACTTGAAGATGTCGTGCTCGACCGCATGCAGCAGCGACCGCCCGACCCCGTGCCGCTGAAAGGCCGGAGCGACCCAGAGATCCGAGATATAGGCACTCATGGGTTCGCGCGCGCCCCAACCGATCAGCGCGCCTTCGTCCTCGGCCACCGTGATTGCGTGCGAGGCATTGATGCAGAAGAGCTGGAAGGCGAGAAGAAGCGCTTGCCGGTCTGCCTCGAGCCCTGCATCGCTGTCCGCATCGAGAATGTGGCGCATACTCGAATCCCACGCGGCAAACGCCAGCTTGCCGAGCTTGTCCGCTTCCGCAATCGAGGCACGCCGCAATGTGATGTGGTCGAGCATGCTGGCTCCTACCGATGACGCGTTCGTCCGATAATGATGCCCTTTTCGTAGTTTATATTCCAATCAATTAATGTACGCCAGATCAGCTCGGCCTGATCCTCGTCGAGCTCGAGCCCAACCGCCCGCTCGCGCACCTTGGAGATGATCGCTTCGATCCGGGCGGGGTCGTAGGCTTCGTGCGGGTCGGTCTTGATCTCCGCCATGCGCGTCACATAGCCGTGCCGTTCCGCGAAAAGCGCAAGAAGCTCCCGATCGATTCGGTCGATCTCGGCGCGCACGTCCTCCTTGGTTTCGCATTCGGTGGGCGTTTTGCTAGCGGTCATGTGTCAAATCCGTTGTTCTGCCATTTAAGTGATGCAGGTGTGCATCGGCGTGCGCGGAAAAACAACCACATGACGCACGCTTTCTTCCCAGACCGCGGCAGCCGCGCTAGCCTTGCGCCGTATGTTTAAACTGTCTGAGCTCTGCTGAGGCCTCGTCTGCAAGGACGGGGCTGATATTTCGAACCCCTCATGCCGCCTTGCGTATCGCGGGCGGAGCGAGGCCGTTTGACCGGCGGCAGGCGCGTTGAGCGCACCGCCTACCAGCAGACAGACTTACCCCGAATGGATATCTCCAGAGACGAACAGCGGGTGCTGCACGCACTCGCGCAGGGCGGCCACATCGTGCCGCTCAAGAACGAACGCGGCAAAATCACCGGCATCGAGTGCTACAACCGAGACGGCTGGCTCATGACCCAATGCGATTTGCCGCTCTTCCAAAAGCTCCTGCGGCGCAAGACGATCGCCTCGCACAAAGGCGGCCCCTACCGCATCACCCGTCGAGGCATCGCACTGGTGCGCAGCCAGCCCGACAACCGGTAGCGGCGCGGTGCGCGGCGAGCCAACTCACGCCGCGCACCGGCCAGTCAAATCATGGCTTATTGCTGTCCGCCTTCGCTCAGCGTCAGCGCCATGTGCTCCCATTCCTTGGCCACCGAAGGTGTCGAACGCCTCTTGCCGGCGCGGCGATACCAATAGTCCGCATTACCCATATCCGCCTCGATCCAGTGCAGGAGCGCGTGTACCCAGTCGAACGCCTCGACGCCCTCCATCTGCTGGACGATCCGGTGCGCCTCTTCCCATTCGGGTCCCATGCGGAACTCGCCTTTCTTGACCCACCACAGCGCCTGCAGCGGCAGGCTCAGATCCTTGGGCGGCTCGGACCAGTCGAGGGTGGTGAAGATATTCGATGCCATGATGCTCTCAGGAATGCTTCGTCTCGATCCCAGTTAGACACTTGGAACGGCCAGCGCAATATCCGTCCGCTACCGCGGAAAGACCCGTATGCCGAGCGGCCTGACAACGTCAGCCAATTGGTCCGGCGTCAACTTGACGCCTTCGAAGCTCGCCAGGCGCGTCACATCGAGCCCGAAAACCGTCGCGCCGCGCAGATCGGCGTTGTCCAGAACGACGTTGGTGAAATTGGCTTCGGACAGGTCACTTCCGCGCAAGTCCGCGCTTGCCAGCGACGATCCGCTGAAGTCGGATTGCCTCAAACTGCACTCGGCGAAGATGCAATCGTCGAGCCTCGTGCCTCGAAACGACGCCATATCGAGGATCGCCATCTCGAAAACGACGCGGGAGATCGCCGTCCGCCCCCCGATCGTCCTGGAGAAGTCCGCGCCTTCGAAGTCCACCCCCTGCGCCTTGCACCGCCGGAACGCGGCATCGTAAAGCCGCGCATGCGCAAACCGGCTCACCGCGAGGTTGCCGCCCTCAAAGACCGCGCCTTCGAGATCGGCCCGCGAAAAGTCGCACCCCTCGCCGCTTTCGGCATCGAAGAACGTGCAGTTGCGGAAGACGGCATCGGTCAAGTTCGCGCCGGGAAACCCGGCCCTGGTGAACCGGCACCCCGCGAACAGCGCGCCGGAAAGATCGGCCTCGACCATACGCACGCCGGAAACCGTGCAATCGCGCATCACAATCTCGCCGGCTGGCAGATCGGACCAGTCGATCCCCGACAGATCGGCACCTTCGACCGGCTGCCCGGCCGCGATCAACGTCCTGAAATCGCCCTGGGCGATCACCACCACTTCTCGGGGGTGAAGTCCTGGCCGGCGCTCTTTTCGATTACGCGGCCCGCGGCAAAGAGCGTCTCCTCGTCGAACGGCTTGCCGATAAGCTGCAGTCCCAGCGGCAACCCCTGCCCGTCCTTGCCCGCCGGTACCGCGATGCCGGGCAGGCCGGCCATGTTGACCGTCACCGTGAAGATGTCGTTGAGGTACATCTTTACCGGATCGGCGTGAAGATCCTGATCGGCGATCCCGAATGCCGCCGACGGCGTCGCCGGCGTCAGAATGGCGTCGACGCCGCCGGCGAACGCATCCTCGAAATCCTTTTTGATGAGCGTGCGGACCTTCTGCGCCCGGACGTAATAGGCATCGTAATACCCCGCCGAGAGCACGTAGGTCCCGATCATCACGCGCCGCTTGACCTCGCGCCCGAACCCTTCGGCGCGGGTGAGTTCGTAAAGATCGGTGATATCCTTGCCCGAGACCCGCAAGCCGTACTTCACCCCGTCATACCGCGCCAGGTTCGAGGACGCCTCCGCCGGCGCCACGATATAGTAGGCGGGCAGCGCATATTTCGTATGCGGCAGCGAAATGTCCTTGACCGTCGCGCCCTCGGCCTTGAGCCATTCGAGCCCCTGATGCCAGAGCGTTTCGATCTCCTCGGGCATCCCGTCCATCCGGTATTCCTTCGGAACGCCGATGGTCAGCCCCTTGACCCCACGCTCCACCGCCGCGGCGAAATCGGGTACCGCCAGCTCTGCGCTCGTGGAATCCTTGGGGTCGAACCCGGCCATCGACTGCAGCAGGATTGCGCTGTCCTCGACCGTCCGCGCGATCGGCCCGGCCTGATCGAGCGATGAGGCGAACGCCACGATCCCCCAGCGCGAGCAGCGCCCGTATGTCGGTTTGATCCCGACTGTCCCGGTAAAGGCCGCCGGCTGCCGGATCGACCCGCCCGTATCCGTCGCCGTCGCCCCGGCGCAAAGCCATGCGGAAACCGCCGCAGCCGATCCGCCCGACGACCCGCCCGGCACCAGGTCCTTGTTGCCGCCCGCACCTCGCCAGGGGTTCACCACCGGGCCGTAGTAGGACGTCTCGTTGGACGAACCCATGGCGAACTCGTCCATGTTGAGCTTGCCCAGCATCACCGCGCCGTCGCCCCAGAGATTGGCGGTCACCGTCGATTCGTACTCGGGCTTGAACCCATCGAGGATATGGCTTGCCGCCTGCGTGTGTACGCCCTTGGTCGCAAACAGGTCCTTGATCCCGAGCGGCACGCCCTCGAGCGCTCCGCCCTCGCCCTTGGCGATCCTCTCGTCGCTCGCCTTCGCCATCGCGCGCGCCTGATCGGCCGTCACCGCGACGTAGGCGTTGAGTTTGTCATTCGCCGCCTCGATCGCGCCGACATAGGCATCGGTCGCTTCAAGCGAGGTAAAGTCCTTCCGCGCGATGCCGTCGCGCAAGTCCTTGAGGCTCAAACGGGTAAGATCGGTCACTGGGAAAAGTCCTTAAACCAGGGCCTTCTCGTAGAAGGCGGAATATTCGCTGTCTGGATAGTCGAGAAACGCGCCGCACCGGGCGAACCCGCCGCGCTCATAGAGCCGCCACGCCGGCTCGAACCCGGCGACGCTCCCGGTTTCGAGCTTGAGAATTCTAATTCCCTTTTCGCGGGCCAGGGCTTCGATCGCCTCCAAAAGCACGACGCCCACACGCTGCCCCCTGACTTCGGGAAGCGTGTACATGCGCTTGATCTCGGCCATGTCGCCGTCGAACACCTTGAGCGCCCCCATGCCCACGGCCCGTCCGCTATCGTCGCGCGCGATGAACAGGGTGGTATCCTCCCCTGCCATCTGCTCGACGGTCATCTGGAACTGGAACTCGGGGGGCGAAAGCGGATTGAGGTACGCGTTGAGCGCTTTGACAAGCGCGCGCACGTCGTCCTGCAACGGTGTTTCGATAGCGATCGTGATGGCCATCGGGTCTTACTCCACGACCTTGGGCACCATGAAGAAATTGTCTTCCGAAAGCGGCGCGTTGGCCACGACCTTTTCGGGATAACCGCCATCGGTCACCCCGTCCGCGCGCCGGCGCAGCACCATCGGGGTCACCGAGGTCATCGGCTCGACGCCGCTGACATCGACTTCGCTCAATTGCTCGACAAACCCGAGAATGGCATTGAGCTCGCCTTCGTAGGCGGCAACTTCGTCGTCGGAAATGCGGATTCGGGCCAAATGACCAATGCGCCGCACGGTATCGGCATCGACCGACATGGATATTCTCCTGCGCTTGAGCGGGAATTGCTACGTGGTATCGGCGCCTTTTAGCAACGCGCCAATGCTGCTGGCAATCGCCAAGTCACAATTCGGGCCGATGGATAAGAGCCTTTTATCCCTGCAATCAGACTTCCACCGCCAGACCGGGCTCGAGAACGGTCAATCCGGCACTACCGACAAGCGGTGCCAACGTGGCGAATGCCGCGTCCGCCTCCGCGCCGGCGCCCGCAAGCGCGATCAGCTTGGGCCGCGCCCCCTCAAGCGCCGCACGCCCGACCGCTCCCGCCGCGCCGCCGCCCAGGACCACGATCGCGTTGTCGGCCCAGCGGCCCCAGACGATATCGGCAGGCGCGTCACTGTCGAGCACGACCACAAGCCCCTCATCTGGCGCGTCGAGTACGAACCCGCGACCGAACCGGAAGACATTGAGCTTCGGCGTACTGGTATCGGCGTCGATCAACCGTCCGGCCCGGCGCGGCTTCCAGACCTCCGGATCGAACCCGGCGAGGCCGGATCCCAGACTATGGACCACCCAGTCCGCCCCGCTCTTCAATTCGGTGCTGTCCACCGTCTCGGGCGCATCTTCGGGATCGGTAACTACGATCTCACCGGCGATATGCAGCCGGAATGTCATGCCGGCGAACCACGTCAGTTTCATCGCTCCAACGCTCCATCCTTGCATTTGTGCCCAAGCACGCTGATAAGCCGATAAACACCGCCCGGCAAGAAAGCCCCGCAATGACCGACGATGACATCGCCAACCCGCTCGCCGCCCTGCCCCCCTCGGGCAAGCTCATGGGCCTCGACCTGGGCACAAAGACCATCGGCGTCGCAATCTCGGACGCCATGCGCTATTCCGCCTCGCCGGTCGAAACCATCAAGCGCACGAAATTCACCGCCGACGCCGACCGCCTCCTTGCACTCATCGCGCAAAACAACGTCACAGGCATCGTTATCGGCCTGCCGCTCAACATGGACGGCACCGAAGGCCCCCGCGCCCAATCCGCCCGCGCCTTTGCCCGCAATTTTGCGCAGAAGACCGCCCTCCCCATCGCCTTCTGGGACGAACGGCTATCAACCATGGCGGTAACCCGCACCATGCTCGAAGCCGACCTCTCGCGCGCCCGCCAGGCCGAGGTGGTCGACAAGCTCGCGGCGAGCTACATTTTGCAGGGCGCGCTCGAGCGCCTGCGGAAGGGGTAGCACCATCATCCCGCGAAGCCAGTGGGATATGGGCGCAGCAAGCGGGGGGTAACATGACGTATCTTGCAGGCATATTGGCGACCCTGGCACTCCTCACCAGTGCCATCATGGCAGGCTTTTTCTTTTCCTATTCCGTCTCTGTGATGTGGGGCTTCGACGCCGCCGCGCCGGGTTCGGCTATCGACGGCATGCAGAAGATCAATACGGTGATCCAGAATGCTTGGTTCTTCCCCAGCTTTTTCGGCGCCCCGGTCTTCGCCGTCCTCGCCGCAATCGTCTTCTGGGCGATGGGTATGCGCGACGTCGGCGTCGTCTTCGGTCTTGCCGGCCTCTGCTACCTCATCGGCGCCTTCGGCATCACTGTCGCCGTCAACGTGCCAATGAACGAAGCGCTCGGCCGCGAATCGATCCCGCTGGACGCCGAAGCCGCCCGCGCGCTCTGGATGGACTATTCGACCCGCTGGACCTGGTGGAACCACATCCGCACGATCGCCAGCATCGCTTCTGCCCTGCTATGCGGCCTCGCGCTATTTCTCGCTGGGCGCGCTTCGGCGTAAAAACACCAGCAGGGTCTTGCCGTTGGACGGGCCTTGGGGTACGCACCGCTAGTCGCAGTGGGAACCCCTATGGCACGTCCAGCACCCGACACCTCCAATACGCCTTCGGGCCCTTTCCAACCCTTCCGTCATCGGCATCTTCTCGGAATCGCCCAGCTCAATCCGGTCGAGATCGTCGACCTGCTTGACCGCGCCGAGGCGATGATCCCGGTCTCGCGCCAGCGCAAGACGCTGCCGAACCTTGCCGGCAAGACCCAGATCAACCTCTTTTTCGAGAATTCGACCCGCACCCAGGCAAGTTTCGAGATCGCCGGCAAGCGCCTCGGCGCAACGGTCATGAACATGGCCGTGCGCACCTCCTCGGTGGCCAAAGGCGAAACCCTGATCGACACAGCGGCGACGCTCAACGCCATGCAGCCGGACGCCATCGTAGTCCGCCACGGCTCCTCCGGTGCCGTCGAGCTCTTGAGCCAGAAAGTCGAATGCGCCGTCCTCAACGCCGGCGACGGCGCGCACGAACACCCCACCCAGGCGCTCCTCGACGCCCTCACCATCCGCCGGCACCTGGGACGCCTGAATGGCCTCACCGTCGCCATCTGCGGCGACATCGCCAATTCCCGCGTTGCGCGCTCGAACCTCATCCTTTTAGGCGCCATGCAGGCCCGCACCCGCGTCATCGCCCCACAAAACCTCCTGCCCGCCGGCGTCGACCAGATGGCGAGCGAGGTCTTCACCGACATGCGCGAGGGCCTCAAAGGCGTCGACGTGGTCATGATGCTCCGCCTTCAGAACGAGCGCGCATCCGGCAAGCTCGTCCCCTCGACCCGCGAATTCTACCGCTTCTATGGCCTCGACGCGGAAAAGCTCGCTTACGCCAGGCCCGGTGCGCTCGTCATGCACCCCGGCCCGATGAACCGCGGCGTCGAAATCGATCCCGCCATCGCCGACGGCGCTCAATCGGTCATCACCGAACAGGTCGAAATGGGCGTCGCCGTCCGCATGGCCGTGCTCGACGCGCTTCTGAATCGGGAGGGCAACGCATGAATAAGCCGCTCCTTATAGAAAACGCGCGCATCATCGACCCCGCCTCGGACCGCGACGTCACCGGCGTACTGCTGGTGGAAAATGGCAGGATCGCCGACGTCGCAGAAGGCCAGGCCCCCGGCGCACCAGCCGACGCAGACCGCATCGATGCGCGCGGCTTGATCGTCTGCCCCGGTCTCATCGACATGCGCGTCTTCACCGGCGAACCCGGCCATGAATACCGCGAAACCCTCGAAAGCGCGGGCCACGCCGCCGCCGCGGGCGGCGTGACCAGCATTCTCACAATGCCCGACACCGCCCCGGCCATCGACGACGGCGCGCTTGTCGACTACGTCCTCCGCCGCGCCGGCGCGACTGCGTGCGTGCGCGTGCTCCCCAGCGCCGCCATCACCAAGGGCCTCGAGGGCAAGGACCTCACCGAGTTCGGGCTCTTGAAGGAAGCCGGCGCCGTCGCCTTCACCGAAGGGCGCAAATCGCTCCAGAACACCGCCGTCATGCGCGCGGCCATGACCTACGCTACCAATTTCGACGCGCCAATAATCCATCAGCCGCTCGATGCCGCGCTCGCGGGAGAAGGCGTCATGAACGCTGGCCCGCTCGCCACCTTCCGTGGCCTCAAGGGCATCCCCACCCAGGCCGAAACCATCCCGCTCGACCGCGACCTCCAACTCGCATTGATGACCGGCGCCCGCTACCACGCGGCACAAGTCTCCACCGCGCGCTCGGCGGAACTCCTCACCCACTACAAAAAGCACAGCCCCAGGATTTCGGCTGGCATCTCGGTCAACCATCTGTGCCTCAACGAAAACGACATCGGCCCCTACCGCACCTTCTTCAAGCTCTCCCCGCCCCTGCGGCACGAGGACGACCGCCTGGCCATGGTTGAAGCCCTCAAGGCCGGGACCATCGACGTCATCTGCTCGGGCCATGACCCGCAGGATACAGAAGTGAAGCGCCAGCCCTTCGCGGACGCCGCCGAGGGCGCGATCGGGCTCGAAACGCTACTCGCGGGCGCCCTGCGACTTTATCATTCCGGCGACGTCGACCTCAAAACGCTCCTGCGCGCCATGACCATCCGCCCCGCCCAGATCCTCGGCCTAAAGACCGGCACGCTCGCCAAAGGCGCCCCCGCCGATGTCTGCCTTTTCGATCCGGACTACCCCTGGATCGTCGAGGAGGCTACCATTCGCTCGAAATCGTCCAACACCACCTTCGAAAAGGCGCGCATGATGGGCAAGGTGATGACGACGATCGTCGGAGGAAGGATCGTTCACCGGGAGGACACCGCGCAATGATCGAATATGCGCTCGCGCTTATACTGGGTTATCTCCTCGGCTCGATCCCCTTCGGGCTCGTCGCCACCCGCCTTGCGGGCCTCGGCGACGTGCGCGCCATAGGCTCGGGCAACATCGGCGCCACCAACGTCCTGCGCACCGGCCGCCGCGACCTCGCCGCACTGACTCTCGTCGGCGATTCCGGCAAGGGCGCCGTTGCGGTCCTCATCGCCCTCTGGCTCTGGGGCTACGAGCCCGCCATGGTCGCCGGTGTCGCTGCGTTTTTCGGCCATGTCTTTCCCGTCTGGCTCGGCTTCAAGGGCGGCAAGGGCGTCGCCACCTATATCGGCATCCTCCTCGCCCTTTCCTGGCCGGTCGGGCTGAGCTTTTGCGCCATCTGGCTGCTCGTCGCCTTTCTGAGCCGCTATTCCTCGCTCTCGGCCTTGACCGCCGCCGCCCTCTCGCCCGTGCTGGCACTCATCTTCTCGGGCTGGCCTCTCGCCCTCGCTTGCCTCGCTCTGACCGCGGTGCTCTATTACACTCACCGTACCAACATCGCCCGCCTCCGGGACGGCAGCGAGACCAGGATCGGCGGTAAGAAAGAGGCGGCAAGCTAAGATGGACGCGGCACGCACCCGGCTCTCCCCAGACCAGCGTGTCGCATGGCTCCGCCTCATCCGAACCGAGAACGTCGGTCCTGCCACCTTCCGTACCCTGGTCAACCGCTTCGGCTCCGCCGGCGCTGCGCTTGAGGCCCTGCCTGATCTCGTCAGGCGCGGCGGCGGCCGTTACATCGCGATCCCCTCCGTAACCGAAGCCGAGGACGAAATCGCCGCCGCGGAAAAGCTCGGCGCGCGCCTCATCGCGATCTCTGAACCCGAATACCCGCCCCACCTGCGGCACATCTCCGGTCCGCCTCCGCTCCTGACGGTCATGGGCGGCGACCTCACCACCCACGAAAAGACGGTCGGCATCGTCGGCGCCCGCAACGCCTCGACCGCCGGGCGCCGCATGGCCCAAATGCTCGCCCGCGACCTCGGCGCGTCCGGCTATGTCGTCGTCTCCGGCCTCGCCCGCGGCATCGACGCCGCGGCCCACGATGCCGCGCGCGCTGCGGGAACCATCGCCGTCATGGCCGGCGGCCTCGACAAGCTCTATCCCGAAGCCAACATCCCCCTCGCCCACGCCATCGTCGAAGAAGGCGGCGTCCTCCTCTCGGAAATGCCCATGGGATGGGAGCCCCGCGCCCGTGATTTCCCGCGCCGCAACCGTCTCGTCGCGGGCCTCTCCCTGGGGGTCGTCATCGTCGAAGCGGCCAAGCGCTCGGGCTCACTCATCACCGCCCGCCTCGCCCTCGAACAGAATCGCGAAGTCTTCGCCGTCCCCGGCTCGCCCCTCGACCCGCGCGCCGAAGGCGGCAACGCGCTCATCCAGCAGGGCGCGAGGCTCGTCACAAGTGCAAACGACATCCTCGCCGAGCTTGCCCACGCGCGCCCCGACCAGGCCGATCTCTTCGAACCCGACGACCTGCCCGGCGCACCCCAAAGCGGCGCCGAGCCCTCCGATGACGATCGTGACCGCCTCATCGAAGCCCTCGGCTTCACCCCGATCGCGATCGACACGCTGATCCAGGACACCGGCATCCCCGCCCCGGCCATGCAGATTCTCTTGTTGGAGCTCGAACTGGCAGGCCGTCTCGAGCGTTCCGGCGGCCAGTTGGTCGCCCTCAAAGGCTGAGAATCAGCGGCTCACCCGGCGATCCATACACATCAAGTTGACGGCCGGTCATTGACAGCGCCCCGGCCATTCACCATCTTGCGCCAACCTTGAGGGGTGCGATTTCCCACCTTATTTCCCGAGATTCAAGGCATGTTTCGTTAGTTGCGGAGCCGTTTTCAGGCATGAAAGTCGTCATCGTCGAGAGCCCGGCCAAGGCCAAGACCATCAACAAATATCTGGGCAAGGACTATGAGGTCCTCGCCAGCTTTGGCCACGTCCGCGATCTTCCGGCCAAGGATGGATCGGTGCGCCCCGACGAGGACTTCGCCATGAGCTGGGCCGTCGACACCGCGTCGAAAAAGCGCCTCTCCGACATCGCCAAGGCCGTCAAAGGCGCCGACGAACTCATTCTCGCAACCGACCCGGATCGCGAAGGCGAAGCGATCTCATGGCACGTCCTCGACGTCCTCAAGGAGAAAAAGGCGCTAAAGAAGGACGTGCCCGTCAAGCGCGTCGTCTTCAACGCCATCACCAAGGACGCCGTCACGAGCGCCATGCAGAACCCGCGCGAGATCGATGCGCCTCTGGTCGACGCCTATCTCGCCCGCCGCGCCCTCGACTACCTCGTGGGGTTCACGCTCTCCCCGATCCTATGGCGCAAACTCCCCGGCTCGCGTTCGGCGGGCCGCGTGCAATCGGTCGCGCTGCGCCTCGTCACCGAGCGCGAGGAGGAAATCGAGCGCTTCAAGCCGCAGGAATACTGGAGCGTCACCCCAACGCTCAACCAGTCCGGCAAGAGCTTCCAGACCCGCCTTTATTCCGTCGACGGCGAAAAGACCGACAAGCTGACCGTAAAGACCGGCGAGGATGCCGAAGCGCTCAAGAAGGCCATCGAGGCCGGCAGCTTCCGCGTCGCCAATGTCGAGAAGAAGCCGACAAAGCGTAATCCCTACGCCCCCTTCACAACCTCGACGCTCCAGCAGGACGCATCCTCGCGCCTGTCGCTTTCGCCCTCGCGGACCATGCAGATCGCCCAGCGGCTCTATGAGGACGGGCTCATCACCTATATGCGGACCGATGCCGTGCAGATGGCCCCCGAAGCCGTCGAGGCCGCACGCCGCACCATCGCCAAGGAATTCGGTGGCGAATACGTACCCGAAAAGCCGCGCTTTTATTCGACCAAGGCCAAGAATGCGCAGGAAGCCCACGAGGCGATCCGCCCGACCGATCTCGGACGGCACCCCGATACGTTGCGCAATCTCGACCCCGACCAGCACAAGATCTACCAGCTCATCTGGCGCCGTGCGCTGGCCAGCCAGATGCGTTCGGCCGAGATCGAACGCACCACCGCCGATATCGATGTCGCCGCCCAGGGCCGCGCCATCATCCTGCGCGCCACCGGTTCGGTCGTCACCTTCCCCGGCTTCCTGGGCGTCTACGGCATCGAGAAAACGAGTGAAGACGACGAAGACAGCCGCGAACTCCCCGCGCTCGCCGTTGGCGATACACCGGCGCTCGAAAAAGTCGATATCGAGCAGCACTTCACCCAGCCACCCGCGCGCTATACCGAAGCGAGCCTCATCAAGAAGATGGAAGAGCTCGGCATCGGCCGGCCCTCGACCTACGCCTCGACGCTGGGCACGCTCAAGGACCGCGACTATATCCGCCTTGAGAAGCGCGCGCTGATCCCCGAAGATCGCGGCCGTCTCGTCACCGCCTTCCTCCAGAGCTTCTTCACCAAATACGTCGAATACGGCTTCACCGCCGGACTTGAAGAACAGCTCGACGAGATTTCCGCCGGCGGCATCGACTACAAGGAAGTGCTGCGTAATTTCTGGGACGATTTCTCCAAACATACCGGCGAGATCAAGGATCTCCGCGTTTCCGAAGTCCTCGACGCGCTCAACGACCTTTTGGGCGACCACATCTTCCCGCCCCGCGAAGACGGCTCCGATCCGCGCCTCTGCCCCACCTGCGGCACCGGCCAGTTGTCCCTCAAGCTCGGCAAGTATGGCGCCTTCATCGGCTGCTCGAACTACCCCGAGTGCCGCCACACCCAACAACTCGCAGAAAGCGCCACCGGCCAGGCCGCCGAGGCGGCTCCGGGTGACGGTGTCTTGGGTGTCGATCCGGAGACCGGCGAAGAAGTCTACTTGAAAACGGGCCGCTTCGGCCCATATGTTCAGCTTGGTGACGGCAAGGAGGCCAAGCGCTCGTCCATCCCCAAGGGTTGGGACGTAGCCGCGATGGACCTCGAAAAGGCCCTCAAGCTCCTCTCGCTTCCCCGCGAAGTGGGCGCGCATCCGGAAACCGGCAAGCCCATCAGCGCGGGCATCGGCCGCTACGGCCCCTTCGTCCTGCATGACGGCACCTACGCCAACCTCCCCGACGTCGAGGAGGTTTTCACCGTCGGCCTCAACCGCGCCGTCGATCTGATCGCCGAAAAGAAAGCCAATGGCGGTCGCGGCGCCCGCGGCGCGGCAAGCGTCATCAAGGAGTTGGGCGACCACCCTGATGGTGGCGCGATCACCGTGCGCAGCGGCCGTTATGGCCCCTACGTCAACCACGGCAAGATCAACGCAACGCTCCCCAAGGACGTCGCGCCCGAGACCGTAACCAAGGAACAAGCCCTCGAACTGATCGCCGCAAAGGCGGGCACCAAGGGCAAATCGAAAACCAGGGCCGCGCCCAAGAAGAAGGCGGCGGCCAAGAAAAAGACCGAGGCCTAGCCCCTCAAATCGTGCTGCGCGCTCTTGCCTCACGCAGGAGCGCAGCGCACATTTCCGGGGTGCAGGCCGGTCACAAGGACTGATTCATGGCCAAGCGCCCAACGACAACAAAATCCAAATCCCCCGCCCGCTACGGGCCGGGCGTCATCCCGACGCGCGAGGAGATCATGGAGGCGGTCTCGGAGTTCCCCGAGATCAATTCCAAGCGCGAAATCGCGCGCCATTTCGGCATCAAGGGCGACGACCGCGTCGCATTGAAGGTGCTTTTAAAAGACATGGAAGCCGAAGGCCTCCTTGCCCGATCGCGCAAGGCGATCCGCGTGACGAGCGAACTCCCCGCAGTCGCCGTCCTCGACATCCCCGCCGACGCCGATGCGGACGACCTTCACGCCTACCCCGCCAAGTGGAACGACGATGAAGGCGAAAAGCCGGTCGTCCGTATCCACGTTCCCAAATCCGCCCGGGTGGTCCCGGCCCCCGGCGACCGTATCCTTGCCCGCATCGAGCGCGGCGATGGCACTGTCCCCACCTATACCGGCCGCGCGATGAAAGTGCTCGACAAGCCGCGCAAGGCCGATATCGGGATCGTGCGGATCGACGAAGGCGGCGCCCGTCTCGTTCCGGTCGAACGCAAGGCACGCGAGATGCGGATCGAGGCTGGCGATCTTGGCAAGGCGCGCGACGGCGATCTCGTCGAGGTCGAAGTCACCATGCGCGGCCGACTGATGATTCCGCGCGCCAAAGTGATCAACGTCATCGGCAATCCGCATTCCGAAGGCGCGGTAAGCCTCATTGCCTTGCACGCGCTCGAAATCCCCTACCGCTTCCCCGCCTCCGTCGAAAAGGAAGCCCTTGCGGCCAAGGAGGCTGATTTGAAGGGCCGCGAGGACTGGCGCGAAATTCCCTTCGTTACCATCGACCCCGCCGACGCCAAGGACCACGACGACGCCGTCCACGCCGAACCCGACACCGATCCCGGCAATCCCGGCGGTTTCATCATCCATGTCGGCATCGCCGACGTCTCCTACTACGTGCGCGCCGGTTCCGATATGGACCACGAGGCGTTCCTCCGGGGCAATTCCGTCTATTTCCCCGACCGCGTCGTCCCCATGCTGCCCGAGCGCATTTCCAATAACCTCTGCTCACTGCGCGAGGGTGAGAACCGCGCCTCCATGGCCTTGCGCATCGTCATTGACGCCAACGGCAACAAGAAGCGCCACAGCTTCCACCGCGTCATGCTGCGCTCCGCCGCCAAGCTGAGCTACAGCCAGGCCCAGGCCGCCATCGACGGCAACCCCGACGACGCGGCCGGCCCGCTGCTCGAACCTGTTTTGAAGCCCCTATGGGCTGCCTATGGTGCGCTCTCCAAAGCCCGCGACAAGCGCGGCCCGCTCGCGCTCGATCTGCCCGAGCGCCGCATCAAGCTCGACGAGAACGGCATGGTCGCCGACATCTACGTCCCAGAACGCCTCGAAGCGCACCGGTTGATCGAAGAGATGATGATTCTCTCCAATGTGTGTGCCGCCGAGACGCTCGAAAAGCACAAGCTCTCCCTGCTCTATCGCGTCCACGACGCCCCGAGCGAGGAGAAGGTCATTGCACTGGGCGAATTCCTCAAATCCCTCGAACTGCCAACCCCGCGCTCCAAGGCGATGCGCCCGAGCGATTTCAATCAGATCCTCTATCGCGCGGAAAAAGCGGGCAAGACCGAGCAGGTCAACGAGATGGTCCTGCGCAGCCAGGCCCAGGCTGAATACGCGCCGGGCAATTACGGCCATTACGGCCTCAATCTCGACCGCTACGCCCATTTCACCTCGCCCATCCGCCGCTATGCGGATCTAATCGTCCATCGCGCGCTCATTCGCGCCCTCGATCTGGGCGATGACGGATTGACGGAAGCCGAGGAAGCCCGGCTCGATCAGATCGGCCAGCACATCTCTGCAACCGAACGCCGCGCCATGGCCGCCGAACGCGAAACAGCCGACCGGCTGCTCGCGCATTTTCTGGCAGGGAAAATCGGCGCGCGCTTCACGGGCAAGATCGCCGGCGTCACCAAGGCGGGCCTCTTTGTGCGGCTCGATGAAACCGGCGCGGACGGCTTCGTCCCGGCGTCCACCCTCGGCACGGATTACTTCCGTTATATGGAAGACCAGCAGGCGCTGGTGGGCGAGCGCACCGGCGAGCGCTTCCGTATCGGCGACCGCGTCGACGTGCGACTGCTTGAAGCAGCCCCGATGGCTGGCGCTTTGCGCTTCGAAATTCTATCTGAAGGGGAGCGTATCAGGCCGCCCGGACGCGGCCGCCCCCAGCGTCGCGCCAAGCCGGCCCCGCGCGGGCGACGCGCCAGGAGATAGAGCCGATGCCCGTCATCGATACCACCGACAGCCTTCCAATCGAACCCGCACACCGGGATATCGGACGCGCGATGATGCGCGGCCTCGCCTGCAAGTGCCCCGCCTGCGGCAACGGCAGCATGTTCCGCGCGTATCTCAAAGTCGCCGACGCCTGCCCCGATTGCGGCGAGGAGCTTTTCCATCAACGCGCCGACGACGCCCCGCCCTACCTCGTCATCTTCATCGTCGGGCACATCATCGTTGGGCTCATGCTCCACATTGAAATGGTTCACAGGGTGAACCCGACCTTCTACCTCTGGACCATGCTGCCGCTCGCGACGCTTCTTTGTCTCTGGATGCTCCCCCGCGTCAAAGGTGCGGTCGTCGGCCTGCAATGGGCCAAGCGCATGCACGGCTTCGATTCCCACGGCACCCGGGACCAATTGGGCGAACCACGCTGAGCACTTGACTTCCGGCGCAAAATGCATAGTTTGCGCCAAACCTGATTTCCCGCCGCGCGCCAAACCGCCGCGCGGCCGATTTTTTCAAAGGCGACCGCAATGGCAAAGTCCAACACCATCAAAGTGAAGCTGGTTTCGACCGCGGACACCGGTTTCTACTATGTGACCAAGAAGAATACCCGCACGGCCACCGAAAAGCTGTCGTTCCGCAAGTACGATCCGGTCGCGCGCAAGCACGTCGAGTTCAAGGAAGCCAAGATCAAGTAAGATCGGCCCTTCCGATGGAACCATGAACCCCGCCTCGGCGGGGTTTTTTATTGCCCGAATTCCGAACCGGCGCATGGCCGCCCACCTTTATTCATAGCTATGCCGCTATGAAAAAGCGTGGGCGCAGGCTTGATGAGCAATCCGCATCTTTAACGCCTTGACGATCCATACCTCATAAGCTATACATTACATATAGCCATACAGGTATGTATTGAAGATGCCAAACGCCCCTGACGTCCTTTTCAAAACCCTTGCCGATCCCACCCGCCGGGCGATCTTCGAACGCCTGTGCCGCGAGGGCGAAAAGACCGTCGGCGCTCTGACCGAACAGGCCGGGGTTTCCCAGCCTGTCGTTTCCAAACATCTGGGCGTCCTCAAGCAGGCCGGTCTGGTGCGTGACCGTCACGAAGGCCGGCACACCCACTACAGTGCGCAACTCGACGCCCTTTTCCCTCTCGTCGACTGGACACGGCAGATGGCGGGGTTCTGGCAAAGCCGGTTCGACGACCTCGAAGACCTGCTCAAAAGGATGGACCAATGAACGAAGCCGCCACCGAAACCCGCACCGCCGTCGTTGAACGCGAGTTCCCGCACCCGCCCGAAAAGCTCTGGCGCGCGCTCACGCAACCGCATCTGATCGAGGACTGGCTGATGAAGAACGACTTCAAGCCTGATGTCGGACACAAGTTCCGCCTGACCGGAGACTGGGGCGGCGTCCTCGATTGCGAGGTTCTTGCCGTCGAGCCGCACAAGACGCTTTCCTACACCTGGAATTTCGAGCACGACGACCCGGCCTACAGCCTCAAGAGCGTCGTCGTTTTCACCCTCACCCCGACCGCGAACGGCACGCAGCTGCGCGTCGAGCAATCCGGCTTCCGCCCCGAGCAGAAACAGGCCTTCGGCGGCGCCCATGCGGGGTGGAAGGAGTTCTTCGGCAAGCTCGGACACCTGCTCGAGCAGCTGGACTGACCCCTCACCGTCGCCCGGCACACCAGAGCCGGGCGATCATCCCGCCTCAATCGAAAGGAGGACACCATGTATTGGAGTGTCTGGATTCGGCAATTTCACCGCTGGATGGCCGTTATATTCACCGTCGTCGTCGCCGGCATCTTCATCACGCTCGGCGTTGGCAGCGAGCCGCCGATGTGGGCCTACTATCTGCCGCTGGCGCCCCTTGCCATGCTCATGCTCAGCGGGCTTTACATGTACCTGCTGCCCTATGCGATAAAGTGGCGTGGCGCAAAGCGCACCAACGCATAGGAGCCAACCGATGGCGAAAACCGGAAACAAACCCGTGCTTCTTTCGGGCGGTAATCCGCAGATTGCCAAGGGCTACGGCGATGGTCCCGTAAAGGAATACATCGCCGCCATGCCCGGCTGGAAGCAGGCCGTCGGCCGCCGTATCGACGAAATCGTCGAGCGCGCCATCCCCGGCGTGGACAAGGCGATAAAATGGAACTCGCCCTTTTACGGCGTCGAGCGTCCGGTCTGGTTCCTCAGCTTCCACTGCTTCGACAGGTACATCAAGGTGACCTTCTTCGACGGCGCGTCCCTCGACCCGGTCCCGCCGGTCACCTCGAAATACCCGCAAGTCCGCTACTTCCACGTCCACGAGGGCGAAGAGATCGACGAAGCCCAGTTCTCGGACTGGGTCAAGCAGGCCAGCCAGCTCCCTGGCGAGCGCCTCTGAAAGGAGTACCCCATGAACCCGGCCGAACGCATCGATCAGTACATCGAGGCTATCCCCGACTGGCGCGGCACCACCCTCGCGAACGTCCGCAAGGCCATCCTTGCCGCCGATCCCGAGATCACCGAGGAGTGGAAATGGATGGGCAGCCCCGTCTGGTGCCACAACGGCAATATCGTCGTCGGCAACGCTCACAAGGATAAGGTGAAGCTTACTTTTGCCCAGGGCGCCAGCCTCCCCGACCCCGACGGCCTCTTTAATGCCGGCTTCAATGGCAAGGTCTGGCGCGCCATCGATATACACGAAGGCGACACGATCGACGAAAGCGCCCTCAAGGACCTCGTCCGCGCCGCGATCGCCCACAACCGGACGAAGAAAAAGGCATCGGCCCGCGCCAAGGCCTAACGTTTCGCCCGCATTTTATGAAAATGAAAGCGGCGCGCGTCTGGAACCCCTAAGGATTCGGGGGAATTAAAGTGGCTGGCCCGGCACGGTTGTCGAAGAGGCCACTCTTGCCGCCACCGGACCAGCCGCCCTACGGTACCAGGAGTTGCGGCGGACCTGAAAGCCGTAGGGACGATTGCTGTAGCGGGCGCCAGTGGCGTTGCCGCTGCAGCAATTTCAACATAGTCCCCACCCCGGAAAACGCCAAGCATTCCGGGGCTTCCAGATCCCTGATTCGATATTAATAATGAAAGGTTAACCCTAACCGCTAAAGTTTTAGGTAATCTAAAACCCGGGCTATGCGGCGTCCGAAATCACGCGGTTCCTGCCTTCCCGCTTGGCGCGGTAAAGCGCGATATCAGCGCGTTTGATAATGGATTCAGGGGTATCGTTGGCGAAATGGTTGAACGCCAGCCCCGCGCTCACCGTGATGCTCAGCGGCAAATCGAGCCCGGCGCGAAACGCCTCGTCCGCCGTTGCCACCCGTACGCGCTCTGCGACGTTCTCCGCCTGCAGCGCGTCGGTATCGGGCATCACCACCACGAACTCCTCCCCGCCGAACCGGCACGCAAGATCCACGCCGCGGATGTTGCGCTGCAGCCGCAACGCGAATTCCTTGAGGATCTTGTCGCCAACGTCATGCCCGTGCGTATCGTTGACCGCCTTGAAGAAGTCGATGTCCAGCAGCATCACCGCCATGTCGCGGTCCTGTTCCTGCGACTTGCCCAAAAGCATCGTCATGTGGCGTTCGAAATACCGGCGGTTGTAAAGCCCGGTGAGTTCGTCGATGACCGCCATCGCCATGGTATTGTTGAGGCTCTCGCGCAGCTCCGCGGTATAACGCTGACGCCGGATCTGCGTCCGCACCCGCGCGGCAAGTTCGTTGCGCTCGACCGGGCGCATTATGAAATCGTTGACCCCCAGATCGAGGGCCCGGATCACCTGCGGCCGGTCGTGCTCATCCGCAACGAGGATAATCGGCAGCGATCGGGTTTGCTCGACCGTCCGCAATTGCGAGCACACCCGCAGCGGATCGAATCCTTCGAACCCCATGCTCACGATCGCCAGCTCATAGTCGCCCCCCGACGTCTGGAACACGGCGTCAGCGGGGTTCGCCAGAAGGCTCACCGCATGGGAATTGGAAAGGTAGTCGCGCAGCCTCTCGGCCCGCGCCGTCTCGGTGTCGATGACGATGATACGCCCGCTATCGGTCCTGATTCCGTTGATCGTCCGCGCCGCATCCTCGAGCGCCAATTCCTGGCTCGTGATCGCGCGCGCCCGCAATTCGTCGGTCAGCACCTTGAGCCGCACGAGGCTTTTGACCCGCGCCATGAGCTGCACGTCGTCCACCGGCTTGGTGAGAAAATCGTCCGCCCCCGCATTGAGCCCCGCCACCCGGTCCGAAGGCTGGTCGAGCGCCGTTATCATGACAACGGGAATATGCGAGGTCCGGGGATCGGCCTTGAGAATCCGGCAGCACTCGAACCCGTCCATTTCAGGCATCATCACGTCGAGCAGGATGATGTCGATCTCCTGGGTCCGGCAGATCTCGATGGCATCCTTGCCCGAATAGGCAACGACCACGTCGAAATACTCGGCCAGCAGCCGCGCCTCGAGCAGTTTGACGTTGGTGGGGATGTCGTCAACGATCAGGACACGAGCCGTCACCGAGCAGTCCTCGCAGCTACAGGATAAATCATATGGGCGGGCGTCAATCCGCCTTCCCAATGTAGCTTTCAATCGTTTCCAAAAAGTGAGGTACGGAAATCGGCTTGGAGATGTAGCCCTCGCACCCGCCTTGCCGAATGCGTTCCTCATCGCCCTTCATCGCAAAAGCGGTAACGGCGATAACCGGGATGGGCGCAAGCTCTTCGTCTTCCTTGAGCCATTTGGTAACGACAAGCCCGGACACCTCCGGAAGCTGGATATCCATCAAGATCAGGTCGGGCTTGTGCTCGCGCGCAAGCTCGAGCGCTTCCATGCCGTTACGGGTCTGGATCGTACCGTATCCGCGCGATTCGAGCAGATCGTGGAATAGCTTCATATTGAGCTCGTTGTCTTCCACGATCATTACCGTCTTGGGCATGGGGCCTCGCTGCACTCGGGTTCACACCGAAAACTTGGTGTTGCCAGATTGTTCCGGTACCATCAAACCGTTACGAAACAAGAAATAGGCGAGTCTTCCTCAATGCGCGAGCAGGCAACCGAGATCAGCGAAATCGCCGACGCGTGCCTTACCTGGCTCGCCGCCGACGTCACCGAGCTCGAGCGCTTCATGTCGCTCGCGGGCTACTCGCCGCAATCCCTGCGCGACGCGGTTGGAACGGTCGGGCTCGAACATGGTCTTGTAGACTATTTTGCCCGTAACGAACCCTTGCTCCTCGCCATGTGCGCCAACGCCAACATGCCGGTCGAGCGCGTCATGCGCGCCTGGCACCGCCTCAATCCGCAAAGCTGAGCGCTACGATGGCCCCCGCGCCGTATCTCTGCCGCGACTGTTTCAAGGACGGTGCAGCCGCCACGCTTCCTGCGCGCTGCCCGCAATGCGGCTCGCCGCGGTTGATCGGCCACGACGAACTCATGAGCCTGTCGATCGCCCACATCGATTGCGATGCCTTCTACGCATCGGTCGAAAAGCGCGACGATCCGACGCTGATCGACAAGCCTGTCATCATCGGCGGCGGCGTGCGCGGCGTGGTCTCCACCGCCTGTTATATCGCCCGCATGAGCGGCGTACGCTCGGCCATGCCCATGTTCAAGGCAAGGCGCCTGTGCCCCGAGGCGATCGTGATCAAGCCCGATATGGCCAAATACGTCGCCGTGAGCCGAGAAATCCGCGCCGCGATGGACAGCCTGAGCCCGCTCGTCCAGCCCATCTCCATCGATGAAGCCTTCATAGACCTCACGGGCACCCTGCGTGTCCACAAGGCCGCTCCCGCGGTCGTTCTCGCCCGCTTCGCCAGACGCATCGAAGACGAGATCGGCGTTACTGTTTCGATTGGCCTGAGTCACAACAAATTCCTCGCCAAGATGGCGTCCGACCTCGACAAGCCACGCGGCTTCGCGGTGATCGGCAAAGCCGAAACCGTCGAATTCCTGGCCTCAAAACCCATCACCATGATTTACGGCGTCGGCAACGCCATGGCCGAAACCCTGCGCAAGGACGGCCTCACGACGATCGGCCAGCTTCAGAACCGCCCGCCCGAGGATCTGATGCGCCGCTATGGGGAAATCGGCGCCCGCCTCGCCCGACTCTCGCGCGGCGACGACGCCCGGGTGGTCTCGACCATGCGCGAGACCAAGTCGATCAGCACGGAAACCACGTTCAACACCGACCATACCGACTTCCAGACGCTCTCGAAGACGCTCTTTTCGCTGTGCGAACGCCTCTCCGAGCGCCTCAAGAAACAGAACTATGTCGGCGACACCGTGACCCTCAAGCTCAAGACCGCCGGCTTCAAGTCCCGCACCCGCGCGCAGCATTTGATGATACCGACACAATTGGCCCATACGCTTTACGAAACGGGCGCAAGGCTGCTCGCGCGCGAGATCGACGGCACCGCCTTCCGCCTGCTCGGCATCGCCGTCACCGGTCTCGAGCCGGCGAGCGGCGTTGACCCTGTCGACCTGATCGAACCGCATATTGCCCGCAAGGCTGCCGCCGAGCGGGCTGTGGACAAGGTCCGAACGCGCTTCGGCAGGGATGCCCTCGTGAGCGGAAGGCTTTATCGTAAGCCCGAGGAAAACGACAAAACCAAGGAGTCCGGCAGTGACGATTGACCAGCGCCTCAACGATTTCGGCCACACACTACCCAAACCGTCTGCCCCCGCGGCGAGCTACGCGCCGGTCCGGCGTTCGGGCAATCTGCTCTACGTGTCGGGCCAGATCTCGACCGAACAGGACGGCAGCGTGATCAAGGGCCTTCTCGGCAGTGATATGGATACGGCCGCCGGCCAGAAGGCCGCCGAACGCTGCGCCATCAACATCCTCGCCCAGGTCAACGCCAATACCGCGCTGGCCAATATTAAATCAGTCGTGAAGCTCACCGTTCTCGTCGCCTCCACCCCCGATTTCCATGAGCAGCACCTCGTCGCCAACGGCGCCTCGGACCTGTTCATCAAACTGTTAGGCGACGCCGGTAAGCACGCGCGCGCCGCGTTCGGCGTGGCCTCCCTACCCCTTGGCGCCGCGGTCGAAATCGACGCCGTGATCGAAATGGACTCCTAGATGCACTCTTCCCCCTTCGACCAGCCCATTGCCCATCGCGGCCTGCACAACCGGGAAGAGGGGGTCATCGAGAATTCCGCCTCCGCCTTTGAAGCCGCGATTGCCCGCGGCTTCGCCATCGAGTGCGACCTGCAGCTCACGAGCGACGGCGAGGCCGTCGTCTTCCACGACCACGACCTCGAACGCCTCACCGGCCGCTCAGGCCCCATCCACGCGGTGACGGCCGGCGAGATCGCAAAAACGCCCCTGCTACTGAGCAAATCCGGCGATTGCCCGCAAACCTTCGAGGCCTTCCTCGCCCAGATCGCAGGGCGCACCCCGCTCGTCGTCGAAATCAAGCACCAGCCCAACGCTTCCGCGCGAGACGCCCTCGCAAAGCGCGCGGTCGCCCTCGCAAAGGCCTATACCGGCCCGCTGGCCTTCAAGTCCTTCGATCCGCACACGCTCAAAGCCGTGCGCGACGCCGGCTACACCGGCCCGCTCGGCATCGTGACCTATGCCTACCGCAAGCCCGAATGGGACGGCGAGATTTCCCCCCTGCAAAGATTTGTGCTCCGCCACCTCTTGCACTGGCCCGTATCGCGCTTCACATTTGTCTCGTGCGAACGCACCGCACTCGCGCTCCCCGCGATCCGGCTCTGCCGTGCCCTTGGTACGAAGGTCATGAGCTGGACGATCAGGGACAAAGCGCACGTGCCCGCGGTGCTGCGCCAAGCCGATCAAATCGTCTTTGAAGGGTTCGACCCCGGTCCGTGACTGCTCCTAACGAACTGACTATCGCGGTTCACCCATCGACAGCTTCGATACCGAAGGACCAATGGAACGCTCTTGCATCCAATGGTCGAACAAAACCCGATAATCCGTTTTTAGAGCATGATTTCTTCCTGGCGCTTGAGGAGTCCGGTTGCGCCACGGCACAAACCGGCTGGCAGCCCCAGCACATCCTCCTGTCCCGCGGCGGCACACCCGTCGGCCTGATGCCGCTCTTTCTGAAATCCCACTCGATGGGCGAATACGTTTTCGACCACGCCTGGGCCGATGCCATCGAACGCGCCGGGGGGCATTACTACCCCAAGCTGCAAAGCTCGGTCCCCTTCACACCCGCCACCGCGCCCAAGCTGCTGACGCGCGATTGCAGCCTCGAAACCCGCACCACCCTCCTGGGTGCCGCCGAAACCCTCGCCGACCGTCTCGGCGCCTCCTCCGTCCACGCGACGTTCGTTCCCGCCGAGGAGGAGACCATTGCCCGCGAGGCCGACTGGCTCATTCGCCACGATACCCAGTTCCACTGGACCAACCATGGCTTTGCAACGTTCGACGATTTCCTCGAAACGCTGCAGTCGCGCAAGCGCAAGGCCCTCCGCCGCGAGCGTCGCGAAGCGCTGATCGACGGGCTCGATGTCGACTGGGTCACCGGCAGCGACCTGACGGAAGCCCATTGGGACGCCTTTTACGCGTTCTATATGGACACCGGTGGCCGCAAATGGGGCCGCCCCTACCTCAACCGCGAATTCTTCTCGCGAATTTCCGAGGCCATGGCCGACCGCATCGTCCTGATCCTCGCCCGAGACGGCGCCGATTACATCGCGGGGGCCCTCAATTTCATTGGCTCGGACACGCTCTTTGGCCGCAATTGGGGCTGCCTGCGCGACGTGCCGTTCCTCCATTTCGAGCTCTGCTACTACCAGGCCATTGATTTCGCCATTGCCCACGGCCTCAAGCGCGTCGAAGCCGGCGCCCAGGGCGAGCACAAGCTCTCCCGCGGCTACGCGCCCGTCGTCACCCGTTCGATCCACCATATCGTCCACCCCGGGCTTCGCCGTGCCGTGGCCGACTACCTCGTCGACGAACGCCGCGCCATCGACCATCAGAACATCGTGCTCTCCGAGCACACGCCATTCCGCAGGGCCTGACCGAACGGTTTGAGCCGGCCACGCGTTGCGCTATAGCTGACCACGGAACGTCAAAAGAGCGAGGGCCCCATGAGCGCGTATGATCCGGACAACATCTTTGCCAAAATCCTCAAGGGCGAGGTCCCGTCCATCAAGGTCTTCGAAGACGAAACGACCCTCGCCTTCATGGACGTCATGCCCCAATCCAAGGGGCACACCCTGGTGATCCCCAAAACCGGCTCGCGCAATCTTCTCGACGCCGACCCGGAGATCCTCGCCGACCTTGTCAAGAAAACCCAGATCGTCGCCAAGGCGGTCGCCACCGCCATGGAAGCCGACGGCCTGCGCATCATCCAGTTCAACGAACCCGCCGCCGGCCAGACCGTCTTCCACCTGCATTTTCATGTCATTCCGGTCTATGAGGGCGTCTCTCTCCGCCCCCACAGCGGCGACATGGCCGATACCGGCGAGTTGACGGCCCTCGCCGAAATGATCCGCGCGGCGCTATAGGGCACCCAAAGGACGTAAAAAGGCCGGCATTTCTGCCGGCCTTTTTGCATTGCGTCTATCAGGATCCCGATCAGGTGTCCTGCTCGGCGCCCTTGGTCTTTTTCGAACGGCTGGAGCCGCCCGACTTCGCAGTCTTGGAGGCCGCCGGCTTGGAGCGCCCGCTCGCGGGCTTCTTGCCGCCCTTGGGGCCGGTGATCGCCTTGGGCCGGGCCGGACGCGGCGGCACCGAGACGAGCTCGAGGCGTGCCTCGCTGCCCTCGCCCACGACGGTGACCTTGACCGAGCCGCCCTTCTGCAACAGCCCGAACAGCACCTCCTCAGCCAGCGGCTTCTTGACGTATTCCTGGATCACGCGTCCAAGCGGCCGCGCGCCCATGCGTTCGTCGTAGCCGCGCGTGGCGAGCCAATCCGCAGCTTCCGGCGTCAGCTCGATGGTGATGCCGCGCTCGGCAAGCTGGCCTTCGAGTTGCAGGACGAACTTCTCGACAACCCGCTGCACCGTCGCCGGCGGCAGCGGCGCGAACGAGATGATCGCATCGAGCCGGTTGCGGAACTCCGGTGTGAACATCCGGTTGATCGCTTCCTCGTCGTCGCCCTGCTGACGCACGCGGCCGAACCCGATCGGCTCCTTGGCCAATTCCGTCGCGCCGACATTCGAGGTCATGATCAGGATGACGTTCCGGAAATCGACCTGCTTGCCCGAATGATCGGTCAGCTTGCCGTGATCCATCACCTGCAACAGGATATTGAAAAGATCCGGATGCGCTTTCTCGATCTCGTCGAGCAGCAGCACGCAGTGCGGATGCTGGTCGACCCCATCGGTCATCAGCCCGCCCTGGTCGAACCCGACATAGCCCGGAGGCGCGCCGATCAGCCGCGAGACGGTGTGGCGCTCCATATATTCGGACATGTCGAACCGCAAAAGCTCGACCCCGAGTGTATCGGCGAGCTGCCGCGCCACCTCGGTCTTGCCGACACCCGTCGGGCCCGTGAACATATACGACCCGATGGGCTTTTCCGGCTCCCGCAGGCCTGCCCGCGCCAGCTTGATCGCCGACGAGAGCGCCTCGATGGCCTTATCCTGTCCGAACACCACCCGCTTGAGATTGGCTTCGAGATTGGACAGCACCTCGGTATCGGACTTGGACACCGATTTGGGCGGAATCCGCGCAATCGTCGCCACCGTCGCCTCGATATCCTCGACGTTGATCGTCTTCTTGCGCTGGTTCTCAACCACAAGCATCTGCCGCGCACCGGTCTCGTCGACAACGTCGATCGCCTTGTCGGGCAGCTTGCGGTCGTTGATGTACCGCGCCGAAAGCTCCACCGCCGCTTTCAAGGCGTCATCGGTATATTTGAGCTTGTGATAATCCTCGAAGTAAGGCCGCAGCCCTTTCATGATCTCGATGGCGTCGGGGATCGTCGGCTCGTTGACGTCGATCTTCTGGAACCGCCGCACCAGCGCCCGGTCCTTCTCGAAGAACTGCCGGTATTCCTTGTACGTCGTCGACCCGATGCACCGGATCGCCCCGGAAGCCAGCGCGGGCTTCAGAAGGTTCGACGCATCGAGCGCTCCGCCCGAGGTCGCCCCGGCGCCGATCACGGTATGGATCTCGTCGATGAAGAGGATGACGTTATCCTTCTTCTCGAGCTCCTTCATGATCGCCTTGAGACGCTCCTCGAAATCGCCGCGATACCGCGTCCCCGCGAGCAGCGCGCCCATATCGAGCGCATAGATCGTAGCACCCTCGAGCACCTCGGGCACATCGCCCTCGACGATTCGCCGCGCAAGCCCTTCGGCAATCGCCGTCTTGCCCACCCCGGGATCGCCCACATAGAGCGGATTGTTCTTGGACCGCCGGCACAAGACCTGGATCGTGCGCTCAAGTTCGCCGCTCCGCCCGATAAGCGGATCGATCTTGCCCTTCTTGGCTTTCTCGTTGAGGTTGATGCAGAAATCGGCCAGTGCCGAACTTTGCTGCGCACCGCCCGAGGCGCCGCGTTCGGCGTCCTCGGAGAACCCCGGCCCACCGTCCTCGGCGCCGCGCACGGGCCGGTCCGCGTTGCGGCCCGATTTGGCAATCCCGTGCGAGATGAAATTGACGGCGTCGAGCCGGCTCATGTCCTGCTGTTCGAGGAAATAGGCCGCATGGCTCTCACGCTCGGCGAAGATCGCCACGAGCACATTGGCCCCGGTCACCTCTTCGCGGCCGGAGGATTGCACGTGGATAACGGCGCGCTGAATCACGCGCTGGAACGCGGCGGTCGGCCGCGCATCCTGCCCGTTGGGCACGACGAGGCTGTCGAGTTCCTCGTCTATGAATTCTTCAAGATCGGCTCTCAGGGCCTCGATATCGACATCGCACCCCGTCAGAACGGCGATCGTGTCGCGGTCTTCTGTCAAGGCCAGCAACAGGTGCTCGAGTGTCGCGAACTCGTGGGCGCGTTCGCGCGCGAGGTTCATTGCCTGGTGCAGTGCCTTTTCAAGGCCGCGGGAGAATGAAGGCATTTGTGATCGCTTCCTATTGCTTTTCCATCACGCATTGCAGCGGATGCTGGTTGCGTCTCGCGGCGTCCATCACACGGGTGACCTTGGTCTCGGCCACCTCGTACGGAAAGACCCCGCATTCCCCCACACCCTGATTGTGAACGTGCCACATGATCTGCGTCGCATCATCCTGCGACTTGTTGAACACTTCCATCAAAATAAGGATCACGAACTCCATCGGCGTGTAGTCGTCGTTCAAAAGGAGCACGCGATAAAGGCTCGGACGTTTGGTTTTCGGCCGGGTTTTCGTGACCACCCCGGTCTGCCCCTCGCCGTCATCGTCCTCATGTCCGTCCGCTCCCATATACAGGTCAGGCCCGTTAACAGGCAGCATCGAAGCGGCCAGGCGATCGGGGGTTCTGGGTGCGGCTACCGAAGCGAAGGTGGTCACGGCGAGTCGTCCACTAGCGTTTAGATGGGCTCCATTATGTAGGGAAATCTTGGCTCATGTTAAGGGGCCTCGTCACATCAATCGCACGTGAATGCATGACGCGAGAATTTGGCACAAATTTTATGCGCTTTACCGATTTGTAACCGCGCAGGGACTAATTTCCCTTCTGGTATCTGCGGGCAACAGGTCATTTGGGGGACAAGGTGACCCTGCCCGCCCGGGTTTGAGTACGGCGCTGCGTAATCGCGCCGATTAGTAAAGAGTTGGAGTTGCGGGTGCAGGCCCTAGAGCGTCGTTTTCCAGCGCGTAGCCCTATTGCGCGCTTTGTCCTCTCACTGATCGTTGCCTTGGCCGCATGGGCGCTGTTTGTCGCGCCCGCAGCGGCAGCCAACGTACCGCGCGCCTATGCCGGTATCGTCGTTGACGCCAAGACCGGCCAGGTCCTCTATCAGGACCATGCCAACGACCTGCGTTATCCGGCATCGCTCACCAAGGTCATGACGCTCTATATCCTCTTTCAGGAACTCGAGGCCGGTCGGCTTTCGCTCGACTCGCGCCTGAGCGTCTCCGCGCACGCCGCCGCCGCGGTTCCAACCAAGCTCTATGTGCGCGCCGGATCGACCATCAAGGTCGAGGACGCCATCAAGGCACTGGTGACCCTCTCGGCCAACGACGTGGCCCGCGTGATCGGGGAAAACATCTCCGGCACCGAAAGCGAATTCGCCGTCCGCATGACCCAGACCGCCCGTGCGCTCGGCATGAGCCGCACGACCTACAAGAACGCCTCGGGCCTGCCCGACAGCGGTCAGGTGACGACGGCTGCCGACCAGGCGACGCTCGCCCGCGCTATCTACCTGCACTTTCCCAACTACTACGAGTATTTCCAGACCCGCAGCTTCACCTATAACGGCAACACCTACGGGAACCACAATCGGTTGTTGGGTCAGAACGGGGTCGACGGCATCAAGACCGGCTATATCAACGCCTCCGGCTACAACCTCATGACCGCCGCCCGCGCCAATAACCGGCACATCGTCGCGATCGGCCTGGGTTTCAACACAGGCGCATCCCGCAACGCCCACGTCGCCGAACTCGTGCGCAACTACATGCCCAAGGCCCGTTCAGGTGACTATTGGCGCGAAGCCATGATTGCGCGCCCGACGCTTCTGGGAACCGGCTCGAGCGTCCGCGTCGCCGCGGCTGCGGCCCCGCTCGACGGGTTGCCGCCGGCACGCCCGCCCCACCTCGTCCCCTCGACGCCCATCGATCTCGGCGCCCCCATCCAGGTGGCCTCGATCGAGCACGCCGCACCGCCCACGCCACCCGAACCCCAGAATATCCCCTTCCAGGTCGTCTCCGCCGAGGATATCCCGGCCCGTCCGGGCGACAGCGCACTCGAACAGGCCACCTACGTCGCGACCGGCGTACCGCCCACCGAACAGCCGTCCTACCCCTCCAATGACCCGATCGGCGCCTGGATCGCCGAAACCCTCAAGCTCGGCCCCACCACAAATGAGACCGGCCAGATCGAAGCCCCCGCGCCGGTTGCGCGCCCCGAAGGGCTGACGGTCGATCCGGTCATCACCAACTCTGCCAACGCGGTCCCGACCGGCGGTTGGATCGTCCAGGTCGGCGCGGCCAACAGCGAAGACGGTGCCAACGCGCTCATTTCCGAAGCGACTCGCAATTACGCCCAGCTCGCCGACCTGCGCAGCTATGTCGAGACCTTCGACCGTAACGGCCAGACCTTCTATCGGGCCCGGTTTGCCGGTTTCGCCGACCGCAATCAGGCCAGCGCAACCTGCGACCAGCTCACCCGGCAGCAATTGAGCTGTCTCGCTGTGCAAGGATAACCGCCCGGCAATCGCCGACTTGGTGCAAATGTAACGGAGTAGCCCAATGAGCGACACAACCCGGCTGACGCAGCTGGCCCAATTCGACGCCACCTCGCCCCTTGCCTCGGACGACACGAGCGTACGCGAATCGGCCCTGCGGGGAATGCTCAAGGGCCTCGAAACGCCCCGGCCGGTTCACCGCCGGGTCACCGACCTGCTCGGTGTGGTTCTGGCACTCTCGGCCCGGACCCGCCGCATGGTCATGCCTCGGGTCGCAATCGACGTCGACGTGTTTGCCCCGGGCGGCCGCCGCGCCGTGCAACTCCATCTTCCGCCAGAAGACTGATCGCCGCCCGGCGGAGGCTTATGCCAGATGGTGTTCGCGCTGTCCTTCGATCTCGCGCGGTGACGCCCGGCGGCCGCTGCCGCCCTCCAGACTGTTCGGCAGCGCCAAAGCATCCACCAGCCGGCGGTATTCCTGCCGGGCACTGACGAAGCTCATCGTCGGAATGCCTCCGAGCCAGTCCTCGTCCAGCGAGTCAAAGACCGTCATTCCGATGGGAAACAGCGAGCGGAAGATCACGCGCTCGGCAATGCCGTCCGCGATCCGGCACCCCAGCCGCGCCGAGATGTTCTCGACCCCCGCCTGCACCAGCCGCATGTTGCGCGAATTGAGCGTCGAAAGCCGGTTGCGCACCAGAACCCAGTCGATGGAACGCCCGTCAATCGCCAGCCGCTCCTTGCGCGCCCGCTGCACGAGACGCGTATAGTGGCTCAGTTCGATGACGTCCGCGGTGTCGGGATTGAGCCGCGCGATAACGTCGAGGTCGATCAGGCTGTCATTGAGCGGGGTAATAAGTGTATCGGCGAGCGAATGCGCCAGCCGTGTCAGATGCGTGTCGAAGCCCGGCGTATCGATGATGAGAAAATCGATATCGTTCTCGACCTCGGTGACCGCCTGGCGCAGCATCTCGAATTCCATCGCCTTGTTCTCGGCGACCGAATCTCCGCGCGATTGGGGCAGATGGAAATGCGTCGGGTGCAGAATCTCGAGCGCCTTTTCCTTGGCCCAGGCGCGCCGGTTACGGACATAGGCTGTAAAAGTCTGCTGCCGGCTGTCGGCGTCGATGGTTGCGACGCGAAACCCCTGGCTGAGCAGATAGACGGCAAGATGAAACGCGGTCGTGGACTTGCCCGAGCCGCCCTTCTCATTGCCAAGCACGATCACATGCGCGCTCATGCGGCGAAAGCCCTCTCTCCAACGGTACCGGCAATCGCTTGCGGTCGGTTTCCGCTCGTCCAAAGACAAAAATCGACTTTAGCGCCCAATCATGAAGGGAACATGATTCGGCCCGCCTCATTGTGCGCGAGGCGCCGCGATTTGCAAACGCGGACTGGTTATCCCCAGCCGCATCCCGACCGAAGCCTAAAGGAGCCCGAACCGCGCCAGTTCTTCAGCCATCTCCTCGGGGGGCAGATCTTCGTTCTCACCGGCCGCAAGATCGGCGGGCGCGTCCTTGGGGTCGAGATAGCGCCACCCCTGAAACGGGCGGCGCGGCTGCGGTACCGTGCGGACGATCTCGGGGTCCATCAGAATATCGCAGCACGACCGGCCCTCCTCATCGACCGCAGCCTCGAGAGCGACGATCTTTTGGCGGCAGCGCACCGCGCCCGCGATCACCCAGTAGAGCGAGCCCTGCCCTGCGATCTCTTCGGCACGCTTGGGCATCATGCGTGTGCGATGCCGATTCAGTCGGTCGGCACGGCCAAGGCCTTGCGCCTGCATGTGTTCGCGCCAGGCGATCAACTCGTCCACCGCTGAAACACCGACACAAAGCTTGATAATATGCATGGAAAATCCCGGCTTCCGGATATGAAAAAGGGGCGCCGCTCAATGGGCGGTCACCCCTTTGTCTAACCTGCTCTGGCTGTCGTCAAAAGCCCCAAAGCGCCCTTGCGCTTACGCTCCTGCGATCACAGAGACAATGAAACCGAGCGAGATCAAGCCGATAAAGGTCCAGCTTGCGGCCCGCCAGCATACGGCCTTGGATTGGCTGCGCATGCAAGCTCCTATGTTCTGTTGCTACGCGCGCGCCGATTTTGCCGACGCGCAATTAAGCGCTAGTTAACCAACGCTTGGCGCGAATGCAACCGCAATGTTGCCATATTCACGCATACCTCTCTTGCGCGGCCCGAATAGCGCCGTTCGGGCGCCCTAATAAAGCCCGAACCAGAGCCCGGCAAGCCCTAGAAAGGCAAAAAACCCCACAACGTCGGTCACCGTCGTCACGAAGGCCGAGGACGCTACCGCCGGATCGGCACCCATTTTGTCGAGCGCCAGCGGGATCAGGATGCCCGACGTCCCCGCTGCGATCATGTTGATGACCATGGCCACACCGATCACCGTGCCCAGCAGCGGATTGGCAAACCACAGCCAGGTCACCACCCCGATCAGCGCCGCAAAGATTACCCCGTTTGCCACGCCAACCAGGAGTTCGCGCAGGATAAGCCGCCGCACGCGATAACTGTCGAGCTCCCGCATCGCAATCGCGCGCACGGTCACCGTCATGGTCTGGGTTCCGGCATTCCCGCCCATCGAAGCGACGATCGGCATAAGCACGGCGAGAGCCACCATCTGTTCGATCGTCGCGTCGAATAACCCGATGACAACGGAGGCCAGGATCGCCGTCGCGAGGTTGACCGCCAGCCACGTCACGCGCGATTTGACGGCATCCCAGACACTGTCGGAGATATCCTCGTCGCCAATACCCACCATGCGGTGGATATCCTCGCCCGCCTCCTCGTGGATGACATCGACCATGTCGTCGATGGTCAGAACGCCCACGAGCCGCTTGCTTTCGTCGACGACCGCCACTTCCACCTGGTCGTACCGCTCGAAGACGCGCGCGGCCTCTTCCTGGTCCTCATTGGCGTCGATCTCGCGCACCTGGGCGTTCATGATGTCCGAAATCCGCGTCGCGCGCTGCACGCGCAGGATACGATCGAGCGGGATCGTCCCCAGCAGCGAGAAGGCCGGATCGACCACGTAGATCTGGTAGAAATCGTCCGGCAGATCGTCGTTCGTCCGCAAATAGTCGATCGTCTGCCCCACGGTCCAGAACGGCGGGATGGCGATGAACTCAGTCTGCATCCGCCGCCCGGCGGACTCTTCGGGAAAATCGAGGCTGCGCTTGAGTGAAAGCCGCTCGAAAACCGGCATCTGCGCCAGAATTTCGTTGCGGTCATCCTCCTCGATATCCTCGAGAATGTAGACCGCATCGTCGCTGTCGAGATCCGCCATGCCCTTGGCGATCTCCGAATTGGGCAGCGCTTCCATGAGATCGATACGGACCGAATCGTCGACCTCGGTCAGCGCCGAATAGTCGAACGTCTCCCCCATCATCTGCACGAGCTTCACGCGCTCGTCATGGGGCAGCGACTCGATCACATCGCCGGTTTCGGACTCATGGAGCGGCGACATCAGCCCTATGACGCCCTCGGCATCGTCGGCCTCAAGCGCAGCCTGCAACTCGCCCATCCACTCGGGATTGAGCCGGCCGTCCTCGTCGCGCAACGCAAATTCGGGAGCGATTGCGTCGGGTTCAGGAGTCAAATTGGCATTCTCGCTCATGCGATGCTCCTTCCCGGTTCGTTTGATCGCGCAATGCGCGACTCTTTTTCGCTCGTAGCCCGTGCCCTACCCTAATCCCCACCGGTTTGCCATAGACCTTTGCGCCCCGAATGCCTGGCATGCCGCAAAAGCAGACCGGAGAGCGCTTAACCATATACGAATATAAGGCAAAGCCGATACAACTGCCGCAGCCCACGCCCCCGCAACCGGCCCCTTGCCCGCGCATAAGACGCAACTTATACCCGCGCAATGACCACCCCTGCCGCCGCTCCGCCCATCGCCGCCACCCCCGACCTCTTCGACACGGACGCCGTCTCGGTCGCCCGACGCCTCATCGGCGCCCGCCTCGAAATCAATGGCGCCGCCGGCATCATCGTGGAAACCGAGGCATACGACCGGGACGACCCCGCCTCGCACAGCTATCCGGGCCCCACAAAACGCAATGCGGTGATGTTCGGACCGCCCGGCATGGCGTATGTCTACCGCTCCTACGGCATCCACTGGTGCGTCAATGCCGTCTGCCGGCCCGGCAGCGCCGTCCTCATCCGCGCGCTAGAGCCTCTCGACGGCATCGACCTGATGGCCGCCCGCCGCGGCGTATCGGACCCCAGGCGCCTCTGCTCCGGCCCCGGCCGCCTCACCCAGGCCCTCGGCATCGACATTAGCCACAACGGCACGCCGCTCTATGCCGCGCCCTTCCGCCTGACCCTCGCCCCGCACGCCGCTGATATCGCGGCCGGCCCACGCATCGGCATCACCCGCGCCGTCGAGACCCCGTGGCGCTTTGCCCTCAAAGGCTCGCGCTTTCTCAGCCGCCCGATGAAATGAAAACGCCCCCCGGCGGAACCGAGGGGCGCGAATAATGACCGGATATGCCGGCCGCCTAGGCCTGGATGACGACGACCCGCGTCCCGGTCGGCACGCGCTCGTAAAGATCGATCACGTCGTGATTGAGCATGCGGATGCACCCGCTCGACATCGCCAGTCCGATCGATCGGGGCTGATTGGTGCCGTGGATGCGGAACATCGTGTCGCTGCCGCCCCGGTAGAGGTAGAGCGCCCGCGCGCCGAGCGGATTGTTCGGCCCGCCGGGCACCCCGTTGCGATACGGCATGTTCGCCTCCGGATTGGTCCGCAGCATGTTCGCCGTCGGCGTCCAGCTCGGCCATTTGGCCTTGCGCCCGATATAGCCGCGGCCGCGGAACGCCAGCCCCTGCCGGCCCACGCCGACGCCGTAGCGGATCGCCCGGTCGTTGCCCAGCGTCCAGTAGAGGAACTTGTTTGCGGTATCGACGACGATCGTCCCCTTGGGATGATCGGTCTCGTAATGCACTTCCTGGCGCCGCAATTCCGGATCGATCCGGTTGAGACTCATCGCCGGCAACGGAAACCGGTCGTCGGGCACCGCCGCATAGGCATTGATGTAAGTGTTCGTGCTCCGAGTGGAGGTACATGCCCCGACGAGAAGGGGAAGGCCGATAAGAAAACCGCGGCGCGTAAGACTCATGAATGCTACCCAAGCCAGATATCAACAACAATGAGGGCAATCATTAACCATAAAACTTAAATGATTTCTCACCATCGGCGCCCACTGGCGGCAATTCAACGTCTTTCCCACGGAAATTAGCGATCACAATTACGTGGGCCACCGGACCACGCACCGCGATCGTCCGGGGCTGCGCCAAATCGATGATGTTCGGGGAGGGTCATCCAGAAGGGATGATGGTGCGGTCGAGAAGACTCGAACTTCCACGGGAGTTACCCCACAGCGACCTCAACGCTGCGCGTCTACCAATTCCGCCACGACCGCACTGTCATGGAAACGCTTGCCGTCCGGCGAAGCGAGCCTGCATGTAGCAAAACCGACATGAAGGCTCAAGGGCCAATTTCGCCTATGGGGATATTCTTTTCAAACCCCTCGAAAAGGCTGCGGAAATCAGGCCGGCTTGACCACCTTCTCGGTCACCACCACATTGAGGTGCCCGTCGTCCACCTGGATCTCGCCCTTTGCGATCAGCGTGTTGTTTGCGTAAATGCGCATCGGGTCGTTCTCGAACGCGTCGAGCTCGATCACCGCGCCGCGTCCCAGCCGCAACAGGTGGTGAATCGGCAAAATGGTCGCGCCGAGTTCGACGGAAACATCGACTTCAATGGAGTTGAGCGTATTCATACCCGGCCCTTGGAAACGAAAGCGCGCACGAGAATCGGCAGAGCCCCGGACACACGCAACGAGCATTGAATAATCATGGTTAGTGAACCGTTAACGACCATCACCGCGGCAGTCCCTCGCCCACAGTCGAAGATGCTCCGCGCCGACGGGCGCCCCGCCGAATGGACCGTGTCCGAAGGCTACGTGCCCTACCCTATGGCGCTCGAAACCATGCGCGCCCGCGCAGCGGCCATTGCCGAGGGCGGGGCTGAAGAAGCCGTCTGGCTGCTCGAACACCCGCCGCTCTATACCGCGGGCACCTCGGCGCGTCCCGACGACCTGCTCGCGCCCGACCGCTTTCCGGTTTTCGAGGCCGGGCGCGGGGGACAATACACCTATCATGGCCCCGGCCAGCGCGTGGCCTACGTCATGCTCGACTTAAGACAGCGCGGCCGCGATATCCGCGCTCTGGTCAACAGCCTCGAGCAATGGGTCATCGACACCCTCGCCGATTTCAACATCAGAGGCGAACGCCGGGAGGGCCGCGTCGGGGTCTGGGTCCGCCGCCCGGAAAAAGGCCCTCTGGCCGAAGACAAGATCGCCGCCATCGGCGTTCGGGTATCCCGCTGGGTCAGCTTTCACGGCATCTCGCTCAATGTCGCCCCCGATCTGGGCCACTACGATGGCATCGTGCCGTGCGGAATTTCCGATCGCGGCGTCACCAGCTTCGAGGATTTGGGGCAGATCGTGAGCCTTGCGGAGGTCGATTCTGCGCTAAGAGCCCGGTTTGAAGACCATTTTGGGCCCACCGGGCTTGTTTCGGGACGTTTTGAGACGCAATCTGGCGCCTGACGATTCCGCCCGCAACGGTAACTGGTGCAAGGACGATAACCATGCAGTTCGAAGACGTCAGGAAACTCGCCACCGGCACAGTCCTTTTCAATCTCAACCGGATCATCGCCCCGCGGCTGATCACGATCCTCTACCTTCTCGGGCTCGCCGGGATCGTCCTTTGGGCCATCGACCACTTCTTTGATGCCTTCCGCTTCGGCTTCGGAAACGGGCTTTGGGGCCTTCTCGAAATCGCCGTATTCGGACTTCTGGCGCTTGTCATCCTCCGCATTGTCTGCGAGGCCGTGATCGTTTTCTTCCGCGCTCATGAGGCCGAGGCCGTCAGCGCGACCCGGCCGCGTGCCGCCACCTCGCTGATCGACGACGTCCGTGGCGCCATCGAGGAACTGGCCGAGGAAGAGCAGGAAGCCTCCACTGTTGCCGAACCGGCATCCAGGACGCCGGCGGCGACTGCGTCCGCTGCCGCGCCGGCCCCGGCGAAAAAGACCCCGGCAAAGCGCGCGGCCTCAACGACCGGTGCCAAAAAGGCCGCAACGCCGAAAAAGCGCGGCACCGCGGCGTCCACGTCCCCCGCGTCCACGCGAAAGACACAATAGGGTTGCAGTGATCGCGTAGCCGCTTCACGCATGTTGGCATTGACCTTGGCAGGCAATGCGCTATTGAAGCGGCAAATGTTGTGGATCGGGGACGCGAAGGCCCCGATACCGCCGCTCCAACTCCGAAAAAATGCCGCTGCCGGGCCCGCACCATGCGGGCGGCGCGCCGCATTGCAGAAAAAGGTTGCATAGACGCGATCATGAGCGCGCCGACCGAACAAAACGCCCCCAAGATCGGCCTTGTCAGCCTCGGCTGCCCCAAGGCGCTGGTCGATTCCGAACGCATCCTCACCACCCTGCGTGCACAGGGCTACAGCTTTTCGCCGTCCTATGAGGGCGCGGATGTCGTCATCGTCAACACCTGCGGTTTCCTCGACAGCGCCAAGGCCGAAAGCCTCGACGCCATCGGCGAGGCGATTTCCGAGAACGGCAAGGTCATCGTCACCGGCTGTCTTGGCAATGAAGAAGAGATGATCCGCCAGGCGCATCCGGGAGTCCTCGCGGTTTCAGGCCCGCACCAGTACGAAGCTGTCGTCGGCGCGGTGCACGAACACCTGCCGCCCGTCCCAAACGCGTTCGTGGATCTCGTCCCCGAACAGGGCCTGCGCCTCACCCCGCGCCACTACGCCTATCTCAAGATCTCCGAGGGCTGTAACAACCGCTGCTCGTTCTGCATCATCCCCTCGATCCGCGGCGACCTCGCCTCGCGCCCCATTGCTTCGGTGCTTTACGAAGCCGAGCGCCTGGTCAAGGCCGGGGTCAAGGAGATCATGGTCATTTCCCAGGATACGAGCGCCTATGGCGTCGATTTGAAATACGCCACCTCCCCCTATCGCGGCCGCCAGATCGAGGCGCGCTTCCAGACCCTGGCCGAAGAGCTCGGCAATCTCGGCGTCTGGACGCGCATGCACTATGTCTACCCCTATCCCCACGTCGACAACGTCATCCCGCTGATGGCCGAGGGCAGGATACTGCCCTACCTCGACATCCCCTTCCAGCACGCAAGCCCGCAGGTCCTGAAAACCATGCGCCGCCCCGCGAACCAGGAAAAGACCGCCGACCGCATCCGCAAGTGGCGCGAGGTCTGCCCCGATCTCGCCATCCGCTCGACCTTCATCGTCGGCTTCCCCGGCGAGACCGAGGAAGACTTCGAAATGTTGCTCGACTGGGTCCGCGAGACCAGAATCGACCGCGCCGGCGCTTTCCCCTATGAGCCGGTGACCGGCGCCAGGGCCAACGATCTCGGCCTCGATATCGTCCCCGACGAGCTCAAGGCCGAGCGTTATGGCCGATTGATGGAAGTCCTGCAGGAGGTTTCGACAGAACGGCTCGCCGAAAAGGTCGGGCGCACCATCGACGTGCTTGTCGACGACGTCGAGCCTGAAGACAACCGCGCCATCGCCCGCAGCCAATGGGATGCGCCCGAAATCGACGGCAACGTCATCGTCGACGACGCCACCGGCATCAAGCCCGGCGATATGGTTTCGGTCAAAGTCGTCGCCTCGGACGAATACGACCTCTACGCCGTCCCCTCGGACGCCGTGCAATGATCCACAGGCCGTTCGAAGTGCCTATGGGAGCGCAAACGCTCCATCTGGGGCCCACGCCTCTTGTCATGGGCATCTTGAACGTCACCCCCGACAGCTTTTCCGACGGGGGCGATTTCGTCGACATCGAGGCCGCAGTGAGCCACGCGCGGCATCTCGTGGCCGAAGGTGCCGATATCGTCGACATCGGCGGTGAAAGCACCCGCCCGGGCTCCGAGGAGGTCTCGGTCCAGGAAGAACTCGACCGCGTCATGCCGGTCCTCGACGCCCTCGCGGCGGCATCCATCGACCGGCCGGTCTCCATCGACACCTATAAGGCTCTTGTCGCCGACCAGGCCATCCAGGCGGGTGCGACAATGGTCAACGACGTCTGGGGCCTCCAGCGCGACCCCGAGATTGCCGACGTTGCTGCCCAGTACGGCGTCCCTGTCGTCGCCATGCATTGGGACACCGGGCGCGATCGCGAAGCCGATATCATCTCCGAGATGACCCGCTGGTTCACCCGCTCTATCGAGATCGCGCTGGGGGCCGGCGTCGCGCCGAACAAGATCGTCCTCGACCCCGGCTTTGGTTTCGGCAAGACATTCAAAGAAAACTACATCCTCCTGAATCGACTTCACGAATTGCACGCGCTGGGTTTCCCGCTCCTCATCGGCACGTCACGCAAATCCATGCTCGGCAAGCTGCTCGACGTGCCACCAAAGGAGCGCGTCGCCGCGACAGTCGCGACCTCCGTCATCGCCTATCAGCAGGGCGGGCACATTTTCCGTGTGCACGACATAAGGGAGAACCGCGACGGCTTGCGCGTTGCACAGGCAACGCTCTATGGTCCGCCAGCCGGGGCGGAGGACTAGACTGAAATGAGCGATTCTTTTGCCGATCGCGACCGCATCGTTCTCGCGGGTCTGGCGTTTTATGGCTATCACGGGATTATGCCCGAGGAGAGCAAGCTCGGTCAGCGCTTTCGCGTCGACCTCGAAATCGGTTTCGACATGACCGAAGCGGGACGCACCGACGAAGTCGAGGCCACTGTATCGTATGCAGATATCTACAATCTCATCGAAAAAGCGTTCAGCGAAAAGCGCTTCAAGCTCATTGAAGCTCTCGGCTATCACCTGATCGCGCGGCTGTTTGAGACCTTCGAGCGGATCGAATGGGTACGCGTGCGCGTCCGCAAACCCGAGGCCCCGCTGCCGATCGTCGCCGGCGAAGCCGCCATCGAAATCCTCCGGCGAAAGGAAGATATCTGATGGCGACGGCGATTCTGGCGCTGGGCGCTAATATCGGGGACCCCGCCTACCAGATCGAACAGGCTATCGCCGCCATTGCCGCCAACCCGGCCATCAAGCTCGTCAAGGCGTCGACCGTTATCCTCACTCCGCCCTGGGGCAAGACCGACCAGAACGACTTCCACAACGCCGCTATCGCCATCGAAACCAGCCTCTCTCCCGAAGCGCTTCTTGAGGTGTGCCTCACCATCGAGGAATCGCTGGGGCGCATCCGCGTCGAAAAATGGGGGCCCCGTCTCATCGACATCGACCTGATCGCCTACAACCGCCTCGAACTCGAAACCGAGACCCTCACCATCCCCCACCCTCACGCCCACGAACGTGGCTTCGTTCTTGACCCTGTGCGCGAGATTGCTCCGGACGTGGCGCAATGGCTGGTGGAGCGGAAGCGATAATCAGGTGGCCTTGAGCCACCCGATCACATTGACCGCCGCATCGAACTCGACCCGCCGCTTCTTCCGGCGCTCGGACGCCTCGTAGTCCTCGCCCCAGTTGGAAATCTGGTAGTCCTCGTCCACATGCGCCGCCGTCCACGCCTCCTCGGGGTCCACAAGCCCCGCATAAAGAGCAATCGCCAGCACTCCGGATCCCATGATCCCCGTCACCGAAACCAGCGCCGTCGCCGTCAGATGATCCACCCCGGCGATCGCCGCTTCGAGCCTTTCGAGGGTCTCCGCCGACTGCTCTTTATGCAGGATCCCCACCGTCGGCTCGAACGCCACCGAAAAATGCCGAGCGACCCGCACCAGCGCGTCGTCCCACACTTCTTCCTGCCGCGCGACGAGCTCGCGCGGACTATCGGCGCGGTAAAGCAGAAGATCGCTGCCGCAGAATTTGACGACCTCTGCCACCAGTGCATCCCGCGCCCCGGCGCCGCCCTCGATCCCCGAATTGATCAACCGCACATGCGGCATCAGGTCGGGATCGACGAATTCCCCCTGCCCGTGCCACTCACTCGCCATCCGCTGGGCCAGCTCGAGATGAGGTACGACGACAGGAACCTTGGTTGGCGTCCGCGTCTGGCGCCCGTCGAGCGTAACGACATATCCACCCTCGACCGGAGCCACGCCGACATCTTTGTAGAACCGCTTGGGTAATTCCCGCTGCACATGTTTTTGCGCGCGCCCGTACCCGTCATCGCGATGCGACAGCGCGTCTTCGAGAAATTCCCGCATCAGGCAAGCACCTCATCGATTGCTTCATTGAGGTCATCGTAATTCGTGACGATCATATCGGCCCCGGCGCCCTCGAGTGCAACCCGCGCGTGATAACCCCATGTAACGCCGATCGTTTTCGCCCCCGCAGCGCGACCGAGCTCCATATCGAACGTCGTATCGCCAATCATCACCGTACGCTCAGGATGAATCCCCGTTTCCGCACACGCGCGCAGCACCATTCCAGGGTGCGGCTTTGAGGGATTATGGTCCGGCGTCTGAAGCGTAACGAAATGATCCGCCATCCCATGCAGCGCCAAGATCCGGTTAACCCCTTGTAATCCCTTGCCTGTTGCGATCCCCAGAAGCGACGCCTCCTGCGCCTTGAGCGCCAGCACAGCCTCCATCGCACCCGCATAAAGCGGCTCATGCCGCCCGCCCTCAGCCAGCATCGCCCGATAGTGCCCCCGATACGTCTCCGCCATCGCAGCACCGGTCTCGGGGTCGCATTTGGCCAGATTCATCATCGCAACTTCCAGCGATAACCCTATGACCGAATTACTCATTTCCCGCGTCGGCACATCCAGCCCATGCGAGAGAAACGTCGATGCCATATGCTCGGCGATGATCGACCCGGAATCGATCAAAGTGCCATCCATATCGAACATTATGAGCCGCGGATCGGACATCACGCATCCTCCGGATCGGCGCCCTGCGCATCGTACCGATCGGCATCGAAGCCTAAGAGATCAAAGGTTTTTTTCATGTGCTCGGGCAACGAAGCCGTTACATCGAGCCGCTTGCCGTTCCGCAACGGCAGCGATAGCCGCCGGGCATGCAGATGCAGCCCCTCTCCCAGATCCTCGGGCCGCTCCCAGTTCCAGTTATCGAGGTTGAAGTACCGCGGATCGTCGAGGATCGGTGTCCCCAACTCCATCATGTGCACCCGCAACTGATGCGTCCGCCCGGTCACAGGCTTGAGCGTCACCCAGGAAAACCGGTTCGCAGCGCTATCGGTCACCGAATAATAGCTCGTCGAATGCTGCGCACCCTCGGTGCCGTTCTCAACGACGATCATCTGCTCCCCGTCCCGCGTCGCCTGCTTGGCGAGAAAGCACGAAATCCGCCCCTGCCGTGGCGTCGGCGCGCCCACGACGACCGCCCAGTAGATCTTGCGCGCCGAGCGCGACCGGAACACGGAGCCGAAATGGCTCGCCGCTGCCCGCGTCTTGGCAACCAGAAGGCACCCCGACGTATCCCGGTCCAGCCGATGGACCAGCCGCGGCGCCTCGCCCTTCTTGTTGGGCAGGCTCTGCAGCATCCCGTCGATATGCCGCTTGGTCCCGGACCCGCCCTGCACGGCAAGCCCGTGAGGCTTGTTGAAGACGTAGACCTCGTCATCCTCATAAAGGATCAGGCCGCGCAGAAACGCAGCGTCCTTGGGGTTGATCTTCGGCCCGCTGGTTTTGGGTGCATCGAGATCGCCCAACGGAGGGACGCGCACCACCTGCCCCGCCGAAAGCCGCGTATTGGTCTGCACCCGCCCGCTATCGACCCGTACCTGTCCGCTGCGCAGCAGCTTCTGCAGCCGGCCAAAACTCAGCCCCGAAAAATGGACGGAAAACCACCGGTCCAGCCGCATGCCGTCTTCGTCGCGCGCCACTTCGCGCAATTGTACGCCGCTCATAAATCTACCCTCTTGGGCCCAGCCCCGCTTGCTGGCGCCCTTCTAGCGCGAAACGCGCCCCGCGTCACATCCCGCTTTCGCGTTTGGTGGCCCGAAGCTTTGCGAAATAGTCCATCCGCTTCCGGATTTCCCGCTCGAACCCGCGCTCGACCGGCTGATAGAAGTTCTGCCGCCCGATCTTCGCGGGAAAATACTCCTGCCCCGAAAACCCCTCCGGCGTATCGTGGTCGTAGATATAGCCCTCGCCATACCCCTCGGATTTCATGAGTTTTGTCGGCGCGTTCAGGATCGTCATCGGCGGCGTCGGCGATCCGGTCTTCTTGGCAAGCGCCAGCGCATTATTGTACGCCACCTCGATCGCATTCGACTTCGGCGCTGTCGCGAGATAAACCACGGCCTCCGCCAACGCCAGTTCGCCCTCAGGAGAGCCCAGCATGTGATAGGCATCCTTCGCCGCAACCGCCAGCGGCAGGGCCTGCGGATCGGCCATCCCGACATCTTCGGCCGCGATGCGAATGAGCCGCCGCGCCAGATACATCGGGTCCTCGCCCGCATCGATCATGCGCGCGAAATAATAAAGCGCCGCGTCCGGGTCCGACCCCCGCACCGTCTTGTGCAGCGCCGAAATCAGGTTGTAGTGCCCATCCTGCGACTTGTCATAAATCGGCGCCCTGCGCTGTACGAGCTTCGTCAGCGCCTCATGATCGAGCACATCGTCCGCCCCCGTAACGGCGTATATCTCCTCGACCAGCCCCAAAAGGGCGCGCCCATCCCCGTCGGCGAGAGACATCAGCGTCTCGCGCGCCGTTTCGTCGACCGGCAGGTCCCTGCCCATCTCTGCCTCGGCCCGGCCGATCAGCGCCAGAAGATCGTCGCGATTGAGACTCTCGAAACGCAAGACCTGCGCCCGCGACATCAAGGCCGCATTGAGTTCGAAACTCGGGTTCTCCGTCGTCGCACCAACGAGCACGACCGTCCCGTCCTCCATCACCGGCAGAAAGCTGTCCTGCTGCGCCCGGTTGAACCGGTGAATTTCATCGACGAACAACAGCGTCCTCTGCCCGGCCCGCCGCGCAGTCCGCGCGGTTTCGAAGACCTTCTTGAGGTCGGCTACGCCCGAAAAGATCGCCGATATCTGCTCGAACCTGTACCCGGCGGCATCCGCCAGCAGCCGTGCGACCGTCGTCTTGCCGGTACCCGGCGGTCCCCACAGGATGAGCGACCCCAGCCGCCCCGACGCCAGCATCCGGCGCAGCGTCGCGTCGTCGCCCAGGATGTGGGCCTGCCCGATCACATCTTCGAGCGATTTCGGCCGCAGCTTGTCGGCAAGCGGACGGTCCCCGTCGATCTCCTCACGGCGGGACGACGGGATGTCGTCTGGAAACAGATCAGTCATCAGTCACTCTTGAAGGAACGGGTGGCCCGCTGCAACACCATCGGCCGGTCTGTGCGAGCCTTGCCTGTCACGGATTCGAACGTTTCAATATCACGAATTTCAATCCCGTTCAGTGCCGGCAACGCCGCAGCGCCTTTGCATCTGAACCTTGGATTTGACAGGATTGGGACATGGTGATGCACAGAATCGTCATCAAGCTTCTCTAGTCAGAAAATGGCCATTGCGAAGGGAGGCAATGCGCCCTATAAGCCCGCGCTTTCAACTTCTCTGATGAGGGTCCCGTGAATGGACATTGCAGCGCAGCGCGCCTACGCCAACACCGCCGAGCTGATTACGACTGAGGAACCGGATTATCCCAGTTTCCTGTTCTCCGAGCGTATTCTCGTCGACACAATCCGGACGTTTCAGTCCAACTTTGACGGCCTGTTGACCTATGCGGTCAAGGCCAACCCGTCGCACCATATTCTTGAGATCATGCACCGCGAAGGCCTCAAGGCGTTCGATGTCGCTTCGAATCGCGAAATGGCGATGATCGAGGAATACGCCCCCGGCGCTGCCCTGCACTACAACAATCCCATCAAGTCCCGCCGCGAAATCCAGCGCGCCTATGAAGAACACGGCGTGCGGTCCTTTACGATCGACCACGTGGCCCAGCTCGACCAGCTCGCGGCCGTTATTCCGCCGACCGAAGACGTCGAAGTGACTGTCCGCTTCAAGGCAGGCAAGGCGCTCAAGTCCTATGATTTCGGCACCAAGTTCGGCGTCATGGAAGAAGGCGCCGTCGCCATCTGCACCCTTGCCAAGGCGATGGGCTATTCAACGTCCCTGTGCTTCCACGTCGGCAGCCAGTGTGAGGAAGCTTATGCCTACGAACGCCACATCGCGGCCGCGGGCCGCATCGCCCAGCAGGCCGGCATCGAGCTCAAGCGCCTTAACGTCGGTGGCGGCTTTCCCGCCACGTACCCTTCGAGTTCCGCACCGCCGCTCGAAGTCTATTTCGAAACCATCAAGACTGCCGTTGCCGACACCTTCGGCTCAAGCAGTCCTCAGTTGATCGCCGAGCCGGGCCGCGGCCTCGTCACCGCATCCACCTCCCTGCTCCTTCGCGTCAAACACCAGCGCGGCGAGCAGTCAGTCTATCTCAACGACGGCGTCTACGGCTCGCTGATGGAGGCTATGATCCTCGAGTTCATGCCCCCGCTGCGCGTCTGGCGGGGGGACAAGATCCTCACGGGCGAAAGCTGGACCTTCACCATCTTCGGGCCCACCTGCGATAGCTGGGACATGATGCCCCAGAAGTTCGTGCTGCCAGAATCCATCACTGAGGACGACTACATCGAGTTCGGCCTCATGGGGGCCTATACCCAGGCTTCCCTCACCCCATTCAACGGCTTCGACCGCCGCGATCTTTACCGGGTGGACGATATCCTCGTCTGATCCTTAAAACGAAAAAGGCCCGGATCGCTCCGGGCCTTTTTATTCTGGATGGACCGAAATGGCTTACGCCGCTTCGCTCTCCTCGCCGCCCTGTTCGGCGGTTGGGCCCGAATCCTTGCCGCGCGCTTCAACGTCGCGGTCGACAAACTCGATCACAGCCATCGGCGCATTATCGCCGTGCCGGAAGCCGGCCTTGAGGACGCGGGTGTAGCCGCCGTTGCGGTCCTTGTAACGCGGACCGAGAACCTCAAAGAGCTTCTTTGCCATCGCTTCGTCGCCGATCTGTGCAACCGCCTGGCGGCGCGCATGCAGGTCGCCGCGCTTGCCCAGCGTGATGAGCTTTTCGACGATCGGCCGCAGATCCTTCGCCTTTGGAAGGGTCGTGACGATCTGTTCGTGCTTGATAAGGGCCGCGGACATGTTCTTGAACATCGCCTTGCGATGCGAAGAGGTCCGGTTCAGTTTGCGGCCGGATTTACCGTGGCGCATGGTACTCTCCTAGTAGCTTTCAGCCCGCGGAAGATCAGTAATGATCTTCGTAACGCTTGGCGAGGTCTTCGATATTTTCAGGCGGCCAGTTGGCAACATCCATCCCGAGATGGAGGCCCATCTGAGCCAGAACTTCCTTGATCTCGTTGAGCGACTTGCGCCCGAAGTTCGGCGTGCGGAGCATTTCCGCTTCCGTCTTCTGAATGAGATCGCCGATATAGACAATGTTGTCGTTCTTGAGGCAATTGGCCGAACGCACAGAGAGTTCGAGCTCGTCCACCTTCTTGAGCAGCGCAGGGTTGAATGCAAGCTCGGGTGTGGCTTCTTCGGCCTTTTCCTTGGTCGGCTCTTCGAAGTTGACGAAGACCGAAAGCTGGTCCTGAACGATGCGAGCCGCAAACGCGAGCGCATCTTCCGGAGTCACCGAGCCGTTCGTTTCGATCTGCACGGTCAGCTTGTCGAAGTCGAGGTTCTGGCCCTCACGGGTCTTCTCGACCTTATAGGAAACCCGCTTGACCGGCGAGAACAGCGCATCGACGGCGATATAGCCGATCGGCGCGTCTTCGGGACGGTTGCGGTCGGCGGGAACATAGCCCTTGCCGGTATTGACCGTGAACTCGATGTTGATCTCGGCGCCGTCATCGAGATGGCAGATCACGAGGTCCGGGTTCAAAACCTCGATATCGCCCGTCGTCTTGATATCTCCGGCGGTCACCGCACCGGGACCCTGCTTGGAAAGCGTCAAGCGCTTGGGGCCTTCCTCGGCCATCTTGATCGCGATTTCCTTGACGTTGAGCACGAGATCGGTAACGTCCTCGCGCACGCCCGGGATCGACGAGAATTCGTGCAGCACACCGTCGATCTGAATCGCGGTGATCGCAGCGCCCTGCAGCGAAGACAGCAGAACGCGGCGCAGCGTGTTGCCAAGGGTCAGGCCATAGCCGCGCTCAAGCGGCTCGGCGACCACGGAGGCCACGCGCGCGGCATCGCTGCCCGGAACAACGTCCAGCTTGGTCGGCTTGATCAATTCTTGCCAGTTTTTCTGGATCATCACGTTGAACATCCTTTCAAAAGTGCGGCCCTGCCCCGGCCGCCATGCCGCAAACCGAAACGAACCCTCGCTTCTTCATAAGCGAGGGCCCGGTCACATCAGACGCGACGCCGCTTGCGCGGCCGGCATCCGTTGTGAGGGATGGATGTAACGTCCCGGATCGAAGTGACGGTAAAACCAGCGGCCTGAAGCGCGCGCAGGGCGGACTCACGCCCAGAACCCGGCCCGCGAACCTCGACTTCGAGGGTCTTCATACCGTGTTCCTGCGCCTTGCGGGCGGCGTCTTCAGCGGCCATCTGGGCGGCATAGGGGGTCGACTTGCGCGACCCCTTGAAGCCCATCGTGCCAGCGGACGACCAGGAAATCGTATTGCCCTGGACGTCGGTGATGGTAACCATCGTGTTGTTGAACGAGGCGTTCACATGTGCAACGCCAGCACTGATATTCTTGCGCTCGCGACGGCGAACGCGGGTGGTGTCAGTTCTTGCCATTTACTTCCTCAATTCGATCTCAACGCTGCCCTGACCAACCACAGGTACGGGCAGCTCCACCGAAGACTCCGGAAAACCCGGAGACTTATTTCTTCTTGCCGGCGATCGGTTTTGCCGGACCCTTGCGGGTACGGGCATTCGTGTGGGTACGCTGTCCGCGCACCGGCAGGCCACGGCGGTGCCGCAGTCCGCGATAGTTGCCAAGATCCATCAAACGCTTGATGTTCATGGCCGTGTTCCGCCGCAGATCGCCCTCGACCACATAGTCGCGGTCGATGGTTTCGCGGATCTGGATCACTTCAGCGTCGGTCAGATCATTGACACGGCGTTCCGCCGGAATGCTGACTTTCTCGCAGATTTCAGAGGCCATCTTCGGCCCAATCCCGTGAATGTACTGAAGCGCGATGACAACACGCTTGTTCGTCGGGATATTGACGCCAGCAATACGAGCCACGCCGGATCTCCTAATCTAACCTGAGGGCTTTTCGCCCCACTTCGTTCAACAACAAGGGACCGGCATCCGATCCCCCTCACCAGTGGAAGGAACCGAATCCAGCCCTCGAGAAATTCCTGAGACTGGGCGCGGTTCTAAGGGCTCGACGGAAGAAAGTCAACTCCGCGTCAAGCCCTAATTTAACTATTCGATCGCTGCCTTGATCGAGGCTGTCACTTCATTGATCGGCTGCATACCGTCGACCGAGCGCAGAAGGCCCTGTCCGGCGTAAAAGCTGACCAGGGGAGCGGTCTGCTCGTTGTAGACGACGAGCCGCTTGCGCAGCACGTCTTCATTGTCGTCCGTCCGAGCACCACCGGTTTCTTTCGCCCGGTTGATGATGCGCTCGATCAGCACATCCGGATCCGCCTTGATCTCGACGACGGCATCGAGTTTGAGTCCTTTTGCGTCGAGCATATCGTCAAGCGCTTCGGCTTGCGCGATCGTGCGGGGAAAGCCGTCGAGGATGAACCCGTTCGCGCAATCCGGCTCGTCCATGCGTTCGGAGATAATCCCCGAGACGATAGCGTCGGATACGAGATCTCCACGGTCGACGATCGCCTTTGCTTCCAGTCCCAACGGCGTTCCCGCCTTGATGGCAGCCCGCAGCATGTCGCCCGTTGAAAGCTGCGGAATATTGTACGTTTCGACGAGGATCTGAGCCTGCGTCCCCTTCCCCGCACCCGGGGGCCCCAACAGTACAAGCCTCATCTACGACGTCCTCCCAAGCGAGATTTCTTGATCATGCCTTCATACTGCTGCGCAATCAGATGGCTCTGGATCTGGCTGACCGTGTCGAGCGTCACCGTCACCATGATGAGCAGCGAGGTGCCCCCCAAGAACGCGGAAATGTTGAGCTGGCTCAGGAAGATTTCCGGAATAAGGGCAACGAAAGTGAGGTAGATCGCACCGACCACCGTGATACGGGTCAGCACATAGTCGATATGTTGCGCCGTCCGTTCGCCGGGCCGGATGCCGGGAATGAACCCGCCCGAGCGCTTGAGGTTATCCGCCGTCTCGGTCGGGTTGAAGACGATCGAGGTATAAAAGAACGAAAAGAAGATGATCATCGCGGCAAAGAACGCCAGATAGAGCGGTTGCCCGCGCCCGAGAACCGCCGAGATCACCTGCAGCCACTGCGGCGCATCGCCCTGCGCCGTGAACGTCGCGATCGTCGCCGGCAGTAGCAGAAGAGACGAGGCGAAGATCACCGGAATAACGCCTGCGGTGTTGAGCTTCAACGGCAGGTGCGAGGTGTCGCCCTGATACATCTTGTTGCCCACCTGGCGCTTCGGATACTGGATCAGCAGCCGGCGCTGGGCGCGCTCGAAGAAGACGATGACGCCGATGATGGCGATACCGGCGACCAGAATACCGACGACCGCGATGGTCGGCAGCGCCCCGGTGCGGCTCAGTTCGAGCGTCTGTGCGATCGTCGTGGGCAGCGACGCGACGATGCCGGCAAAGATGATCAGCGAAATGCCGTTGCCCACGCCCCGGGCGGTGACCTGTTCGCCGAGCCACATCAGGAACATGGTGCCGCCGACGAGCGTGATGATCGTCGAAATGCGGAAGAACCAGCCCGGATCGGCAACCACGCCTTCGCTCGCTTCGAGCCCGACGGCGATACCATAGGCCTGAACCGCGCAGAAGACGACCGTCAGGTAGCGCGTGTACTGGTTGAGCTTGCGCCGCCCGCTCTCGCCTTCTTTCTTGAGCTGCTCAAGCCGGGGCGAGGCTGTGGAAAGCACCTGCACCACGATCGAGGCCGTAATGTAGGGAATGAGGTTCAGTGCAAAGATTGCCAGGCGCTCGACAGCGCCACCTGCAAACATATTGAACAAGCCAAAAATGCCACCCTGAGCCTGCTGGAAGGTGGCGGCGAAAGCATCGGGGTCGATGCCGGGGATCGGGATATAGGTGCCGAGGCGATATACGAGCAGGGCGCCCAGGGTGAAAAGGATACGCTTTTGAAGGTCCTTGGCTTTCGAGAACGTCGAAAAGCTCATATTGCGGGCCAGTTGCTCGGCTGCAGACGCCATGACGGCTCCCCTACTCCAAAAAAGAGCAAATCAAAGGGCCATGACCGGCCCTAAGAGAAAAAGACAATGCTCTGATATAGTCAGAGCGCGCCCTCGTGCAATCCCATAGAAACGGGAATCTCCGAGAGCGCGCTCCTTGGTCGGTTCGAATTATTCGCCCTGGGCGGCCTTGCCGACCACCTCGACCTTGCCGCCGGCAGCTTCGATCGCGGCGATGGCGCCCGCCGATGCATGCGCAACCTTGAAGGTCACCTTCTTGGCGGAGAATTCGGTGTTGCCGTTGATCAGGCGTACGCCGTCCTTCGCACGGCGGATGACGCCGGCCTTGACGAGCGCTTCGGCATCCACGACGCCCTTGGCGTCGAGCTTGCCGCTATCGATATAGGCCTGGATCCGGTCAAGACGCACCGCATTCCACTTCTTGGCAAACGCATTGTTGAAACCGCGCTTGGGCATCCGCATATGGAGCGGCATCTGCCCGCCTTCGAAGCCGTTGATCGCAACGCCCGAACGGGACTTCTGGCCCTTGACGCCGCGGCCGCCGGTCTTGCCGAGGCCCGAACCGATGCCACGGCCGACGCGGACGCGCGCCTTGTTGGCGCCGGGCTTATCGGCAATCTCGTTGAGTTTCATGTCGAATAATCCCTCTTACTGCTCGTCCACGACGCGGACGAGGTGGGCAACTTTCGCGATCATGCCACGGACCGAAGGGGTGTCTTCGAGTTCCCGGCGGCGATGCATCTTGTTGAGCCCAAGCCCCACGAGCGTCGCGCGTTGATCTTCCTTGCGGCGGATCGGGCTGCCGATCTGCTCGACGATGAGCGTCTTCTTAGCCATTGTTTTTCTCCGTCTTCACCGTCAGCGTCAGGCTTCGACGGCAGCTTCGCCGCGGCGAGCCTGCAGTTCGGAAACCTTGAGACCCCGGCGCGCAGCAACCGAGCGCGGGCTGTCGACATTCTTGAGCGCCTCGAAGGTCGCCCGCACCATGTTGTAGGGGTTCTGCGAACCCTGCGACTTGGCGACGATGTCGTTGATGCCCAGCGTTTCGAACACGGCACGCATCGGACCACCCGCGATGATACCGGTGCCCGCCGGAGCCGCACGCAGGATCACCTTGCCCGCGCCGTGACGGCCGGTAACGTCGTGATGCAGCGTGCGGGCTTCGCGAAGCGGAACCCGGATCATCTGCCGCTTGGCCTGCTCGGTTGCCTTGCGGATGGCTTCAGGCACTTCGCGCGCCTTGCCGTGACCGAAACCGACGCGGCCCTTCTGATCGCCAACGACCACGAGCGCGGCAAAGCCGAACCGCCGGCCGCCCTTCACCACCTTGGCGACGCGATTGATATGCACCAGGCGATCTACAAACTCGCTGTCGCGCTCTTGAATGTCTCTCATCGTCTCAGCTCTTATCTTTCGTGTTCACGTTGGCTTCGCTTAGAAGCGCAACCCACCCTCACGGGCGGCATCGGCCAGGGCCTTCACCCGGCCATGGAAAATGTAACCGCCGCGGTCGAAGACGACTTCGCCAACACCGGCCTTGGTCGCGCGCTCAGCCAGAGCCTTGCCGACGGTAGCGGCAGCGGCCTGATTGGCACCGTTATCGATCTTGAGATCCTTCTCGAGCGAAGAAGCCGCAGCCAGCGTGCGCCCGTTCGCATCGTCGATGATCTGTGCGTAAATGTTCTTCTCCGACCGGAAGACCGAAAGACGCGGACGGCCATTGGCACGCGCCTTGATGGCCTTGCGGACCCGAGCCTTACGGCGCTCGACACCCGAAACTTTAGCCATTGTGACCAATCCTTACTTCTTCTTGCCTTCCTTGCGGTAAATGTGCTCGTTCTCATAACGAACACCCTTACCCTTATACGGCTCCGGCGGACGGAACTCGCGGATATTCGCCGCCACCTGGCCCACCTGCTGCTTGTCGATGCCCGACACGACGATTTCCGTCTGCGTCGGTGCGGCAAGCTGGATGCCGTCGGGTGCCTTGAAGATCACTTCATGGGAAAACCCGAGCGAAAGCTTCAAGTCAGAACCCTGCATCTGCGCGCGGTAGCCCACGCCGTTGATCACGAGCTTGCGCTCGAACCCCTTGGACACACCGTCCACGATGTTCTGGACCAACGAGCGCGACATCCCCCAGGCCGAACGGGCCTCGCGGCTATCGTCATAGGGCGTCACCACAACGCCGTCATCGGTCATCTCGGGCTTCACCCAATCGATGAGCTCGACGCTCAGCTCGCCCTTCGGCCCCTTGGCGGTGACCGTCTGGCCATCAACCGAGACCGTCACGCCGCCGACCGGAGCAACCGGCTTTTTGCCAATACGCGACATTTTCTTCGCCTTTTCGTCTTCTCTTTGGTGTGTGGTGCCCGCCCTGCCGTCTTAGAAGACGCGGCAGAGCACCTCACCGCCAACATTTTCAGCACGCGCCTGGTGATCGGCCAGAACACCCTTGGGGGTGGAAAGGATCGAAACACCGAGACCGTTGCCGACAACGGGAATGTTCTTGACCGATGCGTAAACCCGGCGGCCAGGCTTGGACACCCTCTGCAGCTCACGGATGACCGGCTGGTTTTCCGAATACTTCAACTCGATGCTGAACTCGGGAAGACCGTTATCGCTGGTCTGTTCGGTATAGCCGCGAATGAAGCCCTCGGACTTGAGAACGTCCAGAACGTGGGCGCGGAGCTTGGAAGCCGGCGTGCGCACAACGTCGCGACGGCGCATCTGCGCATTGCGGATGCGGGTCAGCATATCGCCAAGCGGATCGATAAGTGTCATGTTCTTTCTTCCTTACCAGCTCGACTTGACCAGGCCGGGGATCTTACCCATGTTGCCCAGCTCGCGCAGCGCAACACGGCTCAGCTTGAGCTTGCGGTAATATCCGCGCGGACGGCCCGACACTTCGCAGCGGTTGCGGACGCGCACAGGCGACGCGTTGCGCGGCAGTTCGGCCAGTTTGAGCTGCGCAGCAAAACGCTCTTCGAACGACAGCGACTCGTCCTTCGCCTTCGCCTTGAGGGCGGCACGCTTACCGGCGTACTGCTTGGCGAGCTTGGCGCGGCGCTTGTTCTTCTCGATGGCGCTTACTTTAGCCATTTCAGTCTCTCTTTCGTCTCTCTTCCCTGCCCCGGACTACTGCCGGAACGGGAAATTGAAAGCCCTGAGAAGCGCACGCGCTTCGTCGTCGGTCTTCGCCGTGGTCGTGATGATCACATCCATGCCCCAGACCTGCTCGATCTGGTCATAGTTGATCTCGGGGAACACGATGTGTTCCTTGATGCCCATGGCGTAGTTGCCGCGGCCATCGAAGCTCTTGGGGTTCAGTCCGCGGAAGTCGCGGACACGCGGCAGCGCCACGTTCACAAGGCGGTCGATGAACTCGTACATCTGGGCACGGCGCAGCGTGACCTTGACGCCCAGCGGCATGCCTTCACGCACCTTGAAGCCGGCGATCGACTTGCGGGCGTACGTGATGACGGGCTTCTGGCCGGCAATCTTTTCCAGATCGGCCAGCGCGGCCTTCACCTTCTTGCTATCACCGACGGCCTCGCCGACGCCCATGTTGAGAACCACTTTCTCGAGCTTGGGCACCTGCATGGGGTTCGTATAGTTGAAGGTCTCGGTGAGACCGGCGCGCACCACATCTTCATAATGCGTGCGCAGGCGCGGAATGTAAGTCTCAGCCATCGATCACTTCTCCAGAACGCTTAGCGACGCGCTTCTTGACGCCGTCTTCGATCTTGAAGCCAACTCGGGTCGGCTTGTTTTCCTTGGCGTCCAAAAGAGCGATATTGCTCAGATGGATCGGCGCTTCCTTGGTGATGATCCCGGCATCCTGGGTCTGCGTCTGGCGCTGGTGGCGCTTGACGAGGTTGATACCCTGGACGACCGCGCGGGTTTCGGACGGGATGACCTGCAGCACTTCGCCGGTCTTGCCTTTGTCCTTGCCGGCCAGCACGATGACCTTGTCACCCTTTTTGATCTTGGCGGCCATTACAGCACCTCCGGGGCGAGCGAGATGATCTTCATGTGGTTCTTGGCACGCAACTCACGCGGAACCGGGCCGAAAATACGGGTCCCGACAGGTTCCTTGTTGTTGTTGATGATCACTGCCGCATTACGGTCGAAACGGATCACGGTGCCGTCGGGGCGGCGGATATCGGACGCGGTACGAACCACCACGGCCTTCATCACCTGGCCCTTCTTGACGCGGCCGCGCGGGATCGCGTCCTTGACCGACACCACGATGATGTCGCCAACCGACGCATACTTGCGATGCGAACCGCCCAGCACCTTGATGCACATAACACGACGGGCGCCGGAATTATCGGCGACGTCGAGATTTGTTTGCATCTGAATCATGACTGGTTGCCTTCTTTTATCTTAGGGTCCGCCGTCATGCCGGCTCGACCCAGACGTCTTGATTGTGCGTGGCGCTAAGCGGTCGCTACGACTGTCCAGCGCTTGGTCTTGGAGATCGGAGCGCATTCCTCGATCTGCACCACATCCCCGATCTTGGCCGAACCGGCCTCGTCATGGGCATGATACTTCTTGGAACGGCGCACCGTCTTTTTCAGAATCGGGTGGGTAAAGCGCCGCTCGACGCTAACCACCACCGTCTTCTCGTTCTTGTCGGAGACCACGGTCCCCTGCAGGATACGCTTGGGCATTGGTGTCTCCTTACTTCGCTTCCGCGCGCTTTTCGCGCAGCACGGTCTGAACCCGCGCGATGTCGCGGCGGACCTTGCGCACCTGCGCGGTGTTCTCCAGCTGCTGGGTTGCGCGCTGGAAACGCAGATTGAACTGCTCTTTCTTGAGGTTGACGAGCTCGTCGTTGAGTTCGTCGACCGTTTTGGCCCTAACGTCGCTCGGCTTCATCGCTTCACTCGTCCTTAGTCTGCAATACGGGAAACGAACCGCGTCTTGATCGGCAGCTTCATGGCCGCAAGACGCAACGCTTCACGCGCAACTTCTTCACTTACGCCGTCGATCTCGAACATGATCCGGCCGGGCTTGACGCGGGCGGCCCAATATTCAGGCGAACCCTTGCCCTTACCCATACGGACTTCAGTCGGCTTGGACGACACAGGCACATCCGGGAAAACCCGGATCCATACGCGGCCGGCACGCTTCATATAGCGGGTCATGGCACGGCGCGCGGCCTCGATCTGGCGGGCGGTTATACGCTCAGGTTCCTGAGCCTTCAAGCCATATTCGCCAAAATTGAGGTTGGTGCCGCCTTTGGCGACGCCATGGATCCGGCCCTTGTGGGCCTTGCGGAACTTTGTACGTTTCGGTTGCAACATTGTTCTTACGTCCTATCAGCAGCCGGAGCGCGACGGCCCTGCCCGCCGCCGTCACCACCTTCGGTTGCGCGGCGCTCATGGGCCATCGGATCATGCTCCATGATCTCGCCCTTGAAGATCCACACCTTGATCCCGATGATGCCGTAGGTCGTGGCAGCTTCCGCAACGCCATAGTCGACATCCGCACGCAGCGTGTGAAGCGGAACCCGGCCCTCGCGGTACCATTCGGTACGCGCGATGTCCGCGCCGCCGAGGCGGCCACCGACATTGACCCGGATACCCTGGGCGCCCATGCGCATTGCGGTCTGCACCGCACGCTTCATGGCCCGGCGGAACGCCACGCGGCGTTCGAGCTGCTGGGCGATGCCCTGGGCGACCAGTGTCGCATCGGTTTCCGGCTTGCGCACTTCAACGATGTTGATGTGCACTTCCGAATTGGTGAACTTCTTGACCTTGTTACGGATCTTCTCGATATCCGCGCCCTTCTTGCCGATCACGATCCCCGGACGGGCCGAGTGGATCGAAATCCGGCACTTGCGGTGCGGACGCTCGATGACGATCTTGGAAACCGCAGCCTGCTTGAGCTCGGCTTCGAGCATTTCGCGGATCTTGAGGTCTTCCTGAAGGAGCGAGCCATACTCGCCCTTATTGGCGAACCAGCGCGAATCCCAGGTCCGGTTGATACCGAGCCGAAGCCCGATCGGATTGACTTTCTGGCCCATCAGACGGCCTCCTCGACTTCACGGACGACAATGGTCAGGTGCGAGAACGGCTTCTGGATCCGCGCGCCCCGGCCACGTGCACGGGCATGGAACCGCTTCATCACCAGCGCCTTGCCCACGAAGGCTTCCGAGACGACGAGCGCGTCGGTGTCGAGACCATGATTGTTCTCTGCATTGGCGATGGCGCTTTCGAGCGTCTTCTTGACCGGCCCGGCAATCCGCTTGTGCGAAAACTGCAGGTCGGCAAGAGCCTTCTCGACCTTCTTGCCGCGGATCATCGCGGCAACGAGGTTCAGCTTCTGGGGGCTGGTCCGCACCATGCGCAGGACGGCTTTCGCCTCGTTGTCCTTGAGCACGCGCTCACGCTTTAGCTTGCCCATTGTTACTTCCTCTTCGCCTTCTTGTCGGCCGCGTGCCCGTAATAGGTGCGCGAGGGCGAAAACTCACCGAACTTATGGCCGATCATGTCTTCGGTGACGTTCACCGGAACATGCTTCTGGCCGTTATAGACACCGAAGGTCAGCCCCACGAACTGCGGGAGGATCGTGGAGCGCCGGCTCCAGATCTTGATGACCTCGTTGCGGCCGGACTCGCGAACCTTGTCGGCCTTCTTCAAGAGGTAACCGTCAACAAACGGCCCTTTCCAGACGGAACGTGCCATGGCTCTTACTTGCCCTTCCTATTGTGGCGCGAGCGAACGATGAACTTGTCCGTCGCCTTATTGGTGCGGGTGCGCTTGCCCTTGGTCGGCTTGCCCCACGGGGTGACCGGGTTACGGCCGCCCGAGGTGCGGCCTTCACCACCACCGTGCGGGTGGTCGACCGGGTTCATCGCGACACCGCGAACGTTCGGACGCTTGCCCAGCCAGCGGCTGCGGCCGGCCTTGCCCAGGCTCGTGTTCGAGTGATCGGGGTTCGAAACCGAGCCCACGGTCGCAAGGCACGAACCGTGCACCAGGCGCTGCTCACCCGAGTTGAGCCGGAGGATCGCCCAGCCCGCGTCACGGCCGACATACTGTGCATAAGCACCGGCCGAACGCGCGATCTGACCGCCCTTTTTGGGCTTCAGCTCGATATTATGAACGATCGTGCCAACCGGCATGCGCTCGAGCGGCATGGTGTTGCCCGGCTTGACGTCAACCGCCGAGAGCGAGGACACGACCTTGTCGCCGGCAGCAAGGCGCTGCGGGGCGAGGATATAGGCCTGTTCACCGTCTTCGTAGTTGACCAGCGCGATGAACGCTGTCCGGTTCGGATCGTATTCCAGCCGCTCCACAGTGCCGACGACGTCGAACTTGGTGCGCTTGAAATCGACCATGCGGTAACGCCGCTTGTGCCCGCCGCCACGGTGGAACGAGGTCACGCGGCCGTTATTATTGCGGCCGCCCGACTTCGTCAGACCTTCGGTCAGCTTCTTGACCGGAGCGCCATTCCAGAGCTCGCTGCGGTTGACACCGACAAGCTGACGGCGGCCCGGCGAGGTCGGATTGTAGTTCTTAAGAGCCATTTCTCTCTTCCTTCGCCTTGCTTACAGACCGGTCGAAATATCGATGGTCTGGCCGTCAACGAGGGTCACAACGGCCTTCTTGACGTCTTTGCGCTTACCGGCGAACCCGCGGAACCGCTTGCTCTTGCCTTTGCGCACGATGGTGTTCACCGCCTTGACCTTCACCTCGAACAGCGCTTCGACCGCTGCCTTGATTTCAGGCTTGGTGGCATCGATCGCCACGTCGAACACGACCTGGCCGTTTTCCGAAGCCAGCGTCGACTTTTCAGTAACGACCGGGTTGCGGATAATGTCGTAATGCTTGACAGCGCTCATTGGAACCGGCCCTCCAGCGCAGCCAGCGCGTCCTTGGTCAGGACCAGCTTTTTGCGGCGCAGAATGTCGTAAACATTGATGCCCTGAGCCGGCAGCACGTCGATCTGGGGAATGTTGCGCGCAGCGAGCGCGAAATTCGTATCCAGTTCGGCGCCGCCGATAATCAGCGCGTTCGAAAGCCCGAGCTTGCCAAAGACCTCGCGAAGCGCACCGGTCTTGGGTGCATCGGCAACGGCCTTGTCGAGAATGATCAATTCGCCCGCCTTCGCCTTGGCCGAAAGCGCATGCTTGAGCGCAAGCGCGCGGACCTTCTTGGGCAGCTCGATCGCGTGGCTGCGCGGCGTGGGGCCGAATGCCCTGCCGCCGCCACGGAAGATGTTGGTGCGCCGCGAACCGTGACGGGCGCCGCCCGAACCCTTCTGACGCACGAACTTCTTGCCCGTCATCGAGACGTCGGCGCGGTTCTTGACCGCATGCGTGCCGGCCATCTTCTTGAGCTGCTGGTAACGCACCATGCGCTGGATGAGATCCGCGCGCGGCTCGAGGCCGAATACGGCATCGTCGAGCGTCACCTTGCCGGCCGACTTACCCTCGAGGGTTGTGACCTGGAGTTCCATTATGCACTCTCCCCATTCGCGGCGGCAGCAACCTTGAACGAACCGGGGCGAGCAACGCCTTCCGGTGCGGGCTTCTTGACGGCGTCGCGGATCTGGATCCAGCCGCCCTTGGCGCCCGGAACCGAACCCTGAACCATGATCAGCCCGCGCTCGACGTCGGTCTTGACGACCTTGACGTTCTGCGTCGTGACGCGCGCGTCACCCATATGGCCGGCCATCTTCTTGCCCTTGAACACCTTGCCGGGGTCCTGGCTGTTACCGGTCGAACCGTGCGAGCGGTGCGAAATCGAGACACCGTGCGAAGCCCGCAGACCACCGAAATTGTGGCGCTTCATCGCACCGGCAAAGCCCTTGCCGATCGAGGTGCCGGTCACATCGACCAACTGCCCTTCGGCGAAGTGGTCGGCCAGGAGTTCGGCGCCAACGTCGATGAGGTTGTCCTCGCTCACGCGGAACTCGACGACCTTGCGCTTGGGCTCGACCTTGGCAGAGGCGAACTGGCCGCGCTGGGCCTTGTTGACATTCTTGACCTTGACCGAGCCGGCGCCAAGCTGCAGCGCGACATAGCCGTCTTTTTCCTGCGTCCGCTGGCCCACCACCTGGCAGCCTTGCAGCGCCAGAACCGTGACGGGGACATGCGCGCCGTCATCGGTGAAGATGCGGGTCATTCCCAGCTTCTGTGCGATCACTCCAGAACGCATCGGTTGTTACCTTTTCTCTTAGGCGTATTCCCGGGTCATTGTTTTGTCCAAGAGGACCCGAATTAAGCGGAATACGCGAAAACCTTCTTGGTCTTTAGAGCTTGATCTCGACGTCCACACCGGCCGCCAGATCGAGCTTCATCAGGGCGTCCACCGTCTGGGGGGTCGGATCCACGATGTCCAGAAGACGCTTGTGAGTCCGGATTTCGAACTGCTCGCGGCTCTTCTTGTCGACGTGGGGCGACCGGTTGACAGTGTACTTGTCAATTCGCGTCGGCAGCGGGATCGGGCCACGGACCTGGGCACCGGTGCGCTTCGCCGTGTTGACGATTTCACGCGTCGAGTTGTCCAGAACCCGGTGGTCGAACGCCTTGAGCCGAATGCGAATGTTCTGACCGTTCATTTTGTTCTATCCCGAAAAAAGGAGCGCGGTGCGCTGTTTTGGCGGCGCACCGCACTCGCTATTGGCTTGAACTTACTCGACAATCTTAGAGACGACGCCTGCGCCGACGGTACGGCCGCCTTCGCGGATGGCGAAGCGGAGCTTCTCTTCCATCGCGATCGGCACGATCAGCTCCACGTTCATCTCCACATTGTCGCCCGGCATAACCATCTCGACGCCTTCCTTCAGCGTCACAACACCGGTCACGTCCGTCGTCCGGAAGTAGAACTGCGGACGGTAGTTGGTGAAGAACGGCGTATGACGACCGCCTTCGTCCTTGGTCAGGATGTAGGCTTCGGCAACGAACTTGGTGTGCGGCGTCACAGAGCCGGGCTTGCACAGCACCTGCCCGCGTTCCACCTGCGTGCGGTCGATACCGCGGATCAGCGCGCCGATGTTGTCGCCCGCTTCGCCGCTGTCGAGCAGCTTGCGGAACATCTCCACACCGGTCACCGTCGTCTTCTGCGTCGCCTTGATGCCGACGATCTCGACTTCGTCGCCGACCTTGACGATCCCGCGCTCCACGCGCCCGGTCACAACCGTACCGCGGCCCGAGATCGAGAACACGTCTTCAACCGGCATCAGGAACGGCTGGTCCTTCG
>NZ_JAJOYS010000004.1 GCF_021166475.1 Pelagibacterium xiamenense
GCACCATCAACCTGTCTCGTAACGACCCAACATACCAACACAAATGCATCAGCACGCCAGATCCGCAAAACCAACAGACGCCGGCCACGTTTCCCTTTCCTCATAATCCACAATGTCAAAAAACGAACGCGAACCGCGTTCCAGAGGTCGCTTCAAGAGAACAGTGTCTTGCGTCCGGAAGCTTCCGGCCGACCAAGCCACCTTTTCCTGAAGTCACGACGCCGGGCACTCAGGGCGCCACCGCGTCTGCAGTTCCGGCGTTATATGGGCAGCCCCGACCGGTGTCAACACCGCCGGACGCGGAAAATGACTCTTTTTTGACACCCCCGGGAAAACCCTTAGCGCAGCACCCTGATCTTGCTGTCCCAAGCTTCCAAGTTTGGCCGCATTTATTGGCCATCAGCTCCATTGGATTGAGAGTGCGGTGCGCGGGGGTCCGGGCATAGCGCCTTGACTTCCAGGGGTGCGCCGTCCATCCCTGTCATACGCCTAAACAAAACGAACATTACGGCCGTTCCGGTCACGGGAAGATTTCGGTGAACGCAGCCCAACGCAACCGCCATGCCGCTCTACTCAAGGCAACGGGCTTTGAGGACGGGCCGGCGCTGACGGTAAAATCTTCCGAAGGCGCTCTACCCCAGGGACGCGAGATCAACTTTGGCTGGCTCGCCGGAACCATTCTGACCGGACTGACCTCCTTCATGCTCATGGCAGCCGCCCTGCAGGTTTCGTTCCGGGGCGAGGATACGTTTTCCACGCCCTATGAGGCCCTGGCGATCGAAGTGCCCGAAATGGCGCCAGCCGACCCGACTTCTCTGGTGAGCAAGACCCGCCGGCTCAAACCGGTCACCGAAACCGTTTCGGATCGCCAGGTCATCGAGGCGAGCATTCGCGAAACCGTCGATGGCGTGGCGCGTATCCGCAGCCAGCCCTTCACCCGCATCGAAGCGACGCTTGCGACCGCCGCAACCGCGTTGTCGGCCGACATTCCGACCTACGACCCCGTGGCCCTGCTTGCGCGCAACGAACCGATGAGGACCGACGCCGCCGATCTGGTCAACACCGACATTTACGGCGCCGACGTCGAAGGCGAGGTGACCGTGCGCACGGCGGCACTCCCCCTCACCGCGACACCCCACCGCGCGATCAACGACGCGCTGGCCGCCCAGTTTGTGCGGTTGAGCGTCGAGGGGGCCTATACCGCCGACGAAACGGTCCTGATGGGTTATGCCGCTGCAGGCGATGTCGGCGCCCTGCGCGAGCTTGAGATTATCGGACCGGAGGAAAATTCAACAAGCGTCGCTGAAAACGTGACGGTGATGCCCAAGAGCCTGCCGGGCCAAACGGTCAACCAGACCCGCACCGAGCGCATCGTGACAATTCACGAGGAAACGCCGCTCGCGGACGAACTGGTGCGCAACGGGTTCACCCAGCCAATGGTGACGGCGGTGACCCGCGCCATGCGCAACGTCTTTCCCGACCCGGTGCTTTCGGCCGGCATGCGGCTGCGCATCCTGTTCGGTCCCCAGCGCGGCAGCGATACGCTCATCCCCTACCGCATGAGCATATATAACGACACCACGCACAGGGTAACCGTGGCGCTGACCGACAGCGGCCAGTATGTGCTCGGGATCGAACCGCCGACCATCACATTCCCCGAGGAAGATACCGAGGAAGTCAACGTCGCCAACCTGCCCACGATCTACCGCTCGATCTGGGAGACCGGCCGCAAGCACGACCTGGACGACTCAACGATCGACCGTATCGCTGCAATGTTTGCCTATGACGTCGATCTTACCCGGCGCGTCTCTCCCGGCGATACGATGACCATCCTGCTTTCAGGCACGGCCGGAGACAGCGATCGGGACCTCCTCTATGTCAGCCTCAAGCTCGGCAACACCGTGCGCGAGCTCTTCCGTTTCAGGACCGACGACGGGGTCGTCGACTTCTACAATTCCGAAGGCGAAACCGGAAAGCAGTTCCTCGTGCGCCGGCCGCTCGAGGGTGGCGGGACGCTGCGCTCGCGCTATGGCTACCGCTACCACCCGGTTTACGGCAATTACAGCCTGCATTCGGGTATCGACCTCGCGGCACGTACCGGCACCCCCATCTATGCCGGCGGCGATGGCGTGATCGAACGCGCGCAATGGCTCTCGGGCTACGGCCGCTATGTCGAAATTCGCCACGCCAACGGCTATGCGACCGCCTACGGTCACATGTCCGCCATCGCCGACGGCATCACGCCAGGCACGACGGTCACTCAGGGGCAAGTGATCGGTTATGTCGGCTCGACCGGCCTCTCGACCGGCCCGCACCTGCATTACGAAATCAAGATCAACGGCAACACCGTCGATCCGCTCGCGGTGAAATTGCCACGGGCCAATGCATTGCCGCAGCAATATCAGGCGGCGTTCGACAATACCGTCACCCAGATCCGCGCACTCATTGCCCGCGACGCTTCGCCCGACATCACCATCGCCGCGGCGAACTAGGCCGCCTTGGCCGCGCTCCAGACCGCAAGCTGATTGCCGCCGGGCTCGCGGAAGTGAAACCGCCGCCCGCCGGGGAAATCGAATTGCGCCCTGGTGATCTCCCCTCCGGCAGCCGTCACCGCCGCTTCGGCAGCGTCGAGATCGTCGGCGTAAAGAACGATGAGCGGCGCGGTGATGGCGCCGTTCGCCTGTTCGACGCCGCCATCGAGCCCGGCGTTCTCGATTGCCTGATAGCTTGGCCCGTAATCCGCGAACGTCCAGCCGAAGGCATTTTTGAAAAAGCTGCAGCTCGCACCGATATCGGCGCTGGAAAATTCAACATAGTTGATGTCGAGCTTGGCCGGCATGGTCGTCCCTCGTTTTTGTTCCTATTTTGTTCTAACCTCATCGCGACCGCCTGGCAAGAGGCGTTCGGCGATCTTCGCATGAAGTTTCGATGACAATCTGTCCGAACGCTTGCATCGGGCGCAGGCATGCCCGACAAGGCAGGGACCGATGCGATCGCGGGCGGGAAACGATGAGCCAGGCAGAATCCGATGAGGCGGCGAACGCGTCCGCAGGCAGCGCTGGAGAAGTCTTCCTCGCGTTCCTGAAACTCGGGCTCACCTCCTTTGGCGGCCCCATCGCGCATCTTGGGTATTTCCGCGACGAACTCGTTCTGCGGCGCAAATGGATCGACGAGGCGGGATATGCCGACCTCGTTGCGCTCTGCCAGTTTCTGCCCGGTCCGGCCTCGAGCCAGGTCGGTTTCGCGATGGGACTTCTGCGCGGCGGCGCATTGGGTGCGGCGGCGGCCTGGACCGCGTTCACCCTTCCCTCAGCCATCGCGCTTGTTGTTTTCGCTTTCGGCGCGGGCGCGCTCTCTGGGCCGGTCGGGACCGGGATCATCGCCGGGCTCAAGATCGTCGCGGTCGCAATCGTCGCGCAGGCCGTCTGGGGCATGGCGCGGGCGCTCTGCCCGGACCGCGAGCGCGCGACAATTGCGCTTGGCGCAGTGCTCGTCGTCATTTTCGCCGGTGGTGCCCTCGGCCAGATCGGAGCGATCCTCCTCGGCGCGTTTGCCGGCCTTGTGCTGATCGACCCGCCGGAAAAACCGCTCGAGGATGTGGTGCATTTCCCAGTCTCGAAAACCGCCGGCGCGATATGCCTTGCCGCCTTCGCGGCCTTGCTCGCCGGACTCCCGCTCCTGGCGGCGAGCGGTCAGGCGGTCGCGGTCTTCGACGCCTTTTACCGCGCAGGCGCGCTGGTCTTCGGGGGCGGGCACGTGGTGTTGCCACTGCTCGATGCGACGACGGTACAACCGGGCTGGGTGGGTGCGGACCAATTTCTGACCGGTTACGGAGCCGCCCAGGCGGTTCCGGGACCGCTCTTCACTTTTGCGGCCTATCTCGGCGCCGTACTCGAACCTGCGCCCAACGGGGTCGCCGGTGCACTGATCGCGCTCGTTGCGATCTTCTTGCCGGGGTTCCTGCTGCTCGTGGGCATGCTGCCCTTCTGGAACGCCCTGCGCACGCGACCACAGGCGCGCGCGCTGATGGCGGGCACCAACGCCGCCGTCGTCGGCATTCTGGGCGCAGCGCTTTATACGCCGGTTTTTACGAGCGCGGTGACCGCACCAGCGGACTTCGCACTGGCGCTCACCTGCTTCGTGCTGCTGACGGCGTGGAAGTCACCCCCCTGGGTGGTGGTGATCGTCGCGGCGCTCGGCGGGGCGGCCATGGGCTGGTTCGGGATCTAGGAGCCGGGCACGGCGAGACGCCCGGCGGCCTTTAAGCCCCGGTGTCAAACAGCGTGGACGGTATGCGGCGAGACGATGCCTCATACTGAATATGAAATAGCGAGGCCCGCCTCGCCGCATACATCCGGGATTTTTGGCTTGGCGTCCGCTCGGGCTGGGGCCAATCCCCGCCAGGTTTCCCCGGTGACCACAGGATTGCTGTGGCTGGCCTCGGTGACGTTCGGACCTCCGCTGGGACGACTCCCATCGGACCCGGACCGGTCCCGCCCAAACGTTCGTTGCGCTCGCGCCCATCAAAGCGGGTCCGTAATGAACATGATAAGGACCTTACAAGCGCCGGGGATAAATTTTCCGATCGGCGGCCAGAACGCCAAACCGGACAACATCTTACGAGAGCTGCCGCGATGAAAATTCACGGCCAGATCGCCATCCGCAACGGCTCCCCGCGCTTATCGTTCGGACCATTCAGGAGCCGCTGATCCCGGTCGCTTACGCTATGCGCCGGAACGAAAAAGGCAGTGCCTTTTTGCCCTTTTCTCTATCCAACGCGCGATCCAGCTCAGTACGCTTCGCCGAAATATTCCTCGCGCATATCCTCAATAAGCCCGTCCTCGAGCGCACCGATAACCTCAACCGAGACGGCGCGACGGAGCGCGCTGCTGAGCGGCATGGCAAAGGCGTATTTCTCCGGCTGAAAGATCGGGCCCACGACATCGACCGCAACATCGGGATGGGTATGCGCGTAGTACTCGAGAACCGGCGCATCCCCGATCACCGCATCGATCCGGCCGGAGACGAGAGCCTCAACCGAATCGGCGGTGCCATTGAAAGTCCTGGCCAGGACCAGCGCGTTGTCGACAAATTCCTCTGCCGTGCTGCCCGCTGCAACCCCGACACTATGGCCGGGCAGATCGGCGATCTCGTTGATTCGCCCCGTGAGTTGCAGTGTGGTCATGACGCTCGTCACCGACGAGGTGACATAGGCCAGAACCGCGATACCGGTCACAAGCCACAACGCCTGCCAAATGCGGCCGATCCAGCCGAAAAGATTCTTGCGTGCGGGGGCACGACCCGAGGTGACCACCGACATGACGGTATAAAAACTCTCGGCGACGCCATCCCGCCAGCGGCGCGGAAAATCCTTGTCGAAATGACGATCGAACACCGTGAACCCGATGGTCGCAATCACGATAACCAAAGCGAGCCACGCATAGGCCGTGAGATAGCCCGCATTGTAGAGGCCGTTGATAACGCCCCAAAACCCGCCCCCATGATCGGTGTCGACCATGAGTCGCAATCCCGCGTCGTACCAGGGCTGCGTGAAATCGACCCGGCGCGCCCGATCCTCGGTGACAGTCATATTGGTGACCGCGACATCAACCTGGCCTTCCGCCGTCGCGTCAACGAGCGCGCCAACGGTATCGAAACGCTGGTATTGCGAGGTATATCCGAGCTCTCCTGCAATTGCCTCCCAAAGGTCGATTGCCATGCCGGCATAGCCGTCCCCTTCGGCCATGACGAAGGGCGGGCTTTCATATACGCCGACGGTAAGCGTGTCCTGTGCCGATACCGCCGCCCCCATAAACAGAACAGCGGCACAGGCGGCGGCAAAACGAACGAAAATGGCCCGGATGATGAAACGTGACATGAAGCAAGCCCCCTAGCTTTGCCAGCAAGGTAGCCTCATGATCGCGTCGGATGCAAACATGGCGTGCGTGCCAACGCTGCCGCATTGGAATGATGAAAAGGCCCCGTCTCCGGGGCCTTTTTCGTATTCTCAGCCGAGGCAGCGTTTACTCCGCCGCGTTCTCCACGACTTCACCCGTCACAACGGGCAAAATCACCAGCCCGTCCTCTCCGGCATCCACTTGCACGGCCGAGCCGTCCGCAACATCGCCCGCCAGCATCTTCTCGGCCAGCGCGTCCTGCACGCTGCGCTGGATGACGCGTTTCAGGGGCCGGGCGCCGTAGGCCGAATCGTAGCCTTCGTTCGCCAGCCAGTCGCGCGCCGCGGGGGTCACCTCGATGGTGATGTCGCGGGCGTCGAGGAGCTTTTGCAGACGCTGAAGCTGGATATCGACGATCGCGCCCATCTGGCCGCGTTCGAGCCGGTGGAACAGGAGGATTTCGTCCACGCGGTTGAGGAACTCGGGCCGGAACGCGAGCTTGACCGCGTCGAGCACCTTGCCGCGCACGAGTTCAACGGGTTCGCCCTCGGGCTGGGCGGCGAGGAATTCGGCGCCCAGGTTCGAGGTCATGATGACGACCGTGTTGCGGAAGTCGACCGTATGGCCCTGCCCATCGGTCAGACGTCCATCGTCGAGCACCTGCAGCAGAACGTTGAAGACGTCCGGGTGCGCCTTTTCGATCTCATCGAGCAGGATCACCTGATAGGGCCGGCGGCGGACCGCCTCGGTCAGAACACCGCCTTCCTCATAGCCGACATACCCCGGAGGCGCGCCAATCATGCGGGCAACGGCGTGCTTTTCCATGAATTCCGACATATCGAGCCGGACCATCGCCGTCTCGTCGTCGAAAAGGAACTGCGCCAGTGCCTTCGTCAGCTCGGTCTTGCCGACACCCGTGGGGCCGAGGAACATGAACGAGCCGATGGGCCGGTTGGGATCCTGGAGCCCGGCACGCGACCGGCGCACCGCGCGGGACACCGCCTCGACGGCTTCGGCCTGCCCGATGACACGCTTGCCGAGCGCTTCTTCCATACGCAGGAGCTTGTCGCGTTCGCCTTCGAGCATCTTGTCGACGGGAACGCCGGTCCAGCGCGAAACGACCTGGGCGATATGGTTGGGGGTGACAACCTCCTCGACCATTTCCGTACCGGTACGGTCCGCCTCGGCAGCCTCGGCGTCTGCAATGCGCCTTTCAAGGTCCGGAATAACGCCATAGGCCAACTCACCCGCGCGGCCGAGATCGCCCTTGCGCTGGGCGAGCTCAAGCTCCGTGCGCGCCTGGTCGAGCTGCTCCTTGAGTTTCGTGCCGCCGGCGAGCCGTTCTTTTTCCGCCAGCCAGCGATGCGTCATCGCATCGGATTCTTCCTCCAGCCCCGCAAGTTCGGTTTCGAGCTTGGCGAGACGGGATTTGGACGCCTCGTCGTCCTCCTTCTTGAGCGCCTCTCTTTCGATCTTCAGCTGGATGATCCGCCGGTCGAGCTCGTCGAGCGCTTCGGGCTTCGAATCCACCGCCATGCGCAGGCGCGCCGAGGCCTCGTCCATCAGGTCGATGGCCTTGTCGGGCAGGAAGCGGTTGGTGATATAGCGGTTCGAAAGCGTCGCGGCGGAAACGAGCGCGGAATCCGAAATCCGCACACCGTGGTGGAGTTCGTACTTTTCCTTCAACCCGCGCAGGATCGAAATGGTGTCCTCGACCGTCGGCTCGTTGACGTAGACCGGTTGGAACCGGCGGGCGAGCGCGGCATCCTTTTCGACGTGTTTTTTATATTCGTCGAGCGTCGTGGCGCCCACGCAATGGAGTTCACCACGCGCCAGCGCGGGCTTCAAAAGGTTCGAGGCATCCATTGCGCCATCAGCCTTGCCGGCACCCACGAGGGTGTGCATCTCGTCGATGAAGAGAATGATCTGACCGTTGGCGGCTGTGATTTCCGAAAGCACAGACTTGAGCCGCTCCTCGAACTCGCCGCGATATTTCGCGCCGGCGATCATCGCACCCAGATCGAGCGCGAGGAGCTGCTTGTTCTTGAGCGATTCGGGAACGTCGCCATTGACGATGCGCAGCGCGAGGCCTTCGGCGATGGCGGTCTTGCCGACACCCGGTTCGCCGATCAGCACGGGATTGTTCTTGGTGCGGCGCGAAAGCACCTGGATGGCGCGGCGGATTTCCTCGTCGCGGCCGATCACCGGATCGAGCTTGCCGTCGCGGGCCTCGCCCGTGAGATCGCGGGCGTACTTCTTGAGCGCCTCATAGGTGTTTTCCGCGCTCGCCGAATCTGCAGTGCGGCCCTTGCGGATTTCGTTGATCGCCGCGTTGAGCCCGTTCGCGGTGACGCCGGCGGAAGCGAGGATCTTGCCCGCGTCGGTGTCTTTTTCGATCACCATGGCAAGCAGGAGCCGCTCGACGGTGACGAAGCTGTCACCGGCCTTGTCGGCGGCGCTTTCGGCGGTTTCGAGGATGCGGGCCGCTTCGCGCGAGAGGTAGATCTGGCCGTTGTCGCCCGATACCGCAGGAATCTTCTTGAGCCCTTCCTCAACGCCCGCGCGCACGGCCTGCGCATTGCCGCCGGCGCGCTCGATCAGCCCCGTGGCCATGCCTTCGGGGTCGTCGACGAGGACTTTAAGGATATGCAGCGGCACGAATTGCTGGTGGCCGCGCCCGAGGGCAAGCTGCTGTGCACTCTGGATGAAGCCGCGCGTGCGCTCGGTGTATTTTTCGATATTCATCGCTTCAACTCTCCTTGTCTGGCGCGTCCCCCGCCGCCCGTTTCCGGCACGGCCCCGGCGACGCCCGAAGCGTTGGATTGGATATAAATGTCGCTCAGCCCGCTTGGCGGCACTGATCGAAGTCAAAAAGAGATATAGGCACGGGCGGCGAAAGAAAAAGGGCCGGGAGTGAAACCCGGCCCTTTTTCGCGTTTTCGTTGGTGCGCCGCGTTTACTCGGCGGCCGCCTCCCGACCTGCGGTGAGGAAAGCGGGCAGTTCGCTCGTCTCCGAGGACGCCTCTTCAGCGGCCTTCTTGCGCGGACGCCGTGCACGCTTGGGCTTTTCTTCGTCGCTGGCTGCCTGAGCGGGTTCTTCAGCCTCAGCAGGCTTGGCCTCCGCTTCCGCGTTTTCGGCGGTGGCTTCTTCTGACTTGGGCCGACGCTGACGACGCTGGCGCTGCGGACGGCGCTGCTCGCCTTCGGCGTTATCCTGCGCGGCGCCGTTGGTCTGAGCCGCCTGCTCGTCCTCGCGTGCGACGGTCTCGCTCTGGCGCGCCACCTGCTCGTCGGTGTCCTCGTCGTCCTCGGGCGTCGTGTCGGTCATCTGTTCGGTGCGCGGCTGATATTGGCCCTGCGCAGCCAGAATGATGCGGAAATAGTGTTCGGCGTGCTGGAGATAGTTCTCCGCCATCACCCCGTCTCCGGCCGCCGTGGCGTCACGGGCGAGCTGGACGTATTTCTCGGCGATGTGCGCAGCGTTGCCACGGATTTTCACGTCCGGACCATTGCTTTCGTAATTGCGCGACAAGGGATTGTTGCCGCCCCCGCGCCGACCGTTATTCCGGCCGCGCGAACGCTGCTTGTTGTTCTGCTGGTTTGGTCTCATCTGCTCGCTTCAACACGTTTCGTGTAGGTATGCGGTACGGGTCTAACTTCTTTGTCACGGTCCTGAAGGGAAACGGGTTTTCGACCTTCCTCAGGACCGCTCCCAATGGGGCGTACCGCGAATTGTCCTTGCGGCTGCGCATGGCACCAAGTTCGCAAAACCCGACAAAGGTCCTGCGCCGTGCCGATCGCTCTCTCAGGCTTCCCCAAAAAGGCTGTGTGGTCACTCCACCCAAGTTCTGCGCATAGGTCCCTGCCTTGAACCGTATCGCCTGCCGGCTATGTCGTTTGCCGCCAATGTGAGGGTGGATGCCACCGCAGCGCGCTGGGCACTGCGTCAGCGAGGGCAACCTAACCGCTTCTCTCCCCCATTCCAAGGAAAAATTTCGCTCCTGCGTGAATCTGCCGCCTTTACCGGGGCCGCCCCGCACTTTCCTGCCGCGCGGTAACCATCCGATCGTGTCCGGCGAGATCGCGTTCGACTGTGACATCCACAAAACCCGCTTCTTGCAACAATCCGGTGACTGCAGCGCCCTGATCGAATCCGATCTCGAGTGCGACGGCGCCGCCCGGTTCTAAAAAGCGCCCCGCTTCGGCAGCAAGGATGCGATAGGGTCCGAGCCCATCCTCGCCTCCATCGAGCGCCAACGCAGGATCGTAGTCCCTGACGTCTTTCTCCAGCGTGCGGAGTATCGCCGTCGCGATATAGGGCGGGTTCGACACGATCAGGTCGAACAGCTCGCCGTCCGCTACCGGCGCGAACCATGCGCCAGTGCGAATCGCGGCCCGCCCCGACACATCGAGCGCCAGCGCATTTTCCCGCGCCTGCGTAGCGGCGGCCTCGGCAAGATCGATCCCGACCCCGACTGCCCCCGGCAGATTGGCCAGAAGCGCCAGAAGGATGCAGCCCGTGCCGGTGCCCAGGTCGAGCACGCGGGCACCCGGTTTGTCCTTGAGCCGTTCGATGCCGAAATCGACGAGCATTTCAGTCTCGGGCCGCGGCACAAGTGTCGCGGCGTTGAGCCCGAAAGAGAGCCCATAGAATTCCTGCCGCCCGACGATGCGGGCGACCGGCTCGCGTGCCGTTCGCCGCGCAATCAGATCGTCGAAACGCTGCGCGGCCTCGGCCGGTATCGGATCTGGTTCTGAAAGGATCAGACGCGTCTGGTCGATCCCCAATACGTGTCGCATCAACACTTGGGCATCGCGGGCCGGCGATTCAAGTCCGGCCGCCGAAAGTCGATCGCGCCCCGCGCGCCAGGCCTGCCCGATGGTCGGGCGCCGCGCCATTATCCCCCGCCTTCCATCGCCGCCAGCTGCGCGGCCTGGTTTTCGGTGATCAGCGCGTCGATGATCTCGCCGAGCGCTTCACCTGCGATCACCTGCGGCAGCTTGTAGAGCGTCAGGTTGATCCGGTGATCGGTGACGCGTCCCTGCGGGAAATTGTAGGTCCTGATACGCTCGGAACGATCCCCCGATCCCACCTGGTCGCGGCGGCTTTCCGCCCGCTCGGTGGAGGCCTTGGTTTCCTGCTCTTCGTAGAGCTTGGCACGGAGCACTTTCATCGCGGTGGCGCGGTTCTGGTGCTGGGACTTTTCCGATGACGTGACGACGATCCCGGTGGGGATATGCGTGATGCGCACCGCCGAATCGGTGGTGTTGACGTGCTGACCGCCAGCGCCCGAAGAGCGCATGGTGTCGATCCGGATATCCTCGGGGCGAATTTCGATGTCGATGTCCTCGACTTCGGGAAGGACGGCAACCGTCGCCGCCGACGTATGGATACGTCCACTCGCTTCGGTCTCGGGCACGCGCTGGACGCGGTGCACCCCCGATTCGTATTTGAGCCTGGCGAAAACCCCGCTGCCCGAAATCGTTGCGATGATTTCCTTGTAGCCGCCTGCATCGCCCTCGGACGCTTCCATGAGCGTTACACGCCAGCCCTGGGATTCGGCGTATCGCTGGTACATGCGGAAAAGATCGCCCGCGAAAAGCGCTGCCTCGTCGCCGCCGGTGCCGGCGCGCACTTCGAGAATCGCGTTCTTTTCGTCGGCGGCATCCTTGGGCAAAAGAAGGATGCGGATTTCTCCGATCAGCCCTTCGATCTTTTCCTTGAGCTCGGTCATCTCCTCATAGGCGAGATCGGCCATTTCCGAATCGCCCGATTCATAAAGTTCCTCGGCGCCCTTCAGATCGCTGAGCGCCTGTTTGTAGACGCGGATTTTCTCGACGACCGGATTGAGCTCGGCATATTCCTTGGACAGGCGCACATAGGCATCAGGGTCCGGATTGGCCGACATGCCGTGCTCGACAGCGTCGAAACGGCGCTCCAGCGCATCAAGCTTGTCATTTGGCAATCTTGCCATTCGGTCAGGTCCACAGTGCTCGAAGGAGACGCTAAAGCGAGAGCCTCTGGCGTTCTGCGATCTCCATCAGGATCTCGCGCACCGTCGTTGCCCTGTCGCCATGCGTCAGAAAGGCTTCCATATCGGCCCTTAGCGCGTTGAGATCAAGCCCAAGGATCATTTCCTTGATCGGACCGATCGAGGAGGCACCCATCGAAAGCCGGGTCATCCCGATGGCAAGCAGCGCCAGGGCCTCCAGGGGCCGGCCGGCAAGCTCGCCGCACATGGTGATCGGCTTGTTGTGCCGCGCCGCCGCGTCGACGATCTGCTTGAGCGCGCGCAATCGGGGGCGGGCGATGGGATCGTAGTTGCGCGCGACGCGCGGATTGGCCCGGTCGGCGGCAGTGAGGAACTGGATGAGGTCGTTCGAGCCGATCGAAACGAAATCCGTCTCGGGCAGAAGCTCGTCGAGCTCGAACAGGACGGAGGGCACCTCGATCATCGCGCCGATTTTGAGCGGGTTGGGCGCAAGCATGCCAAGTTTGCCCATGCGCGCGGCCTCGCGCTCGATCACGCGCTTGACCTTCAGGAATTCGACGGTCTCGGTGACCATCGGCACGAGCATGTTGAGTGGGCCGCCATTGGCCGCCTGCAGAAGCGCGCGCACCTGCGTGCGCAAAAGCCCGGGCCGGTCGAGCGCGAGCCGCAGGCTGCGCCAGCCCATGGCCGGGTTTTCCTCGGCCATCGAACGCATGTAGGGCACGACCTTGTCGCCGCCGATATCGAGCAGCCGGAAAACGATCGGCTTTCCCTCCGTACGCCGGATGGCTTCCGTATAAAGCTCCACCTGATCCTTGATGCGCGGCATTTTTGACGCGATCATGAACTGCAATTCGGTGCGGAACAGACCAATCCCGTCCGCGCCCGTTTCCTTGAGCGCGTCCATGTCGGCCAGCAGCCCGGAATTGTGCAGCAGCGTGATCGGCTCGCCGTCCGTGGTGATTGCCGGCTTGTCGCGCAGCGCCGCATAGTGCGCGCGGCGCTTGGCCGACAGCCGCACCTTGTCGGCATAGGTCGCCTCGAGATCGGGTGAGGGCCGAACGTGAACCTGGCCGCTGAACCCGTCGACGATAATATCGTCGCCGTTTTCGCAAACCGAGACGATGGAATCAGCCTGCCCTACCGCGACCAGCCCGACCGAACGCGCGACAATCGCCACATGCGCGGTCGCCGCACCTTCCTCAAGAACAACGCCGCGCAGCTTGGTGCGGTCGTATTCGAGCAGTTCGGCTGGGCCCATATTGCGCGCAACCAGAATCGCATTGTCGGGCAGGTCCCTGCCCGAATCCCCGCCATCGCCGGTCAGGATCCGCAAAAGACGGTTGGCGAGATCGTCGAGATCGTGCAAGCGGTCGCGCAGGTAAGGATCGGTCTGGCGCAGCATGCGCGCGCGTGTGTCGTTTTGCACGCGCTCGACGGCAGCTTCCGCCGTTAGCCCCGAGTCGATCGCCTCCTCGAGCCGCCGCGCCCACCCCCGGTCGTGGGCGAACATGCGATAGCTTTCGAGAATTTCCCGATGGTCGGACGGGATCTGCATGTCCCCGGAATTGAGCATGTCGTCGATCGAAACGCGCATCTTCTTGAGCGCCTCGTTGAGCCGCTCCTTTTCCGCGTCCGTATCGTCGGCAACGAAATTGGTGACGACGACGCGCGGGTCGTGCAGCACGACCTGCCCCAGGGCGATGCCTTCGGAAAACCCGACGCCCTCGAACATGCGCGGGCGCCGCAAATCGATATCCGAGCCCGGCGTGATGAGCGCGTCGAAATCCGCGGTCGAGATCATTTCCGCCAGGATCGTCGCCGTGGTCAGCAGCGCCTCGGTCTCGTCCTCGCCATAGATGCGCCGGTCCTGGTTCTGGACGACCAGAACCCCAAGGGTCTGCCCGGCGCGCAGGACGGGCACGCCGAGAAACGAGAAGAACGGATCTTCTCCGGTCTCCGGACGATAGGCAAAGGCCGGATGCTCGGGCGCATTCTGGAGGCTGAGCGGCTCGGCTTCCGCCGCGATGAGACCGACAAGGCCCTCCCCCAACCGCAAAGTGGTCAGGTGAACTGCGTCGCGCTTGAGCCCGTGCGTCGCGAAAAGCTCAAGCGCGCCATCGTCGCGCAGGACGTAGAAGGAGCAGACGTCCGCGCGCATGTTGTCGGCGATGAGATCGACGATCTTGTCGAGGCGTTCCTGGCTGGCCAGCGGTTCGGCCATGGTTTCGCGCAACTGGCGCAACAAGATGCGCGGACCGCCAATTGCTGTGACCATCACTACCCCGGCGCCATGCGCCGTCCCGCTGGAAATCATTGAGGCCGGGGTTACACTAGTCCTCGGCCTTGTCCAATCCGTAATAGGTATGGAGCGCGCGAACTGCAAGTTCCGCATACTCTTCATCGATCAGGACGGAGGTCTTGATCTCGGACGTCGTGATCAACTGGATGTTGATTCCCTTGTCCGCGAGCGCCTTGAACATCGAGGACGCGACACCCGCGTGGCTGCGCATGCCGACGCCGACCACCGAAATCTTTGCCCCGCCCTTGGAACCGGAAATCGATTCGTATTCGAGCCCGGGCGCGGCTTTGAGAACCCGCATCGCCTTGTCGAATTCGCTGTCGGGAATGGTGAAGGTGATGTCGGTATGCGCGCCGTCGTCCGAAATGTTCTGCACGATCATGTCGACGACGATATGGGCGTCCGCCAACGGCCCGAAGACGGCAGCGGCGACGCCGGGCCGGTCCTTCACCTTCCGGAGGGTGACCTTGGCCTCGGCCTTGGCCAGCGTGACGCCTGAAACGATCTGCTTTTCCATGATCTCATCCTCATCACAGACAAGGGTGCCTGTCGCGCCCCAGTCCGAACCCGGCGCGTTTGCCGCGTCCGGATCGTCAAAACTCGACCGCACGACGAGCCTTACGCCCTGCGCCATCGCCAATTCCACCGACCGGGTCTGCAGCACCTTGGCGCCCAGCGACGCCATTTCGAGCATTTCCTCGAACGAAACCCGCTCGAGCCGGCGCGCCCGCGGCGCGATGCGGGGGTCGGTCGTATAGACGCCGTCGACGTCGGTATAGATGTCACACCGGTCGGCCTTGACCGCCGCGGCCACCGCGACCGCCGAGGTGTCCGATCCGCCCCGCCCCAGCGTAGTGATGCGGCCTTTGTCGGAAATGCCCTGGAACCCCGTGACGACCGGCACCCACCCATCGCTCATGCGTTCGTCGAGATTGTGCGGGTCGATGCCCGTGATCCGCGCCGAACCGTGCGTATCGTCGGTATGGATCGGCACCTGCCAACCCGCATAGGAGCGCGACTGGACGCCGAGATCCTGCAGGACAATGGACATGAGCCCCGCGGTCACCTGCTCGCCCGACGCGACGACAGCGTCGTATTCGCGCGTATCGTGCATCGGTGCGGCGTCGGTGCACCAGTTGACCAGTTCGTTGGTCTTTCCCGACATGGCCGAAACGACCACCGCGACCTCGTTGCCCGCGTCGACTTCACGTTTGACGTGGCGCGCCGCGTGCCGGATGCGTTCGATATTGGCGACCGAAGTGCCGCCGAACTTCATGACTATACGCGCCATTACGACGTCCTGGAGATTCTATCTTGCCGTAACGGACCGTACGGTTTTCGCGGCGGTGAGTGCCACAAAGCAGCGGGTTTAGCAATATGCTGCGGCACCGCTGCGCTTGACTTGGCCGCACTCCGGGCGCAGGTGAGGGACAAGGTTCGAACCAAGGTGCGTATCATGACCGCGACCACCATCAATCCCGAAGAGATCGGCAAATTCCAGAAGATGGCCGACGAGTGGTGGGACCCGACAGGCAAATTCAGGCCTCTGCACAAGTTCAATCCGGTCCGCCTGGCCTATATCCGCGAAAAGGTCATCGCGCATTACGGGCTGGACGAACGCGCCATGCACCCGTTCAAGGGCCTTCGCCTTCTCGATATCGGTTGCGGCGGCGGACTTTTGTGCGAGCCGATGGCGCGGCTCGGCGCGGATGTGGTCGGTGCCGATGCGGGCGAGAAGAACGTCAAGATCGCTGCACTGCACGCCGAACAGGCGGGACTCGACATTGACTACCGCGCGACCACTGCCGAAGCCCTCGCGGAAGCAGGTGAACAGTTCGACGTGGTCCTGAATATGGAAGTGGTCGAGCACGTTTCGGACGTCTCGCTCTATCTTGAGAGCTGCTGCCGGCTCGTCAAACCGGGTGGACTGATGTTCGTCGCCACGATCAACCGCACGGCGCGGGCCTACGCGCTCGCCATCATCGGCGCCGAATACGTTCTGCGCTGGCTACCCAAAGGCACGCACCAATACGAAAAGCTGGTGACGCCCCAGGAGATCACTTCGATCACCCGGCGCAACGGCATGCACGTGATCGACAAGACGGGAGTGACGTTCAACCCGCTGAAAGATCAGTGGGGGAAGAGCCGGGATATGGCGGTGAACTACATGCTGCTGTTGGGGAAAGACGCCTAGCCCCGCAGGTCGATAAGCCCCGCCCCGGTCGGCCGGAAACCGCAGGCGCGGTAGAGGCTTTCAAGGTGCGGCTCGAAGTCCACGTGCAGCCACTGTGCACCGCGCGACCGGGCCACCGTTTCGGCCGCCTTCACGAGATGGGTCGCAATCCCCTGCCGGCGGAAATCCGGATCGACGCAGGTGTCGAGAATGAAGGCATGGATGCCGCCATCCCAGGCGATATTGACGAACCCGATGAGCAGCGCGCCCTCATAGGCGCCGACATGACCAAGGCTCCGCCTGAGGATCGGCGCAAAGCGCTCCGGCCCCGGATCGCCCCACGCGCGCGTCCAGAGAGACCGCATATCCGCGTCTGACGGGAACGGATCGGTGCGCAGCGTAGCCGTCAATTATGCTCGTCGGGGACGTGTGGCAGCGGCATGAAGTCGATGCCGTCCTCGATGAGCGAGGAGACTTCGTCGCGCGTGGCTTCGCCATAGATGCCGCGCTCTTCGGCTTCGTTGTAGTGGATCTTGCGCGCTTCTTCGGCGAATTTGTCGCCCACATAGTCGGCGTCCGCGGTGAGTTTGGCGCGCAATTGCCGCATGGCCTCAAGCATCTTGGCCCGGTCGGGATGGCCAGCGGAGAGCGATACCTTTTCGCTTTCCGCAGCGCGCGACAGCGCGGGCGCCATGAGCGCCTTTTCGACCTTGGTGGAGTTGCACACCGGACAGGTCAGAATACCCCTGTCGGCCTGGTCCTCGTAGGCTTCCGCATTGCGGAACCAGGCGTCGAACTTGTGATTGGCTTCGCAAACGAGCGAATACTGGATCACGTTTCTATACCCTTCTTGTACCGCGCCTTATTGCGCGGCCGTCTTGCTTCCGCCGAGAGTGAAGTCCCGGCTGTTTTCAAGCTGCGGCACCCTTTGCCGCGCCTCGGCGACCCGGTCAAGCTCCAGATCGGCGAAGATGAGCCCAGCCGCGTCGCCATCGGCCTGCGCGATCACCTCGCCCCACGGTGCGACGACCATGGAATGGCCATAGGTCGACCGCCCGTTTTCATGCTGTCCGCCCTGCGCCGCGGCAAGGATGAAACACCCCGTCTCAATGGCGCGGGCGCGCAGGAGCACCTCCCAATGCGCTTCGCCGGTCGGCACCGTAAACGCCGCGGGCACCGCGATCACCTGGGCTCCGCCCTGCGCCAACGCGCGATAGAGCGCCCCAAAGCGGACATCATAGCATATCGAAAACCCCAATTCGAACGACCCTGCCCGGGCCACGACCGCCGTCTCGCCGCCCCGGTAGGTCGCGCTCTCGCGGTAGGCCTGCTGGCCGGGAATATTCGCATCGAAGAGGTGGATCTTGTCGTAATAGGCCTGAAGCGTGCCGTCGGGCGCAAAGAGCAATGAGCGGTTGGCGAACCGGTCACCGTCGAGCGCTATCGCCATGGAGCCGACATGCAGATGCAGCGCATGCTCTTTGGCGATCTGCGAAAGCTGCGCGATCGCGCTGTTGCCTTCGAACGGCTCCGCGCGCGCCTTGAGCATGTCGCGGTTCTCGGCGAAAAAGACGCTCATCTCCGGCGTCAGCACATAGTCCGCGCCGCAGGTTTTTGCGCCCTGCGCGATATGCGCGATCGTCGCGAGATTGGTTTGCGGGTCGACGCCCGAATTCATCTGCGCAACGGCGATGCGGACCACTTCACTCACGCGGCTGTTCCCGCAATCAGCGGATCGAGCTTGCCTTGCCGTTCGAGCGCCGCCAAATCGTCATAGCCGCCCACATGGGTCTCCCCCACGAAGATCTGTGGCACGGTCCGGCGTCCATGCGCGCGCTGGGTCATGGCCTCGCGCAGCGCGGGATCGATGACCGTGCGCTCTTCGAACGAGACGCCCTTCTTGGCCAGAAGCGCCTTGGCGGCGTGGCAATAGGGGCATGTCGGGGTTGTGTAGATTTCGACCTTGTTCATGCTTGGGCAATCCTTTCGATTGGACGTTTATATTGTCATTTCCCCGTCAAAAACAACGCGCGCGAAGCTCAGCACGTCCACATGAGCGATCCCGGCCCGTTTGAGCGCCTTGGTAAGGGCCCTTGCTGTTGCGCCGGTGGTCATGACGTCATCGACGAGAACCGCCCGCTTGCCGCCAAACCGTTGGAGCGCCTTGAGATTGACGCGGAAGGCGCCCTCGACATTCCGGGCGCGCTCGCGGGCGCTAAGACCCACCTGCCGGCTCGTGTGCCGGTGCCGCATGACAAGGTCGGTATTGACCGGGCACTTTGCAAGCCTCGCGATGGCGCGCGCCAGTTCGGTCGATTGGTTGTACCGCCGCGCGAACTGGCGCGCGGGATGCAACGGCACGGGGACGAGCACCGCATCGGCGCCAAGAACCTCATAGCCCGCTGCCGCCATCATCCGCCCGCAGAAAACAGCGATCTCGGGCCTGTCGCCATATTTCATCCTCGAGACGAGCTGACGTGCGAGGTCGGTATAAGCGACCGCCGAACGGGCACGGTCGAACGGCGGCGGGTCGGCGATCGCCTGCGCGGAGACCGCGCCGTCGCCGAGATCGGCGGCAAAGGGAAGCCCGAGGACCGGACAGAGCGGCGCCGAGATCGGCGTAAGCTTGCCCCAGCAGGATGCACAAAGCCCGTCGGGCGTTCCAACGGCGACCCCGCAGCCAAGACAGATCGGGGGAAACACCTGGTCGAGCAAAGAGCGGCCCGCTGCGCCCAACGCAGGCACGAGCCGCTGCGCCCAACCGGTTTTGACAAGCCCCGTTTCGCTCTCCATAAGACCGCATTATTGACACGGCCAGGATCAGGGACCAATCGCGAAATGACCCAAGCTCCGCTCGTCTTTGACCGCCCCCTGCTCGCCCGGCGGCAGGCGAAGCGCGGCGTCGCGCGCGATTTCGTGACCGATCTCGTCCACGCCGATCTCGCCGACCGGCTCGCACCGATCATGCGCAGCTTCAAGACCGCGCTCATTATGGGCCCGGACGCCCGTCTCCTGCCCGACACGGCCCTTTCGGACGATGGCCGGATCGCCTTCGAAAAGGTTTCGACGCTGGTTCCCGGTACCGGCTACCCGCTCGTCGACCCCGAAGCGCTTTCCCTGCCACGCAACGACTACGACCTCATCGTTTCGCTCCTCGATCTCGAGATCGTCAACGACGTGCCGGATTTTCTCGATTCCGTCCGGCGCCACCTGGTGCCCGACGGACTCTTCGTTGCTGCCGCGATCGGCGGGCGGACGCTGACCGAGCTGCGGGACGCATGGCTGGCCGCGGACGTCGAATTGACCGGCGGCGTTTCCCCACGTGTCGCACCCATGATCGACGTGCGCGACGCGGGCGGGCTGCTTCAACGCTCGGGCTTCGCTCTGCCCGTGACCGATCTCGAAACCCATGTCGTGCGCTACGCCAATCCGCTCGCGCTCATGGACGAACTGCACGGACTGGGGGCAACCAACCCCCTCGCGGGCCGGGACGGACGTATGGTAACGCCCCGCCACATGATGCGGGCCGCCGAAATCTACGCCGAAAAGTTCTCCGACCCGGACGGCCGTATCCGCGCAACGCTCGAAATCCTCTGGCTCTCGGGCTGGGCCCCGCACGAAAGCCAGCAAAAACCACTGAAGCCGGGCTCGGCGACCGTGAGCCTCAAAGACGTGCTGAAAACCAAATTCGATGACTGATTTCGAGGCGCTTCTTCAACGCCGCCGCTCCGAACGTGCATTCGGCGCCGGGCCCGTCTCCCGGACCGATGTCGACCGTCTGCTCTTTGCCGCACAGGGCAGGACCGGCGCCCCGGACAAGCGGACGATCCCTTCGGCCCACGGCCTCAACCCGCTCCGGCTGACACTCACCGTAAGCGCCGTCGAGGGTATGGACGCGGGGCTTTATGGCATCGACCCCACCACCCTTGCACTCGACCTGAGGGAACAATCGGATGTCCGCGCCGCGCTGGAAACCGCCGCGATCGACGATCAGCCCTGGATCGGTGCCAGCGCCGCCATCCTCACCATAGCCGCCGATTTTGGTGCCCTCGCGATGCATTTTGCCGATCAGCCGGGGCTCGGCATGCGCGGCACGCGCTATGGGCTCATCGAAGCCGGCGCCTGTGCGCAGACCGTGCACCTCGCCGCCTGCAACCTCGGGCTCGCCTCAATCATCATCGCCGGCATCGATGAGGCGGCGACCGCGCGCATGTTGGGACTTGCACCTCCCGTCGCGCCGATTGCCCATATCTGTATCGGCCCCCGACCTGCCGGATGAGAGGCGGGCGTCACACCTTGCGGCCAACCTAATCCGCGTGTAGCAGTAGCGTCATGATCAACCGCGCCATCCTTATCGCCAAACTATGGCTCCTCGGCATTCCCAAAAGCCGGGGCGCGCGCGTTTGATCTGATGTCTTCATGAAACCGCTTGTTGCACCGGCTCCACCCGAAGGGTTGGTGCTGGCTGAGCGGCATCCGGTCCTGACGGGGATGTCTCGAAAAGGACCTTTGATATGTCTGATGCCGCCGACCGAACCATCGCCACACCCCGAATGGATACGCTCGGCTATGGCCTTGCGATTGCCGGCGCGGCGCTCTTTTCGACCAAAGGCATCTTCATCAAACTCGCCTACGCCAGCGGCATAGGCCCCGAAACCGTCCTGGCGCTGCGCATGATCGTGGCGCTCCCGGTCTATGTTTTCATTGCCGTCCTGATCCTGCTGCGCGAACCGTCGCTGCGCGCAAAATTGAGCGCCCGAGCCACCATCGCCGCGATCAGCATCGGCATCCTCGGTTACTACGTCGCCTCCTCTTTCGACTTTTGGGGGCTCTCCTTCGTAACCGCGCAATATGAGCGCCTGGTGCTCTTTACCTACCCCTTCTTCACGCTGGCGCTCGGTGTGATGTTTTTCGGCGACACGATGAACTGGCGCACCGTTCCGGGCCTTCTCACATCGTATGCGGGTTTGCTGGTGATTTTCGGATGGAACCTCGCAACCAATCCCAACGGGCTTTTGGAGGGCACGGTTCTGGTTCTGCTTTCGGGACTCACCTTCGCGCTTTATCAGCACCTTGCCAAAAAGAGCATGAACCGGATCGGCGCGCGGCTCTTTACCTGTATCGGCATGAGCGCCGCCGGCGTGGTCGCCATCGCGCACAATACGATCCAGCACGGCGCAACGAGCTATGCCGGCCTCTCATCCGAGGTCTGGTTCTATGGCTTGTGCCTCGGCATTCTGGGCACGGTTCTGCCGAGTTTCCTGCTCAACACCGCCATCAGCCGCATCGGTGCGCGGGCAACTTCCTCGACCGGTCCGTTCGGGCCCGTGGTGACGATCGTGCTGGCGGTCCTGATCCTCGGCGAACCGTTTACGCAGTATCACGCCATCGGCACGATGCTGGTTATCCTGGGCGTGCTCTGGTTCTCCCGCGCGGAGCGAAACGGCAAGCGTCAGCTTGTGGCAGCCTGATCAAAATGAAGGATCGTAATTGAAATAGATCGGGTTCGAGAGCGCGATCTTGTTACCGCTTTGGGCCATGGAATTCGGCACTTCCGGGAATGGCGTCTGCGGGCCTTCGATTTCGACGCGGTAATAGGCGCGCGCGCCCTCTTCGGGCGTATCGGTGAAGCGCACTGACCGGGTTTCGGCATCGGTTATGAAGCTGCCAAGCTCGTTCCGGTTCTTGATCACCTTGACCGCATAGCACGCGCCGGGAATGCCGCCGCCGACGAGCCGCACCTCGAAGGTAACCGGCCTGCCGGTGGGCTTGACGTTGCCGCCCATCATCACGTCCATCACGCCGTCGCCATCGAGATCGGCGTAAAGTTCGACGCGCGGGTTATAGGGATTGGCGCTGACAGACGCGCGGCCCAATACCAACGCGTCGAGGATGGCATCCTTCGTTCGTTCGGCGGCAAAAATCCAGGTCGTCGGCGTGCCGACATAGTTCGCCGTCGCCTCGATCGATTGTGCCACGATCTGCTCGGGCGTATCAGGCACGCCATGATGCGAGTCGCTGCCACCCCGTGCACCGAGCATGCGACCGGATAGCAGCATGTCGTCCCAGATCCGGACGCCCGGGATGTTCTTGGGCCAGACGCTGGTGTTCCAGATTTCGACAGAATCCGCGATATCGAACGAATATCCGTAATGGTTCTTGGTGCTTGGGTGATTGGCCGAGAAGTGAACGCCGAGCTCGTTCTTGAGCGCCAGGAGGTGCCAGTCGCGGGCATCACGAGCATCGAACACCCGTTGATGGTCGTAGGGTTCGGGCGAAAGGATGTTGATATGGCCCCGCGGCGCGGTCAGTTCCGCACCGTAGAACAATAGCACGGAGTCGGAACGATATTCGGGATCGGCCCATGTATTATTGGCAACATCACCCCAGACATGGATATCGTGATCGGTGACCGCGAGATAGTCGAACCCCATCTTCTCGGCAAAGCCGATGATCTTGGCCTGGGGATTGTTGGTTGAATCCGTCGAGTGCCGCGAATGCATGTGCCAATCGCCCTTGAGCCACACGCCGTCGGTCAGGCTGGCCACGGGCGGAAGGGTCTCGGGGATTTTCGGGGTCATCGTTGGGACACCATAAGTCAGGGGATTAAAGCAGATCGCACAGCGGCGCGATCAGCGGCTCGTCGGCGGCGGGCATGGGGTATTCGCGCAGGCGCTGCGGCTTGACCCATTTGAGCGCCGAGTGTTCGTGCGCGACCGCCATGCCCTGCCATTTCCGGCACACGTAAAGCGGCATGAGAAGATGGAAGTCGTCGTAGGAATGGCTTGCGAAGGTGAGCGGGGCGAGACAGGCTTCCTGGGTCTCCACCCCCAACTCCTCGCGCAACTCACGGATGAGCGCGGCCTCAGGCGTCTCGCCGACCTCGACCTTGCCCCCGGGGAATTCCCAAAGCCCGGCCATCGCCTTGCCCTCGGGCCGCTGGGCGATGAGCACGCGCCGATCGGCATCCACCAGCGCGCAGGCGACGACGAACACGGTCTTCATTGCTCGGCTTTCTGCGGCAGACGGCGGTAGTGATAGGGGTAGCGGAACGTGAAGCCTGCACCGAGGTAAAGCGCGAGGGCGGGAGCATTGGCAGCAAGCACCTGGATCGCGGCGTGCCGCGCACCGTTTTCGGCAACCCAACTCAGCGCCGTTGCCATGAGGCGTCGCCCGAAGCCCCTGCGGCGGCGTCCGCCGTCAGTCACGACATTGAGGAAAACCCCCGTCCCCTCGTACTGCCCGCACAAGAGAGAAGCGACCGGCGCACCCTCGTCGCTGCGCAGGATGAGACCGGCGGCGGGAATATCGAGCTTGGCGAGAATGGCCTTGAGTGTCTCGGCAGTCGCCGCGTCATACCCCTGAAGCTGCACCTGAGCGTCGAGGAACTCTGTACTCGTCGCCAAGACCACCGAAACGTCGGCATCAAAACCGGCCGTCTCATCGAGCGGCATGTCGAGCACGAGGCTCGGCTCGTAGAGCTCCCAGCCGGTTTCGACCAGATGCGCGAAAGTTGCCTTTCCGGTGAGCGGCGTGACCCGGAAGACCGGAGGAAGCTCGTGCTCGGAATAGTGCGCGGCGAGCGTGTCGATCCGGGCACCGGCGTTGTCGTCGTCCGCCGGATCCGTGCAATGGATGGAATTGGCGCGTTTGGTATAGCCATTTGCGAAACGCCCCTGCCATGCGCCGTCCTGCACCGTCTCAAGCGCGGGCCAGAGCGCCAGTGTGGCGGCCTCGATCTCGGCAACCGGAACGACCATGATCAGCTCCGGTAGCTGCCGTTGATGTCTATGTAGCCGTGCGTGAGGTCGCAGGTATAAACCGTCGCCCGGCCCTCCCCGAGGCCGAGATCGACGCCGATCTCAAGCTCTTCGCCCTTCATATAGGCACTTGCCTCATCCTCGGAATAATCCGGTGCGCGTTCCCCGTTCCGCGCCACGACGATATCGCCGAAGGCGATGGTGAGCCTGTCGCGGTCCGCGGGCTGGCCGGCCTTGCCTACGGCCATCACGACCCGCCCCCAATTGGCGTCTTCGCCGGCGATCGCGGTCTTGACCAGCGGCGAGTCGGCAATCGCCCGCGCGATCTTTGCGGCGCTTTCGTCGCTCTGGGCGCCCGTAACGGTGACGGTGACGAATTTAGAGGCCCCTTCCCCGTCGCGCACGACCTGCATGGCGAGGTCGAACAAAACGTCGCCCAGCGCTTCGCCGAACACTTCGGCACGCGGGTCCTCGAGGCTTTCGATCGGGGCAACACCCTCGGCCTTGCCGGTGGCAAAGGCCAGCAGCGTGTCGGAGGTCGAGGTATCGCTATCGACGGTAATCGCGTTGAAGCTGGTTTGATTATGCCGCGCGAGGAGCGCCTGCAGCACCGGCGCGGCGATCGGCATGTCGGTGAAAACGAAGCTCAGCATCGTCGCCATGTCCGGCGCGATCATGCCCGAGCCCTTTGCGATGCCCGAAAGCTGGACGCTCACCCCATCGATCTCGCAGCTCGCGGCCGCAAGCTTGGGGAAGGTGTCGGTGGTCATGATCGCCCGGGCCGGTTCCATCCACGGCGCCGAAGAGAGACGACCCGCCATTTCCCCAAGAACGCCCTGGAACTTCGTCGCGTCGAGCGGTTCGCCGATGACCCCGGTCGACGCGAGGAAGACCTCTCCCGCCTCGCATCCGATGGCCTCGGCGGCGATCTTTGCGGTCAATGAAACCGCGTCCCGGCCCTTAAGGCCCGTAAACGCGTTGGCGTTGCCCGAATTAACCACGAGCGCCCGCGCCGTCCCCCCCGATAGCCGCGCCCGGCACCAGTCGACTGCCGCCGAAGGACAGAGCGACCGCGTCAGCACGCCGGCAACGACCGTCCCCGGATCGAAAACCGCAAGCAGGACGTCGGTGCGGCCCTTATACCTGATGCCGGCCTCGGCCGTCGCAAAACGGACGCCGGCGATGTGCGGCAGCTCGGGATAGGATTTGGGAGCGAGGGGGGAAACCGGCAGGGCCATCAACAGCAATCCGAACGAAAAGCAATGGCGTCCGGTTTGCCTCATTCGCCGGGGCGGTGCAAGGGGGCACGGCGGCCCCTTGCCCGGTGGTGCGGACGGACCTAGCGCCGGGCCGGCACGAGGATGAAGCGCCCGAAGGTCTTCTGGATAAAGGGCGTCAGCCCGAAAACGATCATCGGCACCATCAGGGGTACGACAACCATCGTTATCTGCCAGATCGGCCAACCGGCGGTCAGCGGCAGGACGAGGTAGAGTAGCGTGGTGATGATGGGATAGACGCCCAGCATCATAAAAAATGAAAGGCGCAGACGCGAGGGCACACGGGGAGACGCCGGGCCACCGGTACGCGCTGCGGCGGGTTGCCCACCGGCGGTCGAAGCCTGGGAACAGGATGTCGAAGCCATAAAGGATCTCCATTAAACGAAACGGCACGTTCCGTTATATAACGATACGGGCCGTTCCGTTCAAGTGGGAATTACGCTAAGCTGGACCAGGAAACCCGGCACAGGCGCATCGGGCTCGTGCGGGGAGGCAATCGAGAGGAAATGGGAGCACCATGGATCAGTCAGTCGGGGGCAGGAGGGCTTCAATCGGCGCGCGGCGCAATCCGGCCAGCGAGCAGGCGATACTCGACGCGGCGGCCGAGATCCTTACCGAGGAGGGGTTGGCTGGATTTTCCATCGAAGCGGTCGCACGCCGGGCGCGGGCCGGAAAGCCCACCATCTACCGCTGGTGGCCCAACCGCACGATACTGCTGCTCGATGTCTACCACCGCTTCAAGCGCGTCCTGCCCGATCCAGACACCGGCACGCTCGAGGGCGACGCACGCATGTTCCTGACCAACCTGTTGACCTTCTGGAAGGACCCAACCAGGGGAACGGTCTTTCGGTCGATCATCGCCGAAGCGCAAAGCAACGCCGAGGCGATGACCGAACTGCAAGCCTATCTCGAAGACCGCCACACCTATCTCGAAGGGATCATCGAAAGGGCGCGAGCGCGCGGGGAGGTACGGGACGACGTCGATAGCCGTACGCTCGGCGAGTGGCTGGTTTCGTTTGCGTGGCACCGGCTTTTAACCGACACGATCGACACAAGTCCCGCCGAAATCGAAACCGTGGTCAGAACCTTCGCCGCAGGCGCTGCACCGCACCGGAAATAGCAACGCCGCCGGGGGGAACCCGGCGGCGCTGCTCGTATCGGGAACGACTGCGGCTTAAAGGCCGCCCTGGGCCTCAATGGCAGCCGCCAGGTCTTCGTCCGTAATCTCGATCTCAGTATTGGCCTTGAGTTCGCCCACGGTATCTTCGAAGACCTGATAGAGCACCTGCTGGGCCAACTGGCCCTGGACCTGCTCAAGCGGCGGCATTGCCGTTTCGCGGCGATCTTCAAGCTTGATCAGGTGCCATCCGAACTGCGACTGCACCGGCTCGGAGACCTGCCCCACTTCGAGCGCGAAAGCAGCTTCCTCGAAAGGCTGAACCATCATGCCTTCGGAGAAATAACCCAGATCGCCGCCATTGGCCGAGCTGCCGTCGGTCGAGTACGCCATCGCCGCCTGCTCGAACGCCATACCGCCTGCGATCTCCTCTGCGATCGAATTGGCCTCTTCCTCGCTCTCGACGAGAATGTGCCGCGCGCGGACTTCGGTCTGCGGCTCGAACTGGGCCGCGGCCTCGTCATAGGCCGTCTGCACCGCCTCAGGAGACACCGCGCCCTCGATGACATCGGCAAAGAAGGCCCGGCGCAGCGCACGGTCTTCGAGATAGGCGAGCCGGCGGGCGAAAACCTCGCTCTGATCCAACCCTTGCTCGCGCGCCGCGTTGGCCATCACTTTCATGTCGATCATGACGGTGAGCAGGAACGCGCGGCGCTGCGCGGGCGGAATCTGCTGGAGATCCTGCGCAAGATCCTCGGCGGCGAAATTAAGGTCGGCCTCGGTGATATCCTCACCTCCAACCGTCGCGAGCACGGTATCGGGCGAGACTTCCGCGGCTGCGGGCGCCTCGGCAGGTGCCGCGTCCTGTGCAGCGGCAGGAAGGGACAAAACCGCAGCACCTGCGACAAGCGAGGCGGCGAGGGTTTTGAGGATGGATGAGAACGCGGTGGGCATGAATATCTCCTCGTTGCGCCAAGCTCCCCAAAAGCACTCGGCATTTCAGCTTTCCGGCATCCGATCGGTGGTCTGTTTCGGACCAAAAATCCGATACCGCCGGGGGGCCGGTCGTCGCCTGCGAGGTGTGGCCCATTTTGCCAGCGTTGACAACCCTACCGGGCACTCTTACATCTGCTCGCGCGCTTTCCCGGGCCTTTCGCGACATGCCCGAGTTCACGACAGTTACCATCGCCCAAGGACAACATCTTCATGGCTATCGCAGCGCTTGCCCGCAAGCTTTTCGGCTCAGCCAACGACCGGCGGATCAAACGCTACCAGCCGCTCGTTGCCGCGATAAACGCGAAAGAAGCCGACTTCGAAAAGCTCTCCGACGAGCAATTGCGCAACAAGACTGTCGAACTGCGCCAGGAACTCGCCAACGGCGCCAAGCTCAATGACCTCATCGTTCCCGCCTTCGCGACCGTCCGCGAAGCCGCCAAGCGCACGCTGGGCATGCGGCATTTCGACGTGCAGCTTATCGGCGGCATGGTCCTCAACGACCATGCAATTACCGAGATGCGCACCGGCGAAGGCAAGACCCTTGTCGCAACCCTTGCAGCCTACCTGAACGCGCTCGAAGACAAGGGCGTCCATATCGTTACCGTCAACGATTACCTGGCCCGACGCGACGCCGAATGGATGGGCAAGATCTATCGTTTCCTGGGCCTTGAAGTCGGCGTGATCGTTCACGGGCTCACCGACGCTGACCGCAAGGCCGCCTACGCAGCCGACATCACCTACGGCACCAACAACGAATTCGGCTTCGACTATCTGCGCGACAACATGAAATACGCGCGCGCCCAGATGGTGCAGCGCGGACATAATTTCGCGATCGTCGACGAGGTGGACTCCATTCTGATCGACGAGGCGCGCACGCCGCTCATTATTTCCGGCCCGTCCCAGGATCGCTCCGAGCTCTATATGAGCATCGACAAGTATATCCCCATCCTCACCGAAGAAGACTATACCATCGACGAGAAGCACCGCTCGGCGACGTTCACCGACGAGGGCATCGAAAAGCTCGAAGCCATCCTGGAGCGCGACGGGCTCATCAAGTCCGGCAGTCTCTACGACATCGACAACGTTTCGATTGTCCACCACCTCAATTCCGCGCTTCGCGCCCACAAGATCTTCCAGCGCGACAAGGACTACATCGTCCGCAACGACGACGTTGTTATCATCGACGAGTTCACCGGTCGCATGATGCCCGGCCGGCGCTTCTCCGAAGGCCTGCACCAGGCGCTCGAAGCGAAGGAAAACGTCAAGATCCAGCCCGAGAACCAGACCCTGGCCTCGATCACGTTCCAGAACTACTTCCGGCTCTACGACAAACTCTCGGGCATGACCGGCACCGCATCGACCGAAGCCGCCGAGTTTGCCGACATCTACAAGCTCGACGTCGTGACCATCCCCACCAACCTGCCGGTGGCGCGGATTGACGATGACGATGCGATCTATCGCTCGGTCGAGGAGAAGTTCAACGCCATCACCGACCTCGTCGTCGAATGCCGGGAACGCAACCAGCCCGTTCTGGTGGGCACGACCTCGATCGAACGCTCCGAACAGGTCGCCGAGCATCTGCGCAAAAAAGGCGTCAAGAACATCCAGATCCTGAACGCCCGCCACCACGAGCAGGAAGCCCAGATCATCGCGCAGGCCGGCGTGCCCGGCATGGTGACCATCGCGACAAACATGGCCGGCCGCGGTACCGACATCCAGTTGGGCGGCAATCTCGACATGCGGCTCGCCAATGAAACCGAGGGGCTTGAAGGCGAAGCGCTTGAACGCAAGACCGCTCAATTGAAGGCCGAGATCGAAAAGGCCAGGGCCGAGGCCATTGCCGCCGGCGGCCTGATGGTGATCGGCACCGAACGCCACGAATCCCGCCGCATCGACAACCAGTTGCGCGGCCGCTCGGGCCGTCAGGGCGACCCCGGGCATTCGAAGTTCTTCGTCTCGCTCCAGGACGATCTGATGCGCCGGTTCTTCCCCGAGCGCATGGAGAAGATCCTTACCTCGCTGGGCCTCAAGGACGGCGAGGCGATCTCCGACAGCCTCGTCACCAAGGCCATCGAGCGCGCACAGACCCGCGTCGAAGCGCACAACTACGATATCCGCAAGAACATCCTCAAATACGACGACGTGATGAACGATCAACGCAAGGTGATCTTCGAACAGCGTCTTGAACTGATGGATGACGACAACGTCTCCGAGACCATCGCCGAGATGCGGCACGACGTCGTTGATACGATCGTTTCCAAGGCCTGCCCGCCCAAATCCTTCCCCGAGCAGTGGAACGTCGAGCAACTCGAAGCCGCCTGCAAGACCTATCTGGGCATCACCCCGCCCATCAAGGATTGGGTGGACGAAGAGGGCATGGACGTCGACGTGCTCACCGAGCGGCTGACCAGGGCCGCCGACGAATACGCCGCCGCCAAGGCCGCCCGTTTCGGTCCCGACACCATGCGCCAGGTCGAAAAGTCGCTTCTCCTGCAGTCGATCGACGGGCTCTGGCGCGATCACCTTGTGACCCTTGACCATCTATCCAAGGTGATCGGTTGGCGCGGGCTCGCCCAGCGCGATCCCTTGAACGAATACAAGCAGGAAGCCTTCGAGCTCTTTTCCCAGCTCTTGAACAATCTGCGCGAGCTGGTGACGACCCAGATGAGCCATGTCGAACTCCAGGTACGTCAGCCGGCCCCGCCGCAGGCACCGGACCCCAGCGAGCTGCAGGAAACGCATATCGACCCTACGACCGGCCGCAACGAAGTCGAAGACCAAAAGAGCGGCCCGCAGGGCACGTTGACGCCCGAGCAGATGGCTCAGACCCGGCGCAACGACCCTTGCCCCTGCGGATCAGGCAAGAAGTTCAAGCATTGCCACGGCGCTTACTGATTGCGCCGAAATTGTCACGAGACTTGCAGCCCCGCCGCACAAACGGCGGGGTTTCTTATTCGTTAAGCTTAGGAGCAAATATAGCTAAATATTGCGCTCGACACTAAGGACTCCTTCAGCGGCGCATGGCATATTATTGCGCTTAAGACTTGGGAGCACCGGGACAAGAACCCGGAGGGCGCCAAATGGCAGCCACAAGGTGCTCTAAGGAGGGCCGATATGGCCATTGGGCAAGTAACGATCAGCGCAGCCGACTGGATCGCAGCCAGGGTCACCGACCGCATGGCCATCATGGCCGCCGCAAGCCGGATCGACGAGCAAAGTCAGCTTAGCGGCAACATCGCTGTCCCGCCGACCGAAGAGAACGCGCAAAGCCAGCTCGACCAGCGTCGTCGGCAACACTCCTTGCTCGCCGCCCAGGAGAGTTATCGCCGTGTAGCCGCCCGCATCAAGGCCCGCCTGGCCAGCCGGCCCCAGTCTGAGACGGTACGCGTCGAGGACGCCCTGAGGCCGTCGGCCGAACGCGCCAGGCTCCTTGAAGTCATGCGCGACAACCCCAAGCTCCTCACAACACTGATCGCCGGCACGGCCGACACGAATCAGACGCAACCGGCCAAGACCGCCGCGCGCGTCGACGCGGTTCCCGCCCCGTTTGGCGCCGGGCAGACAAAACCGTTCGAACCGCCACCCGCGCAAGAGAGCACAACCGCACAAAACACCCCCGACGGCGGCCCTGATTCCACCGACACACTAACCGTCTGGGAGACTGCCGAAGCACGCGCCGACGCAATCGCCGCCGACACGGCACTGCGCAAGGGGCTTTGGGCCGACCTGTTCGAAGCTGTCGACAAGCCGACCGACCATCGCCCCATTGTGGAAGACTGACCCCGTCGTCGCAATCCGCACAGGAACCGGCTAGACTTTGAGCCGTTATATGCATCCAACGGCGACGAGGCCCCATTGACTTACGAACAGACCGCGCTCTTTGCGCTCATCGTCCTCGTTCTCGTGGGGCTGCTTTGGGGCAAATGGCGCTACGATATCGTCGCGTTTTCCGCACTCCTCATCGGGGTCATCATCGGCGCGGTTCCGGCCGAGACCGCTTTTACAGGCTTCGGCCATGAAGCCACGATCATCGTGGCTCTCGTCCTTGTCGTCTCTGCGGGCCTGAGCCGCTCGGGTGCCGTCGATCTGATCGGCCGCGTGGCCATGGACAACGGCCGAAGCCTCAGTCAGCACATCGCAATCACCGGCTCGATTGCCGGCGTACTCTCGGCGTTCATGAACAACGTGGCGACCCTCGCGCTTTTCATGCCGGTGGATATCCAGGCTGCCAAGAAAGCCGGCCGCAGTCCCGCCCTGACCCTGATGCCACTGTCCTTCGCGACAATCCTTGGCGGTCTCGTCACCCTTATCGGCACGCCCCCCAACATCGTTGTCGCCGCTTACCGCGAGCGTGCGCTTGGCGCGTCCTACACGATGTTCGATTTTGCGCCCGTCGGCGCCGCCTGCGCCCTTGTCGGCATCGCCTATGTGGCGCTCATCGGCTGGCGCCTGATCCCCACGCGCGGCGGCAAAGCGGACGGCGTCGAGCCCGCGCCCGAGGATTTCGTCGCCGAGCTGATCGTCGCCGAAGGCTCCAAGGCCATTGACGAGAAAATGCGCGATCTCGACGCGCCGGCGGCCGAACACGACTGCGCCGTCCTGGGGCTCGTGCGCAAGGGCAAACGCCTACCCGGCCGTGCGCGAAACGAGGTGGTGGCCGAAGGCGATATCCTGGTCGTCCTGGGTTCAGCCGAAGCGCTTGAGGCCCTTGCCGGAGCGCTCGGGCTGAGGCATCAGGGCAAGTCTGGCCAGATCGCCGAGGTCACCTCCGAAATGACCCTCGCAGAGGTTGTTATCGCGCGCGATAGCAACCTCGAGGGTCGCCGTGCCAACGACGTCTACTTCCTGCGCAGTCGCGGTCTTTCGCTTGTCGGGCTGAGTCGGGAAGGCCGTGCGATCAATCAACGCATCCGCACAACGCCCCTGCACGCAGGCGACGTCCTATTGTTGCTGGGCACGCCCGAAGCGGTCGCCTCCTTCACCCACCGTTCGGGCGCCCTCTCGCTCAAGCGCGGTGAGCGCGCAGTGACCCGGCATGAAAAGGCCATCGGCGCCATCGGCCTGTTCGCGTTGGCAATCGCTGCTGCGGTCATGGGATTCGTTCCCCTGCCCATAGCCCTCGGCGTTGTCGCAATGGGGTTCGTCCTGTTCGACATCCTGCCGCTCAGAGATCTTTACGATTCCATCGAATGGCCGGTGATCGTGCTCCTGGGCTCGATGATCCCCATCGGCGTCGCGCTCGAGGAGACCGGCGGCACGCTGATCATTGCCGAAATGCTGGCCGATGTGAGTACGGGCCTGCCCGCCTGGGCCGCGGTGGCGCTCGTCCTGGTGGTCACCATGACGCTCTCGGACGTCCTCAACAACACCGCTACAGCCGTCGTCGCCGCGCCGATCTCGGTGCAGCTCGCGCAGACCCTCGGGGTCAATCCCGACTCGTTCCTCATGGCCGTCGCCGTGGGGTCGAGCTGCGCCTTCCTCACCCCCATCGGACACAAGAACAACATGCTCATTCTGGGGCCCGGCGGCTATCGCTTCGGGGATTACTGGCGCATGGGGCTGCCGCTCGAGGCGATCGTTACCGCCGTCGCCGTACCGATGATCATGATCGTCTGGCCGCTGTAGAACTGTAGGCCGGTCAGCCCTCGGCCGCCGTTGCACCGGTCGTGGCGGTTTCCGTGCCGTCTGTCGGCTGTCCAGGACCCGCGGCGGCGCCTTCTCCGCCACCGAACGGGCTGAAGAGCGTATCGAAAAAGTCATCGACGGCATTATTGAGCGCCTCGCCGCGCGCCTCGGCGGCAGCCTGAGCCTCAAGCGCGCGCTGCTCTGCCGCAAGCGCGGCAGCCTCGGCCTCGGCAAGCCGGATGATTTCCGCATCGAGCGCCTGCGCGTCGGCCTGCTGCTTGGCGACGAATGCCGTCACGATCGCCTCGTCCGCCCGCACCGGTGCGCACGAGCCGGCCATGCTGGCCGCAGCGGCAACGGCGGAGGGCTGCATGAAGACATAGCGCCCGTTGCATACGTCCCAGGCGGGTGGCTGTTTGGCGACCTCGAAATAGTCGTAGCCTTCCTTGATGTTCTGCCAGAAATCCATGTGCGGGCTGTCCTGGTGCCGTGCAAGGTTGGCCGGTGTCATGCGGAAGGGAAAGATCTGCACCTCGAAATTGCGCTGCCCGCCCTCAAAGGCTTCGCGCGCCAACGCATAGATCTCGGTGATCTGCTCGTCCTCCATCGCGTAGCAGCCCGCCGACGAGCACGCGCCGTGCACCATCAGATGCGAGCCGGTACGCCCGTGCGACCGGTCGAACTTGTTGGGAAAGCCCAGATTGAAGGCGAGGTGATAGTTCGAGTGGGGGTTCATCAGCCCCGGGGTGATCGTATAGAAGCCCTCGGGCGCCTGCCGGTCGCCCTCGGCGAATTTGGGGCCCAGTTCGCCCGACCACGCGCAGATGTCATAGGTATTGAAGAGCTTGTAGGCACCGTCGCGCGTCTGCTTCCAGACCTCGAGCTTGGCCTCTTCCTTGAAGATCCGCACCATCATCGCCGCACCGGGCGACGAGCCCATCGACGCGAGCTTGGATTCTGCAGCCGAAGACAGAGGCACCAGATGCCGCCCGTCGCCTTCAAGCGGCGAACACGCGATGGCAAATGCGCCCACGACCAGAACGGCCAGCACAGTGCGAACAAAAGAGACGACCATTATGCCCTTGCCCTAGATAGCCCGCCCCCAAGAGCCAACCATTGCGCCTTGATGGTTAAGACGGGGTAAGATTTTCGCCTGCCCGAAGCAGAAATCCGCGCAATTTGCGAAAAATCCCGCTCAAATCTAGGTGAGCGCCGTGCCCATGGCCAGAAATTTTTCGCGCCGGTGTTCGCGGATTTCCAGGGGGCCGTACCCGTCCCCGAAATTGTCGACGAAATCGACAATCTGCTTTTTCGCTTCGGCGATCACCACATCGGGCTTGCGGTGCGCGCCGCCGATCGGCTCTTCGATGATGGCGTCGATGATCCCCATCGAAAGCAGATCCTGCGCAGTGATTTTCTGGGCTGCCGCCATGTCCTGCGCGCGGCCCGCGTCTCGGAAGAGGATCGCCGCGCCCGGCTCGGGAGAAATCACCGAATAGATCGCGTGTTCGAGCATGAGGACGCGGTTGGCGGTCGCAATCGCGATCGCGCCGCCCGAACCACCCTCTCCGATCACGAGCGCGATATTGGGCACGCCGAGTTCTAGGCATTTTTCCGTCGAACGCGCGATGGCTTCGGCCTGCCCGCGCTCCTCGGCGCCGATGCCCGGATAGGCGCCCGCCGTATCGACGAAGGAAACCACCGGCAGCCCGAACCGGTCGGCCATCTCCATCAGCCGCACGGCCTTGCGGTAACCCTCGGGCCGCGCCATGCCGAAATTGTGCTTCAACCGGCTCTCGGTGTCGTTGCCCTTTTCCTGGCCAAGGATGGCAACCGGACGTCCGTCGATCCGCCCGAAACCGGCCTGGATCGCAGGGTCTTCGGCAAACTTGCGATCACCCGCAAGCGGGGTCCATTCCGTGACCATCGCCTTGCAGTAGTCCGAAAAGTGCGGGCGCTGCGGATGGCGCGCGACCTGGGTCTTCTGCCAGGGCGTAAGTTTCCTGTAGATATCCTTGAGCGCGTCGTCGGCGCGCTGCTGGAGCCGCAGCACCTCGTCGGAAATCGAGACCGCATCATCGGTCTGCGCAAGGGATTTGAGCTCGGCGATCTTGCCTTCGAGTTCAGCGACCGGCTTTTCGAAATCGAGATATGACTGCATGCACTCTGCCCGTCTTTTCGGGCAACCTTCTCATTTTTCTTGTGTCCCGGCCAGATAGGAACGCAATCCGGCACGGACGCGGGCTTGGCTATGCCCTCAAAGTGGCGCGAAAGTGTCGGGATCGCGGGGGATTGTCAAGAACCGGGATCGCTGAGCGGATGCCGCGTTTCCAAAAGCTCGCGCAAATGCGCGTCGAGCACGTGAGTATAGATCTGCGTGGTCGAGATATCCGCATGGCCCAAAAGCATCTGCACGACCCGCAAGTCCGCGCCATGCTGGAGCAAATGGCTGGCAAAGGCATGCCGGAGCGCGTGCGGGCTGACCGCGGCCGCAGGCAGGCCCGCGCGCGCCGCCAGCGCCTTCAGATCGCGCGCGAAGACCTGCCGCGCAAGATGCCCGTTGGCACCCGAGGCCGGAAACATGAAACGCGTCTTCTCACGGCCCTCCAACCAGCCCATGAGCGCATCGCGCGCGCGGTCGTTGAGCGGCACGATGCGCTCCTTGCCGCCCTTGCCGGTGACCGTGAGATAGCTCGCATCCCGCATCAGAGCCTTGCGCTCGAGCGCAACCAGCTCGGAAACCCGCAGACCCGTTGCGTAAAGCAGCTCGAGGAGCACATAGAGCCGGACGGCTTTTTCCTCACCGGACGACGCCTCCTCTTCCGCCAATCCCAGCAGCCGGTCGACATCCTCGACACTCATCACCTTTGGAAGCGGACGTCCCGGCTTCGGGCTGGCGATAATGCGCGTCGGATCGTCCTCGCGCAGACCCTCGGAAACGAGGAACCGGTGGAACTGCCGAATTGCGCTCAACCGGCGCGCCTGTGAACTTGCCGCAAGCCCCTGCGCCTCGAGCCCGGCGAGATAATCGGCTACCGCATCGCGGGGCGCCTTGAGGGCGCGCTGCTGCCTGCCGGCAAGCGCGTCGAGATAGTCATCGAGGTCCCGCCGGTAGCTCGCGATCGTGTTGGCAGCCGCGCCCCGCTCGGCGCTCATCATTTCGAGAAACGCGTCGAGCAGATGATGTTCTGGCTTCATTGCCTGTTGCTCTCGGCCAGCAATTCCGCCGTCGGCACGCGGACCGTCACTTCCTTCTCGCGCGGCTCGACGAAAACCATGAGCGCGAACATCCCCGCATAGGCGAGACCTACAATAAAGGCCGTGAGAATGAGGAGGCGGAACAGTGTGGGCACGGGCAGATTTCTCCTGTGGGTATGGTCTCCTATTTCAGCGCCAGCATCAAGCACCGCCGCTTCGCACACCCTTCTCACGCCTAGCGCTTACTCCTGAATCTGACCGATCGCTGCGTCGGTGGCAGTTGGCAGCCCGCTTGACATTGCGTCGCCCGGGCGCTTGAACACGGCGGGCACGCTGGAGGAAACGCGCCGGAGATGGGACAGAAGGGACGCCAAGCCATGTTGCGATCGGCCGATGAGGAGATCGTGGAACTTCTCGCCGGCCGGCCGATCCTGCTCGTGGGCATGATGGGCGCCGGCAAAACCACTGTGGGCCGCCGACTCGCGGCTCGGCTGGGGCTCGACTTCGTTGATTCGGACGCCGAGATCGAAGCCGCCGCAGGCATGCCCGTACCAGACATCTTTTCCTCCCGTGGCGAAGACGAATTCCGCGCCGGAGAAACCCGTGTCATCGCGCGGCTCCTGCGCGAGCATAAGGGCATCATCGCGACCGGCGGCGGCGCCTTCATGAGCACCGACACCCGCGCCCTCGCCAAGGAATTGGCGATCTCAATCTGGATAAAGGCCGAGTTCGAATTGCTCTTTTCCCGCGTGTCGCGCCGCTCGAACCGTCCCTTGCTCAAGACCCCCGACCCGCGCGGGACATTGAAGGCGTTGATCGACGCCCGGTACCCGACCTATGCCCTCGCGGACATCACCATTACCTCGCGCGACGTTCCGCACGATGCCGTCGTCGACGATATTCTCGAAGCGCTCGACACCTATTTGAAGGCCGGAACCGACCATGACCGATAGCCCCGCCGAGACCCTCGTCGCAGTCCCGCTGGGAGACCGCGCGTACGACATCGTCATCAGCAGGAACGCCATCGACAGCGCGGGTGACCGGCTCAAGACACTCTTTCCCGGCGCCCGCTTCGGCATCGTCACCGACGAGAACGTCGCCAAGGCCCAGCTTCCGCGGCTCACAGCGGCGCTCGATGCCGCGGGGCTCGCGCACACCACAATCACCGTACCCGCGGGCGAGGCGAGCAAGTCCTATGCCTGTTTCGAGTATGTCGTCGATGCCATTCTGGAAGCAAAGCTCGAACGCAGCGACATCGTCATCGCCCTCGGCGGCGGCGTGATCGGCGACCTCGCGGGTTTCGCCGCCTCGGTGGCGCGGCGCGGCATGGATTTCGTCCAGATCCCCACGTCGCTCCTCGCACAGGTCGATTCCTCGGTCGGCGGCAAGACCGGGATCAACTCCCGCCATGGCAAAAACCTCGTCGGCGCCTTCCACCAGCCGCGCCTTGTGCTCGCCGATCTTTCTGCGCTCGAGACGCTGCCCGAGCGCCAGTTCCGCGCCGGCTATGCCGAAGTCGCCAAATACGGACTGATCGACGATGCGGCATTCTTTTTCTGGCTTGAGGATAATTTCAAGGAGATCGCTTCCGGCGGTCCGGCGCGCGCCGAAGCCATTGCACGCTCCTGCGCCGCCAAAGCACGCGTCGTCGTCGCCGACGAGCGCGAAACCGGTGCCCGGGCGCTCCTGAACCTTGGGCACACCTTCGGCCACGCGCTCGAAAAGGCCACCGGTTATTCCGACCGCCTGCTGCACGGCGAAGGCGTCGCCATCGGCATGGTCCTCGCGCATCGGTTTTCCGCGAAGCTCGGGCTCTGCCCCGGCCAGGACGTCAGCCGCGTTATCGCCCATTTGCAAAGCGCGGGTCTGCCCACTACATTGGCTGACATTCCCGGAGACTTGCCACCCACTTCCCGATTGATGGACATGATCGCGCAGGACAAGAAGGTTTCCCGCGGCGCCCTCACGTTCATCCTCACGCGCGGGATCGGGCAATCGTTCATCGAGCGCAACGTCGATCCGGCACAGGTAAGTACTTTCCTCGAGGACATACGATAATGGACACAACCCTCTGGTTGTCTCTTGCTGCCATCATCGCCCTTCTGGCGATGAGCTTTTTCTTTTCGGGCTCGGAAACCGCACTGACCGCCGCCTCGCGGGTGCGCATGCACCAGCTCGCGCGATCGGGCAATCCGCGCGCGACTCTGGTCGAGAAGCTGACGTCCGAAAAGGAGCGGCTCATCGGCGCCATCCTTCTGGGCAACAACGTCGTCAACATTCTCGCCTCGACGCTGGCTGCGAGCGTGCTCATTCAGATCTTCGGGGAAGCCGGCATCGCCTACGCGACGCTCGCCATGACAGCAGCAGTGGTTATCTTCTCCGAGGTGCTGCCCAAGACCCTTGCGCTCCTGCGCCCCGACGGCTTCGCACTCGTCGTCGCGCCTGTGATCCGCGTCATCGTCTTTCTCTTTGCGCCGGTGACCCACGCGGTCCAGGGACTGGTCAACATCATCCTCCGCGCCTTCGGGCTCGACACCACCAAGGCGAGCGCGATTTCCGCCCATGAAGAGCTGCGCGGCACGGTGGATTATTTTCACTCAGAAGGCGAAGTGGTCAAACACGACCGCGACATGCTCGACGGCATTCTCGACCTGCGGGAGCTCGAAGTCTCCGACGTGATGGTGCACAGAACCCGCATGCTCGCGCTCGACGCCGACATGCCTGCGGACGAGCTGATCGGCGCCATTCTCGACAGCCCGTTCACCCGTGTGCCGCTTTACCGCGAAAAGCAGGACAACATCGTGGGCATCGTCCACGCCAAGGACCTGCTGCGCGCGATCCAGAAGGCCGAGGGCGACGTCTCCAAGGTCAACGTCCAACGCATCGCCTTCAAGCCGTGGTTCGTGCCGGACACAACTTCGGTCCAGGCGCAGCTGAACGCGTTTTTGAAGCGCAAGCTCCATTTTGCGCTCGTCGTCGACGAGTATGGCGAAGTGCAGGGTCTCGTGACCCTCGAGGATATCCTCGAGGAAATCGTGGGCGATATCGCCGACGAGCACGACACCGTTATCGAGGGCCTGACAAAACAGGCCGACGGTTCCTATATCATGGACGGCAGCCTGCCGATCCGCGATTTGAACCGCGCACTCGACTGGAACCTGCCGGACGAGGAAGCGACGACGCTCGCGGGCCTCGTAATCCACGAAGCCAAGCTCATCCCCGAGCCCGGCCAGCAGTTCACGTTTCACAACCTGCGCTTCAAGGTGCTCAAGAAGACCCACAACCGGATTACCCAGTTGCGGGTCACACCGATCGATCAGAACGTCGCGGCGAAATAGGCTGAAGCTGCCCGCTCAGCTCTCGACTTCGATCGCCAGCGCGTGCAGGCCCGCGTCGAACTGGGGCTTCAGTGCCTCATTGATGGCACGATGTTGCGCCACACGGCTCAGTCCGGCGAGCTTCGGGCTCGCGATGCGGACCCGGAAATGCGTGTTTCCACCCTCACGCCAGCCCGCATGGCCGCGGTGACGTTCGGATTCGTCCTCGACTTCGAGAAAGCTGGGAGAAAAACGATCGGTCAGTGTGGCTTCAATCGTGTCGCGTACGCTCATGATGTCAACAGGCCTCTGCGTTGATTTTGGCCAATAAGGCCGGGGCAAACGGATTTGAAAGGGTATATGCTTATGGGCTGCGATTTGCGCAAGGGTCCAAGAGCAGACCGGAACGGCTAGAAAAGTGACGATGAAAGAAACGAATAAACTGTTCGATTCCATTCGCATCAAGCCCCGCCGCGGCGGCGCCTCCACCGAGCAGGCGGCCGATACGCGTCCAGGCTGCGATTGGGACGGCTGCGACAATCCCGGAATATACAAAGCTCCCAAGGGTGCCGCGGCCGAAGGGAAATTCCACAATTTCTGCCTCGAGCACGTGCGCCACTACAACAAGGCCTACAACTATTTCTCCGGTATGAGCGACGAAGAGATCGCCAACCATGCCCAGAAGATGAACGCGCCCGGCAGCCGCGAAACCTGGGCGTTCGGCTCCAACCGCATGGGCGCATCCAACCCGCAGCCGCGCAAGTTCAAGACGCGTGACTATACCGGCAAGCGGATGCACGATCCCAACAACCTGTTCGCTCGTCTTCAGCGCAACCAGGCCCGCGCCAATGGCGGCACGCAGACCGAACGCGAGGTCACGCTTACCGGCCAGGACCGCATGGCGCTCGAAACCCTTGGGCTGGAGGGTCGTAAATCGCGCGAGGAAATCAAGTCGGCCTATAAGAGCCTCGTCAAAATCCATCACCCCGACGCCAATGGCGGCGACAAGCGTTCCGAAGAGCGCCTGCGCGCGATTATTTCAGCCTACAATCATTTGAAGGCGAAAGGGCTGGTATAGCCTGGCCCGACTGCACAAATAAGCAGCCAACGACGGGCTAGGCCAATGACGGGAATGCTGTTATAGGTCAGCCGCATTTCTCCTGCCGACGCGATTAAAGACGCGCCTTTTCAAGAGGCAAGACTATGACTGAGTTTTCCAACCTGCCCGATACCGAGTTTAACGTCCGCGAAACGTTCGGCATCGACAGCGACCTCGTGGTCAAGGGCTATAAGGACACCGATCCGCACGTCCCCGAGCTGGACCCCGACTATCTGTTCGACCGCAACACCACCCTTGCGATTCTCGCCGGCTTTGCATTCAACCGCCGCGTCATGGTGCAGGGCTATCACGGCACGGGGAAATCCACCCATATCGAGCAGGTCGCAGCGCGCTTGAACTGGCCGCTGGTGCGCGTCAACCTCGACAGCCACGTCTCGCGGATCGATCTCGTGGGCAAGGACGCGATTGTCTTGAAGGACGGCAAGCAGGTCACCGAATTCCGCGACGGCATACTGCCCTGGGCGGTGCAGAACAACATCGCGCTCGTGTTCGACGAATACGACGCCGGACGTCCCGACGTGATGTTCGTGATCCAGCGCATCCTCGAGGCCTCGGGCCGCCTGACGCTTCTCGACCAGAACCGCGTGATCCGTCCGCATCCCGCGTTCCGCCTGTTCGCGACCACCAACACCATCGGGCTGGGCGATACCTCGGGGCTCTATCATGGCACCCAGCAGATCAACCAGGGTCAGATGGACCGCTGGTCAATCGTCACGACGCTCAACTATCTGCCGCACGAAAAGGAAACCGGGATCGTTCTCGCCAAGGCCAAGTCCTATCAGAACCCCGAGGGCGAAAAGACCGTTTCCAACATGGTGCGCGTCGCCGATCTCACGCGTTCGGCCTTCATCAACGGCGACCTTTCCACCGTGATGAGCCCTCGCTCGGTGATCACCTGGGCGGAAAACGCGGAAATCTTCGGCGACATCGGCTTTGCTTTCCGGCTGACCTTCCTCAACAAGTGCGACGAACTCGAACGCCCCGTTGTGGCCGAGTTCTATCAGCGCGTGTTTGGTGAAGACCTGCCCGAATCCGCGGCCAATCTCGCGATTTCCGCTTAACCTTCATTTCTATGCACGGCCCCCAACCATCCGGGCCGTGCCGGATGATTGCCCATGGCCACGCCACCGCGCCCGAAAGCCAATAAACCCGATCCGACCCTGGTGTTCAAATCCGCCGTGGGCGCGACCGTGCGGACGATTGCGGGCAAGCCCGAGCTTGAGGTGAGCTTTACCGCCGACCGGGCGATCCTGACGTCGGACAAGGCCCGGCTAGCGGCGCTACCGCGTCTCCCGACGACGCGCGACATCGCGATCGCACGCGGGCAGGGCGATGCCATGGCGATGCGGCTGGCGAGCCACGACCCGGCCTGCCACCGCAAGATGGCGCCGCAGGACCCTGATGCCCGCGCTGTTTTCGATGCGCTTGAGCAGGCCCGCGTGGAGTCTTTGGGCGCCAAGCGCATGGCCGGCATGGGCGCGAACCTTGCTGAAATGCTCGAGGACCGGCTGTTCCGCGCCAACTATGCCAATGTGACCGAACTCGATGACGCCCCCCTCGCCGAAGCGCTGGGCCTGATGTTGCGCGAAAAGCTCGCCGGGATCGACGTGCCGCCCTCCGGACGCGAGATCGTCAATCTCTGGCGCGAGGAAGTGGAGACGCGCACGGGGACGTCACTGGACGCGCTCGCGCAGCATCTCGACAATCAGACCGAATTCTCCCGCGCCGCCCGCACCATTCTGCGCGACCTTGATCTGATCTCGGATGCCGAACTCGATCAGCAGGAGCCCGACGAGAGCGACGGCGGCGACGCGGACGCGCAGAACAACCAGGCCGTCAACGGCGACGAAGACCAGCAAGAGGGTGAATCCGACGGCGCCGAAATGGAAGGCACCGAAGAGGCGCCCGGCGAGCACGAGGAAGCCGGCGACGTCGAGGGCATGGAAGCCGACATGGCTGAGGGCGACGAAGAGGCCGCCCAGGCCAGCGAGGATACCCCCGCCCCGCCGCCCCAGGGGGACGGCGAGCACCGGCTGTCCAACGAGCCGACCTACAAGATCTTCACCAACAAGTTCGACGAGATCGTTTCCGCCGCCGAACTCTGTCCCACCGAAGAGCTCGACCAGCTCCGGCAATTGCTCGACAAGCAGCTCGAGCACCTCGCCGGTGCCGTGGCGCGGCTCGCCAACAAGCTCCAACGCCGCCTGATGGCGCAGCAGAACCGCGGCTGGGATTTCGATCTCGAAGAAGGCATCCTCGACACAGCGCGCCTGACCCGCGTTGTGACCGATCCGCTGCAGGCACTCTCGTTCAAGGAAGAACGCGATACCGAATTCCGCGACACCGTGGTGACCCTGCTGATCGACAACTCCGGCTCGATGCGCGGTCGGCCGATCACCATCGCGGCGATCTGCGGGGATATTCTCGCGCGCACGCTCGAGCGCTGTGGCGTGAAGGTCGAGATCCTCGGCTTCACCACCCGCGCCTGGAAGGGCGGCAAATCGCGCGAGGCGTGGCTCGATGCCGGACGACCGCCCAACCCGGGCCGCGTCAACGATATCCGGCACATCATCTATAAGAGCGCCGACGAGCCATGGCGGCACGCCAAGCGCAACCTCGGGCTGATGATGCGCGAGGGGCTCCTGAAGGAGAACATCGACGGCGAGGCCTTGCAATGGGCCCACAAGCGTCTGCTTGGCCGCCCGGAAAACCGCCGCATCATGATGGTGATCTCCGACGGCGCCCCGGTCGACGACTCCACCCAGAGCGTCAATCCGGGTAATTACCTCGAAGCGCACCTGCGTTCGGTGATCGAGGAGATCGAGACCCGCTCGCCCATCCAACTCGTCGCCATCGGCATCGGCCACGACGTGACGCGCTACTACCGCCGCGCCGTCACCATTCTGGATGCGGACGAGCTCGCCGGTGCGATGACGGACAATCTCGCCGCGCTGTTCGATGAGGAAGCCCCCGGCGAAGCGCGCAGGCGATGGCGCTGAGAGCCCCGGCCCTCGCCGCATTCGCCCTGCTCGCCGCAGCCCCGGCATGCGCCGAACCCATCACCGTGGACGCCCAGCGCATCGCAACCTTCCAGGGTGCACGCGTCGGTGAACCCGTCGACAGTCTGGTCTTCCGGGGCGGGCTCGAACTCGACAGCACCGCCGAGGATTTCGGCGGCATCTCGGATATCGGCATTTTCAACGGCACGCGCTTCGTCGCCGTCATCGACAGCGGCTGGCTTCTTTCGGGACAATTCGATTACGACGCAGAAAGCATCCTCTCCGGCCTGAGCGCGGTCGAGATCACGACCGTGACCGACAGCGCCGGCGAACGTCCCTATGGTTGGCGCGAAAAAGACGCCGAGGCGCTCGATGTCATTATGCGCGATGACGCCCCGGCAGCCATCCGCGTCGGCTTCGAGCGCATCACCCGGGTCCTAGACTATACGCTTTCCGCAAACCGCCCCGTGCCCCCTGCCCGATCCGTCGCAATCCCCGGCTGGCTGAGCCAGTTGCGCGGTAACGAGACGATCGAAGCGCTCTGCATCGCCCCACCCGCGTCCCCCATCGCCGGGTCGACGCTCATCCTCACCGAGGGCGCGGCCAACGGCTCGGGCTGGGCGGCGACGCTGTTGGGTGTCGAGGATCGGGGAGACCTCGCCTTGAGCCGCACCGGCGACCTCCATCCCACCAGTTGTGCCTTCCTGCCCGACGGCGACCTGCTGGTACTCGAACGCGGTCTCTTCATGCTCAGCTTCACCACCCGCATCCGCCGCATCTCGGCAGAGGATGTACACGCCGGGGCCGTCATGGACGGCGATATCCTTTTCCAAGCGTCCGGACGCGACGTGGACAATTTCGAGGGATTGGCCGTCTATCGGCATGCCAGCGGAGAAACACGCCTTGCCATTGTCTCCGATGACAATTTCAATAGCTTCCAAAGAACGTTGCTTTACGAATTCGCCCTGCGCTGACTTCCCCACCCCCAAGGAGAACTCCATGAACATCGATCTCTTGCGCGCGCTTTGCGAGACACCCGGCGCGCCGGGCCGCGAGCACAAGGTCCGCGCGCTCATCGAAAAGGAAATCGAAGGCCTCTTCGACGAGGTCAAGACCGATGCCCTGGGGTCGCTCCTGTGCAAGCGCAACGGCAAGGGCGAAAACCCCGAAAAGGTCATGCTCCTGTGCCACATGGACGAGATCGCCTTTCTCGTCACCCACGTTTCGGAGAAGGGCTACATCCACATCGATCCGGTCGGCGGGTTCGATGCGCGCAACCTCTTTTCGCGCCGTGTCCTCGTCGTCACCCGCGATGGCGAGTATAAGGGTGTCATGAACCCGGGCGGCCGCCCGATCCATATTTCGAGCGCCGACGAGCGCAAGAAGATCCCCGAGCCCAAGGATTTCTTCGTCGATATCGGGTTGGGCAAGGAGACCCAGAACAAGGTCAAGGTCGGCGACTTCATCGTGATGGATGAGCCGCTCATCGAAATGGGCGAGAAGATCGTTTCAAAAGCGCTCGACAACCGCATCGCATGCTGGCTCGGCATCGAGGTCGTCCGCAAGCTCGTCGAAAACGGCGGCAAACACGATTGCGAAATCCACGTCGCCTTCACCGCCCAGGAGGAAGTCGGCCTGCGCGGTGCCCGCACCGCATCCTATGCCATCAAGCCCGACATCGGTTTCGGCATCGACACCTCGCTTGCCTGCGATACCCCCGGCGTGCCCGATAGCGAAGCGGTCAACATGCAAGGCAAAGGTTTCGGCCTCCACATCAAGGATTCCTCTTTCATCGCCGATATAGCGCTCGTCGAGGAGATCGAGGATCTGGCGATCGAAAAGAAGATCCCCTACCAGCGCACCATCCTCGCGCGCGGAGGTCAGGACGGAGCCGCCGCGCAGCAGGCTGCGGCGGGTGCCAGGGCCGTCGGAATCGTTGTGGGCACGCGCTACATCCACACGGTCACCGAGATGATCGACAAGACCGACCTGCAAGCGGCGCTCGACATTCTCGTCGCCTATCTCGAAAAGCATTGAACCAGAGAGGGCGCCCCGGAGGCGCCCTTTTTTCTAGCTCGCGATTACGACCCTGTCGGGGATCCAGCCGCGCAGGACCTTATAGGGAACGAGCAGCGCGAGGGCGACGAGCATCTTGACGACGAAGTCACCGGCCGCCAGGGAGACCCAGAGCGGCACGTCGCCGCCGACCGAGAGGAACGGCACGGGGAAAGCGAGCGAGGCGTCCTCCCGGCCAAGCCCGGTATCGAGGAAAGCAAAGGTGCCCGCGAACGCGACACCGAAGAAGAAGAGCGTGTCGATCGCCGATCCGATCGTCGACGAGATCAGCGGCGCCTGCCACCAGCGGCCTTGGCGCAGACGGTGGAAGATGACGATATCGAGCGTCTGGGCGATGAGGAACGCCGTGCCCGAGGCGACCGCAATCCGCGGACTGGCGAGCAGCATGCTCATTGCAACCGCAATTACGAAGCCCACGAGAACCACAATCCGCGCCTTTTCCGGCCCGAAATGCCGGTTGGTGAGATCGTTGACGAGAAACGCGATGGGATAGGTGAACGCGCCCCAGGTCAGAAGGTCCGCAAGATTGATCGGCCCGAGCTGCGCCTGGACCGGAAACTGGACGAAATAATTGGAGGCCGTGACGACGAAGGCCATCGCTGCGATGGCCAGAACGAAACGCGTGCTCATGACGCGAGGTCCTTTCTTACCCAGAGCGGCAATATGACCGCCGGATGTTTTCTCTGGCCGCGCCCCGGCAAATGACCGGTGCAGCCTCCCGCCCATTCTGTCGGTCGACGGGATAAACCAAACGCCGCGCATTGGATGTCAACGCGCGGCGCGAAAAAGCCGGATCAATTCGTCATGACCAAAGGCTCAGGAGGCCAGAGCCTGACGAATTTCCTTCTTGAGGCCGAGTGCGCGCGTCGAAAGCTCGTCGTCCTTGGCTTTCATGAGAAATGCGTCGAGACCGCCGCGATGCTCGACCGTGCGCAGAGCGGACGCCGAGACGCGCAGCTTGACCTGACGGTCGAGCGCTTCGGAAATCAGCGTCACATCGCACAGGTTGGGCAGAAAGCGGCGGCGGGTGCGGTTGAGCGCGTGGCTCACATTGTTGCCGGTCATCACGCCCTTGCCGGTCAGTTCACAGCGCCGTGCCATTTTGCTTTGTCCTGTCAATCAAAGACCGGGACCGGGGCATAAGCCCCAGTCGACCAGTCTGGGTACAAACGGAAAGTTTGGCGGGGATATAAAGAAACGCGCCGCACCCGTCAAGCGACTCTGCTGGTTTTGCAGCTTTGGACGCTGGACACCGCACAATCGAGCGGGCAACGTGATCGGAACCTGATTCGCCCGCCGGCAATTGGCCGTCACCCGACCAATTCGAAAGTTCAAGAGTGCGCGTGTGAGAGTGTTCTCCCTACCTTCCCTTCTTGCCGCCGGCCTCATGACGCTCGGGCTCGCCGGGCCGGCTTCCGCTCAGCAGGCCCAAGCACTGGCGCGCTACGTTGTAAGTCTCGGCGGTATCAACGTCGCTTATTTGAATGTCAGGCTCGATATCGAAAGCACCAGCTACCAGCTCGACCTGTCCGCCGACGTCGCCGGCCTCGCCCAGGTTGTTGCCGAGGGCTCGGGTTCGGTCAACTCGGGCGGCCAGGTCACGCCTTGGGGACTGGCCTCGAACCGATTCTACCTCGAGACCCGAAGCCAGGGCGAACGCTTCTCGCTCGAGACCTATTATTCGGGCGGCAACGCCTCTAACGGCATCGTCTCCCCACCTCTGGCCGACAACCCCGACCGCATCCCGGTTGAAGGAAGCCACCGCACAAACGTCAACGACCCCCTCGCAGCGTTCATCCTGCGCGGCCCGGCGCTCGACGCCTCGCTCTGCAACCGCAGGCTCAATATCTTCACCGGCATCGAACGCTTCGACATGGCACTCAGCTACGCCGACACCCAGGATGCGACGTCGACGCGCACGGGATACCAGGGGCCGGTAGTACTGTGCACCATGCGCTACATACCGATCTCGGGCCATTTCGCCAGTTCCGAGATCACCAACTACCTTGCCGATTCGACCCGCATGATGACCTGGTATATGCCGCTCGAGGGCTCTGACGTCTTCATCCCCTACCGTGTGTTGATGGGCACAAGCTTCGGCGATCTCTCGATGGTGCTGGTCGATATCGAATAGGAACGATAAGGGAAGCCTATGGGCGTACCCGCAGAATATTCCTACGCGTCCGAACAATTCCGCACCTATCTCGACGCGCTCAGGGGCCGGCTGGCGACGCATTCGAGCGCCGTTGCCTATACCTGCACCGATGGCGTTTTCCGGGTCTTTCGTGCCCGCCTCGAGCCGCAGAATGGGCTGAAATTCGCCAATGCGCTTCCCGCTGTGCTCCGCGCCATCTTCGTCGCCGACTGGGATATCGCGGCGCCACGCCGGGCCTGGGCCGACAGGCAATCCTTGACGCTCGAAATCCAGAGCGTCCGCCAACACCACAATTTCGCGCCCGATACGGTCATCTCCGACGTTGCCTGGGCTCTGCGCCAGATCGCGGAGCCCAGGGCGTTCGAGCGCACGCTATCCGAACTGCCGCCCGAGGCGCACGCGTTCTGGACGGTCGTCATCGACTAGCTCCGCCCGAGTCGGCCTGTCCCAATACGGAACGGTCAAAACTTTTTTCGTTTAAATCCGCGCCGGACATGCCCGGCAATTGGGACCAATTGGGTTTCCCTCGATCAAGTCATTGATTTTTTTGGCGTTCACGCGCCGTTAGCACCTGACCCGATTCCGTCCGAATTTACCATTTGCTAACGAAGGTGAACGGATTTGGGGGAAAACCGACCCGTTTTCGCTTCCGCGACACGCACGCGGCGTCACTTGTGGGAACGTCCGCCTGCCCCATACAAGATGCTGTAGGGAACAAACACAGATTCGGCCGGAAATGCCGATTCGGTTCTCGTTTGTTCTTTTTTCGTTCGATAAGTTAAAGTAGGCTACCGTTTGGCCCTTGCTATTCCCAATTCGATACACCACTTTCGACACGAGACTGACGGCCCCTTCCGCAACCACCGCGCCTAGGCGATGTTCCATTCCCCATCCCAAACGGTAAAGGCGGTTCTGGGACCGACCAACACCGGCAAGACACACTACGCGATCGAGCGGATGCTGGCGCACCGCAGTGGATTGATCGGCCTGCCGCTGCGGCTTCTGGCGCGTGAAGTCTATTCGCGCCTCACCGAGCGCGCCGGCGAATCGGAAGTCGCACTGGTGACCGGCGAGGAACGGATCGTCCCCAAGAATGCCCGCTACTGGGTTGCCACCGTCGAAGCCATGCCGGCCGAACTCGAGGTCGATTTCCTCGCTGTGGACGAGGTTCAGACGGCGACAGATTTCGACCGTGGGCACGTGTTCACCGACCGGATACTCAACCGCCGCGGCCGAGCGGAAACGCTGCTCCTGGGCGCGCAGACGATGGAGCCGGTTCTTCGGCGGCTGCTGCCGCACGCGGACATCCAATACCGCCCGCGGTTTTCGCAACTGACCTATGCGGGGTCCAAGAAAATCTCGCGGCTGCCGCGGCGCTCGGCCATTGTGGCCTTCTCCTCCAACGACGTCTATGCGATTGCCGAGCTTCTGCGCCGCGAGCGCGGGGGTGCCGCGGTGGTGATGGGCGCGCTTTCCCCGCGCACGCGTAACGCCCAGGTGGCGCTGTTCCAGAACGGCGACGTGGATTTTCTCGTAGCCACGGACGCCATCGGCATGGGACTAAACCTCGACGTCACCCACGTCGCCTTTGCCGCCGATTCGAAATACGACGGCCGCCAGTTCCGCCCTTTGACCCCCGCCGAAATCGGCCAGATCGCCGGCCGTGCCGGCCGGCATATGCGCGACGGGACTTTCGGGATCACCGGGGGCACGGAGCCCTTCTCCGACGAGGTCGTCGAACGGCTCGAAGCCCATGAATTCGAGCCGGTCAAACAACTCCAATGGCGCAACACCGCGCTCGATTTTACCTCCCTTGCCGATCTGCACCACAGCCTGGAAGCCGTGCCCGAGCATGCGAGCCTTACCCGCGTGCCCGTTGCCATCGACCAGAAGGCGCTCGAGCATCTGATGCGCCGCGAGGCGGCGCAACTGGCTACCACAGAAGAACGTGTTCGGCTTGCCTGGGAATGCAGCCAGATTCCGGACTATCGCGATATTTCTCCCGCGGCGCACGGCGAAATCATCGCGCGCATCTATTCAGACCTCGTTTTGAGCGGCAAGATCGACGCCGACTGGATTGCCGAGCAGGTCCGGTTCTGCGACAATACGCACGGGGACATCGATACCCTGTCCAACCGTATCCGCCAGATCCGGACATGGACGTTCATCTCGAATAGAAAAAACTGGCTGGAAGACCCCGCACACTGGCGCGAAACAACCAAGGGAATTGAGGACGCTCTCTCCGACGCTCTGCACGAAAGGCTGATCCAGCGTTTCGTCGACCGGCGGACCAGCGTGTTGATGCGTCATCTCAGAGACAAGCATATGGTATCACCACAAATTACCGAAACGGGCGAACTCACGATCGAAGGTCACGTGATCGGCACGATCGAAGGGTTCCGGTTCACGCTCTCGCGCCTCGATGGGGAAGCCGATTCGAAAAATCTGCGTGCCGCTGCGCATACAGTCGTCGCGCCGGAAATCGCCAAACGCGCCGACCGGCTCGCGGGGGCGCCCAATGAGGAATTTGTTCTGACCACCGACGGCGTCATCCGCTGGCGCGGCGAGGTGGTCGCCGAGCTGGCCGAGGGTCCGACGCTCCTTGCGCCCCGCGTCATCATCCTCGCCGACGAGGCACTTTCGGGTGCGGACCTTGAAAAGGTCGAGGACCGGCTCTCCCTCTGGCTGCGCCATCATATCAACACCCAGCTCGAACAGATCGTCGCGCTCTCCGACCCGGCGGAACTGGAAGGTACCGCGCGCGGCATCGCGTTCCAGCTCTCGGAAAACCTCGGACTCATTCCGCGCGCCCAGGTGGCCGACGATGTACGCGGGCTCGACCAGGATGTACGCGGCAAGATGCGCAAGATGGGCGTCAAGTTCGGTGCCCACCACATCTACCTTCCCATGACACTGAAGCCGGCCCCGCGCGAGCTTGCGCTTGTCCTGTGGGGGCTCAAGAATGGCGGCGTGCGCCAGCCTGGCATCGCAGAGCTGCCCCATATCATCCTTTCGGGCCGCACCTCGTTCCCGATCGATACGAGCTTCGATGCGCGGCTATACGAAATCGCCGGATTCAAGGTCGCAGGCGACCGGATCGTGCGCGTCGACATCCTCGAACGCCTCGCCGATATCATCCGCCCGCTCATCGCACACGACGCGAACCGCCCGTCCGACACCCCGCCGCCCGAGGGCGCTGCCGAGGCCAACGGTTTCCGTGTCACGGTCGAGATGACCTCGCTGCTGGGCTGCGCGGGCGAAGATTTCGCTTCGGTGCTCAAGTCGCTGGGCTACAAGGTCCGCCGCACGCCCAAGCCGAAGGCCGAGACACCGGCGGAATCGGACGCCACGGCACCCGAGGCGGCCGAAATGCCCGCCAATGCTGAACCGGGAACTGTCGGGACAGAAACGGCTGCGCCCGTCGAAGCGGCGGAGCCGGCAGAAAGCACGGAACCGGCCGAACCCGAGTTCGACGAGGTCTGGTTCCCCGCGGGCCGGCGTCCCGACCGCAACCGCGCCGCGCGCAACAAGCGGACTGAGGATGATGCACGGCCACAGAACAAGGCGTTTAAGGGCAAGAAGGCCAACCCCAAACACCGCGAATCCGACGACAAGCCCAAGGGCAGCCGGCCCAACAGACCGCGCGCCGAAAAGCCGATCGACCCGGACTCGCCGTTTGCCGCGCTCGCCGCGCTCAAGAAGTCATGACGGACACCACCCGCCAGCGGCTGGACAAATGGCTCTGGCACGCTCGGGTGGTGAAATCACGCACGCTCGCGCAAAGACTGATCGAAAGTGGTGTCGTTCGGGTCAACGGGCAACGCGTGAAAGATGCCAATACCCGCGTCGCGATCGGAGACGGGCTGACTTTCGTGCTGCACGAGCGTTTGCGTGTCCTCAAGATCCTCGGCATCGGAGAGAGACGAGGGCCGGCGCGTGACGCGACCCTGCTTTACGAAGACCTTTCTCCCGAAGCACCCAGGCGCCTCGACGTCCCAGCCTGGAAGCCCTCGCCGGCGCCGGAACACGACGAGTGAGCGACAAATTTGCGCTCTTGAGAAACTGATGCTGCTCACGCCGCGTTGCCCCGCAAAGCTTATCGTTTTGCCGCGGCAATCTTGGCATAAAGCGGTCTTGATGTAGCCCGCAAAACCGTTTAGCAACCGGTCTGCTCGGCCCTCACGCCATAACGCCAGCTCACCAGGACGTCCCATTATGACCTATGTCGTCACCGACAATTGCATCAAATGCAAATACACAGACTGCGTCGAGGTCTGTCCGGTGGACTGTTTCTACGAAGGCGAGAATATGCTGGTGATCCACCCGGACGAGTGCATCGACTGCGGAGTGTGCGAACCAGAATGCCCCGCCGAGGCCATCAAGCCCGATACCGAAGGCGGGCTCGATCATTGGCTCGAGGTTAACGCCAAATATTCGGAATCCTGGCCCAATATCACGGAGAAAAAACCCGAGCCGCCCGATGCCAAGGAATTCGACGGCGTCGAGGGCAAGTTCGAGAAATACTTCTCCGAGGCCCCCGGAGAAGGCGATTGATCTGATGGCCCTTGAAATCGGGGGCCACCGACACAACATGACAAGCGGTTCGATTCGGCCTAGTCGCACTAGGCCGAAGTGATTCCTGATCGTGAATCACGACTTTTGATTTTGTCACGAAACTGTGGTATTGTGTCCACAATCAGTTGTGAGCCTACTTTTGTCGAACCCGTGTGCCCCGAGGGGCATTTTTTTGTGACAGACGAGCGAAGTGTCTCAACGGACCGGAAAATCGGAGCCGGGCCGAGGTGACTTACGACTGAAACGGCCCCCGAAAGAGGCCGATCGCGTAAGAACTATGGTGCGCACCCCTCAGCGGAAAGCGGCCATCAAGGCGTCAACAGGAGTAGCCCAGCATGGCAACTAAAAAGATCACGCAGCGCGCGGGATTCAAGACCGGTGAATACATCGTCTATCCTGCGCATGGTGTCGGCCTGATCCAATCGATCGAAGAGCAGGAAGTCGCGGGCCTGTCCCTCGAGCTTTTTGTCATTTCCTTCGAGCAGGACAAACTGACGCTGCGCGTGCCCGTTGCCAAGATCAAGTCCGTCGGCATGCGCAAGCTCGCCGAACCCGACGCGGTCGCCAAGGCGCTGGAAACCGTCGCCGGCCGTGCGCGCGTCAAACGCACCATGTGGAGCCGCCGCGCCCAGGAATACGAGGCCAAGATCAATTCGGGCGATTTGAACGCGATCTCGGAAGTCGTGCGCGACCTGTACCGCTCCGAGGACCAGCCCGAACAATCCTATTCCGAGCGCCAGCTCTTTGAACAGGCCATGGACCGCATGAGCCGCGAGATTGCGGCGGTCAACAAGGTCACGCTGACCGAAGCGGTCAAGCTCATCACCAAGAGCCTCAACAAAAGCCCGCGCCGCGTCGCCAAGAGCGACGAAGCGGATGCCGAGGAAGCCGCCGCGTAAGTGCTGCGGCAGGACAAAACGACAAAAGGCCGGTCGAATGACCGGCCTTTTTTGCTTTCGGCCTGCACCGACTGGCTCCGGAACAACCTTAAACCACCTCGACAACCTTGTAGGAGGCCCCGGCCTCGACCGGATCTCCGGGCAGCAGGTTGTTGAGCACCAGAAACAGCTCGCGTCCGCGGTTGAGCGTGCTCATCCGCCGGGCCAGGGAATCCGCAGTATCGCCCGAGCGCGCCGTGACAAGCTCGAGCTTGACCTTGCGGATCGACGAAAGATCGCTCGCGCGCGTACGCCGGAAGCTCGCGATGGTGTTTTCTGCATCCCGCCGGAAGGCCTCTGTGTCTTCCTTGCCCGCGAAGATGAAGCGGTAGACGTCCTCGCCGATCCGGGCCACCGTAACGTGGAAATACCACTGATCGGTCTGCGCCCGGCCCGAGGCCATCTCGATGCCGTTGAGCGTTTGCGTCGTCACGGTTTCGGGCATCAGCCCGGCGATCCAGCCTGAACGCAGATAATCGGCAAGCGATACCCCGGGTTGCACCGAAGCGCTGTCGAACCGAAGCGCTGCGCCATCGCCGGCGACCGCGACGACCGCCGCATTGGAGATCTGCAGCTCATAGGCGCGAGGGACTTCGAAGGTGATCTCGCGCGCCGGATTGACGTAACGCTTTCCGACGATCGCGCCTTGGCGGGTATTGTCCCCGAAATCCATGCCCTCGATCGCCCGCAGATACCCCTCGCGATCTGTCGTTCCGGTGCCCGGCGCGCCATACTCGCGCGCGGCTTCTACGGCCCGCTGGATGCGGTCGGGCGTCGAGGGATGCGAAGAGAGGAAATCGTCACCCATCCCCGGTGTAGCGACAAATTGCGCGAACCGGCCCATGGCGGTGAGGAAGCGCGCCGCCGCGTGCGGATCGTATCCGGCGCGCGCGGCGATCTTGATGCCTTCTTGGTCAGCTTCGAGTTCCTGGCGCTGGGAGAACGCCGCAAGCGATTCCGCCGAACGCTGGGCGGTTGCGTTGGGGTCGATTACCCCGCCCAGAATACTGGTCACGACGCGGTCGACGATCTCGGAGGTCCTTACCCGGTTCGATCGCGCCCGCGCGTGCCGCAAAATGACGTGTGCGATCTCGTGTGCGATGACAGCGGCCAGCTCGCTCATGTCGTTCGCCAGCGCGAGAATTCCGCGGGTTACGTAGATAAATCCGCCGGGCAGTGCGAATGCGTTCACTTCGGACGAATCTAAAATGGTGACAGTGAACTGCGTATCGGGCTGACCTGCGGCCGCAAGCAGCCGCGAGACCATGCGCGCGAGCATCACCTCGGTCTTGCGATATTCGTAGACGCCGCCGTAATTGGCTATGATGCGCGGATGCTCGCGCAAGCCGATGACGGTGTCATCCGGATCTGTCCCCGCGGGCACCGCCGGCGCGGCGCCCGAGGTTTGGCGGGTCGCGATATCGGAATTATTCAAAAGGCCCACACAGCCTGAAAGCGCCACGGTGAACAGGGCCGTGCCCCCCAGAAGGAACTGCCGCCGGGATATTGGAAGCCCGTTCATCATACGCCCAAAATCTCGATCTGCTCGGGATGGGTCACTTCCATCCGCGGCCCGTCATGGCTTTCGATCCAACCCCGCACGCGGATGAGCCGCCCCTCCAGCGCCAGCGGATCGATACCCGCCAATTGGAAAACACGCAATCCGGCCGCATCGATCACAACGGTGAAGTCTTCCTTCCAGTAGCGCCCGAAGTTGAGATAGACGCGGTCGCCGACCTTGTCGGCATTGAGCACCCGCCCCTCGACGAGCTCATAGCCGCCCACTCGATCGAGTAAGGTGGTGACGTCGGTCGCGTCCCGCAAGGCGTAGTATGCGTCCCGCCAGATCCCGAGCCCCTCGGCGCGGCCGGACCGTTCGGCGGCATAGAGCTCGGCCAGGCAGCTCCGGTTATCCGGGAAAGAGTAGACCCGCGCCAGCCCGCGTTCGAGCATTTCGGCCTGCACCCATATCGGCCCGTCTTCGCCGGAAACGAAGACATGCGCCAACGCGCGCCCGTGCCGATCGCGGGTTTCCCCGCCATAATAGAGCGTCACCTCCTGGTGCAGAACGAGAGCGGAAAGCGCCGCTTTCGCCTCGTCGCCCAACGGCCAGGCCTCAAACCCTTCGCGCCCGAGCGGCAGCTTGGGCGCCTGCATGCCTACCAGCCTGACTGTAAGCCCCGTGTCGAGGTCCACAGTATCCCCGTCGGAGATCGAAACCACGCGCGCGCTCGGCCCGACCGTCAGCGCGGCGCAAACCTGCGCGTGCGCGGGCAGTGTCCAAAGTGTGGAGAGGCCAAGAACTGTCACAAGCAACCGATTGAGCAAATACTGGCCTCTATCCCTCGTAAGCATAAGGCGCGCGGTTATTCTTCCCGGCCCGCCGCCCTCAAAACGACGCAGCCGCGCCTACTGTGCACTCAATTACGGCAAAAATCATCCCTGCAGTCACATGGACGACACGCAATCGCGCCGATTTATATTTGAGAAAGCATAGTCGGCAGTTTCCGCCGCGACGCGCGCAGTGCGACCCGAACGATTTGGCCCGACGGGGCAATGCGCGTTACAACAGATCGACCGCCGCAAGCACCGGAGAGAAAGATGCACGCTGCCCAGGCCGGCCTTTATGCACTGGTGGTCGCCGGTACTCTCGTCACCGGACCGGCCGTTGCCCAGGTCGCGAGCTTCGATTGCACCAAAGCCCGGACCGATACCGAGTGGGCGATCTGCAACACCCCGCAATTGGGCGCGCTCGATATCCGCATGGCGGCTTACTATACACTGCTCGAAACGATCGCCCCGGCGGGCTCATCGTTCGCCGAGAACCTCACGGCCGGCCAGGGCAATTGGATCGACAGCACCCGCAACCCCTGTGGCGGAGCCGTCGCCTGCCTTACCAACGCCTATCAGAACCGCATCGAGGCCCTCACGGATCTCGCCAAATCGTCCCTGACCGTCAAATGAGCGAGAAGAGCGCACTTCGCCACCTTTTGGGGCCGGCCGCCCTGGTTTTCGTCAGCCTCACCGGCCTCCCGGCCCTTTCACAGGATACGACACCGCTCGTGCCCGATTGCAGCTCGACCAACTCTAACGCGACGGATCATCCTTCCTACGCGCAATTGATTTGCGCAAATCCCGACTGGATCGAAACAGTTAGGGAGATCCACTCAAAAGGCGACGCGCTCACCGTCGAGCTTCCCGATGCCTGGCAGTCGGCCTTTACCGCTCACCAGCAGGCCTTTCCCCAATTCGTTAGCACCTGCCCCACGGAGAGCGAAGCGCGCACGCGCTGCATCGAAACGACGCTTGCCCAACGGCTGACCGACATCGCGGACCTCGCGGCGCACTATGACGCTGACACGCCCGCCTGTACGAGCGCCGAGCTGACCGTCGCCGACAGCGGTCTTGGCGATGCCGGAATGTCCAAATCGACGCAGGCCTATCTCTTCACCTATACCGGCGCGTCATCCTGCCGCCTCTTGGGCTATCCGGCGATAACCGTTACCGATTCAAACGGCGCGCTCCAATGGACCGTACCGGTCTATTCCGGCACCGGGAACTATTTCGAGTTTTCCGGCCCGCCTCTGCCGGTGACGCTCTCTGCGGCCAACCCCCAGGCCTGGTTCGCCATCTCGGCCTCCTCTGGCTGCGATCCGGCCTCGGGCGCCCCGGGCTTCACCGTCGCGGTTGCTCCGCCGCTATCGTCCGACGCCATGACCTCGCTGGATCTGCCCGCCGCCACCTGCGATGCCGTTACCGTCTCGCCCATCGGCATGCGCTCGATGCTCGAAGCGTCGATCTACTAGATGCGAATGACGAAGTGATGGTGATCCCGACTGGATTCGAACCAGTGACCCTCAGATTAGGAATCTGATGCTCTATCCTGCTGAGCTACGGGACCACGAGGGAAACCATTGCCTCAAGCGGCCTCAGACGACAACCCCTGGCCGCTTCGCCCGCCGACAAAAAAGTCGTCCGGCTTTACGTGGACACCGTCGCCGCGCTAAGGAAACCTCGCCCTCCCTACGTCCGCGTTGGCCTTGAAAGCCGGAGACCGCTCATGTCCGCACCTGCTCTCGCCCGGCTTCAAAAGGCCATTACCGAACTTGAAGCCAGTCCATTGGCGCACAACCCAGCGGCCCATCCCACCGACATCATCCGGCTTAAGTCCGAAATCGAAGCCTGCATCCAGCGGCTGGATGAACTGCGCCAGAAGCTCTAGGAAAGAACTAGAACTGATCCTTGGCCTTTCTTAGGGCGCCAAAAACCTCCGCCGGGTCGGCCCCATCGAGGCCCATCCGCCCCGCGAGAGCGACCGTATCGGCCCTTAGAAACGGATTGGCGGCGATCTCGTCGCCGAGCCGCGAGGGAACGGTCGGCAGACCACTTTCGATCTGGCTTTTCGCCTCCTCAGCCCGCGCGATCAGCGACTCGTTGGACGGATCGACGCTCAAGGCAAACTTGGCGTTGGCGAGGGTATATTCGTGCCCGCAATAGACGGCGGTTTGCGGATCGAGCGCTCTGAGCCGTTTGAGGCCGTCCCACATCGGTCCCGGCGTGCCCTCGAACATCCGCCCCACCCCAAGCGAAAATAGCGCATCGCCAGAAAAAAGCGCTCTCTCAGCCGGAGCATGATAGGCGACGTGTCCCAGCGTATGGCCCGGCACGTCGATCACGTCGAACGCGACCGATCCCACACTCACCCGATCCCCGCCCGAGACCAGTTCATCAAGCCCCTCTATCCGGTCCGCTTCCCCCCTCGGCCCGACGACCCGCGCGCCGAATCGCGCCTTGAGCGGGCCGAGTGCCTCCGTATGGTCGCCGTGGTGATGGGTGATGAGGATGTCGCTCAACGTCCAGCCGTGCGCCGTCAGGGCATCGAGAACCGCCCGTTCCTCGGGTGCATCGATCGCCGCCGTCCGTCCGGTTTCACGGTCGTGCACGAGATACCCGAAATTGTCCGAGCGCGCTTTGAAGATGGCGATTTGCGCAGGCATTCTGTCCTCCCTCAACGGTTACCTCAGGCTAGGCAGCCCGCCGGACCGTGACAAGCCGGAACGAGGAAATTTGACCTCGCCACCCGATACGCCCAAATAGACAAAGCAACACACAAAAAGGCGGCGCGATGACCCCCGATGTCGACGGCTTGATCCGCTTTTATAAGTCTCCGCTTGGCCGGCTCTCGCGGCACCTGATCCGCGAGCAGGTCAGCGCGCTGGCAGGTGACGTCACCGGCAAACGCATCTTGGGCCTGGGGTTCGCCACCCCCTATCTGCGCGGCGCGCTTTCGGGCGCCGAGCGGGTCCTCGCGTTCATGCCCGCACGACAGGGCGCCTCGGCATGGCCGCGCGAAGGTCCCTCCCACACGGTTCTGTGCGACCCCATGGAATTGCCCCTGACCGATTCTGCAGTCGATCTCGTCATCGCCGTTCACGCAGTCGAGCACGTTGTCGACGCAGAAGAACTGATGCGGGAACTCTGGCGCATCTGCGCCTCCGGCGCGGAAATCGTCATCGCCGTGCCCCGCCGTCGCGGCCCCTGGGCGCAATGGGACAATAACCCCTTCGGCTTCGGGCGCCCATACTCTCGCGGCCAGCTCGACGCGCTCCTGCGCGAGCATTCCTTCACCCCGCTCGAATGGCGCGACTGTCTCTACCTTCCCCCCATAAATCGCGCGCCGGTGATCAAGTCGGCCCGGCTTTTCGAGCGCACGGGGCGGCTTTTTGGCTCGACCTTCGCTGGCATCCTGTGCGTGAGGGCCCGCAAGGAGCAGTTCCCCGCCATCGCCCGCCGCAAGCGCATCGAACGGCGCGCCGGAGAACGCGCCTTTTCCCCGCAAACCGCGCGGATTTATTGAACTTGCGCCAATTGCCTTGCGCCCTGTGCTCCAATATGGTCCGCCCGGCATTGCGCCGACCCTACCATTTGAGCACCGTCCATGTCCGAAAGACCCACGCCCCAGCCGGGCATTCTCAAGATCGCGCCGTATGTGCCGGGCCGTGCAGCCGCATCGGGCGCCAGGCCGGGTATCAAGCTCTCCGCAAATGAATCTCCGCTGGGCGCGAGCCCCAAGGCCATCGAGGCCTACCGGACCTTTGCCGACAAGCTTGAGATCTATCCCGAGGGTTCATCGCGGGAGCTCCGCTCGGCGCTCGGCGAAGTGCACGGGCTCGACCCGGACCGGATCGTGGCCGGCGCGGGATCGGACGAATTGCTGCATCTTCTGGCCCAGACCTATATCGGTGACGGCGATGAAGCGGTGATGAGCCAGTACGGCTTCATGGTCTATCCCATCGTCACACAGGCCGCCGGCGGTACACCGGTCATGGCGCCCGAGACCGATTATTGCGCCGATGTCGACGCACTCATCGGGGCCGTGACGGACAAAACGAAGATCGTCTTCCTCGCCAACCCCAACAACCCCACCGGCAGCTATCTCAACGCCGACGCTCTCGCGCGCCTGCATGCGGGCATCCCTGCCAACGTCCTGATGGTTGTCGACAGCGCCTACGCCGAATATGTCACCGCCCGAGACTATACAGTGGGTATCGATCTGGTTGATCGTACGGAAAACGTCGTCATGGTGCGCACCTTCTCCAAGATGGGATTGGCGGGTCTTCGTATCGGCTGGCTCTATGGTCCCGAACACGTGGTCGACGCACTCAACCGCATCCGCGGCCCGTTCAATCTTTCGACGCCCGCGCAAGCCGCCGGCGCGGCTGCGGCGCGCGATGTCGCATTCACCAAAGCGCTCAACGCCCACAACGCGCTCTGGCGCGATTGGCTCACGCAAAAGCTCAATTCGAACCGCGTGCGGGCCCTGCCCAGCCAGGGCAATTTCGTCCTTGCGCTCTTTCAGGACGCCGAAACTGCCGCCAGCGCCAACGCCGCACTTCTCGAAGAGGGTCTTGTGGTCCGTGAGATGGGCGGCTACGGCATCGGGAACGGCCTGCGCATCTCGATCGGAAGTGCCAATGCCATGGAAGCCGTCGCCGACTGCCTCGCAAGATTTATGGAAAACAAATGATTAACAAGCTCGCCCTCATCGGCATCGGCCTTATCGGCTCTTCCATCGCGCGTGGCGCCCGTGAGAAGGGTCTTGTCCAAACCATCGCCATCGCAACACGCCGTGCCGAAACACTGGATACGGCGCGTACGCTGAATCTTGGCGATATCTACACCATGGACGCCGCCGAAGCCGTCGAAGACGCCGATCTCGTTATCTTGTGCTCGCCGGTGGGCACGTATGAAGCACTGATCAAGCAGATCGGCCCGCATCTAAAGCCTGGCGCCATCCTGTCCGACGTCGGCTCGGTCAAGGGCCACGTCACGAACGTCATCCGGCCGCATCTCCCGCACGGGGTGCATTTCGTACCGGGCCACCCGCTCGCAGGGACCGAGCATTCCGGCCCTGCCGCCGGCTTTGCCGATCTTTTCGAAGGCCGCTGGTGCGTCCTCACGCCCGAGGAGGGCACGGACGAAACGGCAATTGCGACGCTTGCGAAGTTCTGGGAAGGGCTCGGTTCGAGCGTCGAGACCATGAGCGCTGAACACCACGATCTGGTGCTCGCCATAACGAGCCACGTCCCGCACCTTGTCGCCTACAACATCGTGGGCACGGTGGACGATCTCGAACAGCACACAAAGTCCGAGGTCATCAAATTCTCGGCTTCGGGCTTCCGCGACTTCACGCGTATCGCCGCCTCCGACCCCATAATGTGGCGGGACGTGTTTCTGACCAACCGCGACGCGGTACTCGAAATGCTCGGCCGCTTCCTGGAGGACCTGAGCGTCCTCCAGCGGGCCGTGCGCGTGGGCGACGGCGAAGCGCTCGAATCGCTCTTCACCCGTACCCGCGCCATCCGCCGCTCGATCATCGAAGCCGGTCAGGAAACCGAGGCGCCCGACTTCGGGCGCGCGCATGGAACAGGAAAGCCGGGGGAGTAGCGGCTCAAAAGATGGGCGCCAGGCCCATCACAGGGATAAGCCCGACAAAGACCGTCCCGCCGCGCACCGATATGTTCTGCCGGTAGATACCCTCGTCATCCGGCGCGCCGGTCAGAAGCGGCGCGCGCGGATCGGCCTGAAGCGCGTCGATGCGTTCGATCACGCCCTCAGAAGCGAGCTCGAGACTCGCCTCGATCAGACCGGTTTCACTGACCCGTGCCTCGCCCGTCGCGTTGACCATGACGGTATCGGCATCAAGCGAAAGGTCTCGCAGCATCGCGACGCCGCCATTTCCGGCCCAGATTCGCAGAAAATCGGGATGTCCCCAAAGTGCCATGGGCGGCATGCCGGTGAGCCGCGCGTCGATATCGCCGGTGCCGTCTGCAATCCCGAGCGGGACGGAATTGACGCCTTCCAGCATAAGGTAGAGATCGACCACATTGCCCGGCATGCTGGCCTCGTCGTCGACGACGGCGTCCAGTACGTGGAATTCGGCATGCGTGGCTTCGGCATACGTCGCATCGCCAAAAAGCGCGTCGGCGTAAACGATGTCGTCCGCTACAACCGAAAGCCGTTCGAGTTCCCCGCCCTCCAGCCTCAGGCTGGCGCGCAAGCTCGACCAGCTCACCTGCTGCTCGGAACCTGTGAACGCATCGACGATCTGCGCCGGCCCGTTAGCGAATATCTGCAGATGGTTGGGCCGGTAAAACAGGGCCGTACCGGCAAGATCGGCGAGCCGGATCGTATAGTCGCCCGAAACGATTTCCGGCTCAGCGCAATGGGGGCTGAACTTGAACGGGAACCCGCCCACATCGAGCATCGCACAGGTGATGCGTGGCGTCGCGACCCCGTCGGCTTCGGCATAGGCCGCTATATTGGCGCGAACCTGGCCGGCGACATAGAACCAGCCTCCGGTCCAGAGACCAACGACGGCAAGGATGGCAACAAGCAGAATGACAAAGCGCTTCATGGGCCTCTCTTATCGCGCCCGATTGAGGCCGTCATCCGGCAATTTGCCGCCGGTCGCAAGGAGATGCTTTGACGGCCAGGGGGTTTGTCGCCATAAAAGATCGAATGAGCACCGATAGCGCCATTCCCTGGGTCTTCGGCTACGGATCGCTGATCTGGCGGCCTGGCTTTCCATTCGAAGCGTCGGACAAGGCGCTGCTGCGCGGCGCGCATCGCCGGCTCTGCGTCATTTCGCACCACCATCGCGGCACGCCGGACAATCCCGGACTCGTTTTCGGCCTCGAGCGCGGCGGATCCTGCGTAGGCATGGCTTACAGGGTTTCGCCTGAGAACTGGTCCCAAGTGCACGCCTATCTGCGCGAGCGCGAGCAGGTCACCGGGGTCTACAAGGAAACCCTGCGCCGCATCCGCCTGGCAAGCGGAGAAGCCGTGACCGCCCTGGTCTATCTCGTCGACCCTTCCCACGAACAGTACGCAGGACGACTGAGCCTTGCCGAGCAACTCGCGCTGGTACGCGACGCACACGGCACGTCCGGTGCCAACCGCGACTACGTGGTCAACACCGCAGAACATTTGCTGCATATGGGTATTCTCGACCGCCCCGTGCTCGAATTGAGCGCCATGCTCCAGGCGGAACGGAAGGCGGGCTAGGCCGCGTTGCGCCCCGGATAGTGCGGCATGCCGTCGAGGTCCCAGACAAGGGTCATCCGCGCGAGCTCGTCCTCCGGCGCGGGCATGGACAGCATCTGTGCGCCACGCGCTGAGGCTTGACGGAACCGCGCACGGCTTGCGTGATCGTCGATGAGATCTCCCGCTGTGCCGGCCCACCGGATGACATCGCCGACCGAGAGCAGGTATATCTTGGCTGGCGCCATCGCCACCGCGTCGCCGCGTTCGCGCATCATCGTATAGCGGCGCCCGGACCGGCCGGTCCAAAGCACCACCTGCGACTCCGCGCCGGTCATATCTGCGATCTCGTTCTGCCTATCGATCATGGCCACCCTCACACGGCCTTGCCCGAAAAACACCGGCCAGCGTATTTGCGTCCACTGGCCGGGCCATCGTCAACACACCAACAGCCAACAGGGCTGAATGGAACAAAATTAGAACAAATGCGTCTAAAAGTCAACGCATCCATCTGGGTAGGAAACCGGACACGCCTTCATTTGTCAATATATTGTGGTTTTGTTTGGGCAGACTACCAGAGATAGCTTCAATCCCGCCCCGCGCCGATTGTCTCCTCGAGCTCGGCAATGCGGTGGCGCAGGCGCGGCGAAATCGGCCGCGCGATCCCCTTGTGCACGTCCTCGAGCACCATCCGCTCGGTCTCGCGCTCGATCGTTTCGATCAGCAGCTTCTGGAACTCAGCGGGCGGAAGGCCAGGCATAATTGCCGGAAGAATATGCGCCCGCGCAGTACCGGGCCACAGCACAAGACTGTTGCGCCCCCAATAAAGCCCCGAAGTGAGCGCCACCGGCACCACCGGAACGTCGAGAGCGGCATACATCTTGGTGACACCCGACCGGTAGGCCGGTTCGGCCAGTGCCGGCCGCCGGGTACCTTCGGGGAAGATGATCACCTGACACCCGCGCTCAAGGCTGTCGGCGGCCGTCGCCATCATATCGGGCAGCGCATCCTTGCCCTTCTTGCGGTCGACGGGGATCGTGTTGATCCACCGCGCGGCCCAGCCAAACAGCGGAATATCGAGGAGTTCCTTCTTGGCAATGAAGGCCGGTTGCGACGTCTGCGGCACGAGCGCATAGATGTCCCAGTCCGACTGATGCTTGGCCGCGATGATGCACCCGCCTTCGGGAATGTTCTCTCCCCCTGTCACCTCTGTGCGGATGCCGACGATCCAGCGCAGGAAAAACAGATTGGCGTGAACCCAATATTGCCCGATGGCCCAGCCCTGCGCCTTGAGACCTGGCGTAAGCTTGGCCATCAGCCCCACGATGATCGCGAGGGGAATCGTGTGCACGAAAAAGACGATATAGAACAGCGTCGAGCGAATGGCCTGTACGATCATGTCACGGCCTCTCCGCCGAATTCCCGAAACCACGTAACAGGCGCGCCCGGGTCAGGGCCGGCGCCTCACGCGATTTGCGACAGATAGCGGCGCACCGTCAAGCGCGAGGTGATCGCGGTGAGCCCGGCAATGACCAGGACAACACCGATAATGCCCAGCAGGCCGCTCAAGCCCAGCGCGAACTGCCCGAAGAAAACGCCGAGCTGTTGCGACGACGTCTCCGGCATCACGGTACTCATTGCGGTGCCCGCGACGATGAAAAAGACAATCGCCGCCAGCCCGCCGGCCACGCCGCCCTTTAGCCCGATCAACAGGAAACGCCCCTGAAATTCCCCCGCGATGAAACGGTTCGAGGCGCCGATGAAATGCAGAACGTCGACAATATCGCGATTGGTCGCCATGGTTCCACGCGTTGCAAAGACAATTGCAAGCGCAGTCGCAAGCAGGATAAGCACCAGACTCAACACCCCCGAAATCACGATCGTCCCGGCCATTGTATTGAGTTGAAGGCGCCAGGCGGCATGCGTTTCGACGCTTGCCCCCGAAATCCCGGCGATCTCGCTTTCAAGCCGCCCGATATCGACGCCCGCCGGATCGGAAAGACGCACGACGACGAGCCGCGGGATCGCAAGATCCGAGAGGTCTACACCTTCGCCGAGCCACGGCTCGAGCAGCGCCTCGCTTTCCTCAAGCGACAAAGCCCGTGCGCTTTCGACCCCGGGCACGGCCTCGGCCAGCGAGATGGCCAGCCGTACGTTGGATTCGAGCACCTCCCCATCGAGCGGCCTGATCTGAATCGTCAGCTCCCGCCCCACATCGGCCGACCACCCCAGCGCGGATTTCTGCACGAGCAGAACCCCGCCGAAGGTGACGCAGGACAAGAACGTCATGATGCCGATCAGGAGCATCAGCGTGCGCCCGGCCACCGAACCGGCCGGAACGATGGGATTCTGGCGCTGCCAATTGAGCCTCAGCCCACCCTCAGTCATGGATCGTCAACTCCCCGTCATTGAGGAGCATGCGCGGATGATCGAATTTTTCAAGAAGGTTCACTTCATGGGTAGCCAGGATCACCGTCGTCCCCATCCGGTTGAGCTCGGCGAAAAGATGCAGCAGCCTTTCGGACAGCTCCGGGTCCACATTCCCGGTAGGCTCGTCCGCTAGAAGAATATCCGGCTTGCCGATCACCGCCCGTGCAATCGCTGCGCGCTGTTTTTCCCCGCCCGAAAGCACCTCCGGGTGCGCGTCCATGCGGTCTCCGAGCCCGACCCAGTCGAGCAGTTCCTCGACGTTGGCGCGGTAACTCGCCTCGTTCTGCCCGCGCACGCGCAGGGGCAGTGCCACGTTTTCGAACGTCGTCATATGCTCGAGAAGGCGGAACTCCTGAAATACGATCCCGATGTGCCGGCGCATCTGCAAGAGCCGGTCGCGATCGAGTTGCGTGACGTCCTCGCCGAACATCGAAACCGTCCCGCGCGAAGGCTTGAGCGACAAAAGCAACAGCCGCAAAAGCGACGTCTTGCCCGAGCCCGACGGTCCGGTGAGGAAGTGGAACGACCCCGGCGAAATCTTGAAGGTCAAATCCTTCAGGATTTCCGGCCCGTGCCCATAACGCAGCCCGACATTTTCGAACGCGATCAAACCGCCACTCCGCGAATCACTTGTGATTTTGCATACTAGCAACCATCGTGTCCCCATGGCGGGATTGGGGCGGTGTTTCAAGAGTTTTAACCCTATCCCCGATAGTGTCGCCGCATTGTCCTGAAACCAGTGGCCGGCGCAAGACGCGTGATCATCACATGCCCAAATTGCCATACGCGCTATCGCCTTGCGCCAGACGCGCTGGGTGCCCTGGGCCGTGAAGTCAAATGCGCCAATTGCGAAAGCACCTGGGCTGCGACACCGAGCTTTCCCGCCCCTACTAAGCCCGCCGCCGACCCCGAGCCCGATGACGACGAACTGATCTTCCGCGCCGACCGCGACAACCGGTTCACCCCCGACGACGAGGCACTCGCCGACAAGGCATTCGAAATCCACGGCAACGCCGCAGACGGCCCCGTCGAAGGCAAGAGCTTCATTCCGGGCGAGGAACCATCTGCGCCATCGCCCGCTCCTGCTCACACCGCCGACCAGGCCCTTAAGCGCAAACTCGCACTCGCCAAACGCAAGCACGACATGACCCGTGCCCTGCCCATTGCCCGCATCCGGCGCGCCGCGCGCATAACCCTCGCCGCCATGATAATTCTTCTGGGGGCTCTCGTTGTTACCCAGCGCACCGAAATCGTGCGTGCCTTCCCCGACCTGAACAGCCTCTACAGTGCCGTCGGCCTTGGAACCAACGTGATCGGGCTCGAGTTTGGTGACATTAACACTTTGCGAACCACCCGCGATGGAAACAGCGTGTTAATCGTATCCGCTAAGATTACGAACACCACGAATCGCGTAACCTTCGTTCCGCCGGTACTCGTGAGTCTTGTCGGCGAGGACGGGGAGGTGATCTACGAATGGGGCGTTACCCCGCAGATGCGCAATATCCTGCCCGGTGACGTTTTGCCGATCGACACACAACTGACCGCACCCCCCGAAGGCATCAGAACCGTCCGTCTTTCCTTCGTTGAAGGCCAGGGCAGGACCCAAGCGGAAGCGGCGGCACGATAACGACAGAAAGATGCGCAATACTGAGCGCGCAGAATCAGGAAGCAAAGGCGTTAGGGACGATGGCCCGGATATTGGTTGCCGAAGATGACGACAATGTGCGCGCTTTCGTCGTACGCGCGCTCGAAATGCACGGCCATATGGTGCTCGAGGCCGCAGACGGCGGCCTGGCGGCCGAGATCGCAGACGAACATGACGGCGCTTTCGACCTGCTGCTCTCGGACATTAAGATGCCGGTGATGGACGGCATCGCGCTCGCGCTCTCGGTCGGGGCGCGATACCCCGACCTGACCATCCTTCTGATGACCGGTTTCGCCGACCAGCGCGAACGCGCCCACGGCCTCGATGCCTTGATCTATGACGTCGTCAACAAGCCTTTCTCGCTCGCCCAGCTTATCGAGAAAGTCGATGATGCACTGGCCGGCCGGCCCGCCGAAGTCATTCCGCTGGCGAAGTCGGCGCTCTAATCCAGCCACTCCGGCACGCTGTCCGCCCCGATCAGCTCTTCGAGCGTTTGGCGCGAGCGGATGACGTGGTAGCGGTCGCCCTCCACGAGCACTTCGGCGATCAGCGGCCGCGTGTTGTACGTCCCACTCATCACCGCGCCATAGGCGCCCGCCGTCATCACGGCCAACAGATCACCTTCGGCCAACGGCGGCACGACCCGATCGAGCGCGAGATAGTCTCCCGTTTCGCAGACCGGCCCGACGATATCGGCGCGCATCGCCTTGTCCTCGTTCTCCGGCGCGGTGACCGGCAGGACGTCGTGATGCGCTTCGTAGAGCGTTGGGCGGATGAGGTCGTTCATGCCAGCATCGACGATGACGAAATTCTTCTCCGGCCCGTATTTGACGTATTCCACCCGCGTCACGAGAATGCCCGCATTCCCCGCGATCAGCCGCCCCGGCTCGATGATGAGCCGGCAGCCCAGTTCGGCAACCCGCCGCTTGACGATCTCCGCGTAGGCAAGCGGGTCGGGGGGCGCCGGAGCGTTCTTGCGGTAGGGAATGCCCAAGCCTCCGCCGACATCGACATGTTCGATCGCATGGCCGGCGCCGCGCAGGGTTTCGACAAGCTCGGCCAGGACCGCGAAAGCATTGTCGAAAGGCTCGAGGTCGGTGATCTGGCTGCCGATATGCATGTCGACACCCACCGCCTTCAAATTCGCGGATTCGGCGATCCGGGCATAGACGGCTTCCGCCCGCGCATAGGGAATGCCGAACTTGTTCTCCGATTTTCCGGTAGAGATCTTCGCGTGTGTCTTCGCATCGACGTCGGGATTGATTCGCACCGAGACCGGTGCGACCCGGCCGAGCGCTCCAGCGATCTGATCGAGCCGTTCGAGTTCAGGCTCGGATTCGACGTTAAAGCACAAGATACCAACGTCGAGCGCCCGCGTCATCTCCGCCCACGACTTCGCAACACCCGAAAAGATGATCTGCTCGGGCGCAATGCCCGCCGCCAGCGCGCGCTCGAGCTCGCCCAGCGACACCACGTCCGCACCCGCACCCTCCTGCTGCGCAATCCGCAGCATGGCCTGGTTGGAATTGGCCTTCATGGCATACGCAAGTAGCGTGTCGAGCCCGTTGAACGCCTCACGCATCACCCTGATATGCCGCCGGAACGTTGCCGCCGAATAGCAGTAAAAGGGCGTACCGACCGCTTCGGCCAGCGCGGTCAGGTCGACATCCTCGGCCTTCATTGCGCCGCCGCGATATTCGAAATAGTGAACCACGGTATTCCTTGACCCTAACCCTGCGGCGCCAGCCGTACGCGCCATGCGGCGACCTGCGCCTTGACGTTCTCGGGTGCCGTGCCCCCGAAGCTTGTGCGCGATTTGACCGAATTTTCGACCGAAAGCACCTTGAAGACCTGCGAGGTGATCCGCTCGTCGATCTCCTTGAAGTCCTCGATGGTCAGCGCGTCGAGCCCGCACCCCTTGGCCTCCGCCGCCGCCACCGCGCGACCGGTGATGTGGTGCGCCTCACGGAAGGGTACGTTGGCGACCCGCACGAGCCAGTCCGCAAGATCGGTCGCCGTCGAAAATCCTGCGCCTGCGGCAGCGGCCATCTTGTCGGTGTTGACCGACAGGTCCCCCGCCATGCCCGTCATCGCGGCCAGGCAGAGCGAAAAATTGTCGAGCGCGTCGAATGCAACTTCCTTGTCTTCCTGCATGTCTTTCGAATAGGCGAGCGGCAAGCCTTTCATCACGACAAGCAGCGACGTGAACGCCCCGAAGATCCGGCCGATCTTGGCGCGGATCAGTTCGGCGGCATCCGGATTGCGCTTTTGCGGCATGATCGAAGAGCCGGTCGAGAACTTGTCCGAAAGCGTAACGAACCCGAACTGCGCCGAGGACCAGATCACGAGCTCCTCGGCAAAGCGCGACAGGTGCATGGCGCAGATCGATGCCGCCGAGAGCGTTTCGAGCACGAAATCCCGGTCCGACACGGCATCGAGCGAATTGGCCGTCGGCCTGTCGAAGCCGAGCGCTCGCGCGGTCATATCCCGGTCGATCGGAAAAGATGTCCCCGCCAGCGCCGCCGAACCCAGAGGGCTTTCGTTGAGGCGCGCCCGCGCGTCGTGCAAACGCCCGGCATCGCGCGCGAGCATTTCGACATAGGCAAGCATGTGGTGCCCGAAGGTCACCGGCTGTGCACTTTGGAGATGCGTGAAGCCCGGCATCACGCTTTCGGCATGCGCTTCCGCCTTTTCGAGCAGCACCCGCTGCAGCGTCTCGATCTGTGCGATGAGCGTATCGATCGCGTCCCGCACATAGAGCTTGAAATCGGTCGCCACCTGATCGTTGCGCGAGCGCGCGGTATGGAGCCGCCCGGCAGCGTCGCCGATCAGGTCCCTGAGCCGGCTTTCGACATTCATGTGAATGTCTTCGAGCGCTCGCGAAAAGGTGAACTTGCCCTGCGCGATCTCGTCGCGGACGGTCTCTAGACCGGAGATGATCGCGTCTTTATCTTCCGCACTCAGAATGTCGACGGCACCGAGCATTTCGGCATGGGCGATCGACCCTGCGATGTCCTGGCTGTAAAGGCGCTTGTCGAAGCCGATCGATGCGTTGATCTCTTCCATGATGGCGTCGGGACCGGACGCGAACCGTCCTCCCCACATGCGATTGCTCATCGGCGCCTCGAGTTTCGTGTTTTAAAAACGGATAACCATGAACGACACACCCAAAAACAAGCGCCGCTCCATACTCGCGGGCACGGGGCTTTTCGGTGCGGCGGTAGCTATAGCGACCGCAGTCTGGGTTAGCAATGGCGGCACCGGGGTCGCAGCGGCATGCCCCGCACGCGCCGACGCCGCACAGGCGATCGATGACGCAGCGACCGGCGAACTTGCCGCCCTCCTGCCGTCTACCGAGTGGCGCAACTTCGCCGATCTTGCGTTTATCGACGCCGGGGGCAACGCCATGACCCTCGCCGATCTTTCAGGCAAAAAGCTCCTGGTCAACTTCTGGGCCACCTGGTGCGCACCCTGCCGCGAGGAAATGCCCGATCTGGACACCATCCAGGCCGAGTATGGCGGGGAGAGTTTCGAAGTCGTCGCCATCAGTCTCGATCTCGGGTCCGACGGCCCGACCGCCGCCCAAAGCTTCCTCGACGAAATCGGCGCAGACAATCTCGCGCTTTACGCAGACCCTTCGTACAAGGTCTTCGAGCGGCTCCGGAACGAAGCGGTGACCCTGGGTCTCCCCGCGACGGTTCTGGTCGATGAGGGGGGCTGCGAAATAGCGGTGCTGCAAGGGCCGGCACACTGGGACAGCGACGATGGCAGGCGCGTGGTCGAAACGCTGCTGGAGATTTAGGCCGTCTTATCCAACCGCGCAGATATTCCGACCTGCGGCTTATCGAGCGCGTTCAACCGTTCGATCGTTGCCTTGTTGATCGCATCGCCGCGAAACTTTGCGATAAGCGCACCGGTCGCGGAATGCTCCCTGGCTTCCATGATGGCCATGCGGTGAAGAATGACCGGGGCCGCGTGCGGAATGATCATCGTGCGCCACTCACGCCGATTTATCGACGACCGTGCCCTGCCCCGAAGGCGCGGGCGGCTTGGCCGCCTCAACCGACTGCGCGAGCATGTCGATCATCGACTGCTGCATTTCATGCTGCTTCTTGAGCATCAGAATCTGCGCTGTGTGCTGGGTTTGCGCCTGGGTCAACGCCACCGCCGTCGCGGCTACATCGCTCATTCTGGCGGGTCCTTCTCGCATTCTGCGTCGGCAACACCCTAAGGCGCCGGTCTAAACAAGACCTTTACGAAAAGATTAACCGCCGCCGAAAAGCGGCGTCTCCCTGCGCTTGAACACGACGACAAGCACTGCTCCTGCCGCTACACCCCCTATATGAGCCCACCACGCGACACCATCGTCGCTCCCCACCATCACGTAGAAAAGCTGGCTCGCGATCCAGAGCCCGAGCACCGCCCAGGCCGGCAACGCCAGCGGCAGCGTGATAACGATGCGCGAAAGCACGAACACCCGAACATGAGGATAGAGCAGGATGTAGGCGCCAATCACCCCCGCGACCGCACCCGAGGCGCCGACAAGCGGCCCGTTGTCGCTGGCGAAGATCAGAAGGTGCAACAGCGCGGCGAGCACCCCGCAGGCCAGATAAAAGAGCAGATAGCGGACATGCCCGAGCGCGTCTTCGACATTGTCCCCCAAAACCCACAGGAACAGCATGTTCGAAAGCAGATGCAGCCAGTCCGCGTGCAGGAACATGTAGGTCAAAAGCGTCGCATGGTCCGGCAGCCAGGGCAGCGGCGCCGGCACGAGGTCGCGCACGACGATCGGGATCATCCCGAACGAGATATGGGAATAATAGAGCCCGTCCGGCCCGCTGACATACTGGAATAGGAAGACGAGGGTAGTGACGCCCAATATCCCGTAATTGACATACGGAAATTCAATATGGGCGATCTTGTTGCTGTCATAGAGCGGTAGGAACATCGCCGGCAAATCCTCCTATGCCGGCTTCACCCTTCTTTCGAAGTGCCCGTATTGCGTCCCGGCTCCCACAGAACATCCTTTGTTCCGTTTGCGTTGGCAAGCCGCCCGAGGACGAAAAGCAGATCGGAAAGCCGGTTGAGATAGCGCTGGATCTCGGGATTGATCGCCTCCTCGGAACCAAGCGCCACGACAACCCGCTCCGCCCGCCGGGCGATCGTGCGCGCCAGATGGCAGTTGGCCGCCAATGGCGAACCGCCGGGCAGCACGAACGATGTCAGCGGCTCGAGCGCTTCGTTGTGCCGATCGATCTGACCCTCGAGCCAGGTCACCTGCTTTTCGGTGATCCGCAGTGCGGCGTATTTGCGCCCATCGTCAGGCCCGGGCGTCGCAAGATCCGAGCCCAGATCGAAGAGGTCGTTCTGGATCCGGCCCAGTGCCGAATCCACCCGCGCCATATCCTTGGTGTGCAGCCGGCACATGCCGATCGCCGCGTTGACCTCGTCGACCGTCCCGAATGCCTCCACCCGCAGATCGTCCTTGCGCCGGCGCGGGCCGTCCACCAGCCCCGTCGTGCCGTCATCACCTGTGCGGGTATAGATCTTGTTGAGCTTGACCATTTACGACCCGGGTCCCGATCCGCCGAAGAAGTAAAGCGCCGCCATCAGCAAGAGCACCGCGATCGCCTGCATGATCACCCGCGCCCGCATCAATTGCTGGCTGCGATTGCCCGACCCGCCCTTGAACATGTTGTAAAGCCCCATGAACAGGATCACCGCCACCGCGATGACGGCCGCAACGAGGGCAATATTGACGAACATTTCCATATGCGTTTCCCCGCTCAGCGCATCGGCAATGCGCGCGCCTTTTTTCTAGGTCATGCCTGAATTTGCAGCCACGCGCAAATGGTCACGCCCGAAGCCAGACGGAAAGCATTTCGGCCAGCCTGTCATAGACAACCCGAATGCGCCGAGCGCCGTAGAGTTCCCGGTGGCTCGTAAGCCACACCTCGAGCGGCGGAATGGCTAGCGGCAGATCGAGCGCGACCATCCCCGGCGTCCGATTGATGATGGTTTTTTGCGCGAACCCGATCCCCAGCCCCGCCTTCGCCATCTCCCAGAGCGCGCTCTGACTGTCGCAACGGATGGCGAAATCGCTCCGCTTAAGCGAGAACCCCAGCGCCCGTGCGGCCGAAATCAGGACCTCCGACCGGTCGAAGCCCAAAAGCTCGTGCGCTCTGAGTTCGTCCAGCGTCGCCGGCACGCCATGCGTGGCGACGTAGCTCTCATGCGCACAAGCGACGATCGGGCTCTCTCCCACCTTGCGCGTCACCAGATCGAGCTGCGTCGGCCGGAACATGCGCACCGCGATATCCGCCTCCCGCATCAAAAGATTCTCCGGTGAATCCGTCGGCACGACCTCAAGCGCGATATCGGGAAATTCATCCCGCAGCCGCCGCAGCATTGGCGGCAGCGTGTAGTGCGACATCACGACCGATGCGGTGATCCGTACGGCGCCCTCGAGCACGGCGCTCGACCCCGCCGCATAGAGCTCGGCCTCCGCCAGGGCCTGCGCGGCTTGCCGCACCGGCTCGTATGCCCGCAGTCCCAGTTCCGTTGGCGCAAACCCCGCCAGTGACCGCTCGAACAGCTTCGCCCCCAGCCCGACCTCGAGGGCCTCGATATGCCGCCCGATCGTCGGCTGTGAAACGCCAAGGGCCCGGGCCGCACCCGAGAGCGACCCGTGCTCGGCCACAGCCGCAAAACTTCGCCACAAGGTCCAGTCCGACACACTATTCATCAATGAATAGTCACTCTGCAATTATCGCCAATTCTCATTCTTATATGAATAGACCAATATCGCATTGTCAACCGTACGAACGGAGCAGGACAATGCCTCAGAGCAAAGACAAGACGATCACCATCCTCGGAATCAATGGCCATATCGGCCAGGCCGTCGCCAAAGCCTTCGCTACCCGCCATTGGCGCGTCATCGGCTTCGGCCGGTCGAACAAGAACCCCATCGCAGGCGTCGAATTCATCAAAGGCGACGCAGATTCGGTACGCGACATGAAAGCCGCCGCCGCCCAATCCGGCGTCGTCTTCAACGGGCTCAACCTCCCCTACGACAAGTGGTTTGACGGCGCCGCCGAAACCCTCAACGCCCGCGTCATCGAGGCCGTCTCGGGGGATGACAAAACGCTGCTCTTCCCGGGCAATATCTACAGCTACAAGGCAACCGACAAAGTCGTCACACCCGACCTGCGCCAGGACCCGCAGACCCCGCGCGGCGCCATTCGCGTGCGCATGGAAGAGCAGATCCGGAAGGCTAGCGCCGCCGGGGCGTTTCAGGCGATCATCCTCCGTGCCGGAGATTTCTACGGCCCGAACACCGACGGCACCATCCTCGACGCTCTGGTGCTGCGCGAGGCTGCAAAGGGCAAAGTGGCGCTGAGTTCGAAGCGCACAACGCGCCACGCCTGGGCCTACCTCCCCGACCTCGCCGAGGCCTTCGCGATCCTCGCCGAAAAACGCGAAACCTTCGGCACCTTTGAGAACTTCCACTTCGGCGGCCACTTCGTCGCCCCCAACGAGACCTTCGCCGCCATCGAGCGCGCCGCCAAGCGCAAGCTGAATCTCGTCTCGACACCCTGGACGACGCTGAAACTCGCTGGTTTCGTCATGCCCGTCCTGCGCGAGGTCGTCAAAATGCGCTACTTATGGGACTACGAAATGCGCTTGAGGGACGACCGCCTCGACGCGATCCTCGGCCCGGAGTTCGGCACGCCCTATGACGAGGCCATTGCCAAAGCGGTCGCACCGTTCTTCGCCAGGGGGCAGAAGGCGGCGTGAGCCTAGAACCCCAGCCGCTCACGCATATCCTCCGGCTGCCATCCGAGCGCCCGCAAGTCGCGCAGGCTCTGTGAGCCGCGCGATTTCGCCAGCTTTTCGTCGTGTGGATCGCGAACGAGCGTATGGTGGCAATAGACCGGCGACGTCAGCCCCAAAAGCGCCTGCAGGAGGACGTGAATATCGGTCGACCAGTAAAGATCCATCCCGCGTGTCACATGCGTCACGCCCTGTACCGCATCGTCGACAGTTACCGCGAGATGGTAGCTCGTCGGCGTGTCCTTCCTCACCACGACCACGTCCCCCCACCGCCCGGGATCGGCCTCCCGCATCCGCACAGGATCGGCCGGCGAAGGCTCCGCGTGCGCGATCCCGAGACCTCCGGCAGCTTCGATCGCCGCCGCCATATCCAGCCGCCACTGCGCCGGCGCCCTCGCCGCCAGCCGCGCCGACCGCTCCGCGCCGGTCAACCCCTTGCATGTCCCCGGATAGATCGGCGCGCCATCGGGATCGGTGCGCCCGTCGCTCGCCGTCCGGATGTCGCTGCGCGAGCAGAAGCACGGGTAGAGCAGCCCCTTGGTCCGTAAAATGTCCGCTGCCGCTGCATAATCGGCAAAGTGCCGCGACTGGCGCCGCACCGGTTGCGGGTAGCTCAGCCCGAGCCACGCCAGGTCCTCGATTGCCGCTGTGACAAATTCGGGTCGACACCGCACCGTATCGATGTCTTCGATCCGCAATAGCGCCACCCCGCCCATCGCGCGTGCCCAATGATCGGTGAAAAGCGCCGAATAGGCGTGCCCGAGATGCAGGTACCCGTTCGGGCTTGGCGCGAAACGAAAAATCGGTTGAGATACCGTCACTTGCTGTCCGCCGGACGAAAACGAGGAAAGCCTGTCCCTTACCATGCCCGCTCCCGACACACCAATGCGCCTCCATACCGAAGAGGCGCTGTCCTTTCACCTCGAGGGCCTTGCGAAAAAGGACGAACGCCTCGCCCGGGCCATCGCTCGCGCCGGTGCCGTGTCGCTGCGCACCGCCCCACGCGGCTTCGAGGGCATGGCGCGTATCATATGCGGCCAGCAGCTTTCGGTCGCCAGCGCCCGCGCGATCTGGGGGCGCGTCGAGGCGCTCGGCGCGATCGAGGCAAACGCCTATCTCTCCTTCGATGAACCCACCCTGCGCGCCACTGGCCTTTCGCGCAGCAAATACCAAACGATTCGCGGCGTTGCCGAAGCCGTCGCCGCCAACGAACTCGACTTCGCCCGGATCGAGGACCTTCCCGCCGAGGACGCCATCACCACCCTCACAAAGCTCAAGGGAATCGGTCCCTGGACCGCAGAAATCTACCTGCTCTTTTGCGCTGGCCACCCCGATGTCTTTCCCGCCGGCGACCTCGCTTTACAAAAGGCCGTCGCCCACGCGTTTGAACTGCCCGACCTCCCGCCCGCAAAGGCGCTCATCGGCATCGCCGAGCCCTGGTCGCCGCACAGGGGCGCGGCAGCTCTGATGTTCTGGCGTTATTTCTCGGCAATGAAAAATTCCGACGCCTGGGATGCGCTCTAGACCTTAAGGAACACCATGACCCCCAAACTCTCCGGCCCGATGCTCCAGCCCGTCTCGGGCACTGCCAAACAACTCGTCGTTCTCCTCCACGGCTATGGCTCGGACGGCCGCGACCTGATCGCGCTCGGCCAGTTCTGGCGCGATACGTTCCCCGATGCTCTTTTCATCGCTCCGAACGCGCATGAGGTCTGCCCGGTCAATCCCATGGGCTACCAATGGTTCGCGCTCGATCTCGACCGCGACATCTCCCGCCTCGTCGGGTCGGAAACCGCTCGCCCCGTCGTCCGTCAGTTTCTCGAAGACCTGTGGGAGCAGTCGGGCCTCGGCCCGGCAGAGACGGTCCTCGTCGGCTTTTCGCAAGGCGCCATGATGGCGCTCGATACGGGCCTGCGGCTCAGGACGCCGCTCAAAGGCATCGTTGCCTTTTCCGGCATGATCATAGCGCCCGACAATCTGGCGAGCGAAATCGGCTCCAACCCGCCGGTGCAACTCATCCACGGCGATATGGACGAGGTCGTGCCCGTTGCCGGCAGTCAGGCTGCCCATCCGCTCCTCACCGGGCTGGGCATTGATTCGCGCCTCTATATCGAGCGCGGCGCTGGCCACACCATTGCCCAGGATGGTCTGGAAACGGCGACCGATTTTCTCAGGGAAGTGATGGGATAGGCGCGCCTCCCGGGCCTCGGCGCGCAACCGAACTGATTTATAATCTTCACAGCGCTGTCATATCGGGCATAGAATATGTGTATGGAATCGTTTGAGTCCATTGCCCGGAGGGGTCAGTGACAGTTCATGTGTCGCCACAAGCCTGTCCCGCTCTTGTCCTGAACGCCGACTTTAGGCCGCTCAGCTACTATCCTTTGTCCTTGTGGAGCTGGCAGGACGCGATCAAGGCGGTCTGCCTCGAGCGCGTGCACATTGTCTCTCACTACGACAAAGTGGTGCGAAGTCCGAGCTTCGAGATGCGCCTGCCCAGCGTCGTCTCATTGAAGGACTATATTCAGCCCGCGAAGTACCCCGCCTTTACCCGCTTTAACGTCTTCCTCCGCGACAAATTCCAGTGCCAGTATTGCGGGTCCAAGCATGACTTGACCTTCGATCACGTCATTCCGCGCTCGCGCGGCGGCCGCACCACCTGGGACAACGTCGTCGCCGCCTGCTCGCCGTGCAATCTCCGGAAGGCGAATCGCATGCCCAAGGATATCGGCATGATCCCCATGCAGGCGCCGTTCCAGCCGACTGTGCACGATTTGCACAACAACGGCCGCGCCTTCCCGCCCAACTACCTGCACGATAGCTGGCTAGACTTCCTTTATTGGGATATCGAGCTCGAACCCTGATCCATGTTCGGGCCGTTACGCCACGCGCCGGCGTGCCACCTGCCCCCAAATGCTCATCGCCAAAAGGATAACGATTGCTGCCGAGATGACGGCATTGAACCCCGCGAGCGAAATCCCGAGCACTTCGAACTGCACGGCGTCGCACGGGACAATCTGCGCGCCGCTGAGATCTCCCAGACTGTCTAGGCTTACCGCTGTGTCCCCGGTTCCGGTGCAGCTCTGCGGGCCCTCGAAAATGCCGTACTCGACCCCGGCGTGATAGACCGCAACGTAGGTGCCCCAGACGAAAAGCCCGCCAACAACCGCCGTAAGCGCAATGCGTAACGGTTCAGGCACCTTTTCCCATGCAAAGACGACGACCGCGAGCAGGGGCAGGCCGATATAGTATGGCCAGCGCTGGGTGAGGCACAATTCGCAGGGATAAAGCCCACCGATATACTGAAAAGCGAGCGCGCCCAGGATGGTGAACAGCCCGATGGTGAAGGCAGCGTTGGCGCGGTTCCGGTTGGGCCCTACGGTTTGCGGAGCGTGGTGCGTCATATCTTGGTCTCTGATTTCCTACGGCAGTAGCCTGATGGCGACGAACCCGCCCACCAGAAGAACGCCGAAGACCGCCGTAACCAGCCCCAGGCGCTTTTCGATGAAGTCGCGGATCGGCGCTCCAAAGAAGTAAAGCAGCCCCGCCACCAGAAAGAAACGGGCGCCGCGCGAAAGAATCGACCCGAGGATGAAGACCGGCAGAAAAAGACCGGCAAACCCCGAAGCGATGGTGAATACCTTGTAGGGAATAGGCGTAAACCCGGCCACGAAGACAATCAAAAGTCCGTAATCGGCGAACCATGCCTGAAGCTCGGCGAACGCATCCTGATAGTGGTAGAATGCGATGACCGGCTGCGCCAATGGCTCGAACAGATACGCACCGATCACATAGCCGAAAATGCCTCCGACCACAGAGGCGACCGTGCAGATCGTCGCGTTTCGCCACGCGGACTCGCGCTTGGCGACAACCATCGGGATGAGCATCACGTCAGGCGGGATAGGAAAGAATGAGCTTTCGGCAAAACTCACCCCGGCAAGGGCGGTGGGGGCATGGCGCCCGGCGGCAAGCCCCATCACCCAGTCGTAAAGGCGGCGCAGCATCGGCTGATTGAACTCCGGCTTGGCGCACCAGCCCAGGCCGGTGCCTCTATTATCGCGATCGTCACGGCGAAACGGACACCAATAAGGCGCCGCCATCGTGTTTATCGATACGCCAGCGCGCAAATCCCCGCAATGGGACACAAACACCGATTGACGCAGGCCCGCGAATACCTATAGTCCGGCGCGTCGCTGCGGGCGTGGCGGAACTGGTAGACGCGCCAGACTCAAAATCTGGTTCTGGAAACAGAGTGTCGGTTCGATTCCGACCGCCCGCACCACCCTGCTTCACCAAATCTTCGGCTATTGCGCAGCGTCGAACCGGCTCCGGGCCCGCTCGATGTCCTGGCCATGCGCCTCGGCCCACGCCCAGAGCGCATTGATTGGCCCGATTAGCGTCTCGCCGAGTTCGGTCAGCGCGTACTCCACTCGCGGCGGAATTTCAGGGTAAACCGTTCGTGTCACCAGCCCGTCCCGCTCGAGATTGCGCAACGTAAGGGTCAGCATGCGCTGGGAGATCCCTTCGATCGAGCGCCGCAGCTCGGAAAACCGTTGCGTTCCCCCGCCGAGCCTCGCCACCACCATCACGCTCCACTTGTCGCCAATCCGGTTGAGGATGTCGCTCATCGCCATGCAGGTGGTCAGGTCTCCCGATCCGGAGTCCGCCTTGACGGGAAACTTCTGGCGCTGCGCGGGCTGGGTCTGGGACACTTTTGTACTCTCGGCTTTGCTCTGGACTACCTAATCTAGCCCAAGTTACCGATAGTGACCAGCCCCGACGTCACATGCGGCCTGATGCTCCGCTGCCAGCATGCCGCTATAGGCATCGAGTTCGTCCCCTCCGTAGCCAAGCTCGTTGAAGACCTCGACCATGAACGTGACCGGGGCGAGCCCCGAAGCCGTCACCAGCCCTTCAGCCCGCACCGCCCGCGAACGATCCACATATTCCGCCGCACCCTTGTAGCCCGGAGCGGCCTTGAGCTGCTCGACGTCATTGCCCGTATGCGGAGTTTCATCGAGCGCCCCGGTCCTGGCCAGCGCCAGAACGCCGTCGCAGATCCCCGCCACCAGCTTGCCAGCCTTCCTAAAGCGGTCCACCAGGCCCGAAATTTCGGGCGCCGCATCGCTTTGCCAGATCGTCCCACCGCAGATCACGATGCCATCGCACCCCTCCGGACCGACCGCATCGGCATCCGCATCCGGCGTCACCCGTAGCCCGCCCGAGGACACAACCGGAGCGCCGCCCGGCGTCGCCACGACGATCTCGATCCCGAAATATGTCCGTCCGGACGCCATCAAATGTGCGCATTCCCAATCCGCAAACCCTTCGGTCAGCAAAATTGCCAACCTCGTCATTTTTCGTCTCCTTGATGGCTCTTTCGATACCGCTATGGTTGCGCGAGAATGTGCCGGATTTTGTCAGCAGGATCATGATCATCCATGCCCGCCCGCTCCGAGAGACTGCTTGAACTGATGCAGGCCCTGCGCCGCCGCAAGCGGCCGGTCAGCGCCCAGACCCTTGCTGAGGAAATGGGCGTCTCCAAGCGCTCGATCTACCGCGACATCAACGCGCTCAAATCCATGGGCGCCGCCATCGATGGCGAAGCCGGCATCGGCTACATCGTCCGCGCCGAGTACTGGCTTCCGCCGCTGACCTTCTCCACCCCCGAACTCGAAGCCCTCGTCCTCGGCCTGCGCGGCATGATCCACGGCCCCGACCTGGACCTGGCGGCATCCGCCCGCGATGCCGAAGCCAAGCTGATCGCCGCGCTACCACCAGAAAAGCGCCACGAAATGGATGCCGTTGCGCTCTTTGCCTTCCCCAGCCGCAACGCCGAGATCGCCGGCCGCCTTGCCGACATGCGCCGCGCGCTGCGCGAGGAACGTGTCATCCACCTGGGCTACAAGGACCGCAACGACGCCGTGACCACCCGCGACGTCTGGCCCGTCGCGCTCGGCTATCGCGACGACGGCCAGATGCTCCTCGCCCACTGCACGCTGCGCAACGACTTTCGCAGTTTCGCGATTTCCCGCATCCTCGAGGCGAGGGTAACGGACGAAAGGATGCCTAAACGCCGCCAGACGCTCTTGAGCGCGTGGATTGCCCGCAACAACCTGCCCGATTTGCGCTAGGGCGTTGGCGTGAAAGGGTGGAAACGCCTCACCCGGCATTGTTCTGCCACAATCGCCTTGCTATCAACGCCGTCAAGGCGCGCACATCATCATCAACGGAGACGGTCACCGGTGAAACTCGTCCGGCGCACCATGGTATCGCTGAGCCTCGCGCTCACGCTTGCCCTGTCCAGCCTCGCCCCCGCATTCGCGATTCCGCAACTGCTCGTCGACATGCAGTCGGGCGAAGTGCTCTACGAGAACGAGGCCGGCACGCCCTGGCATCCCGCCTCGCTCACCAAGCTTATGACCGCGCTTCTGGCGTTCGATGCGATCCAGTCCGGCCAGGTGAGCCTTTCAAGCCCGGTCATTACCTCGGCCAACGCCCTTTCGGTCCCGCCCTCCAAACTCGGCCTGCCTGAAGGCACTGCGATCACGATGCAGGATGCGCTTTACGCCCTCATCGTCAAATCCGCCAACGACATCGCCGTCGCTATCGCCGAGACTGTCGGCGGCACCGAGGAGCGCTTCGTTCAAATGATGAACGCGCGCGCCGCCGAGATGGGCATGACCGCGACCCACTATGTCAACCCGCACGGCCTGCACGACCCCGCCCAGGTCACATCGGCGCGCGACCTCGCGATTCTCGCGCTGACCATCCGCGCCCGTTACCCGCAATACGATGCGATCTTCGCCACCGAAGCGGTAACCCATGGCGGCAATACCATGGAATCCAACAACGTCCTCCTGAGCAAATTCCTCGGCACCGACGGCATGAAGACGGGTTATGTATGTTCGTCGGGCCTCAATATCGTCGCCACCGCCGCGCGTAACGGCCGTCATTTGATGGCGATCACGCTGGGGGCCTCCTCGGCCCGCGAGCGCGGCGAAATGACCGCCCAGATGCTCTTTTCCGGCTTTGCCGGCGGCTATCGCGGTACCGGCAATACCATCGTCACCCTCGCCAACGCGCCGGGCATTGCCCCGGTCGACATGCGCCCCAGAATTTGCGGCGCCAATGCCTCCGACTATAACGAGGCGCGCATGGAGGAATTCCCGCTCGGGCTCGAGGGCGAGTTAAGCTATCTCACCGACGACGTCACCACGCGCTCCTATAGCCTCGCCGTTCTCGGCCGCCTGCGCAATGTTCCACTGCCTCGCCCACGTCCCGCCGGTTTTCCCGCAACCCCGACTTATGCTCTCGGCGGCTTCGACGAGGCACTGCCCGCTGGAGACGGCAGCTTCGTGAGCCTCGACGGCGGCAGCTCCGGCCAAACGCAACTGCCGCCTCCACGTCCGCAATTCTAGCGTCGGATCAGGCGCGTTTTTTCGCCCGCCATGTCACACTGCATGGGGCTGTCTCGTCCTGACATTCGGGAGCCAACCCGAAACCAAAGGAACGATCCATGGCCAACTGCCCCAACCCTTACCACGTCCATCCCGAGCTCTTCGCCCCGCTGATCGATTTCGGCAAGCAAGCCCAGAGCTGGCTCGAGCCGAGCCTCGTGGAACTGGTCAAACTCCGCGCATCCCAGATCAACGGCTGCGCGCCCTGCATCACGCTGCACTCGCGCGAAGCCCGCGCCAAAGGCGAATCCGAGGATCGCATCTACTTGCTCAACGCCTGGCGTGAATCCGAGCTCTATACGCCGCGCGAGCGTGCCGCCCTGGCCTGGACGGAGGCGCTCACCCGCATCGCCCAGGGTCACCCGAACGAAACGGTCGACGAGATGGTCGACGAGCAGTTCACCTACGAAGAGCGGATCAAGCTCGCCATGATGATCGTCGCGATCAACTCTTTCAACCGGCTCAATATAGGGTTCAGGCTCCCCGATACCGTGGTCCGCAACGTCAAGGCTGCTTGAGATCATGGGCCAGCCGGATGCCGCAACGCACTTCGATCCCCTGCGCCCGCGCCTGATCCGCATCGCCTACCGCATGCTCGGCTCGGTCGCGGACGCCGAGGACGTGGTTCAGGACGCCTTCATCCGGTGGCTCGCCACTGATCGCGAGGCGGTGCGGGAACCCGAGGGGTTCCTGCGCCGCGTCGTCACCCGCTTGTGCCTCGATCAGCTCAAATCCGCCCGGCACCGGCGCGAGACCTATATCGGCCCGTGGCTTCCTGAGCCCGTTGTCGAAGCCGAGGAGGAGATCGAGGACGTCACCTTGCCTCTGATGATGGCGCTGCAGCGGCTCTCCCCACTCGAACGCGCCGCCTTTCTCCTCCACGACGTTTTCGGTGTCGGCTTCGAGGAGGTCGCCGAAACGCTCGGGCGCACCCCCACAGCCTGCCGCCAGCTCGCCAGCCGCGCCCGCACGCGCGTCCGCGCCGACCGCCCGCGCTTCGACGTACCAAGGCAGCAGGGCCTCGATATTGCAGCGGCCTTTTTCAAGGCGTCGCGAAACGGTGATACGACCCAGCTGCGCGCTCTGCTCTCGGCTGACGTTATCGCGCACTCCGACGGCGGCGGTGTAAAGCCCGCCGCGCTCAAGCCGATCGTCGGCATCGAGCCCGTGGTGCGGGCGCACGAAAAAGTGGCTGTCGAGATCTTCGCCAGATCGATGTCGCAACTCGTCCGTTACTGCTACATCAACGGCCTGCCCGGTTTCATCACCATCGAGATCGACAACACCCTGCAAACCACAGCGCTCGATATCGCGGACGGCAAGATCACCGCGATCTATATTGTCCGTAACCCGGACAAGCTGCGCCACCTCGATGGTTAGAGCGTGATATTCCGCAAGGGCCTGAGCGCCACCGCCTGCGGGTGCCGCCCATCGAACGCTGCGATCTTACCCTTCGCCCCGCCGCGGCCGTGGCCAAGCCCCACCAACCCCGAGCAATCGGTCCCTCACATCGCGGACCGCCTCCGAAACGAAATCGGCGAAGGCCCGGATGCGGGCGACGCGCCTGAGATCGGGATGAATGAGCAGCCAGAGATCGATCGCCAGTTCAGGTATAGGCTCCCCCCGGCGCATCAGCCCTGTATCGCCGTCGGCGAGATAGCAGGGCAACACGGTCTCGCCCAATCCGCTGCGCACGGCTTCGCACAATCCCATGACGCTGTTGACCCGATACCCGCTGCGCGTATCGTGCCCTCGTGCCTTGAGCCAGCGCGCGAACTGGGAGTGCAGCATCGATTCGTCCCAGCCGACCCAATCCGCTGCCGCCCCGCCATGCGTGCTGGTGTAGACGCATTGCGCTAGCGTCCCCAGCTTACGCCCGACCAGCGTTTCGGGCGGCGACATCGATGAACGGATCGCGACGTCGGTCTCGCGCCGGGTCAGATCGAACGGATGGTTCGATATCGCGACATCAAGCGCAATTTCGGGATGGATCGCGCGGAAAGCCGCAAAAATCGGCGTCAAAAGCCCCGCGAGCAGAGAATCCGTCGTCGTCACGCGCACCGTGCCCGACGGTCTGAGGTCCCTCCCTGCCACCCGGCGCTCGGCGCCGAGCACCTCTGCTTCGATCCGCTCGGCGGTCGCGGCGATGTCCTCACCGGCGGGCGTCGGTACATAGCCATCGCGCGAACGCTCGAAAAGTGAAACGCCCAGCCGGGCCTCGATTGCCCCCAGTCGACGGAAGATCGTGGCATGGCTCACGCCGAGCGCGCGACCGGCCCCTGAAAGCGATCCCGCCCTGGCGATCGCCATGACTGTTCTGAGGTCGTCCCATGGGAGCCCCTGTTCATCCATGCAAGCTCGCCTTTCACAATTTGGGAATTTCCGTTCGCATACGCACACACTAGATCTCTTGGCAATCGATCCAAAGACTAAAAAGGAGCAGCCATTGCACGCCCTCATCGTCCTGGCCCATCCAGAGGAAAAATCGTTCAACGCACAGCTTGCTGCTGACGCGCGCGAAGCCTTGACTGCAATGGGCTACACCGTGGAAACGGCCGATCTTTACCGCGATGGCTTCGATCCGCTCGAAGACGCGCGCCATTTCTCCAGCCGCGCGGACAACGCCTTCTTCAGCGCCATGATCGAACAGCGCCACGCCTCGGACACAGGTACGCTGCCCACCGATGTGGAAAGCGCGATCGTGAAGCTTGAGCGCGCCGACCTCGTCGTTTTCCAGTTCCCGCTCTGGTGGTGGTCAGTCCCGGCCATCCTCAAGGGCTGGTTCGACAGGGTCTTCGCCTGGGGCCGCGTTTATTCGAGCGGGAAGCGCTATCCCGACCGAGGCCATTTCAAAGGCAAGCGGGCGCTCGTCTCCGTCACCACCGGTGCCCCCGGGCTCGCTTTTGGGCCAAACGGACGCGCGGGCGATCTCGATCTTATCCTCTGGCCGATCCATTTCGGCCTCGCCTATGTCGGTTTCTCGGTCCTCCCTCACTTTGCAAGCTTCGAAGTGGTCAAGGGACCGAACACAGACCCAGACACGCTCCGCACGCGGCTTGATGGCTACAAAGCGGGCCTGCGCGCTCACCTCGGCGCAATCGAGACCCTCGAGCCCCTCAAGTTCAACACGACCGCCGACTGGGACGAAACCGGCCGTCTGCGTCCAACCGCCCCCAGCTATAGCCCGTTCATCCGACACGTGGCGTAGAGGACTGTCAGGTAGGGCAGCGTCCGCAGCCCTCCCCTAAAATAAAAACGCCCGGGACAAGCCCGGGCGCTCCGAAATCCAAAAGCGGTTTGCCGTTTATTCGATAATGCCGACTTCGGTGAACGTACCGCCCTCGACCGTGAGCTCAACGATGACGCCATCGACGTCGCCGGCCTCGTCGAAGTCGAGATTGCCGCCCGCACCGACATAGTCGATGTCAGTGCCTTCGGCGATAAGCGCCTTCGCCTTTTCCCACTCGCCCGGCAGGATCGGCTCGCCCGGAGCCGACGCCACTGCGCGCAGGGCTTCGGAAAGCCCTTCGCGATCCGCCGAACCATTCTGCTCGATCGCAAGCGACAGGAGGAAGGCAGCGTCATAGGCCTGCGGAGCGTAGACGGCATTCGGGTCGAGCCCGGCCTCGGCCGCCAGATCCGAGAAGATGGTCGCCGATTCACCCTCGAAGGCACCAGCGCGCGTGGCGATCATGCCCTCGACCGCCGAGGCATCGACGCCGGTGAAGAGGTCGTCGCCCACCATGCCGTCGCCACCCACGAAGGTGAGGAAGTTGCCCGATTCAAGGGCCTGCCGCAGGATCGTCTGGCCCGACGAGTTCGCATAAGCGAGAATAACGAGCGTTTCGGCGCCCGAGGAGGCAAGATTGCCCAGTTCGGCGCGGTAGTCTGCCTTGCCATCTTCGTGCGCAAGGTTCGCAAGAAGCGTCCCGCCGCCCCCTTCGTAAGCGCTCGTGAACGCATCGGCAAAGCCCGAGCCATAGTCGTTGTTGACGTAGGTCACGGCCACTTCGCCGATGTCTTTCGAGAGCAGCAGCTGGGCCAGCTTCTGACCCTGGAAGGCATCCGAAGGCGTGGTGCGGAAAACGAGGTCGTTGTCCTCGATCGTCGTCACAGCCGGCGCCGTCGAGGCGGGCGAGATCATGACAACACCGCCCGGAATGCCAGCAGAATTCGCCCCGCCGATGGTTTCGCCCGTGCACAGCCCGCCGACGATCGCCGTCACCTGGTCGGTGTTGACGAGACGGTCGGTCGCGTTGGCTGCAGCGGTGGCATCGCACGCGCCGTCGGCCGAAAGGATCGACAGCGTGCCGCCGTCAAGAATGCCCCCCTGCGCGTTCACGTGCTCGACCGCGAGCTCGGCGCCCGCAAAAATCGGCGGCGTGAGGCTTTCAATGGGCCCGGTAAAACCGCCGACGAAGCCCAAGTTGACGTCCTGCGCGATCGCCGGGGCTGCTGCCGAAACAACACCCGCCGCGACGGCCAGGGTCAAAGCTTTTTTGATGTGACGCATGATTTCCCTCAATGTTCGTCTGTACTTTGCCCACCCGCTTGCCGGATCTTTAACACGTTCCGCGTCGCGTTCCAGTCTCTCGTGCAGTGGGCCCCAACAGGATCGGAACCCAAGCCCAGGGCCCCGTCGCGCGTCAGCATTGCACATTTGGACGGGCCAAGTCACCCGTTTTCGCCATCGGCAAATGATCCATCTTGTCAGTTGCTTAAGCACCGCGCATTTGCCAGTTTGTCGGCCATGAAAGCCCTGATTGTCTCCTTGCGCCCTTCCCTGACCGTCGCACTCGCGGGCTTGATTTTGCTTTGCGGCGGCGCCCATGCGCAAGTACAGGTCCTTGGTCCGCAAGACGGTCACAACCAGGGTGCGCCTGAAGCGGAAACGGTCGCGCGCTCGGACACGCCGTGCGCGTCCGACGCGTTCACCATTGCGCAGATGGCGTGGCCGTCCGCCGCCATTCTCGCCCATATCCACGCGACGATCCTGACCGAGGAGTTCGGCTGCTCGGTGCGCGTTATGCCCGGCGATCCCGAAACGATCTTGTCTTCGATGGCAACAACCCGCCAGCCCGCGGTTGCGCCTGAAGTCTGGGCATCGAGGCACGCCGAAATCTGGAACGGCGCCCTGCGCGCCCAAAGCCTGCGCGCCGCAGGCAACACCTATTCGGGCGGTCCGCTCGAGGCCTGGTTCGTCCCTGGCTACGTCAAGGCAAACAATCCTGCCCTCCAGAGCGCGGGCGACCTCATCGACCATTGGCAGGTCTTTGCCGACGAGGGTGCGCAGTCTGCCCGCTTCGTCTCCTGCCCGTCCGACTGGGCCTGCGCGCTCATTACCGAAAAAATGCTCGGCGCCTTCGGCCTTAACGACCGGTTCGACATCGTGACGCCCGAGGACCGCCTGGCGCTCGACAGGCTTTTGACCGACGCCGTCACGCGCGGCGCGCCGGTTGTCTCCTATTACTGGCAACCCAACGGTCTTATTGATCGGCTGGGGCTCGAGCCGCTCGACATGGGCGGTCTCGACAGCGCATCGGCGCAATGCATGGCGCTCTCCGGGTGCATCCCCTTCTCACCCTCGTCCTATGCGCCCGACACGGTCGTGATAGCATTAGCGGAATGGGTCTTTACCGACGCAAACGAAATCGCCGCCTATTTCGGCCGCGCTGCCCTGCCGGTCGCTGAAATGAACGCACTTCTGGCCTGGCAAGTCGAAAACGACGCAACCGCACAGGCCGCTGCCGCGCATTTTATCGAGACGCGGCCTTCGATATGGCGCCAGTGGGTTTCCGCGCGCGCGGCAGAGCCGTGAGCTGTTAACGTCTCGGTAACCTAACACACTGACTCAAAAGGCCTTTTAGCAGGTCGTCACAGAACTGTAACAGGCACATACTACGGATAACCCTCCGGCAAAGCGCCTGCCCGGCCTGCCCCAAGCAATGCGTTATTCGGTGTTCATGCCCATTCCCAGTCAGACCTCTCCAGAATTCATCTTGTCCAAGTATCGGACCATGGCACTGGCCGGGTGCATGGCGGCATTGGCCTTGGTGGTCGTTCTCGGCACCGCGCTCGAGGCAGCGTTTTTTAACCGCGGATCGCTCGTATGGTTGATCGCTGCCGGGATCCTCCCCTGCTTTGTCCTGCTCCTTGTATTCTGGTTCGGCTACCGGGGCCTCAAGCGCACGCTCATAGAGGCGGAGCACCAACGGCGCGAACATGTCGCCTCGATCAACCGCGACGCGCTTACCGGCGCCATGACGCGCGGCTATTTCCTCGCCGAACTCAAAACACTGGTTCGGCGCAGCACCAAGACGCCGCTGGCATTCCTCCAGTTCGATATGGACCATCTGAAATCCATCAACGACGGCTTCGGCCATGCCGCCGGCGACGCAGCGCTCCTGCGCTTTGCCCAGGTCATCGCGAAAGCGGCACCCGATGCGATTTTCGGGCGTCTGGGAGGCGACGAATTCGCCATTGCCATTCCCGGCATCGACTCCAAGGCCGCTCTGATCCGCCTGGGCCAGCATATTCTAGCCGAGCTGGATAACCCCGTCGCCCATTCGGGCCGCGACTTGCGCCTGTCGGCCACGATCGGCGTCGCCGTCGCGCCGGAGGACGGAGCAACGGTCGACGTCCTGATGTCCAAGGCAGACCTCGCACTCTATAAAGGCAAGCGTTCGGGCCGCTCGAAAGTCGTCGCGTTCGAGGCTGAAATGCTCGCCGAAGAGCGCCACCAGCGCTTTATCGAGCGTGAACTGCGAACCGCCATACTCCTCAACGAACTTCAGCTCCATTACCAGCCGGTTTTCGGGCCCAGGAACGAAGTCGTTTCGGTTGAAGCCCTGGTGCGTTGGAAGCATCCGGTTCGCGGGCTCATTCCGCCCTCGGAATTCGTGCCCATCGCCGAACAGGGCGATTTGATCGACAAGCTCGGCGAATGGGTACTGCGCCGCGCCTGCCGGGATCTCGAGCACTTGGGCGTTCCCGCCGTTGCCGTCAACGTATCGGCCGCGGAGCTGCGCCGTGAAGGCTATGCCGCCCGCTTTGCCAAAATCCTCGAAGTCGCGGGCGTCTCTCCCGACAGGCTCATCGTCGAAGTGACCGAAACCGCACCCCTGCGGGCCGGCGACACCGAGCGGGTCAACCTGCGCGCCCTGCGCGAAACCGGTATCAAGATCGCCATCGACGATTTTGGCGCCGGTCATGCAAGCCTCGCCTATCTGCGCAACTTCCCCTTCGATGCGATCAAGATCGACCGCACCTACATCGCCAATATGCTCACCAGCCGCGTCGATGCCGTTATCGTGCAGGCTATCGCACGACTGGCCCGCGTCCTTGATGTCGAGGTTGTGGCCGAAGGTATCGAAACCGCCGAACAGCGTGACGCCGCGCGGCAGGCCGGCTGCGCTGCGGTGCAGGGCTACCTCCTCGCCCGCCCCATGCCCCTCGAGCAATGCGTTGCCATTCTCTCGCGCGACACGCACGTCGCCAGCGCCGCGTGACCGAACGTCGGATACCATCGCGGTTGCAGAACCCCAGAGGTCGCGCTTATAAGAGCGTGACATCCAAGGGAACGGGAGTGTGGATTGGACATCAGGAAGATCAACGACGCCGTAAGCGTTTCGGGCCAGATCGCGCCTGAGGATATCGCCGGGATCAAGGACGCCGGTTTTGTCGCCGTCGTCAATAATCGCCCGGACGGCGAAGCCCCGGATCAGCCGGCAAACGCAGATATTGCCGCCGCCGCGCGAGCAGCCGGTCTCACCTATGTCGAAATTCCCATGGGCCGCGAGGGCGTGAGCCCGCAAATGATCGCCCAGACCCGCGACGTGCTCGACAACGCCGACGGCCCCGTCTTCTGCTTCTGCCGGTCAGGCACACGCTCGACGACGCTCTGGGCCTTGAGCCAGGCCGGCAAACAGGACGCCGGCGAGATCATTTCCTCTGCCAAGCAGGCCGGATACGACATCAGCCACCTGGCGGCCCATCTGGATAAGCCGATCGCCTGAGCCCTCCGGGTTTGGATGAGTTTCAGCTTGCCTTGTCGGGTTTTGCCGACTTCAATCACCCAACTATCGCCCGCCGCCGTGCCCGCCCCTCCATCGGGCACAGAACCAAAAGGTCGGTTCCCATGACGATCAAGAAGATCCTTGTCGCCAACAGAAGCGAAATCGCAATTCGAGTCTTCCGCGCCGCCAATGAGCTGGGCCTGAAAACCGTCGCGGTTTTCGCCGAGGAAGACAAACTGGCACTGCACCGGTTCAAGGCCGACGAGGCCTACCTGATCGGCCAGGGCAAAGGTCCGGTCGAAGCCTACCTGCAGATCGATGAATATATCCGCATCGCCCGGATTTCGGGCGCCGATGCCATCCATCCCGGCTATGGCCTGCTTTCGGAAAGCCCCGAGTTCGCGGACGCCTGCGCCGACGCCGGCATCACCTTCATCGGTCCGCGGGCCCAGACCATGCGCGATCTCGGTAACAAGGTCGCCGCACGCAACATGGCGATCAAGGCCGGTGTTCCGGTCGTCCCGGCCACAGAACCGCTCCCCGATGACCTCGATGAAGTCGAGAAGATGGCCGAACAGATCGGCTATCCGCTGATGCTCAAGGCGAGCTGGGGCGGCGGCGGACGCGGCATGCGCCGGATCAACTCGTCCAAGGAACTCCGGCACGAGGTCTCCGAAGGCAAGCGCGAAGCCAAGGCCGCGTTCGGCAAGGACGAGATGTATCTCGAAAAGCTGGTCGAGCGCGCCCGGCACGTCGAGGTACAGCTACTCGGCGACGACCACGGCAACCTCGTGCACCTTTTCGAGCGCGACTGCTCGGTTCAGCGCCGCAACCAGAAAGTCGTCGAACGCGCGCCTGCGCCTTATCTCAACGACAAGACCCGCAAGGCCCTGACCGACGCCGCGCTCAAACTTGGCAACGAAGCCGGTTACCGTTGCGCAGGCACTGTCGAATTCCTGATGGATGCCGACACCGACGAATTCTACTTCATCGAAGTGAACCCGCGCATCCAGGTCGAGCATACGGTGACCGAGGAAGTGACCGGCATCGACATCGTCAAGGCGCAGATCAACGTCATGAACGGCGCGGTGATCGGCAACCCGGAATCGGGCATCCCCAGGCAGGAGGACATCGTCCTCCATGGCCACGCCCTGCAGTGCCGCGTGACCACTGAAGACCCTGAGGAAAACTTCATCCCCGACTATGGTCGCATCACCGCCTATCGCGGTGCCACCGGCTTCGGCGTGCGTCTCGACGGCGGCACGGCCTATTCGGGTGCGGTGATCACCCGGTTCTACGATCCGCTGCTTGAAAAAGTTACCTGCTGGGCACCCACCCCCGGGGAAGCCATCGCGCGCATGGACCGCGCCTTGCGAGAATTCCGCATCCGCGGGGTCTCGACCAACCTCGCGTTCCTCGAAAACATCATCGCGCACCCCAAATTCCGCGACAACACCTACACCACGCGGTTCATCGACACGACGCCCGAGCTGTTCGACATGCCCAAGCGGCAGGACCGGGCGACCAAGCTTCTCACCTACATCGCTGACGTCACCATCAATGGCCACCCCGAGGTGCGCGACCGGCCCAAGCCCGGCGAGCACGCGCCTCCGATGGTGCCCGAATACCCGGCTGCCAACGCAAAGGACGGCTCGCGCCAGATTCTCGAAAAGCAAGGCCCGAAGGCCCTCGCGGACTGGATGAAGGCGCAGACGCGCGTACTCTTCACCGACACGACGATGCGCGACGGCCACCAGTCCCTGCTCGCCACCCGCATGCGCACCTTCGACATCGCCGCCATCGCCAAGGCATATTCGCGCGGCCTGCCCGAGCTTTTCTCCCTTGAATGCTGGGGCGGCGCGACATTCGACGTGGCCATGCGGTTCCTGAACGAAGACCCCTGGGAGCGCTTGGCCAAGGTGCGCGAAGGCGCCCCCAACATCCTCACGCAGATGCTCCTGCGCGGAGCGAATGGGGTTGGCTACACCAATTATCCCGACAACGTCGTCAAGTTCTTCGTCAAGAAGGCAGCTGAGGGAGGGATCGACGTCTTCCGGGTCTTCGACTGTCTCAACTGGGTCGAGAATATGCGCGTCTCGATGGACGCCGTCCTTGAAGCCGACAAGGTGTGCGAAGGCACGCTTTGTTATACCGGCGACATGCTCGACCCCGACCGGGCGAAGTACGACCTCAAATACTACGTCGGGCTCGCAAAAGAACTCGAAGCCGCCGGCGCCCACGTTCTCGGCATCAAGGACATGGCCGGGCTCATGAAGCCCGCCGCCGCACGCAAGCTGATTTCGACGCTCAAGGACGAGGTCGGCCTGCCCATCCACTTCCACACTCACGACACCTCCGGCGCCGCCGCAGCAACCGTATTCGCAGCCTGCGACGCCGGCGTCGACGCTGTCGACGCGGCCATGGACGCGTTTTCGGGCACGACCAGCCAGCCGACCCTCGGCTCGCTCGTTGCGGCCCTGCGCGGCACCGAGCGCGACAGCGGGCTCGATGCCAAGGTCATCCGCGAGATCTCGTTCTATTGGGAGGCCGTGCGAGCCCAATACGCAGCCTTCGAGAGCGACCTCAAGGGCGGTGCATCGGAGGTCTACCTGCACGAGATGCCCGGCGGCCAGTTCACCAACCTCAAGGAACAGGCCCGCTCGATGGGTCTCGAGACGCGCTGGCACGAGGTCGCCCAGACCTATGCCGACGTCAACCAGATGTTCGGCGACATCGTCAAGGTGACGCCATCTTCCAAGGTCGTCGGCGATATGGCGCTGGCCATGGTGTCTTCCAATCTGACCCGCGCCGACGTCGAAAGCCCCGACAAGGAGATCTCGTTCCCCGACTCCGTGATCGGCTTCTTTGCCGGCGATCTCGGCCAACCCCCGGGCGGGTTCCCCGAAAAGCTGCAGAAGAAGGTGTTGAAGGCCCGCGCACCGCTCACCGAGCGGCCCGGCTCTTATCTGAAGCCTGCCGATCTCGAAGACGAACGCAAGAAGGCGCTCGAGGCGACCGGGCTCGACGAGATCGACGATTATCGCCTGGCGTCATACCTCATGTACCCGAAGGTCTTCACCGAGTTCGCCAAGGCCCAGGAAACCTACGGCCCCACCGAGGTCCTGCCCACGCCCGTCTATTTCTACGGCCTGCCCGCAAGCAGCGAGGTGCTGGTCGACATCGAAAAGGGCAAAACCCTCGTAATTCAGCTCCTCGGCCGGTCGGAGACAAACGAAAAGGGGATGGTCCGCGTCTTTTTCGAATTGAACGGTCAACCCCGCACCGTCACTGTGCCCGACCGTCTCAAGGCTGGCGATATCGTGGCGCGCCCCAAGGCCGCCGCGAACGACGCCAATCAGGTCGGCGCGCCCATGCCCGGCGTCATTTCCTCGGTCGCCGTTCAGGCCGGGCAGAAGGTCGCCGCCGGCGACGTGCTGCTCTCGATCGAAGCCATGAAGATGGAAACCGCGCTGCACGCGGAAGCCGACGGAGTTGTCGCCGAAGTGCTGGTCAAGCCCGGCGACCAGATCGACGCCAAAGATCTGCTCGTCAGGCTGGAATAGCGAATAAGCCAACGAAATACGGGCGGGAGCATTATGCTCCCGCCCGTCGCAAAGACTACGTGACCGGGCCGCCGGGCGGTCAGATCATACCCATGAGCATGAGTATGAGCACGACGACGAGTATGACGCCCAAAATGCCTGTGGGGCCATATCCCCAGGAGCGCGAATAGCCCCAGGTCGGCAAGGCACCGATCAGCAGCAAGATAAGAATGATCAAAATGATAGTCGAAAGGGTCATGGAAATATCCCTCGCTTTGTAACCATGCGTCTGATCAAGTTTTTGTCGGGCAATTCGTTCCAGCGCGGCCGCAACACTTCGACCGCAACCGTGTCATGATGCCGGGTTGACTTCGCTCGTGGAAAGCGCCACTTCCCAGAGCAAGACCGCATCCAAGGACGAAACCATGGCCGGGCCAGACGAGCGCAAAAAGACTGTCGGCGTCAAAGTCGGTAACGTGACCGTGGGCGGCGGGAGCCCCATCGTCGTCCAGTCAATGACCAACACGGATACTGCCGACATTGCCTCCACGGTCTCCCAGGTCGCGGCGCTTGCACGCGCCGGCTCGGAAATCGTCCGCATAACGGTCGACCGCGACGAAGCCGCTGCCGCGGTGCCCCATATCCGGGACCAATTGCTCATCCGCGGCATTGATGTACCCCTCGTCGGCGATTTCCACTATATCGGGCACAAGCTCCTCGCCGATCACCCGGCATGCGCCGAAGCGCTCGCCAAGTACCGCATCAACCCGGGCAATGTCGGGTTCAAGGACAAGCGCGACAAGCAATTCTCCCAGATGATCGACATCGCCCTGCGCTACGATAAACCCGTGCGCGTCGGGGTGAACTGGGGTTCGCTTGACCAGGAACTGCTCACCACCCTCATGGATGAAAACGCCGGGCGCGCCGAGCCCTGGAGCGCGGCGCATGTCCAGCGCGAAGCGATCATCCGCTCGGCGATCTATTCGGCCGAACGCGCTGAAGAGCTCGGCATGGGGCGTGACAAGATCATCCTCTCGACCAAGGTCTCCGACGTCCAGCAGTTGATTGCAATCTATCAGGAGTTGGCGGCCCGCTGCGACTACGCCCTGCACCTCGGGCTCACAGAAGCGGGTATGGGCTCGAAGGGTATCGTTGCTTCGTCCGCCGCACTCGGCATCCTGCTCCAGCAGGGCATTGGCGACACGATCCGCATTTCCCTGACCCCCGAACCCGGAGGGGACCGCACCCTCGAGGTCAAGGTCGCCCAGGAACTTCTCCAGACCATGGGGTTCCGCCAATTCGTCCCCGTCGTCGCCGCGTGCCCCGGCTGCGGACGGACGACATCGACCACCTTCCAGACCCTCGCCAAGGAAATCCAGGATCACCTTTCGAGCTCCATGCCCGAATGGCGAGAAAAGTATCCTGGCGTCGAGAGTCTCTCGGTTGCGGTGATGGGCTGCATCGTTAACGGCCCGGGAGAAAGTAAGCACGCCGACATCGGCATCTCGCTCCCCGGCACCGGCGAAGCGCCCTCGGCCCCGGTCTTCATCGAAGGTAAGAAAGTCGTGACACTGAAGGGCGCCGACGTTGCCGATCAGTTCAAGAAAATGGTCGCCGACTATATCGAGCAGCGCTTCGGTTCCGGCGGCACGGCTTCGGCGGCGGAATGATGAGCGCGGCGGGCGTCACCATTCGCGACGCCCGGCCGGACGACGCCGCCGCGTGCGCTGAAGTCATGCGCAATTCCATCCGTGAACTTTGCGTTCTCGACCACGGCAATCGTGAGGACGTTTTGAACGGCTGGCTGGCCAACAAGACGCCCGAAAATGTCGGCGGCTGGATCGCTGACGAGAATGCGATTTTTCTCGTTGCCGAACGGCATGGCCACATCGTAGCCGTGGGCAGTGCCCGGCTCGCAGGTGAAATCACGCTCAACTATGTCGCCCCCTCGGCGCGGCTCGAAGGGATCGGCGCCGCGATTCTCACCGAACTCGAGATGAAACTCGCGAGTACGGGCTGCAACCGGGCATGGCTCACCAGCACCAATACAGCACTCGGGTTCTACCGGCGCCTCGGTTACACGGCAGACGGGCCACCAAAGCCATGGCAGGGCGACACCGAAGTGCATCCAATGGCCAAGGCGCTCTAGCGATCCCCCTCGCAATACCGGGAAACTGGCGAAAGACGACACACTAGGCGGGCGCGGGGCGTACGCAGATGAGCGCCGCCTCGCCGTTGAACTCCCCGTCCTGCCAACGCCTGTAGCCGAGCTTTTCGGCCACCCGTATGGACGCCGCATGATCGGGATGGAAGATGCAGCACGTCGCATGCTTGCCGAAATGCGCGTCGCCCCACGCGACAGCGGCTCCCGCGGCCTCGGTTGCAAAGCCCTGCCCGTGCGCCGACGGTGCCAGAACCCAGCCGATTGCGGGCATATCGTCAATAACGGGCGTGATTTCGCGGCGGAACTGGCCGAACCCGACCGTGCCGACGAACGCTCCGCTGCCCTTGTCTTCCACCACCCAGTAGCCGAAGCCATATGCAGCCCAATGCCCTATCGCACGTACGAGGCGTGCCTCGGCGTCCGACCGGCCCGAAGCCTTGCCGGTAATGTAGCGATAGACCCGCTCGTCGCTCCACATGGTTAGCAGGCTGGCAAAATCGTCCGGACGATGCTCGCGCAACCGCAGGCGCTCGGTTTCGACGACCGGAACAAAGGGAAGATCGCGCTTGAGCGCCAACATCAGCTTTTGCGCTCCGCGAAATGCGCGATCAGCGCCCGGAGCATGTCCGCCTCCGCCCTAAAGCTTGAAAGCGCCTCGATACCGTCCTCGACCGCAACGGCGAGCATCTCCCGCGCGCCATCGACCCCCCGCCGCGCGACGATTGTGGATTTGTTCTGCGCGACGTCCTTGCCGGCCGTCTTGCCCAGATCCGCGCTCGTTGCGGTAACGTCGAGTATGTCGTCGGCGAGTTGGAACGCAAGCCCTGCCGCTTCGCCATAGCGCACGAGCGCGCCGCGCTGCGCCGCGTCGGCTCGCCCAAGGATCGCCCCCATTTCGACGCCGGCCCTAATCAGCGCCCCGGTCTTGCGCCGCTGCATGGCGATGATACCGGCCTCGTCGAGCGGCGTTGTTTCGCCCTCGATATCGGCCACCTGCCCGCCAACCATGCCGAGCGCGCCCGCACTCGCGGCCAAGACCCCGATCAATTCGGCGCGAACCGCGGGGTCCGCGTGCACCACCGGGTCGGCCAGAACACCGAAGGCCTCGGTCAAGAGCGCGTCGCCCGCAAGGATCGCCAACGCCGGATCGAACGCCTTCCAGACCGTCGGCTTGCCGCGCCGCATCTCGTCATTATCCATATCCGGCAGGTCGTCGTGGACGAGCGAATAACAGTGGACCATTTCGAGCGCCGCACCGGCCGCAAGGCTGTCCACATGCGCAACCCCGAATACCTCTGCACTCGCGCGCACCAGAAACGGCCGCAATCGCTTGCCACCGTCGAGCGCACCATGCGCCATTGCATCGAGGAGACGCGCTGGAGCGCCCTCGATAGCCAGCCGCTCGGCCAGAAATGTTTCGGTATCGGCCGCGCAGGCGGCAAGTGCGTCGGTGAGGTTCATGCCGGAGTGCTAATGGGTTCGCACGCTGCGGGCAACACCATAAAGACAACCTTAGTCCCGCTGTGGCACAAGGCAGTCCATGACGACGATTGGGAATGATCGCGTGGCGGAAAAATCCAAACGCAAGGGAGGGATCTGGCGCTGGCTGAAATGGCCGGCCGCGGCGCTTGCCCTTGTCCTCGCGATTCCGCTCCTGCTCGTGCCGCTCTATTGGGTCGTTCCGCCGGTTTCGACCCTCATGCTCTCGCGCTACCTGACGCTTCAACCGGTCGACCGGCAATGGCGCGGCATCGACGAGATTTCCGACCGGCTCAAGACATCGGTGATCCTTTCCGAGGATGGCCAGTTCTGCCGCCACCTGGGGATCGATGTCGCGGCACTCAGGGCCGAAATCGAAGACTATTTCGCCGGCGAACCCGTCCGGGGCGCCTCTACCATCACCATGCAGGTCGCTCGGAACCTCTTCTTGTGGAACGACCGCTCGCTGATCCGCAAAGCCCTCGAAATCCCGCTCGCGGTCTATATCGACCTGATCCTGCCCAAGCGCCGGATCATGGAGATTTATCTCAATATCGCCGAATGGGGGCCCGACGGCACCTTCGGGGTCGAGGCTGGCGCACAGCGTGCCTTCGGCACGACGGCGGAGAATTTCACCTGGGACCGCGCGAGCCTCCTCGCCGTCACCCTCCCCAATCCGCATCTGCGCACCCCGGCAAATCCATCGGCAGGCCTGCGGCGGGTTGCCGGAATTGTCCAGGCGCGCGCGCAGCAATTCTCCGGTCATGCAAGCTGCGTGTTCGATGGCGCCCCCGAACTGTAATTTTTGGGCTTTCGGCCTCTAGCCAAACCCGCGCCGATCCGGTATAGAGCGCCACGATCCGAACACGAATTGACGGTTTGGCGTGCCCGGCGCGGCAACAGCGTATTGCCACGAGGCCCCGAGCCGACCGAGATGGAGTAACGAAAATGGCAGTGCCCAAGAGGAAGGTTACGCCGATGAAGCGCGGCTTCCGCCGGTCGGCGGATGCGCTCAAGGCAAAGGCCTATGTCGAAGACAAGGACAGCGGCGAGCTGCGCCGCCCGCACCATATCGATCTTAAGACCGGTATGTATCGCGGCCGTCAGATTCTCGAGCCCAAGGGCGAATAATCCGCTCCTCGCGGCACGCGACTAGACCAAAGCGTCATTGCCGCGCTCGAATTAAAGCTTTACGGCCAGTCCTGACATTCGGGGCTGGCCTTTTATTTTGCCTGCTGGAGCGTTTTTCGGGTGAAAGCCACTTTTCCGGTTCGAAAACGCGACAAAACAAAACCTTGGAGGATTCTCGCTACTCGATCAGAAGCGAGAATGCCAAAGCCTTTGCCTGGAGGACATGATGACGACACGGACTGAAACCGACTCGATGGGCCCCATCGAGGTTCCCTCCGACAAGTATTACGGCGCCCAGACCGCCCGTTCGCTGATGAATTTCGATATCGGCGGCGAGAAGATGCCGCTCGAGATCGTCCACGCCTTCGGCATTCTCAAAAAGGCTGCCGCCATAACCAACGCCGAGCTCGGGCTGATGGAAGAAGCGACCCGCGACCTCATCGTATCCGCAGCCGATGAGGTGATCGCCGGCAAACTCGACGACCACTTCCCCCTCGTCGTCTGGCAAACCGGTTCGGGCACCCAATCGAACATGAACGTCAACGAGGTGATCTCCAACCGCGCCATCGAAATGGCTGGCGGCGAGATGGGTTCCAAAAAGCCCGTGCACCCCAACGACCACGTCAATATGAGCCAGTCGTCCAACGACACCTACCCTACCGCCATGCACATCGCGGCCGTAACCATCGTCGTTGAAACGCTCTTTCCCAAGGTCAAGCGCCTGCGCGACACCCTTGAGGCCAAGTCCAAGGAATTCATGGACGTGGTCAAGATCGGCCGCACCCACCTCCAGGACGCGACGCCCCTCACGCTTGGCCAGGAAATCTCCGGCTGGGTCGCCCAGATCGACCACGCGCTCGCGGCCGTCGAAGCCACGCTCCCGCAACTGCGCGAACTCGCGCTCGGCGGCACTGCTGTCGGCACCGGGCTCAACACCCATCCCGAATACGCGAAGACCGTCGCCGAGGAGATCTCCAGGCTTTCCGGACACGAGTTCGTCACAGCCCCCAACAAATTCGCTGTCCTTGCCGGCCACGACGCGTTCGTCGGCGCCTCTGGAGCGCTCAAGCAGCTCGCGGCGGCTTTCATGAAGGTCGCCAACGACGTGCGCTGGCTCGCGTCAGGCCCACGCTCTGGCCTTGGCGAAATCACCATCCCCGAGAACGAACCCGGCTCCTCGATCATGCCGGGCAAGGTCAACCCGACCCAGTCCGAAGCCATGACCATGGTCGTCGCCCAGGTGATGGGCAATGACGCCACCATCGGGTTCGCGGCAAGCCAGGGTAATTTCGAGCTCAACGTCTTCAAGCCCGTCATCGCCTATAATTTCATCCAGTCGGTGCGCCTGCTGGCCGATGCGGCGACCTCGTTCAACGACAATTGCGCCGTCGGCCTCGAACCCAACCGCCCGCGCATCAAGGAGCACCTTGAGAACTCCCTGATGCTGGTGACAGCGCTCAACCGCAAGATCGGCTACGACAACGCCGCCAAGATCGCCAAGACCGCGCACAAGAACGCCACGACGCTGCGCGAGGAAGCGATCAATCTGGGGCTTTTGACCGGCGAAGAGTTCGATGCCGAGGTGCGCCCCGAAAAGATGGTCGGCCCGCTGCCCTCGGCGAAATAGCGAATACGCCAGCGCCCCGATTGGGCGCTGGCGATTTGTTCTCGCTTAAGGCAATCTGGCGGCACCCATGCATGAGAAGGGAAACGCACCCGATGTTCATCCCGCCGCTCCTGGCCCTGCCGCTGATTGTTTACAACCTCATCGGACTTTTCGCTTTCGGCGACGGGTCCGGCTGGACGGGCGAGATTGCCTCGATCCCCCTGGTATCCGGCGCGACCTGGCCCATCTCGAGCGCCGATGTTTTCATCATCGTCTCGCTTGTGCTGCTCTTTGGGGAAATCCTCAAGGCTACACGCTTCGGCAACGCCTCGGTGATTGACCACATGCTCTCGACGGCGGTCTTTATCATCTGCCTGATCGAATTCCTGCTCGTGCCCTTCTGCGGCACATCAGCCTTCTTCATCCTGATGGTGATGGCGCTCATCGACGTGATCGCCGGTTTCACGGTCTCGATCCGCGCAGCGGCTCGCGACGTGCAGTTCGGTGGACTGGAGCAATAAAAATCAGGCGCTAAGCGTCTTGCGGTAACCTGCGGGTACACGCTTGACGTCAAGCGTGTCAGTGAGCCGATACGCCGAGTTCGCTTCGCCGTCGCTAGCGCGGCGCCTGGCGCGCTGGACGGGCATGCCGTCCCGCGTTGCGATCAGCTGGGCTGCAAAGGCCGACTGGGTCGAAATGCGCACGAGCGAAGGCCGCGGCGCCGGCCGCTCAATCGCGATCGGTAGATTGTGTGCCGAAATGATACGCTTTTCACTGTCGCCGTTACGCATGCGCCTGACTCTGTCTCACTTTAGGGCGCTGTCCCGGTTTGGCACGGAAACTTGGACGCCCTGCGTACAAAGTGGCAATCGGCGTGCCAAGTGTATACGGGATGTTAACGAAATCCCCGTGATCGACGCCGGATGGTTAACGACGCTGCTGCTCTCGCATTAAGATTCCATTAGGAAAGACGCCGCAATTTTGCGGCTTTGCGACACTATCACGGCGGGCAACCGATCAAACCAACGGACCGGACAATGACTTTCGCCAGCCTATCCTTCCGCCCCGCCCTTTTGACCGCCGCCGCACTGCTGGTGGTCGCACTGGCGGCCTGTTCACCCGGCGGCACCACTATCGGCCTGCCACAGGGGCTCACCGCCACCATCGACCGGCCCGGCGCGCAGATGGACCGGGCCGCCGCGCTCAATATCCTCAACCAGTACCGCGCTACCCGCGGCGCACAGCCGCTTGCGGGCGACGCAACGCTGGATGCGCAGGCCCAGGCGGTCGCCCAGGCCTACGCGAGCAGTGGCACGCCACCGGCAACGCCCGAAGGCGTCACCGTGATGCGGCTGAGCGCAGGGTACCTCAATTTTGCGGAAACCTTCTCGGGCTGGCGCTCAAGCCCACCCGATGCCGATGCGCTGGCTGCACCGTCGGCACGACGCGCAGGCCTCGCAGTCGTCTACGACCCCAACTCGGCCTACGGCGCCCATTGGGTCGTGCTGCTCGCGTCCTAGTCGAGCCCCGGCGTTACCCCTGAGGCGGGATGATCCGGCTTTCGCGGTGCTTGATGGACCCACCCCGCGGTCACCGCTCAATCGCAAAGATTCTAGGCACGCCGAAGAAAATTTTCTTCGGCGCAGGCGTCTATTTTCCGCCTTTGTGCTAAGAACCGGTTATGGCTTCCACCAAGCAAGCAAAACCTTGCCTCCCCTGATGACCGCACAAATCGACGCGCGCGGCCTGCGCTGCCCCCTGCCGGTGCTCAAGCTCGAAAAATGGCTCGACCAGGCCGCGCCCGCCGCGACGGTAACGATCCTTGCGACCGACCCGGTCGCCAAGATCGATATTCCGCTTTTTTGCACGAAGAACGGCCACGCCTGCGCGATCGAGCCCGCGGAGGGCGCCGTTGCGTTCACCGTGACCAAACGGGGTCAAGAGGGGAGCGGCACGACCTAGTCGTGCCGCTTGATAACCTCCGGCAGGAGCCCGCGGGGCGCAAACCGCAACGCGATCGAAATAACGAGCCCCAGAACGAATACGCGCATCTGCACCGACCGTGCTTCGATATCCGGAATGGCGCCCCAGCCCATATCTTCGGAGAATCCGCTCGTCACCATGAAGAGTGCCTGCGCCAACGGTTCCGAGAGAATCCAGATGATGTAGATGAACAGCCCGCCGAAGAGTGCGCCGAAATTATTGCCGGATCCCCCCACGATGAGCATCACCCAGATGAGAAACGTATGATGGATCGGCTGATAGCTCGAGGGATCGAAGATCTGGACGAACGACACGAGAATCGCCCCTCCGATACCCATCAGCACCGACCCGAACACGAAGATCTCAAGCTGGCGGCCCTTGACGTCTTTCCCCATCGAACCCGCGGCGATGTGATTGTCGCGGATCGCACGCATCATACGCCCCCACGGCCCCATATAGGCGCGATGGATGAGCCAGAGCGCCAGAGCGACGACGGCTACAACGAGCGCCAGGTACCCCGCGCGCGCGTAGATGAAGCTTTCGACCGGCGTTGCCCCCATGGCCTGGAACGCGAGCGGATCGGGCACCGGCCAGGGAATGGGCGAGACCGTCAGTGTGCCGCGCGTGAGCCACTCGACGTTCTTGATGACGGCCCGCAGGATCTCTGCGATGCCGATCGTCGCGATTGCAAGATAGTCCGTGCGCAGCCCCAGACTGACCTTGCCCACAAAGAACGCAACGATCGCGGCGAGCACGCCGCCGAAAGCCCAGCCCAAGACAACCGGCAGCCCCAGCCCGCCGACCCATCCGGCTTCCGAGATGATCAGGCGCGCCGCCGGGTCCATCTGGCTGCGGAAAATGATGTAGGCGACAAACCAGGCGATAACGATCACCGTTGCGCGCCATTTGCCGGTGATCCCGAGCCGCTGGACCCGATGGGCCATGACGATAAGTACCGCGCCGATCGCCGCCGCGATCAGCGTGCGTCCCAGCATTGCGGGACCGCCGGAGCCCCAGAAATCCGGATTGATCGGATAGGAAATGAAGGTGACAGCGAACCCGCCCACCATCAGCATGCCCAGAATGCCGAAATTGAAGAGCCCCCCGAAACCCCATTGGATGTTGAGGCCCATGGCGATCAGCGCGAATGCGAACGCCTCGACCATCAGCCGCACGGTGAAGGGCGCCCCCATCAGCATACCGACGCCGATGATAAGGACGAAGAGCCCGCCAAAGGCCACGAGATAACGCTGCGTCATGTCGAGGCTCCCTTGAAGATACCCGTGGGCCGCACGAGCAGAACGACGACCAGGATGATGAACGCCACCGTAAGCTTGTATTCGGACTGCACGAGCGAGAGCGAACCCGGGATCTCAAACCATTCTGGCAGGCTGTCGCGGAACGGCCGCAAGAGCACCGACCAGTTGAAGACGGCAAGCGTTTCGGCAAACCCGATGAGGAAGCCGCCGGCAATGGCGCCGTAGGCCTGCCCGAGCCCGCCCACGATCGCCGCCGCAAAGATCGGCAGAATGATGTTGAAGGCAAGATCGGGCTTGAGCGTCACGTCGAGCGCCAGCATCGTGCCCGCCATGCACGCGAGCCCGCCGGCGATGATCCACGTCACCCTTACAACGAGGCGGGTATTGATACCCGAAACCTGTGCGAGGTCCGGATTGTCCGCCATCGCGCGCATGCCCTTGCCCAACCGCGAGCGCGTCAGGAAGACATGCAGCGCCACAACCGCAATGAGGGTGAGAACGATCAGGTAGACCTGCGGCTCGGTAAACGATATCGGCCGCGTGACACCTTCGAACGGCAGCTCGATCCGGATGAGCCCCTTGGGTTCGGTCGCAAAGAATGTCCGGGTCTCAACCCCGAAAAAGAGCCGGATCAGGCCCTGGATCATCATCGTGACGCCGATAGAAGCGATCAGAAGCGTCACCGGGCGTGCGCCGCGCGCCCTCAGCGGGGCATAAAAGCCCTTGTCGATTCCCACCGCGGCGGCCGCGGCGATCACCATGGCGATCGGTAGCACGAGAAAGCCCGTTGGCACCGGGGTGACAATGCCCATGCCCGCAAAGAGCCCCGCGAGCACGAACGCGAAGAACGCACCCATGGTCATCATGTCGCCATGGGCGAAATGGGCAAACCGCAGGATCCCGAAAATCAGCGTGACCCCGATCGCGCCGAGTGCATAGATCGAGCCCAGCACGGCCCCGCCGATGATCACCTGATTGAAAAAGAAAATGAAATCGTTCATCGCCTAGCCCCCAAGAAAGCTTTTGGCGACATCGGGGTCGTCGAGCAATTGCTGCCCCGTGCCGGTGAACCGGTTTTGCCCGTTGGCAAGAACGAACCCCTTGGTGGCGAACCCGAGCGCCTGGCGCGCATTCTGTTCCACCATCAATATCCCCACGCCCCTGGCGTTGATTTTGACCACTTGTTCGAAAATTTCCATCATGTAGCGCGGGCTCAGGCCGGCCGACGGCTCGTCGAGCATGAGAAGCTTGGGCTTGCTCATGAGCGCCCGCCCCATCGCCACCATCTGCCGCTGACCGCCCGAGAGCTCGCCGGCGTGCTGGCGCCGTTTGGCCTTGAGGTCCGGAAACATCTCGTAGACCTCATCGAGCGTATCCGAGATGTCGTCGCGCCGGATGAACGCGCCCATTTCGAGGTTTTCGTGCACGCTCATCGAAGTGAAAACGTTGTGCTCCTGCGGGACGAACGAAAGCCCCAGCGGCACCAGCCTGTCGGCGTCGGAATTGGTGATGTTTTTATCCGCGAACGTCACCGTCCCGCTCGTGACGGTCAAAAGCCCGAAAATGGCCTTGAGGGTCGTGGACTTTCCCGCACCGTTCGGCCCCACGATGACGCCGATATCGCTGGCGTCGATCTCGATGTTGACGCCATTGAGAATCGGCGCGCCGCCATAGCCGGCGGTCACATCCCGCAGTTCGACAAGGCTCATTGCACGGCCTCCACCGGCCCGCCGAAATACGCTTCGACGATCGCCGGATTGGCGCGCAATTCCTCCATCGTGCCCTTGGCGATGACCTCGCCCTGCGCCATCACGATGACCGGATCGCAAAGCCGCGCGATCAGGTCCATATCGTGTTCGATGACGAAAAAGGTGTACCCCAATTCCTTGTTCATACGCTCGATATTGCCTGCCAGATCGTTCAGAAGGGTCTTGTTGACGCCCGCCGCCACCTCGTCGAGCAGCACCACCTGCGCGTCGACCATCATGGTGCGGCCGAGTTCGAGGAGCTTTTTCTGCCCGCCCGAGAGATTTCCGGCCAGTTCGTTGCGCACATGGCCGAGCTTGAGGAAGTCGATGACCTCGAGCGCCTTCTGCCGCACTTCGGCTTCGCGCTTTGCGACCCGCGCCGGCTGGAACCAGAGCGCGTTGAGGTTCTCGCCCGGCTGCTCGGGCGGCACCATCATCAGATTTTCGAGCGCCGTCATGTTGGAGAATTCGTGCGCGATCTGGAAGGTCCGCAGCATACCGAGCGCGAACAGCGCGTGCGGCCGCATGCCGGTCACATCCTGACCGTTGAAGATGATCTTGCCGCTCGAGGGCGCGAAATTGCCCGCCACCATATTGAACAGTGTGGACTTGCCCGCGCCGTTCGGACCGATCAGCCCGGTGATCGAACCGCGCTCGACTTCGAGCGAACAGTTGTTCACCGCAGAAAGGCCGCCAAAACGCTTCGATACGTTACGGACGTCGATTACCGCGTCAAATGACACCGTGCCCCAAACCTCGTTTACAATAGTCGCAGATTCAAACGATTCCGGCACTTTCGCCGAAAAATCCGCGGCATCTGTTCATAAGCGGCGCGTCCGGTCAACACGTAAGCGTCATCAAAGCGACGCGAGGACCGCTTCCGCTGTGGAGCGGTTGACCGCCAGGGGGATGTCGTAAAGCGTCGCAAGCCTGACCAGCGCCTTGACGTCGACATCATGAGGCAGCGCCGTCAAGGGATCGACGAAGAAGATGAGGGCGTCGAGTTGGCCTTCGCAGATCATCGCGCCCAATTGCGCATCGCCGCCGCGCGGGCCGCTTTTGAGCAGCGTGACCGAAAGCCCGGTGCCCTCGGAAACGCGACCGCCTGTCGTGCCGGTGCCGAAAAGCGTAAATGCGCCCAACCGGTCCCGATGCGTTTGGGCAAAAGCGACCATTTCGTCCTTCATTTCATCGTGGGCGACAAGTCCGATCCGCTTCATTGAAGCCTTTCCTTTGCGCAAGAACAGCCCGGGGCATCCGCGCCCTTATGCACGTGCCGGGCACGACTTGCCAAGCGTTCCTTGGGCCCTAGCCCTGCGGATCGTATGCAAAGAAGGTTTCAAACAGCACGAGGTCCGCCGCACCCATGGCCGCAGCCGACGCGCCCAACTGGCCCTGGATAAGCCGGACGGGACCGCCCGGCGGTGCCGGATGATCGACCATGGCCACTTCGGTCTGCGCAATGACGGCCTTGATAAGCGATGCCGGCAGCGTGCCGTCGATAACGAAGGTCCCGCAATCGAGGACCGACTGGACGTTATGAACGACTTGCGCGAGGGCATGTCCTGCGTCCTCGATCCAGTTTTCAAGCGCCACGCCGGCGTTTTGCCACTCCCAGTCCCGCCCGATGCTCAGAGGAACCTCGACACCTGCGGCACCGAGCTGCGCCTCGAGTTCTCCCGACCCCGCGACATCCGTCGCCCGGGCGTGCGGGCCGTCCCGCGTACAAATCACCATGGCGCCGAGATCCGGAGCCTTGCCGTCCCGACCGGTGAACAGGCGCCCGCCAAGCACGACGCCGCCACTCAGCGTATGGCCGAGATGCAGATACCCGAAATCGGCACAGTGTGCGGCCATGATCTGCCGGTTCTCCGCGCCACACGCCGCCGCACCGTCGCCGATCTCGCGCACCGGCATCCCCAGCCGCAGGCTCAGCGCGTCGGCGGCGTCGTGCGCGCGCCAAGCCGCTGCAACCTCTTCGGGCACACCCTTTACGCCCTCCTCGCCGACGCCCACCGACGGCAGCGCCAACCCGAAGCGCAACGCCCTGTTGCGCGCTTTGGAAGGCAGTCGATCAAGAAACCGGTCGACGCTCTGGACGATCTGCTCAAGCATCTCGTCGGGATCGGGAAAGGCATATTGCCAGCTTTCCTCGACAACGATCTTGCCTTCAAGATCGCACAAGACGAGGTCGAACTGCCGCCAGCCCAGCGAACAGCCAAACGCGTATGCGCCCTGCGGATTGAGATAGATCGGTGTCGCCGGCTGGCCGCGCCGGCCGCGCAGCACCTCCCCGCGACGGATGAGCCGCTGCTCTTCGAGCGATCGCAGGATAACCGAAATCGTCTGCGCCGCGAGCCCTGTGCGTCGGGACAATTCCGCGTTGAATAGCCCCGGATAGCGGCGCAGCGCGGAAAGAACCACCCGCTCGTTAAACCGCCGCAGATCCGACTGCGAGCCGCCCCGGTCTACAAAGGTTGGAATATACGGAGATTGTTCGTTCATGCCGCAACCGCGCTGAATACCCCAAATACCCGAGCGACCCTGGACGAGTGGCCAGCGTCCAATGGTCACTATGTGTTATTTATTGCAAACAAATTTGACTAGGGCAATTGCAGCGCAACCGGTATTTGCCGAAAGTGGACAATTTTTCACTGGTTTTTTTACCGCGGGTGCAAGCCGCCAGTCGTCCTTAAGCCTGACGGCGCGTGGAAGCACCCGACTGCCTCCCAGCATCGGGGTTTCTGATGTGGACGGTATGCGGCGAGACGTTGCCCCATACTGAGTAGATTTAGAGCGAGGCACGCCTCGCCGCATACATCCGGGGTTTTTGGCTTGTCCGCCCATCTTACAGGCTGGGGTCAATCCCCGCTGGCTTTCGCCAGTACGCCGTCGCAGCGCGACGACCGGCTCTGGTGACGTTTGGGCCTCCGCTGGGACGACTCCCATCGGACCCGGACCGGCCCCGCCCAAACGTTCGTTGCGCCTGCGCCCATAAAAGCGGGTCCGTATGCAGGAGAATACGTCAGGTTTTTGGGACGGAGATAAGTTCGGGCCAAGCCGCTGATTTGAATGGCGTTTCGCCCGCACAAAAGCAAAGGCCGCCGCCCGCTATGGGCAGCGGCCTATCGGAAGAGGCCGGCGAGCGTGTCAGGACAGCGCGCCGATCACCGCCTCGATGCGCTTTTTCATCGTCGCCGCATCGAACGGCTTGATGATGTAGTTGTTGACCCCGCACTCGATGGCTTCCTTGACCTGTTCCTTGTCCGAACGCCCGGTTGCCATGATGAACGGCATGCCCTGCGTGCGCGGATGCTTGCGGATGACCTTCAGAAGGGTCAGTCCGTCCACATCCTCCATGTTCCAGTCCGAAATAATCAGATCGACATTGGTCTTCTCGAGCTTGGTGAGCGCATCGCGGCCGGACTTTGCCTCGACGATGTCCTTAAAGCCCAACTGCGTGAGAATGTACTTACAGATGCCCCGCATCGACTGCTGGTCATCCACGATCAAAACGCTGACTGCACTGGCCTTAGGCATTGGTTCCCCAGCTTGTGAACCCGGGCGTCCCTCCGGGGGTGATATCAAACGGCGAGATTAGGCACGAACGGTTACCATACTCTCAACCAAGGTGATTTAGGCCGCCGACTTGAGGCGCATGAGTGCCTGCACGAGGCGAGCCGCGATCTTTTCCACCGGGGCTTCCTCGACCACCGCGCCGATCTCGGCGGCGACTTTGGGCATTCCGTAGATCAAGGCCGACCCTTTGGCCTGCCCCATCGTGAATGCCCCCGCCTCGCGCATGGCCTTGAGCCCGTTGGCGCCATCCCGACCCATGCCGGTCAGGATGGCCCCGACGGCCATCGGCCCCACGACCTTGGCGACCGAGGCGAACAGAACGTCGACGCTGGGCCGATGCCCCGACGTCGCCTCGTCCTGGGTGACGCGGCACTTGAGCTGCCCCGAGGTCTTTTCGATCCTCAAATGATAGTCGCCCGGCGCGACATAGGCCGTGCCCGGTTCGAGCGCGAGCCGGTCGGTCGCCTCGACGACCGTGACCGGCACCAGATCGTTGAGCCGCGCCGCGAACCGCGTGGTGAACCCCTTGGGCATGTGCTGGGCGATGACGATGGGTGGACAATCCCTGGGAAAGGCCGAAAGCACCTGGCGGATCGCCTCGACACCGCCTGTCGACGCACCGATGGCAATGAGCGCCCCGGACGGCGCGGCGGCCGTCTTGATGGGCATGTCAGGGGGGCTGGCCCGCACGGTGGTGTGCGCCCGCACGTCGCTCGCCGCCGCATGCCGGACCTTTTCGCGCAAGGTCGCGCCGAACGCGTCGATCCCGCCATCGAGCTCGGCCCCGGGCTTGGCGACGAAATCGACGGCTCCCAGCTCGAGCGCCAGCATGGTTTCGCTCGCGCCCTTCTTGGTCAGCGTCGACACCATCACAACCGGCATGGGCCGCAGCCGCATGATCTTTTGCAGGAACGCCAGCCCGTTCATATTGGGCATTTCGATATCGAGAGTGACGACATCGGGATTGAGGGCCTTGATCTTGTCGCGCGCATCGAGCGGATCGTGTGCGGTGCCGACCACCTGAATATCGCCGTCCTGCGCCAGCGTCTTGCTGAGGACCTCCCGGATCAGCGCCGAGTCGTCGACGACGAGAACCTTAATCATGCTGCGTCCTTTGCGCTGGAATTGGCCTTGAGCTGATAGATCGTCTTGCCCACCAGCCTGAAGCCATTGGAAACCGCCTGCAGGTTTTCCGAATGACCGATATAGAGAAAGCCGTCCGGGGCGAGCACCTTGCCGAGCTTGTCGAACATCTGCCCCTGGGTAGGTTTGTCGAAATAGATCGCGACGTTCCGGCAGAAGATCGCGTCGAACGGTCCCTTGAAGGGCAGCGGTGCCATGAGGTTGAGCACCTTGAACGTCATGAGCGATTTGACCGGCGCCGGGATGCGCACCGTACCGTCGGCGCCGCGCTCAAAAAGCGCTGTGCGCTGGGCGGAAAGTCCGGAAAGCTCGTTGGCGGGATAGACCCCGGCCGCGGCCTTGGCAACGACGCTCGAATCGATGTCGGTGGCCAGAATCTTGAAATCCCAGCGCTTGAGTTCAGGGATCGCGTCGGTCAGACACAGCCCGATCGTATAGGGCTCCTGACCCGTCGAGCAGCCCGCCGACCAGATCCGCAGCCGCGGCTGCCCCCGCGCGTTGAGCCGCGGTTTGCGCGCCACCACCCCGCGTATGTGCGTCACGAGATGCTCGAAATGGTGGTCCTCACGGTAAAACCGCGTGAGATTGGTCGTTAACGCGTTGACGAATTCCTGATTGTCCGCCTCCGTTCCGGAAGCTTCCAGATAATCGACGTAGCTGTCGAAGCTCTTGAGCCCGAGCCGCCGCAGGATTTTCGACAGCCGCGACACCACAAGCGTGCGCTTGGCGTCCGAAAGCGAAATCCCCGCGATCTTGTAGACCCGCGCCCGAATGCGCGAAAATTCCTTCTCACTCAGCGCGATTTCGCCGTTGTCCATCCCCGACCCGTCTCCTGTTCCGCGAAGGCGCCTTCGTCCCGCGCGTTTGCCATTGTCGTGCCGCTGGCCCGTGCCAGCGCGTCGCGCTGGTCCCCGGCCTGGCCCTCAAGGGCGGTGATTTCGGCAAGTGCCGCCTCGACCGCCTCGGCACCCGTCCCCAGCGCGGTTCCGATCATCTGCGTTTCATCACTTAAATTCAGTAAATGCGCATCGATATCGTCGAGCAACCGCGCCAGTGATTCGGCCTGGGCGGTATCGGCTTCGGCGCTCTCGAGCCCTTTTTTGATGAGCGCCCGGATCTCCTTGCTCGCCCGGGCGCTCGCCTGGGCAAGCTCGCGCACCTCGGCAGCGACCACTGCAAAGCCCGCACCCTTCTCGCCCGCCCGCGCAGCCTCGACCGCGGCGTTCAGGGCCAGGAGATTGGTGCGGAACGAAATGTCCTCTATCCCGCCCATGAGCGTATCGATCTGCTCGGACAATGCCTGCGCCTGGGCAAGACGCTCAAGGCCCGTACGCGCCGCTGCGCCGGCCTGCTCCGACACCGTGCGGGTCTTGCCGCCGTTCGCGAACAGGGCGGACGCCGCGCCGCTGCTTTTCACCAGCGCGTCGCGCGCGGCATCGGCGGAGGTCCGCGCGGCGTCGGCGGATTGCATCAGCGCATCCGCACGGTGCGCGCACAATTCGACGAGCCGCCCCACCTCGGCGAGCTTTTGCTGTTCGCGCGCCCGCAATTGCGCTTCCATATCGCGCTCTCCGGCGACCTCGGACAGCGCTGTGGCCAGCGCCCTGACCTCTCGGGCCAACCCGGTATTGGCCGGCAACACATCGGCGCGGCCCTCGGTTTCGATGAGGGTCCGGATTGCGGTGACGCTGTCGTCGAGCGTGGCGAGCGCAGTGTTGAGCGGCGCGAGATCGGGGTTGGCGTCGAGCCGCTCACGCGCGAACCGGAAGCCGGTCTGCCCGCCGGTCAACGCATCGGTGAAAGCGGCTAGGTCGTCCCTAGCCATAACCGCGCCCGGCCGGTCGAACTCGACGAGCCAGCGCGCACCCGCAAGCGGCACGGTACGCGCGCGGTAGACGCGATCGCAAAGACGGACTTCGGTTTCGGACGGCGCATCGCCGAACACCTGCCCCGCCCCCAGAAGCACACGTGCGTCCGTGACGCTCCCGGCGGCCAGCGCAAGGCCGGCGGTTGCCTTGACCACCTTGCCCTCGGCATCGGCAATCAACGCGAAGCGTTCGAGCGCTTCGAACCCGGCCTTGTAGGTCAGCGCCCGCTCGAGCCGGGCACAAAGATTGGCGGCGATCGCCTGGACGTGGTCGAGCTCCCTGGCGCTGCCGATCGGCCCCGAGCCGACGGCCTCCCCGAGCGCGGACAGTCCCTTGCGGTGCCGCGCCTCGGCACGTGCCGCAAGCCAGAGCGTGCATCCGATACCAAGCAATGTTGCGGCACCGATGCCCGAAAGCGTCCATAGGCCCGGCCCGAAGACCGCCCAGAGCGCAAGGGCGCAGGTCTCCACGGCCAGCCAGACGAGAACGGCAATAACGGCAAGGCGCGTCCGGGACATCTACCGCCCCCGGCGCGCCGGATATATTGGCGCGAGCATGGCGCCACACTAGGCCGGTTATGGTTAACGCTTTGTGATCGCGCACCGTCCCCGGTAAGGTTTTGCTAAGACCCGTGCGAGCGCCCCTAGAAGAGTTCGATATCGTCCTCGACAGGCTTGACCTTCTGCCTGCTTGCGATCGCGAGTTCCTCGCGCACCAGGCGCGCATTGTCGGTGCTGTCGAGACGCTTGACGAAGGCCCGCCCCGACTGGGGTTTGAACATCACGCGGCGCGCATAGCTGCCGCCCAGGTCTTCGCTTGCAATCGTATAGCCTTCATCGAGCAGGAAGGCGCGGATGAATTCGATGTTCTTGAGCCCCACATCGTTCATGCCCGCGTGGATGTTGCCGCCGCCGAACACCTTGAATTCGAGATTGGCCTTTTTACCCGTGCCCTTGGTGAGCACCATGTTGATGAGCTGCTCCATGGCGAACGCGCCATAGCGCGCCGATTCGCCGTAGGTGTCGCGCGCCGAGCCCGATTGCGTCGCCAGCAGGAAGTGGTTCATACCCCCCACTTGCGCCGCGCGGTCGCGCACGCAGGCGCTGATGCACGATCCCAGCACTGTCGAAAACGTGACGTCGCTCTCTTTCGAAACCAGGCAGTCGCCCTGATGAACCGTGGTGACGACCCCGCGCGAGAAATCCGCGGGCAATGAGGCAACCGCCATAAACCTTCGTTCCCTGTCTCGTTTCTTCCAGCTTTCGCTGTTTACCTTAATGGCTCGAAGGCCAAGTTGAGCCTAAACTCATTTTCTTTGTGTTAATCCGCCGCCGTTATGTGCACCCCCCTGGGCGACACGTATTGCAAGCCACAATCGCACGCTGAAGCGTTCCATTTTTACGCTCCGCTAACCCTAACAGGGGAAGGGTTTGAGGATCGTGCCTGAGGCAAGTAACGATTTAGATTTTCAAGGTTAATATCCGCACACGCGTATTCAGGAGAGAATTGCATGGGGCTGCCGAAACTGGCCAGGGAACTGGAAGAAACCGCGCGTCAGACCGCGGAGATGGTCGATGGCATCACCGCCAGTCTCTTGACGTTGGGCGACACCACCATCGACTGCAACACCGCCCGCTCCACCGCCATTCGCCAGATCGTCGTCGCCCTCCAGATGCAGGACCGCATCGAGCAGCGCTGCCGCAACATGGCCGAAGCCGCCCGCAAGCTCGCCGAGCTGCAGGAACATACCGACAAGGCGGCGAGTGAGGATGTCTGGTCAACGCTGACGCTCGACGAACTGCGTGACGACGCGCTGTCCGGCATTGCCGCCCGCACCAATTCGGGCGAGGTCGAATTCTTCTGACCTGAGCTGGTCTGCTCCGAATCCGAAAGGCGCCCATGAGGCGCCCTTTTCATATGCGGCAATGAAAACCCCCGCCACGTTCGCACGGGCGGGGGTCGAATTCTTCCTGAAAAGAAAGTCGAGGGGCTAGGCGTCTTCCTTGGCACCCGCGACGACGGCATGCAGGTCGATGAGCCCCACCATGCGGCTATCGTGGGTAACGATGCCGTTCAGGAGCTCGGTGTCGTTGGCGTTGCCCTCCGGCACGGCATGGATATCGTCTTTCGAAACCGTGAGAATGTCGGAAACCGCATCCACCAGGATGCCGATCCACTTTTCCCCGACGCTCATCACCACCACGACGTGGTTCTTGGTGGGGTTGGTCTTGCCGTCGCCGAAGCGGGCACGCAGGTCGAAGATCGGGACGATGGTGCCGCGCAGGTTGATGACGCCGCGTACGTATTCGCGGGTGTTGGGCAGCGGCGTGGCGCCGTTCCAGGCGCGGATCTCGCGGACGGTCGTGATCTCGACGCCGTAGATCTGCTCGTCGATCGAGAAAGCGATGAGCTGCAGCGAGTTCTGGCTCGCGGCGGCCGAATTGTCCTGATAGTCTTCACGCATATCGAGCGCTTCCATCACCGAACCTCCTTAAAAGGCCTGCCCGCTCGCGCGAAAACCCGCGTCCGAGCCCCTAGGCCGCATTCTGATGGGCATGTCCTGTCTTCAAGCTTTGCACATCAACAATCAACGCAACGTTACCGTCGCCCAGAATTGTGCCGCCCGCGATGCCGTTGATGCGCTCGAAATTCTCCTCGAGCGATTTGATGACGACCTGCTGCTGGCCGATGATGTCGTCGACAACGAGCGCGACCTTTGAATTGCCTTCCGCCTCGCACAGAACCACGAACCGGTTGTCGTCGGTCTGGTCGGTCACCATCTCGAAACGTCGTGCAAGATCGACCACCTGAACGTATTCCCCGCGCACCTGCAACACCTTGCCGCCCGAGGGCATGTGCCCGAAATCGGCGCGCGAATTCTGGATCGTTTCGACGATCGAGGAGAGCGGAATGACGTAAGGTGACCCTGCGACCTTGACCAGCATCACGTCGAGCACGGCGAGCGTCAGCGGCAGCCTCAGCGTCATGCGCGTGCCCTTGCCCGGCCACGAGCGCACATGCACCGAGCCGCCGATCTTCTTGATGTTGGAAAGCACCACGTCCATGCCCACGCCGCGGCCGGAAATGTCCGAGATTTCCGAGGCGGTCGAGAAGCCCGGCGCGAAAATGAGGTTGTCGATCTGCTCGTCGGTCAATTGCTGATCCGGGCCGACAATGCCGCGCTCGCGGCCGATCTCAAGCACGCGCTCGCGGTTGATGCCCTGCCCGTCGTCCTCGACGACAATCAGGATGTTGCCGCCCGCCTGCTCGGCCGAAAGCCGGATCGTGCCGGTCTCCGGTTTGCCCGAGGCAAGCCGGTTCTCCAGCCCCTCAATGCCGTGATCTGCCGAATTGCGCACCATATGGGTGAGCGGGTCGGAAAGCTGCTCGATCACCGTCTTGTCGATTTCGGTGTTCTCGCCGATGGTTTCGAGCTTGATTTTCTTGCCGGTCTTGGCCGCGAGTTCGCGCACAAGCCGCGGCATGCGCGAGAAGACCGATTTGACCGGCTGCGCGCGGATCGCCATCACCGCGTCCTGCAACCCGCGTGTGGTCTGCGCGAGCACTTCGATGCCGCGCACGAGTTCCTGGTAGCGGTCGCGGATGGCGTCGTCCATCTGCTGGGTGAGCATGGACTGGGTTATGACCAGTTCGCCCACCATGTTGACCACGCGGTCGACCTTGTCGAGATCGACGCGGATCGACTGCATGCCGACCGCGCGCCCGCCATTGGCCTCCTCGCTGGCCGCCGCTGACGAAACGCCATTGGCGGCAGCAGGTGTCACCGGCCGGACTGGCGTCGGTGCACCGACATCGGCGGCAGGTGCCGCCGGAGCTGCGGGCGCGCTGTCCGCGTCTGGCTCGCCGGTGGGGACGAATTTGCGCTCGGCCTTCGCCTCCTCGGCAAGGTCGGCAAAACTCGGCAGATCGTCTGGTTCGGTAATCTCGGCAGCCGGCGCGCCGGCCTGCTTTTCGACCGTGATCTCGCAGTCCCCGTCGACGAACTCGAATACCTCGCGGATCGCCTCTTCGCTCGCCTTGTCGGAGGTCAGCGCGATGGTCCAGCTGCAATAAACGCCGAACGGATCGAACTGGTCGAGCGTCGGCAGGCCGCCGAGCGTGGCGGTCACCTCGATCGATCCCAAAAGCGCAAGCTCGCGGAACAGCAGCAGCGGGTCGTTGGCGCGCTCGTAGAGCGTCGGGAACGGGGTAAACGTAATCAGCCAGCTCGATTCGCCGTCCGGTGAGACCGGCAAGTCCGACAACGGCTTGTCCGCACTCAGATCGACGGAAACGGGGGTAAAATCGATGTCGAACTCGTCCATCGAGTCTTCATCGCTCTCGCCGGCGCCGGCCTCGGTCTCGGCCGCTTCACCCCTGGCCAGGGCGTCAAAGCTCGCCTTCTCGCTCGCGCCGTACTCGGCAGGCAGGGTATCGCCATTGCGCGCGGCATTGACGAAATCCGCCACGATGTCGACCGAACGGATGCAGAGCGTCACGACCTCTTCGGTCAACTCCACCCTGCCGTCCCGGACATAGTCCAAGAGCGTTTCGAAGCTGTGCGCGAATTTGACCAGCCCGTCGAACCCGAACGCGCCGCCGCCCCCCTTGATCGAATGGATCGCGCGGAACACGGCATTGAGCCGCTCGCTGTCGCGATCGCCCTCTTCGATCGCAGCGAATTGCTCCTCGAGCTCGAGCAGCAGTTCCGAGCACTCATCGAAATATGTTGCCTTGAATTCGTCGAGGTCACTCATTTGGGATGCCTGCGCGAAGGGATGGGTTCATGTGGTGGTTAGGCCTTTAATGCACGACCTTGTTGATCACGCTGATGAGCTTTTCAGGATCGAACGGCTTGACGATCCATCCCGTCCCGCCGGCGGCGCGGCCCTGGTCGCGCTTGTCCTGACTGGTCTCGGTGGTGAGGATCAGAATGGGCAGGCTCTGATGCTTACCCGTTGCCCGCACGTTCTTGATGAACTCGATGCCGTCCATCACCGGCATGTTGATGTCGGTGATGACCACATCGACCTCTTCGCGGGCGAGGACGTCGAGCCCGAGCTGGCCGTTCTCAGCCTGCAGCACCTCGAACCCTGCATTGGTGAGGGTGTGGTGAAGCATGGCGAGGATGGTGCGGGAATCATCAACAGTGAGCACGCGCATGGTGATGGCTTATCCTTTCAGGACGGGCGCAAAATTGTCGTTGAGCCCGAGCTTTTCGATGGAGGCGCGCATGACGTCGCTGGCCCTGCTTATCGTGAAGGTGAACTTGGCCTGCTTGGCGGTCTCCGCCGCGCTCAGGAGCATGAAGAGCGCATTGGTGGAAACCCGGTCGACCGCCTGCGCATCGATATCGACGGGCCCCGCCTGGAGCGCGCCGAGCAGGGTCTCGCGAATCTCGTCCAGCGCATCAAGATCGACAATCCGCGGCAACTCCACAGACTGGGCTTGCGACTTCGGCATGGATGGACGGCTCCCTGACACCCGCTTTCGGTTGCCGCAGTTTTGTCCATCAAGCGTTTAAGAATCCCTAACCATAACAGGGCCCGCACGCGCTTTATTCACTTTGCCGGATCAATCGAGCAGCGCGGCGATTTCCGTCAGGTCCACCGCCGCGTGATCCGCCGGCGTCCAGGCCGGGGTCCGGTCCTTGTCGATGAGCAAGGCGCGCACACCCTCGGCGAAATCCGGCCGCACCGCCATCCACCGCGCCAGCGCCAGATCGCGCTTGAGAACCGCCTCGATGGACGGGTCGCGGCGCGTGCGGCGGTGGGCCATGAGCGCCACCGCAAGGCTGGTCGGCGCGTGCCCTTCCATCTTTGTGACAAGCGGCAACGCCCCCTCGACGCCCTCGTCTGCGCAATGGTGGAGCGCGCTTATGATCTGCGGCACCGTATCGCCTGTGAAAGCTTCGGCTAGCGCATCGGCCGTGGCACAGAACTGCGCCGGGCCGGCCTCGAGCGTTTCGGCCTGGATGATGGCCACGATCTGGGTATCGGGCTCACCGGCCCTCGCAGCATCGATGATTCGGTCGCGGATGCCGGAGAGCCGCTCTTGATCGACCATCGCATCGGCCAACCCCAGCGCAATCGCATCCGCAGCACCGACGGTCACCCCGCTCAGGAGAAAAGCCATTGCACGCGGTTCGGGCGCCTCCGCGAGCACCGCGTTGACCCCCACGTCGGGAAACAGGCCGATCGCGCCCTCGGGCATGGCGAATTTGCTCGATGCCGTTGCGATGCGGAACCGGCCATGCGCGGATACCCCGATCCCGCCGCCCATGACGACCCCGGTCTGAAGCGCCACGATGGGCTTTTCGAACCGCGCAATCATCCGGTTCATTTCGTATTCGCGCGCAAAAAAACCGAGCGCCGCCTCGGATTGACCCGCCAGAACCGCCTCCCGCACCGCCCGCACGTCACCCCCGGCGCAGAGCCCCTTTTCCCCTGCGCCTTCGATCAGAACAAGGCGGATGGTGCTATCGTGCGCCCACGCGGCAAGCGCGGCCAGGATCGCCTCGATCATCGACGCATTAAGAGCGTTGATCGCTTTGGGGCGATTGAGCGTTATGATCCCGGCTGCGCCGCTAACCGAAATCAGCACCTCGTCGGTTTCGCTCATGGACTGCCCTTTCAAAACCATGTTCGCCGCGATAGTGCCTTGATCCGCAATTGTCTTTCAAGCGGCAGCGGGAAGGGTTTTGCTTGGCGCGCAAAATGGACTAGGTAGGCGGCAAATACTCATTGGAACGAGACAGAACGTGACCGCAATCTCCAAAACCGGCATCGCCCGCGACCTCGAGGCAAGGGCGGAAACCGGCAAGCCGATCCGGCTCGGCATTATCGGTTCGGGGGAAATGGGCACCGATCTCGTCACCCAGGTGATGCTGATGAACGGCATCGAGATCGCTGCCATCGCCACCCGCCGCCCGCAAACCGCGCTCGCCGCCATGGACATCGCCTATGGCGAAGGCGCCGGCATGGGTCGCGAGGTTGACAGCCGCACCGCCATGAGCGCAGCGATCGACATGGGCAAGATCGCGGTAACCTCCGATACCGCGCTGATGGTCACCGCACCGGAAGTCGACGTTATCATCGACGCAACCGGCAAGCCGGGCGTTGGCGCGGACTTCGATCTTCTCGGCATGGAGCACGGCAAGCATCTCGTCATGATGAATGTCGAGGCGGACGTGACCATCGGCCCTTACCTCAAAAAGGAAGCCGACCGGCTGGGCGTCGTCTATTCGGTGGGGGCCGGAGACGAGCCGTCCTCATGCATGGAGCTCATCGAATTCGTCTCCGCGCTGGGCCTCGAGATCGTCTCCGCCGGCAAGGGCAAGAACAACCCCCTGAACTACGACGCCGTCCCCGACGACTACCGCGAAGAAGCCGAGCGGCGGAACATGAACCCGCGCATGCTGGTCGAGTTCGTTGACGGCTCCAAAACCATGGTCGAAATGACCGCCATCGCCAACGCGACCGGGCTGGTGCCCGACATTCCGGGCATGCACGGACCAAAGGCCGACCGCGATTCGCTCGCAAAGGTCCTCATCCCCAGGGCCGATGGCGGCGTGCTCGAAAAATCCGGCGTCGTCGACTACACCGTCGGCAAGGGCGTCGCGCCCGGCGTCTTCGTCATCGCCAAGGCGCACCACCCACGCATCATCGAGCGCATGGACGACCTGCATGTGGGCGTGGGGCCCTATTACGGCTTCTTTCGCCCTTATCATCTCACGAGCCTCGAGGTGCCGCTCACCGCGGCGCGCATCATGCTCTACGGCAAACCCGATATGGTCCCGCTCCCTAGTCCGGTCGCCGAAGTCTGCGCCGTCGCCAAGCGAGACCTGCCCGAAGGTACGCCGCTCGACGCTATCGGAGAGACTTGTTACCGCTCGTTTGCGATGACCATCGGGGACGCGCGCAGGGCCAACGCAATTCCGGTCGGGTTGCTCGAGGGCGGCCGGACGACCGCGCCGGTCAAAAAGGGCGACCTCTTCACCTCCGCCAACGCGACGCCGGACGTCACCACCAAGCTCTTTGCCCTGCGGCAGAAACAGGACCAAATGTTCGGGCTCGTCTAGCTTCCGAACTGCGCCCTGTGCAGTTGCGCATAGAGCCCGCCATGGTCGAGCAGCGCGCCGTGGCTACCCTCTTCGGCGATCCCCGAGCCGCTGATCACGACGATCCGGTCCGCATTGCGGATGGTCGCAAGCCGGTGGGCGATAACAAGCGTCGTCCGGCCTTCGCTCAGCTCGGTGAGCGCGCGCTGGATTTCCTGCTCGGTCGCCGTATCGAGCGCCGAGGTGGCCTCGTCGAGGATCAGGATCGGCGGGTTCTTTAAAAAGATCCGCGCAATCGCAAGCCGCTGCTTCTGCCCGCCCGAAAGCTTGACCCCGCGCTCGCCGACGACCGTATCGAGCCCTTCAGGCATGTCGGCGATGACCTTGTCGAACTGCGCCCGCCGCGCCGCGTCCATGATCTCCGCGTCGGTTGCCCCCAACCGCCCATAGGCGATGTTGTCGCGGATCGAGGTGCCGAACATGAAAACGTCCTGCTGCACGATGCCGATCTGGTTGCGCAGGCTGTCCTGCGTCATATCGCGTATATCGATGCCGTCTATGGTGATCGCGCCGGTCTCGATCTCATAGAACCGCGGCAGCAGAGAACACAGCGTCGTCTTGCCCGCACCCGACGGGCCGACCAGCGCAACCGTCTCGCCCGGGGCGATCCTGAGATTGACGTTTTCGAGCACCTTGCGGCCGTTGTCGTAACCGAACCCGACATCACAAAAGTCGATTTCGCCCTTAAGCCCCGATACCGTCTGCGCGTCCGGCCGGTCGACGATATCGGGCTCGGTATCGATCAACTCGCAGAAGCGTTTGAACCCCGCGATACCCTTGGGATAGGTCTCGATGACGCTGATGATCTTGTCGATGGGGCGGAACAGCACGTTGATCAGCAAGAGGAAGCCGACGAATTCGCCATAGCTCATTTCGCCATAGATAACGAGTGCCGTGCCCGCGAGCATGACAAGAAGCTGCACGAGGCTTTTGGAGAGATACGAGATCGAGATCGACGCGGTCATGATCCTGTAGGCGGCGAGCTTGGTGCGCCGGTAGTTCTGGTTATCGCCCTCGAAAAGGCGCCGCTCGTGGCGCTCATTGGCGAATGCGCGGACCGCGCGGACCCCACCGATGCTCTCCTCGATGCGGGCGTTGAAATCCCCAACCCGTCCATAAAGCGCCTTCCAGGTCGCCGTCATGGCGCTGCCGTACTTCCAGACGACGAACGAGGCGATGGGGACCAGAACCAGCGTCAACGCTGCGAGCTTCAAATTCATCAGCGCCATGATGATAAAGGCGCCGACAAAGGTCATGATCGCGATGAACATGTCCTCTGGCCCGTGATGGGCGATTTCGCCCACCTCCTCGAGGTCCTTGGTCACATGCGTGATCAGATGCCCGGTCTTCTTGTTGTCGAAATAGCGGAAGGAGAGCTTGTGCAGGTGGTCGAACGCCTGGCGCCGCATGTCGGTCTCCATACCGACCCCGAGCGCGTGGCCCCAATAGTTGACCACCGAGAGCAGCCCCGCATTGATGAGATAGACAACGAGAAGCCCGGCCGCCGCGCCCAGGATCAGCGTCCAGTTCTGGCCCGGCAGCAGCCGGTCGACATAAAGCTGGACGACGACCGGAAAGCCCAGCTCCAATAGGCCCGCAAGCACCGCGCAGCCGAAATCGAGGAAAAACAGCCCCCGATACGGCGCGTAATACGAAAAGAAACGGCGCAGCAGGGAGGGGTCGGCAGGTGGGCTGGCGGTGGTCATGTATATGGTCCCGGAGATCGGATCTGGCGCCTTTTGCGCCGGTTCGGAGTTGGGAGCAACCCGATGGCATACCGGCCCAATCCCGAAGTCCGCGAGACCATGGTCCCGAAATTACTTGAGTGTCAACATCAAGTTAATTCCAGCCGAATGAGGAAGTTATCGGATAACTTTTTGCGATCGGTCAGCTTGCTTCGCATTTCCACATGGGACTAAAATGTTTGTGCGAGTGACTTCCCCGCTGAGTCGAGACCTTCTTCCGCCAGGCTTGGAGCGGACAAAACGTACTGGATAGACCGTTGAGCAGCGACGCTACGGGCGACGCGGCAAAGCGCCGTGACGCCGCCTTTTCGAAAACCTATTCCGCCGACAAGGCCCTTCTGCATGTCAAGGCCGCCGGGTGGGGCCGCGGGCTTTCGACGATCCTCAGGATTACGCGCATGTCCCTGCGCCACCCCTGGCAAGTGGCCATCGCCATCGTCTCGACCTTTATCGCCGCCTCGCTGCAATTGCTCATTCCCCAATTGCTCGGCCAGGCCGTCGACCAGACGCAAACGGTAGTGACCGGGGGCGAGGCCGGCGCGCTTGCGGAAAACGCCCTGCTCATGACCGCCCTGATGCTGCTCGGCGTCTCTGTCGCGCGCGGCATCTTCACGCTCTTGCAGAACTACTACGCGGAATCGGTCGGCCACCATATCGGCTACGAATTGCGGCTCGCGTGCTACGAAAAGATCCAGCGGCTCAACTTCTCCTTCCACGACCAGGTCCATTCGGGCGACCTGATCACCATCGGCCTGCTCGATCTCGAAGGCGTCCGGATGTTTTTTTCGACCGGGCTGATCCGCGTCTTTCTTTTGAGCGTCCTCATCGGTGTCGGCGCCTATCTGCTCCTCTCGACGAACCTCGTGCTCGGCCTTCTGGCGCTGAGCTTTGTACCTTTCGTGGCCTGGCGCTCGGCGACAGCGCAGATGAAATTGCGGCTCACCTGGCGCGAATTGCAGGAACGGCTTGCCGTCCTGACCCGCGTGATGGACGAAAACCTCGGCGGCATCCGCGTTGTCCGCGCCTTCGCCGCGCAGGCTTATGAGATGGCCAAATTCGACAAATGGTCGAAATACGCCCTCGAGCTGGCCCACGACCGCGTCGGCATCCGCGTGCGCGCGACGTCACTGATGACATTCTCGTTCTTTGCCGCAATGGGACTGGTGCTCTGGATCGGCGGCGGCATGGTGATCGAAGGCGAGATCACCGTCGGCACGCTGGCGACGTTCCTCACGTTCATGACCATCCTCCAGATGCCCGTCCGGCAATTGGGCATGATGGTCAACTCCTTCGCCCGCGCCTCGACATGCGGCACGCGGCTGTTCGCGCTTCTCGACCTCGACATCGCCATCAAGGACAAGCCGGACGCAAAACCCCTGACAGTAACTGAGGGAACACTGCGGTTCGACAATGTCGGCTTCGTCTATCCCGAAACCGGCGACAATCGGGTCCTCAAGAACATCTCGTTCGAAGCCCGGCGCGGGGAAACGCTTGCCATCGTCGGCCCACCGGGGAGCGGCAAATCGACGATCGCGCATCTGATCCCGCGCTTTTACGACGTCACCGAGGGCCGGATCACCATCGACGGGCAGGACATCCGCGACGTGACGCTGGCCTCCCTTCGACACGCGGTCGCCGTCGTCCAGCAGGATGCCTTCCTGTTCACGACGACCATTGAGAACAACATCGCCTATGGCGATCCCTGGGCCCGCGAAAACCGCATCGAACGCGCCAGCGACTCCGCCCAATTGCACAATTATGTGCTCGGCCTGCCGCACGGCTACCGCACCATCGTGGGCGAGCGCGGCGTTTCGCTTTCGGGCGGCCAGAGGCAGAGACTGTCCATCGCGCGCACGATCATGCTGCGGCCGGACATACTGGTCTTCGACGATTCGACCGCTGCCATCGACGCGGCGACCGAGCAGCGCATCCGCGGCGCCATGAAACAGTATGCCAGAGACCGCATCACCATCATTATCGCCCACCGGCTCTCGTCGCTGATGCACGCCGATCAGATCCTCTTCGTCGAAAACGGCGAAATCGTCGAACGCGGCACCCATGAGGAGCTGCTGGACAAGGGCGGCCGCTACAAGGCGCTCTACGATCTGCAGGTGCGCCCGGGCGACGAAATGCTCGAAGAGATGGGCGGGGGAGAGAACTGATGACCACCGAAACCTACAACGAGCGTCACGACCCCGCCGATGCCGGCCGCCGGCCGCCGCGCGCGACCGTCGGCTCCTACCGCATTGAAGAGGAGATGTTCGGCAAGGCCTTCGACGGCAAGATCGTCTCGCGCATCTGGGCGTTCGTCGAGCCCTACCGCCTCCAGATGATCATCGCCGTTATCGCGGTGCTGGTCTTTACCGGCACACAGCTCATCATCCCGCTCATCGTGCGCTACGCCATCGACTACGCGGTCGTGGAAGGCGGCGTCGACTACACGGCCCTTCTTTGGGCGTGTGCCGCGTTCGGCGTCACCATCGCGATCAACTACGCCGCGAGCTATGTGCAGGAATCGGTGGTGGGTAAGGCCGCCGAGAACGTCCTTTTCGACATGCGCCGGGCAATGTTCGGCCACCTCCAGCGTGTCTCGCTCTCGTTCATGGACAAGACCGAGGTCGGCCGCCTGATGAGCCGGCTCCAGGGCGACGTCAATTCCATGCAGGAATTCCTCGAGACCTCGGTGATCTCGGTGGGGGACATGGCCCTGCTTGTCGGCATCATCGTGGTGATGCTGTGGCTCGATTTCTCGCTCGGACTGCTGACGCTCTCGGTCATGCCGGTCCTTTTCATCGTCCGCATCTTCTGGCTCCCCCGCGCGCGAAAAGCCTTCATGGCGGCGCACGAAACCAATTCGGTGACCAACGGCGCGCTCGCCGAGGCGATCCACGGGGTCAAGGCCGTGCAGTCGATGGAGCGCCAGGACGTCAATTTCACGCTCTACAACGACAAGGCGACGGCAAACCTGCGCGCGCACCTCACAGCATCGAAATATGCACAGGTGATGGTGCCCATCGTCGACTCGTTGACCGGGCTCGCCATGGCGATCCTCATTGTCGTGGGCGGCTCGATGGTTCTGAACGAACGCCTCGACGTCGGCGTCATGGTCGCGTTCCTCTTCTATATCCAGCGCTTTTTCGACCCCATCCGCTCGCTGACCCTGCAATATTCGGTCATGCAGCGCGCCATGGCCGCCGGCCAGCGCATCACCGAGGTGATGGACGTGCGCGTCGACATCACCGACAAGCCCGACGCCGAAGACCTCCCCGCCGACATGGACGGTTCGGTCGAATTCAAGCACGTCACCTTCGGCTACAATCCCAAGCACCCCGTGCTCAAGGACGTCAACTTCAAGGTCAATCCCGGCGAGACCGTCGCGCTTGTCGGCCCCACCGGCTCGGGCAAATCGAGCTCGATGGCCCTCATTCACCGCTTCTACGACGTCCAGGACGGCCAGGTTTTGGTCGGCGGCAGGGACGTGAGGGACGTCACCCAGGAGTCGCTGGGCCGTCACATCGCCATGGTGCTCCAGGAACCGTTCCTCTTCACCGGCACCGTCTTCGAGAATATCCGCTACCGCAAGAGCGAAGCGACCCGCGAGGACGTCGTCGAGGCCGCCAAGACCGTGGGCGCCCACGACTTCATCATGAGGTTGCCCGGCGGCTACGATGCCGAACTGGGTGAGCGCGGCGGCAATCTTTCGCTCGGCCAGCGCCAGCTGATCAGCTTCGCCCGCGCGCTCGTGGCCGATGCGAAGATTCTCGTCCTCGACGAAGCCACCGCCAATATCGACAGCTATACCGAAATGCTGATTCAGAAGGCGCTGGTCAAACTCCTCGAGGGCCGCACCGGGCTCGTCATCGCCCACCGCCTCGCCACCATCCGCGGCGCCGACAGGATCATCGTTTTGCAAAACGGCCAGGTGATCGAAACCGGCAACCACGACGCACTGATGGCGAAAAAGGGCCTCTATTCGAAGCTTTACAACCTCAACTACGCGTCCTTCGACGACATTCCCGACACGGAACTGGAGGCGGCGACGGAGGGTGCGGGCGACGGGACGACGTAGTTATTCGATCTTGAGCTCGGCTATGAAATCGTACCGGTCCCCGCGATAGGACGACTTCGTCACCTCGATGGGCCGCCCATTGGCGAGAAACGATCGCCGCTCGATATGGAGGATCGGGCTCCCCGGCTTGACGTCCAGAAGCTCTGCCTCCCGCGCATCGGCGACTGCGGCCCGCAACCGCTGGAGCGCGCGCACCGGCGAGTTGCCGCTGTCCTTGAGCGCCTCGTAAAGCGACTCCCCGATCGCGTCCGGGCTCACCGCCGACATCGGCACGACCGCATGCTCGACGGCCAGCGGCTCGCCATCGGACGTACGCACACGCGAAAGCCGCACCACATGATCCGAGGGCGACAACCCCAGCTTGAGCATTTCGTCGGCATCGGGAAGGCTCACGGTCTTTTCGAGAACGACCGACGCCGAGGACGCGCCCCGGCGCTTCATGTCGGCGGTAAAGCCCATGAGCAGCGAGAGCGGCTGATCGATCTGCGGCGAGACATAGGTGCCCGCCCCGCGGCGCTTGGAAATCAGCCCCTCGCGGTGCAGGTCGTCGATCGCGTTGCGCACCGTGATACGCGACAGCCCGGTCGCCTTGGCGATGTCGCGCTCGGACGGCAGCGCGTCGTTGCCCCTGAGCGCGCCGGTCTCGATGAGCGCGCGCAGCGTCTTGGCAAGCTGGTGATAAAGATGGCTCGAGGACGCCTCATACCCGGCGAGCTGTTCGACGATCGTCGCCAGCACATCGGGTTGGGACGCCTCGCCCGGCCCGCTATCTTCGGCAATCGACATCGTTGTTCTCCCGTTATTATGACGCGTTTTTAAGCCGCGGATCGAGCGTATCCCTCAGGGCATCGCCCAGAAGATTGAAGCCGAAGGACAGGAACAGGATCGCGAACCCCGCAAAGATCGCCGGCCAGGGCGAGAGCAGGAGGAAATTGCGCCCCTCCGACAGCATCAGCCCCAGCGACGGTACCGGCGGCTGCGCCCCGAGCCCCAGAAACGACAGCGATGCCTCTACAAGGATCGCCGCCGAAAGCAAGAGGCTCGTCTGGACAAGGATCACCGAGGCGAGGTTGGGCAAAAGGTGCAAAAAGACGATCCGCCCGTCCGAAGCCCCGATGGCGCGCGCGCCCATGACATATTCGCTCTCGCAGATGACGAGAGCCGGCCCGCGCAGGAGCCGCGCGAAAATCGGCGTATAGACGATGGCGATCGCAATTGCCGCGCTCCAGACATTGGGCCCCAGAACGGCGATGACGCCGATGGCCAACAGCATGATGGGGAAGGCGAAAAGCACATCCATCACCCGCATCAGCACCCTGTCGAGCCAGCCGCCATAGAACGCCGCGAGCATTCCCAGCGTGCCGCCTGCAACGAGCGCCAGCCCGACGGCGGTGACGCAGGTCATGAGCGAAACCTGATAGCCGAACAGGATCCGCGCGAGCACGTCGCGCCCAAGCTGGTCGGTGCCGAGCCAATTGGTGAGGTTCGGCCCTTTCATGCGTTCGACCATCACCTGTGCATATGGATCATGGAGCGCGACGACCGGCGCGAAAATAGCCAGAAGCACCTGGATCGCGACAAACCCGAGCGCGAAGGTCAGAAGCTTGTTCTTGCGGATGAACTCCATCATCGGCGCGACACCCTTGGGTCTATGACCGCATAGAGCAGGTCGACGAGAAAGTTGACGATGACGAAGGCGGAGGTCATGACGAGGATCGTCGCCTGCACGAGCGGATAATTGCGCTCCGCAATCGCGCCGAGCACCAGCCGCCCGAGTCCGGGAATGGCAAACACCTGCTCGACGACGATGGCGCCGCCCAGAAGATACCCCGTCGCCACGCCGACGCTCGTGATGAACGGAATAAGCGCATTGCGCATGGCATGCCGGTAGACCAGCCGCCGCTTGCTCGCCCCCTTGGCTTTCGCGGTGCGGATATAGTCCTGCCCCAGCGCATCGAGCATGGCCGAGCGCACCAGCCGCGAAAGATTGGCGAGCATGGGCAGGCTCAGGGCGATGACCGGCAGGATCATACGCTGGAGATTGCCGAGAGGGTCCTCGGTAAAGGGCACATAACCGAGTGCGGAAAACCCCGGCAGCAGCTTGGACAAGAGAAAGATAGAGACGATCCCGAGCCAGAAGGACGGGATGGTGAGCCCCGCAATCGCGCCGATGCGCACCGCAACCTCCGCGCCCTTGCCCCGCGCCTGCGCCATGAAGGCCCCCAGCGGGATCGAAAGCCCCGCCCCGACGAGGACCGAAAGGAACGTCAATTCGAAGGTCGGCCAGATATTCGCGGCAATTTCCGCGGCTACGGGCCGCCCCGTCCAGATCGAAGTTCCAAGATCGCCCCGAAAGAGCCCCGTGAACCAGTTGAAATACTGGATCAAGATCGGCTGATCGAGCCCCACCCGGCGCTCAAGCTCGGCGATCCGCTCGGGCGTGATTTCGGTATTGGCACCCAGCATGATCGCAACCGCATCGCCGGGAATGAGCCGGATCATCAGGAAAACGACGATCGAAACCCCGAACAGAACCACCGCCAGATCAATGAGCCGGGTGACGAGAAAGCGCGAAGACATCGGGTCTCCCCAGAACGGTCCGCGCCGGCACCGCTCGAGGCAGCGCCGGCGCGGGAGGTGGCTATTCGGCGATCTCGACGTCGACGAGGCTCGTGAGGCGCCCGTTCGGATAGATCTCGAATCCCTCAACCGCATCGTTGACCGCCGTAAAGAGGCTGCCATAGGCGACATGCGCGATGGGACCCTCGCAGGCGAGCTTGCGCTGAACCTGATCGTAGATCGCCTTGCGCGCGCCCTGATCGGTTTCCGACCGGCCCTCATCGAGCCAGGCATCGATCTCCGCGTCGGCATAGCCGAAGACGTTGGTCGAGCCGCCGCCATAGAAGGTCCGGTAGAAATATTCATCCGGATCGGGACTGCCGCCATTGGCCGAAACGAACAGATCGAAATTGGAATTTCGCCAATCCTGGACGAACTGGCCGATCTCCTGGTTGATCAACTCGATCTCGAACCCGGCTTCCGCCGCCTGCTGCTGGACGATCTGCGCGATGTCGCGCGCATCCTGACGCGGCAGCACGTTCATCGTGAGCTGGACGGGAAGCGCGACCCCGGCCTCCTCGAGCATCGCCCGCGCGGCTTCAGGATCGGCTCCATAGCAGGAGTATTCGGACGGATCGAGCGCCCAGCTCGTCAGCGCCGGGGAAAGCGGCCCGGCGGGCACACCGGCGCCAAAGAGCGCGCCGTCGATGATTTCCTGCCGGTCGAGGGCCAGATTGAACGCCTCGCGCACCGCCGGATCGTCGAACGGCTCGCGCGTAACGTTCATCCCCACGAGCGTATAGGAAAGATCGCGCGTCTCCTGCACCGTGACGCCGGGTTGCCCCTGAAGCTGCAGCGCCGTCGCCGGGTCGATACCGGGCAGAAGCCCGTAATCTCCCGAAACGACGCCGACCTGACGGGTCGCGGATTCGGGCACGAAATTGAACCGCACGCCCTCGAGCAGCGGTTGACCGTCCTCGTGGTAGTCCTCGAACGAAGAGAGCGCGATGTAGCCGTTGGGCTGCCAATCCTCGAAATGGAAGGGGCCAGTGCCGACAGGCGTCTGCTGCAGGCTGTCGACATCCTCCTCCATTTCCGCCGGCACAATGGCGATGGATGAGAGCGAAGACAGGATCGGCGCGAACGGCGCGTCGAGCGTGAACCTGACCGTTTGCGGATCGACGACTTCGATACCGGTGATCGGCGACACCCGGCTCGCGAGCGGCGACGCAACGGTCTCGGACTGCACGCGCCGGATCGAGGCGGCGACATCTTCGGCGGTCATCTCCGAACCGTCGTGAAACGTAACGCCCTCGCGCAGATGGAAGGTGTAGGTGAGCCCATCCTCCGAGACGTCCCAGCTTTCGGCAAGGCCCGGGACGACGTTGAGGTCGCGGTCGATAGCCGTAAGGGCTTCATAGATATTGCCCTGAACGATCACCACCGAATTGAAGGCCGTGATCAGATGCGGATCGAGCCCCGCGGGCGAAGAGTCGATTGCGATGTCGAGCGTGGCCGCGTGGGCGCCGCCCGCAATGACAGTCGAGGCCAGAAGCCCCAGACCGATGGATTTCAAAGACATGCATTCCTCCAGGTCGTGGCGTTGCGAAAACCGCTCGGAACAGCTCCGCAGCATGATGTTCCCTTTGACGCCGGCATCGGTGCCGGTCTCGGCCCAATAGGTCCAGTTAAAGACCAGTCTGGACTTTTGGTACGCTATGGTATTAGTTTTTTCGAGGCAAGCGAAACCTGCATCTGCCGAACGAGGGGGAGTGCGTGACCGCAACCGCAGAACCATTGCTGAGCATCGAAGACCTCGAAATCGGTGTTTCCGGCCGCGCAATCATCGAGGGGGTATCGCTGTCGATTGCCCCCGGGGAGATGCTCGGGCTCGTCGGGGAATCCGGTTGCGGCAAGTCGGTGACCGCGCTCTCGATCATGCGGCTGATCGCCGAGCCGCCCATGCGCATCTCCAAAGGCGCGATCCGCTTCGAAGGCACGGACCTGCTCACCTTGAGCGAAAGAGCCCTGGAAGCGATCCGAGGCGACGATATCGCCATGATCTTTCAGGAGCCAATGACCTCATTGAACCCGGTCTTCACCATCGGCGACCAGATCGCCGAAGCGGTGCTGCTGCATCGGGATGTCACCAAGACCGAGGCCAACGACCGCGCCATCGAATTGCTCACCCGCGTCGGCATCCCCTCGCCCCGCGCGGCGCTCGGGCGCTACCCGCATCAACTCTCCGGCGGCCAGCGCCAGCGCGTGATGATCGCCATCGCGCTCGCCTGCGACCCCAAATTGCTCGTCGCCGACGAACCCACCACGGCACTCGACGTGACCGTGCAGGCACAGATCCTCGACCTGATCGACGACCTGCGCCGCGAAACCGGCATGGCCGTCCTGCTCATTACCCACGACCTCGGCGTCGTCTCGCAATATTGCGACCGCGTGGCGGTGATGTATGGCGGCCGCGTCGTCGAAGAAGCACCCGCAAGCGAGCTCTTCGCCCATCCGCATCACCGCTATACCGAAGCGCTTCTGCGCACGATCCCCGCGTCCAACCCGCCCGGCGTCGAACTCCCCGCCATCGGCGGCACAGTGCCCCCGCCGGGCAAGCGCCCGGACGGCTGCACCTTCAACCCGCGCTGTCACGCACGGATCGAAAAATGCACCACGGCCATGCCCGCGCTCGACGGCGGCAGGCATCTCACGCGTTGCTGGAACCCCGCACCATGACCCTGCTCGACGTTCGCAACCTCTCCAAGACCTATCCCGGCGCGGGCGGGTCGACCGTCAAGGCGGTCTCCGATGTTTCGTTTTCGATCGGACCTGGCGAAGTGCTCGGTGTCGTCGGGGAATCGGGCTGCGGGAAGTCCACGCTCGGCCGGTCGCTCCTGCGCCTCATCGAGCCGAGCGCGGGCGAAATCCATTTCGACGGCAGGGATCTGATGGAGCTGGACCGCGGCCAGCTCAAGCCCGTCCGCAAGGATTTGCAGATCATCTTCCAGGACCCCTTCGGTGCACTCAACCCGCGCCATACCGTGGGCGGTATCATCGGCGAACCGCTCAAGGTTCATCGCGTCGGTACAAGGGCCGAGCGCGCCGCGCGTGTCGCTGAACTGCTCGACCTCGTCGGCCTGCCTGCCGACGCCGCAAAGCGCTATCCGCACGAATTTTCCGGCGGCCAGCGCCAGCGCATCGCCATTGCTCGCGCGCTCGCACTCAACCCCAAGCTGCTCGTCGCCGACGAGGCCGTTTCCGCGCTCGACGTCTCGATCCAGTCCCAGATCATCAATCTGATCGCGGACCTCCAGAAGCGCCTCTCGCTCTCGATCGTCTTCATCAGCCACGACCTCTCGGTGATCCGCCATGTGAGCGACCGGATCGCGGTGATGTATCTCGGGCGCATCGTCGAGATCGGCCCATCCGAAGAGCTGATGACGAATCCCAAGCACCCTTACACACAGGCCCTTCTCTCCGCGATCCCGCGCCCTAACGTGCCGCGCACCGGACGGATTGTCCTGAAGGGTGAACTCCCCGACCCCGCCAACCCGCCCGCCGGCTGCGCCTTCCATACCCGCTGCCCCCACGTGATGGACGTATGTCATTCGGACCGTCCCAAACTCGCGAGGCCACAGGAGGGTGAGCCCGACAGCCCGCTCGAAGTCGCGTGCCACCTCTATAAGGCGGCCTAGATGATGGACGTCACTCAAGCCTTTGCGCCGGTAAAAATCGCCATCGAGACAGGCCGCATTCCCGGCGGCGTGCTGGGTATCATCGATGCCAACGGCAATCGTGCCGTCGAGGTTCTCGGCAAGGCACAGACGGTTCCGGCGAGCCGTCCGATGACACGCCAGACCTGGTTCGACCTCGCCTCCCTCACCAAGGTGATCTTCACGACGTCCCGCATCCTCGAAGCGGCCGAACGCGGCGAGATCGATCTCGACGCACCGCTCACAAGCGTGCTGCCCGATTTCCGCCAGTATGCGCCCGACGCCTGGGAGCGGAAGGTCACCTTCCGCCAATGCCTCGGCCACCAGACGCCGTTCCCCGCCGTCGAGCCCATCTATACCTATGGCCGCGATCCGGACCTTCTCCGCGCCTTCGTCCTCCAGCGCGAATGGCGCGCCGGACCCGCCGTCTATTCGGACATCAATTTCATCCTTCTGGGTCTGGCGCTCGAGCGGCTCGACGGCGTCAAACGCATCCGCGACCTCGATCCCGGCAAGGGTTTCGCATGGTCCGCCCCCGCCGATCAAAGCGCGGCAACCGAAGACTGCACCTGGCGCTACGACGTACTCTCGGGCACGGTCCACGACGACAACTGTCATGCACTCGAAGGCTCGGGCCATGCCGGGCTTTTCGGCACCATCGACAGCGTCCTCGAATTTGCGCACGGCCTTCTGACCGGCACCGGCGCTTCCGAACAAACCATCTCCCTGATGCGCACGCCGCTTTCCGAGAGACGCACCCACGGCTGGGAGCGGCCCTATATCGGCTGGCCGGGCGGTGATCATGCCCATCCGGAAACCATCGGCCACACAGGGTTCACCGGCACCGGGCTCTGGATCGATTTCGCAAACGGGCGCGCTTGGTCGCTCCTGACCAACCGCATCCATCCGACACGGCATTTCGACAGCGGCATCGCCCAACTCCGCCGCGCGGTGGGCGATATCATCAGCACAAGATAGGCGCGGCGAAGGGGAGACCACCATGGAGCCGATCTGGGCCGTTGGCCTTATGACCGGGACCGTCCTTGACGGCAATATCGACGTCGCCATCCTGAAAACCGACGGCGAGACCATATCCGAGTTCGGCGCCTGGACGCTCGCGCCCTACCCCGACGACATCCGAGCGCTCCTCACCGAAACGCTCGACGCCGCCCGCGCCTGGAATTTCGACGGCCCCGAGCCGGAAATCTTCGCCCGTGCCGAGGAGGCGATTTCGGTCGCTCAGGCCCACGCGGTGCGCGACCTCGTGCTCTCCTCCGGCCTGACACTCGCCGATATCGGCATCGTCGGATTCCACGGCCAGACCGTGCTCCACCGCGCGCCCACCCCCAGCCGAATCGGCGACACCCGCCAGCTCGGCAACGGCCAGGTCATGGCCGATATCCTCGGCACCAGGGTCGCCTATGACTTCCGCACCGCCGACGTCCGCGCCGGCGGTCAGGGCGCACCACTTTCCGCCGCCTATCACGCCGCACTTCTGCGCGACCTTGGTGCAAGCGGAGACACCGCCGTCCTCAATCTCGGCGGCGTCGCCAACATCACCTGGACGGACGGCCGGGATCGGGTCATCGCGTTCGATACCGGCCCCGCCAACGCCCCCATCAATGACTTCGTCCACGGCCTCGGCCTGGGTGACATGGACACCGACGGCACGCTGGCGCTTGAGGGGCATGTCGACGAAGCGCGCCTCGCAAAGCTCCTCGAACACCCCTACCTCGCCACGCCTTTTCCCAAATCCCTCGACCGGTTCGATTTTTCCGCATCGATGGCAGAAGGCTGCTCCCCCGAAGACGGCGCCGCGCTTTTGACCGCCTTCACAACCTCCGCCGTGGGCCGGGGCCTCGATCTGCTGCCGCGCCGGCCCGAAAAGCTGATCGTCTGCGGCGGCGGCCGGCGCAACCCCGCCATCATGGCCATGCTGCCCGGGCGCGCGAAGGTTGAGGCGATCCCCGCCGAGGCGGTCGGCTGGCGCGGCGACGCGATCGAAGCGGAATGCTTCGCTTTCCTCGCCGTGCGCGTTCTGCGCGACATGCCGATCAGTTTCCCCACCACCACCGGCGTATCCGCCCCGATGCGGGGAGGAAAAATTGCCGCCTGACCCCTATCGGGCGCAATCCGCACGGAAACGGGTTTACAGACCGCTTGGATTGCGCAAAGGTATAGTGGTCTTATATTGGTCTTTAAATGGACTTGAAGCGAGGAGTGACAGGAGACGATGGCCAGGCTTTCGCTGAAGGGCGTCAAGAAGCGGTTCAAAGAGACCGAAGTCCTGCACGGAATCGATCTTGAAATCGGCGACAGGGAGTTCGTCGTTTTCGTGGGCCCCTCGGGCTGCGGCAAGTCCACGCTGCTGCGCCTGATCGCCGGGCTCGACCCGATCACCGAAGGCAGCTTCCGGCTCAACGAGAAGCTGATGAACACCGTCCCGCCCTCCAAGCGCGGCATCTCCATGGTCTTTCAGTCCTATGCGCTCTATCCGCATATGGACGTTTACGAAAACATGGCGTTCGGCATTCGCCTGATGGGTTTGGACAAGCCCGAGATCGACAAGCGCATCGGCGAGGCGGCGAAAATGCTGCAGCTCGAACCGCTTTTGAAGCGCAAGCCACGCGAGCTCTCGGGCGGCCAGCGCCAGCGCGTCGCCATCGCCCGCGCGCTCGTCCGTAAGCCGCAGGTCTTCCTCCTCGACGAACCGCTCTCCAACCTCGACGCGGCCCTGCGTTCGGAGGTCCGGCTCGAAATCGCCAAGCTCCACCAGGACATCGGCGGCACCATGATCTACGTCACGCACGACCAAATCGAGGCGATGACCCTCGCCGACAAGATCGTCGTCATGAACGAAGGCCGCATCGAGCAGGTCGGCACCCCGCACGAGCTTTACGAAAGCCCCGCCAACACCTTTGTTGCGACCTTCATCGGCTCGCCCAAAATGACACTGCTCGAGGCACGTACCGCAAACGGCAAACTGTCAATTCCGAATGGTGGCAGCGTGACCGGAAGCGCCCCCGATGGCGCAGGCGAAACGGTAACCGTCGGCATGCGCCCCGACGCGCTCGACATCGCCGAGGGCGACGCGCCCGAAGGCTTTGGCGCCGACGTCGTCTACACCGAATACCTCGGGAACGACGCCTACGTTTATGCGCGCCTCGCCGACGGCACGCTCGTGAGCGTCAGGGCCGCGCCCAAGACCTACTACCCCGCCAACGCCCGCATCACCGTCATGCCGCGGGCCGAGGCGCTGCACTATTTCGACAGCGCGAGCGGAGCCCGCCTCTAGCCCGCGCTGGTGAAAGACGACCCTACAAAGGAGAGGAATATGACCAAACTCATGTTACGGGCCACCATCGGTCTCACCGCCTTGGCGGTCGCCGCTCCGGCCTTCGCCCAGGACATCAGCTTCTGGAGCTGGCGCCAGGAAGACCGCGAGCAATACGAACAGATCATTGCCGCGTTCGAGGAACAGCACCCCGACATCAACGTCACCTTCGAGCCGTTCGAAGCGCAGAACTACAACACCATTCTCTCGACCGCGCTGGCCGGCGATTCCGGCCCGGACGTGATGATGGTGCGCGCCCACGGCGCCTTCGAAACCGTCGCCGCTGGCGGCTATCTGATGCCCCTGACCGAGGAAACGGTCCCCGGCCTCGGTTCTCTGCCTGAAGCCGCGCTCGCGGCCGAAACGCTGAGTTCGGACGGTCAGGTCTACGCCGTCCCCTTCGCCTCCCAGACCATGCTGGTGATCTACAACAAGGACATCTTCGATGAGCTCGGGATCGAGGAACCCTCGACCTGGGACGATCTGATGGCTGTTAGCCAGACAATCGAGGACGCCGGCATGTTCGCCTTCGCCAACGGCACGGCGACGGCATGGCAGAACGAGACCATCGTTTCGGCTCTCGGTTCGTCGATCATCGGCAAGGACTTCTACAACGACCTCGTCGCCGGAGAGACCGACTTCACCGACCCGCGTTTCGTCGAAGCGCTCGAAGCGGTCCAGGAAGCCTCGCAATATTTCCCCGATGGCTTCGTCGGTCTCGACTACGCCTCCTCCCAGCAGCTCTTTGCCTCAGGGATGGCGGGCATGTTCGCTGGCGGTTCGTTCGAGATCGCCAATTTCCTGGGCCAGAACCCTGACCTCAACCTCGGCGTTTTCCCGGCTCCCGTGGCCGAAGAGGGCGACGAGCACCTAGTGGGGCTCTTCTTCGACGGTGGTTATGCCGGTAATGCCGACACCGAGCACCCCGAAGCGGTCCAGACCTTCCTGAGCTTTTTGACGACCCCCGAATTCGGCAACATGTTCGCCAACGAGTTGGGCAACATCTCGCCGATCCCGGGCGTCGAGTTTGAAAGCGAACTGCTCCAGGAAGTGGCCGAGCTCAACGAAAACTCGATCCCCTACATCATGCTCGTGCATTTCCGCTACGAGGAACCCTCGGGCTCGGTGCTGCTGCAGGCCGAAGTCCAACGCATGCTCGCGGGCGAAACGACGCCGGAAGCCGCGGCCCAGGCCGTCACCGACGGCATCGCCACCTATTACGAGCCGTTCCAGAACTAGACGCACCATTCGGTCCGGGCCTCGCGCCCGGACCATCCCCCGCTTACCCCGGCAGCCTTTCTCGGGCCGCCGCGATAAGCTGGTTTGAGAACCGAGCAAGGGAAGCCCATGCCGCGATTGCGCCTCACCGGACGAGGTCTCTGGATCACCGCCCTGATCGTACCGCCGCTCGCGGTCATGGTGACCTTCGTCGCCTATCCGATCCTTTCGGCCCTCGCCTATGCCTTTTATGACTGGCAGGGCCTTCAGCGTGGCGATTTCGTCGGGCTCGCCAATTTCCACGAAGTGCTCTTTACCGAACCGTTTGCGACCTGGACGCGCAATGCGTTCGTCCACAACGTGATCGTCTTCTTCTCGCTAATGGTCATTCAGAACGGCTTCGGCTTCATCCTCGCCTATGCCCTCTGGCGCGAACTGCCCGGCGCCGCCTTCCACCGCGTCGCGGTGTTCCTGCCGGTGGTGCTCTCGACCGTCATCATCGGCTTTCTCTGGAAGCTCTTCTTCCACCCGCTCTTCGGCCCGGTGAACCAGATCTTTCGCGGGCTCGGCCTCGACTTTCTCGCCCAGCCCTGGCTCGGGCAGTCCTCGACCGCGCTCGCATCGCTTATTTTCGTCAACGCCTGGGCCTGGGTGGGCTTCCCGACCCTCGTCTTCCTCGCAGGCATGCAGCGCATTCCCGGCGAAATCCTCGATGCTGCGCGCATGGAAACCGATAGCGAATGGGTCGTGATCAAAAAGATCGTCTGGCCGCTCGTCGCCCCGAGCGCGACGGTGGTCTTCATCCTCTTGTTCATCGGCTCGTTCAACTGGTTCGAATTGCCCTACATCATGGTCGGGCTCGACGGCTCGCCCTTCGGCTCGACCGACGTCCTGGGGCTCTATTTCTACAGAACCGCCTTCGGCAACCAGTCCGCCGGCGTCCAGGATTTCGGCCGCGGATCGGCGCTCGCCGTCATCACCTTCCTCTTCATCGCCATCGTCGCCGCCTTCTGGACCGTGCGGCTGCGCAAGCGGGAGATCCAGCTATGACCGCGACATCCGCCAAGGCGATGACCTACGACAACAAGGGCATATTGAGCACGCTCGGCCGCGACGGGCTCCTTCAGGTCATCCTGATAGCGAACACCGTCCTGATGCTGTTCCCGGTCGTCATCATGGTCTTCTCGGGCTTCAAGTCCAACATGGAGATCTTCAACAACCCCTTCGCGGTCCCCGATTTCGCGAACCTTTCGAACTACATCGACGTCTGGACCCAGACCAATTTCGTCCGCTACCTCTTCAATTCGGTTTTCGTCACGGGCTTCTCGCTGCTTCTGATCCTGGTGCTGGGCACGATGGCCGCCTACGCCATCGCGCGATATGAGTTCTTCGGCGCAAGCTTCCTGCTGTTGTTTTTCATCGCGGGGCTCACCCTGCCCCTGAAACTCGCGATCATCCCGCTCTTCATACTCTTCCGTGACCTCGGCATACTCAATTCCTATTGGGCGCTGATCGCCGTCTATGTCGCGATGGGCCTGCCCTCGACGGTCTTCATCATGACCGGCTTCATCCGCTCGCTGCCGCGCGAATTGGAGGACGCTGCGCGTATGGACGGCGCAAGCGAACTTCGCATTATGTGGTCGGTCATGCTGCCCCTGACCCGGCCGGCAATGATCATATCCGCGATCCACAACCTTGTGCCGATCTGGAACGACTTCTTCTTCCCCCTCGTCTTCATCCAGAACGACGCGCTCAAAACCCTGCCGCAGGGCCTCACATCCTTCATGGGCGAATACACCACCGATTGGGGAGTGATGTTCGCCGGCCTGACATTGGCCGCAGCGCCGATCACCGTGGTTTACGTCATCCTTTCGCGCCAGTTCATCAACGGCATGACCTCCGGGGCGCTCAAATAATGCGCGGCGAACTCCCCAAGGGCGGCCTGATCGTCTCGTGCCAGGCGCGCACCGACAATCCCCTGCACGGCCCGGCCTTCATGGGCGCCATGGCGCTCGCCGCCGCCCAGGGTGGCGCATGCGCCATTCGCGCCAACGGCCCCGCCGACATCACCGCGGTCGCCGGCGCCGGCCTGCCCGTCATCGGCATCAACAAGGTCTTTTCCGAGCGGTTTCCCGTCTACATCACCCCCAGCTTTGAAAGCGCAGTCGCCCTGGCCGAGGCCGGGGCGGACATCATCGCGCTCGATTGCACCCCCCGCCCGCGCGATGGCGAGCCTGCCGCAACCCTCGTCGCGCGCATAAAAGCCGAGCTCGGCCTGCCCGTTTTCGCGGACATCTCGACGCTCGAGGAGGGCCTCGCCGCCGAGCAGATGGGCGCCGACTACGTTGCCTCAACGCTTTCGGGCTATACCGGGACCCGGCCCAGGCCGGAAACGCCCGATTTGACCCTTATCGAGGCGCTGGCCCGGAAGGTTTCTGTGCCGGTTATCGCCGAGGGACGCTACAACACGCCCGAACTCGCCCGCGCGGCCCTTGACGCGGGCGCCCACGCGGTTGTCGTGGGTACGATGATCACCAACCCGCGCGAGATCACGCGGGCCTTCGCGCAGCGGATAGCCCAATGACTTCACACTATCTTGGCATCGACATCGGCGGCATGGCCTCGCGCTGGGCCGTCGCGGGCCCCGACGGCACCATCGTCGCGCGTGGGGAAGCGCGTGGCGCCACCGGGCATCTGTTCAACCCCAAGGCCCGCGCCGATTTTGCCGCAACGATCGGACAAATCGCCGGCATCGCCGGCCGCACGCCGATCGCGCGCGCGTTCGCCGGCGTGACCGGCCTCGGACCCATGGCTTATCCCGACGCCCGGGACATCATCGGCGCGGCCTTCGGCGTTTCACCCGGCACGGTCGATGTGTCCGACGATATGGAACTCGCCTTCCGCGCGGTCTTCGAACCCGGCACCGGCCACATCGTTTCGGCCGGCACCGGCTCGATCGGTTTGCACATCACCGCGGACGGCCGCACCGTACGCGTCGGCGGGCGCGGCATCCTGATCGACGACGGCGGATCGGGCGCGTGGATCGCCTTAAGAGCACTCAACGCCGTCTACCGGCGCATCGACACGACCGGCGACGCGGCGGAAGCCAGCGTCCTCGCCGAGGAGCTTTTCGATGCCATCGGCGGCCAGAGCTGGGATGACGTCCGCGCCTATGTCTACGCCGGCGACCGCGGCAGGATCGGCGCCCTTGCGGTGCCCGTCGCCCGCGCTGCCGACAGGGGCGACCCCATCGCCGCCGGCATTCTCGCGGACGCCGCGCAGGAGCTCGCACGGCTCGGCCGCGCGCTTGTGGGCCGCACCGCGCATCTGCCCATCGCTTTTGTCGGCGGCGTGCTTTCGCTCAATCAGACCATCAAGCCCGCACTCCGCGATGCGCTTGCGGACTTCGACGTCACCTTCCCCAAAGCCGACGCCGCCGGCGCGGCTGCCGACATCGCCCGCCAGCGGGCGCAAAACGACCAGGACAAAGCCTCATGACGAGCACCGAAACCGCCTCGCGCCGCTACGCCACCATCGAGGACTGGTCGTCGACCGAAATCGTCGAGGGCATCGTCGAAGGCCAGTTCTCCGCCATCGCGGCGGTGCAATCGGCGCGCGCAGCCATCGCCGAGGTGATCGACCGGGCGGCCCAGCGTCTCGAAGCCGGTGGGCGGCTCATCTATCTCGGCGCCGGCACGTCGGGCCGGATCGCCACCCAGGACGCCTCCGAGCTGCCCCCCACCTTCTCCTGGCCCTACGAACGCGCCGTCTCGCTGATGGCAGGGGGCGACAGTGCCTTCACCCAGGCCGCCGAGGGCGCCGAGGACAGCGAGCAACAGGCCGTCGACGCCCTCGAAAGGCTGGGCGTAAATGACCTGGACGTCGTCCTCGGCATCGCCGCCTCCGGGCGCACCCCTTTCGCCATCGCCGGTCTTGTTCATGCGCGCGAAAAAGGCGCGCTCACCGTCGGTATCTACAACAATCCCGAAGGCCGGATCGGCGCGGTCTGCGAACTGCCCATCCTGCTCGATACCGGTCCCGAATTCCTCGCCGGGTCGACGCGCATGAAGGCCGGCACGGCGCAAAAGGCCGCGCTCAACTGCATCTCGACCGGCGTGATGATGAAGCTCGGCTTCGTCTATCGCGGCCTGATGGTCGAAATGCGTGCAACCAACGCCAAACTGCGCGAACGCGCCGTGCGCATGGTCGCCCAGATCGCGCAAACGGACGCCGACGCCGCCCGCGCCACGCTCGAAACAGCCGACGGCTCGATCAAGCTCGCAAGCCTGATGCTCGCCAGATCGCTCGACCGCAACGCGGCCCAGGCACGGCTCGATGCCGCCAAAGGCAATCTGCGCCGCGCGATGGAAGGCTGACAGGTCAGCCCGTCACCGCAACCGCAGCGCCGGATTTAACCGAAGCCGCCGCCGCCTCGGCAATGGCCAGCGCATTGACGCCGTCGGTCACTGAAACCGGCACCTCGGCCTCCCCGAGCGCGGCAGCGACGAAGCCCGACCACTCGGCGACATAGGCGCGCGCATAACGTTCGAGGAAAAAATGCTCGGGCCTGGCGCCGATGACCCCAGCCGCCAACGCGCGCGCAACCGTCGTTTCGTTGACATTGCCGACCGCCAGCAGCCCCTCGGACCCCAGAAGCTCGACCCGCTGGTCGTAGCCATAGGCCGCGCGGCGGCTGTTCTTGATGACTGCGATGCGCCCGTCGGCGAAATGAAGCGTCGTCACAGCGGTATCGACGTCGCCCAGCGCGCCGATCTCCGGGTCGACTAGGCTCGCCCCCACCGCCGAAACCCGCTCGGGCACCGCGCCGAAAATCCAGCACGCAACGTCGAAATCGTGGATCGCCATGTCGCGGAATAGCCCGCCCGAGACCTTCACATAGCTCGGCGGCGGCGGGGCCGGGTCGAATGAGGTTACGGCCAGAAGTTCGCCCTTGCCGATCTCACCGGCGTCGAACCCCGCCTTGAGTGCCTTGAAATTGGGATCGAACCGGCGGTTGAAGCCCAGCATGATCGGTCGTTTTGCATCGCGCGTCGCCGCCTGGCACGCAAGTGCCCGCTCCAAACTCAGATCGATCGGCTTTTCGCACAGCACCGCCTTGCCCGCGGCAGCGGCCTTTTCGATGAGATCGGCATGGGTATCGGTCGACGTCGCGATCAGGACCGCGTCGATCGTATCGTCGGCGATGATCTCCTCTGTCGTCCGCACCGCGGCGTCGTAGCGCCCCGCCAGCGCACCCGCGGCATCGGGAACGAAATCCGACACGGCGACCAGCGTGCTGCGCGCGTCGAGATGGATGTTTTTTGCGTGCACCTGACCGATACGGCCCGCGCCCAAGAGACCAACGCGCAGCATTCCAGATAGCCTTTCTGTTTCGAATAAAGTCCTCGCAGAACGCCTATTCCAAAATTGCCTGAGACAGCAAGCGGATTTTACGCGCCTGCTGGCCGCCCCACCGAAGCGCGCTCGACAAGCCCGCATGCAAGCTCGATTCGCCGCGCCGGCGCGGAAAAGCCTACCATCTGATCGCGCAGAAGATCGAGCGCCGCCGCCCCGATCTCGCGCATGGGGATGTGGATCGTCGTCAGCGGCGGGGTATGAAACGCCGCCTGCGGCAGGTCGTCCATCCCCATCACCGAGACCGCCTCCGGCACCGCGACGCCGCGCGAGGAGAGCCCCATCGCCGCTCCCACCGCAAGGCTGTCGCCCGCCGCGAGCACGGCGGAAAAATCGAGCCCTTGCCTGTCGAGCCGCGCCGCGATGGCCTCGGCGGCCAGTTCGGGCAGCCAGTCGTCCACTTCAACCACAAGCTCGGCAAGCTCGGCATCCGGACCCATCGCATCGCGCCAGCCCTCGAACCGCCGCTCGATCGTGCGCCGCCCCCGCCGCATGAGAAACAGGATCCGCTCGTGCCCCAGCCGCCGCAGATATTCCGTGCCCATCGCCGCCGCCGCCCGGTTGCACGGCGCGACGCTCGAAAGCCGCATGAACGGATCGTCGCCATTGACAAGCACAACGGGCTTGGCGAAATCCCGTGTGGGCGCCAGCATCTCCTCGTCATCGAGCGTCAGGAACAAGAGCCCGGCAATCGCCTCATCCTCTAGCGCCTCCTCGAGCAGCATCCGCTCCTCGTCGGCGCTCGAAACCGGCCGGGTGACGACTTCCAGCCCCAACACCGCCGCGCGCTCGCGCACGCCTTCGAGGACGTGCGCGGTGAACTGGTTGCGCACATAGTCGATCATCGCCGCGCTGCTCGCCGCGATGATGACCTTCTGCCCGGCCACCGCACCGGGCATGGCGTAGTTGTATTCCCGCGCCGCCTCGAGCACCCGTTCGCGGATTTCCGGCCGCACGCCTTTTTCGTGCGCGAGGGCCCGTGACACCGTGCTGACCGACACCTCGCACCGCTTTGCAAGATCCACCAGCCGCACCCGCCGGCTGATCTTTCCCCGTTTATCAGTCTTCTCCACGCGCATCTCCCGCGATTTGCACCCGCCCAAACTGCAAAAAATTTTCAGATTGCGCAATCAATAACTGATCGTCATGATGCCTGCCGAAGGGTGGAAACGGCACCCATGGGAGGAAACATGACGGTTGACGGTGCGCGGCTGCGCCAGCAGCTCGACAAGCTCGTTGCGGGCACCACGCAGTTGCGGCACGACGGCCGCTTCGACGAGCCCAATCTCGACGGCTCGGCGGGCGACTACATCAGCTTCCAGTCATGGGAGTGGCCGCAGGGCGTCGGACTTTACGGCCTCGCCCGCCTCTGGCTCCACGGTGGCGACGCCAATGTCCGTGCGCTCCTTGAAGACTGGTACGCCGCCCGCATCGCCGAGGGTCTGCCCCCGCTCAATGTCAACACCACCGCCCCCATGCTGGCGCTTTCGCTGCTCTGGCGCGAAACCCGCGATGAACGCTGGACCCCCGTGCTCAACGCCTGGGCCGACAAGGTCATGAAAGAGCTTCCGCGCACAAAGGAAGGTGCGTTCGAGCACAACGTCTCCGACAAGATCAACGCGGGCGAACTTTGGGACGACACCATCTATATGGTCGGCCTGTTCCTCGCGACCTTCGGCGCCGCCTCGGGCCGCCAGGAGCTCGTACAGGAGGCCATCCGCCAGTTCCTCGTCCACAGCCGCTACCTTTCCGATCCCGAAACCGGCCTCTGGTTCCACGGCTGGACCTTCGAGGGACGGCACAATTTCGCCCGGGCGCGCTGGGCCCGCGGCAATGCCTGGATCACCGCCGCCATCCTCGACCTGATCGAGCTGACCCCGCTGCCCCCCGCGGTCGAAAAATTCCTCGTCGGCGTTCTCGAAAGCCAGGTCGAGGCGCTCCTGCCGCTTCAGACCGGCTCCGGCGCGTGGCGCACCCTGCTCGATGACGCCTCCTCCTACGAGGAGATTTCTGCCACTGCCGGGTTCGGTTATGCGCTTTTGAAAGCGTCCCGCCAGGGCATCGGCACGCCGGCATGGAAAGAAGCCGGGCTCAAGGCGCTCTCGGCGGTTCTCGCCAATATCGACACCGATGGCACCGTCCTCAACGTCTCCTACGGTACGCGGATGGGCCACGACCTTCAGTTCTATAAAGACATCCCCATCCAGCCCACCGGCTACGGCCAGGCCCTCGCCATCCTCTGCCTCGTCGAAGCCCTCGAACACATCGAAAACGGAGCGCAGGTCGCATGACGATGAACGTCCGATACGGCGTCTCGCCGAACGACATCAAGACTTTCGACACCGAACGGCTGCGCGCCGAATTCCTCGTCGAAGACCTCTTCACGCCCGGCGCGATCGCCTTCACCTATACCCATATCGACAGGATGGTGATCGGTGGAGCCGTGCCCACAGGAGGCGATCTGGTGTTCGGCGACGGCGCCGATGTCGGCACCCCATATTTCTTCGACGCCCGCGAAATGGGCATCGCCAATCTCGGCGCGCCGGGCAATATCACCGTCGATGGGCAAGCCTTCGCGCTCGGCAACCGCGACATTCTCTATATCGGCCGCGGCGCCAAAGAGGTGCGGCTGTCGAGCGAGGACGCGGCGAACCCGGCGAGGTTCTACATGAACTCGGTCCCAGCCAGGACGGACATTCCCCACCGCCTCATCACCAAGGCCGAGGCCAAGCCGCTCGAATTGGGCGAGGAAGCGCGCTCCAACAAGCGCCGGCTCGCGATGTATATCCATCCCGAGGTCGCTCCCTCGTGTCTTCTTCTGATGGGCATCACCGACCCGGCGCCCGGCAGCATCTGGAACACGATGCCGCCGCACCTGCACGAGCGTCGCATGGAAGCTTATTGCTATTTCGACCTCGCTCCCGAGGACCGGGTCGTCCACATCATGGGCCGGCCTGACGAAACGCGCAATCTCATCGCTGCCGATCTTGACGTGGTGCTCTCACCGGCCTGGTCGATCCACATGGGCGCCGGCACCGGACCCTACGGTTTTGTCTGGGGCATGACCGGGGAAAACCAGGCCTATACCGACGTCGATCCCGTCCCCGTTTCGGAGTTGCGGTAATGCTCGATACCGTCAAGGACATAAAAGAAGGCTTTCTCGAACGCCCGCTCGAAAAGGGCGCGCCGCTGACCTATTGGCGGCTCGGCGTGACCGCCGAGGAGCGCTACGACGTGCCCGACCAGCCCATGTCGGGCGAGATGGACCCGTTCTTTTTCGTCACCAAGCACAAGAACTTCATCCCCCACGAATACCCTTGCCGCACCCGGTTTGCTGCCGAGCGCCGCGACACGCACCCGCGCGTATCGGGAACCTTCGCCCCCGCGCGCACCTGGCTGCCCTTCGGATCGCCCCGCGTCGATCTTTCGGGCTTCTGGTTCCGCCCAACAATACTTTCGACATTCGCGCAGACCGTGATTCACGTCGCCGAACCCGGCGCGGCGAGATTGCGCCTGGGCACCTGCGGCGGCGCGGTGCTCTTTATCAACGGCGCCGAAGCGGGCTGGATGGCCCCCTATTCGCGCAACCTCGAAGCACAGGCCGAGTTCGAGGTGGCGCTCGAAGCGGGCGAAAACACCATCTCGCTCTATTTCGACGACCTCGCCGAACGCGACGCGCGATACTATTTCCAGCTCGATTATCTCGACGGCCCCGGGGCCACCCTGCGCCTGCCGACCGCCACCGATGGCGCGGTCGCCGAAGCCATTGAGGCGATGCTGACCTCCATGCGCTTTGAAAAGCCCGCCTATACCGCCGGCGAAGTCGCCCTCGAGACCGATAAACCGCTCCCCTTTGCAGCAAGGGCGGATATCCGTATCGAGGGGGACTTCATGTCGACCGAGCGCATGGACTGGAGCGCCGAAATTCCCGCCGGCGCACGCCGTATCGCGGTTGCTCCGGCCACCGACCTCCCCTCCGATTTCCGCCATTTCCACGTGAGCCTCACCGCCGGCGGCTTCACTGCCGGCCGCGTTTTCGGCGTCGAAATCTGCAATGCCGACGCGCAGGGCGAGGCGCCCCAAGCCCTCGACGCGCGCATCGCCGCCGCGCTTGAAACCGTCGCGGCGCAAGGCGAGCCCGATACCGTCACCGCCCTCGCACGCCTCGCAAGCGGCGCGCCCGCCGCCGAGACCGAAGCGATGATCGCCCGGTCGCTTCCCGCGATCGAGGACTGCCACGATTGCGCCGACTTCATCCTCGTCCCGCTGCTCTGGTCCCGCATCGGCTTCGCCGGCGCGCTTTCGGACGGCCTCCGCGCGCGCATCGACAAGGCGATCCTCAATTACCGCTACTGGATGGACGAGCCGGGCAACGACGTGCAGTGGTATTTCTCGGAAAACCACGCGCTCCTCTTCCACACCGCCGCCTATCTCGCCGGCAATCTGCTCAAGGACGCGCGTTTTGTCCGCTCGGGGCGTCTCGGTGCCGAGCAATCGGCAACCGGCCTTGCGCGCGTCCGCGCCTGGCTCGACCATTTCGAGGCCTGGGAAATGGCGGAATTCAACTCCGCCCCCTATTTCCCAATCGACCTCAAGGGTCTGACCGCGCTCTTCGCGCTCGCACCGGACCGCGACGTCCGCGAGCGTGCGCGCCAAGCCATCCTGCGGCTCGTCGAAATGGTCGCCAACTCCGCCCATCACGGCGTCCTTACAGGCGCACAGGGCCGCTCTTACGAACATACTCTGCGCGCCGGACGTTCACTGGAACTCTCCGGCATCGCGCGCCTGCTCTGGGGCCGCGGCCATTTCGGCCGCCGCTTCCACGCCTTGCCGCAGCTCGCGCTGTGCCTGCGCGATCACGGCCTCGAAATTCCCGCAGAGTTCGCCACCCGCGCGAGCCTGCCCGAGGGACAAGCCCAGGAATGGTGTTTCGCCCAGGGCCAGGACCGCTTCGCCGCGCTCTATCACTATAAGACCAGCGGCTTCGCGCTCGGGTCCGCGGCCGCCTACCGCTGGAACGAATGGGGCTATCAGGAAACCGTCCTGCACGCCCGCCTCGGCACCAACCCGGACGCCCAGGTCTGGATCAACCACCCCGGCGAAGTGATCCACTCGGGCTTCGGCCGCCCGTCATACTGGGGCGGCTGCGGCACCCTGCCCCGCGTCCAGCAATATCGCGGCCTGGCCATCGTGCATTTCGCGATCCATGAGAGCCAGCCGGGCTTCACCCATGCCTGGTTCCCGCAGCAGGTGTTCGACGCAACGGCGATCGAAGGTAACCGCGCGGTCGCGACGTCTGGCGACGGCGCCATCGTCCTGATCGGATCCGAACCGCTCGTACCCGTCGCCGACGGCCCGACGGCGGGCAACGAGCTGCGCCAGACCGGCGAGCAAACCACCTGGATCGTCCGCACCGCCGCTGGCGCGCGTCCCGAAGCGCTCGCCGAGCGTTTCGCGGGCCTCACAATCCGCGAGGACGCGGATGGAACGCTGCGCATTGACGATCCCGAATATGGCGACGTCCAATTCTTTGCCGACGGCCGCGTTGCCGCCGAGGGGCGTGTGCTCGACCCCAGGACGTGGACCGTCAAAGGCGAACGCTTGGCGCTCGGAAGCGCAGCGTCATAAGCTTCTGCGGCAGGCGCAAACCCCACCAAGAGGGACGCCCGCCGCACAACCGAACCCACTCTGGGTCAATTTGGAGGAGACGATGAAGAAACTTTGTGCTGCCCTTGCGATCGGGCTTTTGGGCACGACCGCGGTTCAGGCCGGCGATGTCCGGGTGCTCTGGTATTCAGACGGCGTCGAAGGCGAGGTGCTCGGCGAACTGCTCGACCGGTTCATGGAAGAACACCCCGACATCAACGTCATTCTGGACAATGTCGCCTACACCGTGATCACCGAGCAATTGCCGATCCAGCTCGAGGCCGGACAGGGCCCCGATATCGCCCGCGTCACCGATTTGAAATCCCAGGCCGATCACTGGCTGGACCTGACGCCCTATCTCGAGGATCCGGAATACTGGCGGGCCAATTTCGGCGACCAGGCCGACTGGATGCGCCCGGACGGTTCGGACGCGATCACCGGTTTCATGACCCAGATCACGCTGACCGGCGGGTTCGCCAACAAGACGCTGTTCGATCAGGCCGGCGTCGAACTGCCTGGCCCCGACGCGAGCTGGGACGACTGGATGGCCGCGGCCTCCGAAGTCGCCGCCAACCAGCAGGTGCCGATGACCGCCGCGCTCGACCGCTCCGGCCACCGCCTCACCGGCCCCAACATCTCCTTCGGCGCCAACTATATCGGCGAGGACGGCATGCCCGCCCCGATCGGTGACGGCGTCAAGGCGTTCGTCGAAAAGTTCGTCGGCTGGAACAATGACGGCGTGATGGCGCAGGACGTCTGGGTCTCAGCCGCCGGCACCACCTATCGCGCCGCAGCCGAGGACTTCATCAACGCCCAGCTCGTCTACTACTATTCGGGCTCCTGGCAGATCCCCAACTTCGCCGAAACCATTGGCGATAACTTCGACTGGGTCGCGACCGGCAGCCCCTGCGGCAGTGACGCCTGCACCGGCATGCCCGGCGGCGCCGGCCTGGTGGCGGTCAAATACACCCAGAACCCCGAAGAAGTCGCGATGGTGATGGATTACCTTGCGAGCGAAGACGTCGTGCGCGAGTTCTCCGAACGCACGCTGTTTCTGCCTGCCCACAAGGGTGTCATCGAAGGTGGCCTCGACTACCAGACCGACAACCCCCTCGTCGCCGACGCGCTCAACGCCTTCGTCGAGGCGTCCAAGGCCACGGCGCCGCACGCGCTCGAACTTCCGGGCTGGCAGTGGTCCTCGGCCTATTACGGCGCCCTCGTCAACCGCGTAAGCCAGGTGATCGCGGGCGAACTGACGCTCGATGAGGCGTATGAGGCGATGGACGCCGATATCGCCGACGTCGTCGCAACCCAGAGCATGTAAGGCTGAGAAAGAGAACCGCAATGTCCGCAATCAGCGACATTGGCGACAAGACCGGCGCCGCCCTCGCGGCGTCGGTCAAATGGGCCGCCGGTATCATTGATCCCCCCTTGCGCTGGCTTCAGAAAAAAGCCGGCTTCAACGGCATGGCGGCCTTTTTCCTCGCGCCGAACATGCTCATTTTCGGCATTTTCATCCTCGTGCCCATGGTCATCAACTTCGCCTATTCGATGACCGGCGGCGGCGCGCTGTTTTTGCCCGACCGCGTTTTTGTCGGAGGCGACCAATATGGCCGGCTCCTGACCTGCTCGGACTATTCGCGGCCCATAACCTGCACCGAAGACCAGTTCTGGATCGCGGTCCGCAACACGGCCATCTTCGTCGTCGTGCAGGTCGGGCTGATGATCGTTCTGGCGCTGACGACCGCGCTTGTGCTCAACAAGAGCCTGCGCGCCCGCAGCTTCTGGCGCGCCGTGTTCTTCTTCCCCGTGCTGCTTTCCCCCGTGGTCGTCGGGCTTATCTGGCGCTGGATCCTGCAGCGGCAAGGGCTTTTAAACTACATCCTCTTCCAGTTCGGTATCGAACCGACGGTCTGGCTCACCGACCGCTTCTGGGCCTTCGTCGCCGCGGTCGGAGTATCGATCTGGGCGCATATGGGATTTTACGCGCTGATCCTCCTCGCCGGCCTCCAGGCCATCCCCAAGGATCTTTACGAGGCCGCCGAAATGGACGGCACGCGCCCGGCCCGCGTCTTCTGGCGCATCACGCTGCCGCTCCTGGGCCCCAACCTCCTCGTTGTCCTCGTCCTCGCACTCATCCGCGCCGTCCAGATCTTCGACGAGGTCTTCGTTCTGACCGGCGGCGGACCGGGCACCAGCACGCTCTTCATCACCCAGTACATCTATGAGATCGGCTTCGCATCTGTCCTGCGCAATCCCGGGCTCGCGGCAGCCGCATCGATCCTGATGGGCGCGGTCCTCGTCGTTCTCACCCTCATCCAGCTCGGCGTCGGCCGCCGCAAGGACCCCAAGGAGGCCGCAAAATGACCCGCGTCATGACGTTCCTCACCCGCCGGCGCGGCGGCAAGGGCTGGCACTGGACCGACATCGTCACCTGGGTGTGGTTGATCGGCGGGCTCGTCATCATGTTCGGCCCGGCGGTGTGGCTCGTGGGATCGTCCTTCAAGACCCCCGCAGGCCTTGCCGAGTTCCCGCCCACGATCCTGCCCTACGCCACCGAAGAGGTGACGGTCGAAGGGTATGACGAGCCGCTCCCGCTCTTCGAGGTGACGCTCGAGGACGGCAGCACCGCCATCCTCGCCGAAGCGCGCCGCATCGGGCTCGTCGCCCAGATGATCGACCCTAACGACCCCGGCGAGCCCGTACCCGTCAATATCAACGACCGCAGCCCGGTGCGCGAGCTCTCCTTCGAAATAGACAATTACACCGAACCCTTCGTCCATTTCGACTTTCTGCAATACCTCTACAACTCCGTCTTCGTCACCGTGATGGCGACGATCATCACGCTCGTGGTCAACTCCATGGCCGCCTTCGCGCTCTCGAAATACAAGTTCACCGGGCGCAACCTCGTGATGTTCCTGATCCTCGCCACCCTGATGGTGCCGCTTTCGGTCATCCTCGTGCCGCTTTATTCGGTGGTCTCGGCGCTCGGGCTCTTCAATTCGCTCTGGGGCGTCATATTGCCGACGGTCGCAACACCCACCGGCGTTTTCCTCCTGCGCCAATACATGCTGACCATCCCAGACGAATTGATCGATGCCGCGCGCATGGACAAGGCGTCCGAATGGCAGATCTATTGGCGCATCATCCTGCCGCTGACCGCTCCCGCGCTGGCCGTGCTCGCGATCTTCTCGGTCGTCTGGCGTTGGAACGATTTCCTCTGGCCGCTGATCGTTCTCTCGCGCAAGGAGCTCTATACGCTTCAGGTCGGGCTCAACGTTTATGCGGGGGAACTCAACGTCCAGTGGCATTTCATCCTCGCGATGACGGTCGTTACCATGATCCCCGTCGTGCTCGTGTTCGTCTTCCTCCAGCGCTTCATCACTACCGGCATCGCCGGCGCCGGACTGAAATAGGAGTCAATCCGTGAGCCAGATTACCCTCACTGGTGTGGGCAAATCCTTCGGCGCGGTCCAAGTGCTGCGCAATATCGACCTGGACATCAAGGACGGCGAATTCGCCGTGTTCGTAGGTCCGTCAGGTTGCGGCAAGTCCACGCTGCTGCGCCTGATCGCCGGGCTCGACACCCCCACCCTCGGCGACATCCGCATCGACAACGCCGACGTCACCAGGACCCCCGCCGCCGATCGCGGCCTTGCAATGGTCTTTCAGTCCTATGCGCTCTATCCTCATATGAGCGTCAAACAGAACCTCGCGTTCGGACTGGAAAACTCCCGCATGCCGAAAGCCGAGATCGAGGAGCGGATCACCGAGGCCGCGCGCATGCTCGAAATCGGGCCCTATCTCGACCGCCGCCCCGGCCAGCTCTCGGGCGGTCAGCGCCAGCGCGTCGCCATCGGCCGCGCCATCGTGCGCAACCCCGTCGCCTTCCTCCTCGACGAGCCGCTGTCCAACCTCGACGCCGAATTGCGCGTTTCCATGCGCGCCGAACTCGCCGCGCTCCATAAACGCCTCAAGACCACGATGATTTACGTCACTCACGACCAGATCGAGGCCATGACCCTGGCCGACCGCATCGTCGTGCTGCGCGACGGCCGCATCGAGCAGGTCGGCGCCCCGCTCGAACTTTATAACAAGCCCGCCAACCGCTTCGTTGCCGGCTTCATCGGCGCGCCCAACATGAATTTCCTCCCCGCCAAGGTCGAAGAACCCGGCGGCGAGGGCTTTTTCGCCGACGTTCTGGGGGAAAGCCGCCAGGCGGTGCGCGCCAACGCCGCCGCGGTCAGGGCCGACCAGCCGATCACCCTGGGCATTCGTCCCCAGCACCTGCGCCTCGCCCGTGAGAACGAGGACGGCGTCGAGGTCGAAGTGAACCTCGTCGAGGCGCTGGGCTCGGAAACCGTCGTTCACACCACCGCCGGCAATGGCGATCCGGTGCTCGCCGTGCTCCAGGGACAGCGGCCGTTCAACGCCGGCGACAGGATCACCCTCGGCCTCGATCCGGAAAACCTCCACGCCTTCGACGAGACGGGGCTCCGGCTCCAGGGCAATTAGGGACGCAAATGGCGCGCGAAAAACGCGAGCACCGCATCGCGCATCCGGGGCGTTTCGACGTGCCCCGTCCGCGCGCTGCGCACCAGTTCGAGCGCATCCTCTGCCCCGGCGGCACGATAAGCCTCCCGTGTCTGCTCAAGCGCAAGATCGACGGCCCCGGGTGGCGTCAGGGGATCGGTATCCCCGATCCCCACCAACTGCGGCCGCGGCGCGATGAGCCCGGCGATCTCGCCATTGCCCGCAAGCGCGAGCAGCCCCGGCACGGTGAGATAGATGCCATGAAGATCGTGCACCCCGAGCGCGATCAGCGTTTCGAAATCCGCGTAGCAGCAAAGATGCGCCACGCAAGCGATCCGCGGATCGATCGCCGCGAGCCAATAGGCAAACGTCGCGCCCATGGAAATCCCGAAGGCGCCGATCCTTTCGGCATCGACATCGTCCCGTCCGGCAAGATAGTCGAGCGCCGAAGAGAGCTCCCCCATCATCTGCCCGGCGAGCGACCTGCCATGCCAGAGCGCGGCCTTGGCCGCAGCGCTCTCGATGTGACCCCGCCGGGCTCCAAAGCACGGCAGATCGATGCAAAGGCTGACGTATCCCGCCTCGGCAAGCGTTACCCCCAACGGTCCCCGCAGGGCCGGCCGGCCCGCAAGCAGCTCGTCGGCACCGATGGCGTAATTCCCGCCATGTGCGTGCACGTAAAGGATGGCCGGCGCGCCACCGCTAACCTGCACTTCCGGCCGCGTCAGAATTCCCCTCACCGCCTCCCCGGAGGCGGTCTCGAACGCAAGCGCCTCGGTCGCGACCCCGCCCGAGACCGAAACGCTGGCCTCGCGGAATGCGAGCGGGTGTTGCGACGCCTCGAAGGCCGTTGCCAGTTTGCCGGCGAGTGAAAAATCCAAACTCATGGAGCGCAGTTTCGATGGTTGAGCCCAATTATATAGAAGAGACCTTCGGCCTTTTAGGCAAGCGTGCGCTGGTCACCGGCGGCGCCACCGGCATCGGCGCGGCCATCGCCATCGCCCTCGCCCGAGCGGGCGCCGACGTCGCGATCACGACCCATGCGAGCCCCGGCGAAGATACCGCGGCCGCCATCACGGCCGCCGGCCGGCAAGTAAGATCGCTCAATGCCGACCTCGCGTCTCTCGACGCCGCGGGTGCCCACGTGCTCGTCGAAAACCTCGAAGCCGAATTCGGAGCACTCGATATCCTTGTCAACAATGCCGGCATCATCCGCCGCGCCGACGCTGCCGAACACCCCCAGGCCGACTGGGAAGCGGTGATGGCCACCAATCTCGACGCGATCTGGTACCTCTCGCAGGCCGCGGGCCGGCAGATGTGCGCGCGCGGTACGGGGCGCATCGTCATGATCGCCTCGCTGCTCTCCTACCAGGGCGGCATCCGCGTCCCCGGCTATACCGCCGCCAAGCATGCCGTTGCGGGGCTCACCAAGGCGCTGGCCAACGAATGGGCCGGCAAGGGCGTCTGCGTCAACGCCATCGCCCCCGGCTATATTGCCACCGCCAACACCAAAGCCCTGCGAGAAGACCCCGAACGCTCCCGCCAGCTCCTCGAGCGCATCCCCGCCGGTCGCTTCGGCGACCCCGAAGATATCGCCGGCGCCGCCGTCTTCCTCGCGTCCCCGGCGTCGTCCTATATGAACGGGCACATTCTGAGCGTGGATGGCGGCTGGATGGCCCGGTAACCGGCTCCATATCAATGTGGCTGCCGGCAGCCGATGCGCGGGACAGGCGCCGGCCATTATGGCGACGACACCCGAACCGGCATTCCTGCCGGTGATGGCGCCATCACTTTGTCGCGAGCATATACAGTTGATTTTTGGCTAGAAAAGCAAAGTATCTCGCGCATCAACCCGGTTTTACTTGCGGCTCGGCGTTCTCGTTAGAAACGCGACTAATATTCGGCACTCACAGCGCGGCATACCCGCCAGGGAGATGCAGTAGGGTGTAGTTGACGGCTTCGGGTAGGCGGGCCTACCATGACTGTACTGGCGAAGGCTCCGCGAGCCACGCTATTTTTGCGAAGAAGCATCCCAAGGAGCAAACGCTAGTCATTCTCGAGTTGTGGGAGGAGACCACTCATGAGAACAACTAAGCGACTACTGGGTCTGCTTGCGATCACCGTATCATCTACATCGATGCTGGTCGCGCAAGCGGGCATGGCCCAGGACAATGCGATCGACATCACGCCGGTCACCGACGAGATGCTGCTCGACCCGCCCGACGGCGACTGGCTGATGTGGCGGCGCACATACGACGGCTGGGGGTACAGCCCCCTCGACGAGATCAACAAGGACAACGTCGGCGAGCTTGAACTGGCCTGGGCCTGGAGCATGACCCCGGGCCGCACGCAGGAAACCCCGCTTGCCCACGACGGAATCGTTTTCATCCAGAACGCCGACCACGTCATTCAGGCGCTCGACGGAGCCACCGGAGAGCTGATCTGGGAATACTTCTACGAACTGCCCGAGGAGGTGAGCCCCAGAGGGATACGCAACAAGGCGATCTACGAAGACAAGCTGATTGTCGCCACCCGCGATGCGCATCTGATCGCGCTCGATATCGCGACCGGCCAGCTCATCTGGGATCAGCAGGTCGCCAACTATGAACACGGGTGGGGGTATTCGAGCGGGCCGATCGTAGCCGACGGTGTCATCATCCAGGGCATGACCAGTTGCAGCAACGCCCAGCCGGGCGGCTGCTTCTTCACCGGCCATGATCCGGATACCGGCGAGGAACTTTGGCGCCTTCACACGATCGCGCGCGGCGACACGCCCGAGGGCAACAGCTGGAACGGTGTTCCGCTCGAAAGCCGGCACGGCGCGTCCGCATGGATACCCGGCACCTACGATCCCGAGCAGAACCTTGTGTTTGCCGGCGTCGGACAGCCGTATCCGTGGAACCTCGAAATCGCGGGACTGCTACCGGCGAGTTCAGACCCCGACGTCACCAACGAGGCGCTCTATACCAACGCAACGCTCGCCATCGATCCGTCGACCGGCGAACTCGAGTGGTACTTCCAGCACCTGCCGACCGACTCCCTCGACCTCGACTACGTCTATGAGCGGCTTCTCATAGACCTGCCGGTCGACGGCGAGATGCGCCAACAGGTCGTGACAACTGGCAAGATCGGCATCGTCGAATCGGTCGACCGGACGTCCGGCGAATGGCTGTGGCACGTCGAAACCGCGCCCCAGAATGTGGTGCTGTCCATCGATCCGGACACGGGCGAAAAGGAGATCAACCCCGAAGTGATCCCGGTGATCGGCGAATCCACGTTCAACTGCCCGGCCGACCCCGGCGCAAAAGCGTGGCAGGCAACAGCCTACAGCCCGATGACCGAGACGCTTTATATGCCCACGGTCGAATTCTGCTCCAACACCACGGTGAACCCGCTCGATCCGGGCGAGATCTATACAGGTGGCGGTCTGCAGACATATTCCCGTGTGCCCGTGCCCGACGGCGACGGCAATATCGGCCAGGTCCGGGCCATCGACCTCGTCGACCACACCGAAACGTGGCAATATCGGCAGCGTGCACCGGTCACGAGCTCAACTCTGCCCACCGGCGGCGGCCTCGTGTTCGTTGGTACGCTCGACCGCAAACTTCTGGCCTTCGACGACGAGACCGGCGAGGTGTTGTGGACCAGCCCGACACTGAGCAACTCGCTTGAATCGTTTCCGATCACCTATGAGGCCGACGGCAAGCAGTACGTCGCGATCGTTGCGAACTTCGCCTCCGGCCTGGGCCGCCTGGCGTCCCTGACGCCCGAGGTACGGTTGCCGGCGAACGATCCGATCACTCTGTACGTCTTCGCACTGCCCGACTGATCGGCAAGACGCGCGCTCTTTACCCAGGCGGACCGATATCCGGCCCGCCTGGCAGGCTGTGAGGACCGATCTTGCTCCGAGTTTCCGCGCTTACGTTCCTGACCGGCCCCCTACTGGCGCTGGCCCCGCTGATGGTTGCGTTATCGCCGTCCGCGATACCCGCCCAGGAACCCGAGTTCTACGACATCCCAACAGCGCCCGAACACTGGACCTACGGACGCCGGCTCGATGAGGCGCAGCTTCGCTACTGCGTCGACCGGCGCGACCCGGCCTGGGAGGTCGCCGACGCCATCGCCGAAGCGCTCGCATCGGGCCTGCTGCTCGAACCGCAACGGCATGTGGTTGAAGCCGACATCATCGCCGAGGACATCACCGCCGTTTACGAGGTCATGCTCCAGCACTGCGATATGCATATGGGGTTCAAGCTTATCCCGGAGGGCTACCCTGACTGGCTGACCATCACCCGCGCCTACTACCAGAGCGAATACGTCTTCGTTACGGCAGATCCCGACCTCCAGGCTCTCGCCGGCCTGCCCCCGGGCCGCCCGATCGGCGCGACGAGCGGGACCCTCGCTCACTTGCGGCTCGTTTCCTATGTCGGCGCCCTGCAAGCGGACGATCGCTGGCCGGTATTTCCCATGGGCACGAGCGAACGCGCGCTCGCGGCGCTCCGCGATGGCACGGTGGACGTCGCTCTTGTTTGGGCGCCCGCGTTCTGGGCCGGCCAGCGCGCAAATGCCGACTATGTTGATTTCCGGGTGATCGACCCCGCCCCTCTGCCGCCGACCAGGCTCGGCGTCGGCGCGATCATGCTGTCCGACGAGACCTTCCTGCGCAATGCTGTCGACGAGGCCATCGCGGCCTTGACCGCGGACGGCACCATAGGGGCCATTCTGGACGACTACGGGTTCCCGGCAACGGCGGCCCCCTGATGTCTCGCGCGACCGTGCCCAGCCCTGATGAACCGGCGATCCTTGTCGACAGCGTCTCCAAGCGTTTCGGACGGACCCTGGCTCTCGACGGCGTGAGCTTCGAGGTGCCGCACGGCCAGCTCTTCGCCCTGCTCGGGCCGAACGGCGCGGGCAAGACGACCCTGATGCATATCCTGTGCACCATTCTGGGACCCGACAGCGGCACGGCGCAGATCGCGGGTTTCGATGTGGTGCGCCAGCCCCTGGCCGCCCGCAGCCGGCTCGGTATCGTCTTTCAGGAACCCAGTCTCGATGACCGACTGACCGTATCGGAGAACCTCAACCTTCACGGGCTCGTCTTCGGCGTACCACGGGCGCTGCGCCGCAGGCGGATCGCCGAAATGCTGGACCTGGTGGAACTCGCAGATTGGGCGAGTACGCCGGTCAGATCGCTATCTTCGGGCATGAAACGGCGCCTCGAGATCGCCCGCGCCCTCATTCACGATTCTCGGATCATGCTGCTCGACGAGCCGACGGTCGGGCTTGACGCGCAGACCCGCGAGCGCATCTGGACCTACGTCCGCCGCCTCCAGGCCGAGCGTCAACTCACCGTGCTCGTCACCACGCACTATATCGAGGAAGTCGAGACCTGCGACCGCGTGTGCATCATCGACCACGGCAGGGTTTTGGCCATCGACGGACCCGACGCCCTCCGGCGCGCCCATGGTCAGCAAATGCTGCGCGTCACCCCCACCACGCCCGAAATCCGCGACGAAATCCTCAACTCCTTCCCCGATCGCGTGACGCAGCACAGCGACGCCCACATCCTGCTGAGCGCCGACGACGCCTTCGTCGAGCGCTTCTTAAGCCAATACGGCACCCGCATCCGCGCACTCACCAACGAGGTGCCGAGCCTCGAAACGGCATTCCTGTCGCTGACCGGCCGCGATTTGCGCGACCGGGGCGCCAGCGCCCGCGAACGCACCCTGGCCTTTGGCAACCGTGGAGGAGAACACACACGATGACCCTCGAAAGCGCCACCACCCGAACCGCCTCCGCCGGCGCGTACCCAGCCGGGCGGCGGCACTGGCTGCTGGTCCAGCTTGGCGGGCTTTATGGCCTGTGGCTGCGCGAGGTGAAGCGCGCGGTGCGCGACCGCGGCCAGCTCATCGGCGGCATCAGCCGCCCGATCCTCTGGGTATTGATCCTGGGGATCGGGCTCAACCCCTACTTCCGCGGCGAGGTCTATGGCGAGGTCACCTTCGTTGTCCCTTTCACCTATTTGCAGTTCATCTTCCCCGCGGTCATCGCGCTCAACATCATGTTCACCTCGGTGCAATCGGCGGTTTCGGTCATCTGGGACCGGGAGTTCGGCTTCCTGCGCGAAGTGATGGTCTCCCCGCTCTCGCGGGCGACGGTATTGCTCGGCAAGATCCTCGGCGGCACCACCGTGGCCGTGCTCCACGGCTGCCTGGTCCTGATCCTCGCCCGCTTTGCCGATGTGCCGCTGACCGTCTTCGATGTGCTTAACGCACTTGGCCTGATGGCCATGCTGGCCTTCGCCCTGACCTGCCTGGGCGTCGTGATTGCCAACCGCATCCGCACCTTCGAAGGCTTCGGCGTCTTTTCGAACGCGATCATCCTGCCGCTCTATTTCACCTCGAGTTCGATCTTCCCGCTCGATCCGGCCCTCTCGCGCGCCCAGACCCGCATCGCCTATCCCGACTGGCTCGTCACCATCGTCGAACTCAATCCCCTGACCTATGCCGTCGATGCGTTGCGCGGCGCCCTCATAAATTACAACCAGTTTCCCCCCTGGATGGGCGTTTCCATTATGGCCGGCGCCGGCGTGGTTCTCTTCGCCGTGGCCCTCTACGACTTCCGCCGGGCCTGAGACCGCCCATGCCCCGCTTCGGCAAGACGGCGCGAGATCTGGGGGCCATCGGCCTGATGGTGGCCCTATTGGCGGCCGTCGCGCTCTTGCCCCCGGACAATTCCCTGCGCGACGTGCAAGAGGTATCGTCCCTGCGCGCCTGCGTGCCACCCGCCTATCCCCCGCTCGTCACCGGCGACCCGGACCGGCCGGGCATCGATATCGAAATCCTCCGGGCCGTGACGGACCATATCGGGGTCGGCCTGCAGCTCCGGACCAACGACGCGATGGGCCGCGACTTCAATCCGCGCAACTGGGGCCTCAACCGCGCCCAGTGCCAGATAATCGCCGGCGGGGTCGTCGATTCCCCCCGGACCCGCTCGTTCATCGAGACCGGCCCGCCCTATGCCCGCACCGGATGGGCCGTGATCGCCCCCGAGCCCCTTTCCGGATGGGAGGAAGCGAACATTGGCGTCGTGACCCTCGTTTCCGGTCTCGACCGCATCGGGCTTGCCAGTTTCCTCCGCAGCGCGGGCGCCCAACCCCATGTGGTGCGGCGGCCCGAGGACCTGGCTACCGGCATCGCCGAAGGCCGGTTCGATGCGGGCATTACCGAAGCCCTTCTCGCTGCCCGCCTCGCCGCCGATAACGCCTGGACGATATCCTGGATGCCCGCGGCGCTGGAGCGTTACAACCTCGTTTTCGGCCTCTGGAAAGGCGACGTGACGCTCAAGCGGGCCATCGATCAGGCCTTCGCCGACCTCGCCGCCGACGGCACGCTGGACGCGATCCTCGCCCGCTACGCCGGTGCTCCCCTAGAGTAGCGCGTTTGCAGAAAAGGATGGATGCCGCGTTTCCGTGAAAGGCTGAAATGGACTAGGCAGCGCCCCCGAGGACAACCGGCGCCACAACGTCATAAACCGGCTTCAGCACCATCCGCGTCACCCCAAACAGCGATGCCGCAAAAAGCACCAGCCCCACGACAGGTCCCGCCTGTCTCGGCACCCCAACCCCGAGCGCCGCGAGAAAATGCGCGCCCGCCAGCGGCGGCAGGGGCAGCAGACTGAATAGCGCAATCCAGACGCAAATCCGCGCCGCCGTCCTGACGAACGCCACCGCAACCAGTCCCGGCGTCGGAGGCAGCACCGTCAGAAGCGGGATGGCCAATTGCAAGAGCAGAACACCGAGCAACAGCAGCACTGCGCTGCTTGCGACGACGGCACCAACCAGCCCCCAACGCCCACCCCTCAGCGCATCCGCCTCAATCGCCACCGGGCGCGCCCAGCCGAAGCCGGTCAGCAGGATCGCACCGAGCCCGAGCATATCGATATGGGGCGCGGGCCAGCCCGACAGCCTGCCGTCATGCCTTGGCCCCGCATCCCCCAGCGCCACCGCCATCGCCGCGATTGCGGCGCCCTGAACGGTGAAGACGAGCAAACCGGCAGCAAGGCGGAACGCCAGCAACTGGAGTGTGAGATCGGAGAGGATCATTCCGGCACCGCCGCATCGCTTTGCCTAGGAGAAAGGCGACGCGGCGCCGTTGTCATTTTTCGACGATCAATCGATCGAGTGCATCGACGTCCGAAGGCAGCTCGGCGCCGGGCTGGAACCCGTTCTCCTGGAGAATGAACGCCATCAGATCGGCATAGCCGTCCTCCGAGAACCGCCCCGGCGCATTGGGTGGCATCAGGGTGCTCATGAACAGGAACATCGCCGAAGCCGGCGCGCCGTTGGCAAACTTCTGTTCGAACGCCATGCCGCGCAGCGGCGGCCCGCCGTTCAGCCCGCCCCTCAGATCGTCCCCGTGGCACTCCTCGCATTCGCTGGCATACCGGTCCTCGCCGCGCGCGGCCTGCTCGCGCGAATAGGAAACCGGCGCCGTCGTATCGGCCTGGGCCAGAAGGATGCGATCCGGTTGCGTGGCGCCGCCGGCACCTTCGGCAGGCGCGGTCGCATCGAACCCCTGGACGGTCGCCGAAAGGCTCAATAAGGCGCCGGCAACCAGCGCCGAGGTAAAAGCAGTGCGGGCTATCGCGCCGCGAATGATAGGGTACATGGGCCTCCTCCATTGGCCGGTCGCTTCTGAGCCAGAACGGAAAACCATCGTGGATGAAGCGAAAATGCCCCTCAAAGCAAAACGGACGGCGTAAGCAATTGCAAGCGCAATCGACACCGGGGCCGCGCGGTCCGATAAAACCTGTTCACCTGCAAGTTACTCAGCGGATTTTGGTAAGAAACCGGATTATGTTTTAAAATTGAAGCCGGACCATTCATAAAGGCAATTCGAGTTGCGTACGCGCCAGGTACTGGCTGTTCCCTTCACTCGCGAACACGGACGATGTCACCGAAATCGCGACCGGAACGCCGCGTGCCACGGCAGGGTCGTTGCCCGTGCCCCGCGTGACGCCGCGCCAGAGAAAGAACACCGCAATGGCCGATAACCGTCTCCCAAGCGCTGCGCCCGGCGCATTGACAGTTGCCGCGGCCCGAACCGGTTTCCTGGCACTGCTCGTCCTTTTATGGTGGGTCGCGTCGGTCAACGTCGCGCGCAACATCATCCCCTCTCCGCTCGCCACGCTCGAGGCGGCGGGCCGCCTCCTGCATGCGGGCGATCTCCAGCAGGCCGTTCTCGACAGCATATCGGTCTATCTCTCGGGCTATGGCGTCGCCATCCTCGTCGCCATTCCCCTCGGCGTCGTCATGGGCGCCTTCAACCTTCTGGGCAAAACGCTCGAGATCTACGTCTACGCCCTCTCGGCGACCCCGCGCGTCGCCTTCATCCCGCTCATTATCGTCCTTCTGGGCCTGGGCGCGGAAGCCAAGGTCTTCATCGTCTTTCTGGGCGCCGTCATGCCCATCCTGATCAACACATATGCCGGCGTGCGTCAGGCCGATCCCGAGCTTGTCGAAATGGCGCGTTCCGTCGGCGCGGGCCGTTTGCGGATCTTCACCCGCATCGTCTTGCCGGGTGCCGTGCCCTACGTCATCGTCGGACTGCGGCTCGGCGCCACCATCGGGCTCATCAACACCGTCGTCGCCGAACTCTATACAGCCGTGCGCGGTCTCGGTGGGCTTCTTGCAGTCTACGGCAACACCTTCCGCATGGCGGAATATTTCGTCGTCGTCCTCTCGCTTGCGACCATCGGCGTCATCGTGACCGAGGGACTGCGTTATGCCGAACAGCGCCTTGGGCGCTGGCGGACCTGAACCAAAGGGAGGATATTCATGTCTACCGGAAACCTCATATCCACACTTGCGGCCGGCGTCGCCGGGATCGCTCTTATGACAGGCATGGCACATGCCCAGTCGGACGAGCCGTTCCGCCTGATCGTCACGCATCTCGAGCCGCCGCTCGTACCCAACTCGGTGATGGACCTCGCCCTCGAGCTTGGCTATTTCGAGGCCGAAGACGTCGAGGTCGAACTCGTGCGCGTCCAGCAGACGCCCTCGGCGCTCGCCGCGCTGCAGGCCGGCGAGGGCGAGATGGCCAATGTCGGCGTCGACGCGCTGCTCCAGATCATCAACGCGGGGGCAACCGACTTCCGCGCCGTCAACTCGCCCAACAAGTCTCTGCCGTTCCTCATCGCCGCCAAGGAGGAGATCGCAACGCCCGCCGATCTTGCCGGTGCAAGTTTCGGCGTCGGCCGCGTGGGCAGTCTCGACCATTCGCTCTCGACACTCGTCCTGTCGAGCTTGGGCGTCGATATCGACGATGCCGAGCTGGTCACGCTCGGTCAGCCCTCCGTCCGCGCCCAGGCGCTCGCCGCCGGCCAGGTCGACGCCACGACCATGTCGATCGGCGTGTGGAGCGAACTGCCCGACCAGACCGGCCTCCACGTCCTCGTCGACCAGGACACCTACTATGAAGGCGCGCCGGTCGTGAACAAGGTCAACGCGGTTCCCGGCAACGTGCTCGAAGAGCGCCCTGAGGACGTCGAAGCCGTGATCCGCGCCCTGACACGGCTGAGCCGCGACTTTGCACAGGATCCGCAGATGTGGATCGACGCCATGGCCGATGCGCGCCCCGACGTCGATATCGCCGTGCTCGAAATGCTCGCGCAGTCCTTCGCCAGCAGCTGGAGCGTCAATGGCGGGATGAGCGCGAGTGAGCTGGCCTACACCGTCGACTGGCTCTATCAGACCGAGGATTTCGCCGGCCAACCGCGCCTCGCCATGGAGGACTGGGTCGCGTTCGGTCCCCTCGATGCGGTGCTCGAAGACCTCGGTGTCGACGAGACGATGGATCCTGCCGACAGATGAAGTTCGACCGCGTCGGAGAGACCGGCCCAGGCACGAGAATGAAGAACGCGGGGCACAACCGGCCCCGCCTCGTCCTCGATAGCGTCGAAAAGCGGTTCGCAAGGCCGGACGGGGAGATCGTCACGGCGCTGTCGGACGTGTCCATGAGCGTCGAGGCGCACACCTTCGTGGCGCTGATCGGTCCCTCCGGCTGCGGCAAGACGACGGTCCTGCGCATCGCCAACGGCCTGATCCAACCCGACAACGGCGCGGTCACGATCGCCGGCTCCGCGCCGAAACCGGGCCCGGAAACCGGGTTCGTCTTTCAGGAGTTTCGCCTGATCCCGTGGGCGACGGTCCAGGCCAACGTCGAATTTGCCCTCGAAGTCCTGCCGCTCTCGCGCGCCGAGCGCGCCGAGCGGGCAAGGAGCTATCTCGACCTCGTCGGCCTGTCCCGGTCGGCGCAAAGCTATCCGGGCCAGCTTTCGGGCGGCATGAAGCAGCGCGTGGCGCTCGCCCGCGCTCTGGCGTCGGAACCGGAAATCCTGCTGATGGACGAGCCGTTCGCCAACCTCGATGCACAGACCCGCGAGTTGATGCAGTCCGAATTGCTTCATATCTGGATGCGGCACAAGCCGACAGTCCTGTTCGTGACCCACAGCGTCGACGAGGCGCTGCTTCTCGCCGACAGGATCGTCCTTATGGGCACCGGCCGCGTCCTCGAGACCTTCGACGTTGATATCGAACGGCCACGCAACCTCGAAGCGACACGATCCGACGCGCGCTTCATCGCAATGCGGGACGACCTCTGGGCGCGCATCCGCGACCTCGTCCTCTCCGACCCGCAATCGGAGTTTTACGGCCGTAACCTTGGGGGATAGCGCATTGCAAAAGGGATGATCATGAGCGCTCTCAATCGTTTCGTTGTCGCGATATTCGCCACGCTGCTTCTCGGTGTGACGGCAACCGGACAGGACAGTGGAAGCTGGCGCACGGGCCCGGCGGGTCCCGAACCGCGCTCCGAACACGCCGTCGCCGCACTCGATGGCACGGCATATCTGATAGGGGACTATATCGGCGGCACGGCCATGCTGATCTACGATGCCCCGAACCGGAATTGGCGCGTAGGTCCGGACTTCCCGTATCACGCCCATCATCAGATGGCGGCCGGATTTGACGGGAAAGTTTATGTCTTTGGCGGATACGTCGAGGGCTGGACAGCGACGGACGCCGTCTGGATCTTCGATCCGCAAACCGGGGAATGGGTCGAAGGGCCGCCGATGCCGACGGCGCGGGGTGCCGGCGGCGCCGCGGTCGTTGACGGGCGTATTCACGTGATCTCCGGCTCGCAGTCGGACGGGATCAACACGCCCATCCATGAGATCTTCGATCCCGTCCAGGGCACGTGGGAAACCGCCGCGCCAATTCCAACAGCGCGCGATCACCTCGCCGTCCTCGCAGTCGCGGGCGAAATCGTCGTCGCAGGCGGACGCGTCGATGGCGACCCCGCGTTTAACCTCGACGTAACCGAGATTTACAACCCCGAAACCGGGAACTGGCGCACCGGTGCACCGATGCCGACGGCTCGCAGCGGCGTGGCGGCGGCCGTGCTCGACGGACGCGCCTACGTCCTTGGCGGGGAAACGCGCGAGACGACATTCGGAACGGTGGAAGCGTACGACCCGGCGGCCGATCGCTGGACGCGGCTGGCGCCCCTTCCTACGCCCCGGCACGGGTTCGGCGCGATCGCGTACGCAGGAGAGATCATCACGCTCATGGGCGCACCGGCGGCCGGTGCCGACCGCTCGGCTGTGGTCGAAGTCCTGCAACCGTGAAAACCCGACAGCCGGCGCGCGACGGTCCGGCACCACGAAAAATGGCCGGGGCGAACCCCGGCCATTGCATTCGGTCGATAGAGGACGCCGCTACGCGGCCGTTTTCTTTGTGGCAGCCAGATCGAACCGGTCCGCCTCCATCACCTTGGTCCAGGCGGCAACGAAGTCGCGCACGAACTTTTCCTGCGAATCCGCGCACGCATAGACCTCCGCCAGCGCCCGCAGCTGCGAGTGCGATCCGAAGATCAGATCAACGCGCGTGGCGCGCCATTTGAGATCGTTGGTCTTGCGGTCGCGCCCTTCATAGGTGCCGTCCGAGGCGGGTTGCCACTGGGTTTCCATGGTCAGAAGATTAACGAAGAAATCGTTGGTCAGGACGCCCGGACGGTCGGTCAGAACGCCATGCCCGGTGCCCTGATAGTTCGTACCCAGAACGCGCATGCCGCCCAGAAGCGCCGTCATTTCCGGCGCCGTCAGCGTCAAAAGCTCCGCCTTGTCGACCATCGCCTCTTCGGGCGCCATGAACTGACGGCCGCTGAGATAATTGCGGAAGGCGTCGGCACGCGGCTCGAGCGCCTGAAAGGATTCGACGTCGGTCTGCGCTTCGCTCGCATCCGTGCGCCCCGGCGTAAACGGCACGCTCACCGCAACGCCGCCATCCTGCGCCGCCTTCTCGACCGCCGCGCAGCCGGCAAGAACGATCAGATCGGCCAGCGAGATCTTCTTGCCGCCCTGCTGAGCGCCGTTGAAGTCCGCCTGGATCGCTTCGAGCCGGGCGAGCACCTTGCCGAGCTTCTCGGGCTCGTTGACCTCCCAGTCCTTCTGCGGTGCAAGCCGGATGCGCGCGCCATTGGCGCCGCCGCGCTTGTCCGAGCCGCGGAAGGTCGAAGCCGAGGCCCAGGCGGTCGAGACCAGTTCGGAAACCGAGAGCCCCGACGCGAGGATCTTGCCCTTGAGTTCGGCAATGTCCGCTTCGCTCACCAGCGCATGGTCGACCGCGGGAACCGGGTCCTGCCATATCAGCTCTTCGTTCGGCACGAGTTTGCCCAGATACCGGACCTTTGGGCCCATGTCGCGGTGCGTGAGCTTGAACCAGGCGCGGGCGAAGGCGTCCGCGAACTGGTCCGGGTTTTCGTAGAACCGGCGCGAAATCTTCCCGTATTCGGGATCCATCCTGAGCGAAAGGTCGGTCGTGAGCATGGTCGGCCGGCGCTTGGGCGAATCCGCATCGGGCCCTGGGACATCGGCCTCGTGGTCCTTGGCCACCCACTGCCAGGCGCCCGCCGGGCTCTTTTCGAGCTCCCACTCGTTTTCAAACAGGTTCTTGAAAAAGAGGTTGCTCCATTGGGTCGGCGTCTGCGTCCAGATCACTTCAGGCCCGCCAGTGATGGCGTCGGCCCCCAAGCCGGTGCCGTGGCCGCTCTTCCAGCCCAGCCCCTGGTCCTCGATCGCCGCGCCCTCGGGATCCGCGCCGACAAGCGAGGGATCGCCCGCGCCGTGGGTCTTGCCGAAGGTATGGCCGCCCGCGATCAGAGCGACAGTTTCCTCGTCGTTCATCGCCATGCGGCGGAAGGTCTCGCGAATGTCATGGGCCGCCTTGACCGGATCGGGCTCCCCGTTGGGGCCCTCGGGATTGACGTAGATGAGCCCCATCTGCACCGCCGCCAGCGGCTCTTCGAGCTGACGCTCGCCCGAATAGCGCGAATCGCCCAGCCAGGTGCCTTCCGGTCCCCAGTACAGTTCCTCGGGTTCCCACACATCGGCGCGGCCGCCGGCGAACCCGAACGTCTTGAAGCCCATCGATTCGAGCGCGACGTTGCCCGCGAGAACCATGAGATCGGCCCAGGAAATCTTCTGCCCGTATTTCTGCTTGATCGGCCACAGCAGCCGGCGGGCCTTGTCGAGGTTGGCGTTATCCGGCCAGGAATTGAGCGGCGCGAACCGCTGCTGGCCCATGCCGGCGCCGCCGCGGCCATCGGTGATACGGTACGTGCCGGCGCTGTGCCAGGCCATGCGGATCATCAACCCGCCATAGTGACCGAAATCGGCCGGCCACCAGTCCTTCGAATCCGTCATCAGCGCTTCGAGATCCGCGATCACCGCGTCGATATCGAGGGATTTGAATGCCTCGGCATAATCGAAATCCCGCCCCAACGGGTCGGACTTGGCCGTATGCCGGTGCAGCACAGAGACATCGAGTTGCTCGGGCCACCAATCGCGATTGCGCGGCCCGCGGTGCCCGCCGCTGACCGGACAGGCCGACTGCTTGTCTTGGGTCATCTCATTCATCTTGATCTCCGATCTTGCGCTGTGAGGAAACGTTTACCGTGCCTCATAGGCAATCCAGTACGATAATGTCTAATCGTATTGAGTGACCACGACGATAAGTTTTTCTTTTCGTCGCTGACACGCGGCCCGGTCACTGTTCGCCGGCAGACCAGCACGAGCCGATGGAAGGCCGGTCTCTTTTCATCCGCCGAAATAAAAGCGCGCCCATGCCAATGCCGTGAGCGCGGCCAAAACAATGGCCAGAAGGCGGCCGCCCCGATCACCGGCCGTGAACGCCAGCCGAGCCTGGCAAGCCAACGCGACGCCAAGCACCGCAAAGGCGAGGCCGACCTTGAAGCTCTCGCGCGGATCCCCCGGCAGCACGGCGCCGGGATCCTCCTCCAACACCCAAGAAAACTCATTGCGGGTGAGGAGCAACAACGACAGGAGGCAGATGAGCCAGACACAATAGGTCGCGATCTTCAGCGTCATCTGCATCGGGCCAAGTGTCTCATGATGTGATGGGTTCGCCATAGCCCAGGTTCGTATGCAACCTCGCAAGCACCGCGTCCCGATGTCATTTCGCGCCTATCTGTTCGGCAGCCCCTGGGCTTCGCGGGTATCCCGAATATATTGCCGGTTGGCGTCAACCTCCACGATCAAGCCTTCAAGCCCGGATCGAACCGCGGCGAGTTCGGACGCATGGTCGATTTTCGACGTGAACGGATTGTCATGGGCGGCGTCCCATTCGAGTGCCCACTCCATGGCAGCGATCCATTCGTCGGGATCGCCCGCGATATACTCGTTGACAGGCCGGCCCACCGACTCGCTCAGCGCCGAAAAGAGCGCATGATCACCGGTACCCTTCTCCTCGCCAAGGGCGGCAATCATGAAACGATACCGCAACTGGCCGGCATACATCCAGTTTGCCGCCTCCAATCCGTTCCCTTCCCCGAGGAGCCGTGCGGACAGCATGTAAAGCGTCGCGGGATGAGCAGATGGAGCGGTTTCGATCAGTTGATCTGTCGATACCGCGTCGAAATCCTCGGCAGGTTGGGCCGCGGCGGCGGCGGCCAGAAACACCGCGATCGCGAACGCGAGCACCCATTTCATGATTAATCCTCCGCAGGCGGAACGATGACCTTGATGGACGCACCGGCCTCGAGCTGCGCAAGCAAATCCTCCGGAGTGCTGATCCTCTTGTCCTCGCCGCCGACAAACAATGCCAGATTGCCCGAGGTTATCGCTTCACTGAGCCGCGCCGAAAACACGAGCTGATCGCCAACGTAGAATTCGGCCGTTTCACCTATGTGCTCCCCGGAAAACACGGCGAATGCCTGGGTGCTGCTGGGATCGAGCTTGACGTAAACGACGTCGGAGCGGGACCCGTCCGTTCCCTCTGGCAAGCTGGCCTCGGCAACGGTCAAAAACACCTCCATCGCCATCAGCGGTGCGTTAAAGCAGCAAATGGAAATCGACAGAAGCACACGGAAACAAAAACCCATCCCGACGATCTCCAATGATCAACCGCAAAGCACCAAGCCCCCTTCTGACTGAGGCTACTTTGCTCCTCGAAAAGAAATCAAGGCATGGGGAGGAACGGACGCCCGTATACCGCAGGAGGTGGTCACCCCCTCTCCGCATACGTCGTTAGCGCCGAATAGACATGATAGAAGCTCGAGGACGGCATATAGGTCGAGATCAGCCGGCCTTCGGCATTGAACTGATCGTACCACCCGCCCCGGATCGGCGTATCGAGATAGTTGGCATAAAACCGTCCATAGACCGCGTCCGGCGTGAACGCCGCAGGCAGCGTCTCACCCATCCGCGCGAGAATCCGCGTCGCCTTCAGAAGCTCGGTCTGCGGCCACATCCGGCGCGCGGGCGAAATTGCCGCACCGTCGAGCGCGAACCGGTCAAGCAAGAACTCCCCCCGGGCATCCAGCCCAAAACCGATCGCGCGATCGAAAAGCGCGCGCAGATCCACCCCGCATGGTTTGCCTACGACGCGCTCGTATTCGGAAAGGAGGAACACCCATTCGACCATATGCCCGGGCTCGATCACCTGCTCGCCCCGTGCGACCGGCTGCCAGTCAGCATCGAAATACTCAAAGACGAGGCCAGTCGCCTTATCCAGGAAAACGGTGCGGAAGAGATCGAGGCATGTCTCGGCCATGTCTAGAAACGCCGGCTCCCCGCCCAACTCATAAAAGCCCAGCGTCGCTTCGAACATATGCATATGGGGGTTCTGCCGCCGCGGCAGGCGTCCCTCAGGAGTCTCGAGCCAACCGCGGTGTGCGGCCTGGAGCGTCAGCGCCTTTTTCCAGCGCGGCAACCATTCGGCGACGATCGCCTCTTCCCCTGCAGCCTTAAGCTGCGCCATCGCCAGCAGCACGAATGCCAGGTCGTAAAGATCCTGCGTCCGGTCGGTCACCAACCCGTCGCGGTCGAGCAGCGCGTGGAAGGAGCCCGTAGCCGGATCGTAGGCGTACTGCGTCAAAAACGCGAAGGCAGCGCGCGCTTCGTGCCGGAAATCGCCATGTCCTGCCGCGCTCGCCGAGGCAAAGACCAACGCCTGCCGCGCCTGGACGCGCATGCGTTTGATCATGTCGGGCAACGGCCGCCCATCATGGCCGAGTCCTTCCCACACGCCGCGCCCCGGCGCATCGAACCCGTTCCGCGACCAGAACGGCAAGGCATGGCCGGTGAGCCACTCGATCGGGTCGGGATAGGACGACGTTCGGGTCATGGGGCACCTTTCTTGAACAGGCTCTTTCTCACCGCCCGCTGAAACTCGTTGGTCCGCCGCGCCAGCCGCATTGCGCCGATTGGCCAAAGACCGGCCCAGCCGACCCAATCGTTCAAAGCGTCTCGCTTGGGCTCAGCTTTAAGCCCTGAAGCGGAGACAGGCGCTAGCGGTAGAAAATCGAGCGCCACCGCCTCCGGTGCCGAGCGATAAAGTTCAACGTCGGCGCGATCCGCCAGGTAGCGCAGAATCGCAAGATCGAGCTCCGGATCGTGGAACTTGAGATTATATCCCGCCGTGCCGATCTGCTGCACGAGCGCGGCCGAATGCCCTTCGAGCCTGTGGGCGTAGCGGTCGGGCGCGGCATAAAGATCGATTCCCGCCAGAGTGATTGTTTCAGCGCCCAACGCGTGGGCGTTGATGATAGCCAGGATTCCCGTCGTCGGCGTTTTGTCATGGGCCTCGATCAGGCCCGTAATCGCCTTCTCCGCCGCCGCGTCGCGGTAACCGAGCGGCATAAACGGTAGATCGAGTGCGCGCTGGCCGCGTGCAATGACATGGCGCTGGTGGCAGCTCCAGGCTCCAACCGAATATGTCCCTTCGGCCACGAGCTTTTTGAGCGTTGCCGCATAAAAAGGGAAAATCCAACGATCGCCACCGACCTGCACGAGATCGGCGCGACGGCCCAAGTGATAGGTCTCTTCAAAAAAGAAGTTGTTGACCCGGACGATGGTCGATTCCGCATCGATCCGGGCCGGATCGAGCGCCAATAGCGACGGCCCGCTGCCCGCGACGACGAACCGTTTGCTCGGTGGCGTCCAGGGCGCCGTACGCTCAGGCCTGCTTTGCATCGTCCGCAAGAAGCCGGTCGGCCACTGCCCGTACCGCGCCGCGCCCGCCGTCATGGGGGATGATCCAGTCGACGAAAGGAACAACCGAGGCATGCGCGTCGCGCGGGCAAGCGGAAAAACCGGCCTTCCGGATCGCCGGCAGATCGTTGCGGTCGTTGCCGACGAACAAAACGTCGTCCCAGACAAGCCCCTCTCCATCAAGCCATTCGGAAAGGGCGGCGACTTTATCGTCCCGCGCCTGCAGGCACGCGATCTGAAGCTTTTCCGCCCGCCGCATGACGACGTGGTTCTTTTCCTTCGAAAGGATCAGAAGCGCGAACCGCCCGGATTTGCGCAGCATTTCAATGCCCATTCCGTCCCGCCGTGAGACCCTGACGCTTTCGACTCCGTCCTGATCGACAATCGCCGTATCGTCGGTGTGGACGCCGTCGAAATCCATGACCAGCACTTTGATCTTCGCGATATCCGCAGCGCTCAGCCCGCCGGCATCCCCGCGTTCGGCGGCAATCGCGTTGCACAGCGCCAGATCGGCCAGCGAATCGATCTCGACCGGCGGATGATCCACCGGATAAAGCGCAACTGGGCCGCAGAAGCGCCGCCCGACACGTTCGAAATCGTCAACCCGCACGCAATAGACCGCACCGTTCTCCTTGAACGCCGGGGCCAGGTCCTGGCGCCGCTGCCGCTGCCGGGTTTCATCGTGATTGACGCCCACCCCCAGCCCGTCGCTGGAAAGCCCCCAAAGGAACGAGTGATCTTCGACCACCGTGAGCGCACACGCGGCGTTCTTGTCGTTCATCGCCGTAAGGCAACCGTCGATATCGGCGCCGGTCGTAAAGGGCGACGTGCACTGCAAGAAGACGAGCCGCGCCACGTCCGGATGCTGCTCCCGGATCACTGCGAGCGCGTGCAGCCAGCCGCTTTCCGAACTCGCCGTATCGCCGGAAAGCTCGGCCGGACGGTCGATCACCCGGCCGCCGAAGCGTCTGGTTTCATTGGCAATTTCGGCATCGTCGGTGGATACATAAACCGCGCCGACCTGCGCCGCGGCGCGTGCCGCAAGCACCGAACGGGCCACGAGCGAGCGCCCGCCGATCTTGCGCAAGTTCTTGCCCGGCACCCCCTTGGACCCGCCCCGTGCGAGCAGAACGGCGATCGTTTTTTCAGCCATATCGTGCCGGCGTTCGATGAAGACGATGACGGTTCGTTGACCCGAAAATGGCGACAATGAAACAATCGTCGACCATTTCGGCGTCTATCGGTTGCGCAGCCGGACCTATTCGGCCGCCGAGAGGTTACCGTGGCGTTCGGCAACCCATTTGAGCTTGTCGCGCTGGACCTGCTCGACCGGCAGAATCTCGTCTTTCTTATAGGCGAGGGCCTTGTCGACATTGGCGATATCGCGGCACAGCCGGCGCATCCCGTCGGGTTCGAGGCTGGCGGCGTGGTCGGTGCCCTTCCAGGTGCGGTCGAGCGTGAAGTGCCGCTCGATATGGGTAAACCGCCCCTTGCCCTGGCTCTCATACATGCGCCCGACGGCAAGTGCGGCCACGTCGGCGGATATCCCCAGATGGTGGCCCGAAAACCCGATGCCCTTCACCTCCTCGCCGAACTCTTCCATCAGCCGGCCGATTTCGAATAGGCAGATATCCTCGAACGCGACCGGATAGCCCGAAGTGCACGAATAGATGACCAGATCCTTGGCGCGCCCGCGCTCCTTGTAGAAATCGACGGTCTTCTTGATTTCCTCGCGCGTGGTCATGCCGGTCGAAACGTGCAGTTCGCCCGCATAATGTTCGCACAGATAATTCTGCAGATCGTAATGCTGGTTGGTCGCCGAGGGAATCTTGAGCATCGGCGGGTTAAGCGCAGCCATCTCTTTCGCCGCGGTCAGGTCCCACACCGAGGTGGAATACATGATCCCGTTGGCCTCGCACTCGCGGATCAGCTCCTGGTGCTGATCGACGTCGAATTCGAGAAACTCGCGATGTTCGCCATAGCTATCGCCATAGGAATTTTCGGGCACCGGATGGGGCCGGTTATATTCTTCAGGGGTCAGAAGCTCCTTGTTGGTCCGCTTCTGAAACTTGGCGACGTCGGCCTTGCAGACCTTCGCGGCAACCTGGATCAGTTCCTTGGCGATATCGACATCGCCCTTGTGGTTGCAGCCGATCTCGGCGATGACTTTGACGGGTTGGGGGGTGGGGGACATGGCAGTTCCTCTTAACGGCACCTACTTTCTCATAGGCAGCATTTGTCGGCGATTAGCAGGCTCGTGGGAACTGCTACTTGATTGCGCGCACAACCGCAAGCTCGTGCTTGTGCCTCAATAGCAACAAATGCTAGCGAACCCGCACACGACATATTTGCGTTCAAGGCATTTCCGACATTCTTATAGGAGGCCACCCCATGGCCCAGATCGACGCGGAGGTTCAAGACTGGCGGGACCGCATGATCCTTCGTGGATCAACTGCGACGCGCCTTCTAAATGACCTCTTTCGGTCGCTGCCGCGTCACGGGAACGGGCGCAAAGCTCTTGTGGTGCTTGGCAGAGACAAAGGAGGATTTAATGTATACACATACTTCGCAGCCTGCTTAGCAAGGCACCTAGGCTATGACGTGACCTTTCTTCAATGCGGTGGCGGCACAGATGTATGCGGAGTGCGTTCCAACTCTGATGTCTGGCATCCGCCCGCGTTTTGTGAGTCATGCATGGCATATCGCCGCTCCTTCGATTTTGAAGGTTTCGAAGTTCTGCAGCGAAACATCGATGAGGTGCCAGTTTCCTACGACGCCTATTCCGAAGAAGAAATATCTTTAGACGTAGACCCCTTCGTCCAAAGAGTTACTTTCGGGCGCCCTCCTTCTTTCGTTGATACCCGTATTCGCGACATGTATCGCGATGCAGCCAGACGATATTATTCGACGTTTTCCAGCGTTTTTCGGGAGGGCGATTTCGACCTCTGCCTTATAATGAACGGACTTGGTTTTCCAGAAGCGACCCTTGCCAGAGTGTGTGAACACCAAAATACCAAGACACTTTACTTCGATCCAGGAGCGCTTCGAAACACCGTATTCCTAAGCAGCCAGCCAACCCCACATTTCAGGCTCGATTCATTATTTTCCTCCTACATTGAGACCATTGAAATTGATGCAGCCGTAGAACGCGGCCGCGAAATACTCTTAGACCGACTAAGCAGACAATTCAGCCCTGAGGGAAAGCAGAAGTTGCTGACGATTGCAGGACACGCCCCGCCGCATCGGCATGCAATCATGTTCCTGCCGCTATTCCATGACTTAGTGTCGATGGGAAAAGGCCCAATTAACGTATTTGAATCTGTGAAGGAAGTCGCCGAAATCGCGGAGAAAAGGACGTTCCACCTTTATTTAAGATCGCATCCTGACGAGGTCTTATTTCCCAAATCGGCTTTCACAGCGGACAATCTGGTGGATGCCCTTGGACTTGAAAGTTCTCCATTTCTCCATGTAATACCGCCCCAAGACCGGTCCAATGCATATTTTCTTGCCAGTCGAAGCGAACTGAATATCGTTTATAATGGAACACTAGGCATCGAGCTCGCGGCTCTAGGCTACCCGACAATGAATATCGCAAAATCTCACTATACAGATAAAGGCTTCTCAAGCTATCCGGAGGCGCAAGAATCCATAGAACCGATCCTACTCCAGAAATGGGGCGTACTGCCCTCTGAGGAGGAAGTTTGCTCCGCACTTACCTATCTTCATTTTTACTACGATGTTGCAAATTTGAAGCATGATATGTTCCTGAGCGACCTGTCTACCGTCTACGTTAGGAGTCGTGATGCCGCGCTCGAACAGATTAGCCGGATATCGGCGCGTGCTGCCCACCTTCTGGAAGGTGCAACATGATCACTGATCGATTTGCTCGACAATCCTTGGACACCAGACTTATCCAGAAGATAGTTGAACTGGAGCGAGAGATGGCCCTTTTGCGCAGCGAAATCAGCGCCATCCAAAACGCAGTGGAGGCAGGTGAGGCTTCAACAAAAGCCACCAATGTTGCCGAGCGCACTCAGCTTTGCAGCGATGGCAACAATTCCGAGGCAGAGTGATCATTGATGGCCTTGGAAAAAGCGCCATAAAAACAGTTCGGGCCGATCAAACCCTGGACCTGGTCTCGTACAGAGCCATCCTCGCCAACTTGCGCTATGCGCTCTGCCTCCAGCGCCGCAAGTGCGTCTGCGGCTATTTCACGAATGTCCTTTCTGGGGAAGTCAAGGCATTTGACTTTGGGCCCGAGCCCAAGGGACGACGTTCCGACCTCGGGCGAAACCAGACAAAGCTTATCAAATAGCAGCGCTTCCCATACGCTCAATGGCAAGGGGTCCGACAGCGATGGCAGGAGAAAGGCATCGAAGGCGGGGAGCAGGTGCATTATGTGCCTGTAATCGAGCCTACCCCACCATATGACGTTGGCCGGTAGAGCCTCGGGAACACTGCCCATGCGGGCGCTGCTTTTTGGCCCAATCCAGTGAAACGTAACCGCTCCAGGGCTAACTGTTTCTAACGTTTCTGCCAAACGGATCAGACGATCAACCCCTTTGCGCGGCTGAAATGACCCCACAGTAACAATATTATAGCCCACCGGACGTGCTCGGACGGGCACAGAGGTCACAGGAAGGCGACCGAGTGAATTATACACAGGCGCCGTACACACCCAATTCCAGGACCGTTCATACTCGTCACGCAACTCTACTGTAAGCGGTACAATCGTCATTTTGCGGAGCAAATCAATAGAGGGCTGCCCCCCTTCTGATATAATTCGATCGAAGACATACTTACCCTCATGAAGATACACAAATATATGTCCTCGCCTGAAAGCGGTCGCCACCTCTATGGCCTTTTTTATTCGATACGAGAGCAGGGGCGACACTGAATTTACAATCACGACTTTGGCGTTCGCGATTTCGGCATAGAGCCGACGCCAATACTTTACATCATCAACGTATATAACAGACAGTAACCTATCATCCCGCCCCAGCTTTACTGCCCCGCGCAGTACGTCTAAAATTATTCGAATCGGTATAGTATGGCCTGCGGAATAGTTAAATCGCTCCGTTATGACGACAATATCCGAGTCCGCCAGCGGCGTTCCGGGCATTAAATATTCTATAATACCGGCTACTTGATGAAAAACCCTTCTCGCACCAGGCACCCGCTTAACAACCGATGCCACCCACTTTTTAAGTCGCATCTTCACCCTCGACGATATCAATGTGAACGCTCGTAATACCAAATCTCGCTAGCATGTCGCCAAACTGGCGCCAGGCCGGTGGAGCGCATAGCACCTTCACAGAAAACTCGTAGGCCCTCGATAAATGAAGAAGGTAATTTAGATCGTCTTGCAGACTATGAGCGCCGATTTCGTAGCCGGTCAGGTTGGAATGCCCTAGATCCAACTCCTCCATAGCTGCCTGATCTGCATATCGAATGTCTCCCGTGTAAAAGTCGATGCCGGTCACGACGAATTCACGCTCTCCAGCAACCAGCCTATGGTGGAGAGCCTGCAGTCCCGTTGTTGGCAGCTTCACGGTCGATCCGCGCATATAAATCGACGCAAAAAACTCGTCGATTACAAGGTCTTTCCAAAAATTACGGATATTAATATTGTTAAGAAACGTAATTGCCCCAAGATTGTGCGGCGCAATTGGCGTGTTTATATTCTTTACGGTAAATTTTTTCCCATCAATACAATGATAAATATTCGCAATCAACGACTCATCTGTAACGGAAAAAAATAGATCGTCGACCTCAGTGCCAAACGCATCCGTTATATAAAAATGGTTCATCCTAGATATCGATCCAATTGGACCAAATCTATCCTCGATTTTATTCAGGCTCCATCTTTTTGAGGACGGGCCATTTCCAACAATAAGTGCCGCGGGGCTCATGCAGTCGAGACTTCCTTGTGGTGCATTATCATCGTAGCTTTTGCCGGTAGCGCTGTCGCTTGACCCGCAGCCCTTTCTATGGAACTTCACCTCATGATGGAACCACCGATTTGTCTCAATGAATGACTCCACTAAAGGGGAGGGAACTCACTTGATAGCGAAATTGCGTCGTTGGGCCCGCGACGTTCGTGCAAATGCCAAGACTGCCGCACTTCAAGCACAGAAGTGTTCCGAAAGCCTACGCGCCCTCGAAGCTCGCCTTGTAGAGACAAACGTGATCGTGTCCAGGCAGTCCTCCAAACTCGAGTATGCGACCGACCGTGTCGACTATATCGCTAATCGGATCGACAATCGACGGAGCAATTCATCGTCGCCAATAGCGACACACGATGAGATGTCTAGCGCCATTACATCAGTGTGGAACGACTATGATGACGAAGAATATCGAAAGGATCAGTCTCACTATAGAGGCGTGGGACGCTGGGCGGACGACAAGGCATGGCAAGAGATTGGCCAAGCGTCCCGCCGAAGAATTGAAATTATACGTAGAATTTTAGATCGAAGCGAACTCCATGATATTAATGTTCTCGAATGGGGGCCTGGGGGTGGCGCTAATCTTTTTGCATTTCGGGACATAGCTAGTCGCTACTATGGAATCGACATCTCTCAAAAGAACCTAGACGAATCCACCCGAATGATCAAAGAGGCGGGAAGGAGCGAAATCTTCAATCCTGTGCTGTTGGAAGGCCATCCGGAATCGATAAGGGATGCGGTACCGCATAAGATCGATGTATTTTTGACAACTTCTGTGTTTCAGCATTTTCCTAGCCAACAGTACGGGCTTGATGTGCTCAAAACCATTCGAGCGGTAGCATCTGACGACGCCTTCGGATTCATTCATATCCGGTTCGACGATGGACGCGAGAAATTTAAGGGCATTGAGCATATTCGGGATTACAAGAAACGACATATTACGGCGAACTCCTATCCGTTGGAGGAGTTCTGGGGCCATTTAAGTAATGCCGGATTTACCCCTCTAGCGGTGTGCGACATTAGAGCTGCAAATAACTCGGCTGTGTTTTACGCTCGCTGCGCACCCGTGAGCTAATCACACAAACCGTAATATCTGCGCAATTTTACGGGCAGTTGGTCGCAGGAAGCTTGGTGTAAAGCGATTTCCTGCGCGCAATAAAGCCCGGACGGTTGGCCCAGTGCCTTGGGCCAGCAAGTCGGCGTAGTTTTCGGGAGGTCTCAACCGTAAGATAGTTTCGGCAAACACCAGTGCCGAAGCAAAATATGCGGTCCTTCTCACCGCGGCACCGGGGTGCGCGCCGCTGGCGACGAGTTGGCTGGCCCGCTCCACAATCCGCGCATTCGGCGCTTGCGCGTACCCCAGAAAATACGCCGCGACCCAATCGGGATCGGGCGCGCCGATCTCGTCCGCCTCCAACTGGTCGAACGTGCGCAACAACCCACTGTCGACAAAGACCTGGTTGCCGTAGCGTTCGTGTACACCCATGTCGAGGACGAGCGCCGTCCTGACGCCTGCGGCGACCGATTCGAGGCAGGCGGTCGATGAGACGGTAATGAGCAGGTCGGTATCCGCGAGCGCCTGGGCAATCGGGGTGTAGCCGATCTCGAAATTTTCCGGAAATGCCATACCCCGAAGCACGTCTTCGGGGTGGTGCTTCATGCGGTGAATTGTATCCTCGCCCTTCTTGTGCCGGGGCTTGAGAATGACTTTGCGATCCGGGTGGCGCCGTGCGTACGCGATCAGCCGGTCATAAAGATAGCGACGTTCAGCGCGGTCGGCAGGGATCGTGGGTTGGTCAGCAAAGAGAACCGTTTTTACTGGACCCTGCTTCGGCGTTGCAGCATGCGCAGGCAGGAATGGCAAGCCGTTGAGCATGAGGTTACCTGTCGGCAGGCCTAGCCGTGCCGCCACCGCACAGAACCTGTCGTAGTCCTCGCGCGAATTGACCGAGACGATGTCGGCGCCGCAACGGTCGAGATAACCCGCGATCTGCTTTTCGATAACGATGCCGACCCAGCAACCGACAGTCACCGGACCACCCTCCGGGGCCGCCCGGTGGAGCTGGTAGATGATTTGCCTGGTAAAAGGACCGGCGAGCGCGGAGACCGCGACGTCGCTGGCAAGGCACCGTTCGATCATGCGCTCCCAGGTTGTGTATTCGACCGCCTCCACGCCCACCGCCGCGATCTGTTCTTTCGAAAGCGCATTGCGCACGTCGGGCACGAGAACCGCGCAGTCGAACCCCGCCTTCCGGAATTCCGGCATCAGGCTGGCGCACCACTTGAGCTGGGAATCGAACGCCGCGACGAACACCGCCTTTTTTGTGCGGACCGGATCGCTCATTTCCGCGTCTCCATCCACTTCTTGTATTCGGCGTAAATCTCGCTCACCGGCCCCATCGCTTTCACCTCGCCTCGATCGAGCCAGAGCAGCGTTTCGGTCCAATCCTCGAGGATACGTTGGGAGTGGCTGGCCATGACGAGGATGGAAGAGGAGGCGATAAGTTCGGACTGGAGCTTCGATACCGTCTTGTTGACCGAGGCATCGGCCGCGCTGATCCATTCGTCCATCACGAGGATGTCGCCGCGCACCAGCCGCATCAGGCTCATCACCAGCCGCGAGCGCATGCCGGCGGAATAGGATCGGACGGGAAGTTCGAAATACCCCCCGAGCCCCGAGAGCTCCTTGACCTCTTCGACATGCCCGGCGATTTTCGACTGCGGTGTGCCCATGTAGAGACATTTGAGTTCGGCGTTGCGGCGGCCCGAAAGGTCGGGCTTGATGCCTGAGCCGAGCGCGAATTGCGGGCTGATCCGCCCCTCGATGGTGATCGAACCGCTCTGGACAGCGAGGGCGCCTGCGCACACTTTCAAAAGCGTCGATTTGCCCGAGCCGTTAATGCCGATAAGCCCGACGCGGTCACCCGTCTTGAGCGAGAGCGAGATGTTCCTCAAGGCCGTAATTTCGAGGTACCGCTTGCCGACCAGAATTTGCGCGCCGACAGCGCCCTGCTCGGACGCCTTTTCCGAATTTCCCGTCTTGCGCATGAAATAGCTGACCGAGGCGTTCTCGATCTCGATCCGGGCGGTCATTTGATGTTCCTCACAAAGCTGTGCGAACGCGCATAGGTGACAGAACCGACCGTGCACAGCGCCAGCGAAATCAATATGCTCCCGACCCAGGCGGACGCCTCAAGGGGCATGATGCCGAAGACCTGCCTGCACATACCCATGTAATAGGATACGGGATTGTAATCCGAAAGGAAGGCGCGCACGCCCCCACGCTCGGAAGCGACCCAGAAGATCGGCGAGGCGAAGAAGACGAACCGGGTCGCTGTGCGGATCAGGCTCGCAAGATCGGGAAAAAAGATCGTGAGGATGTTCACCAGATAACCGATCGCGAGCGAGGTGGGAATGATGATTGCAAGGAAAGGGATGAAGAGCGCGAGTTCAAGGCCGAATTTCACAGGGCTCAGAACCAGCATGGCGGCGAGCAGGAGCGCAAGGTTGATGCTGTATTCGAACAGCCTGTCGATCAAAAGCTTGCCGAAGAGGCCCGCGAGGGTGAGGTTGTTGTGGATGGCGAATTCGAGCTTTTTCTGGATGACGTCGGTGCTTCCGTTGACCGAATCCTGAATGAAGCCCCAAAGCGTGAACCCCGAGAGCACATAGAGGAAGAAGTCGGTCAGCGACATGGTGTCCGAGTGCCGAAAGACCAACGCCAGCATCGCAGTGAAGATCAGCGTCGAGGCCGGAATCCACAGCAAACCCAGCCGCGCGCCCTGATATTGGGACTTGGCTTCGAGATAGCTGATGTGCATAAACCGCACGAATGTCGAAAGAAATGGCCGTATGCGGCGCCACAGAATCATTGATGTCCAACTGCCGATAGTCTGTTCGCGGCGTGGTTTAGCCTATCGCGCGGCAAACGCAAACTCTCGCGCGCCAATGCCAGTGCCAGAGATTGACGCTGCGACATGATCGTCTGGCTGATCCGCGATCTCGAACCCATCCCCTCCGAGCCCGGAAACCGGCGCCTGATGCGCATGGGTATGCTTGCGCAGGCGCTTGCCGGTGCGGGGCATACGACCCGCTGGATTACCTCGAGTTTCGATCATTACCAGAAGCGGCAGCGCGCTCCGCGCGCGCAGGAGATCGTGCCGCAGCCTGGTCTGACGATCACCGTGCTGCCCGGCCCGGGCTACCGCAAGAACCTCAGCCTCGGCCGTATCCGGCACAATCGTGTCTTTGCCAAGGCGTTCGCGCGATTTGCCAAAACCACCTCCGAACGCCCCGATATCATCGTGACCGATATCCCGACGACCGAAGCCGCCGCCAGTGCTGTTGCCTTTGGCAAGACGAACGGCATCCCCACGGTCCTTTCGATCCGCGATCTATGGCCGGATTTCTTTACCGATCATCTGCCCGCCCTCCTGCGTCCCCTCGCGCGGCTGGCCCTCGTTCCGCTTGAGAGGCAGGCGCGGTTTGCCTGCGCCAACGCGACGTCGCTCGTCGGCATTTCGCCGGCCTATCTCGAATGGGGCCGGAAAAAGGGCGCGCGCGCGCCAGCGCCGACCGACCGGATTTTTCCGCTCGGTTATGCGCCCCGCCCCGCCCCCCAGAACGCGGTCGCCCGCTCCATCCTCGATCGGATTGGTGTCCGGCCCGACGCCAGGGTTGTCGCGTTTATCGGATCGTGGGGCCACACCTACGACCTGCCGCTCGTGCTCGAAACCGCGCGAACCCTCTCGGACCGCAGCGATATCCAGTTCGTCATCGCCGGCGACGGCCCGCAGGCCAGCGCCCTTGTGCCGCATTTCGCCGAACTCCCGAACGTCCGCCTGCCCGGCTGGCTCGACGCCGACGACATCGCCATCGTCCTGCGCCGCGCCGATATCGGGCTCTTGCCCTACCGTGCCGATGCACCCCAGGGGCTGCCCAACAAGGCGTTCGAATATCTTGCCTACGGCGCCTACCAGATCGCGACGATCGCCGGAGAGCTCGAGCCGTTCTACAGGGAAACCGCAGCCGGACGCGCCTTGGCGCAGCCGGACGCCGAAGCGCTTGCTGCGGCCATCGTCTCCGCTCTGTCGGACCCGGAAATCACCTCGTCACGAGCGACGAGGGTCGCCTATTTCGGCAACCACTTCGACGCCGGACGCGTTTATAGCCAAATGGTGGACCACATCGTGGCAATGGCGGCATCCGGGCCGTCAAACCGCTAGGATCGGCAGAAAACCGGCAAATCTGCTTGCGCTTGTGGTTTTCCCGGCCTATCGAACGGATGCGGCAAAACTGACCCTGGCGAAGGAAGCCGATCGTTGAGCACACCGGAGCGCAAGTCCACCGAGGCCTCCCCTGCCCGGCCGCTGCCCAACCGGCACAGGCCCGCGCGCAATGGCGCCAGCCGCCGCAGGGGACCCGAGGTCTACCGGCTCGATCTTCTCAACGTTGTCGAGCGCGGCGCCAGTGTCCGCCGTCACAGGTTTCTCACAGATCTCCGCCGCCTTCTCGTACCGGCAGCCGTTTCAGGCGCCGTTCAGTGCGCGATCTATGCGAGTTTCATTCTGCGGGCCAACCGCAGCGACTGGCATAACCTCGCCATTGTCTGCGCCGTACTTTTTGTCATGCCCTTCGTGGTCGCGGGTGTCCTTGCGATGCTGCGGCGCAAGGATTTCCCTTTCACCGCATCGGCATTCATCACACTGATCGTTTATAATTTCGGCGTCGTCGCACTGTCCGCGCTGCGTGTGCCGGTGAGTTACACCGGCCTGCTCTGGGCCGCACCGTTTGCAATCGTCGGCATGGTGCTCGCGGCGGCCCGGCTGCGGCGCGCGCATCACGAGCGTATTGCGATCCTCGATTTCCCAGGCGTCAAAGACGCCTGCGCCCTGCTCGGCGGCAAGATCACCGTCATCAAGGACAAAGCCACCGATATCGCGGATTTCGACCGCATCCTGATCGACGGTGCGACCCATCACAGCGCCGAATGGACCGCCTTTCTGACCCGCGCCTACATGCGGGGCGCCGAGGTCAGCCCGTGGATCAGCGTGCTCGAACAAAAGCAGGGCCGGGTCAACATCGACCATTTCGATCTCACCCACCTCGCCTATTCCCCAAGCCAGATCTATTACGCCAAGGCCAAGCGCCTGCTCGATCTGCTGCTGATCGTGGTGACACTGCCCATCGTTGCGCCTGTAGGCGCGCTGGTCTGGCTCTATATCCGCCTCGTTGACGGCGGCCCCAGCCTGTTCATCCAGACCCGGCGCGGCTATGGCGGGCGGAATTTCCGCATGCTCAAGTTCCGCACGATGCGCAAGGGCACCCATGGCGGCGCCACCGGCAGCGAGGACAAGCGCATCCTCCCCGGCTGCCGCTTCCTGCGCCGCTTCCGCATCGACGAACTTCCCCAGCTCATCAACATCTGGCGCGGTGAAATGAGCTGGATCGGCCCCCGCCCCGTTTCGCTCGAAATCGCCCGCGAATGCGAACGCCTCACCGCAGTCTATACCAATCGCTACCTCGTATTGCCCGGCATTACCGGCTGGGCGCAGGTCACCTATGGCTATGCGGGTTCAAGCCAGGAAGAGCTCGAAAAACTCGGCTACGACCTCTACTATCTCAAAAACATCTCGCTCGATCTCGATCTCGAGATCACCTTGCGGACGATTCAGACGCTGCTGACCCGAAAAGGCGCGCGCTGACCGCCCCGGATCTCCCCCGCCCCTTGCCCGAACCACCCCTGCCCCGCTACAAACATATTAGTCACATCGAGGGAGGACCACACGCATGCCCAAGCGCATTATATTCACCGGCGGCAGCGGCAAGGCGGGGCGGCACGTGATGCCCTATCTGCTCGAACGCGGCTATGAGGTGCTCAATCTCGACCTCAAGCCGCTCGATCATCCCGGCGTCAACACCATCCAGGTCGACCTGACCGACGCCGGGCAGGTCTTTAACGCGCTCTCGATGCATTTCGATTTCGACGGGCTGACAACCGGCAGCGGTCCCGCGCCCGTCGACGCGGTCGTCCATTTCGCCGCCATCCCGCGTATTCTGATCAAGCCCGACAACGCCACTTTCACCGAAAACGTCGCCTCGACCTACAACGTCATCGAAGCGGCGATGAAGCTCGGCGTCAGAAAGGTCGTCATCGCCTCGAGCGAAACCACCTATGGCGTGTGCTTTGCCGAAGGCGACAAGGATTTCGCGCAATTCCCCCTCGAGGAAGACTACGACGTCGACCCCATGGACTCCTACGGCCTCTCCAAGGTCTGCAACGAAAAGACCGCCCGCGCCTTTGCCATGCGGTTCGGGGCCGATATCTACGCGCTCAGGATCGGCAACGTCATCGAGCCGCACGAATACGAGCGCTTCCCCGGCTTCATCGCCAACCCCGCCTCGCGCAAGCGCAACGCCTGGAGCTATATCGACGCGCGCGACCTCGGCCAGATCGTCGATCTGTGCATCAAGAAGGACGGGCTGGGCTTCGAGGTCTTCAACGCCGTCAACGACGAGATCACCGCCACCGAACCCACCGCGCAATTCCTCGCCAAGTGGGCTCCGAACACGCCCATCGCCCGTGAGCTCGATACCTTCGAAGCGCCGATCTCGAACCGGAAAATCCGCGAGGTTCTCGGCTTTTCCGAAGCGCACAACTGGCGGCAATACGTGAAGCTCGACTAGCCGGGGGCGCGGGAGCGTGTCCCGGCACCCCCCTAGGCCGGCAAGGTCAGCCCCGTCGCCCGCTCGATCTTCGCCTCGAGCGGCAGCTCCTCCGACGACGTCCCGAGCCTCAGGCTGAAGACCCCCGGCTCGACCGTCCAGCACCCCTCTTCGGGATCGAAAAACGCAAACGCCCGCGCGTCGAGCCGCAGCGCCATGACCTCGCTCGCCCCCGGCCCCAGTGTCGTCTTGCCGAACGCCTTCAGTTCCTTCTCGGGCCGCGGCAGCGCGGCCTCATGGTCGTGCACGTAAAGCTGCACGACGCACGACCCGGCCCGGTGCCCTGTATTGGTCACCCGCACCGAGACCTCGACAACGCCCTCGGCCTCGAACCGCCCATCCTCGACGACGAAGTCGGAGAGCGAAAAATCCGTGTAGCTGAGCCCGAACCCGAACGGAAACAGCGGCGCGATCCCGTGCTTGTCGTAGTGCCTGTAGCCGACAAACACCCCCTCGCGGTAGTGCACTTCCCCGTCCTGCCCGGGATAGACCATCGGGTCCTGGCTGTGCGCGGGATTGTCGCTCCATGTGACCGGGAAACTCTGCGGCAGCCGCCCGCCAGGGTCCGCATGCCCGAAAAGCACGTCGGCAATCGCGTTGCCCGCTTCCTGTCCCGGATACCAGGCTTGGAGAACCGCCGCCACCTCGCCGATCCACGGCATTTCCACCGGCCCGCCGGTCTGCAGAACCACGACGGTTTTGCGATTGGCCGCGGCCACCGCGGCGACGAGGTCGTTCTGCGCCCCCGGCAGCGCGATGGCGTCGAGGTCCGAGCCCTCGGTGTCCCATTGCCCGTTGCGGCCGATGAAGACCAGCGCGACATCGGCATCGGCCGCCACACCGGCAGCCTCCGCGATGGCCTCGGGCCCGAGCGGCAGCCCGATCCCCAGGTGGAACGCGGCAATCCCCAGGCTGGCATAATCCTTGGTCGCATATTCGACCACGACCTCATGGGCCCGGCCCGCTTCGAGCTTCGCCTCCCCGACGACCTCGTCGCACCCTTCCTCGAAATAGGTGCGGCCCTTCTCCCAATCGCTCCACGCATCCGCGACGAGCACGCCGTCGACATAAACCTTGGCGAACCCGGCGCTATAGACCCCGACCCGGTACGTCCCGGAAACCTCCGGCGTGAACGATCCCGAAATCCGCGCCGAAAAGCTGAGCGGGTCGACCTTGCCCTCGGCGATCCGTCCGATCCAGAACGCCTGCGCCTCATCGAGTGTTTCGCTAAAGACCGGGTCCCCCGAAAGCGTACGGTTGGCAAAATACTGGACGCTGTAGTCACCTTTGGCCGTCGGCTCGAACCGGTGGTTGGTGCACCCTTGCGCGTAGGAGAGCCGCCCCTCGCCCGCAGCCGCCACCAGCCCCTCCCACGGGCTCACCGCATAGTGCGGGTTGAGCTGCGCGCTGCCGCCGCCCATGATCTGCGCGGTTTTGGCATTGGGACCGATCACGGCGATCCGGTTTTTGCCGAACAGCGGCAGCACGCCGACATTTTTCAAAAGCACCGCCGCCTCGGCGCCCGCCCGGCGGATGAGCGCCCGGTGCTCGGGCCGGTCCTCGGCCTTTTCCGCGTGCGGCGCGAAATCCGCGATCGCGCCGGTGCGGTCCATCACCGTGAGCATCGCGCGCACGCGGTCCCGGATCGTCTCGCGCGACACCGTTCCGGCCTCGACAGCGGCAATGAGCTTCTCGCCCCGGTCGCGCGTCGGCCCGGGCATTTCGAGATCGAGCCCGGCATTGACCGTCTCCGCCGTCGAATGCGAGCCGAACCAGTCCGACATCACGATCCCCGAAAAGCCCCACTGCTTGCGCAAAACCTCTTCGAGAAGCCAGGGATGCTCGGATGCGAAGGTGCCGTTGAGTTTGTTATAGGCCGTCATCACCCCCCAGGTACCGGCCTTCTTGACCGCCCATTCGAAGGGCACGAGATAAACCTCGCGCAGGCTGCGCTCGTCGATGACCGAGGAGATCGTCGTCCGCTCGATCTCCGATTCATTGCCGGCAAAATGCTTGATCGTCGCCCCGACGCCCTTTTCCTGCAGGCCCTTGATATAGGCCACCGCCAATTCCGCGGCGAGGAGCGGGTCTTCCGAATAGCACTCGAAATTGCGCCCGTTGGTCACCGAGCGGTGGATGTTGACCGTCGGCGCCAGGAGCATATGCGCACCCTTGGATTTCACCTCATCGGCGAGCGCCGCCCCGATCTGCTCGACAAGGTCGGTGTTCCAGCTCGCACCCAGCGCGATCCCCACCGGAAAGCTCGCCGACTTCACGCCCCCGATCAAAGACCCGCCCCCGCGCGCGCCATTGGGCCCGTCGGTCACCCGCAGCTTGCCGACCCCCACCCGCTCGACCGCCGCCACCGACCAGAAATCCTCCCCCGACAGCAGGCTCACCTGCTCCTCCAGCGTCATCTCATCGATCAGCGCTTCGATCTCTGTGGGTCGCATGGTGGGCTCCTCCGCAACATAATTCTCGTTACGGTGAGCTATAACAGGTCCCCCACCCGGCCCGCTACCGCATGCGTGTGCCGTCGAGAAATATGCTCACCGCCGCGGCGACCTGCGTCTCGATGGCGCCGGCGTCGAGCCGGCTCCCGGGAACGAACATCACGCGATGCTGGAGATCGCCCTTGACCATTTCCAGAAAGACGATGGCGGCACGGTCCGGATCCTCCACCGCGAGCGCCCCGCGTGATGTCGCGCGTTTGAGATAGGCTGCGACCGCCGGATAGGCGCGGCTTGGCCCGGCTTCGTAAAACGCCTGCCCCAGTTCTGGAAATCGGTGAATTTCGGCCAGGATCAGCCTGTAGCTCGCCAGCATGTCGGGCGCCGTGATGAGCGTCAGAAACTGCCGGCCAAGCGCGGCAAGGACGGCTTCGGGCGGCCCGTCTTTCTCAGCGATCGATCCCAGCGGCGCCAGCGCCGTTTCGAACAGGCGCCGCATGGCGGCAACGAACAGCGCGTCCTTGTCCCCGAAAAGCGCGTAGATATCGCGCCGCGACCCCCCGGTCCGCGCAATGATCGCCGAAAGCGTCGTCGCCTCGAACCCGTGCGCCAGAAACAACGCGGCTGCCGCGTCGAGAATTTCGGCCTGTCTTTGTGTCTTGTTTTTGCGAGCCGCCACGTGAACTCCGCTTGACATTGGTACCGATAAGTACCACTTGTTCGTCTGAATTGGTACCCATCAGTACCATATCAGGCCTTCGGGTCCCCGAACAAGGAAAAGCCAAGCCATGACATCCAGAATTCTGATCGTGGGCGCGGGGCCGACCGGATTGACCGCGGCGCTCGAATTGGCCCGTTACGGCATTGCCGCCGACATCATCGAGCGGCACGACGCACCTTCACCGCTCTCGCGCGCGGTCGGCATCATGCCCTCGAGCATGGAGATCTTCGCCGCATCCGGGGTCGACGCGGCGATCCGCAAGGCCGCGCTCGAGGTTTCTGAAGTCGGGATCTTCTTTGAGCGCAAGAAGTTCGTTTCCCTGCGCATGAACGCCGACCCCGATCCGCGCGTGCGCCTGCTCAGTCTCCCGCAGGACCGCACGGAAGCCATCCTGCGCGACGCGCTGGCCGAACGCGGTGTCACCGTGCGCTACGGGGCAGCGCTCGAGGCGCTCCACCCGGGTGAAGCGAACGTGCGCGCAACGATCGACGGCCAGAGCCAGACCTATGATTTCGTGCTCGGCGCCGATGGCGTACGCAGTACGGTGCGCGATTGTCTCGGCTTGCCGTTCGACGGCTTCGATCTGCCCGAAACCTGGTCCATCGCCGATATCGAGGTCGAGGGCTGGCCCGGCACGGGTGCCTTCAGCGTCCATCTGCGCGCCTCGGGCGAAGCGGTTTTCGTCATCCCCATGGAAGCCCACCGCTACCGCCTCGTCGCCAACGCCCCCGATGCGCTTGCCGTGCTGCCCGATCCTGTCAACGTGACGCGCACGCACCGAACCGGACAGTTCAGGATCGGCATACGCCAGCTCGAACACTATCAAATCGGCCGCGTTTTCCTCGCGGGCGATGCTGCGCACACCCACTCACCCGTCGGCGGTCGCGGCATGAATCTGGGCATCTCCGACGCCTCCGAATGGGCCCGGCGCCTGGTGCAAGACGATCTTGAGGGCTATAGCGCCGCGCGCCACGCAGCCGGGCGCACAATCATCGGTTTCAGCGAATCCGCGCGCAAGGCGGTCCTCACCCCGAACCGCCCGAGGCGCGCCCTGACGCTGGCCGCGCTGCGCATCGTCAACGCCCTGCCAGCGCTCAACCGCAAGATGGTCCGCCGCATGCTGTTGAGTTGACGCCCTGCCAGCGCGCGCCGCGCTGCCAACCGAGCGATGCGGGTGCCCTCACCAGACCCGCCCATGCTCGGCCAGAAAATCGAGCAGCGCGCGCACCCGTGCCGGCAGCGGGCCGCCCTGCCCCAGATAGACCGCGTGGAACGCCTCGCTCTGCCCGGCCGACGCCGCCTCGAGCACCGGAACGAGCCGCCCCGCTGCAATGTCATCCCGCACGGCGAACCCCGCGAGCCGCGCCAGCCCCACGCCTCCAAGCGCCAGGTGCCGTAGCGCTTCGCCGTCGCTCGCCTGCACGCGCGCGCCCGCCGCGACCGCGTCGCCGGTCCCGAACCGCCACCCTTCGATCGCGCGGACATAGTCGAAGCCCAGCCGGATATGCCCCTCGAGTGCATCCGGCGTCGCGGGCGACCCGTACCGCGCGAGATAGCTCGGAGCGCCGACGACCATCAGCGGCGTTTCCCCCAGCTTGCGCGCGATGAGCGTCGAACTCTTGAGCGGTCCCGCGCGCACCGCCACATCGGTGCGCTCGGACACCAGGTCGACCACCGCATCGGTCTGGACGATGTCGAGGCTCACCTGCGGGTGGCGCTCTAGAAACCGCGGCAGGATGGCCGCGAGCACGTGATGGCCGTAGGACGCGCTCGTGCTGATCCGCACCCGCCCGATCGCCTGTTCGCCCGCGCGCGCATTGCATTCGGCCTCCTCGATATCGGCGAGGATACGCTGCGCGCGCTCGTAAAACCCGCACCCCTCGGGGGTAAGTTGCAATCCCCGCGTCGAGCGGTTGAAGAGCCGCGTTCCAAGCCGGGCCTCGAGGCGTCCAACGAGCTTGCTCACCGCCGAGGGCGTCATCCGGCACGCCCGCGCGGCCGCTGAAAATCCGCCCGTCTCCACGGCGCGCACGAAGACCTCCATCTCCCCGGCACGATTGACGTCGATACGGCCCATCTTTGAATTGATCTCATAGCTGTTGTTATAATAGGCACTCTATATCATAGCCGGACCCGACACTACCTTCATCCGCACGCCGCGCCGTTCCCGGCGCGACCCTCGCGTTTTTGAAGGACAGTCTTATGGAATACCGCACCCTCGGCGCCTCCGGGCTCAAGGTTCCCGCCCTCAGCTTCGGCGCCGGCACCTTCGGCGGTTCAGGCCCGCTCTTTTCCAACTGGGGCACAACCGACATCGCCGAAGCCACGCGCCTCGTCGACATCTGCCTTGAAGCCGGCGTCACCCTGTTCGACACCGCAGACGTCTATTCCGACGGCGCCTCCGAAGAGGTTCTGGGCGCCGCCATAAAGGGCCGCCGCAACGATCTTCTGATCTCCACCAAGACCGGACTGCCCATGGGCGATGGCCCCAACGACGCCGGCACCTCCCGCCACCGGCTCGTCCAATCGGTCGAGGCTGCTCTCAAACGCCTCGGCACAGATCATATCGACATCCTCCAGCTCCATGCCTTCGACGCCGCGACGCCGCTGGAAGAAGTGCTCTCGACCCTCGACATGCTCGTTCGCGCTGGCAAGATCCGCTATGTGGGCGTTTCGAACTTCTCAGGCTGGCAGATCATGAAATCCCTCGCGACCGCCGACCGCCACGGGTGGCCGCGCTATGTCGCCAACCAGGTCTATTATTCCCTTCTCGGCCGCGACTACGAATGGGATCTGATGCCGCTGGGCATCGACCAGGGCCTCGGCGCGCTGGTCTGGAGCCCGCTCGGCTGGGGCCGCCTGACCGGCAAGATCCGCCGCGGCGCTCCGATGCCCGAAAAGAGCCGCCTGCACGCCACCGCCGAATTCGGCCCGCCGGTCGAGGACGAACACCTCTTCCGCATCGTCGACGTCCTCGACGCCATCGCCGGGGAAACCGGAAAGACCATTCCCCAGATCGCGCTCAACTGGCTCTTGGCCCGCCCGACCGTCTCCTCGGTCATCATCGGTGCCCGCGACGAAACCCAACTCCGCCAGAACCTCGGCGCCATCGGCTGGTGCCTGACGCAAGAACAGATCGAGCGCCTGGACGCAGCCAGCACCGTCACCGCACCCTATCCGCACTTTCCTTACCGGCGTCAGGAGGGCTTTGCCCGGCTCAATCCCCCGGTGGCGTAGTATTTACCGCCCGCCACCGCCGCGACGAGGTCAGTCAGGCGTCCAGCATGTAAAGGAGCAGCGCCGTTGCCACCGGCAGGCGCATCGCTTCGCAGGCGCGGATGATGTCGCTGTCAAAGTGACCCGGCCCGGCAAGACAGTTCAGCGTTCCGATCACAGCGTTGCGCAGAACCAGGGGGATGTTCACGATCGATTCGCAGCCAAGCGCCCGTATCTGCTCATGATCGGCCATGACCGCGGCCAGGCTGGCGTAATCGTTGGCAAGAAAGGTCTGCTTGCGATCGATGACCTGCGCGCTCCACGGCGTTTCATTGGGCGGCTTGCGCCCCGAGGTGGCGTACGCATCGGGCATCGAGGAATAAAGCCGCAGGAACGAGCCGTCGGTCGTGTCGCGTTGCGTGACGGTCACGAGCTTGAGCCCGCATTCGTCTCGCAACTGGTCCGCGACAGCCTCCAGAAGCGCCAAGGGCGTACTGTTCGCGTCGGCAAGAATATCGGCAAATCGCGCGTCGAACGCAGACCGCGAGTGTGCGTTGGGCATGCGCCCTCCCGTTTGTCGTAAGGGAGCGGGGCAGGTGGCCCTGCCCCGCAAGGTTTTGATCAAGAAGCGCGCGCCACGCTGGCGGCCTCGTCGATGCGGCCGTCTTTCACGACGACGCCGTAATCCGCCGCAGCAGCCTCCGGCGAGAGATAGCCCCGATCCAGATCGCGCTGGATGTCCTCGAACGGCCGCGCAAGAGGATCGCCGAAGCCGCCGCCCCCGCCTGTCCGGGTGATGACCAGCGTCCCTTTGGGCAGCACGCGGGCCCTCATCTTGAGCGGGTTTTCCTCGGTGCCGTCCGGAAGGATCAGGGTGTTTTCGGGACCGCGCGCATCCTTGCCGCCCTGAAGGCCCCAGGCAGGCGTCTTGGAGCGCTCGAACCAGAGCGCGCCGCCGGCATCGTCCATGATCCGATAGCTGCGGATCACGCCGTTGCCGCCGCGCCAGCGGCCCGCGCCGCCACTGTCGGGGCGTATGGAAAATTCCTCGATCCGGACCGGGAACTTGGTTTCGTAAACCTCGGCGGGCAGATTGCGGAACCCGCCATTGACCAGATTGATGAGCGCGCTTTCGCCATCGGCCCCGTTCGAGCCGCCCCAGCCCCCTGCGGTCGCTTCGACCGAAAGCCACTGCTTCTTGCGCGGGTCCACCCCGAAAAAGGAGGCGACCATCGAGTCGCCGTAATGCGCGGCGGTCGCCCGTTCGGGCATGGCCTCGGACAGGCAGGCGATCATCAGATCGGCCAACAGCCCCAGCCCGGTGAAATACCACGCGCAGGCGTAGGGCTCGCTTGCATTGAACATGCAATCGTCCGGGATCTTGACACTCATTGTCGAGAACGAGCCCCCGGTGATCGCGCGGTCCGGGCTGATCATCGTTTTGTAGGCGAGCCGCAGGAGCGACTGGGTCTGCACCGCGCCGCAATTGATCGAACCGGCGACAGGCGGCGAGGACCCCTCGAGGTCGATGGTCATGGTTTCGCCGCTGATCGTCAGGGTCAGGCAGACCTTGACCGGCTCATCGGACTGACCGTCATTGTCCAGATAGCCGTGACGCGACCATGTCCCATCGTTGAGCGCTGCGATCGCCGCCCGGTCGAGCGCGCGGGATTGCTCGAAAATGTTGAGACAGCTCGCGCGGTAGGTTTCCCGTCCGATCCGGTCCAGCAGCTGACCGAGCCGGCGTTCACCGGTTCGGATTGCACTGATCTGGGCGCGGAAATCGCCGAGAATGGCGGCCCTCATGCGCGTGTTGCGCTGAATCAGATCGATCCAGTCGGCAAGTTCCTCTCCACCCTTGACCACGCGGGTCGGACCGAGCCGCCAGCCTTCCTGGAAGATCGAGCTCGACCCCATCGGCATACCCGGGTCCATCGCCCCGACATCCGACCAGTGCGCCCGCGCCGCGCCGAAACCGACAAGCACGCCCTCATGAAACAGGGGCCCGACGGCGGTGAAGTCGTTCAGGTGCGTACCCTGAAGGTAGCTGTCATTCATGAGGAAGATATCGCCGGGTCCGATATCGTCGCCATATTTATCCAGCACCAGATGCACGCAGGCATCGATGGCGCCGACAAAGAGCGGAACGCCCGTGGACTGGCCAAGCATGTTGCCCTCGGCATCGAGAATGGCCACGGCGCTGTCCCGGCCTTCGTAAATGACCGGGGAATATGCCGAGCGCCAGAGCGCCGCGTTCATGTCCTGCGCGCAGGAAATCACGAAGTTGCGCACAACCTCGGTCGTGATCGGATCGCTTTTTACCGTGCTCATGGGATCACTCCGTCTCGATCTTGGTCATGGAAAGGTGGCCGCCGGTGATAACCTCGACGCGCCAGCCGGGAGGAACGAGCGTTGTGGTCGTCTCCTCCTCGATAATCGCGGGACCCTCTATGATGTCGCCAAGCGCATAGGCCTCGCGGCGGACGACGGCGGTGACGCGTTCCGTTCCATCGAAATACACCATGCGCTCATGGCGTTCGCGATCTTCGCGATCCTTCGGACTGGGAAGGCCCGGCCGCTTCAGCCGGCCGAGCGCGGCGACGCGCAGGTTCGCTACCTCGACGCCCGCTGTACGGCTCGAATGGCCGTATTGAGCCTGATAGGCCGCATCGAACCGGTCTCTTACCGCCTGAAGGTCGACGGTGCCCGTGCCCGCGGGAATTGTCAGGACGTATTCCTGACCCTCGTACCGCAGGTCGACAGCGCGTTCGAAGCTGATGTCGCCCTCCGACATGCCCTCGTGCTTGAGGTGTTCCCGGCCCTGCGCCTCAAGTCCCTCGAAGGCCTGCGTCAGCGCATCGGGCGAGGCGGCGGCCCACTCCCCGTACCAGGTCATCTTGAAGTCATGGCGCATGTCGGTCTGCAGCATCCCGAAGGCCGAGAAGGCGCCGGGATGAACCGGTATGATCACTTCGCTGATGTCGAGCTGTTCGGCCAGCGCGGCGGCCTGGCTCGGTCCCGCCCCGCCATAGGCCAGCAATGCGAAGTCCCGCGGGTCGATGCCGCGCTGCACCGTGATGGTACGGATCGCATCGGCCATCTTGGCGTTGATGATATCGATGATCCCTTGCGCGAAGGCGGCAGGTTCGATCCCGAACCTGTCCCCCAGCGACTTGACCGCGGCCATGGCGGCATCGTCGTCGAGCGTCATCTCGCCGCCGGAAAAGTTGGAGCTGTCCAGGCGCTTGAGCACAAGATTGGCGTCGGACACCGTCGGTTCGGTTCCGCCCCGGCCGTAGCAGGCCGGCCCCGGCACCGAGCCGGCGGATTGCGGACCGACACGCAGCGCGTTCGCCTCCTCCCACGCGATCGAGCCGCCGCCCGCGCCGATGACGTGGATATCCACGACCGACATCTGGACCGGCAATCCCTCCAGCGTCGTCTCATTGGAGATCGAGGGCAGTCCGTCGACGATCAGGCTCGCATCGAACGAGGTGCCGCCCATATCGACGCAGATGAGGTTCCGCCGTCCGGTCTGTTCAGCCAGTGACCGCCCGCCGATCGTGCCCCCGACAGGACCGGACAAAAGCGTCTGCAGCGGGCTGCCCGCTGCCGCATCGGCGGTCATCGCGCCACCGTTCGACTCCATGACATGCACACGTCCGCCATCGGGCAGCGTATCGCGCATCTGCTCGACCAACGTCGTGAGGTAGCGGCGGACGACGGGCGCCGTAAAAGCATCCATTGCGGTGGTGGATATCCGGTCGAACTCCCGCCACTCGGGCGAAACCCGGTGCGAGAGGGCGATATCGATATCTGGGAGGCGTTCGCGCAGATACGCCTCGGCGGCAAGCTCATGCTCCGGATTGCGGAAGCCGAAGAGGAAGCAGATGGCAATCGCATCATATCCTTTTCGGGCAACAGCCTCGACCACGGCGTCGAGCTGACTGAGGACGATCGGCGTTTCGATCGTGCCGTCGGCGGCGATCCTCTCGCGCACCGTGAAGGTGTCTTCAACGGCAACGAGCGGTTCGGGCTTGCGCCAGCGGATCGAGAAGATCTCGCCCCGGTCGTTCCCCTGGATGGTATAGACGTCGCGGAACTTCTCTGTCGTCACCAGGGCAACCTTTGCCCCCGCGCGCGTGAGGACCGAGTTGAGCCCGACAGTGGTGCCATGGACGAAAAAGTCGATGTGCTCGTTCGCGCCCAGCCCCTTTTTTACGCCCTCCAGAACGGCGAGCGCAGGGTTGCTCGGCGTCGAGAGCACCTTGAGGGCACGCACGGCGCCCGTCTCGCTGTTCTGAAAAACGACATCGGTAAAGGTTCCGCCAATATCGGCCGAGACCCGGTATCCGGTTGAAGACATCTAGCTGCCTCTCCTTTGGTTACGAAATGCCCCGGTTCGCCGGGATCATTCATCTGGTTGCGTATGCGTGCGCGTGATTGGAAATGCCCCCCGTGCACGTTGCCAATCCCCGGTTTCCCGAGGCGTTGCCGCATCGCTTCACAGGAAGGCTAAGTTGCATGCACACTTTATGCAAGACAATAATGCAAACTTTATGCTAACACTCAGACAAGCGGATACCGTTGGCATGGCAATGAGGAGGGTCATTCATGTCCAGGACTGGCAACGCGGCGAAAGAAGCGCCGGTACGGCGCGAGCGCGGGGCGATCACCGTCTACCACACGCTGCGCGAGGAGATTCTGACGCTCCAGCGCGAGCCCGGTACGGGACTGGACGAGGTGGGAATCGCCAAGGAGTTCAACCTCTCGCGGACCCCGGTCCGCGAGGCGCTGTTCATGCTCTCGGGCGAGGGTCTGGTGCGCGTTCTGCCCAACCGGTCCTCGATCGTCGCACCGCTGACGATGCACCGTCTGAACGATCTGCTCGACACCTGGCTGATCCTGACCCGCGCGGTGTGTGTCGACGCGGCGCACCGGCGAACGTCACAGGACATCTCCGAGCTCAATGAGCGCCTGACCGCCTTCGAGGCGTCGATCGGCACAACCGACTTGCTCGGCGTTGCCCGGGCGCTTTTGCACCTCCAGCGCGGATATGGCGAGGTCGCACGGAATTTCTTCCTCGGACGGTATTACCCGCAATGCCTCGATGCGGGGCGGCGCACGCTGCTCCTTCACTACTTCCCTTACGCTGCCCCTGCCGACCTCGCAGCGCAGGGCGAAAGCCATCGGGAGATGATCGCGGCGATCGAAGCGAACGACGCTTCCGCGTGCAACCGGATAGCGGGCGAGATGCTCGCCGCCATCCTCGGGGTCATCAAATCCTCGCTGGACCCGTCCATCGCCGATGAGGTGGACCTGGCCACCTCGCCGCTCTCCCACCCCCCTTCACCCCGCAAATGAAAGTTGCCCCGCGCATGGATTACGCCAATCGGATCGCCAAGCTCACCACCCTGCTCAACGCCAACGACTGCCCGGCCATCGCCTTCGTACCGGGCCCGAACTTTTTCTACCTGACCGGCGTCGACCTGGCGTTGATGGAGCGTCCGACGATCCTTCTTGTGACCGCCGGAGGCGACATTCATGCTGTGATACCGGCCCTGGAACGCGACCGCTGGGCGGCCGAGATGCCGGCGGCCCAAACGATCTACTGGCAGGATTCGGACGGCTACGCCGACGCCCTCGCCGAGCTCGCACGGCAGGTCGGGATCACCAACCTGGCCGTCGAAGGCAATCGCATGCGCCAATTCGAAGCCGCGGCGCTCAGCGCCGCCTTCGGAACCGCCGTCACCGACGGCACCGCGATCCTCGCTCCGCTTCGGCTCCTTAAGGAACCTGGTGAAATCGAGGCCATTCAGCACGCCGTCGATATCAGCGAGGCCGCGCTGACCGCGACGCTCGATACCGTGCGCGCGGGAATGAGCGAGACCGAGATCCGGGCCAAATTGCAAATCGAAATGCTCGAGCGCGGAGCGGACGGGGCCGGGTTCGATCTGATCGTTCTGGCCGGCGGGGCCGCAGCGGACTGTCACGGCGTGCCGTCCTCAACGCGCATCCTGAAGCCCGGCGACGCGCTGCTTTTCGATTTCGGCGCCAAGGTGAACGGATACAGCGCCGATATAACTCGCACCTTTTTCTGCGAAACGGTGCCCGAAGCGCACCGCCGGCTTTATGAAACCGTCGAGCAAGCCAACCGCGTCGGACGCGAAATGGTCGCTCCCGGTGTCGCGATCCACGATCTCGACCATGCCGTGCAGTCGGTCCTTCGCGATGCGGGATTTGCCGAAAACATCCGGCACAAGGTCGGCCACGGGCTGGGCCTCGATATCCACGAGGCGCCGCAGCTCATGGTGGGCAATCACGATACGCTGGAAGCAGGCATGGTCATCACGATCGAGCCGGGACTTTACGATCCGGAGGTGATCGGCGTGCGGATCGAGGACGACGTTCTGGTCACCCGGACCGGTGCCCGCTCGCTCACAACCCTGCCGCGCGGCATTCAGGTGATCGGCGGATGAAACACGGGCCCGGCATTCTCGCAATTACGCCGGGCGAAGCAATCGCCCGGTCGACGGGGAGCCCGGGGCCCTTGTCGACCGGACACGGTCTTGTCGAACTAAGCGGCCCAGGCGGCGTACCAGGCCTTGAACTGCGCATACTGCTTTTCGACGAAGTGGCGCTGGGCGTCGGTCAGCGCGTCGCTTTCGTTGAAATGCAGGCGGTATTCCTCTTCGCCGTTGAGCACCAGCAGGTACTTGTAGAACAGCACCAGGTCGGCCCCCTCGTCGAAGGTCGAGAGCACCATCAGCGCATCCTCCAGCTCACGGGCCTTGGCCCGCGCGTCAACATCGCCGGCGGCGGCCTTCTGGGAGAGGGCAACAAGGTGCAGGACTTCTTTGGGCAGCGCATTGCCGATACCGGTAATGGCCCCGCCCGCTCCACAATTGACGAAGCCGTGGAAGACGTTGGTGTCGACGCCGACCATGAGCGTCAACTCATCGCTGTGCGAGGTGATATGTTCGGCCGCATAGCTCATGTCCCGCGCGCCGCCGAATTCCTTGAACCCGACGAGGTTGGGGTAGGTCTCGCGCAGTGCGAAAAAGAGATCGGCGCGCGTGGCAAAGCCATAGTAGGGGCTGTTGTAGATCACCGCGGGCAATCCCCCCGATGCCTCCAGGATCGCCGAGAAATGCGCCTTCTGCGCCACCGGCGAGGTTCCGCGCGAAAGCACGCGCGGAATGACCATGAGGCCCTGCGCCCCGACTTCGACCGCGTGAGCAGCATGGGCCACGGCCGATTTCGTGTTGATCGCACCCGTGCCGACAATGGTGGGGACGCCGGCTTCAACCAGGACGCGCACCCCTTCCATGCGTTCTTCGTCGGTAAGCAGAGGCCAGTCGCCCATCGACCCGCAATAGACGACCGCGGACATGCCCGCGTCGATCAGTTCCCTGCCCTTGCGCGCCAGCGCCGCATAGTCGGGCGTCCGGTCCGGCGTGCAGGGAGTCATCAGAGCGGGAATGCAGCCGCTGAAAATGTTCGTTGTCATGGTGGGTCCTTCTCGCATCACGGCGCACGTACCGCCGCGCCAAAACAGGTATTGGATAGCGGCTGGATACAGATTTGTCGACCCGTTGTCGACAATCAATATACACAAGTCGCATATCGGCCCCGGCGACCGGCCGATGCCGGCGGCGCTTCCCCTGGGTCGAACGGCCGGATCGGGGGCCGCTTAAAGCGCGATGCTCCTGGTCGTACGCCAGTCCGCTGCGATGTAGGACTGGATCTGTTGAACGATCTGGTCCGCATGGGCAATCGCCAACGCGTCGGCGCGCACGACGTCCCCGGCCGCGATGGCATCGATCATGTCTTCGTGCTCGGTGACGTACCGTCGGGGCAGTTCGTCATTGAAGGAGGAGTAGTAGAGCCGCAGGATCCGCCGGCCTTCGTCCAGCAGACGCGAAAAAAGATCGATGTAGTATCGGTTCCCTCCCGCCTCGGCGATGGCGACGTGGAAATCGCGGTTGGTCGCGATCATCAAGAGCGGATCGCGCGCCTCGACGCTGGCTGCGAATGCGCTCTGGAATTCCCGTATCCTCTCGAGGTCGGCAGCGGTGCGGTTGACCGCCGCCTCGCGCGTCGTAACGCGATACATGAGCGTCAGCGCATCGAAGAAATCCGACAGGTGCAGAAAGTCGATCGGCGCGACGATCGTGGCCCTGTTCGTAAGCGTCGTGATCAGATTATCGGCCGCAAGACGCACAAGCGCCTCGCGGATCGGCGTCCGCGACATCTCGAACCGTTCGGACAATTGCGCTTCATCGAGGGGGCTCCCGGGCGGCAATGTCAGATCGATGATCTCGCGCCGCAACGTCTCATAGACAGTCGTTACGCCGGAGCCGCGTTTGCGCTTGTCTCCACCATCGGCCGACACCGAACCCTTCGTCATGCGAACCTCTTCAAGTTTTGTTGCCTCAACCTACCCCAATCTGCGCGCGAAACAACTGAAGTTCACTTTGTATTTTTTTTGTCGACAACGTGGACGCACGTTGGTATCCAAGTGACGTGGCGCCAGCAAGAGGGGGTCGGCATGCACATCGGAACCGTTGGGACAAAGAGATTCGGCGCGCCCCTCGCGCAGGCCATGGTGCGTGACGGCCAGCACGGCAAGCCCGGTGCGCCCTTTTTCATCGCGCCCTCAGTCAAGTTGCTGGCGATTGCGCATCGCCCTGCCGGCGCAGCGCGCCGCATAGCCCGATAAGGACGATATGACCCTGATAGCCTTTACAAATGCACGTCTGCCCGATCTTGAAGCGGAGACCCTCACCGAGCCGACCGCGGTGACCGTCGACGGCGGCAGGATCGTCGGAGTGGGCCGACCGGTCCCCGCAGATGCGCGCGTGATCGATCTTGCCGGTCAGACGCTTATGCCGGGCCTGATCGACAGTCACTTCCACGTCGTCGCACACTCGCTGAACCTTTGGGCCAATGCCATCGCGCCCGATTCCCTCGCCGCCTTTCGGGCCGCCGCGGTAATGGAGGAACTGCTCGACCGCGGCTTCACGACAGTACGTGATCTTGGCGGGGCCGACCTGGGCCTCGTGCGCGCGGTTGAGGACGGCTATATCGACGGACCCGACCTCGTCATCTGTGGCAAGGGCCTGTCCATGACCGGTGGGCACACCGATTTGCGCGAGCGCACCGACGTGCGCCCCGATGCACTCGGCTGGCGGCTGGGCAATATGGGCGTCCTCGTGGACGGCGTCGACAACGTGCGCGCGACCTGCCGCAAGATGCTCAAGGAAGGCGCCCGTTTCATCAAGGTCATGGCCAATGGCGGCGTGTCCTCCCCCAACGACCCCATCGACTCGATCCAGTATTCCGACGATGAGATCCGCGCGATGGTCGAGGAAGCGCGCAACGCCAACACCTACGTCTCGGCCCATGTTTATCACGATGCCGCCATCCGCCGCTGCGTCGAGCTCGGGGTCCATTCGCTCGAACACTGCAACCTGATAACGCCCGAGACGGCCCGCCGGGCGGCGGATGCGGGCTGCATCGCCGTCCCGACGCTCGTCGCCTACGAGGGTCTCAAGCTTGAAGGCGCCGCGCTGGGGCTGGGCGCATCGGAACAGGCAAAGATCGACGTGGTGCGCGACCGTGGCCTTGAAAGCCTCGCCATCATGCGCGATGCCGGCCTTCCCATGGCATTCGGCACCGACCTTCTGGGCGAGTTGCGAAAATATGGCGGCATGGAATTCGACCTGCTCGCAAAAGTGCTCACGCCCGCCCAGATCATCGAGAGCGCTACGATAGTGGGCGCGCGGCTCTGCGGTCTTGAGGGCAAAATCGGCGTCATCGCGGAGGGCGCGCGCGCCGATATGATCGTCGTCGACGGCGACCCGTTTGCCGACGTCACGATACTTGGAAAACCCGAAAAGCACCTGACCCGCGTCATCAAGGGGGGCCGCATCGCCCGCGAGACCGACCACGCCGGAGGCAAAAGCGCATGACGGCGCAGCCCTACGATATGGCCCAGGTCGCCAAGGCGCTCGCACGGCCCAACTCCGCCGTTCCGCTCTTTGCCTATGTGCGCGAGGGCCTCATTCGCGACGTGGGTTGCGGGCTGATGACCGCCTCCATCTACGATCTCGAGGCCATGCGCAGCCGTCGCGTGTTCACCGACAACGACCAGGCCTACCAGATCGGCAATTTCAAGCGGCTCGACCGCAACCGGTACTACGAAACGGTGATCGAAGCGGCCCAGCCGTTTTCCACGACCCGTATCGAACAGATCGCCGAAGTGTTCTTCGACTGGGAACACATAGAGGCGCTCGGCTATGGCTCAAACCTGAACCTGCCGGCAATCGCCGATGGCAAAGTCATCGGAACCATCAACCTTCTCGAGAAGACCGGGCATTACACGCCCGAGCGTGTCGCACGCGCCATGGCGTGGCAGCCGCTGGCAACGCTGTGCTTTCTGCTGCTCATGTCCGGCGATCCCGAGACTGCCGATTTCCTTGGCCGCCCTCACGCGAGCGGGGCGGTCATCGAAGGCGCGCACGACCAACTAGGCGCGCGTCCACTGACCTGAATTTCATATGTCCAAAGGGAGTCTAGACTATGAAGACCATTGCAAAACTCGCCCTTGCCGCGACGGCTATGAGCCCGTTTGCCGCCATGGCACAGGACGATTCGATCTCCATCGCCTATCTGGCATCCTCGAGCCAGAACGGGTTTAACCAGGCCATCTTCGACGGCATCCAGCGCGCCGCCGAACAGTACGACAACGTATCGGTTGAAATCTTCGACGGCGAGTTTTCCGCGCCGGTGCAGTTCAGCCAGGTCGAAGATCTCGTCGCCGCGCAGCGCTTCGACGGCATGATCGTGACGCCGAACGACACCGTCGGCATCGCAACGGCGCTCGAAGACGCCGCCGCCGCGGGCGTCAAGGTCGCCGCGACCCTGTTCCCGATCGGCCCCGATCTCACCAACATGGAGCCGCAGGTTGAAGGCCTCGTCACCACGGTCGCGTCCGACCCCTCCATCGGCGCCCGGCGCCAGGCCGAGGAAGTCGTGGCCTATTGCGAGGACAAGGATCCCTGTAAAGTCGTCGTGCTGATCGGCCAGCTGGTCTTCCCGTTCGACAACCTGCGCTACGAGACCTTCCAGAGCGTGCTCGGCGAACACGACAACATTGAAATCGTGGCAACGGGCGAAGGCAACTACAGCCCGGAAACCTCGATGACCGCGATGCAGGACATTCTGCAGTCCAACCGGGATGTCGATGTGGTGCTCTCCAACGCCGACCAGCACCTGATGGGCGCCGAAATCGCCATTCAGGATGCCGGGCTCGATCTTGAGAGCATCTACCTGATCGGCGCCGGTCTGAACCAGATCGCCGTCGACGCGATCCGCTCGGGCATGTGGGATGCATCGCTGGCCCAGTTCCCGCGCTCGATGGGCGAGGCTGCGCTGCATTCGATGGTGGCCGCGATCAAGGGCGAAGAGGTGGAAACCTGGATCGACGAATCCAAGCTCGGCGATTCCCCGGCCGTCGTGACCCAGGAATGGCTCGAGGAAAACCCCGAATTCGAAGCCGAATGGCAGGGTTGATCCAACATTGAGCGCGCGCCGGCGCCCCCCGGGGTGCCGGCGCGCTTTCCGAACCGAAAGGATGGCCATGACCGAACCCGAAATCGCCGTTCGCGTACGGGGCGTCGCCAAAAGCTTCGGCGGCACCCGCATCCTGAACGACATCACCATCGATTTCATCAAGGGCGCGGTGCACGCGCTGGTCGGCGAGAACGGCGCGGGTAAATCCAGCGTCGGCAAGATCATCGGCGGATATTATTCTGCCGACGAGGGCACGGTGGAAATCGACGGCGAGGCGGTCACCCGTTTTTCGCCGCGCGACGCGCTCCAGCGCGGCATCGCGATGATCCACCAGGAGCTGCAGCTCGTTCCGGAACTGACAGTGCTCCAGAACGTGTTCCTCGGCCAGGAAACCAATCGCGGCGGAGTGCTGGTCGGGGGCGACCTCGGCCGGTTCCGGACGCTCGAGGAAACCTGCGAATTCGGCCTCGACCCGCACGCGAAAGTCGCCTCCCTGCGCATTGCCGAACGCCAGAAGGTCGAAATCATGCGCGCCGTGGCGCGCGACGCCAGCGTCATCATCATGGACGAGCCGACCTCGTCGCTGACCGAGGACGAAGCCGATCGCCTCCATGCCTTGATCGCGCGGCTCAAATCGCGCGGCACCACGGTCATTTATGTGAGCCACTTCCTCGACCACATCCTCGCCAATTGCGACCGCGTGACGATCATGCGCGACGGGGCGGTGATCCGCACCGCCCCTGTCGAAGGCGAGACCAAGCAGTCCCTGGTCGATTCGATGCTGGGACAGGCTTCCGAGATCATCTGGCCGGACCTTCCCGCGCCGCCCGCGCACGATGTCACGCCCATCGCGCAAATGCACGACGTTGCGACGACGGCCGGACTGCGCGATATCAACGTTTCGATCCGCCCCGGCGAAATCGTGGGGCTCATCGGCCTTGTCGGTTCCGGGCGAACCGAAGTCGGCCGGGCCCTGTTTGGAGCCGATCGCATCCTGCGGGGCAACTACACCATCGATGGCGTTCCCCGGAACAACCTCGCCATCCATGAGGCGGTAAAAAGCGGCATCGCGCTTGTTCCCGAAGACCGGCGCAAGGAGGGTCTGGTTCTGACCCAGACCACCCGCCCCAACGTAAGCCTCGCATCGCTCGACCGGATCAGCCGCCTGGGCGTTCTCAACGCCCGGACCGAGCGCGACCGCGTCAGCGCCATGATCAGGCACTTCGGCATCGTTCCGGCCAGGGTCGACGGCGAAGTCGCCTTCTATTCGGGCGGCAATCAGCAAAAAGTGCTTTTGTCCAAATGGGCTGTCGACAAGCCCCGATTGCTGATCCTCGACGAGCCCAGCCGGGGCGTCGACATCGGCGCGCGTCAGCGCATCCATGAATTCATCGTGGAGATGGCGGCAGCCGGCGTCGGCATACTGCTTATTTCCTCGGAAATCGAAGAAGTCATCAACCTCTCCCACCGCGGATACCTCATGAGCGAAGGCCGTATCTTCGAAGAGGTCAATTGCCGCGAGCTTACCGTGCAGGACGCGCTGAACCGCATCTTTCGCGAACAGGGCCAGGACGCACACCCACACGAAGGGGTCACCGCATGAGCGCAACAAATACCTCAGACAAGCCAGTGTTCCGCATCGACTGGATTTCCATCGGCAACTTCGCCCGCCAGTACGGCGTGCTCGTCATCATTGGCGCGCTTCTGATCGGGCTGAGTTTTGCGTCCGAGAACTTCTTCACCGCGCGCAACCTGCTCAATATCCTCAACCAGAGCGCCCCCCTCGCCATCATCGCCTGCGCGCTGACGCTGGTGATCATCGGGGGCGGGTTCGATCTCTCCACCGGCGCCATATTCGGCGTCGCCTCGGTCGCGGCGGGCTGGCTGGCGGTCAATGTCGACCCCTATCTCGCCATTCTTGCCGGACCGGTCATCGGCATAATGCTGGGCGGGATAAACGGACTGATCATCACCGGGTTTGGCGTTCACTCGTTTCTCGTCACCCTGGCGACGAGTCTCGTCTACCGGGGCGTCGCGATCCTGATTACCGGAGGCTCGCTCATTCCCGTCCGTATTGCCGAGTTCTCCTGGCTGGGCCGCGAGCGCATCGGAATTGTCAACGTTGCGGTGATCGTCCTGCTTCTCTTCATGGCGCTGATGACGTTCCTGCTCAACCAGACGACCTTCGGCCGCAAGGTCTTTGCGGTGGGCGGCAACGAAGAAGCTGCGATCCTCTCGGGCATTCGCACCAAACTGGTCAAGATCATGACCTTCTGCCTGTCAGGAGGCGCCGCCGGGCTGGCGGGCGTGATCAGCGTGTCGCGCATCTCCATGGCCGAACCCCAGGCCGGCGTCGGCATGGAGCTCGAAGCCATTGCCGCGGTGATCCTCGGTGGCACCTCGATTATGGGCGGCTCGGGAGCCGTGTGGCGCTCGGTCTCGGGCGTCCTTCTGATCGCCCTGATCGGAAACGGCTTCAACATCCTGAACGTGAACCCGTTCTTCAAGGATCTCACAACCGGCGTGATCATCGTCATCGCCGTGGCTCTGGCCGCCTCCGCACGAAGACGCTGAGGCCGCAACCAAGGCCCGAAACCCGGGCACGTCGAACACTTTTTATCCGGCGACCGGCGGATTGACGCCAGTCGCCCTCCCCGCCCTGCCAGGAGACTGCGATGGCTGACACAATCACGCGTGTTTCGACCGACGTCGGCGGCACCTTCACCGACCTCGTCTATTTCGAAACCGATACGGCAACCGGCACCCAGACGGTGCGCACCGCAAAATCGGACACCACGCCGCCCAATTTCGAGCAAGGGGTGCTCAATGTCCTCGACCGCGCGCAGGTGGACATCGGCGCGATCGACATGTTCGCCCACGGCACCACCGTGGTCATCAACGCACTGACCGAACGCAAGGGCGCCAAGGTCGGGCTGATCACCACCAAAGGTTTCCGGGATTCCATCGAGATCGGCCGGGGCAACCGCCCCGACTTTTTCAACCTGCGGTACCAGAAGCCGGCCCCGTTCGTGGAGCGCTACCTCCGCCATGAGATCGAGGGACGCATGGACTATCGCGGGAACGAAGTGACCCCGCTCAATCTCGATACCCTGGACGAAACGCTCGATGCGTTCCGCGCCGATGGCGTCGAGGCCGTCGCGATCTGTCTGCTGCACGCCTACGCCAACACCGCCCACGAGGTCAAACTCGCCGAGGAGGTGCGCAAACGGTGGCCCGAGGTCGCCGTCGTGGCGTCCCATCAGATCACCCGCGAATGGCGCGAATACGAGCGGACCAACACGACGATCCTTTCGGCCTATGTGCAGCCCAAGGCCCAGCGGTATCTCGAGAAACTCGAAACCGGTCTGTCCGACAAGGGCTATCGCGGACAGCTTTTCATCATGCAGTCCAATTGCGGCGTCGACTCGCTCGAGGCGACGAAGGCCGTGCCGATCACCATGGTGGAGAGCGGCCCGGCGTCGGGCTTCTGGGGCGCGGCCGAACTGGGCCGGATCATCGGCGAACCCGACGTTCTGGCGCTCGATATCGGCGGCACGACGGCCAAGTGCTCGCTGATCCTGAACGGGCAGGCCACCGTAAAGACCGATTACTGGATCGAGCGCGACAAACGGTCCGCCGGCTATCCGATCATGGTTCCCGTCGTCGATCTGGTCGAAATCGGCAATGGCGGCGGATCGATCGCATGGGTCGACGACTTCGGCAAGTTGCATGTCGGTCCCCATTCTGCCGGCGCCGCCCCCGGCCCGGCCGCCTATGGGCGTGGCGGGACCGACGCCACCACCACCGACGCGAACCTCGCGCTTGGCCGCATCAACAAGGACTATTTCTGCGGCGGCACGGTCGAGGCCGATATGGACGCGCTCACGGGCGCTTTCGAACGCCTTTCGGGCAAGCTCGGTGTTTCGCCCATCGAGGCCGCGCGCGGCATCGTGCGCATCGCCAACTCCAACATGGTCAATGCGCTGAAGCTGGTTTCGGTGAACCGCGGCTTCGACCCGCGCGACTTCACGCTCGTGGCCTTCGGCGGTGGAGGGCCAATGCACGCCGTTGCGCTCGGGCAGGAACTGGGCGTGAAAAAGGTCGTCATTCCGCGCGGCGCACCGGTCTTTTCGGCCTGGGGCATGATGATGTCCGATCTGCGCCGCGATTATTTCGCAACCCGGCTTCAGGACGCGGACGACGCCGCAGCGCTCGATACGCTTCTCCACCACACCATGGAACTGGCCCGCGACGAATTCGCCGCCGAGGGTGTCGGCCGCGACGCCGTCAAGCTCGTACCGCAGATCCGCTGCCGGTATCAGAACCAGGAGTTCGGCGTCGAGATCCCCATTCCTCCCGGCCCGGTGACGGCGGAGACGGTCCAGAAGATGATCGCCGATTTCCACGTCGCCTATGAGCGCGAATACACCTATACGCTCGACGCCGCAGTCGAGGTGACCGGCATCCACCTCATCGCCTCGAGCGAGGTGGGCAAGCTCGACATCGTCCCGCTCCCCACAACCGGTGCCACCGTCGAAGATGCGATAAAGGGCAAACGCACGGTCGATTACGCGACCGACGGCGTGCACGAGGCGGTCATTTACGACGGCGACAAGCTCGAGCCGGAGATGTCCTTCCCCGGTCCGGCGATCATCGAGGATTCCGGGACCACGGTCGTCGTCCATCCGGGCAACCGCGTGAGCATCGACGCGTATGGCAACACTCATATCCACATCCGGGGCTAAGACATGAACAAGCACAGCCAGATCGCACACGACCCCGTCACGTTCGACATCATCCAGAACGCGCTTGAAGCGGTCGCCGACGAGATGTTCGTCGCCCAGCGCAAGGCCTCGATGAGCGCCATCATCTACGAGGTGCTCGACCTGTCGACCTCGATCCTCGACGCCAAAGGCGAAATCGCCGCCTCCGGCGCCGGTATTCCCGCCTTCATCGGCGTGCTCGACAAGGCCATCCACGGCATTCTCAAGAAATTCCCGCTCGAGACGATCAAACCCGGCGACGTCTTTGCCTCCAACGACCCCTATTATGGCGGCGTCACGCACCTGAACGACATGGTTCTTGCGTCCCCGGTGTTTTCCGACGGCAGGCTTGTGTCCTGGGTGGCGAACATCGCGCATTGGAACGACGTGGGCGGCATGGTTCCGGGCTCCATGTCATCGGATGCGACCGAGATCTTTCAAGAAGGGGTCCGGATACCCGCGGTGAAGCTCTTTGAGGAAGGGCGCGAAAACACAGCCGTGTTCGATATCCTCTATACCAACACGCGCCTGCCCGAATACCTCCGGGGTGACCTCTGGGCCGGCATTGCCGGGCTGCGCATCGGCGAGCGTCGCATCCATGAGCTGATCGCAAAATACGGCACCGAAACGTTCGAAGCGGCGGTAACCGACTACATGACGCTGGGCGAAACCCGCGCCCGTGCCGCGTTGAAAACGCTTCCCCACGGCACCTACACGTTCGAGGAAGAGCAGGACACAGGTCAGATCCACCGCGTCAGCCTGACCATCACCGCGGACGATTTCATTGTCGACCTCACCGACAACCCGGCGCAGTCGGGGTCGTCCAACTCCTCGCGCGAAGGCACGGAAATCGCCGTTCAGCTGGCGTTCAAGGCGTTCACCGACCCCGAGGCACCCGGCAATGGCGGCTTTTTCCGCCCCCTCAGCGTCAAGACGCAGCCGGGCACGATCTTCCACGTCAAGGAGCCGGGCGCCCTCGGCTACTATTCGGAGGTCGAAATCCGCCTCTTCGACATGCTCCTGCGCGCGCTCGCGCATCATTTTCCCGGCGTGGTCCCGGCAGGCAATTTCGCCTCGATCTGCGGCACCGTTGTCGGCGGCCCCCATCCCGAGACCGGACGGCACTATACGATCGTCGAGCCGCAGGTCGGCGGCTGGGGCGCCTGGGAGGGCCATGATGGTCCGTCCGGGCAGTTCTCGGGCTTCCACGGCGAAACCTTCAACTGCCCTGCCGAAGTGGCCGAGGCGCGTTACGGGCTCTGTGTCGATCAGGTGGCGTTGAACGCGGAGCCGGGCGGCGAGGGCCAGTGGCGCGGCGGCAAGGGCATCGACGTGCACTATCGCGTTCTTGCCGATCACAACTTCCTGTCCCTGGGCTATACGCGCTCGCGGATCCCGCCCTGGGGTATCGAGGGCGGCCTCGACGGCTCGACGAACTATGTCGAAGTGCGGCGCCGCGACGGAGGTTCGGAACGCTTCTCGTTCGCCACAAATGTCGAGGTGAACAAGGGAGACGTGATCCGCGTCGTGACGGGCAATGGCGGCGGCTGCGGCGATCCCGGCAAGCGCTCCCCCGAAAGCATCGCCCGCGACATCAAGAACGGATACCTCACGCCCGAGCGCGCCCGTGAGGTTTATGGATACGAGGGCTGACCCCGCGCGGGCCCGCCCCATGCGCTCCGGGACCCCTCCCGGAGCGTCCCCAACCCGATGGTGAGACGAACGCACATGGCACCGGACAGAACCGAACTGGCCGCCGAGCTCGACTCGGCACTCACGACGCTGCACGGCGCCCAGACCGACTGGCTCGCCCGGCTGGTTTCGTTCGACAGCGTTCGCGGCAACGTTGCGCCCTGTCAGGAATGGCTCGCCCGGGAATTCGCCGGTCGCGGCTGGAGCGTCGACAGCTTCACCATCGACGATGTCGATATCGCCGGAAAACCCGGCTACTCGCCGGTCGTGGATACCGACTACACCGACGCCCGGATTGTCGTCGCCACCCATGATGTCGAGCAGCCCGCCGGGCGCAGCCTGATCCTTCAGGGCCATATCGATGTCGTTCCCCCCGGTGCACCCGAACTCTGGCCCCACCCGCCCTTCGAGCCCCAGGTGAAGGATGGCTGGATGTCCGGTCGCGGCACCAACGACATGAAGGTCGGGGTGGCCGAAATGGTCTTCGCCCTCGATGCGCTGCGCGCGGTGGGCTACGTGCCCGATGCGCGGGTCCACATCCAGACGGTCTGCGAAGAGGAATGCACCGGCAACGGCGCGCTCGCCACGCTCGAGCGCGGCTACCGCGCGGACGCGGCCCTCATACCCGAAAGCCTCAATGGCCAGCTGTTGCGCGCCGAGTTGGGCTCGGTATGGTTCCGCGTGCGCATCCTGGGCGCCCCCGGCCATGTGCTTGCGACCGCCGGCCCGGGCGCCAATGCGATTCTCGCCGGATACGACTACGCCGGGGACCTCGCCAATCTCACTGCCGAGATCAACAACGAGGCACGCGACCACCCCTGGTTCGGCCATATCGAAAACCCGGTGAAATTCAGCCTCGGCAAGATCCGCGGCGGCGACTGGCTCGGCTCCGTCCCGTCATGGTGCGAGATCGAATGCCGCATGTCCGTGCTGCCGGGCACATCGCTTTTCGAGATGCGCGAGCGCGTCAGCGCGTGCATCGCCGGAACCGCAAAGCGCCTGGGCGGAGCGTTCGACCCCGTCATCGACTGGATTGGCTTCCAGGCCGACGGGCATGTCTTCCTCCCCGGCAGCGACGCCGAGGCGACCCTAGCCAGCGTGCACGAATACGTGACCGGCCACCCCCTCGAGACCTTCAGCCAGACCGCGACGTCGGACACCCGGCAGTACGACCTCTATTACGGCATCCCGACCCTGTGCTACGGCGGCCATGGCGAAGGAAGCCATTCGCCATCCGAGCGCACCAACCTCGCCTCGATGCAGGAGACGACAAAGATCATCGCGCTCTTCATCGCCGACTGGTGCGGCCTGCGCCCGGTCTGACGACAGCCTCGATCGCGGAACGCCACGCGCGTAAACTGATCGCTCTCTTCATTGAACATAAAAGACGATATTGACGCCTGCTGACCCGGGGAATACCCTTCATCCATGGTTGAAAAGGATACCCACATTGTCGCCCGTTTGGCCGGCATCCCAGTAGGCGGGATGCCGGGACATCGGCCGCAATAAACGATCTTAGCGGACGGTACCTTGGCCTCGCCCCTCGTGGACGAGGCTTTCCGCATGAGCATTGTGCCTCGTCCATCGTCATAGATGGAGTTTATCATGGCACAGAATATCTACGACAATCCCGAGTTCTTCGCCGGCTACAGCCAGTTGCCTCGCCAGGTGTACGGCCTGGACGGCGCGCCCGAATGGCCCGCCATCCAGGCAATGTTGCCAGAGGTGGCGGGGAAGCGCGTTCTTGACCTCGGATGTGGCTTCGGCTGGGCTTCCCGATGGATGCGCGAGCAAGGCGCAGCCTCGGTCCTGGGCCTTGATCTTTCCGAGAACATGATCCGCCGGGCGAAAGCGGATACTGTCGATCCTGAAATCGAGTACCGCATTGCGGATTTGGAAAACCTCGAATTACCGCCAGCTGCTTTCGATCTCGCCTACAGCGCCCTGACGTTTCACTACATCAGGGATTTTGAGCGTCTTGTACAAACGCTTCACAAATCCTTGGCGCCAAGCGGAAGACTGGTTTTCACTATCGAGCATCCGATCTTCATGGCCGCCACCCATCCACATTGGATTACCGATGAGGATGGACGCAATACATGGCCCGTCAACCGTTACTCCGATGAAGGCGAACGCCGTACGGATTGGTTTGCGAAAGGTGTATTGAAGTATCACAGGAAGATCAGCACCACGCTGAACGCGCTGATCAGGACCGGCTTCGCTGTTCTTGCCGTTGAGGAGTTTGCTCCATCGGCAGAGCAGATCAGAGCGAAACCCGAACTGAAGGAGGAAATTGAGAGGCCGATGATGCTTCTCATATCCGCAGCGCGCTAACCCGCCTGCTTTCGCGCTTCTGGATCGCCCGCAGGAGAGCGGCGGGCGGTACAGCCAGCAATTGAACCAACGTGCGGCCGAGGCCGACATGCGCCTCTACGACGCAATCGAGGGCATGCTGAGAAGCTCGGCCCATCAGGGCCTCACAGGCGCGGCCGTGCGGGAAATGGCGGAGAGGGAGGGATTCGAACCCTCGGAACGCTCGCGCGCTCAACGGTTTTCGAGACCGCCCCGTTCGACCACTCCGGCACCTCTCCGTCTTGGGCGTCAAGGCACGCGGTTGCGCGCCCCGGCCGGTCGTTTGGGTGGGCGCCTTATGACATAGCCCGATTGCCCCCGCAACACCTTGTTTGAACGCAGGCCCACCGCTTGGTAAAGTTTTTTCCATGAGCCCGGAACCGCCCGCCCTGCCGCTGTTCGTCTATGGCACGCTGCGCGATGCGCACGTGCTCGCCGCCGTCATCGGCCGCCATCCGGCCCCCGCCGAAATATCCCCGGCCAGCGCGCCGGACTTTCGCGCGGTCTACTATCCCGGCCACACCTTCCCCGCCATCGTCCTCGCCCCGGGCGTATCGGCCCCCGGCCTCCTCCTTTACGGCCTCACCGAACCCGAAACGGCGCTCCTCGACGCCTATGAGGGCGACGACTACGTCCGCGCGCGCCTCACCGTCACGGCCGAAGGCGGTGCCCGCACCGCCTGGGCCTATCTCCCCACCGCCGCCATTCCCGCCGGCGCGCCCGGCTGGACGCTCGAGCGCTGGAACGAAATCCACCGTCCGCGCATACTGGATAAAGACCGAGAGGAGGACGCCAATGTATGACCGCGACACCGTTGAAACCGCAGCCGGCGCGCTGACCATCATCCCCATCCACCACGCGACACTCGCCTTGGAGTGGAACGGCAAGACCGTCTTCTGCGACCCCGTCGGTGCCATCGACCGCTACAAGCACTTTGCCGAACCCGACCTGATCGTCCTCACCCATCACCACCAGGATCATTTCGATTTGCACACCCTGGACGCACTCGTGGGCGACGATGTGCGGCTTGTCGCCCCACAGGTCGTCTACGATCAGCTGCCATCCGACATCGCGGGCAAGACCACGCTCCTGGCCAATGGCGATACCGCGGAGATCGCCGGCATCGGCATGCGCGCCATCCCCATGTACAACACCACCCCCGACCGGCTGAAATACCACGAGAAGGGCGTCGGCAACGGCTATCTGTTCGATTTCGCCGGCACCACGGTCTATCTCGCCTCCGATACCGAGCCCACCGAGGACATGCGGCATCTGGGCAGGGTCGACGTGGCCTTCTTCCCCATGAACCTGCCCTTCACCATGACCCCCGATCAGGTCGTCGAATGCATCGGCAGGGTCAAGCCCGCAATCGCCTACCCCTTCCACTACCGTTTCCCGTTCGACAAACCCGGCTTCGCGCCGGAAACGCTCAAGGCCATGCTGCCGCCCGAGAGCGAAACGAGGATCCAGGTGCACGACTGGTACAGGGACGTCTGAAGGCAACGCCGGAACCCTTGACTCCCGCCCCGTTTGCCACCATAACCCCACCATCTCGCGCATGGACCCGTTCCGTGCGCGTATCTGTTATTGGAAATTCGCAGTCAGAGGCCGCCCGCCGGACACTCGATCCGGCAGTTGAAAGAAGCCCGCGGGACTTGAATTCGGGGCACCCCGCGGCGCCATAAGGCGCGAGAAAAGCAAAAGGCCCGGGACCATCCCGGGAAAAGGAAAGAATATGTTTGCAGTCATCAAGACCGGTGGCAAGCAGTACAAGGTTGCGGCCAACGACCTCGTGCGCGTCGAAAAGCTCGCTGGCGAAGCCGGTGACACCGTCACCTTCGAAAACGTCCTGATGGTCGGCGAGAACGCCGACGTCACCCTCGGTTCCCCGCTGGTTGACGGCGCGCTGGTGGCCGGTGAGGTCGTCGAGCAGTTCCGCGACAAGAAGGTCATCGTTTTCAAGAAGAAGCGCCGCCAGGGCTACCGCCGCAAGAACGGCCACCGCCAGGAACTGACGCTGGTGCGCATCACCGAAATTCTGACCGGCGGCGCCAAGCCCTCGGGCAAGAAGGCCGCTGCGCCCAAGAAGGCCGCCCCCAAGAAAGCGGAAACCAAGGCTGAAGACGCTCCGGCCAAGGCCGAAACGAAGGCCGAGGCGCCCGCCGCCGACTTCAAGGACGACGTCAAGCTCATCGGCGGCGTCGGCCCCGCACTGGAAAAGAAGCTCGCCGACCTCGGCGTCACGAGCCTCGCCCAGATCGCCGAATGGACCAAGGACGACATCGAGCGCATCGACGGTGAATTGAACTTCAAGGGCCGCATCGAGCGCGACGACTGGATTGGTCAGGCCAAGAACCTGATCGCCGGCAAGCCCGCGCAGTAACCGGCCGAACCTATTTAAGAGGACTTGAAAAATGGCACATAAAAAAGCAGGCGGTTCGTCCCGCAACGGTCGCGATACAGCCGGCCGCCGTCTCGGCGTCAAGAAGTTCGGTGGCGAAGCTGTCGTCGCCGGCAACATCATCGTGCGCCAGCGCGGCACCAAGTGGCACCCGGGCACCAATGTCGGCCTCGGCAAGGACCACACGATTTTCGCGCTCGTCGATGGCAAGGTGACCTTCCAGACCAAGTCTGGCGGCAAGAGCTTCGTCTCCGTCGAGCCGGCAAAGGCCGCCGAATAACGGTAGGTCTCTGGAGCGTTTCCAAAAAAGGTGGATACCGGCTTTTCGGTTCGGAAACGTGACCATTAGATGCGGACGCTGCCGGAGACCTTCTCCCCGGCGCTTCGCTCCGATAGAGTTGCAGGGGAGCCGGTCGCCGGCTCCCCTTTTTCGTACGAGCCGGACTGCCCGTGATGGATGCAAAAGCCGACATAACGCCAATCGTCTCGGACCGCCTCGTCCTGCGCCCGCCGGTGCTTGACGATGCGCCCGACATCACGCGGCTGGCCAACAACGAAAAGCTGCACGCGGTCCTTGCGCGGGTCCCCTATCCCTACACCGAGGCCGACGCCGTCGATTTCATCACCAATGTCGTTTCCGCGCCCAATGAGCGCATCTACGCCATAACGCTGGCTCGCACCGGCGCGCTTGTCGGCGTCATCGGCCTGACCTTTGCCGATGGCAAGCCGCCCGAACTGGGTTACTGGCTCGGCGAGCCCTATTGGGGAAACGGGTATGCAACCGAGGCGGTAAACGCCATCCTGGGCGCCGTCACCGCATCCGAGCCTGTGATCGCGGCCCGCGTCATCGCGACCAACCGCGCCTCGTGCGCCGTGCTCGAAAAGGCCGGCTTCGTCCTCACCGGCGAAGCGATCGACGATTGCGGTCCCCACAAAGGCGTCATGGTCGCGGACTACCGTTACGAGGCGGGATAGCTCAACCGATGCGCGCGCAGCCCGAAATCGTCACCGACCGCCTCACCCTGCACCGCCCGCGCCTGCGCGACGCGCCGCGCATCGCCGCGCTTTTGAACAATTACGAGGTGACGAAAAACCTCGCCCGCGTGCCCTACCCATACACCATGAACATGGCCGTCGACTGGCTCCTGCGCCAGCGCAAGGAGTGGAGCCCCGAATCCGTGACCTTCGGCATCTACACCGAGCGCGCCGGGCTCATCGGGTTTTGCGGCACCCACCGCGAGGGCCAGGATGCCGAAATCGGCTACTGGCTGGGCGAGCCCTATTGGGGCATGGGCTACATGACCGAGGCGGTCGAAGCGGTCATCGCGTGGTACTTCGACAATTCCGGCGCCAACCGGCTGATTTCCGGCGTCTTCCATTTCAACGCCGCCTCCCTCGCCATTCAGAACAAGTTCGGCTTCGTCCAGACCGGTATCGGCAAAAGAATCTGCCTTGCCCAGGGCACCGAGATCGACCATATCGAAACGCTCGTCACCCGCGATACGTTCTACGCCGCCCTCGCGGCGCGCCAGACCGCGCCGCTGCCCGCCACCCGGCGCGGCGAAAGCGGCCTTTAAGTTCAGTGAGTTAAAAATGAAGTTCCTCGACCAGGCCAAAGTTTATGTGCGCTCCGGCAACGGCGGCGCCGGCGCGGTCGCGTTCCGGCGCGAGAAATATGTCGAATTCGGCGGCCCCAATGGCGGTGACGGCGGGCGCGGCGGCGACGTCATCGTCGAATGCGTCGACGGGCTCAATACGCTGATCGACTATCGCTACCAGCAGCACTTCAAGGCCGGCACCGGCACCCACGGCATGGGCTCGAACCGCACCGGCCCCGACGGCAAGGACGTGATCCTGAAGGTCCCGGTCGGCACGCAGATTCTCGAAGAGGACAACGAAACCCTGATCGCCGACTTCACCGAAGTCGGCCAGCGCGCCGTTCTGCTCAAGGGTGGCAATGGCGGCTTCGGCAACGCGCATTTCAAATCCTCGACCAATCAGGCCCCCCGCCGCGCCAATCCCGGCCAGGAGGGGGTCGAAAAGTGGATCTGGCTGCGATTGAAGCTGATCGCGGATGCCGGGCTCGTCGGCCTGCCCAATGCCGGCAAGTCGACTTTCCTCTCCGCCGTCACCGCCGCTAAGCCCAAGATCGCGGACTATCCCTTCACGACCCTGCATCCGGGCCTCGGCGTCGTGCGCATCGGCGCGCGCGAATTCGTTCTCGCCGATATCCCGGGTTTGATCGAAGGCGCCTCAGAAGGCGCCGGGCTGGGCGACCGGTTCCTGGGCCATGTCGAGCGTTGCGGCGCCTTGATCCACCTTGTCGACGCCACCGCCGAGGACATCGTCGGCGCCTACCGCACGGTCCGGCACGAGCTCGAAGCCTATGGCCACGATCTTGAGACCAAGGAGGAAATCCTCGCGCTCAACAAGATCGACGCCGTGCCCCCCGAAGAGCTGGCCGAAAAGAAGGCCGCGCTCGAAAAGGCCTCCGGCAGCGCGGTCCTGACCATTTCCGGCGCCACGGGGCAAAACGTCGACGCGGTGCTGTTTGGCGTCCTCGAAATCCTTGACCACAACGCCGACAACGCCACCCGCGATGCCAAGGCCGAGCCCGCCGAAAAATGGGAACCGTGATGGACGCCGCGGCCACAACCCCGAATGCGCTCGCCGGCTTTAAGCGCCTGACGATCAAGATCGGGTCGGCGCTGCTCGTCGACGGCGCCACCGGGAAACTGCGCAAGGACTGGCTCGCGGGGCTGGCCGAAGACATCGCCGCGCTCAAATCCGGGGGCTGCGAGCTCGTCATCGTCTCCTCGGGCGCCATCTCGCTCGGCCGCCGCCTTCTGGGCCTCACCGGCAAGGCGCTGACACTCGAACAAAGCCAGGCCGCCGCGAGCGCGGGCCAGATCGCACTCTCCCAGGCGTGGACCGAACACCTCGGCCACCACGGTATCGTCACCGGGCAGATCCTTTTGACCCCCAACATCACCGAGGAGCGGCGCTACTTTTTGAACGCCCGCACCACGGTCAATACGCTTTTGGGGCTCGGCGCGGTCCCGATCATCAACGAGAACGATTCCGTCGCCACCGCCGAGATCCGCTATGGCGACAACGACCGGCTCTCCGCCCGCGTCGCCACCATGATCGAGGCCGACGCGCTGGTGCTCCTTTCGGACGTCGACGGGCTCTATACCGCCCCGCCCGCGCGCGACCCCGCCGCCAGGCACATCCCGGAAGTCGCCGAGATCACCGCCGAGATCGAGGCCATGGCCGGCGGCGCGGCGAGCCACCTGTCGCGCGGCGGCATGACCACCAAGCTCGAGGCGGGAAAGATCGCGACCAAGGCCGGCACCGCCATGCTCATTGCGCTCGGCACCCGCGACCACCCTCTTGAGGCGCTCACGGCCGGCTCCCGCCACACCCTGTTTTTGCCCGCGCCCACCACCACCGCGGCGCGCAAGCGCTGGATCATGGGAACGCTCGATATCGCGGGCCACATCACCATCGACGATGGCGCCGTCCGCGCCCTCAAACAGGGCCGCTCGCTCCTGCCCATCGGCGTTCTCAAGGTGACCGGCAATTTCGCCCGCGGCGACACCGTCGCGATCCTCGACCTCGAGGGCCGCGAGATCGCCCGCGGCCTCGCCGGGCTCGACCGCGAGATGGCCGACCGCGTAAAGGGTCAGAAATCGGACCTCATCCGCGATCTTCTTGGCCCCGACACGCGCACCGAGCTTGTGCACAGGGACAATCTTGTGCTTTTGACAGCGTAATTTATTTGGGGAGGTCCGCGGAAACATGAGCGCCATCGCACAAGATCGTCCTGTCGCCGAGATCATGGCCGAGATCGGCCGCAAGGCGCGCGCCGCCGCGTCCGTGCTCGCGCACACCGCGAGCGCGAAAAAGGACGTTGCGCTCAAAGCCGCCGCCAGGGCCATCGACGCCAACCGCGAGACGATCCTCGCCGCCAACGCCCGCGATCTCGAGGCCGCGAAAGCCAATGGCATGAGCGCCGCCTTCCAGGACCGGCTGACCCTCACCGACGCCAGGATCGACGGCATCATCGAGGCGCTCGAAACCGTCGCAGCCCTCCCCGACCCCGTCGGCACCGTCCTCGCGCAATGGGAGCGCCCCAACGGGCTCAACATTTCCCGCGTCCGCACGCCTTTAGGCGTCATCGGCGTCATCTTCGAATCGCGCCCCAACGTAACCGCCGACGCCGGCGCGCTCTGCCTTAAGGCCGGCAACGCGGTGATCCTGCGCGGCGGTTCGGACAGCGTCCATTCCTCCCGCGCCATCCATGCCTGTCTCGTAGATGGGCTCAGGGCTGCGGATATCCCCGAGGACGCCATCCAGATCGTTCCCACCACCGACCGCGCCGCCGTGGGCGAAATGCTCAAGGGCCTCGAGGGCAATATCGACGTCATCGTCCCGCGCGGCGGCAAGGGCCTTGTCGGGCGCGTCCAGGCCGAAGCCCGCGTCCCCGTCTTCGCGCACCTCGAAGGCATCGTGCACGTCTACGTCGATAAAAGCGCCGATCTTAAGACCGCCGTGAGCGTCATCGCCAATGCCAAGATGCGCCGTACCGGCATTTGCGGCGCCGCCGAAACGCTCCTGATTCATCGTGATGTCATCGACACCCACGTGGACCCGATCCTCGATGCCCTCATCGAGCGGGGCTGCGAGATCCGTGCCGACGAAACCATCCGCGCAAAACGCCCCGATTCCAAGGCCGCGACAGAAGAAGACTGGCGCACCGAATACGAGGACGCGATCATTTCGGTGAAGGCTGTCGATTCCATCGATTGTGCCATTGTCCACATCGAAAAATACTCCTCCCACCACACAGAAGCGGTCATCGCCGAGGACCCGGACGCCGCCGAAAAATTCTTCAATGAAGTCGATTCCGCGATCCTCATGCACAACGCCTCGACCCAGTTCGCCGATGGCGGCGAGTTCGGCTTCGGCGGCGAAATCGGCATCGCCACGGGCAAGATGCACGCCCGCGGCCCGGTCGGCGTCGAGCAATTGACGAGCTTCAAATACCTCGTACGCGGCAACGGGCAGACCCGTCCTTGACCACCGCGACGCCCCGTATTCCCGGCATCACAGAGCTGCCGCCCTCGGCCCCCGGCATGACCATCGGGCTCTTCGGCGGCAGCTTCAATCCGGCCCATGACGGGCACCGGCTCGTCTCGCGCGAGAGTATGAAACGCCTCGGCCTCGACGCCCTCTGGTGGCTCGTGACCCCGGGCAACCCGTTGAAAGACCACACCGAACTTGCCCCGCTCGAGACCCGCGTCCGCGCCGCCCGCGCCCTCGTCGACCACCCCCGCGTGTCGATCACCGGCTTTGAGGCCGAGCACGGTTTCCGCTACACCTACGACACGCTGAAATTCCTCACCACCACCATGCGGGACCGCAAGTTCGTCTGGATCATGGGCGCCGATTCGCTTTCGAACTTTCACCGCTGGGACCGCTGGGAAGAGATCTTCGAACTGCTCCCCATCGCCGTCTACGTCCGCCCCGGCTCCACCCGCCGCGCGCCCTTCTCGCGCGCCGCAATCCGCTACCGGAGCGCCCGCATCGACGAGACCGACGCCCGCCTCCTGCCCCATTTGAAGGCCCCCGCGTGGGTCTTTTTGAACGGCCTCATGAGCTCGCTATCCTCAACGGAAATCAGACAAAATGGGGCCCGTCGCAAATCCGACATCAAGTAATGCTGCACTCAAATTGCGCCCCTGCCCTTGGCAAACCGAAGGTCGAGGCGCATATTGAAAAGGCTCCAATCCGATGGTCGGTTTGGTAGCTGTGAGAGAGCAAAGGAAGAGAAAACCGTCTTCATGACCCATGGTTCTTCGCACCGGGCGGAGGGTTCGCTTTAATGGCGCCAACGCCCAGCACCACAGCGGCACGCGCCGCGAATGCTCAAAAGGCCGACATTAAGATCCCCCTGCGTGATCTTGTCCTCTCAACCCTTGAGGACGCCAAGGCCGAAGATACGATCGCCATCGACATCACTGGAAAATCGTCCCTGTCGGACCACATGGTCGTGACATCGGGCCGTTCCGCGCGTCACGTCTCCGCCATCGCCGACCAGCTGGTGAAGGCGCTCAAAGACGCCGGATACGAAAAGCCCCGCATCGAAGGCCTGCCGGCCGCCGATTGGGTGCTGGTGGATGCCTCCGATGTGATCGTGCACATTTTCCGCCCCGAAGTTCGCGAGTTCTACAACATCGAAAAGATGTGGGCCGCGGAATTCGGCGCAGACGCGCATTGATCCCGACCTAGAACCGGGATGCGCGTAGCTCTTGTTGCTGTCGGGCGCATGAAGGATGGGCCCGAGCGAGGGCTCGTGTCGCGCTATCTCGACCGCGCCGCAGCCACCGGCAAGCCCCTCGGGCTTACCGGCTTTTCGGTGGTCGAACTTGCCGAATCCCGCGCCTCGAGCGCCGGCGCCCGCAAGGCCGAGGAAGCCCGCGCCCTCCGCGCCGCGCTCCCCGAAAAATCCGTCGTAATCGCCCTCGACGAACGCGGAAAATCCCTTTCGAGCGATGACTTCGCCGGCCGGATCGAGGCCTGGCGCGACATGGGCCGCGCCGACCTCGTCGTCCTCATCGGCGGCGCCGACGGCCTCGCCCCCGAGATCCGCGAAAGAGCCGATCTCGTCCTCTCGTTTTCCCCCATGACCTGGCCGCACCAGATCGTCCGCGTCATGGCCGCCGAACAACTCTACCGCGCCACCACGATCCTTGCCGGCCACCCCTACCACCGGGGGGATTGACAGCGCCGTGCATACCCTCCCGATCCCCCATCAAAGTGCACAAAACCGCCATGCGCTCTGGTATTGTGTCCACTGATTCGGAGGTTCGCTATTCCTGGTATTGAGCGGCATAAGAGCGGCTTTGACAGCCCTGGCGCAAAACGGGCGGCACGGGTGGCTCTGGCCTGCGCCCTTCTTGCTGCGGCAATGCTGCCCGCAGCCGCACAGGAGCAACCTGGCGAGGCGCTGCCAAACCCCGAGGACATCGCCAACAGCGACCTCGACACGGCCACGCAGAGCGCCAACGCCAATCTCCAGGAAGTTCAGGCCGAGATCGACCTAAACGCCGGGCGCATTGAGGAAATCCGCGCCGAGATCGAAGCGCTCGACGGAGATGCGGCGCGCCTGAGTGCCGAGCTCGTCGCCGCCGGCCGCCGTGTCGATCTCGCCGCCGAGGACGTCCGCGTCATCGAGGAACGCCTCGAAGCGCTCTTTGCCGAAGAGCGCGGGATCCGCGCCCGGCTCGACGGCCACGACCGCTCGATCTCCGGCCTCCTCGCATCCCTCCAGCGCATTTCCGCCAACCCACCCCCGGCGATGATCGTCAACCCCTCCGACGCCGTCGGCTCGGCCCGCGCCGCCATGCTCCTGGGCTCGGTACTGCCCCAGCTCCAGGACAGCGCCGCCGAGGTCACCGAGGACCTTGAAGCCCTCCAGGCGCTCAAGTCGGACGTCGAGGCCGAAGCGCAAGAACTGTCCGCCAACCTTCAGACCCTGCGCGAGGAGCGCCTGCGCATCTCCACCATCATCCAGGCCCGCACCCGCGGCATGGAATGGCTTTCCGAAGACCTGCTGGTCGAGCAGGCCGAAGCCCAGGCCCTGGCCGATCGCGCGACCTCTCTCGAACAATTGATCGCCGGGCTCGAAACCCGCATCGCCGCCGTAACGGCCGCCGATGCCGCCACCCGCGCCGCCAATGCGGGGCAGACCGTCCCCCCGCTCGACGTGGAAACCCTGCGGATCGCCTTCTCGGACGCGACCCGCACCGAGCCGGCCGTTCCCCTTGTTTCCGCTCGCGGATTCCTCGCCCAGCCGGTCTCTGGCGAAAGCTTCCTGCCCTACGGCGCCGCCGACGGCTATGGCGGCACGGCTCAGGGCATCGCCATTGCGGCGGAACCGGGGGACGAGGTCGTCACCCCCGCCGATGGCTGGGTGGTCTACAAGGGCCCCTTCCTCAATTATGGCCAAATCATCATACTCAATGCCGGGCAGGACTATATGATCGTTCTGGCCGGCCTGAACCGTATAGACGTCGACGAGGGACAATTCGTTAGAATGGGGCAATCCCTCGGGACGATGGGCGAAAGCCCGATCGGGCACCTGCTCGCAGCCAACCCCGACCTGACCGGCCCCACGCTCTATGTTGAACTCAGAGAGGGCGGCATTCCCATCGACCCGGAAGGCTGGTGGCGCGCCGAACCTTTAATAGCAGAAAGTGGAACCAGCTGATGGTAGTTATTCCCCGCCGCGTCATCGCCCTGAGTCTGGCCGTGATCTCGGCGTTCGCCCCCCTCGCAATCTCGGCGCAGGATACCCAGACCGATGCGGCCCGGACCCAGGCCGACGAGCAGGAACTCTACCGCCAGCTCGAGCTTTTCGGTCTCGTCTTCGACCGCATCCGCGCCGAATACGTCGAGGCGCCTGACGATATCGAACTCATCCGCGCCGCCATCGACGGCATGCTGACCTCGCTCGATCCCCATTCGGCCTATCTCAGTCCCGAAAGCTTCGCCGACGTGCAGGAAGACACCTCGGGTACTTTTGGCGGTCTGGGCATCGAAGTCACCATGGAAGAAGGCCTGGTCAAGGTCGTCACTCCCTATGACGACAGCCCCGCCTCCCGCGCCGGCATCCTCGCCAACGACCTGATCGTCGAAATTGACGGCCAGCAGGTGATGGGCATGACGCTCGACGAAGCGGTCGAGTTGATGCGCGGCGAAATCGGCACCGACATCGATATTCTGGTTTCCCGCGAGGGCGCCGACGATCTCATCGAGATGACGCTGACCCGCGACATCATCGAGGTGTCCGCCGTACGCTGGAGCAACGAGCGCGAGGTTCCGATCATCCGCCTGTCGCGCTTTTCCGGCCAGGCCTATTCCGGCCTCGAGGACGCCGTGCGCGAAATCTTCGAGGAAAATGGCGGCAACGCCCCCAAGGGCATTATCCTCGACCTGCGGAACAACCCCGGCGGGCTCGTCGATCAGGCCCATTTCGTCGCCGATGCGTTTCTGTCGCAAGGCAGCGTGGTCCTGACCCGCGGCCGCGTCGACTCCCAGAGTGCCCGCTATGACGCCCGCCCCGACGACCTCGACGCGATGCTTGAGGATGTGCCGGTGATCGTTTTGATCAACGGCGGCTCGGCCTCCGCCGCCGAAATCGTCGCCGGCGCGCTGCAGGACCACGGCCGCGCGACCCTCGTGGGCACGCGGTCTTTCGGCAAGGGCTCGGTCCAGTCGATCATCCCGCTGGGGATCGACGGCGCCATGCGCCTGACCACCGCGCGCTACTACACCCCGAACAACCGTTCGATCCAGGCGCTCGGCATCAACCCGGATATCGAGATCTTCCAGGACGTGCCCGAGGAATTCCAGGGCCGCGACGAGATCATCGGCGAAGCAGGGCTGGCCGGGCATATCGACGGCGAGGCCGAAGAGGAGGCCTCGGTCGGTTCGTCGGTCTACGTGCCCGCCGACCGGGCCGAGGACAACCAGCTCCAGTATGCGGTCGACCTGATCCTCGGCGAAGCGGAGAACGAGAAGTTTCCGCCCAACCCCGAGGTGACCTTCGCCCAGACGCAAGCCGGCGAATAGTGCTATAGGATGGATGCTGCGGCATGTCGTTGATTCGGCCATGCCGCAGCACCCGCGAACCGGCCGCAGCGATTTGGGGCAATGACCGACGAGCTGAGCGCTCCCCTTGGCAACAAAAGGCGCAAGCGTCAGAATGCGCGCCCAGGCGACGGCGGCTGGCGCCGATGGCCCTGGGCCCGGATCGGCCTGGCCCTACTTGGGCTCGGCATGGTCTTTGTCGCGGGCTGGGTGATTGTCATAGACGACCCCACGGGCGGCCGCCCGATCGCCGAGGCGCCGGTTTCCAATCAGGGCCAGCCCAACCCCGTCGCGGTCGAAGTCGGCACCCAGGAGCCTGCCGGAAGCGATCCGGTCGGGCTGCCGGCGACCGGACCCGGTGGACCCTCGATCATTACCCTCGGTGAGGACGGCACCATCACGACGAGCGAGGACCGGGCCGCCGCCGAATATGGCGCACTGCCCGGGCTCGTCGAAAGCACACAGCTTGGCCTTCTGCCCCGCATCGGCGCCGACGGGCTCACCCCCTTCGAGGCCTACGCCCGCCCTTCGCTCAGCCCCAACGCCGCCGGGGGGCGCGCATTGATTGGCGTCGTCATGACCGGGCTCGGGCTCAACGAAACCTCGACCCGCGACGCCATCGAAATGCTCCCGGGCACTGTAACGCTGGCTTTCGCACCCTACGGCCAGGCCCTTGTGGACCTCACCGCCCAGGCGCGCGCCGCGGGGCACGAGCTCATGCTCGAAGTCCCGCTCGAACCCTTCGACTACCCCCAGAACGACCCGGGCCCGCACACGCTCCTTGTCGAACACCCACCGCGCGAAAACCTCGAAAAGCTCTACTGGCTGCTTTCGCGCATGGGCGGCTATACCGGGCTCATCAACCATATGGGCGCGCGCTTCACCGCCTCGGCCGCCGATTTCGGCCCCGTCATGGAAGAGATCGGCATCAGGGGGCTGGGCTATCTCGACAACGGCACCTCGGCCCGCTCGGTCGCCCCGCAGCTCGCCGCCCAGAACGACGTCCCCTTCGCGCGCGTTGACATGGTGCTCGACGAAAATCCCTCCCGCACCGCCATTCTCCAACAGCTCGATATGCTCGAAGCGCAGGCCAGCGAGCGCGGCTGGGCCATCGCGACCATCTCCGCACTGCCCGTTTCCATTCGCACGCTCTCCCAATGGGCCGAAAGCCTTGACGAGGAGCGGATGCTGATCGTACCCGTCAGTGCCCTCGCCACAACACCGGACTAGGCCGATGAACGCCACACGACCCGACCGTGACGCCATGCCGTACCGAGACTGCGTGGGCATCGCGCTCTTCAACAAGCAGGGCAAGGTTTTCATCGCCCGGCGCATCCCCGAGGACGGGGTCGATCAGTCCGAAGTCGCCGCCCCCTGGCAGATGCCCCAGGGCGGCATCGACGCAGGCGAGGAGCCCCTGCCCGCGGCCTATCGCGAACTTTACGAGGAAACCTCGATCCGCACGATCCGGCTGATCAAGGAAGCCGAGGACTGGATATACTACGACCTGCCGGACGACGTCCTCGGCATCGCGCTCAAAGGCAAGTATCGCGGCCAGCGCCAGAAATGGTTCGCCTTTCTGTTCGAGGGCGACGAAAGCGAGATCGATCTCGACACTCCCGGAGACGGCGATTGCGACCCCGAATTCGACGCCTGGCGCTGGGAGGCGCTGTCGGCACTGCCCGATCTGATCGTCCCGTTCAAGCGCGACGCCTATCTGCAGGTCGTCGACATCTTCGCCTCGCTCCCCGAACAGCTGATCGATGGTTGAACTCCGCCCGCTGCTGACCGCCGACAAGGCCCAGTGGCTCGCCCTGCGCCACGCGCTCTGGCCGGACAACGCTCTTGATGAGCTCAAGGACGAAGTCGATGCCTATGAGCCCGGCGACCCCAAGGCCACCGCCATCGGCGCCTTCGACGGCGACACGCTCGTCGCCTTCGCCGAAGCCTCGGTCCGCCCCTGGGGCGACGGATGCGACACAGCGCCGGTCGGCTGGCTCGAAGGCATCTACGTCGCCCCGGCCCACCGCAGCGCCGGCATCGCCCGCCGTCTCGTCAAGGCCGTCGAAAACTGGACCCGCGAGAAGGGTCTTGCCGAACTGGGCTCGGATGCACTGATCGACAATACGACCTCGATCGCCCGCCACGGCCAATGGGGGTTCGAGCAAACCAAGCGCGTCGTGATGTTCAGAAAGCGCCTCGGATAGGACCGTCGCTTCACGGCGCCTACCGTCCCGGCGGCGTGAAACCGGCCCGCGCGTCTGCCGCCGCGCCCCGGATCGCGCAGCCGGCCACATGGTCGTTGATAAGGCCCATTGCCTGCATGAAAGCATAGACCGTGGTCGGCCCCACGAACCGCCACCCCATCTTCTTGAGTGCCTTCGATAGCGCGACCGAGGCCGCGGAGGTCGACGCCGTCTGCGGCTCCGCAAGGTCGGCCGCGTCCGGCTCGAACCGCCACACGAACGCTGCCAGCGAGGTTTCGCCCGCGACCAGCTCGCATGCGCGCTGTGCATTGTTGATCACAGCCTCGATCTTGCCCCGGTGGCGGACTATGCCTTTGTCCTGCAAAAGCCGCTCGACGTCGCCTTCGGTAAACTTTGCTATCGCCCTGAAGTCGAACCCGGCAAAGGCAGCGCGGAAGTTCTCGCGCTTGGCAAGGATCGTCCGCCAGCTTAGCCCCGACTGAAACCCCTCGAGGCTCAGCTTTTCGAACAGCCGAATGTCGTCGGCAACCGGATAGCCCCATTCGGTGTCGTGGTAATCCAGAAACTCGGGCGCAGCCGCGCACCAACGGCACCGTGGTCGCCCGTCCGGGCCTGCGATCGTCGCACTCATGCCGCTAGCCGATCACGCGACGAGAAAATCGAGCCTGGGGTCGGCCTTCGCCGGCGCGAGCTCGACAATCTCCGCGCTGACGATGCCTTCGGCAACGAACGGGTCCTCCGCGACGCGCGCTTCAAGCGCCTCGCGCGATACGCTATGCGCCAGGATCCCGCCGCCCAGCCGCGGCTGCAAGCTTCCCGCGAGTACGAAAACACCGGCGTCGAACCCGCGCCTGAGCCAGCTGTTATGTGCATCCATGAACGCCCCGGCGCGATCCTTGTTGGCGGAAAATTTCAAAAACACGACGAACATGATGCTTCCTTCTAGTGATGTCCGGGGGCGTTTTGGGTATCCCCCGATTGTCCGTATCCCGCGAGCCAGCCGCACATCGCGTCGACCTCGCGTTCGATGAAGTCCGCGTCGCCGAACGCATTGGCCAGCGACGCGACCCCCTGGCTGCGCGCGAGCAGATGCATCGCCAGCCGGTCGGCCTCCTCGCGATGCCCCAGCGCCTCGAACTGCCCCACCAGCCATGTCCGAAAGAGGGTAAAAAGCCCTGCCGCATCATCCTGCATCGCGTGATCGAGCTTGGCGAGTTCCGCGCACAGCGTGCCGACCGGGCAGCCATAGCGCATGATCTTGCTCTGGTTGGTCATGAGAATGCGGATGAAGCTGCGGATGCGGTCCGCCGGGTGTGCACCCTCCGCTTCCCAGTCTTCGAGCATTTTCCGGGTTTTGGCGAGCCGCAATCCGATCACCGCATCCAGGATCTCGTCCTTGGATTTGAAATGATAATAGAAATTGCCGCGCGAGATCCCCACGGCGTCCGCGATATCGGAGAACGAGGTATGCTCGAAGCCCTGCTCGTAAAACAGCCGATCCGCCTCGTGGACGATCTGCGTCCGTGTCGCCTTGGCACTCATGCTCACTGCCTCTGCCGCGCCCGATTAGGACGTCCATCCTAGATGCAACATTAGGACGTTCGTCCCAATTCGTCAACACCGATTCGACGGGGTTTGCCACGACGTTTCCAGCCGTTAGTGTGCCCGGGATTCCGGCAGACGAAGGGACGACGGCAATGAAAACCATCGGCATCATCGGCGGCATGAGCTGGGAGTCGACGGCTCACTACTACGCCGCGATCAACCGCGAAACGGCGGCCCGGCTGGGCGGCCTCCATTCCGCGCATCTGCTCATGGAATCGGTCGATTTCGCCCCCATCGCCGCATTGCAGAGCGCTGGCGCGTGGGACGAGGCGGGCGATGTCCTCGCAGCGAGCGCGCGTCGGCTGGAAGCCGCGGGCGCCGATCTCATCGTTCTCGCCACCAACACCATGCACATCTGCGCGCCGAAGATCGAAGCGGCGATCGCCACCCAATTCCTCTATATCGCCGAACCGACGGCGAACGCACTTATCGCCGACGGCGCATCCCGCGTTGGCTTCCTCGGCACCCGGTTTTCCATGGAAATGGACTTCTATACCGACCGTCTGCGCAAGATGGGCCTCGACCCGCTCGTTCCCGAGGTCGACCGGACCAACCTCAACGCCATCATCTACGAGGAACTCTGCCGCGGCATCGTGACCGAAGCCTCCCGCGCCGTCTATGTCCGCGCGATCGAGGGCCTTGCCGCGCGCGGCGCCGAAGCGGTCATTCTCGGCTGCACCGAAATCGGCATGCTCATTTCCGACGACGACAGCCCCCTGCCGGTCTACGATACGACGGAACTGCACGCCAAAGCCGCCGTCGCAGCGGCCCTCGACTAGAGCGCCTCGACCGCGACACCTGCGCAAAGAACGCCGAGCGGATAAAGGCTGCTCGGATCGCTCACCGTGATCGACACCTGTCGCTGCCAGACCCCGGTCGCCTGGTTGAGCTCGTAGGGCCCAACCCACAACCCATGCAATCCCGCCTCGTATGGCTCGCGCCATCGCGGCCGGTCGCCGTGCCAGTAAAGCGCCGAAAGCTCGGACAGCGCGACGGTCAGCCCCCGCGCATCGAGAAGGAGAAATTCGGTGTAGAGCCCCTCCGAAAGCGCCTTCGCCTTCGCTAAAAAATAGGACGCTGGCGTTTCCAGCACCGCCGGGATCAGGGTCCGGCGGTCCATATTGTAAACCTCGCGCCGCCAGTCCCCGTTGAGCCGGTCGATGAGATCGCGGCTATAGGCCCCGGTCACCCGGTTCTGCAGCTTGACCGCATCGAGTATGATCGGCGCGTGCGACATGCGCCGCAATTGCGAATTCGCGAGCGTGCGCAGCCGAGAATCGACGATGCTTTCATTGAGCTCGGGGGGCGTCTGTCCCGCCGCGGGCAGCACCGTGCCGGCCGCAAGCGCGGCGCTCGAAAGGCGCAGAAAATCCCGGCGCGTCGTCATCGGTCTGCCTCTTCCCGGGGACAATCAAACCCCGCCATCGTGCCCATGCGGGGTTAACGAGGCGTCTCCACACGAAAAAAAGGGCGCACCCGGCGGCGCGCCCTGCAATAGCGTCATGGAGCGGCGAGGCTAGAACTCGTTCCAATCCGGATCGACAGCGGCGCTGCCCTTGCTCAAATAGACTGCAGCCGCCTGCTTGGTGTCCGCGGCCGGCAGTTTCGCACCCCCCTGTGGCGCGGCCGGACGCAGCTCGGTGACCGTGCCGCCGCCAACCTTGAAGATCTCGACGATCTCGTCGAGATGGTTCGCCTGCGCCTCGGTCTGCTCGATCGCCGCATTGGTTTCTTCAACGAGCGCAGCGTTGTGCTGCGTCATCTCGTCCATCTGCCGGACGGCCGTGTTGACCTCTTCGATCGCCGAAGCCTGCTCGCGGCTCTGGGTCGCGATCTCTTCCATGAGGGCGGTATTTGCACGGGCAGCCTCGAGCATCGAAGCCAGCTTCTGCGCCGCCTCGGCGACGAGGCTCGACCCGCCGTCGACCTCATTGGCGCTTTCTTCGATCAGCGCCTTGACCTCCGCAGAGGCCTCTGCCGCCGACTGCGCCAGCCGCCGCACCTCGACCGCGACGACGGCAAAGCCCTTCCCGGCTTCCCCGGCCCGCGCCGCCTCGACCGAAGCGTTGAGTGCCAGCAGATTCGTTTGGAAGGCGATGTCGTCGATCATCTTGATGATGTCCGAGACCTTGCCCGAGGAGGTCGTGATCCGTTCCATCGCCGCGTTGGCGTCGTCCATGACCTTGCCGCCCGCCTCGGCAGCCCCGGTCACCTCCAGCGCGGTGCGCGAGGCGTCCTGCGCCCGCTTGGCGTTTTCCATCACCGTGTGGGCGAGTTCTTCCATGGCCGCCGAGGTTTCCTCGATGGTCGCGGCCTGGCGCGTGGTGCGCTCGGAAAGATCGTTCGCGCCCGAAAGGATCTCCCCGGTCGCGACCTTGACTGCGCGCGACGTCGAGCGCAGCCTGGTGACCACATCGGTCAACGTGTCGGCGACCCGGTTCATATCGGTCTTGAGCTGACCGAACGCGCCCTTGTGGTCGCCCGTCATGCGCCGTGTCAGGTCGGTCTCCGCCAGCGCGCCGAGCACCTCCCCGGCCTCCCCGACCCCCCGGTCGACCGTCTCCACCAGCGTATTGACACTACCCGCGAGCGCATTGAGTTCGGCATCGGGGAAGTTTGCATCGACCCGCTTGGAAAAATCGCCCGCGATCGAGGCATCGACGACGTCGCCAAACGCCTTCTGAAGCTCCTCCATCATGGCCTGGCGCTCCTTGGCGGCCTGTTCGATCCGGACCGCCTCCGCCTTGGTCATCCGGTCGACTTTCATGCCGTTCTCACGGAACACCTCGATGGCGCGCGCCATTTCGCCCACTTCGTCCTGCCGCGCCGTGCCGTTGATCTCGACGTCGAAATCGTTCTGCGCCAGCGTTGTGGCCACACCCGTCAGCTTGCGGATGGGCGCGGAGACCAGGTGGTTGAGCACCACCCCAAGCAACGCCATGCCGACGGCAACCACCGCAAGCGCGATACCCAGGACGATGAACGCGTTCGTCGCCGCAGCGGACCGCGCCGCCGACAGGTCCCACGTAAGGACAAGCGCCCCGGCAAGTTTGCGCGAGATCCCGAAATAGACCGGAACCGCCGCAATATGCAGGTCGCCCTCAACCCATGACTGTCGCGTCTCGTTCTCAAGTGCCGCCTGAGCGAACCTCGAAAGGTCCAGATGTGCCGCCTTCTCCCCGATCTCCTCGACAAGCGCCGCGCCCTCGGCATTGAAGGCGCCGCCGGCCGCGAACGCGAACTCGGCATCCTCCGTATACCCGGCAAACTCCGACGCGATGGCGTCGGTCTTGGCAAACCGGATCGTCCCGGCCATCTGCTGGCCGACAAGTTCGATCGTCCGGTTCTCGGATTCGATCACCTCGCGTTCAAGCTGGTTGATCGCCATCGTGTTGGCGACGACCGTAATCAAGGCCACGACCGTCAGCATCGACACCGCAACGATCGCAAGCAGTTTTTGTGTAATGGAAAGCTTCAATTTCATAGCCGAACCCCCGCCTCACCCTATTCGAGATACCAAAGATTGATGCCCACCGTGATCGCGCCTATCGGCGCGCCGGTGTCCGGATCGACGACGGGCAGGCTCACCTGACTTTGGAAAACCTGGCTCGACTCGTCATACTCGATTTCACTGACATGGATCGCGTCCGCGCCCTGGCCGAACGAATCCTGCCACTTGGCCTCGTCGCCCTGCCAATAGTCCGATGTGACCGTGCTCTGCGCGACGTTCAGCCCGACCGCGTCCATCACGAACATCTCGGTATAAACGCCCTCGGTGCCGTCCTGGACCGAGGCGAGATATTGCGAGGCCGCGTTCGACATTGTCTCGGTGATGAGCGGCTGCGCACCGGACCCGGCATCGATTTCCGCCCGCCACTGGGTATCGAGCGCATCGATCTCCGTTTGCGGCAGCGTTCCGGTGCGCGCGTTCTGCGTTCTGACCGCGTCGATAACGACCGGCTCGCGCACGATGGCGGCAAGCTCGCTCCGCCCAAGCTCGAGTAGCTCCTGGGTAAATTCGTGCTCTTCGGCCATGGACGGCGCAATAGCTACAAGCGTAATTCCGGCCAAAATGGCGGCCTGACCCGCAACGCGTTGGCTCATCGATCCTCCTGCCCTCTTCGATGTACGACCCTGGCGCCCGGGCTTTAATTAACTGCGTCCAAATGAGAAAATAGGGAGCGATACTTAAGGAACGGTTGCATTTACCGGTTTGCGGCGGGTTTTTGGCCGGACTCAAACGCGGGTCCAACAAAAAAGCCGCGCCCGGAGGCGCGGCTTTCTTATTCTGCATTGTCCCGCCCGAGGGCCGGGACAAGACCTTTGGCAGCCTAGAACTCGTTCCAGTCCGGATCGATGGCGGCGTTTCCGTCGGTAAGGTAGGCCCTGGCGGCTGTCTTTGCCGCCGGCTTCTGCCTCGCTGCCGCTGCCGCGGGCGCCGCGGTGATCGTCGTGCTCTTGTCGAGCCGGAAGATCTCGACGATGCGGTCGAGCGCGGAGGCCTGCGCCTCGGTCT
>NZ_JAJOYS010000005.1 GCF_021166475.1 Pelagibacterium xiamenense
CGCCGTTCTTCACCAACTACCGTCCGCAGTTCTACTTCCGGACGACGGACGTGACCGGTGTTGTGACGCTGAAGGAAGGCGTCGAGATGGTTATGCCGGGCGACAATGTGGAGATGAACGTCGAGCTGATCGTGCCGATCGCGATGGAAGAGAAGCTCCGCTTCGCCATCCGCGAAGGCGGCCGTACCGTCGGCGCCGGCGTCGTCTCTAAGATTGTCGAGTAGCCGACAGTCGCAAAGACCATGATTTTAAAGGGCGGCCCGTGGGGCGCCCTTTTTCTTTTTGATGGCGGCGAACAAGGCTTGCACCTTGAGGGCTTTCCGATTAGATCATGCCCCACTGGTTCTAGGGGTGTAGCTCAGTTGGTAGAGCATCGGTCTCCAAAACCGAGGGCCGGGGGTTCGAGTCCCTCCGCCCCTGCCAGTTTACAGGCAAGAGCCCAGGGTCGGTCTTGATTGGATCGATTCGCCCGTGCCGATCAGGCCTCCAGATGCCTTACGGTCGAGTTGGGAAAACCGCAGCCTGTTTGCGAAAAACATGCGGCAAGGACTTGCCTTGTACCTTCTCAGGCGTTACATAGGCCCCTCTCTTGCCGTGCGAAGCGACTCGCGCGGCGATTGCGTATGGACCTAACTCCCAGAAAACAAGCCAGGTATCGAGCACTTTATGGCCCGGACTAATCCGTTTACGTTTTTTCAGCAGGTGCGCTCGGAGGTCGCCAAGGTCGTTTGGCCGACCCGGAACGAGACCCTCATCTCCACGGGGATGGTTCTGGTGATGGTGACGCTCGCGAGCCTTTTTTTCCTGGCGGCTGATCAGGTCATCGCCTTTTTCGTCGGGTTGATCCTGTCAATCGGCTGAGTGGGCCGGCATAAACGCGGAGCGGAAAGTATAATATGGCCAAGCGTTGGTACATCGTGCAGGCATACTCGAATTTCGAGCGGAAGGTTGCGGAGTCTATAAAGGAAAAGGTTGCGTCGGGTGGTCTCGAGCATTTGTTCGACGACGTGCTTGTGCCGACCGAAAAGGTGACGGAAGTGCGGCGCGGCCGAAAGGTCGATGCCGAGCGCAAGTTTTTCCCCGGCTATGTTCTGGTCAAGATGGAACTGACCGACGAGACGTTCCACCTGATCAAGAATACGCCGAAGGTTACCGGGTTTCTGGGCGCGGACAACAAGCCGCAGCCGATCTCCGAGCGTGAAGCGATGGCCATCCTGCAGCAGGTGCAGGAAGGCGTCGACCGGCCCAAGCCCTCGGTTTCTTTCGAGGTGGGCGAGAACGTGCGGGTGTCCGATGGGCCGTTCGCGAGCTTTTCGGGCGTCGTTGAGGAAGTCGACGAAGAGCGCGCACGGCTCAAGGTCGAGGTTTCGATTTTCGGCCGGCCGACACCGGTCGAGCTGGAATACGGTCAGGTCGAGAAGGTCTGAGCCGTTTAAGTCCCCGGTTTTTATCGGGGCGTTTCGATGTGGGAGAGGGCGGCGGTTGCCATCCGCCGGTAAAACCTTCGGACCACAACGTCACCGAATGGCCGCTTTGGCGGCCTGTTGAAAGGAACGGAAATGGCAAAGAAAATTGCTGGTTATATCAAGCTGCAAGTGCCAGCCGGCTCGGCGACCCCGTCGCCCCCGATCGGCCCGGCACTCGGTCAGCGCGGCCTCAACATCATGGAATTCTGCAAGGCGTTCAATGCCGCCACGCAGGAAATGGAGAAGGGTGCTCCGATCCCGGTCGTGATCACCGCGTTCGCCGACAAGAGCTTCACTTTCGAGATGAAGCTGCCGCCGGTGACCTATTTCATCAAGAAGGCGATCAACCTCAAGTCCGGCTCCAAAAAGCCCGGGCATGACAGCGCCGGCAAGCTGACCCAGGCTCAGCTGCGCGAAATCGCCGAAAAGAAGATGAACGACCTCAATGCCGATACGGTCGAGGCCGCCATGAGCATGGTCGCGGGTTCCGCCCGGTCCATGGGTCTGCAGATCGAAGGTTGATTGCCATGACGAAGATTGCAAAACGCACCAAGGCCATTCGCGAAGGCATCGACCGCAAGAAGGCTTACGCCATCGACGAGGCTGTCAAGCTCGTCAAGGAGCGCGCGACCGCCAAGTTCGACGAGACCATCGAAATTGCGATGAACCTGGGCGTTGACCCGCGCCACGCCGACCAGATGGTCCGCGGCGTCGTCAATCTGCCCAAGGGTACCGGCAAGACCGTTCGCGTCGCCGTGTTCGCCAAGGACGCCAAGGCCGAGGAAGCCAAGGCCGCCGGAGCGGACATTGTTGGTGCCGACGATCTCGCCGAAGAGATCCAGAAGGGCAACATCAATTTCGATCGCTGCATCGCGACCCCGGACATGATGCCGCTGGTTGGGCGCCTGGGTAAGATCCTTGGCCCGCGCAACCTGATGCCGAACCCGAAGGTCGGAACCGTCACGCCGGACGTGACCAGCGCGGTCAAGGCCGCCAAGGGCGGTGCGGTCGAGTTCCGCGTCGAGAAGGCTGGTATCATCCACGCCGGTGTCGGCAAGGCGTCGTTCACGGAAGCGGACCTTGTCGAAAACATCAAGGCGCTGGCCGATGCGGTCAACAAGGCGAAGCCTTCGGGCGCCAAAGGTACTTACGTCAAGCGCGTCGCCGTTTCTTCGACGATGGGCGCGGGCGTGCATGTCGATCCGTCTTCGGTTCTGAACTAGGAACTGAAGCCGAAAGATTTTCGGGCGGTTCCGGCCGCCCGGAATACCGGAAAGCGGTTTTCCCGGTTTCCGGTAAAGTCCTGTCCGAGACTGTGTGGTGAAGGCCGGCTGGCTTTCCTAATCGCCGGGGTGCTCCCGGAGGCCACCAATAGATGGGGTTTAATCCGGACGAGATTTTTTGGCAGACGCCGGAGCTCGTTTTGGTTTGAACCGGACTGACATCAGATGGGGTATCCCGCTTATGTCGGTTTACAGGCATTGCAACCGCCGAACTGCTCCCGGGCAGATCGGTTTTAAGCAAACGGTCCGGCCCATGAGGGCTGGGCTAAACGTGGAGAGTAGCAGTGGATAGAGCGGAAAAAGTAGAGGCCGTCGCCTCGCTCCAGCAGGCTTTCGCCAGTTCGGGCGCTGTCGTCGTCGCTCACTATGCCGGTCTGTCGGTCGCCGAATTCGAGACTCTGCGCAAGCAGATGAAGTCGGCCGGTGGACAGGTGAAGGTCGCCAAGAACCGCCTCGCCAAGCTCGCTCTTAAAGACTCCGATATTGCGGATATCTCGGCCTATCTGACGGGTCCGACGGTTCTCGCCTATTCGGAAGATCCCATCACGGCCCCGAAAGTGGCCAAGACGTTCGCGGACAAGAACGACAAGTTCAAAATCCTCGGCGGCGCGATGGGCTCGACCGAACTCGACGCCGATGGCGTCAAGGCGCTGGCCGATCTCCCGTCTCTGGACGAACTGCGCGCCAAGATCGCCGGCATGCTCACGCAGCCCGCGGCCAAGATCGCGTCCGTCCTGCAGGCGCCCGGCGGCCAGGTCGCCCGGGTTATCTCCGCTTATTCGGAAAAGGGCAACGCCGCGTAAGACGCGTTCCTTGTGACCTGTTCCACGGTTCAAACTGAAACCTAGACTTTAGAAAAGGCTGATCAAATGGCTGATCTTGAAAAGCTCGTTGACGAGCTGTCTGCACTGACCGTCCTGGAGGCTTCCGAGCTCTCCAAGATGCTTGAAGAAAAGTGGGGCGTTTCCGCCGCCGCTCCTGTCGCGGTTGCGGCTGCTGCCGGCGGCGCCGCCGGCGGTGCTGCCCCGGCTGAAGAAAAGGACGAATTTGACGTGATCCTCACCGATGCCGGTGCTCAGAAGATCAACGTCATCAAGGAAGTCCGTGGCATTACCGGCCTGGGCCTGAAGGAAGCCAAAGACCTCGTCGAAGGCGCTCCGAAGCCCGTCAAGGAAGGTGTTGCCAAGGCCGAAGCCGAAGAGCTCAAGACGAAGCTCGAAGCTGCCGGCGCCAAGGTCGAACTCAAGTAAGTTCGCCCTGCGATTTGCGGGATGGCCGGCATTCGGTCATCCCGTTCCTGTCCGGCGTTTTCGGACAGACGCCACCCCATCGGGGCAGGGCGGAGGTTGCGGATGACGCAGTATATATCGGTTGTGTTCCCGACTTTAGTCGAGAGTGCACCACATGGACGGGCACTTGTTCTGAAGGCCGACGGCTGATTGTCGGTCTTTCGAACAGTTGCCCGAAAGACATTGATGGAAAGAGGTACGGGTATGGCTACCACGTTCAACGGCCGCCGCAAGGTGCGCAAGTCTTTCGGGTCCATTCGGGAAGTGACGGAGATGCCGAACCTCATTGAGGTTCAGAAGGCGTCGTACGACCAGTTCCTGATGGTCCATGAGCCCGAAGGCGGGCGCGGCGACGAAGGCCTGCAGTCGGTCTTCAAGTCGGTCTTCCCGATCACGGATTTCTCCAACACGGCCTCGCTCGAATTCGTGCGCTACGAATTCGAACAGCCCAAATACGACGTCGAAGAGTGTCGTCAGCGCGACATGACGTTCGCCGCGCCGCTCAAGGTGACGCTGCGGCTGATCGTTTTCGAGGTGGACGAAGATACCGGCGCCCGATCGGTCAAGGACATCAAGGAGCAGGACGTCTATATGGGCGACATGCCCTTCATGACGTCGAACGGCACCTTTATCGTCAACGGTACCGAGCGCGTGATCGTTTCGCAGATGCACCGTTCGCCGGGCGTCTTCTTCGACCATGACAAGGGCAAGACCCATTCCTCGGGCAAGCTGCTGTTTGCCGCGCGCATCATTCCTTATCGCGGTTCCTGGCTCGACATCGAATTCGACGCCAAGGACATCGTCTATGCGCGCATCGACCGCCGCCGCAAGATCCCGGTCACCTCGCTTCTGAAGGCGCTGGGGCTCGATGCCGAAGAGATCCTGGCTACCTATTATGACGTGCTGACCTACACTAAGGGTGAGAAGGGCTGGCGCAAGCCGTTCGATGCGGAGTCCATGAAAGGCACCAAGCCGGTCTTCGACCTGATCGACGCCGACACCGGTGACGTCGTGCATCAGGGCGGTACCCGTCTGACGGCGCGCGCGGCCAAGAAGATCGTCGAAAAGGGCGTTACGCACCTTCTGGCGACCGACGAGGACCTTTACGGCACATATCTCGCGCAGGACATCGTCGATCTCACCAATGGCGAGATCTTTGCCGAGGCCGGCGACGAGATCGACGAGAAGGTGCTTACGACGCTCGTCGACAAGGGGTTCACCGAGCTGCCGGTGCTCGATATCGACCATGTCAATGTGGGTGCCTATATCCGCAACACGCTGGCGGTCGACAAGAACGAGTCGCGCGAGGATGCGCTGTTCGACATCTACCGGGTGATGCGCCCGGGCGAACCGCCCACCATCGAGACCGCCGAAGCGATGTTCAATTCGCTGTTCTTCGACGCGGAACGCTACGACCTCTCGTCGGTCGGGCGCGTGAAGATGAACATGCGTCTGGATCTCGATGTCGAGGACACCGTGCGCGTTCTGCGCAAGGAAGACATCGTCGAAGTCGTGCGCACACTGGTTCAGCTGCGTGACGGCAAAGGCGACATCGACGATATCGACAACCTCGGCAACCGCCGGGTGCGTTCGGTCGGCGAATTGATGGAAAACCATTATCGCCTCGGCCTCCTGCGCATGGAGCGCGCGATCAAGGAGCGCATGAGCTCGGTCGAGATCGACACGGTGATGCCGCAGGACCTCATCAACGCCAAGCCGGCTGCCGCCGCGGTGCGCGAGTTCTTCGGCTCCTCGCAGCTTTCCCAGTTCATGGACCAGACCAACCCGCTCTCGGAAATCACTCACAAGCGTCGTCTCTCGGCGCTTGGCCCGGGCGGTCTCACCCGTGAGCGCGCCGGCTTCGAAGTCCGCGACGTGCACGTGACGCACTATGGCCGTATCTGCCCGATCGAGACGCCGGAAGGCCCCAACATCGGTCTGATCAACTCGCTGGCCACGTTCGCGCGCGTCAACAAGTACGGCTTCATCGAAGCGCCGTACCGTAAGGTCGTGGATGGGAAGGTGACCGACGAGGTCGTCTATCTCTCGGCGATGGAAGAGGCCAAGCACTACGTTGCGCAGGCCAATGCCAACGTCAACGAGAAGGGCGAATTCGTCAACGAGATGGTCGTTGCGCGTCACGCCGGCGAGCCGTCGCTGACCCCGCGCGAGCAGGTCGACCTTATGGACGTCTCGCCCAAGCAGGTGGTTTCGGTTGCCGCGGCGCTCATTCCGTTCCTCGAGAACGACGACGCCAACCGCGCTCTGATGGGTTCGAACATGCAGCGTCAGGCGGTTCCGCTTCTGCGTGCGGAGGCTCCGTTCGTGGGCACGGGCATGGAGCCGGTGGTTGCCCGCGACTCGGGCGCTGCGATCGCGGCGCGCCGGACGGGTATCGTCGATCAGGTGGACGCCACGCGTGTCGTTGTCCGCGCGACCGAAGAAACCGATTCCTCGAAGTCGGGCGTCGATATCTACAACCTCATGAAGTTCCAGCGGTCGAACCAGTCGACCTGCATCAACCAGCGTCCACTGGTAAATGTAGGCGATCACGTGCAGGCCGGCGATATCATCGCCGACGGCCCGTCGACCGATCTGGGCGACCTTGCCCTTGGCCGGAACGTGCTCGTCGCGTTCATGCCCTGGAACGGGTACAATTTCGAAGACTCGATCCTTCTGTCCGAGCGGATCGTTCAGGACGACGTCTTCACCTCGATCCATATCGAGGAATATGAGGTGATGGCCCGCGACACCAAGCTCGGCCCCGAGGAAATCACCCGCGACATTCCGAACGTCTCCGAAGAAGCGCTCAAGAACCTCGACGAAGCCGGTATCGTCCATATCGGCGCCGAAGTGCAGGCGGGCGACATTCTGGTGGGCAAGATCACCCCCAAGGGTGAATCGCCCATGACGCCGGAAGAAAAGCTCTTGCGGGCGATCTTCGGCGAGAAGGCGTCCGACGTGCGCGACACGTCGCTGCGCATTCCGCCGGGCGATGCCGGCATCGTCGTCGAGGTCCGGGTGTTCAACCGCCACGGTATCGACAAGGACGAGCGCGCGATGGCGATCGAGCGCGAGGAAATCGAGCGGCTGGCCAAGGACCGCGACGACGAGCAGTCGATCCTCGACCGCAACGTCTATGCGCGATTGAAGGAAATGCTGTTCGGCAAGGCCGCGACGTCTGGCCCGAAGGGCTATGTCGCCGGAACCAAGCTCAACGACTCGATTTTCGATGCGCATCCGCGATCCAAGTGGTGGCAGTTTGCCGTCGAGGACGACAAGCTGATGACCGAGATCGAGGCTCTGCAGGCGCAGTATGACGAGAGCCGCAAGCTGCTCGAACAGCGTTTCATCGACAAGGTGGACAAGCTCCAGCGCGGTGACGAACTTCCGCCGGGCGTGATGAAGATGGTCAAGGTCTTCGTGGCGACCAAGCGCAAGATGCAGTCGGGCGACAAGATGGCCGGCCGTCACGGCAACAAGGGCGTGGTTTCGCGCATCATGCCGGTCGAGGATATGCCGTTCCTCGAAGACGGTACGCATGTCGATATCGTCCTCAATCCGCTGGGCGTGCCTTCGCGCATGAACGTCGGACAGATCCTCGAGACCCACCTGGGGTGGGCTGCTCGCGGCATGGGCCACAAGATCGACAAGATGATGGAGGCCTACCGCGAGACTAAGGACATCACGCCGCTCAAGAAGGAGATCTCGGCCCTTTACGAAGGAGACGAGTTCGTGGGCGACCTCGATGACGACGGGCTCGTGCGCCTCGGGCAGCAGATTTCCAAGGGTGTCTCGATCGCCACGCCGGTGTTCGACGGTGCCAAGGAACACGACATCGTCGAGATGCTCGAAGCGGCGGGTCTCGATGGCTCGGGTCAATCCACGCTCTTTGACGGGCGGACCGGCGAGGCTTTCGACCGCAAGGTGACGGTCGGGTATATCTACATGCTCAAGCTGCACCACCTTGTGGACGACAAGATCCACGCCCGTTCGATCGGCCCCTACAGCCTCGTTACCCAGCAGCCGCTGGGCGGCAAGGCGCAGTTCGGCGGACAGCGGTTCGGTGAAATGGAGGTGTGGGCGCTCGAAGCCTATGGCGCCGCCTACACCTTGCAGGAAATGCTCACGGTCAAGTCGGACGACGTCGCCGGCCGGACCAAGGTCTACGAAGCGATCGTCCGTGGCGACGATACCTTCGAGGCGGGTATTCCCGAGAGCTTTAACGTTCTCGTCAAGGAAATCCGGTCGCTTGGTCTCAACGTCGAGCTCACAGATATCGAGCCCGACAATGACGAGGCCGGTGGCGATCCGGAACTCGCGCCTCCTGCGGACGCGGCGGAATAATCCGCCGCGTTTGAGCCGAACTGACTTTTTTGCCCGAGCGGTGCGCTGAGACCAATCAGCAGCACCGCGAAGGCACCAAGGAGAGACAGATGAATCATCATCAGCACGTCATGGATCCGTTCAACTCGCAGGCGAGCGCACCGACTTTCGATCAGATCAAGATCAATATCGCGAGCCCCGAGAAAATCCTGTCGTGGTCGTACGGCGAGATCAAGAAGCCCGAGACCATCAACTACCGCACGTTCAAGCCCGAGCGTGACGGCCTGTTCTGCGCGCGCATCTTCGGCCCTGTGAAGGACTACGAGTGCCTTTGCGGCAAGTACAAGCGCATGAAGTTCAAGGGCGTCATCTGCGAGAAGTGCGGCGTCGAAGTTACGCTTTCGCGCGTTCGCCGTGAGCGCATGGGCCATATCGAACTGGCTGCGCCGGTTGCGCACATCTGGTTCCTGAAATCGCTGCCGAGCCGCATTTCGCAGCTTCTCGACATGACCTTGAAGGATGTCGAGCGCATCCTCTATTTCGAGAACTATGTGGTGATCGAACCGGGGCTCACCCCGTTCACGCAGCATCAGCTCATCACGGAAGAAGAGTATATGGACGCACAGGACCAGTACGGTCCGGATGCGTTCACCGCGATGATCGGCGCCGAAGCGGTACGCGAGATGCTGGCCGCGCTCGATCTCGAGAAGCTCGCTGCCGACCTGCGGGTGGAAATTGCCGAGTCGACGACGGAACTTAAGCCCAAAAAGCTCGCCAAGCGCTTGAAGATCGTCGAACAGTTCATCGTTTCGGGCAACAAGCCCGAATGGATGATCATGACGGTCATTCCGGTCATTCCGCCCGAATTGCGCCCGCTGGTGCCGCTCGACGGCGGCCGGTTTGCGACGTCGGACCTCAACGACCTCTATCGCCGCGTCATCAATCGTAACAATCGTCTGAAGCGTCTGATCGAGCTGCGCGCGCCGGATATCATCATCCGCAACGAAAAGCGCATGCTCCAGGAAGCCGTTGATGCGCTCTTTGACAATGGCCGCCGTGGCCGCACGATTACCGGTGCGAACAAGCGTCCGTTGAAGTCGCTTTCCGACATGCTCAAGGGCAAGCAGGGCCGGTTCCGCCAGAACCTCCTTGGCAAGCGCGTCGACTATTCGGGCCGTTCGGTGATCACCGTCGGGCCGGAGCTCAAGCTGCATCAGTGCGGTCTGCCCAAGAAGATGGCGCTCGAATTGTTCAAGCCCTTCATTTATTCGCGGCTGGACGCGAAGGGGCTGAGCTCGACCGTCAAGCAGGCGAAAAAGCTGGTCGAAAAGGAGAAGCCGGAAGTCTGGGATATCCTCGACGAGGTGATCCGCGAGCATCCGGTTCTTTTGAACCGTGCGCCGACGCTTCACCGCCTGGGCATCCAGGCGTTCGAGCCCATGCTCATCGAAGGCAAGGCCATTCAGCTTCATCCGCTCGTCTGCGCGGCATTCAACGCCGACTTCGACGGTGACCAGATGGCCGTTCACGTGCCGCTGTCGCTTGAAGCGCAGCTCGAAGCCCGCGTGCTGATGATGTCGACCAACAACATCCTGCATCCTGCAAACGGTCAGCCGATCATCGTGCCGAGCCAGGACATCGTCCTGGGTCTTTACTATCTCTCGATCATCGCCGAGGGCGAGCCGGGCGAGGGCATGGCATTCGGTTCGATGAACGAGATCGAGCACGCGCTCGAGAACAAGGTCATCACGCTGCACTCCAAGATCAAGGGCCGCGTGCGTGCGCTCGATGCGGACGGCAACAAGACGACCCAGATCGTGGAAACGACGCCGGGCCGGATGATGTTGGGCCGGGTTCTGCCCGACAACGTGCCGTTCGAAACGGTCAACCAGCTCATGACCAAGAAGATGATCTCCAAGGTCATCGACACGGTTTATCGCGCCTGCGGCCAGAAAGAGACCGTCATCTTCTGCGACAAGATCATGGATCTCGGGTTCAAGCAGGCCTGCCGTGCGGGCATCTCGTTCGGTAAGGACGACATGGTGATCCCGGATTCCAAGGCCAAAATCGTGGGGGATACCCGCAAGCAGGTCGAGGAATTCGAGCAGCAGTACAATGACGGCCTGATCACTCACGGCGAAAAGTACAACAAGGTCGTCGACGCCTGGGCCAAATGCGGCGACAAAGTCGCCGACGAGATGATGAAGCGCATCTCGGCCGTCGAGAAGGATGACGCCGGGCGGTCCAAGCAGATCAACTCGGTCTATATGATGAGCCATTCGGGCGCTCGTGGCTCGATCGCCCAGATGAAGCAGCTCGCGGGCATGCGCGGCCTGATGGCCAAACCCTCGGGCGAAATCATCGAGACCCCGGTGATCTCGAACTTCAAGGAAGGTCTGACGGTTCTCGAGTACTTCAACTCGACCCACGGTGCCCGTAAGGGGTTGGCCGACACCGCGCTCAAGACCGCGAATTCGGGTTACCTGACCCGTCGTCTCGTGGACGTGGCGCAGGACGCCATCATCACCGAGGACGATTGCGGTACCGAGGATGGGCTGACCATGGAGGCGATCATCGACTCCGGTCAGGTGGTTGCTTCGCTCGGCCAGCGTATCCTTGGCCGCGTCGCGGCTGACGACGTCGTTGCTCCTGGGACGGACGAGATCATCGTCAAGAAGGGCACGCTTATGGACGAGCGTGACGTCGAGACCATCGAGGCTGCCAAGGTGCAGTCGGTGCGCATCCGCTCGCCGCTCACCTGCGAGGTCCGTCAGGGGACCTGTGCCAAGTGCTACGGCCGCGACCTGGCGCGCGGTACGCCGGTCAATATGGGCGAATCCGTCGGCGTCATCGCCGCGCAGTCCATCGGCGAGCCGGGCACGCAGCTCACCATGCGCACGTTCCACATCGGCGGTACGGCGCAGGTGGTCGACAACTCGTATCTCGAGGCCGGCGCCGAGGGTAAGATCGCGTTCCGCAACAAGTCGATCGCGACCAACTCGGACGGGCATATCGTGGTCATGGGCCGCAACGTCGCCATCGTCATCGAAGATGCCGACGGCAAGGAGCGGTCTGTCCACAAGATCGCCTATGGGGCCCGTCTGCTGGCCAAGGAAGGCGAGCAGGTCAAGCGCGGCCAGCGTATCGCCGAGTGGGATCCGTACACGCGTCCCGTGCTCTCGGAAGTCGAGGGCGAGGTCATCTTCGAAGATCTCGTGGACGGCGCCTCTGTTGCGGAAACCACGGACGAGACGACCGGCTTCACCAAGCGTCTGGTCATCGACTGGCGGTCCAGCCAGCGCGGTGACGGGCTGCGTCCGGCGATCGCCATCGGGGCAGCGGGGCAAGTCCTCAAGTCCGATCGCGGCACGGATGCCCGGTACCTGATGAGCGTGGACGCGGTTATCGCCGTCGAGCCGGGGACCCGTGTGGCTACGGGTGACGTTCTTGCCCGTATTCCGCTCGAAAGCGCCAAGACCAAGGACATCACCGGTGGTCTGCCGCGTGTTGCGGAACTGTTCGAGGCTCGCCGGCCCAAGGATCACGCCATCATCGCGGAGATCGATGGCACGGTCCGGTTCGGCCGCGACTACAAGAACAAGCGCCGCATCGTGATCGAGCCTAATGACGAGAGCGTCGAGCCTGTCGAATACCTGATCCCGAAGGGCAAGCCCTTCCACCTTCAGGAAGGCGACCAGATCGAGCGTGGCGAGTACATCCTCGACGGCAACCCGGCCCCGCACGACATTCTTGCGATCAAGGGTGTCGAGGAACTGGCCAAGTACCTCGTCAACGAGATCCAGGAGGTCTATCGGCTGCAGGGCGTGTTGATCAACGACAAGCACATCGAGGTGATCGTTCGCCAGATGCTGCAGAAGGTCGAGATCACCGATCCGGGCGAAAGCGGTCTCCTCAAGGAAGAGCAGATCGACAGGATCGACCTCGACGAGCTCAACGAACAACTTGTGGCCGATGGCAAGAAGCCTGCGGAAGCCGTTCCGGTTCTCCTCGGGATTACCAAGGCCTCGCTGCAGACCCGTTCGTTCATCTCGGCGGCGTCGTTCCAGGAGACCACGCGCGTTCTCACCGAGGCGGCGGTCTCGGGCAAGGCGGACGTACTCGAAGGGCTCAAGGAAAACGTCATCGTCGGCCGGCTGATTCCGGCGGGTACCGGCGCGCGGATCTCCTCGGTCCGTCAGATCTCGACCAAGCGCGACGATCTGATCCTCGAAGAACGCCGCCGCCAGGCCGAAACGGTTGCGATTCCGGCTCCGGAGGCCATGAGCCCGGCGGAGCCTGCGGATACGCCATCCGAATAGGATCGAACCAACAAACGACAAGGGAAGGGGGCCAGCCGGCCCCCTTTCTTTTTGATACGGTTTTCAAAATCGCGACATCGATCCGTCAAACAAGGGTAAAGTCCCTGTCACCGTGCCCGGTTAGTTCTGTGCCCGTTGCAATCTTTGATTGTCAGGAGGCACTCCATGACCCGACATACCCTTTTCTCAGTCGTTTCCTTTCTCGCGGCAGCGGCGACCGCACAGGCGCAGGACGTTCCGCAGTTCGATGCGCGGCTCGTGTCACATGCGCAAATTCCGGCGCAAACGTTTCTCGCGCCGCCGTCCGACGCACCAGCCAGTCTCAATGTTTCGGGGCGGTTTGCGGCCGGTCCGCGCACCGAAACGCTCTATGACGTCGTAACCGGCAGCACGGGGCTGGCACGACCGTTCCCCGGCCAGCCGCTGCAGGGCTTTTCGGGTATCCGGTCCCTGGGCGAGGATCGGTTTCTCGTCCTGACCGACAACGGGTTCGGCTCTAAGGCGAACTCATCGGACGCCATGCTGATGTTCAACATTCTCAAGCCCGACTGGGAAACCGGCCGTGTCGCGATCGAGGAGACGGTGTTTCTTTCCGACCCCAATCGTGTTGTTCCGTTCCCAATCACCAACGAACACAGCGAGAGCCGCTATCTCACGGGAGCGGACTTTGACCTGGAGTCGATCCAGCCGGTCGGTGAGCACTATTGGATCGGGGATGAGTTCGGCCCCTGGCTATTCGAGGTGGACGGCGATGGCGTCGTTCAGCAGGTCTTTGCTACGGAGCCCGGCGGGGAATTGCTGCGTGCGCCCGACAATTTCTTTGTTAGAACGCCCAATCCGGGGGGCACGCTGCCAGACGACGTGCGCACCTTCAGTTCGGGTGGCTATGAGGGCATGGCACTCGACGAAGACGGGACAACGCTTTACCCCATGCTCGAAAAGCCAATCTGGATGCCCGAGGAAGGCGCTTCGGAGACAATCGACGGCACGCCCGTACTGCGGATTTTCGAGTTCGATACCGCCAGCGGGACCTGGGGCGATTCAGTTCGCTATTATCCGCTCGAAGATGCCTCGCACGCGATCGGCGATTTCAACATCATCGGGGGCACGCGGGCGTTGATCATCGAGCGCGATGGCCGGCAGGGCGATCCCCGGGTGGAGGGCTTCGACGAACCGGCGCAGTTCAAGCGCATCTACCTTGTCGATCTCGAGCGAGCCGATGAGAATGGCGTGCTTGAGAAGATCGGCTACATTGATCTGATGGACATCCAGGACCCCGACGGTATCGCGCCGCGCGGGACGATCGAGGGGCGGTTCAACTTTCCGTTCGTAACGATCGAGGATGTGGACCGGGTCGACGAGACCACTATCGTTGTGGCGAACGACAATAACTATCCCGGTTCGGCCGGCCGGGAACTCGGTCGCGCCGACGACAACGAGTTCATACTGCTCGAGGTCGCGGACTTTCTTGCGGCGGAATAAGGCACCACTATATATAGATGAACGGGAAGGGGCCTTCGGGCCCCTTTCTGCATGCTCGCAGACACCCATGCGAGGGGCGCATCGGAGCCGTGAAGCCCGCTAGCGCGCCTTTTTGCGGCGCAGGGCCTTGACGACTCCGAATCCGGCCTGTATGACCCGCCCTACCTAAACGGTCGGTCGTGGCTTGCCAGCGGAATTTGAAGCGTCCAAGGCTTCTCATTCGAGGCGGTCAAACACACTGTCGGGTAGTTAGACGCAACAAGTCTTGGGCGCATGATTGCTTCCCGGTGGGGAGGTGATCCTCTGCATTCTTGGCGCCGCCGGTTCCTTTAAGCTGGAGCAGGGCGGGCGCTGCTCGCTTGTTTTGCGTCATGAACGATTTGTTTGGTACGGATGAAAGAGGGTTCGAGCGATATGCCGACCATTAATCAGTTGATCCGCAAGCCCCGGCAGGCGAAGCCGAAGCGGAACAAGGTTCCGGCGATGGAGGCGAACCCGCAGAAGCGTGGCGTTTGCACCCGCGTCTATACGACGACCCCGAAGAAGCCGAACTCCGCGCTTCGCCGTGTCGCCAAGGTGCGTCTGGTCAACCAGCGTGAAGTCATCACCTATATCCCGGGTGAGGGCCACAATCTGCAGGAACACTCCGTTGTTCTCATCCGCGGCGGCCGTGTGCGTGACCTTCCCGGCGTGCGCTATCACGTGCTGCGCGGCGTTCTGGATACCCAGAGCGTTAAGGATCGCAAGCAGCGCCGGTCGAAGTACGGCGCGAAGCGGCCGAAGTAAGGAGAAGCTGATCTATGTCCCGTCGGCATCGTGCAGAGAAGCGTGAGATTCACCCCGATCCCAAGTTCGGTGATCTCATCGTTTCCAAATTTATGAATTCGCTCATGAAGGACGGCAAGAAGTCTGCCGCCGAGAGCATCGTCTATGGCGCGTTCGACGTTATCGAAGAGCGCACCAAGCAGGACCCGATTCAGGTGTTCCATGGCGCGCTGGACAACATTCGTCCGGCCGTCGAAGTGCGTTCGCGCCGCGTCGGTGGTGCCACCTACCAGGTGCCTGTCGAGGTCCGCTCAGAGCGTCAACAGGCACTGGCTATTCGCTGGCTGATCGATGCTGCCCGCAAGCGTGGCGAGACGACCATGGTCGGGCGCCTCTCGGGCGAGCTGATGGATGCGCTCAACGGGCGCGGCCAGGCCGTCAAGAAACGCGAAGACACGCACCGCATGGCTGATGCCAACCGCGCGTTCTCGCATTACCGCTGGTAAGGACGAACGAAAATGGCTCGCGAATACAAGCTCGAAGACTACCGCAATTTCGGCATCATGGCGCACATCGATGCCGGTAAGACAACCACGACCGAGCGCATCCTGTTCTATACCGGCAAGAGCCACAAGATCGGCGAAGTCCACGACGGCGCCGCGACCATGGACTGGATGGAGCAGGAGCAGGAACGCGGCATCACCATCACGTCCGCTGCCACGACGACGTTCTGGCAGGGCCGTGACGGCAAGAAGCGCCGTTTCAACATCATCGACACTCCGGGCCACGTGGACTTCACGATTGAAGTCGAGCGCTCGCTGCGCGTGCTCGACGGGGCGGTTGCTCTGCTTGATGCCAATGCCGGTGTCGAGCCGCAGACGGAAACCGTTTGGCGCCAGGCCGACAAGTACAACGTTCCGCGCCTGATCTTCGTGAACAAGATGGACAAGATCGGTGCCGACTTCTACCGCTCGGTGGAAATGATCGGGACCCGCCTTGGTGCCAAGGCTGTCGTTCTGCAGCTGCCGATCGGCGCTGAGAACGAGTTCGCCGGCGTCGTCGATCTCATCGAAATGAAGGCGCATGTCTGGAACGGCGAGCAGCTCGGCGCATCCTGGGATGTCGTTGAGATCCCTGAAGATCTCCAGGCCCGGGCCGAGGAATATCGCGAGCAGATGATCGAAGCTGCCGTCGAAGTCGACGAAGCTGCGATGGAAGCCTATCTCGAAGGCGAAATGCCGGATAACGACACGATCCGGAAGCTGCTGCGCAAGGGCATCATCCGCAACGACTTTTTCGGCGTGCTCTGCGGTTCGGCTTTCAAGAACAAGGGCGTTCAGCCGCTGCTCGACGCCGTCGTGGACTTCCTGCCGGCCCCCAACGACATCGAGGCCATCCGCGGTATCGATGCCAAGACCGAAGAGCCGATCGAGCGTCATGCAGATGACGGCGAGCCGCTCTCGATGCTGGCGTTCAAGATCGCCAACGACCCGCACATGGGTTCGCTGACGTTCTGCCGCATCTATTCGGGTGTGCTCGAAGCCGGCGCGCAGCTGCAGAATACGGTCAAGGACAAGCGCGAGCGCGTCGGCCGTATGTTCCAGATGCACTCGAACTCGCGTGAGCAGATCACCGAGGCTTATGCTGGTGACATCGTGGCGATCGTCGGTCTCAAGGATACCACGACGGGCGACACGCTCTGCGTGCCGTCTTCGCCGGTGATCCTCGAGCGCATGATTTTCCCAGAGCCGGTTATTGATATTGCCGTCGAGCCGAAATCCAAGGCCGACCAGGAAAAGATGGGTCTCGCCCTGCAGCGTCTGGCTGCTGAGGATCCTTCCTTCCGCGTCAAGTCGGACGAGGAAAGCGGCCAGACGATCATCTCGGGCATGGGTGAACTGCACCTCGACATCATCGTCGACCGCATGAAGCGCGAGTTCAAGGTCGAGGCCAATATCGGCCAGCCGCAGGTGGCGTACCGCGAGACGATCACCAAGGCCGCCGAAATCGACTATACCCACAAGAAGCAGTCGGGTGGTTCGGGCCAGTTCGCGCGCGTCAAGCTTGTCATCGAGCCGAACGAGCCGGGCGCCGGCTTCACATTCGAAAGCAAGATCGTGGGTGGCGCGGTTCCGAAGGAATACATCCCCGGCGTGTCCAAGGGGCTCGAGTCCGTGATGGGCGCGGGTATTCTTGCCGGGTTCCCGATCGTGGACGTCAAGGCGACCCTTATCGACGGTGCCTATCACGACGTGGACTCGTCGGTGCTCGCGTTCGAAATTGCGGCGCGTGCTGCGTTCCGTGAAGGCCTGCAGAAGGCTGGCGCGAAGCTGCTTGAACCGATGATGAAGGTCGAAGTCACGACCCCTGAGGAATACATGGGAGACGTGATCGGCGATCTCAATTCCCGCCGTGGGCAGATCCAGGGCACCGAGGCCCGGGGTATCGCCCAGGTCGTCAATGCTTACGTGCCGCTCGCGAACATGTTCGGCTATGTTAACGCTCTGCGCTCGATGAGCCAGGGCCGCGCACAGTACACCATGTTCTTCGACCACTATGAGCAGGTGCCGCAGGCGGTTGCTGACGAAGTCCAGGCCAAATACGCCTGAGTTTGAAACACGGAAATACCAGCAGCCGCTGCGCTGACTGAATACGGAGATATGTGATGGGCAAGGAAAAGTTTTCACGTAACAAGCCGCACTGCAACATTGGCACGATTGGTCACGTTGACCATGGCAAGACGAGCCTGACAGCGGCGATCACGAAGGTTCTGGCGGAGACCGGG
>NZ_JAJOYS010000006.1 GCF_021166475.1 Pelagibacterium xiamenense
TCTCAATATTCCGACACCCACGGCAGATAGGGACCGAACTGTCTCACGACGTTCTAAACCCAGCTCACGTACCACTTTAAATGGCGAACAGCCATACCCTTGGGACCTGCTCCAGCCCCAGGATGTGATGAGCCGACATCGAGGTGCCAAACGATGCCGTCGATAAGGACTCTTGGGCATCATCAGCCTGTTATCCCCGGCGTACCTTTTATCCGTTGAGCGATGGCCCTTCCACGCGGGACCACCGGATCACTATGACCGACTTTCGTCTCTGCTCGAGTTGTCACTCTCGCAGTCAGGCAGGCTTATGCCATTGCACTCAACGAGCGATTTCCGACCGCTCTGAGCCCACCATCGCGCGCCTCCGTTACTCTTTGGGAGGCGACCGCCCCAGTCAAACTACCCACCACACGCTGTCCCGGGTGCTGTTACACCGCGGTTAGACATCCATGACGATAAGGGTGGTATCTCACATTGCGGCTCCACAAGAACTGGCGTTCCTGCTTCAAAGCCTACCACCTATTCTGCACATGCCGACACGAATGCCAGCGTGAAGCTATAGTAAAGGTGCACGGGGTCTTTCCGTCTGACCGCAGGAACCCCGCATCTTCACGGGGAGTTCAATTTCGCTGAGTCGATGCTGGAGACAGTGGGGAAGTCGTTACGCCATTCGTGCAGGTCGGAACTTACCCGACAAGGAATTTCGCTACCTTAGGACCGTTATAGTTACGGCCGCCGTTTACCGGGGCTTCAATTCAAGGCTTGCACCTCTCCTTTTAACCTTCCGGCACCGGGCAGGCGTCAGACCCTATACGTCGCCTTACGGCTTCGCAGAGCCCTGTGTTTTTAATAAACAGTCGCCACCCCCTCTTTTGTGCCACCCGCCCATGGTTGCCCATGAACGGGTCACGCTTATCCCGAAGTTACGCGTGCAATTTGCCGAGTTCCTTCAGCATCGTTCTCTCAAGCGCCTTGGTATGCTCTACCAGTCCACCTGTGTCGGTTTCGGGTACGGTCTATAAGCTGGGGCTATTTCCTGGAACCGCCTCACTGCGCATCCAATCCGATAAGGACACACAACTCTGGCAATCCGTCACTTCCCAGCAGGCTCACGAATATTAACGTGATTCCCATCGACTACGCCTTTCGGCCTCGCCTTAGGAGCCGGCTAACCCTGCGCTGATTAACATTGCGCAGGAACCCTTGGACTTTCGGCGAGAGTGTCTCTCACACTCTTTATCGCTACTCATGTCAGCATTCGCGCTTCCGATATCTCCAGGACCCCTCGCGGGTATCCCTTCACAGACTTACGGAACGCTCCGCTACCGCGTGCAGTAAACTGCACACCCGCAGCTTCGGTGCATGGTTTAAGCCCCGTTACATTTTCGCCGCAGGAACGCTTGACCAGTGAGCTGTTACGCTATCTTTAAAGGATGGCTGCTTCTAAGCCAACCTCCTGGTTGTCTAAGCATTCCCACATGCTTTCCCACTTAACCATGACTTGGGGACCTTAGCTGGCGGTCAGGGCTGTTTCCCTTTCCACGACGGACCTTAGCACCCGCCGTGTGTCTGCCAGATACTACTCCTGGGTATTCGGAGTTTGGTTAGGTTTGGTAATCCGGTGAGGACCCCTAGCCCATCCAGTGCTCTACCCCCCAGGGTATTCGTCTGACGCTCTACCTAAATAGATTTCGCGGAGAACCAGCTATTTCCGAGTTTGATTGGCCTTTCACCCCTAACCACAAGTCATCCCCGTCTTTTTCAACAGACGTGGGTTCGGTCCTCCAGTGCGTGTTACCGCACCTTCAACCTGCTCATGGCTAGATCACTCGGTTTCGGGTCTAATCCGTCGTACTTGGCGCCCTATTCAGACTCGGTTTCCCTACGCCTACACCTAACGGCTTAAGCTTGCACGACAGACTAAGTCGCTGACCCATTATACAAAAGGTACGCCATCACCCAGGACGAACCTTGGGCTCTGACTGTTTGTAGGCATCCAGTTTCAGGGACTGTTTCACTCCCCTTGTCGGGGTGCTTTTCACCTTTCCCTCACGGTACTTGTTCACTATCGGTCGCACACGAGTACTTAGGCTTGGAGGGTGGTCCCCCCATGTTCGAACAGGATTTCACGTGTCCCGCCCTACTCGAGGACACAAACGCTTTCTACCGGTACGGGGCTATCACCCACTAAGGCGGACCTTTCCAGATCCTTCCCGTTCTTACGCTTGTGCCACTGGCCTGGTCCGGGTTCGCTCGCCACTACTACCGGAGTCTCAATTGATGTCCTTTCCTACGGGTACTGAGATGTTTCAGTTCCCCGCGTTCGCTTCCCCTAAGGGATGACCTTACGGCCGGGTTGCCCCATTCGGAAATCGCCGGATCAAAGCTTATTCGCAGCTAACCGACGCTTATCGCAGCGTATCACGTCCTTCATCGCCTGTGTGCGCCAAGGCATCCACTGAACGCCCTTTTGGCACTTGATCGCTCTCATGACCAATATCCGCAGTTTTAAGTGGGTCGCTTGTCGAACCGCAAAAGTGGGAACCACTTTTGCTGACAAACTCCCGACTTCCCGACTGCAACGCATCACACGTGACAGCCAGAACCATCGAATATCGATCGGTCAGATCAAAACGATCATGCATCCCGTGCGGAACGCATGATCAAAGACCAGTTTCACGAGGTATCGTTTCTCCAAGGCACAAAGCCTAACGCCGACTGGGGCGCAGCCTGGGGTACAGGCAAGACAAACAACCCTTCTCTCAACAATGTTAAATATCCGGCACATCGCACTCAAAAGAGCACAACGGCCAATTCTTCTACATCCGCAACGTACACACAAAACCGGGACCGGGATCTCCAATATCTCCACCAAAGCAAATGGTGGAGCCTATCGGGATCGAACCGATGACCTCCTGAATGCAAATCAGGCGCTCTCCCAGCTGAGCTAAGGCCCCTCTTTTTGCCCTCCCTTCGCGAGCGAAGAGCGAGCCGGCGACCGTTCGCCGCCCCGTCGGAGGGCCAGCGCAGGTCATAGGCGCGGTTTTAGCGCCGTCATGACCGGAGCGGTGCGGCCCGTGAGACAGAACAAAACCATTTTCCTTCGGAAAATGGTGGGCCCGGGTAGACTCGAACTACCGACCTCACGCTTATCAGGCGTGCGCTCTAACCACCTGAGCTACGGGCCCCCAGACATAGTCTGGACTGATCCTTTTTGGCACTGCGCCAATCGGCGCCATGCCAAGCATCAGATGTCGGGGCCGATGGCACCAACTCCAGACAACAGGGTCTGAACGTGCGGCCAATCGCAACCAGGGTGGCGGCAGCAGTTCGTGTGGAACAAGTGCGCCCCAGGAACGCTGGCCGACAATCCAACGCAGAACATTGAACCACCCCGTGGCCAAGCCACCGGCAGGTCCAACACACTACGTGTGTGTACGTTGGAGGAAAGAGAAACGAAGGCGGCGCCCGAAGGTTCGCATGTGTATAAGCGATTGGTTTGACTAACCAATCTGTCCAATGAAAGAGCGATAACTGCGAACAGTTGAAGCTCAATCCTTAGAAAGGAGGTGATCCAGCCGCAGGTTCCCCTACGGCTACCTTGTTACGACTTCACCCCAGTCGCTGACCCTACCGTGGTCGGCTGCCTCCAAAAGGTTAGCGCACCGGCTTCGGGTAGAACCAACTCCCATGGTGTGACGGGCGGTGTGTACAAGGCCCGGGAACGTATTCACCGCAGCATGCTGATCTGCGATTACTAGCGATTCCAACTTCATGCACCCGAGTTGCAGAGTGCAATCCGAACTGAGACGGCTTTTAGGGATTAGCATCTTGT
>NZ_JAJOYS010000007.1 GCF_021166475.1 Pelagibacterium xiamenense
GGTACTGTGCCTCAAGGTACGGGAGAGTAGGTCGCCGCCAGGTCTAGAAAGTGCAAACGCATACCCTTCTCAAAAAACACATAAGCCCTCCATACGGAGGGCTTTTTTGCGTTTGAAGGCCGAACACAATCTCGGGAAACGCCGACATGGAAACGCCACTTCGTGCCGACTGCTCGCGCTGCGCCGGGCTTTGCTGTGTGGCTCTGGCGTACGACCGGTCCACGGCCTTTCCGTTCGACAAGCCGGCCGGCGTCCGCTGCCGGCATCTGGAGAGCGACTACACGTGCTCTATCCATTCCGAACTCTCCGCGCGTGGTTTTTCCGGATGCGTGCATTTCGATTGCCTGGGTGCAGGGCAAAAGGTCACGGCCTTGTTTGACGGACGTCCCTGGCGCGACGAGGAGACGCTGAAGCCTGCCGTCATCGATACCTTTCGCCGCATGCGCCGGATCCACGAGCTCATGTCTCTTGTCGCCGAGGCCGGGCGCCTGCCGCTCGGGCAGGGGCAAGAGCAACAGCGTACGGCGCTGCTCAATGCGCTCGAGGGGGTGGCGAATCGGCCCCTGGAAACATTGGAGGCGTTCGATCGCAGTACGCTGCCGGGCGAGGTGAGACGCTTCCTCGAGGGGCTTCGAGACGCAGCCCTGGAATACGCCTCCCAAAGCCGCGACGGCACGCGAGCTGTGCCGAGAACCGCTGGACGCGCGCATACGTAGTTTGCCGAATTGGAAGACTCCGTGACCCCCGCTAAGGTTTTGATCCTAAGCAGGAGGGTGCAATGAGGCTTGTGCTGTTCGTATATCAACCATCCGGATCCTGGGATATTCAACGCCGGCAGTTCCGGGTCGTCGCCCGGGAGGCGGAAAATGTCGGTTATGCCCTCGGCCAGAGTGTTCTTTTATGTGAGCGGCAGAACCAGCATCTGGGCTATTTCGCCATCGGACGGTTGAGCGCGCACGCCGTAACCGGCCGCGACGTAACCGAGCACGTGCTGACCGTTGCCGATGTCGCCTATTTCGATCGCGCGGTCATGGTCGAAAACACCGGCGGGAGCGCGGTCTTCGCACTCGACGCCCGCACAGACATGGCCCCTGACGATCGCGTGGGACGGATCACTGAAGCTGAATTCGACAGGCTCGCGTCGGCAGGCGGGCTGTTGCCCGATGCCACGGCGTCCCGGAGGATGGTTCTCGATGGCTTCGCGGACGATCAACGCGCATTTTGGAACGAGGACTATTCCGGGATCGTCGCGCACGGAAATTCCGAGGCGCTTTCCGCACGCGCGATTCGGGCCTATCGCCAGAGCTGCGCCGTGAGCGGACTGACAATCCGGAATCGGCAAGGGAGCCGATGCGAGGCCGTGGCCGTCCCGATCGGGGCCGGTAGCGCGCGTGCGAAAACGCCAACGCAAGTCAGCGACATGATCTGTCTTAACCGGACCTGGGCCTATCTTTACGAGCAGGGGCTAATGGCGATCGCCGGAGACTTCTCGATCTGCGTGAAGGACGGTCTGATTCCCGACATCGTGCTCGCGCAACTTCCCGGGGACGGTCGCATCCGGGTCCCCGAAGATCCAGCGGATTGGCCGGATTCGGACGCTTTGGCGGCCCATTGCGGAACCTATTTCGGATAACGGGCACTGTGGAAAAGGGCTTGAGCGTCATCGAAATGCAATTTTTCAAATACGACCTGTTGACTCGGCAATCGCCTCCCCATATATACCCCGGGCGCTGACGGAAACGGGCCGCACAGTTCCGAGGAAATCAGGCAAGGTTTTGAAAAAAAACGGTTTTCGCTTTTTTCAAAACCGGGTGTTGACAGGCCGAAGCCTCGGCCCTATATACCCCCAGCGCTGACGACGCGGTGCCGAAAACGGCGACGCCGAGGCGAGCTTCACAAAAGGTGGCAGCACACTCTGCCGGTTTCGCAAAGAGCCGGATGGAACAGTGTTCGCGCCGAAATTTGAGAAGTTATAGAATTGACGCCCGTACGGGTGTCCGCTGTTTTGACATTGTGGATTATGAGGAAAGGGAAACGTGGCCGGCGTCTGTTGGTTTTGCGGATCTGGCGTGCTGATGCATTTGTGTTGGTATGTTGGGTCGTTACGAGACAGGTTGATGGTGC